>NZ_JAUJXB010000001.1:0-2943398 GCF_031931805.1 Serratia sp. root2
GAGTTGCTTACGAGAGGACATTGATAACTCCAAAATAATTACAGTTCAGCGGCCAGCATGTCTTCCAGCTTTTGCTGGTCGACGGCGAACAGACGGATACCTTCGGCCAGTTTTTCAACCGCCATGGCGTCCTGATTATGCAGCCAGCGGAATTCGGCTTCGGCCAGTGGGGCGGGCTGATGGAAACCTTCGGTGGACGGCGTCAGTTTGCGCTCGACCGGTTGCTCGCTGTGTTTGAGCTGTTCCAGCAGGTTCGGCGCTATGGTCAGGCGATCGCAGCCGGCCAGGGCCAGGATTTGCTCCACCTTGCGGAAGCTGGCGCCCATGATCACCGTCTGGTAGCGGTGCTGCTTATAGTATTCATAAATGGTGCGCACCGATTTCACGCCCGGATCCTGCTCGGCGTCGTACTCGGCGGCAGGCTGTTTGGCCTGATACCAGTCATAGATACGGCCCACAAACGGGGAAATCAGGTACACGCCGGCTTCGGCGCAGGCGCGGGCCTGGGCGAAGGAGAACAGCAGCGTCAGGTTGGTGTTGATGCCTTCTTTTTCCAGTTCCTCGGCGGCTTTGATGCCTTCCCAGGTTGATGCCAGTTTGATCAGGATGCGGGACTTGTCGATGCCCTGTTCCTGATACAGGCCAATCAGTTTGCGCGCCTTGGCCACGCACATGCCGCGATCGAACGACAAACGGGCGTCCACTTCGGTGGAAATGCGGCCCGGCACGCTTTTGAGAATTTCGACGCCGATGTTGACCGCCAGTTTATCGCTGGCGTTGATCAGTTGGGTTTCTTTGCTGCCGCCCTGTTGGCGGGCATAGTTCAGCGCTTCGACGATCAGTGGCTTATATTGCGGCAGCGCCGCGGCTTTCAGGATCAGTGAAGGGTTGGTGGTGGCGTCCTGGGGTTCGAACTGGCGGATGGATTCGATATCGCCGCTGTCGGCCACAACCGTGGTTAGCTGCTTGAGTGCATCTAATTGGTTCATTTATAAGCTCCTTGATCAGTGCCAAACATGTAGGGAAATGAGAACCTTTTTCATCGTAGGCTGAACACACTGCATCAGAAGCCCGATGATTAAAATGCGCTTTTTCTGATTGTTGCGATGGATAAGAACAATGGATCCTGCCCCGAACCAGGCCGGCTGCGGGTTGCACCCGCGAGAATAGGGTTTTTGGCTTGGGGTATGCGGCGAGTAGAATAGGGGGGACAGCGATAAAAAAAGGGTTCAGCACCCGGCTGAACCCTGTGGTATTCCCCTCCTTATTATTTGCTCAAGTTAACGTCAATCGCCTGGTAGAAGGCATTGGTCGTATCTGCTACATCCCACACGGCGAGGATGACGTGCGAACCACTGCGGTCTGCCGGTATGTTGCACTGGTGGGTGACCTGCGCGGCTGGGATCGCGCCGCCGTCGTTGTATTGGCAGAATGGCGTCAGATCAAAGGAGGCCCGAGTCAGCGGCTGCGACGCATCCCAGTTTGGTTTGGTAATGAAATAGCGCCAGCCGGTGGTGCTGTGACGGGCGGTCAGCCTCCAGGTAAAGGAGTTGGCGCCGGTATGCAGGTTGAGCTTGTTCCAGCGGGTTGGCGTTTGCTGATCCAGTTCGAAGAAGGTGCTCTTATCGGCGCTGGCGATATGACCGTCCGCCGGACCGTTTTGCGGGAAACCCTTCAGACCTTCGACGCTTTGCGGCTCGTACTGCACGCTGCCGCACTGGGTATTGAGCTGCAGTTTGCACTGGTAGGAACGGCTGGCCGGTGTCTCGACATAGCCGTGGGCGTTAGCCTGTTGGGATATGCCAAACAGGGCGGCGCTCAGCAAACCGAAAGACATAAGGGTACGAGAAGTATTGTTCATGAGTCACTCCTGACTGAAGTTATATTGTAAGTTGAGTGTATTTTCACCACTGAAATGAGAGGTCATTAACGAAATTAAAAAACATCATTATGGGTGGCTTGTTTTATTTTTATCATTCGTGTCAGGGATTGGGATGGAATGTTTTATAGGCTATTAACTGAAATTATTATGATGAATGTCTTTTATTCTTTGATTGAATTTATTTAAACGCTGCTGTCTAACGTCGCAGCATCATGATGAATTTTACTTAATGGATTGATGAATACTCTTTCAGATGATGCTCTCCGATATGGAGTATATTGCTTGTGGTTTTGCTTACTCTTGTATGACTTGAACGTTTTTTACGCGCCAGTTACCTGGGAATTTAGTGTCAATTTTTCTTATTTTATGTCAAAGAGGAATTAGTATGACTAGATTATCCCTGGATGCGATTAAAATAATCAGCACCATAAAAAGTACCGGTTCTTTCTCTATGGCGGCGGAGGCGCTGCATAAAACGCCTTCGGCGATATCTTATCGGGTTTCCAATATTGAAAGTAAACTCTGCGTGAAATTATTTCATCGAAATGGCCCGATGATTACCCTAACGGATGAAGGGGAATTCCTGCTGCAAGAGGGCAGCTGGATTTTAAATGCGGTGCAGGATCTCGAGAGCCGAGTGAGGAATATCCC
The DNA here is from genome assembly GCF_031931805.1 of Serratia sp. root2. Lineage (NCBI taxonomy): Bacteria > Pseudomonadati > Pseudomonadota > Gammaproteobacteria > Enterobacterales > Yersiniaceae > Serratia > Serratia sp. root2. The sequence goes on from NZ_JAUJXB010000001.1 coordinate 2,534, forward strand.
GAAACTCGATAATAATATCCGTATCGTCGTCGATAAGTTCTTTCCGTTGGAAACCATCACCCAGGATATACGCGACTATATTCAGCACAGCCCGAACGCCAACATTTCGGTACAGCGGGAAGCGCTGAACGGCACCTGGGATGCGCTGAAGAACAATCGGGCGGATTTGATTATCGCCATTGGCCAGATCCCGGACAGCGTGCAGGCCAAGACACTGATGCTCGGCAAGCTGAATTTCGTGCTATGCGTTTCGCCTTCGCATCCCTTTGCGGCACAGAAAAAACCGGTGGATAAAAATCAGCGGTTGAATGACATCGTGGTGGTGATCGCCGACAGCAGCCATGAGCTGCCAAAGCGCAACCACGGCACGATGCCGTTGCAGCGCCAACTGGTGGTTTGCGACGTCGAGAGCAAGCTGGCGCTGTTGAAACGCGGTATCGGCCACGGTTTTCTGCCACCTTCGCTGATCGAAAAAGAGCTGGCGAGCGGCGAACTGGTGACGGTACCGGTCGATATGCAAAAAGGTGACGAAATGATTTGGCTGGCCTGGCACCCGGCCAGCAAGGGAACCGGTTTTACCTGGTGGCATGAACGTCTGACGCGTAAAAGCGACGTTTTCAGCCTGATGGGGCGCGAAGTGGTGCGGGATGGGGGTTACCCTTGGTGTAACAACTGAGGGAATAACAACGAAGGGATGCGAAAATTAAACGTTTAAAGCAGTAAAAACCCCGCAGCGCGAGCCACGGGGTTTTTTTATGCCGTTAAACGACACGGCCCACTTTCAGCCAGGCGCTGTCGGAGCCTGGTACGGAAGTGATAAAGCCCCACTTGGTCTGCCAGACGTAGCCCTGATAAGACACCAGCGCGCCCTGTGGGTAGGTCGTGCCCGCCACGTACGCCGGTGCGCTCATGATCGGCAGATTGCCGGGGCCGACGCCGGTATAGCGCAGGCCGGTGCCCATATCCAACTGGCTATCGTCATAATCGGCCGCGTTGAAATAGCGGTCCAGCGAGGCCAGCAGATCGCCGTTGCGGTTGTCCTGCCCCAGGTGCCAGAACATTACCCCGCCCAGTTGCTGCTGCTTGATATATTTTGCCTTGTACTTGAAGCTTTCGACGTCGTCATAAGTCACGAACAGGCCGTTGGCCGCGTGGTACAGGTACGGCGTTTTGGTTTTGTCGTTCCACAGGCGCTGATAGCCGTAGTTGCCGAGCAGCATCTGTTCCAGTTGGCGGTAAGAGGCGATGCGTGGGTCCTTGTCGCGGATGCACTCTTCGCAGCCCACCAGCCAGTAATCGGTGCCTGGGAACGGATCTTCCCCCGGCGTGCTGTGGCTGCTGTATTGGCCGCCGTTGCTGCCGCTGACCCCCTTGAACGCACGGCCGTAGAACGGCACGCCCATCACGATCTTGCTGCTTGGCACGCCTTCCAGCATCAGGTGTTGCTGTACGGCAGCGTCCACCGTCAGGCTGAACGGGCTCGGGAAGGCGCGGGTCAGCTCTTCCCAACTCCAGCCCAGATTGGCTTCGCGCAGCGCGTTATAGAAGGTCGGCCCGGCGCTATCGCCAAACAGCGCCGCCTGATGGTTGGTGATTTTCTCCCATGGGCCGGCCAGATCGTAAGTCATCAGGTTGATGTAATCGAGTGAGGCGACGATCTGCGGCAGCTTGCTGTAGTAGCGCGACAGGAAGAACGCGCCGCCGGCCCCGGCGATGGTCAGTTGGTATGGCAGCGCCTGGCGGCCATCGGTCTGGGTCTGTTGATCCAGCAGGGTGCGGATCTCCTGCAGCGCGGCGACAAAACCGTCCACCTCGCTGCTCTGCGGGTATTCCCAGTCGATATCTACGCCGTCAAAGCCATAGTCTTTCATGATGCGCACGCAGGATTGCGCGAATTTGGTACGCGCAGCCGGGGTTTTCACCGCGTTGACGTAATTGGCATGGGAAACGCCCAGGTCGTTGGAATAATACCAGCCGCCAATGGAGAACATGATACGCAGGCTGGGGTTGTGCGCTTTCAGCGCGGTCAACCGACCGACCACATCGCGTGCCTTGGCATCTATCGTTGCCGGATCCCAGGCACATTCCAGATTGCTGTTAATGTCGAGGAACGAGAAATTAATGTGGGTCAGCTGTTTGGCCTTGGCCGGCGTGATATTGGACACCGGGAAAGGCACGATTGAGGTATCGGATTCGGTATAGTTATTAATTTGGTTGGTCGGAATGAAATAATAACCAATGACCGCTTTACGTACAGACATAGTGTTTCTCCAGAGTTAAGGTTTTTGTCATCGAGAGTGATTCTCTCGGTGCTATTAAATGTTTATTTCTCTGGTAAAGAAAAGTCGAAATAAATCACAGTAAAGATGAGTTTTTTATTCGATGCCCGCCGTTATTCACGGGAGTTGTTGTGCCAGTATTGAGCGTGAATGAATTTGACCATAGACGCTATTTTTATTCATTTGCTTTGTTATAGCATCCTTAACTAGATTCTGACTGTACCGATATCCTGCCGGCGGTGATTGGCATTTAATTAAAATTAAAAATAGGAGAGTAGCTATGTCCAGCTTAGAGCCAGACGCTGTTGGCTTAATTATTCAGCGAGCCTGTGAATACCTTCAGCCGGCAATGAATGCCATTTTGGCCGGCATCATGGCACTTTTGCATGGTGCCTATCGCAACGTAGGGATGCGACGCCGGTTATTAAATGCAGGTATGTGCGCGTTATTGGCCTGGACGGTGCGTGATGCATTGGCGCTGGCAGGCCTGGAATTAAAATGGGCGAATCTTGCCAGCGTGCTGATTGGCTTTCTGGGTGCTGATTATATTAGCGCATTAATTAAAAAAATCATTGGCAAGAAGACGGGGTTAAAAAATGTTAAATGAAATTCAGGAAATGCGCTTTACCGCACGCAGTGAGGACAATTTAATTGGCGTGCATCCGGATCTGGTACGGGTGATGCGGTTGGCGTTGAATTATTCGCTGGTGCCCTTTTCCATCAGCGAAGGCGTGCGCAGCATGGCGCGGCAGCGTGACATGCTGCGCACCGGCAAAAGCCAGACGCTGAGGAGCCGGCATCTGACCGGGCACGCGGTGGACGTGGTGGCGATGCCGGCGGGCGTGGTGTCCTGGGAGTGGGATTACTACGCGCAAATTGCCGTGGCGGTACGCCGCGCAGCGCGTGAATGCGCAGTCAGCGTCGAGTGGGGCGGCGAGTGGCGCACGCTGAAGGACGGGCCGCATTTTCAGCTCTCCTTCAGGGATTACCCGGCATGAGCGGTTGGCTGAACAAGATCATGCAGGGCGGGTTGCTGCTGCTGTTGGCGGTGGCGATTTGCCTCGGCGGTTACAGCTCGCTGCTGTCGCACCGGCTGGAGCTGGCGCGGCGGCAGGCGGCCGAACAGCAAAAGACCTTGGCGCAGCAGGCCGGGCTTATCGCCACGCTGCAAACCCAGGATGCGCAGAACCGTGCGCTGATGGCCGCTCAGCAGCAGCAGGAACAGCAGTTGCGCCGACATAGCGACGTTTACCAGAGGAAATACCGTGAAGCGATTAAAAATGATACCTGCGCTGGGCAGCCTATTCCTGGCGCTGTGCTTGAGCTCCTGCGCCCGGCCGCCGGCGGCGCCGACGCCCATGGTGCTGCTGCCCCCTGAATCCGTCTTCACGCCCTGCGAGCAACCCCGCTTGCAGGGCGACACCTGGGGCGATGCCGTCAGCTATACGCTGGCATTGCAAACCGCATTGCAAATTTGCGCGGGCCGGGTGGCGACGCTCAACGCCTGGCGAGCAAAACTGCCGTTGCATTGACGGCAGTATTCTTATTCCCCGTCCTGTGGGACTTTTTTTTACTTTTATAAAATTATTTCGATCAAGGTTATGGCCCGCTTCAAAGTTTGTGACGTTTCTCTCACTATACTGGTCTAGCCTAAAAGCCTTACCTCAACATAAAAGCAAAAAGCAAAGGAACCCATAATGGACGAACAGCTCAAACAGAGTGCCCTTGATTTCCATCAGTTTCCGGTCCCAGGGAAGATCCAGGTCTCTCCAACCAAACCCCTGGCGACGCAACGCGATCTGGCGCTGGCCTATTCACCGGGCGTTGCCGCCCCTTGCCTGGAAATTGCCGCCGACCCGCTGGCGGCCTACAAATACACCGCCCGCGGTAACCTGGTAGCGGTGATTTCCAACGGCACGGCGGTACTGGGGCTGGGCAATATCGGCGCATTGGCCGGTAAGCCGGTAATGGAAGGTAAAGGCGTTCTGTTCAAGAAGTTTTCCGGTATCGACGTGTTCGATATCGAAGTGGATGAACTTAACCCGGACAAGCTGATCGACATCATTGCTTCCCTCGAGCCGACCTTTGGCGGCATCAACCTGGAAGACATCAAGGCGCCGGAGTGTTTCTACATCGAGCAAAAACTGCGCGAACGCATGAAAATCCCGGTGTTCCATGACGATCAGCACGGCACCGCCATTATTACCACCGCCGCAGTGCTGAACGGCCTGCGGGTAGTGAAAAAGAATATCTCCGACGTGCGGCTGGTGGTTTCCGGTGCCGGTGCGGCGTCGATAGCCTGTCTGAATCTGTTGGTGGCGCTGGGGCTACGCCAGCAAAACATCACCGTTTGCGACTCCAAAGGGGTGATCTACAAGGGGCGCGACGCCAACATGGAGCAAACCAAGGCGGCTTATGCCATTGAAGATAACGGCCAGCGCACGCTGGGGGATGCGATCCCCAATGCCGATATTTTCCTCGGCTGTTCCGGCCCGGGCGTGCTGACCCAGGACATGGTGAAAACCATGGCCAGGGATCCGTTGATCATGGCGTTGGCCAACCCGGAACCGGAAATTCTGCCGCCGCTGGCGAAAGCCGTGCGTCCGGACGCCATTATCTGTACCGGCCGCTCCGACTACCCGAACCAGGTGAACAACGTGCTGTGCTTCCCGTTCATCTTCCGCGGGGCGCTGGACGTGGGCGCCACCACCATTAACGAAGAGATGAAACTGGCCTGCGTGCATGCGATTGCCGATCTGGCGTTGGCGGAACAGAACGACGTGGTGGCTTCCGCCTATGGCGATCAGGACCTGTCGTTTGGCCCTGAATACATCATTCCAAAACCTTTCGACCCGCGCCTGATCGTTAAAATTGCCCCGGCGGTGGCCAGGGCGGCGATGGAGTCCGGCGTGGCGACGCGTCCGATCGAAGACTTCGATGCCTACGTCGAGAAACTGTCCGAGTTCGTCTACAAAACCAACCTGTTCATGAAGCCGATCTTTTCCCTGGCGAAGAAGGACATAAAGCGCGTGGTGCTGGCGGAAGGCGAAGAGGAAAGGGTGCTGCATGCGACCCAAGAGCTGGTGTCGCAGGGCCTGGCCTATCCGATCCTGGTCGGCCGCCCGAGCGTGATTGAAATGCGGTTGCAAAAGCTCGGCCTGCAATTGACGCCGGGCAAAGATTTCGAAGTGGTGAACAACGAGTCCGACCCGCGTTTCAACGAATACTGGGGCGAGTATTACCAGATCATGAAGCGTCGTGGCGTCTCGCAGGAGCAGGCGCGCCGTGCGGTGATTGGCAACCCGACGCTGATTGCCGCCATCATGCTGCATCGCGGCGAGGCGGACGCGATGATCTGCGGCACCATCGGCAGCTACCATGAGCACTACGAAGTAGTGAAAAACGTGTTCGGTTTCCGCGAAGGCGCGCACGTCGCCGGGGCGATGAATGCATTGCTGCTGCCAAGCGGCAACACTTTTATAGCCGACACTTATGTCAACGACGATCCGACGCCGGAACAGCTGGCGGAAATTACCCTGATGGCGGCGGAAACCGTGCGCCGCTTCGGCATTGAGCCGAAAGTCGCGCTGCTGTCCCATTCGAGCTTCGGTTCCTCTGACTGCCCGGCGGCGCGCAAAATGCGCAAAACGCTGGAGTTGGTGAACCAGATGGCGCCAGAACTGGAGATTGACGGCGAGATGCACGGCGACGCCGCGCTGGTTGAAAGTATTCGCCACGATCTGATGCCGGACAGCCCGCTAAAAGGCGCGGCCAATGTGCTGATCATGCCGAATATGGAAGCGGCGCGCATCAGCTACAACCTGCTGCGCGTATCCTCTTCGGAAGGGGTGACCGTGGGGCCGGTGCTGATGGGGGTATCGAAACCGGTACACATCCTGACGCCAATCGCTTCGGTGCGCCGCATCGTCAACATGGTGGCGTTGGCAGTGGTGGAAGCGCAGACTGAACCGCTATAAGCCTTGAGTGACGACAAGCCCCCTGCGTTCCGGCGCAGGGGGCTTTTTTTACGCCTTGCAGCGTGCGGCGATCTGGCGGATATCCTGCGGCGTAGTGCGGCAGCAGCCGCCAATCAGCCGGGCTCCCGTGTTTTGCCATTCCCCAATCTGATCGATAAGGTTGCCATTCTCGCCCCCGCAGGCATGCCAGGTTTTGCTCACCGCGTCGTAATGTTCGCCGGAGTTCGGATAGACCAGCAGCGGTTTGTCGGTAAGTGTAGCCAACTGCCGCAACGCCGGGGTGACGTTTTCCAGCGCAATACAGTTGATGCCGATCGCCAACACCTGCGGATTGCCGTGCAGTGCTGCCAGCACCTGCGTCAGCGGCGTGCCGTCGCTGAGATGTTGGCTGTCGCGCAGGGTGAAGGCGAACCAGGCGCCGAGCGTCGGGAACTCTTGCAACAATGCCAGCAACGCCTGCAGCTCGCTGAACGACGGCAGGGTCTCACAGGCCAGCAAATCGACCCCGGCCTCGGCCAGCGCGGCAATGCGCGGGCGATGGAAGGCGATCATCTCGTCCTGCGGCAGCGAATAATCGCCGCGGTATTCGGAACCGTCGGCGAGGTAGGCACCATACGGCCCCACAGAACCTGCGATCAACAGCGGTGCGGCCTGCGGATGTTGCGCCAGATAGTCGCTGCGTGCCTGTTGCGCCAGTTGTACGCTTTTGGCGATCAGCGCCAGCGATTGCTGCTGGTTCAGACCGCGGCGCAGGAAGCCCAGCGGCGTCGCCTGGTAACTGGCGGTGATGGCGCATTGCGCCCCGGCGTTGAAATAGTCGAGGTGAACCTGATAAATCAGCTCGGGGTTTTCAATCAGCACTTTTGCCGACCACAGCGGATCGCTGAGATCGCAGCCGCGCGCCTCCAGTTCGGTGGCCAGCGCGCCGTCTAAAATCAGCGTGCGGTTAGCGGCCAATAAGGCGGCGACGGTATTGTTAACTGACATGATTCTCTCCCAACGAAGATTTTTGCCCGGCGCGGCGGGTCAGATAATAGGCGAAGTAGCACAGTGCGACAAACGGCAACCCGCAATAAAGCGCGATGCGCTGCGCCGGATCGAAAGCCAGTCCTACGCAGGCCAGCAGGCACAGGACGAAGCCGAGGATCGGCGTCAAGGGGTAACCCGGCGCACGGTATTTCAGGCCCTCGATCGGCTGACCGCTGCGCAGATAATGGCGGCGGAAGGCGTAATGCGCCGCGCAGATGCTCAGCCAGACCGCCACCACAGCAAAGCCGGAAATGGCCGACAGGGCGACAAACACCGTGTCCGGTGCGATAACGCTGGTCAGAAGCGCCAGCACGCCGCCGAGCATGCTGAAGGTCAATGCATTGATCGGGATGCCGCGTTTATTGACGCGGGAAAAATAAGCCGGCAGGGTGCGCTGGTTGGCCAATGACCACAACATGCGGCCCGAGGCGTACAGACCGGAATTGGCGGCCGACAAGATGGCGGTCAGGATCACGAAGTTAAATATATCGGCGGCATAAGGTATGCCAATGCGTTCAAACACCAGCACGAACGGGCTTTTCACAATACCGGCTTGATCCATCGGGATCAGCGCCGCCAGAATAAATACCGTGCCGATAAAGAACAGCATCAGGCGGATCACCGTGGTGCGTATCGCCCAGGGCACCACCTTTTCCGGATTCTCGGTTTCGCCGGCCGCAATGCCGATAAGTTCGGTACCGGAGAAAGCGAAGTTCACCGCCACCATGGTCATCAGGATCGGCAGCGTTCCGTTCGGCAGCCAGCCGGAGGCGGTCAGGTTATGCAGGAAGGGGGCTGGCGTGCCGTCTTTCATCGGCAGCAGGCCGAACATCGCGGCGCCGCCCAGGATGATAAAGGCCAGAATGGTGACGACCTTGATCAGCGAGAACCAGAATTCGCTTTCGGCAAAGAAGCGGGTAGTGATGACGTTGAGCAGGAAAATCGCCGCGCAGAAGATTAAGCACCACAGCCACACCGGCGACTGCGGGAACCAATACTGCATGCAAAAACCGGCGGCGGTCAGGCTGGAGCCCAGCGCCACCGTCCAGGTCAGCCAATACAGCCAGGCGACGGTATAGCCGGTAGCCGGGCCAAGATAACGTGAGGCGTAGACGTGGAAGGCACCGGTTTCCGGCATCGCGACGGCCAGTTCACCCAGGCACAGCATCACCAGATAAACCACCAATGCGCCAATCAGATAGGCCAGCAGAGTCCCGAGAGCGCCGGTAGTAGAAATGATATAGCCGGTGTTGAAGAACAACCCGGTGCCGATCACGCCGCCCAGCGACAGCATCACCAGATGCCGGGCTTTCATGGTGCGTTTGAAGTGCCCTTCGGCGGGTTCAGGTGAGTGCATGGTATTCCATCCGTATAGACGTCTAAGCAGCTAAATGGCTATTGGTTATACCCGTAATACTTTATGAAATCAATGTAAGAGCGGGCGTCATAAACTAAAAAATAGTTGGCGCTGTCTCAGGGCGGGGGGATACACATATGCAAATGATAATTATTATCTATAATGCTTGCACTTTTTATTGCAGGGGGCAGCATGAGAATTCTGATTTTACTGGCCGCGCTGGCACTGGGCGCTTGCAGCCAGACCCCGGTGTCCGTACCGAAAAACACCCTTGACGGCCTGGGGAAAATTACCGATTTACGCAGCGGCGAAACCTTGTCGCCTGACCAGCTTCTTGTCCGCCTGGCCGCCCAACCAAGGGTGATGGTCGGGGAAAAGCACGACAACCCCTACCATCATCGGATTGAACTGTGGTTGGTGCAAAACCTGGTGCAGCAGCGGCCGCAGGGCAGCGTACTGATGGAGATGCTTACCCCGAACCAGCAGGCCAAAGTGGACAAGAGCAAGCAGGCACTGCAGGGCAATCCTGCCATGCGTGATGAGCGCGTGGCGCAGTTGATTGACTGGCAGAAAGGCTGGAAATGGTCGCTGTATGGCGAAGTGGTGATGGCGGCGATGCGGGCGCCATATCCGCTTTGGTCAGCCAATCTGGATCGCGATGAAATCATGGCGTTTTACCGGCAGCCTGTGTTTCCGAAGGGGCAATTGTCGGTACGCCCGGCAGTACAGAAGGCGCTGGAAGACACTATTCGCACTTCGCACGGCGGAAAAATCGAACCCCAACAGCTGCACGCGATGTTGGCAATCCAGCAGCAGCGCGATCGGCGCATGGCCGAGCGCCTGCTGGCTGCCCCAACGCCGGCGTTGTTGATTGCCGGTGGTTATCACGCCTCAAAATGGGTGGGTGTGCCGCTGCATGTGCAGGATCTGCAACCGGGCGCGCAGCCGACGGTGTTGATGTTGGCGGAGCAGGGTGCGCAGGTTGATGGCCAGATGGCGGATTACCTGTGGATCACGCCGTCGGTAAAATGACGGCGTGCCAAGGGAAAGCGGCGCAGTTACTGCGCCCGTTTCGCCTGTTGCAGCCACTTGTCCAGCTCGTTGGCGAACTGCTGACGGTCGCGTTGGTTCAGGGTATTCGGGCCACCTGTCTGGATGCCGCTGGAGCGCAGGGTATCCATAAAATCACGCATGTTCAGGCGTTCGCGGATGGTATCCGGCGTATAGCGTTCACCGCGCGGGTTCAACGCCACTGCGCCTTTTTCTATCACTTCGGCCGCCAGCGGAATATCGGCGGTGATCACCAGATCGCCTTTTTCGCAGCGGCGGACGATTTCGTTATCCGCCACGTCAAAACCGGCCGCCACCTGCAGGGTGTGGATGTGTTTTGACGGCGGCGTTCTCAGCGGTTGGTTGGCCACCAGCGTCACCGACATGGCGGTGCGCTCGGCGGCGCGGAACAGCACTTCTTTGATCACGTTCGGACAGGCGTCCGCATCGACCCAAATCTGCATTACTCAGGCTCCTTCAGCCAGTCGCGCACCGGCAGAAAATCACGGTACAACGCCGCTTCCGGGCTGCCTTCCGCCGGTTGATAGTTATATTCCCAGCGCACCAGCGGTGGCATCGACATCAAGATGGATTCAGTGCGGCCACCGGTTTGCAGGCCGAACAGCGTGCCCCGATCCCACACCAGATTGAATTCGACATAGCGGCCGCGGCGATAGAGCTGGAACTGACGTTCGTTGTCGCCCCAGCTCAGCGCTTTGCGTTTTTCCACGATCGGCAGGTAGGCCTCGAGGAAACCTTCGCCCACCGCGCGGGTGAAAGCGAAGCAGCTGTCAAAGTCCGGGGTGTTGAGATCGTCAAAAAACAGGCCACCGATGCCGCGCGCTTCGTTGCGGTGCTTGATAAAGAAGTAGTCGTCGCACCACTTTTTGTATTTGGGGTAGACCTCGTCACCGAAGGGCGCACAGAGCCGATCGGCGGTACGGTGCCAGTGGACGGCGTCTTCTTCGAAACCGTAGAACGGCGTCAGATCAAAGCCGCCGCCAAACCACCACACCGGCTCTTCGCCCGGTTTTTCCGCAATGAAAAAACGCACGTTGGCGTGGCTGGTGGGGATATAAGGGCTGTGCGGGTGGATCACCAGTGACACGCCCATCGCCTGGAAGCTGCGCCCGGCGAGCTCGGGGCGGTGTGCGGTAGCGGAAGCGGGCAGGGTGGCACCGGAGACGTGCGAGAAGTTTACCCCCGCCTGTTCAAACACCGCACCGCCGGTCAACACGCGGCTGCGGCCACCGCCGCCTTCTTCACGCGTCCAGCGGTCCTCGTTGAAAACGGCGCCGCCGTCTGCCTGTGCCAGTTGCGTGCAGATACTGTCCTGCAGCGACAGCAGGAAGGATTTTACTTCTGCGATGGTCGGTAAGCTCATACGGATAATTCACGCGTCTGACGGAACAAGGCGCAAAGTATACCCGCATTCGCTGCCGCTTATCAGCCGGTTTTTCGTTGGTGCGCGTCGTAGTAGCTGAAGAAACTGATCACGCCGTCGGCGATGGCGCGGGCGATTTTCTCGCGAAACGCGGTAGTGCCGAGCAGGCGTTCTTCCTCCGGGTTGGTGATGAATGAGGTTTCCACCAGCACCGAAGGAATGGACGGGGATTTGAGCACCGCAAACGCCGCCTGCTCGGTGCTGTCGCTGTGCAGGTGATGCACCGGGCGGATCTGGCCAAGCACGTGGCGACCGAGCGTCAGGCTATTGTTGATGGTATCGGTCTGCACCAGATCGAACAGTACCTGTTGCAGGTAGTTATCCTGATTTTTATATTTGCCGCCGGCCACGTCATCGGCGGCGTTCTCGCGGTTGGAGAGATAACGAGCCATGGCGCTGCTGGCGCCGCGGTTGGACAGGGCGAAGACCGATGCACCCGAGGCGTCGGGGCTGGTAAACCCGTCGGCGTGAATCGAAATAAACAGGTCGGCTTGATGCTGGTGGGCAATTTCAACCCGCTGGAACAGCGGGATAAATTCGTCTTCTTCCCGCGTCAGCCGGGCTTCGACGTGATCGTGCTCATGCAGAATGCGGCGTACGTGGTTGGCGATCTCCAGCACCACGTGTTTCTCTTGCGAACCTTCGCTGCCGATCGCGCCGGAATCGATGCCGCCATGGCCGGGATCGATCATCACCAGCCGTTTGCTGCCGGTCGGTTTCGCTGCCGGTTTGGCGTGTTGATTGCGCAGCATGCCGCCGGACTCCGCTTTGGCTGGTTGACTTTTGCAGCCGAGCAGCGCCAGCGCCAGGCCGGAGAGCAGTAACTGACGTCGCGTGGAGGAGGCGGAGAGCGGTTTAAAATTGAGGAATTGTTTAACCTGTTTTTTCATAACGCGACGCTCCATCGAAAAATTCTATTTTGCGATGTTATATCGTATTGATAATCATTAATCGAACGGTTAACTATGTCCATTTATTACGCGAGTTACCGCAGTTTTCTGCCTGTTTGGCGTGGGAAATCGCAGTTTGATATTGCTTAAGTGAATAATCCCGCGATAATCAGATAAACACTTTAATTAACAGCGGCGAACATCGATGGAAATTCGCGTATTTCGACAAGACGACTTTGAAGAAGTCATTACCCTGTGGGAGCGCTGCGATCTGTTGCGGCCGTGGAACGATCCTGAGATGGATATCGAGCGCAAACTGAATCACGATCCGGACCTGTTTCTGGTCGCGGAAGTGGGCGGTGAAGTGGTCGGTTCGGTGATGGGGGGCTACGATGGCCACCGTGGTTCGGCGTATTACCTGGGCGTGCACCCGGATTATCGTGGGCGCGGCATCGCCAATGCGTTGATTAGCCGTCTGGAGAAAAAGTTGGTCGCGCGCGGTTGCCCGAAGATCCAACTGATGGTGCGCGAAGACAACGATACGGTGATCGAGATGTACGAAAAACTCGGTTACGAGATCCAGAGCATCACCAGCCTGGGCAAGCGGCTGATCGAAGACCAGGAATATTGAGTCAATAAGGCGGTGAACCTTCACCGCCCGTCAGTGAGCGTTACGGCAGCTTTTTGATGTTTTTCACATCGACTTCCACGCTGCTCCAGTCTTTATCCACTTTCCCTTCCAACTGCACTTTATCTTTCGGGGTAATGGTCTGGCCGTTCCAGCGTTTTCTGTCGATCTCCACCGTCAAGGTGCCGCTGGCGTCGCGGAAGGTATAGGTATCGTCGCCGACGCGCTGCTCAATGTTGCCTTGCAGCATGACCCAGGTGTCGTCGCTCATCGACTTCACCTTATCCACAGTGGTCAGTGCGGCGCTGGGGCCGGAGAAGCCGCCCTGCGGAGCGGTTTGCGTCTGCGGAGCGGAAGGGTCAAGGAATCCGCCTTGTTGTGCCAGAACCGGTGCGCTGCACAGCGCGATCAAAGCGGCCAGGGTATATTTTTTCATGTGAAGCTTCCTTATCTCAATCGAGAATCAAAGCCCTGCCAATCAGGACTGCTGTGTTGATGAAGTAAGTAAAACATAAAGATCTTAAGAGCTTCTTAAGCGGGTGTATTGAAAACCATCATTAGGGCTCCCATTTGTAGGAGTAATGATAAAACAGGCAAGGAACCGACCTTGAAGCCGCATCCACACCGATTTTCCCCCGACGATTATGATCATCATGGCGTGCTGCGCCTGCCGCTGTGGTTTTGGGGCGTACTGGTTTTGCAGGCCCGCACCTGGATCCTGTTTGTGATGGCCGGCGTCTCGCAGCAACAGGGGGGAGGACTGTTGCAACTGTTTTACCCGGATACCCAAAGGTTCTGGTATGGCATCCTGCTGGGGTTGCCGGCCGCGCTGGCTTTTTTGATTGGCCCGCGTCGGCATTTGTGGCCACGGTTGTGGCGGGCCTGGCGTTGGGTACTCAGCGCCTCGGTGCTGGCGGCGTTGGGCGGCTCCCTGCTCAACCTGTGGCAGCAGGACAGCAATCTGCCGGCGCTGGATAGCGTTTTAGCGTTGCTCGATGCTTTGGCGCTGGCCTACCTGCTGTGGAACGCGCGGCTGAAGGCTTGCTTCACGCCACAGGAAGAGGCGGCTTAATTGCCGCGCGGTGCGGCACTTTTCTCATTTTCCGCACTCCAATCTCGCAACCGATGGCGTAGCGCGGGCAGTTGTGAGAGGCTGGCACGCAGCCTGACTGACCCATGCCTTTGATGTTAAGGAGCTATAAATGAATATTCGCCCACTGCTGTTAGGGCTCCCGCTGTTACTGACCGGCTGTTCGACGATGTCCAACTTCTCCTGGTCGAGCCTGTCGCCGTTTAACTGGTTCGGCAGCAGCCTTGAGGTCAGCGCCAAGGGCGTTGGCGATCTCAACGCCGGCACGCCGATGTCGGAAAGCGCGATCAACGACGGGCTGAACGGCGATTACCGTCTGCGCGGCGGCATGGCGACCAACAAGGGCCAGATCGTTTCTTACTACCAGGCAATGGACGGCAATGACGTGAAACTGGTGATCACCGGTGAACCGAAGGGCCACGTGCAGCGTGTGGACGTGATGGACAACAAAGTGGCGACCGAGTGGGGCAACAAGCTTGGCACACCGTTCAGCGACATGTACAGCAAGGCGTTTGGCGCTTGCAAACCGGCCGATGGCGACGATGCCGGCAAGGTAGAGTGCGTGGCGGAGCAGAGCAAATACGTCACCTATATCTTCAGCGGCAAGTGGGCGGGCCCGCAGGACATCATTCCGCCGGACGACACGCTGAAAAGCTGGACGGTCAGCAAGATTATCTGGCACGCCAAACCGCAGTAAGCCGCTTTCGGGCGCTCTGCCTGGAGCGCTCGTGATTAACCCTGTTTTCTTTGCGTTGCGCTAAGGCAATCTGGCACGCATGCGTTATTATACCGCGCGTTTGTAACAGGAAATCCAAGTGTAAACAGCGGCCTGTTACCCTATTTTGCTATTGAGGATAACGACATGACACAGGTTCAGAGCGGCATTTTGCTGGAGCACTGCCGTTTCGCCATTTTTATGGAAGCTACCGTACAGGGCGAATTCGCTGATTTGCGTCAGGGCTGCAAGCATTTTTGCCAGACGCTTACCGAGCTGCAGCAACAGTTCCCTGATGCGCGCCTGGGGGCGGTCATCGCCTTTGGTTACGACGTCTGGCACGATCTGTCCAGCGGCCAGGGGGCAAATGAGCTGAAGCCGTTTACCCCACTGGGTAAAGGACTGGCGCCGGCCACCCAACGCGATCTGTTGATCCATATCCAATCCCTGCGTCATGACGTTAACTTCTCGCTGGCGCAGGCGGCGCTGGCGGCGTTCGGCAACGCCATCAAGATTGAAGAGGAGACCCACGGCTTCCGTTGGGTGGAGGAGCGCGATCTGAGCGGCTTTATCGACGGCACCGAAAACCCGCAGGGCAACCAACGCCCGGAAGTGGCGGTGATCGCGGAAGGCGAAGAAGACGCGGGCGGCAGCTATGTGTTGGTACAGCGTTACGAACACAATCTGCGTCAATGGCAGCGCTTTACCACCGAGCAGCAAGAGCAGATTATCGGCCGCACCAAGCACGACAGCGAAGAGCTGCCGTCGGATCAGCGGCCAGAGACGTCGCACGTCAGCCGGGTTGATCTGAAAGAAGACGGCAAGGGCCTGAAAATTCTGCGCCAGAGCCTGCCTTACGGCACCGCCAGCGGCAAGCACGGGCTCTATTTTATCGCCTACTGTGCGCGTCTGCATAATATCGAAAAACAGCTGCTGAGCATGTTTGGCGATCTGGACGGCAAACGCGATGCCATGCTGCGTTTTAGCCGTCCGGTGACCGGCAGTTATTACTTTGCTCCTTCGTTGACGCGCCTGATGTCGCTTTGATGCATCCACCGGGGTCGGCCATGTCGCCCCGGTACGCTTTCCCGCCCCAGCGAAACCGCTCCGCTCCTGCCTTATAGCGTTTGATGCTTGAAAATCACTAAACGGTATATAAAAGCGTTACAGCTCCGCACCTAGTTATAAATACACTGGTCAACATCAGGGCGAAAGCCCGACGGATTGACTCAGTTAGCTAAGGTGCAGAATGAAACAAACCCGGGTTAAAAATATCGTGCTGAAAGGATGGTTGGCTGCGGCTCTGTTAGCCAGCGGCACCGTCTCGGCAACTGAATTGCTGAACAGCTCCTATGACGTTTCCCGTGAATTGTTTACCGCGCTGAATCCTGGTTTTGAACAGCAGTGGAACCAGCAGCACCCGGGCGACAAGCTGACCATCAAGCAGTCCCACGCCGGTTCTTCCAAGCAGGCGTTGGCGATCCTGCAGGGGTTGCGTGCCGACGTGGTGACTTACAACCAGGTGACCGACGTGCAGATCCTGCATGACCGCGGCCAACTGATCCCGGCCGACTGGCAAGCCCGTTTACCGAACAACAGTTCACCCTTCTATTCCACCATGGCTTTCCTGGTGCGCAAGGATAACCCGAAGGGTATCCACGACTGGAACGATCTGGTCCGTGACGACGTGAAACTGGTGTTCCCGAACCCGAAAACCTCCGGCAACGGCCGTTACACCTATTTGGCCGCCTGGGGCGCCGCCAGCCAGGCCGACGGCAACGATCAGGCCAAAACCCGTGCCTTCATGACCCGTTTCCTGAAAAACGTGTTGGTGTTTGACACCGGCGGGCGCGGCGCGACCACCACCTTTGTGGAACGAGGCCTGGGCGACGTGCTGATCAGCTTTGAATCGGAAGTGAACAACATCCGCAAACAGTACGGTGAAGACAAATACCAGGTCATCGTGCCGCCGGTCGATATTCTGGCGGAGTTCCCGGTGGCCTGGGTAGACAAAAACGTCGAGAAAAACGGCACCGAACAGGCAGCCAAAGACTACCTCAATTATCTCTACAGCCCGGCGGCCCAACAGGTGATCACCAGCTACTACTATCGCGTTTACGACAAAAAGGCGATGGAAGCGGCTAAGGGCCAGTTCCCGGACACCAAGCTGTTCCGGGTGGAAGATCAATTTGGCGGCTGGCCGCAAGTGATGAAAACGCATTTCTCCACCGGCGGCGAGTTGGATCAACTGTTAGCAGCAGGACATAAGTAATGTTGTCGTTGTCCAGTAAACGGGTTCTGCCCGGATTCGGCCTTAGTCTGGGGAGCAGCCTGTTTTACACCTGCCTGATTTTGCTGCTGCCGCTCAGCGCGCTGGTGATGCAATTGGCGCAGATGAGCCTGGCTCAATACTGGGAAGTGATTTCCAATCCGCAGGTGGTGGCGGCCTATAAGGTGACGCTGCTGTCGGCGGGCGTTGCCAGCCTGTTTAACGCGGTGTTCGGCATGCTGATGGCCTGGATCCTGACCCGCTACCGTTTTCCTGGCCGCACGCTGTTGGACGGCCTGATCGATCTGCCGTTCGCGTTGCCGACGGCGGTGGCCGGCCTGACACTGGCCGGGTTGTTTTCCACCACCGGCTGGTATGGCCAATGGCTGGCGCATTTCGACATCAAGGTGACCTTCACCTGGCTTGGGATCGCGGTGGCGATGGCGTTTACCAGCCTGCCGTTCGTGGTGCGCACCGTTCAACCGGTGCTGGAAGAGTTAGGGCCGGAATATGAAGAAGCGGCCGAAACCCTGGGCGCAACCCGCTGGCAGAGTTTCCGCCGTGTGGTGATCCCTGAGCTTGCACCGGCGCTGCTGGCCGGCACGGCGATTTCCTTTACCCGTAGCCTGGGTGAGTTTGGCGCAGTGATTTTTATCGCCGGCAATATCGCCTGGAAGACCGAGGTGACGTCTCTGATGATTTTTGTACGCTTGCAGGAGTTCGACTATCCGGCGGCCAGCGCGATTGCTTCGGTGATCCTGGCGGCGTCGCTGCTGCTGCTGTTTAGCATTAACGTACTGCAGAGCCGCTTCGGCCGACGCATCGGGGGGCACTGATGGCGGATATCTCTGAGTTCAATGGCGTCGAACGCCCGCGCGTCAATTGGGGTAAATGGACGCTGATCGGCATCGGCGTGCTGTTCTCGGTGCTGCTGCTGGTGGTACCGATAATTTCGATTTTCGCCGAAGCCTTTTCCAAAGGCGTTGGTGCGATGTGGAGTAACCTGGTCGATCGCGACATGCTGCACGCCATCTGGCTGACGGTGTTGATAGCGTTGATCACCGTGCCGTTCAACCTGATTTTCGGCACGCTGCTGGCGTGGCTGGTGACGCGTTTCACCTTCCCGGGTCGTCAGTTGCTGCTGACGTTGGTCGACATTCCGTTCGCCGTTTCACCGGTGGTGGCGGGGCTGATTTATCTGCTGTTTTACGGCAGCAATGGCCTGCTGGGCGGTTGGCTGGATGCGCACAATATCCAGGTGATGTTCTCCTGGCCGGGCATGGTGCTGGTGACCATTTTCGTGACCTGTCCGTTCGTGGTGCGTGAGCTGGTGCCGATGATGCTCAGCCAGGGCAGCCAGGAAGACGAGGCCGCCATTTTGCTGGGGGCGTCCGGTTGGCAGATGTTCCGCCGCGTCACGCTGCCTAACATCCGCTGGGCGTTGTTGTACGGCGTGGTGCTGACCAACGCGCGCGCCATCGGCGAGTTCGGTGCCGTCTCTGTGGTGTCCGGTTCTATTCGCGGCGAAACCTTCAGCCTGCCGCTGCAGGTGGAGTTGCTGCAACAGGATTACAACACCGTCGGCTCCTTTACCGCCGCCGGGCTGTTGACCCTGATGGCGATCATTACCTTATTTTTGAAGAGTGGCCTGCAATGGCGTCTGGAACGCCAAAATGCGCGCCTCGAGCGGGAGGAAAATCATGAGCATTGAGATTAGCGGCATCAATAAATTTTTCGGTCGTACCAAGGTATTGAACGATATCTCGCTCGATATTGCCTCCGGTGAGATGGTAGCGCTGCTGGGGCCGTCCGGTTCCGGTAAAACTACGCTGCTGCGCATTATCGCCGGGCTGGAAAGCCAGAGCGGCGGCAGGCTGGGCTTCCACGGCACCGACGTCAGCCATGTGCACGCACGCGATCGCCGCGTAGGCTTCGTGTTCCAGCATTACGCGCTGTTCCGCCATATGACGGTGTTCGACAATATCGCTTTTGGCCTGAGTGTGCTGCCGCGCCGTGAGCGCCCGAACGCTGCGGCGATTAAACAGAAAGTGACCCAACTGCTGGAAATGGTGCAGCTCGGTCATTTGGCCAACCGTTACCCGTCGCAGCTTTCCGGCGGCCAGAAGCAGCGTGTGGCGTTGGCGCGTGCGCTGGCGGTAGAGCCGCAAATCCTGCTGCTGGACGAACCCTTCGGCGCGCTGGATGCGCAGGTGCGCAAAGAACTGCGCCGCTGGCTGCGTCAGTTGCACGAAGAGCTGAAATTCACCAGCGTGTTCGTGACCCACGATCAGGAAGAGGCGATGGAAGTGGCCGACCGCATCGTGGTGATGAGCCAGGGCAATATTGAACAGGTGGGCTCACCGAACGAAATCATGCGTGAGCCGGCCAGCCGTTTCGTGCTGGAGTTTATGGGCGAAGTGAACCGCCTGAGCGGCGAAATCCGCGGCTCGCAGCTGTTTGTCGGCGCGCACCAGTGGCCGCTGTCGTTCCAGCCGATGCATCAGGGCAGCGTAGATCTGTTCCTGCGTCCGTGGGAAATGGAAGTGGCCACCGAGAGCAGCGAGCGCTGCCCGCTACCTGTGCAGGTGCTGGAAGCCAGCCCGCGCGGCCACTTCTGGCAGTTGATCGTACAACCGATCGGCTGGCATCAGGAACCCATCAGCGTGGTGCTGCCGGAGGGCAACCAACCCCCGGTACGCGGCGGCCGTTACTACGTTGGCAGCCTGAATGCGCGTCTGTACGCCGGCGATCAACTGCTGCAACCTGTTGCGTTAGCCAAAAGCGCCTGATAGTTTTTAGCGGCCAATATTATTTTAAAGGCAACCCCAGGGTTGCCTTTTTACATTACGCACTTCAACACACAGGCAAAGATCGTGACAACGCTCGAACAATGCATCGGCAATACCCCGCTGGTAAAGGTACAACGTCTGGCCGCAGGACTGGGCAGCGAAGTCTGGCTCAAGCTGGAAGGCAACAACCCGGCGGGATCGGTAAAGGATCGCGCCGCGCTGGCGATGATTCAGCAGGCGGAGCTGCGCGGCGAAATAAAACCCGGCGACAAGCTGATCGAAGCCACCAGCGGCAACACCGGCATTGCGCTGGCCATGATCGCGGCGCTGAAAGGCTATTCTCTTAAGCTGCTGATGCCGGAAAACATGAGCCAGGAACGCCAGGCGGCGATGCGCGCCTATGGCGCCGAACTGATTTTGGTCAGCCGTGAACTGGGGATGGAAGGCGCGCGCGATCTGGCGCTGGAAATGCAGCGCGAAGGGCAGGGCAAGGTGCTGGATCAATTCAATAATCTGGATAATCCTTACGCCCACTTTACCACCACCGGCCCGGAAATCTGGCAACAGACCCACCAGCGCATTACGCATTTCGTCTCCAGCATGGGCACCACCGGCACCATTACCGGCGTAGGCGGTTACCTCAAAAGCCAAAATCCGCAGGTGCAAATCATTGGCCTGCAGCCGGCGGAAGGCAGCAGCATCCCCGGCATCCGCCGTTGGTCACCGGCCTATCTGCCGGGCATATTCCGCCCGGAGCTGGTGGATCAGGTACTGGATATCCAGCAAACCGACGCCGAGCAGACCATGCGCCAGTTGGCTCAGCGCGAAGGCATTTTCTGTGGCGTCAGCTCCGGCGGTGCGGTGGCCGGTGCGTTGCGCATTGCTGCGGCGAACCCGGGGAGCGTGATTGTGGCGATTATCTGCGATCGCGGCGATCGTTATCTCTCCACCGGCGTTTTTGACTGAACGCTATTCCCTTTCCAATGCATGTATCGGATCCATCCCGGCGGCGCGTTTCGCCGGGAAAAAGCCGAAAATGATCCCGATCAGCGTCGAACAGACAAACGCGGCGACGATCGAGGCCCCGGAATAGATCATGGTGAAGTTGCTGCTGAATTGGCTGAACAACACGCCGATCCCCAGTGATAACGCCACCCCCAATGCACCGCCCAGCAAGCACACCAGCACGGCCTCGATCAAAAACTGCTGCATGATGTCCCCGGCGCGGGCGCCTACCGCCATGCGCACGCCAATTTCACGCGTGCGCTCGGTGACCGACACCAGCATGATATTCATCACCCCAATACCGCCCACCACCAGCGAGATCAACGCGATCATCGATACCAGTAGCGTCAGGGTGGCTGTGGTCTTCTCAATGGTTTGGCGGATGCTGTCGGTGTTCATGACGAAGAAATCCTTGGTGCCGTGGCGCTGGCTCAGCAAACGGGTGACGCCGTCCTCGGCGCTGCCGAGATCGACATCGTCGTTGACCCGTACGGTAATGCTCTTCAGGTAACTCTGGCCCAGCATGCGTTTCATGACGGTGGTGTAGGGGAGCCAGACGTTCAGGTTTTCATCGCTGCCGAAGCCGCTCTGCTTTTTTGCGGCGACGCCGATAATCCGGCACGGCAGCGAACCGAGCAGGATCACTTCGCCGAGCGGATTGGCGCCGTTGGGGAACAGCTTATTGCGGGTATTCTCGTCGATCACCGCTTCCTGCATCAGGTTGTCGACGCTATGGCGGTTAAACGCCATGCCGCTGTCGATGCTGTAGCCGCGTACCAGAAAATATTGCTCGCCAACGCCATTGACCGTACCGCTGACCGACTGATTGCCATAGCGAAAGGTGGTGCTGCTTGAGAGGGTCGGCGTCACGCTATGGACGTATCCCTGCTGCGCCAGCGCGTCGGCGTCGGTGGAGCGCAACGTTTGGATCGCCGCAGAGCGCATATCGCCGAAATCCTTGCCCGGGTAGATTTCCAGTGTGCTGGTGCCCATGGCGCTGATGTTCGCCAGCACCTGCTGCTGCGAACCTTTGCCCAGCGCCACCACCGACACCACCGAAGCGATGCCGATGATAATGCCGAGCATGGTCAATAGGGTGCGCAGACGCTGTGACGCCATCGCCAGCAACGCCATTTTGAAGGCTTCGTAAAAGCGGTCGCGCTGCGATTGCCAGCGGCTGCCGGCACTTTCCGGCACCTTCGGCAGCAGTGCCTTGGTCTCGACGGTTTTTTGCCGATCGGCGACAACTTCGCCGTCGCGCAGCTCAATAATGCGCTGGGCATGTTCGGCGATCTGCATGTCATGGGTGACGATCACCACCGTATGACCGCGTGCATGCAGGTCTTTCAGAATGTTCAGCACTTCTTGTCCGCTGTGGCTGTCCAGCGCGCCGGTCGGTTCGTCCGCCAGGATCACTTCACCGCCGTTCATCAACGCGCGTGCGATGCTGACGCGTTGCTGCTGGCCGCCGGAGAGCTGACTGGGTCGGTAGTTCAGACGGTCCGCCAGCCCGAGCCGCTGCAACAGATCGGCGGCACGCTGGCGGCGTGCGGTGCGCTGATGCCCGGCGTAGACCGCCGGCACCTCGACGTTGTCTTGCGCAGTGAGTTCCGCCAGCAGGTGATAGCGTTGGAAGATAAAACCGAAATGCTCACGGCGCAGTTCGGCCAGATTATCGCGATCCAACTGCCCGGTGCTGCGCCCGGCGACCTGATAATCCCCTTCGCTGGGGCGATCCAGGCAACCAAGAATGTTCATCAGCGTCGATTTGCCGGAGCCGGAAGCGCCGACGATCGCCACCATTTCGCCCTGGCCGATGGTGAGATTGATATTGTCCAGCACCGTCACGCTTTGTTCGCCGGTCTGAAAATGACGGCTGATGCCGCGCAGTTGCAAAAGAGGGGGATGGTTCATCGTTACATCCCCATCGGCGGCGGACCCATGCGCCGCGTGCCGCTTTGCGTCGCCGCGTTGACCTGGCTGACAATGACTTTTTCGCCGGCCAGCACGCCGCTGATGATCTGCGCGTCGACGTTATTATTGATGCCGACCTTCACCGGGCGGCGGGCGATATTGCCCTGTTCGTCCACCACTTGTACCCAGTCGCCCTGCAGCGCGGTGGCGGGGATCACGACCGCGCCTTTCGCCTTGGCCAGCACGATATACACCTGCGCGGTCATGGAGATGCGCAGCGCGCCGTCCGGGTTTGCCACGTCGAACAGGCCGTTGTAGTAAATCGCGGTGCTGGAGGTGGAAGAACTGCTGGAACTGGAGCTGCTGGAGCTGGAGGTGGTGGTCTCATCATTGATCGAGTCGGGCGCCGGCTCTATCGCCCGCAAGGTGGCGCGGTAGTGCTTGCCCGGTTCGCCGAGAATGGTGAAATAGACCGGCATGCCGGTTTTCACCTTTACCACGTCGGCTTCGGAAATCTGCGCCTCAATGGTCATGGTGTCCAACCGGGCGACTTTGACGAGAGTCGGGGCGCTTTGCACCGCATTCACCGTCTGCCCTTCTTCAACCGGCAGCGCGACTATGGTGCCGTCTATCGGTGAAGTGATTTTGGTATAGCCGAGGTTGACCTGCGCGGTATTCACCGCGATCTGCGCTTGCACGATTTGTGCGTCCAGCGCGCTGATATCGGCGCGGGTGGCATCCAGCGTGGCTCTGGCACTGTCAAAATCCGCCTGCACGCCGACGCCGCGCGCCACTATGATCTGCTGGCGTTGATAGGCAAGCTGATTGTTGCGCAGCGCCGCCAGTTTGGAGGTGCGCTGCGCCTGTACGTTCTTCAACGCCGCTTCCGCGTCCCTCAGCGAGTTCTGCTGGGTTAAATCGTCTATCTCGGCCACCAGTTGCCCTTTATGCACCTTATCGCCCAGCGCTACGCGCAGGGCTTTTATCTGGCCGGAGACCTGCGCGCCGACGCTGACCTGTTTTTGCGCTTCGATGGTGCCATCGGCCAGCACGGTTTGTTCCAGATCGCGCGTTTGCGCTACCGCAGTGATATAACGGGGCGTTTCGGCGGTGCCTTGCGCTCTGAAGTAGAGAAATAAGGCGATAGCGGCCACAATAACAGTGGGCAACAGATAGCGTTTTGAGCGTTGAAACGATGGCATGACGAAGTGGTTCCCTGGCATAAAAGCGCGGCAAAAATCTATTTGCACTAATTTAGCGCGCCGCTGGCCGGGCTGCGGTTAAGTGGCGTTCAGGAATGTGTAAGGATTGAGTAAAACAGGCTGCGAAGCAGGCTAATAGGCGTGAAAATGGCGAAAATCCGCGAAGGAGCAAGGCATGAAAATTTTATTGGTCGATGATGACCTGGAGCTTGGCACCATGCTGAGCGAATACCTGACCGGCGAAGGGTTTAACGCCACGCTCGTGCTGACCGGCAGGGCGGGGGTGGAAGGTGCGCTTTCGGGCGAGTATACCGCGATGATCCTCGACATCATGCTGCCGGACATGAGCGGCATTGATGTGCTGCGCGACGTGCGTAAAAAAAGCCGTATGCCGATCATCATGCTGACGGCCAAAGGCGACAATATCGATCGGGTCATCGGCCTGGAAATGGGCGCCGACGACTACATGCCCAAGCCGTGCTATCCGCGTGAACTGGTGGCGCGTCTGCGTGCGGTGTTGCGTCGCTTCGACGAACGCCCGGATGAGGTGGACGACGAGATTGCCATCAGCTTCGGTGAGCTGACGCTTAACCCGTCCACCCGCAGCAGCGAATGGCGCGGCAAGGCGTTTGATCTGACCGCTTCGGAGTTCAATCTGCTGGAGCTGCTGTTGCGCGCGCCGGAGCGCGTGGTGTCCAAGGACGAGCTGTCAGAAAAAGGGTTGGGGCGCCCGCGTGAGGCCTATGACCGTAGCGTTGACGTTCATATCAGCAACATCCGCCAGAAGCTGGGCGCGCTGACCGACAATGCGCTCAGCATCGAAACGGTGCGCAGCATCGGCTATCGCATCAGGTAATGCCCATGCGCGGAAGACTATTCTGGAAAATCCTGCTGGGTTTCTGGCTCACGTTTATCATTATGACCCAGGCGCTGTGGGTCGCTTTTTCCCTGTACGGCGATCGCTATGAGCCACCGGAAAACGCCATGACCCGGCGGCTGATCAATCTGCAGTTGGCAACGGCCGGCACTTTGCTGCGCAGCGGCGGCGTACCTGCCCTGGAAACCATGATGAAAGATTGGTCGGACGATGACCGTCGCTTTTTGTCGGTAACCCCGATGGCGCATCCGCCTGCGCCTGCGGAGGGGCCTTTCGAGGTTCGCCGCATGCCGGAAAATATCTCCGCATGGGTGCAAACGGGGGACAACAGCGGCTACCTGTTGAATTATGACGTGCGCACTCTGCGCGAACAATATCGCCCCAACAAGCGTTCGCATTTCTTCAATATTCCGGCGCCGATGCTGTGGGTAGGCGGGCTGGGTGGGCTGTTGTTCAGCGCCGTGCTGGCGTGGAATCTGACCCGGCCAATGCGCAAGTTGAGTGCCGGTTTTGATCGCGTAGCGCAGGGGGATTTGTCCGTGCGGTTGTTCCCGGCGATGCGCCGGCGTCACGATGAACTTTCTGAAGTGGCGCGCGATTTCGATACCATGGCCGAAAGGCTGGAACTGCTGGTCAGCGCTCGTGAGCAGTTACTGCACGATGTTTCGCATGAATTGCGTTCACCGCTTGCCCGGTTGCAACTAGCCATTGGTCTGGCCCGGCAGAATGACGGCAACGTCGAGAACTCGTTGCAGCGCATACAGCACGAAGCGGGGCGGCTGGATAAAATGATTGGCGAGTTGCTGGCGCTGTCGCGCGCCGAGAGCAATAACCTGCCGGACGAGGAGTATTTCGATCTTTACGGGCTGGTGGATGCGGTGGTGAACGACGCGCGCTACGAAGCGCAGGTCCCTGGCGTCGAGATTGTGCTGCGGGCCAGTTCGGACGTGGAGTACACCGTGAAGGGCAATGCCGAGCTGATGCGGCGCGCCGTGGATAACATCGTGCGCAACGCGTTGCGTTTCTCCAGCTACGGGCAGCGGGTGACGGTAGTGCTGACGCGTATCGACCAACTGTTTCAGATCGAAGTGAGCGATCAGGGGCCGGGAGTGGAAGAGTCAAAGCTCTCCAGCATTTTTGATCCGTTCGTCCGGGTGAAATCGGCAATGTCGGGCAAGGGTTACGGGCTGGGGTTGGCGATCACCCGCAAGGTGGTGCTGGCGCATGGTGGTCAGGTTGATGCGCGTAACGGCGATCAAGAGGGGCTAATCATTACCCTCCGGATACCGCGCTGGGGGTAATAGACTATCTTACTTGCCATTTTGAACTAGGGCAGTGCTCACCCTCGTCACGTACTGCGTGTACGCTCCGAGGGCTGTGCGCTGTCCATGTTCAAACTGCCTGCGCCGATAACGTCTATTACCAGCGGTATACCCAAAGGATTTTGAATTGCAGCTTGCTGCGGCCCCGATAGGGGCGTGGCCCAAGGATGGGCTACGTAACTAGGAGCGGCCAACAACGCTGCAGTTTGAAAGACGAAGGGGATAAAAAAACGGCGCACTGGGCGCCGTTTGTCTTGCACATTCGCAATTACTTCTTGATGCGGATGATCGGGGTTTCACCAACGATCACGGTGCCGGACAGTTTGATCAGTTCTTTGATCTCGTCCATGTTGGAGATAACAACCGGCGTCAGGATAGACTTGGCTTTCTCTTCCAGCAGTGCCAGGTTGAACTCGATAACCACGTCGCCTTTCTTGACGCGCTGGCCTTCTTCGGCGATGCGTTTGAAGCCTTCGCCTTTCAGTTCAACGGTGTCGATACCGAAGTGGACAAACAGCTCGATGCCGCTGTCGGATTCGATAGAGAAAGCATGATTGGTTTCGAAAATTTTACCGATAGTACCGTCGACCGGGGCAACCATTTTGTTGCCTGTCGGTTTGATGGCAATACCGTCGCCAACGATTTTTTCAGCGAAAACTACGTCAGGTACATCTTCGATATTAACGATTTCGCCAGAAAGTGGAGCAACGATCTCGATAGTGCCCGTGTCTTTCTTGTCATCAGAAACCAGAGATTTCAGTTTATCGAACAAACCCATGATCTTCTCCTAAGCATTAAATTGGGCGGCGTTCCAGTGTCGTGGAAGTTTAGCAGAGCGTTTTTTCTTCGATGAATTTATTCACGCAATTCATCAGATCTTGCGCCGTTGGCTGTGCCAAGGCTTGCGCTGCCAACGCCTTCACATCTTCGAAATTCGTATTACGAATAATTTTCTTGATGCGCGGGATTGAAATCGCACTCATGCTGAACTCATCCAGCCCCATGCCCAATAACAACAGTGTAGCACGCTCATCGCCAGCCAGTTCACCGCACATGCCGGTCCACTTGCCTTCTGCGTGAGATGCGTCAATGACCTGTTTGATCAGGCCAAGCACTGATGGGGACATCGGGTTATAGAGATGAGAAATCAGCTCGTTGCCGCGATCTACCGCCAGAGTATACTGGGTTAGATCGTTTGTCCCAATACTAAAGAAGTCGACTTCTTTCGCCAGATGGTGAGCAATCACCGCCGCAGCCGGTGTTTCCACCATTACGCCTACTTCGATTGTTTCGTCAAACGCCTTGCCTTCTTCACGCAGCTGCGCTTTCAGCGTCTCGAGTTCGCCTTTCAGATCGCGCACTTCTTCGACGGAAATGATCATCGGGAACATGATGCGCAGTTTGCCGAACGCGGAGGCACGCAAAATGGCGCGCAGCTGGGCGTGCAGGATTTCTCTGCGGTCCATGGCGATGCGGATGGCGCGCCATCCGAGGAACGGGTTCTCTTCTTTCGGCAGGTTCATGTACGGCAGGTCTTTGTCGCCGCCGATGTCCATGGTACGTACGATCACGGCCTGTGCGCCGACGGCTTCAGCAACGGCTTTATAGGCCTGGAATTGCTCGTCTTCGGTTGGCAGCGAGTCGCGGTCCATGAACAGGAATTCTGTACGATACAGGCCGACACCTTCAGCGCCGTTGCGCTCTGCACCTGCGACGTCGCGCACGGTGCCGATGTTGGCGCAGACTTCAACCTGATGACCGTCCAGCGTAATCGCCGGCAGATCTTTCAGCTTGGCCAGATCGTTTTTCTCGGTAACGTACTGGTTCTGTGCGGCTTTCAGCTGATCGATAACGTCAGCAGTTGGGTTAACGTAAATTTTATTGTTAACCGCGTCCAGAATCAGGTAATCGTCGTTCTTCACCTGCTTGGTTACGTCGCTGGTGCCTACGATTGCCGGCAGTTCCAGGGAGCGCGCCATGATGGAGGTATGCGAAGTACGGCCGCCGAGATCGGTGATGAAGCCCAGCACTTTGTCCAGGTTCAGCTGCGCGGTCTCAGACGGGGTCAAATCGGTAGCAACCAGAATGACTTCGTCCTGGATGGAGCTCAGATCGACGATAGCCAAGCCCAGTATGTTCTGCAGCAGGCGCTTACCGATATCGCGTACGTCGGCCGCACGTTCTTTCAGGTATTCATCGTCCAGCTCTTCCAGCGCTTTCGCCTGGCCTTCGATGATGGTGTAGGCTGCCGCGTCGGCGGAAGCCAGATCGTCTTTGATTAGGGCTATGATTTCCTGCTCAAGCTCTTCGTCTTCCAGCAGCATGATGTGGCCTTCGAAGATAGCTTCTTTTTCTTCGCCGAAGGTTTCGCCAGCTTTGGTCTTGATCGCTTCCAGCTGTTCGGACGCTTTGGCGCGGCCAGCCAGAAAACGCGAGACTTCCTGCTCTACATGGTCTGCAGAGATTTTCTTCCGGTTGATGACAATTTCATCTTCTTTCAGTAGGAGAGCCTTACCAAAAGCGATACCCGGTGATACTAAAATGCCTGAAATCATAACCCTACCTTACTCTTGACTGGTGTTAACTAAAAAGACGGGCCGATTACTCAAGCTCTGCCATCAGTTTTACCAAGTGCTCAACGGCTTTCTGGTCGTCTTCACCTTCAGCAGAGATGGTCACTACGGTCCCTTGGGTCAGCCCCAGAGTTTGCAGTTTGAACAGGCTCTTGGCGCTGGCGCTTTTACCGTTGGAAGTCACGGTGATGTCAGATGTGAAGCCTTTGGCTTCTTTAACGAACTGAGCGGCAGGGCGAGTGTGCAGACCATTCGGAGCGGTAATAGTAACTTCTTGCTGGAACATTGATGTTTCCCCAACTTATTGGTGTGTTGTGGAGCTAAAGTTTAGCCCAAGGGTATGACTTTAGCTTGTCTGGTTAGCGCCTGACTATGGTACAGGGGCGAGCATTGATGCAACAGAAAACGACGAATTTGGCCCTTCAGATCAAAAAAATTTGGCTTCTGCCGTCGTTTCAATCAGCTCTCCATTATGCCGTGTTTAACGCCGCTGCGACAAATGAGTAAATCGATTCAGCTTAAACAAGGGATGGAGGGTGATTAATTTTGCGCATCGAAATAATGCACCGTTAAATACTAAAGCTGGCGGGTAAAATCAATCTTCAACTGCTATAAACTTTGATCCAGTCCACAAAAAAGCACCCCGCAAGGTGCTTTTTTAGCTATTTGTGCACAGGTGGCACTACTGTTGCAATTCTTGCTCGGTGAACAAATCGGCAAACAGCGCGGTGCTCAGATAGCGTTCCCCGGAGGAGGGCAGAATCACAACGATGGTTTTGTCGGCGAAGTCGGCTTCTTCTGCGATTTTCACCGCCGCCGCCACGGCCGCACCGGAGGAAATACCCGCCAAAATGCCTTCTTCGTCCATCAGACGGCGCGCCATGCTAATGGCTTCATCGTTGGTGATCTGTTCTACACGGTCCACCAGATCGAGATCCAGGTTACCGGGGATAAAACCGGCGCCGATGCCCTGAATCTTGTGCGGGCCTGGTTTGATTTCTTCACCGGCCAACGCCTGCGTGATCACCGGAGAATCGGTAGGTTCTACCGCCACGGTGGTAATCGCTTTGCCTTTGGTGTTTTTGATATAGCGGCTGACGCCGGTCAGCGTACCGCCGGTACCGACGCCGGAGATGAAAACGTCGACCTCGCCATCGGTGTCTTCCCAGATTTCCGGGCCGGTGGTTTTCTCGTGAATGGCCGGGTTAGCCGGGTTGCTGAACTGCTGCAATATGAGGTAACGATCCGGATCGGTGGCGACAATTTCTTCCGCCTTGGCGATGGCGCCTTTCATGCCTTTTGCGCCTTCGGTCAGCACCAGATTGGCGCCCAGCGCTTTAAGCAGCTTGCGGCGTTCGATGCTCATGGTTTCCGGCATGGTCAGCGTCAGTTTATAGCCGCGTGCGGCGGCGACGAAGGCCAGAGCGATGCCGGTGTTGCCGCTGGTCGGTTCCACCAGTTCTTTGCCGGCGACCAGGATGCCGCGTTTTTCTGCGTCCCAAATCATATTGGCACCGATGCGGCATTTAACGCTGAAGCTTGGGTTGCGTGATTCAACCTTGGCCAAAATGCGTCCGTTGCCGATACGGTTCAGACGAACCAGCGGCGTATGGCCGATCGTTAATGAGTTGTCTTCATATATCTTGCTCATAGCCCGTCCTTTAACTCTATGAAAATGTGGGGAACATCGAAAGCATACGCTAACAGTACCGGCAGGGAAGTAAAGAATTGGTATATCGATATGTTATTAGGAAATAAGTTTTAAGCACAACGATAAGGGCGCAAATTGCGCGCCCTGTCGAAGAATTAATCGTAATGCGGGGAGTGAAACGGCTCAGGAACGAACGAATTGCGTGCGATAACGGTCAACCCACATGGCTGTGGCACCGCAAACCGCGACCGGCAAGATCACCAGATTAAGGATGGGGATCATGGTGAACAGGCTGACCATTGCGCCAAACTGCAGGTTATCGGTTTTATGCTGACGCAGCGCACGGCGCATATCGGCAAAGCTCACCTTATGGTTATCGAACGGGTAGTCGCAATACTGGATCGCCAGCATCCAGGCGCTGAACAGAAACCACAATACCGGCGCCACCGTTTGGCCAATCCCCGGAATGAAATAGAGTATCAACAACAGCAGCGCACGCGGCAGGTAGTACGCCAGCTTGCGCCATTCACGCGCCATGATGCGCGGCAGGTCTTTCACAATGCCGAAGATGCCGGTGTCCGGCAGCGGCTTGCCGGTCAGGCTGCCCTCCAGATGTTCGGCCAGCAGGCCGCAGAACGGCGCGGCAATCAGGTTGGTGATGGTGCTGAACAAATAGCTGAATACCAGCAGGACGGAAACGACCGCCAGCGGCCACAACAAATAGCTCAGCCACTGCAGCCAGTTAGGCACATGGCTCATCATGCCGGGGATCCAATCGCCGAGCCGGCTGAACAGCCACCAGAAAGCGGAGCCCATCAGCAGCACGTTGACCAGCAACGGCAGGACGACGTAGCGTTTAATCCCCGGGCGCGAAATCAGGCGCCAACCTTCGGCAAAATAATGAAAGCCGCTGGTGGAGTGAGAAGCTGACTGCGTATAGGACATATCTTAAGTTATCTCTTTGTCTGAACAGGCATCGCTATCATATCGGGATGATTTTCTGCTGGCTAGGGTGGCATTGGCTGAAAAAACAGCAAAAAAAGGCAGTATAATCATCTTTATTGGCATAAAGTTCAGCACGGACTTGCACTTGTGTGCTCGGGCAAATAGAGTTAAAGAGTGAATGTTTGCCGCGGTGGCAATGTATTGGAACAACAGAGATAGCAATGATGCAGGATTTGCGTCTGATATTAATCGTTGTTGGCGCGATCGCCATAATAGCGTTGTTATTGCACGGTCTGTGGACCAGTCGCAAAGAACGCTCATCGCTTTTCCGCGATCGCCCAGCCAAGCGTTCTAAAAAAGAACGTGAACAATCCCCGATCGACGATCTCGATGAAGGCGTGGGAGAGGTGCGTGTACGCGCCGCTAACCCGCACGATGAGCCGTCTTTTGATCATTTTGATGCCGCACGCGAAGAACCCGTGGTTGCGCCCAAGCCTGCTCCGGCGGCCGAGCCAACGCCACGTGCCGTTCAACCGGCTGCTCATCAGTCTCCGCCACCGCTGTCTCAGCGGCCGGATTATGATGACATCCTGCTGGACACCTACGCGCAGGACGAAAAAGACGACGAGCCGCAGCAGCCTGCGCCGCGCCGTGAACCGCGCGTTGACGATCTGCCGCCTGTGGCGCCTGCAGCAGAGCCGGCGTTCCGCGCCGAACCTGCGCATCAGCCGCAGCCGGAAGTGAAACCAGCGGCGGTGGAACCTCAGCCTGCTCCGGCAGCCATTAAACCGGCAAAACTGAAAGAAACCGTACTGGTGCTGCATGTTACCGCACATCAGGGTGGCGTGATCGGCGGCGAAGTTCTGCTGCAGAGCGTGCTGCAAGCGGGCTTCCAGTTTGGCGCAATGGGAATTTTCCATCGCCATATCAGCCCGGCAGGCAGTGGCCCTGTGCTGTTCAGCTTGGCGAATATGGTCAAGCCGGGATCTTTTGATCCTGACATGATGTCCGATTTCTCCACGCCGGGCGTGTCGATGTTCATGATGGTGCCGTCTTATGGCGACGCCAATCAGAACTTCAAGCTGATGCTGCAGTCGGCACAGCGAATCGCCGACGACGTGGGCGGTGTGGTGCTGGACGATGAGCGCCGCATGATGACCCCACAGAAGCTGGAAACCTACAAAGCGCGCATCCGTGAAGTGTTGGAAAACAACGCCTGACCGGTAGCGACGCGCACTGAACATCCGTAACAACAAAGCCCCCGCTTGCCGGGGGTTTTTTATCTTTGATGGTGAGCCATGGAATCGATAATCCAACAAATCAATCAACTACGAACCTCACTGCGCCATCATGAATACCAATATCATGTGCTTGATGCGCCGGAAGTGCCGGATGCGGAATACGATCGCCTGATGCGCGAACTGCGCGAGCTGGAAAGCGCGCACCCGGAGCTGATCACCGCCGATTCACCGACCCAGCGCGTTGGCGCTGCTCCGCTGGCGGCGTTCGATCAGGTGCGCCATGAAGTGCCGATGCTGTCGCTGGATAACGTATTCGACGAAGAAAGCTTCCTGGCGTTCTACAAACGCGTGCAGGATCGCCTGAAGAGCAGCGACCCGCTCACCTTTTGTTGCGAGCTGAAGCTGGACGGCCTGGCGGTCAGCCTGCTGTATGAAGACGGCGAACTGGTGCGTGCGGCCACGCGCGGCGACGGCACCACCGGCGAGAATATTACTTCCAACGTGCGCACTATCCGCGCTATCCCGCTGCGTCTCAGCGGAGACAATATCCCGCGCCGACTGGAAGTACGCGGTGAAGTGTTCATGCCGCAGGCCGGTTTTGAACAGATGAACGAAGAGGCGCGTCGCAAGGACGGCAAGATATTTGCCAACCCACGCAACGCCGCCGCCGGTTCTATCCGCCAGCTAGATCCGCGCATTACCGCCAAACGCCCGCTGACCTTTTTCTGCTACGGCGTTGGGCTGCTGGAAGGCGGTGAGCTGCCGCGCAGCCACTGGCAGCGCCTGACGCAGTTCAAAGACTGGGGGTTGCCGGTCAGCGATCGCGCCAAACGCTGCACCGGCAGCGACGAAGTATTGGCTTTCTACCGCCAGGTGGAGCAGGACCGCGCGCAGCTCGGGTTCGATATCGACGGCGTGGTGATCAAAATCGATGATATCGACCTGCAGGAAACGCTTGGCTTTGTGGCGCGCGCGCCGCGTTGGGCGACGGCATTCAAGTTCCCGGCGCAGGAACAAATTACTGTGGTGCGCGAAGTGGAATTCCAGGTTGGGCGCACCGGGGCGATAACGCCGGTGGCGCGGCTGGAGCCGGTACAGGTTGCCGGCGTGATTGTCAGTAACGCCACGCTGCACAACGCCGACGAGATCGAACGTTTGGGCCTGCGCATCGGCGATACGGTGATCGTGCGCCGTGCCGGTGACGTGATCCCGAAGGTGGTCGGAGTGATTGAAGATCGCCGACCGCCGGACGCGCGTGAAATAGTGTTCCCGCTGCATTGCCCGGTGTGCGGTTCCGATGTGGAGCGGGTAGAGGGC
Organism: Serratia sp. root2; assembly: GCF_031931805.1. NCBI lineage: Bacteria > Pseudomonadati > Pseudomonadota > Gammaproteobacteria > Enterobacterales > Yersiniaceae > Serratia > Serratia sp. root2. The sequence goes on from NZ_JAUJXB010000001.1 coordinate 36,098, forward strand.
GAGGCGGTAACGCGTTGCACCGGTGGGCTGATCTGCGCCGCGCAGCGTAAGGAAGCGCTGAAGCACTTCGTTTCCCGCCGTGCGATGGACGTCGACGGCATGGGCGACAAGATCATCGAGCAACTGGTAGAAAAAGAGTATGTGAAGAATCCGGCCGATTTATTCCGCCTGTCGGCAGGTATTCTGACCGGGTTGGATCGCATGGGGCCGAAGTCGGCGCAGAACCTGGTCAACGCACTGGAGAAATCCAAGCGGACCACCTTTGCCCGTTTCCTGTATGCGCTCGGCATCCGCGAAGTGGGCGAGGCCACGGCCGCAAACCTGGCGGCGTACTTCGGCGAGCTGCAAAAACTGTATGCCGCCGATATCGACACGTTGAAAAAAGTGCCGGACGTCGGCGAGGTAGTCGCGAAACATGTGCGCCATTTCCTTGATGAAGAGCTGAACCAGAAGGTGATCGACGAACTGATTGGCGCCGAGATCGGCATCAATTGGCCGGAGGTGGTGGTGATAGCGGCGGAAGAGATCGACAGCCCGTTCGCCGGTAAAACCGTGGTGTTGACCGGTTCGCTGAGCCAACTTTCACGCGATGAGGCCAAAGATCGCCTGACGGCGCTGGGCGCCAAGGTCAGCGGCAGCGTCTCGAAAAAGACCGATCTGGTGATTGCCGGTGAAGCGGCCGGCTCCAAGCTGGTGAAGGCGCAGGAACTGGGCATTGCAGTGATCGATGAAGCGGAAATGATCCGCCTGCTGGGTGTCTGATGGAAAAAGAGAATCTGATCGAGATCGCCAACACCCTGATGCCGTTTGGCAAGTATCAAGGGCGGGCGCTGATTGACCTGCCTGAAGAGTACTTGCTGTGGTTCGCCCGCAAGGGCGAGTTTCCCAACGGCAAACTCGGCATGCTGATGGAAATGACGCTGGCGATTAAAATCGAAGGGCTTGACCACCTGGTCAAGCCGTTAAAAAAGGGTTGAACGGGCGGGCGAAAGCCCGTTTCGTTTATCCGCGCGACGCCTCTGCGTCAAGCACCGCCTGTTTTTCCTGTTTTTCCTGTTGTTTCTTCTGATAACGTCTCGCCAACACGGCGCAGGTCATCAATTGCACCTGATGGAACACCATCAGTGGCAAAACCATAATCCCCACGGTTGAAGCCGGGAACAGGATATTGGCCATCGGGATGCCGTTCGCCAGGCTTTTTTTCGAGCCGCAGAACACGATGGTAATTTCGTCGGCTTTGCTAAAGCCCATCCAGCGCGCCATGTAAGTGTTCACCACCAGCACGATCGTCAGCAGGACGATGCTGCCCGCCACGATAAACACCAGCGAACCCATGCCTACCTGATGCCAGATGCCGTGCGTAACCGCCTCGCTGAAGGCGGCATAGACCACCAGCAGAATCGAAGTCTGGTCGGTTTTGCCGATAAGCTTGCGGTTGCGTTCGATCCACTTGCCGATCAGCGGTCGTGACAAATGGCCGGCGACGAACGGCACCAACAGTTGCAGCACAATCGAGCCGACCTGTTGCAGGTTGCCGGTTTCACCATGGACGTTCATCAGCAGCCCGACCAACAGCGGTGAAACGAAGATCCCCAGCAGGCTTGAGGCAGACGCGCTGCAAACCGCAGCGGCGACGTTGCCCCCCGCCAGTGAGGTAAAGGCGATGGCCGATTGCACGGTGGCGGGCAGAATGCACAGGTAGATAAAGCCGGAATACAGCTCGGGGCTGACGTCGATCGGCGACCACCATTTAAACAGCACACCGAGTGCCGGAAAAATGATAAAGGTGCTGAACATCACCCACAGATGCAGCCGCCAGTTGTTGCTGCCGGCCAGAATGGCCTCGCGCGACAGCTTGGCGCCGTGCATAAAAAACAGCAAGGCGATGGCGGCGATGGTCAGCACGTTTAGCCAGCCGACGAATTCGCCCCGCGCAGGCAGGAAAGAAGCCAGCAAGACGGTGGCGATCAGCGTCAGGGTAAAGCGATCGGGCAAGAATCTCATGGTGGCGTACTCGAATAAAAATGATGCGCTTATTGTGGCGCTGCGGGATATAATAATTAAATTGATTTATTTAATTTATATATGAAAAAAATACATGAATTATTCCATCAAACAGCTCAGAGTTTTTGTCGCCATTGCCCGGCACCGCAGCTTCAGCCGGGCTGGTGAGGCTATTGGCCTGACCCAGTCGGCGGTCAGCCACAGCGTGAAAGAACTGGAAGCGGAGATTGGCGTGCGGCTGCTGGACCGTACCACGCGCGAAGTGGTGTTGACCGACGCCGGGCAGCGGCTGGCCAACCGCGTTGAACGCCTGCTGGATGAACTGCAAACCTCGCTGCTGGATGCACGCAGCTTTGGCGTGCAACGCAGCGGTACGGTGCGCGTGGCGTCCAGCCAGACTATCTCGGCCCATTTGATGCCGCAATGCATCGCCGCCGGGGAACAGCAGTATCCGGATATTCGCATCATGCTGCGTGACCAGGCGCAACAGCAGGTGTTGCACAGCATCCGTAATGCCGAAGTGGATTTTGGCATCGTGGTGGACCCGGTCCAGGCGGTGGATCTGGACTGCGAGCCGATTCTGCATGAACCCTTCCTGCTGTTGTGCCGCCGCGATCACCCGTTCGCCGCGCTACCCGAGGTGCACTGGTCGGCCCTGAACGGCAGCCGTTTGGTGTTGCAGGATTATGCTTCGGGCAGCCGACCATTGATTGACAGCGCCCTGCGCCAGCAGGGAGTGGAAGCGTCGGTGGTGCAGGAAATCGGTCACCCGGCGACGCTGTTTCCGATGGTGGCGGCGGGTATCGGCATCAGCATTTTCCCGGCGCTGGCGTTACCGCTGCCGGAAGGCGGGCAATTGAAAGTGTGTCGGTTGGTACCGGAAATTAATCGTGCGCTGATGCTGGTGCGGCGTAAAAACCGCTCGCTGACGCCGGCGGCGGAGGTAATTTGGCAGGTCGTTGGGCAGCAGGCGGCGTTGCTGCAACAGCAACGCCGACAACAGGCGGGTTATTGAGTCAGATATAAACATCCACGGCATTCAGCGCGGTGGGGCGATTGACGCCGTCGCCCTTGACCGGGGGATTGCCGGAGGCGGCTTTCGCCATCTGCTCCTGCTGTTGCTTTTCCATTTCTTCTTTCTGAATACGTTCGATTTCAGCTTGCAGCATTTTGATCTGCGCCTGGATCAACTGCTTTTGTTTTTCGATCTGTTTGGGATCGTCGCCGGAGTCTTTGAGATCCAGCAGTTTTTGTTGCAGATCCTGAATTTGTTTATTCAGCGCCTTGATGCGTGCCGAGGCGCTGCTGTCCGAGACATTGACCTGTTCGCCGCCGCCGGCACCTTCGGTTCCTTTCGGTTTACCGCCTTCAGGCTGCTGATTGACAGGCTTGGCCATCAGCACCTGGCCCTGTTTACCGGGGGCGCTGAAGACGTTGCTGACGCCGGGTACGGTGTTTTTTACCGGTACGACCATGGTAATGCTGATGGACATAATGCTCTCCCTGAGTCTTGATGTTGCTCAGGGTATCGGCAGCGGCGGGTAAAACTTTACCCGCGAACTTGCCGTAGCCGCGGCCAGCGCTGCAGCCAGCCTTTGTCGGCCACCCGTTGCTCGAATGCCTGGACATCGCCGTTTTTGGCATTGAAGGTAATGGTGCCATCGAACAACCGTTCCAGGCCGAAAGGCGCTATCAGCTGGATGCTGTCATCGGCGTTCAGACGTGCGCCGACCGCCGTTTCAAGCTCGGTCCAAAAGCTGATGGCATCCTCGCTGTTGAGGTAGGGAGTCCGTCCGCTGCGCAGGTGCATGCGGGCCTGATTTTTCACCGACCACGGCTGCGGCAGCCACTGTTGCAGCCGCGCTTCCAGCATCCGATCGCGTTCCGCATCCGCACGTTGAGGATCGAAATGAATCACGTCGATGTCGTTGAGCGGTGTCGGGGAGGCATAACCCTGGAGCCGGTCCCACACCAGATTGCGCACAAATCCTGCCCCCAGGCACCAGTCATTCAGACCGAGCCGCCGTGCGGTACGCAATGCCGTCATTCTTTCGTTATCTTGCTGTAACCACTGGATAATTTGCTGTTGCCGGTTCATTACCTCTCCTTTGCTGCGGCTACTGTAACCCGAAGTGCTTGCCGGCGGAATGCAATGCATGATTTTAGTGCAGGCTCACGCTGCCCGGAGTCTGGCGGTAAACGGCATTAACTCCATGATTTTCGGTAAAAAATAAATTCATCTGTCGACTGACTACACTTGGTACAGGGTTTGCAGCTTCAGATGATCACTTCGGGCAAAACAGGGGGCGCTATGTATCAGGCAACGCTTAGCCGGCGCAGCTACCGTTTCAATGATTTACGCCAACTGATGGCAAAGGCGTCACCGGCCCGTTCCGGCGACTATCTGGCGGAGGTGGCGGCGGAGAGCGCGGAGGAACGCATGGCGGCGCGCATTGCGCTGGCGGAGGTACCGCTGAAAACGTTTTTGCAGCAGTTGCTGGTGCCTTACGAAGAGGACGAGGTCACGCGGCTGATTATCGACAGCCATGATGCCGTGGCCTTCGCGCCGATCTCCCACCTGACGGTGGGGGATTTCCGTGACTGGTTGCTGAGCGAGCAGGCGGACAGCGCAATGCTGGCGCAGGTCGCCGCCGGGATCACGCCAGAAATGGCGGCAGCGGTGAGCAAGCTTATGCGCAATCAGGATCTGATCCTGGTGGCGAAAAAGTGCCGGGTGGTGACGCGATTTCGCAATACTCTCGGCCTGCCAGGCCGCATCAGCGTGCGGTTGCAGCCTAATCATCCGACCGACAGCCTGCAGGGCATCGCCGCCAGCATGCTCGACGGCCTGCTGTACGGCAGCGGCGACGCGGTGGTCGGCATCAACCCGGCCAGCGACAGCCTGCCGCTGCTGGAAAAGCTCAATTACATGCTGGATGACGTGATCCAGCGTTTCGCCATTCCCACACAGTCCTGCGTGCTGACGCACGTCACCAACACGCTGCGGCTGATGGAACGCGGTGCGCCGGTGGATCTGGTGTTCCAGTCGATCGCCGGCACAGAGGCCGCCAACAGCGGCTTCGGCATTAATCTGGCGCTGCTGGCGGAGGCGCAGCAGGCGGCGTTGAGCCTCAATCGCGGCACGCTGGGCAATAATGTGATGTATTTCGAAACCGGGCAGGGCAGCTGTCTGTCGGCCAATGCGCATCACGGCGTCGATCAGCAAACCTGCGAGGCGCGTGCTTATGCGGTGGCGCGCCATTTCTCTCCGTTGTTGATCAATACCGTGGTCGGGTTTATCGGCCCGGAGTATCTGTATGACGGTAAACAGATTATTCGCGCCGGGCTGGAGGATCACTTCTGCGGCAAGCTGCTCGGCCTGCCGTTGGGGTGCGACGTGTGTTACACCAATCATGCGGAGGCGGATCAGGATGACATGGACACTTTGCTGACACTGTTGGCCACCGCCGGATTAACCTTTCTGATTGGCGTGCCGGGAGCGGATGACATCATGCTCAATTATCAGAGCACCTCTTTCCACGACGCGTTGTATATCCGCGAACTGCTGGGGCTCAAACACGCACCGGAGTTTGCCGACTGGTTGGTGAAAATGCACATAACCGACGACCTGGGGCGGTTGCGCGATACGGCCTCCAACCATCCGTTGTTGCTGGCGCTGCAGGGAGAGAGTTGATGAACAAACCGGTTCACGTCAACAGCTGGGATGCGCTGCGCGCCTTTACCGATGCGCGCATCGCTTTGGGTCGTACCGGCGCCAGCCTGCCCACCGGGGAGCTGCTCAAATTCGGTCTGGCGCATGCGCAGGCGCGCGATGCGGTACACCAGCCGTTCGACAGCGATACGCTGGCCGGGGCGTTGCAGGAGAGTGGCTGGCAAACGCTGACAGTGCACAGCCAGGCCGTTGACCGCACCGCCTACCTGAGCCGGCCGGATCTGGGGCGGCGGTTGGCGGCGGACAGCCGCAGTCTGTTGTTGGGCCTGCCGGACAAGGCGGCCGATCTGCTGCTGGTGGTGGCGGACGGTCTGTCCTCCAAGGCGGTGCACCGTCAGGCGTTACCCTTGTTGCAGGCGCTGCGGCCTTATCTCGATCTGTTGGGGCTTTCCGTAGCGCCCGTGGTGCTGGCGCATCAGTCGCGGGTAGCGCTGGGGGATGATATCGGCGAGTGTCTGCGGGCAAAAGCGGTGGCGATATTGATTGGCGAGCGACCGGGGCTGTCGTCGCCGGACAGCCTGGGCATTTACCTCACCTGGGGGCCGAACACCCGGCGGCGCGAGTCGGAGCGTAACTGTATCTCCAACGTTCGTCCGGAAGGGTTGGATTACCCGCAGGCGGCGTTCAAGCTGGCGTGGTTGCTGGAACAGGCGTTCCAGCGGGGTCTGACCGGGGTTGAACTGAAAGACGAAAGCGATAACCCGGCGCTGTATGGCCGGGTATTGCCGCTTCATTCCCAACTGGGGGGCTGACCGATACTTTGCTGCAGCAGGGTGGCGAAGACGTTTAAGCGGGCGGAGATCTTGGCCACCGGCCGCAGCAGGTAGATGCCCTGCTGTTCCTGGCGCGGGTCCTCCAGCACTTGCTGCAGGCTACCGGCCTGGATATCCGGGCCAACCACCCAGTTGGGTAAAAAGGTGATCCCCATTCCAAGCAGCGCCGCCTGGCGCTGGGCGGTAAAGTCATTGCAGCGCAGTACCATACGGCAACGGTTCAGCAGTTGTCCGCTGAGGATTTGCGTCCAGCAGGCCGGCTGCTGTTTATTATACCGGGCGATCAACCGATGTTCCGGCAGCGCGTTCAGGTCATCAGGGCGTCCGTAGCGGGCGATATAGCCGGGGCTGGCGCACATGACCCAACGCTGAGTGGCTATTCGGGTGGCATACAGCCCGCTGTCTTTCTGTTCGCCGATGCGGATGGCGGCGTCCAATAACTCCTGCGTCGGATCGGTCTGGCGTTCCGTCAGGTCCAGGTCAACAAACAGCTGCGGATAGCGTTCAGCCAGTGTCGGTAACAGCGGCAGGATGTAGGTTTTGCCAAAGGTCGGCAGGCAACTGACGCGCAACGTTCCCTGCGGCATATCACTTAGCGAGGCCAGTTCGGCGCGGATGTCGGTGATGTCCGACAGCAGCGCCGCCGCCCGCGCCTTCAGCATTTCCCCGGCATCCGTCAGCATCAGGCCGCGCGTCGAGCGGATAAACAGCGTGGTGCCCAGGGCGCTTTCCAGTGCGTCGATGTGGCGAACCAGCGAAGAGGGCACCATGCCCAGCTTGCGGGCGACGGCAGAGAAGCTGCCCAACAGGGCCACTTCGAGAAATATCGGCAGGTGTTCAACATAGCGGGCGTCATTCATCTTTGCATTATATGCAAAAGCGTTTCTTATGAATACCGGGTTCTCTGCCCATCGCATTGCGGTTACTCTTTTTTTGGGGCTTACGGACGCCAAGAGCGAATCGGGATCCCGCCGCAAAGAGAAAAACAGATAAATCCAGCGGATTTTAGACCTTAAAACAACCCCATTCTCCCAGGCACCGCCATGCGCCTGCGACAGTGATTGCTGCTTCAATACCAGAGTAAACGTTCAATTTGACGCCGTGCCTGCCAACAATGATTAGTGAATCTAAACCGTTGTTGAGGTTGGGCGTCGCCGGCCTGCCGTGCCGGTTTTTTTGTCGCCGCTGGCTGAATCGTTCCACCTGAACGCGTCGCCGGCGACATCTTTGCTTACTTTTCAGGTGAGCATTTTTGAACGCGCGGGGGCATTTCGCACCGTGCTGGTGGAGGAGTACGTAATGAACGAAAAACAGGGTTGTTCCTGTGCGCACCATTTGGTGCAGGGTTTCACCAGGCAGTCGGTGAGTGCCGGGGAGGGTGAAATCTATCAAATCTCGCTGATGAGCGCGTTAATCAGTGGCGTTTACGAAGGCGAAGTGACCATTGCCGACTTGCTGCGGCACGGCAACTTTGGCCTGGGCACTTTCAACCACCTTGATGGCGAATTGATCGCCTTTGATGATGAAATTCATCAGTTGCGCGCCGACGGCAGCGCTCGGCCGGCCAGCCATGATCAGAAAACCCCCTTTGCCGTTGTCACCTTTTTCCAACCGAGCGTTACCCAAAGCTTCGATCGTCCTATTACCAAAGCGCAGTTGCATCAGTGCATCGATGAGCAGGTGGCTTCGCCGAACCTGTTCTGCGCGGTGCGCGTCGACGGTGTATTCAGCCATGTGGAAACCCGCACCGTGCCGCGTCAGGAGCGGCCCTATCGCCCGATGCTGGAGGCAATCGAGGAGCAACCGACCTTTGCCTTTCTCAAGCGGCAGGGAACCCTGGTTGGCTTCCGCTCGCCGGACTATATGCAGGGAATCGGCGTAGCCGGCTATCACGAACACTTTGTTACCGACGATCGCAGCGGCGGCGGCCACGTGCTGGATTACCAGCTCGACCAGGGGCGCCTGCAATTTGGCGTGATCACCCGTCTCAATCTTCAATTGCCGCATGATGCGGATTTTCTGCGCGCCGACCTCTGCCCAGAGGATTTGGACCGCGCGATTCGTTCTGCCGAGGGTTAATTCCGCGACAGCCGTTGGTATATTTTCAGGAGGTGTGTTCCATGAACAAGGCAAAAACAGACAATAACTGGGCCTGCGGCGCAGATTTAGTGGTGAAAAATCTGGAAGCGCAAGGCGTCAAATACGTGTTCGGCATTCCGGGGGCGAAAATCGACCGGGTATTCGATTCGCTGGAAGACGCGCCGTCGATAGAAACGGTGGTGGTGCGGCACGAGGCCAACGCGGCGTTTATGGCGGCGGCGGTGGGGCGGCTGACCGGCAAGGCGGGGGTAGCGCTGGTTACCTCCGGGCCAGGCAGTTCCAACCTGATCACCGGGCTGGCGACCGCCACCTCGGAAGGGGATGCGGTGGTGGCGATTGGCGGGGCGGTGAAGCGCGCCGATAACCTCAAACAGACCCACCAGAGCATGGATACCGTCAGCATGTTCCGGCCGGTGACCAAATATTGCGCCGAAGTGCATGCCGGCGTGGCGATTTCCGAAGTGATCGCCAATGCCTTCCGCCATGCCGAGTTCGGCCGGCCTGGGGCGTCGTTCATCAGTTTACCGATGGATATCGTTAATGAGCCGGTCAGTGCGCCGGTGCTGGCGGGTTGCCGCCTGCCACGCATGGGGGCTGCCGCCGCCGATGACATTCGCACGGCGGTAACATTGATCCAGCAGGCGAAGTGCCCGGTGCTGCTGCTTGGCTTGCAGGCCAGCCGCCCGGAAAACAGCGAGGCGGTGCGTCATTTGCTGCACCGCACCCATATGCCGGTGGTGGGGACCTATCAGGCGGCGGGGGTGATCGACGTTAATCATTTCGCCCGGTTTGCCGGCCGCGTCGGGTTGTTCAACAACCAGCCGGCCGATCAACTGTTGCAGAAAGCCGATCTGGTGGTCAGCGTCGGCTACGGCCCGATCGAATACGATCCCTGCATGTGGAACAGCCAGGGCAGACTGAAGCTGGTGCATATCGACGTGCTGCCGGCGGATATAGATACCTGTTACCGCCCGGACGTGGAGCTGGTGGGCAATATCAGCGCGACCCTCGACATGATGACCGAAGCCTTCGGCGGTGTGGTGAGCGTGCCGGCAGACGTTGAGCTGATCCTCAGCGATCTCGGGCGGCAACGCACCGAGTTGGCCGAACGCGCCGCACGCCGTGGGGGCATGCCGATCCATCCGCTGCGTATCGTGAAAGAGCTGCAGGATATCGTCAGCGACGACGTAACGCTGTGCGTGGATATGGGCAGTTTTCACATCTGGATCGCGCGCTATCTCTATAGCTTCCGTGCAAGACAACTGCTGATCTCCAACGGCCAGCAGACCATGGGGGTAGCGCTGCCGTGGGCGATTGGCGCGGCGCTGGTGCGCCCGGGGGACAAAGTGGTATCGATCTCCGGCGACGGCGGTTTCATGCAGTCGAGCATGGAGCTGGAAACCGCGGTGCGGCTGAAAAATAACATCGTGCACGTGATTTGGGTGGATAACGCCTACAACATGGTGGAAATGCAGGAGGTGAGTAAGTACCGCCGCAAATCCGGCGTGGAATTTGGCCCGATCGATTTTAAAGCCTATGCGGAATCCTGCGGCGCGGTGGGGTTTGCCGTGCAGTCGGTAGAAGACCTGCGGCCGATGCTGCGCAAAGCGATGGACATTGAGGGGCCGGTGGTGGTGGCGATCCCGGTCGACTATGCCGACAACTACAAACTGATGGCGCAGATGAACTTCAGCCAGATGATTTAATTTCATTATGTCGGTTAACCACGGGGAGCGGCCTTTGCGGCGCACCCCGTTTTTTATGCTCGAAATTTGTGCTTTACAACCCTAACTGCATGATTTATTGGTATCCGTCGGGTCCGTTTTCTCTACCCTATGCATGTCGAGTTACGGCCAGGCGACGGGTATAACCACTGGGGATGGCAGGATGAAAAGAAAAGCGATAACAATGACGCTGGGATTGTTGGCTCTGGCGACGATGGGCGGCGCATGCGCCAGTACGCTGGTTTATTGTTCCGAAAGCTCGCCTGAAGGGTTCAACCCGCAGCTGTTCACCTCGGGCCCTACCGTAGACGCCAGTTCTGCGACGATTTACAACCGGCTGGTGGATTTCAAAACCGGCACCGTCGAGCTGCAACCCAGCCTGGCGGAACGCTGGGAAGTGAGCGAGGACGGCAAGCAGTATACTTTCCATCTGCGCAAGGGCGTGAAATTCCAGAGTAACAAGTATTTTACGCCAACCCGCGATTTCAACGCCGACGACGTGATCTTCTCCTTCATGCGGCAAAAAGACGCCAATAATCCGTATCACAAGGTCTCCAACGGCGCTTACACCAACTTCGAATCCATGGAGTTCGGCACGCTGATCGACAAGATTGTCAAAGTGGACGACAACACAGTGCGCTTCGAGCTTTCGCGCGCCGAAGCGCCGTTCGTGGCCGATCTCGGCATGTATTTCGCCACCATTTTATCGGCGGAATATGCCGATGCGATGCTGAAGGCCGGCACGCCGCAGCGGGTGGATAACGATCCGATCGGTACCGGGCCGTTCCAACTGGTGCAGTATCAAAAAGACGCGAAGATCCTCTACAAAGCGTTCGACCACTACTGGGAGGGCAAGCCTGAGATTGACCGCCTGGTGTTCTCGATAACCCCGGACGCCGCGGTGCGCTATGCCAAACTGCAAAAAAATGAATGCCAGGTGATGCCATTCCCCAACCCGGCGGATTTGGCGAGGATGCGGCAGGACCCGAACATTCGGGTGATGGAGAAATCCGGGTTGAATATCGGCTTCCTGGCGTTTAATACCCGGAAAAAACCGCTGGATAACGTCAAGGTGCGCCAGGCGCTGGCGATGGCGGTGAATAAACCGGCGATTATCGAAGCGGTGTTCCACGGCGCGGGCCAACAGGCGAAGAACCTGCTGCCGCCGACCCAGTGGGGCAGCAACGACAAGATTGAGGATTACCCGTATGCGCCGGAGAAAGCCAGGCAACTGCTGCAGGAAGCCGGTTTGGGCCAGGGTTTTGCGATTGACCTGTGGGCGATGCCGGTGCAGCGGCCTTACAACCCTAACGCCAAACGCATGGCGGAGATGATCCAGTCCGATTGGGCGAAGATTGGCGTGAAGGCTAAAATTGTCACTTTCGAGTGGGGCGAGTACTTGCAGCGGCTCAAAAATGGCGAACACCAGACCGCGTTGGTAGGGTGGACTACCGCCAACGGCGATCCGGATAACTTCTTCGGCCCGTTGTTTACCTGCGTTTCGGCCAACGGCGGTTCAAACTCGGCCAAATGGTGCTATCCGCCGTTTGATAAGCTGATCCTGCAGGCGCGTGAAGAGAACGATCACGCCAAACGGGTGGCGATGTATGAGCAGGCGCAGGTGATGATGCATGAACAGATGCCGGCGTTGATGATTGCCCACTCGACCATTTTTGAACCGGTGCGCAAGGAAGTGAAAGGCTACGAGATCGACCCGTTCGGCAAGCACATCTTCAAACAGGTATCGCTGGAGAAATAATAAAAAAAGGGGGCTGCGCGGCAGCCCCCGGTCTTTCTCAACACCTATCAGAAATGCGTGTTGATGCTCATATAATAAGTGCGGCCCGGTTCGTTGTAGGTTGCAGCACCCGCTCCGGCGATGTTGATGGCACCGGTGTTGGGATCGCCAACGTTTTGCGCGTTGCCGGCACGGAACTGGCGTTTGTCGAACAGGTTGTCGATACCGGCGGTGACGCTGACGTTTTTGGTGACGTCATAGGTCGCGCTGGCACCGACGATGGCGTAAGGGCTGACCTCGCGGGTTTCGCTGCCGGTCGCCGGTTTACCCTGATAATTGTACTTCTTCGGCTTCTGACGGCCATACCAGGTCAGGGTCGATTGCATTGACAGTTCCTGGGTCGCCTGCCAGCTCAGCGTCGAGTTGATCGTGAATTTAGGGATCACCGACAGATAATCGCCGGTGCTCTTGTTCTTGTTCTCGATCATGTAGGTGGCGTTGTTGCTCCAGGAAATGCTCTCGCTGACCGGTACGTTCAGTGTACCTTCCAGGCCCTGAACGACCGCTTTCGGCACATTCTCCCACTGATAAACCGCCGTACCCGTGCTGCTGGTGGCGATTTTGCTGTTGCCCGCTTCGATCTTGTTGCGGTAATCGTTGCGGAAGTAGGTCACCCCGGCCAGCCAGCCTTCATTATGGAACTCCAGCCCGATCTCTTTATTGATGCTGTTTTCCGCCTTCAGGTCGTCGTTGCCGAGCAGGTAGCAGCCATTTTTGGTATCGCTGGCCGCACAACCTTGCCCCTTGCTGTACAGCAAATAGTTTTGGTTGGTCTGGAACAGCGTCGGCGCTTTATAGGCGCGGGCGATGCCCATTTTCAGCGTAAAGTTGTCGCCCAATTCCTGCGACAGGTTCAACGCCGGACTCCAGTTGTTGCCCGCTTCGGAGTGCAAGTCGTAACGCAGGCCAGGCGTCAGCATAGTGCTGTCGGTCAGCTCGATATTGTCTTCGGCGAACAGCGAGAAGATATTCGCCGAAGCGTAAGGGCTGCGGGTACCGGTCTCTGTACCTGGGATGGTTCCGCCCATCAACGTTTGGCTGGTTGACGTGCCATCCTTCATGCGCTGCTGGTTCCACTCGGTGCCCAGAGTGGCGGTTTGCGTGACGCCCAATTCAAACGGCACGCTGACTTCGCTGTGCGCCAGAAAATCGTCCAGTTTGGTGGTGCCGAAGCCTTCATTTTTCGTGTCGAAAATACCTTCGGTGCCGCCGGCCAAACCTTCGTTCAGACGCGTATTACGCGTGCGCTCGAACCGAATGTAATTGTTGGTGCTGACTCCGTTGTCCCAGGCGCCGCGATGGTTCAGGCCGAAGGTTTCGCGGTAGATGCGGTTGGTCTCTTCGCCGTAGTTGCTTTGCACCAGCGCGTTGGTGTTGGTGTTCTGCGTGTCGCCTGCGTACAGGTTGCCCTGGCGACCGTAGGAATATTCAAACTCCAGCGACTGCAAGTGAGCGAAATCCCAGTGCAGCAGGGCGTCGATGTTTTTGTCGACCACCCCTTCGCGCCCAGAGGGAATGCTGCTGGCATAAGCACCTACGCGTTCGGATTTGTGCGATTCGTTAATATCCCAGGCATCTGCCTGCGTTTTGCTGTAGCCGCCGAACAGGCGGAAGCTCAATTGGTCGTTCAGCGGCCCGGACAGGCTGAAATCTGTGCGTTTGGTGGAGCCTTCCTGCTTATGCTGCGGCACGTTGAAATAGGTATTCAGCGAGCCGTGCAAATCTTTGGTGCTCTTTTTAGTGATGATATTGACCACACCGCCGGCGGCGCCGTTGCCATAGCGTGCAGCCGCGGGGCCGCGCAGCACTTCGATGCGTTCGATCATCTCTGGCGGCACCCAGGCGGTATCGCCGCGGGTGTCACGTTCGCCGCGCCAACCCTGGCGCACCGAGTTGCGGCTGCTGGCCGGGATGCCGTCGATCAGAATCAGGGTATTTTCCGGGCCCATGCCGCGAATATCGATCTGGCGATTGTTGCCGCGCTGGCCGCTGGTGGAGTTGCCGGTCAGGTTAACGCCGGGCATGGTGCGGATCAGTTCGCTGATATCGCGCGCCGGAGGGCGTTTTTTGATTTCGTCGGCGGTGATGGTGGACACCCCCGGCGCTTGCAGGTTCTGCCTGGCTGCGGTGACGACAATGGTGTCCTCGGCGGCTTCTTTTTTGCTTTTGGCGGCGGTATCGGTTTCTGCGGTGGTATCAGTTTGCTGTGCGGCGTGCGCAAAGGCGGACGCGCCTAACCCTAACCCGATGAGTGTGGCTAAGGAATAACGTGAGAGTTTGTGATTCATGTGAGTATTCCTACCTTGCTGCCTTTCCCGGGGCACCGAAGCGGTAGCTCTCCGGCTATAAGAAAGGCGGTTGTAGTTTTTTGTTTTCGGAAATAGAAACCCAATCGGCCGAGACGCAACGGCATTGGATTCAGCGCTAAAAAGCGGTATCCGTCCCTGTTGAAGAATACCTGCTCTGTTTACGAGCCTTAACACACTATTGCAAACGCAAATAATTATCAATAGTATTCGGTTTACCGTTTTTAGGCAGCGCCTCGCGCCGCGAATGTGCCGGCGTTCTTGAAGCTGCCAGCTAAAAGTGAATAGGCGTTTTGAAAACAAAATCCGAGTCAGAAAGCAGCAGATTATTATCGAGCAAGCACGCCGGGCGTCATGGATGGTGGTTGAATATCGCCAAACGCGGCACGCCACTGGTGGAGCTGCAAGACGATGGGCGAGGGAAGGTCACATTTTTATGGCGCGATCCTCAGGGATGTGAGCTCACTTCAGCCTATCAACGCGTCTGGATCCACATCAACTGCCTCACCGATCATCATCAGGCGTCGCCACCGCAGAGCTTGCAACGGCTGGAAGGTACCGACGTCTGGTATTGGCAAACCGAGCTGAGCGCCGACTGGCGCGGCAGTTACTGCTTTATACCCTGCATGGACGATCGGCCACTGACGCTCAGTGATAACGATGCGCATGCCAATATGCATTCGGTCCGTCACTGGTGGCATCAGGTGTTTGCCAGCGCCACCCATGACCTGCTTAACCCTTATCGATCCTGGCCCGGTGCCAACGGCAACGTCCTGTCCGGCCTGCATATGCCGGCGGCGCTGCCGCAGCCGGCCTGGCAGGATTTCGATCGCTATGCGTCGGCCTGCGGGCGCTGTACCCCGGCTCCGCCGGCCAGGCTGCAACGCCACAGCTGGCACAGTGCGCGGCTGGGCAATACCCGTAACGTTTGGGTTTACACCACCGGCGACAGCAACCCGGCGCAGCGGCCGCTGGCCCTGCTGCTGGACGGCCAGTTCTGGTCGAACAATATGCCGGTCTGGGATCCGCTGATGCAACTGACTCGTGAGGGCAAACTGCCGGAGGCGGTTTATCTGTTGATTGACGCCATCGATCAAAAACAGCGTGCGCATGAGTTGGCCTGCAATGAAGATTTTTGGCTGGCGGTGCAGGAAGAACTGCTGCCGCAATTGGCTGAATGGGCACCGCATAACGGCAACCCTGCAAGCACGCTGGTGTGTGGCCAGAGCTTCGGCGGGCTGTCCTCGCTGTATGCCGGCCTCCACTGGCCGCAGCGTTTTGGCGGCGTGATTGCTCAGTCCGGCTCTTTCTGGTGGCCGCGTCGCGACATGTATCAACAATCTGCCGTGCCGGCCGATGCCGGTTGGTTGCTGCAACAGGCCGAACAGGGCGTTGGCCGCAAGGGCGGATTGAAGGTGTTTATGGAAGCCGGCACCCACGAACAGGTGGCGCACAGGGTGAATGACCGGATGGCGGATGTGTTGCGTGATGCCGGCCATCAGGTGCAATACCGGGTGGTGGAAGGCGGGCACGACTCCCTGTGCTGGCGCGGTGGGTTGATCGACGGGCTTCAGGCGTTATGGGCGGATCAGTCCGCTGCGCCATTCGCCAAGCTAACTTTCAAAGCCGAAGGAGTCCGTGATGGAAACTCAGAACCCGTTCGATGATGAGCACCAAGTTTGCCTGATTCTGCAAAACGATGAGCAGCAATACAGCCTGTGGCCTGATTTCAGCGCAGTACCGGCGGGGTGGACGCCGGTTTTCGGCCCGGCGGCACGCTCGCTGTGCGTGAGCTGGCTGGAACAGCATTGGCAGGATATGCGGCCCGCATCACTGCGTAAGGCGTGATGGCGCCATTACCGTTAACAGGAGTCAGTCCCTTGTCAGACCCTATTTTATTACCGACCGAAGAGCAGTCTGCCACTGAATTGCCGCTGGTCGCCGCGCAACCTGGCATCTGGGTTGCCGATCAAATCTCGCCGTACGCAAATGCCTACGCGGTTTCCCACTATATCGAGCTCAGCGGCCCACTGAACGAAGCGCTGCTGTTGCAGGCGATTGCGCAGGGGGTGTCCGAAGTCGACACGCTCAAGCTCCGCTTTGAAGAGCGGGACGGGGTGCCGATACAGTGGCATGACGCCGAACTGGCGATCCTGCCGGTGGAATACATTGATCTCAGTGAGTCTCCCGATGCCGCTGCGGCGGCGTGTGCACTCATGCAGCTGGATATGTCCGGTGATTTGCGCATCGGCAGCGGCAATGCACTGTACCGCCATATGCTGATCCGCCTGTCGGACCGGCGTTGGTTCTGGTATCAGCGTTATCACCATATTCTGGTCGATGGCTTCAGTTTTACCGCCATTGCCCGCAGAATCGCCCATATTTACAGCCGCATACTGAACAATGAACAGCCCGATTCTACGCCGTTTACCCCGTTCAGCGAGGTGGTGGCGGAATATCAGCGCTACCAGCAGTCGGCAACCTGCCAGCGTGACGCCGCTTTTTGGCTGAACAAGGCGCAGCAACTGCCGGCGCCGGCGACGCTTTGCCCTCAGCCGCTGGCCGGACAGACGCCAACCACCCGCATCCACCGGTTATCGCAGCTGTGCGATCGCCAGGATTTTGCCCAACTGGTGAGCGCCAGCCGGCAGCAGTTCAGCGTGGCGGATATGGCGTTGGCGCTGGTGGCGCTGTGGGTGTCTCGCCTGAGCGGCCACGGCAGCTTCAGCGCCGGTTTTATCTTTATGCGCCGCACCGGCTCTGCTGCGCTGTGCGCCAACGGACCGGTGATCAACGTATTACCGATCGAAATGCACCTCGATCCCCAGGCCACGCTGTGCGAGATCGCCGGCGGTATCGGTCGTGAATTGAAAACCGTCCGTCGTCATCAGCGTTACGAGGCCGAACAGATCCAGCGTGATTTGGGGCGGATTGGCGATGCCCAGCCGCTGTACGGCACCGTTTTCAACTTTAAAATGTTCGATTTCCAGCTGGATTTCGGCGGTATCGAAGGCATTACTCACGAGCTGGCGTCGGGGCCGGTACGGGATCTGGAGATCGCGCTGTATCTCGACGAGGCCGGCACGCTGAAGGTGGATCTGCTGGCCAATGCCGAACGTTATCAGCGCGATGAGCTGGCGGCGCATTTACAGCGCCTGCCGCTGTTGCTGCGTCAGTTTGCCGCCCAGCCGCAAATGCCGATTGGCGAAGCCGATTTGCTGACCGAACAGGACCGCCAATTGCTGACCCGGGTTAACGACACCGCTCATCCGGTGGCGGCGCAAACCCTCAGTGGCCTGCTGGCCGAACAGGCGCAGAAAACCCCGGACGCCCCGGCGCTGGCGGACGCGCAATACCGGTTCAGCTATCGCGAAACCCGCGAACAGGTCACCGCACTGGCGCGACAACTGACGGTACAGGGTGTACGGCCCGGCGATATCGTTGCCGTTGCGCTGCCGCGCTCGGTGTTTCTGTCGCTGGCGCTGATGGCGATTGTCGAGGCGGGGGCCGCCTACTTGCCGCTGGACACCGGCTACCCTGACGAACGTCTCGGTATGATGCTGGAAGATGCCGCACCGCGACTGATCATCACCGAACCTACCCAGCAGGCGCGTTTTGCCGGCAAGGGAGAGATCCTGCTGTTTGATGCGCCTCTGGCCGCCGACTGCGCGGCAGAGGTGGAGCTCAACGGGCCAACGCCGCATCATCCGGCTTACATCATCTTTACTTCCGGTTCTACCGGGCGGCCGAAAGGCGTGCTGGTGGGGCATCAGGCGATCGTCAACCGTTTGCTGTGGATGCAGCATCAGTATCCACTGGCGGCGAACGATGTGGTGCTGCAGAAAACGCCATGCAGCTTTGACGTCTCGGTGTGGGAGTTTTTCTGGCCGTTGATGGTGGGGGCCCAGTTGGTGATGGCGCCGCCGGAAGCGCACCGCGATCCGCAACAGCTGTTGGCGTTGATTGACCAGCATCGGGTTACCACGCTGCATTTCGTACCTTCGATGCTGGCGGCCTTTGTCGGCGCGCTGGACAATCCGCCGGCGGTGGCCTGCTGTGCGCCGTTGCGGCAGGTGTTCTGCAGCGGCGAAGCGCTGCCGGCTGAGCTGTGCCGCCTGTGGCAAAGCCGCACCGGCGTACCCTTGCATAACCTGTACGGCCCGACCGAAGCGGCGGTGGATGTCAGCTGGCACCCGGCCTGGGGCGAGGCGCTGGCGGCAGTCACCGGTGCCAATGTACCTATCGGCCTGCCGGTGTGGAATACCGGGCTGCGCATCCTGGATGGGCGTCTGCGGCCGGTGCCGCCAGGCGTGGCCGGCGATTTGTATCTTACCGGTGTGCAGTTGGCGCAGGGTTATCTTGGCCGGCCGGAACTGACCGCCAGCCGTTTTGTGGCCGATCCGGAAGGCAACGGCGGGCGGATGTATCGTACCGGCGACGTTGCGCGCTGGCTGCCGGGGGGGGAAGTGGAATACCTCGGCCGTAGCGACGATCAGCTAAAAATTCGTGGTCAGCGCATTGAACTTAGCGAAATAGACCATGCGTTGCTGTCGCTGCCGGGCATTAAGCAGGCGGTGACTCATGCGCTGGTGCTGGACAATACGCCAACCGACCCTGGCGGCGGCGATGCCCGCCAACTGGTGGGCTACCTGGTGGCCCAGCCCGGCGTGCGCCTGGATCTCGACGGCCTGCGTGCCGCGTTGGGCGATCGCCTGCCGCCGCACATGGTGCCGGTGGCGCTGGTCGAGATGGATTCTCTGCCGCTGAGCGCTAACGGCAAGCTGGATCGCAAAGCGCTGCCGCAGCCGCAAAACGGCGTCAGGGCTGAGGGTCGTGAACCTGAACCCGGGCTGGAGACGGCGATCGCTGCGGTGTTCGCGCGCTTGCTGCAACGCGAAACCGTATTTGCCGACGATGATTTCTTCGCTCTCGGCGGCCACTCGCTGCTGGCCATGCGGCTGGCGGCGGAGCTGCGGCGCGAGTTGGGCAAGGCGGTTTCGGTAGGGCAGGTGATGGTCGCTTCCCGGGTGGAGCAGCTGGCGCAACTGCTAACGCAAGAGCGCACGCAGGAAGAAGCAGACCAAACCGGTTTCGACAGCGTATTGCCGCTGCGTACCACTGATGGCCCGACGTTGTTCTGCCTGCATCCGGCTTCCGGATTCTCTTGGCAATTCAGCGTGCTGCCGCGTTATATCGATCAACATTGGTCACTGGTGGGCATTCAGTCGCCACGTCCGAATGGCCCGTTGGCGCTCAGCGAGAATATGGATCAGGTTTGCGAGGCGCATCTGGCGACGGTATTGCAGGTCCAGCCAGAGGGTCCTTACCACTTTATCGGTTATTCGCTGGGTGGCACGCTGGCGCAGGGTA
Source organism: Serratia sp. root2 (assembly GCF_031931805.1). Lineage (NCBI taxonomy): Bacteria > Pseudomonadati > Pseudomonadota > Gammaproteobacteria > Enterobacterales > Yersiniaceae > Serratia > Serratia sp. root2. Next base: position 55,906 of record NZ_JAUJXB010000001.1, read on the forward strand.
TCGCCGCCCGGCTACAGGCGCGGGGCGAAGAGGTGGCCTTCCTCGGCTTGCTGGATACCTATCCGCCGGAAACGCAAAACTGGGACGTGATGCTGGATGACAATGTACTGAAAGAAGTGCAGCGCGAACGCCAGCAGTTCCTGGCGGTATCTGAAGATGCGCTGGATCCGGCTCTGGGCGAAACTCGCGTGGCGATGTTCGATAATATCGAAGCCAACTACGCCGACTCGGTGCGTTTGCTTTCCGCGACTCATACTGCGAATTTCAGCGGGCAGGCGACGCTGTTTGTCGCGCGTCAGACGTTGCAGGAAGGGATGGACGTGCAGCAGACCTGGTCGCAATATGTGGACGCGCTGCAGGTTCATGAACTGGACTGCGCTCATGTGGATATCGTGTCACCGACGTCGTTCAAGGTATTGGGGCCGTTGTTGAACCGCATTCTAAGAGCGCTGTAATACCCGTCGTCTTTCAAGCTGTAGCGTTGACAAGGCCCATTCATGGGCCTTGTTCTTTTAGGACTGCAGCGCGCCGCGTTCAAATCTATTGGGAATCACTTCCCTGTGATTTCCCCAGCGGCACGACCAACGGCGTGTGCGAGACCGGATCGTCAATGATCATGCAGCGCAGGCCGTACACTTCTTCGATCAACGCAGGCGTCACGATATCCTTCGGCGCACCTTCGGCCACGACTTTGCCGCCGCGCATGGCGATCAGATGGGTGGCGTAACGGCAGGCGTGGTTGAGATCGTGCAGCACCACCACCAGCGTGTGGCCGTTTTCGCGGTTTAACTGACGCATCAACTCCAGCAGGTCGATCTGATGGCTAATGTCCAGCCAGGTGGTTGGCTCATCCAGCAGCAGCAGCGGCGTTTGCTGCGCCAGCACCATCGCAATCCAGACCCGCTGACGCTGCCCACCGGAAAGCGTATCCACCGGCTGTTCGGCCAGTTCAAACACGCCGGTGGAGCGCATTGCCTGCTCCACCGCTTGCTGGTCTTCCTCGCGCCAGCGGCTGAACAGGCGCTGATGCGGGTAGCGCCCGCGGGCGACCAGATCAAACACGGTGATGTCGCCGGGAGCGGTCGAACTTTGCGGCAGCAGGCCTAACTGGCGCGCCACCTCTTTGGTGGCGTATTCGCTGATGTGCTTGCCGTTCAGCCAGACCGTACCGGCTTGCGGTTGCATCAGGCGGCTAAGGGTGCGCAGCAGGGTAGATTTACCGCAGGCGTTCGGCCCGATGATTACCGTCAGTTCGCCTTGTGGGATGGAGACGGAAAGATCGTTCGCTACGATTTTCTTGTCATAACTTAGCGTCAGGTGTTCAGCGCGCAGCGGCGCGGGCAGCAGGGGTTCAGCATTCATTTTTTTCGTGACTCACGGATTAACAGCCAAATCAGATAAATGCCGCCGAGGCTGACGGTCAGTACGCCTACCGGCAATTGATAAGGCATAAACAGGCGCTGGGCGGCGACATCGGCGATCAGCAGCAACAGCGCGCCGGTCAGGGCGGTCAGCAACAGGACGCTGCGGTTGGCGCACAGGCGTCGGGCAATCTGGGGGGCCACCAGCGCAATAAAGGAGATCGGCCCGGCCACGGCGGTGGCGGCAGCGGTCAGAGTTACGCCGATAAGCAGCAACAGCACACGCGAACGTTCCACCGGCACACCGAGCGCGCAGGCGATGTCGTCTCCCATTTCCAGCAGCCGCATGCGGCGTGACAGCGTCAGCAACAGCAGGCAGCACAGTGCGATCACCGCCAGCACCGGCAGGCTTTTCGCCCAGCTTATGCCGTTAAGAGACCCGGCGCTCCACAGCCCGGCGGTCATGGCGGATTCCAGCGAGGCGCTGATGATAAGCCAGGTATTGCCGGCCACCAGCAGGGCGCGCACGGCGATGCCGACGATAATCAAACGGAAAGACTCTACGCCGTTGCGCCACGCCAGCAGATAAACCAGCGCGGCGGTCAGCAGGCCACCGGCCAGCGCCCCGGAGGTGATGCCGACAACGCCGCCATTAAACAGCACTATGGCGACCAATACGCCGCTGTAGGCTCCGGTATTGAAGCCGATCACGTCCGGGCTGCCGAGCGGGTTGCGCAGCAGCGACTGGAAAATGGCGCCGCTGATCCCGAGCGCTGCGCCCAACAGCAACGCCATAGTGACGCGTGGCAGACGCCACTGGGTCACTATCACCGTCAGGTTTGCCGGGCCTTTGCCCAGGAGAGCGTCGATCACCTGCGTGGCGCTAAGCGAAAGGGAACCGGAACCGAGGGCGTAAATCGCCAGTACCCCGCAGGCAAGCGCCAGCATCGACGCGGTCAGCGCCGGCCGCGACAGGGCACGTAATTTTTGATCGGTCATCAGACGGGTAGCCAGAATCGACATTAGCGTTGCCTCCTGAACATATGGCGTTGGCGCACCAGCATGATCAGCAGCGGTGCGCCAATCAGCGCGGTCACGATGGAAACGCGCAGCTCGCCGGCCACCAGGAAGCGGCCAATCAGATCGGCGCTCAGCAGCAGGATGGGGGTCAAGACCAGCGTCCACGGCAGCATCCAGTGCAGCTCGGAGCCCGCCAAACGCCGGGCAATGTGCGGCATCATCAGACCGACGAAGGCAATCGGGCCGACGGCGGCGGTGGCGCCGCCGCACAGCAGGGTAATCGCCAGCAGGCCCAGCAATTGGGTGCGGACGATACCGGTGCCCAGCGCAGTGGCCAATTCGTTGCCCATGCTCAGGCTGTTAAGCGATTTGCTCATCCACAGTGTAATTAGCGTGCCCAGCAGGATCGGTAGGGTGACGGTGCGCACCACCTGCATATTTTGAATATCCAGCGAACCGGCCTGCCAAAACCGTAGTTGATCGAATACCAGCGGATTCAGCAGAGAAATTCCCGAGGTCATTCCCTCCAGCACCGCAGCCAGCGCGACACCGGCCAACGTCAGGCGGACCGGATTCAGGCTGCTGCCGCCCAGCGCGCCGATCAACGCGACCAGCAGTGCAGCGAACATCGCCCCGGCAAAGGCGAACCACAGGTATTGGCTAACCTCGGCGGCACCAAAGAAGGTGATGCCCAGCACTACGGCAAATCCCGCCCCGGCGTTCACGCCGAGAATGCCTGGGTCGGCCAGTGGATTGCGGGTGAGGGTTTGCATCAATACGCCGGACAAACCCAGCGCAATACCGGCCAAGACGCCCACAAGCGTACGCGGCAGCCTGGCTTCGGTAATGATAGTGCAGTCTGCCCCGCGGCATTGACCGTTCAGCGCCTGGATAACCGTGTCAAAAGGAATGGACTTGGCGCCGAGCGACAGGCTGAGCAGCATGACTGCCAACAGGGCGCAAACGGCAACCAGCAGACCACATAGTTTGCGACGAAATGAGTGGGGAGTGCCGCTAATTAGGCGATTCCTGGGGGTCGGAATGGACGGTGTGCAATTGCGTGTAATCCGTAACATAACAATCCATTATTTGATTGAATATAAATGATATTTATTATCATTATTGATTGCTTTCATCTATGTTACCATGACTCCCTTCGCTATTGCAGCACAGACGCTGCCCCTTTTCCTACGTTGTGGTGAGAAAGCTGATGAGTAAGCCCTCTATTTTGCTTGATTTTGGCCTGCTTAAGACCAATGGTGCGTTTCGTGCCGTATTTTGCGCGCGTTTTATTTCCATTTTAGCGCTGGGATTGATGGCTATTGCGATCCCGGTCCAGATCCAGGCATTGACCGGGTCGACCCTGTTGGTCGGGCTGTCCGTGACGCTGGCGGGCAGCGGTATGTTTGCCGGTTTGCTGATGGGGGGCGTATTGGCCGATCGCTATGAGCGCCGCCGCTTGATTCTGTTTGCTCGCTCCACCTGCGGCATTGGCTTTATCGGTCTGTGCCTGAATGCCGCCTTGCCGGCCCCTTCGTTGACGGCGATTTATTTGCTGGCCGTGTGGGACGGTTTCTTCGGTGCGGTTGGGGTTACGGCGCTATTGGCCGCCACGCCGGCGTTGGTGGGGCGTGAAAATATCGTCCAGGCCGGTGCCATCAGTATGCTGACGGTGCGTTTTGGCTCGATCCTGTCGCCGGCGATAGGGGGCCTGGTGATCGCTCACTCGGGCGTGATGTGGAACTACGGCCTGGCAGCGTTGGGCACTTTATTGACATTGATCCCCTTGCTGCGCCTGCCGCAGTTGCCGCCACCGCCACAACCGCGTGAACACCCGCTGCGCGCATTGGCCGGCGGTTTCGGTTTCCTGTTCCGCAACCGGGTGATCGGCATGGTGGCGCTGATAGGCGCGCTGCTGACCATGGCCAGCGCGGTGCGGGTGTTATATCCGGCGATGTCCGGAATGTGGCACGTCAGCGCTGCGCAATTGGGCTTTATGTATTCCGCAGTTCCGCTCGGCGCGGCGATTGGCGCGTTCACCAGCGGCCGGGTCGCTCACGTAGCGCGGCCGGGCTGGATGATGCTGACGACGGCGATAGGTGCGTTCGTTGCCATTGGTTTGTTCGGTCTGATGCCGTGGTACGGTTTGGCGCTGTTTTTCCTGGTAATTTTTGGTTATCTGAGCGCGGTGAACTCGTTGCTGCAATACGGGCTGATTCAGAACCTGACGCCGGACGCCTTCCTGGGGCGCATCAATGGCCTGTGGACGGCGCAAAACGTCGTGGGCGATGCGCTGGGGGCGTTACTGCTGGGGGCGATGGGGGCATTTATGCTGCCGGCGATGACATCGACCAGCTTTGGTTTTGGGGTGGCGGTGCTTGGTGTGGTGCTGGCTTTCGCCATGCGCGGTTTGCGCCAGGTGGGCAGCGGCGGGCAGGAAGAAAGGCTCCAGCCCGCCAGTGAGACTAGCGAGAAATAAACTGTTTTTCCAACAGCGTCAGCAAGTTGCCGGCGCTGTAATAATCCAGCCGGAAGGTATCGTTGCCCAGCGCGTAAACCCGTTTGTGCTGCACTGCCGGCAGATGAGCGAGAAAAGGATTGGCCAGCAGGCGTTGCGCGTCGGCGTCGCCGTTGGCGAACAGCATCAGCGTCTGGCCGTTCAGGCCTTCCGCCAGGTTTTCACCGCTCAATTGAATAATGTCCTTACGCACGCCCATGCTGCGGCTGTTGTTCAATTTGGCGGGCGGTACCGCCAGGGTGAAACCGAGCTGTTTAAGCATTTGCCCCTGAGATGAGTCGGCGGTCCACAGATTGGCAGTTTTGCCGTCAGAACCGAACACCAGCGCGGAGACCGGCTGTTCAGGCAGCGTCATGCGCTGTTTCAGCGCTTTTTCACGCGCATCGAAATCGCCAATGACCTTATGCGCCTGGGCTTCATGCCCGGTGGCCTGGCCCAGTTCTGCGGCCAGTTCTTGCCAGCTTTTGTCGTCGTAATTGACCACCAGCACCGGGGCGATGGCAGAGAGCTGATCGTACAGGCGCAGGGCGGAATCGGCGCCGGTGGCCGAGATGATAATCAGATCGGGCGCAACACCGGCGATAGCTTCCGCATTGGGTTCGCCGATGTACAGGCGTTTAACGCCGCGCTGCGCGGCGATGTCACTCCATTGACGGAAGAATCCCTGTTTGTCCGCCAGACGGCTGCCGGGCGTGGTTGCCCCACTGGCGACGACCGGTGCGTCGATGGCCAGCAGGGTGCCGGTGACGGTAACGCTGGTAGAAACGATGCGGGCAGGAGGCTGTTTGAGGGTGATCACGCCGCGTGAGGTTTCAATGTTACGCGGCCAGCCGGCATCGGCGGCGTGAACGGCGCTGATTGCCGCTAGCCCGAACAGCGCCAGGCCGAAGATCAGGTTCTTCTTCATAAAGAAAGTCCTTAGGTTTTAAATAGTAATACTTATCATTTATACCCGTCGTCTTTCAAGCTGCAGCGTTGTTGGCTGCGCTCACTCCCCCCAGTTACTTACTTAAGTAAGCGCCTGGGGACTCCTGAGCTGGCCGCCTAGCTGCAACTTGAAAGCCATAGGATATATGCAGTTATGTCGCTGATTTTCTACCACGATGAAGAGGAGAAGAGCTGTTTACAATTATTGACATGGCAAATTTCCAAGGGTACTTTAACGCGGTCAAACATAAATGATAATCATTATTATGTTTGTTATCATTCACGAAGAGAAATGGAGTACCGATGAGCGTGACTGTAAAGGGTGCCGGCCAAAAGAAACCGCAAAGCAAGGAGAGCGAACTGAATACTGCAGACGTTTCGCCCACCTCGGGCTTCTTCTTTACCTCTCCTTTCCGTAGCCTGAGTACGCAAGGCTGCTTCGCCAAAATCACGCTGCCCGCAGTGGGCGGGGACCAGGTGAATGGGGAGTTCCAGCGAGAAGTACGGCACGCTTTCGCCGAAGCGAAACTGGCCGGGGTGAAGAACCCGGTACTCTGTGGCGCCATTCCTTTTGATACTCATCAACCTTCCGCGTTGTTTATTCCCCAGCAAACTCAGTGGTTTGAGCGCGATGCCTTTTTGGCCGGCGTAACGTCGCCGCAGGATACCTTGCCGGAAATTACCCGGCAAACCGAAGTGCCTGCCCAGCAGCCCTTCATGCAGATGGTTGCCGATGCGGTGCAGGCTACCCGTGGCGACCGGTTGGATAAAGTGGTGCTGTCGCGCCTGCTGGAGATTGAAACCCGCGAACCTGTTGATCGCCAGGCGCTGATGGCGCGTATCATCGCCCAGAACCCTAACGGTTTCCACTTCCACGTACCGCTGGAGCAGGGGGCGCTGGTGGGCGCCAGTCCGGAATTGCTGTTGCGCAAATCCGGCGCGCAGTTCCATTCCAATCCGCTGGCCGGCTCTGCCCGCCGCGATGCCGATCCGCAGCGGGACCGTGAAATCAGCCAACAGCTATTGGTGTCGGACAAAGACCTTTATGAGCACAAGTTCGTCACCGAAGGCATGCGCCAGGTATTGGCCGACCGCTGTCGCCACTTGAACATCCCGTCATCCCCTGAATTATTGAGCACCACCACGTTGTGGCACCTGTCTACGCCTATTGATGGCGAAGCCGCCAGCCGGGCGGAAAATGCGCTTTCGCTGGCCTGCCTGTTGCACCCGACTCCGGCATTGTGCGGCACGCCAACCCGGCTTGCGCATCAGGTGATCAAGCAGCTTGAACCCTTTGATCGCGGCCTGTTCGGCGGCATTGTCGGCTGGTGTGATGCCGAAGGCAACGGCGAGTGGGTCGTGACCATTCGTTGCGGCACCGTGCAGGGCAATCAGGTGCGGCTGTTTGCCGGCGCCGGCATCGTACAAGACTCTTCGCCGGAATCCGAATGGCGTGAAACCGGCACCAAACTCAGTACCATTTCGCGGGCGTTTGGCCTGAACCAAGGATAGGCATACCCATGAGCATTGATTTTACTCCCTGGCCTGAGGCGTTGGCCCGTCGTTATCGCGAACGCGGTTATTGGACCGATCGGCCATTGACCGACATTATCACCCGCCAGGCCAAAAATGACGCCGTGGCGTTAATCGACCCGCAATGCAGCCTGAGTTATCGCCGGCTTAATCAACTTTCTGACCGGCTGGCCGCTGCGCTGCAACGCCGAGGTTTGCACAGTGGCGATACCGCTCTGGTGCAGTTGGGCAACGTGGTCGAGTTCTATGTGGCCTTCTTTGCGCTGCTGAAAATTGGCGTGGTGCCGGTGAATGCGCTGTTCAGCCATCAACGCAACGAACTCAAGGCTTATGCCGCACAAATCAAGCCTGCGCTGCTGATTGCCGATCGCCAGCATGGCCTGTTCGGCAACGACGAATTCCTCACGGCGTTTCGCGCCGACAATCCGTCATTGCGCGTAGTGGGGTTGCGCAGCCAGGCGGAAGGCGAGCAGTCGCTGGCGGCCTGGCTGGAAGAGGATGCCGGTGATTTTGTCGCCGCGCCGACCCCGGCTGACCAGGTGGCGTTCTTCCAGCTTTCCGGTGGCAGTACCGGCACGCCAAAGCTGATCCCGCGTACCCACAATGATTACTACTACAGCATTCGTCGCAGCGTGGAAATTTGCCATTTCGACGCGCATACCCGCTACCTGTGCGCGCTGCCGGTGGCGCATAACTACCCAATGAGTTCTCCGGGCGTGCTCGGCGTGTTTTGCGGCGCCGGCCTGGTGGTGTTCGCCAGCGATCCGGATGCCGGGCAATGCTTCCGTTTGATCGAGCAGCACCAGATTAACGTGACGGCGCTGGTGCCGCCGGCGGTGACGCTGTGGCTGAAGGCAATCGAAGAGTGGGGCGGTGGTCAACCATTGGCCAGCCTTAAGCTGTTGCAGGTGGGGGGCGCCAAGCTGAGTGAAACCCTGGCCGCGCGCATTCCGGCGGAGATCGGCTGCCAACTGCAGCAGGTCTTCGGCATGGCGGAAGGCCTGGTGAATTACACCCGGTTGGACGATGACGACCTGCATATACTGACTACTCAGGGCTGCCCGATGTCGCCGGACGACGAACTGTGGGTGGCCGATGACGAGGGTAACCCGCTGCCGGTGGGGCAAACCGGGCGCCTGATGACCCGTGGCCCTTACACCTTCCGCGGTTATTACCGAAGCCCGGAGCATAACGCCGCCGCCTTTGATAAAGACGGTTTTTACTGTTCCGGGGACCTGATCAGCCTGACTGAAGACGGTTATGTGAAGGTGGAAGGGCGTCAGAAAGATCAGATCAACCGCGGTGGGGAGAAGATCGCAGCAGAGGAGATCGAAAACCTGCTGTTGCGCCACCCGGAGGTGATCAATGCGGCACTGGTTTCAATGCCGGATGAACTGATGGGTGAGAAGAGCTGCGCCTTTATTATCGCCACCAGCGCGTTGAAGCCAGTGGTACTGCGCCGCCATTTGCGTGCAGAGGGCGTGGCCGAATTTAAATTGCCGGACCGCTTTATACAGGTCGATACGCTGCCGCTCACCCCGGTAGGCAAAGTGGATAAAAAACGGTTGCGCCAACGTCTGGAGGCGCAACCACTGACTCAGGCCCAGGGAGAATAAGTCATGGCCATTCCTAAACTTAATGATTACGCGCTGCCGACGCAGGCTGAACTGCCGACCAACAAAGTAAGCTGGACGGTAGAACCGCAGCGAGCTGCGTTATTGATCCACGATATGCAGCAGTATTTCCTGAATTTCTGGGGTGAAGACAGCCCGCTGATTAGGCAGGTGGTAGAGAACATTGCCAATCTCCGCCGTTACTGCAAATCACAGGGCATCCCGGTGTTTTATACCGCGCAGCCTAATCAGCAAAGCGACGAAGACCGCGCGTTGCTGAACGATATGTGGGGGCCTGGGCTGAATAAGCACCCCGAACAGCAGGCGGTGGTTCAGGCTCTGGCACCGGAAGACGACGATACGGTTCTGGTGAAGTGGCGTTACAGCGCCTTCCACCGCTCGCCGTTGCAGGAAATTCTGCAGGAATCGGGGCGCGATCAGCTGATCATTTGCGGCGTGTATGCCCATATCGGCTGTATGACTACCGCTATCGATGCCTTTATGCGCAATATCCAGCCGTTTATGGTGGCTGACGGCCTGGCGGATTTCTCCCGTGACGAACACCTGATGGCGCTGCGTTACACCGCCGGCCGCTGTGGACGCGTGGTGACGACTGCCGAACTGCTGCCGGGTATCGCCAGCAAAGCTGCGTTGCGCCAGCAAATCATGCCGTTCCTCGATGAGGACAGCGAAGACATGGGCGACGATGAGAACCTGATCGACTACGGCCTGGATTCGGTGCGTATCATGGAGCTGGCTGCGCGCTGGCGTAAAATCCGCAGCGACATTGATTTTATCGCGTTGGCCAAAAACCCGACCATTGACAGCTGGTGGGCGATGTTGTCGCAGGAGAAGTCTTGATGGACAAAGAGGGCGATTTTGCCGGTAAGCGGGTCTGGGTTACCGGCGCAGGTGCCGGTATCGGTCTGGAGACGGCGCTGGCGTTTGTAAGAGCCGGTGCCGAGGTGATTGGCTTCGATCTGCGTTTCGACGAACCGGAATACCCGTTTCGCACTGAAGTGCTGGATGTCGCGGATAGCGATGCGGTAGACAGCTTGTGCGGGCGTTTGCTGACGGCGCAGCCAGAGCTGGACGTACTGGTGAACGGCGCGGGCATTTTGCGGATGGGGTTGGCAGATGAGACCAGCACCGCAGACTGGTTGGCCTGTATGGCGGTCAATGCCGGCGGGGCGTTCAATATGTTCCGCCATGCCTTGCCGGTGTTCCGTCGCCAACGGCGCGGCGCGGTGGTTAGCGTGGCCTCAAATGCGGCCCATGTACCGCGTGTCGGCATGGCCGCCTATTGCGCTTCCAAGGCGGCGTTGCGCAGCCTGTGCCAAACCGTAGGGTTGGAAATGGCGCCTTATGGCGTGCGTTGCAATCTGGTTTCGCCTGGTTCAACCAATACGCCGATGCAGCGCGGCATGTGGCAGGATGAAAGCGGTGAACAGAACACCATTAACGGCTTCCCGGAGCAGTTCAAGCTGGGTATTCCACTGGGCAAGATCGCTCAGCCGCAGGAAATTGCCGATGCCATTTTGTTCCTGGCTTCCGATCGCGCCAGCCATATCACCCTGCAGGATATTGTGATTGACGGCGGAGCGACGTTGGCGGCCTGATATACCCGTCATATTTCAAGCTGTAGCGGTGCTGACGGCAACTCGAATTATTTAGGGTATATGGTTACTCGTTATTTATGACTATAGAGCGCTGCTTGCAGCGCCTTTTTTATGGGCGGTAAAGGGGAGCAAGTAATAGAGGTGGTGGTGATTTCCGGGCTACAGATGCGAAAAAAGCGCCAAAAGGCGCTTTTTTCTGTATTGGTGGGTCGTGCGGGATTCGAACCTGCGACCAATTGATTAAAAGTCAACTGCTCTACCAACTGAGCTAACGACCCGCAGAAGTGGTGGGTGATGACGGGCTCGAACCGCCGACCCCCTCCGTGTAAAGGAGATGCTCTACCAACTGAGCTAATCACCCACTTCAGAACTTCCGGGTACTGCCAAACAAGAGAATGAGTGGTGGGTGATGACGGGCTCGAACCGCCGACCCCCTCCGTGTAAAGGAGATGCTCTACCAACTGAGCTAATCACCCTCATTCTTCTCATTTCTTACTGCTTTACTGCTCAACAAGATGGTGGGCGATGACGGGCTCGAACCGCCGACCCCCTCCGTGTAAAGGAGATGCTCTACCAACTGAGCTAATCGCCCCGTCTTGTTGGAGTCGCATTATAGGGATAGTTGAAAGTGAGTCAACGGTTTTTAAAATGATTTCAATCGTTCGCCGCAAATTTAAACAGGATGCGATATTTATCACCGTCAATGATGATTCTTTGCACATTGTTATGCGAAATGCGCTGCAGCGATAACGAAAACAGGTGCGGCAATATCGTGTCGGCGTTGAGGAATTAGCGGGGGGTGGTACAATGTTGCCCACTTTTTTCAATTCCGAGCAATCGTCGGCAACCGCCGACCCGCGTTGCGTAATAAGGCAGTGAAACCAATGAAAATCAAAACCCGTTTTGCACCGAGCCCAACCGGCTATCTTCACGTCGGTGGCGCCCGTACTGCGCTTTACTCCTGGTTGTTCAGCCGCCATTCGGGCGGTGAGTTCGTTCTGCGTATCGAAGATACCGATCTGGAACGTTCCTCGCAGGACGCTATCGACGCAATTATGGATGGCATGAACTGGTTAAACCTGGATTGGAACGAAGGTCCGTACTTCCAGACCAAACGTTTTGACCGTTATAACGCGGTGATTGACGACATGCTGGTGCAGGATACCGCCTATAAATGCTATTGCTCGAAGGAACGCCTGGAAGCGCTGCGTGAAAAGCAGATGGAAAACGGTGAAAAACCGCGTTACGACGGCCACTGCCGCGACAGCCAGGACAGCCACACCGATGACGAGCCGTGCGTGGTGCGTTTCCGTAACCCGCAGGAAGGTTCGGTTATCTTCGATGACAAGATCCGCGGTCCGATCGAATTCAGCAACCAGGAGCTGGACGATCTGATTATCCGCCGTACCGACGGTTCGCCAACCTATAACTTCTGCGTCGTGGTGGACGACTGGGATATGGAAATCAGCCACGTGATCCGCGGCGAAGACCACATCAACAACACCCCGCGCCAGATCAACATTCTGAAAGCGCTGGGTGCACCGGTGCCGGAATATGCGCACGTTTCCATGATCCTGGGCGACGACGGCAAAAAGTTGTCAAAACGCCACGGCGCAGTGGGCGTGATGCAGTACCGAGATGACGGCTACCTGCCGCAGGCGCTGCTGAACTATTTGGTGCGTCTGGGGTGGTCCCACGGCGACCAGGAAATCTTCTCTATTGATGAGATGAAAGAGTTCTTCACCCTGGAAGCGATCAACAAATCCGCCAGCGCCTTCAATACCGAAAAGTTACAATGGCTGAATCACCATTACATTAACCATATGCCGGCGGAAGAAGTTGCGGTGTATCTGGCGTGGCATGTTGAGCAGCTTGGCATTGAGACTCGCAACGGCCCTGAGCTGAAAGATATCGTCAAACTGCTGGGCGAGCGTTGCAAGACGCTGAAGGAAATGGCCGAGTCCTGCCGTTACTTCTATGAAGACTTCAGCGAATTCGACGCCGACGCCGCCAAGAAGCACCTGCGTCCGGTGGCACGCCAGCCGCTGGAAGCGGTACGCGCCAAACTGGCTGCTGTCAGTGCCTGGACGCCGGAGAACGTGCATGACGCCATTCAGGGCACCGCTGATGAGTTGGGTGTGGGCATGGGCAAGGTTGGCATGCCGCTGCGCGTAGCGGTGACCGGCGCCGGTCAGTCACCGGGTATGGATGTTACCGTGCATGCTATCGGGCAGGCGCGTTCTTTGCAGCGCATCGACCTGGCGCTGGCCTACATCGCCGGGCGTGAAGCTCAGGCCTGATGGATTTACCCCGTGCCTTCTGCCTGTAAGCGGGGGGCGGCAACAAGATGACGCGGTAACTGATAAAGCCTTGTGGAGCGATCCGCAGGGCTTTTTTTATTCCTGGCTGATTTTTATCCGCAATGGCGATTTTTTAGCGCTAAACGCGCTGATTTGGCGGCTTTTTCAGCGCTTGATCGACTAATTCAATTTAGCCGTTGACAGTGTTTCGGGGGTTTCATATTATGCGCCCCGTTCACAGGATTTTGTGATTGTGGATTGGGGCTATAGCTCAGCTGGGAGAGCGCTTGCATGGCATGCAAGAGGTCGACGGTTCGATCCCGTCTAGCTCCACCAACCTTTATCTCAGTAAGGTTGGGGATTACCGTAACGCCGGTTAAAGCGTACCACTTTTGTGGGGCTATAGCTCAGCTGGGAGAGCGCTTGCATGGCATGCAAGAGGTCGACGGTTCGATCCCGTCTAGCTCCACCACCATTTAAAAAGCCGACCTTAGGGTCGGCTTTTTGCTTTCTGTCTTTCCTGCTTTCTAAACTGCGGGCAATAAAAAAGGCCGCCGAAGCGACCTTTTCGTTGTTGCCGTTTCGGCTTAGCCCAGAACCAGGCCCGCGATGGACGCAGACAGAAGGCTGACCAGCGTAGAACCGTAAACCAGCTTCAGACCAAAGCGTGAAACTACGTTGCCCTGATGCTCATTCAGCCCTTTAATCGCACCGGCCACAATACCGATGGAAGAGAAGTTGGCGAAGGAAACCAGGAACACCGACAGAATGCCCAGGCTGCGTGGCGACAGCTCGGCAGAGACTTTCTGCAGCTCCATCATGGCCACGAACTCATTGGAGACCAGCTTGGTCGCCATGATGCTGCCAACCTGCAAGGCTTCGTGCTTAGGAATGCCCATAATCCAGGCGAATGGATAGAAGAAGTAGCCCAGAATATCCTGGAAGCTCAGGCCGAAGATGGCGCTGAACAGGCCGTTGAGCGCAGCGATCAGGGCAATAAAGCCGATCAGCATAGCAGCAACGATAATGGCTACTTTGAAACCTGCCAGAATGTATTCACCCAGCATTTCGAAGAAGCTCTGGCCTTCGTGCAGATTGCCCAGATGCAGTTCTTCTTCTTTACTGGTGTCGTACGGGTTGACCAATGACAGTACGATAAAGGTGCTGAACATGTTCAGTACCAGCGCCGCCACCACAAACTTGGCGTCCAGCATGGTCATGTAGGCACCCACGATGGACATGGAAACCGTAGACATCGCGGTTGCCGCCATGGTGTACATGCGTTTTTCCGACATCTTGCCCAGAATATCTTTATAGGCAATGAAGTTTTCGGACTGGCCCAGGATCAACGAGCTGACAGCGTTAAACGACTCCAGCTTGCCCATGCCGTTTACTTTTGACAGCACGGTACCAATAATCCGGATGATAAACGGCAACACTTTGATGTATTGCAGAATACCGATCAGCGCAGAGATGAAGACGATCGGGCACAGTACTTTCAGGAAGAAGAAGGCCAGACCTTTATCACCCATACCGCCGAATACAAAATCAGTCCCTTGCCCAGCAAACCCGAGCAGCTTGTCGAACAGCGCCGCGAATCCTTTTACAAAACCTAAACCCGCTTCCGAATGCAGGAAAAAATAGGCCAGCAGTACTTCAATAACCAACAGTTGAATAACGTAGCGAATGCGGATGCTTTTACGATCGCGGCACACTAACAGTGCCAGGATCGCAACCACCACCAACGCTAACGCAAAGTGCGCAATATGGGACATGTTTGCTCCAAACTTGAGGCAGGCTGAATTTCGGATGTCATTTTATGTAACGCCACGTTTAAAAACGAGAGGTCCATTGCAAATATGGAAATTCATAGTGGGAAACATCCTAAATTATTACGATAAACCATAAAAAATCAAGAGGTTACTGAATCCATACGAAATTCCTATTCTTGTGCTAATTTGATTATCAGGCGTACTTCGTTTGGAATATGGCTTAGTGAAGGGCAGAAAAGTGTAAGCTGTACGTTACACCCTTCGTTAAAACCAGAGTTATTCCCGATTTCAGAGATAAGTTTAACCGCTACAAATGCGCTTGATAATTATTATCATTTACATAAGATAACCCTTAGTTTATTAGACGTAAGGGTTCAGGGTATGCCAAACAGTCGCGTGGTTGAGAACACCCGTCGCCCATCCAGAAAAATCAAACTGTCGCTGATGGGGCCGGCATTTATTGCGGCCATCGGCTATATCGATCCCGGCAACTTCGCCACCAACATCCAGTCCGGCGCCTCTTTGGGTTACAGCCTGCTGTGGGTCGTGGTCTGGGCCAACGTCATGGCCATGCTTATCCAACTGCTGTCCGCCAAACTCGGTATCGCCACCGGCAAAAACCTGGCGGAACACATCCGCGATCGCTTTCCGCGCCCGGCCGTATGGGCCTATTGGGTGCAGGCGGAAATTATTGCGATGGCCACGGATCTGGCGGAGTTTATCGGCGCGGCAATAGGTTTCAAACTGTTGTTGGGGGTTACTCTGCTTGAAGGCGCCATCCTGACGGGTATCGCCACTTTTCTGATCCTGATGCTGCAAAAGTGCGGGCAAAAACCGCTGGAGATGGCGATTGGCGGGCTGCTGCTGTTTGTTGCTGCTGCCTATATGGTGGAACTGGTGTTTTCCCAACCGCAGCTTGGTCCGCTGTTAAAAGGTATGGCGATCCCGGATCTGCCGAATGGCGATGCGGTATATCTGGCCGCCGGCGTACTGGGCGCGACCATCATGCCGCACGTGATTTATTTGCATTCATCCCTAACCCAGGCTGTCGGGGAGAACTCAAAGGCGGAGCGTTATGCATCCACCAAGGTCGATGTCGCCATTGCCATGACCATTGCCGGTTTTGTTAACCTGGCAATGATGGCTACCGCTGCCGCAACCTTCCACTTCAATGGGCACAGTGGCGTGGCCGATCTTGATCTGGCCTATCTGACACTGCAGCCGGTGCTGGGCCAGGCGGCGGCGACGCTCTTCGGGCTGAGCCTGGTGGCCGCCGGTCTGTCTTCCACCGTAGTGGGGACGCTGGCGGGGCAGGTGGTGATGCAGGGATTTGTGCGCTTTTACATTCCGCTGTGGGTACGCCGGGTGGTCACTATGCTGCCGTCGTTTATCGTCATTATGCTGGGGATGGATGCCACGCATATTCTGGTGTTGAGCCAGGTGCTGTTGAGCTTCGGCATTGCGTTGGCGCTGGTGCCGCTGCTCTCTTTTACCGGTAACCGGGAACTGATGGGGGAAATGGTGAACAGCCGATCCGTACAGACGTTGGGCAAGTTGATTGTGTTGGTGGTCGTCGGCCTGAACGGCTATCTGCTGGTCAGCAACATGTCGTGATCGAAAAGGCCAGCGTTGCGCTGGCCTTTTGGCATCAATCATCGTCGTGATGGCGACGACCGCGATCGTCATCATGGTGTTTTTTCTTCCAATGATGTTTTTCGTGGTGCTTGTAGTAATGCTTATCGAATTTACGATAGCGGCCATCATGATAGTAATAATTTTTGCGCCAGTAATCGTTATCGCGCCAGCGATAACCATCCCAGTAATAGCCCCGGCGACTGCGATCGCCCAGATAGCGGCCCTGATGGCCTTGCCACCAGTCGCGATCGCGCCAGTCGTAGCCGTCCCAATAACGGCCGCGATTATCTTCTTCGCCAATGCGCAGCGATACGCCCGGCATCAGATTGATACTGAGGCCTTCCGCATGCGCCTGCTGGATGGCGGGCACCGTAGACGCCACCAACAGGGCGGCCAATAACAGAGGTTTAAACATGGCTTCTCCTTTCCGCCGCAGCGGGTTGGCCGGTAATGAAGCGCGTTCATCATTAACCGACCTTATAATCTTTTTTACTGCAATATCGGCATATTAGCGCCTGCGGATAGGGTTGAATCTTAGTGGGATTCTGAAAAGCGGCGATAAGATGAGGATTTAAGATTTGTCTGGCACTGTGGAGGATATCGCCGGCCACCTGCACCGGCGATAATTGTAAGCGATTACATTAATATCCGTTCGATGTGGGCGATTTCGTCGCTGCTGAAGGTGCGGTTGGCCAACATGCCGACGGCATCTTCAATCTGGCTGGTCTTGCTGGCGCCAATCAGTACCGAAGTCACGCGATCGCCGCGCAATACCCAGGCCAGCGCCATCTGCGACAGTTTCTGCCCGCGCTGTTGCGCCAGGGCATTAAGTTGACGCACCTTTTCCAGTTTTGCATCGGTGAGTTGATTGGGTTGCAGGAATTGGCTGCCGCTGGCTGCGCGTGAATCTTGCGGAATACCGTGCAGGTAACGATCGGTCAGCAGGCCGCCGGCCAGCGGAGAGAATGCAATAGAGCCGACGCCATGTTCTTCAAGCGTATCCAGCAACTCCGGCTCAACCCAGCGTTCGAACAGGGAGTATTTCGGTTGATGGATCACGCAAGGCGTGCCGAGCCGTTGCAGAATCTCGAACGCCTGGCGCGCTCGGTCGGCCGGGTAGTTGGATAGCCCGACGTACAGCGCCTTGCCCTGGCGCACCAGCAGATCCAGTGCGCCCATGGTTTCCTCCAGCGGCGTATCCGGATCCGGGCGATGGTGATAGAAGATATCCACATATTCCAGCCCCATGCGTTGCAGGCTTTGATCCAGGCTGGCGACCAGATACTTCTTCGAACCCCAGTCGCCGTAAGGGCCAGGCCACATGGTGTAACCGGCCTTCGAGGCGATGATCAGTTCATCGCGCCAGGGTTTCAGATCTGCGCTGAGGATGCGGCCAAAGTTTTCCTCGGCGGAACCGGGTGGCGGGCCATAGTTATTGGCCAGATCGAAGTGGGTAATACCGCGATCGAACGCGCAATGAATCAATTTGCGCGCATTGTCATACAACGTGGTGTCGCCAAAGTTGTGCCATAAGCCGAGCGAAACCGCGGGCAATTTCAGCCCGCTGCGTCCGCAGCGGCGATATTCCATATTTTGATAACGCGAAGAATCAGCCTGGTAAAGCATACGAACCCTTTTCGGCAAGGTGAAAGTGAGTTTTAGTGTATGCGTTTTCACTCCCGTTGTCAGAGCCCAGGATCACGCTAAATCACCGTCAATTTTTAAATGCTGCCTATCTGGCGGGTAAATGCTTGCGGCGAGTGCGTAGATGTAACGCAGGGTTTCCATCCGCTTTTTAAATACATTGCTCGACATTTGCACAACATATTTGATACTTAAAACTAACAATTGCAACCTTTGGCAGGTGATGATCATGAGTAAAAGCTATACGGTGGCCGATTACCTACTCGATCGTTTAGCCCAGATCGGCATCCGGCACTTCTTTGGCGTGCCTGGAGACTACAACCTGCAGTTTCTCGATCACGTGATTGCTCACCCGCAGATCACCTGGGTGGGGTGCGCCAACGAACTCAATGCCGCTTATGCCGCAGACGGTTACGCCCGCTGCAAACCAGCGGCCGCCTTACTGACCACTTTTGGCGTGGGCGAACTGAGCGCGGTAAATGGTATTGCCGGCAGCTACGCTGAATATTTACCGGTGATCCACGTGGTTGGCACACCGGCGCTGCGCGCGCAGCGGGCCGGCGATTTACTGCACCACTCGTTGGGGGACGGGGATTTTAGCCACTTTGCCCGCATGGCCAAAGAAGTGACCGTCGCGCAGGCCAACCTCACCGCGGCCAACGCCGAGGCGGAAATCGATCGCCTGCTGACCACCGCGCTGTTTGAACGCCGCCCGGTTTACCTGATGTTGCCGAGTGACGTGGCGGAGGCGCCGCTGGCGTCACGGCCGGCGCCGCTGATGCTGCGACAGGCCCATCTCTCGCAGGCATCGTTGCAGGCGTTTATCGCAGCAGCGCGGGAAATGCTGTTGCCGGCGCGGCGGGTTTCTCTGCTGGCCGATTTTCTGGCCGAACGCTTTGGTGCCGAAAGGGTACTGGAACAGTGGATGAATGAGGTAGACATGCCGCATTCGACGCTGCTGCTCGGCAAGAGCGTATTGGATGAAACTCATGCCTGCTTTACCGGCACCTACGCCGGAGCGGCCAGCGATCTGCAGGTGAAGCAGCTGATTGAGAACGCCGATGTGGTGATTACCGTCGGCGTGCGGTTTACCGATACCATTACCGCCGGCTTCAGCCATCACTTGCCGGCGGAGAAGTGTATCGATATTCAACCCTTTGAGGCACGGGTCGGGCAACAGGTATTCAGCCAGATCCCGATGCGTGACGCGGTAAAAGCGTTGCACCAGTTGACGTTGTCGCCGGCGTTGCAATGGCAGTTGCCGGTTATCAAACGGCCGGAATTGCCGGCGTCGAACGGCAGCGGCCTGGACCAACATGGCTTCTGGCAGCAGATCCAGGACTTCTTGCGGCCGGGCGACCTGGTGATTGCCGAGCAGGGCACGGCCTGTTTTGGCGCTGCGGCGCTGAGCTTGCCGCAGGGCTGCCGGTTTATCGTTCAGTCGCTGTGGGGATCTATCGGCTACACCCTGCCGGCGGCGTTCGGCGCGCAGACGGCGGAGCCGGATCGCCGGGTGCTGCTTTTGATCGGCGACGGCGCAGCGCAACTCACCGTGCAGGAGATTGGCTCGATGCTGCGCGACGGGCTGAAACCGGTGATCTTCCTGCTGAATAATGAGGGATACACCGTCGAACGAGCGATCCACGGGCCGGAACAGCGCTACAACGACATCGCCCAGTGGAACTGGACGCAGCTGCCGCAGGCGCTGGCCGGCGAGCATCAGGTTAAAACGCTGCGGGTTACCGAACCTGAGCAACTGCGCCAGGCATTGCGCGAAGTGGGCGACAGCCAGCAGTTGGCTTTCGTTGAGGTCGTACTGCCGAAGATGGATATCCCCGAACTGCTGGATACCATTTCGCGCGCGATTCAATCACGCAACGCGGCGGCCTGATCTTCCGCGCTTTCCAGCAAGCGCTCCAGCAACCAATACCCCGCCGGCCCCGGCGGGGTGAGCTTAGACCATACCGCATCCACGGAGATCAGTTTCGGCCAACCGCGCGGCTTCAGCTCGGTTAATTTGTCGTGGCCATACTGTTTCACCAGCCAGTTTGGCAAAGCGGCCCAGCCAAAGCCCTGCTCCGCCATTTCCAGCAGCATCAGATAGCTCGGCGCGGACCACACCAACCCCTGGGGGCGCGCCGTGCCTGCGCCGGTGTAGGTATTCAAATACAGCTGGCGGGTGCTGGACAACTGCTCATGCGTTGGCGAGGTCGTTTGCGCCAGCGGATGCGAGCGTGCGACGAACAACCCCATTTCAGTTTGTTCCGGCAGCCGCGCGAAGGCGATATCCGGCGGATAACCGGGCTGTACTTCCACCATGCCAAGGTGCGCGCGGCCGCTTTGCAGCAGATCGAGCACGTCCCCGTCCTCGGCAATCATGCATTCCAGTTCAATATCCTGATAGCGCCGTTCAAAGTGCAGCATCAGCCAGTCGTGATGGTTCGGCTGGTAGGTATCGGAAAATACGATAGTTAGCCGGGGTTCTATCTTGTCCGCGAGGCGGATGCTCAGCGCATCAAGCCGTTCGCTGGCGGCGAGGATTTCCTGCACATGACCGAGCACTTTAAGGCCGGCAGCGGTCAATACCGGCTGCCGCGCCTGGCGATCGAATAAGATCAAGCCGAGATCGGCCTCCAGATTGGCGATGGCGGTACTGATGGTCGATTGGCTTTTGCGCAGCTTGCGCGCGGCGGCAGAAAAAGAACCGAGGGCGGCGGCTTCGACAAATGCCTGCAGGGCTTCAGGTGAATAGCGCATGATGTATCTACTTTATCGATGGAACCTATTTTTAATCTACCCAAAAAATCGATGATAATCACCTGACTTTAGTAGGGAGCGAATAAATCAGCTCCGATTGATGCGGGGCGGCTTGCCGCTCCCCTACGGATTCACAGGGTAAAAAACAGGTGATGTATGCAACTGCAAAACAAGTCTTTCATTGAACGTATCGTCCATGCCGTCGGTTTTGAAGCCATTGCCGTGATGATTTGCGCCCCGTTGGGCGCCTGGTTGCTCAACCGTTCTATGGTACAGATCGGTGCGTTGGCGGTGATGCTGTCGACCGTAGCCATGGTGTGGAACATGATTTATAACACGGTGTTTGACCGCCTGTGGCCGGTGGGCCGTGTTGCGCGTAATCTTAAAGTGCGGGTGTTTCACGCCCTGGGCTTCGAGGCCGGGTTTGTCCTGATCGGTGTGCCGATTGCTGCCTGGATGCTGAATATTTCTTTCGTACAGGCCTTTATGCTGGAGATCGGTTTCTTCCTGTTCTTCCTGCCGTACACCATGCTCTATAACTGGGTGTACGACACGCTGCGCCAACGCTGGTTCGAAGCACGCCAACCAGTCCGTTCAGGGGTGAAATAAGGCATCGTCATTACCGAGATTCTCCGGTAGTGTCGGAGAGATACGGCAACGAAGCGGAGAAAAAACGATGAAAGTGTTGGGTCTGTTGGGCGGCATGAGCTGGGAATCAACCATCCCTTACTACCGCATGATCAATGAGCAGGTTAAGGCGCATCTTGGCGGTCTGCATTCGGCAAAAATCGTTCTCTACAGCGTCGATTTCCACGAGATTGAACGCCTGCAGCATCAGGGCGATTGGGACGGCGCGGGGCGTCTGCTGGCAGCGGCAGCAGAATCGTTGCGTGCTGCAGGTGCAGAGGCCATCGTCATCTGCACCAACACCATGCACAAGGTGGCGGATGCGGTTGAGAAGGCCAGCGGCCTGCCGCTGATCCATATCGCCGACGCCACCGCGTTGCAGGTGCGCCAGCAGGGCATCCGACGCATTGGGTTGCTCGGTACGCGTTTTACCATGGAGCAGGATTTTTATCGCGGGCGGCTGCAAGAGCAGCACGGCATAGAGGTGGTTACCCCCACCGCGGCCGATCGCGACATCGTGCATCGCATTATTTATGAAGAGCTGTGCCTGGGGAAAATTCGCGACGCGTCACGCGATGAGTATCGCCGCATTATTGCGGACCTGGAGCTGCAGGGCGCGCAGGGCATTATTTTCGGCTGTACCGAGATTGGCCTGCTGGTCAGTGCGCAGGATGCTTCGGTGCCGGTGTTCGACACTACCGCTATCCATGCGCGCGCCGCCGCGGAATACGCGCTGGCCTAATCGTCGTGCGGCGGTTGGCGTTTGCCCACCAGCATCAAGGGTTTGCCCGCCAGCACCAGCCAGGCGGGCAGCATCACAATGCACAGCACCGGCAGCAGGTGCAGCTCCGGCACCACCGCGACGGCCATAAACAGGCTGAGCCAGCCGTCACGCGTGACCACCAGCACCAGCCCCATAATGGCGCAGGAGACGGTGATGGCAGCCGGTACAGCCGGGACGTGCTGATGCAGCATCAGGCCCAACGCCACGCCGACGAACACCGCCGGGAAGATACGCCCACCGCGAAAACCGCTGGCGGCGGCAATCACCAGCGCCGCCAGTTTGGTCAGGGTAATCAGCAGCAGCTCCGTGACCGAGAAGTTCTCCCCGGCAGCCAGCCGCTTCATTTCGTCCAACCCCTTAAATAGCGTGATCTCCCCGCCGATTAGCGCCAGCACTCCGAGCGCAAAGCCGCCCAGCCCCAGCATCAGCACCGGATTTTTCAGCGAATGGAACAGGCGGTGGAGATGGGGGAAGCTCCACAGCGCGACCATACCCAGCGCGATGGCGATCAGGGCGACGATGGAGCCACTGAAAATATCCGTCAGCCGGGTGGCGGCATAGGCGTCTATTTGCAGCGCGAAGTTCGGCGTGAAAAACAGCTGAGTGGTCACCGCGCCGGCCGCTGCCGCCATCAGCGGGGCAAACAACCGATCCCACAGCGGCACGTCGTTATTGCCGGCCAACGTTTGCGAAAAGATCAGCGCGGCGGCAACCGGGGTACCGAACAGCGCGCCGATGGTGCCGGCGGCGGCGAGAATAATCCAGTCCATGCGCGGTACTCTCGGCAGCAGCCGCGAGCCTACAGCGACGACCAGCGCAATATTGATGGCAGTGATGGGGTTTTCCGGCCCCAGGCTCACGCCGCCCGCCAGACCAATGATTAACGCCAGCCCGAGGCCGGGCACGGCAGAAAGTGGCAACGGCATGCCGATCAGCGATTCGGTTGCCGGATCCGGTCCTGCGTGACCGGGCATGTAGCGGATAATCAGCCCGACGGCGACACCGGCCAGCGTCAGGATGCTGAGCAGCCACCAGGGCGAGTGGGTATCGATATTCAAGGCTGCGGGCATGTTCACCCAAAGCAGCCGTTGCAGCGCGTCGGCGAACTTCATCACCAGAATGAGCACCAGGCTTGAGGCTGAACCGATAACGAGAGCGGGCAGGGCGAAAGCCAACATGGCATTGGCGCGCGGGTGCAGCATGCAAGGATCCCTTGTCAATGCCCCCCTGAGCGGCAGGGAGAACGGGTAATTGGGCTGTGCCTCAGCTTGCCAGACAAACTGGGAAGACGGCACGCAAAGCGATGACCGACAGGCAAAGGGCGCCGGCTGATTAATAGTGCCTCTCTGTTATGACGGTTAACAGCCGCCACGGCACGTTTTTTTGCCGAAATTTGTTTCAAATTGCGGCATAACCGCCGAGCTGAAACGTTTTTTGTGATCTGGATCGCTAATGGATGGCAGCGCGAAGGATGGTGATTGTTGTTTTTGCGGCGGGATTTTACAGTGTGGGCAGCTTTCTATTATTCATTTTGCGGAGAAGATACTGATGACCTATGCCCTCGTAGGTGATGTTGGCGGGACGAATGCCCGCCTGGCGTTGTGCACTGTGGCGACGGGTGAAATTACCCAGGCAAAAACCTATTCCGGCCTGGAGTTCGACAGCCTGGAGGCGGTTATCCGCCAATATCTGAAGGAGCTGGATATCCAGGTGCAGGACGCCTGCATCGCGATTGCCTGTCCGGTCACCGAAGATTGGGTGGCGATGACCAACCACACCTGGGCGTTCTCGATCAAAGAGATGCAAGCCAATTTGGGGCTTAGCCATCTGGAAGTGATCAACGACTTTACCGCCGTGTCGATGGCGATCCCGATGTTGACGCCAGACGATGTGTTGCAGTTCGGCGGCGGCAGCGCGCAGAAAGACAAACCGATTGCGGTGTACGGCGCCGGCACCGGCCTGGGGGTGGCGCACCTGGTGCACGTTAACCGCCGCTGGGTGAGCCTGCCGGGTGAGGGCGGTCACGTTGATTTTGCGCCGAACAGCGAAGAGGAAGATAGCATTCTGGAGGTGCTGCGGGCAGAAGTGGGGCACGTATCCGCCGAGCGCGTGCTGTCCGGCCCGGGGTTGGTCAACCTCTACCGCGCTATCGTCAAGTCCGATCAACGCCTGCCGGAAAAACTTGAACCAAAGGACATCACCGAGCGCGCGCTGGCCGACAGCTGCATTGACTGCCGCCGTGCCTTGTCGCTGTTCTGCGTTATCTTAGGGCGCTTTGGCGGCAACCTGGCGCTGAATCTCGGCACTTTCGGCGGCGTTTACATCGCCGGCGGCATCGTGCCGCGCTTTATGGAGTTCTTCAAGGCATCCGGTTTCCGCGCGGCGTTTGAAGATAAAGGGCGTTTCAAGGATTACGTGCATGATATCCCGGTCTTCATGATCACCCATGGGCAGCCGGGGTTGTTGGGCGCCGGTGCCCATCTGCGCCAGACGTTGGGTATACATTTGTAATCCACATCAGCGATAAAAAAAGGGGCGTAACCCATTGGGTTGCGCCCCTTTTTGCTATTTAAAACTCAGGCTTTGACCAAGTCTGCCGGCTCGCGGCGGTCTTCTTCCTGTTCGACCGCTTTTGGCGCCTTGATGAACAGGGTGATCAAAAGGGAAGCGATGGAGAGCACGCCAATGACCATGAATGTGGCATGAAAACCGCCGAAGTATTTGGCGACGAACGAGCCGGCCAGCGCACCCAGACCGAAGCCCTGATAGATGATGCCGTAGTTCTTGCTGTGGTTTTTCAGGCCGAAGAAGTCGCCGACAATCGCCGGGAACACGGTGATGTTGCCACCGAAGCAGAAGGCGACCGCGCCGACGCAGATAAAGAACAGCGTATGGTTCAGGGTGAGGAAACTCAGAGAGACAATCGCCAGCACGGTAACCAGCATGGTGAAGCTGATGACGCGCATGCGGCCCACTTTATCCGACAGCGTACCCAGAATGATGCGGCCTGCGGTGTTGAAAATCGCTACGGCGGAAACGGTGTTGGCGGCGGTGGCTAAATCCATCCCGGCCAGTTGTACGCCCATGTCCTTCACGATGCCAATCAGGTACAGGCCACTCATGCAGGCGGCGAAGAAAATGATGAACAACAGGTAGGCCTCTTTGGTCGCCAACATCTGGCGCACGCTGAAGTCGTTACCCAAAGTACCGGCCTTTTGCTGCGCAGCCTGGCTGGTCAGCACCGGCTCTTTCAACAGCAGCGAACCCAGCACAATCAGCGCCATCACAATCGCCCCCCAATAGAAGAAGGCAGCGGACACGCCGACGTCGGCAATCAGCGCGGCGTTAACGTATTTGAACAGCAGGCTGCCGCTGCCGAATGCACCGACGGAGATGCCGGAGATCAGCCCTTTATTGGCCGGGAACCACTTGATCAGGTTGGACAGGGTGGAGATGTAGGCGATACCCACCGCGAACCCAACCACTACGCCGGCCAACAGATAAATCATATCCAATGAACTGACGTGGGCGCTGGCGATAAGACCCAGTCCGACCAGAATGCCCGAGCACAGCGTCAGGTTGCGGATGCCGAAGCGTTCCTGCAGTTTGCCGGCAAACAGCGTGGCGAAGGCCAGGAAGAAACTGGTGATGGAGAAGGTGGTGGCAACGTCACCGAGGCCCCAATGGAATTTGTCGACCAGCGGCTGGTTGAACAGGCTCCAGGTATAGATAGTGCCGAGCCCCATCTGGCAGATGATGGTGCCCAGAACGATTAAGCTGCGATTTGCCGGTTTGGTGTTCATGGCCGGTCTCCTTCTCTGTATGTGCGTTGCCGGGCGGTCAGCCGTTGGCGGAAATTTGCGGAGAACCTCAGAGGCCCCGCGGTATGGGCATATTATAGGGCTGGTAATACCACTCGACGGCAGATCGGGAATGAGTTGCACGGAGGAAGGAATGAAATGCATCTGGTGGCGCATGAGTTGCCGTTTTAGCGGTTAAAAGGGGATGAAATGCCGCTGACGCCACGTGATCTACATCAAAGATAGGCACGATTTTTCGTCTGCCCGGTGTCCAGGATTGTGCTCAAATTGTGAAGGAAATGTCTGGAACGGGTAAATGAGCATTGTTCCTATAGAGCGGCGATGGTGGGGGGACTATGTTATCTGCGAACGGACGGGTTCCGCTCTGCAGGAGTCATGAGATGAAAAAAACACTGTTGCTGTTGGCCGCGCTGCTGTCGCTGCCGTTGGTAAGCCAGGCGGATGTATCCATTGGCGTGAACGTGCCGGGTATTTCATTGCACATTGGCGATCGCGATGATCGCGGCCATTACTGGGACGGCGGCCGCTGGCGCGATCCGCGCTGGTGGTCTGAACACCGGGTTTATGAGCGCCCACGAGAGTATTACTACGGCCCGCCGCCACGAGTGATCTATTACGAGGAGCCGCGGCACGAATGGCGCGATCGCCCGCATTATCGCCGCATGCCGCCACCTCCGCCGCCGGGCTATTACTACGGCCCCGGGCCACGCTGGTAAGGCGGTGCGGTTATAAACGCATTAATTTGCGGAACTCTTTAACCTTGCTGCGGCTGACCGGCACTTCAAACTCCAGGTCGCTCAGCCGCAGAATATAGGTGTTGTTGAACCAGGGCACGATCTCGCGGATTTTCGACAGATTGACGCAGTAAGAACGGTGACAGCGGAAGAAATGCTCTTCCGGCAAGCGGCCGTAAAACTCGGTGAGGTTCATCGACATCACAAACTCTTCGCGGCGGGTATAGACCCGCGTCACTTTTTCGTCGGCAGCGGCATAGTAGATGTCGTTGATGTCGGTGACGATAATCCGCTCGTCTTTGATCAGGTTAATGCTGTGGCTGCTGCGGTTTGGCGCGCTGGGTTGTTCCGGGGCGTTAGCGGGCCGGTTATGCAGCGCCTCCAGTTTTTGCAACATGGTGACGATACGCGCTTCGTGATAGGGCTTGAGGATGTAGTCGAACGCTTCGATTTCGAACGCTTCCACCGCATGTTCTTTATAAGCGGTGATGAAAATAATTGAAGGCCGGTACGCGAACTTGCTGATGTTCTGCGCCAGCAACACGCCGTCCAGCGACGGAATGTTGATATCGAGAAAAATGGCGTCGACCTGATGATTCTGCAGGTATTTCAGTACGTCCAGCCCGTCTTCGAAGGTGGCTTCGATAACGATGTTGCTGTGCTTTTTAATCAGGTAACTGAGCTCCTCCTGGGCGAGGAACTCGTCTTCAACGATAATGGCTTTCATGATGGCTCCCCGGCCGGCAGTACGCTGTTTTCCATCTGCAGTTTGCCGCCGTTTTTGCTGATGTAAAAGGCAATTTCGGTGCCCGGCTCCAACCGACGGATGCGCAGTCCTTCGCCATACAGCAGCGACACCCGGTGATGCACGTTCAACAGACCGATATTGTGGCCCGGCATTTCGTTGCGAGCCACCCGGTCGATGACCTCTTGATTGATGCCGTTACCGGTGTCTTTTACCGAAATCTTGACCCGATCGCCCTGATCCTTCACCGCAATGACCACCACGCCTTTGCCTTTGCACGGCTGAATGCCGTGCACGATGGCATTCTCCACCAGCGGTTGAATCAACAGGCTGGGAATACGCACCGAAATATCGTCGTCGATGTCGTAAATTACCGTCAGTTTGGCACCGAATCGTGCCTGTTCGATGGCGATATAATCCTGGATTTGGTGCAGTTCCTTGCGGATATCGATCAGTTCGTCATTCAGCTCCAGGTTATAGCGCAGGTAGCGTGACAGGTTGATTATCAGCTGGCGCGCGGTGTCCGGATTGATGCGGATCGACGAAGAAATGGCGTTCAGGGCATTGAACAGGAAGTGCGGGTTGATTTTGCTCTGCAGCGCGCGCATTTCCGCTTTGTCCGCCATTTGGCGCAGATGCTCAATGCGCGAGACCTCCATTTGGGTGGAGATAATCTGCGACAGGCCCACCGCCATGACCTTTAGCGTATTGGTGATCTGATGGGCATGGCAGTAGTAAATTTTCAGCGCGCCGGTCACTTCGCCTTTTTCCCACAGCGGGATCACCAACTGCGAGTGAATTTGCGGCGTGGCCGGGTTTTCCAGGTTGTTTTTGATGATGATCTTGCCGTGGCGGATGCTCTCGCGGGTCACGCGGCTCAGCCCTTCGCGGCCAATCGGATAAGCCTCTTCCCCCACGCCGACATAAGCCATCACCTGGTGAGTATCGGTGATCGCCACCGCGTCGGCCTTGATGTCCTGGCGAATGATGTCGCAGATGGTCGCCAGGGTTTCGCTGTTGATATTGCGAAAGTAGGGCAGGGTTTTACGGGCAATATCCAGCGCGAGCTTGGCCTGCCGGGCGGCGATCACTTCTTTTTCGTCTTCTACGCTTTGCACCAGCAGCACAATCAGGCCGATACACACCGTACCGAGGATCATCGGCAGCGCAATTTGGGAGACGATATCCAGCCCCAACGCGGTCGGCTTGGCCCACAGCACGATCAACAGCATGGTCAGGGATTCGCACAGCATGCCGCCGAGGATGCCGGCGCGCCAGCGCTGCTCTTTTTTCACTTTAAGATTGATATAACCGGCGCTGATGCCGGCAATGATGCTGGTGATCAGGCAGGGAATGGAGGTGATGCCATCGATATCGATCAGATAGCGGTGCACCCCGGCGATGATGCCGGTGATGATACCCACCCAGGGGCCGAACAGAATGCCGCCGGCCATAATGGCAATGACCCGGACGTTGACCAGCGAACCTTCGACGTTGATGCCGGAATAGGTGCTGAACAGCGCGAACAGCGAAAAGATCGCCGTGACCATGGCCAGCTCAAGCGGCGTGTGGTCCTCTTTTTGCAGCAGTTGGCGGAACAACCGGGTACGGGTGAGGAAGAACAGGCAGATTAACATCAGTGCGGCGCGATCAAACACCGCTAACAGCATTTCAAAAAAAGGGTGCACGACGGGCTCTCGCTGCGGCGGACAGATGCGCAGGAGTATACCACAGCGCAGTGGTCCCGTGGCGGCCGGGCGGCGTACCACGGGACCCGGGGTTATTTAATGCCGAGCTGTTCCTTGCCGAGCGGTGTCAGCAGATCGACAGTGGCGCGGCCGTTGAAATCCACTTCGAAATCGTCGGGCGCGAAATCCGGCGGCGTTTTGCCGGCGATAAAACTGGGCAGCTGGCGTTGCAGATAGGCATCGTTTTTCTCGCAGCCCGGCGCTGCAGCGATGTACATCACGTTGCTGTCGAACTCGCCGTTATGCTCGTTTTCCACCGCGTGAATCACATCGCAGTGCCAGAACACAGTGTCGCCCGGCTCTAAATCGGGAATAGGGGAAATCCCACTGATTAAAAGGGGATGCCATTTTTCCGAGATTGACAGCGCGCGCCCTGGGGCGGCATCGCACAAATCGTCTTCGGCGACGTCATCTTGCAATGCGCGCAACAGAACGTAGGCCATGGCGTTGGCTATCGGCACCAGGTTCAGCGTGCCGGCGTTGGTACGTTGCGGCGTCAGCGCCGTCCAACCCTGGAAGGTACGGAACATAGAGCAGACTGCCGGCGATGCGATTTCGCGCACTTCGGTGCGGCCATCGGCGGCGAACGGATCGTAAGCTTGCCAGTCGCCGGAGAACACGTGGCGGTAGACATAGCGGAAATTCTCATCCAGCCAGCGTTCAATGGTGCCGCTGTCCACGTGCGGCGACAGGCCCAGCGAAGACGAGTTCGGCGGGCGACGGCGGGTGCGATCGGCATAGGTGGCGACCCGAGTCGGGTCAAAATGCTGTTTGCCGTTACTCTCTGTTTCCCACAGGCTGTTGAGAAACACTTGCACGGCATGCATGCGGGCGTCCTGACGGGCTTCAACCTGCGGTTTTGACCAGTAAATACCGTAGATTTGCGGTTTGCCGGCGGCCAGTTTGCCGAAGTAGTTGTCTTCGGCGGCATTTTTCAGGCGTTCGACGAAGTTGTTGCGATCGAGATAGTCGCCGATTTCCCGGTTCCAGGCTTCGGCCTTATTGCGGGGGAATACGCCGCGAATGGCGCAGGCACCGCGCTGTTTGATCAACGCCTTTTGCTGCTCGCTGACCCGTTGCTGCAAAATATCCTCCGCATCGATTTGCGGCACCGGGTTTTGGCCGGCGGCCAACTCCCGGCGGATTTGCTCGACCTGTCGGCGAATGTTGTCTTCCAGCGCCAGAAACACCTCGCGGTAGTTGGGCAGGGCCTGACGTAGCTGTTGTTTGACGGTTTTAATGGCGGTAGGGATATCGTCAATGAGTAATGAAGCCATGGTGTACTCCTCATGCCGTTCGATAACGGCGGCGACGGGCGGTTGTAGGGGACTGAGTAAGACGTTATGGTTTTGTTGTTTTAACGTGAACGATTATCTGGATTTAATAGAGGAAAATAAAGGGATAACTTTCATTCGTAAGTTCCCTATTTTCGTTTTTCGGAGATTAGCGCAATGAAATTGGTCACTGAGCGTTTGACCCTGCAGTCGATAACCGCCGATGATTGGCCGCTGTTTTTACGGCTGTATCAGGATCCTGAAGTGATTCGCTATATCGCCGATCCCTTGACCGAAGCGGAAATCCGCACGCGCTTTGAGACGCGGTTGCCGGCCTGGGATAAGCATGGGGAGCAATGGCTGTGCCTGGTGATGCGTGAAAAGGCCGGAGGCGAGGCCGTGGGCATCACAGGTTTTCGTCCGATGTGGCTGCCTTGCCAACAGGCGGA
This sequence comes from Serratia sp. root2, assembly GCF_031931805.1. NCBI lineage: Bacteria > Pseudomonadati > Pseudomonadota > Gammaproteobacteria > Enterobacterales > Yersiniaceae > Serratia > Serratia sp. root2. Next base: position 86,787 of record NZ_JAUJXB010000001.1, read on the forward strand.
GGTAGGGTACGGCATTTTGCCGTCCGGGCATGGCAAGGGCTACGGCAAGGAGTCGCTGCGGGCGGTGCTGGATTTTGGCTTCAACGCCTGCGGCTTCCACAAGCTGACGGCCACCGTTACCGCAGGCAATATCGCCTCACGCCGGTTACTGGAGTCGTGCGGTTTTCAGCTGGAGGGCACATTGCGCGATAATTTCCGCCTGGCCGGGCAGTGGCACGCTGACTGGATGTTCGGGCTGTTGGCGGCGGAGTTTCAGGCGGGAAATTAAAAATATTGCGGCGGGTATCGACAATCCCGTCGCCGCTGCGATATGTTCAATATCCGACCACAAGGCTGGTCAGCGTCGCTCGGACGGTCCGGGCGCTAACGTCTCTTCGAGGAATCTATGGCTGATAACAGTCCACAACGCCGTTTTACGCGTATTGAACGCCTTCCCCCTTACGTATTCAACATCACCGCCGAACTGAAGATGGCTGCTCGTCGTCGCGGCGAAGATATTATCGATTTCAGCATGGGTAACCCGGACGGCCCGACGCCGCCGCACATTGTGGAAAAACTCTGTGCCGTCGCGCAGCGTGACGATACCCACGGTTATTCAACCTCGCGTGGCATCCCGCGTTTGCGCCGCGCCATTTCACGCTGGTACGCCGATCGCTACCAGGTGGAGATTGATCCCGAAAGCGAAGCCATTGTGACCATCGGGTCGAAAGAAGGGCTGGCGCACCTGATGCTGGCGACGCTCGATCACGGCGACACCGTATTGGTGCCCAACCCAAGTTACCCGATCCATATTTACGGTGCGGTGATTGCCGGCGCGCAGGTGCGTTCAGTGCCGCTGGTGGACGGCGTGGATTTCTTTGGTGAGTTGGAACGCGCCATTCGTGAAACCATCCCTCGTCCGAAAATGATGATCCTCGGCTTCCCTTCCAACCCGACCGCCCAATGCGTTGAGCTGGATTTTTTCGAACGGGTGGTGGCGCTGGCCAAACAGTACAACGTGCTGGTGATCCACGATCTGGCTTATGCCGACATCGTGTATGACGGCTGGAAAGCGCCGTCGATTATGCAGGTGCCGGGCGCCAAGGACATCGCGGTGGAGTTTTTCACCCTGTCGAAAAGTTACAACATGGCGGGTTGGCGCATCGGTTTTATGGTCGGTAACCCTGAGTTGGTCAGCGCGCTGGCGCGTATCAAGAGCTATCACGATTACGGCACCTTCACGCCGTTGCAGGTGGCGGCCATCGCCGCGCTGGAAGGCGACCAGCAGTGCGTACGGGATATCGCAGAGCAGTACCGCCAGCGCCGCAATGTACTGGTGAAAGGGTTGCATGAAGCCGGCTGGATGGTCGATAACCCGAAAGCGGCGATGTACGTATGGGCCAAAATACCGGAGCCTTATGCGCATCTCGGCTCGCTGGAGTTCGCCAAACTCCTGTTGGCGGAAGCCAAGGTCTGCGTATCGCCGGGCATTGGTTTTGGCGACTACGGCGACACCCACGTACGTTTCGCACTGATAGAAAATCAGGATCGCATCCGCCAGGCGGTACGCGGCATCAAAGCCATGTTCCGTGCCGACGGCTTGATCAAACCCGCCAAGAGCACTGCCCCCACCGCAAAATAATCGCTTCAGGCCGGCGCATTCGCGCCGGTTTTTTTCGCAACGCTAAGGTTTTCTTCATCATTTTCCCACTATGCTCGATTAATCTTTTTTAATTAATCAGGAAGAGTGTATGGGCAACCGCTACGCGATATCGCAAATTATGTTGCACTGGCTGACGCTGTTGATGGTGATCCTGACCTATGCGGCGATGCTGCTGAAGGATTCGGTGCCGGATGACATGGCGTCACTGGTGAAAAATCTGCATTTTAATTTTGGTCTGTCGGTATTTTTGCTGATGTTTATCCGGCTGGGGTTGCGTCATCGTCACGCCACACCGGCTACCACGCCGCCGCTGGAAGAATGGCAGGAGTGGGGCGCCAGGATTTTCCACGTGCTGCTCTATGCGCTGTTTCTGGCGTTGCCGGTGTTGGGTGTGCTGACGCTGGCCTACGGAGGAAAGGAGTGGGTGTTGCTGGGCTGGCAGGTGCCGCAGTTTGTCACGCCGGATCCGGCGATGCGGCGCATTATCAAGAGCACGCATGAAACGCTCGCCAACACCGGCTACTTTATCATCGGCGGCCACGCGCTGGCGGCGCTGTATCACCATTATCTGCGTAAGGATGACACCTTGCGCCGCATGATGCCGGGCAAATAACCGTCGTCAGAAACAACAAAGGGGCGCTTCTGCGCCCCTTTATCTGTGTTCCTGGTCATGCTGAGGTTATGCAACCATCAGCATAAAGGTGCCAATCCACGCTACCAGCATGAACGAAACGCCCATAACAAAATATTTCATTGAACAACTCCCATCTGGAGTTTCTCGCAAGCCAATGATCCCGATTGTTGTGCTGAGTATTTTGTGGATAACCTGCGGTGTATTGGCGGGTTCTTCAATCAGGAAGAACAACGTCCTTGACCGCGGATTACCCGGTTGTCGTGCTTCAACGTCCGTGAGGTAAAACATGAACCACGACAGGATCGGCGCTAATGTACTCCCAATGCCAGCCTGATTACAATACTGTGTTTTTGATCACACTTTTTGACGCTTTTTTACTCAACCCTGACTGTTTTTAAACGATTTTTATTTACGTTTTTAGCGGGAAAAAAGCGGAATAGCCCGCTGGTGCGGGCTTTATCATTATGTTTGCTGTGATGTTATGAAAAAGGGGTCAGACGACGGCGTTTGCGCCCGTCAGCAGGATAGCCCAGAAGACAAGGCACGACAGCAGAATAACGGTCCAGATATTACGGCGACTCCACTCCATTTTTAGCCTTCACTTTTTTGCTCTTGGTGATTCGGTAACGAACACATCGGCAAAAAAGGGAGAATATTTAGTCCCCGACGATAATATTTTTCTTACTGTTGCCGAATCTCTGCTACCGAGACCTGCACCTCATATCCCAACAGGTAAAGAGCCTGTTCCAGCGCTTCCACTTTTGAGGCATAGGCAACGTCCAGCAGACGATCCATTTGGCCGCCGTTAAAGCCCAGTTTGCGCGCCAGATCGGCTTTGGACGTTGCGCCGGCCAGCATGATGTTATGCAACTCGAGTTTGAGTTTGACCAGCACCGGCACGTGGATCTCCAGGTCTTCCGGCAGGGCGTGGGAGGGCGGCGGCACCGGGCGGCCTTCTTCCATTTCCGTGGCGATGGCGATCAGCAGGCTTTCCTGCGCCTCCAGTTCGATATCTTCACGTTTATAGCAGGCGGCCTGTTGTTCAGGAAAATCGCGAAAATGAATCTGCCAGGCGTCGCTTTCGTTATCAAAGGCGTAATGGGCGGGGTAGTGGCTAGACATGGTGTTTCCTGTGTGGCGCGTGGAGTATGCGGCATTGTGACCGCTCGGCTTGCAGATAGCCAGTACCGGGTTTCGCTAGCCGGCCTGCCCGGGCTTGCCCGCTCGGCCACTCGATGGGAGCGCCATCGCGCACAGGACGCCAATCAGGCTGATGACGATCAGCCAGCGCTCAACCGGGCCGGGGTGGTAGTTATTCACCACGCTGAGCGCATACAGCGCTAACGCCAGCGGCCAGCCGGGCGTGCCGACGTCATTGAGCCGGAATGCGGTGCGAGCGACAAACCACAGCGTCAGGCCGATCCAACCCAGCGACCACAGCATGATGCACAACAGGTAGACAAACACCGAAAAAAACGCGGCGATGTCGCTGTGCGCATAGGCGCGGAACAGGTTTTTATCCAGATAGGGTGACAGGAATGACAGCAACGTCAGGCCGCCGGCGAAAATAATCAGCGAGAAAACATAGGCTTTGCGCTGAATGCGACGTTTAAAGACGTTTTTAGCGATCTGTCCGAGGGAGTCCAAAATAACATTCCGTTGTATCAACCATCGCTGGCCGTACCGTCAGCCAAAGGGGGACACTATTCTAGTGGCATCTGGCGGTGTGGCAATAGGCTAACTCATTTTCATTTAATTCAGGTTTAGGATCCTGCTTGATTGGCCTTCCTACCCTAAGTGGTTTCTGTTTTCTGTGCGACTTGTCACAATTTTAAAGATATTAGCTTCCACTACTGAGATGAGCGGCATAATCCGGTTTGTTCGCACCTGACAATGGATTAACATAACGCTCACTTATCACTGGCCTGGCTTATATGGATATCCGATGCGTCATTTAGTTGCTCTTCTCCCTCTGCTTACCTTACTGACAGCCTGTAGCAGCGGGCCGAAGCCTACCCCAGCAGCTCCTCAGGCTAACGCCGTAAAAGGCGGTTTCCTGCTGACGCCGGCACATAGCGGCCAGCCGTTGGGCGGTGATTTTGCTTTCAATCCAAACACTGCCCGTTTTATCGATAAAATGGTGCAGGAACACGGGTTCGATCGTCAGCAGTTGCATGACGTGCTGGCCCAGGCAAAACGACTGGATTCGGTGCTGCGGTTGATGGATCGTCAGGCGCCGACCCCCACCACCACTCAGGCACCGTCCGTGCCGAACGGTTCCTGGTTGCGCTACCGCAACAAGTTCATTACGCCGGATAACGTGCAAAACGGCGTGCAGTTCTGGAACCAATATCAGGAAGCCCTGCAGCGCGCCCAGCAAGTATACGGCGTGCCGCCGGAGATCATTGTCGGTATTATCGGCGTTGAAACCCGCTGGGGCCGCGTGATGGGTAAAACCCGCATTATCGATGCCTTGTCCACGCTGGCCTTTGACTATCCTCGCCGCGCCGATTACTTTGCCGGCGAGCTGGAAACCTTCTTGTTGATGTCGCGGGCCGAAGGGGATGACCCGCTGGAGCTGCGCGGCTCCTTTGCCGGTGCCATGGGCTACGGCCAGTTTATGCCTTCTTCGTTCAAGAGCTACGCGGTTGATTTCAACGGTGACGGCCACATCAACCTGTGGGATCCGGTGGATGCGATCGGCAGCGTCGCCAACTACTTTAAAGAACATGGCTGGATCAGCGGCGAGGCCGTGGCGGTACCGGCCAGCGGCCAGGCACCGGGGCTGGATAACGGCTTTAAAACTCGCTACTCGATTGCCACCCTCGCGGCGGCCGGCCTGACCCCGCAAGGCTCGCTAGGCAATGAGCAGGAAGCCAGCCTGCTGCGGCTGGATATGGGTACCAGCTACCAATACTGGTACGGGTTGCCGAACTTCTACGCCATTACCCGCTATAACCACAGCACCCATTACGCCATGGCGGTGTGGCAATTGGGCGAAGCGGTGGGTCGTTCGGCGCGCGGCGGGTTCTGATACGCTGATAACAATGGAAAAGGCCGTGAAAACGGCCTTTTTTACGTCTATACCGATCAGAAATCGTAACGCAGACGCACCAATGTCATATCACCGAGGTTATCGGTGCTTGACGTTAACACGTGTTCCACATCGACGCGGAAACCGTAATCAAACTGCACCGTAACCCCCAGGCCGTTATCGATGCGCTGATAGTTGCGGCCGCTCACGTACTCCAGACGATCGCCCATAAAGTAAGGCATTACGGATTTCACCGCATATTGGCCCACCGGCACGGTATAACCGGCCAGATACTCGATACCCCAGGCGTCGCCGGCGAAGTAGTTGTCAACGTCGGCTTTTTTGGTGGTCAGGAAGTTGTTGTACCAACCGCCGCCAAAGGTCAGAGTCCAGCTGTCCGGCTTCCAGCTCAGCGCGGTGCCCACAATGTTCTGATCGTAGTCTTTCGAGCCGCTGGTGGAAGGATTACGCATTTCGGCGCGGGTATAGTTCCATGCGGTGCCCCAGGTCAGATCCGGCGTCAGGTGATAATCCACGCCCAGCGAGCCGCCGCCTTTGCGCTTGTAGCGCAGGCCGTTGCCCGGCAGATAGTCGTTATCGCTGAACAGATAAGAGGCGTAAACGTCCGCATCGCCAAAGGTGTTTTTATACTTCAGCATTTTGCGCGAGCGGTAAGAGCCGTCGTAGTCGCCGTTGATACCGTTGCCCGGAGCCTGGGCCAGCATGTCGTAATCCCAGATATCGGTTTTGGCACCCACCACATCGTAATACACGCTATTTTGCTGGCCAAAGGTCAGCTGACCCCAGGTTTTGCTTTTCAGACCGGTATACAGCATGCGGCGGCTGGTGTTATTGGCGCCGTCGGCATAGTGGTGATCCCAGTCGAACAGGGCAGGGATATTCACCCCCAGCTCGTAGTAGCTGATCCAACTGATGTCGTCGAACAGATAGTAGTCCGCGGCAAAGCGGAAACGGGTGCCGCCGTCGAAGCCGTTGCGTTTATAGGAGCCTTTATCGCCATCGCCGGTCATGTTGTTGAACTGCGGGCGGATGCTGCCGCCGACGGTAAAGTTGAGGCGGCTCAGCGGATCGCCCGCCTGCGGATCCTGCTTCAGCAGAGTGATTTCAGCCTGGGCTGCGAAGGAAGCGGTGCCCATCACCAGCCCCAAAGCGACCGCCCGAGTCAATGTGCGCAATGTGAAAGTCATGTGTTTTATCCCTGTTATTGATTGCCAACATCACAGATGCATCGGCATCAGTGATTTGCTCAGGTTTTTTCTGAGCGTTTTCATTGTTTTTTGGCGTGGTTGAAGCGAAGCGCATATGTAACACGATGTGCGTCACAAAAAGTTACTTTTCTTGCTAATTATTTGATTGGATATTAATCGTTGACGGGAAAGAGGGCGGCGGGGTCTGACGCGGAGTCATGTTCAGCGTAGTGGCAGAGCCATGACGACAATACTCGGATGAACTCATCTAACGCATAGCCTTATATTTTTCACTTGTCAGTGAATGGCGGATACCGTGTAATTTAATCGACATGAGAGCATTAAATAAGCCGGTGGGTAGCGGAATTAATTTTGCCGATATCGGTTGGACGGATTGCATTAATAAGGGATCGGGAGATGACTATGAAAGCTTTGTTGGCATTATTTATCGGTTTGTTTTCATTACCGCTGATGGCGGCAGAATCGCACGTGTGCCAGTCTCAAGCTTATGATTATGCTAGCATTGGTAAGCTCAGGCTGAGTGATGACACGGTATTTACCTGCCGTGACGTTGGCCGCGTCACTATTCCTGATTTGGCTAAGCGGGGTTGGAAGGTCATTCATGTAGCGCAACAAACCGAATATACCGGCGACACCGATAGCGATGATGAAGTCATTAAGATGTACCAGGAAATAGTGGTTTATAAAGAGTAGTCTTTAGATATTCCTGCGATTTTATTCTCCATCACCGCTTATATTCGCGGCGAGGGGTAATTGTATTTTGAGCAGAGCGGTTTGCGGGAGGTATGATGATTTCCAGAAACAACATAGACAGCAAAGCGGCTACCGCCATGACGCTGATATGCGCCATATGGGGGCTGCAACAGGTCGCGATCAAGGCGGCCGAACCGGACATCTCCGCCGTACTGCAAATCGCCATCAGATCAGGCGTGGCCGCTTTGGCGGTCTACCTTTTGGCGCGCTACAAAAGGGAAAGATTCTTATTCGATCGCCCCACGTTGTTAGCCGGTTTGTGCGTTGGTTTATTGTTCGCGTTAGAGTTCTTTTTCGTCTCTGAAGGTTTAGGCTATACCAGCGCGTCGCATATGGCGGTCTTTTTGTACACCGCTCCCTTATTCTCCGCCATCGGACTGCATTTTTTTATCCGGCACGAGCGCTTGTCGGTCGTGCAGTGGGCCGGTATTGCTCTGGCCTTTGGCGGCGTGGTGCTCGCCATCTCGGGGATGGGCGACAGTTCGGGCGGTGAGCAGCAGCTCCGCGGCGATATTTATGGCCTGTTGGCAGGCATGTCCTGGGGTGGCTCGACGATAGTCATTCGCACCACGCGCCTGGCGAGTTGTTCGTCCAAACAGACGCTGTTGTTCCAGCTTACAGGGGCCTGCCTTCTGTTATCTCTGCTGGCGCTGACCATGGAGAACCTTCATTTCAACCTGAGTTCTGTGGCCTGGACCAGCCTGATATTCCAAACGGTTATCGTCTCTTTCCTCAGCTATCTGATTTGGTTTTCTCTGCTGCGTGATTATCAGGCCTCTTCGTTGGGCATTCTGACCTTTATGACCCCCATTTTTGGCATTTTGGCCGGTGTGGTGATTTTGGGCGAACCGCTGCAAATTGAATTCGTACTGGGTTCTGTACTGATCGTCTTCGGGCTTATTGTCGTTAGCTGTTCTTACTTATTTTATGTCAATAGAGGAATTGCACCAAAAATATAATCCATGGATGTTAATATTCATAACTACCAAATAAGCTGTGAAAGCCAATTCACCCTCACCGTACAAATATCCAGGTATGCCTGGGGGTATCCTTTGATAACGCTCTATGATAATGGTGATTTTTCCGTGGTGAAAAGCACCAGACGGATGCGATTATCCAATCAGATGCCGGTTGAAGTCATCACCTTTGCCAATAACTATGCTGTGGTCTGGGATAATAGCCGCAAGCATATTTATTATTCAAAGGCCGGAAGGTTATATAACTGCGCGCTGGATTTCTCTTATACCCCAAAGAAATGGCGCTGATTTCAAGAAAACCTGCCAATGCCTCCGGCTATCAGGCCAGAGGCGCTATCTTCATCAACCACTCTTTGAAAGCGAGGATCTTCGGCCACTGACGTTCAGAGATGGTCGACATAAAATAGCAGTGTTCGCAAGGCAAGGTCATGTTGCTGAACGGGATAATCAGTTCGCCGCTTTTGATCCAGTCTTGCACCAGATTAAGCCGCCCCATGGCGACGCCGAGGTGTTTGGTCGCCGCCAGCACGGCCAGATCCGAGCGATCGAACTCCATGCTTTTGCTTTCTGTATCCAACGCCAAATCAAAATGTTGCGACCAGGTCAACCATTCGTCTTCGCCGGAGTTGTATCTGTCATGCAGCAGGGTGCAATGTGCCAGGTTTTGCGGTGCATCGTAGAGGTTATGCGTCTTGGCGTACTGCGGGGTACAGATCGGCACTATAGATTCCTGCATAAAAGCTTCGTCTATTTGTTTCCCGGACGGCAGCTTGCCAAAGTACATGGCTAAATCAACACCCCTATTGGCCAGGCTGATGATTTCCTGCCCGGTGACTATGCTCAAATGAATGGTGGGGTGCTGGGCAATAAAATCGCCGATCCGCGGTATCAGTAAGCACTGCACGATGGAAGGGTGCGAATAAATAGTCAGGTTGCCCGTCAACTCACGATTTTTAATATCAAGAATTTCCTGATTCAGCGTATTGAAGGAGCGGCTTAACGCCCATTGCATGCGCTCGCCTTCCGGTGTCAGCATAATTCTGCGGTGGAAGCGTTGAAATAAAAGAAAGCCCAACTCTTTTTCCAGCAGATTAATTCTGTGGCTTACGGCGCTGGGCGTAATAGACAGTTCTTCTGCCGCCAGTGAAAAGGATAAATTACGGGCGACGCATTCAAAAGTATGCAGGCGTGAAAATTGATAGCTGGTCAGCGGGCTTGCGCGTTGAAAATATTTTTTGTCGGGGAACATGTCATGCCTCCATGCTTATGATTAAGCAATATTAGCATTTTATTTAACGGGGCTAAAACGCGATTTCTCTTATTTACAAATAACGGCTGTGATTAATGAGGTTATCTACCTGACCGTTCAGCTAATTAGGTTTGGGTTCAGGATTCGCTATTAAATATGGGCCAGGTGTCTTGCTGAGTACTGAGTGGGGAAGACGCGCTGTCGTATAGGTGTTTTTTGCGTGGTAATGGTGTCCCCGACTGGAATCGAACCAGTAACTAGCCCTTAGGAGGGGCTTGTTATATCCGTTTAACTACGGGGACCCTGCGGGCCGGCAACCTGAGCTGCCGGGGCAGTATACCTTTTTTTACCCGCAGAATAAGCGCTTAGCGGTGCGTTTGCTCATTCCCTCGCCAATATGCGGTGAATTTTGTACGCAGTGCTGGCTGCGATCACGGTTTTTCCGTCTTGGCGGCCCCTTTTTCCGCCTCCAGCTTCGCCGCCTTGCTTTTAATGCTCATATCGTTACGGATCTGAGCGTGGCTGATGAGTGCGAAGATAAAGGTGCCGCCGATAATGTTGCCCGCCAGCGTCGGAATGGCGAACGGATAGAAAAATTCCTGCCAGGGGAGAGCGCCGCTAAACACCAGATACAGGATCTCGACCGAACCGACCACGATGTGGGTCAGGTCGCAAATCGCCACCAGGTAGGTCATCAGCACAATGATCCAAATCTTGGCCGCCCCGGCGGAAGGGAACATCCACACCATGGTGGCGATGATCCACCCGGCCAGAATGCCGTTGGCGAACATTTCTGACGGCGAGTTTTTCATCACCTCTTCCGACAGGCTGACGAAGGCGCTGCGGGTATTGTCGTCGAAAATCGGCATATGGATAAACGCCAGCGATGCCAGCCCGGTGCCAATCAGGTTACCGAGCAGCACCACGCCCCACAGGCGGAACAGGATCAGGAAGTTTTTCGGCGTCGGTTTGTGCATGATCGGCAGTACGGCGGTGACGGTGTTTTCGGTAAACAGCTGCTGGCGGGCCATAATCACAATGATAAAGCCGAAGGTGTAGCCAATATTCTCGATAAAGAAACGGCTGGGATCGTCCGGCAAGCGGGCGTGAAAAATGCCTTTCGCCGCCAGTGACGCGCCCATCGACAGCCCGGCGGCCACGGCGGACCACAGCAGTGCCACCCAGTCGCGTTCCAGCTCTTTTTCGCCCTCCATGCGGATCAGCTCATGCACCGCCGCCGCGCGTGAGGGCAGGTTCTCTTCCTTTACTTCTATTTCTGATTTGCCCTGTTCGTGCTCTTTGCTCTCCACTTTCAGAGGGTCATCGGCATTCGCTTTTGTGCGTGGTTGTTCGTCGCTCATTGTTAACTCTCCATCAAATGTTGCCAGGGCCACTCATTAAGCGTAGTTGGCTTACGGGCGGTGCGACAGGAGTGCGGAAAATGGCGGAAAAAAGTAACAAGAGTTTAATGCCGTCGGTTTTTCCTGCGCATTATTGATCTGGGTCGCCATATTACCCCTATTGGAGTAGCCGAGCGGCCGGAGGCGGGCTGCGTGCCGCAGGTGCCTTATGCTATGATTCGCTATCCCAAAGAAAAATATGAGTTCTCCCGATGCTGGAAGCTAAAAGTCTGAGCTGCGTTCGTGATGAACGCATCCTGTTTAGCGAATTAAGCTTTACGGTGAAGCCAGGCGAGATTATTCAGGTGGAAGGGCCTAACGGCGCGGGCAAGACCAGCCTGTTGCGCATTCTGGCCGGGCTGGCGCAGCCGGAAAACGGCGAAGTGTGCTGGCGTGGGCAAAATACGCTGCGTCACCGTGAGAATTATCATCAGGACTTGCTGTTTCTCGGCCATCAGCCGGGGATTAAAACCATGCTGACGCCCTTCGAGAATCTGCAATTTTACCAGGCGGTACGCGCCGCGCCCGATCGTCAGGCCATCTGGCGGGCACTGGAGCAGGTGGGGTTGGTCGGTTATGAGGATTTGCCGGTAGCGCAGCTTTCCGCCGGCCAGCAGCGCCGGGTGGCGCTGGCGCGTTTATGGCTAAGTGAGTGCCCACTGTGGATCCTGGATGAACCGCTGACGGCGATCGATAAACAGGGCGTGGCTGAATTGATTAGCCTTTTTGAGCAACATGCGCAGCAAGGCGGCATGGTATTGTTGACCACGCACCAGGATCTGGCCGGCGCGACGCAGGCGGTAGGTAAAATCAGCCTGGCGGAGAGTTTTTGATGTTTTTGACTGTATTGCGCCGCGAGCTGAAAATTGCCTTTCGCAAAGGGTCGGAAATCGTTAACCCGCTGTGGTTCTTCCTGATCGTTATCACGTTGTTTCCGTTGGGCATTGGGCCAGAACCGCAATTGCTGGCGCGCATTGCGCCGGGGATTATCTGGGTGGCGGCGCTGCTGGCTTCGCTGTTGTCGCTGGAGCGTTTGTTTCGCGACGATTTTCTCGATGGGTCGCTGGAGCAACTGCTGCTGTTGCCGACGCCGCTGCCGATGACGGTGTTAGGCAAAGTGTGTGCTCACTGGGTCGTGACGGGGTTACCGCTGTTAATCCTGTCGCCATTGGTGGCGCTGCTGCTGTCGCTGGATGTGCATACCTGGCTGGCGGTGGCGTTTACGCTGCTGTTGGGCACCCCGACGCTGAGCCTGGTCGGTGCCATCGGTGTGGCGCTCACCGTCGGGTTGCGCAAAGGGGGTGTGCTGCTCAGCCTGCTGGTGCTGCCGCTGTACATTCCGGTGCTGATATTTTCCACCGCCGCTATCGACGCCGCTTCCATGGACATGCCGATAGCGGGGTATCTGGCGATTCTGGGCGCAATGCTGGCGGGCAGCATAACGCTGGCCCCCTTTGCCACCGCCGCCGCTCTGCGAGTGAGCGTGCACTAGCATCACTGATTTACATGCGGGTTAACGCCGTTAAGAGCGTGTTCCACCGCGAAAGCTATTTTCGTCGCCCCACAATAGGGGGGCCACCTTAAAACATTTACCGTGAGCAATGACGACAATGTGGAAATGGTTACATCAATTCGCGCAGCCTGAACGGCTGTATCGTGTCTGCGGCCGTTTTGTCCCGTGGTTGGGGCTGGCCGGCGCCCTCTGCCTGGCTATCGGCTGGGTATGGGGCTTTGGTTTTGCGCCGAAGGATTATCAACAGGGCGACAGCTTCCGCATCATGTATATCCACGTGCCGGCCGCCATGTGGTCAATGGGCATCTACGCTTCGATGGCGGTGGCGGCGTTTATCGGCCTGGTATGGCAGATGAAAATGTCCGATTCCGTGGTGGCGGCGATGGCGCCGGTCGGCGCGGTATTTACCTTTATCGCACTGGTTACGGGGGCAGCTTGGGGTAAACCCATGTGGGGCACCTGGTGGGTGTGGGACGCGCGGCTGACCTCTGAACTGGTGCTGCTGTTCCTTTATATGGGCATTATTGCGCTGTATAACGCCTTTGAAGACCGCCGCCTGGCCGGCCGCGCCGCCGGTATTCTGGTGCTGGTGGGGGTGGTGAACATCCCGATTATTCATTTCTCTGTCGAATGGTGGAACACGTTGCACCAGGGCTCCACCAATATGCAACAGAGCATCGCGCCCAGCATGCGCACCCCGCTGCGTTGGGCGATCCTCGGCTATCTGCTGTTCTTCATTACGCTGACCCTGATGCGGTTGCGCAATCTGATCCTGGCCCAGGAGCGTCAGCGCCCGTGGGTTGCCGGGCTGGTCAATAAGGAGCGCCAACCATGAATGCCGCATTTACCTCCTGGTCGGCGTTTTTCGCCATGGGTGGCTACGCCTTTTACGTTTGGCTGGCGGTGGCCGTCACGCTGTTATCCTTGTTGGGCCTGGTGGCTCACACCTGCTGGCAGCGCAGGCAACTGCTGGATGAAGTCAGCCGCCGCCAGGCGCGCGAACGACGCATTCGTCAGTCGCAGCAGTCGAAACAAAAATCCGCCGATCCGCGGGAGAAATCATTGTGAATCCACGTCGTAAAAGCCGCCTGTATCTGGCGATTGTCGTGCTGATCGGCGTGGCGCTGACCGCCACCCTGACGCTGTACGCGCTGCGCTCCAACATCGATCTGTTTTATACCCCGAGTGAAATTTTGCAGGGCAAGGGAGAGGATCACGAAAAGCCGGAGGTAGGCCAACGTCTGCGCATTGGCGGCATGGTGATGCCCGGCTCGGTGAAGCGCGATCAGAAAACCCTGCAGGTCAACTTCAAGATTTATGATGCGCGCGGCGTGATTGATGTCACCTATACCGGCATTCTGCCGGATCTGTTCCGCGAAGGGCAGGGTGTGGTGGCGCAAGGCGTACTGGGTGAAGGCAACGTGGTTAACGCGCGTGAAGTGCTGGCGAAACACGATGAAAAATACACCCCGCCGGAAGTGGCTGACGCAATGAAAGAAAACCATAAGGGGCCGGCTTCGGCCTATACCGCCCCGCAAAATGAGGGCGGCAAGTCATGATGCCGGAAACGGGAAGTTTTCTGCTGTGCCTGGCATTGGCGATTTCGCTGCTGTTGAGCATTTATCCGCAGTGGGGCGCGGCGCGTCAGGATCGCCGCATGATGGCGGTGGCGCGTCCGCTGACCTACGGCATGTTCGCCGCCATTGCACTGGCGTTCATCTGCCTGGTGCACGCCTTTGTCGTGAATGATTTTACCGTGGCCTATGTGGCCGCCAACTCCAACAGCCAACTGCCGGTGTATTACCGCATCGCCGCCACCTGGGGGGCGCATGAGGGATCGCTGCTGCTGTGGGTGCTGTTGCTCAGTTGCTGGTCATTGGCGGTGGCGCTGTGCAGCCGTTCGATGCCGCAGGATGCGGTGGCGCGCGTGCTGTCGGTGATGGGCATGATCACCGCAGGCTTCCTGCTGTTCATCATCATGACCTCCAACCCGTTCACCCGCACGCTGCCGAACTTCCCGATCGACGGCAGCGACCTCAATCCGTTGCTGCAGGATATCGGCCTGATTTTCCATCCGCCGCTGTTGTACATGGGTTATGTCGGCTTCTCGGTGGCTTTTGCTTTCGCCATCGCTTCACTGATGGCCGGCCGGCTGGATACCGCCTGGGCGCGCTGGTCACGGCCCTGGACCACGGCGGCCTGGGTGTTCCTCACTATGGGGATCGTGCTGGGTTCCGCCTGGGCCTATTACGAGCTGGGTTGGGGCGGCTGGTGGTTCTGGGATCCGGTGGAAAACGCGTCCTTTATGCCCTGGCTGGCCGGTACTGCGCTGATGCACTCGCTGGCGGTGACCGAAAAACGCGGCACTTTCAAGGCCTGGACGGTGCTGCTGGCCATTACCGCCTTCTCGCTGTGCCTGCTGGGCACCTTCCTGGTACGTTCCGGCGTGCTGGTTTCGGTGCACTCTTTTGCTTCCGACCCGGCGCGCGGGATGTTTATCCTCGCCTATCTGGTGATCGTGATCGGCGGTTCTCTGCTGCTTTACGCGGTCAAGGGCGGGCAGGTACGCAGCCGGGTGCAGCATGAAACCTTCTCGCGCGAAACTTTCCTGCTGGGCAATAACGTGCTGTTGATTGCCGCCATGCTGGTCGTGCTGCTGGGCACGTTGCTGCCGCTGGTGCACAAACAGCTGGGCATGGGCAGTATTTCTATCGGCGAGCCGTTCTTCAACACCATGTTCACCTGGCTGATGGCGCCGATGGCGCTGCTGATGGGTATCGGCCCGCTGGTACGCTGGCGTCGCGATGAACCGACCAAGCTGTGGCGCCGTTTGAGCGTGGCGCTGGCGATCACGCTGGTGCTGTCGATCCTGCTGCCGTGGTTGTTGCAAGACAGCATCGCCGGCATGACGGTGGTCGGGCTGATCATGGCGGTGTGGGTGATTATCCTGACGCTGATGGAATTGCATGAGCGCGCTACCCATCGCCACGGTTTCTGGCGCGGCCTGAGCCACCTTTCCCGCAGTCACTGGGGCATGGTGCTGGGCCACCTCGGGGTCGCGGTGACGGTGATCGGCATTGCGTTCAGCCAAAACTACAGCGTGGAACGCGATGTGCGCATGAAGGCCGGCGACAGCGTGGACATTCACAGCTACCACTTTGTGTTCCGCGACGTGCACGATATTCGCGGCCCGAACTACAGCGGCGGCGTCGGTATTATCGACGTCACGCGCAACGGCAAGCCGGAAGCCACGCTGCACGCGGAGAAACGTTACTACAGCGTGGCGCGCAGCATGATGACCGAAGCGGCTATCGACGGCGGTTTCAGCCGCGATCTGTATGCGGCGCTGGGGGAGGAACTGGACGACGGCTCCTGGGCGGTGCGGCTGTATTACAAACCCTTCGTGCGCTGGATCTGGTTCGGCGGGGTATTTATGGCGATTGGCGGCATCCTGTGCATTCTCGATCCGCGCTATCGGATGAGTAAAAAGCTCAAGCGCGAAGGCAAGCTGGAGGAGCAGGCATGAACCGTAAGCTGCTGTTTATCCCGTTAATCCTGTTCCTGCTGCTGGTGGCGGCCTTTATGGTGCAGTTGACGCGCAATGCCGGTGGCGAGGATCCGACCATGCTGGAGTCTGCGCTTATCGGTAAACCGGTACCCACTTTTAAGCTGGAGTCGCTCGACCAGCCCGGAAAAACGTTCGATCAGGCGGTGCTGCGGACCGGCAAGCCGATGCTGTTGAACGTTTGGGCAACCTGGTGCCCAACCTGCCGCGCCGAGCATCAATACCTCAATACCCTGGCGGCACGCGGCATTCGCGTGGTGGGGCTGAATTATAAGGACGACCGCAGCAAAGCGGTCACCTGGCTGAATTCATTGGGCAATCCCTATGCGCTCAGCCTGTATGACGGCGACGGCATGCTGGGGTTGGATCTTGGCGTGTACGGCGCGCCGGAGACGTTTTTGATCGACGGGCAGGGCATTATTCGCTACCGCCATGCCGGGGATATGAACGAGCGAGTCTGGCAGCAGGAAGTGTTGCCGCTGTACAAAAAGTACGGAGGTGAAGCATGAGGCTGATTGCCCTGATGTTTGCCGCGCTGCTGAGCTGGAGCGCGGCGGCGGCTATCGATACCTATAAGTTCAATTCGGTTGAGCAGGAACAGCAATACCGCGAGTTGACCGAACAGCTGCGCTGCCCGAAATGCCAGAACAACAGCATCGCAGATTCCAACGCCATCATCGCCGCCGACATGCGCACCAAGGTGTACGAGCTGATGATGCAGGGGCAGAACAAACAGCAGATCATCGACTATATGGTGGCGCGCTACGGCAATTTCGTCACCTATGAACCGCCGGTGACCCCGGCGACGTTGATCCTGTGGGTTGGCCCGTTGTTGTTTGTGCTGATCGGCGGTGCGGTGGTGATATTGCGCACTCGCCGCCGCGCCGGCGCTGTTAACGATGAATTCTCCGAGCAGGAGCAACAGCGCTTGGCGGCGCTGCTGAAAGAGACTGACAGGAAGAAACCCTAATGGCATTTTGGCTGATTATTATTGTGCTGTTGGCCGGCGCTGCGGCGCTGCTGGTAGTGCCTGCGATGCGCCAGGGCAAGCAGGGTGCGGCCACCAGCCGTGACGCGTTGAACAAGGCGTTTTATCAAGATCGCCTGAACGAGCTGGAACAGGATGAAGAGCAGGGCGTGGTTGCCGAACGCCCGGAACTGGTGAAAGAACTGCAACAGAATCTGCTGAACGACATTCCCGGCCAACAGGACGTGCAGACGAAACCGATCAACCGTTGGATGCTGGTGCCCGGTGTGCTGTTGCTGGTGGTGGTCACCCTGGGGTTTTATCTGAAAACCGGCGGGTTGGCGCAGGTAATGGACTGGCAGCAGGTGCAAGCCCAAATGCCGGAACTGCGCGCGCGCGTCGCCAATGAGCGCGCTCAGCCGCTGAGCATGGAGGAGATAGCTCGCCTTGGGCTGGGGCTGCGCACCGCGCTGCAACAAGACGATCGCAACATCAACGACTGGATGATGCTGGGCCGTGTCGGTATGGCGCTGAATAACGCGACCACCGCAACGCAGGCATTTGCTCATGCTTATCAATTGGATCCGAATAATCTGGAAGTGCGCCTCGGCTATGCGGAGGTGTTGACGCGCTCCAACGATCCGGAGGATAACAAGCAGGCCACGCAGATGCTGCGCAAGATGATCGCCGACGATCATACCAACCTGCGCGTATTGAGCTTGCTGGCGTTCAATGCCTTTGAACAGGGTGATTTCAAACAGGCGATCGGCGCCTGGCAGGTGATGTTGAAACTGCTGCCGGCCAACGATCAACGCACCGAGGTGTTAAAGCGCAGCATTGCACAAGCAAAATCACAGGCGGGCGAAGAAACTGTTAAACTGAATGTAAACGTGACGTTATCGCCCGAGGCGACTAACGCTTTACCGCAGCAGGGGACGCTGGTAATTTCGGTGACCGATGGCGCCAACCCGGTGCCGGTTGCGGTAAAACAACTGCCCTTAAGCCGTTTCCCACTGTCATTCTCTTTGGATGACAGCAACGCCATGATGCCAGAACGCCTGCTTTCGGCGCAGCATCAGGTGAAGGTGAGGGTACGGATTTCTCACGACGGTTTGGCCACGCCGCAGGCGGGCGACTGGTTCGGTGAGAGCGAGCTGCAGAATTTCAGCGGTAAAGAGCAGGTTAGCGTTCAGATTAACAAGCAGGTTCCCTGAATAAAAAGACCGAACATGTTTTCATGGAGAAAAATATGAACTTTCGCCTGACTGGGCTGGCTTTCGCAACTGTGTTATTGGTGGGCTGTGCCAGCGCGCCGCAAGATGAACCACAAGGGCGATCCGATCCTCTGGAAGGATTTAACCGGACGATGTTCGACTTTAACTATAACGTCCTGGATCCGTACGTATTGCGTCCGGTGGCCGTGGCCTGGCGCGACTATGTGCCCATGCCGGCGCGTAACGGTTTAAGTAACTTCACGTCGAACCTGGAAGAGCCGGCCAGCATGGTCAACGCCTTCCTGAAGGGCGACCCGTATCGCGGGATGATTCACTTCAACCGCTTCTTCCTCAATACCCTGCTGGGGATGGGCGGCCTGATCGACGTGGCGGGAATGGCGAACCCGAAACTGGCGCGCGAAGAACCTAACCGTTTCGGCAGCACGCTGGGGCATTACGATGTCGGCTACGGCCCTTATGTCATGTTGCCGGGTTATGGCAGCTTCACCCTGCGTGAAGACGGCGGCGACTGGGCGGATACGGTCTATCCGGTCCTGAGCTACCTGACCTTCTGGATGTCGGCGGGTAAATGGGTGGTTGAAGGTATTGAAACCCGCGCCCAACTGCTGGATTCCGACGGCCTGCTGCATAACTCTTCCGATCCTTACGTGATGGTGCGCGAAGCCTACTTCCAGCGTCATGACTTCCTGGCGCGTGGGGGCTCACTGAAAGCGGAAGAAAATCCGAACGCCAAGGCGATCCAGGGCGATCTGGACGATATCGACTCGGCGAAATAAGCCCCGGAAACAAGCATCTAAAACCGCCCTGTGGCGTGAATGCCAGTCAGTCAAGCTGACTGGCATTTTTGTTTTTACCTCCCCCCGCAAGCGCCTTTGTCCTCAGTTAATCAGCCTCAAACTTGTGATGCCGATTCCGATTTAATAAAAATGGCCACATTTTTCTTTAAAGTTAAAATAGTGTTTTATTAAATTGAGTGATTGATCGGCACATTCCTCCCGTTGACACCAACATCCGCCGGAAGGTGGCAAAAGAGCCAAGGTTTTTTGATCGTCAGAAATCTACTTTTACCCAAAGTTTTCTACAACGCATCGGACTACCACACTCAGCGTCATCAGGAGGGGAGCTATGAAAACGCGTAATGGCCAGGCGATGGCGATCTTGTGTCTGGCCGAGTATCTACGGGTTTATTTATAACGATGATGAATGAAAAAAGCGCCCCGTGGGGCGCTTGAGCTTCTTGAAAAACAAGATTAGAAGCGGTAGTTGAAGTTGGCGCCGTACAGCCAGGCTTTGCCCACCGACTCGAAGGTGTAAGGGCCTTCTTTGACGGTGACTTTCTGGCCGTGCATGTAGGAAACACCGACGTCAACCGAAGCGTCTTTGTTGAACGCATAGGTGGTACCGGCGCTCAGCCAGAAACGGTCTTGGTCCGGGATCGAGATAGAGCGGTTCTGGGCAGGGACCGGGCTGTCATCGAACGCGATACCGGTGCGGAAGGTCCAGTTATCGTCGTAGAAGTAAGTGGTACCCAGTGCGATGCGGTAAGCGTCTTTAAAGCCTTCGTGTTTCTCGAACAGCGTCTGGCCGTTGTTGCCGGTGGCTTTCAGCTCCTGGAACTGGCTCCAACTGGTGTAAGCCAGGCTGTAGTGGACGGCCCATTGCGGCGCAACCTTGTTGTAGCCCGAGATTTCCCACATTTCCGGCAGGTTCAGGGTCAGCGAGCCTGGAATGGTGTTGCCGTTGGTGCCGTAAGGCAGGCCGGCCGCGCTCAGGATCGGGTTATAAGCGGATGGCAGGCTGCTCTTGTAATCGCCGTCGAAGTCGATTTTCACTTCGGAACGGTAGCTCAGGCCATAACGGTTGTTTTCGTCCACTTCATA
Organism: Serratia sp. root2; assembly: GCF_031931805.1. Lineage (NCBI taxonomy): Bacteria > Pseudomonadati > Pseudomonadota > Gammaproteobacteria > Enterobacterales > Yersiniaceae > Serratia > Serratia sp. root2. The sequence continues at coordinate 106,865 of NZ_JAUJXB010000001.1, forward strand.
CAGAATACCGGCGTTCCAGCCAAAGCCCCATTCGTCACCCTTCAGGTGAGAGATCTGGGTATCGGCCGGAATTTGTGCGACCTGGCCGGCTAACTGAGGCGGCAACTGCCCAGAGCCTGCGAGCAGTTTCGGCAATTCGCCCGCATAACGCTCAAGTTTGGCTTTAGCGTAAACCGCGTCAAAGCCCAGGCCGAAGCTGAATTGTTGGTTCAGGCGATAAGCGGCGCTCAGGTTCAGGTTCAGGGTTTCGAGGTCGGTTTTGCCGCCGTAAGCGCCGGCGGTGTAACCGTCGTTGAATTCGGTGGCCAGACCATAGTTGCTGGTGACCGAGCCGCCCACGGCAAATTGATCGTTAATCGGGTGAACATAGTGCAGGTTCGGCACCCAGGCGGTTGGCGCGATGTTTTTGGAATCCAGGCTCGCACCCGACGGGGACTTGCCGGTAATGTCCACGTCCGGATCGATAAAGACCGCGCCGAAGGAGAGTTCTGGGCGGGTATACATCATCAAAAGGGCCGGGTTGCGGCTTGCAGAGGCTGCGGTATCCGCCATGGCGCCTTCGCCAGAATACGAACGTCCTAAACCAGCTGATGAAAACTCATTCAGCTGGAATCCTGCGGCAGACACGTTTGAAGAAATAATTGCCACTGCAGCTGCGAGAGCTGATTTAGTAAATAGGTTTTTCTGGCTCATGACCAAAACCTCATTATGTGTTTATTATTTAAACTATGTTACACAAGGTAACAAGGAGCGCGGGATTGTAGGGTCCGTTATCATTCAGACAAATCAGACCAGTGGCTGAATTATAGGTCCGACCTGTGAGAATGTTGCAACTTTGTTTTTGAGATATTTCAAGATTGGTATCAAAAAAGAGATCTGCTTAACAAAAAACCAGCAGTGAATAACAAACTTCTTACCATTCCTTAGCAGACATCGATTTTTATTTGTGATTTCCATCACTTAAAACACCTATAAAAAGTAAGTGCTAGCGATGGGGTTCGCTGCGGGGTAAAATAAACGCAGAATCTTGCGTCTTTGCGCCAGAAAGTTAATGGCAGTTTGGACTCGCGTAATGGCGGTCCCTGAGGAGAATTAATCATGTCAGATGCAATTAATAAATGCAGCGCCCAGGAAACCGCAGCTTGTTGCTGTGTCGATGTCGGTACCGTGATGGACAACACCGATTGCACCGCATCCTACAGCCAGGTATTTGCCAATCAACAGGATGCCGAACAAACGCTGGCGGCGCTGACGGAAAAAGCCCGTGGCGTGGAGTCTGACCCTTGTGACATCAGCAGTAGCATTAAACCGGTTGACGGTGGTGTGCAACTGGTGGCGGATTTCACCTTTGCCTGCCAGGCGGAAACCCTGATTTTCCAGCTCGGCCTGCGTTAATTCCTGCCCAAAACGGTGCGGGATAACCCCGCGCCGCGGCCTCGCCGTTTTCCCCCAATAGAAAGTTGCTCCTGCTCTCAGTTTTCACTTCTGGCGGTTTGCCAAATGTAAACATTTGGTTAACAATGACCTCATCAGGTCAGACCTCTTTTTGCCCGTTGCGCTGACGTTATTTTTTTCAGGAGCGTTTATGAGTAAGGCACTGCCGTTGGTGACCCGTCACGGTGACCGTATCGCGATTGTAAATGGACTGCGTACCCCCTTTGCCAAGCAGGCAACCGCTTATCACGGTATTCCGGCGGTGGAGCTGGGGAAAATGGCGGTGAGCGAACTCTTGGCCCGTAGCGGCATTGATCCGGCGCTTATCGAACAGCTGGTATTTGGCCAGGTAGTGCAAATGCCAGAGGCACCGAATATTGCGCGTGAAATTGTCCTGGGCACCGGCATGAGCGTCCATACCGATGCGTACAGCGTGTCGCGTGCTTGCGCCACCAGCTTCCAGGCGATCGCCAACGTGGCGGAAAGCATCATGGCGGGCAGCATCAGTATCGGCATTGCCGGCGGCGCCGATTCCTCCTCGGTGTTGCCGATCGGCGTCAGCAAAGCGCTGGCGCGAACGTTGGTCGATGTCAACAAGGCGCGCACCCTGCCGCAACGTCTCAAACTTTTTAGCCGGCTGAAACTCCGGGATCTGCTGCCGGTGCCACCGGCGGTGGCGGAATACTCGACCGGCCTGCGTATGGGCGATACGGCCGAACAAATGGCGAAAAGCCACGGCATCACCCGCGAAGAGCAGGATGCGCTGGCGCACCGCTCTCACCAGTTGGCGGCCAAGGCCTGGGAACAGGGGCTGTTGCACGATGAAGTCATGACCGCTTACGTCCCGCCGTACCGTGCGCAACTCACCGAAGACAACAACGTCCGCAAAGACTCCAGCCTGGCGTCATACGCTAAACTGAAACCGGCATTTGACCGCAAACATGGCAGCGTCACCGCGGCCAACAGTACGCCGCTGACCGACGGTGCGGCGGCGGTGTTGATGATGAGCGAATCGCGCGCGAAAGAGCTGGGGCTGCAGCCGCTGGGTTACCTGCGCAGCTTTGCTTTTTCCGCCATCGACGTGTGGGAAGACATGCTGTTGGGGCCATCATACGCCACGCCGCTGGCACTGGATCGCGCCGGCATTGGCCTGGCAGACCTGGCCCTGATAGACATGCATGAAGCTTTCGCCGCGCAGACGCTGGCAAACCTGAAAATGTTCGCCAGCGATGAGTTCGCCCAACAAAAACTGGGGCGCAGCAGGGCGATTGGCACAGTGGATATGGATAAATTTAACGTCTTGGGTGGCTCGATCGCCTATGGCCACCCGTTTGCCGCTACCGGCGCGCGTATGATCACCCAGACGTTGCACGAGCTGAAACGCCGTGGCGGCGGGTTTGGGCTGACTACAGCCTGCGCGGCCGGAGGGTTAGGGGCCGCAATGATTGTAGAGGTGGAATAATGAGTTTTGAAAACGCATTGCATGAACAGCGGGCCAAACCCTCGGCCTTTCAACTGACGCTGCGTCCGGACAACATCGGCGTGATTACCATCGACGTCCCGGGCGACAAGGTGAACACGCTGAAAGCCGAGTTCGTCGATCAGGTGAATGACGTGCTGATCCGTGCGCAGCAGCACACCGCGCTGGAAGGGCTGGTGATTATTTCCGGTAAGCCGGATTCGTTTATTGCCGGGGCGGACATCACCATGATCGCCGCCTGCACCAGCGCCAAAGAGGCCGAAACGCTGGCGAAAAAAGGGCAAAGTACGCTGGCGCAGATCGCCGCTTTCCCGGTGCCGGTCGTGGCGGCTATTCACGGCGCTTGCCTGGGGGGCGGGCTGGAACTGGCTCTGGCCTGCCATGGTCGCATCTGTTCGCTGGATGACAAAACCGCTCTCGGCCTGCCGGAAGTTCAGCTTGGCCTGCTGCCCGGTTCCGGCGGCACTCAGCGATTGCCGCGCTTGATCGGTGCCAGCAAGGCGCTGGACATGATGCTGACCGGCAAACATATCCGCGCGCGTCAGGCGCTGCGTATGGGATTGGTGGACGACGCGGTGCCGCAGGCGATTTTGTTGCAGACCGCCATTGAACGGGTCAAGCAGGGTTGGCAAAGCCGGCGTGAACTGCCGTGGCAGGAGCGCTTGCTCAACGGCCCTCTGGGGAAAAGCCTGTTGTTCAGCATCGTGCGCAAAAAAACGCTGGAGAAAACCCACGGCAACTATCCGGCGGCGGAAAAAATCATTCAGGTGGTGCGTACCGGCCTGGACAGTGGCAGCACCAGCGGTTATGAAGCCGAAGCGCGAGCCTTTGGCGAACTGGCCATGACGCCGCAGTCGGCGGCGTTACGCAGCCTGTTCTTTGCCTCTACCGCCTTGAAAAAAGAGCGCGGCGGCAATGCGCAACCCCATGTGTTGCACCGCGTCGGTATTCTGGGCGGTGGCCTGATGGGCGGCGGAATTGCCTGCGTGACCGCCACGCGCGGCGGCCTGCCGGTGCGAATTAAAGATGTCAATGAAACCGGCATCAACCACGCGCTGAAATACAGCTGGGATGTGCTCGGCAAGCGCGTGCGCAGCAAACGCATGCGCCCGGCGGAACGGCAAAAACAGATGATGCTGATTTCCGGCTCGACCGATTACACGGGCTTTGAGCGCGTGGATATCGTGGTGGAAGCGGTGTTTGAGGATCTGGCTCTGAAGCAGAAAATGGTGGCCGAGATTGAACAGCACGCCGCACCTCATACCATTTTCGCCTCCAATACCTCGTCGTTGCCGATTGGTCAGATTGCCGCCAACGCGCAGCGGCCGCAGCAGGTGATCGGCCTGCATTATTTCAGCCCGGTCGACAAAATGCCGTTGGTAGAGGTGATCCCCCATGCTTCCACCAGTGAGGAAACCATTGCCACCACCGTGGCGTTGGCGCACAAACAAGGCAAGACGGCGATCGTGGTTGCCGATCGCGCCGGTTTCTACGTCAACCGCATTCTGGCGCCTTATATAAATGAAGCGACGCGTTGCCTGCTGGAAGGCGAGCCCGTCGAATCGCTGGACAAGGCGCTGGTGGATTTTGGCTTCCCGGTGGGGCCGATTACCCTGCTCGATGAAGTGGGCATTGATGTGGGCACCAAGATTATCCCGGTGCTGGTGGAACAGCTCGGCCCGCGTTTTGCCGCGCCGGCCGCCTTCGATGCGGTGCTGAAAGACGGGCGCAAAGGGCGCAAAAACGGCCGGGGTTTCTACCTGTATCCAAGCGAAGGTCAGCAACGCCAGCGGGGTAAACGCGCCGATACCTCGGTATATCTTCTGTTGGGCATTACGCCGAAGTCGCATTTGCAGCCGGCGGTCATCGCCCAGCGCTGCGTAATGATGATGTTGAATGAAGCGGCGCGTTGCCTGGACGAAGGCGTGATCCGCAGCGCGCGTGATGGGGATATCGGCGCGGTATTCGGCATTGGTTTCCCGCCATTCCTCGGGGGGCCGTTCCGTTATATGGATGAACTCGGCGCTGAGAAGGTGGTTAAAACGCTGCACTACCTGCAGCAGCAATACGGCGAAAACTTTGCCCCCTGCGAACGCTTGCAGCGCATGGCGCAGCAGGGCGAACGCTTTTATCCGCAAGGGGAGTGAGCGGCATGGCGCCCTGATTTGTACTAGAGTTGGATCAGGGCCGCAGTGTGATCGTCATCACTCCTTGCAATACCTGCAATCCCGGATCCTATACAGGGAGATAGTGACGGAGTAACGTAACCCGATGACGCCGAAAACCCGATCGTCATCAATAACTTTCATGATGGAGTGGTTGAATTTTAACCCGTTGAATTGGTTGTTATGTGAGCGCCATATTCACGCCGGGACGATGTTGATGTAAAAAACAGCATTTTCTTTACGTGAACTTTCAGGCAAAATGCCCGGCCGCCATAAAAGAGACGGCGCGTTATCGTTTCAAAGCTTTTGCTTTGGGGTTGTAAAACTCGGCGATACAGCACGCTCGGCGTTTCTGTATAGCGTTATTTTGTCAACAACAGCGGTGCAATATGCAAGTTTTGATTATGCGTCACGGAGAGGCGGCACTTGATGCGGCCAGCGATTCGGTAAGACCTCTTACTGTTTGTGGCCGTGATGAGTCACGTCAGATGGCGGCCTGGTTAAACACCAAGTCTGTGGATATTGAACGAGTGCTGGTCAGCCCTTATCTGCGGGCTGAACAGACGCTGGAAACGGTGCGCGAAGCTTTAGCGCTGCCGGAAAGCGAAGAAGTGCTGCCTGAGCTGACGCCGGGCGGTGATGCCAGTCTGGTCGGCAGCTATCTGCAGGCGCTGGCGCAGCAGGGGGTCAACTCCGTGCTGATCGTCTCCCACCTGCCGCTGGTGGGCTATTTGGTCGCTGAGCTGTGTCCGGGCGAATGCCCGCCGATGTTCGCGACCTCCGCGATCGCCAATGTCGATCTGGCAACCGACGGCAGCTACGGCAAGTTCGAATGGCAGGTCAGCCCGTCGCAGGTGATGGCTAAAGTTTAGGGCACCGGATAGCGGAGCCAACCAGGAAAGGGCGATGTTTAACATCGCCCTTTGTCATATCTGCGGTTTACTCGGCCAGTTCGACCAGCAACAGAATTGCCGCGTTGCCGCCCCATTCTTTGGGGGCCTGGTGGAACGCCAGTACGTCGGGGTGTTGCGCCAGCCACAGCGGCGTCTGCTGTTTGAGGATGTGCTTGCCGTGGCCATGCATGACGCAGGCGCAGTGCACGTGTTCACGCTTGCAGGCGGCAATCAGCGCGCCCAACTCTTGTTTAGCCTGCATCTGGGTCAGGCCGTGCAGATCGAGAAACAGGTCCGGTGAATAATCGCCGCGTCGCAGCTTCTTCAACTCATACGCGCTGTAGCCGGGGCGTACATAGCGGGTCGGCCCTTCCTCTTCCAACTGCGGTTGATATTCGTCCGAGAAATAATAGCTGGCGTCCACCTGCTCCTGCAGCAGGCGCTGCGGTGCCATTTGCCGGGTTTTTGGCTTGGGTTTGGGGTGGACAACGGTATCCTGGCGCAGCTTTTTTGCGCCTGCTATCGACTCTCTGAATAGCTGCAATTCATCTTTGCTCAGAGGGTGCTTGTTCTTCATTTTTTATTCACCGGAAATCATTTATCACGACAGTTTACCGTGTCGCGGGTATCTGTCGACGCAAAACTCCCGTCAGAATGAAAATGAGAATGTCTTAACGCGACTATTGCTGCTGATTTGTCGCGGGCTTCATGGCAAACTATGCGGCTAAATCATGAATCACAGTGCCTGCCGGAGGGCAAATTGGACAAAATTTTCGTCGACGAAGCAGTGAATGAACTGCACACCATTCAGGATATGCTGCGCTGGGCGGTGAGCCGCTTCAACGCCGCCAATATCTACTATGGTCACGGAACTGATAATCCGTGGGACGAAGCGGTGCAATTGGTACTGCCAAGCCTGTTCCTGCCGCTGGATATTCCAGAGGACATGCACACCGCACGTTTGACCTCCAGCGAGCGCCATCGCATCGTTGAACGCGTGATTCGCCGCGTCAATGAGCGCATTCCGGTGGCTTATCTGACCAACAAAGCCTGGTTCTGCGGCATGGAGTTTTATGTCGATGAGCGCGTGCTGGTACCGCGTTCGCCGATTGGCGAACTGATCAACGATCGCTTCAGCGCACTGATCCCGCACCCGCCGCGCCACATTCTGGACATGTGCACCGGCAGCGGCTGTATCGCCATCGCCTGCGGCTACGCTTTCCCGGAAGCGGAAGTGGACGCGGTGGATATCTCCAGCGACGTGCTGGCGGTGACCGAGCGCAACATTCAGGCGCATGGCGTCGAGCACCAGGTTATCCCGATCCGCTCCGATCTGTTCCGCGACGTTCCCGCGATCCAGTACGATCTTATCGTCACCAACCCGCCGTATGTGGATGCGGAAGACATGTCCGATCTGCCGCAGGAGTTCCGCTTTGAGCCGGAACTGGGCCTGGCGGCGGGCAGCGACGGCTTGAAGCTGGTGCGCCGCATTCTGGCCTGCGCGCCGGATTACCTGAGCGACGACGGCGTGCTGATTTGTGAAGTGGGCAACAGCATGGTACATCTGATGGAACAATATCCGGATATTCCGTTCACCTGGCTGGAGTTTGAAAACGGCGGTGACGGCGTGTTCATGCTGACCAAACAGCAACTGGTCGATTGCAAAGAGCACTTCAGCCTCTACCGCAGCTAAGCCTTCTTCGGGTCTGCTCCGGCGGGCCCACAAAGATAATCATTAACGGTAAGGAGCCGTGATGGCAGGAAACAGTATTGGGCAGATTTTCCGCGTCACCACATTTGGTGAATCTCACGGTGTGGCGCTGGGATGTATCGTAGACGGTGTACCGCCGGGTATCCCGCTTACCGAAGCCGATTTGCAGCACGATCTGGACCGACGCCGTCCGGGGACTTCGCGCTATACCACTCAACGCCGCGAGCCGGATCAGGTACGGATTCTTTCCGGCGTGTTCGAAGGCGTGACGACCGGCACCAGCATTGGGCTGATGATTGAAAACACCGATCAGCGTTCGCAGGATTACGGTGCCATCAAAGACGTGTTCCGTCCGGGCCACGCAGATTATACCTACGAGCAAAAATACGGCGTACGCGATTACCGTGGCGGCGGCCGTTCTTCGGCGCGTGAAACCGCGATGCGCGTAGCGGCGGGGGCGATAGCCAAGAAATACCTGCAGCAGAAATTCGGCGTACAGGTGCGCGGCTATCTGGCGCAAATCGGCGACGTGGTGTGTGAACTGAAAGATTGGGATCAAGTCGAACAGAACCCGTTCTTCTGCCCGGACCCGGACAAGCTGGAAGCGCTGGACGAACTGATGCGCGCGCTGAAAAAAGAGGGCGACTCGATCGGCGCCAAAGTCAGCGTGATTGCCGAAAATGTGCCGGTGGGCCTCGGTGAGCCGGTGTTTGACCGTCTGGATGCCGATCTGGCGCATGCGTTAATGAGCATCAACGCGGTAAAAGGCGTGGAAATCGGCGACGGTTTTGCCGTGGTGACCAAGCGCGGCAGCGAAAACCGCGACGAAATCACGCCGGAAGGTTTCCAGAGCAACCATGCGGGCGGCATTCTCGGCGGCATCAGCAGCGGCCAACCGGTGGTAGCTCATCTGGCGTTGAAACCGACCTCCAGCATTATGGTGCCGGGCCGCACCATCAATCGCCAGGGCGAAGCGGTAGAAATGGTTACCCGCGGCCGTCACGATCCCTGCGTAGGCATTCGAGCGGTTCCGATCGCCGAAGCGATGATGGCGATTGTGCTGATGGATCACCTGCTGCGCCAGCGTGCGCAAAACGGTGATGTGGTTTCTAACGTTCCGCGCTGGTAATTGCGATGAAAAACTGGATGTTAGGCATCGTTGCCCTGATGGCTTCAGGTTCCGCGATGGCGTTGACGCCGTGGCAGAAAATCGGGAGCCCGGTGGCCGGCGCGCCACAGGCGATTGGCGGTTTTGCCAATGGGTGTATCGTCGGTGCCCAGCCGTTGCCGCTGAACTCAGCGGATTATCAGGTGATGCGCCCCGATCAGCGCCGCTATTTCGGCCACCCCGATCTGCTGGCGTTCATTCAGCGCCTGAGCAGCAAAGCCAACCAAAAAGCGCTGGGTACGGTGCTGATCGGCGATATGGCGATGCCGGCCGGCGGGCGCTTTAGCAGCGGTCACGCCAGCCATCAGTCCGGGCTTGATGTCGACATCTGGCTGCAGCTGCCGCGCCAGCGTTGGAGCGCGCAGCAGCTGCTAAAACCGCAGCCGATCGATCTGGTTTCCGGCGACGGTAAACAGGTAGTGGCGCGTCAATGGCAACCGCAGATTGAATCGCTGATCAAAATGGCGGCGCAGGACGCAGAAGTGACGCGCATCTTCGTCAACCCGGCGATCAAGCAACGCCTGTGTCTGGATGCCGGCGCCGATCGCGATTGGTTGCACAAGGTCCGCCCGTGGTTCGGCCACCGCGCGCACATGCACGTGCGCTTGCGTTGTCCGGCAGGCAGCCTGGAGTGTAAAGAGCAGGATACCCCGCCACCGGGCGATGGCTGTGGGGCGGAGCTGGCGAGCTGGTTCGTGCCGCATCAACCAAGCGCCAAGCCGGGTAAACCGGTACCCCCGCCATTGCCGCCTTCCTGTCAGGCTTTGCTGGATAACCATTTCGCTGCGGAATAATAAATGGATTGGTTCGTCGTAGGCCCCGAGATGCTCGGGGTTTTGTTTGTGGTGGCGTTGCTGGCGGGGTTTATCGATTCCATTGCCGGTGGCGGCGGCCTGCTGACCGTGCCGGCGCTGCTGGCGGTGGGCGTTTCCCCGGCACAGGCGCTGGCAACCAACAAGCTGCAGTCGGTGGGGGGGTCGTTTTCCGCCAGCCTTTACTTTATCCGCCGGCGGGCGGTGGATCTTAACGATCAGAAACTGACGATCCTGTTGGCGCTGATCGGCTCCATCGCCGGGGCGATTCTGGTGCAGCATATGCGCGCCGATCTGCTGCGACAAATGCTGCCGCTGCTGGTGATTGGCATCGGTCTGTACTTTCTGCTGACCCCGCGTCTGGGGGAAAACGATCGGCAGCGTCGCCTGAGCGCTTTGCCGTTCGGGCTGGTGGCCGGCGGCTGCGTCGGTTTTTACGACGGTTTCTTTGGCCCTGGCGCCGGTTCGTTCTATGCGCTGGCCTACGTGACGTTGTGCGGCTTCAATCTGGCCAAATCCACCGCGCACGCCAAGGTGCTGAATTTCACCTCCAACGTTGGCGGCCTGACGTTTTTTATCATCGGCGGCAAAGTGGTGTGGGGCATTGGCCTGGTGATGCTGGTAGGGCAGGTGCTCGGCGCTCGCCTGGGCGCACATATGGTGATGACCCGTGGGCAGAAGCTGATTCGGCCGATGATCGTCATCGTCTCGCTGGTGATGAGCTGCAAGCTGCTGTACGACAACCACGGCGCAGAAATTCAGCAGTGGCTGGCGCTGCATATTTAGCATGCCAGGAGAGCATTAAAGTGGAATAATTGCCACTTTATTTTTGTGGTTATAGAGTTTTTATTTATGTCAGACACACAGACTATCCATCAATACGAGCAGCTGATTGATATATTTAATCAATGCTTTAGCGAAGACTACAATACGCGGTTGGTCAAGGGCGATGATGAGCCGATTTATCTGCCGGCCGACGATGAACTGCCGTATCACCGCATCGTTTTTGCCCATGGCTATTACGCCAGCGGCCTGCATGAGATCTCGCACTGGTGCATTGCCGGCGAAGAACGCCGCAAATTGGTGGATTTCGGTTACTGGTACTGCCCGGACGGGCGCGATGCGCAAACACAAAGCGAATTCGAAGCGGTAGAAATCAAACCGCAGGCGCTGGAGTGGATGTTCTGCGTGGCCGCCGGTTTCCCGTTTAACGTCAGTTGCGACAACCTGAACGGTGATTGCGAGCCGGATCGCATCGCCTTCCAGCGCAAGGTACGCGACCGAGTGTTATCGCTGCTGGAACGGGGAATACCCACAAGGCCCGCACGCTTTATTCAGGCATTACAATCGTTCTACAATACGCCACCGCTGGCAGCCGGGCATTTTCCCTATCCGGAAGATTTCTGTTAACGCCACAGCTTGCTATTTAATGAGGAAATTTGATGATCGCAGAATTCGAAGCGCGCATTTTGGCGCTGATTGATGACATGGTAGAGCACGCCAGCGATGATGAACTGTTTGCCGGTGGCTACCTGCGCGGTCATCTGACGCTGGCGGTGGCCGAAGCGGAAGAGCACGGTGAGCACACCGCCGAAGCGCTGAAAGCACGGGTGGAAAACAGCCTGCACAAAGCCATTACCGCCGGTGAGTTATCGCCGCCGGACCAGGTGCTGGTGCGCGGCATGTGGGAAAACCTGTACCAGACCGCACTGCCGATTACCTGATCGCCATAACGGGGCACTTCAAAGCGCCCCGTTATCTCTGCATTAGACCGCACGCCCCTTCAGCAATTTTCTCACCCACATCCGGTTCGGGTTCAACGCTGCCAGCATCTCTGCGTCGCCCGGCAAGGGTTCGCCAAACAGCTGTGCCGCCAGGATCTCTGCCGCCAGCGGTGCCGAACACAGCCCGCGCGAACCCAGTGCGCCAAGAACAAACAGATTGGGATAAAACGGGGCGTCCGCCACGGTTTCGCCAAGCTGGTGGCGGCGTTGCAAATCCTGATACTGCACCAGCGTGGCCTGATAGTCCGGCACTGAGCCAATCATCGGCAGGTGGTCGCGGGTGGCGCTGCGTACGCCGCAACGGGCATGGTGAGCGCTGACGTTTACCTCCCGCGGCCACGCCTGTTCCGGCAGACAGCGCAACAGTCGTGCACGGTTCTCCTGCTGCTCTTCCTCGCGGTATTCAATGGCGGTATCGCCGCGCTGATAGCTGGCGCCGATGCAGTGCTGTTGATTATGGGCATTGACCGGCGTCAGATAGCCGTCGTAACACAGTACCTGCTTCAATTCACTCAGCGCCGGCGTGGTGGGTATATGGGAGACCTGGCCGCGTACTGCGTACACCGGTAACGCTTCACTTTGCGGCAGCTCGGAAAGGCGATGGCCATTGGCCAGAATCACCGTGGCATGCCGACGGGGTGTTGCATTGCTGAAGCCGAGCTGCCAATTGCCGTCTGTGTGCATGAGGCTGTTTACGTCGCACTCATAATGGCAACTCATTCCCTGGCGCTGCGCCAATGCAATTGCACCCCGCGTCAGCTCTGCCGGGCACAGCCAACCGCCTTGCGGGTAGCTGACGCCGCCAAAACCGCTGTCTACGCCGCACAGTGCGCTGAGCGTGGCGCGATCGGCCGGTGCTGCCAACGACGAAGGCCAATCAGCCGCCACTATTTTGGCAATTTTCCCGGCACTCTTCTCATCAAAGGCCAACTGGCTGACGCCGCACCATTGATGATCGAACGCCACACCCTGTTGCAACAGCGCATCGTACTGGCGGCGGGCAAACGGGAAAGCGGCGCTGAAAAAAGTTTCCAGCGCGTCACCGCGACCGTTCAGCAACGGATAGAGCGCGCCCTGACGGTTGCCTGACGCGCCTTCGGCCGGTTGCGGATCGGCGCAGTACAGCGTGACTTTCGCGCCGCGCCGCAACAGAGCGAGGGCGATAAGCGCGCTGGCGACGCCACCGCCGATGATGGCGATATCGTCAGTATTTTCCGCCGCCGGGCGCAGGAACCAGGGGGCGGGATGCGGGGCCGCCGCTGCATCAGCCGGCAACTCGCCGATCAGCATTTCACGTTTTTGACCGAAACCTTTGCTTTTCGTGACGTCAAAACCGGCCTGCTGCAATCCGCGCCGTACAAAACCTGCGGCGGTAAAGGTGGCGAGGGTGCCTCCGGGCCGGGCGAAGCGCGCCATGGCAGCGAACAGTTGCTCAGTCCACATATCCGGGTTTTTCGCCGGCGCAAAGCCATCGAGGAACCAGGCGTCGACCTGGTTATTCATGCTGGGATCAAAGTGAGGCAGCAGCGCATTGACGTCGCCGAACCACAGATCCAGCGTAATGCGGCCCTGCGCCAGCAGCAGTCGGTGGCAGCCCGGTAACGGCAGCGGCCACTGGGCGCGAAGCTCATCGGCATAGGGGGCCAGTTCCGGCCAGCGTGCATGCGCGGCCGCCAGATCGTCGTGCAACAGCGGGAATTTTTCAAAACTGATGAAATGCAGCCGCTGCAGCGGGGCGTCAGGCATCGCCGTACGAAAACCGGCAAACGCCTGCCACAGGGTTAAAAAGTTGAGGCCGGTACCGAAGCCGGTTTCCGCCACGATAAACAGTGGGTGAGGGTGCTCGCTAAAACGCGGCGGTAGCCGGTTGCCCTTGAGAAACACGTAACGGGTTTCTTCCAGCCCATCCTGATTGGAAAAGTAGACGTCATCAAACTGTTTCGAAACAGGTGTACCCTGTTCGTTCCAGGATAACGCTGCGGTTTGGATCGGGGCGTGGCTCACGGTTAGTTGCTCGTAACTCAAGGGGTGACGGGATTCTAACGGGGCTGGCGAAATGGCGCAAACTGGATAAGAATAAAGCTGAAAAACGCTGATCGGACTTGTTCGGCGTACATCTGTACGCTAAAGTGCGATGCAAAATCCCGAATGTAAAATTGTGGAAGAGGTACTGAATGAAACGTGCAGTGATTACTGGCCTGGGAATCGTCTCCAGCATTGGTAACAACCAGCAGGAGGTCCTGGCGAGCCTGCAGGAAGGACGTTCTGGGATCACTTTCTCCCAGGAGCTGAAAGATTCCGGCATGCGTAGTCACGTATGGGGCGATGTTAAACTGGACACTACCGGTCTGATCGACCGTAAAGTGATGCGCTTTATGAGCGACGCGTCCGTTTATGCCTATCTTTCCATGGAAGAAGCCATCAAGGATTCCGGCCTGGCGGCCGATCAGGTTTCCAACGATCGCACCGGTCTGGTGGTCGGCTCCGGTGGCGGTTCTCCGCGCAACCAGGTTGCAGGTTCCGACGGCATGCGCGCCAAAGGCCTGCGCGGCGTTGGTCCTTACATGGTGACCAAGGCCATGGCTTCGGGCGTTTCCGCATGCCTGGCAACCCCGTTCAAAATTCGCGGCGTTAACTACTCCATCAGCTCTGCCTGCGCAACCTCTGCACACTGCATTGGTCACGCGGTAGAACTGATCCAACTGGGCAAGCAGGACGTGGTATTTGCCGGCGGTGGTGAAGAACTGTGCTGGGAAATGGCCTGCGAGTTCGATGCGATGGGCGCACTGTCCACCAGCTATAATGAAACCCCTGAAAAAGCTTCCCGTACCTATGACTCTGCGCGTGACGGTTTCGTCATCGCCGGTGGCGGCGGCATGGTGGTGGTTGAAGAGCTGGAGCATGCTCTGGCGCGCGGTGCGCACATCTATGCTGAAATCATCGGTTACGGTGCGACCTCCGATGGTGCCGACATGGTGGCTCCTTCGGGCGAAGGCGCAGTGCGTTGCATGAAGATGGCGCTGCAGGGCGTTGATACCCCAATCGACTACATGAACGTGCACGGGACTTCCACGCCGGTTGGCGACGTGAAAGAACTGGGCGCAATCCGTGAAGTGTTTGGCGACAACACCCCGGCGATCTCGTCCACCAAGGCAATGACCGGTCACTCACTGGGTGCCGCCGGCGTACAGGAAGCGATCTACAGCCTGCTGATGGTTGAGCACGGCTTTATCGCGCCGAGCATCAACATCGACAACCTGGATGAGAAAGCCGCAGGCATGAACATCGTGACTCAGCCGACCAAACGCGAACTGACTACCGTGATGTCCAACAGCTTCGGTTTCGGCGGCACCAACGCCACGTTGGTGATGCGCAAGCTGCAAAAGTAATTTAGCCACAATCCGCGCCAGTTGAACAAGCCCGCTTCGCAGCGGGCTTTTTACTGCCTGCCGCTGCCCGTTCAGAGTTATCCCAAATTACATCTTTTGACGGATCATTAACGCCTCGTTCAGCCTTTTACGCATACAATAGCCCGATAACGCGATTATCACTCGGCGTAGCGTTTTCAGAGTGATCGAACCTTGAGGCATGAGTATGAAAAAGTTAATTGCGGTTGGGTTGCTGTCAGTGTTTCTGGCGGGGTGCGCGACTGAGTCACCTTGTGTCCCGGTTTATGACGATCAGGGGCGTTTGGTGCACACCAACACCTGCATGAAGGGCACGACGCAGGATAACTGGGAAACTGCGGGCGCTATCGCCGGTGGGGCGGCTGCGGTTGCCGGTCTGACGCTGGGTATCATCGCACTGACGAAATAACCTTCGCGCCAAATCCGATAGTGATAGAAAAGCCCGGCAATTTGCATTGTCGGGCTTTTTCACATCACTGCACCAGAAAAGCTTTGAACTGAGGTGTCATCACGGCACTGAAACCGTCATCGGTTTTGCTGATCAGGTACACCGCCAATCCTTTCTCTTCGGCCAGTTTCAGCGCTTTTTCCGTTCCGAGCACCATCAGCCCGGTATCCCAGCCGTCGGCTTCCAGCGCCGTTGGCGCGATCACCGTGGCGGAAACCAGCCGGTGGGTAATGGGCCGGCCGGTAACAGGATCGATAACGTGCGAATAGCGCTGGCCATTCTGTTCGAAATAGTTGCGATAACTGCCGGCGGTACTGATGCCGTAACCTTGCAGATCCACCAGCGCCTGCACCGCATTTTCCCTGTCGGTCGGTTTTTGGATCGCTACCCGCCACGGCTTGCCCTGACCGTTGACCCCGCGTGAGGACACCGCACCGCCAACCGACACCAGATAGTTGGTGATGCCGTTACGCGCCATCAGTTTAACCAGCTGGTCAACGCCGTAGCCTTCACCCAGGGTCGAGAGATCGACATACATGTTCGGCAGATCTTTTTGCAGCCACTCGCCGCGGCTATCGCTGAGCAATTTGAGATGCTGCAGGCCACTATTTTTTTGCGCGGCTTCAATCTGCTGCTGATCCGGCACCTTGACGGCGCGTTTGTCCGGGCCGAAACCCCACAGATTCACCAGTGGGCCGACGGTAATATCCATCGCACCCTGCGTATCGCGGCCGATGCGCTGGGCCGTCAGGATAATATCCGCCATCCCGCGCGGGATGGATTGCAGGTCTGTACTGTGCGACTGGTTAAAGCGCGACAGTACCGAACCGGAGCGGTAGGTGGAAATATCATCGTTGGCCTGTTCGAGCAAGGCGTCGACCTGCTGTTGCAGCAACGGTTTGCTGATCCTGACGTCACCGCTGATTTTGACGCTGTAGAAGGTGCCCATGGTTTTGCCTTCGAGGTCGATCTGCGGGCGGGTTTCCCGATCGTTACAGGCGGCAAGCAGACTGAGCGCTGCGCTCAGCAGTAGCCCTTTGGCGATAGCGTTGACCATGAAAAGTCCTTTGAAACGTAGAAAGGCGCTACAAATAAAGTAAAGCGCGGCAAATGAAAAGTGCAGAAAGGTAAAATAGCATTTTGCTGGCGTTGACGTCGCGCTTCGGCTAACGTCTGGCTCCTGATTCCAGATTGATTTTTGAAGCGATGACCATGAGTTCAAACGCTGCTGTCCGGCTGCTCCAGCCGTTCCTGAAAGATCGTTTCCTGCACATCCTGCTGTTGGCCGGTGTGGTGATGGCCGCCCTTAACCCGCAACAATTGCCTGCGCTATCCGGTTTTATCGACTGGCGCACCATTATTACCCTGCTGGGGCTGATGTTGTTGACCAAGGGCGTTGAGGTCAGCGGTTATTTTGATTTTGTTGGCCGTAAAATCATCAACACGTTGCACAGTGAACGGTGGCTGGCGATGTTTTTGGTGTTTTCCGCCGCGCTGTTGTCTTCGTTCCTGACCAATGACGTCGCGCTGTTTATCGTCATTCCGTTGACCATTACGCTAAAAAAACTTTCTTCGCTGCCGATCAGTCGGCTGATTATCTTCCAGGCGCTGGCGGTCAACGCCGGCTCGCTGTTAACGCCGATAGGCAATCCGCAAAACATTCTGCTGTGGAGCAAGTCGTCGCTCTCTTTCCTGGGGTTCATCATTCAGATGGCCCCCTTTGGTGCGGCGATGATGGTCAGTCTGCTGGCCATGACCTGGTTCAGCTTCCCGGCGCGGGATATCGTAAAGGCACCGCATACCGAGGGCTATCCCTATCAGCGGCCGCTGTTGCTGAGCTGCGTGGCGCTGTACGCGATTTTTCTGCTGTGCCTGGATGTCGGTTTGCCGCTGTACGGCCTGTTGGCGGTGTTTGCCGGTTTCTTGTTGCTGGCACGCCGGGTGCTGCTGCAGATCGACTGGAGCCTGATTTTTGTCTTCATCGCCATGTTTATCGACGTCGGCTTGTTTACCCAATTGCAGGCGATTCAGCCCTGGTTCGCCGATATCGCCCGGCTGGGTGACGGCGGCATTTACGCATTGGGGATTGGGTTGTCGCAGATCATCAGCAATGTGCCGGCGACCATTTTGCTGCTCAATTACGTGCCCTCCAGCCAGTTGGTGGCCTATGCGGTGAACGCCGGGGGCTTTGGGCTGGCGATTGGTTCGCTGGCGAACCTGATTGCGCTGCGTATGGCGGGAGAGCGCAAGATCTGGCTGAAGTTTCATTACTACTCTCTGCCATTGCTGGCCTGGGGAGCGCTGCTCGGCTGGATATTGGCCTGACACCGGCCGTGCTGTGCTGCACGGCCGACTGCCCCCTAGCCGCGTGCCGCCAGCAAACAAATGCTGCGGGTCACCTGATAAGATTTCACAAACGAACTGACCGGCAGAAACTCAAAACGCGAATGGAAATTGTGCGCGCCGGTGAAGTAGTTTGGCGTCACCACGCCACGGCTGGAAAGCGCTGCGCCGTCGGTGCCACCGCGCATCGGGATCACCTTCGGCGGAATGCCGTGCGCGGCCAGGGCGCCGAAAATCAGCTCGATGGCGCGCTTGTCTTCACCGATCGAGTTACTGATATTGCTGTAGATATCCGTAACGCTGCAGCTCACCCTGGCGCGCGGGTAGTTCGCCGCCACCTGCCGCACTACCTCCTGAATATGCTCCTTACGCGCATTGAACGCCGCCAGATCGAAATCGCGAATCGACACTTTCAGTGTGGCGAGGTTGGCATTGGCGGTGATGTCGTTGAACCAGAAATAACCTTCGCGCCCCTCGGTATGCTCCGGCGTATCCAGAATATCGAACTGATTGATGATGTCGTTGGCGATGCGAATCGGGTTGATCAGCACATTCTTCGCCGACATTGGATGTGCAGTCACGCCCTCGATACGGATCTCCGCCGCCGCCGCATTGAAGTTTTCATAAACCACTTCGCCCAGTTCGCAGCAGTCGATGGTGTAGGCGAAATCCACGTCAAAGCGCGCCAAATCCAGCGCCTTGGCGCCGCGCAGGCCGATCTCCTCATCCGGCACAAACGCTACCAGGATATCGCCGTGGCGGTCTGCGGCACTGAGGTTTGCCAGCAGGGTCATCACGACCGTAACCGCCGCTTTGTTATCGGCGCCGAGCACGCTGGTACCGTCGCTGAAAATAATGTCTTCGTTCGGATAGGCCCGGATCTCCGGATGTTCGGCGGTGCGCAGCCAAATGTCGTGCTCCGCGTTCAGGCAGAGATCTTCGCCGCTAAAGCGCAGGCGCTGCGGATGAATATGCGCCGACAGGCCGACGTCGACGGTATCTATATGGGTAATGAAACCGATACGCGGCGCACCGGGTTGGGTGCCGGGTTTGCGGGCGGTGACGGTGGCGTGCTCGTCGATTTGCACATCCTTCAGCCCCAGTTGGCGCAACTCGGCTGCCAGCAGCTTTGCCATATCATGTTGGCCAGCCGTGCTGGGCAGGGCGCTGGCGGCGGCATCGCTCTGGCTGGTGACCGCCAGATAACGAAAGAAGCGTTCGGTAAGCTGTTCTGCAATGGCGCTGGTCATGCGGGTTCCTCTCGATAAGCTGTCTATCGGTTTTAATGCTAAATCAGCCGGTTGTCCATCGCTGCAATGCTTTCGCTGTCGGAATGCGAGACGCCGCGCAGAATAAAAAAATAGCGGCGCAACTAGGAAATAGTCGCGGGTATCTGCGGCAAAATCGTTGTTAGCTGTGGGGGAAAGGGTGCCCCAACAAAAAATCTGATCGTTCAAGGAGAACCTATGCGCTCACGTAATGCCTTGCTTATTACTCTGTTATCCCTGGGAATGTCTCACGCCGCCTGGTCATCCACCGCTGCCGGCAATGCCAACAGCAACGCCAACAGCCGCGAAGTGGCCAGCGCACTCGGTGGCCTGAAGAACAAAACCTATGACCTGGAGCAGGCGCCGAAAATCCGCGTCGCCAGCTTCAATATCGCCGCCGGTAAAGTCAGCGACATGACCGCCATCGCCAAGGCGATCAAGGCGATGAACGTTGACGTGGTGGCGCTGCAGGAAGTGGACAAGCTTACCGGCCGCAGCGGGAAACTCGATCAGGCGGCGGAGTTGGCCAAGCTGACCGGCATGTACGTAGCCTTTGGCCGGGCGATAGACTTTGACGGCGGTGAATATGGCCTGGCGTTTCTGTCAAAATACCCATTGCATGACGGCAAGATTTATCCGCTGCCCTCCGGCCAGCGCGAACAGCGCATTGCCTTTAGCGCCCAGACCGACGTGCCCGAGTTCCCGGCGCCGATCACTCTGATCAATACTCATCTGGATACCAAGGAAGATCCGGCCATGCGCCTGGATCAGGTGCGTGAATTAAACGATCGCACCATTGAAATGCGCGGCATCAAGCTGCTGTTCGGCGACATGAACGACGTGCCAGGCAGCGTTACCTGGACCGAACTGAGCCGTTATTGGAACGACATCATGCCCGCGACGCAAGATGGCCGCAGTTGGCCGGCGGAAAATACTGAAATCAAAGTCGATTATATCTTTAGCGGCAATGCCCAACGCTGGCATCTCGACAGCCTGACGGTGCCTAACGCCAGCGGCGACTGGAATGGGATTCACTGGCCGGCGGTCAGCGATCACCTGCCGGTGGTT
The DNA here is from genome assembly GCF_031931805.1 of Serratia sp. root2. Taxonomy (NCBI): domain Bacteria; kingdom Pseudomonadati; phylum Pseudomonadota; class Gammaproteobacteria; order Enterobacterales; family Yersiniaceae; genus Serratia; species Serratia sp. root2. The sequence goes on from NZ_JAUJXB010000001.1 coordinate 126,846, forward strand.
GCCGAGCTGCGGCTGACCGAGCAGTAAAGGGCCTGAGTAACCACGGGCGATTGACAGCCGCAGAGCCCGCTGGTTACTATCTGGCGATACAACCCAGGGTTCTGGGTTGCGTAAGCGTTCACGTAATCCAACGCGCTCGTTCTTGTTGCCTTTGGCAATGAGAGAAGAGAGCGTTGGAGTCATCTGGCTCTCTCTGTATTTCCCCTTTTGAGTGAGCAATCTATGTCATCTACGATTTCACATGCGGAGCCTTCCGCTAACAAAGCGCTGCTTTCGCTGACCTGCGCGATCTTTCTCACCTATCTGACCGTAGCCTTGCCGTTGCCGGTGATCCCGCTATATGTGCATTTTGAACTGGGCATGAGCAACCTGATGGTGGGGATCGCGGTGGGCATTCAGTTCCTGGCAACGGTCCTGACCCGCGGTTACGCCGGCCGGTTGGCCGACCGCTTTGGCGGCAAACGCTCGGCGCGGCAGGGGATGATTGCCTGCGCGCTGGCCGGCGTCGCCTATCTGGCGTCAGCGTTGCTGCCGGCGGCACCAGAGATCAAATTTGCCCTGCTTATCCTCGGGCGCCTGATTTTAGGTTACGGCGAAAGTCTGCTGCTGACCGGTACCCTGACCTGGGGTTTTGGTTTGGTGGGGGCTGCCCGCTCCGGCAAGGTCATGTCCTGGACCGGCATGGCGATCTATGGCTCGCTGGCGGTCGGCGCGCCGATAGGCCTGATATTGCATCAGCACTGGGGTTTTGCGGCGCTTGGCGTTTCTACCTTGCTGCTGCCGTTGATCGCCATGCTATTGAATATGCGTGTCGCGGCGGTAGCGCCAACGCACGGTGAACGTCCTTCATTGTGGAAAATGGTGGGCAGCATTTGGCAGCCGGGCGTAGCGCTGGCATTACAGGGCGTGGGCTTTGCGGTGATTGGCACTTTTGTTTCTCTGTATTTCACCGCGAATGGCTGGGGGCATGCCGGCCTGGCGTTAACGATGTTCGGTGTGGCATTTGTGGTGATGCGCCTGCTGTTTGGCCATTATCCCGACAAATTCGGCGGCATCCGCGTGGCGCTGATTTCATTGCTGATTGAGGCCTTTGGCCTGCTGCTGCTGTTCTCGGCCGACACGCCACTGATGGCGTTGATTGGGGCGGCTTTCACCGGTTTAGGTTGCTCATTGATCTTCCCCGCGTTGGGCGTGGAGGTGGTGAAACGCGTGCCGCCGCAGGTGCGCGGCACGGCTGTCGGCGGTTACTCGGCGTTTCAGGATGTCTCTTACGCCATTACCGGTCCATTGACCGGGCTGTTGGCCACATCGTTGGGCTATTCGTCGGTGTTTATGGCCGGAGTGGTGTGCGCCTTGACCGGCGTGGGTTTCACGCTGCTGTTTGCGCGCAGCAACGCTAAACGGGAATAATACGCGCCAGCCTTTCGACGCCGGCGCGGATCTCCCCCGGCGTCAGGGCGGCGAAACCCAACAGCCAGCCGTCGCGTCGTGCCTGCGCCCTTTGATACTGTGCCGCCAGCCCGGGCGTGACCACACCCCGCTGCTGCGCCTGGCGGGTGAGGGCCGTTTCCTGGCCCGGCGGCAACCAGACGCTGAGTTGCAACCCGCCTCCTGCCTGCTGTGGGGTGGCATAATGTCCAAGTTTTTCCTGTACTTCCTGCAGCAAGTGGTCACGGCGGCTGCGGTACAGCTGGCGCATGTAGCGGATGTGGGCGGCAAAATGCCCCTGATGGATAAATTCGGCGGTGACCGCCTGCATCAGTTGGGCGCTGTGGCCGTCGTAAACCGTACGTGCGAGGGTAAAAGGCTCCACCAGCGCGGGCGGCACCACCAGATAGGCCAGCCGCAGAGAGGGGAAAAGCGCTTTGGAAAAGGTCCCTGAATACAGCACGTTCCCCTGACGATCCAGCCCCTGCATCGCTGGCATCGGCTGGCCGTCATAATGAAATTCACTGTCGTAGTCGTCTTCAATAATCCATGCCTGCTGCCGCTGGGCCAACGCCAACAGTTCGAGCCGCCGTGCCAGGTTAAGCGCCACGCCGGTGGGGTAGTGGTGTGAGGGTGTCAGATAAATCAGCTGCGGCATGGGTAACTGTTCGTGTGGCCGCATACCGGCTTCGTCCACACCGACGGGTACCAGCTCGGCACCTGCGCTGGTAAAGGCGTTTCTGGCGCCGGCATAACCGGGATCTTCCATCCATACCTTGTCGCCGCTGTTCAATAGCAGGGTGGCGATCAGCTGTAGTGCCTGTTGCGAACTGGTCAGCACAATAACCTGTTGCGCGTCGCAATTGACCCCGCGTGCCTGGCCAATGTAACCGGCAATGGCTTCGCGCAACGGCAAATAGCCTTGGGGGTCGCCATAGCGCATCAGGGTTTCTCCCCGCAGGCGCAATTGTTGAGCGGTGAGCTGTTTCCACAGCTTTAGCGGGAAGGCGCGGAGGTCCGGCGAGCCGGCGGCAAACGGCAGCGGTTGCTGCGGATCGCGGCAGCCTCCGGTTTGCACGATAAGCCTGCCGCGTGATGACAGGCGCGGCTCGCCGGTGGCTTTGGTGCCTGGAGGGGATTTAACGATGCTTATCGCCACAAAGGTGCCCTGACCCACCCGCCGCTGCAGATACCCCTCAGCCTCCAGTTGGCTGTACGCCGCCTCGGCGGTCACCCGCGAGACGCCCAAATCCTCTGCCAGAACCCGGGATGAGGGCAACCGTTGCCCACGGCTCAGCGTCCCGCTATGAATAGCGCGGCGTAGCGTGCCGCAAACGCGTTCACGCAAGGTACCTTCGCCGTGTTCCGGCCGTTGGAAAAGCGAGATGAGCGCACTGTTCATGATGGGTCTTGTCTTATGGCGATAATGGGTCTCAATCATAAGACCAAAATCAGGCAAGATTGTCATCAATCTCATCAACAGGAGTTAATTTTATGGCGGCATCTTCATTGGTTTTGGCATTTCCCCCTGGGCCGGCGGCGCAAAGCCTGGATTATCTGGCGGCGAAATTGAGTTATTACGCGGACGCATGGGACGTGGCGGAAGATCTGCGCAACGGCGTCAGAGAGATCCTGGTGATAGATACTCGCGCGCAGGTTTTGTATGCGGCCGGGCATATTCCCGGCGCTATCAATTTACCGCATCGGCTGATGGATGAGGCCGGCACGGCGCATCTGGCGCACGACAAAGTCTATGTCACCTATTGCGACGGCATCGGCTGCAACGGTTCAACCAAGGGGGCGTACAAGCTGGCGCAACTGGGATTCAGGGTGAAGGAGCTGATTGGCGGGCTGGATTTCTGGAAACGCGATGGCCATCCGTTGGCCAGCGGTGAACAACCGGGTTCGTTGCAGGGCAGTGCGGCAGAGGAAGACTGCGGTTGCGCCTGAAGGTTTAAAACACCAGTGCCAATACCACGGCCAGCACCAGAATCAGCAGGATAAACGCCCCCGCCGGCTTGCTCAGCGCATTTTTCAGCGGTTGGGGCAATGCGGCAATCAGCGGATTAAGCACCGGCTGCGGCTCGGCATAGCTCTCGGTTATGGGCTGAGCAGGGCCGGTTTTTTCCAGACGACGGGCGAACAGTTGGTTGACGGCATCGCTCATCTGCGGGTGGGTCAGCGGCGCGCTGGCATTGCAGTTGAAACGCGACTGGCAGTAGTCATTCAACTGTTGCTGTTCCTGCGGGTCGGCCGGTTGTTTTAGTGCGGCCAACAGGTTGTTCAGCGTCGGTGCGGTCTGCGGACTAAGCGCGACTTTGACCTGCAAAAACTGGTTGAGCAGTTGGAAGTGGCGAGCCGGCAGCGGGTCATTGGTTTTTACCCCGGCCAGATCAAACAGCTTCTGCCAGATCTTGATCGGTGACTCGCCGGTAGCGGCACTGAGCTTGGTCACCTGCTGTTGCAGGCTTTGATGCTCGGCAGGCAGCAGTGGGCGATCGCTGGTGGCGGTTTGCTGCGGATGCGGAATGGCCAGGCCCCCGGTCTGCAACAGGTTCAATACCTGTTGCAATTGCGGGTGACTCAATTGGCTCAGTACCGTGTGACCAAACTGCTGGCGAATAAAATCGCTGACGGCCTGGCGATTATTGCCTTGCGGCAACAGTTCGGTGAGCTGCTGCAGCAACTGGCGGTTGGCATGGCTTTGCTGCACCTGGCTCAGGCGGTTTTGCAACAGCTGTTCGGCCGGCTGGAAATGGCGCGCCTGCAGTTCGCTGCTATTATGGTCTGCCCCGAGATCGTGACGCAGCGTGGCCCAGATTTCTGCGGACTTGGCCGGACTGAGCGCCATGATCTTCACGATCAGCTTCTCCAGCGTAGTGCGCTGCGCCGGAGAGAGCGGGCTGTCGTCGGTGGCTGTGGTTTTGCCCGGGTTCGGAGGGCGATCGCTGGCGATCGGGGTGCCCGGTCCACTCAAAGGTTGCATATCACCAGTCCTTCGCTGTGTATCCCCTTCTTACTTGACGTTGCCGCTGCGTTGACTGTGCAACCTCACCCGAATCACTTACCTGAGTAAGCTCATCGTGATCCACTTGCTTGCCGCCTTGCCGCAACCCCAATTACTTTGGGGAGAGAAAAATCGTCGTACCCGGCGATAAGCGCAGGTGTGCCCCCATGATACCTGTAAATGGCCGCCATCAATACCGCCCTCAGACATTTCTTTACAGGCAAAATGATTGCTAATCACGTCTGCGCCGCTAAGATAAGCCCAGACTTGGCATTGAGGGCAGCATGGTTAAACAGCAGCGGATTGCAAAATGGTTTTTATGCCTGGCTTGCCTGGTCGTGCTGACCTGCATGACTCAACGCATGGCGGGCCTGCATGCGTTGCAGCAGGCGATGGGCCTGCCCGTTGCCGGCGTCGTACTCTCCGCCACCGATGACGACGCTGCACTGCAGCCCAAGCCCTGCGAACTGAGCGCCAAATCTCTGTTGGCTGCGCCGCCGGTGATGTTCGAAACCCTGCTGTTCGGTCTTGGCCTGCTGCTGGTGCTGTTGGCACCCACCGTGGCCGCGCGTCTGCGTATTCCCCCTCCCAGAGTGATTTCTCCCACGACCCTCAGGGTACACCTCCGATTATGCGTATTCCGTGAATGAGTTAATCGCCCGTCTTGTTTGGTGATTGACTCATTTATGGAGAAAAAACATGTTGAATATCATCAGGTCGGCGCTTGCCTGCCTGTTAATGCTGTGGCTGCCCGCTTCGCAGGCGGCAGACAGCGGCTGGCTGCAAAGCCCGGCCAACGATCACGCCAAAGTGCGGCTACGCGCCGACACTTCGCACAGTGGGGAGACCCGGTTGCTGCTGGCAATAGAATTGCAACAAGGCTGGAAAACCTACTGGCGTTCACCCGGCGAAGGCGGTATTGCGCCGTCGATAAGCTGGCAAGGTAACCCGCCGCCGGCTACCTGGTTTTGGCCGACACCGCAGCGTTTTGACGTAGCCGGCATTTCCACCCAGGGATATCACGATCGGGTTGAACTGCCGATAGTGATCAAGGGAGCCGCATCGCCTCGACTGGCGGGCACTCTGACGCTGTCTACCTGCAGTAACGTCTGCATTTTGACCGACTATCCGTTCAATCTCGATCTCGGCGCGCCGCCAGACGCGCAGTTTACTCACGACTTTGCTCAGGCGATGGGGCAGGTGCCGATTGCCGATGGCCTGGTTGATGGCATTAAAGCCGGTTATCAGCGCGGGGAACTGCAGATCAGCGCCGAGCGCACCGCCGGTTGGCGGCAGCCCGAGCTGTTTTTCGATACGCTGGAGGATGCCGATCTCGGCAAACCGCAGGTCAGTGCCGACGGCAACCGGATGTTGGCGCGGGTACCTGTCAGTGACGGCTGGGGGGATACCGCACCGGACTTGCGCGGCAAAACCCTGACGCTGGTCATCAGTGACGGCGGTATTGCACAGCAGGTTCAACTGCCGATTGGCGGGCCGCTGGCTTCACCGGCTGCGGCGGCTTTCCCGCTGTGGCAGGCGGTACTGATGGCGCTGGCCGGTGGCCTGATCCTCAACCTGATGCCCTGCGTGCTGCCGGTGCTCGGCATCAAGCTGGGGTCGATTTTGCAGGTGGAACGGCGGGATCGGCGCAGCATCCGGCTGCAGTTTCTGGCTTCGTCATTGGGCATAGTCGCATCCTTTATGGCATTGGCGTTGCTGATGACGGCGCTGCGGCTGAGCAATCAGGCGCTGGGCTGGGGCATTCAGTTTCAAAACCCGTGGTTTATCGGCTTTATGGTGTTGGTAACGCTGTTGTTCAGCGCCAACCTTTTCGGTCTGTTCCACGTGCAGCTTTCCTCTTCGCTTAATACCAAATTGGCGACCCATAACGGGCACGGTCTGAGCGGACATTTCTGGCAGGGCGCTTTTGCCACTTTGCTGGCGACGCCCTGTTCTGCCCCCTTTCTTGGCACTGCCGTGGCTTTTGCCCTGGCCGCGCCGCTGCCGGTGCTGTGGGGCATGTTTGTCGCCTTGGGTATCGGCATGAGTTCGCCGTGGCTGCTGATCGCCGCCTGGCCGGCGCTGGCGCTGCGTTTGCCGCGTCCGGGACGTTGGATGAACGCGTTACGGTGGGCGATGGGGTTGCTGATGCTGGCCTCTTCGTTGTGGCTGCTGAGCCTGATGGTGAATCATATTGGCGCAACCCCGACGTTGGCCGTGGGTGGTATAGCGCTGCTGGCTCTGCTGTTGGCGGTATGGCGACGGCATGGCGTGCGCCTTGCTGCCGGATGGGTTGCCGGCACGCTGGTGTTGTTCGGCGTGGCGTTGTTGGCCGGTTCGCTCACCGCCGGGTTGTGGCGTCAGCCGCTGCAGGACAATGTGCGCTGGCAACCGCTGAGCGAGCAGGCGATCACCCAGGCGTTGGTCGAGCGAAAACGGGTGTTTATCGACGTCACTGCCGACTGGTGCGTCACCTGTAAGGCCAATAAATTCAACGTACTGCTGCGTGACGATGTGCAGAAAGCGCTGAATGCCGAAGACGTGGTCGCTCTGCGGGGAGACTGGAGCCGTCCTTCTGCCGAGATCGGCGCCTTCCTGCAACGGCGCGGCAGCGTTGCCGTGCCTTTTAACCAGATTTATGGCCCGGGCAGCCCTGAGGGTGTGGTGTTGTCCCCGTTGTTAACCCGCGATGCGGTGTTGCAAACCCTGTCCGCCGCCGAAGGAAAACCGCAATGAAAAAGTTACTGATGTTATTGATGCTGATTGCCGCTCCAGCCTGGGCTGCCGCGCCCTTTACTCCGGAGCAGGAGGTACGCATTAAGGCGCTGATCCGTGAAACCCTGGTGTCGAACCCGGATATTCTGGCGCAGGCGGTCGATGCCTGGCAGCAGCAGACCGCCGGCCAGCAGATTGACCAGGCGATTGAGCAAAACGCCAAAGCCTTGTATGAAGATCCCGCCAGCCCGCGACTGGGTGCCGGCAACGCCAAGCTGACGCTGGTGGTGTTCACGGATTACAACTGCCCGTACTGTAAGCGTTTTGATCCGATCCTGGAAAAAATCGTCAAACAAAATCCGGAGGTAGCGCTGGTGGTGAAACTGCTGCCGTTCAAAGGCGAAAGTTCGGTCAGCTCGGCGCGTGTCGCTTTAACTGCCTGGCAGCAACATCCGAACCAGTTTTGGGCATTGCACCAGCGGCTGATGGCGAAAAAGGGCTTCCACGACAGCGCCAGCATCGCCGCCGCCCAGCAGAAAACCGGGGTGAAGGCGGTGGCGCCGAGCGAGCTGAGCATGACTACGCTGCGTACCAACATGGAACTGGCGGAAAAACTGGGTGTGCAGGGAACGCCTGCGACGCTGATTGGCGACCAGATGCTGCCGGGTGCGGTGTCTTACGAGGAGTTGGAGACGATAGTGAAACAGCAACTCGCGAAGGCCAAAAATGGCTAGGCTGCGGCGCTGGGGGCGCGAACTCTTGATTCTGCTGCTGATTGTGCTGGCGGTGGTGATGGCGATGGACTGGCTGCGCGCACCGCAGGCGCCGGCGGCTTTCGATTCACAGGCGTTGACCACACTGAGCGGCGAGACGATTTCACTCGCGCAGCTCAGCCGGGACAAGCCGCTGCTGGTCTATTTCTGGGCCAGTTGGTGCGGCGTGTGCCGCTTTACCACGCCGTATGTTACCAGGCTGGCGGAGGAGGGCGGCAATGTGCTGACTGTGGCGCTGCGTTCCGGTGACGATCGGCAGGTCGAACAGTGGTTGGCGCGCAAACGGCTGACGCTGCCGGTGATTAACGATCCGCGCGGCGAGCTGTCGGCGCAGTGGCAGGTGGGCGTCACCCCGACGCTGGTGGTCATCTCCCAGGGCAAGGTGGTGCAGAGCACCACCGGCTGGACCAGCTACTGGGGGATGAAGCTGCGCTTGTGGTGGGCCGGGCGGTAAACACCGGTCTATTTGGCGACGATGACCTCATTAATCGCCCGGCAGAGTCGGGCGATACCTTCCTCAATCAGCGGCGGCGCGTTGGCGGCGAAATTCAGTCGCAGGCCATGCGCGCCATATTGTTCCCGAGCATAAAAACACTCTCCGCGTGCAAAGGTGACGCCGTGGCGCCAGGCCACCGGCATCAGCGCCTCGTTGTTAACCGCAGCGGGTAGCGTCAGCCAGATAAATAACCCGCCCTCGGGCGTTTCAAAGTGGCAGCCGTGCGGCAGATGCTGCTGCAATGCCGTGACCATGACGTCACGGTGTTGGCGGTAGATCCGCCCGGCGCGCCGCAGCTGTTTGTCATAGCGGCCGATGGTGACGAAGGCGTCCAGCGCCCGTTGGATCAGATTGGAGCTGGTAAAGCTGTCGACGTGTTTTAACCGTGCTATCTGCTGATATTGCTCACTGTCTGCGACCAGATAGCCGATGCGCATGCTGGGCAGCAGCATTTTGGAAAAGGTGCTGACATATATCACCGCGCCTGGCTGCGCCTGCGCCCGCAGTGACGGCAAGTGTTTGCCGTTGTAGCGCAGATCGCCGACAAAATCGTCTTCCAGTATCAGCACTCCGGCACATTGAGCCAGCGCCAGCAGGCGTCGGCGGCGGGCCTCGCTCATGCAACGCCCGGTGGGATTATGAAAATTGGGGATGGTGTAAATCAGTTTTGGCCGGTGCTTTTCCAACAGCGCCGGCAGGTGTTCAACCAGCATGCCGTGTCGATCGCTGGGGACAGTGACGATATTGATCCTGTGCAGACGCAGCAGCCCCAGCGCTTCGGCGTAGGTGGGTTCTTCGACGATCACCGTATCCCCCGGCTCAAGCAGGCTTTGCACAATCAGGCTGATGGCGTGCTGCGAGCCGTTGGTAATCAGCAACTGTTCTGCGTGGGTGGGGATGCCCTGGGCGGTGAGGATCCGCCCCAGCGTATCGCGCAGCGGGTAGTAGCCGCAGTATTCGCCATAACCGAAAGCCTCTTCCGCATGGCGGCTAAGCACCGACAGCAATATCTTGCGGAATTCCTCCTGGGGGAAAACCCTCGGGCTGCCGACGCCGGCGGCAAAGTTGATGATGTTATCCGGCAGCGGCGTGTCGGGGTAACCGTCCAGCCGCGAGGTCAGCGTGGTGAAACGCTCTGCCGGGAACGACGTATCGGACGTCGGCTGCGGTTGAGCGGGCAGCGCGCCCGGATGCAGAACGTAGGCACCGCTGCCGCGCCGCTGGCGCAGAAATCCTTTGGACGTCAGTTCGGCATAGGCATTGTCGACCGTCAGCCGGCTGACGGCCAGTTCGGCTGCCAATGTGCGGGTGGACGGCAGTTTGTCGCCATCGACAAATACGCCGCTCAGTATCGCCCGCCGCAGCGCCTCTTCAATTTGCAGATACAGCGGGACATCCTGCTGGCGATCTAACGGGATATGCATGGAAAATTGGCTCGGTAAGGGGCGATGATTTTTACTATACCTCATGCCCACCGGCCTTCAAGCGGATAAAAGTGGCCTGCATAACAACGGGTGAAAGTGGCTCTGGCGGCAAAATTTCGCCGCGTTAGAATCCTTGACTGAGTCTATTGCCGCAGTTTTTTTGAGGGTGTCATGTCATTACCGACGGGTATTTCAGCAAGGCCGGTTTTCCCCGGTGCGCGTATTTTGCAGGGCAGCAGTCAGGGGTATGTCATTGCCATCATCAGTGCCATGCTGCTGGCCTTTACCGCCATTATTATTCGCGTGCTGACGGAGCATTATCACCTGCCTACCTTCGTGCTGGCCTTTTGGCGAGCGGCATTGGTTGCCCTGGTGTTATTGCCTTTGCTGTTGCTGATAAAACCCGAATGGGCGCGCTTGCAGCCTGCGCAGGTGCCTTTTTATGCCTGCTATGGCTTGCTGCTGGCGGTGTTCAACAGCCTGTGGACGCTGTCGGTAGCCTTGAACGGCGCGTCGGTGGCAACCATTCTTACTTACTGCTCGGTAGGTTTTACCGTATTTCTTGGCTGGGTGATGTACAGCGAACGGTTGAACCTGCGCCAGATGCTGGTGATTGTGGTTAGTCTGGGCGGCTGCTTCCTGGTCAGTAACGGCGACAGCATGGGCAACACCCATTTCAACCTGCTGGGGCTGTTGATCGGCATGCTGTCCGGTATCGGTTATACCCTGTACACCCTGGGAGGGCGCGTAGCCACGGAACGGCGCTATCCGGTGTGGAATACCATTTTGTATGTGTTTGGTTTTTCGGCGATTTATCAATGGCTGTTCAACACCGCGCTGACGCTGTTTCCTCTGGCAGCATTTCAGGGGATGACCGGTTCTTTGTGGTTCCTGTCCCAGGGGGCGCAAGGTATTGAGTGGAGCGGCTGGTTGTTGCTGGTGGTTCTGGCTGCCGGGCCGACGCTACTGGGATTCGGCCTGTACAATATCAGCCTGAAAACCTTGCCGTTGGCGGTAGCAAACCTGATTTTATCGCTGGAACTGGTGTTCACGGCGGTCATTGCCTATTTCCTGCTGGGAGAAAATATGAACCAGCTGCAACTGCTGGGCAGCGCGCTGGTGATGGGCGGGGTGCTGATGTTGAAGAAGAAGACGGCTCAGGACTGATTTGCTACCATTATGCCTCGCTAGAGAGGCAATCATGACTGACAATCCAAGATTAAAAAAGGCGATCATCGCTTAATCAGGCCGTGTTTGGTGAACGAAAACACGGCCACAGATCTCGTTCCGTGGCTCTTGCAACCAGCAAAAGAGAAAGCGCCATGTCTGAAAAACACTGGTCCAAAACAGAACTGCTCCACCAAACGGTGACCAATCCCAATATTATCGTCAAGGGAACCCACAGCTATTACAGCGATTGCTGGGATAGCGGTTTCGAACGCTCCGTCGTGCGTTATTTACACGGCGACGCGGTTAGCCAACAGTGGCAACCTCTGGGGCCGGTAGACAAATTGCTGATCGGCGATTATGTCTGTATAGCCGCCGAGGCGGTGATCCTGATGGGCGGCAATCATACTCACCGTATCGATTGGTTGAGCCTGTACCCGTTTATGGAGAGCATCCAGGCCGCTTATCAACCCAAGGGCGATACCCGGTTGGGCGACGGTTGCTGGATAGGCATGCGGGCGATGCTGATGCCGGGCATCACTATTGGCGAAGGGGCGGTGGTGGCCGCAGGCAGCATAGTGACCGCGAATGTTGAACCTTACACCATCGTGGGTGGCAACCCGGCACGGCCGATCAAGCTGCGATTTACCCCGGAGACGATCGCAGGGTTACTCGCGTTGCGCATTTATGATTTATCGGCGGAGGATTTTGCCCGCGTGCAGCCTTGGCTGGCCGATAATGATATTGCCGCCCTGGAACGGGCGATAAACGACATTAAGCGTTAACTGAAATGGGCGGGGTAATCTCCCCGCCCGTTTTACTTACTCGGCCTTCGCCGTTTCTTCCACCGTGCGACGTTTTCGCGCTATACGCAGCAACAACGGCAACACCAGCACCGCTACCGCCAATACCAGCAGCGTTTGCGCGATACCGCTGCTCCACAGAATGCCAAAATCCCCGTTGCTGATAGACAGCGCGCGGCGCAGGTTCTGTTCCAGCATTTCACCCAGCACGAAACCCAGGATCAGCGGCGACATCGGGAAGTGCATTTTGCGCAAGATATAACCGAACACGCCCAGCCCGACCATCAACAGCAGGTCAAAGGTGGTGCTGTGCACCGCATAAACGCCCACCGCAGACACGGCGGCAATCGCCGGTACCAGGAACCACAGCGGGATGGTCAGCATGCGGGTAAACAGGCCGACCAGCGGCAGGTTCATGATCAGCAGGATCACGTTGGCAATCAGCAACGCGGCGATCAGGCCCCAGACAATGTCCGGCTGCTCGGTGAACATCGCCGGGCCTGGCGTGATGTTGTACAACGTCAGCGCGCCCATCATCACCGCCGTGGTGCCGGAACCCGGTACGCCCAGCGTCAGCATCGGAATGAACGAGCCGCAGGCCGAAGCATTGTTGGCGGCTTCCGGTGCCGCGACGCCGCGAATATCCCCCTTGCCGAAGGTTTCGCTGTTGCCGCTGATTTTCTTTTCGGTCATATAGGTGAGCGCACTGGCGATGGTGGCACCGGCACCCGGTAGAATACCGACGAAGAAACCGATCACCGAAGAGCGCAGAGTCGGGCCAACGCACTCGGCGGCCTCTTTGCGGTTAAACAACAGGCGACCGGTTTTACGCACCAGTTTTTGTCCGCCGCTGGTGCTTTCCAGCATCAGCAGGATTTCACTGACCGAGAACAACCCGATCACCACCACGATAAACTGCACGCCGTCGGAGAGATGCACGCTGTCGAAGGTGAAGCGGTAAACGCCGGTGTTGGCGTCTACGCCTACCGTCGCCAGCCCCAGGCCAATCAGCGCCGCCAGCAGCGATTTCAGCGGGTTCTGGCTCATCATGCTGCCCAGACAGGCGATAGCGAACACCATCAGGGCAAAGTACTCTGCCGGGCCGAACGCCAGTGACCAGCGCGCCAGCAGCGGGGCGAACAAGATGATGCCGCCGATGGCGATCATGGAACCGACGAAAGAGCTGACCGCCGAGATGGACAGGGCCACGCCGGCGCGGCCCTGTTGCGCCATCGGGTAGCCGTCCAGCGCGGTCATGATGGCCGCCGCATCGCCGGGTACGTTAAGCAAGATGGACGAGATGCGGCCGCCGTATTCACAGCCGATATAGACCGTTGCCAGCAGGATCAGCGCGGACTCGGCCGGCAGCTTGAGAGCAAATGCCAGCGGCAGCAAGATAGCCACGCCGTTGATCGGTCCCAGCCCCGGCAGCAGGCCGACAATGGTGCCGACGAAGCAGCCAATCAGTGCGATAATCAGATTCTGCGGCACCAGCGCCACCTCGAACCCTTGGGTTAAATACATCCAGGTTTCCATCATCGCCCCCGTTAGCTCAGCCAAACGCCGAGCGGCAGTGTTACGTCGAGTAGTTGGTCAAAGGCGTAGTACAGCGCAACGCCCATCACCGCGCCGGAGACCAGTGCCGCCGGCAGGCTGGCCTGGAACAGCAGGCCAATGCTGAAGGTCAGCAGTGCGGTGGCCAGCGGAAAGCCCAGCCATTCGAAGCCCCAGGCGTACAGCACCAGCGTGATCACCAGCACCAGCAGGCGTTGCATCACCTTGTTGTGTGGCCATTCGACGGCCTGCGGTTTGTTCAGCAGCAGCAGTGCCGCGCACAGCGACATCAGGCTGAGGATGGCCAGCGGGAAGGGGCGTGGCCCCAGCGGTTCATAACTGTATTCGCTCTGAATGCCCCAACCGATAAACAGGCCGCCGATGCACAGCAGCAACCAGAAACCGGCAAAAATGCGATCGCTCATGGTATTTCCCCCGATTATTTAGCCAGGCCGAAGACTTTGGCCTGCTCGCGGTACTGATTGACCTGGTTTTTTACATAGGTATCCAGTTCCTTGCCGGCCAGGTTGAATTCAAACAGGCCACGCAGGTCGCGCTGCTTTTTGAATTCGTCGGTCGCCATCATTTTCCGGAAAGTATCGAGCCACCATTGGTATTCCTCTTCACTGACTTTAGGGCCAACGTAGAAACCGCGGATGATCGGCCAGATCAGATTGAAACCCTGCTCTTTGGCGGTCGGCACGTCGGCTAACTGGCCCGGCAGACGTTGTTCGGAGTACACCGCCAGCACGCGGATTTTGTCACCCTGCAGATAGGGCACCATTTCGCTCAAATCGCCGGACACCGCCTGAATATGGTTGCCGAGCAGTGCGGTAACCGGCTCGCCACCGCCTTCGAACGCGACGTAGCGCATCTTGTGAGGATCGATCCCGACCTCGCGTGCCAGCAGGGCGGTTTTCATCCAGTCCTGGCTGCCGATCGAGGCACCGGCACCGAACACCACGCTGTTGGGATCTTTCTGGAAGGCGTTCATCAGGTCTTTGAGGGTTTTGTAGGGTGAGTCGGCGCGCACGGCGATCATGCCGTAGTCGGTGCCGACGGCGGCCAGCCATTTCACGTCATCGACGTTGTAACGGCCGAACTTTCCTTGCGAAAGGTTCAGCAGGGAGCCGCCGGAGAAGGCAACCACTGTGCCGAATTCCGCCGGGCGCTGGGCGACGATGGCGTTATAGGCCACCGCGCCTACGCCGCCAGGCATGTAGGTAACGCGCATCGGTTTTTCGATGGCTTTGGTTTCCTGCAGCGATACCTGAATCAGTTTGCAGGTCAGGTCAAAACCGCCGCCGGGCTTGGCGGGGGCGATGCATTCGGTGCGTTTAGGCGCTTCCACGGCAAATGCCTGATTGGCCGCCAGCAGCAGGGCGGTTACGGTCAGAGTACGGGCGATTATTTTTTTCATTGCTTTCCCCAAGGTATTTTCTGTCGGTGTGACTCCCGCCGATGCGGGTTGCTGAATTGTTAAATCAACAACCTTTCATTTACCTTTCAGTAGGAGAGAAAGTTCAAAGGATGTGATATACATCTCCAGTCTGGGGGCAAAATGCCGGCGCTAACACATACAGTGCGATGGGAATAGCGGGTAAACCTTAGTTAAAACATGTGTAATATCAGTTTTGTTGCCTCAGCCTTGAGGTAAAATAAGAAAAAATAAAACTATTATGGATGCATTGTCATGTTTTTATTAGAGAAATTATTCGGCAACAAGAGCAGCGCCAAGGTGGATGCCATTAAGATGTTGCCGGCGGCCTATGCCGAGATGGTAGGGGACGCGGGCCATTGTCGACTAAAACGCCTTCACCCGGCGCTCGGCGTTTTTGAATTGCATTTCTCTACGGCAAACGGCGAAAAATACGCCTGCCAAATGACCGCCTGTGTTGCTGGCGTGGATATTGTTTTTGCCACCAACAACCGCTCTGTGCTGGTTTCTCCGCCGTTCAGCCTTGCCAAGTTGCGGCCGGTGTTTGATATCGCTTTAGCCGACAGATGAGATAAACCGGGTGCCGGTGGTCCCCCTTTGTTCCGTATCGTAATTGTGTACCAGCTCCCAAAACGGGTTCTGCGCAACCCTTCTATCACACCGCCTTCCGTGCCATCCTGCTGTTATAAACATGTTAATAAGCGATATGCCGTTTCTTGAAGATACGGCATTGTATTAGATCTGTTTCTACAGACAAATCAATGGAATGGAAAATGCGGCTACTATTGGTAGAGGATCATCCCGAGTTATCCCACTGGTTGCAAAAGGCGTTGACCGGCGCCGGTTTTGCCGTGGACGTAGCGCCGGACGGGCTGGCGGCCGATCACCTGTTGTTAAACGAACGCTATGCGCTGGTGGTGCTGGACGTGGCGCTGCCGCGCCTGAATGGGCTGGATCTGCTGGCCCGTCTGCGTAAGCGCGGTCAGGACCTGCCGGTGTTGTTGTTGACCGCCAGAACCGACGTTGCCGATCGGGTCAAAGGGCTGAATCTGGGGGCCGACGACTATCTTACCAAACCCTTTGAGCTCGATGAGCTGGAAGCGCGCATTCGGGCGTTGCTGCGGCGCAGCATCGGTGTCACTAGGCAGGCGCTGGAATATGGCGCGCTGACCTATCACGATGAAGGCTATTTTCAACTGGATGAAAAACCGCTGCAGTTAACGCCGCGCGAACTGGCGGTGCTGACCGCCCTGATCCACCGGCGCGGTCGGCCGGTCGCCAAGCAACAGCTGTTTGAGCAGGTGTTTACCCTGTCCGACGAGGCCAATCCCGAGAGTATTGAGCTGTACGTGCACCGGCTGCGGAAAAAGTTGCAGGGCAGCAACGTGGCGATCGTCACCCTGCGCGGTCTGGGCTATAGCCTGGAGCTCTGCAATGAGGTGGTTTAACGCGCCGCGCTCCCTGTTTTATCAACTGCTGCTGTTTTTCGGTTTACCTTTGCTGGTACTGGGCGGCATCTCTATATACACCCATTACTTCAGCGCCATGAATGCTGCTACGTTGGCTTATGATCGCACGCTGCTGGCATCGGCGCGCACCGTGGCGGAACGGCTGGTGGTGCGCAACGGTCGCCTGGAAGTGGATGTGCCCTATGTGGTGCTCGACAGCTTTGAGCGCAACATGAACGATCAGCTCTATTACGAAGTGATCTCTCCGCAGGGCAAAAGCATTTCCGGTTATGACGATCTGCCTACCATGCCGCCGCATATCCTGCGATCCAGTTTGTACCCGGCACTGGTGCATTTCTATGATGCCGAATATAGCGGCCGGCCGATCCGCGTGGCTGCGCTGTACCAGCCGGTCAATGAGTCCGGCGTCATGGGCATGGCGACGATCCTGGTGGCGGAAACACTGGAGTCGCGCCGTTATCTGGCGCGGCAGATGATGCTTTCCGCCTTGCTCAGCCAGGGGACCGTGGTGGTAGTGACGATGATTCTGGCCTTCGCCTTGCTCAAGCGAGTGCTAAAGCCGATGCGCAAGCTTTCCGGCATCATGCTGCGGCGCGATCCGGGCGAACTGACGCCGTTACCTATGGTGTTGCCCTGGTCGGAAATGCAGCCTCTGCTGCTGGCGTTCAACCGTTATATCGAACGGCTGCGGGTAATGGTGGCGCGTCAGGAGCGCTTCAGCGCCGACGCCTCTCATCAACTGCGCACGCCGCTAACGGTGCTGAAAACTCAAGTGGGGGTGGCGCTGGCGAGCGATAAGCCGGAGCAGTGGCGCGAAAGCCTGGTGGCGATGAGCGTCACGCTGGATAACACCGTGGCGCTGACCGATCGTCTGCTCTATCTCTCGCGGCTTAAAGCCCACGAACATCATGCCGATCGCAAGCTGCAACCGGTGAATCTGGCGCAGGTGTTGCGCGATGCCTGTTTTTCGCGCCTGCCGCAGGCACGCAGCAAGCGCATTGATTTAGGCTATGAAGGGGAGTCGGTATGCTGGGTCGGCGGTGAGGCGCTGTTGCTCACCGAGCTGTGCGCCAATCTGCTGGATAACGCGCTGAAATATGTGCCGAATCAGGGCGTGGTCACCGCACGGCTGACGCTCGATAAACCGGCCGGGGAGTGCGTTCTGGAGATCGAAGACAGCGGCCCGGGTATTGCTCAGCAGGATACCGCGCAGGCGCTGCAACCCTTTCATCGGCTGGATAACGTGGGCGAGCAGCCCGGCGCCGGGCTGGGGCTGGCGCTGGTCAGCGACATTACCCGTTATCACGGCACCCGCCCGGAGCTGTTGACCTCGGCCGCGCTTGGCGGCCTGCTGGTGCGGGTGCGTTTTCAATTGCTGACTTAGGACCCCACCCCGGGCGCTGAAGCTTTTGCCTTGCGCCCTAACGGCGTGCGCAGGCGTTGCGACAAAATCACACCCAGCAACGTGACGCCACCGCCGATCAGATGATAGCTGTGCAGCTGTTCATGCAGGAACAACACGGCGATGACGGCGGTAAATACCGGCGACAGGTTCATAAATATCGATGCGGTATTGGCGCCGAGGCGAATAACACCCTGGATCCACAAGAAAGGCGCGATGATCGAAGCCGGGATGCCGGCGAACAGTACCAGCGGGATATTCTGGCTGTTCAGCCCGACATCCTGCGCCATCAGAAAGTTGGGCAGCAACAGCACGACGCCGAACAGGATTTGCACATACAGAGATTGCCAATTAGGCAGAGCAATCATCCAGCGTTTGGTCAGCACGCCGTACAGCGCATAAGAAGCGGCGGCGGCGAACATCATCAGTTCGCCCTTGCCGATGCCATGTTGCAGCAGCTCGCCTGGATGACCGGCGCTGACCAGCCAGATCAATCCGCCGAATGACAGCACGCTGCCGATCGCCACACCGACGGTCGGCGCAATGCGCAGCAGCACGATGCTGATCAGGATGGTCAGCAGCGGGATCAGCGAAACGATGATACCCATAAACAGCGCGCTGACGCTGTGCGCCGCATAGTAGGCCAGGCTTTGGTACAGCACCATGCCGAGCAGGCCAAGGGTCAGCAATTTCCACCCGTTGGCGCGTACTTCCCGCCAATTGCGGATCACGCCGGGTAATACGAAGGGGGTCAGGACGATCAGCGCCAGCAGCCAACGGTAAAACGAGATGGCGGCCGGATCGATAGCGGTGGCGGAGAGTTTGCTGACGACGGCGTTGACTGACCAGATCAGCACCGCCAACAGCGGGAAGAACATATTCACGATGATTATTCTCAATAACGACGGACATGCTGGCTAGTCTACTCGTGTCCGGTTTATTATATATAGCGATATTCAGACAATATTTTATGTCAACAAGACAAATCACGGTGTGCAACCATGTCAGAAATCCGTCACTTTCCTGAAGCCTTGATCCCGGCACCGCGTCCGGTGCAGTTTCGTTGCGAGGAGTTTAATGCCCGCACGGAATTCCAACCGCACAGCCATCGCTGGGGGCAACTGATGTGGGTGAAAGCCGGGGTGATGGTGATGAAGGTCGGCAATCAACGTTTTCTGGCTCCGCCGGAGTTTGTGCTGTGGGCACCGGCGGGGATCGAGCACTCTTGCTACAATCAACGGCTGGCGCAGTGCCGCATGGTGGATATCATGCAGTCGCTGTGCGTCGGGTTGCCGGCCGAACCCTGTTTGGTGAGCGTGACGCCGATTTTCCGCGCCATCGCCGAAGATTTTTACGCACGCAAGCAATACATCCCGCGCGGCAAGCAGGATTTGCGTCTGTGCCGGGCGCTGATCGATCAATTGCATCTGTCGCCAGTCCAGCAAACTTATTTGCCGTCGTCCGAAGATAAATTTTTGGCACCGGTGCTGGAGGCATTGGAGCATTGTCCGTCGGACAACACCTCGCTCGCCGTCTGGGCCGCCCGGGTCTATACCACCGAACGTACTCTGTCACGCCGCTGCCAGCAAGAGTTGGGCATGTCGTTCAGTGAATGGCGCCAGCGGTTGCGTTTTCTGCATGCCGTTTCGCTGCTTGAACAGGGCAAAACCGTGCAGAACGTCGCGCTGGAGGTGGGATACAGCTCGGCCTCGGCGTTTATCGTCATGTTTCAGCAAATCGCCGGCAGCACCCCCGAACGCTTTCGTCGGGCCTGATTCGGTGGCACACTCTTTCCCAGATAACCTCTTCATACTTGACGCTGCCTCTGTGTTGGCTGCGAGCACTCACCCAGTCACTTACCTGAGTAAGCTCCTGGGGACTCCTGCTCTTGCCGCCCTGATGCAACGCCAATTATTTTGGGTATAAATAGTCGTAAACCGTCGGAGCAACAAGTGAAAATCCTGGTTGATGAAAATATGCCGTACGCGGCTGAGTTGTTCAGTCGTTTGGGGGATGTGCAGGCGGTGCCTGGCCGCCCGATCCCGCGAGATGCGCTGGTGGATGCCGACGCGCTGATGGTGCGCTCGGTGACTAAAGTGAATGAAGATTTGCTGGCCGGTACCCGCATTGGTTTTGTCGGCACCGCCACCGCCGGTACTGACCATGTGGATGATGCCTGGCTGAAACAGCAGGGCATCGGTTTTTCCGCGGCACCAGGCTGTAACGCCATTGCGGTAGTGGAATATGTGTTCTCTGCGCTGATGCTGCTGGCCGAACGCGACGGTTATCAGTTGCGCGATAAAACCGTCGGTATTATCGGCGTGGGCAACGTAGGTTCGCGCCTGGATGCCCGTCTTAAAACCTTGGGCGTACGCACGCTGCTGTGCGATCCGCCGCGCGCCGAACGCGGTGACGCCGGGGAGTTTTGGCCGCTGGAAAAACTGGTGGCGGAAGCCGACGTGCTGACGTTCCATACGCCGCTGAATAAATCCGGCCCCTATCGCTCGCTGCATTTGGTTGATGCCGAGTTGCTGGCGGCGCTGCCCGACAACCGTATCCTGATCAATGCCTGTCGTGGCGAAGTGGTGGATAACGCCGCGCTGCTGCAGGCGCTGGAAAAAGGCAAAAAGTTGAGCACGGTGCTGGACGTTTGGGAGCCGGAACCGGAGCTTTCATTGCCGTTGTTGGCGCGGGTTGATATCGGCACCGCGCATATCGCCGGTTACACGTTGGAAGGCAAGGCGCGTGGCACCACTCAGGTGTTCGAGGCCTTCAGCCGCCATGCGGGGCGTCCACAGCAGATTGAGCTGGCCTCGCTGCTGCCGGTGCCGGAATTCAGCCAGATCCAGCTGAACGGACCGCTGGATGAAGGCAAATTAAAACGATTGATGCACTTGGTGTATGATGTGCGCCGCGATGATGCTCCGCTGCGCAAAGTGGCTGGGCAACCGGGCGAGTTTGATCGCCTGCGCAAGCATTATCAGGAGCGCCGCGAATGGTCCTCATTGCGCGTTCAGTGCAATGACAGCGCCAGCGCGGAGTTGCTGCAAAAACTGGGTTTCAGCGTGCTGTAGAGGCCGGCATGCCTGCTCCTTGCAGGAAAGGCATTGCACCCAATACGTAAGGTTGCCTTAAGCAATCGCCGCTACAATAAGCGGCAAAGGACTATCGGGCGGTGGCAACACTGCCCGTCTGCTTTTTAAATGAATACTCTGGAGAAACCCAATGTCTGACGGCTGGAATATCGCTCTGCTCGGCGCCACTGGCGCGGTAGGTGAAGCGTTGCTGGAATTATTACAGGAACGCCAGTTCCCGGTGGGCGAACTCTATCCTTTGGCGAGTGAACGCGGCGCCGGGGCAACGGTACGCTTCAACGGCAAGTCGGTGCTGGTGCAAAAAGCGGAAGAATTCGACTGGTCGCAGGCACAGCTGGCGTTCTTTGTCGCCGGTACCGAGGCGGCGGCCCGCTATGCGGAAGAAGCCGGCAACATGGGCTGCCTGGTGATCGACACCAGCGGCCTGTTTGCGCTGGAGCCGGACGTCCCCCTGGTGGTGCCTGGCGTGAACCCGCAGGTGCTGGCGGATTATCGCAACCGCAATATCGTCGCCGTGGCCGACAGCATGGTCAGCCAACTGCTGACGGCGATCAAACCTTTGACCGAACAGGCCGGGCTTTCCCGTCTGCACGTCACCACCCTGATGTCGGTATCGGCTCGCGGCAAAGTGGCGGTCGACGATCTGGCCGGCCAAAGCGCGCGCCTGCTGAACGGCATTCCGGCTGAAGCGGGCGTTTTCGCCAAGCAGTTGGCGTTCAATTTGCTGCCGTTGCTGGCCGACGAGCAGGGCAGCGTGCGCGAAGAACGTTTGATTGTCGATCAGGTGCGCAAAGTCCTGCAGGACGAAGGGCTGCCGATTTCCGTGAGCTGCGTGCAGTCGCCGGTATTCTACGGCCATGCGCAAGTGGTTCACCTGGAAGCGCTGCGCCCGATGTCTGCCGAAGAAGCGCGCAGCGAACTGGAGCAGGTGGATGATATCCAACTGAGCGAAGAAGACGACTACCCTACTCAGGTAACGGAAGCGTCCGGCAGCGATGCGTTGAGCGTCGGCTGTTTGCGCAATGACTACGGCATTCCTGAAATCCTGCAGTTCTGGTCGGTGGCTGACAACGTGCGCTTCGGCGGCGCGCTGATGGCGATCGAAACCGCAGAACGTCTGGTGCAGGAGCAGATGTACTGATGTCTGAAGTTGTCTTGCCCATCCAGCCGAAGTTAAAAATCGCGCTGGGGATTGAATATGACGGCAGCCGTTACTACGGTTGGCAGCGTCAGCAGGAAGTCGCCAGCGTTCAGGCCTGTCTGGAACAGGCGCTGAGCAAAGTGGCAAATGCGCCGATCGCGGTATTGTGCGCCGGGCGTACCGACGCCGGTGTGCACGCGACCGGCCAGGTGGTGCATTTTGAAACCACTGCGCAACGCAAGGACGCGGCCTGGACGATGGGGGTAAATACCCATCTGCCGCCGGATATTGCCGTACGTTGGGTGGCCGGCGTGGCCGAGGATTTTCATGCGCGTTTCAGCGCCACCGCGCGTCGCTACCGCTACATCATTTATAACCACCGCTACCGCCCGGCGGTGTTGCAGCAGGGGATGACCCATTTTTATCACCCGCTGGATGCCGAACGGATGGAAAGGGCGGCGCAGGCGCTGCTGGGCGAGAACGATTTTACGTCGTTCCGCGCCGTGCAATGTCAGTCGCGCACGCCATGGCGTAACGTAAAACACGTTAAGGTTACGCGCTACGGCGAGTATATCGTGGTAGATATTAAGGCGAATGCCTTTGTGCACCATATGGTGCGCAATATTGTCGGTAGCCTGATGGAAATCGGCTGCGGCAATCGGGATGAGAACTGGATGGCAGAACTGCTGGCGCTGAAGGACAGGAATCTGGCTGCGGCGACGGCGCGCGCCGAAGGGTTGTATCTGGTTTCCGTCGATTACCCTGAGCATTTTGGTCTGCCCCGGCCGCCGATGGGGCCGCTGTTTTTACCCGACGATTAGTTTTAGCTGACGATTAGACGCCGGCGCGCCTGACGCGTTGCTCCCTTGTACATCTGCCGGGTGGGTGAGACACCCGGTAAAAAGAGAGAACCTATGGACATCATCAAGTTTGTGATTGATTTTATTCTGCATATTGACGTGCATCTGGCCGAGCTGGTCGCGCAATACGGCATGTGGGTCTATGCCATTTTGTTCCTGATCCTGTTTTGCGAAACCGGGCTGGTGGTCACGCCTTTCCTGCCGGGGGATTCTCTGCTGTTCGTCGCCGGTGCGTTGGCGGCGCTGCCGACTAACGATCTGAATGTGCATACCATGGTTGCGCTGATGGTAGGGGCTGCGATCCTCGGGGACGCGGTGAACTATACTATTGGCCGGCTGTTTGGCGATAAGCTGTTCAGTAATCCGAATTCGAAAATTTTCCGCCGCAGCTATCTGGATAAAACCCATCAGTTTTATGAAAAACACGGTGGGAAAACGATTATTCTGGCGCGGTTTGTGCCGATCGTGCGTACATTTGCGCCGTTCGTCGCCGGTATGGGGAAGATGTCCTACCGTCATTTTGCTGCCTACAACGTGATTGGCGCGCTGGTTTGGGTGCTGCTCTTCACTTATGCTGGCTACCTTTTCGGCGATTTGCCGATCGTGCAGGAAAACCTGAAACTGTTGATCGTGGCGATCATCCTGGTTTCAATTTTGCCGGGCATCATTGAAATCTGGCGCCATAAGCGTGCGGCTGCCCGCCAGCAAAAACAGTAAAAACATCGCTTAACCTGTCGGTTCGACCAGTTTTTTATCCACAGTGTCGGGTCGATATGGTTTAATGAGCGACATTTATGGTCTGTTCTCGCGAACAAGCCCTGAAGACAGTGCCTCGGTCACGCGTTTGTCGCGTTTTGCTCGGGCACTTTTTCATTGGGTCTGTCTGCGGGGGGATTGTTAAAGCATGAACAGCGGACGGGTGTCCGTCAGGTTCAAACAGAAAGGTCATCGATGAGCTGGATTGAACGAATTCTTAACAAGAGCAATATTACACAAACCCGTAAGGCGAGCATTCCTGAAGGGGTCTGGACCAAATGTGACAGCTGCGGTCAGGTTCTCTATCGCGCCGAGCTGGAACGTAATCTGGAAGTGTGTCCTAAGTGCGACCACCACATGCGCATGACTGCGCGCATGCGTCTGCATACCCTGCTCGACGAGGGCAGTGAGGTAGAACTGGGCAGCGAACTGGAGCCGAAAGACGTTCTGAAGTTCAAGGATTCCAAAAAGTATAAAGATCGCCTGGTTGCCGCACAGAAAGCGACCGGCGAGAAAGATGCGTTGGTCGTCATGAAAGGCACGCTGTACGGCATGCCGATTGTCGCCGCTTCTTTCGAATTCGCCTTTATCGGCGGTTCCATGTCTTCCGTGGTCGGTGCGCGTTTCGTGCGCGCGGTTGAACAGGCGCTGGAAGACAACTGCCCGCTGGTGTGTTTCTCAGCCAGTGGCGGTGCGCGTATGCAGGAAGCGCTGATGTCGCTGATGCAGATGGCGAAGACCAGCGCAGCGCTGGCGAAACTGCAGGAACGCGGTTTGCCGTACATTTCGGTTCTGACCGACCCGACCATGGGCGGCGTTTCCGCCAGTCTGGCGATGCTGGGCGACATCAATATCGCCGAGCCGAAAGCGTTGATCGGCTTTGCCGGCCCGCGCGTTATCGAGCAGACCGTGCGTGAAAAACTGCCGCCGGGCTTCCAGCGCAGCGAGTTCCTGATTGAAAAAGGCGCCATCGACATGATCGTGCGCCGCCCGGAAATGCGCCGCACTCTGGCGAGTATCCTTTCCAAGCTGACCAACCAGCCGCAGCCGCATTTCGATGAGGCAGAGCCGGTAGTCGCACAGGAAAATCAGGCCGACGCCTGAGGCAAAAAAGTCCCCCGTGCAGGCGCAAGCCCGCGCGGGGTTCAGCCGCCATTTTGTGGCTAAGTGCCGGCTGATATGCCCTATGAATTTCACGTTGCAGTCAACCCGCTGTGGCTTGAAAGGTGACGGGTGTTACGGAGAGCATCGCCTTTACCGCGGTGAGGGGGGTGCCCTGATGGATCAATGAACCCAATCAGTGATGGGACTCATGCAAAACCACCAAATTCCCCAAGCCACGTCGCCATTGAGCTCGTGGCTTTATTATCTTGAACGTCTGCACAGCCAGGCGATCGAGCTTGGCCTGGAACGCGTACAGCGCGTTGCGGCGCATCTTGATTTACTCACTCCCGCACCGACGGTGTTCACCGTTGCCGGCACCAACGGCAAAGGCACGACTTGCCGGACTCTGGAAGCCATTCTGATGGCGGCCGGTCTGCGCGTTGGCGTTTACAGCTCGCCGCACCTGGTACGTTATACCGAGCGCGTCCGCATTCAGGGCGATGAGCTGAGCGAGGCGGAGCATAGCCGCTCGTTCGCCGCCATTGAGGCGGGCCGGGGTGAAACCTCACTGACCTATTTCGAATTCGGCACCCTGTCGGCGCTGCAACTGTTCAAACAGGCTAAGCTTGACGTGGTGATCCTGGAAGTTGGCCTTGGCGGCCGCCTGGATGCGACCAACATCGTCGATCCGAGCGTGGCGGTGGTCACCAGCATCGCGCTGGATCATACCGACTGGCTGGGCAACGATCGCGAAAGCATCGGTCGCGAGAAGGCCGGAATTTTCCGCGGCGGCAAGCCGGCAGTGGTCGGCGAGCCGGATATGCCTGCCAGCATCCGCGAGGTGGCGGAAAAACTGGGCGCGACGTTGTATCGTCGTGGCGAAGCCTGGGCTTTCAGCGAACAGGGCGAACGCTGGCAGTGGGAAGGCGGCGGCACGCTGCTGACCGACCTGCCGATGCCCAACGTCCCGTTAGCCAATGCTGCGACCGCGTTGGCGGCGTTGCACTATTCCGCATTGGAAATCGATGAGCGGGCTATTTTCACCGGCCTGCAGCAAGCGACGCTGCCTGGGCGCTTCCAGATTGTGCGACAGGATCCGATGCTGATCCTCGACGTGGCACATAACCCGCACGCCGCAGGCTATCTGGCCGGGCGTTTGGCGAAGCTGCCGCGCAAGGGCGGCAAAGTGCGCGCCGTAGTGGGTATGCTGTCGGATAAAGACATCGCCGGCACGCTGGCTTGCCTGAGCGAGCAGGTAGATGAATGGTATTGCGCGCCGCTGGAAGGGCCGCGTGGTGCCAGCGTTGAATCGTTGGCGCAACATTTGACGGAACCGCGGCAGTTTGCCGATGTCGAAACTGCCTGGCGTCAGGCTATGCAGGACGCTGATATTCAGGATATTGTGATCGTCTGTGGATCGTTCCACACCGTTGCGCATGTGATGGCGGCGTTAGACGAGATGCGGGGAGTGTGAGTGGCAAGCAAATTTCAAAACCGATTGGTAGGAACCGTCATTCTGGTCGCACTGGGGGTCATTATCCTGCCAGGGCTGCTGGATGGAAAAAAGAAACATTACGAGGATGAGTTCGCGGCCATTCCCCTGGTGCCAAAACCGGGAGACGTAGAGGAAAACGACGCGGTGCCGCCGGTAACCCAGTCTTTGCCGGCGCAGCCGCCGGAAGGGGCGGGCGCGTTGGTTGAGCAACAGGCGGCGAACGAAGCGGCCTCGCAGCAGGCCGTACGCCAGACGGCGCAACAGCCGGTTCAGGTTGCGCCGCCGGTCGAAACTCGCCCGGTACAGCAACCGAAGCCGAAGCCGGTTGAAACCAAACCGGTCGAAACCAAACCGGTCGAAACCAAGCCGGTGGAAGTGAAGCCAAAACCGGTGCAGCAACCGAAACCGGTTGTTCAGCCGAAGCCTGAGGTTATCCCGGAAGTTAAACAGGAACCCAAACCTGAGCCGAAGCCAGAACCTAAACCGGAGCCGAAACCGGCTGCGGAAGAGAAAGCGCCGGCAGGGCAGGCTTATGTGGTGCAACTGGGTGCGCTGAAGAATGCCGCCAAGGTGAATGAGGTCGTGGCGTCGCTCAGGCTGTCCGGCTATCGTGCCTTCACCGTGCCGTCAACGCCGGTACAGGGGCAAATCACCCGGATCTACGTTGGCCCGGACGCTTCCAAACAGAAGCTGCAGTCTTCGTTGTCTGCGCTGAACTCCATCAGCGGTTTGAGCGGGCAGGTGAAGCCCTACGGCGCACGTTGACAGGAGTGGGGCACAGCATGCTGTGCCCCCGAATCGATGAGTGCTGGTGTAATCACTATTAAAAATGTGCCTTTCACAGGCAAAATGGCCTATGTCGGCGCGGCGATTGAGAATTTTTTTATCGCCGTTTTTTATTTGTTGCGCGCTGGGAAATCCCCTACGCAAACGTTTTCTTTTTCTGTTAGAATTCGCCGCGAATTGGATGCAGGGGCGATTCATCATTGGAATAGTTCATGGTCTGGATTGATTACGTCATTATAGCGGTGATTGGATTTTCGGCTCTGGTGAGCCTGATCCGAGGGTTTGTTCGCGAAGCATTGTCACTTGTGACATGGGGATGTGCGTTTTTTGTTGCCAGCCATTTCTACTCTTACCTTGCGGTCTACTTCACTCGTTTTGAAGATGAACTGGTGCGAAACGGCATCGCGATTGCCATCTTGTTTATCGCGACCCTGATCGTAGGAGCTATTGTTAACTATGTGATTAGCTCACTGGTAGAGAAAACCGGGTTATCAGGCACCGACCGGGTGCTGGGCGTCTGTTTCGGCGCACTGCGCGGCGTGTTGATCGTTTCGGCGATACTGTTTTTCCTGGATACCTTTACCGGCTTCTCGCAAAGTGACGACTGGAAACAGTCACAGCTCATTCCCCAGTTCAGTTATATCATCAGGTGGTTCTTTGACTACCTGCAGAGCACGTCGAGTTTCTTACCGACCCATTTACCGGGGCGGTAGCGCTGATGAGGAAAAGACAACATGTGCGGTATTGTCGGTATCGCCGGTTTTATGCCGGTAAACCAGTCGATTTATGATGCGTTGATGGTGCTTCAGCACCGTGGCCAGGATGCCGCAGGCATCGTCACCATAGATGCCCATAACGGGTTCCGTCTGCGTAAAGCGAACGGTCTGGTGAAGGATGTGTTCGAGGCACGCCATATGCAGCGCTTGCAGGGCAACATGGGTATTGGCCATGTGCGCTACCCGACGGCTGGCAGCTCCAGTGCCTCAGAGGCTCAACCATTTTATGTAAACTCGCCGTTCGGCCTTACGCTGGCCCACAACGGCAACCTGACCAACGCCCATGAGCTGCGCCAAAAGCTGTTTGAAAGCGGCCGTCGCCATGTCAACACCACCTCCGATTCCGAGATCCTGCTGAACGTACTGGCCAGTGAGCTGGACCGCTTCCAGGACTACCCGCTGGAATCAGACAACATCTTTACCGCCGTTGCCGCCATGCATCAGCAGTTGCGCGGTGCCTACGCCTGCGTGGCGATGATCATCGGCCACGGTCTGCTGGCGTTCCGCGACCCGAACGGCATTCGCCCGCTGGTGATCGGCAAACGCCAGCTTGAAGACGGTCGCTGCGAGTATATGGTGGCTTCCGAGAGCGTGGCGCTGGATACCCTGGGCTTTGAATTCTTGCGCGACGTGGCGCCGGGCGAAGCGGTGTACATCACCGAGAAGGGCCAACTGTTCACCCGCCAGTGCGCAGAGAACCCGAAAACCAACCCGTGCCTGTTCGAATACGTCTACTTCGCCCGTCCAGACTCCTTTATGGACAAGATTTCGGTCTACAGCGCCCGTGTACGCATGGGGCAGAAGCTGGGCGAGAAGATTGCCCGCGAGTGGGAAGACTTGGACATCGACGTGGTGATCCCGATCCCGGAAACCTCCTGCGATATCGCATTGGAAATCGCGCGTATCCTGGATAAGCCGTATCGCCAGGGCTTTGTGAAGAACCGCTATGTTGGCCGTACCTTCATCATGCCAGGCCAGCAGGCGCGCCGTAAGTCGGTACGCCGCAAGCTGAACGCCAACCGCGCCGAGTTCCGCGACAAGAACGTGCTGCTGGTGGATGATTCCATCGTGCGCGGCACCACGTCCGAACAAATCGTTGAGATGGCGCGTGACGCCGGGGCGAAACGCGTTTATTTGGCTTCCGCTGCGCCGGAAATTCGTTTCCCAAACGTGTACGGCATTGATATGCCAAGCGCCAACGAACTGATTGCCCACGGCCGTGAAGTGGATGAAATCCGCCAGATCATCGGTGCCGACGGTCTGATCTTCCAGGATTTGGACGATCTGATCGAAGCGGTACGTGAAGAGAACCCGGACATCAGCCAGTTCGAATGCTCGGTGTTTAACGGCATCTATGTCACCAAAGACGTAGACCAGAGCTATCTCGAGTATCTGGAATCGCTGCGTAACGACGACGCCAAGGCGATGCGTGGCCAGACCGAAGCAGAAAATCTGGAAATGCATAACGAAGGTTAAGCCCCAGCGCTAGCCAAAAAGGTGCACCGCGGCGTTTGTCGCGGTGCATTATCCTCCCCCTGACTTGCTTATGTTCCGCCATTCCGGCAAAGTCTGCCTGATCCTACTTTCTCTTCGGCAGAGGCCCGCTTTATGAAACGACTCATCATCGGTATTTCCGGCGCCAGCGGCGCAATCTACGGCGTGCGCCTGTTGCAGGCATTGCGCGACGTCGCAGAGGTGGAAACCCATTTGGTGATGAGCAACGCGGCGCGGCAGACGCTGTCGCTGGAAACCGAACTCGGCCTGCGAGAAGTGCAGGCGCTGGCCGACGTGGTACATGACGCGCGCGACATCGGTGCCAGCATCTCTTCCGGTTCGTTCAAAACCCTGGGTATGGTGATATTACCTTGCTCAATCAAGACCTTATCCGGCATCGCCAATAGTTATAGCGACGGCCTGCTGACGCGCGCCGCCGATGTGGTACTGAAGGAACGCCGTCGGCTGGTGCTGTGCGTGCGTGAAACCCCGTTGCATATAGGCCATTTGCGCCTGATGACGCAGGCGGCGGAAATGGGCGCGGTGATCATGCCACCGGTACCGGCGTTTTATCACCAACCGAAAAGCGTCGATGACATCATCGATCAAACCGTGAATCGGGTGGTCGATCAGTTCGACATTGAATTACCGAAAGATTTGTTCACCCGTTGGCAAGGCTCCAATTAACAAATTTATCCCCAATTTGGCACATTTGTGCAACACCGCACTGAATTAGGGCGGCACATGCACCATAATGATCCCACTCCATCACGCTCACTGTTTCAAGGCTCTGGCATTTTGCCATTGCCCGTGACGCGGCCCCGACTGGCCGATTTATTTTTGCGGTTATCGTCCCAGGAAACAGTTTTGTGAAGGCCGGAGCCGTTCCCTCCGCCTACCGCAACAAATGTGGCACGATTACTGCAAATTGATTTGGTGGGAAAGTAATGCCCGCAGTGGCATCAAAAAAATCAATTTGAGGGTAATTTATGAAAAAGCTGGTTAAGGTTCTTCCTTTAGTCTTGGCTTTGAGCGCAGTAAGCAGCGCATTTGCCGCAGTGCCATCAACGCTGAAGATAGGTACCGATCCGACCTATGCACCATTTGAATCCAAAAATGCCAAAGGTGAGTTGGTCGGCTTTGATATCGATCTGGCCAAAGAGCTGTGCAAACGCATAAATACCCAATGTACCTTTGTGGAAAGCGATTTTGACGCGCTGATCCCCTCTCTGAAGGCGAAGAAAATTGACGCCATCATCTCTTCATTGTCGATCACCGAAAAACGCCAGCAGGAAATTGCCTTTACCGACAAGCTGTACGCCGCTAACGCCCGCCTGATCGCGCCGAAAGGCTCGAAGCTGCTGCCAACCGTAGACGCGCTGAAAGGCAAGAGCGTGGGCGTGCTGCAGGGCACCACCCAGGAAGCCTATGCGAACGCCATGTGGCAGCCTAAGGGCATCACCGTGGTGCCTTACCAGAACCAGGATCTGGTGTATGCCGACCTGGCATCCGGCCGCATTGATGCCGCCTTCCAGGATGAAGTGGCGGGCAGCGACGGTTTCCTGAAGCAGCCTCCGGGCAAGGATTACGCTTTCGCCGGTGAATCGGTGAAAGATGACAAGTTCTTTGGCGTGGGCACCGGCATGGGGCTGCGCAAGACCGATACCGAGCTGAAGGCGGCGCTGGATAAAGCCTTTGCCGACATGCGCAAAGACGGCACTTACGACAAGTTTGCGAAAAAATACTTCGATTTTGACGTCTACGGCGGTTAATCCCACGTACCGTTCCATGGTGTGACTACGGGGTCAGTTCGCTGGCCCCGATGGTTCGGGCTCCAATGACGACAGGGTGAAGTAGATGCTGCAAGGCTATTCCCAACTGATATTTGAGGGTGCTCTGGTGACACTGGAACTGGCCCTCAGTTCCGTACTGCTGGCGCTGGTGATTGGTTTGATCGGCGCCGGCGGCAAGCTTTCCCATAACCGCCTGCTTTCTACGCTGTTTGGCGCCTATACCACGCTGATCCGCGGCGTGCCTGATTTGGTGCTGATGCTGCTGATTTTCTACGGCCTGCAGATTGCGCTGAACAACCTCACAGAACTGCTCGGTTTCTCGCAAATTGATATCGATCCGCTCAGCGCGGGGATTATCACCCTCGGCTTTATCTATGGTGCCTATTTCACGGAAACCTTTCGCGGCGCTTATATGGCGGTGCCGAAGGGGCAAATCGAGGCGGCCACCGCCTACGGTTTCTCCGGCTCGCAGATTTTCCGCCGCATTTTGTTCCCTGCAATGATGCGTTTTGCCCTGCCGGGCATCGGCAACAACTGGCAGGTGATCCTCAAGGCGACGGCGCTGGTGTCGATTCTGGGTTTGAACGACGTGGTGAAAGCCACTCAACTGGCCGGCAAAGGTACTTATCAACCCTTCTTCTTTGCGATAGTGGCCGGTGTGGTTTATCTGATTTTCACCACCGTTTCCAATGGCGTGTTGTTGTGGCTTGAACGGCGTTATTCATTGGGCGTCAAGAGGGCCGAATTATGATCGAGATTTTGCAACAGTATTGGGAATCGCTGCTGTGGAGCGACGGTTACCGTTTCACCGGCGTGGCGGTCACGCTGTGGCTGCTGATCTCATCGGTGGTGATGGGGGGCCTGCTGGCGATACCGATGGCGGTAGCGCGCGTTTCCTCAATCTCCTGGGTGCGTTTTCCGGTGTGGCTCTACACCTACATATTCCGCGGCACGCCGCTGTATGTGCAGCTGTTGGTGTTTTATTCGGGGATGTACAGCCTGGAGATCGTGCGGGGTACCGATTTCCTCAATGCGTTCTTCCGCAGTGGGCTTAACTGCACCATTTTGGCGCTGACGCTGAACACCTGCGCCTACACCACCGAGATCTTCGCCGGGGCGATCCGCGCGGTGCCGCACGGTGAAATTGAGGCGGGCAGTGCCTATGGTTTCTCTCGCTTCAAAATGTACCGCTGTATCATTCTGCCTTCGGCGTTGCGTACCGCACTGCCGGCTTACAGCAACGAAGTGATCCTGATGCTCCACTCCACGGCGCTGGCATTTACCGCCACCGTGCCGGATTTGTTGAAGATAGCGCGAGATATCAACGCGGCGACCTATCAGCCGTTCTATGCCTTCGGCATCGCGGCGGTGCTGTATCTGGTGATCTCCTACGGGTTGATCAGCCTGTTCCGCAAGGCCGAAAAACGCTGGATGGCGCACGTTAATCACTGATAATGACGGGGAAAACCATGTCTGAAAATAAATTAGCCGTCACTGAACTGCATAAGCGTTATGGCGAACACGAAGTACTGAAAGGCGTGTCACTGGCGGCGAACGCAGGGGATGTGATTAGCATCATTGGATCTTCGGGGTCCGGTAAAAGCACCTTTTTGCGCTGCATTAACTTCCTGGAGAAACCCAGCGAAGGCTCCATCAGCCTGAACAATGAAGATATCCGCATGGTGCGCGACAAAGACGGCCAACTGAAGGTGTTTGACAAGAAACAGCTGCAATTGCTGCGTACACGTCTGACCATGGTGTTCCAGCACTTTAACCTGTGGAGCCACATGACGGTGCTGGAGAACGTGATGGAAGCGCCGGTGCAGGTGCTGGGGTTGAGCAAGGCCGAAGCGCGCGAGCGCGCGGTGCGTTATCTGGATAAGGTGGGCATCGACGAACGCGCGCGCGGCAAATACCCGGTGCATCTGTCGGGTGGCCAGCAGCAGCGCGTATCCATTGCCCGTGCGTTGGCGATGGAGCCGGAGGTGCTGTTGTTTGATGAACCGACGTCGGCACTGGATCCGGAGCTGGTGGGAGAAGTGCTGCGCATCATGCAGAAGCTGGCGGAAGAGGGGAAAACCATGGTGGTGGTGACGCACGAGATGGAGTTTGCGCGCCATGTTTCAAGCCACGTGATTTTCCTGCATAAGGGGCTTATTGAAGAGCAGGGGCCACCGGCTGAGCTGTTCGGCAATCCAAAAAGCCCGCGCCTGCAGCAGTTCCTTTCCGGCGCTTTAAAATAACCCCTTGCCTGGGGCCGGTTCTGCCTGGCCCCGGCATTCTCCTCAGCGCTTGTCGCTCCGTTGATTGATAACGTCATCCAGCGCCTGTTCCAGTTCCAGAAAACGGAAACTGAAACCTGCCTCTTCCAGCCGTCTCGGCACCGCCCGTTGACCGCCCAGGACCAACACCGCCGCTTCCCCCATCAGTAAACGCATGGCGAATGCCGGCATGCGCAAAAATGCCGGACGATCGAGCACGTTGGCGAGTTGGGCTGCGAATTGTTCGTTATGTACCGGGTAGGGAGCGACCATATTGAAAGGTCCCTGCAGGGTAGCGTGCTCCAGCAAATAGAGAATGCCGTTGACCATGTCGTCCAGATGTATCCAGGGCAGATATTGGCGACCGTTGCCTATCGGCCCGCCCAACCCCAGACGGAAAGGCGGCAGCATTTTCGCCAGCGCTCCGCCTTTGCTTGCCAGCACCACGCCGGTGCGCAGCAGGCAGACACGGGTCGCCTCGCTTTGCGCTTGCAGCGCCAGGGATTCCCATCGTTGGCAGAGTTGATGGGTGAATTCGTCATGTGGAGCTTCATCTTCGGTGACCACCGCCTGGCCCTGATCGCCATAGTAGCCGGCGGCGGAACCGGAAATCAGCACGCCAGGGGGTGAACTGCCGGCGTTAATCAACGCCGCTAACCGTTCGGTCAGATCCCAACGGCTGTGACACAGGCGCTCTTTCTGCGCCTTGCTCCAGCGTTTATCGGCGATAGGCTCACCGGCCAGGTTGATCACGGCGTCAATGCCATCCAGAGACGTTTGGTCCTGCAATGTTGACCAGTAGCTGACTTGTTCGCCAAACCGTTCACGCGCACGTTGTACGTCACGGGTCAGTACCGTGATTGAGTGAGACAGACTCAGCAGCCGCTGCGTCAGGCTACTCCCTATCAATCCCGTGGCGCCGGTGATCAGGATCCGCATGGTCAACCTCCCTGATACTCTATTGTGTCAGCCCCGGCGATAACTCATGGTCATGGAAACCGAGTCGGCATAACGCAGGGCCAGTAGTTTATCGATCTCTACTTCAGCATAGGTTACCCAGGCATGTTCTTTCACGATATCGAGCACATCCTGAGTTAATTTTTCCAGCAGGGCGAAGCGGTTATCTTCAACATGGCGGATGATCGCTTTGGTGATGGTGCGGTAGTTGAGCGCGTCGTCGATGTTTTCGCTATTGCGCGCCTTATCCGCCGGGTAGTGGATAGCCACGTTAATCAGGATGTCCTGGCGATTGTTGATTTCTTCTTCCTTGATACCGATGAAAGTACGCAACCGCAGATTTTTGATACGAATAATGGCGTCGGGTTGACTGAATGACATCAGAGAGTCTCCACAGGTCTGATTATTGGCGCTCAGGATACACGGAAAGTAGGGAAAAGATAATGAACCGGGAGAAACTCCCCGGAGGCCGGGGAGTCGGGTGGTTAACCCTGCTCGGCCAGCTTATAGGCGCGCTCGGTCGCCGGGCGGTTGCTGATGCGTTCGAACCAGTTGCGCACCGCCGGATAATCCGCCAGATCGATACGCTGGCGCGGATGCGAAACCACCCAGGGATAGGTGGCGATATCGGCGATGCTGTAGTTGTCGCCGCCCAGATACGGGTGTTTTTGCAGCTCGGCTTCCAGCACGCCATACAAGCGTTTGGTTTCCAGGTGGTAACGCTCGATGGCGTAAGGCACCGGCTGCGGCGCGTAATGGTTGAAATGGTGATTCTGCCCGAGCATGGGCCCAAAACCCGCCACCTGCCAGAACAGCCACTGTAGCGTGGCGGCGCGCTCGCGCAGCCCTTTGCTCAGCAACTTGCCGGTTTTCTCCGCCAGATACAGCAGGATTTCGCCGGATTCGAACAGGCTGATGGGCGCACCGCCATCAACCGGTTGTTGATCGACAATCGCCGGGATTTTGTTGTTGGGTGAAATGCTCAGAAAGTCCGGCTTGAATTGGTCGCCGGCGCTGATATTTACGCGGTGGATACGGTAAGGTAAGCCTACCTCCTCCAGGAACAGGGTAATTTTGTGACCGTTGGGAGTGGGCGCGTAATACAGGTCAATCATGGTGCCTCCTGCGGTAAAGTGATCTGTAAGTCATTACACGTTGCCGCGGTCTTCGCCGCGCACAAAGGTATATCGGAGATCTTGCTATAGCGTTACCAACAATAGCAGCTAAGAATAGCAGGCTATGTGAGATTCGTCTGATGCTATATCCACAAGTCAGATCACGATTCGCGGCCGGCGGGGAAGCGGGGAACGGGGTTGCGGGCATTGTCAGGCGGCGGTAAAGGCTTTCCCGATGTCGGCACACCGGGAATCGCCGTTCAGACCGGGGGCTTAACTCAGAAAATCCTCACGTTGGGGCGTAAAGGTGTCCAGCAGCGTACCGGCTTCCAGACAGACGCAGCCGTGTACCCGGAACGTCATCATTACCCCTGCGCCGTCGTTGCGGTAGAATAACGCTTATTTCCTTGTTAAAGGCATGGTTATGAAGCTGATATTCGCCTCTGATTTACACGGTTCACTCCCCGCCACCGAAAGCGTATTGGATCGATTTGAACAAAGCGGTGCCGACTGGCTGATTCTTCTGGGCGATTTGCTGAATCATGGGCCGCGAAATGCGCTGCCGGCGGGTTATCAGCCCGCTCAGGTTGCTGAACAATTGAATCGCTATAGCGACAAGATCATCGCCGTTCGCGGCAACTGTGACAGCGAAGTTGATCAGATGTTGCTGTCGTTTCCCATCACCGCGCCCTGGCAGCAGGTGCTGTTGCAAAAAAGACGATTGTTTTTAACCCACGGTCACCTTTATCATCCCTCGGCACTGCCGCCGTTATCTTCCGGCGATGTCCTGGTCTATGGCCACAGTCATGTACCGCAGGCGGAGCGGCAGGGAGAGATTTACTGCTTTAATCCAGGCTCGGTCAGCATTCCGAAAGGGGGCTTTCCCGCCAGTTATGGCATACTGGAAGACGGCATTTTAAGTGTGGTCGCACTGCAGAGCGGCAAGGCTGTTGCAGAGGTGGCGTTAACGCACTAATTTATACACACACAATAAAAATCTTTGAAAAACACTCATTGATTAACCAGTGCGCGGGATGCAACGCGCCAAAATAGAAGGTTTTAGAGGATGGCGGAACAGGGTCAGGCTGCAGATACC
This sequence comes from Serratia sp. root2, assembly GCF_031931805.1. Classification (NCBI taxonomy): domain Bacteria; kingdom Pseudomonadati; phylum Pseudomonadota; class Gammaproteobacteria; order Enterobacterales; family Yersiniaceae; genus Serratia; species Serratia sp. root2. Next base: position 163,251 of record NZ_JAUJXB010000001.1, read on the forward strand.
GAGTGGGTTGATATCGTCAACGAGCAAAACGAAGTGATTGCTCAATCAAGTCGCCAACAGATGCGTGCTCAACGGCTGCGTCATCGTGCTACCTATATTGTGGTGCATGATGGAATGGGTAAAATTCTGGTGCAGCGTCGCACCGACATTAAAGATTTCTATCCGGGCTGGCTGGACGCCACCGCGGGCGGAGTAGTGCAAAGCGGCGAGAATGTGCTGGATTCAGCACGCCGCGAGGCGGAAGAGGAACTGGGTATTGCCGGCGTGCCTTTCGCCGAACATGGCCTGTTCTATTTTGAAGAGGAGCAATGTCGGGTATGGGGCGCACTGTTTAGCTGCGTGTCCCACGGGCCGTTCGCTCTGCAGGAAGAAGAAGTGGTTGAGGTGAGCTGGCTGACGCCGGAAGAGATCACCGCCCGCTGCGACGAGTTCACCCCGGATTCGCTGAAGGCGCTGTCGCTGTGGCTGACGCGCAACAACGAGCAGGCTTACGGTAAACCGCTACGTGACGCCGACGAAAATGCCTGATTAGTCGGCAGGTTGCCAAAATGAAAAAGCCGGTCAATTTATTGACCGGCTTTTTTTATCCGATAACGCGGGGGTTATCAGGCTTTGGCAGCCGCATCAGCCTGTGCAGACTGAATGGCGGTCAGCGCCACGGTGTAAACGATATCGTCTACCAAAGCGCCGCGTGACAGGTCGTTCACCGGCTTGCGCATGCCTTGCAGCATTGGCCCGATGGATACCAGGTCAGCAGAACGCTGTACCGCTTTATAGGTGGTGTTACCGGTGTTCAGATCCGGGAAGATGAACACGGTAGCCTGGCCGGCAACCGGCGAGTTCGGCGCTTTGGATTTCGCTACGTCAGCCATGATGGCGGCGTCGTACTGCAGTGGGCCGTCAATGATCAAGTCAGGGCGTTTTTCCTGAGCCAGGCGGGTCGCTTCACGCACTTTCTCGACGTCGCTGCCCGCACCGGAGTTGCCGGTAGAGTAGGAGATCATCGCCACGCGCGGCTCGATACCGAAGGCAGCGGCGGAGTCTGCCGACTGAATCGCGATTTCTGACAACTGCTCGGCGGTCGGATCCGGGTTGATCGCGCAGTCGCCGTACACCAGAACCTGGTCAGGCAGCAGCATGAAGAACACGGAGGACACCAACGAGCTGCCCGGTGCGGTTTTGATCAGCTGCAGCGGTGGGCGGATGGTGTTGGCAGTGGTGTGAACCGCGCCGGAAACCAGGCCGTCGACTTCGCCTTTCTCCAGCATCAAGGTGCCGAGAACCACGTTATCTTCCAACTGCTCGCGCGCAACCACTTCGGTCATGCCCTTGCTCTTGCGCAGCTCAACCAGACGCGGCACGTATTGCTCGCGCACGACGACCGGATCAACGATTTCGATGCCTTTGCCCAGTTCAACGCCCTGAGCCGCAGCTACGCGCTGGATCTCTTCCGGGTTACCCAGCAGGACGCATTCTGCGATACCGCGTTCGGCACAGATGGCTGCCGCTTTCACGGTACGTGGCTCGTCGCCTTCCGGCAGGACGATACGTTTGCCGGCTTTACGCGCCAGCTCGGTCAGCTCGTAGCGGAATGCCGGAGGAGACAGGCGGCGTGAACGCTCGGAAGTGGCGGTCAGCGACTCGATCCACTCTGCGTTAATGTGGCTGGCCACGTAGTTCTGCACTTTCTCGATGCGCTGATGGTCGTCCGCCGGCACTTCGAGGTTGAAGCTTTGCAGGCTGAGCGAAGTCTGCCAGGTGTTGGTGTCGACCATAAATACCGGCAGGCCGGTCTGGAAGGCGCGTTCACACAGTTTTTTGATCGGCGCATCGATGGCATAACCGCCGGTCAACAGAATGGCACCGATTTCCACGCCGTTCATCGCCGCCAGACAGGCGGAAACCAGCACGTCAGGACGGTCTGCGGAGGTGACCAGCAGTGAGCCTGGGCGGAAGTGTTCCAGCATGTGCGGAATGCTGCGCGCACAGAAGGTCACGGACTTCACGCGGCGAGTCATGATATCGCCTTCGTTGATCACAGTGGCCTTCAGGTGGCGGGCCATGTCGATGGCGCGAGTGGCGATCAGATCAAAGCTCCAGGGCACGCAGCCCAGCACCGGCAGCGGGCTGTTGGCAAACAGCTGCGCAGGATCAACGTTAGTCACGCTGGCCTTGGTGGAGTCGTCGAAGATCTCTGACAGGTCAGGACGGGTGCGGCCCTGCTCGTCAACCGGTGCGTTCAGTTTGTTGATGATGACGCCGGTGATGTTTTTGTTTTTGCTGCCGCCGAAGCTGCTGCGAGCCAGCTCGATGCGTTCTTTCAGCTGCGCCGGGGAATCGTTGCCCAGGGCCAGCACGAAGACGATTTCCGCATTCAGGGTTTTGGCGATCTCATAGTTCAGCGCGTTGGCGAACTGGTGTTTACGGGTCGGCACCAGGCCTTCGATCAGCACCACTTCCGCGTCTTTGGTGTTCTCATGGTAGCGAGCCACGATCTCTTCCATCAGCACGTCTTGCTGGTTGGAGCTCAGCAGGCCCTCAACGTAGCTCATGCGCAGCGGTTCGGCCGCCGGAATGGTGGAGTTGCTGCGGATGATGGTGGTGGTCTGGTCGAGAGAGTCGCCGCCGGTGCGTGGTTGGGCGATAGGTTTGAACACGCTCAGACGAACGCCTTGCTGCTCCATGGAGCGGATGACACCCAGGCTGACGCTGGTCAGACCGACGCTGGTGCCAGTGGGGATCAACATAATTGTACGTGACACAGAATAGTCCTCTTCACGATTAACATGAGGCTAAAACAGCACCGTCAGCCTGGGCTGACGGTGTCGGAGAGCGTTACGCGGTCAGACGGGATGCGTCTTGCGCGATGACCAATTCTTCGTTGGTCGGGATAACCAGCGCCAGGCGGCTGCCGTCTTTGGTGATGGCGCCGGATTTACCGAAACGGGCGGCCATATTGCGTTCGTGGTCGATCTCGAAGCCCAGCAGGCCCAGTTTATCCAGGGTCAGCTCACGCACCATTCCGGCGTTCTCGCCGATGCCGCCGGTGAAGATCACCGCGTCCAGACGGCCGTCCATCAGTGCGCTGTAAGCACCGATGTATTTGGCCAGACGATGGCAGAATACGTCCATTGCGCGCTTGGCGTCAGCTTTGCTGGCGTAGTTGTCTTCAACATAACGGCAGTCGCTGGTGACTTCGGTCAGGCCCAGCAGGCCGGATTCTTTGGTCAGCATTTTGTTGATTTGATCAACGCTCATGCCCAGGGAGTCATGCAGGTGGAAGATGATCGCCGGATCGATGTCACCGCTGCGGGTGCCCATCACCAGGCCTTCCAGCGGGGTCAGACCCATGGAGGTGTCAACGCATTTGCCGTTGCGCACTGCGGTAACTGAACCGCCGTTGCCCAGGTGACAGGTGATCACGTTCACTTCTTCAACCGGCTTGTTCAGCATCTTCGCGGCTTCTTGGGTCACGTAGAAGTGGCTGGTACCGTGTGCGCCATAGCGGCGAACGCCGTGATCGCGATACAGGCTGTACGGCAGGGCGTACAGGTAAGATTCTTCCGGCATGGTCTGGTGGAATGCGGTGTCGAACACGGCAACGTTTTTATCCGCCAGGTTAGGGAAGGATTTCAGTGCCTCAGCAATACCGATCAGATGCGCCGGGTTATGCAGTGGTGCAAATGGCACCGAATCTTTGATACCCTGCAAGACTTCGTCATTGATCACGGCAGAAGCGGTAAACTTCTCGCCGCCGTGTACAATGCGGTGGCCGATAGCGGTCAGCTGTGCGGAAAGCTCCGGTTTCTGTGCCAGAATAGTATTAACAATGTAGTTCAGTGCTTCGCTGTGCGCAGCGCCGGCACCCAGGGCCGCTTCGTGTTTGGCGCCGTCCATCTTCCACTTGAGGCGAGCCTCAGGCAGGTGGAAACATTCGGCCAGGCCGGAGAGGTGTTCTTCACCGTTGACAGCATCGATGATAGCGAATTTCAGGGAAGAACTGCCGCAGTTAAGAACCAGTACTAGCTTACTCGACATGGAAGTACCTACTTAAATAGTTCGTGTTGTTGTTAAAGGAAAACCCAAACACGTGGTGAATTAATCGTCAATCAGACAACAAGCGTAGCGCATAATGCCGTTGACATTTATGATTAACATCATGTGAAGTGCATAAATCACATGACGATGAAAAAACCGATGATTTCTCTGCGGTTTAAATAATCTTCATTTTTATAGGGCTAAAAGTTGACAGAATTATTGTCATCTTCTACCGGCCAAAAGGCCGGCCTAGGATACCGATAGCCTGCAGCAAACACAAAATAAATTTAAAGCTTCAAATTTTTTAGTATTGTGTTTGCAGTACCCCCATTTTTACTACGTGACGTAGAGGTACGCGATGACGAGCAAACCGTCCGGTTCCGTAAGCTGGTTTCAGGTCTTCCAGCGCGGGCAGCATTATATGAAAACCTGGCCGTCAGACAAACGTCTGGCTCCGGTCTTTCCGGAGAATCGCGTTGCGAGCGTCACCCGCTTTGCCGTCCGCTTTATGCCGCCGCTGGCGGTGTTTACCTTGACCTGGCAGATTGCGCTGGGTGGCCAACTCGGTCCGGCGATCGCCACTGCGTTGTTCGCCTGCAGCATGCCGATGCAAGGCCTGTGGTGGTTGGGCCGTCGTTCTGTCACGCCATTGCCGCCAACGCTGTTGCAGTGGTTCCATGAGGTGCGCAACAGGCTGGCGGAATCCGGCCAGGCGGTCGCGCCGGTGGAAGGCACTCCGACCTATCAAACGCTGGCGGATTTGCTGAAACGCGCCTTCAAGCAGCTGGATAAAACCTTCCTGGACGATCTTTAACAGCGAAATGGCCGCATTGATTGCGGCCTTTTTACCCTTTGGGCCAATAACCCCGGTTTAAATCAAAGAACCTGCGAGTTGTGATTTCCTGCGATATTGCGCTGTGCGATGCTTTCGCCATAAGCAATTTACCGAGGAAATCATGATGGAAATGACCCACGCCCAACGACTGATCCTGTCGAACCAGTACAAGATGATGACGCTGCTCGACCCGGATAACACCGAACGTTACCGCCGTTTGCAGACGATCATCGAGCGTGGCTTTGGTTTGCAGATGCGCGAACTGGATCGCGATTTCGGCGAAATGAGCGAAGAGGTGTGCCGCACTATCATCAACGTGATGGAGATGCATCACGCGTTGCAGGTATCCTGGGATAATCTGAAAGAAAAACAGGGGATTGAGGTGCGTCGCCTGGCATTTCTCGGTTTTGATGCCGCTACTGAAGCGCGCTATCTGAGTTATGTGCGTTTCCTTGTTACCACCGAGGGACGCTATACTCATTTCGATTCCGGCAGCCACGGCTTTAACGCCCAAACCAAAATGTGGGAAAAATACCAGCGTATGCTGGCTATCTGGCTGTCATGCCCACGTCAGTATCACCTGAGCGCCGTTGAGATTGCGCAAATTATCAATGCCTGATTAAAAGAGGTTTCCTGTGGAGTGTAAGGGTTTTCTGTTCGATCTTGATGGGACGTTGGTTGATTCTCTGCCGGCGGTAGAACGTGCCTGGATTAACTGGGCCAAACGCCGCGGTATTAATCCGCAGGACGTACTGGATTTTATTCACGGTAAACAGGCCATTACCTCGTTGCGTCACTTTATGCCCGGTGAAAGTGAGGCTGCCATTCAGCAGGAGTTTTTGCTGCTGGAGCAGGTAGAAGCGCAGGATACCGACGGCGTCACCGCACTGCCGGGGGCCGCGGCCTTGCTGGCGCGGTTGAATGCGCTCGACATTCCGTGGGCGATTGTCACCTCCGGCTCTATTCCGGTCGCCACCGCTCGCCGCAACGCCGGAGGCTTGCCGCAGCCGGAAGTGTTTATCACCGCCGAGCAGGTAAAACATGGCAAGCCTCAGCCGGACGCCTATCTGCTGGGTGCCGAGCGCCTGGGGCTGGCACCGCAAGATTGCGTGGTGGTTGAGGACGCGGCCGCCGGGATCCTTTCCGGATTGGCTGCGGGCTGCCAGGTGATTGCGGTGAATGCGCCGGCCGATGCGCCCAAGCTGGATCAAGTCGATCTGCTGTTGTCGTCCCTGGAGCAAATCGCGGTCAGGAAGACAATGCAGGGTGCTGCGATTGATCGGGTCGCCTGACAAGCCCTATCTTCACTCAAGTTGATTAGACCCCGCATCCGCGGGGTTTTTTTATGCTAGTTTTTAAGACCTTGACTATGTCTGCCGGATGAGGCCGTTTTGAACAGCGAATTACTGTGGGTGCTGAGTTTACTGTTAATTGCCATCGTACTGTTTACCACCAACAAACTGCGCATGGACGTGGTGGCGCTGCTGGTGATCATCGCTTTTGTTTTGAGCGGCACGCTGACCCTGCAGGAAGCGACGGTGGGTTTCAGCGATCCCAATGTGATCCTGATTGCCGCGCTGTTCGTGATTGGCGAGGGGTTGGTGCGAACCGGTGTCGCCTATCAGGTGGGTGACTGGCTGGTGAAGGTCGCCGGCAGCAGCGAAACCAAAATGTTGATGTTGCTGATGGTAACCGTGGCCGGGTTGGGGGCGTTTATGAGCTCTACCGGGGTGGTGGCGATCTTTATCCCGGTGGTGCTCAGCGTGGCGGCACGGATGAAAATCACGCCGGGCAGGCTGATGATGCCACTGAGTTTTGCCGGCCTTATCAGCGGCATGATGACGCTGGTGGCAACACCGCCGAACATGGTGGTGAACAGCGAGTTGGTGCGCGAGGGTATCGGCGGCTTCGGTTTCTTTGGCGTGACGCCGGTTGGCCTGGCGGTATTGGTGCTGGGCGTGGGATACATGCTGGTGGCGCGGCGTTGGCTGGGCAATCACGACGGCGATAAAAACCGGGAAACCTGGCAGCGCCGCACTTTCCGCGATCTGATCCGCGACTATAAACTGACCGGAAGGGCGCGTCGGCTGGCGATCCGCAGCGGGTCATCGCTAGTAGGCCGTTCGCTGGATGAGTTGCATCTGCGCGCCCGCTACGGTGCCAACGTGGTGGGGATAGAACGCTGGAAGCGCTTCCGGCGGGTGATGGTCAGCGCATCCGGCAGCACTGAACTGCGAGAAGGAGATGTACTGCTGATCGACATGTCGGACAGCCAGATCGACTTGCGCGAGTTTTGCAGCGAGCAGCAACTGGAGCCGATGGTGCTGCGGGGCGACTATTTCTCCGAACAGGCGCGTAACGTCGGCATGGCGGAGGTGTCGTTGATTCCGGACTCGACGCTACTGGGCAAGAGCCTGCGCGAATCGACGTTCCGCAGTCGCTACGATTTGAACGTGGTCGGCATTCGCCGCAATGGCGAAACTCTGGCTGGCAAGTTGGTGGATGAGCCGCTGGCGTTGGGCGATATCCTGTTGGTTATCGGCGACTGGAAGGCGATCCGCCAATTGCAGGCAAAAACCCATGATTTTATCGTGCTCAATTTGCCGGCAGAGGTGGACGAGGTAGCGCCGGCCATCACCCAGGCACCGCACGCGCTGTTTTGCCTGGCGTTGATGGTGGCGATGATGCTGACCGATGAAATCCCCAATCCGATCGCCGCGCTGATTGCCTGTTTGCTGATGGGTAAATTCCGCTGCATTGATATGGCAAGCGCCTATAAGTCTATTCACTGGCCGAGCATCATTTTGATTGTCGGCATGATGCCGTTTGCCCAGGCTCTGCAGAAAACCGGTGGGGTTGACTTGATCGTGCGCGGGCTGATGGACGTTGCCGGTGGGGCGGGGCCGCGCGTGATGCTGGTGTGCCTGTTTGCGCTGTGTGCCACGATAGGCCTGTTTATCTCCAACACCGCCACCGCTGTGCTGATGGCACCGATCGCCATTGCCGCTGCGCGCGAGATGGGTGTTTCGCCATACCCGTTCGCCATGATTATCGCCGTTGCCGCTTCCGCAGCGTTTATGACGCCGGTTTCTTCGCCGGTGAACACGCTGGTGCTGGGACCGGGGAACTATAAGTTCGGGGATTTCGTACGGATTGGCGTCCCGTTCACGCTGTTGGTGATGCTGGTCAGCGTGATTATTGTGCCGTGGCTGTATGCATTTTAACGGCGCAACGGGCTGCGCCGTTAACATTACAGGGAAGAGTCCAGGCTGATTTCATCCAGCGAGAGGCTGAAGCTGGGGATAAACACGTTCATGAAATAATCCATTTCCGGGCTGCTGCGCTGCTGCAGGGTCTTTTCAAGCCGGGCTTTCGCCAACTTGAATTCGTTGTTGCCGGCAGACAACTCTTCCAGGCATTTCAGGTAGGCGCACAGGGCATCGGCCTGTTTTACCACCAGTTTTTCGTCTTCGGTGTAGTAATGCTCATCGAGAATCGACCGGAAATCGTTACGTAATTCTGCCGGGATCATATCCAGCAGCTTCTGTTGGGCGATTTTTTCGATTTTCTTGTATTCGTGAGCGATCTGCGGATTGTAGTACTTGATTGGCGTTGGCATATCACCGGTAATCACTTCGCTGGCATCGTGGTACATCGCCAATAGGGCGACGCGCTCGGCGCTCAGGTTGCCATTGAATTTTCGGTTTTTGATCACCGCCAACGCATGGGCGACAAACGCCACTTGCAGGCTGTGTTCGGAAACGTTCTCGGTACGCACGTTGCGCATCAGCGGCCAGCGGTTGATCAGTTTCAAGCGGGACAGGTGGGCAAAGAAATGGCTCTGGCTCATGGTGCTCTCTTCTACAACGGCAAGTGAGGGTTCCATTGTGAGCAGTGACGGCGGGTTATGCAACCGGGGCGTGCAGGGAAGGGGCGCAGCAGGTTGCTGCGCCCGCTGAGATTACTGACGATAACCTTCAAGGAAGCGGCCCAGCTTGCCCACAGCCATTTCAAGTTCATCAACGCGCGGCAGGGTAACGATGCGCACGTGGTCGGGATACGGCCAGTTGAATGCGCTGCCTTGCACCAGCAGCACTTTTTCCTGCAGCAGCAGATCCAGCACCATTTTCTGATCATCGTGAATGTTAAAGCGTTTGGCGTCGATGCGCGGGAACATATACAACGCACCCTGAGGCTTCACGCAGGAAACGCCGGGAATATCGTTCAGCAGTTCCCAGGTACGGTTGCGCTGTTCATACAGACGACCGCCAGGTTGAATAAACTCGCTGATGCTTTGGTAGCCGCCCAGTGCCGTTTGGATCGCGTGCTGCATCGGTACGTTGGCGCACAGGCGCATGGAGGCCAGCATTTCCAACCCTTCGATATAGCCCTTGGCATGTTTTTTCGGCCCGTTCAGCACCATCCAGCCCTGACGGAAACCCGCAACTCGATAGGTTTTGGACAGCCCGTTGAAAGTGACGGTCAGCAGATCCGGTGCCAGCGCGGCGATCGAATGGTGTTCGGCTTCGTCATACAGAATTTTGTCGTAAATCTCGTCCGAGAAGATGATCAGGTTGTGCTGGCGGGCGATCTCGACAATCTGCTCCAGCAGCGCTTTGCTGTACACCGCACCGGTCGGGTTGTTCGGATTGATGATCACAATGCCGCGGGTGCGCGGAGTGATTTTGCTGATTATGTCGTCCAGATCCGGGAACCAGCCTGCCTGTTCATCGCACAGGTAATGCACGGCCTTGCCGCCGGACAGTGATACAGCGGCGGTCCACAGCGGGTAATCCGGCGCAGGCACCAGCATTTCGTCACCGCTGTTAAGCAGCGCCTGCATGGATTGCACGATCAGCTCGGAAACCCCATTGCCGATGTAGATATCCTCAACGGTCACGTCACGGATGTTACGCGCCTGGTAGTGCTGCATGATCGCCTTACGCGCCGAGAAGAGCCCTTTGGAGTCGGAATAGCCTTGCGCCGTGGGCAGATTGCGGATCACGTCGACCAGGATTTCATCAGGGGCGTCGAAACCAAACGGGGCGGGGTTGCCGATGTTCAGTTTGAGGACTTTGTTGCCTTCTTCTTCAAGACGTTTAGCTTCTTTGAGCACCGGGCCGCGAATGTCATAACAGACGTTGTCCAGTTTGTGGGATTTCTCAATGGGGGACATAAAAAGTTGAGCCTTTTGCTGGAATGGGGGCGTTCCTACCGTGGAACACCGCAACCTGCTCAATGTACTCCTGGCGCTGGCGCTTTTGAAGGGTTATGCACGCCTTTGGTGCAAACGAAGGGTCCCAAGGCTAATATCAGTGATGATGAGCAGGTTTTGATTGTTTATTTGGGTTATTATATCCAATTGGTTTCGTTTAGTGGTTTTTTATGCTGATTTTATGGCGTTGTGTTAACATGATTGACCCGTAATAAGAAAGGTTGCTGCTGTGGCCCGTCGCGCACTGATAAGCCGGAGGGGAGGATTGCACCGGATAAACTGTAAAGAAATGATAATACCGGAGTAGTCTGATAGCGGGGCGCCAATCGGCAACCCAAACTGAGTATTATGGGTATATTACATTAGTAATATTTCAGTCTCTTTCTTAAGAAAAATTTAAGTTGTTATTCCCATATTATTCACGGGGTAAATGTTACTAATTGAATTCATTAAAATCATTAAGAGATGAATCCTGCATAACGCAGTAAATAACTTACTTTTTCTCGAGAGTAGGGAAGCTGAAGCCTGTCAGGACGCGGAAATTACGCAGCACGATTGGTGTGGCAATCCTGCATTGTGAATGAGTAAAATCTTTGGTTCGGTAAAAATTAAACACTTTCACTAGTAATAGAGCACAGCGTTCTATAAGCATCTGCGATAGATCACATTTTAAAAGGCGATAGAGGTAACGAAATATAAGTAATTTTTTTGCCCTCCACTAATGAGTGGGGTACTGTCATGTCAGGCATCGTCCCTTTAAAACGATGTCTTAGAAACACACCAGGGTAGTTTGTAAATTAGAATTCAAAAAGTGAAGAAAACACTATGACAACTGCAAATCGTCCGATACTTAATCTCGACCTCGATCTGCTAAGAACTTTTGTGGCTGTTGCTGATTTGAACACCTTTGCGGCTGCGGCAGTTGCCGTTTGCCGTACCCAATCAGCCGTCAGTCAACAAATGCAGCGGTTAGAGCAACTGGTTGACAAAGAGTTGTTTGCTCGTCACGGGCGCAACAAATTATTGACCGAACACGGTATCCAGCTTCTCGGCTACGCCAGGAAAATCCTGCGCTTCAACGACGAAGCCTGTACCTCTCTGATGTACAACAATATAAACGGTGTTCTGACTATCGGTGCTTCTGATGATACCGCCGATACCATACTGCCTTTCCTGCTTAATCGCGTCACGTCGGTTTACCCTAAGTTGGCGATTGATGTGCGGGTGAAACGCAGCCCGTTCATGCTCGACATGCTGGAAAACGGCGAAGTCGATCTGGCGATTACAACGGTGGAAACCGAGGGACATCCGCACATTGTGCTGCGTACTTCGCCGACGCTGTGGTATTGCTCCGCGGATTACCGGTATCAGGCCGGTGAGCCGATCCCATTGGTGGTGATGGACGAACCCAGCCCGTTCCGTTCGATGGCGATCAAACATCTGGATGAGGCCGGGATCCCATGGCGTATCGCTTATGTAGCCTCGACGCTTTCGGCCGTTCGTGCCGCCTGCAAGGCCGGTTTGGGGATCACGGTCCGGCCGATCGAGATGATGAGTCCTGACTTGCGGGTGCTGGGCGCGGCGGAAGGTCTGCCGCCATTGCCAGACACCCAATATGCCCTGTGCAAGGACACGCAGTGCGGCAACGAGCTGGCGATGGCGATTTTCAGCGCGGTGCAAAATGGCAACGACAGTTACAGCTTCAGCGGCGCGGGTTCATCCCAGCAGGATGATACTTGCCTGGCCGACGGTGAGGAATAACCTTCTGGCGCGCTAAAAGCTGCATGCAAAAACCTCTGCTTCGGCGGAGGTTTTTTTTGGCCATAATTTGGCTAAAAGCCTGTTTATGGCGGTTAGCGATTTTTTTGGTTGCGAAGTAGCTATTTGTCTAACCATTCTCGGTAATGAGAACCGTTATCAGATGGTAAAGAAAGGGTTTTGCTTGTTTTTTGAACGTGGAGAAATGCGCGTAAAGACCTGGAATTAATATGGTTATTTTGGTAATTTATTCCGGGTGTTTTTACGTCTGAATTTGACAAAATTTGTTAAAGGCCCACACTTTTTTTGAGGAATTATGCTGAAAACGTGTCCTGGATCAAAAAAATACCCCTAGGTAGTGAGTGGAAGAACAGGAGATTCCTGAGACAATGGTATAGTAAAACTGAAATAAGCATGTTGGTTTATATCTATCTGTTTCTACACGGCAAATGACTGACACGATTTAGCCTAAGCCAGTCGCATCAAATGTTAATAAAATGATGGGTATGTAAACTAGTGTGTAGATACTTTTGTCAAAGTTGACAAAAGGTTATAGAAAGGAGTAAAAAGCCCACAGTAAAACGCTGCCTAACTCTCTGTAAAAGCAGTTTGTTTGTGTGGTTAATTTATCCTTCCCTTAAATCGATGTGGTGCACTAACTGCCAGTTACAAGAGCAGTGCGATCGACGCCACTTTTGATGAGTAAGCATAGAGTATGTCAACAACCACTGAAGTTATCGCTCATCACTGGGCGTTCGCCGTATTTCTTGTCGTGGCTATCGGGCTTTGCGGTCTTATGCTGCTGGGCGCGTTCTTCCTGGGCGGGAGAGCCCGTGCGCGCGCCAAACACACCCCGTTTGAATCCGGGATCGACTCGGTCGGTTCGGCGCGCATGCGCCTGTCCGCCAAGTTCTACCTGGTCGCCATGTTCTTCGTCATTTTCGATGTTGAAGCCTTGTACCTGTATGCCTGGTCGGTCTCCGTTCGCGAGAGTGGTTGGGTAGGCTTTATCGAAGCCGCCATTTTCATTTTGGTGTTATTGGCCGGTTTGGTTTATCTGGTGCGTATCGGCGCATTGGACTGGACGCCGTCGCGTTCCAAACGTCTCAGTAAACCAGGCACAATCACTAACACCAACCGTCATCCGCAGTAGTCATTTGTGGTTAAAAACGAGGCATTAAGATGGACTATACGCTCACCCGCATAGACCCGAACGGTGAGAATGACCGTTACCCCCTGCAAAAACAGGAGATCGTCGGCGATCCCCTGGACCAACAGGTTCACCGCACGGTTTACATGGGTAAACTCGAGCACGCACTGCATGACATGGTGAACTGGGGGCGTAAGAACTCTATTTGGCCATACAACTTCGGCCTTTCGTGCTGTTACGTGGAGATGGTGACGTCGTTTACCGCCGTTCACGACGTGGCGCGTTTCGGTGCCGAAGTGTTGCGTGCATCGCCACGCCAGGCTGACCTGATGGTCGTAGCCGGTACCTGCTTTACCAAGATGGCCCCGGTTATTCAGCGCCTGTATGAACAGATGCTGGAGCCGAAATGGGTTATTTCGATGGGAGCCTGCGCCAACTCCGGCGGCATGTACGATATCTATTCCGTGGTTCAGGGCGTGGATAAATTCCTGCCGGTCGACGTGTACATTCCTGGCTGCCCGCCACGCCCGGAAGCCTATATGCAAGCGCTGATGCTGTTACAGGAATCTATCGGTAAGGAGCGCCGCCCGCTGTCGTGGGTTGTCGGCGATCAGGGCGTGTACCGCGCCAACATGCAGTCTGAAAGAGAGCGTAAACACGGCGAGCGTATCGCGGTGACCAACCTTCGGACGCCTGACGAGATTTAAGACGTTCATTTAACGTCCATCTTAGTGCGCTATTGGTTAACACAGCGAAAAGTGAACTTGCGGCGAAATAACCCTTTAGTGTGGTGAAAAAAAATTATGACAGATTCAACGACGCACGACGCCCTGCCATCATGGCAAACCAGGGATCACCAAGACGATCCGGTGATTGGCGAACTGCGCAACCGCTTTGGGCCGGAAGCCTTTACTGTTCAGCCCACCCGTACCGGAATGCCCGTGGTATGGGTCAAACCTGACCAGTTACTGGAAGTAATGACGTTCCTGAGAAAACAGCCGAAGCCTTATGTCATGCTGTTCGATCTGCATGGCGTCGACGAGCGTCTTCGTACTCACCGCGACGGTTTGCCGGCCGCGGATTTTTCTGTTTTCTACCATCTGATTTCCATCGAACGTAACCGCGACATCATGCTGAAAGTGGCGCTGTCTGAAAAAGACCTGCACGTGCCCACAGCGACCAGGGTATTCCCGAATGCCAACTGGTATGAGCGTGAAACCTGGGAAATGTTCGGTATTACCTTCGACGGCCACCCGCACCTGACGCGCATCATGATGCCGCAGACCTGGGAAGGCCACCCGCTGCGTAAAGATTATCCGGCACGCGCCACCGAGTTCGATCCCTTTGTGTTGACCAAACAGAAAGAAGATCTGGAAATGGAGTCGCTGACCTTCAAACCGGAAGAGTGGGGCATGAAGCGCGGCACCGAAAACGAGGACTTCATGTTCCTCAACCTCGGCCCGAACCACCCCTCTGCGCACGGCGCATTCCGCATTATTCTGCAGTTGGACGGCGAAGAGATCGTCGATTGCGTGCCGGACATCGGTTATCACCATCGCGGCGCCGAGAAGATGGGCGAACGTCAGTCCTGGCACAGCTACATTCCGTACACCGACCGTATCGAATACCTCGGCGGCTGCGTGAACGAAATGCCTTACGTACTGGCGGTTGAAAAACTGGCCGGGATCAAGGTGCCGGACCGCGTCGATACTATCCGCGTGATGCTGTCTGAACTGTTCCGCATCAACAGCCATCTGCTGTACATCAGTACCTTCATTCAGGACGTCGGCGCAATGACCCCGGTGTTCTTCGCCTTTACCGATCGTCAGAAAATCTACGATCTGGTTGAAGCGATCACCGGTTTCCGTATGCACCCAGCCTGGTTCCGCATCGGCGGCGTCGCGCATGATTTGCCGCGCGGCTGGGATCGCCTGCTGCGTGAGTTCCTCGAGTGGATGCCGAAACGTCTGGATTCCTACGTCAAGGCCGCACTGAAGAACAGCATCCTGAAAGGCCGTTCCGTCGGCGTAGCATCTTACAATGCCAAAGAAGCGCTGGAGTGGGGCGTGACTGGCGCCGGCCTGCGTGCCACCGGCATCGAGTTCGACGTGCGCAAATGGCGCCCGTACTCCGGTTATGAGAATTTCGACTTCGAAATCCCGGTCGGCGACGGCAACAGCGACTGCTACACCCGCGTAATGTTGAAGGTGGAAGAGCTGCGCCAGAGCCTGCGCATCCTCGAACAGTGCCTGAACAACATGCCGGAAGGTCCGTTCAAGGCCGATCACCCGCTGACCACACCGCCGCCGAAAGAGCGCACGTTGCAGCATATTGAAACGCTGATCACCCACTTCCTGCAGGTTTCCTGGGGCCCGGTGATGCCAGCCAACGAATCATTCCAGATGATTGAAGCCACTAAAGGGATCAACAGCTACTACCTGACCAGCGACGGCAGCACCATGAGCTATCGCACCCGGGTACGTACGCCAAGTTTTGCTCACCTGCAGCAAATCCCTGCGGTAATCCGTGGCAGCCTGGTCTCCGACCTGATCGTCTATCTGGGTAGTATCGATTTTGTAATGTCAGATGTGGACCGCTAACTATGCATGATCAAAAAGACAATCACGCAGTCAACGATGCGCTTGAGCCAATCAATGCAGCCGCTCCCCAGAGCGGCGCTGATGCATTTGTACTGAGCGCGGAAGAACGTGATGCGATCGAGCACGAAAAGCACCATTACGAGGATCCGCGCGCCGCTTCCATCGAAGCACTGAAAATTGTGCAGAAGCAGCGTGGCTGGGTTCCGGACGGTGCGATTTACGCCATCGCGGAAGTGCTGGGCATTCCTGCCAGCGACGTAGAAGGCGTGGCCACGTTCTACAGCCAGATTTTCCGTCAGCCAGTAGGGCGTCACGTGATCCGTTATTGTGACAGCGTTGTCTGTCACATCACCGGTTACCAGGGCATTCAGGCCGCTATCGAGAAGAAGTTGAGCATCAAGCCGGGTCAAACCACCTTTGATGGTCGTTTCACTCTGCTGCCGACCTGCTGCCTGGGCAACTGCGATAAAGGGCCAACCATGATGATTGATGAGGATACTCACAGTCAGCTGAAGCCTGAAGATATCGAGACGCTACTGGAGCAGTATCAATGATTAAAGACATTGTACGCACTCCCGAGATGCACCCGCTGACCTGGCGGTTGCGCGATGACAAACAGCCGGTCTGGCTGGATGAATACCGCAGCAAAAACGGTTATGCAGGCGCAGAGAAAGCCATCAAGGGCCTGGCCCCGGACGAGATCGTCAACCTGGTGAAAGACGCCGGGCTGAAAGGCCGCGGCGGCGCAGGTTTCTCCACCGGTTTGAAGTGGAGCCTGATGCCGAAAGACGAATCCATGAACATCCGTTACCTGCTGTGTAACGCCGATGAAATGGAACCGGGCACCTATAAAGACCGCCTGCTGATGGAGCAACTGCCGCACCTGTTGGTGGAAGGCATGTTGATCTCCGCGTTCGCGTTGAAAGCCTATCGCGGCTACATCTTCCTGCGCGGCGAGTATATCGAGGCGGCAGTGCATCTGCGCCGCGCCATCGCTGAAGCTACCGAAGCGGGCCTGCTGGGCAAAAACATCATGGGCAGCGGCTTCGATTTCGAGCTGATCGTCCATACCGGCGCCGGCCGTTACATCTGTGGCGAAGAAACCGCGCTGATCAACTCGCTGGAAGGCCGCCGCGCCAACCCGCGTTCCAAACCGCCTTTCCCGGCTTCTTCCGGCGTTTGGGGCAAGCCAACCTGCGTAAACAACGTAGAAACCCTGTGCAACGTTCCCGCAATCCTGGCGAACGGCATTGAGTGGTACCAGGGGATCAACGGCGGTAAAAGCAAGGATGCCGGCACCAAGCTGATGGGCTTCTCAGGCCGGGTGAAAAACCCGGGCGTTTGGGAACTGCCGTTTGGCATCACCGCGCGTGAAATTCTGGAAGATTACGCCGGCGGCATGCGTGACGGTCTGCGCTTCAAAGCCTGGCAGCCAGGCGGTGCAGGCACCGACTTTCTGACCGCCGATCACCTCGATCTGCCGATGGATTTCGAGAGCATCGGCAAAGCCGGTAGCCGTCTCGGCACCGCGCTGGCGATGGCGGTGGATCACGAAATCGGCATGGTTCCGCTGGTGCGCAACCTGGAAGAGTTCTTCTCACGCGAGTCTTGCGGCTGGTGTACGCCGTGCCGCGACGGCCTGCCGTGGAGCGTGAAGATCCTGCGCGCGCTGGAGAATGGCGAAGGGCAGCCGGGGGATATCGAAACCCTCGAGCAGCTGTGCCGTTCCCTTGGCCCAGGTAAAACCTTCTGCGCACATGCGCCAGGTGCCGTAGAGCCACTGCAAAGCGCGATTAAATATTTCCGTGAAGAGTTTGAAGCGGGCATAGCCG
Organism: Serratia sp. root2; assembly: GCF_031931805.1. Classification (NCBI taxonomy): domain Bacteria; kingdom Pseudomonadati; phylum Pseudomonadota; class Gammaproteobacteria; order Enterobacterales; family Yersiniaceae; genus Serratia; species Serratia sp. root2. The sequence goes on from NZ_JAUJXB010000001.1 coordinate 180,679, forward strand.
TTAAGCACTTCAGCAACGCGCATGCGATTGGCGGCATCCAGCCGAACAATCTGCTGAAGCAACGCTGGTAAGCCGGCTCGTTCCGACAACACGGCCAGAATTTTTGATTAACGCCTGCCGAAAGGCAGGCCACTTGGAAGCATGCTGACTATGGCTACGATTCATGTAGACGGCAAAGAATACGACGTAGATGGCGCTGACAACCTGCTGCAGGCTTGTCTCTCCCTCGGGCTCGATATTCCTTACTTTTGCTGGCATCCGGCGCTGGGAAGCGTCGGCGCTTGCCGCCAATGTGCGGTAAAGCAATACCAAAACGCGGAAGATACGCGTGGCCGTTTGGTGATGTCTTGTATGACACCGGCATCGGATGGAACCTTTATTTCCATCGACGATTCCGAAGCCAAGCAGTTCCGCGAAAGCGTGGTCGAGTGGTTGATGACCAACCACCCGCACGACTGTCCGGTATGTGAAGAAGGCGGTAACTGTCACCTGCAGGATATGACAGTAATGACCGGCCACAGCTTCCGTAAATACCGTTTCAGTAAGCGTACCCACAACAATCAGGAGCTGGGGCCGTTTATCTCGCATGAGATGAACCGCTGTATCGCCTGTTACCGTTGCGTGCGTTACTACAAAGATTACGCGGATGGCACCGATTTCGGCGTGTACGGCGCGCATGACAACGTCTACTTCGGGCGCACCGAAAGCGGCACGCTGGAAAGCGAGTTCTCCGGTAACCTGGTGGAAGTGTGTCCGACCGGCGTATTCACCGATAAAACTCACTCCGAGCGTTATAACCGTAAGTGGGATATGCAGTTTGCGCCAAGCATCTGTCAGCAGTGCAGCATCGGCTGTAACACCAGCCCGGGCGAGCGCTATGGCGAACTGCGCCGTATCGAAAACCGCTACAACGGCAGCGTGAACCACTATTTCCTGTGTGACCGCGGTCGCTTTGGTTATGGCTACGTGAACCAGAAAGATCGTCCGCGTCAGCCGCAGCAACTGCGCGGCAATGACTGGATCACCCTGAACGCCGAACAGGCGATGCAGGGCGCGGCGGACATTCTGCGTCAGGCAAAGAAAACCATCGGTATCGGCTCGCCGCGCGCCAGCCTGGAAAGCAACTTTGCGCTGCGTGAATTGGTTGGCGCCGAGAACTTCTATACCGGTATTGCGCAGTCTGAACAGGCGCGTATGAACCTGATGCTGAACGTGCTGCAAAACAGCGGCGTTTACACCCCTGCGCTGCGCGAAATCGAAGGCTACGACGCCGTACTGGTTCTGGGTGAAGACTTGACCCAGACCGGCGCACGCATCGCGCTGTCGGTTCGCCAGGCCGTGAAGGGCAAGGCACGCGCGATGGCTGCGGCCCAACGCGTTGCCGACTGGCAGATTGCGGCGATACAGAACATCGGCCAACGCGCCAAACACCCGCTGTTCGTCACCAACGTGGATGACACCCGTCTGGACGACATCGCTGCGTGGAACTACCGCGCACCGGTAGACGATCAGGCGCGCTTTGGCTTTGCCATTGCCCATGCGCTGGATAACGCGGCACCGGCGGTCAACGATTTGGCTGCCGACCTGAGCAAGAAAGTCGACATCATCGTGCAGGCACTGACCGATGCGCGCAAACCGCTGATCGTTACCGGCAGCAACGCCGGCAGCGAAGCCATCATCGAAGCGGCGGCCAACATCGCCAAAGCGTTGAAGGCTCGTGGTTCTGACGTTGGCATTACCTTCGTCGCCAGCGCCGCCAACAGCGTCGGTTTGTCGATGATCGGCGGTGGCTCGCTCGATGAAGCCTTGGCACAGCTGGAAAGCGGCGAAGCCGACACCGCTATCGTGATGGAAAACGATCTCTACCGTCACGCGCCGGCGGCGAAAGTGGACGCTGCACTGGCGAAGATCAGCAACCTGATCGTGGCCGATCACCAGCGCACCGCGATCATGGATAAAGCCAACCTTATCCTGTCTGCGGCCAGCTTCGCTGAAAGCGACGGCACGTTGGTCAACCAGGAAGGCCGCGCGCAGCGCTTCTTCCAGGTTTACGATCCGGCTTATTACGATGATGCGAAGAAAGACGTTTACACCGTGATGCTGGAAAGCTGGCGTTGGATGCACTCGCTGCACTCCACCTATACCAGCCGTCATGTGGACTGGACGCAGCTCGACGACGTGATCGAAGCCTGCGTCACTGCGCTGCCGCAGTTGCAGGGTATTGTCGAGGCTGCGCCGGATGCAAGTTTCCGCATTCGTGGCCAGAAACTGGCGCGTTCTCCGCATCGCTCCAGCGGCCGTACCGCCATGCGCGCCAACATCAGCGTGCATGAACCGCGTCAGCCGCAGGATAAAGACACCATGTTCTCCTTCTCGATGGAAGGGAACAACAGCCCGCTGGCCGATCGTCAGCAGATCCCGTTCGCTTGGGCACCAGGCTGGAACTCACCGCAGGCATGGAACAAATTCCAGGCCGAAGTGGGCGGCAAGCTACGCCATGGCGATCCGGGCATCCGCCTGATCGAAGCAGGGGAGGGTAACCTGGATTACTTCACCAACGTGCCTGCCGCCTTTAATAATGCGGAAGGCTGGCGTGTCGCGCCGTATTACCACCTGTTCGGCAGTGATGAAATGTCACAGCGTTCCGGCGTGATCCAGCAGCGTATGCCAGAAGCCTACGTGATGGTGAATCCGGCCGATGCCGCTGCGCTTGGCGTCAATGCCGGTGCGCTGGTGGAGTTCAGCTGTGCGGGCCAGCAGCTTCGTTTGCCGGTGCGTTTGAGTGAAACTCTGACCCAGGGCCAGGTCGGTTTGCCGCTGGGCTTGCCAGGGATCCCGCCAGTGCTGGTGGGCGCAACGGTTGAAAATCTGCGGGAGGCGACACGATGAGCTGGTTTACCCCAGAGGTGATCGAAATTCTGATCTCCATTCTTAAAGCGGTAGTGATCCTGCTGGTCGTAGTGAGCTGTGGGGCATTCATGAGCTTCGGCGAACGCCGTCTGCTCGGTCTGTTCCAGAACCGTTATGGACCAAACCGTGTCGGCTGGGGCGGCTCGCTGCAGCTGGTTGCCGACATGATAAAAATGTTCTTCAAGGAAGACTGGGTACCGAAATTCTCCGACCGGGTGATCTTCACCCTGGCGCCGATGATCGCCTTTACTTCCCTGTTGCTGGCATTTGCCATCGTCCCGGTCAGCCCGACCTGGGCGGTGTCCGACCTCAACATCGGTATTTTGTTCTTCCTGATGATGGCCGGCCTGGCGGTTTACGCCGTGCTGTTCGCCGGCTGGTCGAGCAACAACAAATACTCGCTGTTGGGGGCGATGCGTGCTTCCGCGCAAACCCTGAGCTACGAAGTGTTTATCGGTCTGTCGCTGATGGGCGTTGTGATGCAGGCTGATTCGTTCAACATGCAGGCCATCGTTGAATCGCAGGCTCACGTCTGGAACGTCATTCCGCAATTCTTTGGTTTTGTAACCTTTGCGATTGCCGGGGTAGCGGTGTGTCACCGCCATCCGTTTGACCAACCGGAAGCCGAGCAGGAACTGGCCGACGGTTACCACATTGAATATTCCGGTATGAAATTCGGTCTGTTCTTCGTGGGTGAATACATAGGTATCGTCACCGTTTCCGCCCTGATTGTGACGTTGTTCTTCGGCGGCTGGCAGGGTCCGTTCCTGCCGCCATTTATCTGGTTCGCGCTGAAAACGGCTTTCTTCATGATGATGTTCATTCTGATTCGTGCTGCTCTGCCGCGTCCGCGCTATGACCAGGTGATGTCTTTCGGCTGGAAAGTGTGCCTGCCGCTGACGCTGCTGAACCTGCTGGCGACCGCCGCCGTCATTTTGTACAACGCTCAATAAGGGGTGAATAAACCATGACATTGAAAGAGTTATTGGTTGGTTTCGGCACCCAGGTGCGCAGCATTTGGATGATAGGCATGCACGCCTTCGCCAAGCGCGAAACCCAGATGTATCCGGAAGAACCGGTTTACCTGCCGCCGCGCTACCGTGGCCGCATCGTGCTGACGCGCGATCCGGACGGCGAAGAGCGCTGCGTGGCCTGTAACCTGTGTGCGGTTGCCTGCCCGGTTGGCTGTATCTCGCTGCAAAAAGCAGAACAGAAAGACGGCCGTTGGTATCCGGAGTTCTTCCGCATCAACTTCTCGCGCTGCATTTTCTGCGGCCTGTGCGAAGAAGCTTGCCCGACCACCGCAATCCAGCTGACGCCGGATTTCGAAATGGGTGAGTTCAAGCGCCAGGATCTGGTGTACGAAAAAGAAGATCTTTTGATCTCGGGGCCGGGTAAATATCCGGAATATAACTTCTACCGGATGGCCGGTATGGCGATTGACGGCAAAGCCAAGGGCGAAGCCGAAAACGAAGCCAAACCGATCGACGTCAAAGGTCTGTTGCCTTAAGGAGCCAGCAAGCATGGAAATTGCCTTTTATCTGGCAGGTTTGATTGCGATTGTCGCGACGATTCGCGTGATATCGCATACCAACCCTGTGCATGCGTTGCTGTATCTGATCGTCTCGTTGCTGGCGATCTCTGCAGTCTTTTTCTCACTCGGTGCGTACTTCGCCGCCGCGCTGGAAATCATCGTGTACGCCGGTGCCATCATGGTGCTGTTCGTGTTCGTGGTGATGATGCTGAACCTCGGCAATGCGGTGCAGCAGCAGGAGCGCGAATGGATGAAGCCGTCGGTGTGGATTGGGCCTGGCCTGATGTCACTGGCATTGCTGGCGGTGCTGATCTTCGCTATCCGCAGCCTGTCCGATCAGGGCATCAGCGGCGAGATGGTTGACGCGAAAGCGGTGGGGATCAGCCTGTTCGGTCCTTACGTTCTGGCGGTTGAGCTGGCTTCAATGCTGCTGTTGGCAGGCCTGGTTGTTGCCTTCCACATTGGCCGCGAGCACAAACCGGGCGAAGTGATGAGCAGTGCCCCGGCCGGTAACGAAATGGCGAGAAGAAAATCGGAGGAGCAAGCATGATCCCTCTTCAACACGGCCTGATCCTGGCGGCAATCCTGTTCGTGCTCGGGCTGACCGGATTGCTGGTGCGTCGCAACCTGCTGTTTATGCTGATCAGTCTGGAAGTGATGATCAACGCCGCGGCGTTGGCGTTTATCGTGGCGGGAAGCTACTGGGGCCAGGCGGATGGGCAGGTGATGTATATCCTGGCGATCAGCCTGGCGGCAGCCGAGGCCAGTATCGGTCTGGCATTGCTGCTGCAGCTCTACCGTCGTCGTCATACCCTGAATATTGATACTGTCAGTGAGATGCGCGGATGAACCTATTATATTTAACTATTCTGCTACCGCTGATCGGGTTCCTGCTGTTGGCATTTTCCCGTGGCCGTTGGTCTGAAAACACTTCGGCGACCGTCGGGGTAGGCTCTATCGGCCTGGCTGCGCTGGTTACGGTGTATGTGGCGATGGATTTCTTCGCCCAGAAAGCCACCGGTGTGCAGCTGTTTGAGCAAAGCCTGTGGAACTGGATGACCGTCGGCAACTTCAATATCGGCGTGACGCTGACGCTGGACGGCCTGTCGCTGACCATGCTGTCGGTGGTCACCGGTGTCGGTTTCTTCATCCACATGTTCGCTTCCTGGTACATGCGCGGTGAAGAGGGTTACTCGCGCTTCTTCGCTTACACCAACCTGTTTATCGCCAGCATGGTGATATTGGTACTGGCAGACAACCTGTTGCTGATGTACCTGGGCTGGGAAGGCGTGGGCTTGTGCAGCTACCTGTTGATCGGTTTCTACTACAAGGATCCGGCCAACGGTGCGGCGGCGATGAAAGCCTTTATCGTGACCCGCGTCGGCGACGTGTTCCTGGCGTTTGCGCTGTTCATTCTCTACAACGAGCTGGGCACGCTGAACATCCGCGAGCTGATGATCCTGGCACCGCAGAAGCTGGCCGTCGGCGATACCGCTATCACCTGGGCTACCCTGATGTTGCTGGGCGGCGCGGTCGGTAAATCGGCGCAGCTGCCGTTGCAGACCTGGCTGGCTGACGCAATGGCGGGCCCAACCCCGGTTTCAGCGCTGATCCACGCCGCGACCATGGTGACCGCCGGCGTCTACCTGATTGCCCGTACTCACGGCCTGTTCCTGATGGCGCCGGAAGTGCTGCATCTGGTGGGGATCGTCGGGGCCGTGACCCTGGTGCTGGCCGGCTTTGCCGCGCTGGTGCAGACCGACATCAAACGCGTGCTTGCCTACTCCACCATGAGCCAGATTGGCTACATGTTCCTGGCGTTGGGCGTGCAGGCATGGGATGCGGCGATCTTCCACCTGATGACCCATGCGTTCTTCAAGGCGCTGCTGTTCCTGTCTTCCGGTTCGGTGATTCTGGCCTGCCATCACGAGCAGAACATCTTCAAGATGGGTGGCCTGCGCAAGAGCATTCCGCTGGTTTACGTCTGCTTCCTGGTGGGGGGCGCCGCGCTGTCGGCGTTGCCGCTGATCACCGCAGGCTTCTTCAGTAAGGATGAGATCCTGGCGGGCGCGATGGCGAACGGCCACATCAATCTGATGATTGCCGGTCTGGTCGGTGCGTTCATGACCTCGCTGTACACCTTCCGTATGATTTTCATCGTGTTCCATGGCGAAGAGAAAATCAAAGCTCATGCCGGTAAAGGCATCACTCACCACCTGCCGCTGTTGGTTCTGCTGGTGCTGTCCACCTTCGTTGGCGCGATGATCGTTCCGCCATTGCAGGGCGTACTGCCGGATACCACTGAGCTGGCGCACGGCAGCGTGCTGCAACTGGAGATTACCTCCGGCGTGGTGGCTATCGCCGGCATCTTGCTGGCGGCAGCGCTGTGGCTGGGCAAACGCAGCCTGGTCACCCGCATAGCTAAAAGCGCACCGGGGCGTTTCTTCTCGACCTGGTGGTTCCATGCCTGGGGCTTTGACTGGCTGTATGACAAAGTCTTCGTCAAGCCGTACCTGGGCATTGCGAAGCTGCTGCAGCGCGATCCGCTGGACTCGATGATGAACCTGCCGGCCATCTTCTCCCGCTGGGGGAACCGTGGCCTGACGGTGAGCGAGAACGGACAGGTGCGTTGGTATATAGCGTCTATGGGTGTGGGTGCAGTGGTCGTATTGGCGCTGTTGATAATAATTTAAAGCATTTATCGGGCATAGCGCTGTGCTATGTACAATGTTTTATACCGTATGGATTTCGCGTTGTAGCTAGGCGGCAAGTGCGAGCATCCCCTGGAGCTTACTTAGGTAAGTGACCGGGGTAAACGCCCGCAGCCAACAACGCTACAGCGTGAAAGACAACGGTAGAATAAGGGACACAAAACGCCATGCTATTACCTTGGCTAATTCTTATCCCCTTTATTGGCGGTCTGCTGTGCTGGCAGTTTGAGCGCTTCGGTACTAAGGTGCCGCGCTGGATTGCGTTGATCGCAATGGGGCTGACATTGGCGCTTTCTCTGCATCTGTGGATGCAGGGTGGCTACACGTTGACTACGCCGAAAGGCATCCCACAATGGCAGTCTGAATTCCTGCTGCCGTGGATCCCGCGCTTTGGCATTTCCATCCACCTGGCGCTGGACGGCCTTTCACTGCTGATGGTGGTGCTGACCGGCCTGCTGGGCGTGTTGGCGATCCTCTGTTCCTGGCGTGAAATCCAGAAATACCAGGGCTTCTTCCATCTGAACCTGCTGTGGATCCTGGGTGGGGTAATCGGCGTGTTCCTCGCCATCGACATGTTCCTGTTCTTCTTCTTCTGGGAAATGATGTTGGTGCCGATGTACTTCCTGATTGCGTTGTGGGGTCACAAGGCGTCGGACGGTAAAACCCGTATCACCGCAGCCACCAAATTCTTCATCTATACCCAGGCCAGCGGTCTGGTGATGCTGATTGCGATTATGGGCCTGGTGTTCGTGCACTACAATGCGACCGGCGTGTGGACTTTCGATTACGAAGATCTGCTGCAAACGCCAATGTCGCACAACGTGCAATATCTGTTGATGTTGGGCTTCTTCATCGCCTTCGCGGTGAAAATGCCGGTGGTGCCGTTGCACGGCTGGCTGCCTGATGCGCATAGCCAGGCGCCAACCGCAGGTTCCGTTGACCTGGCGGGGATCTTGCTGAAGACTGCGGCCTACGGCATGCTGCGTTTCAGCCTGCCGCTGTTCCCTGAAGCGTCACACGAGTTTGCGCCGATTGCCATGTGGTTGGGTGTGGTCGGTATCTTCTACGGTGCCTGGATGGCGTTCGCACAGACCGACATTAAACGTCTGATCGCCTACACCTCGGTATCGCACATGGGCTTCGTGCTGATCGCCATCTACACCGGCAGCCAACTGGCTTACCAGGGCGCGGTGATTCAGATGATAGCGCACGGCCTGTCTGCGGCCGGTATGTTCATCATTTGCGGCCAGTTGTACGAACGTCTGCATACCCGTGACATGCGTGAGATGGGCGGCCTGTGGGGGCGTATCAAGTACATCCCTGCGCTGTCGCTGTTCTTCGCGGTAGCCACCTTGGGGATGCCGGGTACCGGTAACTTCGTCGGCGAATTCATGATCCTGTTCGGCAGCTTCCAGGTGGTGCCGGTGATCACCGTGATTTCTACCTTCGGTCTGGTGTTTGCTTCGGTTTATTCGTTGATCATGATGCAGCGCGCGTACTACGGCAAAGCTAAATCAGAGCAACCGTTGCCGGGCATGACCGCGCGCGAACTGTTCATCATTCTGCTGTTGGTGGTGTTGCTGGTTCTGCTGGGGGTTTACCCGCAGCCGATTCTGGACACTTCTAATGCGGCGATGAGCAACGTGCAACACTGGTTTGGTTCGTCAGTTTCAGCAATTTCAACAACAAGGCCGTAATTCGCCATGACAATAACTCCTCAACAACTGATCGCACTGTTACCGCTGTTGATCGTCGGATTGACGGTGGTGGTTGTGATGCTAGGCATTGCGTGGCGACGCGACCACTTTATCAACGCCACACTGACCGTGATCGGTCTAAACCTGGCGTTGCTTTCGCTGTATTTTGTCGGCCAGGCAGGCCCAATGGACGTCACCCCGCTGCTGCGGGTTGACGGTTACTCGATGTTCTATACCGGGCTGGTGATACTGGCGAGTCTGGCGACCTGTACCTTCGCCTATCCATGGCTGGTGGGTTACCCGGACAACCGCGAAGAGTTCTACCTGCTGGTGCTGATTGCCACGCTGGGCGGCATTGTGCTGGCGAGCGCCAATCACCTGGCATCGCTGTTCATCGGTATTGAACTGATCTCGCTGCCGCTGTTCGGTCTGGTGGGCTATGCCTACCGCCAAAAGCGTCCACTGGAAGCCGCTATCAAGTACATGCTGTTGTCCGCTGCGGCTTCGTCATTCCTGCTGTTCGGTATGGCGTTGCTGTACGCCGAGTCCGGCGATCTGTCGCTGGCCGGTCTGGGCAAGAGCCTGCACGAAAACATGATGCACCAGCCGCTGATCCTGGCCGGTATGGGCATGATGATTGTTGGCCTGGGCTTCAAACTGTCTCTGGTGCCGTTCCAGCTGTGGACGCCGGATGTGTATCAGGGGGCGCCTGCGCCGGTCTCTACCTTCCTGGCCACCGCCAGCAAGATTGCGATCTTCGCCGTAGTGATGCGTCTGTTCCTGTATGCGCCGGCCGCCGACAGTGAAGCGCTGCGTATGGTGCTGTCGATCATTGCCGTCTGTTCAATCCTGTTCGGCAACCTGATGGCGATCAGCCAGACCAACATCAAGCGTCTGCTGGGTTACTCGTCGATCGCCCACCTGGGTTATCTGCTGGTGGCGTTGATTGCGGTGCAAACCCATCAACTGTCGCTGGAAACCGCCGGTGTTTACCTGGCCGGTTACCTGTTCAGCAGCCTGGGCGCGTTCGGCGTGGTCAGCCTGATGTCCAGCCCGTACCGTGGTCCGGACGCCGATTCTCTGTTCTCTTACCGTGGTCTGTTCTGGCATAAGCCGATTCTGTCTGCGGTCATGACGGTGATGATGCTGTCTCTGGCCGGTATCCCGATGACGCTGGGCTTTATCGGTAAGTTCTTCGTTATCGCGATGGGCGTCAGCGCTCACCTGTGGTGGCTGACCGGTGCTGTGGTACTCGGCAGCGCCATCGGTTTGTACTACTACCTGCGTGTGACCGTCAGCCTGTTCCTCAACGCGCCGGAAGCTCTGCAACGCGATACCCCGAACAACTGGGCGTTGACCGCCGGCGGTGTGGTAGTACTGATTTCTGCCGCGTTGGTGCTGCTGTTGGGCGTCTACCCGCAGCCACTGATTACGTTGGTGCAGATGGCGCAGCCGATGTTCTGATGGCCTTCGGGCAGTTAAAAAGCTCGTTTCGGCGTAATGGCGCTCACTTAAGGTGAGCGCCATTTTTTTATGGGGTGGGGGGAGATTAGCGCGACATTTTGGTTACCTGGCAGCCGTAAAATAGCTGCCGGTTTTCCTGAGTTTTCTTCTGCGGTTTCAAATCGGCTGGGGGATTGCGAGTTAAGTATTCAGCCGGGGTTGTTTTTAAAAGACGCTTCCAGCGCCTGTACGACGGCGCGCACCCGCGCAGCACGCTGCAGGTCGGGGTGCAGCACCAGCCAGATATCTACCCAGTCCTTATTTTCCGGGAAGATGCGCACCAGGTCCGGATCCTTATCCGCCAGGAAGGAGGATAACAGGCCGATACCCAAACCGCTCCGCGTCGCAGAGCGCAGCAGCAACTGCGAGTTGCACTGCAAAACGACGTTGGGATCGATCAGCGCCTCGCCACAGAAATCATTCCAGTGGCGCGGTACCAGTTCGCGCGGAAACATCAGCAAATCGTGGCCGCGCAGATGGTCGCCTTTGGTCGGCAGACCCTGTTTATCAAGATAGTCTTGCGTAGCGTACAATCCCATTTCGATGGTCGCCATGCGTTTGATAATCAGCTCATCGGAATCGGGCCGCGCGCCACGGATCGCCAGATCCGCGCCGCGATAAGAAATATCGGAGATATTAATCGCCGTCAGCAGCGTAACGGTGATTAATGGGTGCTGTTCTCGCAGATCCTTTAGCGCCGGAATGACAAAAGCTTCGGCCATGGTGTCGGTGGTGGCGATGCGCACGTTGCCGCACAGGCTGTCGTCGCCGCTGGTGGCTTTGCGGCCAATCGCCTGCACCGAGTTTTCCATATTCATCACGTCCGCCAGCATTTCCTCACCCAGCGGGCTGAGGGAAAATGATTTCGGCGTGCGGATAAACAGCTTTGACCCCAGGCTCTCTTCAAAAGCGGTAATGCGCCGGCCCACGGTGGCCTGGTCGACGTGTAGTTCATTGGCGGCTTTTCGTAAAGTGCCGCAGCGTGCTACTGCCAGGAAGAAACGTGCATCATCCCAATTCATCATGCCATTTCCTTTGTACAGGCTTATCGGTCTTATCCGTGCTCATTCTTGCGCAGCCGCTTTGGCTCTGGCTTTGGCTGCAAATGAAGCCCACGTATCATAATTATTTATTATGTTTCAGGATATGAATAAATGCATCAACGTGAAGCAGTTTTGCATCTTTATTTTTACTAAACAATCTTTATGCTTATCAACGTTTATGCTGTGATCTGGCGCACATTTTTGTATCGATGTTACCCGAACGCGTAAGCAGATGCGCATGAGAGCCTGTCTCTGTGGGCTAACCGCCTGGTGGGATTGACTCTGAATCAGGTTGGCCCACCACGACTGGACATGAAAAATGGAGTCTCACGCAGAGAAGTTATACACCCCCGTAGCGCTGGCAACGGCGGACGGTATCAGAGTTATTGCAACGCCTGGCGCGAAAGCGGCAGATAAAAGTAACGCTGATGTGATTATCCAGGGTCTTGAAGCACGCGGCATTCAACACATATTCCTGGTACCCGGCAAGCTCGTGTATCCACTGATTAAATCCATTGAACATTCTGGCATTACCGGCATCGTTGGCGCTCATGAGACCGCCTGCGGTTTTATGGCCGATGGCTACGCCCGTGCCAGCCGCAAGTTCGGCGTTTGCCTCGGTATCTCCGGCCCGGGTACCATGAATTTCCTGCCGGCGATGGCTGCGGCGCAGGCCGATAAAATCCCGGTGCTGTATCTGGCCGGTGGCATCGCCACCTATCATGAAGCGCAGGGCGCTTTTCAGGACGGCAGCAACAGCGGCATCGATGAGCTGACCATCGTCAAACCTCTACTTTCTGCCGCCATCGAAGTGAAAAATAATCTGACGTTGCAGCACGAGCTGCGGCGCAGTTTGTCTTGCCTGAACACCCAACGCAAAGGCCGTGCGTATTTGAGCGTGCCGGTCGACATGCAAAAGAAAGTGGTGGCCGGCAATCATGCTGCAGATCCGCAGCGCACGCCGCAGTGCCGCGAGGCGGCTATCGATCAGCAGGGACTGGATCAGGTGCTGAACGATTACCTGCTGCGCGGTTTGAACGTGGCCTGTCTGGTGGGCAACCGCATGAATAACCCGCAGGACGCCGCACTGCTGCTGCGCCTGGCGGAGAAATATCGTCTGCCGGTCGCCACCACGTTGTCCGGTAAGGGGGCGTTTCCCGAAGGGCACGAGTTGGCGCTTGGCCTGTATGGGTTCGCCGGCCACACCCGTGCGGTAGAAACCATCAACGGCGATGAAGTGGACGTGCTGCTGGTGCTGGGATGTGATCTTAGCCAGCGAGACAGCCTGAACTGGAACCCGCGGCTGCATGGCACCAAAACGCTGGTGGTGATTGACGAAGATTTTGACAAGGTCAGCTCGCACTATCAACCGGACATGCAGATTTTCTCCAGCCTTACCGGCGGCTTGCAACACCTGCTGGATGCGGTTGGCGACGGTGACATCCACCTGGCAGGCATCAAAACGCTGCGGAATGGCTGGCTTGAGCAGGTGCGACAACTGCCGCTTGAACAGCAACAGCCCGATCTGCAGGCGCGGCAGGCGGCGGGCGAAGCCAACATGTACCCCGGCGATGTCATCAAACGTATCCGCAGTCGTATGGACGAGGACACCAACGTAGTGGTCGACTCCGGCGCGCACCGTATCTTTATGGCCCACCACTGGCTGGCCAGCGGGCGGGGTGACTATCACACCTCAAGCTCCCTGGCACCGATGGGGTGGGCGATATGCGCCGGTATTGGCATCAAGCTGGCGGCACCGCAGCGTGACTGCGTAGTGGTCACCGGCGACGGCTGCATGCTGATGCACGGCATCGAGATCCAGACCGCCGCTCGCTATCAGGTTAAAATGACCTTTGTCGTAATGAACAACAGCGCCCATGGCGCCATGCATATCGACACGCTTCAGAACCGTGGCGTATCGGCCGATTACACAGCCCTGCCGAATCACGACTGGAAGGCTTTCGCCAACAGCCTGGGCGTCGCCTCAGCGAAGGTGGCGACGCTGGAGGAACTGGATGAGGCGCTGGCCGCTGCGGCCGAGTACGATGGCCCGTTCCTGATAGAAGTGATAGTAGGAAATCATGTGGCGCCTAATCGATACTATGCCGAGAGCATCGTAGAATACGAACAGCGTATCAAAGGGTTGTAAGGGGGGCGGTGTCTGGAGGCCGTCGTTAATTATCCTTTGTATCACGCCATTTCTGTTCTTATTCACAGGGTCATGGAGCGATAACAATGTATAAATTGATACTTCTGGCATTAACGATGGCATTTCAGGGGAGCGCGCAGGCTGCTGAAGATCACGGCGAAGGGATCAGTAAAGAAACCTTGCTGAAAACCGAAACCTCGTGGGAGGGCACGCCGTACGGGCAGTATCCGGCCGGTGCGCCTCAGATCACCATGTTGAAAGTGACGGTGGAGCCGAATAAGGTGCTTTCCTGGCATACCCACCCGTGCATCAGTGCGGTGTACATGACCGGCGGCAGCGTTTCTCTCACGGTAAAAAAAACCGGCGTGAAGCACACCTTTAAGCAAGGGGATTCCTTTACCGATACGGTAGATATCGTTCATCAGGGCGTCTCTGGCGATAAAGGGGCGGAGATGCTGGTGTTTTTCGCTTGTGCCGACAACAAACCACTGACGGTGAAAACCGCCGAATAATAGTGTCTTTCAAGCTGCGGCGTTGTTGACTGCACTGCCCGTAGGGGGCGAATATGTTCGCCCCGTTTGACAGGGGGCAGCCTGGCTGCAACTTGCCCCCATAGGGTATGGATTATTTTTTACAGCCCGTTTGGGGTGTATTCCGAGGAAATCATGGTTGCTTTGTGGATGGTCGTCGCCAGCGGGTTCTTTGCGCTGATGGGGGCAAGTGTCAAATTGGCTTCGGCCAAAGTTGGCTTTTTCGATATCATTTTTTATCGATCCTTTATTAACGTACTGATCGTCGCCGCGCTGATTAAAGTTAAAAATCTCGGTTTCCGCACGCAGCACCTCGGTTTGCATATGAAACGCGCCGCCATCGGCAATGCGGCGATGTACTGCGGCTTTTATTCGCTGATCCATCTGCCGATCGCCACTGCCACTACGCTGGGTTACACCAACCCGATATTTCAGTCGGCGATTGCTTTCGTAACTTCCAAAGGCCAGTTGACCGGCAAACTGCTGTTTTCGGTATTGCTGGGGTTTATCGGCATCCTGGTGTTGCTGCGCCCGGATACGCCGAATGGCGAGTATGTCGCCACCCTGATTGGTCTGTTATCCGGGTTGTTGACCGCGCTGGCTTATTTCAATGTCGGTAAGCTGGTGCGCAGCGGTGAGCCGGAGTTGCGGGTGGTGTTTTATTTCTCGCTGGTGGGCACGGTGATTGGCTGCGTGATGACGGCGGCGATGGGCTTTACGGCCCTGGACAGCGCCATGATGCTGTGCGTAGGCGCCATTGGCGTATTCGGCAGCCTGGGGCAAATCACCATGACCCGCGCTTATGGCAGCGGCAATGCGGTGATTGTCAGCATCTTGTCCTACAGCACCATCATTTTTTCCACGCTGCTCGGTTATCTGCTGTTTGGCGAAAAACTGTCTTATATTGCTGCGGCCGGCATGGCGTTGATTATTCTTTCCGGCGCATTGGCCATTTTGAAACGCAATCCGGCGAAGGCCTCGAAGGCTGCGGCGGTATAACAACAAAGGAGAGGGCGAATGGACTTGTGCCCAGCCAGGGAACTGGCGCGCTATGGACTGTTTGGCATTGTGGCGACCCTCTGCATGGACCTGGTAAATTTTATTGCCTCGTCCGTCGGGGTTATCGGTAAGCTGAATCTGGTTTTTATCGGCAATTTGGTTAATCAGTGGGGGCAGGGGCAATTTCTGTTCTTGCGGCCCGATGATATTCCTCAGGTGCCGCACGCTTTATTATTGGGTTACGGTGCGCATTATTTTGCAGGCATCGTCCTGGCGCTCCTTTTTTATTATTTTATCTTTTCCGTTTATCACCCACGCCGCGGTGCCTTGTGCCGGGGCGTTATTTATGGCCTGGTTTGTTCGCTTATATCGTTATGTTTAATTTATCCCTCGGTTGGATTAGGTTTTTTCGGCAGCGCCGCCAGCGGTGCCGATCTGCTGGTGGCCAGCCTGGTCAACCATGCCGTATATGGTTTGGTATTAGGCATTTGCGGTATTTGGCCATGCCGGCAGGCGGTTTGCGTGCTGCGTTAAAACGGTCATATTTGCTCCGCTCATGCATTAATGAATCACTGTGATGCATTCTTGGCTATTTTTGCCGTTATACCCAAACGGTATGATGAACGCGTTTCCTGATTGAGTTTGGTTTTCAGGACAGAATGTTTATCCAGCTTGTTTCGGGAGAGAAAAATGTCTGAAGGTGTCGCTGTTGATGAAGCAGCTAAAGCGAATTCGGGCACGTCGCATTTTGCCATTCTGCTGTTTTTAGCGCTGGCATTAATGTCTGCATTGCTCAATAGCAGTGCGCCGACGCCGCTTTATCCGCTTTATCAACATGAATTGGGTTTAAGCTCGGTCAGCCTGACAATTATTTATGGCGCTTATGCTGCAGGCGTGCTGATTTCACTGTTTGGCGTCGGCAACATGGCCGGCAAGGTGAAAGACTTGCGCAGCATGATTGTGCCGGCGCTGCTGGTGGTTTTGGCCGGTGCGCTGTTGTTTTCGATGGCCGATTCGTTTTTGATGATGTTTATGGCGCGGCTGCTGGCCGGGATTGGGACCGGAGCTCTGACCGGGGCGGCCAATATTGCGCTGGTGCGTTTTGGGCCGAAAGATGGCGGTAAGAATGCGGCGCTGATCGCTACGCTGTCATTTACCCTTGGCCTGGCGTTGGGGCCGATTTTCAGCGGCGTGGCGCTGCAAACCGGATTCCATACCACTTCATTGCCCTTCATTATCATCATGGCGGTGGCAGCGGTAGCGGCACTGGGCGTGATGCTGAAATGGCCGAGTGAAGTGGTGGTGCTGCCGGTAAGCGGAGCGCCGGTGGCTGCCGCACCAGAAAAGAGTTCGTTGGGTGACGGCCTGCGTGCCACAGGCGGCAAGTTCTTCCTGTGTGCGGGTGCGCTGTTTATCTGTTGGGCAGTCGCCGCCAGTATTCTGGCGATTGGCCCGAGCGTATCGGAAAAGCTGCTGGGCATGCACAGCCGTGGCGTTTACGGTTACGTGATTGCCGTTTACCTGGTGATTGCCGGCATCAGCCAGATCCTCAGTCGTCGCATTAATGCGCGGCACTCGCTGATGTTCGGTTGCCTGGCGCAGGCGCTGTCGGTGGTGGTGTTCGCCGAGGCGATCCAGATCCACTCGCTGGGTCTGGCAGCGGCAGGGATGGTGATTGCCGGTTATGCCTACGGTGCGATTTTTGTCGGCAGCGCCACGCTGGTGAACCTGATTTCACCGAAGGCCAGCCATGCAAGACTGATTTCGCTGTTTTACGTTATTGCTTATATCGCCAACTGGGTGCCTATCCTGTTGGGGGTAGTGATCGACCATGCCAGTCTGCATCTGGCGGTCAATCTGTTATTTGTGGTCAGTGCCGTGGTGTGCTTGATTTTGAGCTTCATGGTGACCCGCGCGGGTTTCCCGCGCTGATACCCGCCGTTTATCAAGCCGTAGCGCGGTTGGCTGCAGCTTGATATTCATAGGGTATAAAAAGAATACTTTAGCCACGCAATGTGGCGAACGATTTCCCTGGTGTTGTTGTGTGTCATTTCCAGCGTGCTTGCCACGCTGGTTTTTTTTGTGACAAATTCCGCAAATCTGTAATTTCAATTTCTCTTATTACATAATTTTTGTGACTTGATTCACATAAATTTGCCGGTTTTCGAGTACACTGCGCGCTTTCTTTTCTGCCGGGTCGATTTATGAACGTTATTTTCGCCATTGCCGTCACTACCGGAATTTTGTCCGGCGTCTGGGGATGGGTCGCCGTCAGCCTGGGGTTGATCGGCTGGGCCGGCTTTCTCGGTTGCACCGCTTATTTCGCCTGTCCACAGGGCGGTCTTAAAGGGTTGTTGATTAGTACTCTGACCAGCTGTAGCGGAGTTTTTTGGGCGATGGCGATCATTCATGGCAGCGAGCTGGCGCCGGGTTGGAGCATGCTTGGCTACCTGCTGACCGGCATAGTGGCCTTCCTGATGTGTATTCAGGCAAAACAGCAGTGGCTGGGATTTGTGCCCGGCACCTTTATCGGTGCTTGCGCTACCTTTGCCGGCGGGGGCGACTGGCCGCTGGTGACGGCGTCTTTATTGGTGGGGCTGGTGTTTGGTTACGCGATGAAAAACAGCGGGTTGTGGCTGGCGGCGCGCAGCGAGAAAGCGAAAATGCCGGATGCGGCTACCGGGCATTCAAATAGTGCCACCGAGTGAGATACGGTAGTGCAGGTCAACGCGCTCGATGCACTGCACCCCTTTTATACGCTTCAGCAGGATCTCGGTGGCTACCTTGCCGATATCAAATCGTGGGGTAATCACGCTGGCGATGCCCGGCGTGGTAGCTTTACCGATATCCAGGCCGTGAAAACCTGACAGAGCGATGTCCTGCGGGATAGTTAACCCGAGCTGCAGGCACTCCTGCAACACGCCCACCGCCAGATCGTCGTTAGTGCACAGTATGCCATCCAGCTCAGGATAAAGGCGACGCGCCATCGCCAGCATATCGGAGCCTACCGAGACCGATGAAACCTTATGCGGTGTGATCTGGCGCGGGGTCAGCCCCTGATTTTCCATCGCCCGGCAATAGCCCTGAAAACGTTTCAAGTCGCGCGCATCGGACATGGCGCCGAAATAGACCACCTGGCGTTTGCCGCTGGCAAGCAGCGCTTCGGTCATGTCATAACCCGCCTGATAGTTATCGAACCCCACGGCAATTCGCCCCGCCGGGCCTTCCAGATCCATCACCTGCGCCACCGGGATTTTTGCCGCCGCCAGATACTTTTCCGCCCGCAGAGTGTGCTGCGAATCGGTCAGGATCAGCCCGGCGATCGGGTAGGCCAGCAACTGGACGATGTGCTCTTCCTCCCGCTCGCGGCTGTAGTCATAGTTCACCACCAGCGTTTGATAACCCTGCTCCAAAGTGACGGATTCTATGCCTGCCAACAGATCGGCAAAGATCTGGTTGTTGAAGGAGGGGACCAACACGCCGATGCGCGGTTTTTGGTTCGCACGCACTTCATCAGTGTCGGTGAAGTTAACCTCTTTCATCACTTCGGCAATGCGCGCGGCGGTGTCGGCCGCCACCTTTTCCGGCGTACGCAGATAGCGGCTGACGGTCATTTTGGTCACGCCGGCGAGCAGCGCGATATCTTGCAGCGTAACGCGTTGGTTCTTCATTCTGGGGCCTTAACAGGGTGGGGCGGAGAAATCGCGGATAAGTCCATGTTAGCAAATCGATTTGGCGATAACAATCGATGTAAAAAAGTATAAAAACCCTATTTTTCAATTAAATATATTAATTTTTTGGCCTGTGCGGATGCGCGGCTTCACGTTAAAGGTAACAGCTTTTAGTAACATGATTTTAAGTGATGCAGCTCACGTTTTTGCCGGCGGCAATCCGGTGAGATAGGCGCCTGTTCTAACTGAATGACAGGGATCGGGGAACCTTATGAACAACTTATTTTCGCTGGATAATAAAAAAATACTGATTACCGGCGCTTCACGAGGCATTGGTTTTCTGCTGGCGCGTGGGCTGGCCCAGTACGGTGCCCATATTTTGGTCAATGCCACCAGCCGGGAAAACGCGCAACGCGCGGTGGATGTTCTGCGGCGTGAAGGCTTCAGCGCCGATGCTGTCCCTTTCGACGTGACCGATTCGCAGGCCATTCACGCTGCCATTGAGCAGATTGAGGCGGAAATGGGCGGGATTGATGTGCTGATTAACAACGCCGGTATCCAGCGCCGCCATCCCTTTACCGAATTCCCGGAAAAAGACTGGGACGACATTATTGCCGTCAATCAGAAAGCGGTGTTTATGGTGTCGCAAACCGTGGCGCGCCATATGGTGCAGCGCCAAAGCGGCAAAATCATCAACATCGGTTCGATGCAGAGCGAACTGGGGCGCGACACCATTACGCCGTATGCCGCCTCCAAGGGAGCGGTAAAAATGCTGACGCGCGGCATGTGCGTGGAGCTGGCGCGTTACAACATTCAGGTGAATGGTATCGCACCGGGCTATTTCAAAACCGAAATGACCCAGGCGCTGGCGGATAACCCGGAGTTTACCGCCTGGCTGACCAAACGCACCCCGGCCGCCCGCTGGGGCGATCCGCAGGAGCTGATTGGCGCGGCGGTGTTTCTGTCGTCCAAAGCTTCGGACTTTGTTAATGGTCATTTGCTGTTTGTCGATGGCGGCATGTCCGCTGCGGTATAACGACCTGTTCAACGGAAAATCATGATGAAAATTCAAACGCGGTCCTGTGTGGTCAACGGCAAATATGACGTGGCGGTGGTGGAGCAGGAAGTGGAATATCAGGGAAACGGCACGCTGGTGAAAATCACCCGTGGCGGTATTTGCGGTTCAGATCTGCATTATTACCAGGAAGGTAAGGTCGGCAGCTTTCAGGTGCGTCAGCCGATGGTGCTTGGCCATGAGGTGATCGGCGAAGTGGTGGCCAGCGATTCGGCTCTGCTGACACCGGGCCAGAAGGTGGCGCTAAACCCCAGCAAGCCATGCGGGCAGTGCAAGTATTGTCTGGCGAACCAGCAAAACCAATGTACCCAAATGCGTTTTTTCGGCAGCGCAATGTATTTCCCGCATGTTGACGGTGCTTTCACCCAATACAAGGTGGTCGATAGCGTGCAGTGCGTTGCGTTCGCCGCCGATCGCGATGAAAAGGTGATGGTGTTTGCCGAACCCTTGGCGGTGGCGATCCACGCCGCGAAGCAACCTGGTGAGGTCGAAGGGAAAAAGGTGTTCGTGTCCGGTGTCGGCCCGATAGGCTGCTTATTGGTTGCGGCGCTGAAGGCGCTGGGGGCCGCTGAAGTTGTCTGCGCCGATCTCAGCGCGCGCTGCCTGGATATTGCCGGGGAAATGGGGGCCGACGTACGTTTGCATGCCGCCGACGACGATTTCAGCGGTTATCTGCAGGACAAAGGTTATTTTGATATAGCCTTTGAGGTTTCCGGCCATCCGTCGTCTTTACAGCGTTGTCTGGAAATTACTCGCGCCAAAGGGACAGTGGTACAGGTGGGTATGGGCGGCAGTTTCCCTGATTTCCCGCTGATGCTGTTGATTGCCAAAGAGTTGAACCTGCTGGGATCGTTTCGTTTTGTTGAGGAGTTCTCGTTGGCGGTGGCCTGGCTGGCCGAAGGGACCGTCGATCCTCTACCGCTGCTTTCCGCCGAGTTCGATAACCGGCAACTGGCGCAGGCGCTGGAGTTTGCCGGTGACAAGAGCCAGGCTGCCAAGGTGCAATTGGTGTTCTGATTTTAGCCAATAGTCTGATGGCGTGGACCGGCGATCCTTGTCTATAGTTAAGAACCGTTTAATTTTTTAACCACGGAGAATTTAACATGGCGAGAAATACGGATGCGGATCAAACCACGCTGGATGACGATCTGAGAATGCTGAGCGACACGCTGGAAGAAGTGTTGAAATACTCCGGCGATCGCGCCGATCAGGCCTATATCGATATCAAGGCCAATGCGGAACAAGCCTTGAGCGAGGTTAAGTCGCGGCTGGCCGACACTACCGAGTCCTACTATGCACGGGCCAAGGATGTCGTTTGTCGCACCGACGGCTACGTGCGCGAAAAACCTTGGCACAGCGTAGGCATTGGCGCCACGGTCGGTTTGGTGCTGGGCTTGTTGCTGGCGCGCAAATAACGGCCTGTTGAGATTGGGCGCGGCAACCGCCGCGCCCCGATATTTACTGCCCCAGCATGACTTCCACCTGATGGATCTTCCCATCGTCAACCAGCGTTATCGCCGTCTCCGGCTGTTGTTCACCGTCCACAGTGACCCGCGCCTCGCCCTGACCCTGACGGATCGTCAACCGATACTCGCTGCCGCCTTCGCGGTAGTTAAGCGTCACCTGCGGCCAGTCTGCCGGCAGCCGGGTGTTGATGGTCAGCCGATCGCCGTGGCGTTTCAGCCCCAGCAAGGATTCGACGATTAACCGGTACATCCAGCCGGCGGAGCCGGTATACCAACTCCAGCCGCCACGGCCAACATGCGGCGCCACCGCGTAGATATCGGCGGTGACGACGTAAGGCTCGACCTTGTAACGTTCGGCGGCGGTGCTGTCCAGGCTGTGGTTGATTGGATTAATCAGCGCCATCAGTTCCCAGGCACGTTCGATATTGCCCATTTCGGCGAAGGCCATCACCGCCCAGACCGCTCCGTGGGTATATTGGCCCCCGTTCTCGCGCACGCCAGGCAGATAGCCGCGAATATAGCCCGGGTTAGGGCCGTTGCCGTCGAACGGCGGCGTCAGCAGTTTGATCAGGCCGGCCTGATTGTCGACCAGGTGTTTATCCAGCGATTGCATCGCCTGCAGGCTGCGCGGTTTATCCCCGGCACCGGACAGCACCGACCAGCTTTGGGCGATGGCATCGATGCGACACTCCGCCGACTCATGGGAGCCCAGTGGCTCCCCGCTGTCAAAGTAACCCCGGCGATACCATTCGCCGTCCCAGGCGTGGTCACGCAGATTGTCGCGCAGGGTGGCGGCCTGTTGGCGGCATAGCGTCGCCAGTTCCGTGTCGCCGCGAGCGGTCGCCAACTTGCCATAACGCTGCAGAATGTGGAACAGGAAGAAACCCAACCACACGCTTTCGCCGCGCCCCTCCAGGCCGACCATGTTCATGCCGTCGTTCCAGTCTCCGGCGCCCATCAGCGGCAGTCCATGCTCGCCGAAGTTCAGCCCGTGTTTCAACGCGCGCACGCCGTGCTGATACAAGGTTTCTTGCGTCGCGCTCTGCGCCGGCTGTTCGTAGGACGATTCCTCGCCCGGCGCCAGCTTGCGCGCCTCCAGATAACCTACCTGTTCTTCCAGAATGGTTTTATCGTCGGTGGCGTCCAGGTAGTGGCAAATCGCCAACGGTAACCACAGATAATCATCCGAACAGAGCGTGCGAACGCCATTTCCCTGCGGCGGATGCCACCAGTGCTGCACATCGCCTTCGACAAACTGGCGCGATGCGCACAGCAGGATCTGTTGGCGCAGCCGTTCAGGCGCGGCGTGGGTCAGCGCCAGCGTATCCTGCAGTTGATCGCGGAAGCCAAAGGCGCCACCGGATTGGTAGTAGCCGCTGCGTGCCTGAATGCGGCAGGAGAGGGTCTGGTACAGCAGCCAGCCATTGGCCAGCAGATCGACCGCCGGTTGCGGGGTACTTATCTGCACTTTGTTGAGAATACCGTCCCAATGCGCCGCCACCTGTTGCAACTCCTCCTGCAGGTTCTTTTCTTGCAGGTATTTTTGCAGCAACGCTTCGGCCTCATCGGCATTTTGCCCCAGGCCGAGGGCGAACACGAAGCTGCGCTGATCGCCATCGATCAGGCTGATCGCCGACTGTACCGCGCCGCAAGGGTCCATGCCGGCACCCACCTTGTCGGACAGTCGCCGCAGCTTCAGCACTGCCGGGCTGGCCAGCGAGCCGTTGCGGCCAATGAATTCGCGCCGGTCGCCGCTGACTGAACAATGCGCGCCGGAGACGCCGAAGAAGGCGGTGCGTTCCGAGCCGCTGCCACCGTAGTGGTTGGTGGCCAGGACGCCGCACCCGCTTTCGGGCGCTGCCGCCTGCGTGACGATGTGCATGGCCGTTTTTTGCCGCAGATCGCCGAGGATAAACTCCACATAACCGGTAGCCGACAGTTTGCGCGTGCGTCCGGAGGTATTGGTCAACGTCAACAGGAACAGTTTCACCGGCGCCTCTTTGGCGACCAATACGGTGAACTGGCTGTCGATGCCGCTTTCGCGATGATCGAACACGCTGTAACCGAAGCCGTGGCGCGTCAGATAGTGGCCGCGTCCCCGGGCGGGCAGCGGCGTCGGCGACCAGAAGTGGCCGCTTTCTTCGTCACGCAAATAGAAGGCTTCGCCGCTGCGGTCGCAGATGGGATCGTTTTCCCAAGGCGTAAGGCGGTATTCGTGGGCGTTTTCGTACCAGGTGTACGCCTGGCCGCTTTCCGAAACGACCGAGCCGAACATCGGGTTGGCAATGACGTTTGACCAGGGCGCAGGGGTGATTTTGCTTTCGTTCATGGCGATCACATATTCACGGCCATCCTCCGAGAAGCCGCCGAGGCCGTTATAGAACTGCAATGCGTCGATGGCGGGCAACTGCGGCGAATGCAGGTTACGCGGCAGATTGTCTATCGTCGCCAGTTTCGACGAGGCGGTAACCGGCGACAGCGGCTGCTGCAGGATCTGCGGCAGTTGCAGGCGTTGGTTCAGCTGTTCATTTAATCCGCCGCGTCGGTCATCGAGGTAGATACGCGCCACGCTGAGCAGCAGACGGTGATCTTCCGGTGACATATGCTCGCTGGTGCGCACAAAAATGCCGCCCGGTTTATCGGTTTGGGTTGACTCCATACCGGCGGCGATCAGGCCCATTATCTGGTTTTGCAACTCCTGGCGGTAGCCTCCAGCGTCCTCGTTAAGGATCACCAGATCCACCTGCAGCCCTTTCAGCCGCCAGTAGTTGTGCGCCTGAATCAACTGCTGCACCAGCCCGATGTTCTCGCCATCGGTCACCGTCAACAGCACGATCGGCAGATCGCCGGAGATTGAATGTCCCCATAGCCCCGACTGTCCGCGGCGATTCTGGATGATTTCGCTGCTGGCGGCGCGCATTTCCTGTGCAGGGAACACGACTGCACTCGCCAGGCGGTTGAATAGATTGGCATCTTCCTCATTGGCGTTCAACTGGCGCAACACCACCTGGCTGTGCGACCAGGCCAGTTCAAACACGCGGTCCGCCAGATGGCGATCGCGGTATTTTTCCAGCATGGCCAGGCTGCTGACGCGGTCTTCGCAAACACCGTAGAAAATATCCAGCGTCAATGGCACGTTGGGCTCCAGCACCACACGCTGGCGGATAGAGATAATCGGATCGATGACCGGCCCGGCGCTGTTGGACAACGGCGTATTTTGATACAACGCCTGCGGGTTGGCCGGGGTCCGGCCACGGCCGATAAATTTGGCGCGGTCGGTTTCGAACGAGGTCTGGCTGGATCGGCCCTGTACCGTCATCATATGCAACAGCCACGGGCATTTCTCTTTTGGTTCGCGCGGGCGGCGGTGACACAAAATGGCGTCCTGATCCGGCAACAGTTCGGTCTGAACGAACAAATTGCTGAACGCCGGGTGAGCCAGATCGTTGCCGGCCGGCGCCAGCACCACTTCCGCATAGCTGGTGATTTCAATGGTGCGCGGTTGTTTACTGCGGTTCAGCAGGGTGATGCGCCGCAGTTCGATATCGTCCTCCGGTGACACTACAACCTGCGTTTTGACCGACAGCGAGCCCTGGCGGCGCTGATATTCTGCGCCTGCATCGTTGAACACCGCACTATACCCCTTGGCGGCGCCGCCGATCGGTTGCCAGGTGTTGCTCCATACCTCACCGGTTTGCGGATCGCGCAGGTAACAGAAGGCGCCCCAATTGTCGCAGGTGGCGTCTTCGCGCCAGCGGGTCAGGGCCAGGTTTTGCCAGCGGCTGTAGCTGCCGCCGGCCTGGGTTAGCATCAGGTGGTAGTTGGCGTTCGACAGTAACTGCACTTCCGGGATCGGCGAATCCACCCGGTTGAACTCACGCGCAATGAAGCTGGCCGGGGTAATGGTGCCCTCATGGGTTTCGAAGTGACGACGGGTGCTGTACAGCTCAACCGCATCCGGTACCCGTTCTTGCAGCAGCAAGCGCGTCGACTGGAACGCAGGATAATCGGCGAAGCGCGACACCATGGGGGCATCCAGCAGCAGATGGGACAGGGCAAGGAAGCTCATGCCCTGATGGTGCGCCATATAGGAGCGGATAATCACGTACAGCTGACCACGGCTGAGGCGTGCGGTGGTGTAATCCAGCGCCTCGTAAAAACCGTAACGGCCTTTGGCGCCATTCTTTTCCAGGGCGACGAGGTTGCTGCAAGCGGCATCCGGATCGACAATCAATGCCATCACCGTAGCGTAAGGCGCGACCACCATATCGTCACCCAGCCCGCGACGCAGGCCCAGCCCCGGTACGCCAAAGGCGTGATACTGGTAGTTTTGATCGGCATCGAAGCCGAAATAGCCGGATTCGGATATGCCCCAGGGCACGCCGCGCTCCTTGCCCCAGGCGATTTGCCGTTCCACCGCTGCGCGGCACATTTGCACCAGCAGGGAGTCGGGGTAGGCCGGCATCACCAACTGCGGCATCAGGTATTCAAACATCGAGCCGCTCCACGACATCAGTGCCGGCTCATTTTCGATCACGGTAAACAGTCTGCCGAGCGCAAACCAACTGCGCTGAGGCACCTGATTGGTGGCGATGGCAACGTAGTTGGTCAGGCGGATTTCCGATGCCAGCAGATCGTATTTGCTGCTGTCCATTCGATTCTGATCGCAGTTAAAACCGACGGCCAGGAAATGGGTCGACTCGTCATACAGGAAGTTGAAGTCCATCTGCGCCATTTTTTCCAGGCGCTGTTGCAGACTGTACAACTGCGCCAGCCGTTCCTGCGCCAATGCGCTGGCGGCGTCAAGCTGGCTTTGCTGCTCTGCGGGCAGCGTCAACCGGGACGGTGGATTGGCCAGCCAGTGCAGGCTGGGCACTTGTGTCAACTCGGGTACATCGTCGCTCAGCCAGCCGAACCACAGCGCCCATTCCGCGCAGAGTTCGTTGAGCTGCTGATGCAGCGCGCCAGCCCAGCGTTTGGCTTCTTCGTCGTGATTCAGCGCCGGTTCCTGCAACCCGTTGCTGTAGTTGCGCATGGCGTTCAGCTCGGCCTGCAAAGCGGCGGGGTGACTGTTTAACGCCTGTTCAAAATGATTTCGCAGCTTCGGCAGATTTTTGTGGGCGGCGTCTCCCCAGTGCTGTTCCAGCAGTTGCAGGCTGTCCCCAAGCCCGGCCAGCACTAATTGCGGGCTGATGACCGGTTGATGGGCCAGCGCGGGCAGACCGGCGCTGAGCGTCAGCAGGTGGCCGGCCAGGTTACCGCTGTCCACGCTGGAGATATAGCGCGGGTTCAGCGGCTCCAAAGTACGGGTGTCGTACCAGTTGTACAGGTGCCCGCGATAGTGTTCCATGCGGTCCAGCGTGTTAAGCGTCAGTTCAATACGCCGCAGCGCCTCACTGAGCGTCAGGTAGCCGAAATCATAGGCGGTGAGGTTAGCCAGCAACGACAGCCCGATATTGGTCGGTGAAGTGCGGTGCGCCACTACCGGCTCCGGTATCTCCTGATAGTTATCCGGCGGTAGCCAGTTTTCCTGCTGATTAACGAAGGTATTGAAGAAGTCCCAGGTTTGGCGGCTGGTGTGGCGCAGGAAGCGGCGCTGTTCATCGTCGAGCGCGGTTTTACTGCGCTGCGGTTGGTGGCTGAGATAACACAGCAGGAACGGGGCCAGGCACCACAGGGTGGCGAAGGGCAGCGTGATAAACAGCGCCATCGGGTTGTGCAGGAAGCTAAACAGCAGCAACGCCAAGCCGGCTACCGGGTTGATCCACATCGCCCGATAAAAGTTTTTCAGAGTAACCTGCTGACGGGCGCTGGATTGCGCGTAGCTGGTCCACTCTTGCAGGTTGCGTTTGCTGATCAGCAGTCGCCAAAGGGTAATGGCGATCGCTTTGAGGCTATACAGCGCTTCATGCGGCAGCGTCGCCAGCCGCAGGCCGACCTGAGCCAGCCGATGCAGCGAACCGTTCATCGCCAGTCGCAGATGCTGCAGGAAGGGCCTGCGCGGCGGTTTGCGCACAACGTCCTGCAACAGCGCCAGCAGGGTAGGCAATAGCAGAATGATGGTGAAGACCGCCAGCCAGTAACGGGTGTTCGGCAGCCAGACGAAACCGCAAAACAGCAGCAACAGCAGGCTGGGCGACGTCAGACTGCGGCGCAGGTTATCGAACAGCTTCCAGCGCGACAGGGTGCTCAACGGGTTGGCGGTGCGGGTGCCGTCTTCGGTTTTTACTCGTGGCAACAACCAATTGAGCAGTTGCCAGTCGCCGCGGATCCAGCGCGTACGGCGCGCCACGTCCACCAGATAATTGCTGGGATACTGTTCGTACAACAACACGTCGCTCAGCAGGCCGGAGCGGGCGTAGCAGCCTTCCAGCAGATCGTGGCTCAGCACCAGATTCGGCGGGCAGGTGCCCTTGAGGCTGTGCGAGAACACGTCGACATCGTAGATGCCTTTGCCGATAAAGGATCCTTCGCCAAACAGATCCTGGTAAATGTCCGAGGCCATCAACGTGTAGGGATCGTTGCCCGGCGTGCTACTGCACAGTGCCGCGTAGCGGCCCTGTCCGTAAGTCGGTATTTCCTCCGCCATGCGCGGTTGCAAGATGGCGTAGCCTTCCACCACCCGCTGTTGACGTGCGTCGTACTGCGGTTGGTTAAGCGGGTGCGCCATCGCGGCGATCAACTGGTGGGCGCTTTCGCGCGGCAATACGGTATCGCTGTCGAGGGTGATAACGTATTTCACGTTTTTCAGCACTTCCAGGCCGGCGCCAACCTGGGTGCAGAAGGCGTTGCCACGGTTACGCAGCCAGTCGTTCAGCGCATTCAGCTTGCCGCGCTTGCGCTCCAGCCCCATCCAGACGCCCTGTTTTTCATTCCACTCGCGATCGCGGTGAAACAGGAAAAAGTGGCTGGGGCCTTCGCAGGGATAGCGGCCGTTAAGCGCTTCCATCTGCTGGCAGGCATAGGCCAGCAGATGGGCATCGTCCGCTTGCTGCTTTTGCGGTGCATCGTCGAAGTCGGTGAGCAGGGCAAAGTGCAGATGTTTCATCGCGTTGCCCAGATAACAGACCTCAAGCGCGTTGATCAGCTTATCGACGCCACTTTTGCTGCCGATCAACGTCGGTATCACCACCAGGGTACGGAACTCGGCGGGAATGCCGCAGGAGAAATCGAGCCTCGGCAGGGGTTGCGGCGTGCGGCTGCGGGTGGTGACCTCGCTAAGCAGGTTGAGCACGAACTGGCTGACTACCGCCGCCATCGGGAAGAACAGCAGCGCCAGCCCCCAACTGATGCCGGTGCTGTAGGCATGGCGCAGCAATTCCGCACAGATGGCGGTGGTGATCAGGCTCAGGCTGCCTAGCCAGGAAAGTAGCGGTGCCTGATTTAACGCATGGCGCAACCGGGTAATGCGGCCGAGCCGAACCTCCAGCTGCTGTTCCAGCTCCGGCCGACCATCGTCAATCAGATAGTAGCCAACGTGGTTGCGGCGCGGATCGCTGGACGGATCTTCGGCTGCCACCCGTGCCATATTCAGCACGTGCTGGGCGACCTGAACCTCATTGCGCGAGCAGTGACGCGCCAGCATTTCGATCACATGGCGGTAGTTGTCGCGTGTGTCGAAGTGCATCAACGGATAAACCCCGGCCGGATCGTCGCGCAGGGTCTGATCGACCTGGCTCATGGTTTCGACAAACTCGGCCCAGTCCATTTCACTGAGCTGGCGCAGGCCGGAAATACTGTTGCTGACCGACAGTTGGCTGACGGCCAGCTGCTGGTTAAAACGGTGGATCAGCTCATCCGACGTCAGGCTGACTTCCGCCAGCCGCTGCTCTACCCAGGTCAGCGGTAGCGCCAGCATGGTGCCGTGGCCTTGCAGGCGACGGACCAACTCGGCGACAAAAGCGCTGGAGCGAGGAGGATTGGAGCGCGCCATGTCGGCAATGACCACGATCAGGTTGGCCGGATCGTTTTCTGCCGATTCCAGCATTTTGGTCACCCAACTGTCGGCCAGATTACGCTCGCTTTGCGCCTGCGCGACCTCAACGCTGACGCGCCGCAGATTTTCGATCAGTGCCAGACGCAGCATGCCGGGCAACGCCCAGAGTTCGCCCAGCGTCAGATTGGCTTCTTTTTGATAGGCGGCGATATACCGCGTGAGGCTTTCGGCGTCCCAGTGGCCGTCGCCGTGCGCAATGGCCTCGGCGGCCACGTCATAGATTCGCGGGCAATTATGCGGCGCTGCCAGCTGCGGCAGGCCGCGGCCGAAGGTTTTTGGCAGATGATGGCGCACGACGCGGATTTGTTCTTCGATCAGATAGTAGTTATCGAGCAACCATTCGCCGGCCGGGGTCATGCTGGATTTTTTGCCGTTGCTCAACTGGTGGCAGCTTTCCGCCAGAATGCGTTCGTTTTCGTCCAGCCGCTTCAGCAAAAAGTAGGGGGTCTTGCGCGTCGCCAATTTGTGCGAGCGTGCCAGGCGCTGGCCATAGCGTTCCATTTGGTCGACAGAAAACAGTTCTGCCTTGATGGCGTTGCCGTTGGTCTCAGGGGCGTTTTTATTACGCCGTAACGGCAACGTCCTTATTTTTGCAGTTTTACGTTGTTTTTTTAACCAATTGATTAGTATTTCTTTCACACAAAAGCTCCTTACATCTGACCCAAAGGACAGCCGGTGAAACCGCTGGGAGATCGTGAACATCCTGTTTTTAACGCCGGGCAGATCTGACGTGGGTTCGCTGCAGGCAGGAACATGCTTTCTCAGTATAGTCGCATAATGCCCGGTCGGACGTTTTTTGAACTAATTGTTTAGATTTAATAAACATTTTTTGAGCGTGAACCTTGACTTCACACCGCTATTTTTCCGCCGTTCAACCTTGATTTGCCGTATAATTCCCTACATTACGTTTGGTTATTGAGGTGGCTGTGCAACAACTTTCGGGATTGCTGAGGCGATTGCGCCGGCAGCTTGAATCCCCTATTTCGGTTGGGGGCGGTTTCCGCCAGTTTTCACTTCCCGTGCCTGCATCGCTGGCCGCCACCTTACTGGAGTGGCTGGCGGCGCAGCCGGTATTCCCGCAGTTTTACTGGCACCATCGCGACGGTCACGAAGAGGCGGCGGCCTGTGGCGCGCTGCGCCTGTTTACGCAGCCTGAACAGGCTCAGGCGTTTATCAGGGCGCATCAGAGCGCGCGCATATGGGGGTTGAACGCCTTTGACGGCATCGCGTATTTATTCTTGCCACGTCTGGAAATTCTGAGCCGCGAAGGTGAAGCTCAGTTAACGCTTAATCTGTTTTCCGAAAGCTCGCTGCGCGACGATGCGGACGCAGCTGACCGCTGGTTGGAAAAGGTGGTGGCTGCGCGGCCAATCGCGCCCATAAAGGCTGAAGTGAACAAGGTGCAGCATCAACCGGCACGTGCCGGATGGGAAATCATGCTGCACGAGGCGCTGAAAGCGATCGATCGGCAACAGATGGAGAAGGTGGTGTTGGCGCGCAGCACGTTGCTGACGCTGGATGGCCCGCTGTCCGCACCGGCGATGATGGACGCCAGCCGTAGGGTGAATCACCGATGCTACCACTTTATGCTGAGATTTGATGCACATTCCGCATTTCTCGGTTCCAGTCCGGAAAGGCTGTACCGGCGAAATGGCCTGCAACTGCTGACCGAAGCGCTGGCGGGCACCGTGGCCAATCATCCCGATCAACAGCGCGCGCAGGCGTTGGCGCAGTGGTTGCAGGGCGACGCTAAAAACCAGCATGAGAACCTGCTGGTGGTGGACGATATCTGCCAGCGTCTGCAAGGGGGCGCCGGTTCGCTGGACGTGCTGCCGCCGGAAGTGGTGCGTTTACGTAAGGTGCAGCATTTGCGGCGCCGTATTGAAGGGCAGCTCAATCGCAGCGACGACGCCGATTGCTTGCAGCGGCTGCAACCGACGGCGGCGGTTGCCGGGTTGCCTCGTCAGGCGGCGCGCGAGTTTATCCTGCAACATGAACCTTTCTCCCGCGGCTGGTACGCGGGTTCGGCCGGCTATCTTTCCTCTTCCCTCAGTGAGTTTTGCGTTGCGCTACGTTGCGCGCAGTTAGAAGGGGAAGGGGTAAGGCTCTACGCCGGTGCCGGTATCGTGGCCGGTTCCGATGTCGCTGAAGAGTGGCAGGAAGTCGAAAACAAGGCCGCCGGGCTGTTGACCTTGTTGCAGTCCGGCCACCTGAGCTGAATGTCCCTGTTCATTGCATGGTGTTGTTGGGCGACAAACGCGGAGAATGTAAAGCGCTTGTGATCCGCATGTTTGTTTTGTGCGCTAAATCAAGGAATTGTCCGCCATAAAGTTACAGGGATATGCGGCGTTTTTGCGCTGGCGCAAAAGTCGTGGAGATAACTACTCATATAATACAGAACATAATTTTTGGCATGCCGCTAAATAGCCGGTGCCGAAGGATGATTCTGTTAACCGACTTGTGAGCGAATTATGTCGACAAGTGTTTTTAATCGCCGATGGGCGGCGTTGTTGTTGGAAGCGCTGGCTCGCCACGGAGTGCGGCATGTTTGTATCGCTCCGGGATCGCGCTCTACGCCGTTGACACTGGCTGCGGCGGCTAACAGGTCTTTTGTCTGCCATACCCATTTTGATGAACGCGGGCTGGGCCATCTGGCGCTTGGCCTGGCGAAGGCGTCGCGGGAGCCGGTGGCGGTGATCGTCACCTCCGGCACCGCCGCCGCCAATCTCTATCCCTCGCTGATTGAAGCCGGGCTGACCGGTGAACGGTTGGTGTTCCTTACCGCCGATCGGCCGCCAGAGCTGATCGACTGCGGTGCCAATCAGGCGATCCGCCAAACTGGCCTTTATTCCAGCCATCCGACGATGAGCATCGAACTGCCGCGCCCGACGCCGGATATTCCCGCCAGTTGGCTGGCATCCACCGTCGACAGCGCCATGGCGCGCTTGCAGCACGGCGCTTTACACATCAACTGCCCGTTTGCCGAACCGTTGTACGGTGGCGATGAACAACACTATGACGACTGGTCGGCGGCGCTCGGCGACTGGTGGCAAGACAGCCAGCCCTGGCTGCGGGAAATGGATCCCCATGCGGTGCTGAAACAACCGGATTGGTTCTCCTGGCGGCAAAAACGCGGCGTGGTGGTGGCAGGGCGCATGAGCGCGCAAGAGGGTGAGCAGTTGGCGCAATGGGCCGCTACGCTTGGCTGGCCACTGATTGGCGACGTGCTGTCTCAGACCGGCCAACCACTGCCCTGTGCCGATTTATGGCTGGCTCAGCCTCAGGCGCAGCGCATCCTGCAAGACGCGCAACTGGTGGTGCAATTTGGCAGCAGCCTGACCGGCAAACGCCTGTTGCAATGGCAGGAGCAGTGCCGGCCGCAGGAATATTGGCTCATCGATGAGTTGTCGGGCCGGCTCGACCCGGCGCATCACCGTGGCCGCCGCATCCGCTCCGGCGTGGCGCAATGGCTCGAACTGCATCCTGCGCAGCCCCGCTCCCCCTGGACCGAAGAGCTGGCGCCACTGGCGGATCAGGCTCTGGACAGCGTCTCCGGCTATCTGGTGAACCGCTTTGGCGAGGCGCAACTGGCGCACCGCCTGCCGGAGCTGCTGGCGGAAAATGGTCAACTGTTCCTCGGCAATAGCCTGGTCGTGCGGTTGATTGACGCCTTGACCCGATTGCCGGCCGGTTATCCGGTCTTCAGCAATCGCGGCGCCAGCGGTATCGACGGCCTTATCTCTACCGCAGCAGGCGTACAACGGGCAACGGCCAAACCGACGCTGGCGGTGGTGGGGGATCTCTCCGCGCTCTACGATCTGAATGCGCTGGCGCTGCTGCGGCAGTGTTCTGCGCCCACGGTGCTGATTGTGGTGAATAACAACGGCGGCCAGATTTTTTCGCTGTTGCCGACGCCGCAAGAAGATCGTCAGCGTTTCTACTGCATGCCGCAGGACGTGGATTTCAGCCATGCCGCAGCGATGTTCCAACTGAACTATGCGCGGCCGGAAAACTGGGGGCAACTGAGGCAGGCGGTCGAACAAGGCTGGCGTCAGGGTGGCGCTACCTTGATTGAGCTGCAGGTGCCGCCGAGCGACGGTGCCGAGACGTTACGGCACCTGGTGCAACAAATGGCGGTGCAATGATGCTGGCGACACGTATTTTACAACGAGGCGAACCGGATCGCCCTTGGCTGATTTGGTTGCACGGCCTGCTGGGTAACAATAATGAGTGGCGAGTCATCGCCGCGCACTGTCCGCAATGGCCGTCTCTGGCCATTGATCTGCCCGGCCACGGCGATTCGGTTGCCGTGGCGTGCCGCGGTTTTGACGATATCAGCGCGCAAATCAGCGCCACTTTGCAGATGCATAACATCGAACGCTATTGGCTGGTGGGCTATTCGCTGGGCGGGCGCATCGCCATGTATCACGCCTGTCATGGTCAAACCGACGGCTTGCTGGGAGTGATTGTCGAGGGCGGCAATCCGGGGCTGGACAGCGAAGAGCTGCGCAGCCATCGCCGTGCGCAGGATGCCGCCTGGGCGGAACGGTTCCGCCATCAGCCGATTGCCGAGGTGCTGGCGGACTGGTATCAACAGCCGGTATTTACCGAACTCAGCGGCGTACATCGCGATGCGCTGATCACCGCCCGGTCCGACAACAGCGGCCCGGCGGTGGCTGACATGCTGCAAGCCACTTCATTGGGGCAACAGCCTTATCTGGCACCGCAGTTGCAGCAATTGACCGTGCCGCTGATGGTGCTGTGCGGCGAAAATGACCCCAAGTTTCAACGACTGGCGCGCGACGCCGGGTTGCCGTTACGCACCGTGCCGCAGGCCGGACACAATGCGCACCTGGCTAACCCGCAGGATTTCGTCGCCGAGCTGCAGTCCTTTCTCGTTAACCCTGGTTAAAGGAACCGATCATGCTTTATCCGAATGAAGAACAACTGTATGCCGCCATCGAGTGGCAGGATTGCTCCGGTGATTTCGAGGATATCCTGTATCACAAATCCGCCGACGGCATCGCGAAAATCACCATCAACCGCCCGCAAGTGCGCAACGCGTTCCGTCCGCATACGGTGAAAGAGATGCTGGAAGCGCTGGCCAATGCCCGTTACGACGACGGTATCGGCACCATTATTCTCACCGGTGCCGGCGACAAGGCGTTCTGTTCAGGCGGCGATCAGAAAGTGCGCGGTGACTACGGCGGCTATCAGGACGACAGCGGCGTGCATCACCTGAACGTACTCGACTTCCAGCGCCAGATCCGTACCTGTCCTAAGCCAGTGGTGGCGATGGTGGCCGGTTATTCGATCGGCGGTGGCCATGTGCTGCATATGATGTGCGATCTGACCATCGCGGCGGACAACGCCATCTTTGGCCAGACCGGCCCGAAAGTCGGTTCGTTCGACGGTGGTTGGGGTGCCTCTTACATGGCGCGCATCGTTGGCCAGAAGAAAGCGCGTGAGATTTGGTTCCTGTGCCGCCAGTATGACGCCGCCGCCGCGCTGGATATGGGCCTGGTCAACACCGTAGTGCCGCTGGCGGACCTGGAAAAAGAAACCGTACGCTGGTGCCGCGAAATGCTTCAGAACAGCCCGATGGCGCTGCGTTGCCTGAAAGCGGCGTTGAATGCCGACTGTGACGGCCAGGCGGGCCTGCAAGAGTTGGCGGGCAACGCCACCATGCTGTTCTACATGACCGACGAAGGCCAGGAAGGGCGCAATGCGTTTAACGAAAAGCGTCAGCCGGACTTCAGCAAATTCAAGCGTAACCCGTAATGAACGCGCCGATCCGCAACGTCGGGGTTTACCGTTACCGCTTGCCGATGGAGGCGGGAGTGGTGCTGCGTAACCAGCGGCTGAAAACCCGCGATGGTCTGCTGATTCATCTGCAGCAGGGGGAGCGGGAAGGCTGGGGCGAGATTGCGCCGCTGCCTGAGTTCAGCCAAGAAACGCTGGCCGAAGCCGAGCAGGCCACGCTGGCCTGGCTGCAGGGCTGGCAGGCAGGCCAATTGCCGGCAGACAGTCCGCTGCCTTCGGTAGCGTTCGGCACCAGTTGCGCACTGGCGGAGTTGGAACACCGGCTCCCGTTGCAGGCCGACTACCGCAAAGCGCCGCTGTGCACCGGCGATCCCGATGAACTGTTCGACGTACTGAGCGCGCTGCCGGGCGAGAAGGTCGCCAAGGTGAAGGTTGGGCTGTATGAGGCGGTGCGCGACGGCATGATCGTTAACTTGCTGCTGGAGGCGCTGCCGGATTTGCGCTTGCGGCTGGATGCCAACCGCAGTTGGACCCGTGCCAAAGCCGAGGGTTTCGCCAAATACGTAAACCCGGCGCTGCGCGATCGCATCGTCTTTCTCGAAGAACCCTGCAAAACCCGTGATGAATCGCGGGATTTCGCCCTGGCGACCGGCATTGCCATCGCCTGGGACGAGAGCGTGCGCGAGGCGGATTTTGTGGTGCAGGCCGAACCGGGCGTAGCGGCGATCGTGATCAAGCCCACTCTGGTCGGCAGCCTGAACCGCTGTCAGGCTCTGGTGGAGCAGGCCCATGCGGCAGGGTTGACGGCGGTGATCAGTTCCAGCATCGAATCCAGTCTGGGGCTGACCCAACTGGCGCGCATCGCGCACTGGCTGACGCCGGCCACCGTTCCCGGGCTGGATACGCTCGATTTGATGCAGGCACAGTTGCTGCGGCGTTGGCCGGGCAGCAGCCTGCCGTTGCGGGATCTGCAAGCGATGGAATGCCTATGGCGCAGTTGAGCGATTGGCCGTGGCGACATTGGGCGCAGCGGCAACCGCAGGCGACGGCGGTGATTGTCGGCCGGCAGCCGGTCAACTGGTTGGAACTGCAACGCCAGGTGGATGAACTGGCGGCCGATTTTCAGTATCAGGGTGTTGAACCCGGCAGTGGTGTTGCGCTGTGCGGCAAGAACAGCTATCCGCTGCTGCTGGCCTATCTGGCGCTGCTGCAGTGCGGTGCGCGGTTGTTGCCGTTGAATCCGGCCTTGCCCGTTTCTCTGCTGGATACGCTATTGCCCGACCTGGATATGGCTTTTGTCTTCAGCCCGGATCCCTTGCCGGCGTTGTCGGCCGCTCTGATTCCGTTGACCCCACCCTCTACCGAACCACGCTGGCTGACTTTGCCCGTCTGGGATCCGCAGCGGCTGGCGACGCTGACGCTGACCTCCGGCTCCAGCGGTATGCCAAAGGCCGCCGGGCATAACGGCGCCGGGCATTTAGCCAGCGCAGAAGGGGTGTTGCGGTTGATGGATTTTCAGTCGCAGGATCGTTGGTTGCTTTCCCTGCCGCTGTTCCACGTATCCGGCCAGGGCATTGTCTGGCGCTGGCTGGCTGCGGGGGCCACGCTGGTGGTGCGTGATATGTCCCCTTTGGCCGACGCATTGGCGGGCTGCACTCATGCCTCGCTGGTGCCGACGCAGCTGTGGCGGCTGTTGGCGCAGCCGCTGGAAGGTCTGACGCTAAAAGAGGTGCTGCTGGGCGGGGCGATGATCCCGGTTTCGCTGACCGAACAGGCGGAGGCGGCGGGTATTCGCTGCTGGTGCGGCTACGGTCTGACAGAACTGGCTTCGACGGTGTGTGCCAAGCGCGCCGATACGCGGCCGGGCGTCGGGTTACCGTTGGCCGGCCGTGAAATCCGGCTGGTGGATGAGGAAGTGTGGATCCGCGCGCAGAGCCTGGCGTTGGGGTACTGGCATCGCGGCGCTTTGCAACCGCTGGTCGACGGGCAAGGCTGGTTTCATACCCGCGATCGCGGCGTGATGGACGAGGGGGAACTGCGGATTATCGGACGGATGGATAACCTGTTTTTCAGCGGGGGAGAAGGTGTGCAACCGGAGGATATTGAGCGTGTGCTGACGACGCATCCGCAGATTGCGCAGGCGTTTGTGGTGCCGGTGGAAGATGCGGAATTTGGACAGCGGCCGGTGGCGGTGATCGACAGCGAATCGCCCTTGGTGTTGGACGCACTGTTGACGTGGTCACAGGGCAAGCTGGCCAACTTCCAGCGCCCGACGGCGCTGTTCGCTTTACCCGACGAGCTGAAAAACGGTGGCATCAAGATTTCGCGCCGTGTGCTGCAGCAATGGGTGGCGGAGCAACTTTCAACGGCATGAAAAAGCCGCCCGAAGGCGGCCGTGGCGGTAAACAGGGCCGGTTATTTCAGCCCCAGCGCCCTGGCGACACCGGCGCCGTAGTCCGGGTGCACCTGGGTAAACAGATCGACCTGACGCCGCTGGATCTGTTCCGGCACCTGCGACAACTCACCGGCGATACGGGTGAACATGCGCTGGTGTTCTTCGGCGCTTAGCAGGTTGAACAGCGCGCGCGGCTGACTGAAATAATCCTTATCCTCGCGGTGATTCCAGTGATCGGCGGCACCTTCGATGCTCAACGGCGGTTCGCTGAAATCCGGTTGTTCCTGGAACAGGCCGAAGCTGTTCGGCTCGTAGGTCGCTCCGTTGCCGCTGTTGCCGTCCACGCGCATCGCGCCGTCGCGGTGATAGTTGTGGAACGGGCATTTGGCGCCGTTAACCGGGATTTGGTGATGGTTAACGCCCAGGCGGTAACGGTGCGCATCCCCGTAAGAGAACAGGCGACCCTGCAGCATTTTGTCCGGCGAGAAGCTGACGCCCGGAACCACGTTGGCCGGGTTCATCGCCACCTGTTCAACTTCCGAGAAATAGTTGTCCGGGTTGCGGTTCAGTTCGAAGAAGCCCACGTCGATCAGCGGGTAGTCCCCATGCGGCCATACCTTGGTCAGATCGAATGGGTTGTAGGGCGTTTGCGAGGCTTCGTGTTCGGGCATGATTTGAATTTGCAGCTTCCAGCGAGGAAAATCACCGCGCTTGATCGCGTCGAACAGGTCGCGCTGCGAGCTTTCGCGATCCTTGGCGATGATCGCTTCCGCTTCGTCATCCATCAGGTTTTCAATGCCCTGTTCGCAGCGGAAGTGGAATTTCACCCAGAAACGCTCGTTATTGGCATTGATAAAGCTGAAGGTGTGGCTACCGAAGCCGTGCATGTGGCGATAGGATTTCGGGATGCCGCGATCGCTGAAATCGATGGTCAATTGGTGCAAAGATTCCGGCAGATGGGAGAAGAAATCCCATTTGTACACCGGGTTGCGCAGGTTGGTGTGCGGATCGCGTTTTACCACGTGGTTAAGATCGGGGAACTTCAGCGGATCGCGCAGATAGAATACCGGCGTGTCGTTGCCTACCAGATCCCAGTTGCCTTCATCGGTGTAAAACTTCATGGCAAAGCCGCGAATGTCGCGTTCGGCATCTGCTGCGCCGCGCTCACCGGCTACGGTGGAGAAGCGGATGAACATGTCGGTTTGCTTGCCGATTTCAGCGAAGATTTTTGCGCGGGTGTATTGGGTAATGTCATGGGTGACGGTGAAAGTGCCATAGGCGCCGGACCCCTTGGCGTGCATGCGGCGCTCGGGGATCACCTCGCGGTCGAAGTGGGCCAGTTTCTCCAGGAACCAGACGTCTTGCAGCAGCATCGGCCCGCGTTTTCCTGCGGTGATCACATTATTGTTATCGACAACCGGGGCGCCGGCTGCGGTGGTCAATCCTTTCTTGCTCATCACTTGCTCCTTATCGTATTGCCATTGAGTTAATGCTCGGGTGGCTTAAACGTTCATCATGATAGTTTTGCTGGGATCCTCTCCGGATTTTGATTAATGCCACTATCATTTGTAGATCTATTAGGCGACGACGGCAAATAGGTCTGAGTTATCGTTGACGTCGTCAGCGTGAATTTGCCTTTTACTTGCAAAACTTTACAATTATCTGATATCAGAAGGATTTTTAAGCCGTTATCCCTAAAAGACTCGTTGTACTTTGGTATAAACTCGGGGACGTATTATTACGGGTTGG
The DNA here is from genome assembly GCF_031931805.1 of Serratia sp. root2. Classification (NCBI taxonomy): domain Bacteria; kingdom Pseudomonadati; phylum Pseudomonadota; class Gammaproteobacteria; order Enterobacterales; family Yersiniaceae; genus Serratia; species Serratia sp. root2. The sequence continues at coordinate 219,870 of NZ_JAUJXB010000001.1, forward strand.
TTCACATCATTCTGAACGGATGAAAAACGAGAGGGAAACATGATGAAAAAAACTTTGGTCGCGTGCGCAGCGGGTATGCTGTTTGTGACCGGTACGGCGAGCGCTATCAGCCTGTCGGGCGAAGCCGGGCAGCATTACACTAACCTCGGCTTCGGCCAGGACACCGGTAGCACCGGATTGGGGTTGTCGGGCAACTGGGCGCGCAGCGATCATAACGGCAACGTCGGCAGCCTGGGGCTGAATTTCGGTCTGCCGCTTGGACCGTTGACCGCTACGGTGGGCGGCAAGGCACTGTATCTGAGCCCGAAAGACGGCGATAACGGTGGCGCACTGGCGTTGGGCGGTGGCCTGGACTGGGCCATCAGCCGTTACTTCAGCCTGCATGGCGAGGGTTATTTTGCACCGGATTCGCTGACCAGCGGTGTGAAGGCGTATAACGAGGCCAGCGGTGGCCTGCGTTGGAATGTTTTCCGCCCGCTCAGCGTAGATGTGGGTTATCGCTACATAAAGATGGAAGGGAAAGACGGGCATCGTGACAACACGCTTGCCGATGGCCCGTATGTTGGAGTGGGTCTTAGCTTCTGATAGCAATAAAAAGGGGGCCAACCGGCCCCCTGATGTTACTGATAAATCTATTACCCAACTGCCGGCAAGATGCCGCTGGCAATGCCCAACTGAATGGCAATCACCGTAATCCCGCAGACAAACACCAGCGCCAGCGCCGGCGTGCCGCCCCAGACGCGGTATTGCGCCTGATGTCGTTGACGCGTCTTCCATACCAGCAATGACGGCAGCAACAGCGCCAGCACCGCCAACGCAATGGCGGCGAATCCCAGTGCCAGCACAAAGCCGCGCGGATAGAACAGAGCGAACGCCAGCGGCGGCAGGAAAGTGATGGCCCCGGTTTGCAGACGGCCGCGGACGTTGTTCTGACGTTTGCATAAATCGGCCAGGAAATCGAACAGCCCGAGCGCCACGCCGAGGAACGAAGTGGCCAGCGCCAGATCGGCAAACAGATGTACCGCCAACTCTACGTGCGGTGACGCCACCACGTCGCGTACCGCCTGCAACAGGCCGTTCAGTCCCGCTTGTTGCGCCAGAATGCCGACGAAAGTGGTAGAACTGATGCTCCCCAGCGTGGCCAATTGCCAGAAGATATAGGCCACTAGCGGAATGGCGCTGCCGATGATGAACACCCAGCGCAGCTTGCGGATGTTGCCGCCCATGTAGTTAACGATGCTGGGTACGCTGCCGTGGAAGCCAAAAGAGGTAAAGATGACCGGAATGGCCGACAGCGCCAGCCCCTGTTCCAGCGGCAACGTCATCAGATTGGTGCGGTGAATATTCGGTAGCATCAGGCCCAGCATGACGATCAGAAACACCACTTTAGCGGTAAACAAAATGCGGTTAAACAGATCGACAGAATGGGTGCCGATGCAGACTACGCCACCAGCCACCAGAGTAAACAGCAATACGCCGAGCGTGGTGGGGAAATCCTGTGAAGTCCATTGGCTGATGCTGGCCGCCAGCAGTTCACCCGCACCGCTGATATAGGCGGCGGTCAGGGCGTACATCAGAAACATCATGCTGAAGCTGGTCAGCCATTGGCCGCCACCGCCAAGGTAGCGTTTCGCCAGGGTACCCAGGCCGGTATCCGCCTGTTCATGCTGATAAACTTCCACCAGCAACAGCGCGGTGTAACACATCAAGAGCCACAGCCCGACCAGCAAAGCCAGCGTGACGCCGAAACCTACGCCGGCCGCCGCCAGTGGCATCGCCAGCATTCCGGCACCAATGGTGGTGCCTGCCACGATAAAAACACTGCCCAGAGTGCGATTCTTCACTTTTTTCTCTACCCGTCAAAGATTTGGGGAAATTATAGGTAACTCATTCCGAGGGCGGCAGGATAGTTGATTGGCCATTTCGTGTCAAATATGCGTTACGGGTTGTGTAATAAAATGTTTACAGCAATTAAGGCCGCAGGAACGCGCAAAATGCCCTCAGCAGAAATTAACCTGTGATGCATAGTGAAAACTTATTTACGGGCTTCTATAGTGGAATGATCGGAAAATAAGGGAGAGATCAATGTTAAGAGTGGAGATGCTCAGCACCGGCGATGAGGTGCTGCACGGGCAAATTATAGATACCAACGCCGCCTGGCTGGCAGATTATCTGTTCCAGCAGGGCATGCCGATGAGCGGCCGTGAAACGGTGGGGGACAGTATCTCCTCTCTGATCGAAACGTTGCAGGAACGCAGCCATATCGCTGATGTTCTGATCGTTAACGGTGGCCTGGGGCCGACCAGCGATGACCTCAGTGCGCTGGCGGCGGCTACCGCTTGCGGCGTTGAGTTGGTTGAGCACGCCGAATGGATGGCGCGTATCGAGGCCTATTTTGCCGAGCGCGGCCGGCCGATGGCGGTTTCAAACCGCAAACAGGCGCAGATCCCGGCCAACGCCGAAATGCTCGATAACCCGGTTGGCACCGCCTGCGGTTTTGCGCTCAAGCTGAACAAGTGCACGATGTTTTTCACTCCCGGCGTACCTTCCGAATTCAAAGTGATGGTCGAGCAGCAAATCGTTCCGCGCCTGCGCCAACGTTTTCCCCTGCCGGCGCCGCCGCTGTGTCTGCGTTTAACCACCTTTGGCACCTCGGAGAGCGATCTGGCTACCGAGCTGGACGGCATGCCGCTGCCGCCGGAAGTGGTGCTCGGCTACCGTTCTTCCAGCCCGATCATTGAACTGAAACTGACCGGCCCGGAGAGCCAGCGCGTTGCGATGGAACAGGCATGGGAGCGAGTGCGCCAGGTGGCGGGTGAAAACACCATTTTTGAAGGCACGACAGGTTTGCCGGCGGCGCTGGCGCAGCGGTTAACCCAACAAGGGTTGAAGCTGGCGCTGAGCGAACAGTTCAGCGCCGGGTTGATCAATCTGCAATTGCAGAGCGAAGGCGCACCGTTGGCCGGTGGCGAGCTGTTGCCGTCGCACTGTGTGGAAACCCTGGAAACCACGTTGGCCCGCGCCCGTTCGTTGGCAGAGCTGGCAGGGGCGCAGTTGGCACTGGCGGTCAGTGCGATGAGTGAGGATCGGGTAAGCGTTGCGTTGCACACGCCGAAGGGGGGGATCGGCCAAAGGGTACGCTACCGGGCGGCGCGCCATGGCTTGCGTCTGCGGCAGGAATCGGTGGCGATGCTGGCGCTCGACATGCTGCGGCGCTGGCTGAACGGCGAACAGGTGTGCGGCAAAAACGGCTGGCTGGAGATCGTGGAAATCATCGAGTAAGGAATCGTTGGATTTAATGATATATCCCTTATTAATCATAATATTATAAGGGGTTATCTTGGTTGGGACAGGCTGTTACAATCGCTGCGGGTGCTTGAGACTGTTCGTCTTGAGCATAGTATGGCAAGGCGGATAAGTGAAAGCCCCAAACTGACTCTCAATCAGAATGGGGCTGCCCTAACGCCTAGACACCGTTATGGTAGCCCCTTCACAGCAAGGAGGCAAGCATGCGGTTAAAGCATGTGTTTCACTCGTTACCTGTTGTATGTATTACTATTTTTATATTCATGCCCGTCGCCTTTCAAGCTGCAGCGTTGTTGGCTGCAGGTGCGCACCCCAGTCACTTACCTAAGTAAGCTCCTGGGGATTTACACCCTTGCCGCCTAGCTGCAACTCGAAAGTCATAGGGTATATTCGGGGGGACTGAAGAATATTTTTGTAAATTATATTTCCAGCTCGATGTCCGTCAGCGGCATGCAGCAGCAGGGCAGGATCTCGCCGTCATTGATAAACGCCAGCGGCTGTTGGTGATAGGTCACTTCGCCTTTTACCAATTTCAGGCGGCAGGCGCCGCAATAGCCGGAGCGGCATTGGTATTCTACCTGCACGTCGTGCAGTTCCAGTACGTCGAGCAGGCAGCTTTCACTTTTCGGGCAGGATAACTGCGTACCTGTGGCACGCAGTGTGATGAGCGGTGATGCCATCGCTTACAGTTCGAAGTCGCTCAGGTCGTCGGCATGCACTTCCGAGTCGATCTGACCAACCAGATAAGAGCTGACTTCCACTTCCTGCGGCGCAACCTGAACGTTGTCGGACACCAGCCAGGCGTTGATCCACGGGATCGGGTTAGAGCGAGTTTCGAACGGCAGCCCAAGGCCAACCGCCTGCATGCGGATGTTGGTGATGTATTCCACATACTGGCACAGAATGTCTTTGTTCAGGCCGATCATCGAGCCGTCGCGGAACAGGTATTCCGCCCACTCTTTTTCCTGCTGGGCGGCCAGCACGAACAGATCGTAGCACTGCTGCTGACACTCAACGGCGATTTCCGCCATCTCAGGGTCATCGGCGCCGGAACGCATCAGATTCAGTATGTGCTGGGTACCGGTCAGGTGCAGCGCTTCGTCACGGGCGATCAGCTTGATGATTTTGGCGTTGCCTTCCATCAGCTCGCGCTCGGCAAAGGCGAACGAACAGGCGAAGCTGACGTAGAAGCGGATGGCTTCCAGCGCGTTAACGCTCATCAGGCAGATATACAGCTGTTTTTTCAGCGCCCGCAGGTTAACGGTGACGGTTTTGCCGTTGATCTGATGAGTGCCTTCACCCAACAGGTGATAGTAGCCAGTCATCTCGATCAGATCGTCGTAATAGCCGGAAATGTCTTTCGCGCGCTTGAGGATCTCTTCGTTGGTGACGATGTCATCAAACACCAGCGCCGGATCGTTGACGATGTTACGGATGATGTGGGTATAAGAACGCGAGTGGATGGTTTCAGAGAATGACCAGGTTTCCACCCAGGTTTCCAGCTCCGGGATTGAAATCAGCGGCAGCAGGGCCACATTCGGGCTACGACCCTGGATGGAGTCCAGCAGCGTTTGATATTTCAGGTTGCTGATGAAAATGTGTTTTTCATGTTCCGGCAGCGCCTGATAGTCGATACGGTCGCGGGACACGTCGACTTCTTCCGGGCGCCAGAAGAAGGACAGCTGCTTCTCAATCAGTTTTTCGAAGATTTCATGTTTTTGCTGATCGAAACGCGCAACGTTAACCGACTGGCCGAAGAACATCGGCTCCAGCAACTGGTTGTTTTTTTTCTGAGAAAATGTGGTGTAAGCCATAAGCCTGAATCCATCGTAACGTGGCTAAATGAAGGGGCCGGAAGAGTTCCGGCCCGCTGTGTCAAACATTAGATCTTGCAGGCGCCGCTTTCGCAGTCGTCATCGCCGCCCTTGGCCGGCAACAAATCTTCCTGCACATCGTCTGCACCGTCACGGGTGTTCTGATAGTACAGCGTCTTGACGCCAAACTTGTAGGTGGTGAGCAGGTCTTTCAACAACTGCTTCATCGGCACCTTACCGGCCGGGAAACGGCTTGGGTCGTAGTTGGTGTTGGCAGAGATCGACTGGTCGATAAACTTCTGCATCAGACCGACCAGTTGCAGGTAACCGTCGTTGTTCGGCATTTCCCACAGCAGCTCGTACTCGTTTTTCAAACGCTCATACTCCGGAACCACCTGGCGCAAAATGCCGTCTTTCGACGCTTTGATGCTGATGTGGCCGCGCGGCGGCTCAATGCCGTTGGTGGCGTTGGAAATCTGCGACGAGGTTTCCGAAGGCATCAGCGCAGACAGGGTAGAGTTGCGCAGACCGGTTTCCTTGATCTCTTTACGCAGGGTTTCCCAGTCGTAATGCAGAGGTTCGTCGCAGATCACATCCAGATCTTTCTTGTAGGTGTCGATCGGCAAGATACCCTGCGAATAGGTGGTTTCATTGAACCACGGGCAGGCACCCTGTTCCTGAGCCAGACGGTTCGACGCTTTCAGCAGGTAATACTGAATGGCTTCGAAGGTTTTATGGGTCAGGCTGTTGGCGCTGCCGTCGGAGTAGCGCACGCCGTTCTTCGCCAGATAGTAGGCGTAGTTGATCACGCCGATACCCAGAGTACGGCGGCCCATGGCACCACGGTAAGCGGCTTTGATCGGATAGTCCTGGTAGTCCAGCAGGGCGTCAAGCGCGCGCACCGCCAGGGTAGCCAGCTCTTCCAGATCGTCGAGGCTTTCGATCGCACCCAGGTTAAAGGCAGACAGCGTACACAGCGCGATTTCGCCGTTTTCGTCGTTGACGTCGTCCAGCGGTTTGGTCGGCAGGGCGATTTCCAGGCACAGGTTTGACTGGCGTACTGGGGCGATCTGCGGATCAAACGGGCTGTGGGTGTTGCAGTGGTCAACGTTCTGGATGTAGATACGGCCGGTAGAAGCGCGCTCCTGCATCATCAGTGAGAACAGTTCAACCGCTTTTACGCGTTTCTGGCGGATGCTGTCGTCTTTTTCATACTGAGTGTACAGACGTTCGAATTCGTCCTGATTGGCGAAGAACGCGTCATACAGGCCCGGCACGTCAGACGGGCTGAACAGGGTGATGTCTTCGCCCTTGATCAGGCGCTGGTACATCAGGCGGTTCAACTGTACGCCGTAGTCCATGTGACGCACGCGGTTGCCTTCAACGCCACGGTTGTTCTTCAGCACCAACAGGCTTTCCACTTCCAGATGCCACATCGGGTAGAACAAGGTGGCTGCACCGCCACGCACGCCGCCCTGAGAGCAGGATTTCACCGCGGTCTGGAAGTGTTTGTAGAACGGGATACAGCCGGTATGGAAAGCTTCCCCGCCACGGATCGGGCTGCCCAGCGCACGGATGCGGCCGGCATTGATGCCGATACCGGCACGTTGCGAAACGTATTTCACAATGGCGCTGGAGGTGGCGTTGATGGAATCCAGGCTATCGCCGCACTCGATCAGCACGCAAGAGCTGAACTGGCGGGTTGGGGTGCGCACGCCGGACATGATTGGCGTAGGCAGCGAAATCTTGAAGGTGGAAATGGCGTCGTAGAAACGTTTAACGTAGTCCAGACGGGTTTCACGCGGATAGTTGGAGAACAGGCACGCGGCGACCAGGATATACAGGAACTGAGCGCTCTCGTAGATCTCGCCGCTGACGCGGTTCTGTACCAGATACTTCCCTTCCAGCTGCTTGACGGCGGCGTAGGAGAAGTTCATATCACGCCAGTGATCGATAAAGGAGTCCATCTGCTCGAACTCTTCAGAGCTGTAGTCTTCCAGCAGATGCTTATCGTACTTGCCCATTTCTACCATGCGCGTCACGTGAGCGAGCAGCTTTGGCGGCTCGAATTGGCCGTAAGCTTTTTTGCGCAGGTGGAAGATGGCCAGGCGTGCTGCCAGGTACTGATAGTCCGGCGCGTCGCGCGAAATCAGATCGGCTGCAGCTTTGATAATGGTTTCATGAATATCGGCGGTTTTGATGCCGTCATAAAACTGAATATGGGAACGCAACTCTACTTGAGATACCGAGACGTTATGTAAACCTTCCGCGGCCCAGTCGATGACCCGGTGGATTTTGTCGAGGTTGATGCGCTCTTTACGGCCATCGCGTTTAGTTACAAGCAGACTTTGGTTCATGTGGTTGTCCGTATGATTCGCCCGTACAGAAGTGTAGTCGCTCTGTTCAGTATGTAAACACTACATATAGGGGTTGTATGTCGGTGAGGTAACAAGATAGTGAGAAAACAGGGCGTTTGCAAGTGAACAAAACCGGCCTATTTTGTGGATAACTTGGGGGTGAAATTTGGCTTTCGGCTGTGAGTGCGCGCTGTGACTGGGGCGGCAAGCTTGTCAATAAGCGTGATAAGAATTTCCTTAGATCTACAAAAACGTGATCGTTTGCCGCTTTATTAAACGTTAGAAAAAAACGTGATATTGATCTGATTTAATTTTCTTAAAAACCGTTTACAACGGCAATTTTGATCGAAGGTCGCAAATCGGGCATTTATTCGGATGGAGATGCGCACCGGATCCGGCGGAGCCAGTCCCGGTGCGGGCCGGAATATTTATCCTTCGTGTTGAGTATGTACCATATAGTTCACATCAACGTTGCGGCCAAGTTTGAAATGGTCGGTGACGGGATTGTAATGCAGGCCAATCATGTGTTTTTCGCGCAGTGGCGTACCATCGACCCAGCCGAGCAGTTCAGAAGGGCGGATGAACTTCTTATGGTCATGTGTACCCTGAGGCACCATCTTAAGAATATATTCCGCCCCGATCACCGCCATCAGCCAGGCTTTGGTGTTGCGGTTAATGGTGGAAAAGAACACGTGGCCGCCCGGTTTCACCAGGTGAGCGCAGGCGCGCACCACCGAAGCCGGATCGGGAACGTGTTCCAGCATTTCCATGCAGGTCACCACGTCATACCCTTGCGGGTTGGCCTGCGCGTGGCTCTCCACCGTTTCTTGCACATAAGTGACATTCACGCCGCTTTCCAGCGCGTGCAGTCGGGCGACTTGCAGCGGCTCCGTGCCCATGTCCAACCCGGTCACCTGCGCGCCTTCGCGCGCCATGCTTTCCGCCAAAATGCCTCCGCCGCAGCCCACGTCGAGCACCGTTTTGCCAAAAATGCCGCCGGCGCGCTGCAGGATATAGTTCAACCGCAGCGGGTTGATACGGTGCAACGGTTTGAATTCACCTTCCAAATCCCACCAGCGTGAGGCTACTGCCTCGAACTTGGCGATTTCCTGATGGTCAACGTTTTGCGTTTGGTTGGATGATTCTGCATTCATGGGCGTGTTTGGCTCCTTGTTCTCGTTGCGCGGATTATACATGCATCGGCGCAGCGCCGTCTGCGCCGATACATTTTTACCGCACATATATGCACAATTTCAGCGAAACAGCGGCGGTTATTTTCCCGTAAAGCGTGCTTTGTGATATAGTTTTACACCTTTGCCACTATGGCAGCGGGCAGATGAATCATTAGTAGAGGGATAGCAGCTCCATGAGCGACCTTGCCAGAGAAATCACACCGGTAAACATCGAAGACGAGTTGAAAAACTCGTATCTGGATTACGCGATGTCCGTCATTGTCGGACGTGCGCTGCCAGATGTTCGTGATGGACTGAAGCCGGTGCACCGCCGCGTTCTGTACGCGATGAGTGTATTGGGTAACGACTGGAATAAACCATACAAGAAATCGGCCCGTGTCGTCGGGGACGTGATCGGTAAATACCACCCACACGGTGACAGCGCGGTATACGACACCATCGTGCGTATGGCTCAGCCGTTTTCACTGCGCTATATGCTGGTGGACGGTCAGGGTAACTTCGGTTCCGTCGACGGCGACTCCGCCGCGGCGATGCGTTATACCGAAGTGCGCATGTCCAAAATTGCTCACGAATTGCTGGCGGATCTGGAAAAGGAAACCGTCGACTTCGTGCCTAACTATGATGGCACCGAGCAGATCCCGGCCGTCATGCCAACCAAGATCCCGAACCTGCTGGTTAACGGCTCGTCGGGTATCGCTGTGGGCATGGCTACCAACATTCCGCCGCATAACCTGTCTGAGGTTATCAACGGCTGCCTGGCTTACATCGATGATGAAAACATCAGCATCGAAGGCCTGATGGAACACATCCCGGGGCCGGACTTCCCGACTGCGGCGATCATCAACGGCCGCCGTGGCATCGAAGAGGCCTACCGCACCGGGCGCGGTAAAATCTACCTGCGCGCTCGCGCCGAAGTAGAAACCGACGCCAAAACCGGTCGCGAAACCATTATTGTTCACGAAATCCCGTATCAGGTGAACAAAGCGCGTTTGATCGAGAAGATCGCCGAGCTGGTAAAAGAAAAACGCGTGGAAGGTATCAGCGCGCTGCGTGACGAGTCCGACAAAGACGGCATGCGCATCGTGGTTGAAATCAAACGCGATGCGGTCGGTGAAGTGGTACTGAACAATTTGTACTCGCTGACTCAGTTGCAGGTTACCTTCGGTATCAACATGGTGGCATTGCATCAGGGCCAGCCAAAACTGCTGAACCTGAAAGACATTTTGCAGGCGTTTGTCCGCCACCGCCGTGAAGTGGTGACCCGCCGTACCATCTTCGAACTGCGCAAAGCTCGCGATCGCGCCCATATCCTGGAAGCGTTGGCCATCGCGCTGGCAAACATCGATCCGATCATTGAACTGATTCGCCGTGCACCGACGCCTGCGGAAGCTAAAGCCGCGCTGGTTGCGCAAGCCTGGGACCTGGGCAATGTGGGCGCGATGCTGGAACGCGCCGGTGACGACGCAGCCCGCCCTGAGTGGCTGGAGCCGGAGTTTGGCATCCGTGACGGCAAATACTACCTGACCGAGCAGCAAGCTCAGGCGATTCTGGATCTGCGCTTGCAGAAACTGACCGGCCTGGAGCATGAAAAGCTGCTGGACGAATATAAAGAGCTGCTGACTTTCATCGCTGAGCTGATCTTTATTCTGGAAAACCCGGATCGTCTGATGGAAGTGATCCGCGAAGAGCTGATGGCTGTCAAAGAGCTGTACAACGACGGCCGCCGCACCGAGATCACCGCCAACACGTCAGATATCAATATCGAAGATCTGATCAATCAGGAAGACGTGGTCGTTACGCTGTCGCACCAGGGCTACGTGAAGTATCAGCCGCTGAGCGACTATGAAGCGCAACGCCGTGGCGGTAAAGGCAAATCAGCCGCACGTATTAAAGAAGAAGACTTTATCGATCGCCTGCTGGTGGCCAACACCCACGATACGATCCTGTGCTTCTCCAGCCGTGGCCGCCTGTACTGGATGAAGGTGTACCAACTGCCTGAAGCCAGCCGTGGTGCTCGCGGTCGCCCAATCGTCAACTTGCTGCCGCTGGAAGCCAATGAGCGTATCACCGCCATTCTGCCGGTGCGGGAGTATGAAGAAGGGCGTCACGTGTTTATGGCAACCGCCAGCGGCACCGTGAAGAAAACCGCTTTGACCGAGTTTAGCCGCCCGCGCAGTGCCGGCATCATCGCAGTCAACCTCAACGAGGGTGATGAGCTGATTGGTGTTGATCTGACCGACGGCAGCAACGAAGTCATGTTGTTCTCCGCCAACGGTAAAGTGGTGCGCTTCCCGGAAACGCAGGTGCGTTCGATGGGCCGTACCGCCACCGGCGTTCGTGGTATCAATCTGGGCGAAGGCGATGGCGTTATTTCCCTGATTGTCCCGCGTGGTGAAGGCGATATCTTGACCGTGACCCAGAACGGTTATGGCAAACGTACCGCGGTCACCGAATACCCGACCAAGTCGCGCGCGACTCAAGGCGTTATCTCCATTAAGGTGAGTGAGCGCAATGGTCAGGTTGTCGGGGCGGTACAGGTGGAAACCACCGATCAGATCATGATGATCACCGATGCCGGTACGCTGGTGCGTACTCGCGTGTCGGAAGTCAGCGTGGTTGGTCGTAACACCCAGGGTGTTACGCTGATCCGTACTGCGGAAGACGAGAACGTCGTCGGTCTGCAGCGCGTTGCCGAGCCGGTGGAAGATGAAGAGTTGGACAGCCTTGAGCCGGGCGCGGAAGAAGCAGAAGAAGACGCTGCACCGCTGGACGACGCTGACGATGATTCTGAAGCCGCAGATGATGCGGAAGATGATAACGCCTAAGCGGTAAGGGGGCGGCGTGATGCTGACCCCGGATCCTACAGTTGCAAACAGGGCCTGGCAGCGATGCTAGGCCCTTTTTCAGTTCTATGGTTTAATTGCCGTGCCAAAGTCAGCAAGCCCGGCTCGGACGTGAATGCGCTGGCCGTCACTCAATTTTTCATGGTATCCGATTGAAATATTTAGCTTCTTTTCGCACCACGTTAAAAATATCCCGCTATCTGTTCCGGGTGCTGGCGATTATGCTGTGGTCGCTGGGCGCGCTGCTCACGACCTTCTATATCCTGAATATCCTGAACGATAAAGAGACTGACATTCGGCAAGAATACAGCCTGGATTTCGATCAGGCGCAGAGTTACATCCGTCATTCTGCCGATATTATTCGGGATATCAAGTATATGGCGGAAAATCGCCTTAACGGTTCGGTCAGCAGCCTGGATATGTTCAGTGGGATATTCCCCGGCAAGAACAGTACGCCGGAGTTTCTTCCGCTGTATCCGGAATCCAACTGTTCGCTTAACACCACTTACCGCAGTTCGCTCAATTCGCTGAGCGGGCTGATCCAGTATTGGAAAGAGAATTTCGTCGCGGCCTACGATCTCAACCGGGTGTTTTTCATCGGCGGCGACAGCCTGTGCATGGCGGAGTTCGGTGGCGGCAATGCCGTGCCTAACCGCGAGAACGTGTTGAAATCGCTGCACGAGCGCATCCTAAAATACCGCAACGCCAAAAATCAGGATAAAGACAATAACCTGTACTGGATCAGTCCTAGCCAACAGCGGCCGGATATCGGTTATCTGTATGTACTCACACCAATCTATATTGGCAACAAGCTGGAAGCGTTGCTGGGCATCGAGCAGACCATAAGGCTGGAAGATTTCGTCTCGGCGGGCAACCTGCCGATTGGCGTGACCCTGCTGGATGAGAATAATGAACCCATACTGCGTCTGGCGGAAGGGGAACGCTCTGCCGCGACGCTCGGTAGTTACCCGGATGCGCACACCTATTTTGGTTATGATGATAATTACCGCCATCTGATTATGAAGAAGGCACTTCCGCCTTCGTCGCTCAGCATTGTTTATGCCCTGCCGGTAAAGAGTGTGGTCGAGCGCTTCAAGGTGCTGATCCTCAATGCGCTGCTGCTGAACTTGCTGTCGGCCATTGTGCTGTTCAGCCTGGCCTGGCTGTTTGAACGCAAAATGTTCCTGCCGGCGGAGAATAACGCCTTCAGGCTGGAAGAACATGAACAGTTCAACCGCAAGATCGTCGCCTCGGCGCCGGTGGGGATACTTATTTTGCGCATCAGCGACGGCACCAATATTCTGAGCAATGAGCTGGCGCACAATTACATCAATTTGCTGACCCACGAAGACCGTGACCGCATTACGCGCATTATCTGCGAACAGCAGGTGAATTTTGTCGATGTGATGACCAGCAATAACAACAATCTGCAAATCAGCTTCGTTCACTCCCGCTACCGTAACGAGGATGTGGCGATCTGCGTGTTGGTGGACGTCAGCGCACGCGTAAAAATGGAGGAGTCGCTGCAGGAGATGGCGGCGGCGGCGGAACAGGCCAGCCAATCCAAGTCGATGTTCCTCGCGACCGTCAGCCACGAACTGCGTACCCCGTTGTACGGCATCATCGGTAATCTCGATTTATTGCAAACCAAGGCACTGCCGCAGGGTGTTGACCGCCTGGTGAATGCCATGAACAACTCGTCCGGGCTGCTGTTGAAGATCATCAGTGACATTCTGGACTTCTCCAAAATTGAATCCGAGCAGTTGAAGATTGAACCGCGTGAGTTTTCCTGCCTGGAGGTGATCACTCATATTGCAGGCAACTATCTGCCGCTGGTGGTGAAGAAACGGCTGGGGCTTTACTGTTTCATCGAACAAAACGTGCCGGAGCGCATTTCCGGCGATCCCGTGCGGTTGCAGCAGGTTTTGTCCAACCTGCTGAACAACGCGATTAAGTTTACCGACACCGGCTGTATCATTCTGCAAGTCTGCACGCGCGGCAGCTATCTGGAGTTCAGCGTCCGCGATACCGGCGTCGGCATTCCGGAAAAAGAGATTACCCGTCTGTTTGACCCCTTCTTCCAGGTGGGCAGCGGCGTGCAGCGTCACTTCCAGGGGACCGGGCTGGGGCTGGCGATTTGTGAAAAACTGATCAATATGATGGATGGCGATATCGCCGTTGAATCGGAGCCGGGGTTGGGCAGCCTGTTCACCATCCGTATTCCTCTGTTTAACGCTCAGTTCCCGATCCCGCAGGCCAGCGATACCTGGCAAGGGAAAACGCTGTGGCTGAGCATTCGCAACCAGCGGCTGGAAAGCTATCTGATGGAGATCCTGGGCGGCTACGGCGCTACGGTGCTGCGTTATCAGGAGCAGGACACGGTGGCCGGAGAGGTTATGCTCAGCGACTATCCGCTGATGGTCAATTCGCCGCTGTTGGCGCAAATCCAGTTTTCTATCGAGCACATTGGCCCATCGCAGGAAACCCGACCGGGTTACTGGATGCATAGCACCTCAACGCCGCGTGAAACCCTCGCGTTGCTCAACCGGCTGTTTGGCACCAGTACCGAAAGCGGCAGCACTTTGATGCAATTGCCGTTGCCAACCAAGGCCAGTACGGTGGACAACGGCGATATTCATCTGCTGGTGGTGGATGATCATCCGATTAACCGCAGATTGCTTTCCGACCAGCTCAGCTCGCTGGGTTATCAGGTGGTTACCGCCAACGATGGGATAGATGCGCTTGACGTACTGAGTCGTAATACCGTCGATATCGTGCTGACCGACGTCAACATGCCAAACATGGATGGCTATCGCCTGACCCAGCGTCTGCGTCAGCAGCACTTTACCTTGCCGGTGATTGGCGTGACGGCGAATGCCCTGGCAGAGGAAAAACAGCGTTGTATGGAGGCGGGAATGGATAACTGTCTGTCGAAACCGGTCACGCTGGACACTCTGGAACAGACGCTGGCGTACTACAGCCAGCAGGTGCGTCGCATGCGCGCCGAGTCGCAGGACGCCTAGAAAGCAAAAGGGCGCAGCATAAAATGCCGCGCCCTCGGTTAACCCTGAAGGTTTTACTCTTTATCCAGCGGTGCCATGCTGACGGAAGAGAGGTAGTTGAGCAGCGCGATATCGTTCTCGACGCCCAGCTTCATCATCGCCGATTTCTTCTGGCTGCTGATGGTCTTGATGCTGCGGTTGAGTTTCTTGGCGATCTCGGTCACCAGGAAACCTTCGGCGAACAGGCGCAAAACTTCGCTCTCTTTCGGTGACAGACGTTTATCACCGTAGCCGCTGGCGCTGATTCTCTCCAGCAATTTGGAGACGCTTTCCGGCGTGAATTTTTTGCCTTTTTGCAACGCGGCCAGCGCTTTCGGCAGGTCGGTTGGCGCACCCTGTTTCAGCACGATGCCTTCGATATCCAGATCCAACACGGCGCTTAAGATTGCCGGGTTGTTGTTCATGGTCAGAACGATGATCGACAATTGCGGATAATGGCGTTTGATGTATTTGATCAGCGTGATGCCGTCGCCATATTTATCACCCGGCATCGAAAGGTCTGTGATCAGGACGTTCGCGTCCAGTTTGGACAGATTGTTGATCAGTGCTGTTGAGTCTTCAAACTCCCCAACGACATTCACCCATTCAATTTGCTCAAGTGACTTCCGGATGCCAAACAGTACGATAGGATGGTCATCAGCAATAATTACGTTCAGGTTATTCATGTTGTTGGCTACCTTGCTGCAGCAGTCTACTGACGAAAAAATCAATCTGACTGATGTTATTCTCGATCTTGAGCGCATCACCGTCTGCGATGTGCTGTTCTAACGATTCACACAGTTGCTTGCCGGGAAGCAGATTTAACATGGCAAACACGCCTTTCAGGCGGTGTGCTGTCTGTGACAGAGCATCGAAATCACTGCTGCCCGCCTCAGTATACAGTTTTTTGACATCATCGGGTACTGTATCAACGAATAGGCCATAGTAATCACTTGATTTCAATTGTTTTTCATAGAGTTGGATGTCATTGGCAGTCAAAGATAGCGCGATTTCCTCCTGATCCAGCGCGGCCATTTGCTGTTCGATAAGCATTAGCACCGCGTCGATCATTGCGCCACTCAGGTTATAGTTTACCCGAATATAACGCTTTTCAAGCTGTTGCCAACCAGCTTCATCGCCGGCCAGCAGCAGAGTGTAGTCGTCGGCCCTTTGCGGAGTATCGGTCAACAGCACGTCGTAGTCGCGATTAACCTGGCGGTCGTCGGCAATGATGCAACTCGCGCCGTAAGCGTGCAGCAGCGTGGTGACGATGCCGCGTACTTCTTCAGAAGTGACGTCCAGCAGCGCGGTCACGCCGTCGAGCAGTTTCTCCTGCGCTTCGGTGTCCTTTTTCTCCATTTCCATCGGCACACGGATGGTATAGCGGGTACCAATGTCCACCTTGCTGCGAATGTCCAACTGTCCGTTGAGCTTTTTGCACAATTGGTTGCACAGGAAGAAGGTGAGACCAGATCCATGATTAAAGCGATCCACCAGCGTTTGGCTGAGGAACGGATAGTTCAGATTGCTGATTTCTTCGTTGGAAATGCCCGACCCGGTATCATTGATATGGAATACCAGGCGATCCTGGTGTTCCGGCTCATGATCGATCACCAGCGAGATCTTGCCGTAGGCGGTAGTGATGGTGGCGTAGTGCACCAGCAGTGAGATCACCTTGCGCAGCGCATTGGCGTCACCGATATATTGCTGTTCGACGTCAAGATTGACATGGTTGAACAACGACAGACCTTTTTGATTGATGGCCGGCAGGGCCTCCAGCAGCAACTCATCTATCAGAGCGGCAGGGCTGAAAGGCTGGCGAGAAGGCTGCCAGTCTTGCGTTTCCAGGCGGGTAAGCAAGGTTATGTTTTCAATCAATCCCAGTACCGATGCCGATTCCGCGACCAATTGGTTCAGCAGCGTCTGTTGCTGTTCTTCATCCGGCTGGGTGCGCAGCCGATCGGCCAAATCGTGCATCTGGCGCACCGGTTGGTTCAGTTCGATACCCAGGTTATGCAGCATCAGTTTTCGCGCCTGCACGTTTTTATCGTATTCGCGCCGCGCCTGCTGCAGCCTTTTATTCACCATCACTTCTTTGTCCTGATCGTTGAGCAGGAACAGGTAGGTTTCCGGTGACAACTGGCTGCGGAAGATGCGAATTTCGTACACCTCATTGTTGACCGTTGCCTGAATGACGCCGTGATGCTGTTCGGCCATATGGGCGATTTTTTGCAGGCTGAGGTGGGGCAGCAGATGTTGCGCAATCTTATTGCTGGCGATCACCGAATTGCTGGCGAAGCTGTACACCAGCAGGCCGGAAGGCAGGCTGGCAATGATTTCCTGATTCAGCGCGCGTTCGGCCGCCAGTTCAACCGCCATGCTTTCGCTCGGCCGGATGTACTGGCGGCGAATGGAATAAATGCCGATCATCGACAGCGCCAACAACAGCAGATTAATGGCGATCAGCCAGACATTGTTGCGCAGCAGGTCAATCGCCAGATTGAGGGCCGAGACACGGTACACCACTTTCAGCGGCGCATTCGGCAGCGGAGCGCTGAATTCTACCCAACTGGCGCTCAGCGATACGCTGGCGTTGGTCGTCGTTTCCACCGGCAGAGTGCTGTCATCCAAATCGGTTTCATCAGGCAGCAACATAAAGTTGGAGCGCGCCATATTGATTGGAATGATGTCGTTAATCGGCAGATCGAAAGCAATGACCGTAGCCAGGTGTCCCGGTTGGTTAAAGGTGGTGCGAATTGAAAATGAATAGGCGTTCTGGAAGCGCTGCTTACGCAAGCTGGAGAAACTTTCCCGTTCGTCCAGCATGTTGGCCTGTTGCAGCATTTCTGCCCGGCGATCCTCGGCCGATGTTGTCAGGTAGCTTTCTCTAAAACGTGAAGCCAGCTCTTTCAACGGTTGAGTGGTGATCAGGCTCAGGCTGTTATCCTGACCGTTAAGATAATACATGGCGTAGTTTTCAGACTTGGCGCCCCAACGGGTATCCAGGTAATCTGAAATCCTGGCGATCATCGCCAGCGTGCTGTCGTCATGGCTACCGAAAATAACCGCATCGGTTTTTTTGTGCGGTTTTTCTACATAATAAACGTCCGGGCGCAGGCGGGTTTCCTGCAGGCTGGGATCGCTGCTTAAAGAAGAGGTATTGCCGAACTTATCGTAGATCTGGTAGGTGATATAACGATAGCTGTCTATGCGTTTTTGCAGACCGTTAGCGATGCCGTTCAATGCATATTTTTTTTCCGCCAACCAGGCGTTGGTATAGTTGTAGCCATACAGGCCGATGGCAATCGTCAGCAGAACGGTAAATAACAGGAAGAAGCGGGTGATATTGCTCGAGCTAATCGTCAGTTGTTTGTTTTGCATAGTTAACTGCACATTCCTGAATCAACGGGTTACGGCTCTGGCGCTGGCGGTAACCGCCAGGAGTAATACGGCGACGCAGGCAAAAGCCACCGTCAGGCTGGAGAACTGGGCAATGAAGCCGATCAACGCCGGCCCGGCGAGAATGCCGGCATAGCCTACGGTCGTCACTGAGGCGATGGCCAGGTTTGCCGGCATATCCTGTTGGTTGCCTGCCGCGCTGAACAGGATCGGCACCACGTTGGAGGCCCCCAGCCCAACCAGCATAAAGCCGACCAGCGAAACCATCGCGTTGTTGAAGACAATGGCCAGGCTCAGCCCAATAGCCGCGCATAGACTGCCGAGCAACAGTACTTTATATCTGCCCAGGGAGTTCACCACCCGATCGCCATTCAACCTGCCGATGGTCATGGTGATGGAGAACAGTGCATAGCCTAAACCGGCCTGGCTGTGCTCGACGCCGCGCAGGGTGGTGAGGAACAAGGCGCTCCAGTCGAGCATTGAGCCTTCCGCCAGAAACATGATAAAGCACAGGATGCCGATAAACATCACCCAGCCGCGCGGCAGCACGAACATGGGCCCACCTTCTTCGCCGCCGCTTTCACGCAGTAAATTGCGGCTGGCGAGCGTCAGCAGGGCTGCGATGGTCAGCACGGTAATCAGCGTTGCCAGCAAGGGTGACAACCCCAGCCATAGCATCACGCTGACGCCACCGGCACCGGCTATGCCGCCGACGCTGAAGAAACCATGGAAGCCGGACATCATTGCCTTGCCGCTGGCGCGCTCTACCACCACGGCCTGCACATTCATCGCAACGTCGATCATGCCGATAGCTGCGCCGAACAGCAACAGGGCCAGCGCCATGCCGGCTGTGTTATCCATCAGCGCCAGCAAGGGGAGATCAATGCACAATGCCAGGCCGGCGAGCAAGATCACCGGGCGGCAACCCAACCTTCCGGTCAGATAGCCGGTCAACGGCATGGCCAGCATGGAGCCGGCACCGATACACAGCAGCAACAAACCCAGTGATCCATCATCAATACCGATCCGCGCTTTGGCAAAAGGTACCAGCGGCGCCCAGGCGGCCATGCCGAAACCGGCGATAAAAAAGGCCAGACGCGTGGCTATTTGCGCCGGGACGCCGGGTTTTTGCTGTTCATTGCACAGGGTAGAAGTCATGTGGGCATCAGGATCTGTTGTAAAAAGTGCTGGCTGAAAGTAATGGACTGTTTTTATCACAATACGCGATCCGGGTCGAAAGGATTCGCGCTGCTGTTAGGGGGGAAGCCGGTCCGGCGCTCCCGTTATAGAGCATCGGCCATCTTCCGCTGTGGGGCATTTGGGCAGGCCATCAGAATACAGCCTGAGCGCATTCAGTCCTGAATAGAGCGCTATTTAAGCACTTTTTAAGTAATGCGATTAATCAATAGTCAAAATAGGGGCGTTAACGATTTGTGCTGCAGTTAATTAAGGGAATGATATCGACAGGTTATTATTTCTTGGCGAAAAATGCGATTTTCGGATGGTTGTTATGAAAATGTGAAGGAATAAAAAAACCGGCCAGAAGCCGGTCGAAATGTACGAAAATTATCTTACAGATAATGAAGGTAATAATGAAAATAATGATGATAGCGGGGTAATTATAACGCCAGAATGATGAGATGATTTTGGCACAATGTGCTTATTGTTGATGAGTTTTGTATGGCTATCTGCTTTTTCTTATATTTTTGTATAACGATATGATTTTTAATATATTAATGTATTTTTTATCATTACGTGCTGTATTTGTCTTGTCTGTAATGTTTTGTGGAAGTTCGCGCGTATTTACATTTTGAATCATTTATTAATTACAATGAAACACTATCAGATGCTTGGTATCATTTTCTTTCTGGATTAATATAATCCCTGTTACCAGAATGGTAATGCACAGTCGCGCTAATAATGCTCAGAAGGGCAGTGGCCATAGCTCGACATAATTAATGAGGATAATAACGATGAAACTTCGAGTACTCTCTCTGATAGTACCCGCGTTGCTGGTTGCAGGCACAGCAGGCGCGGCGGAAATCTACAACAAAGACGGCAATAAGCTGGATTTGTTCGGTAAAATCGATGGTCTTCACTATTTCTCCGACGACAAAAATTCCGATGGCGACCAGTCTTATATGCGCTTTGGTCTGCGTGGCGAAACCCAGATCAGCGATCAACTGACCGGCTATGGCGAGTGGGAATATCAGGCGAACCTTAACCGTGCGGAAAGTGAAGACAACAATAACTTTACCCGTGTCGGTTTCGCCGGTCTGAAATTTGGCGATTACGGTTCGCTGGATTACGGCCGTAACTACGGCGTGCTGTATGACATCGGCGCATGGACCGACGTTCTGCCGGAGTTCGGTGGTGACACTTACGGTGCGGACAACTTCATGTTCCAGCGCACCAACGGCGTACTGACTTACCGTAATACCGGTTTCTTCGGTTTGGTCGATGGCCTGAACTTTGCCCTGCAATATCAGGGTAAAAATGACAGCGCGACTGAATCCAACAATGGCCGTGACGTGCTGGCACAGAACGGCGACGGCTATGGTATGTCCGCGTCTTACGATCTGGGCTATGGCATCAGCGCGGCGGCCGCTTACTTCTCTTCCGATCGCACTAACGACCAAAATGGCGTGAACGGCAACTATACCGGTATTCTTGGCCGTGGCGATAAAGCTGAAGCCTACAGCGGCGGCCTGAAATATGACGCCAACAACGTTTACCTTGCGGCGATGTACACCCAGTCTTATAACGCCACTCGCTTCGGCAGCAGCGACAGCTCTGTTTACGGCTATGCCAACAAAGCACAGAACGTTGAAGTTGTTGCACAGTACCAGTTTGACTTCGGCCTGCGTCCGTCCGTGGCTTATCTGCAGTCAAGAGGCAAGGACATTGACCGCGGTTACGGCGATCAGGATCTTATGAAGTATGTTGACGTGGGGGCGACCTACTACTTCAACAAAAATATGTCCACCTACGTTGACTACAAAATCAACTTGCTGGATGACAACAACTTCACCAAAGCCGCCGGCATCAACACCGACGATGTCGTTGCAGTGGGCCTGGTTTACCAGTTCTAAGCAACAGACTGTGAATGTGAGCGCGCGGCCTTCGGGCCGCGTTTTTTTTGCCTGCGATTAGGCACAAAGGGTTATTTGCCCGGCACGGATTGCTATTTCAAAGCCGCCTTGTTTACCTAAGCTCTACCTGTATAAATAATTCAGGAGGCTATTATGAAGCTCAGCATAGATCGGGTTATTGAAACGGTCCTGTACGTGCGCGATATCGAACGCGCCGATGCCTTTTACCAACAGGTGTTACAGCTGCCGGCGATGGTGGCCAACGAGCGCTTTCGCGCTTACAACGTGGGCGAACAAAGCGTATTGCTGCTGTTTATCGAGGGCGATTCGCTTAAAGGGGCACGTTATCCGGAGGGGTATATCCCCCCGCACGACGGCAACGGGCCATTGCATATCGGGTTGGCAGTGGCGAAAGAACAGTTGCCGCATTGGGAGCGGCATCTTACGGCGCACAATATAGAGATAGAAGGGCGGATGACCTGGGAACATGGCGGGGAGAGTATTTATTTCCGCGATCCCGACGGCCACCTGTTGGAACTGGTGACGCCGGGGATCTGGGCCAATTACTGATCGGGCCAGGCCAGTGCCAACGCTTCAAGCATTCCACTCAGCAGCAGCAGCGTGTTTTGTGCCTGCTGCTCGATTTGTACTTTGACGATTGCCCCGTCGATCAGCATCCCCAGCATTGCCGCGTGCTGTTCACGCTCCGGGCCGGCGGGTAAATGACGTGCAATTTCCTCAGCCATCTGCCCCTTGTGCTGCCGTGCAATGTTCAGGCTCTCCGGCAGCATATCCGCCAGCTCTACCGCCGTATTGATAAAAGCGCAACCGCGGTAATGCGGATCGTTGAACCATTCCTCAAGACAGGGCACTAAAGCCGACAGCACATCCCCTCGGGTTGCAACATGCCGCGTCAGAGACTGGCTAAACCAGGCTAACCATTGCTCATGGCGGTAGGCCAGAAAGGCTGCAACCAGATCGTTTTTGCTGGGGAAGTGCCGATAAAACGTCACCTTTGTCACGCCAGACTCGTTGATGATGCGATCAATGCCGGTGGCGCGCACCCCTTCACGGTAAAACAGATCGTGCGCCTTCAGCAGGATGCGCTGGCGAGCAGGCAGAGCGTTGGCTGTAACAGACATCAGAACACCTCATAAAATATTTGCCGAATTGATTGTAGACAACTCTGTCTACATGCGCTAGCTTAATTGTGTAGACAGATCTGTCTACGTAACGTTAAACACAGAGGTGAGCAATGAGCATTAAACCCCCGTTACCACCATTTACCCGTGAATCAGCCATCGAGAAAGTCCGTTTGGCGGAGGATGCCTGGAACAGCCGTGATCCTGAACGTGTGTCGCAGGTTTATTCTGTAGATACCCATTGGCGTAATCGGGCGGAGTTCGTTGATGGCAGGGAGGCAGTCTGCGAGTTCTTGCAGCGCAAGTGGGCTAAAGAGCTGGAGTATCGGTTGATTAAGGAACTGTGGGCGTTCGACGGCGCGCGTATCGCAGTGCGGTTTGCCTATGAATGGCGTGATGATTCCGGCAACTGGTACCGCAGCTTTGGCAACGAGAACTGGGAGTTTAACCCGGATGGCCAGATGATAAATCGGCATGCCTGCATCAACGATATGCCGATCCGTGAACAAGATCGCCGATTCCATTGGCCGCTTGGTCGCCGGCCGGATGATATCCCGGCCCTGAGTGATTTTGGCTTCTGAACGCGGTTACTGATAATAGGCCGCAGCTCCATATGACGATTGGGAATAAGGGGGGTATTTCAGTCTGGAGAGTAAAAATTAATTATGCTTTAGGCGGGTTTATTTTAGGCGTAATAAACCCTGCCTTAATAAATAAGACATGTGAATTAAAATGATTGTGTCGAACGAGGAAATAACGGTGGGGCGCGTGTTTGGTAAAATGGGAAAGTGGCCAGAGTAATAACGAGGTAAATAGCTGAAATAATACGGGGCGCACATTGAACAGACAGGGGCGGCGCCGCAGGTATCGGAGCCATCAGCGGCGGGTTGTGGTGCAACAGGCTGCAATAGCCGCAGAGATCAAAACAGGCGCCAGAGGCCATATCCGCCATGTCGTGGCCCGCAGGCGGGCTCTCTTCAGGCATATGGCTCATCATCGCCATATGTTCGTCATGCTCGCCGCCCATCGGCATGTTCATGATCATCTCTTTGTTATTACTATTATTTTTTGAGATATGCGAGGAGATTGACGGTGCGATGAAAATCATCAACATAGCGAACAAGCCCAGCCAGGCTAGTGCGCGCATATGTTGAGTGGACAATTTCACCAGGAATGTATTCCAGAGCCAGAGGGTAAATGAATGATGATGACGGTAATTGTGCCTGCATTGTAACATTAATGAGAATTAAGCTAAACAGCGAAGAAATCTGTTTGTTAAATGAAAATAATTCGGGTAGATTTCGAATTATTCCATTTAAGCACGGATAACCCTTATGTCTGAACGCACCTCTGCGTTGCCTACTGCTGCGCAGAATATTAATCAGCAGGTAACTACCCGCAGTTGGTTTATTCCGTTGATGATGCGGATTCATTTCTATATTGGTCTTTTTGTAGGGCCATTTTTACTTATTGCCGCATTAAGCGGAATATTTTACGCATTGACGCCGCAAATTGAATCCCGCCTGTATGCCCAGCAGTTGTTTAACGACAGCACCGGGCCGACACTGCCGTTAGAAAGGCAGATAACCGCCGCCCAGGCGCTAGCACCGCGACAGGCTTCGCTTTCGGCAGTAAGGCCGTCACCTGGCGAAGGCGAAAATACTCGTGTGTTGTTTAACGTTGCGGGATTACAGGCCTCGGAACGGCTGGCGGTGTTTGTTGATCCGGTTACGGCGCAAACGCATGGCGCGATGACGGTTTATGGCACCAGTGGCATATTACCGCTGCGCACCTGGTTGGATCAATTTCATCGCAGTTTGTTGCTGGGGGATTTTGGCCGCAATTATAGTGAACTGGCCGCTTCCTGGCTGTGGATTGCTGCTCTGGGCGGTTTGATCCTCTGGGGCGCGCGCAAGCGCAAGAACAAGGAAACGCGGTATAGGCGCAAAGGTTTACGTTGGTTACATGAGAAAAGCGGCCTGTTGCTGCTCATCGGCCTGTTGTTCTTTTCCGCCACCGGGCTGACCTGGTCACAGTGGGCCGGTGAGAATATCGGCGTGCTGCGTCAGCAACTGGGTTGGGCGACACCTTCGTTGTCTATGGCACTTGGCGGGCAGAGTGAGCAGCCTGCTGACGAGCATGCCGAACACCGTGGCCACATGATGCACATGCCAATGGCTGAGCCGCCTCAGGACCGTGCCATGTATGACAAAGCGCTGGCAGTCGCGCGTGGGGCAGGCATTGATGCTGCCAGGGTTGAAATCAAGCAACCGGCCTCCGCAGGCCAAGCCTGGGCGGTGATGGAGATCGATCGCAGCTGGCCGACGCAGGTTGACGCCGTGGCAATCGATCCCGCGACGATGGCAATCGTTGATCTGGTCAGATTCGAACAATACCCGCTGGCGGCAAAGTTGACGCGTTGGGGCATCGATCTGCATATGGGTATCTTGTTCGGTCTGGCAAATGAGCTGGTGTTGGTGGCTTTCGCCGCCGGGCTGGTGGCGATGGTATTGATGGGGTATTTGATGTGGTGGCGCGGCCGGCCCACACGGGCAGCGCGTAAACTGCTGCGCTCACCCTTTATGCTGCTGCGCAGAACGCCCAAAGGACCGCTGTTGCTGATTGTCGGCCTCACGCTGCTACTGGGGGCCTGTTTACCGGTAATGGGCGTTAGTCTGTTGGCCTTTTTGCTGTGCGATCTGCTGTGGTTTGTGATGGTACGGCGGAGTGAACCGCACCTATCGACAAAGTGAAATTTGTAGAAAAGCCTTTCCTCTTCTACACTTAGAGAACAACAAATGTACGACAAGAGGACAAACCATGACTAATAAGCTGGTTTTAGCCGTTTGCACCGCAGCGACATTTTCCATTCTTGCCGGCTGTACCGCTTATGACAGGGCCGCCAGTTATGTGAAGGAACCTGTGGTAAGCGATGTAAAGGTAGGGATGACTAAACAGCAGGTACGGGCAATTGCCGGCCCACCGTCAACCTCTGCAACGCTGGTTAATGCGCAGGGGACTTGCGACACTTATGCGGTAGCGCCGCGCGACGGTAAAGTGCAAACTTATTTTGTCAGTTACAGCGACACCGGTCATGTGATGAACAAGGGATATCAAACCTGTTCAGACTACGACTCTCAGCCTAAATAAGCCTTACTGCGCTGAACAATAAAACCTCGCTTTGGCGGGGTTTTTCATTTTTTAACCGCCAGCCGCATGAAGTTTAAGCAAATGCGCTTTTTACTGCATTTTTTTGCATGAAACAGTAGACATTTCATAACGGTATCGCTAATATCTGCGCCCATTGGAAGGATGGCCGAGTGGTTTAAGGCAACGGTCTTGAAAACCGTCGAGTGTAACAGCTCCCAGAGTTCGAATCTCTGTCCTTCCGCCAAATTAAGCCGGCTTAGCTCAGTTGGTAGAGCAACTGACTTGTAATCAGTAGGTCACCAGTTCGATTCCGGTAGCCGGCACCATAAAAGAGGCCCCAGCAGAAATGCTGGGGCTTTTTCTTTTATCTGAATATTCATTAAGTGGCGTGGTTCGGGAACTGTGGCCTACAGGCGCTATCAAATCTCGTTTACCAGCCACTGCTCAGACTCTTCAAACATCTCTTCCAGCATACGGTTCAGTTTCTCGCGATCGCTTTTGCTGGCGTCCGAATTCAGACCGTTGGCTTGCATCGGTTTTACACGCACCTCGGCATCCGGGAATAAGTCGTGGACTCTTTTCTCAAGCTCTGTCCGAATAATTTCGGCTGCGTTAGGCAGCCCGGCAACATTGCGCTTGTCAAACACTAATTCTACAAACATGGCTTACCTGACTTACTGATTTAATATACAGCATTTTGACTCGGTGTTTGGGTGTTGGCAAGAGGGGGCTAGGATTTTATACAGTATAGCAGGCGGGTAGTGCAGACATAAAAAAACCAACCACAAATGGGTTGGTTTTTCTAGGGATTTTTGGTCGGCATGAGAGGATTCGAACCTCCGACCCCCGACACCCCATGACGGTGCGCTACCAAGCTGCGCTACATGCCGACGCTATGGGAAATTATACTACCCTTAACCAAAATCAATGCAAGAGCGGCAGCGCCTGATTGCTTGTATTTTAAGCAGTTAGTTGGCAATGAAGCGTTTAACGTCAGTCAGCACCTGCAACAGCAGGGTAAGCTGCGGTTTCTCGTCTTTTATTTCTTTGTCGTTTTTGTCGTACGCCCGATAAGTGCCATTGCCGTCCAGCACCATGGTTTGTGTTGGCGTAGTGATGATCAACAGGTTGTTATCACCGGTGGCGATCCAGTTATTCCTGCGCTGCGCGGTAAACAGGTCTTCACCTTGCGAGTAGTCATTAGGAGCCGTTTTAACGTGCAGTAAACGCTGCATCAGCGTGCGCATCACATCGTTATGGCCGGTCAGCTTATTGATCGCCTGGGCCGGCGTACCCGGCCAGTGGATAACCAGCGGCACCTGCAACTGTTGTTGGTTGTAACTGCTGCCCGCGCCCCAGTAGCCTTTACCGGTATCATTAAATTCAACACCGTGCTCTGCGGTAATCACCACCACTGTCTTATCCAGAACGCCACGCGCTTTCAGCGTGTCGAGCACTTCGGCAATCTGCGTATCCACTTCCTGTGCGCCGGCGCGGTAACGTTGAATAAAGTCGGCAGGGGCCGGCGTTTTTTCATTGGCCGCAGGTTCAGCGCCACGGAAATTGATATAGGAGAACCACGGAGCCTTGTTGTTCTGATCGTTCAGCCAACGCTGCCATTGCTGTGTGGTTACCGCATCGTTTTGCCTGGCTGGTGCCGGCAGCGAGAAGTCGGTCAAGAGCGCCTGACGGTACAGGCTGGCATTAAAGCCGTCTGACGAGAACAGGCCAAATTGATAACCTTGGGCGCTGAGCGCGTTCACCAGGGCTGAAGGTTTGCGCGCGGCGAGAATGCTGTCCAGATAGGTCGGTGAAATACCGTAAAACAGGCCAAACAAGCCGGTATCCGCATGATTGCCCGAACTGTAGTGATCGCTGAAGCGAACGTTTTCCTGCGCGAAGCGGGCGAGGGCAGGCATATCCTTTGTCATATCCTGGGCGCGAACGCCATCCACGACAATCATCAGCAGGTTATAACCGCTGCCTTTGTCGCTGTAGCTGAGATCGTTGAGCGGGTATTCCACCGCTACGGCCTCCGGATTGCCCTGTTGCACCAGACGGCGCTCGTACTCTTGCGGATCGAGCAGGCCGTGTTTCTCAAGGAATTTACGCGCTGTCATCGGGTAGGAAAGCGGCAGGTTGGCTCGCTGCATGGTGATCGGGCGATAGAAATTGGCATCGGCCCAGATATAAATCAGGTGCGAGGCAAAAAAGGTGCTGATAAAAAGCACGGCCAGCGGCTTGCCAAAATGTTGGCGGTTCAGACTGCGAAGTTTTTGCCAGCTCCAGGTGCCGAACAGCATCTCAACCAGGAAGATGACCGGCACGCAGATGAACATAAGCTGCCAGTCGCGCGCCAGCTCGCTTTGATCCGGATTAACCACCAGCTCCCACACCACCGGGTTAAGATGAAGGTGGAAATGCGTGAACACTTCGCTGTCTACCAGCAACAGTGTTAGCCCTGTAGTGGCCAGCGCGGCAGAAATAAACCGCAGCAGCCGCTGCGACATCACCACAAAGGTGAGCGGGAATATCACCAGCAGGTAGCCGGCGAAAACGATAAAGCTGAAATGCCCCAGCAAGCTGACCAGGGCATAAACCCGGCCCAACAGGGAGGAGGGCCAGTCGGTGACAAACAGGTAGCGGCTACCCAGCCCGAGGGCGAGCAGAATATTGAATAAGGCGAACCAGTGCCCCCAGCTAATCATCTGGGAGACTTTTTCACGATAACGCTGACGGTTTGTCACCATAAGTAATTATTAATGCGCTTTGTCTTCACGAATAGAAGCTTGCAGAGCTTCTGCAAACGATCTCGCCAACGTCTTCCGCTGCGCGGGAGCAACGCTGGTGTTGATCAGATTAGTTACCATGTTGCCCAGCACCATCAGAGAAAGATCGGTGGGAGTATGGTGTTTTTCCAAAACATTGACCAGCTCAGAGAGCAGTTGTTCAACGTGTTCGTCACTGTAACGGGATGATTGTGGCATAAAAATTGCGCTCAAAGCCTGACAAAGTCCCATATCTTACCGTATAGAGCCGTGATTTTCCGCTCTTTTATAGCGTGGTAGGCGTTAAGGTAACGATCGTTTGCCGATCCTGCTTTACAGTTGCAGGGCGAAGCCTTCAGTGCTTGAATACGCGCTCAAAGAACAGGAGGATTTATCATGAGTCTGGATATCGACCAGATCGCTCTGCACCAGTTGGTAAAACGCGATGAACAAACGCTGGACGTGGTGCTGCGCGACTCTCTGCTTCCCACCAATGCGGCGGTGGAAGAGATGATGGAGGAGCTGCATCGTGTCTACAGTGCCAAGAGCAAGGCTTATGGCCTGTTCAATGAAGGCAGTGAGCTGGCGGATGCGCTGCGCACCTGCCGTAAGGACGATAAGGACTTTCTGGCCTTCAGCCGTGCGGCGACAGGCCGTCTGCGTGATGAACTGGGCAAGTACCCGTTTGCCGAAGGCGGCGTGGTGCTTTTTGGCCAGTATCGCTACCTATCGACAGAGTATTTGCTGATCGCGGTGCTCAACAGCCGCAACAGTTCGCGCGTTAACGAAGAGCTGGATATCAACACCACTCATTATCTGGACATCAACCACGCCGATATCGTGGCGCGCATCGATCTGACCGAGTGGGAAACCAACCCGGAGTCCACTCGTTACCTGACCTTCCTGAAAGGCCGGGTGGGCCGCAAGGTGTCCGATTTCTTTATGGATTTCCTGGCGGCGGCCGAAGGGCTGGACACCAAAGCGCAGAACCGGGGGTTGCTGCAGGCGGTTGACGACTATTGCGCCGACGCTCAGTTGGATAAAAATGAGCGCCAGTCGGTGCGCCAGCAGGTTTACAGCTATTGCAACGAACAGCTGCAGGCCGGCGAGGAAATCGAGCTGCAGGAGTTGTCGAAAGAGATCGCGCCGGTGGGCGAGAAAGATTTCCTGCAATTTTCCAGCGAACAGGGCTATCAACTGGAAGACAGCTTCCCGGCCGATCGTGGGACTTTGCGCCAGTTGACCAAGTTCGCCGGCAGCGGCGGCGGTATTAGCATGAACTTTGACGCCATGCTGCTGGGTGAGCGAGTGTTTTGGGATGCGGCAACGGATACGTTGACCATTAAAGGTACGCCGCCGAATTTGCGCGACCAGTTGCAACGCCGTTTGAACGGTGGCAACAAGTAATCGCGCCGAATGGCGGACAATAAAAAACGCCGCAATTGCGGCGTTTTCTACTTCGGCGTCCCGAAAGGTTCGAATTCGTTGCGATTAAACGCGACGGAAGTCGATGTGAGCCAGTTTCGGCTTGAACGGGTGACGCTGTACAGCCTGAACTTTAACTTTGGTTTCTTTACCGTCGATAACCAGAGTTACTGCTTCGCTGTAGAATTCTGGTTTAACTTCCATGTTCTTTACAGAATCATGGTCCAGTTCGATGGAAACTGGAGCTTCTTCGCCACCGTAAACGATAGCTGGGAATTTGTTGGCAACACGCAGGCGGCGGCTCGCACCCTTACCCTGGTCTTTACGTACTTCTACATTGATAGTGAACATTGTTTTTTCTCTTAAAAGAAAATTTACCCTGTTAAGGCGACCCAGTAACAGGTTCGATTTCCCCGTTGCCTTTCAAGCCGCAGCGTTGTTACCTGCACTAACTCACCCCAGTCACTTACCTAAGTAAGCTCCAGAGGATGAGTAAGCTGGGTGCCTAACCGCAACTTGAAATTCATAGGGTATAACCCACTTCAGCACCGGGCGAACCCAGCTAAAGCGGGCGGCATTTTAACGGAAAGCCGTCGACAGGGCAATGGAAACCTCCCGAATCTGTGCGATGCGGGCATCAATACAGCTCGTTGGCACGGCGGAAGCGGCCTTGATAATCGAACACTTTTTCTCGCACCTGCCAGAATTGCCCGCGTTTGCGCGCCACGACAAAATCCGGATGACGCAACAGTGCCTGCTGGGCCAGCACGTCGGCGGCGGTTTGCCAACTGAACGGCACCCCCGGCGCGCGTTGATGCGGTCGCAGGAACAGCATCTCGAAGGCTTTGCGCTGTGCCGGCGTTTGCAGGCGAAAACGTTCGCTGGTGCTGGTACCGTCTTCGTCGTAATAAGTGGCTTTCAGCCATTCGCCTTTTTCATCGCGCCCGTTTTGCAGCTCCATGCCGCCGCAGCGCAGAACCAGCGCGTCTTTCAGTTTCAGCGCCGCTTTCAGCATATCATCGGGATCGACCAGCACTTCCTGGCACTGGTGGCAGCGGCGTGCGGCAATGTCGTTTTCTGCACCGCAGTGTGGGCAACTCTTGAAACGAAAGCGGTAGTCGCACTGTTCACGATGGCCGTCATCGTCTTCCAGCCAGCCCTGGCAGCGGCGGCCGTAGTGCTCGATGATGTCGCCGTTTTCGGTGCATTTTCCCCAGAACAGGTTGGCGAAGCCGCAGCCGGGGCAAAATACCTGTACCGGCTGGCTGTCGCTGTGCGGTTTGCTGACGCCCACCTCCGGCGTAAACAGGTCATGCGGATTGCCGGCGTAATCGAGGATCAGGCAATCCTCTTTGCCGGGAGCCAGCCGCAGCCCACGGCCGACGATTTGCTGATAAAGGCTGACGGATTCGGTGGGGCGCAGAATGGCGATCAGATCGACATGCGGCGCGTCAAAGCCGGTGGTCAGCACCGCCACGTTGACCAGATAGCGCAGCCGCTGTTGTTTGAACGCCTCAATCAACGCATCCCGCTCGGCGGCCGGCGTTTCGGCGCTGACCAGTGCGGCCTCACCGGCCGGCAGCAGGCCGTGGATCTCACGAGCATGCTCAACGGTGGAGGCGAAAATCATCACCCCTTTGCGCGTTTCGGCATATTCGACGATCTGGCTGATGATATGCGGCGTGATGCGATTTTGCTGTTTCAGCTCGCGGTTGAGATCTACCTCACTGAACAGGCCGTTGCTTCGGGCCTCCAGGCGGCTGAAATCGTACTGCACAATCGGCATGTCGAGCCGTTCCGGCGGCACCAGAAAGCCGTTCTTGATCATGTAGCGCAGCGGCAGTTCATAAATGCAGTCGCGAAACAGGCTGCCGGCATCGCCGCGGGTAAAGCCGTGGTAGTGATACTGATAAATCCAGCCCTTGCCCAGCCGATAAGGCGTGGCGGTCAGTCCCAACAACCGTAGCTGCGGGTTGGATTTTTGCAGGTGCTGAATAATTTGCTGATACTGGCTGTCATCGTCGTCGCTGATGCGGTGGCACTCGTCGATAATCAGCAGGGAAAATGCGCCGTCGAACAGCGGCAGATTACGCGCCACGGACTGTACGCTGCCGAACACCACTTTGCCGGCGCTGTCTTTTTGCTGCAGCCCGGCGGCGAAGATATCCGCCTCCAGCCCATAGGCGCAGTATTTGGCGTGGTTTTGCGCTACCAGCTCCTTCACGTGGGCCAGCACCAATACCCGGCCGCGCGCACGCTTCGCCAGTTCGGCGATCACCAGGCTTTTGCCTGCTCCGGTCGGCAGCACAATCACTGCCGGTTGCGAATGCTGGCGGAAATGTTTGATGGTGGCTTCGACCGCTTCCACTTGGTAGGGGCGTAGAGTAAAGGCCATGAATTAACGCCGTTGGTTGAAAT
Source organism: Serratia sp. root2 (assembly GCF_031931805.1). Lineage (NCBI taxonomy): Bacteria > Pseudomonadati > Pseudomonadota > Gammaproteobacteria > Enterobacterales > Yersiniaceae > Serratia > Serratia sp. root2. The sequence continues at coordinate 251,818 of NZ_JAUJXB010000001.1, forward strand.
GGGCCGCCGGGAACAGGTTTTGCAACCTTTGATCCCACAGAAACAGTGACATTTTACTCCTCTGGCGGCTAAAAAATTTCTATTATTATGCCTTCTGAGCGCATGCGGTGCGAGAAGCGTGGAAATTACCTCTGTCAGGGGGCCGTTTCCGCCGCTATACTCCTGTGACAGTAATCGCTGTTTCCCCCTCTCCGAACCTGCCCTGTTGCACCTGGTGCAACGGCGGGCGTCATATTTTAGCAATACGATCAATGCGATCATAACAACGACAGGCAAAGCAGATTCAATGCGACTGGACAAGTTTTTATCTCAGCAGTTAGGTGTTAGCCGCGCGCTGGTAGCGCGTGAACTTCGGGCAAAGCGCGTCACCGTGGACGGTGAAGTGGTGAAGAGCGGGGCTGTCAAACTGACCCCGGAGCAGGAGGTGGCGTTTGACGGCAACCCGCTGCAACAGCTGAGCGGCCCACGTTATTTTATGCTCAACAAACCTCAGGGTTACGTTTGCTCTACGGACGATCCCGATCACCCGACGGTGCTGTATTTCCTCGATGAGCCGGTCGCTTATAAACTGCATGCCGCCGGTCGGTTGGATATCGACACCACTGGCCTGGTACTGATGACTGACGACGGGCAGTGGTCGCACCGCGTTACCTCACCGAAACATCATTGTGAGAAAACCTATCTGGTCACGCTGGAGCATCCGTTGGCGGAAGATACGGCGCAGCAGTTTGCCGAAGGCGTGCAGTTGCATAATGAGAAAGATCTGACCCGTCCGGCGCAGCTGGAAAAAATTGAAGACACTCTGGTGCGTCTGACCATCAGCGAAGGGCGTTACCATCAGGTGAAACGCATGTTCGCGGCGGTCGGCAACCGGGTTATTGAGCTGCACCGCGAGCGGATTGGCGCCATCGTGATGGATGAAGATTTGGCTCCGGGCGAATATCGTCCGCTGACTGAAGAAGAAATCGCCAGCGTGGGCGCGCCACATTTGCAGGACTAATGGCTGCGGCTGATTAAGGAGTCGTTGAACGTGCAACAGAACCGGTCATCTCACCTCGGTTTGATTTTTATTCTGGGCCTGCTTTCCATGCTGATGCCACTGGCTATCGACATGTATCTGCCCAGTATGCCGGTGATAGCCAAGCAGTTCGGCGTCGAGTCGGGTAGCGTGCAGATGACGCTCAGCGCCTATATGCTCGGTTTTGCCCTGGGGCAGCTATTCTATGGGCCGATGTCGGACAGCATAGGGCGCAAACCGGTGATCCTCTGGGGGACGCTGATCTTCGCCATCGCCGGCGGCGCCTGCGCCATGGCGCAGTCGATCGAGCAATTGATCAACCTGCGTTTCCTGCACGGCCTGTCGGCTGCGGCGGCCAGCGTGGTGATTAATGCCCTGATGCGCGATATGTTCACCAAGGACGAGTTTTCGCGCATGATGTCGTTTGTCATCCTGGTGATGACCATCGCGCCCTTGCTGGCGCCGATGATCGGCGGTGCGCTGCTGCTGTGGTTCAGTTGGCATGCGATTTTCTGGACCATGGGCGCAGCGGCGCTGATCGGTTCGCTGCTGGTCGCGTTCTTTATTAAAGAGACGCTGCCGAAAGAGCGGCGGCAGAAATTCCATCTGCGCACTACCTTGGGCAATTTCGCTTCGCTGTTCCGCCACAAGCGCGTGCTGAGCTATATGTTGGCCAGCGCCTTCTCGTTTGCCGGCATGTTCTCGTTCCTCAGCGCCGGGCCGTTCGTTTACATCGAATTGAATAACGTTTCTCCGCAGCATTTTGGTTACTACTTTGCGTTGAATATCGTGTTTTTGTTCCTGACAACCCTGATCAACAGCCGCAACGTTCGCCGGCGAGGAGCGATCAACATGTTCCGCCTGGGGCTGCTGGTTCAGTTGGCGATGGGGCTGTGGCTGCTGGCGGTAAGCGCCATTGGCCTGGGGTTCTGGGCACTGGTACTCGGCGTGGCGGTTTATCTGGGCTGTATCGCCATGATTTCGTCCAACGCAATGGCAGTGATCCTGGATGATTTCCCGCATATGGCGGGTACGGCGTCCTCGCTGGCCGGTACGCTGCGCTTCAGCATCGGTGCTCTGGTGGGAGCGGTACTGTCGATGGCACCAGGCAAGAGCGCCTGGCCTATGGTCTCCTCCATGGCGCTGTGCAGCATCGTAGCGGTGCTGTTCTATTTGTATGCCAGCCGTCCACGCAATAACGTAGCCTGATCCTCCTGCGATTTTATCCTGCATAACAAAGGCCGGCTTAGCGCTGAGCCTTTGTTATGCCATTTTTCCGAACCTGTCGGCCATCCTTCTGACAACGTGAATTTTGTTGCTAAATATAAGTGCGCTAATTAAATAGGCGGCGAGCAGTCTGTGTGCTTTTTGTTAAAAAAAGCGCAGGGGATACTCAGGTAATTATAGGGCTTCACCGTATTATCTTTGCCTGAACAGGGTCCGTAATTTGTTTTATGATTATTTTAAATCAATGAGTTAATTTGTTTTTAGTCGTCGATTGTCGAAGTTAAATGTTTCTTCAATGTAAAATTATGAAGGGTAAAAAGTAACCGTATTGCAAGAAAAAAGAGTTGAGATCACAACGGGAAAGGGTTACATATAACGCAAAAATGCGAGCTGAGTCGCAAAATGGCGTGAAATGACATTGCGCGGAGCACCAAAACAGCACGACATCAGCAAGCGCAGGGGCTGGTTAACAGGTTGTCACATATTTTACATTTAAATAACATATGTGCGCAGCGGAGTCGGTTCTCAACGGCTATAACTTAGTTACCCTGTCAGGTAAAAACTGTTTCACTTTTCAAACTAGGGATTTCATGTGGATAGTATCCAACTTTCGGTAGTGCATCGCTTGCCGCAAAGTTATCGTTGGCTATCAGGTTTTACCGGCGTCAAGGTTGAACCGATTCCGCTTAGCGGGATAGACGAGGATAACAACCTGATTGGCCTGAAACTGCTCAGCCATGAAGGAGGGGACGCCTGGCAGGTGATGCAACAGCTCAAGCTGTCTTTGCAGGAGATTCAGGTCGATTGCGCCATCGTGGAGTGGGAAGGGGAAGCTTGCCTGTTTGTGCACCGCTGCGATGAAAGCGCCACCTTATGTCGGTTAAAAAACGTAGGTGCCGCCATCGCCGAGCCACTGAGCGCACAATACCCTTTCTGAGCCCGCTACTAGTCTGCCAACTGTAACAGCTGCTGCGTATAAGCGGCGGCTGGCGAGTTAAAGATCGTCTGGCAGTCACCCTGTTCAACCACTTCCCCTTGTCGCAGTACGATTACCTGATGGCACAGCGAGCGCACCACCTGCAAATCATGGCTGATAAACAGATAAGCCAGCCGGTGGCGTTGTTGCAGCGACTTCAGTAGCGTCAGGATTTGCGCCTGCACCGATTTATCCAGCGAGGAGGTCGGCTCATCCAGAATCAGCAGCTGCGGTTGCAGAATCAGCGCCCGCGCGATGGCGATACGCTGGCGCTGGCCACCGGAAAACTCGGTAGGGTAGCGGTGGCGCAAGGCGGGATCCAACCCCACCTCCTGTAAAGCGTCAATCACCCTTTGTTCGCGCTGTTCGGCGCTCAATTTTTGATGAACCTCAAGCCCCTCGGCGATAATTTGCAGCACGCTCAGCCGTGGATTCAGCGCAGAGTAGGGATCCTGAAACACGATTTGTATCCGGCTGCGGTACGGCAGCATCTGCTTCAGGCTGAACTGGTGCAGCGGTTGGCCGTTAAACCAGATGGTGCCACTGGCGGTCAACAAGCGCAGCAGTGCCAGCCCGGTAGTACTTTTACCCGACCCTGACTCCCCCACCAATCCAACGCTTTCTCCAGCCTTCAGCTCAAAACTCAGTCCCTTCAGCGCGTAATGATGGTCAACCGTGCGGCGCAACAAGCCGCGCTTGATCGGGAAGCTGACCTGCAAATTTTCCACTTTCAGCAGCGGTGCCGCGTCCGCCGGCAACGGCAGAGGATCGCCGACATTCTCTGCTGCCAGCAGTTGCCGGGTATAGGGATGTTGCGGTTGGCTGAACAGGCCTGCCCGGCTGTTCTGTTCTACACACTGGCCGTTGCGCATCACCGCCACATTGTCTGCCAGGCGACGGACGATATTCAGGTTATGAGTGATAAACAGCAGCCCCATGCCCATTTCTTGCTTGAGTTCCTTCAGCAGCAGCAGGATCTGCGCCTGAATGGTCACATCGAGCGCGGTGGTCGGTTCGTCGGCAATCAGCAGTTTGGGCTGGGTCAATACTGCCATGGCGATCATGACCCGCTGGCGTTCGCCGCCGGAGAGCTGATGCGGATAGTCTTTCAACCGGCCTTTGGCGTTGCGAATGCCGACGCGATCCAGGCATTGAATAATCTCCCCGCGCGCTACGTCGCGCCGCATGCCACGGTGCAGGGCCAACACTTCCGCCAACTGTTTCTCAATGGTGTGCAATGGATTGAGCGACACCATAGGTTCCTGAAAAATCATCGAAATCTGGTTGCCGCGCACTTTGCGCAATTCGGCTTCCGGCGCATGCAGCAACGAACTTCCGTTGAACCGGATATCCCCACCGGTATAGACCACCGGCGGCGAAGGCAGCAGGCGCAATACCGACAGCGCGGTCACGCTTTTACCCGAGCCGGACTCACCCACCAAGGCCAGCGTTTCCGCTTTTTCTATCTGCAACGACATGCCGTTGACCACCTGATTCAGTTGCTCTCCCTGACGGAAAGCGACGCTGAGATCCTGAATTGAAAGCAGTGGAGTGCTAGCCATATCAATGCGCCTTGCTGGGGTCAAAGGCGTCGCGTATGGCTTCGCCGATAAAAATGAGTAAAGACAGCAGCACCGCCAACACCAGGAACGCAGTGATGCCGAGCCACGGGGCTTGCAGGTTGTTCTTGCCCTGCAGCAACAGTTCACCGAGCGACGGAGAGCCGATCGGCAGGCCGAAGCCCAGGAAATCGAGAGAGGTCAGTGTGGTGATGGAACCACAGAGGATAAAGGGTAAAAAGGTCAGCATCGCCACCATCGCATTGGGCAGCATATGTCGGTACATAATGACCCGATCCGGCACCCCCATCGCGCGTGCAGCGCGAATGTAATCATAATTGCGGGTGCGCAGAAACTCGGCGCGCACCACGCCTACCAGGCTCATCCAGCCAAACAAAATGGTGATGCCGAGCAGCCACCAGAAATTGGGCTGTACGATACTCGACAGTAAAATGATCAGAAACAGCGTCGGCATGCCCGACCACACTTCGATAAAGCGTTGGCCCCACAGGTCAAAACGGCCGCCGTAATACCCTTGCATCGCGCCGACGCAAACGCCAATTACGCTGGAAAACAGCGTCAGCGCCAACCCGAACAGCATTGAAATGCGGAAGCCATACAGCACTCGGGCCAGCACGTCGCTGCCGTTGCCGTCGGTGCCTAACAGGTTATGGCGCGAGGGGGCTGAGGGGAAGGGCACTTCCGTGGCGAAGTTGATGGTGTCGTAACTAAAGCGAATCGGTGGCCAAACCGCCCAGCCGTGACGGTCGATCTGCTGCTTTACGAACGGATCCTGGTAATCGGTGGCGGTATTCAGCTCACCACCAAAGGTGGTCTCGCTGTAATTTATCATGAACGGCAGGTACAGGCGGCCCTCGTAGCGCACCAGCAATGGCCGGTCGTTGGCAATCAGATTGGCGGCCAGGCTGAGAATAAACAACACCAGGAAAATCCACAGCGACCAGTAACCGCGGCGATTGCTGCGAAAACGCGCCCAGCGCGCCTGGTTGATCGGGCTTAAGCGGCTCATTGGCGGGCCTCGAAATCAATGCGCGGATCGACCAGGGTATAGGTGATATCGCTGAGGATATTCAACAGCAGGCCAATCAGGGTAAAAATATACAGCGTGCCGAACATCACCGGGTAGTCGCGCTGCAGGGTGGCATCATACCCCAGCAGCCCCAGCCCATTAAGCGAGAACATCACTTCAATCAGCAGTGAACCGGTGAAAAACATGCTGACGAAAGTAGCTGGGAAGCCGGCGATCACCAGCAGCATGGCATTGCGAAATACGTGACGATAAAGGATCTTGTTCTCGTCCAGTCCCTTGGCGCGCGCGGTCACTACGTATTGCTTGCGGATCTCGTCAAGGAACGAATTTTTGGTCAGCATGGTCAGGGTAGCGAAACCGCCAATCACCGTCGCCAGCACCGGTAGCGTGATGTGCCAGAGATAATCGGCAATTTTGCCGTACCACGACAGGCTATCGAAATTACTGGAGACCAGGCCGCGCAACGGGAACCAATCCAGATAGCTGCCGCCGGCGAACAGCACGATCATCAAAATGGCGAACAGGAAGGCCGGAATGGCGTAGCCGATGATAATCAGGGTGCTGCTCCAGGTATCGAAGGCGCTGCCGTTATGCACCGCTTTGCGAATACCGAGCGGGATCGACACCAGATAGATAATCAGCGTGCTCCACAGGCCCAGGGTGATGGAAACCGGCAGGCTATGGCCCACCAGTTGCATCACCGACGCACCGCGGAACAGACTGTCGCCAAAGTCGAGACGCATGTAATTCCACAGCATGGTGAAATAGCGCTCATGCAGCGGTTTGTCGAAACCATAGCGTTTGGTGATTTCGGCAATCACTTCCGGATCCAGCCCGCGCGAACCCCGGTACTGGCTATCCGTCGCGCTGCCGACGCCGATCCGCGCGTGCCCCAGGCCTTCACCTGCGCCACCGCCGCCGAACCCGCTGCTCTGGCCCATCTCGATGTTGGCAATTGCCTGATCGACCGGGCCGCCGGGCGCGATCTGCACGATGAAAAAGTTAATGGTGATGATCGCCCACAGGGTGGGGATAATCAGCAACAGTCTGCGAATCAGATAAGCCGCCATCGCCGACCCCTTATTGTTGTTGGGCCGGCAAACGTGCCGCCTTGTTGACGTCAAACCACCAGTTGTCGAAGCCAATAACGTAAGCCGGACGGATCGCAGGCGTGGAGAACTTGTCCCAGTAGGCATAGCGATCGTGGTTGGAATACCACATCGGCAGCATGAACCTATTCCAGGTCAGCACTCTATCCAGCGCACGGCCCAGCGGCAGCAGGGCTTTTTCGTCGCCCTGATGCCGCAGGATGTTGCGCACCAGGCTGTCGACGGCCGGATCGGTGACGCGGGGAGTATTCCAGCTGGAATTGATGTATTCGGAGTCCCAGATCGTCTGGAGCGAAGAACTCGGGAATGGCATTGCCAGATAGACCGTCGGCATCATGTCGAAATCGCCGTCACGCATGCGTTTGGTGAATTGAGTGACGTCAATTTCACGGATCTGCATCTCGATCCCCAGCCGTTTGAGGTTGTGCTGGAATGGCAAGACGTACTGGAAGTTGCTGCCGCTCAGCAGCATCAGCTCGAAGGTAAAGGGCTTGCCGGTTTTGCTGTTCACCAGTTGCTGGTTTTTCACTTCCCAACCGGCCTGCTTAAGCAACTGAGTGGCTTTCAGCAGGTTCTGGCGATCGCTGCCGCTGCCGTCGGAGGAGGGCGGCTGGTAGATGCTGGTGAACACTTCCGGTGGCACCTTGTCCTTCAGTGGCGCCAGCAGCGCCAGTTCGGCAGCATCCGGGTAGCCGCTGGCGGCGTAGGGGGTATTCTGGAAATAGCTGTTGGTACGTTGATAAGCGTTGTAATACAGCGCCTTGTTCATCCAGTCGAAATCGAAGGCCAGCGTGATCGCCTCGCGCACGCGCCGATCGGCAAACAGAGGACGTTTCATATTGAATGCCATCCAGCGGGTATTTTGCGCCGACTGGTTGGTTTCATCCTGTTTGACTATATAGTTGCGGGCGAAGTTGCCGCCCTGATATTGGGTGGCCCAGCTTTTGGGCGAACCTTCAATGCGGAAGTCGTAGGCACCGGCCTTGAAGGCCTCCAGCGCCACTTTGTCATCCAGATAGTAGTCGTAGCGGAGGCTGTCGAAGTTGAAGCGGCCGCGGTTGACCGGCAGGTTGGCCGCCCAGTAGTCGCGTACCCGTTGATAGGTAATATATTGGCCGAGGCGGTAACTGCCGACTTTATACGGGCCGCTGCCAAGCGGCGGCGCGGCCAGCGGCTCGTTCAGCTTATGATCTTTCCAGAAACTCTCCGGCAGCACCGGCAACCCGAACAGCCCAAGCAGTTTGTCTTTATCCGGCTGCGGGAACTCGATGCGCACCGTCAGGCGGGAGATGGCCTTTACCTTAATGCCTTTGTACGCCACGCGAAACTGCGGCACGCCTTCGGTCATAAACTTGTTAAAGGTGAACGCTACGTCGGCGGCGGTGATAGGGCTGCCATCGTGGAAGCGGGCGCGGGCGTTAATATCCAGCTCTACCCAGCGCATATCGGCCGGGAAGCGGGCGGATTCGGCAATCAGCGGGTAATAACTGCCTATTTCGTCGTCCGAGGTGGTGAACAGCGAGTCGTACAGCGCGTCGGTGCGTTCGCCGGCCACGCCGCGCGAGGCGTAACGGTTAAAGTTATCGTAAGTGCCGATCGCCGCCAACCGCACGTCGCCGCCTTTCGGCGCGGCCGGATTGACGTAGTCGTAATGGCTGAAGTCGGTGGCGTATTTCGGCTCACCGAGCAGGGCGAAAGCGTAGCTTTCATTGAGGGTTTCGGCCTGCAGGCCAAAACTCAGTGCTGAGAGCACCAGGGCAGCAAAAACGCGCACGGACATCTTGACGGTAAGCTCCTGCTGATAAGTCGGTTAAGTCTGCGGCCAGCATAGCATTCACTGCCGCGCCGCAGGGTGAAGTAATGTAAAGATCAGGCTTTTTGCGCCTGATAATCAACGACCTGCTGGCTATTGCAGAATGTCACGAAGTTGTCGATGCTCAACGGCTTGCTGAAATAATACCCCTGCATAAAGTTAACGTCCCGTTCCTGCAGGAAGTGCAATTGTTCTGCGGTTTCCACGCCTTCCGCCACGGTTTGCATTTTCAGCTTTTTAGCCAGTGAGATCACCGCGTCCAGCACCGGCGCGGTAACCGTATCCTGGCCGATGGTATTGACGAAACCACGGTCTATTTTCAGGTAGTCCATGGTAAAGCGCTCCAGATAAATCAGCGCGCTGTGGCCGGTGCCGAAATCGTCGACGGCGATTTCAATGCCTTGCTGGTGCAGCCAGTCAAACTCGGCCAACGCGTTGGCCTCTTCCACCATGCCGCGCTCGGTGATCTCAAAGACCAGCGTAAAGTAGTCGCCGGGCAGCTGCGCCAGCAGTTCGTACACGTCCTGATGGAAGGATGGCGCACTAAGATGGGAAGGGGAGATATTCAGCCCCAATTTGGCGCCTTTTGGCAACACCGTCGCCAACCTTGGCGCGTCATCGGCAATCAGGCGAAACAGGTGGCGCGTTAGCGGCACAATCAGTCCTTCGCTTTCGGCGTAGGGGATAAACAGGTCTGGTGGGATACGCCCTTCAATCGGATGCTGCCAGCGGATCAACGCTTCCAGCCCGGCGACGGCATCTTTGCGGGTATGAAACACCGGCTGGTATTCGATAAAGAATTCATTGCGTTTGATGCCGCGCATCAACGCACGCTCGGGGCTTTGGCGCAGCAACAGCATGTAGTAGCACAGGATGCCGATCATCAATGACAGCACCAGGCTGCCCAGCAGGGTCAGGCGGATATCGTTGGGCGTCAGCGTTTCGTTATAAAACAGAATCGTCATCGGCGTGCCGGGGATGGCTAAGCGGTCGGCCTGGTCGTTCGGCAATTGGCCGACCGGCAACAGGTTCGGGCTGAAGGTGGTCAGGGCGCGATCGCCCAGAATAATGGCAATGCCCGGTGTGCGGGCGTCACGTGAAGCGAACAGCAGATACGGCATCAGGTTGATATCCAGGGTCGCCAATACACCGGTGTTTTCCTCTCCGGGGTGACGTAACCAGACGGCTACCGCGGGTTTTCCCGGCACAAGTGGCGTGCCCTGCTGCAATTTGAGATCCCGCGTCTGGCGCGGATCGATTTCCGGATAAATATTTTTCAGTGCCAGCATCATGCTGCCGGTAGCCGAGGAGCAATAGGCAAAACCGTTTTTCACCAGCAGAAAGCTACGCACTCCGGAATTAAACGCCGCCTGATAGGTAATATCCGGCTGGCTGGAAGCGCAGGGACGTTCCGTCAACGGCATCAGTTGCTGCATGATTTCCGTCAGACTATCCAGATTTTCGAGGGTGAATTTTTCCGTGCGTTGTTCGACCGTGCGTTGATATTGCGTGCGTTGGTGATTAATCAGGAGGAGCGTAATGCCTGTAAACAGGATAAAAAATACCAGAGCTACAATGCTGCTTTTAGCCAGGCTGCGTCGTCTGTGCGAAACATGGCGTGCAAATGCCCTTTTCAAGCCCATAAACCTTTGCCCCCTGAGCGCGGCGTATCAATCTGTTTTTGTTATCACGTGATCGCCTAATATATCCCAATGGCGGTGTTACAGTCATTATTCATCGTTTATTTACGCAAGCTAATCCGCTGATAAACGTTTAACTAGTGTGTTTGATGATAATAGGTGAGTTTTTTATCAGAGTAACGTTTCGGATAAAAAAAACGCTGCCCGGAGGCAGCGTTTTATTGCTCGTTTGGTATTCAGGACAATCAGGAGTTTGCGCCGTCAGCTGCTGGTCAGCACTCTGCGGGCTTCGCGATAACGTTTATTCCAGTAGTTATCGCTCAATTTCGAAATCATCACGCCGCTGCTGGTAGAGGCATGAACGAACTGATCGTTACCTAAATAGATGCCGACGTGGCGCCCGGTAGAGCCGGCGCGAAACAGCACCAGATCGCCAGGACGCAGTTTGGTACGTACGATTTTCTTGCCGAGGTCTTCCTGTTCATAGGTAGAACGCGGTAAATCCATACCAAACTGTTCGCGGAAGGTGCGCTGTACAAACGCCGAGCAATCAATGCCGCGTTTGGTTTCGCCGCCTAAACGGTAGCGAACGCCTTTCCAGTCTGCATACTGATCCATAATTTTTGACTTAACGTCAACGTTACGGACCATTGCTTCGAATTCATCCTGAGAGGCTTGCAGTAAAAGACCGTTTTTGTCATTAACTGCATGCATCTCAGTTTGTGCGTTATTCAAGTTCGAAGTGTGAGTCGAGCTGCATGCGGAGAGCATTACCGCTGCGGCAATTGCAGGTACTACCCGCAAAAAATATCTCAGAAACGGTTGAGATTTGACCATTGTTGTTGTTTTCCCTTGAAGTCCTTAACGACGAAAGTCGCTACCTGAAAAATGCCAAACGAAATGAGCCTAATCTGCACCTGCTGCCCCGACAATCGCTTACCGCTGAAAACGTGCTGGAACGCACATTTTTCATGGATTTAATGCTGAAACGGGGTAAACCAGGCACAAACGCATCCGAGGTTACCGCAACGAATAAGGGATTGCGAGCCTTTTTCCGTCCTTTTTTATATGAATTTGTGATGTAACATAATGTAAAACTTCATATAAAAAATGCTGATTGTCCGTTGCGTTGGTTTTACGTGAAATCAGGTGACGAAAGCGTTAACGCAATGATGTAGAAATAAACAAAAAGCGGCGATGAAATAATCAGGAGGCGAGCGGGCCTCCTGTGGGGTCATAGCGATTTGTTATGGCTGGTCGGGGCGGTGTTTACCGGGCAACATCAGGTTCAATCCGTCAATCAGCCTGTCGCTGAGTGGGGTCATCAGACACCAACTGGCGCCAACCAACACCACAGACAGGGAGCCGACGGCGATATCGGTGAACCAGTGAGCGCCAATCATCACGCGCGGCAGCGAGAAAATCAGAGTGATCAGCAGCGCCACGGCAAAGGCTCGGCGGTTAAAATAACGCAGCATAAAACAGGTAAAAATCATCAGCATCATGCCGTGGTCGCCGGGGAAGCTGTCGCTGGAGGCATCTTTGGTGGGGATACCGGTCAGCGTACTGACTCGGTTGATATTCTCGAAGCTGAGCGACGGGCTGGGGTGTTTCACCGGCAACAGGTGCCCAAGCTGGTTCAGCACTACGGCGGTCAGCAACATGACAACGCCGGTGATCAGCAAACGGCGGCGGCCGGCGGCATCCTGCTTGAGATAAAAATACAGGTACAGCAGCCCCATGGCGATCAGTGAAATCACGTCAAAGGCGCGATTATTGGTGATCGCCACCAAATGCAGAAAACCGGGGTCGGTTGCCAGATGGCGGTTGAAGAAAAAGAAAATCGCTGAGTCCACAGTAAACCAGTAACCGTGATGAGCCGGCAGGAACCAGGACAGAAACAGCGCAATGCCCAGTAAATTGAAGAAAACGATGAAGGGTAAATTGCGGCGAGTCATGACATAACCTGTTGTAAGTCTGAAAATAAAATGATGCTAACGGTAAAGATCTTAACTTAAACGAATATTAAACAGCTGAGATTGCAGGGCGTTCCAGTCAGCATTTTCGCTGTGGATCAGTTCAATGCGGCTATCCAGCGGTGCGACAGGGCGCGTTTCGATATTAAGATCCTGCCCCTGGCGGTTAATCAGCAATGTGCCTTCCGCAATGCGGACCACGCCTTTGGCGCGTTCGACCGGTGCCAGCCGCACCCACTCCATTATGCCGATGGTATCGAATACCGTGTCCGCATCAAAAATCCAGCCGCAGCTGGTAAACCCTTGGCCCTGATTGAGCGCCCGTCGCCAACGCGAAGTTTCCGGCAGCCGTAATGCGGCCAGGCCCTGAGTTTTGGCATGGCTATGATGCTGCTGCGCATCCGGTAATTCTGTGCGATTCGTGCGAGGCAGGTTGAGCCAATCCACATTCGCCCGGCCTTGTTCTATGGGATAAAGCGGCCGCTGGCCGGGATCTTGCGCCGTCCATTGCTGCAAAGCCAATAGGTCCTGCGGTTGATAGGTGTCACTTTTACTGGCCAAAATAATGTCGGCTGCCGCCAACTGATCGCGAAAGTTTTCATTTTCGCGGTAGCGCGGCTCGCTGAGTTGGCGGGCGTCCAGCAGGCACAGCGTGGCCTGAAGATCGATCCAGCCTGCGTAGCTGTCTTGCGTCAGCAACGACAGGATTTGCTTCGGATGGCCCAGGCCGGTGGGCTCGATGAGCAACCGATCGGGTTTGCTTTGCTGCAACAGCATATTCAATCCGACCTGCATCGGCAGGCCGTTTACGCAGCACATGCAACCGCCGGGGATCTCCTTCAGCACTGCGCCGCTGTCTGCCAGCAGCGCGCCGTCGATGCCAATTTCACCGAATTCATTCACCAGCACCGCCCAGCGCTCATGTTCCGGCTTGTTGGCCAGCAGATGACGGATGGTGGTGGTTTTGCCGCTGCCGAGAAAACCGGTGATCAGGTTAGTTTTGGTCATTGATGATTCCTGAGGTTGATAAAGTTCATGGGGCAATCATTAATCCGTGATGCCGGGTTGTGTGCGGGTGTTTAATCTGCGCCATGTCACAAATTCAATACGTTAAGATGCGTTATTTAAACGGCGAAATCCATGTTTGGCGTTCGGAAAATTCCCAACAAAAACCCTGTATTAGACAGAGGTCCTGGCGGTTAGTGGTTTGTTTTTACTCTGTTAATGTCCCGATTACCCACCTAAAAAACATCCTTACCTTGCGATTATTCCTAAGAAGATCCTCTATGTTTAAATTGAATTAACAAAAAGTGAGGTTGCCATGAATATCTCTCGGTTATTTTTGATCGCAGGAATGTTGTTTTCATGGACGGCGGCAGGTCATGCCGAAACCATTGGCGGGGTTATTCATTTTGTCGGTTCGGTCGTAGAAAGCCCCTGCTCGGTGGATGTTGCCGGTTCAACGGCCAATACGCAATGTTATCGCAATGGGCAGCACTATCAAGGACAACAGACCTTGTCGCACTTCGATGCTTCACGCAAAGAGCTTCCACTGAATTTAGGCACGACGGAAATGCAGTGGGTGGATCAGCAGAAAAAACTGGCCGTCATGACCGTGGTTTATCGTTAAGGTGTTCGACTATGCCGGGCGCAGGTTGCCCGGCATAGTTATTATATCCTTAGGCCAGTTGAGTCGAAACCCACTCTTTCACCGTTTGACGCGCCCCGCGATCGCGCAGCGACAGGTAAGCGCGGGTTACCGCCGCCACGAATTCACCCTCGGCCGGCAGTTGTTCGCCGAAAACGGTCTTCAGCTCCAATAGCGCCTTAACCCGCTGCTCATCATCCGGCGTTGCGGCCACCTTTTGCTGCAACGCAGGCAGCAGCGGATCGCGGATGTCGATAGGCTGGCCGGCGTCATCTGCGCCGCTGACATAGCGCATCCAGGCGGCGACGCCCAACGCCAGGCCGGCATAACTGCCGCCGTGTTGCAGATGCCAGCGAACCGAATCCAGCATGCGTTGCGGCAGTTTTTGCGTACCGTCCATGGCGATTTGCCAGGTGCGATGTTGCAGCGCAGGGTTGCTGTAGCGCTCAATCAGTTGTGCGGCATAAGCGGCCAGATCGATGCCGCTGACGCTGAGTGTCGGCGCCTGCTCGGCCAGCATCAGGTGGTGGGCGGCGCGGCGATAAGACTCGTCGGTCATGCAGTCATTTATGTATTGATAGCCGCCCAGATAACCGAGATAGGCCAGGAACGAATGGCTGCCGTTCAGCATGCGCAGCTTCATCTGTTCAAACGGCAGCACGTCGTCGACCAACTGTGCCCCGGCCAGTTCCCAGGCCGGGCGACCGGCGACGAAATTATCTTCCACCACCCATTGAATGAAGGGTTCGCAAGCGATGGCGCACTCATCGTGGACGCCGCCGAGTGCGGCGGCAATGTCATCCAGCGTTTCCGGCGTGGCGGCAGGAACAATGCGGTCGACCATGGTGCTGGGGAAGCTGGCCTGCCGGGCTATCCATTCGGCCAGTGCGCCGTCGCGCTCCTGCGCCAACCCGATTATTGCATTACGCAGCACATGGCCGTTTTCCGGAATGTTATCGCAGGAGAGCAGGGTGAAGGCGGGCAGGCCACGTTCAAGGCGCAGGCGAAGCGCCTCCACCAGAATGCCGGGTACGGTGGCCGGCTGACCAGGATTGGCCAGATCGGCGCGGATCGCCTCATGTTGCAGATCCAACTTTCCGCTGCCCGGTTCGATACAGTAGCCTTTTTCGGTAATGGTCATCGACACTATTGCCACCTGAGGCTCCGCCAGCTTTTCCAGCACGGCACCGATCCCTTCCAGCTTGCGATGCACGCTTTCATTCACTGCGCCTATCACGATCGCCTGATTCCCCGTCGCACCTTTCTCCAGCACGCTGTACAGATGATCCTGCAGCCGCAGGCTCTGGAACAATGGCACGCCGCCGGACAGGCTGATTTCGCAAATACCCCAGTCGCCGCCCTGGCGGTTCAGCACCCGATCGGTAAGCAGCGCCTGGTGGGCGCGGTGGAAAGCGCCAAATCCGATATGCACCATACGGCTTTGCAATGCGCTGCGATCGTAGCGCGGCTGCTGGACTGCATCAGGCAGCGGCGAGTTGGCGATAGTCTTCATTCAAGGCTCCAAAGCTGAGTAAAAGGTGCTGGCCGGTAACTTTCCAAAAGCTATCAGACCAGTTTTGCAGACGACAGGTGAGGCTGTTCCCAGCCATTATCGTACTGGCTCTCTACCGCCAGTGTAAGGCTGTCGGCGCATCAATAAAATTGGTCAGTCCAAAATAAGCCAGATTCGTGAAGTGGATCAACCCACTGCGATTTCTGTTTTGACAGCAGGGCATGAAGGAGTAAGGTAAAAGATAAGTGATATCTATCTCATTTGGTATAACAAGATTGTCAGGTTTGAGCGATCTTGATCACCGCAACCTCCGGCGATTTTTACAAGGATAAACAATGGAACAAACATGGCGTTGGTACGGGCCGAACGATCCTGTCTCTCTTGACGATGTGCGCCAGGCCGGCGCAACCGGCGTTGTCACCGCACTGCACCACATTCCCAATGGCGAAATCTGGCCGATCGACGAGATCAAGGCGCGTCAGGCGCTGTTGGCGGAGAAAGGCCTGGTGTGGTCGGTGGTGGAAAGCATTCCGGTGCATGAAGAGATCAAAACCCACAGCGGCAATTACCCGCTGCATATTGCCAATTACCAGCAGTCGCTGCGTAATCTGGCGGCCTGTGGCATCGATACCGTGTGCTACAACTTTATGCCGATCCTCGACTGGACACGGACCGATCTGGAGTACCTGTTGCCTGACGGTTCGAAAGCGCTGCGTTTCGATCACATTGCCTTTGCCGCCTTTGATCTGCACATCCTGCAACGCGCCGGCGCGCAACAGGATTATACACCGGAAGAACAAACGCAGGCGGCGGCCCATTTCGCTGCCATGAGCGAAGCGGAAAAAAATAAATTGACCGGCAATATCATCGCGGGGCTGCCGGGTGCCGAAGAGGGATACACGCTCGATCAGTTCCGTGCCCGTCTCGCGGAGTACGACGCGATCGACAAGGCGCAGCTACGCGAAAATATGGCGGTGTTCCTGCGCGCCATTGTGCCGGTGGCGGAAGAGGTCGGCGTGCGCCTGGCGGTGCATCCTGACGATCCGCCGCGGCCGATCCTCGGCCTGCCGCGCATCGTGTCCACCATTGAGGACATGCAGTGGCTGAAACAGACCGTCGACAGCCTTTATAACGGCTTTACTATGTGTACCGGTTCCTACGGCGTGCGTGCGGATAATGACCTGGTGCGAATGATCGATACCTTCGGCGATCGCATCCATTTCACCCACCTGCGCGCCACCTGTCGCGAAGAGAACCCGAAGAGTTTCCATGAGGGTGCCCATCTGCAGGGGGACGTGGATATGGTTGCGGTGATTGAGGCGATCCTCAGCGAGGAGCAGCGGCGTCATCAGGCGGGCGATCGCCGGCCGATCCCGATGCGTCCCGATCACGGGCACCAGATGCTGGATGATTTGAAGAAAAAAACCAATCCGGGCTACTCGGCGATTGGTCGGCTGAAAGGGTTGGCGGAGCTGCGCGGCGTCGAGCTGGCGCTTAAGCGCCGTTTCTTCCCTGAATTGCCGTCGTAAAGCGGGAATAAAGCCCAATGGATTTCACGCTGCAGCCAGGCGGCAAGGCACCAATCCCCAGGAACTTACATCGGTAAGTGACTGGGGTGAGGGCCAGTAGCCAACAACGCTGCAGCGTGAAAGACGAAGGGCTAGTCTGCGCGGCTCATATAGCGGCGCTCCGCAATATGAATGCGGATTTTGTCACCGGCGCTGAGGTATTCCGGCACATGAATGGTCAGGCCGGTCGCCATGGTGGCCGGCTTGTTGCGGGCGCTGGCGGAGGCACCTTTGATGCCCGGCGCGGTGTCGACAATTTCCATATCCACGGTCTGCGGCAGTTCCAGCGCCAGCACCTGGCCTTCCAGCGTCAGCACCTGCATGCCCGGCAGGCCGGCTTCAGGAATAAACAGCAACTCGTCTTCGATCTGGTCTTTCTTGAAGATGTACGGGGTGAAATCCTCGTCATCCATGAACACGTATTCTTCCCCGTCGATATAAGAGAAGTTGACCTTGCGGCGCGACAGCGTGATGGTGTCCAGAATATCGTCGCCCTTAAAGCGCTCTTCTACTTTCAACCCGGTACGGACGTCGGAGAAACGCATTTTGTATAAGGTACTGGCGCCGCGCGCGCTTGGGCTTTGCACATCGATGTCTTTTACCAGCAGCAGTTTGCCGTTGTAATTGATCGCCATGCCGCGCTTAATTTCGTTAGCCTTTGCCATATAAAGTAACCTGCAATGAAGAGTTTTTGAGAAGTTGCGACAAGTTACTCGCGCCGCCGATTTCAGGCAAGCAGATCGCGCAAAAACAGTGACGGAAAGGGGATGACGAACGCCATCCCCTGAGCGGATTTACTGGAATACCGGCAGCAGGCCGAGCAACGCCAGCAGATGGGCGACGGCGTTGATAACCCCGAACAGAATGATGAACAGGATCATGCCGTGGCCACCAGGCGCGCGATACTGCGCCTGCGGGAAACGGCGGCGGCTGGCGCGCGCCATCATTGCCGGTACGATCACCGCCCAAACGGTGGCCGCCAGTCCGGCGAAGCCGATGGCGTACAGGAAGCCGTTCGGGAACAGCAGGGCGGCCAGCGTTGGCGGCGCGAAAGTCACCAGCGCGGTTTTGCTGCGACCGGCAGTGTCATCGCTGAATTTAAAGAAGTCCGCCAGATAATCGAACAGGCCAAGAGATACCCCAAGGAATGAACTGGCCAGCGCCATATAAGAGAAGGCGTTCAGCAACTGGCCAACGGCCTGGCTGCTGGAGACGTTGCCCATTTGTTTGAGCAGGCTGCCGATGTTGCCGCCCTCGGCAATCACCTGTTTGAAGGCGTCGCGGGCGATGTTGCCCTGAATCACATACTGCCACAGGATATAAATCGCCAGCGCCAGCAGCGTGCCGTACACCAGGCTGCGCACCACCGCGCGGCTGTCTTTTTGGTAGTACTTCACCAGCCCCGGCACGTTGCCGTGGTAGCCGAACGACGTCAGCAGATAGGGCAACGCCGCCAGTGCATAAGGCAGGTAGCTGGCCTGGTCATCGCCGCGGTTGAACAGCACCGTCGGTTGCACGTGGGTAAACATATCGCCCACCGACATCACAAAGGTGATCACCATCCCGCCGATCAGAATGGTGCTCAGGCGATCGACGGCGCGGGTAGACAACCAAACGATAAACGCGACCACGATGGCAAACACCAGCCCGGCGGTAGTTTGGCCTACGCCGACGATGCCTTCCAGCGTATGGGCGATGATCGAACCGCCGGCGGAAATGTAGGCGTAGGTGAGGATGTACAGCACAAAGGTAATGGAAATCCCGTTAATGGCGTTCCAGCCTTTGCCCAGCAGATCTTTGACGATGGTATGGAAGCTGGCGCCGCTTGGGTAATGCAGCGTGGCCTCCAGGATCATCAGGCCGGAAATCAGCATGCAGGCCCAGGTATAAATCAACAGCGCCACGGAGCCGCTGAACCACACGCCAGAAGTGACGATGGGAATGGAGAACATGCCGGCGCCGACGGCGGTGCCTGCAATGATCATCGCGCCGCCGAGTACCGAAGGGCGGGCTAGCTTCTGGATGGTGTCCGTGGACATTTTTGCTCCTGAGTGGCCGCGTCGGCCGTGGGTTCTTTTGTACTAGCTCAATGGTACATGTGGGATTGACGCATGTAAAGCCGTCAATATGCCTGTTTCATGCATTTATTAGCGTTAATTGGCCCATTTGTGGCGTATTTTTGGCCTGCGTGCGTGCGTGCGTGCGTGCGTGCGTGCGTGCGAGTGGTCGGTTCGTGGCGATGGTGGTGGGGTGTAAAGATTGGCGGGCAAAGCCGGATTATGCTGGCGGCGGATGAGCCGTGCTGATATTGTCGCGCTTCAATTCCGCCAGCCCACCGGGAGACTTCGCTGATGGACTGTCGTGCCGACTGTGGCGCCTGTTGTATCGCGCCTTCAATATCCAGCCCCATCCCCGGCATGCCCAACGGCAAGCCCGCCAATACCCGCTGCATTCATCTGAGTGAACAACTGCGCTGCGGCCTGTTTCACTCGCCGCTGCGGCCAAAAGTGTGCGGTAGCCTGCAGGCCAGTCGCGAGATGTGTCATGACCATCGTGACCAGGCATTGATCTACCTGATCAAGCTGGAAGCGGATACCGCGCCTTAAACACCGCTAAGCGTCTTTAAGCTTCCACAGGCACAGCACCGCGCCGACAACCATCGCCAGCGCGGAATAAAACACCGCGTGATAGCTCCAGATCTCCGCCACCGCGCCGGCGACAGTACCGGCAATAATCCAGCCCACGCGCGTGGTGTTGGTAAACAAGGTGGTGGCTGCACCCGCTTGTCCGGGCATCAAATCCTGGAAATAGAGCATGCCGATTCCCGCCAACACGCCGATAAACGCCGCGTTAAGCAGTTGCAGGGCAATCAATTGCCAGGTGCCGGTGATAAACAACAGCCCGAAATAAAACAGTAGACCCGCCGCCACCGCGCAGCGCATCAAGAAGCGTTTGCCGAAGCGTTTGGCCACCATACCGGCAACCAGCATGGTCGGTATCTCCAGCCCGGCCGCCGTCCCCATCAGTATCCCAGCCAGCTTTTCCGACAGTTGCAGCTCATGCACCATATACAACGGCATATTAATCAAATACATGCCATTTGCGGTCCACATAAAGGTGCAGGCCATAAACAACAGCAGCGTATCGCGGCGGTTCTGGCGTGGCGCCTCTAGTGCGGCATGGGTTGTCACCTGCGTTTTGCGCATCGACGGCAGCATTTTCCATACCAGTACGCCGCACAGGATAAATGCAGCCGCTGCCGCCAAATACATCACCTTAAAGCCAAAACCCAATGCCAGCGCGAAGGCGATAGGTGGGCCGATTACCCAGGCGAGGGAAACCTGGGCGCGCAGAATCGAACTGAACATCACCGCCTCACGGCCGGTGCGATCGGCGTGTTCGCGCGCCAGGGCAAACATTTGCGGGTTGGCGGTGGAGCCGAAACTGGTCAGCATCACGCCCACGATCAGCAGCAGGTAATAATTGCGGTTCCAGGCAAACAGTACGCAACCCAGCGCGCCGAGCATGCAGCAGAGGAAAATCAGCGATTTGCGGTCGCCTTTTTGATCGGAGCGGCGGGCGAGAAACTGGCTGACCAGGATGCCGATGACGGCGCTGCCGGTGAAAAACAGGCCCACCATCGAAGGCCGCACCTGCACTTCCGTCGCCAGAAACAGGCTGAGCGTGGGCGTCTGTAAAGCACCGGCAATCCCGGTGAGAAAAGCCACGACGAGAAAGGCCAGCGAAGTGAGATCGGGCGAGCGTCGCGTTACCGCAGTAGATGTAGGCATAGAGGTCAGCAAAGGGTCAGAATAAGCAGGTCGGGTGAATGATACGCCCATTTTTCAAGAAAGAACAAAAAAAACAAAAAGCAGTTTCATTCTGCTTGACAGTTAAAAGCGATTATCCGCATAAGCTTAAAAAAGGGCGGCGTGGCCGCCGCCCAGGTTGGTGGTTTACGCGCCAGCCGGCACGTCGTGCGCGGTGTTTTTCAGCACCTCGCCCTGATACTTCTCGATCTGAAGCTGTGCCATTTGCCCGCAGTTACCCTGAGCCAGGCTGGAGGAGCCGACGTCGAAGGTCAGGCAGTTGACGTTGCCGTTCTTGCACAGCGAACCCGGTTGTGACGGATCGGCCGGATCGAACCAGGCACCTTCGCTGATGCGCACCACGCCAGGGCGCACGTCTTCGCTCACCACCGCACCCACCAGGATCTGGCCGCGATCGTTAAAGGCCCGCACCAGATCGCCATTGGCGATGCCACGCGGTTGGGCATCCTGCGGGTGGATCACAATCGCTTCCCGATCGGCTACCGCGTATTTCTTGCGCAGTGGTGTGTTGTCGAGCTGCGAATGCAGGCGGTTGATCGGGTGCGCGGTGTTCAGCGACAGCGGGTATTTCACTGCTTCCGGGCCGCGATACCATTCATGCGGCGGCATCCAGGTCGGAATGCCTGGGCAATCCTGATACTTCATTTTGGCAATGGCGTCGGAGTAGATCTCGATTTTACCGGATGGCGTCCCCAGTGGATTGAGCAGCGGGTTTTCGCGATAGTCGGCGAAACGCACCCATTGGGTATTGGCCTCCGGCACCGGGAAGCGCACGTAGTTGTTGGACTGCCAGAACATGTCGAACGGCGGCAGGGCCACCCGGGCGGCGCGCGCCTGGGTTTTCATGTCGTCGTACATGCCTTTGAGCCACTGGGTTTCATCTTTGCCTTCGGTAAAGGCATCCTGAACTCCCAACCTGGCGGCCATCGCCGCGAAGATATCGAAATCGCTGCGCGACTCATGCTGCGGCGGCACGCATTGGTGCATCGGGAACACGTACAGCTGCGAATAATCGCCGCCCATTTCCAGATCGTTGCGCTCATAGCTGGTGGTGGCCGGCAGCACGATATCGGCGTGCTTGGCGGTGGCGGTCCAGTATGGTTCATTCACCACTATGGTATCCGGCCGCTGCCAGGCCTTGACCAGGTTATTGGTGTCCTGATGCTGGTGGAAGGTGTTGCCGCCCGCCACGTACACCATTTTCACCTCAGGATAGGTAACCTGCGCGCCATTGAAGTTAATGGTCTTGCCGGGGTTGGCCAGGCATTCGGCAATGCGCGCCACCGGAATGGGCGAAGGGGAGTTCTTCGGTGAACTGCCGGCGGAAATGCCGGCAATAATGCCGCCTTTCGCTGTCGGGCTGCCGCCGGAGGAGTAGTGATAGCTGAAACCAAAGCCGCCGCCCGGTAGGCCAACCTGGCCGAGCATTGCCGCTACCGTGACCAACAGCCAGTGCTGCTGTTCGCCATGATGCTGACGCTGAATGCCCCAGCCGCCCATGATCATGGTGCGGTTTTTTGCCATGTCGCGTGCCAGTTGGCGCAGGACTTCGGCGTCTACGCCGCAAATGTCCGCCGCCCATTCGGCGGTTTTCGGCGTGCCGTCGCCTTCGCCCAGCAGATAGGCCTGGAACTTGTCAAAACCGACGGTGTAGGTTTTCAGGAAATCCGGGTTATGCAGTTTCTCGGCCAGCAACGTATGGGCGATACCGATCAGCATGGCGCCGTCCGTATAAGGACGTGGGGCGATCCACTGTGCGCCGACAAATTTTGCGCTGTCGTTATGCACCGGATCGATGCTGATGACGCGGGTGCCTTTTTTCTTCAATGCCTCAAAACCGGTCTGGCCGTAGTGATCCGGCACGTTCCAGCTGTTTTTCAGCGTGATCATCGGGTTACAGCCCCACATCACCACCAGTTGGCTGTTTTCAATCACGTTGGGCCAGGCGGTTTGCTGTTCGTAAACCTCCATCGAACCCACTACGTGCGACATGATCACCTGCGCGGCACCGGTAGAATAGTCACCGGCATACCCGAGGAAGCCGCCGGTCAGGTTCATCAGGCGTTGCAGCAGCGTGCGGCTGTTGTGCAACATGCCGACGCTTTTCCAGCCATAGGAACCGGCGTAGATCGACTGCGGGCCGTGGTCTTTCTGTAAACGGGTGATTTCGTTGCAGACCAGCTCAATCGCCTTGTCCCAACTGACGCGTACCCATTCGTCGCGCCCGCGCAGTTCAGTGCGGCTACCGGGGCCGCCTTCCAGCCAGCTTTTACGCACCATGGGGTATTTGACGCGGTTTTCGGCATGCACCTGGAAGGGGGCCATGGTGATCAATTCGTTCGGATAAGGATCGTCTTTCACCGGCTGTACGCCGACCATTTTGCCGTCCTGTACGATGGCTTCGAAAGCGCCCCAGTGCGCGCCGGTCAGAATCCCTTTTTGCGCCTGGCGCAATACCACAAATTGCGGCAGCGCCTGGCTGATGGCTTGCGCCAACGCAGATTTGGGCCACAGTCCCGCCAGCAGAGGTGCGGCGGCCAGCGCGGTGGCGCCGGTCAGGAAGCGGCGGCGGCTCATTTTTAACGCTTGTCGTTGATGGTTGCTCATTGCGCTTCTCCCTTAAAGCTTGGCCGGTGCGGCAGGTTGCATGTCGCTGGCGTGTTTCTGCACGTACTGCGTCAGAACGCGCAGTTGCTCCTGGGTCAGCGAGGTGCGCGGAGCCATGCCTTTAATCACGCCGATCCACTGGTTGGCATTGAAGCGATCGAGGGCGGTCAGGCCGTGACAGCCGGTACAGTTGGCCGACATCATATCCGCCGTGTAGCGCCAGATTTTTTGCTGATCGTCGATCAGTTGCTTGCGCGGCAGCCAGACCTGCAGTGAAACCTGATGCCACACCAGACCGGTTTCGGCGTCGGTCAGCGTTTTACCGATTTTCAATAGCTTACGGGCGTCTTCACCCAACAGCACGCTGAGGATGCGTTTACCCTGCGCGGCATAGAACACCTCGCTCACGCCGTCTTGTTGCCAGCCGGAGACGTTGGCCAGCACTTTGTCGCCGTCCTGTTTCACCACCTGAACTTCGGTGGAGGGCATCAGGTTGCCGGCGTTGTGGCTGTCGTCTTGCTTCAGGAAGAACGGCTCGGTGGCGATGGTGTATAGCGTGGTGGCCGTTGGCGAGGTTTCTGCGGCCGCCTTCGCCAGTTCGGCAGCGCCGGCCTGAGTTTCACCGCTCATGTCCGGCAGAATATGCGCCACACCTTTATGACAGTCGATGCAGGTTTCGCCCTGTTTGATGGCGACCGGGTGCTGAATGCGCGCTTCGGGCCGCTGGGCGGTGATGTCCATGGCGTCAAAACTGTGGCACGAGCGGCAGGTGGCGGAGTCGTTTTCTTTCAACGTTTTCCACACCGATTGGGCCATCGCCAGCTTGTGCGCCTCGTATTTTTCCGGCGTGTCGATAGTGCCGACCATTTCGCCATAAATGTCTTTGACCGCGCGGATTTTGGTCCACAGATAATCGAGCGGCTCGTGCGGGACGTGGCAGTCGGCGCATTCGGCGCGGATGCCTTTGGTGTTCTGGAAGTGAACGCTGCCCTGATATTCAGCCAGCGGCTGTTGCATGGTGTGGCAGGAAACGCAGAAGGTGGTGTCGCTGGTTTTATGGAATACGGTGGCGGTCCCCGCCAATAGCGCAGCGCCGAGGATAATGCCGAGCAGCAGCAGCCATAGCCATCCCCAGCGGCGCCTGGTTGCCCAGCCAGTTAGCTTTTTGTTCATATTGAACCCACTTATAATTATGAAATACCAAGGAAAACCTTTCCCAAAAAAGGTGTTGGCCAAAGGCCAATTAACCGGATTAAGTATAAGGTTTATCGGTAAAAACATCTAACACTATAGGGTTATTTTTAGTGGAAAAAAGGCCATTTGAGGGATTTTTCAGCGTTATATTTTGTATTATATAACGCGTTTTTACAGGGAATTATGACTTTGTAAACGCCATCACGGACAGGGGGCGAAAACCCTGAATGGGGAATGGTTATTTTTTCGGCAATGGCAATAATGAGGCTGTCGGTAAATAGAATTGGCCGGTCAGCCACAGATCAATGGCGTTGCGGCTGGCTTCAAAATGCGGCTCCGGCAGCGCGTCAGGTAAACACCAGCGCCATTCCAAGCATTTTTCCGGTTCTTTCCGTTCCGCCTCACCGCCAGGATGCTGCGTCAGCAAGCATACCGACACCGTGTGTTTCCCTTCGGCGCGCCAGGTCTGCAGATTGTTACTGATACCAATAAAACGCGGCGGGGCGATGATCAACCCGGTTTCTTCGGCGATCTCACGTTGTGCGCACTGTTCAAACGTCTCGCCGGCATCCAGATGCCCACCGGGAATTGACCAGAAAGGGGCGTGTTTACCGCAGCGTTTTCCCAGCAAGATCTCTCCCTGCGCATTAACGATAATGACGCCTACGCCCGCGACTACAGTCATGCTTCTCTCCGTCAGCAAAGTTTCAGCACAGTATGTCATTTTCGCGCCTCTGCGGATAACCCATAGGTCAAAGTGTGCGTAAGGTCAAAAATTTATCACATCAAAATTGAGAAAACTTGCTTTCGGTCGGGGCTGCTCACACACTGATTGAAACGTTTCAGCGTTATCGGCGCAATGATTGCGTGTCGGTGACGCTCCTTTTTCTCAATGAAGCTGAAACGATTCAATTCAGCAGGAGAGGAGAATCATGTTCCAGTTATCACCGCAAGACATTCACCTGGGCGCTGCCGCCGGCAGCAAGCAGGACGCTATCCGTCAGGTAGCCGCAGCGTTAACCGAGGCCGGTTGCGTCAGCGCCGCTTACGTAGACGGCATGCTGCAGCGTGAGCTGCAAACCTCCACCTACCTGGGCAACGGCATTGCCATTCCGCACGGCACTACCGATACCCGAGATCTGGTGCTGAATACCGGTGTACAGGTGTTCCAGTTCCCTCAGGGCATCGAATGGGGCGAAGGCCAAACTGCGTATGTGGTGATCGGCATTGCCGCCCGTTCCGATGAACACCTGGCGCTGCTGCGTCAGTTAACGCACGTCCTGAGCGACGACAGCGTGGCCGATCAGATGGCGAAAACCACCTCATCGGAAGAGCTGCGCAGCCTGCTGATGGGCGAAAAGCAGGCGGCTGAATTCCAGTTCGACGCTTCGCTGATCGCACTCGACGTAGCCGCAGACAACCTGATGACGCTGCAAGCGCTGAACGCGGGCCGCCTGCAGAAAATCGGCGCGGTCAACGCACAGTTCGTCAGCGACGTCATTACCCGTCGGCCGCTGAATCTGGGGCAGGGCATCTGGTTGAGCGACAGCACCGAAGGCAATCTGACCAGCGCGGCGACCCTGAGCCGCCCGGCGCAGACGTTTGACGAAGACGG
The DNA here is from genome assembly GCF_031931805.1 of Serratia sp. root2. NCBI lineage: Bacteria > Pseudomonadati > Pseudomonadota > Gammaproteobacteria > Enterobacterales > Yersiniaceae > Serratia > Serratia sp. root2. Next base: position 278,162 of record NZ_JAUJXB010000001.1, read on the forward strand.
CGAACAAGTGGCGCTGTTGCTGACGCTGTCCGTGGCTGACCAGCAACCGCTGGCGGTGCTGAACTACCTGGGCGACCTGCTGCTGGCGAACAAGGCTGAACGCCTGCTGAACGCCGATGCCGCCACCGTGCTGGCATTGCTGACCAGCGAGGTGGAAGAAGAAAGCACCACGCTGAGCGCAGAGTACGTGATCCGCAATGAACACGGCCTGCATGCCCGTCCCGGCACCGCGCTGGTTAACGTGATCAAGCAGTTCAACAGTGAAATTACCGTCACTAACCTGGATGGCAGTGGCAAACCGGCCAACGGACGCAGCCTGATGAAGGTCGTGGCGTTGGGCGTGAAAAAAGGACATCACCTGCGCTTTACCGCCAAGGGTGAAGATGCTGAAACGGCGCTGAAGGCGATCGGTGAAGCGATTAACGAAGGACTGGGCGAGGGCGCAGCATGACCAGAAGAGTAGCCACTATAACCCTGAATCCGGCTTACGATTTGGTGGGCTTTTGCCCGGAGATCGAGCGCGGTGAAGTGAACCTGGTGAAAACCGCTGGCCTGCACGCTGCCGGTAAAGGGATTAACGTCGCCAAAGTGCTGAAAGATTTGGGGATTGATGTAACGGTGGGCGGTTTCCTGGGGAAAGACAACCAGGACGGTTTCCAGCTGCTGTTCAGCGATTTGGGCATCGCCAACCGCTTCCAGGTGGTGCCGGGCCGAACCCGCATTAACGTCAAGCTGACGGAAAAAGACGGCGAAGTGACCGATTTCAACTTCTCCGGTTTTGAAGTGACATCGCAGGATTGGGACCGTTTCGTGACCGATTCTCTGAGTTGGCTGGGCCAGTTCGACATGGTTGCGGTGAGCGGCAGCCTGCCGGCCGGCGTTGATCCCGATGCCTTTACCGACTGGATGATCCGCCTGCGCGCACAGTGCCCGTGCATCATTTTTGACAGCAGCCGCGAAGCGCTGGTCGCTGGATTGAAAGCGGCGCCATGGCTGGTGAAACCGAACCGCCGCGAGCTGGAAATCTGGGCCGGTCGCCCGTTGCCGCAGTTGGAGGACGTGGTTGAGGCCGCGCATGCGCTGCGCGATCAGGGCATTGCCCACGTAGTGATTTCTCTCGGTGCCGAAGGCGCGCTGTGGGTTAACGCCTCCGGCGCCTGGATTGCCAAGCCGCCGGCCTGCGAAGTCGTCAGCACCGTGGGCGCCGGCGATTCGATGGTTGGCGGCCTGATTTATGGCCTGCTGATGCGCGAATCCAGTGAACACACTCTGCGTTTGGCCACCGCCGTGGCTGCGCTGGCGGTAAGCCAGAGCAACGTTGGCGTGACCGACCGTCCACAGTTGGCCGCGATGATGGCGCGTGTCGATCTGAAACCTTTTAACCAATAGCAGGAGGCGTAATGAAAACGCTGCTGATGATAGACAGTTCGTTGGGGCAGGCCCGTGGCCACCTGGCGAAACGCATGCTCGGCGCTGCTGCGGCGAAAACCGGCCTGACGCTGGTTGAGTCGCCTGCCGAGGCCGAACTGGTGGTGGTAGCGGGGCAGACTGTGCCTGCCGACGCCGCGCTGAACGGCAAACGGGTTTATGTGGGCGATGTGGAGTTGGCGGTACGCGAGCCGGAAGCCTTCCTCGCACTGGCAAAAGCCGAGGCGAAAGCCTGGCAGACGCCGGCGGCGGTTGCCGTGCCGGCAACGGCGACCGGTCAAAAACGCATTGTGGCGATCACCGCTTGCCCAACCGGCGTGGCGCATACCTTTATGGCAGCCGAAGCCATTGAAAGCGAAGCTAAAAAACGCGGCTGGTGGGTGAAGGTGGAAACCCGCGGCTCCGTGGGGGCCGGCAATGCCATTACGCCTGAAGAAGTGGCGGCAGCCGATCTGGTCATTGTGGCGGCCGACATTGAAGTGGATCTGGACAAGTTCGCCGGTAAGCCGATGTACCGCACCTCTACCGGTCTGGCGCTGAAGAAAACCGCGCAGGAACTGGACAAGGCGCAGGCCGAAGCCGAGATTTTCCAACCGCAAAAAAGCGGCAGCCCGGCCACAGCCGGCAAGAAGAAAGAGAGCGCAGGACCGTATCGTCACCTGTTGACCGGCGTGTCGTATATGCTGCCGATGGTGGTGGCTGGCGGTTTGTGTATCGCGTTGTCGTTCGTGTTCGGTATCAAGGCGTTTGAAGTCAAGGGCACGCTGGCGGCGGCGCTGATGCAGATAGGCGGCGGTTCAGCCTTCGCGCTGATGGTGCCGGTGCTGGCCGGTTTTATCGCCTTCTCCATCGCTGACCGTCCGGGCCTGACGCCGGGTCTGATCGGCGGCATGTTGGCGGTGAGCACCGGTGCCGGTTTCCTCGGCGGTATCATTGCCGGTTTCCTGGCGGGTTACGTTGCCAAATTTATCAGTACCAAACTGCGTTTGCCGCAGAGTATGGAAGCGCTGAAGCCGATTCTGATCATCCCGCTGGTCGCCAGCCTGGTCGTCGGTCTGATCATGATTTACATCGTCGGTACGCCGGTGGCGAAAATCATGGAAGGCCTGACCCACTGGCTGCAATCGCTGGGTACCGCCAACGCGGTGCTGCTGGGTGCGATCCTCGGTGCCATGATGTGTACCGATATGGGTGGCCCGGTAAACAAAGCGGCTTACGCCTTTGGCGTAGCGCTGCTGAGTTCTTCGGTGTATGCCCCGATGGCCGCCATTATGGCCGCCGGTATGGTGCCACCGCTGGCGATGGGATTGGCGACGCTGCTGGCGCGCCGCAAGTTCGAGAAGTCCGAGCAGGAAGGCGGTAAAGCGGCGCTGGTGTTGGGCCTGTGCTTTATCTCTGAAGGCGCGATTCCGTTCGCCGCCCGTGATCCGATGCGTGTGCTGCCATGCTGCATCGCCGGCGGCGCGCTGACCGGTGCGCTGTCGATGGCCTTTGGCGCCAAGCTGATGGCACCGCACGGTGGCCTGTTCGTGCTGCTGATCCCGGGCGCCATCACGCCGGTGCTGCTGTATCTGGTGGCGATCATCGCCGGTACGTTGCTGGCGGGCGTGTCTTATGCGTTGCTGAAACGTGCTGACGTCCCTGCGGCCACCGTGGCTTAACGCCAACCGCAGGCAATAAAAAACCGGAGCGACCAGGCTCCGGTTTTTTCGTTTTTAAGGCTTACTGTTGCGCTTTCAGCCAGGCGATTTCTTCTGCCCAGATATCGGGGTTCACGGTTTCCAGAATCAGCGGGATATTGTCGAAGCGCGAGTCGCTCATGATGTAACTGAAGACCGTTTTGCCGATATTGCCTTCGCCCAGGCTGTGATGGCGATCGACGCGGCTGCCGAACGCGCTCTTGGCGTCGTTCAGGTGCATGCCGCGCAGGTAGTTGAAGCCCACCACGTCACCCAGCGCTTTGAAGGTCTGCTCGCAGGTTTCCTCGGTACGCAGATCGTAACCGGCGGCAAAGGCATGGCAGGTATCGATACACACGCCGACACGGCTTTTGTCTTCCACGCCGTCAATGATCGCCGCCAGATGTTCGAACCTGAAACCCAGATTGCTGCCCTGACCGGCGGTGTTTTCAATCACGGCGGTCACGCCGACGGTTTTATCCAGCACGATGTTGATGGATTCGGCGATGCGCGCCAAACATTTGTCCTCATCAATCTGCATCAGGTGGCTGCCAGGGTGGAAGTTCAGCAGCGTCAACCCGAGCTGTTCGCAGCGCTGCATTTCGTCCAGAAACGCTTCGCGAGATTTCTCCAGCGCTTCGGCCACCGGGTGACCGAGATTAATCAGATAGCTGTCGTGCGGCAGGATTTGCCCCGGGCCGTAACCATACTGCGCGCAGGCGCTTTTGAATTTATCAATCACCTCTGCCGGCAGCGGCGCGGCCTTCCATTGACGCTGATTTTTGGTGAACAGGGCGAATGCGGTCGCCTCTAATTCGTGCGCGCGGATAACCGCCTGATCCACGCCGCCTGACGCGCTGACATGTGCACCGACAAACTTCATTTTCATTCTCCTGTGTAATCGGCGTCATTATGGCATTGATAGCGGCAGGATTGAATGGCGACAAAAAGGCCCGCGATAAATCGCGGGCCAGGGAAAGCTCAATGCTCATCAGAAGAAATGTTGCACCAGCAGGTTCATCGCACCGCCGCCGACAATCAGCCAGATAAACAGCAGGGTGGCCAGCAGAATGGGTTTGACGCCCGCTTCGCGCACTGCGCTGATGTGGGTGGTCAATCCCAGCGCCGCCATCGCCATCGCCAGCATCCAGGTGTCGGCGGTAATCAGGTGTTTCACCCAGGTGGCCGGGATCAGGTTGAACGAGTTCAGTCCGGCGACGGCGATAAACAGCACCGCGAACCACGGAATGGTGATGGCAGATTTATCCGCCTTGCTCCCGGCATCGCGGCTGCGGCTGATATAACCGGAAAGCAGCAGCAAGAACGGCGCCAGCATCATCACGCGGATCATTTTGGCGATCACTGCGGCGTTCTCGGCATCCGGCCCGACGGCATGCCCGGCGGCCACAACCTGCGCCACCTCATGAATGGTTGAACCGGCGTAGATACCAAAGGTTTCCTGGCTCAGCGGCAGCCACTGGTAATGTTCATTCAACTGAAACAGCCACGGGTAGGCGAAGATCGCCAGCGTACCGAACACCACCACGGTACTCACCGCTACCGCCACCTTGCTGGAATCGGCCTTCAATACCGGTTCGGTCGCCATCACCGCCGCTGCGCCGCAGATGCTGCTGCCGGCGCCGATCAACATCGCCGTCTGGCTGTCGATACCGAACACTTTTTTGCCCAGCCAGCAGGCAAGCAGGAAGGTGGTGCTCAGGGTTAGCGCATCGATGATGATACCGGTAGCGCCGACGTCGGCAATTTGCTGAAACGTCAGGCGGAAGCCGTAAAGAATGATGCCCAACCGCAGCAGACGCTGTTTGGCGAGCTGAACGCCGCTGTGGCAGCTCGGTTGCAGCCACGGATACAGCGTATTACCCACCAGAATGCCGAACAGAATCGCCAGCGTCAGCGCACCCAGCCCCAGGCCGGCAACCCATGGGATATCGCCTGCCCAGATGGCCAGGGCGGTGAGTGCGCCGGCCAGCAACAGCCCCGGTGCCAGCCGAGGTAAACCGTGCAGGGGAAAGTGTCGTGATGGAAAAGCAGGTGTGGTATCGGTCGCCATAAGTCAGCCCTTTTAATCGAATTCCTTGGGCACAAGACTACGTTTTGGCAGCATAAAAGTGAAATTGATTATATATTTATAACCTATCTGAATAAGTGGTAATCCTCGCCATTTTTCAGGTCGCGCCGTTGTTGGTTGCAATCTGAAAACTAGTGGGTTGAGAAAGTCGCGGGCGAGGTGCGCCGTCATGCCGATTTCTGCAAACGTGGTAATCTTAATGGATAGACACCCTGTGCGTCGCTGCCGGACAGCGGCGCAGATTTAGCATTAATTTCAGTGGCTTTACGGTCAGGCCGCTTTTCAATACCGAGATGGTTATGCATATCACCTTACGTCAACTGGAAGTCTTTACCGAAGTGCTGAAAAGCGGTTCGACCACGCAGGCCTCGGTAGTCCTGGCGTTATCACAATCGGCGGTCAGTGCCGCGCTGGCTGACCTGGAAGGGCAGTTGAGCGTGCAACTGTTCGATCGCGTCGGCAAGCGCCTGGTTATCAATGAACATGGCCGGCTGCTGTACCCGAAGGCGCTGGCGCTGCTGGAGCAGGCGGGGGAGATCGAACAGTTGTTCCGCCATGACGGCGGTGCGTTGCGCATCGCCGCCAGCAGCACCATCGGCAACTATATGCTGCCGGAAATGATCGCCCGTTACCGCCATGATTTCCCGGCCACGCCGCTGGAGCTGAACGTCGGCAACAGCCAGGACGTGATTGGTGCGGTGGCGGATTTTCGCGTCGATTTGGGGCTGATTGAGGGGCCCTGCCATATGCCGGCGCTGGTCACCCAGCCGTGGCTGGAGGATGAGTTGGTGGTGTTTGCCGCGCCGGAAAACCCGCTGGCCCGGCAGCCGCTGACGCTGGAACTGCTGGCCAATGCGCCCTGGATCCTGCGTGAGCGCGGGTCGGGCACGCGAGAGGTGCTGGATCACCTGTTGCTGGCGCACCTGCCGCACTTCCAACTGGTGATGGAGTTGGGCAACTCGGAGGCGATCAAACACGCGGTGCGTCACGGTATCGGCATCAGTTGCCTGTCGCGGCGGGTAATTGAAGAACAGCTGGCGAGCGGTGTGCTGGTGGAGCTAAAAATTCCGCTGCCGCCGTTGATGCGCACCTTGTATCTGATCCACCATCGGCAAAAACACATCTCCAACGCCCTGCAGCGTTTCCTCAGCTACTGTACGTTGCCGACCTGAGGCGGCGCGCTGCGCCAATAACGTCTCTGCACGAGGAAATGAAGCATAAAAATCTGCACCCTGTCACATTAATGACAGTAAGTAATGAAAATTAGGCTGCCGCTAATAATTAGCGCTGAGTTATGAAGCTATCTTATATCAGCGCAATGTTACTAGTTCGCCGGTGGGTATTTGTTACAATCCGCCCTCATTTTTTGACGAGCAGATAGGGTAAGAATGGCTCAGCAGGATATAAAAACATCGGGGCAGCAAGCACCCGGATTGCGCCGCGAGCTGAAAGCGCGGCACTTAACCATGATCGCTATTGGTGGCTCCATCGGCACCGGCCTGTTCGTCGCCTCCGGCGCCACGGTTTCTCAGGCCGGCCCGGGCGGGGCTTTGCTGTCTTATGCATTGATCGGGCTGATGGTCTACTTCCTGATGACCAGCCTGGGCGAACTGGCGGCCTTTATGCCGGTGTCCGGTTCGTTCTCCACCTACGGCGCCAAATACGTAGAAGAAGGTTTTGGTTTCGCGCTGGGCTGGAACTATTGGTACAACTGGGCGGTGACTATCGCCGTTGACCTGGTTGCCTCGCAACTGGTAATGACCTACTGGTTCCCGGATGCGCCGGGCTGGATCTGGAGCGCGCTGTTCCTCGGCCTGATGTTCCTGTTGAACTACATTTCGGTCAAAGGATTCGGCGAAGCGGAATACTGGTTCTCCCTGATCAAAGTCACCACCGTCATTATCTTTATCGGCATTGGCGTGCTGATGATCTTCGGCATCCTCAAAGGTGGCGAACACGCGGGTTGGCAGAACTGGACCATCGGTGATGCGCCGTTTGCCGGCGGTTTCTCGGCGATGATAGGCGTGGCGATGATCGTCGGCTTCTCGTTCCAGGGGACCGAGCTTATCGGCATCGCGGCCGGCGAATCGGAAAACCCGGGTAAAAACATCCCGCGCGCAGTGCGCCAGGTGTTCTGGCGTATTCTGCTGTTCTATATCTTCGCGATCCTGATTATCAGCCTGATCATTCCTTATACCGATCCAAGCCTGCTGCGTAACGATGTGAAAGACATCAGCGTCAGCCCGTTCACGCTGGTATTCCAGCATGCCGGCCTGTTGTCGGCGGCGGCGGTAATGAACGCGGTGATCCTGACGGCGGTGTTGTCCGCCGGTAACTCCGGAATGTACGCGTCCACCCGCATGTTGTTTACTCTGGCATCGGAAGGCAAAGCGCCGCGCATTTTCGCCAAACTGTCGAAGGGTGGGGTACCGCGCAATGCGCTGTACGCGACCACCGTGGTGGCGGGCCTGTGCTTCCTGAGTTCGATGTTCGGTAACCAATCGGTTTATCTGTGGCTGCTGAACACCTCGGGCATGACCGGCTTTATCGCCTGGTTGGGGATTGCCATCAGCCACTACCGGTTCCGCCGCGGCTATATGATTCAGGGGCGCGACCTCAACGATCTGCCTTACCGTTCCGGCTTCTTCCCACTGGGCCCGATCTTTGCGTTTGTCCTGTGCCTGATCATTACGCTGGGGCAGAACTACCAGGCGTTCCTGCAAGATCGGATCGACTGGTACGGCGTGACCGCCACCTATATCGGCCTTCCGTTGTTCCTGGTGATCTGGTTCGGCTACAAGCTGACGCGTGGCACCCGTGTCGTGAAGTACAGCGAGATGGAATTCCCGAAAATGGACGTGAAGTAACGCCTGCCGATACCTTGCGAATGTCCGGCTGCAGTCAACATGCTGCAACCGGACAGGCTGTGGGGATGAAACGCGGCGCATTCTTGCCGCGTTATTCTTTCGTATTTATCGCCAGCGCTTGTTGGGCCGCGACCATCAGGCTGTCTACCGTTTGAAAATCCTGGGTTAATGCCAGCGCCCCGGCGTTCAATTGCAGCGCCACCTCACCGAATACGCCAAAGACATACGGCGCCTCCAGCGGCGGCATGATGCGCGCCAGAAACTCCCCTTCGGAACCGTAAGGCAAATCGTGCACCAGGATCAGAAACTGGCCGCCGGTGTAACGGCAGACAAAATCGCTTGGACGGATCAGCATTTTCAGGCGCTCGCCGATGGTACGCAGCACGTCATCGCCGATCAGCACGCCGTGGCTTTGATACAGCGCCGCCAGCGGGGTGAATTCAAGAATAAACAGGTGCGAAAGCGGGTGTACCGTCGCCGAGGGCCGGCAAATCTCTTGCATCACGGTTTCGCCGCCTGTGCGGTTGAGAAAACCGGTCAGATGATCGCGATGAGCCGCCTTTTGTTTTTCTCCCGCCAGCGTGACGTATTGCACCAATTGGCGATGGTAGAACGTGATCAGCCCATACGCCAGCAGCAGCCACAGCGGGATGATATTTGCCAGTAAAAACAGATTTTGCACGCGCGACAGCGGCGCGGCCAGCAGGAAGGGCAGCGTCAGCAGCATGATTTCCAGCAGGGCGAAGCGCGGTGCCGCGGCGTGGCGCTGCATCAGCCAGAAGGCCAGCGCAGTAATCAGCAGACCGGCGAACAGGATCAACACCATTCGGCCAGAGAGCATGGCCAGCAGCGCAATAGCGCCGACCAGCCCAGACCACAGCAGCACCGTTACCAGCATGGCGTTGGGCCAGACGGGCGGCGTGACGCGAGCCAGCCACCAACGCATGCCGGTCAGCGCCAACAGCAACCCCAGAAGAGCGATGCCGATCGCCATATTGCTCAACCAGGCGTAGGCCAGCAGCAGCACTGCCACACCGGCGGCGTTCAGCCAAGGGGTTCGGGGAGAAGGAACAAGCGTAAGCCGGAGATGACGTTGAAACTGGGCGTCATCAGCCTGTTGTGGACCTTGCACCAGCCAGTGGAGCAGGGCGGGTCTTTTAGGCGTTAACGTGGATGGTCGACTTCTCATGGCTGCCTCTTCAATAAGAGCCTAAACAGTAGGCCCCAAATATCCGGCCACGCGTGGTTGGCGCGCCGTTTGCCGGTCAGGATTTGGATTCTAGGTGGTTTTGTCGCAATTTGTCACAGTGCTGCATGGAGCGACGAAACTTTCGGAATTATTAACCCTGTTCGGCAGACGGAGGTTATGAGGCGTGTTTGGCGAATAACCTTTAAAAATAAAGTGTTACATCTCAACATGGCAGGTAATAGCTATTGATATGATTGATAAGTATTATCGTTTGCTTTATTGTTGGCGGCTGCTTGCCAGGGTAGCGCGGCCGTTTGCATGCCGCTATGATCATCGTCGTAACAGGTATCCGAAATAATGAGCGTATCCACCGATCCTATGTCTGACGCCAAGGGGCAACCCGACGTCAACGTCATGGGGCGTTATCAACATATTCTTCGCCACCGTTTATTGATGATGGGGGTGTTGGCACTGGCGATTATTGGTTCGCTGCTGCTGGATTTTACCATGGGGCCATCCGGGCTCTCTCTGTCCTCCCTGTGGCAAACGCTGATTGACCCTGCGGCGGCAGATGCCGGAACGCGGGTGATCGTGTGGGATATCCGTCTGCCTTACGCGCTGATGGCGGTGGTGGTGGGGTTTGCGCTTGGTTTGGCCGGCGCAGAAATGCAGACCATCCTGAATAACCCGCTTGCCAGCCCGTTCACCCTCGGCGTTTCTTCCGCAGCGGCTTTCGGCGCGGCGTTGGCCATCGTGCTGGGCATTGGCGTACCGGGTATCCCGGACCAGTGGTTTATTTCCGCCAACGCCTTTATTTTCGCCCTGTTTGCCGCACTGATGCTCGACGGCATCACGCGCTGGACACGGGTTGCCACCTCCGGCGTCGTGCTGTTCGGCATTGCACTGGTGTTCACCTTTAATGCGCTGGTTTCAATGATGCAGTTTATCGCCAGCGAAGACACGTTACAGGGGCTGGTGTTCTGGACCATGGGCAGCCTGGCGCGCGCTTCATGGGACAAGTTGGGCATCCTGCTCGGCGTGTTCGCCGTGCTGTTGCCGCTGTCGATGATGAGCTCCTGGAAGTTGACCGCGCTGCGGTTGGGTGAGGATCGGGCGGTGAGCTTCGGTATCGACGTGCGTCGTCTGCGCCTGACGACCCTGTTGCGTATCAGTATTCTTTCCGCGCTGGCGGTGGCGTTTGTCGGCCCTATCGGTTTTATCGGTCTGGTGGCGCCGCACATCGCCCGCATGATTTTCGGTGAGGATCACCGCTTCTATCTGCCGGCCAGCGCCTTGATTGGCGCGCTGGTGCTGTCGATGGCTTCAGTCGCCTCGAAAAACCTGATCCCGGGCATTATCATTCCGGTCGGCATAGTGACGTCACTGGTAGGCGTGCCGTTCTTCCTGAGCATTATTCTGCGTCATCGGGGGAATGTATGAGTCAGGGCCTGCGAATTGAACATTTTTCCGCCGGTTATCCGAAACGCCAGGTTATCCGCGATCTTGCCGTGCCGATGTTGCCGCGCGGGCAAATCACCGTGCTGCTGGGGCCGAACGGCAGCGGTAAATCGACGTTGCTGCGCTCGCTGGCCGGGCTGAACCCGGCGCAGGGGCAACTGTGGCTGGATGACATCGATTTGATGCAGATGCCCTTTGCCCGTCGTGCGGAAAAGGTGGTGTATCTGCCACAGTCGCTACCTGCGGGGGTGCATTTGCACGTGCTGGAGTCGATCATCGTCGCGCAACGCGCTTCGGGCGGTCGCAGCAACGCCGGCAGCGAGGCGGAAGTTATGGCCCTGCTGGCGCAGCTCGGCATCGCCCATTTGGCGTTGAGCTATCTCGATCAACTTTCCGGCGGCCAGAAACAGCTGGTGGGGTTGGCGCAATCGCTGATCCGCCAGCCTTCGCTGTTGCTGCTGGACGAACCGCTGAGTGCGCTCGATCTCAACTACCAGTTCCACGTGATGGATTTGGTGCGTAAAGAGACGCGTAAACGCAATATCATCACGGTGGTGGTGGTGCATGACATCAATATTGCTCTGCGGCATGGCGACCACGTGCTGATGTTGCAGGACGGCGAATTGATTGCCGACGGTACGCCGGAAGAGGTGATCACGCCGCAGAGCCTGGCACGGGTCTATGGCGTGCGTGGGCGCATCGAGCGCTGTTCGCAGGGAACGCCGCAGGTGCTGATCGACGGTTTGGTTACCCAGCCGGCGATCTGACAGATTACTGCATTTTGAAAGTAAGGCATTTTGAAAACAAAAAGGCCCGGTGTCATACAGATACCGGGCCTTTCTGTTTTAGCGTTTTGAGCGCGCAGTGCGCGCCCCTGTTGGCATCAGAAGTTGTACGTCATGCCGACGGTGTAGCGGCGGCCGTCCAGCGTGGTGTTGTAGTTGTCGTAATCGACGGTTTTGTCGAGAATGTTGTAAATCCCGCCGGTGACCGTCAGGTCTTTATTCGCCTGGTAGCTGAGGCCTGCGTCAACAAAGGTATACGAAGGCGTACTCTTGGCCATTGAGGTGCGGCTCAGGTATTCCGATGTCTTGCTGCGGAAGTTGACGCGTGACCACAGGCTGACGTCATGGGTAGCCTGCCAGTCCAGTACGGTATTGAGCATGTGCTTCGGCATCTGGTTCAGCGGCTTGCCCTGGTTATCGCCGCTTTTCTGTTCGGATGAAGTAAAGGTGTAGTTGGTGTTCCACTTCCAGTCTTTGCTGATCTGCCAGCCGAAAGTGGCTTCTACACCGCGCATATTGGCTTTATCGACGTTGATGCGATCGCTGATAAAGTAATAGGCCGTGTTGCCAATCATGCATTGCGCGTCGCCATCCCCGCTGTCGCAGCGGCGCACTTCGGTGATCTTGTCTTTGAAATCGGTGTTGAACAAGGTCACGCCGGCGTTCAGGTTTTTCTGGTTATCCCACATCACGCCGATCTCTTCGCTCAGGCTCTTCTCCGGCTGCAGATCCGGATTGCCTATGATGATCGATTTGCGCCCGCCACCGGTAATTTGCCCCCAGTTGGCGGAAGATTGGCGCAGATCCGGCGAGCGGTAGCCGGCGGATACGCCGCCTTTCAGCGTCCACTGTTCGGTCAGGTGCCAGACGCCGTACATGCGTGGCGTCCAGTGATTGCCGTAGTTCTGATCCTGGTCCATACGGATGCCGCTGGTCAGGCTGAAATCATTGGTCAGCGCCCATTCGTCTTCGGCAAACAGCGCCCAGCTCCAGCGGGTCAATTTGTTCAAACCGTCGGCCGCATCCAACTGGTTGCCCAGGTCGTTCAGTTTTTCGTAACGGTACTGGCCCCCCAGGCTCAGCATATGAGCACCGAGGTCAAACTGGGTCTGGGTATTGAAGATGGTGTTATACATCTTCATGTCACGGCCCGCATTATTCGTCTCTTCGCGCTGAATATAGCTGGTGGTATTGCCGAAATCGTAATAACCGTTGTGCGTCACGGCGTAGTTGGTGCGGGTGTAGAGGCTATCGCTGGCGCTGTTTTGCGTGCATTTGCCGTTGCGGCAGTTCTCGGTCGCCATGGATTTGCCCGGCGTGCTGTTGCGGTCTTGCAAGGAGCGGCCGATTTCGAAATCAAAATCATTCTGCTCGTTCGGCGTCAGGCTGAACACGGCGGTGCCGCTGCGCATGCGTTGCTCACCATAGCCGTTAAGGATTTGGTCCTCGGCGCGGCGCGACAGCAGGCCGTTGACCCGCAGGCCGAGCAGGCCTTCAATCAGCGGGCCGGAGGCATAGGCGTTGGTCTGGAAAATATCGCCGGAATCGCTGCGTTCCTGGAAGGTGGCGTCGCCGTGCAGCGAGCCTTTCCACTCGGTTCTGGAGGTTTTGCGGGTGATGACGTTGATGACGCCGCCCATGGCGTCGGAGCCGTACAGCGAAGACATCGGCCCACGCACCACTTCTATGCGTTCAATTGCTTCCAGCGGCGGCAACCAGCCTTGTTCGATGCCTGAGTTGTCGCTGTTCGGGCGGGTGCCGCGGGTGTCTACGCGTTTGCCATCCACCAGAATCAGGGTGTATTTGGAGGACATGCCCCGGATGCTGATATCGCTGCTGCTGGCACCGCCGGTGACCACCACGCCCGGCACGTCTTTCAGGGCGTCGGTGATGTCTCGATAGGCTTTATCTTCGATCTGCTGGCGTGGGATCACTGAAATAGAGGCGGCGGAATCCTGAATTTTTTGCTGGAAACCGGAGGCGGTCACCACCATGGTGTCCTGGATATCCTCTTGCGCCGCCAGTGCGCCGGTGCTGGCGAGTGAGGCGATAATCAGTGCGGTGAGCTTGTTATAGCGTGGTTTGTCCATGGGCAACCTTTCCTGGTCTGCTGTAAATCGACAAGGCGTCGATTTAACGGGTTGAAGAATAGGTAGAAACGGTTCCCTGTCGTAGCAGGGGACATCATTTCGGCAGTATTTCGTCAGGCCATTGTAAGGATTTAAAACTGAATGTAAACGCAAATGATAATTCGTATCATTTGTATGCTTAAAAAGAGGTAGAGAGAGGTAACCGGATGAATTAAAGGGAAAACCGGCGCGGCAGGGCGCGCCGGGGGAAAGTCAGCGTTTCTGGATGTAGGTGATAGCCAGCGCCAGAGCTAGTACCAGCCCTTTGATAATATCCATCGCATAGTAGGGGACTGAAAGCATCACCAGCCCATTTTGTAAGACGCCGAGGATCACCGCACCGACCAGCGTGCCGAGCGCGTTGGGTTTGCCGGAGCCGGCCAGAGAGAAACCGATGTAGGCGGCGGCGACGGCATCCATCAGATAACCGCCGCCGGCGTTAACCTGTGAAGAGCCGATACGTGACGCCAGCAATATGCCGCCAAGCGAGGCCAGCAGCGAGGAAATCACATACGCGGCGACCTTGTAACGTACCGTGCGGATCCCCGAAAGGCGCGCCGCCTCCGGGTTGCCGCCGATGGCGTACATGCGGCGGCCGTGTTTGGTCAGCGACAGGAACAATTGCACCACAATCGTGACCGCCAGCATAATCAGCACAATCACCGGCACCTGGCCCAGTGCGGAGAAAATGTCCGGGATGATCCCCTCGGCCATATCGCCATTCGGCAACAGCATATTTTGGGTGATCGACCCGCCGTAGCTGTAAGTCATGGCAACGCCCTGGATCACAAACAGGCTGGCCAGCGTCGCCAGCATGTCAGGGATCTTCAGTACTACAATCAGGAAGGCGTTGAACAGGCCAACCAGCGTACAAATCAGCAGCGTCAGTACAATCGCGCCGGTGGTGCCGAAGCCGTACCAAACGAACAGCGAAACCACCAGCGCGTTAGCCAGTGAGGCGGTGGAGCCGACGGAAAGATCGAAACCGCCCACCGACAGCGAGATAGACACCCCGATGGCGATGACCGTAACGATGGCGATGGAACGTAGAATGTTGATGATATTGTTGGGATCGAGGAAGTTGTCCGACGCCAGCCCGAACAGGGCGATCAGCGCGACAACGGTGAGTAACATCCCCCATTTGTAGAGAAACTCAAACAGCTGATGACGCCAGGGCTGTGCATTGGGCAGGGATAATTCTTTACTCACGCAGGGGTTCCTCCGGTGGAATACAATAATAGGGTTTCTTCATCAATATCGGCGGCGTTCAGCTCCGCCACCACTCGCCCGTCCCACAGGACGCAGATGCGATCGCACAGGCCGAGCAGCTCCGAGAATTCGCCGGAGGCGTAGATAATGCCTTTACCGTCGCGCGCCAGGCCATCGATCAGGGTGAACAGTTCCTGTTTGGCCTTGATGTCCACGCCTTTGGTCGGCTCATCGAAAATCAGCACGTCGGCATCGCCGCGCAGCCATTTGCCGATGGCCACCTTTTGCTGGTTGCCGCCGGAAAGCCTTTTTAGCCGCTGCTGCGGGCCGGAGGCGCGAATGTTCAGACGCTGCATGATATCGCGCGCCCAGCGCAGTTCCTGTCGGCGGCTGAACAGGCTCCAGCGCGAAAAACTGTCGTCGGCGCTGACGCTCAGGTTCATCGGGATGGCTTCGTCAATAAATATGCCTTCTTTGCGGCGCTCTTCCGGCACCAGCGCCAGCCCCTGTTCAACGGACAGATGCGGCGCACGCGGTGCCCAGGGCTTACCGCGCAGTTCGCCGCGTTCCACCCGGGCCGGTGAGGCTCCGAACAGCGCCTTGCACAGTTCGGTTTTGCCCGCGCCGGCCAGCCCGGCGATACCCAAAATCTCACCCTGATGCAGCCGCAGGGAGACGTCGCGCAGTTTGTGACGATCGTGCAGGCCTTCTACCTGCAGCAACGGGCGTGAGCCGTGCGGTGGCCGCGGCGGCGGGAAGATATCGTCCAGCCGGTGGCCAAGCATTTTCTCGACAATCTGCTCGCCGACCAGCCCCTGCATGGCATCTTCGCTGACGTGGCGGCCATCGCGCAGCACCGTCAGTCGATCGCAAATTTCACTCAATTCGTGAATGCGGTGGGAGATAAACACAATGCCGATGCCTTCGGACTGCAAGCGGCGAACTACGCGAAACAGGCGCTCGCTTTCAGCGCGATCGAGCGGGGCGGTGGGTTCATCGAGTACCAGGAAACGGCAGCGATGCGACAGCGCGCGAGCCAGCAGCACCTGTTGTTTCTCCGCCAGCGTGCATTCTGCCAGGCGTTGGCGCAGATTGAGGGGTAAATCCAGTTGCTGAAGCAATTGCGCGGCCTGGCGGTACATCTGCGCCCAGTTGAGCAGATGGCCCGGTTCGTTCAGCCAGTCCAGCATGATGTTTTCCGCCACCGACAGCGTGGGGATCAACGCCACGTCCACCTCCTGCTGCACCACATGAATGCCGTGTCGGCGGGCCTGCAGCGGCGAATGAATATCGACTTTTTGGCCGTCGATAAAAATCTCGCCGCGGTAATGATCATGTGCGCCGGAGAGGATCGCCATCAGCGTTGATTTTCCCGCGCCGTTGGCACCGACCAGTGCATGCGTGGAGCCGCCCTGCAGGGTGAAATCGACGTTTTGCAGCGCGTTGAAACCGGTAAAGGCGATCGAGATATTGCGCATCTCGAGGCGTGAGGGCGTTGCGGTTGGCATAGTGTGATTAAAAGACGTTTAGGTGTTTAGATGGCTAAAGTACTTCTTTTGTAACACAGATTGCGATTTTGGCAACAAACTAAATGGCATAACTGAGACGAAAAAATTCCTGGCGGGCCAAAGGGCGGAATGCCTTTAGAAACCTAACCGATCGCGCAAAGCGTAGTACGCCGCGCCAAGGGCGGTGAAGGGAACGCGGAACTGACGTCCGCCGAAAAAGGGCAGGTGCGGCAGCCGGGCGAAGGCGTCAAAACGCTCGGCATCGCCGCGCAGCACTTCGGCGATCAGCTTGCCCGCCAGATGGGTGCAGGTGACGCCATGGCCGCTGTCGCCCTGCATGTAATAGACGTTATTCTCCAGCCGGCCGAACTGCGGCATGCGCGACAGCGTCAGCAGGAAATTGCCGCTCCAGCGGTAATCGATATGCACCTGTTTCAATTGCGGAAAGGTTTTTAATAGCTTGGGCAGGATCAAGGGATCGATATCGGCCGGATCGCGCGCGCCGTAAACCACGCCACCGCCGTACAGCAGCCGGTTATCGGCGGTCAGGCGAAAGTAATCGAGCAGGTAATTGCAGTCTTCGACGCAAAAATTATTGGGCAGCAACGACAGCGCCATGTCTTTTGACAGCGGTTCGGTGGTGAGAATTTGCGAGCCGCACGGCATGCTCAGCCGGCTGAGACGCGGCTCCAGTTTGTCGCCCAGATAGGCATTACCGGCAATAATCACGAAACCGGCGGTAACCGAACCCTGTGCCGTGTGTACTCGGGCCGGTTGGCGATAGTCAATGCGCGTGGCCGCCGACTGTTCGTACAATCGCCCGCCGTGACGGCGTATCGCGTCGGCTTCGCCCAATGCCAGATTGAGCGGGTGCAAGTGGCCCCCGTTACGGTCCAACAAACCGCCCAGGTAGCGATCGCTGGCTATCTCGCGTCGGATGGCCTGTTGGTCCAGCAGTTCCAGCTGTGCATTGCCATAGCGCCGCCAGTTGGCTTGCTGGTGCTCCAACGTACGCAGTTGTTTAGGGTTCAGCGCGGCGAAGATGCCGCCGGGACGGTAGTCGCAGGCGATGGCGTATTGTTCGATGCGGCTGCGGATAATCTCTGCGCCTTCGAACATCATGCCGCCAAGCATGGCGGCGGTATCGGCGCCGTAACGCGCCTCGATCACATCGATATCGCGACTGTAGGAGTTGACCACCTGGCCGCCGTTGCGGCCGCTGGCGCCCCAACCGACGCGAGCGGCCTCCAGCACCACCACATCAAAACCGGCCTCAACCAGATGCAACGCCGACGACAGGCCGGTAAAACCGCCGCCAACGATGCAGACGTCGCAGCGGATATCTTCGTTCAGCGCCGGGTAGGGCGCGAACGGATTGGCGGTGGCGGCATAATAGCTGGCAACATGTTCCGTCATAACTTATCCGTCATAACTTCTCCGCCAAAATCGGTCAGAAGGTGGTGGGCGTATGCGCGCTGACGATTCGGCAGACGCGCGCCGACGTATTGCTGAAGCTGTGGGGAATGCCGGTGTTGATGGCGTAACTCTGGCCGGCGGTCAGGCAGTAAGTCTGACCATTGATGGTCAGCATTATTTCGCCTTCCAGCAGCGTGCCGATCTCCTCGCCCTGATGTTTGATCTTCTCACCGGTGGTGGTGCCGGGTTGATAGGTTTCCAGCATCATTGCCAGATTGCGCGCCGGATTACCGTTGTGCACCAGCTTCATCGACACGCCCTGGCTACCGATTTCGATCAGATCCTCCGCCTCGATCACCACTTTGGGCTCGTCGGCGGCTTCCGGTTCGGCAAAAAAGGCGGACAGCGACAGCCCATACACCTTCAGCAGCTTTTGCAGCGTACTGATGGCCGGACTGACCTTGTCCTGTTCGATGGTGCTGATTGCGCTGTGGGTTAACCCGGACAGTTCGGCGACCCGGCGCTGCGACAAACCCAATTGCAGACGGATCTGTGACAGGCGCTTACCCGGCGCCAAGCTGACTTCGCTCATAGCGGTACTTCCTTCTGGTAGGGGCGACAGGCAGAAATGGACGGTAGAGTCGGGCGCCTGTCTGGGGGATATCGGCACAGCATGATATCGGTAGTTAAGGTGGCTTTGGAAAATATATTGCCCATCGTCTCCCCCGTTCTGGCGGACGAAATTCTGTATGTTAAAAGGCAGCTAACGCCTTTTCGGTCAATATTTTATCAATTTAGCAGCCGGTGGCGAATAATCAAACGGGATTGTAACATTTGCAAACCATTTGTGTTAAGGCTATGTTTCATATTATGGATGTTATTTTGAGCGCCAGTCAGGGCGCAGTCTACAGAGAAATCAGACCATGTGTTGAACCGATCGGCAGGCGGATGCGCAAGCGTCCTTAGAGCATAATGGCGGGTGATGTATGCAAACCAATATCGCAGCAGTTGAAAATTTTGCACAGCATAATGAAGAGAGGCGAAGTAGCGCGTTCCAACGTGAGGTTGCTCACTATCTGGAACGCCACCCCTCAACGCAGTATATCGATATTCTTCTCACAGACCTGAATGGTTCCTTCCGCGGTAAACGTATTCCCGTCTCCGGACTGAAAAAATTGGAAAAAGGCTGTTATTTCCCCGCCTCGGTATTTGCTATGGATATTTTGGGCAATGTGGTGGAAGAGGCGGGCCTGGGTCAGGAACTGGGTGAGCCGGATCGCGTGTGCATGCCGGTAGCCGGATCGCTGACTCCGTCGGCGGCGGACCCGGACAATATCGGTCAGGTATTGCTGACCATGTTGGATGAAGATGGTACTCCCTTTGACGTTGAACCCCGTAATGTCCTGAATCGAGTGTGGCAGGCGTTGCGCCAGCGCGGCATGTTCCCGGTGGTAGCGGTAGAGTTGGAGTTCTATCTCATTGATCGACAGCGAGACTCTGAAGGTTATTTGCAGCCCCCTTGTTCGCCCGGCACCCAGGAGCGAAACATGCAAAGCCAGGTCTACTCGCTGGATAACCTGAATCATTTCGCGGAGGTGCTGAACGATATCGACACCCTGGCGCAGATGCAGGGGTTGCCGGCGGACGGCGCGGTGGCGGAGGCGTCACCCGGCCAGTTCGAGGTGAACCTGAACCATACCGATAACGTGCTGCTGGCCTGCGATCACGCGTTGTCGTTGAAACGCCTGGTGCGGCTGGTGGCGGAAAATCATCATCTGCACGCGACCTTTATGGCGAAACCCTATGAGGAATACGCCGGTAGCGGCATGCACGTGCATATCAGCATGCTGGACGGCGACGGCAAGAATCTGTTCACGGATGAGGATGGCGAAGACTCGCCGCTGTTGCACCGTGCGCTGGCGGGAATGATCACCCTAATGCCGGCCTCCATGGCGTTGCTGGCACCCAATATTAACGCTTTCCGCCGTTTCCAACCGGGGATGTATGTACCTACGCAGGCTTCCTGGGGGCACAATAACCGCACCGTCGCGCTGCGCATTCCCTGCAGCGAGCCGGAGAATCATCGGGTGGAATACCGCGTCGCCGGTGCCGATGCCAATCCCTATCTGGTGGTGGCGGCGATCCTGGCCGGGATTTTGTATGGGTTGGACAACGAACTGCCGCTGCCTGAGCCGGTGACCGGCAACGGGCTGGAGCAGGAAGGGCTGCCGTTCCCGATCCGCCAAAGCGATGCGTTGTATGAATTTGAACATCAGCATGAGCTGACGCAGTATCTGGGCGAGCGCTTTGCGCAGGTTTACCATGCTTGCAAGATGGATGAGCTGATGCAGTTTGAGCGGCTGGTGACGGAAACCGAGATTGACTGGATGTTGAAAAACGCCTGAGGCTGGGTAAACTGAATGTTAATCTTCTGCCGATAAGCGGATTGATAGCGGAATAATTCGCCTTGCAGGCGGGTTTTCCGCATGATCGCCAAAAGAATTTGTTTAAGAAGGTTTCAGGATCTTGTCATCCGGCTGCTTTCTGGTGCAAAATATAGTTAATGCAGATAGCCGACGTTTTAAAGCGTCGGTTATTTTTTTTGCATTTGTGTTCTAACAACTGTGCGTTTCATACACCAAGCGAGGCCGGACACCGATCCGGATAGATAAATAGTTTCGTGCGCGATCAAACAAAACTTTATGGTCGTGACTCATGAGGATAAGAAAGATGGGGCAATTTTTCACTTTAGCGCCGGTGCCCGCCGGTTTCCGCTGCGGTCGCAGCGATTATGGAGCAGTCAAGGCCACCTTGACCCGTTATCCAGCTTCCAATCCCCTTCTTTTTGAATTCAGTCGCACGTTGCGAAGTTTCCCCGCAACCTTAAGTCTTGGCGTGTCTACGCTCCGCAAGGCAGAAGGTAAGGGGGGGCTGCGTCATGTCCGATAACATCATCAGCGCTGCTCCAGCCCAACGCGCGCAACTGCGTAAAACCCTGACTTTAGTTCCGGTAGTGATGATGGGGCTGGCTTACCTGCAGCCAATGACCATCTTCGATACCTTCGGCATCGTATCCGGCCTGACCGATGGTCACGTCGCCACTGCGTACGCCTTTGCTCTTCTGGCGGTCCTGTTTACCGCATTGAGCTACGGCAAACTGGTGCGGAAATTCCCGTCTGCCGGTTCTGCCTATACCTATGCCCAAAAAGCCATCAGCCCGCACGTCGGCTTTATGGTGGGTTGGTCGTCGTTGCTGGACTACCTGTTCATGCCGATGATCAACATTCTGCTGGCCAAAATTTACCTGGAAGCCATCTTCCCGGGCGTGCCTTCATGGATTTTCGTGGCGGCGCTGGTCGCGCTGATGACCCTTTTCAACCTGCGCGGCATTAAGCTGGTAGCGAACCTGAACTCCATCATCGTGGTCGTGCAGGTGGCGATCATGATCGTGTTCCTTTGCCTGGTGGTGAACGGTATTTCCCACGGTGAAGGCGCGGGCACGTTGATCAGCAGCCGTCCGTTCTGGTCTGAGAATGCGCACGTGGTGCCGATGATTACCGGTGCGACCATTCTGTGCTTCTCGTTCCTCGGGTTTGACGGCATCAGCTCGCTGTCTGAAGAAACCAAAGACGCAGAGAAAGTGATCCCGAAAGCCATCTTCCTGACGGCGTTGATCGGCGGCATCATCTTCATTGTGGTGTCTTACTTCGTGCAGCTGTATTTCCCGGATATCTCGCGTTTCAAAGATCCTGACGCGTCGCAGCCGGAAATCATGCTGTACGTGGCCGGCAAGTTCTTCCAGTCCGTGATCCTGGTGTTCTCCTGCGTGACCGTACTGGCTTCAGGCATGGCGTCGCACGCCGGTGTTTCACGCCTGATGTATGTGATGGGCCGCGACGGCGTATTCCCGGAGCGTTTCTTCGGTTATGTACACCCGAAATGGCGTACCCCGGCGCTGAACGTGTTGCTGGTTGGCGCGATAGCGCTGTCTGCAGTGTCATTTGACCTGGTGACGGCGACGGCGCTGATTAACTTCGGTGCGCTGGTGGCGTTCACCTTTGTGAACCTGTCGGTGATTTCGCAGTTCTATATCCGCGACAAATTGAACCGTACCGTCAAAGACACCATCAACTACCTGATTCTGCCGGTATTGGGTGCGCTGACCGTAGGGGCGTTATGGCTCAATCTGGAAACCAGCTCTATGACGCTGGGGCTGGTATGGGCGGCGATTGGTCTGATTTATCTAGCTTTCGTGACCCGCAGCTTCCGTCTGCCGGTGCCGCAGGCCAGTGAAGACGTGGCATAAACCCTAATCGGACATCATTAAAAAGGGCGCATTGCGCCCTTTGTTGTTTTTATTAGCCCACCAACTCTTTGCCGTATTCAAACAGCGCTTTCAGCAGCGCGGTCTTTTCTTTATCGCCCTCGTGCAAGTTATACAGCGACTCCAGTTGCAGCACATAGCTCTGCACCCGTTCGGCGCTCAGCATTTCCTGGCGGTGTTGCAACCAGCGGCGCTGCTCGGCGTCATCCAGCGTATTCGGGTAGTTGCGGGCGCGGAAGCGGAATAGCAGTTCTTTCATGCGTCCATCGCTGAAGGTCAGATCCAGCGCCGGCAGATTCTGGGGTTTGGTTTGCTGAATGATCTTCATCGCCGCCTTGTCGGCATCGCTGAAGAAACCGTCGTACAGCCTGGCGTCCACATCGTCGACGGCTTTAAAAGGCTCCGCATCGGCGAACAACGCGACCACTTTCTCGCGGACTTGCGGATTCTGGCGCAGCAATTGCAAATTTTGCAGGCAGGCCTGGCGGTCGATACCCAGCCGCTCGGCGTTTTCCGGCAGCAGCGTCTTGGCAGGTGCCAGCACCGGGCATTTATTGATATGCACCAGCTTGAGCGGCACCGGGGATTGCCCGGCCGCCAGATCCTCACGGCGGGTATACAAGCGTTCACGCAGTTCGTCGGCACTCAGCGTCAGCAACGGGGTCATATCCCCGGCCAAATCGCACATGATCACCGCGTTCTTGTTGTCCGGGTGCCAGGCCAGCGGCGATACCCAACTGGTATTGCCGCGCGCTGCGCCGAACATACCGGAAACATGTACCAGCGGCGTCATTTCAGCGATATCGATCAAGGCATTCAGCTTGTGCTTGTTGCGGTGTTGCAGCAGGAAGTCAAACAGCCGCGGTTGCGCCTGCTTCACGAGCTTGGCCATGGCGATGGTGGCGTAAACGTCCGACATGGCATCATGGGCATGTTCGTGCTCGACGCCGTTGGCGCGAGTCAGATGTTCCAGGCGGAAGCTGGGGAACCCGTCTTCGTTCTCCGGCCAAACGATACCTTCCGGACGCAGCGCATAGCAGGCTCGCATCACGTCAAGCAAATCCCAACGAGAGTTGCCGTTTTGCCAACTGTAGGCGTAAGGATCATAGAAGCTGCGATAGAAAATATTACGGCTGACTTCGTCATCGAAACGGATATTGTTGTAACCCAGAATACAGGTGCCCGGCACGCTGAACGCCTGATGGATTTGGCGCGCGAAGTCGGCTTCGTTAACCCCTTTGGCCAGCGCCACCTGTGGTGTGATGCCGGTGATCATCACCGCTTCAGGATCGGGCAGGTAGTCGTCGGCCGGTTTGCAGTAGATGACCAACGGCTCTTCGATGATATTGAAATCCATATCGGTACGCACGCCGGCAAATTGCGCCGGGCGGTCCATCGATGGGCTTTTGCCGAAGGTCTCGTAATCGTGGATGTAGAATGTGGCCGGTGCCTTGCTGCTCAAAATCGCATCTCTCACTTGGCGTAGGGAATATGGCCCCTATTGTAACGGCGGGAGGCACGATGCCAAGCGGTCGTTACCGTTAATCGCCCAAATGCGAAGGATTACGCGTTGCGGTAGTAGCTCAGACGCTGATGAAAGTAGGGGCGTAGGTGTTCGGGGACCTGCTCTTCGGCGCTGATTGCGTTGGAAGCAATGCCATAACGCTCGTTATAAATGACGCTGAGCGCGAGTAAATCGGCTTCAATTTTTTCGCGTTCCGCCTGCGGTAAGCTATCCAGCTTTCGACCCATATTCTTCTCCCTGTGAACCA
The DNA here is from genome assembly GCF_031931805.1 of Serratia sp. root2. Taxonomy (NCBI): domain Bacteria; kingdom Pseudomonadati; phylum Pseudomonadota; class Gammaproteobacteria; order Enterobacterales; family Yersiniaceae; genus Serratia; species Serratia sp. root2. The sequence continues at coordinate 302,015 of NZ_JAUJXB010000001.1, forward strand.
AAGGGCATCATAGGATTGTTAGCTGCGCTTGTCCCTACCCCATTCAGGGGGGAATCTCACAAGGCCGGCGAACGCGCCTGAAGGCTGTGGTCAGACGCCGCATTGGCATGATAGCGATGAGTGGCTTGCGCCGTGAGCGCCTCCAGACTTTGCTGGTGGGGGCGTTCGAAGACTCGATTGACTGAAAAAATACTGCCGATCACCATCAGCCAGAAAACGCTGCACAGGACCAGAATGCTCAACCAGGCTTTTTGGTTATAGCTCATAGAAACTCCTGACGATAAAAGAGGATGACATTGACCGGTAAATTAAATCAGAGCTTGTATCAATGGTCGATAAACGACGGCGTTTAATACGCCCATTTTTTATTGAATGTGTTACCAAATACCGCAGTGGTGTTTCAGAATATTCCTTAAGATAATATTAAGGAAAGATAAATAAGTACCACTGAGTTCCATTTAATATTTGTTTAATTATCCCCGCATACAATCAGCAACATTCAATGCCAATGTGGGTACATATTATGAAAACGCTACTGTTGACCGGCGCTACCGGCTTTCTGGGTGGTGCAGTTCTTGAAAAATTACTGAATGAAAATCAGGATATTAACTATCTTTTTCTCGTGCGTGCTGAAAGTGCTCAGCAGGGATTGGACCGTATTCGGACGAATATGGAAAAATTCAATATTGATGCCGATTTATTTTCTAAAATTACGATAGAAAATATATTGTTGGGCGATTTAAGTGAGCCAGAAGATTTTTTAACGGACACACGCATTAATAAAGTAACGCACGTTATCAATTGCGCTGCCGTAGCCTCGTTTGGCAACAATCCGCTTATCTGGAAGGTTAACGTTGAAGGAACGCTGGCCTTTGCCGAGAGAATGGCGCAAGTGGAAGGATTAAAACGTTTTCTGCATGTGGGCACCGCAATGTCTTGTGCGCCGGAGCCGGGTTCACTGGTGGCGGAAAGCGCGGAGTTTGAAGAAACCGCCGAACATCTGGTGGAATATACTCGCTCGAAATCCACCATTGAACAGTTGATGCGTCAACGTTGTCCGCAACTGCCGCTGGTGATCGCCCGTCCTTCCATTGTGGTAGGGCATACCCGTCTTGGCTGCCAACCTTCCAGCAGTATTTTTTGGGTGTTCAGCATGGCGCTGATGTTGCGCCAATTTATGTGTTCGTTGCAGGACAATATTGATGTGATCCCGGTGGATTACTGTGCCGATGCGATGGTGATGCTGCTGAACAGAGAAACGCTGGATAACGACGTTTATCACATCTCTGCCGGTGAAGAGTGCAGCGTCAGTTTTGCAGATATCGATCGCGCTATGGCCGTTGCGCTGGAGAAAGCGCCGGTCGGCGATGCCTATGCCCAGGTCAATTACGACGTTCTGGTGAAGATGCGCAGGCAGTTGAAGGATATTTTCGGGCCATGCAACGAGCGGCTAATGTTGAAGGCGATGCGTCTGTACGGATCGTTTGCCATGCTCAACGTTCGTTTCAGCAACGACAAAATCCTCAAACTGGGTATGCCCAAACCGCCACGCTTTACCGATTACATCGGTAACTGCGTACAGTCGACCCGCGGTTTGTCCATTCAGCAGCAAATGGTGGTGGATTTCAAATAATGCCAGGGCGGGCTACTCGCCTGGCTATCCGGTGAAATCCACGGGGATATCCTTGCCCTTACCAGGATGAAGACGACCAGAAAACGCGGCCCAGCACCACCAGTTGGTCTTTGCGCTGCGCATAACTCAGGTGCTCATCCTGGTATTCTTCCCGGTTCAGGGAACGAATGGTCACACCGCCGTCAGGCTGCTCGATCAAGACCTTCACCCGCAGCAGGTTACCGTGGCGGATAGCGTAGGTTTTCCCTTCGCGGATGCGGGTGTCGTCCGTGTTGATACCTACCACGTCGCCGTCCTGCAGGCGTGGCTCCATGCTGGAGCCGGAGATACGGATGATCCGTGCGGCATTCACCGCCACCCCCATTTTGTGCAGATAATAGCGGCGGAAGATCAGCGAGAACTCTTCACGGTCGACGATTTCATAGCAGCCATCACCGGCTGAGAAATCGATATCCAGCAGGGGAATTTCCACAAACTCTTCCTTGTCTTGTTCGGTATCTTCCCACACCACCGGCTTCAGACGGGCGGGTTGAAAATCCGACTCTGCCGCCACGTTATCGAAAGGACGCACCAGCTGTTTTTCATGGAAAACGTCGAACCAACCCTTGGGCAGGTTCAGTTTGGCTTCGATCCGCCTGGCGAGATTGTCGCCCAGGTTACGGGAGGACTTTTCACCGGTGATTTGGCTGAGCGTCGGCGCGGAGGATTCAACCAGTATCGCAAACTCATTCTGGTTAACGCCCTGCCGGGCGTAGCGGGCCATCAGGTCGCGCAAATTATTGCGTCTTATTTCTTTGGTTTCCATCGTCGGATGATCGCACTCTTTAGCAAAAAGGTAAATATCCGTTTTGCTAAAAATAGCTTGCGTTATATTTAGCAATTAGCTAAATATGAACGGGTGGACGGGGTTCACACAGGCAGTATAGGGGCGCAGCAGGCAGCGATCGCATTAGTTGGGCGAATATGTTCGGCCCCTATATGACGATAAGTTGATAATGAAGACCAACAGAGAAGAAGGAATCTACGATGTTCAGTATTGATTACAATAGCTACCGTTCGGTGGCCGGTTTTGGCCACCGCGTGCGTTTTCTGGTGTTGCATTACACGGCACAGAATTTTGCCGATTCGGTGCAATCGCTGACCGGTAAATCGGTCAGCGCCCATTACCTGGTGCCGGATCCGGAAGATCAAACCTATCAGGCAGCCGGCTTTAGCGGCGTGCGCATTTTCAACCTGGTCGATGAAGATGAACGGGCCTGGCATGCCGGAGTCAGCAAATGGGGCAACCGCAATAATCTCAACGATACGGCGATTGGCATTGAGATCGTGAATCTGGCGAGCGGCGATGGCGAAGACATTACTTTCCCGCCGTTTAACCCGCAGCAGATCGCGGCGGTAACGCAGCTGGCGCAAAATATTCTGCAGCGCTATCCGGATATCACGCCGATCAACGTGGTGGCGCATTCGGACATAGCGCCGGGCCGCAAGAGCGATCCCGGCCCGCAATTCCCGTGGCATCAGCTGTATCAGGCCGGCGTTGGCGCCTGGTATGACGAAACGGTTAAACAGCGCCACCAGCGTGAGTATCACTGCCAGGGCGCTCCCGCCCAGCGAGAACTGCTGGCGTTGTTCGCCAAATACGGTTACGACACCTCAGCGGCGACCAACGCCGAAGGCTATCGCCAATTGGTGCGCGCCTTCCAGCTGCATTTCCGCCCGCAGCAGTATGACGGCGTAATGGATGTGGAAACTGCCGCCATTTTGCGCGCGCTGGTGGATAAATATGCCGCTTAAGGTTTGCCTGCGGGTGAGGGACGCCTCATCCGCCTTTTCTCCACCCGCTTTCCTCCGCTAAACTAAGCGTCTTCCTCGTCATCGGTAACGGGATGCATTGTGCGCCTCGACAGAAAAATATCGTCTTTTGAACGGCTGACCTACCGGCATTACCGCGTTGTGCATGGTTTGCGCATCGGGCTGGCATTTATCCTGACCTTCCTGCTGATCCGCCTGCTGGAGGTGCCGGAAGGCACCTGGCCGCTCATTACCCTGGTGGTGGTGATGGGGCCGATTTCGTTTTGGGGCAACGTGTTGCAGCGGGCGCTGCAACGCATCGCAGGCACGGTATTTGGCGCGGTTTCCGGCCTGATTGCCCTGTATCTTGAACTCTACTCGCTGCCGCTAATGCTGGCGTGGTGTGGGGTGGTGATGTTTTTTTGCGGTTATCTGACGCTCGGCAAGCGGCCGTATATGGCCTTGCTGGTGGGCATCACGTTGGCGGTAGTCTGTGGCGCGGGCGCCGGCGATATGCATACCGCGCTGTGGCGCAGCGGCGACGTGATTTTTGGCTCGTTGTTGGCGCTGTTGTTCAGCAGCATTTATCCGCAGCGCGCTTATATCCTGTGGCGAATGCAACTGGCGGATTGCCTGCAGAACGCCGGCAAAATCTACGGCGCTTATCTCTCGCCGAACATGATTGAGCGGCCACGGCTGGAACCGCAGCTGAAAGATCTGCTGAACCAGGTGGTCAGGTTGCGTGGCTTGATCGCCCCCAGCAGCAAAGAAACCCGCATCCCCACAACGGTATTTGAAGCGGTGCAGACGCTGAGCCGCAATCTGGTGTGTACGCTTGAGTTGCTGGCGGACGCTTACTGGGCCTCGCGCGAAACCCATTTTATTATGCTGAATGCCAAAACGCTGCGCAGCGCGCAGCTGTTGACGCTGCGTTCGCTTGAGTCGCTGGCGGAAATGATGCGCAACGGGCCGCAGGATCATCAGCAGGCAGCGGTGGGGCAATTAAGCGAGATTGCCGCTGAACTGAAATCCCTGATGCAGGAGGCCAGCGTTGCCCAGCACGGTGAAGCGCCCATTTACGGCTATGTATGGCTGAGCATGGAACTGACGCAGCAGTTGGAAGAACTGGGCGATCTGCTCAAGGTGTGCACTGTCGCCGGGCATGAATAGGTGGCCAGATCATGAAGCGGGCGCTTCGGGTTTTTGTCAGGCCGCTAAAGTGGGTAAGATAAGGCAATGAGAGTTGTGCCGGACCGCCACAAACCTGTATCTTGGTGTCATTGTGGCCGTAAGCAAATGAATCTGTGTATTACTAAAGCAAGGGTATGAAGATGGATAATGCAAATAAGCCGAGTTTCCAGGACGTTCTGGAGTTTGTGCGTATGTTCCGCCGTAAAAATAAGCTGCAGCGCGAAATTATCGACAACGAGAAGAAAGTCCGTGATAACCAGAAGCGTGTGCTGCTGCTCGACAACCTGAGTGAGTACATCAAGCCTGGCATGAGCATTGAAGACGTTCAGGGCATCATTGCCAACATGCGCAGCGACTATGAAGATCGCGTTGATGACTACATCATCAAAAATGCCGATCTGTCTAAAGAGCGCCGCGATTTGTCCAAAAAGCTGAAGGCTATGGGCGAAGTGAAGTAACCGGTTTTATCGGGCCAGGCATTCGCCTGGCCTTTTTAGTTTCCCCGTCAGTCTCTGTTATTGCGCCGAACCCTGCACCCAGCGCCATTTCTGCGCGTTATTGGCCCGCGCCGTAGACGTCAAAATCAAAATATTTATCATTCACTTTCTTGTAGGTGCCGTTGGCAATGATCGTTTGCAGCGCAGAATTGAACGCGTCGCGCAGTGCGGTATCCTCTTTGCGCAGCCCAATACCGTCGCCGATGCCAAAATACTTGCTGTCATTGAGTTCGGCGCCGACAAACGCAAAGTCTTTCCCCGCCGGAGTATGGAAGAACTCGCCGGCGCTGACGCTGGCCAGCAGCGAAGCATCCAAACGGCCATTGATCAGATCTTCATTGGCTTCCTGCTGGCTCTGATAGGACACCACGTTGACGCCGGCCGTTCGCCACAGGGCCGTGGCGTAGGCTTCCTGGCTGGAACCCTGCTGCACGCCAACCGACTTGCCTTTGAGTGAAGCCGCGGTGGGCTGCAGATCGCTGCCTTTACGGGCCACCAGACGCGCCGGAGCGTTGGAAACCTTGTTTGAAAACGCAATCTGCGTCTGGCGTTGCGGCGTGATGGTCATCGACGAGGCTATGGCGTCAAACTTTTTCGCCAGCAACCCGGGGATCATCCCGTCCCAACTGCTCTCGACCCAAACGCATTTGGCCTGCATCTGATCGCACATTGCCTGCGCGATATCGACGCCGAAACCGGTCAGCGCACCCTGCGGGGTTTTATATTCCAGCGGGGGATAGGTCGGATCTACGCCCAACTTAATCACTTTGCCGCTAAACTCCCCGCCAAAGGCCGCAAAACTTAACGCCAGTGGCAAGACTAAAACCAGACTCATTGTTGTCTTCATTTCATTTTCCTCAGCGTTGTGGCGGTTAAGCCAGGACATTAAGCCAAAAAGCGCTCAACCAGCTTGACCCAGTAAGTGGCGCCGATGGGCAGGCACTCATCGTTAAAATCGTAACCGGCGTTATGCAGGGCATTTCCGGGCGTACTTTCCCCGTTGCCGATTGAGATATAGCTGCCGGGGCATTTTTCCAACATAAAGGCAAAATCTTCGCTGGCGGTAAACGGCCGCAGTGACGGGATAAGCTGGGGCTCGCCCGCCCAGTCCAGTGCCACGCGGCGCGCCAGTTCGGTTTCCTCCACATGATTCACCAACACCGGATAGCCATGCTGGTAGTCAATGTCGGCTGTGGCGCCAAAGCTGGCGGCCTGCGCCGTGACCAATGCGGTAATGCGGCTTTCCAACCGTTGGCGTACTCCGGCATCCAGCGCGCGCACGCTTAGCGTCATTTGGGCGCTGGCCGGGATCACATTGGCGGCCTTGCCGGCGTGGATCGCGCCAACCGTGACGATCGCCGTCTCCTGCGGGTCGATATTGCGCGAGACGATGGTTTGCAGGCTCATCACTATGGCGGCGCACACGACCACCGGATCGACCGTGTGTTGCGGCACTGCGCCGTGACCGCCCTGGCCGTGGAGGGTAATGGTGACCGTATCGGCCGAGCACATGAAGGGGCCGCTGGCAAAACCCAGTTGACCGACCGGGAAACCGGGAACGTTATGCATGGCGAACACGGCATCACAAGGGAAGCGCTCGAACAGCCCGTCTTCAATCATCACGCGTGCGCCGCCGCCGCCTTCTTCCGCCGGTTGGAAAATCAGGTGCAGGGTGCCGGTAAACGAAGGATGCTGTGCCAGATAGCGCGCGGCCGCCAGCAGCATGGTGGTATGGCCGTCATGCCCGCAGGCGTGCATCACGCCGCTGTGGGTGCTGGCATAGGGCAGCCCGGTGCTTTCTTCAATGGGAAGTGCGTCCATGTCGGCACGCAAGCCGAGCGATTTCCCCGAGCCGCGTTGCAATGTGGCGACAACGCCGGTTTGTCCTATGTGGCGCGTAACCCGATACCCCCATTCGGTCAGCAGCTTCGCCACCAGATCGCTGGTGGCGAATTCATTGAATCCCAATTCGGGGTGAGCGTGGATATGGCGGCGAATGGCGACCATTTCGTGCTTAACAGCAGCTATTTCAGGTAAAACAAGCGGGTTTGGCATCGCCGTCTCCAGAGTGAGTTTCCGATTTTCGGCGGGTCGACAGCCGTAAAGCAGGGTGTCTTCGAGACTAGCAAACAACCTTTTTGCCGGGGAGCCGCCGTTCGGTTATGCTGACAATCTTTGGTTGTCAGGGGGCGTGATGAAACTGCATCAGCTACAAGCAATGGTCGCCAGCGCCGACAGCGGCAGCATTCGCGGCGCCGCACGGCAACTGGGGCTTTCACAGGCCGCGGTCACGCGGGCCTTGCGCGAACTGGAACAGGAGCAGGAACTGCCGTTGCTGATCCGCACGCCGGCCGGGTTAGGCTTTACTCCTTACGGCAAAACGTTGTTGGCCCACGCCCGGCTGGTGCTTAATCAGCTTGAACAGGCAAACATGGAGATGGCGGGCCTGCGCGGGCTGGCGGAAGATCAGGTAAAAGCGGCGATAACGCCCTGGCTGATGCTGACGGTGTTGCCGCCGGCGGTAGTGGCTTTTCGCAAAAAGATGCCCAAGGTCAAGCTGGAGTTGTTTGAAAGCCTGATGGCTAACGCGCAATCGCAACTGCGAGAGGGCACGATGGATTTCGCCATCACGCCGTTGCCGGCCTCTATGGCGCCGCAGGAGTTTCATTGCGAACCGTTGCTGGACTATGAAACGGCGGTGATGGTGCGGCAAGGGCACCCGTTGAGCCAGAGCACCTCGATCCACCAACTGCTGGAACAGGACTGGGTGCTGAATTACACGCCGGAAAACTACGACGATCTGGTCCGCCAACTGTTCAGCCGCCATGGCGCCCAGCTTGATCCCCATCGCATCATCCACGCCCATTCCCTTGGCATGCTACAGGCAATGGTGGAGTCGGCGGACATGTGCACCTGGTGCCCGGCGCCGCTGGTCGGGCTGCCGCAGCTTACCGGGCGCTTGATGCCGTTGACGCTGCGGGAAAGCTGCGATCCGGTGCGGCTGAATATCGTCACCCGCCGCAACAGCATCCTGAGCGCGGCGGCGAATGCTCTGATTGATTCTTTGGTGCGCCAATTGCGTCTGCATACCCGCTCGGCGCGGCAGGAAGACCGCCGGATTTTCGAACGGGTGCGGATCCTGATTTAGGTTTGCCTACCCGTATTTGTCATTAGATAAGCGCATAGAGCGAGCGGTTCATGGTCACGATATCTTGATGAGTCGGGTTGGCCCCCAGTTTTCCGAACAGTTCAGGCAGCCGATCGCGCTTTTGCGCCGCTTCACCCTTTACGGCTGCGGCCAGGCCTTTCTTCATTTTCTCCACACCGTAATCGCAGCAGTAGGCCGGTGTCGACGGCTGCTGCCGCCAGGACGCTTCAAGAGAACCCGCATCGACCGGATCGAACCCGATGTCGTTCACCAACGTCATAACACTCTGTTTTAACGTGACGTCATCGCCCGCGACGGCAATTGCCAAACGCGATGGTGAGCCTTTTGACGTTCCGAGCTCCGCAAGCGAATAGGCAAGAATATTGTTGAATGCCTTGATCACTGGGCGTCCAAGTTGTTGCGATACCCATAGGCTTTCAGTCATGCCGTTATCGATTTCCGGAATATGGGGGTCACGCAAGCCGGGATAATAGTTGCTGGTATCAATCAGCGGTACCCTATCGGATACCCCATCAAAGAGATCCTTTGGCAGCGATGTCAGTGCAGGCAGCGGGATCGACACAATAATCGCATCCGCTCCCTTCACCGCACCATAGACATCCGCCGCAGTGACCCCAATTTCATCGGCAAAGTTCTGGACGCCCTGAATGCCTTTGGAGTTCGCTACGCGTACGTGATGGCCCGCAGCTTTAAGCTTGCGAGCCAGCGTACCGCCGATATTGCCCGTGCCGATGATGCCAATTTCCATGTTTTTTGCCTCTCCAGAATTAGGGGATTGAGCCTGTGGCCACTTTATGGTGTACATGCTAATCTTGCAAGAACACACCAAAAAGTAAGTAACACCCAAAAAGGTAAGCATGAAGAAAGAACGCGTCTGGAACTGTGAGGATCCCCAACGCCGGCTGGCCTGGGCAGCGGCGACCACCGAGGCCCTGCGGGTGCTGGAAGGCAAGTGGAAAATCATCATCATCTGCCAACTGTTTGCGGCCAAAGGCCCGCTACGTTTTTCTGACCTGGAGAGGTTGGTGGAAGGCGTCAATCAAAAGATGCTGATTCAGCAGCTTAGGCAGTTGGAAACCGACAGCATCGTCACACGGACAGTGTATCCGCAAGTGCCGCCCAAGGTTGAATATGCTCTGAGCGCTACGGGTATTGCGCTGGGGCCTGCGATGGAAGCGCTCATCGACTGGGCTGAGGAGAAGCAGCGGATCATCGATGAAGGATCACAGGCAATGTGATGGACTTTTGACGTTTAAAGGGGAATTCATTTCCCCAATCGTAAAAAGGACGTTTCGCTCTATCGGGGCTGCGTGGTTTTCTGCACGATCGATAACACCCTTTCTGACGCAGCGCGCCAGGGATTAAGCGCCTGCATTTGGGCAAGCACTTCCAGTCCCTGGAGGGTTAAGTGCTCAAAATAGGCCATATCATTTCCCCATTCGCCCAGGGCGATAGAGGAGTTATGGCCCGCATACTCCGCGCAATCTTTCAACCCGCCGAGTACCAGACGACGGGCAACCTCCGCTGCCATGCCTTTCTCGGCAAGCCAGCATTGCAAACCCTCGGCGAAGAAGTAGAACCACCCATTCATGCAAAGGCTTACCGTCGCCAAATCAAAGTCCGATTCGTTGGGCAGCACGGTCAGTTGGCCTAATCGGGAAAACAGGTCCTGGATCTCTTCGTCGGCAGCCGTCAGGATCACGCTCGATTTGTTGATTTCAGCGGCGAAAGTCAGCATCAATCTGACGCAGTCAGCGTGTCTGAACAGATCTCGCAGGCTCTGAGAACCCATCCCCGGAACCAGAGAAACCAGCGTTTGCGAGCTGCGCAGTTGCACCTGATTTGCGATTTCATTCAGAGCATGTCGGCCCACGCCGGTAATAATAACGTCAACCTCGTCGACGACATCCTGGTAATTATCCAGAGTCCAGCAGGGAAGCTCTCTCTCCAGCCTGCGCGCCCGTTCATTGTTGCCAGCGACAAGAAATACCTGTGCCTCAGGAACGGCGAGAAACATTCTCCTGACCAGTTTTTCGGTCAACTCATCAACGTCCAGAATCCCCATCCTTTTCATTAACAACGCTCCGGTGATTAGTCTCTGTTTTGTAGCCGCATTTGCGGTGCGGAGAAGTCACTACAGTGCAATTACCGCACTTGTTGCGGACGAGGATTCTTAGCATTCATTGTGTTATTGCACCGGCTTCCGGAGGTTGCCAACCGCCCCCGAGCGCCCTGAACGTAGCGACTGCCGCGCGCGCCGATTCCGTTTGGGCCTGCGCCCTGGCGTCGGAGGCCTGCAGCAGGGTTTCATCGTTGTGCAGGACGTCAATCAGGCTGGCTGTCCCTTGCCGATAGGCGACAAAAGACGATTGCCTGGCGCTGGCCAGGGCCGTTTCACCCCCGGTCAGTATTGCTGCCTGTGTTTCACGATTGATCAGTGCGGAGAAGGCGTTTTCGACGTCTTCGGTGGCACGTAACACCGACAGGCGGTAAGCGGCGAGCGCTTCGGCCTCCTGGCCTTTGGCCTGATCGATCTGCGCATTAATGCGGCCGAAATCGAAGAGCCGCCAACGCAGCCCCAGTACGCCTGCCGACTGGCTGGCGCCGCTGGAAAACAGGTTGCCGCTTGAAACGACCGTTGCGCTACTGAGCAATGCACTGAGTGAAAACTTCGGATAATACTCGCTGATGGCGACGCCGATGCGGGCATTTGAGGCGGCGAGATGGCGTTCCGCCACGATAATGTCGGGTCTGCGGCGCAGCAGGTCGGCAGGTGTGCCCGTTGAGGTGATCTGCGGGGCCTGCGGAATGGCGCCCGGCGTAGTCAACTGAGCGCGATGAGTGCCGGGCGGGGTTCCGAGCATGACGTCCAGCGCGTTCATGGCTGCGTCGAGCCCGGTCTGGAGAACCGGCACCGTTGCCTGAACCTGCGCAAGGGCTCCTTCGGTCTGGCGGACCTGGTACTCAGCGGCCAGCCCCTTGCTGTGAAGGAGCTGCACTTTTTCCAGTAGTTCTTGTTGCGTACTGACTTGCTTGTTTGCGATGGCCAGCCGGGTTTGCAACCCGCGCAGGGTGATATAGATATCGGCGGTTTGGGCCGCGACGGCAAGGCGGGTTGCGGCAACACCTGCCTCGGAGGCCTGATAATCGGCCAGTGCAGCTTCGCGACCGCGTCGCAGTCCCCCGAAAACATCAATCTCCCAGCTTGCGTTCAGATCGGTTTCATAGCTATTGCCATAGCGATTATAATCCGGGGTTGAGCTGAGCACCTGGCCAAGCGGAGTCTCGACCGACTGATGGGCGCGCGCGGCCTGTCCGCTGATGTTACCCGACGGCAACAGTGCAGCCGTCGCCGCACCAAGCCCGGCGCGGGCCTGTGCCATCCGCGCGGTTGCCTGAGCGAGATCGAGATTTTGCGCGAGTGCGCTTGAAACGAACTGACTCAACAGGGGATCATCGAAGCCTTCCCACCAGACGGCAAAACTGGCGGGCCGGGCTGCGCTTCTCTGTTGGACGGCGGATTGAGCCTGATAACGATCCGAAAGGGGTACGTCCGGGCGGTGATAATCGGGTCCAACCGCGCAACCCGCCAGTAAGCCGGCGCTCACAATCAGAGCAAGAGTACGGAGGGGGAACATGGGGAATCCTTGAATCGAAGCAGAATGGTGACTACATTACCAAATGGTCACTTGTTGTCAATCAGTGCTCATCGAGCTAAGCTAGAAAAATGACTAAACACATGAATGCACTTTCCCCGCGTGGGCCATTGGATCACAGCGTTCGCGATCAGATCGTGGAAGCTGCCACAGAGCACTTCGGGCACTTTGGGTATGAGAAAACTACCGTGTCCGACTTGGCCAAGGCGATTGGTTTTTCCAAGGCTTACATCTATAAATTTTTCGATTCCAAACAGGCAATTGGTGAGGTGATCTGCGTCAATCGGCTGGCCATGATCATGGAGATTGTCAATTCGGCGCTCGCAGATGCGCCGACGGCCTCGGAAAAATTAAGGCGTCTTTTCAAAGCGTTGACGGAAGCAGGCAGCGACCTGTTTTTTCACGATCGCAAGCTTTACGACATCGCTGCCGTCGCCGCCCGCGAACGCTGGCCTTCGGTGGTGGCGTATGAAGAACGTTTGTGCCAGGTGATCCAGCACATCCTGCTCGAGGGCAGGCAGTCGGGGGAGTTCGAGCGCAAAACGCCGCTGGATGAAGCGACACTGGCGATTTCCCTGGTCCTGCGGCCCTACATCTGCCCTGTCCAACTGCAAAATAACCTGGAGAATGCGCCGGTGGCGGCGGTACTTCTGTCGGCATTGATACTGCGCAGCATGGCGCCTTAAAATTTGTGACCATTGACATTATTGGTCACTGGTTGGAGAATGCGGTTACCGTCCTGTTCATTAATTAAGGGAACCCATGCTCCGGCTAAAATCCGCCCCCTTTGCTGTTTGCCTGTTATCTTTCGCCCTGGTGGCGTGCGGCGACGCTGCCAGCGTCGACGATCCGCGTAGCCAACCTCCTCTGGTGAGGGCGGCTACCGTGGTGAGTGCTGTCGATGCCTCTCGCGCCTTTACCGGCGTTGTGGTTGCCCGAACTCAAAGCGATCTGGGCTTTAGAGTGCAAGGCAAAATCCTGGAACGTCTGGTGGATACCGGCCAGACGGTGAAACGCGGCCAGCCATTGATGCGTTTGGATCCCGTCGATCTTGGCCTGCAGGCGCAAGCCCAACAGCAGGCGGTCGCCGCCGCGCGGGCGCGCGCCAGACAGGCTACCGATGACGAAGCGCGTTATCGCGGTCTGGTTGCCTCAGGGGCCATATCTGCTTCGGCCTACGATCAGATAAAGGCTGCTGCCGATACGGCCAAAGCGGAACTAAAAGCTGCGCAGGCGCAGGCCGACGTAGCGCGCAATGCGACGGGTTACGCCGTCTTGCTGGCTGACGCAGACGGCGTGGTGGTGGACACCCTGGCCGAGCCAGGCCAGGTCGTCAGTGCCGGGCAGGCCGTGGTCAGGCTGGCCAGAGCCGGACAGCGCGAGGCCATCGTGCAGTTACCTGAGACGCTTAGGCCCGTTGTCGGAAGCGAGGCGCAGGCGACGCTATACGGCGCCGGAAAGCAGTTGTCTTCTGCAAAACTCCGCCTGCTTTCCGATGCGGCTGACCCTTTGACCCGCACTTTTGAGGCCAGATATGTGCTTGAGGAGGCGCTGGCGAGCGCACCGCTCGGATCCACCGTTACGCTCCATATTGCGGACGATAAATTACCGGGCCAGGTACTGCAGTTACCTTTGGCCGCTATCTACGATTCGGGCAAAGGGCCGGGTGTTTGGGGTATTTCAGGCAAGCCGGCCAAAGTGTTATGGCAGCCCGTTCAGGTGCTTGGCCTGAGTGACGATACCGCAAAGGTAACGGGTAACCTCAAACCGGGGGCGCTGGTGGTAGCCCTGGGGGCGCATCTGCTGCATGAGGGTGAAACTGTCCGACTGGCTCAACAGAGCGATGCCGGCGTCGCCGGGAGCCGGCCATGAGCGAAGGGCGATTCAACCTTTCGGCGCTCGCCGTTCGCGAGCGCTCAATCACGTTGTTCCTTATCATCCTGATTACCGTGGCCGGCATTCTTTCGTTCTTCGAGCTGGGGCGTGCGGAAGATCCGCCCTTTACGGTCAAGCAGATGACGATTGTTACTGCCTGGCCTGGCGCGACCGCACAGGAAATGCAGGATCAGGTGGCCGAGCCGCTGGAAAAACGCCTGCAGGAACTCAAGTGGTATGATCGCAGCGAGACCTACACGCGCCCCGGGCTGGCTTTCACCATGCTGTCATTACAGGACGGCACACCGCCTTCGCAGGTGCAGGAGGAATTTTATCAGGCGCGCAAGAAGCTCGGCGATGAGGCCAAAAACCTGCCGACTGGCGTCATAGGGCCGATGGCCAATGACGAATTCGCCGACGTGACCTTTGCACTCTTTGCGTTGAAGGCGAAAGGGGAACCGCAGCGCCTGCTGGTCCGCGATGCCGAACAGTTGCGTCAGCGGCTGCTGCATGTGCCGGGCGTGAAAAAGGTCAATATTATCGGTGAACAGCCTGAACGCATCTTTGTCTCTTTCTCGCATGAGCGGCTGGCTACGCTGGGCATTTCTCCGCAAGATATCTTCTCCGCGTTGAACACGCAGAACGTCCTGACGCCTGCCGGTTCGATTGATACCAGCGGGCCGCAGGTCTTTATCCGTCTGGATGGCGCCTTTGACAAACTGGAGAAAATCCGCAAAACGCCGATCGTCGTTCAGGGCAGGACACTGCAGCTTTCGGACGTCGCGACGGTCGAACGTGGCTATGAAGATCCCGCGACCTTCCTGGTCCGCAACCAGGGAGAGCCTGCGCTGTTGCTGGGCATCGTGATGCGTGAGGGTTGGAACGGTCTGGATCTGGGTAAGGCGCTGGATGCCGAGACAGCCAAAATCAATGAGGGCATGCCTCTGGGTATGACGTTGGCGAAAGTCACCGATCAGTCAGTCAACATCGGTACGTCGGTCAATGAGTTCATGACCAAATTCTTCGTCGCGTTGCTCGTGGTGATGGCAGTGTGTTTTGTGAGTATGGGCTGGCGCGTGGGCGTGGTGGTTGCGGCGGCGGTGCCCTTGACGCTGGCTATCGTCTTCGTGGTGATGGAGGCCACCGGCAAGAACTTTGACCGCATCACTCTCGGCTCGCTGATCCTGGCCCTCGGGTTGCTGGTGGATGACGCCATCATCGCCATCGAAATGATGGTGGTGAAAATGGAAGAGGGCTACGACCGCGTCAAAGCCTCGGCCTATGCCTGGAGCCACACGGCGGCTCCGATGCTGGCCGGTACGCTGGTGACGGCCGTCGGCTTTATGCCCAACGGTTTCGCTCAGTCTACCGCCGGTGAGTACACCAGCAACATGTTCTGGATCGTGGGCATCGCCCTGATTGCTTCCTGGGTGGTGGCGGTGGTGTTTACGCCTTACCTGGGCGTGAAAATGCTGCCGAAAATCAAAACGGTTGAGGGTGGGCACGCGGCTATCTACAACACCCGTCATTACAACCGCTTTCGCCGATTGCTGGCAGGCGTCATCGCCCGTAAGTGGATGGTGGCGGGCACGGTTATTGCCGTCTTCGCTGTCGCGATCCTGGGGATGGGGCTGGTGAAAAAACAATTTTTCCCGACCTCCGATCGCCCTGAAGTCCTGGTCGAAGTGCAAATGCCCTATGGGACTTCCATTGAGCAGACCAGCGCCGCAACGGCGAAAGTCGAAGCCTGGCTGAAAAAGCAGAAAGAGGCAAAAATCGTTACCTCATATATTGGGCAGGGTTCACCCCGTTTTTTCCTGGCCATGGCGCCCGAACTGCCCGACCCGTCGTTTGCGAAAATTGTTGTGCTGACCGACAACCCGGAAGCGCGTGAGGCGCTCAAATTCCGACTTCGTGAAGCCGCTGCTGAAGGCCTGGCACCCGAAGCGCGTGTCCGGATCACGCAACTGGTATTTGGCCCGTATTCGCCATTTCCCGTTGCCTATCGCGTGATGGGGCCGGACCCGGCCCCGGCCCAACTGCGCGAGATTGCCGGCAAGGTCGAGAAGGTGATGCAGGCTAGCCCTATGATGCGGACCGTCAACACCGACTGGGGGACGCGTGTGCCGACGCTGCATTTTACGCTCGACCAGGACCGTCTGCAGGCGGTAGGGTTGACATCGAATGCCGTCGCTCAGCAACTGCAGTTCCTGCTCTCGGGCGTACCGATCACCTCTGTGCGTGAAGACATCCGTTCGGTGCAGGTTATGGGGCGCGCGGCGGGGAATATTCGACTCGATCCTGAAAAAATAGCGGGCTTTACTTTGGTGGGCTCTGCCGGCCAGCGTATTCCTTTGTCCCAGATAGGGGAGGTCGGTGTGCAAATGGAAGACCCTATTCTGCGCCGCCGCGATCGTACCCCGACAATCACCGTGCGCGGTGATATTGCCGAAAACCTGCAACCGCCGGATGTTTCGACGGCGATCCTGAAACAGTTGCAACCCGTCATCGACACACTGCCGGCCGGGTACCGCATCGAACAGGCGGGTTCGATTGAAGAATCGGGCAAAGCGACCAAGGCGATGGCACCGCTGTTCCCCATCATGATTGCCATGACGCTGTTGATCATCATCCTGCAGGTGCGTTCGATGTCGGCGATGGTGATGGTCTTCCTCACCGCGCCGCTGGGGCTGATTGGGGTGGTGCCGACGCTGCTGCTCTTCAACCAGCCGTTTGGCATCAATGCGCTTGTGGGATTGATCGCGCTGTCGGGCATCCTGATGCGTAACACCTTGATCCTGATAGGCCAGATCCATCACAACGAGCAGGAAGGGCTGGACCCCTTCCATGCGGTGGTCGAGGCAACGATTCAGCGAGCCCGACCGGTGTTGCTCACGGCGATGGCGGCCATTCTGGCGTTTATCCCGCTCACCCACTCGGTGTTCTGGGGCACCCTGGCTTACACCCTGATTGGCGGGACCTTTGGCGGAACCATAGTAACGCTGGTGTTCCTGCCGGCGATGTATGCCATCTGGTTCAAAATACGCCCGGACAATACGCCGCCTACCGACAAGCCGGCATTGGCGTAAGTCATAACGGGGGGAGCGCGATCCCCGATTAACCTACCGACACGTCATGGTCGCAGGACCCTGACGTGTCGGTAGACGTTTACTGCAAAACGAAAGGGTCCGATGATGAAGGGTGAGGGGGGTTATGTGCCGGCAACTCTCGGCGAGGCATTACCATGAGTACAGAAAACACGCCCACTGAAATAATGAGGGCGACTATTTCTTCGGCCGAAGGCCCGCAACTAACAGGTAAAATCGTCGCGTTACTGGCCGGCCTTTCTGCCATCAGCATACTGTCCACCAACATTATCCTTCCCGCGTTTCCGGATATCGGCGAGCAGCTTGGGGTGTCAGCGCGTGAGCTTGGCCTGACGCTCTCCAGCTTTTTCATCACCTTCGCGCTGGCTCAGTTGGTCGTCGGCCCGCTGGCTGACCGATACGGACGCAAGAAGCTGGTGTTGGGGGGACTCTCAATATTCATCGTGGGTACGGTGGTAGGCGGTCTCGCCGGTTCACTTGAAACGCTGATTGTCGGGCGCATCATCCAGGCGCTGGGCGTATGCGCTGCAGCGGTTTTAGCCCGCGCCATTGCGCGTGACTTGTTTGAAGGAGAAACGCTGGCGCGCGCGTTGTCGCTGACCATGATCGCAGCGGCTGCCGCACCGGGCTTCTCGCCGTTGGTGGGGAGCGTGTTGACTACGGCATTGGGCTGGCGAGCGATCTTCATACTGGTGGGCATTGCCGCCTTCGCTGTCGCCGTATTTTACGTCAACGTGCTGGGGGAAACGCATCCTGCCGAACGGCGCGCTCCACATTCCATTCTGAGCGTGTTGGTTGCGTACGCTAAGCTGGCAGCGAATGGGACGTTTATCCTTCCCGCACTGTCGATGAGCCTGTTGATGAGCGGATTGTTTGCGTCTTTCGGTGCCGCGCCCGCCATTTTGATGAACGGGATAGGCTTGTCGTCGCTACAGGCCGGGCTGTATTTTGCCGCCACCGTGTTCGTGGTCTTTGCCGCAGGGATGGCGGCACCGCGCCTGGCGCACCGCTATGGCGCGCAAATCATTACCTCGGGAGGTATTCTCACCGCATTATTGGGGGGGAGCCTGCTGCTGATTGGGCCGGAAACGCCAGGCTTGGCTTGGTATACCTTGTCCATGAGTCTGTACCTCTGGGGTATGGGGTTGGCCAATCCATTGGGAACGGCGATCACCATGGGGCCCTTCGGGAAACAGGCCGGCCTGGCATCCGCATTACTGGGTTTTCTTACCATGGGGGCAGCTGCAATCACAACCTGGCTCGGCTCGGTGCTGACGTTCCCCGCCGTCACCACGCTGGGGGGCATACAGGCAACGGCCTGTCTGATCGCACTGTTATTGTTTCTGCTGCGGGGAAAATTAACGGCATCGTCTTCGTAAAAACCAGTCATTTCCGGCAAGCCTGCATCGACAAGGATCCTCAACGGTAATCCGGGTGCAGTGCTTCTCTCTACCCCTGCAAGCACCTGAATGGTGCGGGTGGTTTTTTTTGGGGCAAGAGATGCCCTCTTTTGTTCATTTTTTCCTCTCGGCACAGCCCCATCCCCCTAAAACCGCCGGTATCACCCTGCTTTGGTAAGTTGGCATCCTGCTTGCTAGCTTGTACATACAGGTTAGTACATATCAGGTCTGCGAATAGATGAAAGGCAGGCGACGGTTAACAACAGTCCGTAATGGGGCAGGAAACGTAATGATTTCATTTGAGAGCATAAGCAAATTTTACCCCGATGGTACGGTGGCCGTAGACAGGCTGTCGTTCAGTGCGCCGACGGGCAAAATCACCATGCTGGTCGGGCCTTCGGGCTGCGGAAAAACCACGTCACTGCGCATGATCAACCGGTTAATCGAGCCTTCTTCGGGGAGTATTTTGCTCAACGGACAACCGACGGCAGGGATGGACCTGGTCAAACTGCGCCGCAAAATTGGCTATGTGATCCAGAATGCCGGTCTGTTTCCGCATAAAACGGTGCAGGACAACATCGCCGTCACCGCGCTGCTTAACGGGGCAACACGCACGGCGGCGCGTAAAAAGTCATTGGAACTTCTGGAACTGGTCGGGCTGTCGCTGGCGATGGCGGAACGTTATCCGTGGCAGTTGTCCGGCGGCCAGCAGCAGCGGGTCGGCGTCGCCCGCGCACTGGCTTCCGACCCTGAATTCATGCTGATGGATGAACCTTTCAGCGCCGTCGATCCGGTGGTTCGCGAACAGTTGCAGGAGGAGTTTTTACGTTTACAGCGTGAAATCGGCAAGACGATCATCATGGTTACCCATGATATTGACGAAGCGATGAAATTAGGCGATCAGGTGGCGGTTTTTCGTCCCGGAGGGCGTCTGGCGCAAATCGCCTCGCCGGTCAAATTATTGAATGAACCTGAAGATGCTTTCGTCGCCGATTTTATCGGCCGCGATCGCGGATACCGTAAGCTTTCTTTTGACATGATCCCTGAAGATATTGCGTTGGCTAAAGAGAAAGTCATTGCGCCGGGAATGTCGGTCAGCGAAGCCCGCTTGGTGGCAGGGCATGACTCCTGGGTACTGGTGGTGGAAAATGATTGCCCGGTCGGCTGGTATGATGTGCAGCAAAACAAAACCACTGTAGAGGCAGAGGACATTAATCTTGGCAGCACCTTTGCGCCAAAAAGCGGCACGCTGCGGCAGTTAATGGATTCTGTATTAAGTTCCCCCTGTCAGCGCGGCATTGTTGTCGATGAACAACAACGCTTTATCGGTACGGCGAATATCGAACAGGTATTTTCGCTTTCTCACTCCCGTGCCGAGAGGTAATGCCATGCGCTTTGACTGGTTGTTTCAGCAGCGGGAAAATATAGTGACGTTACTCGGCTGGCACGTTTATCTGTCCATCATTCCTGTCTTGATCGGGCTGGCACTGGCCATTCCGGTGGGCGGTTTACTTCACCGCTGCGGGAAGTTTAAGGACGGTATTCTTAATCTGCTGGGGCTGCTTTATACCATTCCCTCGCTGGCCCTGTTTGTCTTGTTACCGGGGCTGCTCGGCACCAAAATTCTGGACGCCGTCAATGTCGTTGTGGCGTTGACGCTGTATGCCTTCGCGCTGTTGATTCGCACGGTTTGCGACGGGCTGGATTCTGTCCCGCAAGACACGCATCAGGCCGCCGTGGCTATGGGGTATCGACCGCTACAGCGATTTGTGAGTGTCGAACTGCCGCTGGCGGTACCGGTGATCGCCGCCGGCATGCGCGTGGTGGTGGTGTCGAATGTCAGTATTGTTTCCATCTCGGCGCTGGTCGGGATGCCGCAACTGGGGGCGTTGTTTACTCAGGGTTTTCAACTGCATTTTCTGACGCCGATTATCGCCGGTATTTTCCTGTGCATCGTGTTGGCGCTGCTGCTGGATAACCTGGTGCTGCGCACCGGCAATAAAATCACCGCCTGGCAACCGAAAAGGAATGCGAAATGATTAACTGGTTGCTCGACCCTGGTCATTGGCTCAATGACGACGGACTGCTGATGTTGATTTTCCAGCATCTGGTTTACAGCATCGAAGCCTTGTTTGTTGCGGTGATTATCGCGTTTCCTGTGGGGTGTTATGTCGGGCATACCGGCAAAGGCGCGACGTTATTAATCGGCAGCGCGAATGCCATGCGTGCGCTGCCTTCCTTCGGGTTGATCATCTTGCTGGTCATTCTTTTCGGGCCGGTATTTGAATCCGATCTGGCCTTTATTGTGCCTTGCCTGATCGTGCTGATTATCCTGGCACTGCCGCCGATCATGATGGGCGTTTATTCCGGTATTCGGGCAATTAATCCGGCAATTATTGATGCAGCCATTGGCATGGGGTATTCGCCGTGGAAATTACTGCTCACCGTTGAAATCCCCTGTGCGCTGGCGCTGATATTATCCGGCATCCGGAGCTCGGCATTACAAATCGTTTCGACCGCCACCATTGCGGCTTATGTTTCTCTCGGCGGGTTAGGGCGTCTTATTATTGATGGCCGCGCGCAGAACGATTATCCGCAGATGGTTGCGGGGGCATTTATGGTGGGAATATTAGCGTTGCTGGTCGATGTGTTTTTCTCTTTTTTAATTCGTTTCACGGTATCACCAGGAATACGGCAGCGTGAACGCCGCCGTAAAAAAACACTGCCTTTATCGAATAGCTGAATCATCTACTCACTCATTTCCGGAGTCTGATAAAAATGAAATTGAAAAATCTGCTTGCCGTTGCCCTGTTTTCTGCCGCCGTGGTTCATGTACCTGTGGCCCTCTCTGCTGATGCCGGTGGAACCATTATCATCGGTTCCGCAGACTTCCCGGAAAGCCAACTGCTTGCCACTATTTACGAGCAGGCGCTGGCCGCTAAAAACGTCAAAGTGGAAACCAAACTCAATATCGGCAGCCGTGAGGTGTACATGCCTGCGTTGCTCGACGGTTCCATCAACCTGATCCCGGAATACAGCGGTGCCACGCTGAGTTATCTCGACGAAAAAACACAGGCTCACTCTTCCGAAGATGTGGCGGCGGCGCTGGCCAAAGCGTTGCCGGAAAAAATCAAGATGCTGGATATTTCAGCCGCGCAGGACCGCGATGTGCTGGCAGTAACGGAAAAAACCGCGAAAAAATACAACCTGAAAGACATCAGCGATCTGGCCCCGGTCGCCAAAACGCTGGTGCTGGGCGGCCCGGCAGAATGGAAAACCCGCCGTGAGGGTGTGAAAGGGTTGAGCGAAGTGTACGGGTTAACCTTCAAAAACTTTAAGGTGCTTGACGTTGCCGGCCCGCTGACGCTGTCTGCGCTGACCAACAATCAGATCCAGGTGGCGGATATGACTTCAACCGATCCGGCCATTAAAACCAAAAACCTGGTGGCGCTGGAAGATTCCAAACACTTGTTCCCGGCGCAAAATATCGTGCCGTTGATTGCGAAAGACAAAGCTAGCGATGTGGTCGAAACCACGCTCAAAGCCGTGTCCGCACAACTGACGACCAGCGATTTGATCGTGATGAACGGCAAACTGGCGAATTTCGAAAGCGTCGATGCGGTAGCGAAAGAATGGCTGACTCAGCACGGTCTGAATAAATGAGGGCGCAACCGGTCACCTTGGGCACGGCTGAAACGTCGATCCGCGACATCGTCGATATTGCTTACGGCGCACAGGTGCTGCTCTCACCGCCAGCGTTAGGCGGCATGGAGATTGTGCACGAGAAAATCAGACAGGCGATAGCCGAAAATAAAGTGATTTATGGGTTGACCACCGGCGTGGGCGATCTGGTCACGCAGCGGTTATCGCCGGAGCAAATCTCGGATGTGCAGCTCAATATGCTGAAAAGTCATGCTTGCGGGGTGGGGCCAGAACTGGCACAGCATGAAGTGCGCGCGATGATGGCGGTGATGATCAAATCCCTGTTACAGGGTTTCAGCGGCGTCAGCCCGGCATTGGTGCTGACGATGGCGGATATGCTCAACAAGGGCGTGATCCCGTGGTCGCCCGGTAAGGGGTCGGTCGGGTATCTGATTGCCACGGCACACATCGGACTGTCGGTGTTTGGTTATGGAAAATCGTACTACCAGGGCGAACTGTTGCCTGCCCGCGAAGCACTGAAGCGGGCGGGCGTTGCCCTGCGCATTCCCGGCCCGCGCGAAGGTCATGCTCTGGTCAGCGGCACCTACGAAATTACGGCGCTCGGGTGTCTGGCAGCGGAAGCTTTCCGGGAGCTCATCCCGGTGGCGGACGCCGCCGGAGGCATGAGCCTTGAGGTGCTCAAAGGGAATATCCGTGGTTATGACGCTCGCTTGCATGCCCTGAGGCCGCATGACGGGCAGCAGGAAACTGCGCGGATTTTACGTTGCCTGCTGCGTGACAGCGAGATCCTGGACAGATACCGCGATTTCCGCGTTCAGGATGCCCTGAGCCTGCGCTGTATCCCGCAAATGCATGGCGCGGTGCGGGATGTGCTGAGTTATTGCCAGAAAACCCTGACCACCGAAGTCAATTCTGTCACTGACAATCCGGTGTTTATGGTTGAAGACGGGGAACTGAATGTGCTGCCGGGCGGCAACGGGCATGGCGCTCCGGTTGCGTTGTGTCTCGATGCGCTGGCGATCGCCATTGCCCAGCTCAGTACCGGTTCGCAGGCGCGTTCCGACCGACTGACCAACAGCCATCTCAGCGGCTTGCCGGCCTTTTTGGTGGCGGACGGCGGGGCGCATTCAGGAATGATGATCCCGCCTTACGCCGCGGCCGCGCTGGCAGGGGAAAACCGAGCATTGGCGGCACCGGCCAGTGTGCATACCGTGTCCACCTGCGCGGGACAGGAAGATCACATTTCTATGGGCGTCACGGCGGCGCGTAATGCCATTGATGCCGTCGAAAATGCCATCGATATCGTGGCGATAGAAATATTGTGCGCCACGCAGGCGGTGGAGTTTCACCGGCCGTTGCGGGCGTCCACGGGCACCGAAAGGGTGCTTTCGTTGGTGCGTCAGCAGGTGGCGTTCAGACAAAGCGATGAGGAAATGTATCCGGATATGCTGGCCATCCGGCTGTTGGTGAAACACGGAGATATTTACCGCGCGCTTGAACCGCTTATCTTTCCCGAGCCCGTTCACGGAGGTTTGGCATGAGTACGCCAACCCCTTCACTGCCACTGAAAGGGGCAAGGTGTTTGAACCTCTCCCGTGTGCGTAGAAGTCCTGGGTAGAATCGTGATGCGGGTGTTCTTGCCGGCGGTGTGTGCCACCTGATTCAAGATATTCGATGGCCGAACGGGGGGCTTTCTTACCGAGTTATGCATGAGAACCGCGCACGTTCTGCACCAGAATATTAAAGATGCGGACGAGAGATGACCAATAACCGGCTATTACCGCATCCTGCATTCATCGTCCGCGACAGTTTTGCTGCATCCTGTGGATTGCTTTGAGCCAACTCGATAGGCACATGCGCAGTCAGGCGTCATCCCAGGGCGCTCGCCGCCACCGTTCAAGCAAGAAATCACTGAAGGCGGTGAGTCTGTGCGGTACAGGTTCTCTTCGCGCCCGGACGAGGCTTATTTTCGATGCTACGCCCTCCCAGTCGGCCAGCACGCGTAGCAGATGGCCGCTGCGTAATTCTTCGTGGACGTCCCAGGTTTCACGCAGGGAAATGCCCAACCCGGCAAGGCACCATTCATGTAATACGTCGCCATTATCGCTGCTTAGCGTGCCATCGATAACGATCGCCTGTTCAAGGCCATTTTTTTGTATCCGCCAGGTGTTTTGCAATAACCCTGGGTAGGCAAACACCAGGCAATTATGGTTTTTCAGCGCTTCGGGGGTTTGAGGGTTGCCATGCGCTTTGATATAGGCGGGGGACGCGACCAGGATACGGCGGTTATCGGCCACCCGGCGAGCAAGCAGCCTCGAATCGGCCAATTCCCCCATGCGTATCGCCAGATCCAAATCACCGCTATACAGATCCTGAATTTGATCAGACAAGCGTAAATCAAACCCCACTCTGGGATGCAAACGGCTGAAGTCCGTGATCGCCGCCGCGACAAATTTCCGCCCGAAGGGTGCAGGGGCGGTCAGACGTATATTACCGGTCAGTTCCTGACTCCCGCCCCGGGCCAATTCTTTAACTTCATCAAGCACGGATAAGGCTACACGGACCCTTTCTGCAATGGCGCGACCCTCGTCCGTAATGCGTAAGTTACGCGTATTTCTTTCAAACAGGGTGGTTCCAAGCGCGCCTTCCAGCCTCGCAATCTGTTTGCTGACAGCTTTCGGGGAAATTTGCAGGTCCCGTGCCGCAGCGGAAAAGCTATGGCGGTCGACCACATGCAAAAAGACGGCGAGATCGTCATTGCGCAATGGATTTGGCCTTTTTTGGGGAAAGTGTTTGTCGATTTTAGACACTTTGAAGTGCAAATCAAATCATCCAGGATGGCATTTGATGAGGTTCACCCGGTCTGTGTGATTCAAGGTGATAGCCGGGGCCACGCGCATTTATTTCAAAGGAATCAAGAAATGACAAAACGCATCTTGTTCGTATTGACCAGCCATGACAGAAAAGGGCCGACAGAAGTAACGGATGTCGATGGGTGGAGAAATAAAGCATGAGTGAACGTACGCCTTTCGTTATTTACGTGTTTGCGCTTTGTGCCTTCGCTTTGGGGTTTACCGAGTTCGTCACCATAGGTCTGGTGTCCAATATTTCTGAAGATCTTCATACCAGCGTCAGCCAGGTAGGGACGGCGGTGACGGCCTATGCTTTGGGGGCGGTGATTGGCGCTCCGGGTTTGACTGCACTTGCCACGCGTTGGCCAAGAAAGCGATTGTTACTGGTAGCTATGGCATTGTTTACCCTGGGCAATGCCATCGTGAGCCTGTCGGATTCGCTGACGCCGATGCTGGTCGCTCGCTTCGCTTCAGGATTGGGCCATGGCGTATTTCTCGCCGTAGCCTCCAGCGTAGCGACTCAGTTGGTCGGGCGTGATCGTGCTGGTGCCGCTGTCGCTGTGGTTTTTGGCGGCCTGACGCTGGCTTTGGCCCTTGGGGTGCCTTTGGGGACTTATCTCGGCAGTCTTTTCAATTGGCCGGTGATTTTCATGGCTGTTACCGTCAGCGGTGCGATGGGTTTTCTGGGCCTGCTGTTGCTCATGCCGACTGACCACAATGATGTTTCGATCCAGGCCAACGCCCTGGACGGTCTTAAGGCGATGTTTAATCCGCGTCTCCTGGCCGGCGCCGGTATTACCGTATTGGCCTACGCCGGTTCGTTCGCTCTTTATACCTATATCTCGCCCATTTTGTTGCACGTCACTCAGGTCCATGAAAGCACCGGCAGTTTATTGATGCTCGGATACGGCGTGATGGCGGCAATCGGGAACGTTTGGGGCGGGCGGCTGACCGACCGTAAAGGTGCGGATTATGCGGTGATGATCATATTGGTTGGGCTGGCCGTGGTATTGATTGCCATAGGGGCGTCGGCCGTATCGGTCATACTCATGGCGATACTTATCGGCTTGCTTGGCGCTTTGACCTACGCAGCGGTGCCTGCACTTCAGGCTCGGGTGATAGGCTTGTCCCATGAACATGCGCCACAGGCGCCCGCAGTGGCGGCGGGCCTGAATATCGCCGGGTTTAACGGCGGCATTGCTTTAGGTTCTATTCTGGGCGGGATTGCTTTGGACATCACGGGATTGGTGAGCACTGCATGGGTAGGGGCGTGCGTGGTAGTGCTGGGAACAGTTTGGATGCTGTTTCAAATGTTGGGGGCAAAAAACAAAAGAGCCGTTGTGCGGTGACGTCATCAGCAAACGGAACGGCTTTTTTTGATGCCTAAAGAAGGCGCCTTGCCGGCGCCGATGGGGAAAGATGGAGGGGGCTCCACATGCATACCTTGTTCAGGCCGGAGTTTATTATCCGCTATGCGCTGGGGCGTTCAGAATATCGCGCACATTAACCAACGCATTACGGACCGCAGCACCCCCGGCATAAAACAACAATTGCAGGATGGCCTCAATGATTTGTTCACGACTGGCCCCGGCATTCAGCGCCGCCTGGGTATGCGCGCGCAATTGCGGAACGGTATGGCCCAGGGTGACGCAGGAAGCGACCACGACCAACTCCCGGGTTATGGCGTCCAGACCAGGTCGTGAAAGGATGCCACCCATTGCCCATTCTATTGAAATATCTGTAAAGTCGGGGCATAGATCGGCCATATCCTGGCGTAATGCTTCCCCCGCACCATCGCCATACAACTTGGTAAACAACGCTAAACCCCGTTCGCGCAACTCTGGATTCGTCATCATTTTCATTCTCCTGTCTGAGTGAGGTTTAATTAAAACTCGCTAACAGGAGTTGATAAACAGCGTTATAGTTTAATCTTTAACAAGCAAAACTTGGTAATCATGGACAAACTGGAAAGCATGTCGGTGTTTGTGCGCGTGGTGGAGCGTGGCAGTTTTAGTGCGGTTGCCGAAGAAATGCGGCTGAGCGGAACTATGGTCGGGCTGCACATTAAAGCGCTGGAAAAACATCTCGGCATTCGCCTGCTGAACCGAACGACGCGCAGGCAGAGTCTGACTGACTTCGGAAGCGCTTATTATCAGAGTTGTCGGCGAATTTTAGCCGATATTGAGGATACGGAGTCGGTCGCGTTGGCATTGCACCAGAGCCCACGAGGAAGGCTGAAGGTGGGTTGTCCCGTTTCATTTGGGGTACATGCACTGTCCCCGGCCACCGCGCGGTTTCTCACCAGCTGGCCTGAGATGACGCTGGATCTGGTGCTGAGTGACAAGACGATGGACATGGCGGAGGAGGGGATCGACGTCATGATTAAAGTGGGCGAACTGGAACATGTGAATTCGTTGGTCGCCCGTCCGCTGGCTGCGTATCGATCGGTCATCTGTGCCTCTCCCGCCTATCTGGAGCGCGCGGGTACGCCTGTTCACCCTGAAGAGTTGATCGAGCATCGCTGCCTGGGGTTTGCCCACCCACTGGCGGGCAGTGAATGGTCACTGCAGCAAGGCGGTAAACTGATCAAAGTGCCGGTCAATATCGTTATGGCGGTCAATAATGGCGAAGCCCTGCGCAGCGCCGCGTTAAACGGGCTGGGAATTTTAATGCAACCGGAGGTGTTGCTGGCCGAGGATTTGCGCCAGGGCAGGCTGATACCTCTGCTGCCGGAGTATCAACCCTTGGCGAGACAGGTGCATATTCTTACGTTTGCTGACCGCCAGCAGTTGCCGAAAATCCGTCTATATGTCGATTTTCTGCTGCAGCATTTTAAGGAGACACTCGTTCTTCACAAGGGGTAGCGTTTATCGCTGAAGAGTAACGTCCAATCATACTGAGCATGATTTTAATTATCAAATAAACCAAGGTTTTTAAATTATAATGAGTATGCATTAAAACTAAATAATATAATTCTTTATGATTTCAAATTGAAAGCAATTTTGTATTGAAATGGCTATTCGTATACTGCGTTTCCATTTTTTAGTGAAAATGAGGAGCAGTTTGACATTTAATTATCAGGTGCTGAGTGAGTTCTTGTGGTTACGGTAGGGATAGCTAATGTCGTTAAACGACAGAAGGTGTTTTTTTAATTCGTGCATTACAAATAAATAGCGTGCTTTTAATATCTCTGCATGACTTGTGGCGACTCCATTGATCTGCCGGCTATCGCATTTTTCTCTTCCATTACCTTAACTGGCAAGAATGATGATGCGTTTCAGAGAAAGACATGCAATTTGTGCTTATAGTATAGTGGAACGAGGTGTGGTTGGGCAGAATGATAATTAAAATTCAGAGAGATTAGAATGGTTTCTACTTTAGCTAATTTAGGTAACAAATGTTTTCATTTTATTTTTTTGAATTTTTTGAAGAGTTATGTATCGTTTGTAACGTGAAAAGTGTAAACAATACAGGTGGTAGTTATGATTAATCATATCGTCCCAAACCGTAATCGAGTGAATGTTAACACCCGTAAACTATTTGTTTTTGAATTTATTGCCATTCTTTTGTGTGTCCCTTTAGGTTTTCTTTGTGCTAAAGTAGATTATCTTAGTAATATTTCGACTGAAATAATTATAATCTACGTCCCGTTGTCAATGTTGGTTTCTTATTATTTGTCACTATCCAAAGGAGCAAGGAAAGGTGAAAGTCATCGATGAGTCTTTATTATCCAGTATTTCTGGCGGTCAAGGTAATAACGGTGGTGATCGCTCTGATAATGGAGGAGGGTGTGCTTCACGAGTTGGTAATGATGCGCTTCATGGCGCCATAGCTGGTGGGTATGCAGGAGCGATTGGCGGGGGAGTTGCGGGATTGCCTGGTGGACCTGAAGGTGTCGCTGTTGGTGCCATGAGCGGCTTTGTTCGCGGTGCAATTCGTGGCGGAGCAATTGCGGGTGTTCGTTCATATACAGCTAATTGTGGTAATGATCGTGGTGGAGCATTAGGCGGCGACTCAAGCAGAAATAGTGTTAATGGACAATGTCATTGGTAAAAATAGTCCTTAGAAAAGCTATCTATTAGCAAGGGGGATCCCCCTTGCTTTATATTTATCTGTGAGCCTTCTGGAAACCTATGCCCTCAGGCCGGGGAGGAAAGGAGGCATTTTTCTGACTAAGTAAGCATGATTTTTGGTAAGACCAAAGATTGTGGGTGAGTACTGGTCAGGCAAGGTGAACATTAATCGTGACAAGTATGACCAGAATACGGCGCTACGACGAGGGCGGTGTATCTTGATTGCACCCATGCTCATTTGCAAAATCCGCCCAAATGTCCGCTTGATACATTTTCGTATTGAGATTACCGTTACGGTGCTAATTACATGAAAAAATAACCTAACCCCATAACACAACCATTCATCGTCATGTGTAAAAGTACCGGTGTCATCACCCCTTTTGATATTATCCGTGCTACAATCAAGATGATAGAAACAATAAATAGAATAATTAGCGTTCTAATATCTGTGTATTGCGTATGTAACATAGCAAACAGGAAAGAGGTAACTAACGATGCGATAATTGGGTTTGCTATTGTGTTGATTGAGTAATCAGAATAAGCAGTTTAACTTTAATCAGAAAAATATTGGAGAGTAAACGATGGCTTATTATATAGATAAAAAATATCAGGTTATAGGAATGGGCAACAAACCCTATGAAGTGAGGATTCAGATCCTTCAAAATACTTGGGATAAATGCGATTTAGATGTGCAAACTGGCGTGAATAACATTTTAGCATCGGAGCCTATTCCGCTGCTGAGTAGTTCCGGTAAAGGAAACGGTATTAAACAGGAGACAAAAGGGCTTGAATTTCATACCCAGACCCAAAAGCGGCTACAGTTCCCGGCCGGGAATATTAGGACGGATACAACCTTCATCTTTGATAGCTATGGTAAGGGATGGGGGCACTAAAAAGGTTCTTTCGCATTAAGCGGCCAATGAGGGGACAACTCGTCGAACGCCTCCAGCTTTGCAAGGTTATTCAGTCAATATCCCTGAGACTAACAATCACATAATAATTTATTGAATTTTATTACGGAATTATGTGGTGAGCATTGTGTTAGATCAGGCCTGAGATCAGATTGTCGGCTAATAATCAGTTATGTCGGAAGATCTCTAAAAGTGAATGGTGCGACTTACACGTGGGTAAAAACCGATTTTAGCCGTGAAATTACAGGCAAGTTTGGCCGTGAAGGGTATGCGTTTGAGGTGTTCATTGCCGAGTTGGGAAGCGCCTTCCTCATGGCGGATTTGGGCATCGTTGGAGAGGGGCAACATGAAAGTTATAGTGCTTCCTGGCTGAAAGCATTGAAGAACGACAAACGCTATATTTTCAACGTCGCCAACGCGGCGTCAAAAGCGCATCGTTATTTGATGGATAAGACCCCAGTCTGAGACAGAACAGGTGACATCGAAAGCAAAAAGCCCGCTTAAGTTTCCTTAAGCGGGCTTCTCTAATATGGCTCCTCTGACTGGACTCGAACCAGTGACATACGGATTAACAGTCCGCCGTTCTACCGACTGAACTACAGAGGAATCGTGTGAACGGGGCGAATAATAGCGGGGTGCCGTGGGTTTGTCAAAGCACTAAAGTGATGAAAAAGCGCGTTTGCTGTCAGAATGAGCATGTTGCGTCGTTTTTCAGCACTCATCCTGTCATTTGCGGGGTTCATCATCAGAAAATTCCTGCCATTGTCCCTGCACCGGCCATTGCACGCTTATGGTGCAAGCGTCTGAAAGGGCATTCTCGACGAGCCGGAATGGCAAAAAAATCCCTCTGCGCGGTTGACGCGCACGTCTCCGCACTGCCCCCTGATGCCAGCGATCGCCCCCATTTTTCCTCTGATATGTAGGATGAATAATCAGAAAATATGTATTGGCCGTCACAATGGCTGGATTTTTGCTTACCTAAATGCGGGTAATGCGACTGCGCTCTCGCGCAAATTATTTTCCCCGTCTACACATAAAGTGATTGCTCCGCGCCTCTGGGCGTTCTGCTAAAACAGTGCTGAGGAAAACAACAATGTCATCGAAATTCATTAAAAGTCCGCTCGCTGCTCTGCTTATCGGTTGTTTAGGTTCTGCTTTTTATGCTCAGGCCGATATCGTTATCGGCGTCGCCGGGCCGTTCTCCGGGCCGAATGCGACCTATGGCGATCAGTACTGGCGTGGTGCTTCGCAGGCGGCGGCGGATATCAACGCCGCCGGCGGGATTAAAGGGGAAAAAATCAAACTGGTGCAAGGGGATGACGCCTGCGAACCGAAACAGGCGGTGGCGGTCGCCAACCGGCTGGTGGATCAAGACAAGGTTGCGGCGGTGGTCGGCCACTTCTGTTCATCTTCCACCATGCCTGCCTCGGAGGTGTATGACGAGGCCGGCATCATCGCCATTACCCCCGGTTCCACCAACCCGCAAATTACCGAACGCGGCATGGCCAGCATGTTCCGCATGTGCGGCCGTGACGATCAGCAGGGGGTTATCGCCACCAACTACATGCTGAACACCCTGAAGGCCAAACGCATTGCGGTGATCCACGATAAAGACACCTACGGCCAGGGGCTGGCGGATGCCGCCAGGGCGGAGATGAACAAGCGCGGCGTGAAAGAAGTTCTGTATGAAGGGCTGTCGCGCGGCGAAAAAGACTTTAACGCGCTGGTGACCAAAATCGCTTCGGTCAAACCGGACGTGGTCTACTTCGGTGGTTGCCATCCGGAAGCCGGGCCGCTGGTGCGCCAGATGCGCGAGCAGGGCGTGACCGCCAAGTTCTTCTCCGGTGACTGCGTGGTAACCGAAGAGCTGGTGACCGCTGCCGGCGGGCCGCAGTACACCAACGGCGTGCTGATGACCTTCGGCAACGATCCGCGTCAAATCCCTGAAGGCAAAGACGTCATCGCCAAGTTCCGCGCCAGCGGTTTTGAGCCGGAAGGTTACACCCTCTACTCCTACGCTTCCATCCAGGCGATTGCCGCCGCCTTCAACGCGACCGGCGGCAAAGACAGCGCCAAGGCCAGCGAATGGCTGAAATCGCACGACGTGGATACCGTGATGGGCAAAAAGGCCTGGGATAAGAAGGGTGACCTGAAAGTATCGGATTACGTGGTCTATCAGTGGGACGATAAAGGGAAATATCACCAACTCTAATATCTCTTGTGTCTTTCAAGCGGCAGCGTTGTTGGCTGCAACTTGAAATCCATTGGAGAAATACGGGTTACGGGTCCGCGCATTGGGCGGATCCGTTCCGATACACTCTTTGGGCCGCGCCGGACTTCGTTTGCGGCCCCTCCAGGCGAGACTGCAAATTATGGATGTTTTCTTCCTGCAACAGCTGATTAACGGCCTGACGCTCGGTGCGGTTTATGGCCTGATCGCCATCGGTTACACCATGGTTTACGGCATCATCGGCATGATCAACTTCGCCCACGGCGAGGTGTATATGATCTCCGCCTATCTGTGCGCCATCGGGTTGGCGCTGCTGTCCTTCTTCGGTTTGCACTCGTTCCCGCTGCTGATCCTCGGCACGCTGGTGTTTACTATCGTGATCACCGGCGTGTACGGCTGGGTGATCGAGCGCATCGCCTACAAACCGTTGCGCAATTCCACCCGCCTGGCACCACTGATCTCCGCCATCGGCATGTCACTGATCCTGCAAAACTACGCGCAAATCAGCCAGGGGCCACGTCAGCAGGGGATCCCGACGCTGCTGGATGGCGTGTTTCGCATCGGTTTTGACGGCGGCGTGATCCAGATTACCTACACCAAGGTATTTATTCTGGTCGCGTCCCTGCTGGGCATGGCCATTCTTACCTACGTGATCCAGCACACCCGGCTGGGGCGCATCTGCCGCGCCACTCAGCAAGACCGCAAGATGGCGTCGATTCTCGGCATCAACACCGACCGGGTGATTTCCCTGGTGTTCGTGATTGGCGCCGCGATGGCCGGGCTGGCGGGGGTATTGATCACCATGAACTACGGCACCTTCGATTTCTACGTCGGCTTTATCATCGGCATCAAAGCCTTTACCGCTGCGGTGCTGGGCGGCATCGGCTCGTTGCCTGGCGCAATGCTGGGCGGCCTGCTGCTGGGCGTGGCGGAGGCGCAGTTCGCCGGCATGGTGAACTCGGATTACAAAGACGTATTCTCCTTCGGGCTGCTGGTGGTGATCCTGATTTTCCGCCCTCAGGGCCTGCTCGGACGGCCAATGGTCGCTAAGGTTTGAGGGGGAAACTATGTCGCAAACAGGAGTTCACCAAGGGCTGAACGTAAAACGCAGCCTGCTGGATGCCGTGCTGGCGGGGCTGATCGCCCTGATCGTGTTCGGGCCGATCGTTGGCATCGTGCTGAACGGCTACAGCTTTAACTTCGAGCCGCGCCGGCTGGTGTGGATTATTGCCGCGGTGATGGCCGGGCGACTGCTGTTGAGCCTGTTCCTGCAAACTGCGCCGGGGCGTAAGGTGCTGGCGAGGTTCGACGGCGGCAACGACGGGGTGTATGTCCGGCCGATAGGGGCCAAAACCAGTCTGCGCTGGATAATCCCGCTGATGGCGGTGATTGCGTTACTGTTCCCGTTCGTCGCCACCAAATATCTGCTGACGGTGGCGATACTGGGGCTGATTTACGTATTGCTGGGGCTGGGGCTGAACATCGTGGTGGGGCTGGCCGGGCTGCTGGATCTGGGCTATGTGGCGTTTTACGCCATCGGCGCTTACGGGTTGGCGCTGGGCTACCAGTATCTTGGGCTGGGTTTTTGGGCGATGTTGCCGCTGGGGGCGCTGATGGCGGCGCTGGCAGGGGCGTTACTGGGGTTCCCGGTGTTGCGCATGCACGGCGACTACCTGGCGATCGTCACGCTGGGGTTCGGCGAAATTATCCGGCTGGTGCTGAATAACTGGATGTCGTTGACCGGCGGCCCGAACGGCGTTTCGGTGCCGGCCCCGACCCTGTTCGGCCTGGAGTTTGGCCGACGGGCGAAGGACGGCGGCGTGCCGATCCACGAATTCCTCGGTATTACCTACAACCCCAATCTGAAGTTTATCTTTATCTATGCGGTGCTGTTCCTGGTGGTGTTGCTGGTGCTGTACATCAAACACCGGCTGACGCGCATGCCGATTGGCCGCGCCTGGGAGGCGTTGCGCGAGGATGAAATCGCCTGCCGTTCGCTTGGCCTGAACCACGTGCTGGTGAAGCTGTCGGCCTTTATGATGGGCGCCTCCACCGCCGGTCTGGCCGGGGTGTTTTTCGCCACCTACCAGGGGTTCGTCAATCCCACGTCGTTCACTTTCTTTGAGTCGGCGTTGATCCTGGCGATCGTGGTGCTGGGCGGCATGGGGTCAACCATTGGCGTGGTGCTGGCGGCGTTTGTGCTCACGGTGGCGCCGGAACTGCTACGCAGCTTTGCAGAATACCGGGTGCTGCTGTTCGGCGTGCTGATGGTGGCGATGATGATCTGGCGGCCGCGCGGGCTGGTACGTATCAGCCGCACCAGCTTTGCGCCGCGCAAGGGGGTGGCGCCATGAGCGACGCTATCCTGAGGGTTGAGCATCTGATGATGCATTTTGGCGGCATCAAGGCGCTCAACGACGTGAATCTGTCGGTTGAGCGCGGCTCCATCACGGCGCTGATTGGCCCTAACGGCGCCGGAAAAACCACGGTGTTCAACTGCCTGACCGGTTTCTACCGCGCCACCGGCGGCGCGATCCTGCTCAATACCCATAAGCGGCCGACCGACGTGATTCGGGTATTGGGGCAGAAATTCCGCGCCGGCGACTGGGTTAACCCAAAGCGGCTCGGTTCGCGCGTCTACTATAAAATGTTCGGTGGCACCCATCTGGTCAATCGCGCCGGGCTGGCGCGTACCTTCCAGAACATCCGGCTGTTCCGCGAGATGTCGGTGGTGGAGAATCTGCTGGTGGCCCAGCACATGCTGAGCAACCGCAATTTGATCGCCGGCGTGCTCAATACGCCAGGTTATCGCCGGGCGGAAAACGACGCACTGAACCGCGCCTTTTACTGGCTGGAGGTGGTGGAACTGACGGATTGCGCCAACCGGCTGGCGGGGGAGATGTCCTACGGCCAGCAGCGGCGGCTGGAGATCGCCCGCGCCATGTGCACCACGCCGGAGATGATTTGTCTCGACGAGCCGGCCGCCGGGCTGAACCCGGTGGAGACGGCGACGCTGAGCCGCATTATTCGTTTTCTGCGCCAGCATCACGGCATGACGGTGCTGTTGATCGAACACGATATGGGCATGGTGATGGAGATCTCCGATCGGGTGATTGTGCTAGATCACGGCGATGTGATCGCCGAAGGCACGCCGAAAGAAATCCAGCATAACGACAAGGTGATCGCCGCTTACCTCGGCGCGGATGAAGAGGAGCTGGCGGGATGAGCAATCCGATGTTGGAATTTCGCGACGTAGACGTGTTTTATGGCCCGATCCAGGCATTGCGGCAGGTGTCGTTGCAGGTGAACGAAGGCGAGACGGTTGCGCTGATCGGCGCCAACGGCGCGGGGAAATCCACGCTGCTGATGTCAATCTTCGGCCAGCCGCGCATCAGCGGCGGGCAAATCCTGTTTCACGGCGAGGATATCAGCCGGCGTTCCACCCATTATGTGGCCAGCAGCGGTATCGCCCAGGCACCCGAGGGGCGACGCATTTTCCCGGACATGAGCGTGGAGGAAAACCTGCTGATGGGCACCATCACCATCGGCAACCGCTATGTGGATGAAGATTTGCAGCGCATGTTCGAGCTGTTCCCGCGCCTGAAGGAGCGGCGTAACCAGCGTGCGATGACCATGTCCGGCGGCGAGCAGCAAATGTTGGCCATCGCCCGCGCGCTGATGAGCCGGCCGAAGTTGCTGCTGCTGGACGAGCCGAGCCTGGGCCTGGCGCCGATTATCGTCAAGCAGATCTTCAGTATTCTGCGCGAGCTGACCCGTGGCGGCATGACGCTGTTTCTGGTGGAACAAAATGCCAACCATGCACTGAAACTGTCCGATCGCGGCTATGTGATGGTCAACGGCCAAATTCGCCTGACCGGCAGCGGTGCGGAGTTGTTAAGCAATCAGGAGGTGAGGAAAGCCTATCTGGGCGGGGTTTGAACCGCTGAGCCGGGGCAAGGAGGCACCCGGCCACAGGTTCAAAACTGACGCTGGATCCAGCGCACGTTCAGCCGCACCAGCGCGATGATGCCGCTGGACAACATGCGCAGGCCGGCGGGCAAATCGCGGCGGCGAATATCCAGCAGCAGCACGGTGCGCACTTCCTCGCTGTCATTCCACACTTCGTGTTCGAAGGTGTCATCCCACAGCATAAATTCGCCTTCGTTCAACCGATATTCGCGCCCATCGACTTTCAGCACCGCTGCGGGAACGCCGTCGGCGCGTTTGGGCATCGACAGCACCAGATAACCGCGCAGAATGCCGCGAAACGGGCCACGGTGCGCCGGTACCTGTTTGCCTGGCGCCAGGAAGGACAGCGAGGCGGAAAGGACGTCCGGCGAGGTGGCTATCAATTCGGCAAGCGCCGGGCAGCGTGCAAGATTGCGCGCTATCGGCTGACCATAGGCCTGCATGATAAACATCCGCCAGTCGCGCGCGTCGTTGGCAGAGATCGACGCCTGTTCGCTCATGATCTCGTGAAAACGCGGGATATTGCGCAGATCCTGGGCAACGCTCAGTGCCTCGTCACGTATCTGCGGCCAGGCTGCGGTAAAACGCTGTGCGTCGGGGAACAAGCGATCGCTGTCGAGCACCGGCGCGCCGGAGATGCGGCGATCGTAAATACCGCGTAACCGCAGCACTGCCCAATCATAGATAAATGACATGGTGTCCTCGTTAAATAAGGTGCGACTGCCGGGCGATCAAATACTGCGAGAAAAAAAGGTATGGGTTCAACAGATTAGCACAGCATTTCGTCATGCGGGAGTGGCAGTGGCCGGTGATGAGACAGGCAGGCGGAAGCGGGGGATCGGCCCGGCAGATTTACCGGCAACAGACGTTCCTGTTCGGCAGCAAGCCAGGTGCCGGCCGGAGCATGCTGTCGAAAAATACAGCACAATAAAAATGTGACGCATATCGCATTTTAAACTGCGGTTGGTTAAAATATCGCTACTGCTCGCCTCTGTCCGGACCCCGTTAAATATGGAACAAACCCACGTCTCGCGCTCGACCGCCTGGTTGCGCGTGGTTGTCCTGGCCATTTCGGCCTTTATCTTCAATACCACCGAGTTTATTCCGGTCGGGCTATTGAGCGATATCGCCCAAAGTTTCTCGATGCAAACCGAGCAGGTCGGGCTGATCATCACGATTTACGCCTGGATCGTCGCCGCCGCCTCATTGGTGTGCATGCTGCTGACCAGCAAGATCGAGCGCCGCAAATTGCTGATCGGGGTGTTTGTTCTGTTTATCGCCAGCCATGTGTTGACCGCCGTGGCGTGGAACTTCACCACGTTGGTGATTTCCCGCGCCGGGGTTGCGCTGGCCCACTCGGTATTCTGGTCGATCACCGCCTCGCTGGCGATTCGAGTAGCCCCGGCGGGCAAGAAAGCGCACGCGTTGAGCATGCTGGCGGGCGGCACCGCGCTGGCGATGGTGCTTGGCCTGCCGCTGGGGCGTATCGTCGGCCAGTTGCTGGGTTGGCGTATGACCTTTATCGGCATTGCGGTCTGCGCCACCTTCGCGCTGGCGCTGCTGTGGCGCCTGCTGCCGGTACTGAAAAGCGAGCATTCCGGCTCCCTGGCCAGCGTGCCGGTCCTGTTCAAGCGCCCGGCGCTGGTCCGCCTGTATATGCTGACCATTATCGTGGTGACGGCGCATTTTACCGCCTACAGCTATATCGAACCCTTTATCCAGACCGTGGCCGGGCTGTCGGAAAACTTCACCACCCTGATGCTGTTGCTGTTCGGGGCCGCCGGCATTTTCGGCAGCCTGTTGTTCAGCCGCTTCAGCGAACGTTTTCCGTCGGGCTTTTTCATCGGCGCCATCGCATTGTTGATGTTGAGCCTGTCGCTGCTGCTGCCGGCCTCCGGTGACGAAACCCACCTGACGCTGTTGTTTGCGGTATGGGGCGTGGCGATTATGGCGATTGGCCTGTCGATGCAGGCCAAGGTGTTGAACCTGGCGCCGGATGCCACCGACGTCGCGATGTCTATCTACTCCGGTTTGTACAATTTCGGTATCGGCGCCGGTGCGCTGCTGGGCAATCAGGTCAGCCTGCATTTGGGCATGGGCAATATCGGCTTTGTCGGCGCACCGTTGGCGCTGATTGCTTTGGGCTGGTGCCTGTTCAGCTTCTATCGCAGCGAGCGTTTATTGCAGCACCGGGCCTGACGGTTGCGTTTACCTTTCTTGTGCCGCGCCGTCATGCGCATGCAAACGGCCCAATAACATAAACACCAGTAACGCGGTGCCGGCTGCGCCAACGGCCAGCAAATAAAGCAGGGTGCGGAACGCCTGATCATAGATATGCAGCGTTAGCTGGCGTTGGCCGGGCAGCAATGCGGCGGCGTGGTTGAGATCGCCCAGCGCCGCGCGGTTGGCCGCCTCGGTGATGGAGTGCGTGCCGGCAGCCCCGGACAGTGCGTCAAGCAGGCCGCCCTGAATCAGCAAGGCGAGCACCGCACCGGCAATCGCGATGGCGATGCCATCGGCTGAGACACGTACCGCGTTGAAAATGCCGGTAGCCATGCCCGCCCGCTCTTTTTCCACCACGCTGACCGCCATCGCATCCATCAATCCCCAGGGCAGGCCGATACCGGTGCCGATCAACAGCATCGGCACTATCAGGCCGTTACCGCAATTTTCCGTTAACCCATGAGCGAGCCAGGCCAATCCTGCGGCTGTCAGCAGCAAGCCGATGCCGGAGAGCAGGCCAGAGGTAAAGCGCCGCGCCAACAGTGCTGCGATAAAGGGCACTATCAGCAAGGGCGCCGCCAGGGCAATCATGGTTTTGCCGGCCTCGAATGCACTCTGCCCGTCAATGCCGATAAAGCGCCCCGGCAGCATGACGATCAGTACCACAAAGAAGAATGCCGGTGAGGCGGCCAGTACCTGAACCCCAATAAAGCGGGGGCTGCGGAACAAGGTCAGGTCGAGCATCGGCCGCGCCACCCGTCTTTCAATCAGCACAAAACCAATAAACACCCCCAGGGATAATAATAATGAACCGGCTACCGACAGGCTGCGCCAGCCGTTTTCCGGCGCGAGCAGGATAGCGTAGGTGAATAATGTCAGCGCAGCGGTGAAACTGATCGCGCCGGGCCAGTCCAGCCCCGTCGCATGAGGGTTGCGGGACTCGATGGCCGCGAACAGCACCAGCGCAAACCCCACAACGGCAATCAACGCGGTGGCGATAAACACCCATTGCCAGCCTGCCGTAACCACCAGCCAGCCGGATGCCAGCGGCCCGAAAGCCAGGCCAATGCCGAACGTGGTGCCCAGCAGGCTGAATACCCGGGTGCGAACCGGCCCGTGGAAGGTCTGCGCCAACGATGACATGGCACCGGCGAAAGCGGCCGCACCGGCCAGACCTTGCGCCAGCCGCAGGATATCTATCCCCACTACCGAGGCAGAATAAGGGATCGTCAGGGTCAGAAGGGTGAACGCACCCAGCCCGAGCAGCCAGACGCGCTTGCGCCCATAAATGTCGGTCAGGCTACCGGCGGCCATCATCGCGCTGCCATAGGTGAGGATATAACCGTTGACCACCCAGGTCAGTTGCACGGCGGTGCCGCCCAGCGACTGGCTGATGGAAGGCAGCACCACCGCCGGGCCGGTGAAGCTCAAAGGAATAAGAATGCCGGTCAGGCAGGCGGCCAACAATTGCAGCCATACCCGAATCTCAATGCGGTCTGCGGTGGAAGTTATCTGCGTCATGTTTTCATCTTGCACATAATGGAAAGGCCCATAAACGGGGCTGCGCAGCGTTATCGCTGCATAGCCACCAACATAATCCCTCCCGTACTGAAGAAAAATAGGCTAAATTTCCATAGATATCGGACAAAAACGTCCAAAATAACAGAGGGCATCATGGACAGTCTCAGCGGTATTCTGGCGTTCGTTCAGGTCGCGGAAACGCGCAGTTTCTCTGATGCCGGTCGGCAATTGGGCGTATCGTCCTCTGCCGTGGGCAAAAGCGTGGCGCGCATGGAGGAACGGTTGGAAG
This sequence comes from Serratia sp. root2, assembly GCF_031931805.1. NCBI lineage: Bacteria > Pseudomonadati > Pseudomonadota > Gammaproteobacteria > Enterobacterales > Yersiniaceae > Serratia > Serratia sp. root2. Next base: position 342,065 of record NZ_JAUJXB010000001.1, read on the forward strand.
TGCGCTTGTTTCACCGCAGCACCCGCAGCGTGACGTTGACAGCCGAAGGCGCGTTGTTTCTGGAACGCTGCCGCCGCATTTTGGCGGAGATAGCCGCCGCCGAACTTGAACTGGCGGATACCCGGGCCGCGCCGCGCGGCAAACTGCGTATCAGCCTGCCACTGGTCAGCGGTTTGATGATGCCGGTGCTGACGGCTTTTATGCATCGCTATCCGGATATCGAACTGGACGTGGATTTTTCCGACCGTCTGGTCGACATCGTTGAAGAAGGGTTTGACGCGGTGGTGCGCACCGGCGAACCGGTCGATTCACGGCTGGTATCCCGCCGGTTGGGCGTTTTCGAACTGCTGTTGGTGGCATCGCCGGACTATTTAAAACGGCGCGGCGTGCCGGAGAAACCTGCGGATTTGCTCGGCCACGCCTGCCTGCAGCATAAATTCCCCACCACGGGGCGGTTTGAACCCTGGCCGCTGCGGCCATTGCCGGGCGAAGCCCTGCCGGAGTTGCCCGCCACGATGATCTGCAATACCACAGAGGCGCTGGTGCAGGTAGCCCGGGCCGGGCTGGGTATCGCTTGCCTGCCGGATTTTATGGTGCAGGAGTCGTTACAAAGCGGTGAGTTGCGAAGGGTACTTGAGAGCTACACCGAGCATCAGGGGACGTTCCGGGTCATCTGGCCGTCCAGTAAATATCTGGCGCCTAAGCTGCGAGTTTTTATCGATTTTCTTGGCGAACGGCTGCTTTCTCCTGGCGGAGCGGAAGGGGGCCCTGAAAACAAAAAGCCCGCTTAAGTTGCCTTAAGCGGGGATTGCGGCAGATATCGCCAGCGGTCGAAAATGATGAAGCGGGAAATGCGACGCTGCTTAGCCGAACACGTTCGTCAGGTGCTGTTTCAGCCGTTCTATGTCATTGCTGATATCCGGTGATTTCATCACGTCGAAACATGAGAAGGCGGGAAGGATATCGACGCCGCAGAATTTATAATTGGCGGTATTGCTGACGAAAATATCATCGACGGATTTTCCGGCGAAAAGCTGCTGATTATTATCGCCAAATGCCTGTTGCGGGGCATTCCAGGTTAACGAAAGCATGTATTTTTTGCCCTGCATTTTTCCGCCGCTGCCGTATTGCCGGTTCGGGTCCTGTCGGGTTCTGCCGTCATCAACCAGCATACTCTGTTGCATCAACCCGGCGGTAAAGACCTCGTCGACATATTTTTTGTAGATCCAGGGCGTGCCGAACCAGTAGACCGGCGATTGCAGAATAATGATATCGGCCCAGAGGTGCTTTCTCACCTCTTCGGCAATATCGTAACCTTGCTCTATGGCAGTCTGCTGCACGCTATGGCCGCGCGTTTCCATCTCGTCTCGGATCACGCCGAGCAGGGTTGCATTTAAACCGCCTGACGAGATGCCTTCGTATAACTGGTGCGTGTTGATTATCAGAACGTTTTTCATAATTGAACCTGTGTGATGGGGAAGGGCCAAGACGATGTCTTGATGGCGAACAGTATCGCCGGAGCAAGGTGCGGAGCGCTTGCCGGATTCGATTCAATTCTTGCCTGATTCAACGGATTGACATTGATATATGCAATAAGCGGGCGGCGAGATGGTAGACTTTTTACTGACCCTTTTTAGTTGCGAGAGCGAACCCAATGCTGACCCTCACCAGAACGAACCACGAGACGCTGGCCAATCTGGTGGCAGATATTGCCGCTACTGATGGCGATTACCCTACCGCCATACCTGCACTGATGGTTTACCGCAGAAATGCCGTCACGGCGCCGATGCCCTGTATCTATGGGCTGGGGTTGGGGCTAACCGTCCAGGGGGGAAAGCGGGTCACGCTTGGTAATGAGATCTTTGACTACGGGCCTGGGCAGTCGCTGATTACCTCGGTTGATCTGCCGGTGGTGTCTTATGTCACCCAGGCCAGCGTCGCCGAACCCTACCTGGGGGTACGCCTGGAGCTGGATGCCCGGCTTATCTCACAGCTGGCGGCCGATCTTGATTTCGCCGCTGGGGCGAAAGCCTCCGGTGGCAGGGCGGTATCGGTGGTTGAACTGGACGATGGCCTGCTGGAAGCGGTGAGTCGCTTGGTCAGCCTGTTGGATGAACCGGCGTTGATGGCGCCTCTTTACCCGCTGATCTTGCAGGAAATCACCATTCGGTTACTGAATGGGCAACATGGGCCGACATTACGGAATTTGGTCGCGCAGGGATCGCCAAGCCAGCAAATCGCACGGGTATTGTCGTGGCTTAAACTCAACTTTGCGCAGGATTTGTCGATGGAAGCCTTGGCCGCCAAAGCCTGCATGAGCCCATCGACATTCAGGCAGCACTTCCGCGTGCTGACCGGCATGAGCCCCCTGCAATATTTGAAGAGCCTGCGTTTGCAGGAGGCGCGGCAGATGATGATGAATGAAGGGCTGGATGCCGGCAGCGCGGCGGTGAGGGTCGGGTATGAGAGCGCCTCGCAATTCAGCCGCGAATATACCCGTCTGTTTGGCGCACCTCCTTTACGCGATATCAAACGGATACGCGAGGCCGGCTGAGCGTAATATAAATGCAAAAAACCCGCCTGAGTGACCTCAAGCGGGCTGTTTTAGCGATCTTTTAACGATGCTTAAGCGATATCGAAGCGATCGAGGTTCATGACCTTGTTCCAGGCGGCGACAAAGTCCTGAACAAAGCTCTCCTGAGCGTCAGCGCTGCCATAAACTTCCGCCAGCGCGCGCAGTTGCGCGTGTGAACCGAAGATCAGATCGGCGCGGGTTGCCGTCCATTTCAGCGCACCGGTCTGGCGATCCTGGCCCTCGAACACGCCTTCCTCATCCGCCTTTTTCCAGGTTGTGCCCATGTCCAGCAGGTTAACGAAGAAGTCGTTGGTGAGCGTTTCTGGCCGCTGGGTCAGCACGCCGTGCCGGCTTTGGCCGACATTGGCGTTCAACACTCGCAACCCGCCCAGCAGCACCGACATTTCCGGCGCGCTCAGGGTGAGCAGCTGCGCCTTGTCCACCAGTAATGCCTCGGGGGAAATGCGGTAGCGGCTATCAAGGTAGTTGCGGAAACCGTCGCCCACCGGCTCCATGGCCGCGAACGACTCGATATCGGTTTGCTCTTGCGAAGCGTCCATACGCCCCGGCGTGAAAGGAACGCTAACCGGGTGGCCGGCATTGCTCGCCGCTTGTTCAACGCCCGCACAACCTGCCAACACGATCAAATCCGCCAGCGAGACTTTTTTGCCGTCGGTCTGCGCATCGTTGAAGGCGTGCTGAATACCTTCCAGCGTGGCCAGCGTTTGCGCCAGTTGCGCGGGCTGATTCACCGCCCAATCTTTCTGCGGTGCCAGGCGGATACGGGCGCCATTAGCGCCGCCGCGTTTATCGGAACCGCGGAAGGTGGAAGCTGAAGCCCAGGCGGTGGAAACCAGTTGTGAAATCGGCAGACCGGAGGCCAGAATTTTACCTTTAAGATCGGCAATATCCTGTTGGTTAATCAGTTTATGATTTATCGCCGGAACCGGATCCTGCCAAATCAGCTCTTCCGCCGGAACTTCCGGGCCGAGATAGCGTGCGCGTGGACCCATATCGCGGTGGGTCAGTTTGAACCAGGCGCGGGCGAAGGCGTCGGCGAACTCGTCCGGGTTTTCGAAGAAGCGGCGCGAAATTTTTTCGTACACCGGATCGAAGCGCAGCGACAGGTCGGTGGTCAGCATGGTCGGGCGATGTTTTTTCGCCGGATCGAACGCGTCGGGAATGGTCTCGCCGACGTCCTTGGCCACCCACTGGTGCGCGCCGGCCGGGCTTTGCGACAGCTCCCACTCGTATTCGAACAGGTGCCGGAAGAAGTCATGGTTCCATTGGGTCGGGGTAGTGGTCCAGGTGACCTCAAGGCCACTGGTGATTGCATCTTTACCCTTGCCGGTTCCGAAGGTGCTTTGCCAGCCGAGGCCCTGCTGTTCCAAACCTGCGCTCTCCGGATCGGCACCGATGTGCGAAGCGGGGCCTGCGCCGTGGGTTTTGCCGAAGGTATGGCCGCCGGCGATCAGCGCGACGGTTTCTTCGTCATCCATCGCCATTCTGGCAAAGGTCTCGCGGATGTCGCGCGCTGCGGCGATCGGGTCGGGGTTGCCGTCCGGGCCTTCCGGGTTCACGTAGATCAGGCCCATTTGCACTGCCGCCAGGGGGTTCTCGAGATCACGGTCGCCGGAATAACGGCTGTTCTCGCCGCCACTCGTTTCCAGCCAAATCTTTTCCGCGCCCCAGTAAACGTCGTCCGGCTCCCAAACGTCGGCGCGGCCGCCTGCGTAACCAAAGGTTTTGAAGCCCATCGATTCCAGCGCCACGTTACCGGTCAGGATCAACAGGTCGGCCCAGGAAATTTTGCGGCCGTATTTTTGTTTAATGGGCCACAGCAGACGACGGGCCTTGTCGAGGCTTACGTTGTCTGGCCAGCTGTTGAGCGGCGCAAAGCGCTGTTGGCCGGAGCCTGCGCCGCCGCGGCCGTCGCCGATGCGATAGGTGCCGGCGCTGTGCCAGGCCATGCGAATGAACAGGCCGCCGTAGTGACCGAAGTCCGCCGGCCACCATTCCTGAGAGTCGGTCATCAGGGCATGCAAATCTTGTTTGACCGCCGCCAGATCCAGACTGTTGAAGGCGTCGGCGTAGTTGAAATCTTTGTCCATCGGATCGGACAGGGAGGAGTGTTGGTGCAGGTGCTTCAGACTAAGTTGGTTGGGCCACCAGTCCTGGTTCGAATTGCCACGCTGGGGAAGGGTCTTGTTGCTGCCGCCCGAAAAGGGGCATTTGCTTTCAGTTGTCATGATGCGCTCTCTGCTTGTGTCGGATGTTGCGCTAATAGGGGGAACCCCTGAATCAGTCTGATCGTTATTGGGTTTCACGACTTGAACCACAGGCGGGTAGAAGGAAACTCAGTAGTAAGCTTAGACAGTGGTTGGCGAGAGATAAAATAGGAATGCTTGAATTCTGCAATAGCTTCGGACGATTGATTTTTTATGCATTGATAGGTATTGCCAGAAAGGCGTGTGGCGGCCAAAAAGCGAAAAAATGCCCAGGTACCCGGTACTGATTTTTCTGAACCTGTTTCCCTTCTTCTGAAAATATAAGACCAAAGGTAACAAAAAGTGATCGTGATCAATATCACACTTTGGTGAGGATATAACCTGATTGGTGAACGATAAATACTCATTATTTTTAGGGGATGGATATGAAAATTAGGGATTTTTTTGTGCAAACGCCGTTGGAAAGACGCCGTTATGGCGTCGCGCTTTTTGTCGGCGTTATCGCCGGGCTGCTGTCTGCATTCGTTAAGTGGGGCGCAGAAGTTCCGCTTCCGCCAAGGACCATTCTGGATGGACGTGCGGAGTTTAATCCACCGTATCTTTTCCTGAGAGATTATTTGGGCATAGATCCGACGGCAACGGTTTACACCTTTTCGGAACATGTGATCAATCCGGTTATGGTGACGCACATTATTTTCTCGTTGGTGTTTGCCATCGGTTACTGCGTGGTTGCCGAAGTCTTCCCGAAAGTAAAACTCTGGCAGGGCGTGCTCGCCGGCTTAATTGCCACGGTGTGCGTTCACGGCATCAGTTTCCCGCTGCTGGGCCTGACGCCGCCTTTATCCATGCTGCCTGTCGAAGAGTATGTTTCAGAAATACTGGGGCATGCATTCTGGTTCTGGGCGATCGAACTTGTTCGGCGTGACCTGCGCAACAGAATAACGCACCAGCCGGATGCGGAAGTTCCACTCAGTTCACCGTTCCGTTAAGTCAATGCAGAAGGCACAAAAGCCCTGAGAGAGTGCAGGGCTTTTTCTTTTACGTTCATTATCGTTAATCCAGCAACTTCATTTCCCGTGCACGGTTCATGGCTTGGGTGCGGCTGTTGACATTGAGCTTGGCGTAGGTGTTCTTGAGGTGCCATTTCACGGTCTGTGCAGAAATAACCAGGGAACGAGCGATGTCTTTGTTCGTCTGCCCCTCGGCGATCAGGCGTAAGACCTGAATTTCTCGCTCACTGAGACCCCAATAAACGTCATGATTGTTCTGACGCTGGTGTTCACCGGTCTGTGCGGCCTTATCTGCCAGGCGAAGCTGCGCACCTTGCTCGTTGCAGGCTGCAAGGTCTTCCTGCATCTGGATAAGCAAAGGCTGCAAGGTGTCGCCGGCATCAAGAAAGCCTTGCATGAGATGCGGGTGTTCAGCCAGTTGCAGAACCGGTTGCAGCGTCGTGCAGGCAGCCGCGTTTTTACCGGCCTTCCACAAGGCTAATGACCAGAGCGCACGCAGGCGCGCGGCGGTGAGCCAGTCGCGTCGGTTTTCCTGTTCGGTAACCAGTTCGGCCAGCAGTTTGCAGGCTTGCGGCAGCTGGCCGGAGGCCAGCAGCAGGCGACTACGGCTGAGTGCCGCATGCTGAGCGATCGCGCGTTGACAAGGATGTTCGGCATTAATCCTGGCAGGGTGCGCCAGCTGTTCCAGTTGCCGCTGCAGTTGCTCTGCACCGGGGTGATCCGCGCGTTGCAGGCGTACTCTCACTTGCTCGGCCAACAACAGAGCCTGCAACCGGCGCCACCCGCGAGACACCGCCAGTTGCAGTGCATGTTCCAGCAGCCGTTCTGCTTCATGCGGTATGCCGCCATGCAAGGCCTGACGCGCAAGATAGACATAGCAACGGCTCAGTGCATCGGGTGGGCTGAAACGGTCGATGAGTTCGAGCCTATCCGCCAGCAGATGATCGAGCGAGTCAAGACTTCTGCTCTCGTAGGCGATTTCCGCCAATAGCGGCGCGAGCGTTGCTCCGCTGGCCGACTGAGGGCCGGTATAACGTTCGGCCTGGCGCAAGGCGTTGCCGGCATACAGCTCGGCGTTCTCCAAATCCCCTTGGCAAAGATGGCACTGGGCGATGATAAAAGCGCGATAAACCGAGACGAACAGATTGTCCAGCGGGCCGTCCGGGCAGGGCATATGGCGCTGGACCGCCAGGGCCTCGGTATAGCGCTGGTTAACCACGTGGCAGTAGCTGAGAATATTGCATATCAGGCCATCGACCCAGGTATCACCGCAAGGCACTTCGGCCAGCAACGGCTCGACAATCGCCAGGCTTTCAGGGATGTTTTCGGCAAAGGCTTCGCAGATGGCGCGTACCACCCGCAGCTTGATCCAGGCGCTGCGGGCCATCCCGTCACGGTGATTCGCCACCATTTGGTCGAGATTATCGAGTAACTGGCGCGATTCATCGAAGCGGAAATAGTGCGCCAGCGCCCAGGCCAGATTGATTTGAAGGTCAATGCGTGACGGATCGACGCTCGCCGGCAAGTGACGCATCCAGGATACCAGCGTATCTATGTCACCCTCTTCAGCCAGGGATTGTGCGCTCGCGCCATCTTGCCCGGCGCTATGGACCGGCTTGCCGGCTGCCAGCGCATGGCGCACCGCTTCAGCCCACAACAGCTGTTCGACGAACCAATGGCTGGCGCGTTCGTGCAACTGTTTGAGGTTGATATCGGCACGATGGCGCAATGCCGCGCCCAGGGTTTCCTGCAAGAAGGGATGATAACGGAACCAATAGCCTTGCTCGTCAAGGGCCGACAGGAACAGGTTGTGCCGCTCAATCCATTCCAGCATCGCCTCGCTGTCGTCACGCCCGGTGACGGCATTGCACAGTCCGGCATTCAAACGATTGAGAAACGCCGTTTGCATCAGGAAGTCGAGCACCTCCGCCGGCAGCGGGTCAAGCACCACTTCTTGCAGATAACGGGCGATGGAGCGCGTTCCCCCGCGCAGATTGTGGATCAGGTGCCCAGGGTCTTCACGCAATTCGGGGGACAACGACGCGATCTTCATGCCCGCGATCCAGCCCTCCGTCGCGGACAGCAGCCGAAGGGCATCCTGATTGCTGAGCGGCACGGCGACCGTCTGGCTGAAATAGTTCCGGGTTTCTTCCAGCGTGAACTGCAGGTCCCGATCGTAGATTTCCACCAACTGATCCTGGGCCTGCAATCGGCGCAGCGACAGATTCGGGTGGAACCGGCTGCCAACGATCAGATGCAGCGCTGCGGGCGCATGCCTGAGCAGATAGCTCAGGGCTTCATGCACGCCGGCGTCGTTGATCATGTGGAAGTCGTCGATGATCAGATACAGGTCGTGCGGGCAATAGTGCAATTGGTTAATCAGCCCAGCCAGCAACTGCTGGGAACTTGATGGCGTTTGCTCTTCCATGTTTTGCCAAAAATCGGCGTCCCAATCGGCATAGAGCGGCCGCAAAGCATGCAGCAGATAAGGGATGAACTGCCAGACGTCATCGTCATCCTCATCAAGGCCGAGCCAGGCAACGCGTTCACCCTGGCCGATCAACTGTTGGTGCCATTGTGCCAAAAGCGTGGTTTTGCCGAATCCCGCGCCCGCACAAACGACGGCCAGACGCCGCAGGCGCACGTGATCAAGCTGCTTGAGCAGACGCGGGCGTTGCAGCAACAGGATAGAGGAACGCGGCGGGACGAATTTGGTCAGGATCAGCGGCAAGCCTCTCGTCAGCCGCAGAGGCCCCGAGACCAACGATGTAGATTGGGAACCTGCAAAATCCGATTGCTTCATCCGTGGTTGCCTGCCCGTATTTTGTTTTTTCAATTGTACGTCAGAGCCCGGGACGAAACGGGGCCGTCGTTCTGGATAGATAAACAAAATTCATAAACTTTGACCTCGAGCATGAAAACCCCCACTTACCCCCCCATTAGGGTGGCTTCGCAGCTTCCCGAAACACCCGTACATTTTTTGTATTGGTGTGGTTAGGGTGCATTCACCCTGTCAAATAGCCCGCCTGTCCGACCCTTATTGAGGAGAATCAGATGACGCTGAGCAAACAGGCTTTGCTGCAGGCTTACCGTAAGATGCGCGAGATCAGGACCTTCGAGGAGCGCCTGCATCAGGAAAACACCAGCGGCGACATTCCGGGCTTCATTCACCTTTATACCGGTGAAGAGGCCATTGCGGTGGGGGTCTGCGAAAATTTGACCGACGCCGATTTCATTGGTTCTACGCACCGTGGGCATGGCCACTGCATTGCCAAAGGCTGCGATATTCACGGCATGATGGCCGAGATTTTCGGTAAGGACAGCGGTTTGTGTCGCGGCAAAGGCGGCTCCATGCACATTGCCGACCTGTCGAAAGGCATGCTGGGCGCGAACGCTATCGTTGGCGGAGCCCCTCCGTTGGCCATCGGCGCAGCGCTGACGGCCAAGACCCTGAAGACCGGCAACGTCGGCGTGTCTTTCACCGGCGATGGCGGTTCCAACCAGGGCCTGGTATTTGAGGCCATGAACATGGCGGTGGTGCTGCAATTGCCGGCCGTCTTCATTTTCGAGAACAACGGTTATGGCGAAGGGACCGGGCATGACTACGCCGTCGGCGGCCGCGATATCGCCAAACGTGCGGCCGGTTTCGGCCTCCCGGCGGTGACGGTCGACGGCACCGATTTCTTTGCCGTTTACGAAGCCGCCGCAGAGGCGGTCAAACGCGCTCGCGAGGGGGGCGGTCCCAGCGTGATTGAGGCCAAGGCCTTCCGCTGGCACGGCCACTTCGAGGGCGATCCGGCGTTGTACCGCGCTGAGGGTGAAGTCCAACGCCTGCGTGAACAGCACGATCCGCTGAAGATCTTCACAACCAGGGTCAAAAAACAGATTACCCGGGAGGAGCTGGCGGCGATCGACGCGGACGTTGAAGCGCAGGTCGACGATGCCGTAACCAAAGCCCGCGCGGCCGCCTATCCGGCTCCGGAAGACCTGCTGACCGACGTCTACGTTTCCTATTGAGGGTGATAACAATGGCTATAAAAACCTATCGTGAAGCGGTCAAGGAAGCGCTGGCCCAGGAAATGGAGCGTGACGAACGCGTGGTGCTGATCGGCGAAGACTTGCGTGGCGGCCATGGCGGCAATGCCCCGGAAGAGGCGAGGATAGAGGCCTTTGGCGGCGTGCTCGGCGTGACCAAAGGGTTGTGGACGCAGTTCGGTTCTGACCGCGTGATCGACACGCCGATTACCGAGTCGGCGATCATCGGCATGGCTGCCGGCGCCGCGGCGACCGGTCTGCGGCCGGTGGCCGAACTGATGTTCATGGACTTTTTCGGCGTCAGTCACGATGCGCTGTACAACCAGGCCGCCAAGTTCCGCTACATGTTTGGCGGCAAGGCCAAGGCGCCGCTAGTGATGCGTGGCATGATCGGCGCCGGCTTCTCTGCGGCGGCCCAGCATTCGCAGTCGCCCTACAATATCTTCGCCACCACGCCGGGCCTCAAGGTGGTGGTGCCGTCCACGCCTTATGACGTCAAGGGCCTGCTGATCCAGTCGATCCGCGACGACGATCCGGTGGTGTTCTGCGAACATAAAATGCTTTACGACCTCAAGGGCGAAGTGCCGGAAGGTATTTATGCCATTCCGCTGGGGGTGGCCAACTACACCCGCGAAGGGGAGGACGTCACCATCATCGCGTTGTCGGCGATGGTACATAAAGCCAACCAGGTGGCCGACAAACTGGCCAAAGAGGGCATCTCGGTGGAGGTGGTCGATCCGCGGACGATTTCTCCGCTGGACGAGGAAGGCATTCTGGAGTCGGTGGCGTCCACCGGCCGCGTAGTGATCGTCGACGAGTCGGCGGCGCGTTTCGGCTTTGCCCATGACGTCGCGGCACTGATCGCTTCCCAGGCATTCCATTTCCTCAAAGCGTCGATTGTGCTGGTCACTCCGCCGCACACCCCGGTGCCGTTTTCTCCCGCCCTCGAAAAGCTCTGGATCCCCAGCGTCGAGCGTATCGAGGCCGCCGTCCGCCAAGTGCTGGAGGATTGAGCCATGAGTGATATCAAGACGCTTGAAATGCCCAAGTGGGGCCTTTCGATGGAGGAAGGCTTGCTCGCGCAGTGGTCTATCCGGGAGGGCGACAGCTTCACCAAGGGGCAGGAAATCTGCGAGATCGAGACCAGCAAAATCGTCAACGTGCTTGAGGCCCCCTTCGCCGGGACCCTGCGGCGGATACTCGCCCGGCAGGGCGATACCCTTCAGGTGGGGGCGGTGCTGGCGCTGGTGGCTGAGGCGTCGATCAGCGATGCCGAACTGGACGCCTTCACGGTCAGTCTGGCCGCGGCGGGGCCGGCAGCGTCTGTCGCACCGCCTCCCGCGCGCCCTGCGGCAGCCCCGACACTCGACAACGCACTTCCCACGGCATCGGCCCCGTCCACCAAACCGGTGGCCGCCAGTGGGCAGACTGAGGTGCCGATCGGCCTGCAGGGAAGCACCGATGCCGCACAGGTCAATGCCACGCCCCACGCGTTGCGCCTGGCCGCCAGGCTGGGTGCCGATCTGGGCAAGGTGCGCGGTAGCGGACGTGAAGCACGTATCTCCGTGGCTGACCTGGAGAGCGCTATTCTTGCCGCAGGGGGCCGTATCGCATCGCCGACGCCGCCATCGCGCTCAGGCAAAGCGCCACGTTCGCACGCCGACGACAGCCAGGTGTCGGCAACGCCACTGGCGCGCCGTCTGGCCGCCAAACTGGGGATCAACCTGCACGATTGCCGCAGCAGCGGTTCACGCGGGCGGGTCAGCCGCGATGACGTGCAGGCGGCGGCTTTGTTGCTCGACGGGCAGCCGCAGGCCGGTACTGCGCAGAATGCGGCGCCGGCAGCCTTTGAAGATTTGCCCATGTCGGGCATGCGCAGGGCGATCGCCACCCGCTTGCAGGCTTCCAAGCAACATTCACCGCACTTCCGCCTGATCGCCGACCTCGACCTGGAGCGCCTGTTGGCATTGCGCAAGGAGATCAATCTTGGCGCACCCGGCGTCAAGATTTCGATTAACGACCTGCTGGTTAAGGCTTGCGCCCAGGCGCTGGTGGCGGTGCCGGATGTCAACGTACAGTTCGACGAAGCCAGCCAGAGCATCCGCCGTTTTGCCGATGCCGACATCTCGGTGGCCGTTGCGCTGCCGGCCGGGCTGATTACTCCCATAGTGCGCGCGGCCAACCGTAAGTCGGTCAGCGAGATCTCGCACGACATTCATTCCCTGGTGACCCGGGCGAAAGCCGGCACGCTCAAGCCCGAAGAGTTCCAGGGCGGCACCTTTAGCCTGTCGAACCTGGGCATGCTCGGCGTGCGCCAGTTTGACGCCATCATTAACCCGCCCCAGGGCGCGATCCTCGCGATCGGTGCCGGCGAGGTGCGGGCGGTGGCCCGCGACGGGCAGATCGTAGCGCGCCATCAACTGACGGTGTCACTGTCCTGCGACCACCGGGTCATCGATGGGGCACTGGGCGCGGCTTTTCTCCAGGCACTCAAGCGACTGGTTGAAACGCCGACCCTGATGTTTGTCTAGGAGACGAGCCATGCACGACAAATACGATGTACTGGTGATCGGCGGCGGGCCGGGGGGTTACGTTGCCGCCATCCGCGCCGGCCAGCTCGGGCTGCGTACCGCATTGGTGGAAAAACGGCATCTGGGGGGCATCTGTCTGAACTGGGGGTGCATCCCAACCAAGGCGCTGCTGCACGGTGCCGAGGTGGCGCACAGCATCGCCCATGCCGACCAACTGGGTTTCAGTGTCGGCGAGGTGAGTTTCGATCTGCAGAAACTGGTGCAGTTTAGCCGCTCCGTGTCGCAACAGCTGACCGGCGGGGTCGAGTACCTGTTGAAGAAGAATGGCGTAACGGTGTTCGACGGCACCGCCCGCCTGAGTAGCAAGGGGCAGGTGACGGTAGTCGATGCCAGGGGGGGCGAGCGCGACTACCGGGCCGACCACGTGATCCTGGCTACCGGCGCCCGCCCGCGTGCGTTGCCGGGGATCGTACCGGATGGCGAGCGGATCTGGACCTACTTCGAGGCATTGCAACCCAAAAAATTGCCGAAATCCTTGTTGATCATCGGCTCCGGCGCCATCGGCGTCGAGTTCGCCAGCCTCTACAACGACCTTGGCAGCGAAGTGACGCTGGTGGAGTTGGCCGCGCAGATACTGCCGGTTGAGGACGCCGAAGTCGCGGCTGCGGTGCACAAGTCGTTCGAACGGCGCGGTATTCGCGTGCATACCCAGACGCAGGTGACGCAGGTGCAGCTCACGGACGCGGGAGGGCGTTGCACGTTGAAAAACGCCCGGGCCGAACAGGCCGTGGAGGTCGAACATGTGCTGTTGGCGGCCGGCGTCCAACCCAATGTCGAAGGCCTCGGCCTGGAGGCGCTGGGCGTCGAGCTGGATCGCGGTTTCATCAAGACGGATGACGCCTGCCGCACCAACGTCTTCGGCCTTTACGCTATCGGCGACGTGGCCGGCCCGCCGTGCCTGGCGCACAAGGCCAGCCACGAAGGGACGATCTGCGTCGAGACGCTGGCCGGCGTCGAAGGCGTGCACAAGCTTGACCGCGGTTATGTGCCCGGTTGCACCTATGCCCGGCCGCAGGTTGCCAGTCTGGGCCTGACCGAGGCGGCGGCGCGCGCCAGCGGACGACCGCTCAAGATCGGTAAGTTCGCCTATCAGGGCAATGGCAAGGCGCTGGCCGGCGGTGAGGCGGAGGGCTTCGTCAAGACGATTTTCGATGCCGAAACCGGCGAGCTGCTGGGGGCGCACATGGTTGGCGCACAGGTCACCGAACAGATCCAGGGCTTCGGTATCGCCCATCATCTGGAGGCCACGGACGAGAGCCTGCTGTCGGTCATCTTTGCGCATCCGACACTTTCCGAAGCCATGCATGAATCGATCCTGGCGGCCGCCGGCCGACCGCTGCATCAATAAGAAAATACGGGATCTGATCCGATTAGCGTTTTCGGTCGCGGAAACCAACAAAAAACTCTCCATTAGACGTAGTACAAAACGAAACAGGAATAATCATGTCGACAGGTTTGAACCGAAAGGTAGCCATTATCACTGGCGCAGCGCGTGGCATCGGCCGTGGGATCGCACTGCGCCTGGCACAAGAGGGGGTCAATCTTGCGCTGTTGGATTTATCCGCAGATCAGCTTGGTGCAGTCAGGAAAGAGGTGGAGTCTTTCGGGGTAAAAGCGACAACCTACGTTGCCGATATCAGCAAGCGCGAGGAGGTGTATGCGGCCATCGAGCACGTTGTGAGTACGCTGGGTACCTTGGATGTGATGATTAATAACGCCGGTATTTCGCAGGTAAAACCCATCGCAGACGTGATGCCGGAGGATCTTGAGAAGATCCTGAACATCAATATCGGGGGGGTGACCTGGGGGATCCAGGCCGCCGCGGCGAAATTTAAGCAGCTCAACAAAAAGGGCAAGATCATCAATGCTTGTTCCATCGCCGGTCATGAGGGTTTTGCATTGCTGGGCGTGTACTCCGCCACCAAATTCGCCGTACGCGCATTGACCCAGGTTGCGGCAAAGGAATACGCCAGCGACAACATTACCGTCAACGCCTATTGCCCTGGGGTGGTCGGCACCGATATGTGGGTGGAAATAGATCAGCGTTTCTCGGAGATTACCGGTGCCCCGAAAGGCGAAACCTATAAGAAGTACGTCGATGGCATTGCCTTGGGGCGCGCGCAAACGCCGGCTGACGTCGCGGCACTTGTCGCCTTTCTTGCCAGCGACGATGCCGCCTATATCACCGGCCAGTCGATTTTGACCGACGGCGGGCTGGTTTATCGCTAACCGGTGCCGCTCTTTTAAGTTCTCTTAAAGGGTTTTTAGGTGCCTGCCCAACCGTGGCGATTCATTTCGTGCAATTTGGCGGAGGCGGGCAGGCAATCTAATGATGCCAAAGCAAAAATCCCGCTAGGTTTCCCTGCGCGGGATTTTCTGGATTTGGGTTCCTGACTGGGGGCATAAGCACATAGACGCCCCCCTTCAAGATTTTTGCCAGCCGGAAAGAACGCAGGTCTGCTTTCTCTTTAGCTAAAATACACGTCGACATGCGTACCTAATTTGCGGGCTAAACCTTTTGCTCCATCGCGCATCACCCAATGGTGGTTCCACCGGAAAACGGGTGTTGCCAGCGGAGCGAGATAGTTCATCCATCGGGTGTTAGTCCGGATATTCCAATCATACCTAACGATAGTATCCCCCTCTTTGTCAGAAAACGCCCAGACTCCACGCCCTTCAACGTCGCCACTGGCTTTCCCTTCTAAAAGGCAAAAAGGCGTAATATTTAATACATGGATATCAAAGGTTAATCGATAAGGGAGTACACCTTTCCAGGTATAACGATGCAAGGCGCCAATTCCGTGAATATCACCTTTCTTTAACTCGGTAATCTGCTCCAGACTTCCCCACCATTCGGGCCACAGATCCGGATGGCATAGAACATCCCATACTTCCTGTATAGAAGCCTCAACTCGCCAGATGGTGGAGAACTTATAGTCAGCCATAGAGCCAGGCTCCCATTAAGGTGCGAAAAAATCAGGAGGGAAATGGATGTTGATAACCATTGCATCCATAAGTACGGTTTCCAGCATTTTTCCATCCAGTGCGTAACTGACCACCTTTGCAGGAAATCCATATTTGTTATCTAACCAAATGTCATAACGATGAACCGCATCGACAGTCTTTCCTTCTGGGCCGACCACGGATAAATGCAATGTCGACTTCCCCGCGATGATATTTTCCCCGAGGGGAGTTGTTGTACCCCCATTTTGCAGGCTACGAATATTATTCAGCAAAACGCTAAAATCCGATCGATCCACCCGATGACCGTTAGCATCTCGTATCAATGAATCTGTGGGCGACAGGCTCAAAACAGGAAAGTTTCCTACGCCAAATGGCCACAACTTAACTTTGCCATTGACTGGATTATAGATTAGGACTGCACCTGAATGTGGTTCGGTAAAGTCCATCCGTACATAACCCGGTTTACGATAGCTATAGCGGATGATTTTAGTGTCATCAGGCGGTGACAAGGAACGCACCATAACCTGGTAAGATTGGATTTGTTCAAAATGTTGCAGCGAGAGAATGATGGGATCAGTCGTTGTCGAATTCTGCAAAAAAGCGGATGCCACAGCGCTCTTGTCCGCTGCGTGCGCTGTATCGTTAACGTTAAAGATCAGTAATGTTGCAAGCATTACGGCAAAAGAGACTAAGTCGCTAATGATCGTCTCCTGTTTTGAAAGGCCGGTAAACAGGTTATCCCAGCGTTTTGATTTTGTGATTCACTGCCGTCTTCAGAGCGCTGATTAAAGCGATTTTTGCTCCTACGGATCTACCGGGCACATAATCAGTATGTCAGATAAAATCTAAGGCAGTGTTTTTCAATTATTTTAAATAGAAATAAAAAACCTTCATTTCAACATGCCTGGCCGTTATCAGGGCGACGGATAGGCCGACAACAGCCTTAAACGTCAGGGTTGTATAAAAAACTGACGTTGCTGCTTTTATTGTGGTGGGGTACTGGCGGGATCCGGCGGCTTACTGCCATTGGCTCCGTCAGCCAGAGAGCGCCAATTGGTGGTCTTCCGATGAGCGTTTGCAGGATGGCATCGGCTAGCGCCTTTCAACTGATCGATATCCCATTAAGTGTAACGACGCTGCGCAGTAACGGAAAACGCTGGCATCTGACTGTTATCGAGCGAAAGCTACACTGGCACGAACAGAAAAACGCCAAGTGACAAGCATTACGCCGAGGCGTGGTTTTCCAGCAGAACAGGACGGAAACGTCAAACCGTCATCAGGCTACCCAGGGAGACAAACTTATCGGTATCAGGCATCTTTACCGTCTGATTTTTTATTGCCTGGGCAAGATCCTTAAGCATCGATCTGGAGCGCAGATCCAGGCAGTTGTTATAGGTAACGATGTGCGCCGACGGTATTTTCGGAAGACTGACATAGTGACTGGCGTCCGTTAGCTCTTTCAGGTCTGAAACTGTGAGCGCGGTGTCGGGTAAGGGGACGATGCCCAGCCCTGATTTTGCTGCCGCAATGATGGTGTCCATTCCGCCGCCCTGGAAACTATCAAACCATGGGGTTCGAGCTTCAAGTAATAAGTCCAGAATGAGCTTCCTCATACGGCAAGATTCTCTCAGGGTAATCAGCGGTATTTTATCCTGTTTAAAAGCCAATGTTGGAGAGCAATACCATCTATAGTTTTCATTACGTAGATATTCCCCTCCTTTTTTATCGCCATCCTGAGTGATAATAGCTATGTCTATTTTTTTATTTTCGAGTGCGTGCAGGACTTTGGAAGAGCTTTCTACTTTAACTTCAATCATAAGATCGGAATAAGTTTGTCTAATACTTTTAATCGTCTGCATGAGCTGGGTATCCAGCACATGGTCGCTAATGCCAATTTTGATATTTTGGGTATTTTCACCAACGTTGAGCGTTGTTAACGCGCTGGTGTGGGCCACCATCAGGCTTTTAGCCCGAGAAAGGAACGCTTCGCCCTGCGGCGAAAGGTAGATATGACGAGGAGTTCTATGGAAAAGCGGATAACCAAGCATATTCTCAAGTTTTTGAATTTTAACAGTTACTCCCGACTGAGTTATGCAAAGTGACTCCGCTGCCAGGGTAAAGCTATTAAGCTCGGCAACTTTAAGAAAAGCCTCAATTGAATGCATATCCAGATATAAGCCCATCATCATTACCTTTTGTCATTTCTGAAATCAATTTAATGAAATTGTATCACGCTTTTCATTTTGGTAAATATTGTTTGACGGAAAAAGTTTGACTGAAGTACGCGTTCAAAAAAGCATCTTCCCGTGAAAGTTTACCGGAAAATAAAATTTCATCATTCGGGAGTGGCGAGCGGTAAACGTCATTAATCAGGTGAAATAATTACTCATGAATTAGACGCTTTTTCATTCTAAACCTTCCTGGCAACGGAAAGATTAGTCTGGCGGAGTCAATGCTATGAATGTCAAATTCCTGCGGTTCCGAAGAGTGGATTTTATCAAACATATCAAACTCGTGGCGCTTTTAAACGCACAGTTGATCGCCTTATAAGGACGGCAATTTGAACATCGGCAGAGAAAAGATTCTAATCATTGATTCAACGACAGAAAAGCATTTTAAAAAAGCTATTATCGAACAAGAGATCTTGGCCGAGCATGATGTTCAGTTAGTGCATATTAGCCATGTAAATGAACTTCCCTTAACTCTTCTTTCAGAAGTAAATTATCTTATTATCTGGGCATGTGTGCCCGCAGTCAGTTTTGATAAAGCATTTTTATCCAGTTTAAAAAATTGCCGAACTATTGTTAAAGCGGCAGTGGGCTATGACAATATTGATATCTCTGCCGCTCGTGAGTTGGGCATCTCTGTGCTTAACATTCCTGATTATGGGACGGAGGAGGTTGCTGACCATGCTCTGGCACTGATGCTGGGGATTGCGAGAAAACTTGAAGAGATCAATCTCCACGTCAAACAAGGTGGCTGGGATTGGGCAAGTGTCAAAAAGCTCTATCGTCTGCGTGGCCGTAAATTAGGCATTATCGGTTTTGGCCGCATCGGTGGCGCCGTTGCCAGAAGGGCGGCGATGTTCGGTCTGAATGTTCAGTTCTACGATCCCAATGCGGTCAGCGGGCTGGATAAAACGCATGGCGTCGTGCGCTGTGAATCTCTGAAAACGCTTCTGGCGACCTCAGACATAATCTCGGTCAATGCCTCTTTAAATCCCTCCTCCTACCATCTGTTGTCCCATGCAGAATTCGACATAATGAAAAAGGGCGTTTTGCTGGTCAACACCGCTCGTGGCGGAATTATCGACTCTGAGGCCCTTTTTTCAGCCATTAAATCAGGAAAAGTCGCGGCTGCCGGTTTGGATGTCCTGGAAAATGAGCCAAATATTCCCGATTGCTTCAGACAGCTGGATAACGTTCTTCTTACCGCACACTCAGCTTTTTATACGGAAGAATCATTCCTCGAAATGAGAACAAAATCCGCTGAATTGGTTCAACAAAAAATGAACGGGCTACACGTCAGAAACTGCGTTAATGAAAATGCCGGTGAGCAATCTGTACGATACTAAAATATAAAGGCTATGAGCATGTCTATAGATAATAAGATTGAAGTTAAACAGTTTGAAGAAGAAGAAACCCGATTCTCTGAAAAGACCACTCCCTATCTAAGAGAGCTGATTAAGAAAAGCGTAGCAATCAGAGATATGTATGAGTTTAATCCAGAATATGAAACCTTGCCGGCTAATCTGGATGTGGATTTATTAAATGAAAAAACCTCGACACCGGTCTTTGGCACGGTGAGGAAATATGATGGTCAACTGCTGGTGTTGCTCTCCTATACCTGTGCGGCGAACTGTCGTTATTGCGAACGTCAGGATCGAGTCGGGGTGGGTTTGGACGTCGAAGGTAGACTCAAGATGTCTCAGATAGATGATATTGTTGAGTATATTGCCAATGACCCGACCATTTATGAAGTCATTGCCAGCGGTGGCGACCCCCTGACCAACCCTAAAGGACTGCAATACCTGTTTAACAAGCTGAAAGATATCGAGCATGTCAAGGTGGTGAGGATCCACACGCGTTATCCGTTACAAAACCCGGGAAAAGTGCGTATGGAATTAATGGAAGAGTTGGCGAAAGCAAAACCGACGGTCTATTTAAGTCTGCACATTGATCATCCAGATGAGCTTCAGGCTGAGGTTGTCGAGCTTATTCATGCATTCAGAAAAATGGGCTACGTGATGTTAACGCAGACCGTTTTCTTAAAAACAATCAATGACGATAAAGAAACGCTTAAAACGCTGTTCCTGCGTTTATTCGAATTGGGCGTACGACCGTATTATATTTATCATGGCCAGGAAGTGACCTCAACGCGTCGCTTTGTTATGCGTCTGGAAGATGAAATGGCGATCATGACGCAATTACGTAATGAACTCTCCGGTCTGGCTTTCCCGCAGCATGTTATCGATATTCCTAGCGCCTCCGGAAAAGTCGTTGTTCCCAGCGAACACTGGAATACAGACACCGCGACGGTGACTGATTTTTATGGCAAGACGGTAAACACTCACGACTGGTCAACGGTGACTAAGCAAGACGCGCTGGAGGATTGTTAATATGAAAACATTTATCATTCTTCAAAATATTGTCACCTTTCGTACTGACTGGAATAAATTAATCGATCGCGATCAGTTTTCGGTGTGCTTGCTTACCGGCCATCAGGGATGGGGAAATCTCCCTGAAGATCAAAAAGCCTGCTTTGACGATATCAAAATTTGCGATCCTTTTACCGTCGACAGTCTGGAGCAAGCTTGCCGCGATTTGTTCACTGAACGCAATATCAGCGATATGTCTGAAGTGAGAATTATCACCAATGACGAATATTTCCTCGGCCACGCGGCCCAACTGCGTGAAATTTTGGCCATTAAGGGAGCGACATTCGCGCAAATAGAGCCATTCATCAATAAGTTGCGTATGAAGGCGGTAATGGAAGCCGGGAACATAGATGTTCCCAAGGTGCTGCCATTCTCTCCGGCACAGTATCAGTGCGAGCCGGAAAAATATTGTCGGCAGATTGAGAAGGCCGTGGGGTATCCCGTTTTCGCCAAGCAGATAGACTCGGCGGGGAGTGAGAGGATCGCTAAACTCCAAGATCCTGCCGCATTACGTCGCTGGTGCAGCGATAACCGTGACGTCGCCAACTATGAACTCGACGAATTTATCGAAGGGCGTCTATACCATATCGACTCACTGGTTTTTAACGGCAAAATCGAAGAGATTTATATCTGCCAATACAGCTATCCGAATGCGGAATTCATTGAGGGCAAACCTATTGGTAGCCTGCCGCTGGATAAAAATGACCCGCTGTATCAGCTGTTTTATGAATACAATCAGCGCGTATTTGATGCTCTGGGCTATGTGCCGGATGGTGCAACCCACCTCGAAGCCTTCCTCACTAAAGATAATCGTATCGTATTTTTAGAGATTGCGGCCCGAGCGCCGGGAGGTTGGATCCCGCAAATGCATGCACTCTGCTCTGGAAGTAATATTGAAGAGCAGCATTTCCGTTCACAAATGGGGCTATTGCAAAAGTCTGTGCCACAGTCAGAAACTTATGCAGCCTGGGTGTGGTATCCGCACCGTGAAGGGGAATATGCAGACCTCACGAAAGATATCAATATCGTAAATGAGTATAAAACGGTGTGGGAAGTGGAACAGGGTTCGCCGCTGGTTCGTCCACAAAGTGTTCGCGACCGTATCGGCGGTATCCTGCTTTGGGGACCCTCGTTTTCTTCTCTGAAAGAAGATTATCAATGGCTGGTTGATAAATATATTCCTTATCAGCATTTGCAACAGGTCGGCAGTGAGGTAACGGAATGAATACATGGGGTATGTTGAGGTTATGGTGGCCAAGTGCCATTAGCATTAGCTTGCTTAATCTGGAGTTGCCGCTTATTTCGGTGATTCTTTCCGCCTATAGTTTGCAGGCGTCCGGAGATTATGCCATAGCCTTAAGTACCTTTATGTTTGCCAATGCCTTTGTTTTTCCTTTATGCGCAGTCGTTATCAAAATAAAGAAGAGCAGGGAGGCGCTGCTCTTCGCCATGCTGCTTGCTGTCAGCGTCTTTGTTATATTCAATGTCGCCGTCTCAATGTTTAGTGCAAAGATGACGCCACATATTGAATTCATCACTCATTTCTTTTCGCTTTCATTATTGGCCGTAGCCGTTAGGCGTTACTTGCAGGGATGCTGCATTTTGGAGGGAAAAACCGCACTGATGAGCCGAGCTTCATTAGTGCGGGTCCTGGTCTCGGTCATCGGTTGTTTTACCTTGACCCGATTTCAAGTGCCTGTCGATATGGCGGCAATCGTGGCACTTGTTTGCGGAGCATATACGGAGGCGGCCCTGCTATTAGTCATGGTACGCTGGCAGGGGATACGCTTATATGACAACTCAACTCATAACTATACTGAGGTGCTGGCGCCGTACTCCTCGGCTTTCCTTATGTCGGCTTCGTCACTGATGAGCAATATCATCGTTGTGATCTGTTTAGGGCAAGTCGCAGAAGGGGACGCTATTTTAAAGTACTGGCCGCTGACCTTCGGGATGATATGTATTTCGATAGGCTCTGTACTTGATATCGAAAGCATTCTGCTCAAGATCCTTGGCCATCAGCCGAAACGAAAGTCATTATTTATATTCTTTGGTATCCAATGCCTGGCGGCGCCGGTGCTTTTTGTATTGCTGTGTGTCATCCTGAATGGCTTCGATTTATTCCCGGCAGGGGGTAAAACGTTATATATGAATGCTGGTTTCTTTATCGCCATTATCTTTATCTCGACGCTGTGGATTGTACGCGGCTATTTTCGTTCTGTCATAATGACGAATAACCGACTTGGCATTATCAATTTAAGTATCTTCACTGCGTTGGTTACGCCTATTCTGGTCTTTTACCTCTTCCCCATCGCTGATTATGGCTTAATGCTTTCGGTGAGCATTTTTTCTGCCCTGATAGTGGTTGAACTTCTGTGTTATGGGGTTTGTTATCTTACACGTGGAGTAAGCCGATCACAGTGGGTGAAAAATTAGATGATTAAGAAGTGTGCTATTTTTGTTTTCTGTATCAGGTGAATGTAAATATCAATATCAATATTATAAATGCGCCCATTTCGGTGGGCGTTGATGACGTTTTTTGTAAAATTTAAGGCAAGGTGAGTAATAAAGATGACAGCCGTAACGAAATTTATCCCTTATACCCAACGTACCATTAGTAAAGCCCCTCAGTGGGAAAAGTTTACTCCCGAAATGAAACATACCGTTGAGGTGCTGAGTCAGGTTTTACCCTTTCGTGTAAATCAATATATCCTCGATGAGCTCATTGACTGGGATAATATTCCCGATGACCCGATTTTTCGTCTGACGTTCCCGCATCGTGAAATGCTCAGAGAAAACGAATTTTCCCAGCTCAGTGATGCTATCCGTCAGGATAAAGATGAAGCCACGTTGCATGCGATCATCAATAAAATCCGCCATCGCATGAATCCACATCCGGCGGGCCAGCTTACGCATAATGTTCCCATGCTCAATGGCGAAGCGGTGCAGGGGCTCCAGCACAAGTACAAAGAGACAGTGCTATTTTTCCCCTCTGCCGGTCAAACTTGCCACGCTTATTGCACCTTTTGTTTCCGCTGGCCACAGTTTGTGGGTATGGATGAACTTAAATTTGAGGCGCGGACTTCCGCACTGCTGGTTGAATATCTCAAACGCCATACCGAAGTTTCCGATGTATTAATCACCGGAGGCGATCCGATGATTATGAATGCGCGTGCTTTAGGTGATTATATTCGCCCTCTGCTTATTCCAGAGCTTAGCCATATCAAGAATATTCGTATCGGTACCAAGTCAGTGGCTTATTGGCCTCAACGCTATGTCACCGATAAAGACGCCGACGATGTATTACGCTTGTTTGAAGAGGTCGTGGCTGCGGGTAAAAATCTTGCCCTGATGGCACACTATAATCACCCTCAGGAGATCATGCCTGAAATAGCCCAGACTGCGTTGAGGCGTATTATTTCCACCGGTGCTACGGTGAGAATGCAGTCTCCGCTGATCCGCCACATTAATGAAGATCCAAAAGGGTGGGCGACCCTATGGACCACCGGTGTGCGCCTTGGGGCTATCCCTTACTACATGTTTGTCGAACGCGATACCGGCCCCAATGAATACTTTGGGCTTCCTCTCTATAAAGCCTGGGAAATATTCCAACAGGCCTATCAATCGGTATCCGGCCTGGCGAGAACGGTACGCGGTCCCTCAATGAGTGCCTTCCCGGGTAAGGTCATGATTGATGGGATAACAGAAATCCGCGGTGAGAAAGTCTTTGCGCTGCAATTTCTTCAGGCGCGCAATCCAGACTGGGTGCGTCGCCCCTTCTTTGCAAAATATGACCCACAGGCCTCGTGGCTGGATCACCTACGACCTGCCTTTGGTGAGTCGCATTTCTTTTTCGAAAATAAAGACAAAACCACGCCCTTAGAAGAAATGGCCAGAATCGTCACTGCATAAACTGCTCGGAATGTAAAAATGACACCTGAATATGAAGTCTATGCGCTGCGCTACGCAGAACATAAAAACCGGTCGCGCAATGAAAACTTTATTTCGCACGATGAACACGATAACAGTGATATGCCGCTCGATTTTTATTGCTGGTTAATTCGCCATGAAAACACTGTGCTCATGGTGGATACCGGCTTTAATCGAGAGCTGGCCCAGAAACGTAATCGACATTATTACAGCTCGCCAGAGTCGCTGTTGCAAAAGCTGGATGTCGATGCAAACAGCATCGAAAAAATTATCGTCACGCACATGCATTATGACCATATCGGCAATCTCAAGGCTTTTCCCAATGCCACGCTGTATATGCAGGAAAAGGAGATGCACTACTGCACCGGCAGACACATGCTGCATCGCTATGTGAGAGCACCTTATGATCCGGAGAATATTGCCAATGCGATTTATCGCCTGCATGAAGGCAAAGTACGCTATGTCGGCAAGCATGAGGAGATTTTACCGGGTATTAATACGCAGCTCGTGGGGGGCCACACCGAAGGGCTGCAAATTGTCACGGTAAATACCGCGCGGGGCAAAATTGTATTGGCCAGCGATTCCGCGCATTACTGGCACCATGTTGATGCCTCAACGCCGTTTCCAATTGTGATGGATATCCCCGATATGCTCGCGGCGCATAATATCATGAAGCAACTTGTACCCGACCTCACCTATATTATCCCCGGCCACGATCCGCAGGTGAGAACGTTATTCCCGCGCTTTAATGGCGAGGAAAATATTGTACAGCTCCACCTTCCTCCAGAAGGAGAGATCCGTGCGCGTTAATCATCTCGCTATTATTGGTTTTGGTCCTCGTGGCCTGAATGTGCTCGATCGCATTATTGAAAATGTCATTAACGATGGCATTAAAGACCCTATTCACCTGCATATTATTAACCCTGGGAATCCGGGGCAGGGAAGCCATCCTGCAGAACAGCCTGATCACTTATTGGTTAATACGGTCTCGTCTCAAATCACCCTGTTTGCGGGCAATAGCCATGCATTGAAAGCCGGGGGGGAATCGTTTATTCAGTGGGCAAAAACAGCAGGTTACAGGCGCGATAACGACACCTTTATGCAAAATGGCGTCGGGGCAGAGTTGACCGATATGGAGTATTTGCCACGCTCCATGCTGGGTGAATACCTCGCGGATTACTATCAGCGTTTGCTTAAGCTTTTACCGGAAAATATCACGCTTACCGAATATCATCAGTTAGCCGTGAACCTGACGAAAGATGACCGCTTTACTGTGATTCTCGAGGACGGAAAGAGTATTGCCTGTGATTTCGTCTTCCTTGCCACCGGGCACGGCTATCGCAAACCCACGGACAGCGACAGCCGTTTATCGGCATTCAGCGAGCGTCATCGCGATCGCAATCCGCTGCTGGCTTATCACGCGTCCCCTTATCCGGTTAAGCGGCTCGATACTCTTTCGGAAAAATCTCGGGTGCTTATTCAGGGATTTGGCCTGACGGCGCATGATGCCATTTCGGCGTTGACCCTTGGGCGTGGGGGGCGCTATATCAAATCGGCAGACGGGCTTGAATATATCGCCTCGGGATTGGAGCCGAAAATAATGCTGTCCTCACGCCAGTGTCTGCCGTTTGCGGGGCGGGGAGTTAATCAGAAGGGGCTAACCGGCCGTCATACCGGGCAATTTCTGACGCCTGCGGCGGTAGAGGCGATAGGTGCCAGAAATATCGCCGAGCGAAATTCGAAACAGATCGATTTTCAATCGCAGATACTGCCGCTCTTAATTAAAGAGATGGCTTATGCCTGGCAGTGCGCGCAGACGCAAACGCAGTTGGAGCCGAGCACATTCAGCGCCGATGAAAACGTTGTCGAGCAGATTGAGCAGGTGCTCTGGCCGCTGCGTAACAGGACGTTTGATGACTATCAGTCCTGGTGTGCATTCTTCCTTGAGTGGGTTAACCATGACCTGCAACAGGCTAAATCAGGGAATATGAACAGCCCGTTAAAGGCGGCAACCGATGTATTGCGCGATGTGCGAGAAGCCTTGCGCCGGGCGGTTGAATGGAATGGGCTGACGCCAGAGTCACACCGCTACTTTATCGAATCCTTTAATCCGATTATTAATCGCGTCTCCTTTGGCCCTCCGTTACGCAGAAACCAGGAGCTACTCGCCTTGTTTGCTGCCGGCGTGGTCACGCTTGGCGGCGGTCCCGCGACCGAGATTGTTTGCGATGAAAGCCAATCCCGCTTCGTCCTTCGCGGCCAGTTTACGCGGCAGAATTATGAGAGTCCGGTTGACGCCATTATTATCGCCAGGCTCGACGGATATTCACCCCTGACTGATGGCAGCGAACTTAATCGTAATCTGCTGAAGAACGGAATCATCACGCCTTATATGAATGGTGACTATCATCCGGGCGGTATGGCGGTAGATAAAGGTCTGCACCCGATTAATGCCAACGGAGTGGCCGACGAAAATCTTTGGGCGATCGGTTTCCCCATTGAAGGTGCGCATTACTATACCCACGCCTTGCCGCGTCCACATTTGCCATCGCGACAGTTTGAGGATGCGAATATAGGCGTGAAGAGTTGCCTGCGCCGTCTCGTCCGTCAGGAATATCCGCTCGCGATCCCGGTGGAGACATCAGCATGACAGATCAGAATGTCTTGCAGCAGGGAAACTTGCGTTCATTCAGTCGCTATCTGGTGGATAACCAACGTCCTCGCGAAGACAGCGTCATCTGGAAGCAATCGTCCATTCTGCAGGCCCTGCAGACAGAAGAATTCACCACCCGCGGCGCACTGTTTCTTGAAAACCCTCATCGGGAGAAGCAGGGCGAAACATTGCATGACCTGTCCGTCACCGTTCAGGTCATTCATCCTGACGCTCGCACCATGCCACACTCTCACTCTTTTTGGCATCTGTATGTGGTGATATCCGGAAAGGGGGAACTGGTGGTGGATAATAAATCCCCGACGCCGTTGGCCAGCGGTGACATTATTTATGTACCGGCATGGAGTGAGCATCAGTTTATTAATCAAGAGAATGAAAATCTGGTTTTGTATGTGATCCAGAATTTGCCGGGTATGGCAAAGCAGGGAACGCTATTACGAAACGATGGAGATAAAACGTACTCGACTCATTCGCAATAAATTACTTAATTATTAAAGGTATCATCATGGCTGAAATATCTTCGTCCCCATCGTTGAGCGCATCCAAAGTGATGACGCGCATCTTTTTGCCGTTTGCTTTTGGGCATTGCACGTCATTTCTGTTCAGGAATATTAATGCCGTATTATCACCGTTTCTGATTTCGGCAATGTCGCTGTCAGCCGGGCAGCTCGGCATTTTATCCAGTGCGTATTTCTTCTCGTTTTCCCTGGCGCAGTTGCCGGTTGGGCTGGCGCTTGATCGCTATGGTCCGAAACGTGTGCAGCTCTCTTTGCTTGGCGTAGCGGTCGTGGGGGCGGTGCTGTTTGCTGTCGGGCATAGCTTCACCACGTTATTGTTGGCGAGAATACTCATCGGGCTGGGGCTGGCGGCATGTTTTATGGGCTCGATTAAAGTGCTGTCATTTTGGGTGCCGGCACGCAAATTACCGTCGATTCATGGGTATCTCCTCGCGGCAGGCGGGTTGGGCGCGATGTTGTCTACCTTGCCGATTGCCTGGCTGGTGGGGTTTATCTCCTGGCGGACGCTGTTTTTTGTCATGGCTGGCATCACGCTGGCGGTTATGTTGGCTATCGCCTTATGGGTACCGAAAGATCCTGTCGAACACAAAATGGTGAAGTGGCCGAGCCTCGCCTCATTGCTGGAAGTATATAAAGATCGGGCGTTTCGCAAAGTGATCGGCCTGTTGCTGCTCCCTCACACTGTCGCTTTTGGTTTACAGGGGCTGTGGATGGGGAAATGGTTGCAGGACGTGGGGCAGTATAGCAATGCGGAAACCTCTATTTATCTTTTCGTCGGCATGGGGGCGGTCGTGGTGGGGTCGCTGTCCGTGGGCGCGATAACGCAATGGGCCGGAAAATTTAACATCAAACCGCTGGACGTGGGCGGTATCGGCATTGCGCTGTTTTTGGCCGTGCAGGTGCTTTGCGCGTTGAATATCGTGCCTTTGCTTCCCGCATTGTCGATAGGCTTCACACTCATCGGTA
Organism: Serratia sp. root2; assembly: GCF_031931805.1. Taxonomy (NCBI): domain Bacteria; kingdom Pseudomonadati; phylum Pseudomonadota; class Gammaproteobacteria; order Enterobacterales; family Yersiniaceae; genus Serratia; species Serratia sp. root2. The sequence continues at coordinate 370,210 of NZ_JAUJXB010000001.1, forward strand.
CCATCGCTGGCCTTGAATACACCATCGTCGCGCAAAATGTGTCACCGGCAATGACCGGCCGCGCGGCGACCTGTCTCAACCTGCTTATCTTGTTTGGAGCCTTCCTCACGCAAACGCTGTTCGGGGTGATCATTGGATTCTGGCCAATGGATACCGCAGGTCATTACCCGCAAATAGCCTATCAGGCCGCGTTTGGTTTCATGATCCTCCTGCAGGCGCCTGGTTTCTTCAAATGGCTCGTCAGTGTGATGAAGCGTGGCTCACTGAAGACCGCGGATGACAGCTTATGATAACGCTCTATGGTTGCCGCACGTCGTCTGCGTCGAAAAGAGTACGTATTGCGTTGTGCTTAAAAGATATTGAATATCAATATGTTGAGGTTGATTTGCAACAGGGTGAGCACCTTGCGCCTTCTTACCGCGAACTCAATGCACAGAAAAAGTTGCCGTTGTTAATGCATAACGGACAGATATTGACGCAGTCACTGGCCATCATCGAATACCTTAACGATATCCAAGCCGGGTACGAGGTCCTGCCGCGCGAGCCGCTGGCGCGGGCCTGGTGTCGGAGTTTTGCTGCTCTGTTCGCGGCCGATTATCACCCGTTGATCACCCGTCGCGTGGTGGACAGGTTGCGGGCGTCAGGTCTGACCGAAAATGCCATCGGTAGCTGGAAACTGCAATGGCTGGACGAATCGCTGAGAGTGGCAGAAAAAACCTTGTCGCAGAGAGCCGTTCAACACGCTTTTTGCTGCGGCACTTCTCCAACGATGGCGGATATTTGTCTCTTTGCGCAGTGTGAGTCGGCGCGTAAACAGGGGATAGATTTGAGCTGTCACAAGACCGTGTTCGGCATTTACGCGCTGTGCAATGAGCTTGATGCCTTCAAAGAGGTTCAATAAAAGGAACTGGACGCCGCCCGGGGGGAGGGTCCAGAAAAATGCGCTTTAGAGTTGAAGCCCATATCTACAATAAAAAGAGAAGCCGGAAATGAATACCTTTAAGAAAACAGCAGTGGCGATAGCGTTCTTGTTGGCAAACGGTGCGGCGAATGCCGCACCGGCAGAGAAAATCAGTGACCCGTTGAAGTGGCCCGCGCAGTGCGATGCGGTCAAATTCTCTGAGAGCGACCTAAGTCTGGACAGGTTGCCTGATATGGATCCGCAGAATGCCAGCCCGGAGCAACTTGCCGCCATTAAAAAAATCAGTGCCGGACCGCGTGGTTGTATTTTCGGGCCGTTTTCGGTGTTGCTGAGAAGCCCTGAATTGCTGACGCGCGTTCAGATGCTGGGTGAGCACGTGCGCTTCAACTCCGAACTGCCTATGCGTATCCGTGAGTTCGCCATTCTGATTGCCGGCCGCGAAGTGCAATCGCCCTACGAGTGGTATATCCATGAGCCGATTGCCTTACGCTCAGGCGTGACCCGTGAAACCGCCGATGCCCTCGCCGCACAGCGCCGTCCTCAACATATGACCCACGATGAAGCCATCGTCTATCAATTTGTCACCGAACTGCATAAAACCCATATGGTGCAAGATGCAACCTATGACGCAGTCAAAGCGCGTTTTGGCGAGTCAGGCGTGGTTGAGTTGACCGCGTTGGACAGCTATTTCGGGCTGCTAGGCCAAGAACTTAACGTCGCGCGTACGGCCGCACCGGAAAATGTACAGCTTCCTTTCAACCCACCGTGGAAATCATAAGGCTGCACAATGTCACTTACCATTACCGAAGAGTGTATCTACTGTGATATCTGCCGCCCGGCATGCCCCAATAGCGCAATCTCCGCAGGCGATGAATATTACGTCATTGACCCTAACCTTTGCACCGAATGCGTGGGTCATTATGATGAACCGCAATGTCAGCAAGTGTGTCCGGTGGAATGCATTCCGCTCTTGCCAGAATTTGCCGAAAGTAAAGAAAGGCTTTGGGAGAAATATGCGTTAATCACCGGGTAGGCTGCTTCCTGACAAAGGCACCTGATAAAAATACGCCGAGGCGTAATGCCGGTCAGTTAAACCTGACTGGCATTTTTTATCCAGTCTCTGGGCGTCCCGGGCAAGAGAAATTGCCGTAAAGAGGGGCGATAAGATCACAAAAGCAAAAAGCCCGCTTAAGTTTCCTTAAGCGGGCTTCTCTAATTTGGCTCCTCTGACTGGACTCGAACCAGTGACATACGGATTAACAGTCCGCCGTTCTACCGACTGAACTACAGAGGAATTGTGTGAACGGCCGCAATCTTAACGGGGTGTCGGCGGCATGTCAAAGGCGGATTACGTATTCTGTGACTGTTTGCTTACAGAATGCGCAAGCCGTTGAGCTTTTGGCAGATTTACCCCGCCATACCTCAAGCTGACTCTGCATTGATGCCCCGCATCGGTGACGGGCGCAGAGAAATAAATCGGTTACCTTCAATCATGCGCGGCGAGCCGAATAGCCGCTTAATTCTCGGTGTTGGCGCGGTAAACCCGCTGTGGGCGGCCAACCTTGCCGTAAATGATCTCGGTGCGGAGCTGTTGGGCGGCAGTGGCAAACTCCAGATAACGGCGCGCGGTGGTGCGGCTCAGCCCCATATTTTTCGCCACGCTTTCGGCGGTGTGATGGGCTGAAGGTTGGTCGAACAAGGCACGTATTTTTTCCAGCGTGAGTTCATCGATACCCGCCGGCAAAGCGGCCTGTTGTTCACCGCGCGAATAGGTATTGAACATCTCGTCAATACGGCGCTGGTTAAGGCGCGCGTTATCTTTCAGCGCCTGGCGCCGCTGGTTGAACCGCAGCAGGGTACCGGCCAACCGGTCATAGGCCAGAGGTTTGATCAGGTAATCGAACACCCCGTAACGCAGCGCTTCGGCTACCGTATCCATATCGCTGGCGGCGGTGATAAACACGATGCCGCCCGTGTAGCCGTTCAGGGTCAACTCGCGCAACAGTTCAATACCCTGGCCGTCAGGCAGGAAGTTGTCCAGCAGGATCAGATCCGGCCTGAACCGCTCCACCATCATGCGCGCCTGCCCCAGCGTGCCGGCCAGCCAGATTTGTCGGCCGCCGCCGTTCTGCTTGATGAACTCCGCATGCATCTCCGCCAGCGGTGTTTCATCTTCGACGATCAGAATATTTAACCATTCCATAATTAAACCCGTATTGGCAAGAAAAATGCAAAGTTAATGTAAGTTGGTCGCGCCTAAAAATAAACGTCACTTTATGAATAAACACCATAAAAATAATTAAGTAAATAAAAAACATTAAATACATTATTGATGGGTGACTGTTTGTGAAACAGGTCAATAATTCGCGTTTTTTTTCTGTTTACCATAGCTTCATCAAATGAATTTATCACAAATATTAATTTCAACTTTATGGTTTTAAAGGTTTTATTTCTTGGTGTTAATGTTAATTAAAATGGTTTTTTGTTATTCATTGGTTATTCCAGAGAGACAGTTATGTTGGGCGGAGCTGTATTTAATCGGGTGAAAAGATCAGATCATAAAGAGATTGCGCAGATTAATGCCTTTCTGCGCAGTAACGATCTGAATATTGATACTACGGTAGAGGTTTTTATTACCGTGACCCAGGACGATAAGTTGGTCGCCTGCGGCGGCATCGCCGAGAATATTATCAAATGCGTCGCCATCAGCCCGCAAATGCGCGGCGAAGGGCTGGCGCTTACGCTGGCGACCGAACTGGTGAACCTGGCCTATGAACGTCACTACACCCAACTGTTTATCTACACCAAACTGCAAAACGAGCCGTTGTTCCGTCAGTGCGGCTTCTACCCGATAGCCCGGGTGCCGGGCATCGTGGTGTTGATGGAAAACAGCCCGTGCCGCCTGAAACGCTATGCGGCCCGGTTGGCAAGCCAGCGGCGGCCAGGCACGCGAATCGGCAGCATCGTAATGAATGCCAATCCTTTTACCCGCGGCCATCAATATCTGGTGCGCCAGGCGGCGGCGAAATGCGACTGGTTGCACCTGTTTCTGGTGAAAGAAGACACCTCGCGTTTCAGCTATGAGGATCGGCGGCGGCTGGTACTGGCGGGTACCGCCGATATCGCCAATCTGAGGGTACACGAAGGATCGCAATACGTTATATCCCGCGCCACCTTTCCTTGCTATTTCATTAAAGATCAGGGCATTGCCGACGACTGTTACACCGAAATCGATCTGAAGATCTTTCGGCAGTATCTGGCGCCCGCGCTGGGCATTACCCACCGTTTTGTCGGCAACGAGCCGTTCTGCGCGGTAACGGCGAAGTACAACCGCGATATGCGCTATTGGCTGGAAACGCCAGAGCTGCCCAGCCCGCCGATCGCCCTGGTGGAAATTGAGCGTTTGCAATATCAGGGCACGGCGATCTCCGCCTCCTGGGTGCGCAAGCTGCTGGCGGCGGGGGATTTCCACGCCGCCGCGCCGCTGGTACCGCCAGACACCCTTTATTACCTGCAAGATTTGCAAATGCAGCGCCGGGCCAAACCGGCGGCCAAACCCTTTGGTTTACTGCCCAAGCCCGTTATTAGGGAGAGCGTGCCGAAGGGGTCGTAACGGCCTTGGCCGTCGGAGCGCCCCTCGGTGCGCCAGGCCCGGGTATCTCGGGCGTGAAGACCATTTTGTGATTAAACCCTTTGTATCCGCACAATCAGGTGAACGATGAAAATTATCCGAGAAGCAATGGCCGGCACGCTGGAATCCAGCGATGTCATGGTGCGTATCGCACCCGCCGAGGGGCCGGATCACGATCTGCTGATCGCCAGCAGCGTGGAAAAACAGTTCGGTCAAGCCATCCGCCAAACGTTGCTCGACGTGCTGCAGCGTTATCAGGTGGAGCCGGTGCAGGTGATGGTGGACGACAAAGGTGCGCTCGACTGCGTGCTGCGCGCCCGGCTGGAAACCGCACTGATGCGTGCCAGCGACAATGGCCAACTGCCGTGGGGGACGCGTGATGAAAACGCTGAATAAACACCGCCTGCGCCGCAGCATGCTGTTCGTTCCCGGTGCCAATGCGGCCATGGTGAGCAACGCCTTTATCTATCAGGCCGATGCACTGATGTTCGATCTGGAAGACTCGGTGATCCTGCGTGAAAAAGACGCGGCGCGGCGGCTGGTGTACCACGCGCTGCAACATCCGCTGTACCGGGAAGTGGAAACCATAGTACGGGTCAACGCGCTGGATTCGGCCTACGGGCTGGCGGATCTCCAGGCGGTGGTGCGCGGCGGGGCGGATATCGTGCGCTTGCCGAAAACCGACAGCGCGCAGGACGTCGTGGAGATGGAGCGCGAAATTGCCGCCATCGAGGCCGACTGCGGCCGCCCGGTCGGCAGCACCGGCCTGCTGGCGGCGATTGAATCGGCGGTGGGCATCACCCACGCGGTGGCGATTGCCCATGCTTCGCCGCGCCTGATCGGCATTGCGCTGGGCGCGGAGGACTACGTGCGCAACCTGCGCACCGAGCGTTCGCCGGAGGGTATCGAACTGCTGTTTGCACGCTGCTCGCTGTTGCAGGCGGCGCGGGCCGCCGGCATTCAGGCGTTCGACACCGTGTATTCCGACGCCAGCAACGAAGCCGGATTCCTCCAGGAAGCGGCGTTGATCAAACAGCTCGGTTTCGACGGCAAATCCCTGATCAACCCTCGACAGATCGAACTGCTGCACAACCTGTATGCGCCGACCGCCAAAGAGGTGGCCCATGCCCAGCGGGTGGTGGACGCCGCCGCAGCGGCAGAGCGGGAAGGGCGCGGGGTGGTGTCGCTCAACGGCAAAATGGTCGACAGCCCGGTCATTGAGCGGGCCCGGCTGGTGCTGCAACGTGCGGCGCTTTCCGGCATCCGCGAAGCGTCGGTTCAGCAGGAAGAGGAAGCATAATGAAACGTCAACAACGACTGATGACCCTGAACAACCTGGCGGACCTGCGTTGCTATCAGGATGCCTCCAAGGCCAATCGGCAGGCACGCAAACCGCGTGACGGTAAACGCTGCGACACGCTGGAACAGGCGGTGCGCCGCAGCGGGTTACAAGACGGCATGACCCTCTCCTTCCACCATGCGTTTCGCGGCGGTGATCTGGCGCTGAATCAGGTGATGGAGACGCTGGCGGCGATGGGGTTCCGCAATCTGACGCTGGCTTCCAGCTCGCTTAGCGAATGCCACGCGCCGTTGGTCGGCCACATTCGTCACGGGGTCGTGAGCCGCCTCTACACGTCGGGCCTGCGCGGCCCGTTGGCGGAAGCGATTTCACGCGGCCTGCTGGCCGAACCGGTACAAATCCATTCCCACGGTGGCCGGGTCAACCTGATCGAGTCCGGCGAGCTGAAGATTGACGTCGCCTTCCTCGGCGTGCCGGCCTGCGATGAGTTCGGCAATGCCAACGGCTACAGCGGCGAAGCCTGCTGCGGCTCGCTCGGTTATGCCAAAGTGGATGCCGAAGCGGCGGGCACCGTGGTGCTGTTAACCGAATCGATAGTGCCTTACCCGCACCATCCGGCCAGCCTGGCGCAGGATCGGGTGGATCTGATCGTTCAACTGGAGCGAGTGGGGGACGCCGACAAGATCGGTGCCGACGCCACGCGCATGACCTCCAACCCGCGTGAGTTGCTGATCGCCCGGCGCGCCGCCGAGGTGATTGCCGGGTCCGGCTACTTTACCGAAGGTTTCTCGCTGCAAACCGGCACCGGTGGCGCTTCGTTGGCGGTGACGCGCTTCCTGGAAGACAAAATGCGCGCACGCGGCATTCGCGCCGGTTTCGCCCTCGGCGGCATCACTTCGACCATGGTGGATCTGCATGAAAAGGGGCTGATTGCCCGGCTGCTGGACGTGCAGAGCTTTGACCGCGCGGCGGCGATGTCTTTGGCGCGCAATCCCAACCACATTGAGATCAGCGCCAACCAGTACGCCAACCTCAGTTCGAAGGGCGCTTCGGTTGACCGGCTCGACGTGGTGGTGCTGAGCGCGCTGGAAATCGACACCGGTTTTAACGTCAACGTGCTGACCGGCTCCGATGGCGTGCTGCGCGGCGCTTCCGGCGGCCACTGCGACACCGCAGCGGCGGCGCGGCTGGCGATCATCGTGGCGCCGCTGGTGCGCGGGCGTATTCCGACGCTGGTGGAGCAGGTGACCACCTGCGTGACCCCCGGCTCCAGCATCGACATTTTGGTTACCGATCACGGTATTGCCGTCAACCCGGCGCGCCCGGAGCTGGCGCAGCGGTTGCAGGAGGCCGGTTTGCCGGTGGTCGGTATCGACGGGTTGCGCGAGCGAGCGCTATTGCTGACCGGCGAGCCTGAGCCGATAGCCTTTACCGATAAGGTGGTGGCTGTGGTGCGCTACCGCGACGGTTCGGTGATCGACGTGGTGCATCAGGTGGCGGAGTAACCCTATGGCTTACGTCGCCCCCGAACTGGCTGCCAATCGCGCCGTGAGCCTGCCGGAACTGCTCATCAGCCGTGATTGCCGCCAGGCGCGCCAACAAGCATGGCTGGCGCGCCATCAATCCACGTTGCTGGTGTTGACGCTGGTCGTGCCTGGAGCGCGAAAAGACAGCGCGCTGACGCGCAACATCTTCAACCTCGGCTGGCAGGCGCTGCAACAGCTATGGCGCGAGCAAGGTTGGCATTGTCTACAGGCTGAAACGCTGGCGCTCGCCACCGGCTGCGAAGGCTTTCTGGCGTTGCAGGCCGATGCCCGGCGGGTGAAAGACTGCGCCGTGCAACTGGAGGTACAACAGCCGATTGGCCGGCTGTGGGATATCGACGTGCTGGACACCCAGGGGCGTATTTTGTCGCGGCGAGATCTGGGGCTGACGGAGCGTCGCTGCCTGTTGTGCAACCTGCCGGCCAAACTGTGCGCCCGCCAACGGCGGCACGGCAGCGAACAATTGCTGCAGCAAATGGAAAGGATGCTCAATGATGCGCTCTCAGCCCGTTAAGCCTGTCAGGCGTGCGCCGCCAACGGCGGTACAGGATTTCGCCCGCACCGCCTACCGCGCACTGCTGGTGGAAGTGAACCTCACGCCCAAACCGGGACTGGTGGATCGCCATAACAACGGCGCTCACCGGGATATGAACCTCGGTCACTTTTATCGCAGCGCCCGCGCCATCGGCATTTGGCTGCCGCGTTTTATCCGGCAGGGCTGCGACGATGCCGCCCGCCCGGCCGAAGAACAGCTGTTGCGGCTGCGCCCGCTGGGCCTGGCCTGCGAAAACCATATGTTCAAGGCCACCGGCGGCGTCAACACCCATAAAGGCAGCGTGTTTTCCCTCGGCCTGCTGTGCGCCGCTTTTGGCCGCCGCTATCAGCAGCAAAAGAAGATCGATGCCGCAACGCTGTGCGCCGACGTGGCGGCCATGTGTCGTGGGCTGGTGGCGCGCGAGCTGCAAACTCGCAACGCATTGCAGACCGCCGGCCAGCGGTTGTTTGCCGAACATGGCCTGAGCGGCGCACGCGGCGAGGCGGAGTCCGGTTTTAGGCTGGTGATCAACGGCGCGCTGCCGTTCTACCGACAACGGCTGAAGGCGGGCTGCGATGAGCAGACGGCGCTGATGGACAGCCTGCTGTGGCTGATGGCCCATAACCAGGACACCAACGTCGCCTCGCGCGGCGGCCTGGCCGGGCTGCGCTGGTTGCAGCAGCGTGCCGGCGGGCTGCTGGCGCAGGGCGGGGCCACGGGCGTGCGGGGCAGGCAACGCCTGCGGCAGTTCGATGCCGACTGCATCCGTCGTCACCTCAGCCCTGGCGGCAGCGCCGATCTGTTGATCGTCACCTGGCTGCTGGCGCAATTACCCCATTCCGATATCCCTGTGGCCATTCACGCGGCAACGTGAAATCCACCGGGTATAGCCAAAAAAATAACCCGTCTTCAGGAGAGTCTTATGTCTCAAACCCAGGAAAAAATCTGGAAAGCGATAGCGCCGCTGCTGGTGCTCGCGATCCTGCTATTGATACCCACGCCCGACGGCATGCCGCCGCAGGCCTGGCGCTATTTCGCCATCTTTGTGGCGATGATCGTCGGCATGATCCTGGAGCCGATCCCGGCGACCGCCATCAGCTTTATCGCCGTGACACTCAGCGTGCTCAGCGCCAACTGGGTGCTGTTTGGCGCGCAGGAACTGGCGGAACCGGGTTTCAAGGCCGGTAAAGAGGCGTTGAAATGGGGGTTGGCGGGCTTCTCCAGCACCACCGTCTGGCTGGTATTCGGTGCGTTCATTTTTGCGCTGGGCTACGAGGCCACCGGTCTGGGGCGGCGTATCGCGCTGTTCCTGGTGAAGTTTATGGGCAAGCGTACCCTGACGCTCGGCTACGCGGTGGTGATCATCGATATCCTGCTGGCGCCGTTTACCCCGTCCAACACCGCACGCACCGGCGGCACGGTGTTCCCGGTGGTAAAAAACCTGCCGCCGCTGTTCGACTCGTTCCCCAACGACCCTTCATCGCGGCGTATTGGCGGCTACCTGATGTGGATGATGGTGGTCGGCACCAGCATCAGCTCGTCGATGTTCGTCACCGGCGCGGCGCCCAACGTATTGGGGATTGAGTTTGTCGGTAAAATCGCCGGGGTGCACATCAGTTGGATGCAGTGGTTCCTTGCCTTCCTGCCGGTCGGCCTATTGCTGCTGATTGTCGCGCCGTTGATTTCCTATTACCTGTACAAACCGGGCGTGACCCACAGCAGCGAAGTGGCTACCTGGGCCAACACCGCGCTGGGTGAAATGGGCAAGCTGACGCGCAAGGAGTGCACCCTGATTGGCCTGGTGTTGTTCAGCCTTGGCCTGTGGGTGTTCGGCGGCAAGTTGCTGGACGCCACCACGGTCTGCCTGCTGGCGGTCTCGCTGATGCTGGCGCTGCACGTGGTGTCGTGGAAGGATATCACCAAATACTCCAGCGCCTGGAACACGCTGGTTAACCTGGCGACGTTGGTGGTGATGGCCAACGGCCTGACGCGCTCCGGCTTTATCGACTGGTTTGCCCAGACCATGAGCACCCACCTGGACGGCTTCTCGCCGAACATGACGGTGGTGGCGCTGGTGCTGGTGTTCTACTTCGCCCACTACCTGTTTGCCAGCCTGTCGGCGCATACCGCCACCCTGTTGCCGGTGATCCTGGCGGTCGGCAAAGGGCTGCCTGGCGTACCTATGGAGCAACTTTCGATGCTGCTGGTGTTGTCGATCGGCATCATGGGCGTGCTGACGCCGTACGCCACCGGGCCGGGGGTGATTATCTACGGCTGCGGTTATGTGAAATCGAAAGATTACTGGCGGATGGGCGGCATTCTCGGCGTGGTGTATATCGCCGCGCTGCTGTTAATCGGCTGGCCTATCCTGCGATTGTGGTACTGAGTTGCCTGCGGCCATCTAAGGATGGCCGCTTGTCGGATCCTCTCCCCGTGATATCCATCACACACTTCAGCGGATAACCTCTCCATCATAGCGAGGCGAAAGCTAACATATTCAAAATAATCACTTTCCGGGAGCCTCTGCGGATGAGAAGAAAAACGTTATTGCTGTGTTTGCCCTTATTATTGACCGGGAATGCCCTGGCGGAAACCAACGACTATCAGCTGGAACAGGTGCTGATGATGAGCCGCCACAACCTGCGCGCGCCGCTGGCCAATAACGGTAGCGTGCTGGCGCAATCCACCCCCAAAGCCTGGCCGGCCTGGGACACGCCGGGTGGCCTGTTGACCACCAAGGGCGGGGTGCTGGAAGTCTATATGGGCCACTATTTCAACGAGTGGCTCAAGCAGACCGGCGTGTTGCCGCAGGAAGGCTGCCCGACCGCCGGCAGCGTTTACGTTTACGCCAACAGCCTGCAACGCACGGTCGCGACCGCGCAGTTCTTTACCAACGGCGCGTTCCCCGGCTGCGACATCGGCGTGCATCACCAGGACAAAATGGGGGAAATGGACCCTACCTTCAACCCGATCATCACCGACAACAGCGAAGCCTTCAACCAACAGGCGCTGGGGGCGATGAACACCGAGCTGGCCTCGCTGAAGCTGGATGCGGCCTACAAGCAACTGGCGAAAATCATCGATTACAAAGATTCCAGCGCCTGTAAAACCGACAAGCACTGCGATCTGACCAAAGAAGCCAGCAAGATGAGCGCGGTGCCGGGCAAAGAGCCGGGCGTCGCCGGCCCGCTGCGGGTGGGCAACTCGCTGGTGGACGCCTTTATGCTGCAATATTACGAAGGCTTCCCGATGAAGGACGTGGCCTGGGGCAAAATCACCACGCCGCAACAGTGGAAACAGCTGGCGCAGTTGAAAGACGGCTACCAGGACTCGCTGTTCACCTCGCCGGTGGTGGCGCAGAACGTCGCCAAACCGCTGCTGACCTACATCAACGGCGCCTTGATTGGCGAACGCAAACCGGATGCGCCGAAACTGACGGTGTTGGTGGGCCATGACTCCAACATCGCTTCGCTGCTGTCGGCGATGCGCTTCAAGCCTTATCAACTGCCGCACCAGTATGAGAAAACGCCGATTGGCGGCAAACTGGTGTTCCAGCGCTGGCACGATAAGAAAAACGATCGCGACCTGCTGAAGATTGAGTACGTCTACCAGTCCGCGGACCAACTGCGCAATGCCGATAAGCTTACGCTGAAAACCCCGCCGCAGCGCGTGACGCTGGCGCTGGAAGGCTGCCCGGTGGATAAGCAGGGCTTCTGCGCCTGGAGCGATTTCGAAAAAACCATGAAAGATATTCTGTAACCCTGCCGGACCTCTCCCTCCGGTTGGAGGGAGAGATAACAGCGCGAGCGATTACGCTTGAAACACCCCAGCCAATCACCTAGCATTTCAATAAGTTTTGCTGAGAGGATTAATCGATGCGGCCATCAATTGTACTTGCTGAAAAACGTCACGCAGTTCGTGAGGTGGTGGGGCTGTTTAATACTGAAAATCCACGTATTTTTGGCTCTGTACTTCATGGAACCGATCGAGACGGCAGCGATCTTGATCTGTTGGTTGATGCATTACCCGGTGCAACGCTATTTGATTTAGGTGGCTTGCAGGCTGAACTTGAGGCTTTACTGGGTATTCAGGTCGATTTATTGACGCCAACCGATTTGCCGGCCAAATTCCGGGCCAAGGTTCTGGCCGAGGCGCAACCGGTATGAGCGAGAACCGGCTTGGCGGAATTATTGTCCCAGTTGCATGCTTTGCGTTATGACGCCGATGACAACACCTGAAGTGCCTGAATTTTCATCACTGCACACTCACCCTGGACGACACGTGTTCTCTTCTTTTATCCCCACCATCGAATGGCTGAACCTGGACGGTTATCCGGGGCAGGTCGCCCGTTGCCGTTTTTCCCTGGCGGACTATCAGGACCGCTGTTTCGGTGATGCCGGAATGGCGATCCCCGATCATCTGGCGCGTGCGGTGCCAAAGCGGCGGGCGGAGTATCTGGCCGGACGCTATCTGGCGCGGGCATTGCTGGCGCCGTTGGGGTTTGCCGATTTTACCCTGCCGCGGGGAGAAGACCGCGCGCCGCAGTGGCCGCCGGGAATTGCCGGTGCGCTCAGCCATAATGTGGATACCGCGCTGTGCGCCGTGCATCGGGAAAGCGGGCGGGGTGGCGTGGGGCTGGACGTTGAAACGCTGATCCCGGCCGAACGGGCCGAAGAACTGTGGACCGTCATCGTCGGCGAAGAAGAGTGCGCAACGCTGCGCCAGCGGCCGCAGGCGTTTAACCAATTGCTGACGATAGCGTTCTCCGCCAAGGAGAGCCTGTTCAAAACCCTTTACCCGCAGGTGCGCTGCTACTTTGATTTTCTCGATGCGCGCATGGTGGCGATAGATACGCAACAACAGACCTTTGAACTGCAACTGCTTAAAACACTCACGGCGCATTGCCACGCCGGCCGCCGTTTCCGCGGGCGTTACTGGCATGAAAGTGACGATGTAACGACATTTATCTATTTATAAATCAATTGAATAAGCAGCGTGACGCTGTCACTGTGCCTGCCGGTGACGCAACAGATGACGCGTACCTTCCGACACCAACAACAGTACCGCCAGCCAGATCGGAATATAGGTCAGCCATTCGTCGCGGCCGATACTCTCGCCCAGCAGCAACGCCACCACCACCAACAGCACCGGCTCCACGTAGCTCAGCAGACCAAACAGGCTGAACGGCAGCAGGCGGCTGGCCAGGATATAACACACCAGCGCGGAGGCACTGAGAATCCCCAACAGCGGGATCTGCACATACAGCAGCGGATGAGTGGCCAATGCCGCCTGCGGCCCGTCTCCGCCAAAGGCGAACCAGCCGGCGACCGGCAGCATCAGCGCCAGTTCGCACCATAGCCCGCCGAGGTTATCGGTGCCGCAACGCCGACGAAGAATAAAGTAAACCGGATAACCCAGCGCCACCACCAGCGTCGCCCAGGAGACGCCGCCGACCTGATACAGCTCATTGCCGACGCCGATAATGGCGCAACCCACCGCCAGCTTTTGCAGCAGCGAAAGACGGTCGCGGAAAATCACTCGCCCCGCCAGCACCATGGTCAGCGGCAGCAGGAAATAACCGAGCGACACCTCCAGCGCCTTGCCGTGCAGCGGCGCCCACAGAAACAGCCACAGCTGAACCCCCAACAGCGCGGAACTCAGCGGCAGAAACAGCAGGCGGCGTGGCCGCTGTTTGATCCAGCGCAGCGTCTCGCTGACCCGGCGCCAGTCGGCGGAAAAAATCATAAACAGCGTCAGGAACGGCACCGTCAGCAGGGTACGCCAGCCGAAGACCTGTTCGCCGTCGAGCGGGGCCAGCGTGGAGGTGTAGTAATACATCACGGCGAACAATACCGAGGCGACAACCGAAAGAACGATCCCTTTAATCACGTGCGATCCTGAAAGGTTATTGATTTTATTGGGGGTACTCTAGAGAAGTTTGGCGCGGACAACAATGGCGCGCATCACACTGGACAATCCTCGGTGGCGAGTTAAAATAAACACTGTGTATTCATACAGGCATTAAGCAATGACTCTCGATCTTTTCGAAGATGCTGTGCCGCCGCCGTGGCGCGAGCAGATCGCTCCGGGCGCGGTGGTGATGCACGGTTTTGTGCGCGATCACGGGCCGCAACTGCTGGCGGCGGTGAAGGGGGTAATCGCGCAGGTGCCGTGGCGGCACATGACCACGCCGGGCGGCCATGTGATGTCGGTGGCGATGAGCTGGTGCGGCAACGGCTGGAGCAGCGACAGCCGCGGCTACCGTTACTCCGAGCGCGATTCGCGCAGCGGCAAACGTTGGCCGCCCATCCCGGCTATTTTTATGGCGCTGGCGGACGAAGCGGCGCAGCAGGCGGGTTTTGCGCCGTTCGTGCCGGATTCGTGCCTGATTAACCGCTACGATCCCGGCAGCAAGCTGTCGCTGCATCAGGATAAAGACGAACACGATTTTGGTTCACCGATAGTGTCGGTCTCCCTGGGATTACCGGCGGTGTTTCAGTTCGGCGGCATGCAGCGCAGTGACCGAGCCCAGCGCATTCCCCTGGCGCACGGCGACGTCGTGGTGTGGGGCGGCCCGTCGCGGCTGTGCTTTCACGGCATTATGCCGATCAAAGAGGGTTACCATTCGCTGGTGGGGCCGCACAGGATCAACATCACCTTACGCAAGGCGCTTTAGCTGCGGCTCTTTGGCCAGGCAGGCGACCAGATAATCGATAAACACCCGCAGTTTGGGCGGCAGATGCTGGTTGGGTGCATACAGCAGCCACAGGCCGCCGTGGTAGCTGCTGAGGAAATCCCACTCCGGCAGCACCTGCACCACTTCACCGCTGTCCAGCGCCTGCCGGGCGGTAAAATAGGGCAGGCTGCCGATGCCGAGGTGCTGTTTCACCGCATCCAGCCGCACGCCGGTATGGTTGGCGGCATAGCGGCCGCGCACGTTCACCGTGATCGTTTTACCGGCGCGACGGAATTTCCAGCGGGCGTCGTTGGGCGTTTCCCCCAAATAAATGCAGCTGTGCTGTGCCAAATCCTGTGGCTGTTGTGGCGTGCCGTGCTGCGCCAGATACTCCGGCGTGGCGCACAACAGGTGTTCTATCGTCATCAACTGGCGGCCGATCAGCCCGGGCGACGGGCGATCGGTAATGCGTAACGCCAGATCGACCCGATCGTCAATCAGGTCCATATAGCGGTCTTCCAGCCGCAGACGCACGTCCACCTTGGGGTAGCGGCGCAAAAATGCCGGGATATGCGGGTGCAGCACGAAGCGGCCCACTGCTTTGGGGACGCTGACGCTGATCAAGCCTTCCGGTTCTACGGCACCCTGGCCACTGATTTCCATCACCGAATGTGCGGCGTCCAGCATGCTGCGGCAGCGCAGGAAGGCCTCTTCGCCCTGTTCGCTCAGGCGCAGCTTGCGGGTAGTGCGGTGCAGCAGTTGCAGCGCCAGTGCCTGTTCGAGTTTCGCCACGCTGCGGCTGGTGGCTGAGGGCGAGGTGCCCAGCTGGCGGGCGGCGGCGGAGAAACTGCCGCTTTCCACCACCTGAACGAAAACGGCCATTTCGGCCAGCAGCGAATGAGATAGATTTGTGCTCACAGCGCAAAGGTCCATTGTAAAGAAGACGGATTATCCTTTGATTATGGCATGAATATACTAGGCAGAGTTCCGTAACCAGGAGAAAGCCATGACCGAACGACTTTATTATTACAGCGACGATCTACAGGGCGAAGCGCAGGTGCTGGCCTGCACCCCGGTCGAAGACGGCGGTTATGCCGTGGAACTGAGCGCGACGCTGTTCCACCCGCAGGGCGGCGGGCAACAGGCCGATACCGGCACGCTCGGCGCCATCCCGGTACTGCGCGTGGCGCAGCAGGGCGACAAGGTGCTGCATTTCACTGCCGAACCCGTGAGCGCAGGGCCGGTGAGCCAGCAGGTGGATGGCGAGCGGCGCCGGTTGCACGCCCGTTGGCATTCCGCCGGCCACCTGATTGGCTGGGTAGGGGAAAACCACGGCTGGCAACCGGTGAAGGCGCATCATTGGCCGGGCGAAGGGCGCATCACCTTTGCACCGGGCGCAGACCCGCATACGCTGGAGCAAGGTGCCCTGCAGGCAGAACTGCAACGGCTGATCGCGGCCGATTTGCCGCGCAGGCAGTTGGACGTTGATGGCGTGCGTCAGGTGGGCTTCGGCGATCTGCCCGTTTACGGCTGTGGCGGCACCCACGTAGCCTCGCTGAGCGAGCTGGGCGCGGTGACCATCACGGCGGTGAAGATGAAAAAAGGGCAATTGATTGTACAGTATGAAATGGGCTGAGCAGACTCAGCCCTGGCGGCAAATCGGTCAGAATCGAATTTGCACCTTGGACGACAGGTTTTTGTCAGCGGCGGCGATCAGCGCATTTTCAATCGCTTCCGGCGGGTATTCGCCGCTGAGCAGGGGTAACGGGTCGATGCGGCCATCCTGTAACCACTTAACGGCGGTAGTAAACTCGTCGACAAAGCGGAACGAACCGACCCAACGGATTTCCTTCACCAGCATGGGCATGACCGGATAATCGACGCTGTTGGCGCCCATGCCCACTTGCACCACGGTGCCGGCGGGGCGGGCCAGGGCCACGGTTGAGGCTATGGCCGCCGGGCTGCCTGAGGCTTCAAACACTACGTCGAAATAGCCTTTATTTTCCTGATAAGGCGCAGCACTGCCCTCATTCAGCGGGTTGAAGGTGGCGGTAGCGCCCATTTGCCGGGCCAGCGTCAGGCAACGGTCACTGACATCGGAGGCGACCAGTTCGGACGCGCCGGCGCTGCGTGCAGCGGCCAGGATCAGGCAGCCGATGGGGCCTGCGCCTATCACCAGCACGCGTTTCCCCACCAGCGTACCGGCAACATTGACTGCATGAATGGCAACCGCCAGCGGTTCGGCAAAGGCCATCACCTGTGGCGCAACGTTATCGGGGTAAGGAATGCATTGCTGCTCCGTTGCCACTACGTATTCGGAAAAACCGCCGTTGACGTGCGGATTAAACTGCGCGCTGCCCATAAAGCGCATGGTGGCGCACAGGTTTTGTTTACCCGACAGACAGTATTGGCAATGATTGCAGGGTTGCGATGGGTTGATCGCCACCCGTTGCCCTACCTGCAGTGCCGATCCGGCGGGGGCCTGGCTGACGGTGCCGACGAATTCATGCCCGACCACCATAGGGTGCTTGAGGACCGACATGCCGGCGCGGCCGTGCTGGTAATAATGGATATCAGAGCCGCAGATGCCGCCGCGTTCCACCTTCACCAACACGTCATTCTCATCGTATTCCAGCTCGCGCAGCTCGACGCGCACGTCTTTTTCGCCGTAGGCGAAGCAGGCTTTGCAGCTTAGGGTCTTTTTGCTCATTATTTATTTTGCCTCAATGTTGTGGAGGTCCGCGTTGGCGTGCGGCGGTAAAGGTGTTTCGGGTTTCGGGGGAACGATCACCTCAATCTTGCCGACCAGGAAGGTATAAGCCAGCAGGCCCATTAACGCGACGGCAGCGATATACCACATCGCATAGTGGAAGTTATTGGTGCGTTGCAAAATGACGCCAATGACGATCGGGCTGACGATGCCGGAAAGGTTGCCGCAGATGTTCAGGCAGCCGCCCATGGTGCCGATGAAATTGCGCGGGATCACATCGCTCCAGACCACCCAGCCCAAATTGGAGAAGGCGTTGGCGAAGAAGGCGATGGACAAAATGGCGATGGCGATCACCGGTTGGTCTTCGAAAAAGTTGACCAGGCAGATAATCATGGTCAGGAACAGGCCCGACATGACCGGCAGTTTACGGGCAAAGGTGCGGGATTTGCCTTTTTTCAGCAGCATATCGCTCAGCGTGCCGCCGCACAGCACGCCGGCCATCGCCATCAGATAAGGGAAGGACGCGCCCAGCCCGGCTTTGGCTATCGGCAGGTGCAGCCCTTTTTCCAGGTAAACGATAAACCAGGTCAGAAAGAAATAGAGCGTGGAAGAACAGGCGAACTGGGCAATGAACAATCCCCAGACGGTGCGTTGCTTGAGGAAGAAGGCGATATCGCTCCAGCGCACTTTTTCGCTGACGTCAGCCTGGTTTTTGGAGCCGTAACCGCCACCTTCGCGAATATAATCCAGCTCCCGCTGATTGGTGTTGCGGCTGTGTTGCGGATCGCGGTAGGCGATCAGCCAATAGATACCGAACAGAATGCCGACGCCGCCAGACAGATAGAACGACATCTCCCAACCGTATTCCGCCACTATGTAAGACAGCGCCGGGGTTAACAGCGCCAGGCCGATATACTGCGCACTGGAGTAAATGGCCGTGGCGCGCGCACGCTCATGGTCGGGAAACCAACTGGCGATGATCTTGGTGTTGGACGGGAAGGAAGGGGCTTCGGCAACGCCAATCAGCGCCCGGCAGGCCAGCAGCATCAGGAATGACGCGGTCGCGGTGGCGAATAAATGGTGCGAGGCAAACCCCATCATGAAGGTAAACAGGCTCCATAAAATAATGGCGCTGCCGTACAGAATACGCGAGCCGATGCGATCCAGCACGTAACCGACCGGGATCTGGCTGGCGGCGTAAAACCAGGTAAACATGGAAAACAGCAAGCCCAACTGGGTGGCGCTGAGATCGAATTCGGACTGAATCTTGCTGCCGGCGACGGACAGGTTGGCCCGGTCCATATAATTTATTGCCGTGACGATAAACAACAGCGACAGAATAAAGAATCGCGACTTTGTTGCTTTCATTTTTTTGTCCTGGTGAGTGACTTGTTTTTATAGGTTTTGTGGGTACAGGGGCGGTATGCCCGCCGTGGGCAAATACGCATTCGGAGGCTGTGGGAAAATTACAACACGGCAAGCCAACCGCCATCGACGTAAATGATTTGCCCGTTAACGTAATTCGACGCGTCGGAAGCCAGATAGACGGCGGTGCCGATCAACTCCTCCGGTTTGCCCCAGCGCTTTGAGGGATTGCTGGCTTTCACCCAGCTGTCGAAGGCTGGGTTGTCAACCAGCGCGGCATTCATATCGGTCAGAATATAACCTGGGCCAATGGCATTGGACTGAATGTTAAATTCGGCCCATTCGGCCGCCATTGAGCAGGTCAGCATCTTGATGCCGCCCTTGGCGGCGGTATAAGGCGCTACCGTCGCACGGGCCGCCTGGCTGGTCAGCGAGCCGATATTGATGATTTTTCCGCCCTTGCCGCGGGCGATCATCCGCTTTGCGGCGGCACGGGCAACGATAAACGCGCTGGTCAGGTTGGTATCGAGTACGCGTTGCCACTGCGCCAACTCCAGATCGACCAGCGGTTTGCGATATTGAATGCCGGCATTGTTGATCACGATGTCGACTTCGACGTGCTCCCGATCGAGCTGGTTGAATACCGCTTCAATGGCTTGTTCATCGGTCACGTCAAAAGCAAAACCGCGTGCCCGATGGCCTTGCGATTGCAAGCGTTCGACCGCTGCCTGTACCGTCGCGGGTTGGGTGCCGTTAAGGATAACGTCGGCACCGGCTGCCGCCAGCCCCTCAGCGTAGGAAAAACCTAATCCGCGGGTGGAACCGGTCACCAGCGCCGTTTTCCCCGTTAAATCAAACAGAGCAGACATATCAACCCCTTATGGTTGGTTAAATGATCCTGATGCCTGCCGGGCCGTTAGGGGCATTATGCGAAATGTTGCGCTAACAGCTTGTATGACATCATTCATATTAAAATTGCGATAAGCCTTGATGGAAATCAATGCGGTTAAACGGTTTTTGAAACTTCGATCACAAAAGAAAATTCCATCGTGGAAATGGATTCCTTTAAATTTCATGCAAAACAATGAGTTATTTTATCTGTGTTTTACAGTATGACGCAGCGCACATAATTTTTAATTGGCGCTTTAGGGCTTGCGTCATCGGTGATATAAGTCTCTTTATCTTGTAGGACAACTTATAAGTTTGCGATCAAAGGAGTTTCCAGTGGGCAATTTAAAAATCACCGGCGTGAAAACCATTCTCACCGCCCCGGGCGGCATCGATTTGGCGGTAGTGAAGGTAGAGACCAACCAACCGGGGCTGTATGGGCTGGGGTGCGCGACCTTCACTCAACGCATACATGCGGTGAAAACGGCAATTGACGACTACATGGCGCCGTTTTTAATCGGTAAGGATCCGGCGCGGATCGAGGATATCTGGCAATCCGCCTGCGTAAGCGGTTACTGGCGCAGCGGGCCGATCATGAATAATGCGCTGTCCGGCATCGACATGGCGCTGTGGGATATCAAAGGCAAGGTCGCCGGTTTACCGGTGTATGAACTGCTGGGGGGCCAGTGTCGCGATGGCATACCGCTGTATTGCCACACCGACGGCAGCGATGAGTTCGAGGTGGAGGACAACATTCGTGCGCGTATGGAAGAGGGTTATCAATACGTGCGTTGTCAGATGGGGATGTACGGCGGGGCGGGGACGGATGACCTGAAGCTGATCGCCACTCAGTTGGCGCGGGCAAAAAACATTCAACCCAAGCGTTCGCCGCGCAGCAGCACGCCGGGCATTTATTTTGATCCGGACGCCTACGTGCGAAGTGTGCCGCGTCTGTTTGAACATTTGCGCGACAAGCTGGGGTTCGGCATCGAGTTTATCCACGATGTGCATGAGCGGGTGACGCCGATCGCGGCCATTCAACTGGCTAAAACGCTGGAACAGTACCAGCTGTTTTATCTGGAAGATCCGGTGGCGCCGGAAAATATCGATTGGTTGAAAATGCTGCGCCAACAGTCCTCTACGCCGATCTCAATGGGGGAATTGTTTACCAACGTCAATGACTGGAGAACGCTGATTACCCACAATCTGATCGATTACATCCGCTGTCACGTCAGCACCATCGGCGGCATAACCCCGGCGAAAAAACTGGCGACGCTGAGTGAAATCCACGGGGTACGCACCGCATGGCACGGGCCGGGGGATATTTCTCCGGTTGGCGTAGCGGCTAACCTGCACCTGGACATGAGCCTCACCAATTTCGGTATTCAAGAGTACACGCCAATGAATGACGCGCTGCGCGAGGTGTTCACCGGTTGCCCGGACATTGAGCGGGGTTACGCCTACCTGAGCGATCGCCCGGGGTTGGGCATAGATATCGATGAGAAAAAAGCGGCGCAGTATCCGTGCATCGGCGGGATCCCGTCCTGGACGCTGGCGCGCACGCCGGACGGCACGGCATCCCGGCCTTAACATCGCTTAGGGGCGCATTTATTGCGCCCTTTGCAAGCGATCTACTCGCTGCCCGATGCTGTCTGCTTGAGTTTTTCGATGGCGATGACGTTCTCCGCCATCGCCTCATTGAGCACCGCAACCGCGGTAGAAGAGTCGCGGTTTTTAATCGCCATAAACACCTTGATGTGCGCCTCGACGCTTTCCAGCGAGATGCCCAGCGCCCGGTTCAGTTCTTCCAGATAGTAGTAATAGGTGTCTTTGATCGAGTGCATCACGTTGTAGAACACTTTGTTCTGCGACGCTTTGGCGATCGCGAGATGAAACTCGAAATCGGCCTGGGAATACTTTTTGTAATCGTCTTTGTTGACCAGCATGCGATTCAGCGCCTGTTCCAGCGCGGTGATGTCTTCCGGTGTGGCGTTTAATACCGCCAGCTCCATGCATTTGAACTCTACCGTTTGGCGGAACACCATCATGTCGTGAAACTCTTCACGGCTGAGATGCATGATGGGTTGCTGTTCGTTGAACAGGTTTTGCGGATTGAGGTGTTTGGCGACGAAGCTGCCTTTGCCCTGATGGGTCACCACAATGCCCAAATCGCGCAACCGCTGCACCGCGCTGCGAATGCTGACCCGACTGACGTTGAAAGAGGCGGTCAGTTCGGCTTCCGAAGGCAGTTTGCTCCCGGGCGGCCAACTGCCGTCCAACAGTTTTTCTTTGATTTGTTCGTAAACCGCGTTGACCACGTTGTGTTTTTGGATTGATTGAAGACTCATGATATCCGTCGCATAAGTTGTCCTACAACATGCCTGTGGTATAGCACGCCACGCTACAGGTGTGAAGTTTTTCACCGCATTTTTGCGTGGCTGGGCCAGGCGAAGGTGCCATAAATTTATTTTGTGATCGCCATTTCAATTTGCAGCACGGGTGATTGATCGTGGTGCAATAGTGATTCATTTTTGATCTTGAATGATGTCATACAAGTTATGGTATGACATGTTGTGTTTTAAAACGATAAACAGAAAAGCCCTGTCTGCCCGTATGGACCGGTATTCATTAAACCTCCCTTGGGAAAACGCACATGAACATCAATTTACCCGTCAAACTGGCGCCAATCCGCTGGCGAAAGCTTATCCCACTGGCTTTTATCACCTATAGCCTGGCATACCTTGATCGCGCCAACTACGGTTTTGGCGCAGCGGCAGGGCTGGCACAGGATCTCAATATTACGCCCGGCATGTCGTCACTGCTGGGAGCCTTGTTCTTCCTCGGTTATTTCTTTTTCCAGGTGCCTGGCGGCATCTACGCCGAGAAACGCAGCGCGAAGGCGCTGATTTTTTGGAGTCTGGTGCTGTGGGGTATTTTGGCCACGGCCACCGGCTTGGTCAGCAATGTGGCGACATTGGCCGTTATCCGCTTCCTGCTCGGGGTGGCGGAGAGTGTCGTGATGCCGGCGATGTTGGTATTCCTCAGCCATTGGTTTACCAAGCAGGAGAGGTCGAAAGCCAATACCTTCCTGTTCCTGGGTAACCCAATCACCGTGCTGTGGATGTCGATCCTGTCCGGTTATTTGGTCGATGCCTTCGGCTGGCGCGGCATGTTCATCATTGAAGGGGTGCCGGCGATTATCTGGGCCGCAATCTGGTGGGTAATATTTGTCGATCGGCCAAAAGATGCTGCTTGGCTCAGCGAGCAGGAAAAAACCGACCTCGAGGCTGCGCTGGCCGCTGAACAGACGGGTATGCAACCGATTAAAAATTACGGTGAGGCATTCCGTTCCCGCAAGGTTTTGGCGCTGTCGTTTATTCATTTCTTCTGGAATATCGGCATGTACGGTTTCATCATGTGGCTGCCGTCGATTTTGAAAACGGCCTCCGGCATGGGCATCGTCGCTACCGGCTGGTTGTCCGCCGCGCCCTATCTGCTGGCGGTGCCGCTCATGCTCAGTGCATCCTACTTCTCTGATAAATATCAGCAACGCAAACCGGTAGTGCTGCTGTTCCTGGGATTGGGCGCGGTATGTTTTTGCGCGTCCTTCACGCTCGGTGCCCATCATTTCTGGCTGTCTTATGTGCTGCTGGTGATAGCCGGCGGGGCGATGTATACGCCGTATGGCCCGTTCTTTGCGGCGATCCCGGAGTTGCTGCCGCGGAACGTGATGGCGGGGGCGATGGCATTCATCGTGAGTTTCGGCGCATTGGGGTCATTTGTTGGCGCCTGGATTGTCGGCTATCTCAATGGCATTACGCAGGGGCCGCAGGCATCTTACGTCTTTATGGGGACGTCGCTGATAATCGCGGTGGCGCTGACGGCTCTGACCCGTTTCTCCAACCCGGTGCAGCGGATTGGCGCGCCTGACGCCGCTGCCTGCCGATAAGGACTGGCCGGGCGGTCATTTAGCCGGCCCGGCCTGTCGCAGCAAGGTGCAGAAAGCGCACTGGCATCCGGCCTGCGGCAATGCAGCGCAGGTGCCGGTGTTGACCGCCTGCGCATCCATCGCGTGAAAACCATAGAACATAGTCTCGAGAGTATTTTCCGCCGCACGCGCCTGTTCTGGCTGCGGTTCCGGCACTTTGGACTGAAACGCCGCTGCCTGCCCGGCCGCCAGGCCAAGGAACAGCAGCGATAGCTGAATCTTCATCTTTTCACTCCCCCTCGCTTTTTACGATACGTTATAACAAAACATCTTTTCTGCCAAGCCGCATCGCCTTGTGCGATTTGCGCCATAGGTTAGCGAAAATAGTTCGTTCTACTCCCTGCCGATTTGGCTTGTTATATCACCCATAACATTCTGAATAAAGAAGGCGTGGCAAATCTATGTTTAAGTTCTCTTTCAACACATTAACCGGCGGGATAGCAGTGGCATTGGGCTTGGCGGCGGGCGTTCATCCGGCGCTGGCGGCGGTGCAGGGCGGCACGCTGGTCTACCTGGAACAGCAGGCGCACACCAACCTTTACCCGCCCTCCGGCGGTTTCTACCCCAACGGCGGCATCCTCAACCAGATCACCGACAAACTGACCTATCAGAACCCGAAAACGCTGGAGATTGAGCCGTGGATCGCCGAATCCTGGAGCAGCAACGCCGACAAAACCGAATACACCTTCAAACTGCGCCCGGGCGTGACCTTCTCGGATGGCACGCCGCTGGATGCCAACGCGGTGGCGAAGAATTTTGATACTTACGGCCTGGGCAACAAAGAGAAACGCCTGCCGGTGTCGGAGGTGATCAACAATTACGACCGCAGCGAAGTGATAGACCCGCTGACCGTCAAATTTTACTTCAAGCATTCATCGCCAGGCTTCCTGCAGGGCACCGCCACCATCGGCTCGGGGCTGGTGTCCCTCAGCACGCTGAACCGCAGTTACGACGAACTCGGCGACGCGCGCCATATCATCGGCTCCGGCCCGTTCGTGGTCAGCGGCGAAACGCTGGGGCGCGAAGTGGATCTCAGCGTACGCAAGGACTACCACTGGGGCCCCACCAAACTGGCGCAGCAGGGGCGCGCCAATCTGGACGGCATCAAGGTGATCGTTACCGGCGAAGACAGCGTGCGCATTGGCGCGTTGCAGGCCGGCCAGGCGGACTTTATTCGCCAAATTCAGGCTTATGACGAGAAGCAGACGCAGGATCAGGGGTTCACGATTTACGCCGCCCCGACGCGTGGCGTTAACGACAGCGTTGCCTTCCGGCCGGACAACCCGCTGGTGAGCGACCTGCGGGTGCGCCAGGCGCTGCTGCATGCCACCGACAGCAAGCAAATCGTCGAGACGCTGTTCTCCGCCAATTACCCGCAGGCCAAATCGGTCATCGCCTCGTCCGCCGCCGGTTTTGTCGATCTGTCCGACAAGCTGAAGTTCGATCTGCAGTTAGCCAACCGTCTGCTGGATGACGCCGGCTGGAAAAAGGGCAGTGATGGCCTGCGCGAGAAAGACGGTAAAAAACTGCTGCTGAATGTGTATGAATCCCTGCCGCAGCCACAGAACAAGGCGGTGCTGCAGCTGGTTTCGCAGCAGTGGGGCAAGGTGGGGGCGCGGCTGAACATCCTGGCCGGCGACGCCGGCAGCCGGGTGGCGGATAACCTCGATCCGCAGAAAACCCCGGCGTCGGTGGTGGAAGTGGGGCGCGCCGATCCGGACGTGATTAAAAGCCAGTTCTACCCGACCAATCGCGATGCGCTGCTGCAAAAGGGCGGCAGCGGCAAGAACAGCCAATTCAGCGATGACAAGCTGAACGCGCTGCTGCTGGGCATCGCCTCCGAAGTCGATGCGCAAAAACGCCTGCAAATCGCCGGCGAGGCGCAAAACTACCTGCTCGATCAGGCCTATGTGATCCCGTTCTTTGAGGAGCCGCAGGTATTTGCCGGCGCGCCTTATCTGAAGGGCGTCAGTTTTGAAGCGGTCGGCCGCCCGAGTTTCTATGGCGCCTGGTTAGAGAAACATTAAGGGGGCAACGATGACCCGATATTTGGCGAGGCGCATTGGGCAGGCGGTGCTGGTGCTGTGGGCGACCTTTACCCTGTCGTTTATCCTGCTGCAGGTGCTGCCCGGCGATGCGATTCTGATTAAATTCCAGAACCCGGACATGGGGCTAAGCCCGGCGCAAATCGCCGATATGCGCGCCGCTTATGGGGCCAACGTGTCGCTGTGGCAGCAGTATTTGCACGCGCTGGGCAACGTGCTGCGCGGCGATCTGGGCTACTCGATTCAGGCCGGCGTACCGGTCACCCGCCTGCTGGCCACCAACCTGCCCGCCACGCTGCAATTGGCGGTGCTGGGTTTCTCGCTGGCGCTGCTCCTGGCGCTGGCGATTGCCTTTATCTCCAATTTGAGCGGTTTTGGCGGGCTGAGATCGGCGTTGCAATCGCTGCCCTCGCTGTTTGTTTCGGTGCCTACCTTCTGGCTGGGCATCGTGTTGATCCAGGTTTTTTCATTCCAGCTTAAGTTGATCCCGGTGATCAACCCGGGCGAGTGGGAAGGGTTGATTCTGCCGATCGTGACGCTGGCGGTGCCCATCTCCGCCCCGCTGGCGCAGATCCTGATCCGTAGCATCGATCAGGTCCAGACCCAGCCGTTTGTCGCCGTGGCGCGTGCCAAAGGCGCCAGCCGCAGCGGGGTGTTGTGGCGGCACGTGGCGCGCAACGCCATGCTGCCTGCGCTGACCATCGCCGGCATTTTGTTCGGCGAGCTGATCGCCGGCGCGCTGATCACCGAAACCGTATTTGGCCGCAGCGGGCTGGGGCAATTGACCCTGCAGGCGGTGCTTAATCAAGACGTGGCGGTATTGCAGGCGATTGTGGTGATCTCCGCCGCCGCCTTCGTCACCATCAACCTGCTGGTGGATCTGCTGTTCCCGCTGCTGGATCCCCGGTTGAAAACGCAGACAGGAGCCGCCGTATGAGCAGTATCTCCTTTGAAAAAGCGACCGTGCCGGAACGCGATCTGGCCGGATTGGAAAGTGAAGGCACCTTGCCGGCCAGCCGTCCGCGCCGCCGCAGGCGCGTGCCGGTGACGCTGCTGCTGGCCTGGGTGGTGATCGCCATCGCGGTACTGTGGGCGCTGGCGCCGCAACTGTTTACCGTTTACAGCGGCACCGAGGGCATTGCCGGCGCGCAGCGGCTGGCGCCGGGCGGCACACACTGGTTGGGCACCGATCAACTGGGGCGTGATCTTTACGCGCGCATTGTTTATGGCGCTTCGCAAACGCTGTCCGCCGCGCTGGTGGCGGTGGCGTTGGGCCTGTTGCTGGGCACCGCGCTCGGGCTGATTGCCGGAGCGGTAGGCGGAGTGGCGGACGATGCGGTCATGCGCCTGGTCGATGTGTTGCTGTCGATCCCCGGCCTGCTGTTGTCGCTAAGCGTGATTATCCTGCTGGGGTTTGGCACGGTGAATGCCGCGATCGCCGTCGGCATCACCTCGGTCGCCAACTTCGCCCGCCTGGCGCGCGCGGAGGTGGTGCGGGTGCGCCACAGCGATTACGTCGAAGCGGCCTATGGCAGCGGCGGCACCTTTTGGGCGGTGCTGTGGCGGCATATTCTGCCGAACTCGCTGACCTCGGTGATTGCCTTCTCGGCGCTGCAATTCGGCAGCGCCATTCTGGCGATCGCCACCCTGAGCTTCCTTGGCTACGGCACGCCGCCGCCAACGCCGGAGTGGGGGTTGTTGATCGCCGAAGGGCGCAACTACATTTCCACCGCCTGGTGGCTGACCACTTTCCCCGGTTTGGCGGTGGTGGCGGTGGTGCTGGCGGCTAACCGCATCAGCCGCGCGCTGGCGAGGACGCATTGATGAGCATTCAAACCGCATTGCAACGGGCCGCCGCCACGCCGGTGCTGGAGCTGGACAAGGTGTCCATCGCCTATCAGGAGGCGACCGGCAGCCGCCGGGTGGTACACGACGTCTCGTTCTCGATCCAACCGGGTGAGGTGGTGGCGCTGGTCGGTGAGTCCGGCTCCGGCAAGACCACCACCGCGCAGGCGATCATTGGCCTGCTGACGGAAAACGGCCGTCTGGAGCAGGGCGCAATCCGCCTCAACGGCACCGACATTGCCCACTGGTCGTCACGCCGGCTGGATGCGGTGCGCGGCGCGCAAATCAGCCTGATCCCGCAAGACCCATCCAGCTCGCTTAACCCGGTAAAAACCATCGGTGAGCAGGTGGCGGAGATCGTCAACATTCACCGTCGCTTGCCGCGCAAGCAGGTGCAACAGCGGGTGGTGGAGCTGCTGACCCGCGTTGGCCTGACGCACCCGGAGCTACGGACGCGTCAGTACCCGCACGAGCTTTCCGGCGGCATGAAACAGCGGGTGTTGATCGCTATCGCCATTGCGTTGCAGCCGGCGCTGATTATCGCCGATGAGCCCACCAGCGCGCTGGACGTCACGGTGCAGAAACGCATTCTTGATCTGATCGACGAGCTGCGGCATGAATTCGGCACTGCGGTATTGCTGGTCACCCACGATCTGGCGGTGGCGGCGGAGCGCGCCGATCGGCTGCTGGTATTCCGCCACGGCCGGGTGCAGGAGCAGGGCGTGACCGCCGAGGTGCTGCGCGCACCCGCCAGCGACTATACCCGCCGGCTGTTCGCCGATGTGCCTTCGCTGACCGGTGCCGCCGCGCCGCGGCTAAACCTTGGCACGCAAGAGCCGACGATCCAGGTTAACGGGTTGGTGAAAGATTTTCGTCTGGCCGGCTCCGGCGGCAAAAGCTACCGCGCGCTGGATCAGGTTTCCTTCAGCGTACCAGGCGGTACTACCCATGCGCTGGTGGGGGAGTCCGGCTCCGGCAAGACCACGCTGGCGCGCTGCCTGCTCGGTTTTCAGCGGCCGGACGCCGGGCAAATCATTATCGACGGCACCGATTTCACCCGGTTGAAGGGGGAGGCGCTGCGTCAGTTCCGCCGCCGTATTCAGTTGGTGTACCAGAACCCCTTCGGTTCGCTCGATCCTTCGCAGACGCTGTATCAGGTCATCGAAGAGCCGCTGCTGAACTTCGAACCCTTGGGCAAAGCCGAGCGTTATCGCCGGGTGCGCGAGCTGTTCGAACGGGTGGCGTTGCCGGACGATTTGCTTGGCCGCAAGCCGCGCGAGCTGTCCGGTGGCCAACGCCAGCGGGTGGCCATCGCCCGCGCACTGGTGTTGCAGCCCCGGGTGTTGGTGCTGGACGAAGCCACTTCGGCGCTGGACGTGACGGTGCAGGCGCAGATCCTGCGCTTGTTGCAGGACTTGCAGCAAGCCTTGGGGCTGACCTATTTGTTTATCTCGCATGATCTGGCGACGGTGCGGCAGATTTCGCACAGCGTATCGGTGTTGCACCGTGGGCAGCAGGTGGACGGCGGCGCTACCCGCGACCTGTTCGCCATGCCGGGCAGCGATTACACCCGTCAACTGATTGAGGCCATTCCCGGCCGCCACTGGCATGCCGCACAGCCAAAGAGTGAGGACGCGTTCCATGAGCAGTAAGAGACTTGGTTTTTTCACCCGGTTGCTGGATCAGGGCAGCGCGCAACAGCGTTACCGGCTGGCGACCGAACAGATCGTGCATGCCGAACGGGCCGGATTTGATACCGCCTGGGTGGCGCAGCACCATTTCCATGAGGATGAGGGCGGCCTGCCTTCGCCGCTGGTGTTTCTGGCGCAGGTGGCGGCGCGCACCCGCCATATTCGGCTGGGCACCGGGGTTATCACGCTGCCGATGGAGTCGGCAATTCGCGTGGCGGAAGACACCGCAGTGCTGGATCTGTTGTCCGACGGCCGGCTGGAGGTCGGCATTGCCGCCGGCGGCACCCCGTCCTCGTTCAGCGCTTTCGGGTTCGATGCCCAACAGCGCAACGCGGTGTTTGCCGACAACGTCAACACCCTGCTGCGGGCCTGGCGCGGCGAAGCGTTGGGCGGCGAGGATAACCGCTTGTATCCGGCAGCCCCGCAGTTGGCACAGCGAGTCTGGCAAGCCACTTTCTCGGTGGAGGGCGGCGAGCGCGCAGGGCGGGCCGGTGATGGCTTGATGCTGTCGCGCACCCAACCGCGCCCGGCGGATGCGCCGGATTTGCCGTTGGACGCGTTGCAGAACCCGATTATCGACGCCTATCTGGCGGCGCTGCCGCCCGGCATCGCGCCGCGTATCATGGGCTCGCGCACGGCGTTTGTCACCGACCATAGCCAGCAGGCACGGGACTTTGCCGCGCAGGGGCTTGGCCGTGGGCTGGAACGCCTGCGCGCCAGTGGCCACCGGCCGTCCGACGAATCGCTCGACGGATTGATCCGCGCCTTTGACGTGCACCTGGGCACGCCGGAACAGGTGATTGCCTCGCTGCAACAAGACAGCGCACTGGCGCGAGTGACCGATCTGGCGTTTCAGGTGCATTCGATCGACCCGCCGCATGCCCACATACTGCGCTCGATCGAGCTGATCGCCCGCCATGTTGCACCGGAGCTGGGCTGGCAACGCCGCAACCCCGCTTCCATCTCCCACGAACATCACGCTGAGGAAAAGGTATGACAGCCACATTGAACACTGAGGATCTGCTGGCGACGCTGGCTGAGATCGCGCCCGACTCCGCCTTGGCGCAGGCCAGAACGACGCGCCAGGCAGCGACAGACGCCATTCAGGCCAGCTATCTGGCGCTGTTTGCTCCCGCCGACGCCGGGGATTTCCCGCTGGCGCAGCGGCTGCAGATCGCGCAACGCATCAGCGAATGGCAGGCCGACCGGCCATTGGCCGCACATTACGCGGCGTTGCTGCAAGGGCAGGGTGGCGCACCGGCTGGCCCGCGTTGGCAGGCGGCGCTGGATCATGCCGAACGGCTGGCGTTCAAGCCCGCCAGCGCCGACGCACAGCATTTGCAGGGATTGCAGCAGGCCGGTTGGTCGCTGGACGACATCGTTACCCTGTCGCAACTGATCGCTTTTGTCAGCTTCCAAAGCCGTCTGCTGACCGGTTACCGGCTGCTGGGCGATCAACCGGTTGAGGTGACCGGCACTCAGGTCAGGGCCGGCGGTTGGCGTACCGAATCAGCCACGTTGAGCGGCCGCCATGCGCCACCGGCGTTTACCCGCCAGGAACTGGGGTGGGAGCCGTGGATCGCCGCCAAACCGCTGGCGGAATTTGATGAGCCGGGCCAGGCGTTGTTGACGCGCTTCGGGCATAGCGATTCGGATTATTTCCGCCTGCTGGCGCGCAACCATCCGGTGCTGGAACAACGCACGCTGGCGGACAGGGCGATTTTCTACACCCCCGGCGGGCTGGATCGTAAAGACCGCGAACTGGCGGCGACAGTAGCCAGCAAGGTCAACGGCTGCATCTATTGCGCCTCGGTACATGCCCGCAAGGCGGCGCAACTGTCGAAAAAAACGGAAGATGTGCAGCGCCTGCTGGACGTTGCACCGGGCGGCGTACTGAGTGAGGGGCAAGGGGATCGCTGGCGGGCGCAGATTGAGTTTGCCGCTGCGCTGTCCGCCACGCCGCCGCAGGTTAACGCTCAGCATCTGGCAGCGCTGCGCGAGCAGGGGCTGGACGAACTGGCACTGTTGGATCTGGTGCAATCAACGGCGTTCTTTGCCTGGGCCAACCGGCTGATGCTGACGCTGGGCGAACCCTTCGACGATTAAGGCGGACGCCCGCCTTACATCGGCCACACCGCATCGCGCACGGTGATCGCTCTGGGCAGCAGGCCCAGGGCGTAAAACCGATCGGCAATGCGTTGTTGTTCGCGAATCACCTGGACATTCATGGCGCGGGTTTCGTGGCTACGGCGAGACAACGCCAGCTCAAGCGAGGCCGGTGGCAACCCCAGTTCGCTGGAGAGATAACGCGCCGCCTCAACCGGCTGTTCGGCAATGTAGCGGCCGGTATTTTGCAGCGCCAGCATTACCTGCTGAAGCAGATCGCCCGACTGCTCGGCAAAGCGACGTCTCGCCAGATAGAACTGCTGATTCAACACCCGCTGCGTGCCGTCGGCGATCACCCGCAATGTCCCCGAGCGCTGTGCGTCGCTGAGCAACGGATCCCACATCATCCAGGCATCTACAGCCTGATAGTCGGTCGCCGACAGCGGATACTTCGGCGGCGCATAGACTATGCGCACGTCGCGTAGCGCCAGCCCTTGCTCGTCGAGCATCTGCACCAGTAAATAGTGAACGTTGGAGCCTTTGTTGACCGCGATGCGCTTGCCGCGCAGATCGGCGGCGCTGCGGATCGGGCTGTCGTTCGGCACCACCATCGCCACGCTTTGCGGCGCCGGTGGTTCATAGGCCACATAGACCATGCCATGCCCCTGAGCCTGGGCGAAAATCGGCGGCACCTCGCCGGTGGTGCCGAAATCGATCTCATCGTTATTCAGCGCATGCAATAGCTGCGGCCCGGCGGGGAACTCGCTCCACAGGATGCTGATGTGCCGGTCGGCGAAGCGCTGCTCCAGACTTTGCCGCGCTTTGAGTACCCCGAGATTGCCGAATTTCTGGTAGCCGATACGCAACTCTCGTTCCTGCTGCGGCCAGGCGGCTGGAGGAGAGGCGACGGTAGCGGCGGTGCGGCGGCGCGGTTTGATCAGCCCGAGGTGCGCCAGGTGGGTGCGCAGCGTATTGCGACTGATGCCAAGCAGCATGGCGGTTTGCAATTGGTTGCCGTCGCTGGCCTCGAAGGCGTTGTGTACCAGCGAGTTCAGCACCCGCTGATAGAGCTGCGTGGTGTCTCCTTGCAACTGGCGGCGCATAAAGTGCCCGATTGCGTCATCGCCGGCGAGGCCGGCATCCTGCAGGCTTTGATTGAGTCGCAATTGGTGGGGGGCGATCAGCGCATCTTTGCTCAGCAGCACGGCGTTGTGCAGGGTATTTTCCAGTTCACGCACGTTGCCCGGCCAGTGATAATCCAACAGCGCCTGCAAGGTTTCCGGCGCCAGCCGCAGCCGGGGCCGCCCCAACCGGTGGCCGTACAGCGTAAGAAAATGCTGGGCCAGCACCGGAATATCGTCCGGCCGTTGGCGCAGCGGCGGTAGCGTGACCGCCGCCACGTTGAGCCGATAATAGAGGTCTTCGCGAAACAACCGTTCGCGGATCGCGCTGGCCAAATCCACGTGGGTGGCGGCAATCACCCGGACATCCACCTTCAGCGCCTTGCGTGAACCGACACGGGTGATCTCCCGTTCCTGCAATACCCGCAACAGTTTTACCTGTAATGGCAGGCTCAGCTCGCCAATTTCATCCAGCAGCAGGGTGCCGCCTTCCGCCGCCTCGAACCACCCCTGATGGGTGCTGGTGGCACCGGTAAAGGCACCTTTCTCATGGCCGAACAGCTCGGCCTCGGCGAGGCTTTCGGTCAGCGCGCCGCAGTTCACCGCCAAAAACGGCTGATGACGGCGCAGGCTGTTGTGGTGCAGATAGCGCGCCACCACCTCCTTGCCGGTGCCGGTTTCACCGACGATCAGCACCGTGGCTTCGGTCGGCGCCAACCGGTCCAGCACGCTTTGAAAGGCGATCGACGCCGGGTCGATCAACACCGGTTTGTCTGGCGCATAGGGTTGCGGGTTATGCATTGGGCGGCTCCAGGCTTGGCCGAGGCTAACGGAGAAAAAATCTTATCCCAGCAGGACGGTAACGGCGAGGGGAGCAAAAGCGCGGGTTGCTGCAAATGCAGCAATTCGTCAGCAACGGCTGTTGCCAATGCAGCAGTTTTGCCTGGGCTGAAAATCGACAACCAGATGATTTTAAACAACTAAAAAAAACCGCAATGCTGGCATGCATCCTGCTGACAGGTTTATAACCAAAGGGTATTTTTCTATCGATTAAAACCAGGAATGGTTATATGGGAAAGGCATAATGACTGAGTCCGTGAAAGAGAATATTAACGTTTTCTGGTTCCTGCCGACCCACGGCGACGGCCGCTATCTCGGCACAGCTCAGGGTGGGCGGCCGGTGGATTTACCCTACCTGCAACAAGTGGCGCTGGCTGCCGACAATCTGGGGTATTACGGCGTGCTGATCCCCACCGGCAAGAGCTGCGAAGATTCCTGGCTGGTGGCGGCGGCACTGGCGCCGATCACCCGCCGTCTGCGCTATCTGGTGGCGGTAAGGCCGGGTTTGCAGCCGCCGAGCCTGGCTGCGCGCATGGCGGCAACGCTGGACCGGCTGTCTGAGGGACGGCTGCTGATCAACGTGGTGACCGGCGGCGACCCGGTAGAGAACAAGGGAGACGGCATTTTCCTTAACCACGCTGAGCGCTATGAGGTGACGCAGGAGTTTCTCGAGGTCTACCAGCGCTTAATGAAAGGCGAAAAGGTTGATTTTGCAGGCAAGCACATTCATGTCGAAGGCGCGGAACTGCTGTTTCCGCCGGTGCAGCAAAACGGCCCGCCACTCTATTTCGGCGGTTCCTCCGAAGAGGCCATCGACATCGCCGCCAACCAGATAGACACCTATCTCACCTGGGGCGAGCCGCTGGAGCAGGTGGCGGAGAAACTGGCGGTGGTGCGCCAACGCGCCGAACAACAGGGGCGCAAGCTCAACTACGGCATTCGCCTGCACGTCATTGTGCGCGAGACGGAAGAGGAAGCCTGGGCCGCCGCCGATCGGCTGATAAGCCATCTGGATGAAGGCACCATCGCCGCCGCGCAGAAAATTTTCGCGCGCATGGATTCCACCGGGCAAAAACGCATGAGCGCACTGCATGGCGGCTCGCGCGATGATCTGCGCATCGGCCCTAACCTGTGGGCCGGCGTCGGCCTGGTGCGCGGCGGCGCCGGCACCGCGCTGGTGGGCAATCCGCAACAGGTGGCGGAGCGCATCCTCGAATATCGGCAACTTGGCATCGACAACTTTATCCTTTCCGGCTATCCGCACCTCGAAGAGGCACATCGCTTCGCCGAACTGGTGATGCCGCTGCTGCCGCTGGCGCAGCCGTTGAACGCGGCGGCGCGCACGGTGAATACCGGCCCGTTCGGTGAAACCATCGGCGGCGACAAACGGCCGGGCCAGGCGGTAAAGGCGGTCTGATAGCAATGCACGCGGCATTATCCTCAGTGGCCGTTTGGGTTATTGTCGCCAAACCTGCGAGCTGCGCGGCGTGTCCATCCGGTAATCCGAATAGGGTCGCGTGAAGATCTCGCGGCCCAGATCGCGGGCGGCCAACAGCGGGTTGCGCGGATCGCGGCTGATTTCGCCCCGACTGTTGCCCGCGCCGTGCACCACCCCGACAAACTCGGAATGCGAGTAGCGGCTGAACTCCTGGATCTGATGCGCGATGCCCATTGCGGCCCCGGGATAGGTTTCTTCCGAGGCAACCGCCAGCCCGATGCGTTTGCCGCTCATGCGCTGATGTACCTGCTTCGCATCCGGGTAGGCGTCGGCGTAATAGCTGAAAGAGCGATCGAAAAAGGCTTTGGTCTGCGCCGACATGCCGTACCAGTAAATGGGGGTGCAAAACACCGCGGCATCGGCCGGCAGAAAATGCTCCAGGAACAGTTCGCCATAGCGGTCGGCCGGCGGTGGGTTGTGGCGCTCATCCGTCAGAAATCCGCTGATATAGTCATCCAGAAAATGCAGGCTGGCCCCGGTCCCCGCCTCGGCGGCACCCGCCATGACGGCTTGCGCCAACGCGGCGCTGTTACCGTCGCGGCGCGGGCTGCCGACCAGCACGATAAGGCGTTTGGGTTGATGAGTTGAATTCATGTGATTCTCCTTTTTCCGAGCGTGAAATTGTCATCGCCACTCTATGAGAGACGAGGTTCAGGCGACAAATGACGCTTTCTCTGCCAGGATGAATTGAATTCATCTCTACGGATTGCCCACCATGTTTGCCACGCTTCCGGTTACCGCACTGCGCACCTTTGAATCCTCCGCCCGTTTGCGCAGTTTTAAGCAGGCTGCGCTGGAGCTGGCGGTTACGCCAACCGCCGTTTCGCACCAGATCAAGGCGCTGGAGCAGCAGTTGGGTTTTGCACTGTTCGACAGGGTACCGCGCGGCGTGCGGCTGACGGAGAAAGGGGAGCGTTTGTTCGCTGGAGTACACACCGCGCTCCTCGATGTGGCAAATACGCTGGATGCACTGCGGCCGGTGCCCAGTGCCGGCTCATTGTGCGTTTCCGTCACCCATTCTTTCGCGGCGCTGTGGCTGGTGCCGCGCCTGGGGCGTTTTTATCAGGCCTATCCGCATTATCTGGTTCGCCTGGAGGCTTGCGCCGAGGTGATTGACCTGCAGCAGGACGCCAGCGTGGACATTGCGATACGCTACAGCAACGCCAATTACCCCCAGTTGCATCAGGCCGCACGGCTGGACGAGCGCTTTGGCGTTTACGGCGCGCCGGGGCTGCCTGTGGCGGAACACCCCGCGCCAACGCTGATCACCGTTCACTGGCAGGACTCTACGCTGTATGAAAACGGCTGGCGTGACTGGTGCCAGGCCGCCGGGGTCGATTGGTGGCAGCGGCACTCGGCGCTGCGGGGTTATGACGAAGAGCATTATGCCTTGCAGGCGGCGGTGGCTGGGCAGGGGCTGGTGCTGGCCAGTTCGGTGATGGTGTCCGATCTGGTGCGTAACGGGCTTCTGGTGGCTTACCGACCGGAAATTTGCGTACCGGGTGCCGCTTATACTGCGCTGTGCGTGCCGGGGCGCGAACGACACCCGCCGGTGCGGGCGTTTCTGAGCTGGTTGCAGCAGGAATTGCGGTAGTGAACAAAGCACAAAATAAAAACTTTTCTGATGTGGGGCGTGGGAATATTGGGTAAATTCGGTATTCCATTCCCATGAGAGAGATGTCCATGAGCCAGCCAAGAACTTCTGATTACCCGATTGATGCGCAGTTTATTGAACGCTGGTCGCCGCGTGCGCTGGCCAATGATCCGATCGACGACGAAACCCTGCTGAGCTTCTTTGAAGCGGCACGCTGGTCGCCTTCGGCGTATAACATCCAGCCCTGGCGCTTTGCTTACAGCAAGCACGGCTCGGCCAGCTGGGACAGCTATCTGGATTTCCTGATCGAGTTCAACCGCGGTTGGGCGCAGCACGCTTCGGCGCTGGTGGTGGTGATCTCCAAAACCACCAGCCTGAACGGCGAGAAGGAAGTCGCTAACCCGAGCCATGCGTTTGATGCCGGCGCCGCCTGGGCGAATCTGGCGTTGCAGGCGCATTTGAAAGGCTGGCTGACCCACTGCATGGGCGGCGTCCACCACGACAAAATCAAGGCGGCGCTGAACCTGCCGGATAACTATGTGGTGCACGGCATGGTGGCGATCGGTAAAGCGGGTGATAAATCCCTGCTGCCGGAGTTCCTGCAGCAAAAGGAGATCCCATCAGGGCGGTTGCCGCTGGAGCAGACGGTGGTCGAAGGGTTGAACTTCACCCTGTAATCGTTCCGTCTGACGCGAAAAAGCCCGCAGAGGGGGAAACTCTGCGGGCTTTTTGCTTTATTCAGGCTTTGCTCATCACCACAACCAGGTAAATGCAGGGCTCGCCGCTCTCGTTTTTGAACACGCAGTCCGCCGGTGGGCCAAGTTCAAGGCAATCCCCTTCTGCCATTTCATGGCGATTTTCCCCTTCCTGGAATACCAGCGAGCCGGCCAGCAGCCAGATTAACTGGCGTTTGAACGCGTAGACCGAGGCTGGCATCGGGATCTCCGCCCCGGCGGGCAGTTCAACGCGCACCAGATCGAGCGGAATGTCTGAGCGCGGGGACACATGACGGCGGACGTAACCGCTTTCGGGATCGACCCAGACCGGTTGATCCTCCCGGCGCAACAGCCGGCCTTCCTGCGTTTCCGCACGCGCAATCAGTTTGGACATGCTCAGGCCGAAGGCGCCGGAAAGCCTGGCCAGCAGCATGGCGGTAGGGCTGCTGTCGCCGCGTTCGATTTTATGCACCATGGCACGCGAAACGCCGGCCCGTTCGGCCAGATCGGACAAGGACCAATGACGGGCTTCGCGTTCGATGCGGATGCGTGCGCCGATGCGCTGATTTAGATTGTCTAATTTATTGTTCATATCGTAGTATGATAGTGGACAGTCAACCAGGGGGTCAACATGCTTATCCGTAACGCGACTATAACCGATAGCGAAGGCATTGCCGCTATCTATAACGACGCCGTGCTTAACACCACGGCGATCTGGAATGAACTCACCGTCGATGCGGCGAACCGTGCGGCATGGATGGCGGAACGCCAGGCGGCGGGGTATCCGGTGCTGGTGGCCGACAATGAGGCGGGTGAGGTGATTGGCTATGCCTCGTTCGGCGACTGGCGGGCGTGGGACGGCTATCGTCACACCGTGGAACATTCGGTGTATGTACGGCGCGACAGCCGCGGTGGCGGAGTGGGGAAAATCTTGCTGACGACCCTGATTGAACAGGCGAGAGCTATCGGCAAACATGTAATGGTGGCAGGCATCGAATCCGGCAATACCGCGTCGATACAGCTGCACCTTAATCTGGGGTTCCAGAACGTGGGGCGAATGAGCGAAGTGGGCGCCAAATTCGGCAAATGGCTGGATTTGACCTTTTTGCAGTTGCAGCTTGATCACGAAAAATCACCGCCGGCCCGCTAATCCTATGAATATCATGTTATTGCTGCTGGTGGCGGCGGGCATCAGCCTGGTCGTCCAAAACCTGCTGATGGTGCGCATCAGCGCAAGCGCATCGACGATCCTGATCGCCCTGGTGATCAATTCCAGCGTCGGCCTGTTGCTGTTGATGGCGTTGCTGTTCGCCAAAAACGGCGCCAGCGCCCTGGCTGAGGTGACCGGCAATTTCAGGGGCTGGATGCTGTTGCCCGGCCTGCTGGGGTCGTTCTTTGTCTTTTCCGGCATTTTGGGTTACCAAAAGCTGGGGGCCGCGACCACCATTTCGGTGCTGGTCGCCAGCCAACTGGTGGCGGGGTTGGCGGTGGATATTTACAAGGCCGGGCCTGCTGCGTTGCGCGACAACCTGCCTGCGTTACTCGGCGCGGTGCTGTTGGTGGTGGGCGCTTTTTTGGTGGCCAAAAGAAGTTTTTGAAGAGAAAAAGCCCGCCGGTTTTTCCCCTGGCGGGCTTGTCGGCGTCAGCGCCGGTTGTGCAATATTCTACAGGTTAGCCGTTTTCGCTAAGGCGGTCGGGTGGTGTGTCTATGCCGAGTAGGGCCGTGCTTTTACGGTATGAGCACAAGATAAAGGCGAGCCCGAGCAGACAAGCGGAAATAATGACAAACCGGCTGTTGATCAACTGCGAAAGAGCACCCCCCAGCAGGGCAGCCGGCGGCATGATCCCCCAGGTGATGAAGCGAAAGCTGGCGTTGATCCGACCCAGCAGGTATTCGGGGCTAACCAACTGCCGGAGGCTGATAATATTGACCACTCCAATTGACGAGCCCCAACCTGCGCAAAACAGGAAGGCACCGAGTAGCAGCTGATCTTGCGGTGCTGCTTGCGTCACGGTGCAAATAGCCAAAGTGAAAAGGCTGTAAATCACCCCGCCCACCATGATGCTGCGCCCGTGCCCCAGCCGTTCGCTGGCCTTGCCGGCACAAAGTGCGCCGATCAATCCACCCAGCCCCTGCAACCCCAGAATCAAGCCGACTTGCGTGGTGGCAAGGCCCAGCGTTCGGGTGAGGTAAACCATGATTTGCGGGGTCGCCGCGCAGGCGAAAATGTTCCACACCGCGCCGATAATCACCAGGCGGCGTAACGGCGGTGAATGGAAAAGGGTGTGAATACCCAGTTTGATTTGGCTGAGGCTTGACGGAGCGGCCCCCTCGGGAGGCGCAGGTTTATTCTTGGGGACGGTCAGGATCATGCCACTGCCCACCAGAAACAGCAGGCTGTTCAATAGCAAGGCCCCTGGAATGCCGGCAATTTTTAACAGCATGCCACCCACGGCAGGCCCGACCAACTCTGCCGCACCGGCAATGGCCGCCAGAGCGCCGTTGCCTTTGGCTATCAGCCGTCCGGGAACCAGAGCGGGGATATAAGTCCAGTAAGCCACTTCAAAATAGACATTGGCGGCGCCGACGATAAAGACCATCGCCGCCAGAGTCATCACTGACAATGCGCCGCTCCAAACGATAAACATGATGATCAGCAGCAAAACGACACGCAGAAAATTAGCGCAAAACAGAATCGACCGGCGCTCCCACTTATCAGCGGACACACCGGCGATCAGGCTGAAGATAATAAAGGGTAAACGTTCACTGGCGGCCAGCAGGCCTATCTCGAACGGTGTCGCATCAAGAAAGGTTATGGCGATGAGCGGGATAACGATAATCACTATCGCCGTGCCGAGCTGAGTGGCAATATCCCCCATACAGAATCGTACGAATGCCGGATAATGAAAAATCGAATCCCGTGTCGTCATTTGAACTGCTTCCTTAACTCGCCAGTGTGCATGCAGTCAGCGTTAGGCAAAGTATTTTGCCGTTTCCAATCCAATCAGCGCATCTATTTCGTTCAGGAAGCGATGCCCTTTTTCAGCCACTTCCTGCGGCGTGTCGGCCAGAATAATGACATGTCCCATAATGCTGAAATTGCCCTCGTAGCGCCCAATCTCCCTGCCGGCATAGATATTCAGCGTATTGTGCGGGATCTCGTAGCGAGCCAGCAGTTCATCGAGCTGTTCCGGTCGGAAGGATGAGGAAATGGTGCCCCCATGTCTGGCCGCCACCGCGAGAGTGATCCCCGCATTGGTAAACTCGTCGTCGTTGACATTGACCGGCTCCCCCAGATGCAGGCGGATCAAATACTCGAAAGGATCGTGGCCTGTCTGAATCTGATACATGATCGGAGACACGCTGCCCATCATTCGGGCATTGATTTCCACCAGCACCGGGCCGCTGTCGGTTAACAGCAATTCTACGTGATACAGGCCAATCTGAATGTTCAGGGCGGTAAACACCGCTTGCAGATAGGTTTTCATCTCGTCACGCGTTTGTTTCGGTAAACCGGAGGGCATTACCGCCGCCAGTTCCAGCAGGTCGTAATAATGTGCACGGTAACGGGTGGTGGTGGCGTAAAACATGACCTCGCCTTCACGCACGATCACCTCCGCGGAGTGCAGGGTGCCGGTGACGTATTCTTCGATGATATATTCATGCGACACGACGCTGTCAATCAAGGCGCTGTTGGCCCGATCGATCTTCAGGTTATCGACATAATTATCGAAATCGCTCTGCGTGCGGCAAATAGCGGAGAACTGTTTGGCAAAACCGCGAATGGGCTTTACCACAAACGGCAGCGCGATTTTTTTTGGCCCTTGCAACAGTTCCTCTTCATTTAACACCTCAAAATCCGGTGAGCGGATACCGTTGTTCTTCAGCGTGGTACGCAAGCGATTCTTAAATATCGCATTGCCCAGATCTTGCGGGCTGGGATAGCGCGTTCCCCATTTTTCGGCCGCACAGGCGGCCGCCATGATGCCGGTCTCGGCCGAACTGATTACCGTGTCGAACGGATTCTCTTTCACCAAGGTCTCGAGCACGGGGAAAAGGTGCTCGTTTTCCAATGTATCTACCTCGATATAACGATCGACATGCCCCAACTGGTTAGCCAGTTTCGCCGGGTCTTTCGACATGATGCTGACGAAGCTCGAAGACTTGGTCGGATGAATAAAGGTGACCTGATGGCCGAGCCGCTGAGCGCTGCGAAAGGCGTTCAGACCGGTCGGGGTGCTGTCGATAAAGATAACGTGAGCCATAAGCATTTCTCCTTGAAATAAAATAGGGGCTAATTTGGGAAACCGCAGATCAACAGATTGATAAAGAACAGCACGCTGAGAGCCGTGACGCAAAAAGTGGCGCTGGGCATACGGATGGGAACGCAGGCTATTTGCAAAATGGAAATGATGGCAGCAACGAGCAGCACCAGACCGTCGGGCAAATAGCCGGCCGTGTTCAGCAACAACATATTGGTGATGATAAAGGCGGCGTAAGGTGTTTGCAGACCATAAGCGCTCTCATCCCCCGTTCCTGTTTGCAGAGTAAAGTGCGACAGGCGTACGCAGCCAAACAGGACGATGGAGGCCGAAATGACGCCGGTCAGAAGGGGGAGATAGGCAAACTGCTGGAACAACAATATGGCGGTAACCACATTGAAATTCAGCATGTCGGCCAATGTATCGAACTGTTTGCCAAATGCCCGTTTCTCCTGCTGATGAGCATAAAAACGCCGGGCCAGATATCCATCAAGGTGATCGAGCAAAATAGCGATAAACACCAGCAGGATCGCCCACCCCGGACGGTGGGCTAAAACCAGCATCAACGCTACGATCCCCGCCAGAACATTGATAGCGGTTACCAGGTTCGCGCCATCTATATATTTACCGGGCATCAACCAATGGCGCTGTTTTGACATCATGGCAGTTCCAGTTTTTGAGTGAGTGTGGCGTGATGGCAATTAGCCAATCGTTCAAGCGCGGTGTGGAACGTCGGTTCATCACAACACAGGACGATCCTGATATGGTCGGCGCAGCTTTGCCCGTAAATAATGCCGGGGACCGTGGCGACGCGTGCAACCTGCAACAAGTAATCTGCGACGCTCTCGCCCACGGTGGCAAAACGTTGCCGTTGCGCCAGCGGCAAACGTTGATAAAGCCCTCTAACGCAGGGAAACAAAAACATTCCCCCCATCGGCGAACGTGGCCAACTGAACCCCAACGCCGGCGTTAACTGCTGTTTTGCCAGGCGTATTCGCGAGTGAAGCATTTTTTGCTTGTCCGCCAGCCAATCGTCGGTTTGCGCGTCCTGGAGTATGCGCAAGGCAATCTGTTCATATTGGCGGTTAACGCCAAGCACCAGGTAGTCGTGGGTTTTGCTGGCCGTGGCGATAAATTCGGCGCTTCCGACCAACCAGCCGATGCGCAGGCCGGGAATGCCGAATTTTTTGGAAAAGCTGTTGGCCAGCACCGTCCTGCTCGCCAGGGGATCGAAGCTGCGTGCAGGGTAATGCGGGCGGTTAAATGCCATGCTGTCATAGACTTCATCGTGAATGACCCAGGCGCCGCTGCGTTCGGCGCAGCGCATGAGCTGTTGCCATTCATCGGCCGACAGCACATAGCCCGATGGGTTTTCCGGGGAGTTGACAATCACCGCTTTTGCCCCGCCGAGTTGGCGTCGGAATGACGGGTCGCTGTCGATCAGGTCGGTGAATTCTGCATCCCCGACCGGGCGCGAAAAGCGCCGAGGCTGGCGGCCGAGAGCCAGCAGGGCGCGTTCATACAACATATAGGAAGGATCGGTGATCGCCAGCGTATCCCCAGGATTCGAGCAGCACAGAATCGCCAGTGCGACGGCTTCAACGCCTCCGTGGGTGATTAAGACCTCGGTTTCAGGATTGACCTTGAGGTTATAACGGCGCAGATACCAGTCAGCGATCGCCTGACGCAGTGCCAGAGATCCCAACGAGTGCCCATAACGTTTCGCCGAGGAAAGAAACGCCTCCTGGGTCAGATCGGTCTGGGCAATCTCTGCCAGCAAATGCGCGGGGGGGCCAAATGCCGGTTCACCGATGCTCATGTTCATGATATCCGGGTTGTCACGCGCGGCCTGCGAGATGGCTTTCGATACGTAAACGCCGATGTCGGACAACGTGCTGTTCAGCAGCGCCGGTTTCACCTGATCCAATGCGTTAGGCTCTCTCATGAGGTTAAGATCTCCTCGGCCAACTGGGCAGCTCGTTGCAGGTCGCCGTGATTGTCCACTTCAATCCAGGGGCGGCCGCCGGCGTCGACGTAGGCTGTCGGAAAACGCGAGAATGCCTGTTCAAAAATTTTGTAAAGCTGCATTTCCCCCTCAAACGGCAGAGTACTCAGCGCATCGACGATAAATTGCCGTGCCGCTTCGCCCAATTTGACGAAGCAGATAAATTCGCCGATGGCCCCGTCGCCCGGTTGGCTTTTTGCCGTCCCATGCTCAATAAACAACAAATGTTCCACCTTGCCATTGGGCGCGATAACCAGCGTATCGATACTGGGATTTTTGCTGTCGGAGTCCACCGCAATACAAATTTCGGCCGGGTTGTCTTTCACCTGCTTGAGCAACGACGGCGGGATAAGCAGGTCGCCTTCATAGTAAATCACCGGTCCAGGGTGTTGACTGAGAGCCAGCCAGGCGCTCCAGTCCAGATTGCGGGATTTGAACTGTGGATTGTGCGAGACAATAAAATGGCTGCCCCCCAATGATTCAAACAGAATCTGCGCGACCTCCGTGGCGCCGTGCCCCAGAACGAAGGTTTTATGCCCGATGCCGGCGCGGTCAAAGGATTCAAGTTGGTAATCCACCATTCGCCGTTTTCCAAGCATCAGACAGGCTTTATGCCGGGATGTGGTCAGTGGCAGCAGTCTGCTGCTTGAACCTGCCATTAAACATGCAAGACGCATTTTCAATCTCCTTGTGTAAAACAGCCGCCGGGTGGCAGGCCGGGTGTTACTCAGCGCGTTCCAGACCGGTTGACCAGCTTGCGCCTTGCGCATGGTTCACAACGACCGCTTTACCGTGATAAGCCTCATCGCGCGAGAAGGTGCCGGTGTAACGACCGTCGATGATGATCGGGCCAATGCATACCATTCTTGGATTGTCCTGTTGATGCGGCAGGGTGTAAGTCCATATGTCATCGACAATGTCCTGCAGGACGAAAGAACCGCCTTCCGTCAGCTGCCGTTCCAGCTGTGCACGCCATTGCGTAGCCGACATTTGTCTGCCAAACATCACCTGGTATCCGCACAGTCCCAGCCCCGGTTTTAAAACCAGATTGCTCTGTTCGCGTATCGCTCTGGCCAAATTGCCCGGCGTTAAAATAAAGGTGGGGGGAATGTGGGCATCGATCAGTGCGCGTTCTTGCTCAGTGAACAGGTGGGCATAATCGGGATCGGTG
The DNA here is from genome assembly GCF_031931805.1 of Serratia sp. root2. Taxonomy (NCBI): domain Bacteria; kingdom Pseudomonadati; phylum Pseudomonadota; class Gammaproteobacteria; order Enterobacterales; family Yersiniaceae; genus Serratia; species Serratia sp. root2. Next base: position 414,664 of record NZ_JAUJXB010000001.1, read on the forward strand.
AGAAAGGCCAGATTTGCTTTGTTGTCGTAAACCGCACAGCCGGCCGGCACACTGAACAGATCTATCTGGCCTTCATCTTCCGCCGCGACCAATGCTGCAATAAACGCGTTGTCGATGTTGTATTGCAGTTGTTCGGCGTACACCAAATCGGTAAAAACGATGTCGATTCTTACGCCGAAAGCATAGACGCCCGTTGGGGTGAAATGGACGTCCGCCGGTTTGCCGGTCAAGAGTCGAAAACCGCCCCGGCGGGCGATATGGCCGAAGTCAGGCCAGCCAAAATTGTCCTCCGGGATCTCGTCCGGATCGTCCAGCAATTCCAACATTACCGGGGTGCTGTCATCCGCCTGTGGCGTGCGGTGACGATGCAACGTTTCGGCCCAGAGGCGCCCCATGTCCGGCGCATGGAGTGTAATCCCGGCTTCCTGCAGCCGATGGCTGAGCGCATGTTCCTGCAAGGTGGTGACATAACGATCGCAGATGCCCAGCCCGCCGAGTGAAGGAGTCACGTTCATTTCAACCAGTTTGAAACCTTCGTGGGTCAGCAATGCATCCGGCCTGGCAAACAGCCGTGCGCGCGCTAATACCTGCGGCGTGCAGAAGGTCAGGATGTCTTCACGCTGTTGCGGCGTCAGGCATTGCGCAGCCAGAAAGCGCGAATAATCCCCGCCGAACAGGCGTTCCGGCAGACTGAAAACGATGGCCAGCAGCCGCGCGGCATCGACGCCGATGTTTGTCAGATGACCGGGCGGGAACACCGCAGGCGGGAAGGTGGCGCGCCAGTCGCCGGGGTGTACCTTGAGCAATGCCTGGGAAAATGCATCGGCGCACTCGGCGCCGTCCTGCGCGGAGTAAAAGTCCATAACTTGTTGATCAAGAATATTTTTAAGCACCTTATCCTCCCAGATTGAGTGATGAAAGACGCGCGATGGCCTGATTGAAAACCTGCTCGCTGGCGCAATTGGTCAATCGTAAGTATTGTCGACTTTCGGCGCCGTAAACGATTCCCGGCACCGTGGCGATTTGCCGCTCCACCAGAAGATATTCCGCGACCGCGCTGCCGGCATCAGGCGAGAAATCGCGCCAGCGGGCGGGTAAGGCCGGATAGAGTTCGGAAACGTCAGGGAACAGGAACATCCCCCCCATGGGCCGGCGTGGCCAACGGAAACCCTGCGTTTCGCCCAACGCCGAAAGCGCGTACCGGTTACGGGCGGCCAGAATGTCCTGCTGCTGTTGCATCCAGTCGTCTACCTCGGGGGTGTTGAGCAGCCGTTCGGCGATAGGTTCGCCAAGAATACTCACCCCCAGACACAGGCTTTCGTGGACCCTGCTGGCGGCTTCAATCACCTTGGCCGGCCCAATCAGCCAACCTGTGCGCAAGCCGGGAATGCCAAACTTTTTTGAGCAACTGTTAATCAGCACGCTACGTTCGCGAAGGGCCGGAATGCACCAGGCGTTAAGGTGACGGCGGGTGAAAGCCAGAGTGTCGTAGACCTCATCATGGATGACCCAGCGGTCGCCTTTGCGACAATCATCGGCGAGCGCTTGCCAGTCCGCGTCACTCATGACGTAGCCGGTGGGGTTCTCCGGGGAGTTGATCAGCACTGCGCGCGCCGAGGCGTGGGGATTTGCCGCCAGCGCCGTCGCATATTCATCTTCGCCTTCAGGGCGGGGCAGCGGATGGCTTTTACGGTTCAACAAGTGAATGGCGCGTTGATAAAGGGTGTACGCCGGAGCCGCCAACAGGACGCCGTCGCCAGGATTGGTCACCGCCTGCAACGCCAGATTGAGTGCTTCAATCCCCCCATGAGTCACCATTATTTCGCTTTCCGGATCGATATCGATAGCGTAACGGCGCCGATACCACGCCGCTATCGCTCTGCGCAGCGACAGCGAGCCGCGTGAGTGTTCATAGCGCTTGACCGCATCCAGAAACCGTTCTTTGTTAAGATCCTCTCGACAGATCACGTCAACCAACGCGGCGGGCGGACCAAAATCGGGCTCACCCATGCTGAGATTCAGGATCGCAGGGTTCGCTTTCGCTCGCAGAGCGACCGTCTTTGATGAGAGCGGGTTCAGGTGTTCCAAATACGCATTGATGGCAGGCATGGTATTCCTCTTATTCCTGATCCATTGACTGAGGGTTCACGGCGATAAGGTTACGCGCCAGCAAAATCAAACGATCGTAATTCAGCATCAGCGTAGTAAGGGTTACGGCGATCAACATACCGGTTTGCCATTGGCCGCTGACCAGCGACTGCATCACGAAGGCCAGCACCGGTATCAACGAATTCATAAAGGTAAACAGGGTGACGCCGACCCACTGCAGGCAGGTTTGCGACAAAAAAGAAGGTAAAACCATATTGGCGACGATAAGGATCAACAGGTTGCGCAGGGTTTCCGGGGCTACCCACAACGCGCCGAACTCGTGATGCGCGAACAGGTAAGCGGCGCTGCAGGCCAACAGCATATAGCAGCGCAAAGAAACGACCGAGACCGGGCCAAGCCCGCTCTGCCGGCTGAAACTCAGCGAGCTGACGTAGTAAAGATACATCATGGCCCCCGCTGACATTGAGGTGCAAAGCACCCGCAACGGGAAGGCCGAGAGCGCATGAATGCACAGGATCGCCATCAGGATGAACAGTGACTTCAGCCAGCGCTTTTCTCGCAGGCAACTGCACAGTGCCGAAGAAAGGAAAAATACGCCGATGAAAAAATCGGCTGAGGCGTGCGTCACGCTGTAATAAGAAAATATCCAGTTCAGCACAAAGGCGACGGAAAGCATGAGCCACATGCGCCAATGGCGGCGCAGCGCGCGGTGATTGCGCCGCAGGCGACGGAACTCCCACAGGTTAAACACCACGCAGGCCGCCAGAGCCATATAGAACAGGCTGATCTCGATCGGTATGCCGCCGCCGACATGACTCAAAAATACCTGTGAGGCGGACGTGAGGGCGATATACAGCAAGGTCAGCAATTGCCCGCGCGCCAGCTGCGCCGAGGGTGTCTGATGGGGCGGGGAGGCGGAGATCACAGGCATGTCAGGCCACCTCCAGCGGGTAAAGGGCCGAATACAGCGGCTGAGATTGGCAACCCAAACGCGCCTTAATCCGGGCATTGGTCCTGCCCGCCTCAACCCGGCGGATACCTTGCGAGAACGCATGCTGCACGCTGGCCGCGATCATGACGGTGTAAGGGCTGAAGCTCGAAAGCCGATAGTCGACGCCCCCGGCCCAAAGATGCAGGCATTGCGGGTCGTTCAGGCAGATGACGGCGGCCACCAACTGGCCTTCGTGTTCAACCTGGACCACGGTAATCAGCTCGCCGCAAGTTTCCAGAAAATGGAGAAACGTCGTTATCGGATAATAGTGCGGCGTACCGTTTCGGGAACTGGTGGCGTGGCAAAGTTTGACCGCGGCGGCAAGATCGGCGTCCCGGCCCGAAAGCACGCGGTAACTGCCGCGATCGCTGTCAAATTTTCGCAGCTGGCGCTTCATCTCCTGTCGACCATCGCGCGGGAGGGCTGCCAGATAATCATCGAATCGGCCAAACGGCATGAGATCGATAAAGAAACGGTCATGCATGAAATTACAACGATAGCCCGCCCGCTCTGCGGCGCTCAATGAAGGCCCTGCGCTGAGATTGAGCAGACCGCAGCCCGGAATGCCCTGCCGGTCGGCCAGCGCAATGAGCTCGGTCATCAAGCGTTGCGCCGCGTCTTCCGAACCTGGCCGATGCAGGATTTGCGTGTCGTAGCAATGGGCCATATGTCCCAAGAGCCCGCCGGTGGGGGCGGCAAAATGAAAGCCGGTGCTTTTTGCCAACGTACCGAAGGGATCGGGTTGCGATTGCTGGTAGACCACCAACAACGCGTCAAGCCGCTCTCCTTGCCATGCCGCCAGGTAATGAGTGGCTAGCGTCGGCAACATGGGGTGACGTTCTGCCGCCGTCAGCAGGTCAGGGTGATAAAAGGCCGGTTGCCTGCAGTCCATCCACAAGTCGGCATAGGCTTGGGCGTTGATTTCCGCGAATTGATGATGGCAAGACAGGTGATAACTCATAGTGCGGGCCTTAGCGAAAGTGGATTCGGTTGCAGGGTGCCGGGGGCGGCCTGTGCGGTAAATTCAGCGAACGCCGCCAGCAAATCATCGATATCCTGGATGTCGAGCTCCCCCATAACCCCAATGCGGAATGAATTTGCCGCCCAGTGTTTGGTGGGGTAAATCACCAGTCCGCGCTGGAATAAAAAGTCGTTCAGCTTGTCGATTTCGCACTGTATTCCCGGGTTCGGCGCCAGCGTGACAATTAACGGGGCGCAGAACTGCGGCTGAATTATCGGGGTGAACCCCAAGCGCGCCATACCGCCGAGCAGGTGTGCCATACGTTGAGCATAGGCACGGTGACGCGCGCGCCTGCCGCCCTGTTGACGGTACTCGTCAATAGCTTGTTTCAGGGCCAGCATAATTTGCAGCGGCGGCGTGAAACGCCACTGCCCATCGCCATCCAGCGCGTTGGCCTGCGCCCTGATATCCAGACTGAGCGTACGTGGGGCGACGTGGGTTGCCAGCACGGCCTTTCGCACTAAAACGAAGGCGATGCCGGGTAGCCCATGCAGGCACTTATTGGCCGAAAGCGCGACGGCGGAAAGCGAGGGCGCGCTGTAGTCCAACGGCAGCACGCCAAAGGTACTGATGGCGTCAATCAGCAGCTGGCAGCCGTACCTGTTTGCCAACTGCGTCAGGCCATCAATATCATTGATCACGCCGAGCGCCGTTTCGAAATGAACGGCGGCGATGTGGGTAACCAAAGGCGTTTGTTTCAGGGCCAGTTCAACCTGCGCCAGGTCAAAACCCTGATGTGGCGGCAACGTCAGCACCGAATGCGGGATCGCGTGGATGCGGCAAATTTCCACCATACGGGCGCTGTAGACGCCATTTTCGATAATCAACACGTGGTCATCTGCCGCCGGCAGAGAACAAAGCATCGCTTCGACGGCAAACGTGCCGCTGCCTGCTAACGGTACTGCGCTCCAACTCGCGTCGCATCCCGCGATATCCACGATGTCCTCACGCAACCGGGCGCTCAAGTGGATGGCGACCGGGCTGCGCGACCCTAAATCTCTGCCGGCGGCCTGGCGAACTTGCGTCGAGGTATTTAGCGGGCCGGGAGTGAATAAACGAAATTCCTGTGATTGCATCGTTGTCACCGTTCAACGGGATTGAGGCACTGTGCCGGCGTTGGTTTGCCGGGCGCTGTGCAAGGTCGGGGTGGAAACGTGAAAGATGGGATTGTCCGGCGTGGCCCATTTACTCCGGTAGTAGTGGTGGTAAAAATCCCCCTCGCTGGCCAGATTGAAAGTAAAGAACAGGATGCGCCGGGTCGAGGACGAGCGGTTTTCGCTGGAGCGATGGGGAATATAGGAGTCGAACAAGATCACGTCGCCGGGGGCGGCATCGATCCTTTGCCAGCGCATGGTGGCGCAGAGACTGTCGTCGATATCCCCGTTGCGCGGCCCCCCCTGGTAGCTGGGTAACTGGGGCAGGATCCCTCGAGGTGTATTCACCAGCTGCGCGCCCTTTGGCGTCAGGTCCCAGTGGGTGGCGATTTCCAACGCTCCGTTTTCTTCCACGGCGGCATCGAGCAGCACGGCGGCGGTCACCTGGTAATTTGAGGCGAAATGACGATAGGCCGTAATATCCTGATGGGGCGTGAACGCGCCACCGCCGGGATGTTTAAAATTGCATTTGTCTTTGAACAGATTGACGGGTTGGCCGAGGTGCTGCTCTATCAATTGCGCCAGACAGGGCACCAGTTCTTGCGCGTAATAAGGCGAACTGCCGGCAAGGTACTCGATACGGCACAGTTGTTCGGCATTGCCGGCTTCGGTGACCACCACCAGGCCCGGCACGTTGCCGGTTTGGTCCGATAGCGCGCGTTGGCTGATTTCGGCCAGCGCGGATTCGATACGGCTCAGATTGAGGTTGGCCCGCGATTTTTCCAGATGGACAAAACCCTGCTGTTGAAAATGGTTACGTGAGGCGTTCATCACTTTCTCCTTATCCGTTTGGCGGCCACTCGGCGGCGGCCGCCGTGTATCCAGGGTTACACCATGCGTTTCATGGCCAGGTCAAAAACGTCGTCCGGCATGCAGAGCACCAGCCGGATGTGGTTATTGCCCTGCGGGCCATAAACCGAGCCGGGGACAACGGCAACGCCGCGTTCTTCCAAAAGGTAATTCGCCACGGCGTCGCCGATATGCTGGCCCGGTTGTCGGTATTTTTCAGGCATCCGTTGGTAGACGCCGCTCACTTCCGGGAACAGGAACATGGCACCGAGCGGTTTACGTGGCCAGCGATACCCACGTTCTTCCGTCAGAGTATTCAGCGCGGTATGACAGCGCTGAGCGATGTTGGAGGACATTTCCTCCAGCCAGGCAAATTTGCCGTCATCGCTAAGCAAACGCTGTGCGATGCGCTCGTATTGGATATTGACGCCCAGATAGAGGTAATCATGCGCTTTGGCCGCCTGTTCGATAACCTGCGGCGGGGCTATCATCCAGCCGATACGCAGGCCAGGCAGACCGAATTTTTTTGAAAAACTGTTGATAATAATGGAGTTGTTGGCCAGGGAGGCGATGGCGCGCGCCGGCTGGTGCGGGCGTTCAAAGTGCATGGCATCGTACACTTCGTCATGAATGATCCAGCAACCGCTGCGCGCGGCGCGTTCCCCAATCACTGCCCAGTCCTGTGGGCTGGCGACATAGCCGGTCGGGTTTTCCGGGGAGTTGACAATCATCGCCTTCACCCCTTCCAGCGCGCCGTCCTGCGCCAGCATTTCCGCATACTCATGGTTGCCGGCAGGGCGCGTTATCCGCAGCGGAGTGCGTTCCAGCGTTTTCAGCGTACGGGCATAGAGCATATAGGAGGGATCGCTGATGGCGACTTTATCCTGTGCCGATGTCGTGACAAGCAGAGCCAGCGTGATGGCTTCCACGCCACCGTGCGTCACCATGATTTCACGCTCAGGATCGAAATGCAGGCCGTAGCGATCGCGATACCAGGCGGCAATTGCCTGACGCAGCGCCAGGCTCCCTCGGGGATCCTCGTAGCGTTTTGAGGCGTCCATAAACGCCGATAATGACAAATCCTCCTGTTCTATCGCCTTCAGCAGATGCTCTGGCGGACCGAAAACCGGCTCGCCAAAACTTAGGTTTGCAATGGAGGGATCGGCCTTCGCTTTCAGCGAAATGGCTTTTGAGGCATAAATATCCATGCCCGTCAGAACAGCATTGAGGGCGTTCGGTTGGGTAGTATCATGAATGTTCATGAGTCCGTTCTCGGTTGTAGGGATTGAGTGAGAAATGCGACCTCCCTCGGGAGGCTGCACGGTATTTGCCATGGTTTTTTCGAACGGTGAAGCGGGGGCTATCGTTTTCAAATGGGATTGCAGGCGGCGTGCGACCTTATAAGGCGAAAGCGTCGGGCGGCCCAACTGTGCCATCGACCCGATACCGATAGGGACATGCAACAGCCGCGGGCCGGAAATACCCGTTTGGCGCAGTGCGTTGGCGAAGCTGTCCGCATCGTTGCAATGCTGTGCGTGGGCATAGCCGGCCGCATAGGCCATGGCGACAAAATCCACGCCAGGAGACGCGGTGGGTTGGGCTCCCGTCGAGTCATAGCTGCCGTTATCCAAAATAATATGTATCAGGTTGTCGGGCTTGCTGGCGCCGATGCCGGCAAAATTTCCCAGATGCATCAGCGCAGCGCCATCCCCGTCGATCACGTAGACCGGCAGGCTGGCGCAGCCCAAGGCAATGCCGTGAGCGATGGCGCTGGCGTAGCCCATCGACCCGACGCAATAAAAATGTTCAGGGCGGTCAGACAACGTAAACAGTTCCCGGCCGGTTTTGCCGGTTGTCGCGATGATCACGCCATCGGGATTAGCGTGAGCCAGCAACGTCGCCAATGCCTCTTCACGGCGCGGATACGCCGTTTGCGGCTCGGGCATTGGCGATTGCGCGGCACAAAACTGATTGCCGGTCAGAACCAATGCATAAGGGCGCTGCTCTGCCTGGATGTAATTGCAGGCGTGCTGCAGGCTGGCTAAGGCACCGGTTTCGTCGTCGGGCAGCACGGCCCACTCGACCCCCGCCAGGCTTAGCAATTCAGGCGTGATCTCGCCCATCAACCTGTGTTGCGGTTCATCTTTGGTGCCGGGCTGGCCACGCCAGGTCACCAACAGCAAGACCGGAATCGAGAAAGGCTCGTTAAGCGATGTCAGTGGGTTTATCAGATTACCCAACCCGGAGTTCTGACACAGGACAACGGCCGTTTTATTGGCAAGCCAAAGCCCGGAGGCCAGAGACAGCGCCTCACCCTCGTTTGAGGCCAGTACGTAGTGGGTTTCATCGCGAGCAATAACTTCATTGATCAGCGGGGTTAAATAAGAGCAGGGGACACCGGTAAAATAGTGTGTACCTTGCTCAATCAATGCATCAACAAAATCGCGGACGTTAATCATCTAACCATTTCCTCACGAATGAATAGAAAAACCGGCTGACTGTCGCGTTAAAGGGTCAAGTATTTTTGTTCGGCCAGTTGTACTTCATATTCGTTGGTGAGTTTGAACACATCGTCCAAAGAGGCAATTTCACGTTCAATCTGTGCAACGCTATTATGTTGGCGAATATTTCGGGTAATAGCGCGCATCGCGGCGATGGAAGCACGCAGGCTATGATTAGCCCAGATAACCGTGGATACACCGACTTCACGGAACGCATCGGTGGCGGTGTTATAGTATTTCGTCGGTACGATAACGATCGGGCAATCATTTTGCCATTGGCGGCAAAAGTCCATGATCTCCGCGCCGTCAGATTGTTTGGAGTGGATCAATACCGCATCGGCCCCCGCACTGGCGTAGGCGTCGGCGCGTTTCAACGCTTCTTCCATGGGGCAGCCGCTGATAAGCGCTTCCACACGGGCAACCACGCAAAAATCGCTGTCCAACTGGCTGTCTTTCGCCGCTTGTATTTTGCCGCAAAATTCACTGATTGAAGCCAGATCCTGCCCAGCGCCAATAAAAGAGTTTATTTTAGGGAATAATTTGTCTTCCAGACACACGCCGGCGACGCCTCGCTGCGACAGTTTTTTAACCAGGCGGCGGACATTATTAAAGTTGCCAAAGCCGGTGTCCCCATCCAATAAAATAGGGATAGCGGTGTTATCCACCATAAAATCGACAACGTCCATAACCTGAGTCCAGGACGCTTCATTTCTGTCGCTAAGCCCCATAGAGGCGGAAATGGATAGCCCGGAAGCCCATAATGCCTCAAAGCCGCTTTCTTCGGCTATTTTAGCGCTCATGGCATTATGGGCTTCCATCAGGAAAGAGAGTTCTTTCTTTTGCAGTATATTCTTTAAAGCCGATGTTTTTCTCATAGCGTTACCTCAATTAACATTGATATACAGTGATGGTTCAATGGCTCTTCATAGTGAAAATGTCAGGTACTAATCAGAATAATCAAAGCAAGCATAAGACCCAATGACGGCGCTTGTCATAATGAAGGATGACGAGAATAGTCAAAGGCACCTGCAATCGCTGAGTAATCTTTTTTCCTTTGCACTGAAAAAGGCGGGTCCGTTTTATTGTTTTATAATTATTTACTTTAAAGTCATGAGGCTGTTTAACAGGTGATTATAATAATTATCCACCGTGTTAAGACGCATATTCGCGCCAATCCATATTTCCGCCATTGCCGCCGGCGATTTCTCTACAATTGGCGTGATCACTTGCTGCAACCAGCCTTCCGCATGGACCACATCAATCCCGATATGCTCGGTGTAGTAGCGCAGATCCCGCTCGGTAAAACCAAGTCGTTGGCTGCCCAGAACCAGTTTTTCGTATTGGCTGGGATCCAGCAATTCCGTAATGGCCAGGGCGCCGATCAGCTTGAAGTAATGTTCGCGGTTGGTGCCCCCCAACATAAACAGGTTGTAACCGCTCAATCCTTGCCAGGCCAGGGTGTCGGCAAAATTGTCTTCCGGCAATTCAATGTGATTGCGCATCAGCAAATCTTTGTACAAATTGACATGAGTATGGCGGTCGCTGCCTTCGCCGCACTCATCCCACATATTGCGGCTGAGCTCACCTCGGACCTCGAGACGTGCACCCACCATCGCCATGGCGATTAAATCAAAAAACAGCAAATTCAATGCGCTGTCGCTTTTGAAGAATGCGTTCATTTGCGCTTTTGACGCGTCATGCTGCAAAAATTCGTAGAGCGGATGCGTCGCCGAGCGGTGGTGTGACCAGAGTTCCCGCAGGCTTTCCGTAAACAGTTGCGGGCTCGTCGCGCTGGGCAAGGCGGCGAAATGCTCCGTCTCATGCGCCAACCACTTCTTTTCTATCATTCGTTTGATAGTGACCATCACAGGGTGATGTTGGTTTTTGCTTTCGGCGGTTAACGGGTCGGCTAAAAATGTCTGGTACAACCAAAATAAGGTTTTTTGCACGGCTTTGCGGCTGTGCTCAATGTCCGTGCTGTGATAGGCGGAGATCAGTTCAGCCTCTGTGGTGGCCAGGAGCATTGCCGGCAGGGTGGGATGACGGCAAAAATAGGCGTCCAAATCCTCCATGCGCAACAGACGTGCCACGAACTCATCCAGGCTGGTGGACAGCAATGGGCTTTGCGTCAATTCAGTATTTACCAAATCTAAACTATCCATCATTTACCCCTATAAATTTTGCTGATATAAAAGCTAATGTAAACAGGTTGGTTTTTCAAATTTAATATTTCAAAAATGTTTCATTTTTGTTTATTGCATTGATTGTTATGTGATTTTATTTTTCTTTCTTTATTTTTACATGTGATTTGAATCACATTTTTCATAAAATGAAACTGATCGGTACACATTAATTATTATTAATTATTATTAATTTATTAATAGAATCGTAGGATTGGCCGGCAATAAAAATGCCGCATTGCTGCGGCATAGGTGCGGCATTGGGGATGCGGAGCTTACAGTACGATGTTTTCGGCTTCGAGGATGGTTTTGGCCGTTGCCCAGGCGATCAGTGCCGGCGAGTATTCACTGTGGTCGGCGTAGGTCAGTTCCGAGATGATCGCGCCGTCCAGCAGCATGACGAAGGTGAAAGCGATGCGTTGCGCTCGTTCTTTTTTAACCAGCGAAAACAGAATGCCGGTGATTAACGCCACCAGGGCCTCTTTCATCTCTTTATTGATACTGGAAATTTCTTTTGATTTGTTGCCAAACTCAAGCAATGAATTGGTAAACATGCAACCGCGAAAGCTTTTGTCTTTAAACCAGGTGTGATAAAAATTGAATAACGAGAAGAGTTTATCTTTCGGTGTGAGATTGTTTTCAATCACTTCCGTGATATTTTTTATGAAATCGTCTTTACGCTGGGTTAATACCTCAATGATTAACTGATCTTTTGAAGCGAAGTTGCGATACAGCGTCAGCTTGGAAATACCCGCCTCGGTAATGATCTTATCAATACCCACCGCTTGATAACCTTCTTTGTTAAATAACTCCGTCGCGACATTCATTATTATTTGTTTTTTAGTTATCATAATATCCCCTGAAAGCTAACGAAATATTTATGATAATATCACAATTTATAAACAAAGGTATCTGCACGGGGAGGCCGTAATGCAATGCAAAAAAGCCGGCATCCGGTTTTTGTTCTCTCGCTAAAGTTGTTGCACCAGCGTTTTCAGTTGCCTGATGAGCGCATTCTCCGAGCCTGCGGCCTCCGGTTTGCCGGTGGATTGCCGGATAACCAGGGTGGTCGGTAACAGATCGTTAAACGCCTGTTGCGGTTGATTCGCCATGTTCAACAAATGGGTGACCGCACGTTTTCCTATCAGATCAAAGTCCTGCCTCACCGTGGTCAGGGCCGGGTGGAAATACTGGCTGTCGGGGGTATCGTCGTAGCCAATGACGGACACATCCTGCGGTATGCGTTTGTTGAGCTGCCGCAAGGCGCTGATGACCCCTAACGCCATCTGGTCGCTGGCGACCAGCATCGCCGTGATATCCGGGTGCCTGCCGAATAATTCCATGGTCTTTACCCAGCCGCTGTTGGCGCTCCAGTCGCCGTATTCGGTATCCGTCTCCGCAATGCCCGCCTGATACAAGGTGTCGCGCCAACAGGCAAGACGCAGCCGTGCCGAAATGGAGCTTTCCGGGCCGGCCAGCAAACCGAATTTCCGGTGACCCAGCGCCAAAAGCAGGTTAACGCTGCTGGCCGTGCCGTCGCTGTGAAGAAAACCAAGGTGACAGACCTCTGCGGCGGGCGGCACGTCCAGAAACAGTTGCTGTATGTCCGGGTTATCCCGCGCCAGGGTTTCCGCATCCGCTTTTTCCAGCGGCAGGCTCATGACCACGCTGTTGATCTTCTGCGCGCGAAATTCATTCAGCGCCGATTGCAGGACGTTCAGCTGCCCGGTTTTCAACATCGATATCGCCACCTGGTAGCCCACCAATTCCGCATGGTGCTTGAACGATGAGGCGATTTGCGAAGGGGCATGCAGCGCAAGGGAGGTGGTGATCAAGCCAAACGTCGGCAAGGTCTTGCCGGCCAGGATCTGCGCGGAGCGGTTAGGCACATAATTGAGCGTATTCATCGCGCCCAGCACCTTATGGCGCGTGCGCTCGGAGACGATATCCGGGTTGTTCAACACCCGTGACACGGTTTGCTGGGAGACGCCCGCCTCTTTTGCCACGTCTTCCAGCGTTGCCTGCCGTTTATTCATCAATTCAATCTCGCAATAAAGTGCGGCGTTAAATAGTGCTACAGGTGAGGAATATGCAGAGCGCCGACACGCCGTGAATCCGTCCATGGCGGCTCGTATCGCGCGTCCATGCGCCCAACGGTCGGCTAACCTGCATGCTCCCACCCGTCTCAAGTTTGGGTGTCGCGGTATTAAACGCAGTTATTTAGCCTGCAATGTACCCTTCTGTCTGAAAATGTATTAAAAAAACATTTGATGTCATGCGCAATACATTATAGGAAACAATCAACAAATAGCGTGATTGAACTCAAATATACCCACCAAATTTATTGCCCGTCAGGCCGGATATCGTATTTACTCGATTGAAAATGTATAGCGCTATACATCCCTCTGACAGCAGGTAAGGATTGGTATGAAGCAGCCCCTTTATTCGGTAAACGATAACCCGTCGGACAGCATTCTCCCTCAGGTTCTGGCCCGGCAGGACTGGCAAAACCCGGCCGTCACTCATCTCAACAGATTGCCCGCCCACCCGCAATTTCGCAGTTGGCGCGCGCTTGAAGAGGCCAGGGATAACCGGCGCTCCGAGCAGCGCGTGTCGCTGGATGGCGAATGGCGGTTCGTTTATCTGGCGCAGCCCGAAGCGGTAGATCCGCGCTGGTTGGTGGAGGATGGTCCGGAAAGCCGGCCCGTCACGGTGCCTTCTAACTGGCAGATGGACGGCTATGATGCGCCGATCTACACCAACGTCCGCTACCCGATCTCGACCGAGCCGCCTTTTGTGCCGCAGGAGAACCCGACGGGATGCTATTCGCGCGAGATTGACATCCCGGAAGCCTGGCTGAAGGCTGGCAAAACCCGAATCATCTTCAACGGGGTGAACTCGGCGTTCCACCTTTTTTGCAACGGGGTGTGGATTGGCTATTCGCAGGACAGCCGTTTACCGGCCGAGTTCGATTTAACCGATGCGCTGCATGCCGGCGGCAACCGTCTCTGCGTGATGGTGATGCGCTGGAGTGCGGGCACCTGGCTTGAGGATCAGGACATGTGGCGCATGAGCGGTATTTACCGTTCGGTGTCATTGCTGCACAAGCCGGATACCCACCTTACCGATTTTCAATTGTCCGCCGGGCTGGATACGGAGTATCGGCATGGCACCTTGCAGGCTTCGGTGCATGTTGCGGCGGGGAAAGCCCAGCCGGCGGGGTTGCAGGTGGAGTTATCCCTGTGGCGAGGCGACGAAAAAATCGCCGGCCAACGCAAGCCGCTGGGCACCGAGGCGATTGACGAGCGGGGAGCTTATGCCGATCGGGTGACCTTTGCGTTGCCGGTGCAGGCGCCGGATTTATGGAGTGCCGAGTTACCCCATTGTTATCGGGCCGTCATTGCGCTTTATGGTGCCGATGGGGAACTGATTGAGGCCGAGGCGACGGACACCGGTTTTCGCCGGGTAGAAATAACGGACGGGTTGCTGAAAGTGAACGGCAAGCCGCTGCTGATCCGTGGCGTAAACCGGCATGAACACCACCCGGAACGCGGCCAGGCGATCAACGAAGAGGACATGCTTCAGGATATTCTGCTGATGAAGCAGAACAACTTTAATGCCGTGCGCTGTTCGCATTACCCCAACAATCCGCGCTGGTACGAACTCTGTGACCGCTACGGCCTTTACGTGGTGGATGAGGCCAATATCGAAACTCACGGCATGGTGCCGATGGCGCGGCTGAGCGACGATCCGAACTGGTTCCCGGCTTACAGCGCCCGCGTGACCCGCATGGTGCAGTGTAACCGCAATCACCCTTCCATCATCATCTGGTCGTTGGGCAATGAGTCCGGGCACGGCAGTTTGCATGATGCGCTTTATCGCTGGATCAAAAGCAGCGATCCCACGCGGCTGGTTCAGTACGAAGGCGGCGGGGCCAACAGTGCGGCAACGGATATCCTTTGCCCGATGTACGCCCGGGTGGATGAAGATCAACTCATCCCTGGGGTGCCAAAATGGTCGATAAAAAAATGGGTCGGCATGCCGGGCGAAAACCGCCCGCTGATACTGTGCGAATACGCCCACGCGATGGGAAACAGCCTGGGGAATTTTGACGAGTACTGGCGGGCGTTTCGTCAGTATCCGCGGCTACAGGGCGGGTTTGTCTGGGACTGGGCCGACCAATCGCTGCTTAAAGACGATGGGAATGGCTCGCCCGCACCGGCCTATGGCGGCGACTTCAACGACACGCCCAATGACCGGCAGTTCTGCCTGAACGGCCTGGTGTTTGCCGACCGCACGCCACACCCTTCGCTCCATGAAGCCAAACATGCGCAGCAGTTCTTCCAGTTTTCGTTGGTGAGCCAGGCGCCGCTCGAGGTGGCCGTCGGCAGTGAATACCTGTTCCGCCGCACCGACAATGAAAGGCTGCATTGGCGAATTGAACAGGATGGGCGCGAATGGCGCTCTGGCGAAGTGGCGTTGGACATCCCGCCGCAGGGCAATGCCGTCGTCACCCTGGCGGAGCGCCTCGATTTGCCGGCGAATGCCCGCAATGTCACGCTGATCCTTGAAGTTATCCAGCCGGAAGCCACCGCCTGGTCATCGGCCGGGCATCGTGTCGCATGGCGACAATTCCGCTTGCCGACGGCGCTGGCGTTGCCGGATGCGCCAACACCCGGCGTTCGCCCGGAACTGCAGATTCACGAGGACGGTTATCGGGTGCTGCAGGGCGAACAGCAATGGTTTATCGACCGCAACAGCGGTTTGTTGACGCAGTGGACGGTGGCGGGTGAAGACAAGCTGATAAGCCCGTTCACCGACCAGTTTGTTCGCGCGCCGCTGGATAACGACATTGGGGTCAGTGAAGTCGAACGAATCGACCCTAACGCCTGGGTGGAACGCTGGAAAAAAGCCGGGCTGTATGCCATGCAGAGAACCTGCACCCAGTGCACGGCGGAGGCTTACGAAGACCGGGTGGAGATCCGCAGCACCTTCCATTACCGGTATGGCGATGAGGTTCTGATCGTCAGCCACTGGCAGATGATGATTGATTGCCACGGCGCGCTGAAGATCAACGTCGAAGGGGATCGCGCTGGCCATTTGCCGCCGCTGGCGCGTATCGGCATGGTGTTCCAGGCTGCGCCGGCCGCGGCCGCGGCAGAGGTAGAGTGGTTAGGGCTGGGGCCGCACGAGAATTACCCAGACCGCCAACAAAGCGCCTGTTTCTCACGCTGGCGTTTGCCGTTGAGCGAGATGGTCACCCCGTACGTCTTCCCCACGGAGAATGGCTTGCGTTGCGACACCCAGGAGCTCCATTGGGGGGGTTGGCGTGTCGACGGGTTATTCCATTTCTCGATCATGCCTTACGGCAGCAAACAGTTAATGGACGTCGACCATTGGCATCTGTTGCGCGCTGAACCCGGTATCTGGATCACCCTGGACGCGCAGCATATGGGCGTGGGGGGCGATGACTCCTGGACGCCGAGCGTGCATGAAAAGTGGTTGTTAAAGGAAACGCAGTGGCGTTATCAGGTCAGTATTAAGCATCAGTAAGCGTGGAGGGGGATATACCCGTCATACTTGAAGCTGCCTCTGTGTTGGCTGCGCTTACTTACCCGAATCACTTACTACAGTAAGCTCATCGGGATGCGCTCCCTTGCCGCCGTGATGCAACTCCAATTATTTTGGGTCTATTTCCCCCATTACAAAATAATAATCCAGGTGACACTATGAAATTGACTCAGCTCTCGGCACAGGAACGGCATAACTTTATTTATTTTATGCTTTTCTTCTTTTTCTACTATTTCATCATGTCGGCGTATTTCCCTTTTTTCCCGATATGGCTTTCGGATGTCAATCACCTCACCAAAACTGAAACCGGGATGGTTTTTTCATTTATTGCCTTGTTTGCCATTATCTTCCAGGTGGCTTTCGGTTTAATCTCCGACAAGCTGGGCCTGCGCAAACACCTGCTCTGGGCGATTGTCATTCTTTTGATTTTATTCGCGCCGTTCTTTATTTACGTGCTTGCGCCTTTGCTGCAATACAATATTTATGCCGGCGCGTTGGCGGGGGGACTTTACCTGGGGTTTGTGTTCTCCGGCGGCGCGGGTGCCGTGGAGGCCTATATTGAACGCGTCAGCCGCACCAACCGTTTTGAATACGGCAAGGTTCGCGTTTCCGGCTGCGTGGGCTGGGCCATTTGCGCGTCGATAACCGGGCTGCTGTTCAGCATTAACCCCAACATTACTTTCTGGATCGCCTCCGGGTTCGGGGTGGTGCTGGCCGTCTTGTTGATTGTTTCCCGCCCGCAACCGAACCAGACGGCGCAGGTGATGGACAAACTGGGGGCGAATCAGCGCGAGTTCTCGCTGGCCATGGCGCTGGAGCTGTTGAAAATGCCGCGCTTCTGGGCCTTCTTGTTATACGTTATCGGCGTCGCCAGTATTTACGACGTGTTCGACCAGCAATTCGCCAACTTTTTCAAAGGCTTCTTTTCATCGCCGCAAAGGGGCACCGAGATCTTCGGTTTTGTCACCACCGGCGGGGAGTTATTGAATGCCTGCATCATGTTCTGCGCCCCGTTTATCATTAACCGCATCGGCGCCAAAAATGCGCTGCTGGTGGCCGGTGCCATCATGTCGGTGAGGATTATCGGCTCGTCCTTCGCCAGCAGCGGCATTGAGGTGATTTTACTGAAAACGCTGCATATGTTTGAGCTGCCTTTCCTGCTGGTGGGCACCTTTAAATACATCTCTTCGGTGTTTGATCCGCGGGTGTCGGCAACCTTGTTCCTGATCGGTTTCAATTTGTCCAAACAGCTTTCGGGCGTGGTGCTTTCCGCTTGGGTGGGAAGAATGTATGACTCGGTGGGTTTCCATCAGGCCTACCTGATCCTTGGCCTGATCACTACCACCTTTACCGTCATTTCCTATTTCACGCTGACGGGGCGCGGCCTGCGTGCATCGGCGGAGGCTAATGCCGCCACGCCGTAACGCCAACGCACGGGAGCCAGGGAACGGCCCCGACAAAAAGCCCGCTCAGGTTTGCCCCGAGCGGGCTTTTTGTTTCGGTCAGGCTAAAGAGGGCGGAACGGCTTAGAACTCAACGCTCGCCTGCACCATCAGATTACGGGTTTCCCCTTCGCGCACGCGCAGATTGCCGCCGCTGGAGGTGTAGTAGTGCTCATTAAACAGGTTGTTCAGGTTCAGCTTCAACTGCGTTTTCTCGCCGAACAGGCGGTTGTTCCAGGCGATGAAACTGTCGGCCACCACATAATTCGGCAGGGTGAAACTGTTCTCCGGATCGCCCGCCCGCGTGCCGACGTAGCGCGCGCCGCCACCGACGCGGAAGTCGCCCGGAATGCCGCCGATCACCAGATTATGGCTCAGGTAGAGCGCGCCTGAATGGCGTGGCGCATTCTGCAGACGGTTGCCGTTATTCGCGGAATTCTCGCCATCGTCAATGATCTTGGCGTTGGTGTAGCTGTAATTGGCGCTCAGCTCCCAGTCCGGCAAGATCTCGCCATTCAGTTCGAATTCCGCACCGCGAGAGCGCGCTTTATTGATAGCGCGCGTTGCGCCGTTGATGCTGAGCGACATGTCGCGTTCGTCAATATTGAACAATGCCACGCTGGCGAACAGGCGTGGCGAAACCTGCCACTTGCTGCCCATCTCCCAGGTGGTGCCCTGTTCCGGCTTGCCGACGTCGCCGTCATCGTCGACGTTGGTGGACGGCGTAAAGGATTTGCTGACGCTGCCGTAAAGCGAGACATCCGGCGTCAGTTTATAAATCAGCCCAGCCTGCGGCAGGAACTTGTTGCCTTCGTCATCCAGCGTTTCCACCACCGGGTTGAAGCCTTTGGAGGCGCGCTGCTCGTAATGCTGGTAGCGCCCGCCCAACACGGCGATCCAGTCCGGCGTCAGCGAAATGCTGTCTTTGGCGTACACCGAACGGCTGTGAATGCGGTTCAGGTTATTGCT
Organism: Serratia sp. root2; assembly: GCF_031931805.1. NCBI lineage: Bacteria > Pseudomonadati > Pseudomonadota > Gammaproteobacteria > Enterobacterales > Yersiniaceae > Serratia > Serratia sp. root2. The sequence goes on from NZ_JAUJXB010000001.1 coordinate 433,391, forward strand.
GTTGGCGGTGTTTTCCGTGCTGCCGTTGGTCACGGGCGACAGCATGTCATATTGCGGATCGTTGAGGTTAAAGTTGTTGTTGGCCTTGCCCTGGTATTGATGCGCGCGATAGGTCTGGTTCATCTCATAATCTGTACCCAGCACGATATCGTGCGTCATGCCGAAGATATTCTGCGAGCCGAGCAGGTCCCAGGAGACGTATTTGGTTTTATGGTTGAAGCCGCGGTTGGCATCGGCACGGCGCGTGACGGCGCCGGTGGTGGTGTTGACGCCAGTCACCCGGACTTCGTTGTTGTCGTAGCGGCGCTGGTTCCAGCCCAGCGTCAGGCGGGTGCTCCAGTCTTCGTTGAACTGCCAGCCGTACTGGGCATTCAGCGTTTTGTTGTGGCCCCAGGCATGGTTAGCCTTGTCGTCCAGCCGGTTTTTATAGCCGATATCGACCGGTTTGCCGTCAATAAAGGCGGTGCCGCGATCGTAAGGAATGTCGTAGCGATATTCGGAATAGCTGATCAGGAAGTTCGCTTTTTCGCCGAACCATTGCAGCGACGGGGCGATCAGCGTGTGTTCGTCACTGCCAAAATTGCGCCAATAGTCCTGATCTTGTTTCTCGGCAATCAGCCTGAAAGCAAAACCGTTGCCGAGCGGGCCGGTGACGTCTACCGTGCCTGCACCGCCGCCTTCGCTGGCGTAACGGCCGCTGACCCGGGTGTGCCAGTCGTATTGCGGTTTTTTGCTGACGACGTTGATCACGCCGCCTGGATTTTGGATGCCGTACAGCAGCGAAGCCGAGCCTTTCAGCACTTCAACGCGCTCGGTGGTGGCATCGAAATTCAACCCCTGGCTGCTGCGCACGCCGTCGCGGTAAATGGAGCCGTCCGAGTTGGAACCAAAACCGCGGCGCACAAAGCCATCTTCGGTGCCCGCCAGCGTGTTGCCTTCGGTGACGCCGCTGACAAAACGCATCGCATCGGCCAGGCTTTCGGCCTGATAGTCTTCTAACTGTTGTTGGGTGACTACGCTGACGGACTGCGCTTCATTCAGCCTGGCGGTTGGCGTTTTGCCGGCAACGGAGCTGTTGCTGGCGCTGTAACCCTGTTCGTCTGTCGCTTGCCCGGTAACGGTGAGGGTATTGTCGTTCCATGCCGCATAGCTGGCGCCTGAGGTGAAAAACGCGGCGCCATAGATTGCGGCAAGAATGGCCGGATGGCAGCTGCGTTTAAAATAAAACAATGCGTTGTTATTCATCTAATTAAACCCGGTGTTAATGATGTTGTTATTTTCTTTTTGCCAATAAAAACCCGGCTGCTTTTAAGTGAAACCGCCAGGGTAAGGAATGCGCTTGCATCAATGTAATTGATAATCATTCAATCATAGGGCAATGTAGTAGTAAATATGAAAATTAAACCCGCCACTACAGCGGCGTGCAAAAAGATGACTCGTTTTAAGTGGGTGATTATTTTTATGTAGTGCTATGTATTTAAAGTGATTTTATTGGGTTGTCGGTTGCGGATTGGTGATGGTGTTCCGTTGGCCGACCGCGATAGGATTATTTTCATAGCCTGACGGCTACTACATTTAGCGTGGACGAGGCGGCCTTTGCAGAATGGCCTTGGTCAATAAAACGATGAAAAACAAGCGGATTGAAGCAAAAATAATGGTAATGGCGATGACGGGAAATGAAATAAAAAAACGTGTCGATGTTTTTGGCGAACGTTACCGTGCGCGTGCGGCGGCCCTTTCACCACGATTACAGGCGGTGGTGCGCTACATCCATGAGCATCGCGAGGCCGTAATGGAAGCGAGCGCCATGGAGATTGCCGCAGCGACGGGCACCTCGGATGCCACCGTGGTGCGGGCGGTACAGGCATTGGGCTTTGCCGGTTTGCGCGACATGAAAAGCACGCTGGAAGCCTGGTTCGGCACCGCGATTAACTCAGAAGAAAAGATGAACGCGACCGTGAGCGATCTGGCCTGTGACATCAATTCCGGCATCGATTTCGTGTTGGGCGGGCATAAACGCGCCTGCGACGTGTTATCTGAACCGCAAAACCGCCAGGCCATTTCGCAAGCGGTGAGCTTGCTGATAGAGGCACGCCAGGTGGCGCTATTCGGCATTAATGCCTCCGGGATTTTGGCCGACTACAGCGCCCGGCTGTTTAATCGCATCGGCATTCCTGCGGTATCGCTTAACCGCTCCGGCATTGCCCTCGCCGAACAGTTGATCACCCTCCAGCGCGGCGACGTGTTGATTATGATGGCGCAGAAGTCGGCGCACAGGGAAGGGAGGACGACCATTCGCGAAGCGAAGCGCCTTGGCATCCCGATTATTTTGCTGACCAACGCCAGCGACTCATTTTTTGCCGGGGAAGCGCATGTCGTGATCAACGTTCCCCGTGGCGGCGAGAATGGCCGTTTACCGCTGCACGGCACCGTATTGGTGTGCCTGGAAATGCTGATTCTTTCCGTCGCCTCGGCCACCTCTGCACGCACGATGAAAACCATGAAACGCATTCAGGATTTAAATCGCGGGCTTAAAGGGGCGGGGCGGAAGTAGGGGGGCGTCTGGCATCTGGCATTTGGTGGTGTAGTTTTAGGTGAGTGGGCGGAGGGCGTGGGGGAATGTTGTTGGGTAGGACAACCAGTCCGGCGCTCGGCGGGATGAACCGGGGGGCTGGGACTGATAGTCGGGTTAGTGCCAAAAGCGGACATCTAGGACATTACAAACGTTATGTCAGATATCTAAAAGTGCATGGTCCGCTTGGGTGCATACTCACAGAAGAGCCTTACATCCTACTCAGGAAGCGTCGGCAACCTAGCTTGCACGAACCATTACTAACGCACTAATTCTCTTTGATGTAACAGAATAAAAACGGCATTATAGCGATACAAAAGATGCAGTTTCTCTTTCCAAGATGTGTCATGTATTCTAGAGGATTTTGAATGATCATCAGCAGCAAAACGAGTGAAAAACTTCGAGACTTGATAAATGAAGGGACTGAGTATCGTTCTGGACCTAATTTGGTTAAGTTTTTTAATGCCCTAGGTTTTAATCATTCATATGGACAAGGCTTCCCCTCTCGTTGGAAGTATACAGATGATTGTTTAGAAAAAATCAATGGAACTCCACAACTTGATAAGTGCATTAAAGAAGTATTAAATCCTGTCAATTTTATTAGTCGTATTGATGAGTTGGACCGCTATATTTTTGAGTTTAACCAGTACTTAGCTTTTGATAAATGGCAAGTCGTTAGAAACGAAGCTGAAATAACTTTCAAGAAGCTTCATAAAGTGGAGTTAAACGAGAATAGTGTGAAATCCAGTAGCCTATCTGAATCTGACTTTTTAAGTCGCGAGTTTAGTGGCTTCACTATCTCTGATTTAGGCTTAGACCTTAATGTAACTGACGTACTGAACAAGCGAGTAGATGAAATTGAAAAAACTTATAGTTCGGCAGCTTACCTCTCTACGATACTAATCGCTGGCAGTACTTTAGAAGGAGTTTTTCTTGGATTAGCTTCTAGTTATCCGCGAGCATTTAATACGGTGAAGTCTTCTCCTAAGAATCGTGAAGGTAAAGTTCTACCTTTTCATGACTGGAATCTCGCAGCCTTTATTGATGTAGCAAAAGATTTAGAACTGATTCAACTTGACACTTATAAGTTCTCGCATACTTTAAGGGACTTTCGTAATTATATTCATCCTTATCAGCAAATGTCATCAGGCTTCACACCAAGAGAGCATACAGCTAAGATTTGTTTACAGGTACTTAAGGCTACAATCACAGAAATAAAATTTAACATCAAAAAACTACGTACATGACTCGATTAGTCTTCTTTCAAATAATTGACCCGCTTCCCATCAATTAATATGCGTTGCATCGACCCGTTGAACTCACAGCTCATGACGGACCTTTGGCTCAGTAAGCTTGTCCGCTCTGTGCTGAAGCGGACGTTGCTAACAACAGTCTGAGTTGATCAACGGGGAGCAGGTCAGACGCGTTATTTATTAAACAGCGTTCATGTGAAAGTACTTCACCTTTGGTGGCAAATTGCTCGCGAATTCGTTTGCCACAAATAGATAACACTCGCTAAGCCTCTTTCCTGATGCTTACGAACGATCATGCTGTTTAGTCTTCATGAGTAAATCCCGAATTTTCGCAAGGTTTGAATTTTCGGGGACTGAATCCATGTACGGATCACGCTCAAACACTAATTGCTCAGACTCAACAAAAGCCTGCCACTCTACTGGGTCTAGCTCAAATTCCATCGCAGACATATCACTTTCATCTTCCCCCTCGATCCAGCGGACTAAATAAAACAATTCATCATCAGGAGAGTCATCATCGTCATCAACAATATCGACGTCGGTTACAGTAATGCGAAGGGTGGGATCGATTTTCGAGACATAAATCCCTAACTGCGGCATAGATGGAATATTGTTCATGAAAAATCCTTTTATTGGTGTTTGCTATTTGAATAAAAATACGCCAAATAGAGTGCTTACTGTGAATACGGCAAGAATCGTTGTAAGTATCCCGCTTAGACGGCCCATTCTCTTTTAGAGATCCTCTAGCATATGGATTATGTTACCCGAAAACGAGCTTCCGTTCATCGCTCATAGCTGCCCTAAGCTCTTCCTGAGGCGGCTTAGAGCTAACCGGGTTAACCAAGACTGAATATTTTAAAACACAATCAAGCGCCTACAGCGCAAAGGCTTTGATCTTTGCCGTTTGCATAGGTGTAAATTAAGTCGTCTAATTTGATGCAAACAATTGTTGGTCGGTATACACTCATTGCATATACGGAGGTATAAATTATGACCATATATCGCATGCCTGCGCTTACTGCCGAAGAGATTCGCAGCATCGGAGAAAAAGCCGTTGCGGATGTAGCTCGTCAGAAGATTACTACGACAAAAGTAGAAACTTCTGGCGCACTTAAGTCGCAAGAGAACCGCCATGCTAAAGGTAGAAAAGCGGTTCATCACAAGGTATCTAACGGACTGGTGAGCCCAGGTGCTGCTCGGGTGCAAAAATCACTCGCTGGTTCAGCCTTATCGCAGTCAGAAGGGCGAAACACGGGTGCTTCTGGAGTGCAAAAATCACTCACTGGTTCAGCCTTATCGCAGTCAGAAGAGCGAAACATGGGTGCTTCTGGAGTGCAAAAATCACTCGCTGGTTCAGTCTTATCGCAGTCAGAAGGGCGAAACTTCTTCAAAGAGGCCTTTAACAAAGCACGCAAAGGCTAAAAACAATATCTTTTGACGCCCCTATATTGGGGCGTTTTATTTTTGTGGTGAGAAATGACGACGCAGCAAAAAAAATGGGTGTTCACTGAACTCGTTAAAGATTCCGACGATCCAGAACAGTTGATAGCCTATGCAATGTATAAAGCCGACAAAGATGACCGCGCCAACCAATGCCGCTCGCGTAGGATGACTGATGTTCGGGTTAATACTGAGCTTGAAAGCTTTCATGATGGTATCGCTTATTCCGAGCGTCAGTTGGATGATTACCGCGCCAAAGCGCGGAGAGCCGTAGACCAACTGATTTTGACGGTTAGTCAGGGCGTTGAAAGTGCTTATGAACAGCGAATAACTGATATGAAAGCGGCTCATGATGAAGAATTAAAGAAAAAATGGGTTGAATGGGGTGAGAACGCTGCTGTCTATAGCGCCAATTTAGCAAAGCCGCATTTTGCGAAGCGGTTTGGTTCCTGGTTCTTAGGTTGGATAAGTGGTGGTGTTTCCGGACTATTGGCTACGGTGGTTACAACCATTATTTTGGTAGGTATCATTTCTCTCGTAAAACCTGGTATTCGCGATACAGCCCGTGATGCACTTAAAAATGGTGTGGACACATTAATTCCCTCATCGCCGATACCGGGTGTAACCGATGTAGGCAATGTAAACGAGCCAAAACAGCCCCAGTAATGGGCTGTTTGAATTCAGCCAGTACCATAGAATGGAATCAATAGAAATTCTCACCTACCTATATGACTTTAACGTCCGTTTTTCGCTCATAACTGACAAATGGGACCCCGGTAACAAAAAAGCCCCGACCGTTAGCCACTAACGGCAGGGCCTTAATCAGGTATGTGCTATTCAGAGGGGTATCTGGCGGTTAGTGCATGTGCACGTCTTTGCATATCGGTAAGCGTGGGGATGAGCAAACTTATCGCGGTTAGCCCATGCCCCAATTGGCACAAGCTTTCTGGCGTAGATTCGCACACGTCATTATCGGCAAAGGTAATTAATGCATCGCCAATGAAATTCAGACAATGGCAAAGCCCGGCACGGGTTTCGGCGCAATACTCCGCTACCTGCGAGCGTTCGCTCTCGTCGATGTTTGAAAAGTCCAAATGAGCCAGCGCGGCATTCATGGCGGAATAAAGGCTCGCGCAATCCGGCAGTGATTGATAAGACGAGCGCGTGTTACTATCGGTGTCAGCCATAGCATTAGTCCTCATAATGTTGTGGTCAGAAGCCCGGTTAGTGTTCCTAGCACTGCCGGGCTTTGCTCTTTAGTGTTGCAAAATACACTGTAATTGCGGTGTAATTACAACCATCCCATGCTAAGGATTTTGTAATTACAATGTCAATCGAAAAATCAAAAACAGACCAGTATCAAATTCGGCTGTCCCACGAGTTCCGTGCGCAATTAGAAGAACAAGCCCGCAAGGATGGCGACAAGACATTGGCGACCTGGATAAAACGCGTTCTGCGTAAAGAACTCCAAACCCGAGGTATCGAACCGAAAGGTTAGGGGGGCAGTCTATGTAGCCCCAACGGTAATCCTCAAAGCCAACCGCAAGAGCTACCCGCTAACACACTCTCTCAATGCGTGACGCCAGCGATCTCCCCCTGGAACATAATCACTATGTCGGAGATCGCTAAAAGCGCATGGTTGCTTTAAGCAGGATACTTACCCTCGGCCCTCTACTTATCCAAATACGGCGCCAATACCTGCTGCGACCACGTCATGAAACTGCGTACGCGGCGCGATAAGTTTTGCCGGTGTGCGACGACGAATGAAACGGTCAACGACTTGGGGCGCAAATCCGGCAGAATCTCTATGAGCTCGCCTTTCTCAATATATTCGATCAGGCTTGAGCGTCCCGCCTGGATCAGCCCCAAACCGGCCAGACCTGCGGCATGGTAAGTCTGCACGCTATTGACGCTGATGGAGCCTGCCAGCATCAGCGTGGCGTAGCCGTCGCCCTTAGGGTATTCCCATCCAAACGGCCGGCTCCCCAATATTGGCGCGTAGTGAATCATGCGGTGTTCCTGCGCCAATAAATCCTCAAGCGTCTGGGGCACGCCGTGGTTTTTCAGGTAAGCGGGGCTTGCCACGTTGACCATGCTTAAAGCGCCCATCTTCTGCGCGACAAGGGTTTCATCGACAATCTCTCCGATTCGCAGCGCGCAATCTATGCCCTCCTGAATCAGGTCCACACGCCGGTCGGTACTGGATATCTCCAACTGAATTTCAGGATAGGTGGCCATAAACGAAGGGAGTGCGGGCACGATCGGGGTACGGGCCAGTTCGGTGGGCAGATCGATGCGCAGCCGCCCGCGCAGCGGTGTGTTACTGCCTGCGAATAGGCTATTTAATTCTTCGGCATCCGCCAGCAACGCGCGTGCGCGGTTGTAAAAAGCGCGCCCATCTTCGGTCAACTGCACGGTGCGCGTCGAGCGGTGCAGCAACCGCACACCCATGGCCGCTTCGATGCGGCGCACCACGTTCGATGCCCGGCCTTTTTGAATGCCGAGGCTTTCCGCCGCATGGGTGAAGCTCGCCATTTCCGCGATACGTACAAAAATGGCCAGAGACTCGAGATCTTGCATTGTGTCTTTTCGCGATAACTATGGGTTTCGATTGGCATACTTTATGACAAAAATAGAATAACGCATAGTCACCTCTCCGGGAGCCAGAAGGGCTGGCCGATGGCCATTCGGAGCAGATGCAGGGCCGGTTTTGAAGAACCTTAACGTTAAACGCAAAGAGGCAGTCATTGCAGCCAAAGCATTTAACACGTCCAGCCCTGGTCCGCATGAGCGTGAAGACCCGCCCCAACGCGCATGCCGCCGGGGGCGTGCATCAAGCCGAACTGAATCTAACCCGCGTTCAATCCTGAACTTTCAAGCGCAGTACTCACTTAACCAAAAGGTAAATCATGAGCATATCCAGGGAAACCTTTATCGATTACGACGCCGTGATGCAGGCGCCTATCCATCGCGTGTTCGCCGAGCAAGATACGCAGAAGCGCCGTGCGGCGATCCGAGAGATCTATGCCGAAAACGTCCAGGTCTACGAACCGGGCGTCGCAGCTAGCGGGTATGAAGGTATCGAACAGGTCGTCGACGAGGTTTTGTCGAAGGCACCTCCGAGCTTTGTTTTCGGCACCTTCGGGCCGGCGGTCGGGCATCACGGCGTCGGCCGCATGCGCTGGCATTTCGGGCCGCAAGAAGGGCCACCGGCGATAACCGGGCTCGATATTGTCGAGATCCTCGACGGCAAGATCACCAAGCTTTACGTGTTTCTCGACCCCGTGCCGGCCTAAGGCCCGCGTCAGTTGAAACGTTATCGGGGGCATGCAGTCATTGAGCGAATGGCTGGAAAGAAAGCGCTCAATTAACCCGGCGAGGCAGTATCTGGCCATGGTGATATTTTCGCCATGGCCCTCTAAAACCCATTTAACGGCGTAAAAGCGGGACCCTTGCCGATTCTAAAGCGGTATCTCGGTTTTTGTTTTGTTGTGGTTTTCTATGCTGGTTTTGTTTTTTTAGTTGGTTGTTGCTGCTGGGTTTTATGATGAGGCTGGTTTTTTTACACAAAATCTAAAGGGTGAAACGATTGCAGTTGATGTTAATTTTAATAGAAATTATTATCATTTTCATCTTGATTTCAAGAAAATAGAATAAATTATTCTAAGAGTGAACCCAAATCCCGAGGATTTTCATTTTATGGGCGTTCGAAATTTAATCACCTTTATGATGTTCACCGTTATTTTAACGGTGTCCGGCATCGCTAATGCAGCCACCACGACCTTCACCGATGTTATGGGGCGGCAGGTTACTGTCGATACGCCGGTAAAGCGGGCTATTTTAGGCTTTAACTTTGAAGATTACATGGCTGTGGGCGGGGAAGCCGCATTCGATCACGTAATAGGTATTTCGCGGGAAGCATGGCGGGGAAAAGTACCTGCCAATTGGAATATGTATGTTAAACAGATGCCGTCTCTTGCCCGTATCGCCGATATCGGTGAAGTCGATCTCCATAATATCTCGCTTGAGAATATCATCTCGTTAAAACCTGATGTGGTTATTTTGGCGCAGTGGCAGTATGTCGCTTTAAAATATGAAGTGTCTCGCCTTGAAGCGTTGAAAATACCGGTGGTTGTGATCGACTACAATGCTCAAACGGTAGAAAAGCATGTCAGCTCCACTAAAATATTTGGAATACTGACGGGGCAAGAAAAACGGGCCCAGGAACTCGCGGACCTTTACGCCAATAACATTGCGGATGTGCAACGCAGAGTAAATAGTTCAGGCCTGAAAAAACCCAAGGTTTATATTGAGTTTGGTAATAAGGGGCCAGGCGAATATTCATTTACCTATGGCGAGAACATGTGGGGGGCGATGCTGAAACTCGCCGGCGCGAACAATATAGCTGAATCACTTTTTGAGTGGTGGGGCGTCATTAATCCAGAGCAGCTTCTGGTTGCGATGCCGGATGCGATTTTTATCTCGGGAAGAGAAAACAACAAGGTCTCGTCGGCACTGTCAATGGGGGTTGGCGTTGATAAAAACATCGCTACTCAGCAACTTATCGGTTTTTCTGCGCGTAATGGCTGGGCCTCGCTGCCCGCGATAAAAAACAAACAGCTCTTCGGTGTCTATCAAGGCGCATCCAGAACGCTGTCCGATTTCGCCATGATTCAGTTCATTGCCAAATCGCTTTACCCAGAGCAGTTTAAAGATGTGGATCCGGTAAAGAATTACCTGGATTACTATGCTAAGTATCTGCCGGTGAAACCCGAAGGGACATTCGCTATATCTGCATGGAAGTGAATTTTAATCCGCTTTAAATAGCGGATTTCACTATTGGCCCCCGTTAAACGCGTGAACTCATGCCGTGGGGGCTTTATTACCGACGAACAGCATTTTGAATGGCATGCGGTGGGGTATTTGTCAGTGTCTTAAGAGAAGGCTGTCGATCACTTTCTAAAAGGTTGCCGTTGCCCAATAAGCGGCTATCATCTCTTCTCTAAGCCCTTGCCGCCTCTGAAAGGATTGTCTGCCGCTATGCCCGTGAATTTTGATCTCAACGATCTTTATGCCTTCCGAGCGCTGGTTGAATACGGTAATTTTCGGCTTGCCGCGGAGTCCATCTGCCTTTCGCAGTCGGCATTGAGCCGCAGGATAGAGAAGCTGGAATCCGCGCTGGGCATTAAGTTGTTCGACAGAACCACCCGGCGCGTCACGCTGACACTGTATGGGCAGACCTTTGCCGAGCGTTCAGATCAGTTACTGGCGAATGTCGAGTTGGTGTTGGCGGACATCAATAAGGTCAGTCAGGATCGCGTGGGGCTGGTCACCGTCGCCACGGTGCCTTCGGCGGCCTACTATTTCATGCCCGACGTGATCCGCCGTTTCCAGGCCCGTTATCCACGGGTACGCGTCAAGCTTATCGATAGCAGTGCAGGTAACGTCATCGAAGCGGTGGCCAGCGGCCAGGCGGATTTCGGCATCTGTTTCGCGACAAACCTGCAACCCAATATCGAATTTTTGCCGCTGGTGGGGGATGTTTATGTGGCGGCCTGCAGGCGCGATCATCCCATCGCCAGTAAAAAAAGCCTGACCTGGCGCGAGTTTTATCAGCAGGATTATGTGGGGCTGGATAAGACGTCCGGTAACCGTAATTTGCTTGATCAGATGCTGGAACACATCATTCCCGAGCGCCCCAGCATCTGTGAAACCCGCCATGTGACGACCATGCTGGGCATGGTTGAAGCGGGCGTCGGCATCGCCGCCGTGCCCGCCATGTCGATGCCGGCGTCAGAGCATTCGGTGCTGACGCACCTGCCGCTGACCGACCCGGTGGTGAAACGCACGGTTGGCCTGATCAGGCGCAGCGGACGCATGCAGTCTTACGTTGCCGCCGAGCTGGAAAAGTTGATCACTGAACAGTATCACGCTGTTTAACCGGCTGTTCAGTTTTCACGGCTCTCATCCCGGTGGCGCGAATGGTGTTTTGCGCCTCGGCGGAAGACAGGAAATCCAATAGCGCTTTGCCTTCCTGGCGGTGTTCCGCTTTGGCGGTGACCGCGCCGGCAAAGCGGGTAATGTACTGCACATCTTCAGGCAGCTCGCCGATAAAGGTGACGCCCGGCACCGGCAGCAGTTCACTCACTTGCTGGAAACCTACCGCATATTTCCCTTTCGCCACTTCGGATGCCACCGGAATGCGCTCAATCATGTGCGCCTTCTCTTTCACCTGGTCTTCGATACCCAGTTTTTTGAACAACTGGTTGCTGACATAGCGGCCGCTGGCACTGTCCGAATAGGCAATGGATTTGGCCTGCAGCAGGGTATTGCGCAGATCGCTATCCTTTTGGATCGTGGGTTTAGGGTCGCCTTGTTTGACCACCATGCCAATCGGCGAGTCGGCCAGTTCCACGCGTGAACCCGGCTGGATCCAGTTGTCTTTTTCCAGATTTTTCAACGCATCACCCACCATAATCACCACATCGGCCTTTTCTCCGCGAGCCAGGCGCGCGGGGATCGCCTGGGGCGTTTTACCCATAGAAGGGCCGGACACCAAAATGATGTGGTCGCCGCTTTTCGCTTCAAATTGCGGGGCCAGTTTTTCCAGTGCGGCTTTAAACCCGCCTGAAATCATGACGGTCACGTCTTTGGCCAGCACGCACGTGCTGACAGAGGAAAGCACCAGTGTGGCGAGCAGTGAACGATAAATTTTTTGCATGACGTAATCCCTGATTTAACGTGCGGTTTGTAGTGACAACGTGCTGCGGCGGTACAGATAAAGCGTCGCCAGTAATGCGCATAGCGCGGCAAAGCTCATCCAGTAGCCGGGTGAGGCCTTATCGCCGGTGTACTCAATCAGTGCGGTAGAAATTACCGGCGTAAACCCGCCAAAGACGGCGGTCGCCAGGCTGTAGGCCAGCGAGAAACCGGCAACCCGAACCTCCGTCGGCATGATCTCGGTTAATGCCGGGATCATGGCGCCGTTGTAGAGGCCGTAGAGGAAGGACAGCCACAGCAGTACCGTCAGCATCATCGAAAAGCTGGGGGCTTCGGCAAGCAGGCTAAGTGCCGGATACGCAGTGACCAGCGCCAGCAGCGCCATGGTCACCAAGACCCGCTTACGGCCAAAACGGTCCGAAAGGGCACCGCCTACCGGCAGCCAAAGGAAGTTGGAGATCGCGACCAGTAGGGTCACCAGCAGGCTGTCGGAGGCGCTGAGCATCAACACTTTTTTACCGAAGGTCGGCGCATAGACGGTGATCAGATAAAACGCGGTGGTGGTCATGGCGACCATCAGCATGCCGGCGATAACCACCTGCCAGTTCGCCAGGAGCGTTTTAAACACGTCGCGCATCGCCAGGTGGTTGCGGCGGGCGGTGAACTCCTGGGTTTCTTCCAGTTTGCGGCGCAGGAAAAAGATGAAAGGCACAATCAGGCAGCCGAACAGGAAAGGCAGACGCCAGCCCCACTCGCGAATGGCGCTTTCTTCCATGAAGGCATTCAGTGCGAAGCCCATTGCCGCGGCCACCATAATGGCCACTTGCTGGCTGCCGGACTGCCAGCTGGTGTAAAAGCCTTTACGGCCTGGTGTGGCAATCTCGGCCAGGTAAACCGATACGCCGCCCAGCTCTGCGCCTGCAGAGAAGCCTTGCAGTAAACGGCCGGCCAGCACCAGCAACGGCGCCCAGAGCCCGATCGTCTGATAGGACGGGATGAGCACAATCAGGAAGGTCCCGGCGGCCATGATCGACAGGGTAACGATCAGCCCTTTACGTCTGCCGACTTTATCAATGTATGCGCCCAGCACGATTGCGCCGATAGGGCGCATCAAAAAGCCCGCGCCAAAGACCGCGAAGGTCATCATCAGCGAGGCGAATTCACTGCTGGCCGGAAAGAAGGTATGGGCGATGTAGGTGGCATAAAATCCGAACAGGAAAAAATCGAACTGCTCCAGAAAGTTGCCGGAGGTCACACGCAGTATCGCGCTGGTCCTTGCCCGAGTTGTCATTGGTGCGTTAGGTGAATGCATCTTTATCTCCAGTTTGTCATTGACGCTTTTAACCGCATCTGTTTCTGCAGACTGGACCATGAAAATAAAGTAAATAAGCGCAATAAACGCATGCACTGATGCGTTTGGCGCATGAATGAATGTTAACAATTTGGCGCAACAAGCTGTAACAGGCCGTTAACAAGATTGCCCTGTGCTGTCTGGTTCGTTACAGGCTAAAAACTTCATGCGCGTTTTGTGACAGGCTTCATATAAGGCGAAGGGGGCAGAAAAATGCTGAGCGGGGGGCAAAAGGGGGGCGCTTGGGTTTTTCGCGAGAGTAGCCCGGAAATGAGCTTCTGCCCTCCGCAAAGATCAGACATTCGCTTATCTTTATGCAGTGGGCCAAACTTTTTGAGGACTGCATCAAAGAGGCTCAGGGATCTGCAGCAGTACTAATCTGGCGCCGTTCATACTTAACCGCTGGGAAGGTGCGCTGTTGCGTATGCGTGTGGAAAAAGATGACCGTCCGCTACGGGGTTTTTGTGACGTGGTGTTTGGCTCGCTTCTGATCTGACCGCCACAACAAATCTGCCGCAAACCCTTAACCGGCCCCAACCAAACTCGCGCTGATCACACCCTGATGAGAAGGCTAGCGCAGCCGTGAAGGTGGCAGGCCAAAGCGCTGGGTGAATCGTTCAGCAAAACGCGAAACCGATTTGTAGCCGCAGGCATCGGCCACCTGCGCCATGTTCCAGCGGGTGGTTTGTATCAGCATCAGGCCGTGGTGCATGCGTATATCCACGAGCAACTTCTCAAAGCCGCCCCCTTCCTCGCGTAAGCGTCTGCGCAGGGTGGATTCGCTCATCGCCAACGCTTCGCCGGCAGAGCGCGCGGTCCAGTCGGTTTCTGGCGAAGCACGCAGCAGATTGCTTAAGCGCGGTAAAACGCCCTGTCGCCGGGGCAAAGCAAAATGAATGTCTTGTTCTGCCAGTACCAGCAGCAAGTCGAATATCCTCAAACGTATTCTTGCATCACTGAGATTCGGTTGCGCCAGGCTTTTCAGCAGCGTGTGTAACGACTCTCGCAGCGCGCTGTTAAGCGCCATCGCGGTAAATTTCGGCTTCTTTCTGTCACCGGAGAGAGATAAATGGCTTTGCGAGAACTGATAAAAAGATTCCAGCACATCGGCGCTGAAAGTCAGATACAGCGATCGGAACGGGGAGCCGTTATCCGGAGGAAACTTGGTATAATCAGCAATGACGCCCTGATCTATAAACCCCACGGCGGCAGTATCAGCCAGAGTATGGCTTTCTCCGGAGGTCAGAAATTCGATTCTCCCCGCCAGTACGATTAGCACCGTCGGTTCGAAGAAGCAAAATGAGGGTGTGCTTTGTCTCACCCTGAGCTGCGGATAAGCCACCGACACCAGATTATCGCGGCTGAGACTGCTGCCATAATAATCTGACCAGGAAAGGGATTCATTGCTCATGGCGTCCGGTTCATCCGGGACAACTAATCGACTTTCTCTGGTCATGATTTACCTGTTGATGGTTCGTGGTGGGTTAAACGCTGACGTCCGGATTCAGGGTATAGATCCCGGTCAGCGTGGCCGTTGCCAGTACATTGCTGTTTTCCAGCGCACGACGAACGTTAGCGCCAGTCAGCTCTCCTTCTACGTTTAATGCCGGCATCGGAATCGCATATAACGTGAATATGTAATGATGAACCAATTCATCATTCCACGGCGGGCAGGGGCCATCATAGCCATAATATGTTCCGGCCATTGACTCATCACCGGCAAACCACGCGGTGTAATCATTGATACCATGAGTCAGACCGTCTGGCGCGGAAGGCCCCGGCTTGCCTCTGGCAGAAATGCCGCTGGACTGAGCGCCTTCAATGATTTCGCCTTGATCCGCCGGAATGTTCAACAGCGACCAGTGATAGAAATCTGTACGCGGCAGAGACGCCGGAACGGTTTTCCCCGGTTGATTAACATCTTCTGCACTGGTTGGCACATCAGGATCGTGGCAAAGAAGCACCAGCGCCTGTGTGCCTGCCGGCACATCTTCCCAGGCAAGGTGTGGATTGAGGTTATCAGATAAACGAATGCGGTTTTCAGGATCATAAACGGCAAAACTGTTCTTGCCTGGGATGGCCTCACCGTCTTTAAAACTGTGGCTGTATAATTTCATGTTATTGCCTTATCAGTTGCGGAAAACACGATTATACGGTCATTACACATCCTGAGGCTTACTCATCCGGTCAAATTACTTCCTTAAACTGTCATTATGACTGGATGTGTTGGGGTGGTTGAACCCACTGCGGGAAGCGGGCACTCGAACATACTACGGCCGGCTCGTGAGCGCCCGAATTAACCGTGACGGTTTGTTCTTGTCGATATATCAATCGCCTCCCGTATCTGTTGCATGTCGCGCCCGGGAGGCGCCCCGAACTGCCGCAAATATTCGCGGTTAAACGGTGATGTACTTTCATAGCCGACAATAAAGGCAGCGTCAGACGTGCGATGCTCGCCGGTGAGTAACAGCTGGCGGGCCTCATGCCCACACTGAAGGGGTAATAGACGCGGACTCAGATAGCGAGGTCGTCATTGAGATTAACCAGGGATTTAGCAGCCATCTCTCTCCGCCATGCATCAACCAGTGGCGGCCACTGAATCCCTTTAACAATGGATAACGAGCGCAACAGCGGGAAAAGACGGATATCCGTTAGCGAGAAATGCACGGTATCTCTCTCTTGCTGTGCTAACAACAACTCAAGAACCTCAAGTTTTGCATTTATCTCAGGCAACATAGTTGCGGTGTGTTCCAGTAAACGCGGGAAGGGGCCGAAAACGGCTTCTTTCTTGTTGACGAAATATTTTCTCGCCGTATCCCGATGGAACTCTTCAAAGTCAGAGCTTGCCCAGCGCGGGATCGCCAGCGAATAAATCAGTTTTGTCGCCTCTTCCATCCAGGTTTCTATTGCCGGATTGTCAGGCACCGTCAGAACAGACGAACCGTAGGTCTCATCGATGTATTGGACGATATCCAGACTCTCACCGATCGCTTCATTACTTTCAGTGACCAATATTGGAAGTATTTTTTTGCCGATGAGGCGCGTTGGGGTTTCTTCATCATCGTTTGGCAGAGTAATGATTTCACACGCCACATCTTTCAGGCCAAAGATCATACGTGAACGTACGCAGAACGGGCAGTGATCGTAAACATAAAGTCTCATAGCAGTGTTTCTCATGGTATTTACTCTAAAAAATTAACGCGTAAATCCATCAAATGGTTTCATATACACAGCACCAAACGGGTCCAGCCTTGTGCGGATCTCATCATCAGGTTCGCCATAGACTGTCAGTCCGGTGATGGTTACCAAAGAAAGAAAGGTTTCGGCAAAAGGCGCGAACGTGTGATCAACATGGTTCACCAAATCCTCCTGACGGTAACGCTCAACAATGCTTGCCGTTTTCTGGTCGTCGCCGACACTGTAGACATAACTCAGCGTACCGGGTTCTTTACTGGTGGCTTCTACCACGCGTGAAACTAATTCTTTAAACGCAGGGAGTTGTCCGTCATTGACTGCCAGGTTAAACACACAGGTAATTTCATTTTTCATCGTAACCTCCAGAATTATGGGAGCAGGTGAACGTGCAAAGAAGAGAGAGACTTCCCCTCAAAAGGAATATGCCGTTATGCGCGGGGCATAACGGCAGGTAGGCTAAGGAGCGCTGAATGTCAGCTCGATTTTTTCAGCGTCTCAGAAAAAATCTCACCTGAAATTGCCCAGTTGTCGGTGGTTACGTCGTTGAAAATGACATAGACATACTGTGGATCAACTTTGGCATGGGTGGCGATAGCGTCAGTCACTGCTTTAGCAATAGCGGGTTTAGCATCATCACGACCATCGAACATCTGGATATTAACTACTGGCATGGTAGAACCCCTTCATGAGTGGATAAATTGTCAGTCAAACTGACGTTAGAAGAAATCCTACGCTGATAACTTAAGTGGATAAACAGGCTAAAAGAGGACAGAGTGTAGAACTTATATCTACAATCATTCGAATGCTTTTTGTGCGGCTAAATCAATTAACTCATCAATGATGAAGCGTACGCCTGGCAGCAAATGA
This sequence comes from Serratia sp. root2, assembly GCF_031931805.1. Classification (NCBI taxonomy): domain Bacteria; kingdom Pseudomonadati; phylum Pseudomonadota; class Gammaproteobacteria; order Enterobacterales; family Yersiniaceae; genus Serratia; species Serratia sp. root2. The sequence goes on from NZ_JAUJXB010000001.1 coordinate 450,789, forward strand.
CGAGCGCGGGGCCATATCACATTGAGCTCGGTGGGCGCAGGATTGTAGGCAGCGAGCAGCGGCACTAACTTGCCGCTCTGTATATGTGGCCGCAGTAACGCCTCGGGAAACTGAATCAAACCGGCTCCGGCAATACAAGCATCGATCATCGCATCGCCATCACTGATTTGATGAAAAGGCGCGGGTTTAAGTCTGATGTCCTTCCCGTTCTCGCCACGGATGAGCCAGCTAAGTGGTGCTCCACCACGCCAAGCTAAAATACAGCGGTGGTGTACCAAATCGGCCAGCGTTTCAGGTGTGCCGTAAGTCGAGATATAGGCGGGAGACGCGCAGATAATCAGATGCTGATCATTCAGTTTACGGGCGATGAGATCCTGTGTGTCTTTCACCGGACCAAAGCGGATGGAGAGGTCGAAACCAATATCCAGCGGGTCAATGATGCGGTCGTTAAAAGTTATGGTCAGCTTCAGATATGGGTAGCGTTTTGTCATGTCCATCAGCACCGGCATCATCACCGAGCGGCCAAAGGCCGCAGGCAGATCTATCCTCACTGTGCCAGTGGGTTCTGTAAGCTTTGAACGCAGCGCCATTTCCGCCATTTGCAGGGTTTCAAGCGCACTCTGGCAGCTTGCCAGATATGCTTCGCCCTCGGTGGTCAGGCTTATTTTACGCGTGGTGCGATGAAATAGCGGGATGCCGAGATTATGCTCAAGTCGCTGAATACTCTTACCAATTGCTGATTTCGACACGCCCAACTGTACAGCGGCTTCGGTAAAACTACTTGAATTTGCGGCCGTCACAAAGTGGACGATGTTGCTGAAAGATTCGGTAGAAATCACGGTCGACATCGTAGGCGCCTGGATGAAAATCAGAAGGACACTTTAGCGTAAAGTCGAAACGCAAAACAACGCAAACGAGGAGCAATCAGAGGGTAAAGAAACTGGCACTACGCAGAAAATAACAACCTTTACTACGCCATTTTCATGGATCTTATTTTTCTGACGTACGTTTGAGGGCAACTATAGGGTCGCCGATCAGTGCCAAAACAATCAGGGCAACAATCAAGAAAGCAGGCCAATGATAGGGTAGTTTTCGTTTTGGGCCATAACGTCCGTTCCTCGCTCATCGCAGACCTGACGATCCTTCAGTCTGGCCTGGAAGCGGACGTCACTGACGCGTAGTGTTAAACAACGAAGAACAGCTCAGTCCGCTAACCCCCGGACTGAGCTTCCTTCAAGCCATCTACTCTTTGGCGACGTTATTTGGCCAAGAGTTCTTTTCGGACGATCTCTGCGCCCGCGCTTAACGCATCCAGCTTGCCTCTTGCCACTCCGCGAGGTAGAGGGATCATGCCGCAGTTGGTGCAAGGATAGAGCTTGTCGGCGTCTACAAACTGAAGCGCTTTTCGAAGCGTAGCGGCGACTTCTTCCGGTGTCTCAATGGTATTGCTTGCCACGTCGATGGCCCCAACCATCACCTTTTTACCTCGAATGAGTTCCATCAGCTCCATGGGAACATGGGAGTTCTGACATTCCAGTGAGATGATATCGATATTGGATTTTTGCAGTTTTGGAAAAATTTCTTCATATTGTCGCCACTCTGTTCCCAGCGTCTTTTTCCAATCGGTATTGGCTTTGATGCCATAACCGTAGCAAATGTGTACTGCGGTTTCGCATTTAAGCCCTTCAATGGCTCTTTCTAACGTGGCAATGCCCCAATCGTTCACCTCATCAAAGAAAACGTTAAAGGCGGGTTCATCGAATTGGATGATATCGACGCCAACAGCTTCTAATTCTTTGGCTTCTTCATTGAGAATTTTAGCGAATTCCCAGGCCAGCTTTTCGCGGCTTTTATAGTGGTTATCATATAGCGTATCTATCATGGTCATGGGACCAGGCAGGGCCCATTTAATGGGTTGGTCGGTTTGCTGGCGCAAAAACCTGGCATCTTCGACAAAAACAGATTTTTGGCGACTCACAGGGCCAACGACGGTCGGGACACTCGCCTCATAGCGATTACGGATTTTAACGATCTCGCGTTTCTCAAAATCAACGCCGTTGAGGTGCTCAATAAAGGTAGTGACAAAATGTTGGCGCGTTTGCTCACCGTCGCTGACAATATCGATACCTGCCTGCTGCTGATCTTCCAGACACAAACGCAGAGCATCTTGTTTGCCGTCAATTAATTCCTGGTCTTGCAATTTCCAGGGTGACCAAAGTGTCTCAGGTTGAGCCAGCCAAGAGGGCTTGGGTAAACTGCCGGCAGTCGACGTCGGTAATAACTTCTTCATAATAGATGACCCTGTATTTTTGTTAATCAAAGAACGCAATTGGCAGACCATTGCTCAAGAACAGTTTGGTATGGTTTAATGAAATTCTCTTCGGTAAACTTTCCCTGCTCGATGGCTAACTGGCTACGTTCTTCTCGATCGTAAACGATTCGAGTTAAAGAATAATCCTGTTGATTCAAGCTTGGCTGATAGTATTGCCCTGCTGCAGAATTGGCATTGTAAATCTCAGGCCGGTAAATTTTTTGGAAAGTCTCCATCGTACTGATGGTACTGATAAGTTCAAGATCAGTGTAATCGCTGAGCAAGTCGCCATTAAAGTAAAAAGCCAAAGGCGCAACACTGTTTTTAGGCATGAAGTAGCGAGCCTTTAGCCCCATTTTATTGAAATATTCATCGGTCAATGAAGGTTCATCTTGCTGATATTCCACGCCCAATACAGGGTGCTCATTACCCGTCCGGTAATAGGTGTTTTTACTTGAAACACTTAGGCATATAACTGGGTTTTTATTAAAGTTATCCCTGTACGCCTCTGAATTGATGAAGTATTTAAATATGTTGCCGTGTAAATCACCAAAATTAGCGGGAATGCTGAATTTAGGTTGGTTCTTGTTGTGCGCTGACAGCAATACGCTAAAGTCATAATCCCGCACGTAAGAAGAAAAATTATTCCCTACAATACCTTCAATGCGTTTGTTGGTTTTTTTATCAACGATATTGGTTTTCAATATTTCAATCACTGGGAAGGTATTGCCATTACCTTCAATATTCATCTCAACAGAAATGATTTCGAGTTCGACAGAATAACGATCGCCTTTAGGGTTGTCCCAATGCGCCAGTGTATTGAAACGATTGTCAATCATCACTAACGTGTTGCGCAAGTTCTCCTGGCGGTTCTTTCCTCTGGCCAAATTGGCAAAATTAGTCGTGATACGCGTATTTTCGGAAGGGTTATAGTTTTCATCGAAAACACTGCGCTTAAGCGTAAAAGTAAAATCTTTATTCATAGTGATCTTGCACCCTGAGTTCTGACATGAAAACTGAATTGATTTCTTGATTCCCCAGAAATCACTGACTTTCTCATTCGTCAGTCTTCATGTTGTCAATACGTTAACAATGCATCTTTTATGCCAGAGCCATGGGATGAGTGAAAGCGACTTAATTTCATTACCACATGAGCCATCTTCATGATGTCACGGCCCCTCATGCCCGGCATCGTCAGAAGCCCTCGCTCACAAGATTTGCTGCGGGGATCCATGGTGGCAGAGGCGGCTGACTGAACAGACCTGGTGGTAAGATTTAAAGATATGGGAGGGCGCCTTCATGGCTCAGAAAAGCGTGGCTTGAGCTTCGCTCATATTGCATCGATTTACCTGCACTTTCTTACTAAATCCAACCGGATGCCAGTGAGGTCCGCTTCCGCTCATAGCAGACCTGACAGCATCTCGGTCTGGCCGCTTGGTGTAAGGAGCGGACGTCGACAAAGTCAGTCAACGGGGGACAGGTCACTCTTGTTACCTCGGCAATCTTTGCGCCCTGAGAAGCAATGCAATCGGGTAACGTCTTAATCGGCTCAGTTTTCGGGGCGGTTAAACCTCACGTTTTTCCGCCCATTTCAGCATTGCATCGAGAGCGGGGCACAGCGCTTGCCCCCACTCAGTGAGCCGATATTCCACTTTCGGCGGTACCTGGGGATACACCATCCGCGACACGATCCCGTCGGCTTCCAGCTGTCGCAGTTGCTGCGCCAGCATCTTCTGCGAAATGGCGGGGATCAGTTTTTCAAAATCGGAATAGCGCTGTACCTTTCCGTCGAACAGATGAAAAAGAATGATTAATTTCCAGCGGCCTTCCAGCAGTCGCAGGACTTGCTCCACGCCGCTTGCGGCCGATTCCGGGTTATATAACTTACTCATAATTCAGTAACTCACTTTTTCGTGCGTACTTGTCAATTTCACAGTCTATGTTGAAGATATCCGTACTGTAAATAACGGGAGTACAGAGCCATGTCATTATCACTACCGCAGGCTATTTCTGCCTATTTCTCGATCAGTAATGGTGCCGATATCGCCGGCGTTAAGCAATGTTTTACCGCCGATGCCGTCGTGATCGACGAAGGTAAAACCCATCAGGGGCACGCGGCGATCGAGGCATGGCAACGTGCCGCACAGGCCACGTTTGACTACAGCGTTGAGCCGATTCAGGTTCTTGCCGAAGGCGACCGGGTGACGGTCACCTCGAATGTCGTCGGTAACTTTCCCGGCAGCCCGGTAGTGCTTAAGCATGCTTTCGGTCTGGTCGGCGACAAGATCAACACCCTGGAGATTCTATGATGTCGTTGGATCTTGATTTCCAGGGTAAACGGGTGCTGGTTACCGCGGGTACCAAAGGCGTCGGTAAAGCGGTCGTCGGACTGTTAAAACAGCAGGGCGCCAGGGTGTTAACCACTGCGCGCCACGCGCCCACGGAATGTATTGCAGACATCTTCGTGGCGGCGGACCTGACCACGGTCAAAGGCTGTGCCTCAGTAGCGGAAGCCGTTCAGGCGCACCTGGGCGGGGTCGACGTCATCGTCCATGTCGCGGGCGGCTCTACCGCACCCGGCGGTGGCTTTGCGGCGTTGGGCGAAGAGGAGTGGCAGCAGGAACTCAATCTTAATCTGTTGCCCGCAGTACGCCTGGATCGTGCGCTGTTGCCAGGGATGCTGGTGCAGGGGGGCGGGGTGATCATTCACGTCACCTCTATCCAGCGTGAGCTGCCGTTACCGGAGTCGACCACCGGCTATGCGGCAGCTAAAGCGGCGTTGTCAACGTACAGCAAAAGCCTGTCGAAAGAGGTATCGCCGAAGGGGGTTCGGGTGGTGCGCGTTGCGCCCGGCTGGATCGAAACCGAAGCTTCGGTGGCACTGGCGGAACGCCTGGCGCAGCAGGCGGGAACGGACTACGAAGGCGGCAAGCAGATCATCATGAATGCCCTGGGTGGCATTCCGCTGGGGCGTCCGTCAAAGCCCATCGAGGTGGCGAATCTTATTGCCTTCCTCGCTTCATCTTATGCTGCCACCATTACCGGTACCGAATATGTGATAGATGGCGGCACCATCCCGACGGTGTAACCCTGTATCGCTTACAAAACGATATTATCATTATCCAGACGGCCCCGATTTACAGGGGCCGCCTTATGCATAGACTTGAAACGCCTGCCGTGCTGTCTTAAACCAATTCAGCCAGCGATGCCGGATGAAACCCGTTCAACGCGGTGTAGTTGTCATCTTCCACTTTCGTTACCCAATCCGGATCGCTCAGCAGGGCGCGGCCCACAGCGATGAGATCAAACTCTTCACGCTCCATGCGTTCGATGAGCCGCTCCAGGCTTGCAGGAGCCGATCCCTTTCCGGCGAAAGCATGGGTAACATCGTTATCCAGGCCAACCGAGCCCACGCTAATCGTCGCGGCTCCGGTCACTTTTTTCGCCCAACCCGCACAGTTCAGGCCGTTTTCACCGTCAATCTCAGGGAATTCCGGCTCCCAGAAACGCCGTTGCGAACAGTGCAGGATGTCGACGCCGGCCTCAACCAGCGGCAATAACCATGCTTCCATCGCTGCCGGGGTTTCGGCAATTCGTACCCCGTAGTCCTGCTGCTTCCACTGGCTAACACGCATGATAATCGGAAAATCAGGACCGACGGCATGGCGAACAGCAGAGACAATCTCACTGGCAAAGCGCGTACGTTCTTTGATGGTGGGGCCACCGTAGCGATCGGTACGCAGATTGGTGCCGGCCCAGAAGAACTGGTCGATCAAAAATCCATGAGCGCCATGGATTTCGACCGTGTCGAAGCCCAGACGTTTGGCATCTGCCGCCGCCTTTACGAACGCCGAAACCGTATCAGCGATATCTTCTTCGTTCATTGCCACGCCGCGCGGGTCTCCGGGCGCATCGAAACCTGACGGGCTTTCCACAGGGGCATCCGGTTCCCAGCCGTTGATATAACGCGCTGCACCGGTATGCCAGATCTGTGGCGCCATGCGGCCACCCGCATGATGTACGGCGTCAATCACGTTTTTCCAGCCAGCCAGTGCCGCTTCTCCGTGGAAAAAAGGGATGCCGGAATCGTTTCGTGACGCCGGGCGATCAACGACGGTGCCTTCCGAAAGGATCAGACCAACACCCCCCTCTGCGCGACGCCGGTAGTAGGCCGCATTTGCTTCTCCCGGTATACCGTCCGGTGCAAAAAGTCGCGTCATGGGCGCCATTACGATCCGGTTTTTCACTTGAAGAGAACGCACGGAAAAAGGACTGAAAAGAATACTGGATGTATTTTGAGACATACAAATTAACTCCATTGTGTTGGGAGCTCTATTAGGTATATTTTATATACCTGATGTCAATTAGGCACCTTGAGTAGCCTAGGTATACCAAAGGAAACCCCGCATGCTGACTTTACACCCACAGTGCTTCTCGTCGGATTGCCCAAGCCGGGCATTGTTCGATCAAATCGCAGACAAATGGTCGATGATGGTTCTGGCTGTCGTTGATGATGAACCACAGCGCTTCAACGCCATCAGACGTCGTCTTGAGGGCGTTTCACAGAAGGCCCTGACGCAATGCCTGCGGCGGCTGGAACGTAATGGACTGATCTCGCGACAGGTTATCTCTTTCTCGCCGGTGGCCGTGCAATACGAAATTACGCAACTGGGCCGAACCTTGCAGAAACCCTTTCGTGAACTGCACCTATGGACGCTCGATAAATTGCCTGAAGTCGAAGCCGCCAGACTGCAGTTTGACCAGGCTGCCGGGATGAAGTGAAAAGGGGGGAATCAGCGTTTGTCGTTTAAGTGAAATGCCGGCGCTATCCATTCCCGTTCCTGAACGGCGGGAAGTAGGAGCCCCGGTATCATTGATGCTGCCTATTCAGGTTGTTCCATCAGAACCTGGATGGGTAATCTCGTTTTTTGGCCATGCCGACATCGCAATATCAATGAGCTGTGAAAGCGTCTGTCGGCTTGCTCCGGCGGAGGGGAGATTCACAACGGACTGCAGTATTCCGAAGTAATGCCAGGCCAACAGGTCCAGATCGGCATTCGGCCCGATTTCACCCGTCCGTTGCCCCTTCGCCAGAAGGTTTGACAATACCTGCCGCTGTTGGCAAATCCCCGAGTTCATCGTCATTTTCCCCGCGGCTGTAAGGTCTGCTTGCTCGGTGAGGCTGCGAGACAGCAGGCAACCCTTGGGGTTATCTATACCAGCGCTATCCGGGAGAAATTCACGCAGCAATGCATCCACGCTGGCTCTGGAGGACTCGGATTGAATCGAATTCATGCGCGTCAGGACGCGGTCCGTATACAGTTTGAGACACTCGTTGAATAGCCCGTCCTTATCCCCAAATCGCTGATAAAGGCTGGACCGGGAAAGACCTGTTGCTTCAGTGAGATCGCTGATGGATGCGTTCGCATAACCATGCCCCCAGAAAACACCTATCGCTGCATTCAGCACGGCGCTTTCGTCGTATTGCGGTTTACCGCTCATAAATCCTCCGTTGACAATCTGGAATGATCGTACCAGGATAGTTGGACTGATCGTTCCAGCATATAATAAGGATTCATCATGCTTAATCAATCGAATACTCAAGTGCCTAAACTTCGCATCGCTGTAGCGGGGGCGACAGGTCGGGTCGGTTCGCACTTGGTCAATACGCTTGCGGCAGACCCAGTGGAGGTGATTTCACTCACGCGGCAGAAGACAGCTGAAAATATTTCCGACAAGGTATCCTCTGTTGTTGTGGATTTTGATAAGCCCTCAACGTTAGAAACGGGGCTGGCAGGTGTCGATAAGCTTTTTATTGCCCAGGGTACGTCCCCCCAGCAGGTTGCTAATGAGATAGCACTCATTGACGCTGCGGTAAAAACAGGCGTGCGGCATATCGTTAAACTTTCGGTGATGGGGCCGGCGACCCCCCTTAACCCTTTTGCATGGCATGCAATAATAGAGGCTCATCTGGCCCAACAACCCGTGGCCTCAACCCTATTGAGACCGACCACTTTCATGGATGTACTCAAGCGTGCAGGAAGTCAGGTCGCTGCTGGAACCTGGGCTGGTGCGGCAGGTCACGGGCGTGTCAATCTGATTGACACTCGGGATGTCGCCGATGTGGCACGCGTTGCGCTACTTGAAAAGGTTGCAGATAACTCCCAACGCGCTTATCACCTGACGGGGCCGCGCAATTGGACAATGCATGAGGTTGCAGAAAAATTGTCCCCTCTTTTAGGCCGTACGGTCACCTATATTGACCGCTCGCCCGATGAACAGCGCGCTGCATTACTTGCGGGCGGTTTTTCATCATTTGTCACTGAACTGCTTGTTGGACTGGATCGCGTTTTCAACCATTCGGTTCTGATTGAGCGAACTCTGACGGTCGAAGCATTAACGGGATCGCCTCCGCGCTCATTGTCAGATTGGCTTCAGGAAAATATCGCGTTTTTCAAAGGCTAGATACAGGTCATCCTCAAGTTGAAAGGTTTTGGTCAGGTCATTTCTCGCACGCAAAAGAGCAAAAAGCCCGCTCAGGTTTCCCTGAGCGAGCTCTTCTAAAATCTCTCTTCTGTCAGTTAAAATCGCACTTGATATATATTTGTCAGTAAATTCGTTCAGCATCCATAGTACAAATCACTCATAGCACGCAATGAATGATCATTCATTCACTGATGTACTATGATTCACCTTTTATCAGTAAAACTTCTGAAGGCTAAAAACCTGACTGTAATGCAATGATTTTAAGACTATTAAGTAAAGGCAGGTAATGTATGACTAAGAAAACTCTTCGACTCTCTTTTCCCCAGTGGCAGGGAGGAAACAATCCTCCTTATCACCTCGGCTCCCTTCTGCTTTCCTTCCTTTCGCCGGAAGCCAGAGGCCCCGTCGAAACAGTTCCGGTCGCTTTACCGGGTGCTGAACCTCTGAATGAGGTGGACGGCATAACTGCCAAACCTCAGCTCCTCAGGCAGCTTGGCGATGCAACTGCCCTGATTGAAAAGCATGACCCCGATACCGTTGTCGTTTTGGGCGGAGACTGCCTGGTTTCTCTCGCCCCTTTTGCGCACCTGCTGAATAAATATGGTGAAAAACTCGGCGTGCTCTGGATTGACTCACATCCTGACGTGCAAACGACAGAACAGTATTCAAATGCCCATGCACATGTACTTGGGGCATTGATAGGTACCGGTGACAAAGATTTAGTCAGTCATGTTCGGCACAAATTATCACCGTCGAAAATTATGATTGCTGGCATTCATGACCCGCTGGATTATGAGCGTGACTACCTGGCCAGCCATCAGATAGCAACCTCCGGCCCGGAGCAGATCAAAGCTGGAGGCGGTGAGGTTATGGAATGGATTGCTAAAGAGAAAATCGAATATCTGGCCATCCATCTTGATCTTGACGTACTGGATCCGGCGCTGTTCCGCTCGGTTCTGTTTGCACAACCCGGCAGAGGTGAACATGATTTTGGTGATGTTGCTGAAGGGAAACTGACCATTGAGGATGTGCTTAAGCTGATTAATCAGGCCACGTCTGAAGCAGAAGCTGTCGGGCTGACCATAGCTGAACATATGCCGTGGGATATGATTAATCTTAAGAATTTGCTCAGCGCCTTACCGCTTATGAAGTAATTGGATAAAACCAATTCCAGGGCAGGTAATTGCTGATCTGGCTCGCGGTTTTAAAGCGGGTTAAAATCCGCTTTTCAATGTTGAACCAAGGTGATCATGTTAAAAGATACGGATACCTACCATAAGCTGATTACCGCTTCCGCCGCTTGTTTTGCTGAAAAAGGCTTTAGTGCAACCAGCGTACGTGAAATTTCCACCCGGGCCGGTATCAGTCAGGGTGCGATGTATACTTATTTTAAAAGCAAGAATGAGCTTATTGAGGCTATCGTGCTGGAAGAGCAAAACTCTGCCCTGACCGCGCATGATGTGCCTTATACCTGCTCGCACTTTGACAGAATTTGCACACAAGTTGCCTCCTGTATCAGCGATGTGGGGTACCCGGTTACGCATCTTTTGTGGGTAGAAATCATGGCTGAGTCATCACGTAATCAGGAACTGAAGAAAACCTTTATCTCCAGCGATAAGATTATGCGGCAAGGCATTGCGGCGATCATTGAGAAAGGAATTGCGGCAGGAGAGTTTCGCCGGGATATCAATACTGAAGAGATCACCATCATCTTGTTTGCTTTTATTGACGGACTAATCGCCCGTAAGGCTATCAACCCGGCGTTTTCCTTAATAAAAGATATTCCGACCTTCCGTGAGCTGATAGCGAAAATACTCATGTGATTTAACCTACAGCCTTTGCGACTAAGATCCCTTTCCTTATCGCTGAATCGCTGAGGTCCGCTTTTCGCTCATAGCCGCCGGTCAAAAAACCAAAAAGCCCACTTAAGTTTCCCTAAGTGGGCTTTTCCAATATGGCTCCTCTGGTCGGGAACGCCATTGCCACTAATTGTCTGATAACTAATAAAACATCCCGCCTGTCAAGATCACCCAAATGGCCGTCATTGGTCCTGCATCGGTGTTAGGCTCCGCTTGGACTGGCGCTTGCGGCTATCTCGGAGGCCCGCGCCAGTGCTGCTGGTGAAGCTGTGGTGTCTGATTCAGCCGATATCGACTTTCATGGCGATGTCCCAGCTGCCGGCGCCATTCTTGGCCAGGCCGATCATCATCAGGCCGAGCGACTCCAGTGTCTGGGCCATTTGCAGACCGCCGACATCGAACGGACGCAACCCGAGGCTTTCGAGAAAGGTCGATACGTGTGCCTTCGCCTGCGGATCGTCGGCTGCGATGAACGCGTCGAGGCGTCCACCTTTGGCCAGTACGTGGCCGAAGAGGGTATTGAACGCCTTCACGACATGCGCGTTGGCGGGGAGGAGCTTGGCGATCTCCTGTGCCGCGGAACTGCCGTGGGGAGTGACGAGGCCCGAGAGGCCGGGGGCAACCGGGTTCGTGATGTCGATGATCACCTTGTTGCCGAGCGTTTCGCCAAAGTCGGCCACCACCGCTGCAACGCTGCTGTACGGCACGGCGAGAATGACGATGTCGCCCGCCGGCGCCGCGCCGTACGTCCCTGTGGTCGCTCCGGCTGCCAGCTGGTCGGCCAGCGCCTGGGCCTTGGCAGTGTCGCGGCCGATCACCTCAAGGGTATGTCCAGCCGTGGCGGTACGCTTGGCGATAGCCGTGGCCATACCGCCTGATCCTATGATGCTGATAGTGCTCATATGCAGATTCCTCGTGAGTTGGGGTACTGCCCGTAATCGCTAAACGGGCCCCCCGGTTGATATGTCGTGTGCGTCGAGCCTCCCGCATCATCCCTGATGCCATCGCCGGGTCGGCAACGTCTTTGCCCGAACGGGCAGGGCATTGCGACACTGCCGTCTGCCAGGCTCGTTGCGATCCGGATCCCTGTCCCGGCTCAGCTCAACGGGCAGGGAAGTAATGGCCGTTGTCCAAATCGGCGAGCAACCCGGGCTGGGCGGGTTCCCAGCCGAGGGTCTGGCGGGTGATGAGGCTGGACGCCGGGAGGTTCAGCGTGACCAGATTCGCGAGGAACCCAAAGTATCCCGGCAGCATGAGTGTATCGATGGGAATGCTCACCGCGGGCAGGCCCAGACGGCTGCCAATGGCCTCGGCGATCTCGCGGAACGGGATACCCTCGCTTTCGAGCCCATGCCAGGTCTTGCCGGCCGGACCCTTCTCCAGCGCCAGGCGGAACAGCGAGGCGAGGTCGCGGGCATGCACGGCCGGCCACAGGTTTGCGCCGTCTCCAGGGTAGCCGATGACCCCCTTCTCCTTGGCGAGCCCAATCAGCAGCGGGAGGAACCCGGTATTGTCGGTCGTGCTGTGCGCGATAGTCGGGATCCGCACGATCGAGGATCGTACGCCGCGCTCCGCAAGGCCGATTACCGCGAGTTCCACGACGTTACGAACCCGCAGGGAACCCTTGTACGCATCGCCGCCGGGAAGGGCCGGGTCCTCTTCAGTCGCCGGTCGGTCGAGGAAGCTGGCCCCGGGTGCCGTCCAGCCCAGGTTCGTAGGCGAGCCAATGCTGCCCGAAACGACCAGCGGTTTTCCGGTTCCGGCCAATGCCTCGCCGTACGCGAGCATGACCTGGAGCTCTGCTGCGGCCACGGCGTCAATCCCGCCCGCGGGAAGCAGGTCTTGTCTGTGCGCGACGTGGATGACGCCATCGGACGCAGCCGCAGCCGCCTTGAGCCCATCCAGGTCGGAAATATCCCCGCGACGCACCTTGGCGCCGAGCGCGGACACCGCAGCGGCGGATTTATCCGACCTGGCCAGGCCGGTGACCTCGTGGCCGGCGGCGATAAGTTCGGGAATGATGTACGAGCCGATATGGCCGGTCCCGCCAGTGACTAAAACGTGCATGATATTTTCCTTTTAGGTGCGATATGAGTGGTGGTGCCGTGCGTTTAACCGAGAAGGCTGACGCCGATCGAGAAGTTGGCGTGCTTGATGGAGTGGGTCATGAGGCCCAGACACAGCATGCAGGCGTGCTCCAGCGTCCGGGCCATGAACAGCGGCCCGGTATCCAGCGGGCGCAGCCCGAGGCTCGCAATGAACGCCGAGGCGCGTGCCTTCGCCTGCGCGTTGTCCCCGGCGATGAACACGTCCAGCAGCTGACCTTTGACTGAACCAACGGCCAGCACGTGGGAAAATTGGGTGTTGAATGCCTTGACGATATCCGCATCGGCAGGGGCGGCCCTGGCGATCTCCAGCGCGCCGAAACTGCCTTCAGATGTCAGGAAGCCCGAGAAATCAGGTTTGATGGGATTGGTGATGTCGATAAGAAGCTTGCCCGCCAGCTTTTCGCCGTACTGCTTCAGCACGTCGAGAACGGCGGAGTAGGGAACCGCCAGGATGACGATATCCCCGGCCGGGATGGCGCCGAAGGTTCCCGTCGTCGCACCGGCTCCGATCTTCCCTGCCAGCGCCCGCGCCTTGGCAGCGTCGCGGCTCATTACCTCGACGATATGTCCGGCCCTGGCGGCAAGACCGCCGATCGCCGCCGCCATGCCGCCGGAGCCGATGATGCTGATAGTGCTCATGTGCAATTTCCTTACGGATAGGGGGTTAATCATTCATGGATTGCAGGTGCGATCCCACAACCGGACTCAACGTACAGGTCATGCTAGTCTTGTCACTTGCAATAAACAAGTAAAATTACTTGTAAAAAACAAGTGAGAAAAAGAGAGGGGTTTGCTTGCGATAGGCAAGCGATGTAAGATCTCGCCATGAAAACGACGAATAAAGAAATTCGGTCCCATTGCGCGGTAAATTACGGCGTGGAGATCTTTGGCGACCGGTGGTCGCTCTTGATCATTCGCGACATCGTTTTTACCGGTAAGAAGACCTATGGCGAGTTTATGAAATCGGAAGAGGGCATCGCGACCAATGTCCTGGCGTCCCGCCTTGCCTTTCTTGAGCAGCAGGGTGTTCTTGCGAGGGCGCCCAGCCCCGACGACGGGCGCAAGGATTTATATACGCTGACCGAGAAAGGCCTCGACCTCATTCCTGTCATGCTTAACATCGTCCTTTGGAGCGCGAAGCACGATTCGAAGTCGTACGTGCTGCATCGCAAGGAGTGGGTTGATCGATTAAGTCGAAACCCCGTGGAAGTGAGCGAAGAGGTGAAGGTGCTGGTTCGTAATGGCGGATGTATGTTTCCCGCTGGCAACGAATGAGCAAGAGGGCAAACGTGCCCTGTCACGCGTTCAGCTGTCCATACGAAGGAAGTAAAATGCTTTTGCCAGATTTGAGCTTTACAAAAACAGTATATCAATCGTCATTTCAAGAATGAGTCGTCAGCTGTTTGTTTCCCTGGATGGGCCTAAGGGAGCAGGTAAAACCACACTGTTGGAAGCCATTACGAAAGTACTCAGGGCAGACAACAAGAAGGTGATCCGACTTTGCGAGAAAAAAAGCGATCCCTACAGGGGGGAAACAATGGCCCTCGTTAACAAGCTCGCCAGAAATCCCACCCTGGATTTGGAATTGGAAGTTTGTGAGCGCTTTGCTGATAGCCGTGCCTGGATTTCCCGGCACGTGCTGACTAAACAGCCACCGGACAGCATTATCTTGATGGATCGCTGGTACCCGTCGGATGCCGCGTTTCGCCGGATGGTTCCATTTGCAGAGATTTTACAGCTTAACATTGAGCGAAACGTGCGAACGCCAGACCTGCATGTCGGGGTTGTTACTGCGCCTGATATTTCATGGGCGAGGGCCGCGGCCCGACCGCGAGGGTTAAGTAGTACTGTGATTTATAAGCTGGAAGAGCATGTTGCTTGTACCAAGGCATTCGAGCGAGAAATTGCAAATCACGGCTGGGTTTTATGCCGTAATGAAGGAACTCTCGAAGACGCAACGATGCAGGTGATTGCTGAGATCTACAAAGTGCTTGGATGCCCTATAGGCATCGGTTTTGCGAACAGAGCTTCCGCCGCATGCCGCCAGTAATGACGACCACGTATTCCGTCACTCTCCACTCCAGAGTGATCCTCAGATTTATGTGGCGTCTACAGAATCGATACTACTCAGTATCTTTCGGTCTTTGACTCGGGAAAATAAAACTCAGTGTTCTGACCTGCCACAGCTTATGGCAGAACTCCGGCACCGCCATATCCAGCTCGACCTGCTTCAGGGCAAAGAAAATCTGTTCTTCGGTAAATCGTGACTTTTTCATCGGCCCTACATCCGTTTCGGGGGGCATTTGTCATGCCGGAATTCTGTAATAAATGGGGCAGGATTTTGGGGTAGGGTCATGCACCACATCCTCGTCATAGGCAGTTTTGTGCCAGGAGCGGACGTTGACAAGGCGACCTAGTCACAGTGAATGCGTGGAAGATATATAATTTGAGGGCGCGATAACGGGTCTACTTGCGAAGAATCACTGTTGCTGGGTATGCTTCACTGAAGCATGTATCGGTGTCGAGCATATTGATGAATAGTATAGTAATATCAGGAGTAGAACGTAAAAAATGCATTTAAAAAAAAGGTATAGAAATGGGCGATTATTCACTTCTTGTTGGAAATGGTATAAATAATATTACAAATGGAAACTCTTGGCTTGATGTGCTAAATAATCTAGGGGAAACATATGGAATCAAGATTGACACACAAGAAAAACCATTTCCACTAGCCTATGAGGAGATTTATTTTAATATTTTAAATAAAAGCCAAAATGGGTTTTTAGAAAATGAAATAAAAAATTACATTGCATCAAAAATAAACAAAATAAAGCCAAATGAAATTCACCATAAAATAATAAAACTAGAGTGTGATAATATTTTAACAACAAATTATGACTTGACATTTGAATATTGTTTGGATGACAGTATCAGGCCTGAAGACTTAAAAAATGAAGGTAAAATAAAATAGAGCAAATACAATATCTTCAGGCATTACAAGGTGAAAAACAAAAAAGTATGGCATATACATGGAGCATTGAATAACCCAAACTCAATAATTCTTGGCTATGAGCACTACAGCGGTTATTTGCAAAGCATGCGGGGTTATACAACTACCGGAAGCCAGTATTCCAATGAGTCGTTCAACAAACCACTTACAAAACGGTTGAAAGAAAATGATGTTGGTAATAGTTGGATCGATGATTTTTTTACTAAGGATGTATATGTCTTAGGCTTAAGTTTGGATTTTGTTGAGATTGACCTTTGGTGGTTGCTTACATTCAGAGAAAGAAGTCGACTTACAAAGAAAATAAAATTACAACATGAAATAACATATTACATCCCTGATCATTTTTATGGTGATCCTGCTTCCAAATCAAAAGTCGATCTTTTGAAAAGTGTTGGAGTTAAAGTTAATCATGAGTTCGGAGCAGTGTTCAAAGGGAATGAGGAAAAGTATTATCTCGATATAATCAATGACATTTATAATAAAACCAATAGATAATATTTTATCTGTAAAGAGAACGGTCAAAGAAAAATATTCTTTGACCGTTGATATGAGCTTTTAGTCCGCTCTTCGCTCATGAGGGACAATCATACTTAAATCTCCCACATTGCAGGATATTTGAGCATGAACACGTCACCGTGGAACAAAGACCGTATCATCGGACAAAAAAGACCGCTTCAGATATCTCATATCTGGGGGATTCGAATTAGACTTGAATTGGAAGGCAAAACGCGCGATTTAGCCCTGTTCAACATGGCCTTAGACAGTAAACTCAGGGGCTGTGATCTGGTAAACCTCAAAGTATCAGATGTTGCATATGGCAGTTCTGTTTCGAGCAGAGCAACGGTGTTACAACAGAAAACCGGTATCCCCGTCCAATTTGAGATAACCAAAGGGACAAGAGAAGCAGTTGCAGCGCTAATAAAGCTGGGCAATCTGCACAGTAAAGAGTACTTGTTCCAATATAGGGTCGGTTCTTGCCAACACATTTCAACCCGGCAATACAACCGTATTTTTCATAGATGGGTAGGAAAGCTTGGTCTCGAAGATTCGCTGTACAGCACACATTCCATGCGAAGAACAAAACCTTACCTGATATACAAGAAGACCAAGAATCTCCGGGTCATCCAACTTCTGTTAGGTCATAAGAAACTGGAAAGCACTGTGCGTTATCTGGGCATTGAAGTCGATGATGCGTTAGAGATCTCTGAGTCGATTGAAGTCTAAGGTTGTCAGGGCTGCAACAGCAGCCTTGTGCCAGAGCGGACCGTCGAACAAAGAAATCTATCGGCTTTTGATACGCGCCTTAGAACTGATGCTTACTTGCAAAAACTGGACTGACCCCGCCCCGGTAGACGAGCCTGCCCTATAGTTTAAGCATAGGAAGAGCGTATGGGCACACCACGATTTACACCTGAATTTAAGGAAGAAGCCGTCCGTCAAATTGTTGAACGCGACTACTTCAAATAACGAATACGGTCTTCAATCTTCTGGATCGCGTTGAGTGCTTCATGACCTAGCTCCTCTTCGTCGCAAAGGCTGCGTAAACGTTGCAGGTCATCGGCGTCACCAAATTGCCCAATCACTTGAATGGAAAAGGAAGCTATGCTCGCCAGATCATTCATTAACCCGTGTTCGTGGTACGTTTTCTGCGACTCATGGTTGGTCAATGCATCGCGGCAGATAGCTAGGGCTGTTTTCGGATAGCGCGTCGCAACGTTAACTCTTGCACCATCCGTAGACAACATTCGTGATGTTGAAGACCATAGTGCTCCGGCACTTGCCGTAGCGGAGTAAGTCAGTAACGTAGTCCGCGCATTAAGAGTCTGAGGCGAGGACTCGAGTTCACCATTGTTCAGCTTGCAAGCCCAGTAAGTTAACTCCCCGCAGGCCTGCATAGCTTCATCGATATCGACAGGTGATGTCGTATTGGTAGGAAGTGGAAGGCCCAAAATCCCCATCGCTTCGTGCGCTGCAAAAAAAACTTCGACAGCATCTTGCGGCATGACCGACCTTTTGGCTGGCAACGTAAGCCATGGTTCAATAGCCTCGGAAACTGCTGGGTCACCGAATTTTGCGAGCTGACTAATTAGAGTACTGACAAACAAAACATACTCGGTACTCGCCCCTTTGAGTGACTTGAAGAGGAACTGCTGTTTCTGATCCCTGGCGAGATTGTTTATCTCTTCCCAATAAATGCTGTCATAGGGGTGATCGAACTGTCGAGAGAAGATATTCCATGCTCGCGTCTCGGACTGCGTTCCTGACTCGGAGAACACACTTTCGAGCTCCTTTAAGACCACCGCTCTGTAGTTTTCTTCTTCGGCATCTAGTCCACCTAAACCCTTAAGCGCATCCAAAATCAAAGAGTTCATAAATATGCCCAATTTGTCTATGGAATCTTCTAGTGCCAAGATCATCTTTGCCTTGACGGAATCATCCACATTATTTAAGTGGACACAAAAGTCTATCGTGTCTAGCTGAAGGTGGTAGGGCAAGCTTTTCAGATGTTCAAGAAGATTCAACACACATGGCGCTGCCCATGATGCTTGCTTCGTGAACTTGGTGATTCCGAGAAGGACGTAGAATTCGCTATGCGTGCTCGCTTCCTTCCATGATTTTTTCAGAGCTTTATCAAATTCGCTCTCTGGACTATGGCGAAAACTAAGGCCGCCACTATGAACGAAGGACACAAGCTGCGAAAGCGCGATCTTATGATTAAACACATAGGCTTGGCTAAATGTCTCGTGCCGAAGTGGCACCTTTTTGGCTATTGCTTCTTCATAGAGATCACGATTGGCTTCGGCAATTTTCTCGTCCATGACGCGACATGCTGTCATGATTTGCTCTAAGTAGACACCCTGCATTAAAAGCCAGCCGATAGCGGGAAGAAAAACTTCGAATTTCGAGAGGATTGGCCGATTAACGCCAGTTTCAATTGAACAGCTATGCCATCCCTCGCCATTTAGTAGGAAGCGCAGTTCAGAAATCTCTGCGATCATTTCGGCAATTATCACATCGAGCTTTGCTTTTACAATACGTCTCGCGGTATCTCCACACTCTCCCCGCACGCAAGACTCAAGGATGCCCCGATCAGTTGTCTTCTCCAAAATATCCCTTAGCGTCGAATCGTCTTCCATCGCGCCGACAATAAGAGTCTTAGAACCGTTGAATCGAGGAGATCGTAGAAAAGCTTGCACACGCTCAGAGTCTGTGCGCGCTACACGAATCGCAGATTCCGCTATGAAGGCATTGAAAAACATTTCATGAGAGAAACTAAGTCTGTGACCGCGCTGTAGCACAAGCCGTGAGTCAAGGATCGCGTGCCGAGTTGTGTCTGTCACGCTTGTTGCATCGCAAAATCTGTCGAACTCTCGAATGGACATACTAAACGCAGTTTGAGAGATTAGTTCTTCTGCAAACCCGGAAAGAGCCCTAATTCCCGCAGTTGCGAAACTGCCTAGGCGCATCCTGGCGACCGTGTCGAATAGAACAAACGTACTTGCCCCGGCAGGCAAAGATGTGGCCGCCTGCCCAATGAGTTCCGCTTCAAGCCCAGAGAGTGCTATCTCAAGTAGAGCTTGGCAGTTCATGAAGTTTTCATCTTCTTGGCTAAGTTTTGCGATCTGTGACTTCAGTGCATGTTGCGGCGGGCGGACTTGAATCTCTTCGATGGGCAAAAGCTCTTGTCTAGCCAATGCACCTTGTGAGGTGATAATGACGCCGGCACCATAGCGTAGTGAAAACGCTTGAATACTGCGTGTCAAAGCAATTTGCAAATGCTCTGGGCATTCGTTGTAGCCATCAATAAACAGGACAATATGCCTTACAAGGAGACGACTTGCTCTCAGTACATCGCGCACGGAAGCGCCGAGTAACATAAGCTCGGCATCAATTATTTTCTGAAGCTTGCCCTCGAAGTCTTTGCCTTGGATGTGGATAGGCAGTAAACCAGCCTGCATACATTCTGTGGCGATACGTGCACTCAGCAAGGACTTTCCACATCCTGATGGCCCCCTGATCAGAAGCGCAGATTGCGATGACATAGCCTTCTTTAGAATATTTGATGCCGAAATCAGTTTGTCATCAAGGAGGTATTGGTCTTGTAACAGTCGTGCACCAGTTGGCCCATGATACTCCAAGAAAGCGGATTCATAACAAGACACTGTTCGCTCCGATATGAGCACAGTTTCATCAATTGCTGCATCTATTCCCGATACGCCTTCAAGGTTTAAATGGGCTGCGAGTGCTTGGCATTGATCTTCACTTAGCAAGGCTCCTGATATTGAACCGAGAGCAATCTTGATCGCATCCAGTCCGCCAGATTTCACCTTGAAGTCACTCGGTGGCAATGAGGAGCCAGATGGAATCGCTGGCGTAATGGCTAATAAGGCGTTGGGATACCCGGAAAGAGTGCCGAATAACTCGACCATTGAATCACGCAATGCATTTTTGGCATCCAACGCTTGAGTGTACCCGTTGCGTAGCTTTCGGCTACCGTACGGTCCGACTTGCGTCCAGCGGCCGTTCACACCTCCCTTGATGGGCAGTGTGTATCCCTTAGCTTCAATAACGAGAGTAGTTGTGGCGGAAAAGACTGCAACATCAACCTGACGCCCGTTAACGTTGAAGTTGGCGAATATGTAGGCCCATCCAGTGCCCTTTTCTAGAACATCGCAAACGGTGACCAAGACATCGCGATCCGAGGCGTGTTCTATCCGTTCCCCGATAAATAGCCGAATGCCGTTCCCATAGTGACGTGCTGTACTCATAAGGTTGAATTACCTGTACGACGCGCTAAATATCGACATAGCACTCCACTCACCCCGACCATCAATTCCGCTTCTTCAAACTCAGGGGGCTTTTTTTCCATGAGATGCCTGCCGAAGTTGGAGGAGTAGGCCCATGCCTTCTCTACGATCTGATCTACAGGCTTGGGAAAAAGCCCGGGATTTCGCTGGATCAATTGACCAAGCGTGTCCTTACTTCCTATAACGTCTCGCGCCACGCATTCCAGAGCAGCCATCGCATGCTGGATCGCTCCACTAATTTCAGGTTGAGGCCTACGTGATAGATCCTGCAGAGCCTCGTGTAGCTCATATGCTGCGGTCGTGCGATGCTGCTGGGAGAGTAGTAATTGTCCTTCTTTCACTGCTATCTCGAAGGCTTCAGTACCTCGCATTTGAATCTTTTGATCGAGAAGCTGCCAACCGATGCCGGCCACCCTAAAATAGCTGTTAACTTCTCCCGAAAAGTCACTGCCCTTGTAAAGAGACTTTTCAGCCAAATGCTCAATGAAATCGTAGACCTCGAACCATTCAAGCTCGTCCATCAGGATTCTGACTTCGTCATCAATATTCGGATACTCTGACCAGTTGCTCTTATCTGGAGTTTTATAAAGGATGCCGCACAACCTATGACGAAGTTCGCTGGGGGCGAATCCACATCGGTATGCGATAGACACGATCGCTGCTCTCAGCGATTCTGGTGCTTCGTGTCTGATGCTGATTTCTGCGTCAGGTCTTGAATAACCCTGTCGCCTGGAAAATGAGTCCATAGTTCCCCCTTAACCGTACGCCCCAAGCTACCATATTACCTTTTAAATTTCTCAGCTGCTGAATCTGGTTTTCGCCGTATCCGGCTGATAATCATGCTGTTCACATTACTATCAAGCTAAGGACATTTTGTGACCTAGCATGATTTTCGCTACTCGCTGTTTGGTGCGCGTTGAGATGTTCGTCCTCGCCACACGCCTTAATTTACAGAGCAGAGTTCGAGGACGGATTTAAGCTTGATGTGTTAGGCAAAGGTCGGTATCACGTTTTCATTCTTGGCTAGCGAATATTGTGCAAAGCGATTCGCGTGGCAGAGACGCAAGGAAGTATTTCGTTTATTATATTTTTGTATTGACTTGTGGCTTTGGTTGCAAGATCGATTGGTGCAGCTACACCAAGGTGATCGGATGCAATTAAAAAGCCTGTTTTCCTTACGTAAGTATTTTGAATCAAACATGTTTTCATAAAAATTTCTCATGCTGAAATTATAATTAATTACTTCTATTGCAGGTGAAAAAATAGGATGCCAATAACCTTCAATCAGGCCTTAACTGCAGAGTGCGAGTTTTCAGAATGGACAATCAGTAATAAAAGTCGAGCTAAGCTGATTGAAGTGATTGCCTATTTATATTTACGGCAGGAAGAAAATGCTCAGAGAGTAATTGATGCTCTAGAGCCGCGACGGCGGGTTTCGAAAGGCAGGGTCGCCGAGAGTGTCGTGAGAAAACTGACGGCTCCGCGTGCTGAAGACGTCGAGCTACTCCAGTCAGGAACCGCAACTGAGAGGAAGGCAGCAAGTAAACGAATCAAAACGTCTATTATTCACCGGGACGGGCTTCTATTCCAGTATATCTCTTGGGTTGCCGCGCGGTTAGAGCTTCCAAACGGCTATATGACGTCACCCCACGTTCGGCAGGCGGATAAAGGTTTTGACGGCTTCATCATCGAACTAGATAAAAGTGTGCGTGAGATCAAACGAATTGTGCTCTGTGAGGACAAGGCTTCGAAATCGCCGCGCAACCTTATCACCTCTAGCGTGTGGCCCGAAATAGAAACACTTCGGCGTGGTGATCGCGATGATGAGATCCTAGCCGAGCTCGTAACATTGTTGAAGAGTGTCCCAGGTATCGACGCAGAAGAGGCAGTGGATGAAATTTTCTGGGAAGGTGCTCGCGAGTTCAGAGTCGCTGTAGCGACTGGTGAGAATCGGCGCAGAGCTGGGAGTTTTTTACACATCATAGCCGGTTTTAAAACGGTCGCTGGTGGTGAACTTGAAGCTCGAATGGCTGGCGTTCTGGCCTTCAAGGATGTGCGCACGGGTTTGGATCTTCTCGCCAGAGAGGTGGCTGCCAAAGTCGAGGAAATCGCCAATGTTTGACCCTAGTTCCCGCGCTCTTTTGCGACAGGCCCCTGATCTGCCTGGCCTTGATCCTGAAACGCTAGACGAGCTATTGACGGCTGCCCACATAGAACTAGCGACGGTGCGCCTTCTGTCTCGCGAAGGTGAACCTGAGGCTATAAGCGAGGTACTCGACCAAGTTCGACGCCTTGCTTCGACCTTCGAAGCCTATGTCGTACTCAATCTTCGACCTGAGCAAACGCGCGCTGCGGCTTTTGTCGCCGCGAGTGCTCATCAAATATTGAGCCGCATTCGAGAGAGAGCAATGGATCGCCCAACCGTTGTTTCGAGTGATGCAATAGGATCATCAATTTCAGCGACGCTTTTATTCCTGATTGCTGGTCGGGCAGCGGATGCGGCGGAAGTCGCGAGTCAACTCCGGGCTAAGGGCGAACGCCGGGCGGTGCGACGAACCCTGATCCTGAGCCTGCGGGAATTGGCAACTGGTAATCTCACGACGCTGATAGAGCGCGATCTTGAGGAAGACAACATTGCAATGCGAGATAGTCGTGAAGTAGCCACTGACCTTCTTTTAAGGGAATGTGCTTATGTGGTCCAGGGACTTGGACAGGAGGCGCGTGGTAGCGCTGTGTCCGACACTGATATACTCTCAAGGCTCAAGCGTGTTCTCCACTTGTCGGAGGCCTCAGCGGTAGAGATTAACGCAGCGTTGGAAGGGAAAGTTCATCATCAATTTGCCGGTCCGCATCATTTGGCTACTTTGTTGAGTCGGCTTATTGATGGAGTGCAGGCTGCGATGCTGATTCGACTGCCAGCGCCATCAGGAGCGCGACCAAAGGCATGGTCCGACTGGCTTCTGTCTCAGACACAATCTCGCCTTTTTTGTGGATTAATCATCTGAAAGCTATCGGGACAGGTTATCTGAACCGTGGCAGGTCTATGGTTATGACGTCGCCGACTGGTTCGGGAAAAACTACGCTATCCGTCCTGAAAATCGCAGCAACTCTATGTGCGGGCGAGAGCGTCGTTTACCTGGCTCCTACTCACGCGCTCGTTGATCAAGTCGAGACTGATCTCTCAGCACAAATCGGTGACTTAGAGGTGGTGAGCATCGTTGAAGACGTTGCACTCGAAGAGCTTGGGGAAAAGCTGCCACCATTCTCCGTCATGACACCTGAGCGTTGCCTTGCCCTCCTTGGTTTCGCGCCTGAGCTTTTTGACAAGGTCGGTCTCCTTGTATTCGATGAGTTTCACCTCATTAGTGCAGATGATCCCGCGACTTCATTGAAAATCAGTACACGCGCCATTGATTCGATGTTGGCGCTCCTGACGTTTCTCCGCCATCGTAAGGAAGCAGACCTACTACTACTGTCAGCTATGGTCGCTGACGGTGCGGAAATCGCACGTTGGTTGCGATCTGTAACGGGAAGGCAGGTTGAGTCGTTCGACGATCCTTGGAAGCCAACTCGACAGCTTCGTTCTTGCGTCATCTATGACCGCTCTGACGTGCGTGAGGCCGTACAAGTTGCATCAAAGGCAAAGACCAAAGCTGCAAGGAATCGGATTTACGCACAACCTCTTGGACTCTTTTCCCTGATTTCTGGGTGGCATCCTAAAAGGCCAGAGAAGCTGGTAATACAGGCGCTCACGGATCAAAGGCCGTCGCTTCTTAAAAATGCCAAAGGAAAATTGACATCAAACAGAAACGAAGTCGCTGCGCGAATAGCGGCAGACTATGCAGCCATAGGAAAGCGGGTGATTGTGTTCTGCAACGATACCAAAGCGTGCGGGAGCGTTGCAGGCCAGATCAATGAACTACTGGCGCCGGCCACCATCGCTCTGGATGTGACGCAGGAGGAAATGCGTAAATCAGTTATCAGGGATATTGGAGCGGCCGAAGCTACATTTGACCCTATGGGGAGCAGGGCTGCAGTTCATCATGGTGACTTGCTACCATTGGAACGGCGGCTGACCGAAAGCGTTTTTCGGGCTCGTAGGGATACTGATAGTGAGGACCTAGGACTTGATGTGGTCGCCGCAACATCCACAATTGCGCAGGGACTTAATCTGCCGTGTGATGTTGTGATTCTTGCTGGAACCGATAGAAGTGCGGTTGATGATCCCAGCGGGAACCCTCGTGCGGACTTACGTCCTCACGAGATACTTAATGCGCTCGGGAGGGCTGGTCGTGCGGCGTATGCCGCAACCGGCTTGGCAATCGTTGTTCCTGCAACACCTATCTGTGTGGAAATAGATAACCTCTCCCTTCCGTCGGATGGAATTATGAAGATCATTTTCTCGGAACAGGATGCCTGTGAAGAGGTATATGATCCGATAGAGTTACTTCTTGACCGGATCGAAATATCCGCTAATTCGGATCCTAAAGTGCAGTCAATTATCCGGCGTATGTCTGCTGTCACCACAACAGGAGAGAGCGGCTTCGACGATATCGTTTGCCGTTCATTAGGTTTTTTTCGGCGTAAGGAAACTAATGCTTTGCGAGCTGACCAGTGGCTCGAACATCGTCGAATAGCTCTCAAGGCTGCTGAGGAACAACTGGAAGACCCCCTCGTTCTCGATTGGCAACGGGAAATTGCTATCCGTAATGGTGTTCCACCAAAGCTGATCGAAAGATTGGTTGCAGCGTTTGATACAGCGCCAGTTGAAAAGACGGCGACAGAGCACTGGATCAACTGGCTACTGGATATAGTTACTGACCATCCTTTAGATTTAACAATTTTCGTCAGACAAACTGCTCTTGAATCCGTTTTTGGCCGTTCTTACACGAATACAACAAAACCCAGAGCTTCTTCTAAAAGAATATTGAGAGCACTCAAAACATTGGTATCAATGTGGTGCGCAGGGCGAACACTTATCGAGATTGAAGATTGGCTCCTAGTGTTCATTCGAAAGCACGAGGGAGAGGTAAAGCAGCAAGCAAACCAATCCACTACAGCACAACGGGCTCGCCGATTTGCTATACGCATTGCGCCTGATATTGGCTTTCTCTGCGGCGTGCTTGGACAGATAGCCGCTTACAAGGCCGCTGAACAAGGCGTGCCTATGCCTCCCGTGATTGAAATGCTTCCGCAGATGGTGAGGGCCGGTGACTATGATCGTCATCATATGGCTTTAAGACAAATGACCAAAATTGCCTCGCGAGTTGGAACCTTTGAAACGTATATCTCACTGCGTGACTCATTCAAAGCTGGAGCTTCCGCAGAAATGGATGTTGTTAGAGAGGAGGTTCAAGCCGCAATCTTGCTCCAGGCATTTACGGATTTGGATGATGAAGAGTAGGGTTTTGGGTCAGGGTCACCGGCGGTCATGACAATTGCGAACTTCCGCTCCTCGCTCATAACCGCCGGTCAAAAACTCCATAAAGCAAAAAGCCCGCTCAGGTTTCCCTGAGCGGGCTTCTCTAATATGGCTCCTCTGACTGGACTCGAACCAGTGACATACGGATTAACAGTCCGCCGTTCTACCGACTGAACTACAGAGGAATCGTGTGAACGGGGCGAATAATAGCGGCGTGGCCCGGGCTTGTAAAGCGTGAAAACGTCTCACCGTTCCGTTTGCTGCAAGATTATTCAACCTGCTGCTTTTTATCGCTTTTATTGGTGCAGTGCTGCACAACGGCCCACGGCGGGCCGCGAGATGCCTTATGGTGGTGCAAGCCTGCGTCATCGGCCGCCGGTTGCGTGGCGGCGTCAGGTCGCGCAAATATCATTTTTTCTTATTTTTCCTTCGATTAGTTAGCGCTTTCTCTTATTCCGTTACGCTGGCCCGGATTTTGCAGTTCTGTTGTCAACATGGCTTTGCCATACGCAGTTCAGCGGCTCGACGGAGGCAATATGAATCTCAGACGTCTAAAATATTTCGTGAAAATCGTCGATATCGGCAGCCTGACCCAGGCGGCGGAGGTGCTGCATATCGCGCAACCCGCACTCAGCCAACAGTTGGCGACGCTTGAAGGGGAGCTGAAGCAGCAATTGCTGATCCGCACCAAGCGCGGTGTGCTGCCTACCGAGGCCGGCAATATTCTCTATGCCCACGCCCAAACCATTTTGCGCCAGTGCGAACAGGCGCAAAGCGCGGTCATCGGCGCAGGCCAGGCGGTGAGCGGGCAGGTTTCCGTCGGGTTGGCGCCGGGCAGCATGGCTGCGCAACTGGCGCTGCCGTTGTTGCAGGCGGTGCGCGATCGTCATCCGGGGATTTTACTCAGCCTGAACGAAAATATCGGTTCGATGCTGGCCGGGCAGGTGGCGAGCCAGAGCCTGGATATGGCGGTGATCTACGGCGCTAAAATGCCCGACGGCCTGCAGGCCACGGCGCTGATGAAGGAAGATCTGTATCTGGTGGCGACGCGTGCGGTGCCAAGCCCCGGTAACAGCGTCGATCTGTTGGACGTGGCGCGGCTGAATCTGTTCCTGCCGCGCGAAGGCGATGTGGTGCGCACGCAGGTCGACGAAGCGATGGCGCTTCGCAAGCTGGCCGCCAACGTGATTGGCGAAATCGAATCCCCCGGCACGCTGAGCGCGGCCATCGCCAGCGGTCTGGGCGCGACCATTCTGCCGGAATCCGTTGCGCGGGCGATGATTGGCCCGGCCAAGGCGTGGATGGCGCGTATCGCCGCCCCGGCGCTGAGCGTGCCGCTTTCACTGTGCATTTCCAGCCAGCAATCGCTTTCCGCCCCGGCGTTGGTGGTGAAGGATATCTTGCTGTCGATTGCCGTTGGTCGCAGCCAGGAAAAACGCACGCTGGCGCTGGTGCAATAAGGCATTTAAAAAGGCCCACGCGCGGTGGGCCTGAAAGGCAGGTCAGCGGAACGGTGGCTCGTTGAAGGTGCGCAGCTTGCGCGAATGCAGCTTGTCGCCTTCGGCGCGCAACAGATCGATGGCGCAAATGCCGATCTGCAAATGTTCCGAGATCGCCCCCTCATAGAAGCGGTTGGCCTGGCCCGGCAGCTTGATCTCGCCGTGCAGCGGCTTGTCGGAAACGCACAGCAGCGTGCCGTAAGGCACCCGGAAGCGGTAACCCTGCGCCGCGATGGTGGCGCTTTCCATATCCACCGCCACCGCGCGGCTGAGGTTAAAGCGCAGCGCCGAGGCGGAGTAGCGCAGTTCCCAGTTGCGGTCGTCAGTGGTCACCACGGTGCCGGTGCGCAGGCGCTGTTTCACTTCTTCGCCCGGCATGCCGCTGACCATTTTGGTGGCGTCATACAGCGCGCGTTGCACTTCGGCGATGCTCGGGATCGGGATATCCGGCGGCAGCACCGCGTCCAGCACGTGATCGTCACGCAGGTAGGCATGGGCCAGCACGTAGTCGCCAATCGACTGGCTTTCGCGCAGCCCGCCACAGTGGCCAATCATCAGCCAGGCGCTGGGGCGCAGCACCGCCAGATGGTCGCAAATGGTTTTGGCGTTGGATGGGCCGACGCCGATGTTGATCAGCGTAATGCCCTGGCCGTTGCGGGAAATCAGGTGGTAGGCCGGCATCTGGTGGTTTTTCCAGGCCAGATCGGACACCGCCTGTTCCGGCGCGGTGGTTTCCGGGGTGATGTAGATGCCGCCGGCGCTGGACAGCGCAATATAAGGGCTGTCCGGGTTGGCTATCTCGGCGCAGGCCCAGCGGACAAATTCATCTACATAGCGGGTGTAATTGGTGAACAGCACGAAGGGCTGGAAATGCTCCACCGGAGTGCCGGTATAGTGCCGCAGCCGCGCCAGCGAGAAATCGGCCCGCAGCGCGTCGAAGTGCGACAGCGGGAAGGTGCTGGTGGCATTGAACAGGCCGTCGGCGGTTTCATCGCCGATTTGCGCCAGCTCGGTGGTGGGAAAATGCTGCGCGAGACTGGCGCTCATCGAGCGATCCAGCATCAGGTTAGAGCCGTCAATCACATACGGAAAAGGGATCTCCTGCTGCGAAGGCGCCACTTCGATATGGGCGGCGTAGTCGTGCTCCAGCATCGCCAGTTGCTCGGCCAAATAGCTGCGAAACAGCTGCGGGCGGGTAATAGTGGTGGTGTAGCGGCCGGTATGGGTAAAACGGCCGAAAGCGCGGGTTTTGCTCTGGCCGGTTTTTTTGCCGTCCCAACTTACGCGCAGCTCGGGGTAGACGAACAGCCCAGCGGCGCGGGTTTGTATGTCGGGCACGCTGCCGTGGCTGATAAAATCGCCCACCGCCTGGCGCAGCGCGGTCACTGAAGCGTCATACAGCGCTTCCAACTGGTCGATCGCCTGAGCGGGGGTGAGGCCGGTGCCGGATTGGTGACTACTCATTCTCTCTCCTTGGTTCTCCCGTCCCTGCGGCGGGAGGCATGCGGATATCAATTCACCGCAACAGGTTAGCTGAAGATGGGCGCAAAAGCTTTGCCGAAATAGAACCGGGGAAAAGTAAAGCGCAGCGGCAGGGCTACCGCTGCGGCGTTGCGATCAGGAGGCCGGCTCGGCCTGTTCCACCTTTAGCGAAACCAGGCCAATGCCGCGTTTTTTCGGGGTAAAGCCGCCGCTGGCACCTTCCTGAGGTTCGGTCGGGGCCGGTGGCGTGATACTGATGTTTTGCGCGCCGCCGGGGTTGTTGAAGCGCAGGGTGACGGTGGTGTCCTGTTCGCCGAGCGACACGAACTGCTCTTGGTCGCCCACGCGCACCGAGATTGGCGCGCCGACGTTTTTGCCGTAGGCGCGGGCGCGCAGCACCAGATCGAAGGTCGGCGGCAGCGGGGCGAGATAGTCGATGTTGACCGCCGGCGCGAGGTTGGCGTCCGACCAGCGGCCCCAGTCCTCGACGCTGGACACGCCGGTGATTGCCTTCACCTGCTGCGGCATGCCCGGCAGCATAAAGGCGATGGCGTCCGCCTGATATTTAACGTTGGCGTCGTCCACCTTCAGTTTCTCGACGGCGTTCTGGTAGGCGGCAACGCTGTCCGCCGCCGGCTCGGTAAAGCTGACTTTGCCGCGGTAGCTGCTGCCCTTGGCCTGCACGATATGCGGCGGAGCGGCCAGATTGCCGGAGGCCACGCAGGTGTCGGTGCTCAGCGCCAGTTCGGGCGCCCACACCCGGCCAATCTCATAGCATTTATCTACCCAGACAAACTTTTCACCCGCACCCAGGCCGGCGAGCTGCTTTTTCAGCGGTGTGGAAAGATAGACGTTAAACATGGGTTCGATTTTATTGTCCGTCACCTTGAGGATAAACGGCACCTTGAAGGTGATGCCGGAGAAGGTGAAGCTGTTGCGCTGGGCATCCAGCTGGTAGTCGGAAATGCTGTTCGGGAAGCCCCATTGCTTCACCACCGCCGGTTTCCAGCCGTTGATTTTTTCTTCGATATTCAGGAAGACGGTAGCCAGCGTGGGGCTGGACAGGCTGCTGCGGCCGAGGCCGATATAGTTGTCGCCGCCCATCACGTCCAGCACAGTGGCGCCGTTGTCCAGCGTGCTGCGCTTTTCGTTATGCTGCGCGCTTTGCGGCTGCCGGCCGTCGATGATAAAGAACAGATTACGGCGTTTTTGCTTGGTCAGAATATCGTAGGCGGTGTTGTTCATCGCCAGATGATCGGAGGACACCACGATCACGGTGTTTTTGAAATACGCCGACCCTTTGATTTTGTCGATCAGGGCCGCGATATGCTGCTGGCTACAGGCCACCGCGCTCAGCGAACGGTTCTCTTTGTTCTGCCAACTGTAGGATTTTTTACTGCAACCGGCGGAGATAAAGCCATCCGGATGGTGGGTGTCCACGGTCAGCGCAAACAGCGAGAACTTTTTATTCTGCTGCGACAGTTCGACGAACTTGTCGAAAACCACGTCCAGCACGGTATCGTCGTACCAGCCCCAGTCATTCTTGTAACCCGGATCGCGGACCTGCTCGCGTAATTCCTTGTAGCCGTAAGCGTGGTCAAAACCGTGCGATCTCAGGAAGGTGTCTTTCCCGGCGAAGGCCAGTTCGGCCCCCTGATAGAAATAATTGTCGTAGCCGGCGGCTTTCAGCACGTCGCCCAGGCAGATGTTTTCCGGGTAAAAGGTAGAAACGGCGCTGGAGGCGTTGCCGTCGAACGGGGCAAACAGCGGAATGCCGCACTGCGAAGCCACCATGCCGGCAATGGTATAGCCGGTGCCCGGCAACTGCTGGGTATTGCTGAAGTCGATGCCGTTTTCTCGGTGCTGATTCAGCTCGTCGGCGAGGTCGGGAAAGAGTTCCGGGTCGAAATAGGTGCGCTCAAGGCTTTCGGCATAGATGTACACCAGGTTCGGCGCTTTGCCCTGCAGGCTCTTTTTCGGCGCTTTGTAGTAGGTGTAAAAATCGGCGGTGTCGCCGGTGATCTGGCTTCTGAGCAGCAGCGAAATATCCTGAAAAGCCGGGGTGGTGCCGACGGAGAACAGCGCCAGCAGCACGGCGAGCACGCTGTAAACCACGCTGCTGCTTTTCGCTTTGTGGCGCACCAGGCTCCAGGCCAGCACGGCGAAAATCAGTGCCAGCACCGCCAACAGGCCAATAAACGGCAGCACGTATTTGCTGACGCCGGCCCCTTTCATGCTGCTGGTGAGGGTGTAGATCACCGCATCGGTGATGCCGTCGCCGGTAAAATAGTTACTGGCGATCAGAATAACGTTGAGGATCAGATAGCTGCCCAGCAGGATCAGCAAAATGGAAAGCCACCAGCGGTTGGCGGCGGCCTTGTTCCGGTAGATCAAAATTGAGGCTAAAAAAAGTGCAAACGAGACTAATGCTGAAACCATCCACCGTACCCTGTCTGATTAAAAAGAAAATCTTAACTGTCCTGGCAAAGGCTGCCGATCCTGCCGCAGCGCGAAAGAGGAAGGGTATAGCGCATTGAACGCGGCAGGGTCAATGCGCGTTTGCACAGCGGGGTGGCCGCCAGGCGTGAATGAACAATTTTGTGACAATATTGTGACCCTGGTCACTACTGAGAGGCGTGGGTCGCTGAAATATTGCTCACCGGGCATTTGGCTCTACCATTAATGAATGGCGCTGATTGCAGACCGGCGAGGCGCATTAACCTGTTCAGGAGAAAACATGCAGAGCATTTCCGCCACCGTACTCGATGATTTGGCACCGCAGGGCGTGCTGCGCGCGGCGATCAATTTAGGTAATCCGGTGCTGGCGCAATGGGGGCCGGATGGGGAACCGCAAGGCGTGTCGGTCACGCTGGCCGGCGCGCTGGCGCATGAGCTGGGCGTGGCGCTGGAGTTGGTGACCTATGATGCGGCGGGCAAAGTTTTTGCCGCGTTGGAAACCGCCGCCTGGGATGTCGCCTTTATGGCCATCGAGCCGGTGCGGGCGGAGCAAATCGCCTTCAGTGCGCCTTACGTCATTATTGAAGGCACCTATCTGGTGGCGCAGGAGGCGCCTTATCGGCAGGTTGCCGAGCTCGACAGGCCTGGCATACGCATTGCGGTGGGCCAGGGCGCGGCCTATGACCTGTATCTTTCGCGCACCTTGAAGCAGGCGCAGCTGGTGCGCGCGGAAACCTCGCCTGCGGCGATCACCTTATTCTTCGAGCAGGGATTGGACGCCGCTGCGGGCGTGCGTCAACCGCTGCTTGCCGCCGCTGCGGCGAACCCGGGTTACCGGGTGCTGGACGGGCATTTTACCGCAATTCATCAGGCGATGGCGGTGCCGCGCGGTAAAGAGCAGGGGGCGGCGTATGTGCGCTGTTTTGTGGAAAGATGCAAAGCCAGCGGGTTGGTGCAGCAGGCACTGAAACGCAGCGGGCAGGGAGAGGTGACGGTGGCGCCTGCGGCGTGAGGCGGTTGGCAACGGTTTTTTGTGGTTCAAGGGTAGGGGCGCTGCATACAGCGCCCTTGCGGATAACCCTTAATGCAGTTCCACGGCGTATTGTTCTACCGGGGTGATTTTCTTGATCAGCTTATTGTCGAACAGGAATTGTTCGTAAGCCTGGTAGCGCGCAGTGTCCAGCCTGGCCGGATCGGTGGCGAACAGCGGCAAGCTCGCCTGCCACGCCTGCTTGTTCAGTTCGGTGTTCAGCTCCGGATGGGTTTTGGCGAATGCCAGCCAGGTTTCCTGTGGGTGAGCCTGCAGGTAATCGTTGCCTTTTTTCAGCGCAGCGAGAAATTTCCTGATCTTCGGTTCGGCTAGCGCGTCGCGGTTGGCGACGATGATCAGTTCGTCATAGGCCGGCACGCCGTAGTCCTCGACGTTGAACACCACCGGATTTTTCCCCTGCAGTTTCAGCTCCAGCGCTTCGATGTTGCGATAACCGCCGATCACCGCGTCGACCTGGCCCGCCAGCAGGGCGCTGGTCAGTTGGAAATTGACGTTAATCAGCGTCATGTCGTTCGGGTCGATATGCGCATGTTTGGCCATGGTTGCCAGCGTGGCCTGTTCGATGCCGCTGACGGAATAGCCGATTTTTTTGCCTTTGAGATCCGCCGGCGAGGCGATGCTTTTATCCAGCGTCATCAGGGTATTGAGCGGCGAGTTAATCAGGGTGCCCACGCGCACCAGCGGCAGGCCCTGATCGGCGAAGAAGTGCAGTTGCGGCTGATAGGTGATGGCGAGGTCGGCCTGTTTTGCCGCCACCAGGCGCGGCGGCAGCGCCGGATCGGAAGGGGGCACAATCTTGACCTCGAGGCCTTCGGCCTGGAAGGCGCCAATCTGCTCGGCCACCATGATGGGCGCGTGGTCGGGATTGATATACCAGTCGAGCACCAGCGTCAGTTTTTCGGCGGCGGCAGCGTGGCCGGCCAAAGCGGCGCTGAGCATCAGCCCGCAAAAGGTTTGCTTGATCATTTTTTACCCCAGTCGTTAAAAAGTTATCAGTCGTTTTCAGGCGCCCAGTCGATCAGGCGCAGCAGCAGCGCATCCACCGTCACCCACAACAAGACGGTCATCAGCACCAGAATAAACAGCGCGGCAAAACAGACGTCGGTCTGCATGCGCGCGTTGGCGTTCAGCATCACGTAGCCCAGCCCTTCCGCCGAGCCGACCCATTCGCCGATAATCGCGCCGATGGGCGCGACGGCGGCGGCCATGCGCAACCCGGAGCCAAAGGCCGGCAGCGCCGCCATCAGCCGCACATGCCGCAGTTGCGCCCAGGGGGAAGCGCTCATGGTGCGGGCCAGATCGAGATAATCGTTATTGACCCGGCGCAGCCCATCAAAGAACGCGGAGGTGACCGGGAAGAAAATCACCAGTACCGCCATCGCCACTTTGGCGCTCATGCCGAAGCCGAACCACAGCACCAGCAGCGGCGCCAGCGCAAACACCGGTATCGCCTGGCTGGTCAGCACCAGCGGCATCAGCCAGCGTTGCAACCGGGGCGAATAGATCATGCACAGCGCCAGCACGGCGCCGAGCAACACCCCAATCCCCAGCCCGCAGGCAATCTCCGAGGCGGTGATCAGCGTGTGATAGGCGAGGTAGGCGCGCCCGCTCCACAATGCCTGCGCTACCGCAGAGGGCGAAGGCAGCAAAAAAGCGGGAATATCACCCAACGTGATGAGCCACCACAGCAGCAGCAAACCGGCGAACACCGTCAGGCTGCGGCGTACCCGCGACAGGCGATTTTCAATGGGCGGCGTCATTCGGCGGCCCTCATCAGTTGCTGCAACAGCTCGCCCTGGCTTTTCAGCAGATGGGGATCGTCCGGCGCGCGAGGCGGCAGGCCGCTGATGACATGCGTATCGTCAATGCCGGCGGGGTAGCGGGAAAGCACCAGCAGGCGATGGCTTAGCCGGCAGGCCTCCATAGGATCATGGGTAATCAGCAGCACGGTATGCTGTGCCAGCAGTTCGGCCGCCAGGGTTTGGATCATGGCGCGGGTGATGGCGTCCAGCGCCGAGAAGGGTTCGTCCATCAGCACAATCGGCTGGCGTTCATACAGCGTGCGTGCGATGGCGGCGCGCTGGCGCATGCCGCCGGACAACGCCGAGGGCAGGGCTTTGGCGTAACCGCTCAGCCCCACGCGTTCGAGCAGATGCCCGGCCCATTCCCGGTCGGCTTTTTCACCGCGTAGCCGCGCACCGAGGCTGATATTTTCGGCGATGGTCAGCCACGGATAGAGCAGGTCTTTTTGCCCCATATAGGCGATGCGGCCGGCTATCGGCAGGCCATCGCTGCCGATCACCTCGCCGGCGGTGGGCAGCATCAGACCGGCTATAATCTTCAGCAGGCTGGTTTTGCCTGCGCCGCTGGCACCGAGCAGGGCGACAACGCTGCCGCCGGCAATATCGAAACTCAGCCGATCGAAAATCACCTGCCGGCCAAAGCGCAGGCTGAGATCCCGCACCTGAATGCCGGGCGGCGCGATGCGGTCACTCATGAGGCGTTCAGCCCCATCTGCCAGAAGGCGGACTCCAGCCGGGTGGCGGTGGTGAAAATCGCCGCAAGCTCGGTAAAGCGGCTTTCCGCGCCGCGCTGGTGGCCCACGGTTTCCAGCAGATCGAGGGCCGCCTGCACGCCGGCCAGGTAGCTTTTATCGCCATAGTTGCGGATCCACGAGGCGTAAGGATTGCCCTCCATCACCGTCGCCGGGTCCTCAAGCAGGCGCAGGCCAATCTCGGCATAGCCTGCGACGCAGGGCATCAGCGCGGC
Organism: Serratia sp. root2; assembly: GCF_031931805.1. Lineage (NCBI taxonomy): Bacteria > Pseudomonadati > Pseudomonadota > Gammaproteobacteria > Enterobacterales > Yersiniaceae > Serratia > Serratia sp. root2. The sequence goes on from NZ_JAUJXB010000001.1 coordinate 486,051, forward strand.
CAGCAGATCCAGCGCGTCGCCAGAGTGGCCGATATCGAGCACATAGCGGGTGTAGTTCAGGGTTTCCGTCGCCTCGGGTTCGGCGGCAATCTCGGGTTCGCCCAGCCCCCAATCGGCGCAGTAAGCCAGATGCAAAGGCAGCTCGGCGACGATGGCATTGAGCGAAGCGGTGGCCGCGCGCATCTCCGGCAGCGTGCGCAGCTTGCTCACCAGCAGGGCGTAGGCGCGGGCGAAGTGGATCAGGAACAGATAATCCTGGGTCAGATAGCGGCGGAATGCGGATTCGGGCAGCGTGCCGGCGGCCAGTTGCCGAATAAAAGGATGAGCAACGTAGTCCTGCCAGTCCGCGCCTGCCTGTTGGCGCAGCCGTCCGTAAAGACCGTTATCGAAAAGGGGAGTAAACATGGGACCTCCAAAAGTGAGTGGAGATCCGGGCGCGCTGAGGTATGAACAGGCAATGACCGAGAGAGTGATTGCCGACCCGTCCCTTCGCTGGCATGACCCAGATCAGGTTCAAAGGGTTCGGCTTGCGCCATCTCAGCCCGTAACAGGACACCCCTCGGAGGAGCCTGTTATACGATATTTGCTTTTTGATTACAATGCTTGGGCGAGGTGGAACGGCGGGGCGGCAATCGGTTCGTTTAGTGCGGTCCGCGACGATTTTTCTGGCACCGGCGGCGGCATTTTTGCACTGTAATCCGGTAATGTTGACTCTGAGGAACACTCCCCATGAAGAAGATCGGCTTTCTCTCTTTTGGTCACTGGACGCCTTCGGCGCAGTCCGGTACCCGTTCGGCGGCGGATGCGCTGCTGCAATCCATCGATCTTGCGGTCGCCGCAGAGGAGCTCGGGGCGGACGGCGCCTATTTCCGCGTGCATCATTTCGCCCGCCAGCTCAGCTCCCCGTTCCCGCTGCTGGCCGCCGTCGGTGCCAAAACCCAACGCATAGAGATCGGTACCGGCGTGATTGATATGCGCTATGAAAATCCGCTTTATATGGTTGAAGACGCCGGGGCCGCCGATCTGATTTCGGGCGGGCGGCTGCAACTCGGCATCAGCCGCGGCTCGCCCGAGCAGGTTATCGAAGGCTGGCGCTATTTTGGCTATACGCCCGCAGAAGGCGAAACCGAGGCCGATATGGCCCGTCGCCACACCGAGGTGCTGCTCGATGCGCTGCGCGGTGAGGGCTTTGCCGAGCCGAACCCGCAGCCGATGTTCCCTAATCCGCCGGGCCTGTTGCGCATCGAGCCTTTCTCCGCCGGCCTGCGCGACCGCATCTGGTGGGGCGCCAGCTCCAACGCCACGGCGGTATGGGCGGCAAACCTGGGGATGAACCTGCAAAGCTCGACGCTGAAAAACGACGAAACCGGCGAGCCCTTCCACATTCAACAGGCCAACCAGATCCGCGCTTACCGCGCCGCCTGGAAGGACGCGGGGCACCCGCGTGAACCGCGCGTGTCGGTAAGCCGCAGCATCTTTGCGCTGATGAACCAGCAGGACCGCAGCTACTTCGGCGGCAGCGGCAAGGAAGGCGATCAGGTCGGGTATATCGACCAGCAAACCCGGGCGATTTTCGGCCGCAGCTACGCCGCCGAGCCGGAAGAGCTGATCAAACAGCTGGCGCAGGACGAAGCCATTGCCGAAGCGGACACCCTGCTGTTAACCGTGCCTAACCAGTTGGGCGTCGATTACAACGCGCACGTGATTGAGTCGATCCTCACCCATGTCGCCCCGGCGCTGGGCTGGCGTTGATGGTTCAAAAATAAAGGAGGCCAGGCATGTCTCGTATTTTCATTACCGGCTCGGCGGACGGGCTGGGGCGCGCGGCGGCGGAAACCCTGCTGGGCGAAGGGCATCAGGTGATCGTTCATGCGCGTGAGCCAGGCAGGCTCCACGGCGTGCGCGATTTGCTGGACCGCGGCGCGCTGGCGGTCACCGGCGATTTGTCCGATCTGCAGCAGACCCGAGAGGTGGCCGAACAGGTAAACCGCATCGGGCGTCCGGATGCCGTCATTCACAATGCCGGTGTCTTCACCGGGCCGCAGGTGCTGGCGGTCAACGTGATAGCACCTTATTTGTTGACGGCGCTCATCGCTCGCCCGGCGCGTTTGGTGTATTTGAGCAGCAGCATGCATTTTGACGGTCGCGCGGCGCTCGAAAAAGTGGACTGGCGTGGGCGCACCCCCGTCTCCTATTCGGACAGCAAACTGTGGGTGACGGCGCTCGCCGCCGCCGTGGCCCGCCGTTGGCCGGGCGTGGTCAGCAGCGCGGTCGATCCCGGCTGGGTGCCGACCAAGATGGGCGGCGAAAACGCCCCCGGCGATCTGCGGTTAGGCCACCTGACGCAGGAATGGTTGGTTACCGGCGAAGATGCACAGACCGGCGTTTCCGGCGGTTATTGGCATCACCAGCGCCGTCTGGAGCCACATACCGCCGCGCGCGATCCGGCTTTTCAGGATGCGCTGCTGGCGGAGCTTGAACGCGTGACGGGCGTTGCGTTGGCGACGCCCTGAGCGGAAAACCGATGGCGGCCAGGGTGGCATGAAATGCGCGTTATTGACTTATTTTGCTAAAATTGTATTTTAAGGCCATGCATACATTCCTGATTATCGTCCCCGAAGGGGGCATGCTGTTTGAGTCGGCGGGTATCGCCGACATCCTGATGCAGGCCAACCGCCTGAGGCCCAACGACGCTCCGCTCTATCGGATCGAGGTCGCCACCACGCAATCTCATCGGGTGGTGCATGGGTCGTCCGGATTGAATTTGCTGGCCGATCACCGTCTTGCCGATCTCGACCCTGAACAGAAACGTGACACTGTCATTGTTACCGGAAAGGGGGCGACCGAGGAAGAAGGCGCGTTTGTCGCAGGCTGGCTCCGCCGCGCAGCGCCCAACGCACGCCGCATTGCTTCCGTTTGCGGCGGGGCCTTGCTGCTTGCCGAGGCCGGTTTGCTCGAAGGACGCCGGGCGACGACGCACTGGCGCTTGCTGGATACCCTGCAATCTCGTTTCCCGAAGGTGAAGGTTGAAAACGGGCCGATCTACGTTCAGGACGGGCCCGTCTGGACCTCCGGCGGCGTCAGCTCCGGTTTCGATCTCACCCTGGCGCTGGTTGAAGAGGATTACGGTTTTATTCAGGCGCGCGAAGTGGCGCAAGACCTGGTGATGTTTCTCCGTCGCCCCGGCGGCCAGTTGCAGTTCAGCCGCTATCCGTTGAATCAGGCCAAAACGCCTGGCCCGATCCGCGATCTCCAGTCCTGGATCCTGGAAAACCTGGACGGTGATCTTTCCGTTGAGAAACTGGCCGAAAGGGTCGCCATGAGCCCGCGAAACTTTACGCGCGTCTTCACCCGCGAGACCGGCATCTCCCCCGCTAAATTCGTTGAAGAAGGGCGTTTGCATACCGCCAGGCAGCGTCTGGAGCAGAGCGCGGAGGGCATTGAGCATATCGCCGTGACCACCGGCTTCGGCAATGGCCTCAACCTGCGGCGCGTGTTCGAAAGAAACCTGCAGCTGACGCCGACCGAGTACCGCGATCGTTTTCACTCCCGCAATTTGGCTTAAATTGATCTATAAACGTCATTTACGCCATGTGTCTCTCCCGGCTAGATTGGCAGGCAGAGACAATAACGAAGGGGTAGATCATGGTCAAAGTAGGCATTAACGGTTTTGGCAGAATCGGGCGCAATGTTTTACGCGCGGCATTAGGGCGCAGTGACTTTCAGGTTGTCGCGATCAACGATTTGACCGACAGCAAAACCCTGGCGCATCTGCTGAAATACGATTCGCTGTCAGGCACCTTGGCCGCCAGCGTCGAGGCCGGTGAAAACCAGCTGCTGCTGGATGGCAGGCCGATTCATGTTTTCTCTGAAAGAGATCCGGGCGCAATTCCCTGGAAAAGCGTCGGCGTTGACATCGTGATCGAAGCGACGGGCTTTTTTACCGACAAAAGCCAGGCTGAAGTGCACATCACGAAAGGCGGCGCCAAGCGCGTTATCATCTCGGCGCCGGCCAAAAACGACGACATCACCATCGTGATGGGCGTTAACCACCAGGATTACGATCCGGCCAGACATCGGGTGGTCAGTAACGGCAGTTGCACCACCAACGGGCTGGCGCCCGCCGCGCAGGTGTTGCATCACACCTTCGGCATTGAATACGGCTTGATGAACACCACCCACGCCTACACCAATAGCCAGGCGCTGCACGATCAGCCGGAAAAAGATTTACGCGGCGCGCGGGCCGCCGCTCAGTCGATTGTGCCTTACTCCAGCGGCGCGGCCAAAGCGCTCGGCAAGGTGATCCCGGAGCTGGATGGCCGTCTGACCGGCTATTCGCTGCGGGTGCCTGTTCCTGTGGTGTCTATCGTTGATTTAACGGTGACGTTGAAACGCGAAGCGACCAGCGACGAGATCAACGCCGCCTTCCGCCAGGCGGCGGAGTCGGGGCCGCTCAAGGGGATCCTTGGCTACAGCGACGAACCTTTGGTGTCGAGCGATTATAAAGGTGATCCGCGTTCGTCCATTATCGACGGGCTGTCTACCTTGGTCATCGGCGGCAAGCTGGTCAAGATCCTCGCCTGGTACGACAACGAATGGGGCTTCTCTAACCGCCTGGTCGATCTCGCGTTGCTGATGGAAAAACGCGGATTGTAGCCGGTTGCCGGAGCAGGGGCGCAGCCTGTTGCGCCTGCCCGGTCAGACGCCAGAAAATCGTCCCCAGTGGGGACGATTTTTTTCAGCGCAGCATCACAACCGCGCGATACGCATTAACCCGTCTTTGGCCCCAGGGGCCACCGCCAGCACCGGCGCACCGCGCAACAACTGTTCCCCTTGCGCGTTAAACGGATGCGTCCAGCCGCCGGCCTCGTTCACCAGGCAATAACCCGCCAGACAATCCCAGGCGTGCATATAAGGTTCGTAATAGCCGACCAGTCGCCCAGCGGCGACCCATGCCAACATCATGGCACCGGAACCGTTGCGGAAGAAATTGCCGCCGACCGCCGTGATCTCGGCGGCGATTTCACCGACGCGTTCAGGCGCCACATAGCTGTTGGCGCCAAACCCGGTGATGTGGTTTTGCAAGGTACGTGCCGGATCCACATGCAGCGGTTTGCCATTGAGCGTGGCGCCCGCGCCTTGCGCGGCGACGAAGCACTCCTGTTGGCAGGGCGCCATGATCACGCCGATCACCGGCTCGCCCTGATAAATGACGGCAATGGACACGCACCAGTTCGGCATGCCGTTGACGAAGGGGCTGGTGCCGTCAATCGGATCGACCACCCAGTGATAACCCGAACCGCCGGGTTGCAGGCCGAACTCTTCACCGAGAAAACCGTCGTCCGGGAACGCCTGAGCGATCTGCCCGCGGATCAGCAGCTCGACCTCACGATCGGCGATCGACACCACGTCCTGCGCATCGCGTTTGGTTTCAATCACCAGGCTTTCGCGACGGTTGAAATAGTCCAGCGCCTTGGCTCCCGCCTCGCGCGCCACCCGTTCGGCCAGCGCCAGGCGCTGGGAGATTTGTTCGTTCATAGCAGATCCTTAATGTTGCGGGCCTTCACTGGGCAATCAGCGCCAGCCCCTGAGGTTTGAAATCAATGGCCACGCGTGTGGCCGGCGCCAGTTGGCGTTCCATCTGCACATCGACGATAAACAGGGCGCCGAGGTCGGTTTTCACTTCATACTCGATATGGTCACCGAGCCAGGTGCTGTGGGTCACCTCGCCGTTCAATGCGCCGGTCTGCTCCGCATGCAGAGTAATAAACTGCGGCCGTACGGACAGTTGCGCGGCGCCGGGGCGCGCTTTGGCACCCGGCACCCGATACTGGCGGCTGCCGAGGCTGATCAACGCCTCGCCGCCATCCACCCGTTCAATGTCGCACGGCAGGATATTGGCCTCGCCCATAAAGTCGGCGATAAATACCGATGCGGGCGAGTGATAAAGTTCTTGCGGCGCACCCTGCTGGGCAATATGCCCTTCTTTCATGACGATAATCTTATCGGACACCGCCAGCGCCTCTTCCTGATCGTGGGTCACGTACACCGCAGTGAACCCGAGGCGCTGTTGCAAATCGCGGATCTCGGTGCGCACGCGGCGCCGCAGCCGCTCGTCAAGATTGGATAAGGGCTCATCGAGCAGCAGCACCTGCGGCTCCAGCACCAGCGCGCGCGCCACCGCGATGCGTTGCTGCTGGCCGCCGGACAGCTCGGCGGGCAGGCGCCTGCCCATGTTTTCCAGCCCGACCAGCTTCAGTCCTTCGTGCGCCCGATCCTGTGCCTCTTTGCGCGACAGCTTGCTGGCGAGCAGGCCGTACATGACGTTGTCCAGCGCGGTCATGTGCGGGAACAGCGCATAGGATTGAAACACCATCGCCACGTCGCGTTCGTTGGCGGGCAGATGGGTCACCTCTTTGCCGCCGATCAGGATGCGCCCGGAAGTCGGGTGCTCCAGGCCGGCCAGCAGGCGCAGAGTCGTGGTTTTACCGCAGCCCGAGGGGCCGAGCAGCGTCACCAGCGTGCCAGGCTCGACGGTAAGCGAGAGGCCGGGCAGGGCGGTGAAGTCGGCAAACTGTTTGGTGACGTTTTCAAACACCACCGAGCCGGAACGAATGGCAGTCATACGGCTGTCTCCTGTTGTAAGGCCGGCGGCGATGCTACCGGCGGTGTGGCGATACGGGATACGCGGCGCAGGCGACGTTCGCCGACCAGTACCTGGAAAGTGAGGATCACCGCCAGCATCACCACGATAAGCACGGAGGAGTAGGCGATAGCCACGCCGTATTCCCCGTTTTCGACCAGCCCGACGATGTAGGAGGTGGCCATGTTGTACTGGGCGCTGACCAGAAAAATCACCGCGCTGATGGAGGTAATCGCCCGCACGAAGGCATAGACCAGGGCTGCGCTGATGGCGGGTTTCAACAGCGGTAAAATCACCTTGCGCAGAGTGCGGAAGCTGCCGGCGCGCAGCGTCAGCGACGCCTCATCCAGGCTGCGGTCCAGTTGGCTCATGGCGGCGATGCCACCGCGCACGCCAACCGGCATGTTGCGGAACACAAAGCAGGCAACCAGGATCAGGGCGGTACCGGTGATTTCCAGCGGCGGCAGGTTATAAGCCATGATGTAACTGACGCCGATCACCGTGCCGGGGATGGCAAAGCTGAGCATCAGCATAAACTCGAAGGTCTGGCGGCCGGCAAACTTTTGCCGCACGATCAGCCAGGCGGTGAGCAGGCCGACGATGGCCGTGAGCGGCGCGGCGATCAGCGCGATCTCCAGGGTGGTCCAGAACGAGTTCCAGGCGACGCCGGTCCAGAGTATCTGGCCACCGTTCCACTGGAAGCCGAATGCACGGGTGTAATGCGCCAGAGTCAGGCTGTTGTCCAGCCCCCACGACTGAACGAAACCGCCGATTAAAATCATGCCGTAAACCACCAGCGTGAACAGACCCCAGGGGATCACCAGCCCGTAGACGCCATAGCGCAGCCCGCGCGGCAGGCCGCAGTGCATGCCGGAGTCGCCTTTGCCGGTAACGGTGGCGAAGCTTTTGCCTGCCAGCCACAGGCGCTGCAACACAAAAGCGCTGAGGGTAAAGCACAGCAGGATGATCGCCAGCACCGCCGCGCGGCTCGGATCGTTTTGCGCCCCCACCACCGAGAAGAAGATCTCGGTCGAGAGCACGCCGTGGCTGCCGCCGAGCACCATCGGGTTACCGAAATCCGCCATGCTTTCGATAAAACTGATCAGGAAAGCATTGGCCAGACCTGGTGCCATCAGCGGCAGCGAAACGTAACGGAAGGTGCGCCAGCGGTTGGCGCGCAGCGTTTGCGAGGCTTCTTCCAGAGAAGGGCTGACACCTTCCACCACGCCAATCAGCACCAAAAAGGCGATGGGGGTAAAAGAAAGCACCTGGGCAATCCAGATCCCGGTCAGGCCATACAGCCAACGCCCCGGCTCGATGCCGAACAGGGTGGAAAGCAGCTCGGTGACGATGCCGGAGCGGCCAAACAGCAGCATCAGCGCCAGGCCAATGACGAACGGCGGCGTGATGATCGGCAGCACGCTGAGCAGGCGCAGTCCTTTCTTGAACGGCAGCGGCGTGCGGGTAGCGGCCAGCGCAAAGGCCAGGCCGAGCAGCGTCGACCCGCCTGCGGTCATCAGCGCCAGCCACAGGGTGCGCCAGGCGGTGCCGCAACTGCCGCCGTTCAGGCAACCGAGGCTCCAGATCGCCGGATCCTGCATATTGGCGATCAGGCCGTCCGGTTTAAATGCGCCGTCTGCGTCCTGCATCGAGGCGACGAACATGCTCATTACCGGATAAAGCACGAAGGTGCTGACCAACGCGACCAGCAGCACAATCGAGGACACCACAAAGGCGTCGCCTTTCAGCACGCCACGCTCGGCCAGCCCAAAAGAGAACAGCAGCAAAAATGCGGTGAGCAACGCAATAGCGCCGGCGCCAAAGGCGGGTTGGCCGTCGCCGAGTGCGCCAAGCAGCCGCTCGCTCCATTGCCAGTTCCAGCCGCTGTAACCGATGGCGTGGCCTTCAAACAGCAGGAAGACGATGCCGGTGGCGGCGGCAGACATCAGTAACTGCGAGCGCAGCCGGCCCACCTGCAGCAGGCGGCCCAGCGAACAAACCAGCAGCAACAGCAGCGCAATAGCCAGCCACGGGCGTTGAAAAACCAGGATTTGCCACAGCGCGGGGGCGCTTTCGCGATCCTGCCACAGCGTATTCAGCCAACTGAAGTCGAAGAATCCGGCTTCCTGGCTGTACCAGGGCAGCAGCAGCAATGCGAGCGCGCCCAGCACAAGAGCCACGTCTACGCGGCGGTTTTGAGCATTCATCGTAACCTCGATCGTTCATGATTCCTTCTCTGCATGCCGTGCGGGCGCGGCCTGCCACGCCCGGTTTACCGGCAACTGCAGAAAGTGCGAGAGGGAATGGACGGGAATTACTGTGCGCCGGCACCGATCTCTTTATCCCAGCGGCTGAGCAGCTCTTTGCGTTTTTCCGTGGCGCCGTAGGTTTTAAAGTCGTAGTCGATCAGTTTGATGTTCTCGAAGCGCGGCGCATACTCGGAGATCGCCGCTTCGCGGTTCGACGGCAGTTGGAAGGATTTGGCGTCTTTCATGTGCGACTGAGCTTCGGCGCCGAGCGCCCAGTCGTACCACAGCTTGGCATTGGCGAGGTTACGCGCGCCTTTGACAATCGACATCGAACCGATTTCAAACCCGGTGCCCTCGCAGGGGGCGATGGCTTTCACCGGGAAACCATCGACCTGCATCGCCACCGCATCGTGCATAAAGACGATACCCACGGTCGTTTCGCCGCGGGCCGCCGCTTTAACCGGTGCGGAGCCCGATTTGGTGTATTGCGAGATATTGGCGTTGAGTTTTTTCAGGTAATCGAAGGCCTTGTCTTCCCCCATGATCTGCACCAGCGTGGCGAGGGTGTTGTAGGCGGTGCCGGAGGAGTTCGGGTTGGCCATCTGGATCTCGCCCTTGTAGGACGGATCCAGCAGATCGGCCCAGCAGGCGGGGACCTTGAGTTTTTTCTCCGCCAGCAACCTGGTGTTGTAGCCCCAGCCCAGCGCGCCGGCGTAGACGCCCACGGTACGGTAGTCGGCACTCTCCGCCTGCTTGCGTGCCCAGTCGTGCTGTTGGTCAAGCAGCGGCGATTTATAGGGCTGGGTCAAGCCTTCGTTGGCGGCCTGCATATGGGGATCGCCGGTGCCCGCCCACCAAATGTCGGTGCGCGGGTTACGCGCTTCGGTTCGGATGCGTGCATAGGCTTCTCCGGCGGACAGGCGCACCATGCTGACGTTGACATCCGGGTGCTGTTTCTCGAAGAGCGTGGTCATCTGTTCGCAGACCACGACATCGGCGGAGCAGATCATATTCAGTTTTCCGGCGGCGTGGGCCGGCAGGGCCGAGAGCGCGGAGCCGGCGGCGAGGACCGCCATCAGGGTGACTCTATGCATGGTGTTCTCCTGGTTTTGTGTAGGGTGGCGATACGTTGTCGCCATTTTTTTGCACGTGCGTGCAAATAACTAGAGGATAAAAATTGTGCTGTCAATTGCGATATAGAACAATTCAACCTATTCGTCACAAAAATGAAACAAATTTTCTGCAATAAATTTGCACAGCTTTGCAAAGTGCGGCAAACTTTCTTTGGGCACGTAACGGACGGATGTGACGATGGCGGTAGACAAGGCAATGATCAGTGCCAAAGACGTAGCGGAGTTGGCCGGGGTGTCCCGTTCGGCGGTGTCGCGCACCTATACGCCCGGGGCCAGCGTCTCGGCGGCGACCCGCGAAAGGGTGATGCGGGCGGCGGAACAGCTGGGCTACCACGTTAATCACTTGGCGCGGGGATTGGTGCGCAATCGCAGCGGCATTGTCTGCCTGATCGTGTCCGAACTGGCGACGCCTTACCGGGCCAGCCTGGTGCGATTGCTGACCCAGCATTTGCAGGAGGCGGGAAAAATCGCCATGTTGATTAACACCGATCGTTCTGACGACAGCGTGTCCCAGGCGTTGCAGCAGGCGATCAACTTCCGCGCCGATGCGTCCTTTGTGCTCTCCGGCATGCCGGACAGCGCCATCGCCCGCCTGTGCCACCGGCATGGCCAGCGGCTGGTGCTGATTAACCGCAATGATGTGCTACCGGGTTCGCTCAGCATCAATCTGGATAACGAAGAAGCGGCCGGCAAGGTGGTGATGGCGTTTGCCCGCGCCGGTTGCCGGCGGATCGCCTTTGCCAACTCGCTGGCGGGTACGCCAAGCCTGATGGCGCGCGAGCGCGGTTTTCTCCTGGCGGCGGAAGCGGCGGGGTTGGCGGTGAGCGTCGAGCGCTTTGGCACTACCTCGTATGAGAGCGGACAAATTCTGGCGCACCGGCTGTTAACCCGTCGGGAGCGGCCCGATGCGGTGTTTTGCGTCACCGATCTGCTGGCCTGCGGTTTTATGGATGAGGCGCGCCATCGCTTTGCGCTGCGTATTCCGGAAGATCTTTGCGTGGCCGGGTTCGATGATATCCCGCAGGCGGGCTGGTCATCCTATAACCTCACCACCTTTACCCAACCGGTAGAGCAGTTCGCTCGGGAAGCGGTTGCATGGCTGGTGGCGGAGGAAGAGAACGAAGAAAATATAGCGCCCGCGCTGGGGCAGGAAATACCGGGCGAAACGCGCATGTATCATGCCGATTTTGTGTGGCGCGGCACCCTTCGCGGCGGCTGAGAGCGGCGCGATGATCCCCCGCTCAGCTTCAGTTCCAGACATGTTTTGCGATTTTCGGGCTTTCGGCGTCAGGTCATCGTGGTAGCCATCGGCCCATGCCGCTGTGCTGACCAGCCTTGCAGCCAGACCCGAGGATACCCGCGTAACATCCCGCTTCGGCCATCGATGGCCTGCAGCTCATACCAGGACGAGAGAAAGCCTGTCAGTCCGTCTGATCCTGCTCGGCAAATTGTCGCAACCCGGAAGGGTCGATGACGGTGATGGCGCGATAGCCGATTTCAACCCAGCCTGCCTCGACAAAGCGTTGAAGAGCGTTGTTGACCTGTTTCCGAGAGGTATTGGTGATGATGCTGAGATTTTCTTGCGATACGGACATGGGCGCCGTGGTCGACCAGGACATGCGATGCAGCGCGGAGGCGATCCTGGCGCTGACATTCTTTTTCTGCAGGCTATGCACAATTTTCAGCAGCGAATCGGACGCGATAATCGAAATAACGCCGAACGCGCGAATATAGCTCGGATCCGCGAGCGCCATCTGCTCCATGGTTTTCAGCGGGACGTGCATCAACCAGGTTTCACTTTTCACCACCAACTCTATCCGGCGGGGTTGCCCCGTCATGAAACAGTCTTCGCCCGTCCACCCACCCGGCACGGCAATGTGGATCAGGCGCGGTGTCGAATCGAGCGGGGCGGTGTTCACGATGACTGTCCCCGCGACAAGCCCATAAATACCGCCCGCCGGGTCGCCAGGCCGAAAGATGACTTGTCCCGGTTCGTACTTCAGGAGCTGCGCCTTTTGCAGTAAACCTTCCCTGAAATTTTCGGGCATCTGCGCCAGCCAACCGCGTTCACAGATGATGCGTTCGGCGTTTGCACGGGTCATGTATTTCACTTTTTCCCACCCAATGGAGCTGTTTGACACAATTTTATATAAGAAAAATCTGTATTAAAAGTGGCTCGGGAAAAATAGCGATGGATAACAGGGATAAAGCCGTCTCCGGGCGGGATCAATTTTCATGTCATCAGGGGGTTAAATGTCATATCTATCCACGGCCAGTATCGTCGCACTCGCGTTGGCAACATTGGGGAGCGCCAGTGCGCAATCATCTTCCGGTGATAGGGTATTGGTCGGTGTCGATAATTTTGTCCGCGCCGAGTCCGATCTTTATATGGGCAATATGGTGGCGGACGGCGGATTGGGGCGCTTTGTGCATAGCCGCGAACCGGTTGCCATTGACGCGCAGAGTGTCATCCGCATGAATCGGGACACGTTGTACTCGAGTGCGGTGTTCGATCTCGATGCCGGCCCGGTCACGATCACCTTGCCGGAGGCCGGTAACCGATTCATGTCGATGCTGGTGGTCAATGAAGACCACTACGTGCCCGCCGTCTTTTACGGCGCCGGCCGTCATAGGTTGACGAAGGAGGAGGTCGGCACGCGGTATGTTTTTGTCGCTATCCGTACGCTCGTCGATCCTGCCGATCGCAAAGACGTTGAACAGGTGCATGCGCTACAGGATGCCATCAAGGTCAGCCAGGCTCAGGCAGGGGAATTCGTCGTACCGAAATGGGATCCGGCGAGCCAGAAAAAGATGCGCGATGCCCTGCTGGTTCTCGGCGATACGCTCCCCGACTACAACCAGGCCTTTGGTACCAAGAGCACGGTCGATCCCATACAGCATCTGATCGCAACGGCGTCCGGATGGGGGGGGAATCCGAGCAAGGACGCCATTTATCTCGGCGGCGTGATGCCGAAGAATGATGGGAAAACCGTTTATCGGCTCAAGGTCGGGCATGTTCCGGTTAAGAGTTTTTGGTCAGTGAGCGTGTATAACGCCAAGGGTTACTTCGAGAAAAACCCGTATGACGCCTATTCGCTAAATAACCTTACCGCCAAAAAAAGTGACGATGGTTCGATTGCGATCCAATTTGGGGGTTGCGACGGCAAGATTGCTAATTGTCTGCCGACGATGCCCGGTTGGAACTACACGGTCAGGCTTTATCAGCCTGGCGACGAAATCCTGAAGGGTCAATGGCATTTTCCGCAGCCGCAGTGATCCGCCTGGCGTTTTCCCGGACATACTTTTTTACTTTTTCTCCCCTGATTGTGTCGTTTGACACAATCAGGGGTAAGAAAAATCTGTATTAAAAATACTTCAGGGAGAAACAGAGATGGGCAACAGGGATAAAGCCGTCTCTGGACATGACATTCGGCAATGACTGGGGCGGGAAGTGAGGGCGTGTTTTCACCCTCTCTTTTGTTTCAATCGCCCCCTTTGGCTTGCCGAATTGCACTTTGCGGCAGCGGGTGCGAAGACATAACGCATTTTCCAGCTGTGCGAGGGCTTTTAAACAGGCTCTCGCGCACCGGGGTGTTTTGCGCCCTTTTTCGGGCAAGGGAGGATATCTGCAGGCATAGGATTGGCTATGCCATGACTGAAAAAATGAAAAGTCATTAGTCGAAACCTATTTCCGGTCAGGGGAATGGCTGGCGGGAATATAAGTCGTAAGCATGCCGATGATTCAGGATAAAAACGAAAATAGAGAAAGGAACAAGGATATATGACAAGCAAAAAAAACGGGATTTATAAATCGTTCAGGCTTCCTGCCTTTGCGCTGATGGCGACGCTGCCGTTGTCCGTACAGGCCGCCCCCGATGCGAGCCCGAGCATGACATTGGGCGGTGGGGTAGCGGTGAGCCCGCTGTATGAAGGTTCCTCGCGTTATGCAGCTTTCCCCTCTCTGGCGGTGAAGGCGGTGATGCCGACGCAGAGCTGGGGAACCTTCACGGCGGGCTTTCCTGAAGGGTTGCGCTGGGACTTGCCGGGGTCTTCTTCCCTGGGGTTGGCGCTGCTGGCGGGTTATGACATGGGCCGCAAGGAAAAAATCCGTACCCTGGGAGGCAGCGATAACCACCTGAAGGGGATGGGCGATCTGGACGGCACTGCGATGATCGGCGCGGAAGCCTATTGGCGTCTGCCGGCCGGCCGGTTGTTCGTCCGTGGCTGGCAGGCTACCCGCAGCCGCGACTACGGCGGCGAGGATCTGGGGCACACCGCATACCTTGAAGCCGGTGCCGATTACTCGTTGCCGCTGTCTTCCTCACTGACGCTGGATTCCGCGCTGTACGGAACCTGGAGCGACAGAGACGACATGATGGCGCGTTTCGGGGTGACGGGCGAGCAGGCAGAACGCAGTGGCTTCAGCGAATACCATGCCGGCGGCGGCATGCGGAATGTGACGTTGAAAACCGGCCTGACCGTCCAGTTGCAACCCCATATTGCCCTGCAGGGTGGGATGAAGCTGTACGCCTTGACGGCGGATGCGCGCCGCAGCCCGCTGACGGATGAGACGGTGGGGGCGGGCTTTTACCTGAATGCGCTGTATCAATTCTGAGTGCCTCGATAGCGCTTTGCCCTCTGCGGCATCAACCGACTCTGGAGAGAATCGTTAATGAAAACATCATGCCACCCTCTGTACCTGATAGCGCCGTTGGCCGGGCTGTTGACTTCCTGCCTGGCAATGGCGAGCGATACCGGACCGACGGTGACGGACCCGCATTTCAAGCTGGCGCCGGGTTACCTTGAACCGGCCAGCCTGCCGGTGCGTCTGGCTTTGCTCGGAGCACCGCCAAAACCGGACTCTGCGGCATTCGCACGCGATGAAGAGGCGCGGCGGGCGGCATTGGCGTTACGTGGGTCTGCCCGTGAAAAACTGGCGGCAACGGATGCCGAATTGACCTTCCCGGCACCGGCAAAGTCGTTCTCGTGCGCGTTGGGCACCGATATCGACGAGAAAAAGACGCCGCACCTTTACGCTCTGATGCAACACGTTTTGACGGATGCAGGTGGCTCAACCTATGCGGGAAAGAACGCGTATAACCGGACTCGCCCGTTTGTGCAGCATGACGAGGGAACCTGTCGCAAAGACATGGAGCCGGTGCTGCGTACCGACGGCTCCTGGCCGTCCGGCCATTCGGCGGCAGGCTGGGCCTGGGGATTGGTGCTGGCCGAGGTGCAGCCTGCACGGGCGACCGAGCTGCTGGCACGCGGCCTGGCGTTTGGTCAGAGCCGCGTGGTCTGCAATGCGCATTGGCAGAGCGATGTGGATGCAGGGCGTATCATGGGCGCTGCCACGGTAGCCGTTCTGCATGACAATCCGGCGTTCCTGGCAGATTTGGCCGCCGCCAGGCGCGAAGTGCAGGACGCGGCCAAAGCGAACCTGAAACCCACCGAGGACTGTGCGGCCGAACGCGTTGCACTCTCCCTGAGTATGCACTGAGAAGAACATGGGCATGATGAACGGTGACAATGTGCGAAACAAACTCGCCTGGCGGGCTCTGCCTGCGGCATTTTTAGCGTCTGGCGTTTTAAGTCTCCCGGCAGCGGCGGCTCAAGTGGCACCGCCGGCTTATCAGCCGGCGGAGGAGTGGCAGTTCACCGTCTCTCCTTATCTCTGGGCGGCGGGCATTCGCGGAGATGTCGGCCATCGGTCAACGGGCACGCAATTCATGAAAACGGATTTCTCAGCCATTGCCCGTGACCTCGATATCGCGGTGATGGGGATGGGGGAAGCCCGCAAAGGGCCTTACAGCCTGTTGGCGGACCTGATGTTCATCGACACCACGACGCGTAACGGCCTGCCGGACGGGGCACCGGCCTCACGGCTGAAAGTGGATAGCCGGACGGTGTCCGGCTTCCTCGGCGGCGGATATACTTTGCTGGAGGAGGGCGACGCTCGCCTTGATGCCACCGGCGGCGTTCGGGTGTGGTACAGCAGCACCACCTTGCGTTTTCAGGGAGGGGTTATCGATGGGGCGTCGGGCAGTGACCGTGCAACCTGGGTGGATGGCGTTGCGGGGCTGCGCGGCCACTATGCGCTGACGCCAACCGTCAGTCTTTCGGCCTGGGGATTGGCCGGTGGCGGGCAGTCCCGACTGGACTGGGATGCGGCGGCGCTGGTGAGTTGGGCGTTTATGCCGGGGTTCTCTGCCGTGGCGGGATACCGGGCTATGGGAGTCGATTATCGTCATAACGGTTTTGTGTATGACGTGGTGCAGCAGGGACCGATAGTGGGGATGAACGGCAGGTTCTGAGGCCGCTGATACCACCAACAGTTTCGGGCGACCGAATTACAGGTATAATCCCGTCAATTATTCAACGGGTTCAGAAACGAAGATGACAAAACTTACCTTACAAGAGCAGATGCTGAAAGCGGGATTGGTGACCAGCAAAAAAATGGCCAAAGTCCAAAAAACGGCTAAGAAATCACGCGTGCAGGCGCGTGAGGCAAGAGAGGCCGTGGAAGAAAATAAAAAAGCGCAACTTGAGCGTGACAAACAGCTAAGCGAACAACAAAAACAAGCTGCGTTATCTAAAGAGTATAAAGCTCAGGTGAAGCAGCTCATTGAAATGAACAGAATCGACATTTCAAGAGGCGATATTGGTTTTAACTTCACGGATAATAATTTAATTAAAAAAATAATGGTGGATAAGCTTACTCAAGCTCAGTTGATCAGTGGCCGTCTCGCCATTGCTCGTTTGATCGTCGATAACGGTGACCGGAGTGAATACGCGATTATCCCCGCGAGCGTGGCCGATAAAATTGCGCAGCGAGATGCGAACAGCATTGTATTAAATAGTGCGCTGAGTCAGGAAGAGCAAGATGAAGAAGATCCGTATGCCGATTTTAAAGTGCCCGATGATTTGATGTGGTAATTAGCGTTCTGCCGCTGTCGGGGTTTACGAATAACATCATCTGATTGAGCATTTCCGTATGTACTTTGGCCCCACGCCGGGGCATCTTCGCGGCGGCATGGCTTCGTTTTCAGAACGGGCTGGCATTATGGGCTTTGATCCGCTCTTCGCCAATGGGATGAACGAAGTGCAGCTCACTGGCGTGCAACATCAGCCGTGGAGTCCGTTCGGTGCCGGGCAGCAGACGGCCGCCATACAGGTCACAGCCCAAAATAGGGTGGCCCAACAGCTGACAATGGATGCGGAGTTGATGAGTGCGCCCGGTTTCCGGGGTTAACCGAACCCGCGTCAATGGCAGTAACGTGCCGTCTTCCAACTCGTGATAAAAGCGCTCAACGACCCGATAGCGGGAGCGGGCGGGCTTACCGCGGAGTGCGCAAATCGACATCAGCGGGAACAGCGCCGGGTCTTTGGCAATCGCCGCGTCTATCACCCCTTCGTCGTCGTCCAGATGCCCGCAGAGCAGTGCGCTGTATACTTTGGTCACTGTACGTTGGCTGAACTGTTGGCAGAGGGCGGCGTTTATCGCCTTGTTGCGGGCGATCACCATCAGCCCGGAAGTGCCGAAATCCAGGCGATGGACCAGGGTGCAGCCAGGGAATATCTGTACCAGCCGATGATGTACCGAATCCAGATTTTGCGGATTTTTGCCCGAGAGGCTGAGTAGCCCGGCGGGTTTATTGATCAGTACCAGACTCTCGTCCTGATAGAGATTCTCGATCTTGTCATGGCATGGCGGGGCAATAAAGGTATCGATAATCTTGGACATCAGGCTACCCGGATGAAGAGTGGGAGCGGATGATAACCAATTTTAAACCGACTGGCGAATCCACGCTTGCCGACCTTCATGAGCTTTGCTTGGGTTAATCGCCACCGGTATTCTGATGATGGGTTAATCGAATCAGGAGAACACAAGATGTCTGACCATCCCACTCTTGCACTTATTGGTCCGGGTGCTATCGGCACCACCATCGCCGCCGTACTGCATGAAGTTGACCGAACGCCACTCCTTTGCGGGCGTACTGCGCATCCGCAGTTGATTTTACGTCACGATGAGGGTGACGTCGTGGTGCCAGGCCCGGTATTGAGTAACCCGGCGACTATCAGCCACCCGTTCGATCTGGTTTTTGTCGCGGTGAAAACCACCCAGATAGCCGACTGCGCCGCCTGGCTGGCCGCGCTGTGCGACGAGCATACCCTGGTATGCGCATTGCAAAATGGTGTCGAGCAGGAAACCCTGCTGGAACCCTACGTCAACGGCGCAAAGGTGCTGCCTTCGGTGGTGTGGTTCCCGGCACAGCGCGAGCCGGATGCCTCAGTCTGGCTGCGCGCCAAACCGCGTCTTACGCTGCCGGATGTCCCCGAGGCAAAACGAATCGCCGATGTGCTCAAAGGCACGCGCTGCGCGGTTGAGCTGTCAACCGACTTTACCTCCATCGCCTGGCGCAAACTGCTGCAGAACGCGGTCGCCGGTCTGATGGTACTGGCCAATCGCCGTGCCGGGATGTTCGCGCGGGGGGATATCACTGCACTGGCTCTGGCTTATTTGCGCGAATGTCTGACCGTAGCGCGTGCAAAGGGGGCGTTACTGAGCGATAAGGTTCCGCAGGAGATCGTTGAGGGTTTTCATCATGCCCCTGCGGATTTAAGCACCTCCATTCTCTCCGACCGCCAGGCCAACCGCCCACTGGAGTGGGATATCCGCAACGGCGTGGTACAGCGTTATGGGCACTCGCTGGGTATTCCTACGCCCATCAGCGACGTGCTGGTACCGCTGCTGGCGGCAGGGAGTGAAGGGCCGGGGTGAAGCCGTTAACGGCAGGGGATTTGCAAGGCAACGACAGCCGGAATCGCCGCAGGTGTGTGCGATAAATCTTGCCTATTAAAACGACTGAAAATAGTGCCCGCATGCAAGATGCGCCGGCATGTCCGCTCTCGCTGTTAGCCGACGTTCAGAAACCACAAATGCAAAAAGCCCGCTTAAGTTTCCTTAAGCGGGCTTCTCTAATATGGCTCCTCTGACTGGACTCGAACCAGTGACATACGGATTAACAGTCCGCCGTTCTACCGACTGAACTACAGAGGAATCGTGTGAACGGGGCGCATCATATCCAGCCACCCAGAGTGTGTCAACGCTAAATTCGCCGATTCGGTGCGACTGCTCAGTATGCGAGCAATGCGCGGTCGGTTATGGCGTTTCTGCACCGCCTTCGGCTTGCCAACGCTGCAGACGCGCCAAGGTATCTTGTTTATAGAAACGGCAAAAATGCTGATATAACACCGGAAAACGCTGGGCCAGCAGCTCGGGCGCGCTGAAAAAATACTCCGACAATACGGCAAAACACTCGGCCGGATCGGTGGCGGCATAGGCATCCATACTGGCGGCCTCTTCGCCGACCATGTCGATCTCGTCTTGCAGGTTTTCCATTGCGGCGTGCAGATCATGCTCCCAGGCGGCAATATCGCGCAGCGGGATCGGCGGTATCCCGGTGGCGCTGCCGCCGTTGCGCATATCCAGCTTGTGCACCGCCTCGTGGATCACCAGGTTAAAGCCGGAGAGATCGAAAGAGTCCTGCACGTCCTGCCAGTTGAGCACAATCGGCCCCTGTTCCCAGCTCTGTCCGGACTGCACCACCGGCCCGGTATGCACCAGGCCGATGTCGTCCTGCCATTCATCCTCCACCACGAACGGCGAAGGGTAGAGCAGGATCTCATTGAAACCGTCCAGGCATTCCGCCCCCAACTCGAGCACCGGCAGGGCGAACAGCAGGGCGATACGCGCCTGCATTTGCGACGTGAGTTCAAGCCCCTGCAGCGGGACGATGCGCTTTTGCTGCAAAATCTGCCCGGCAACGACGATCAGGCGCTGTTGTTCCTGCTCATCCAGCGGAGAGAGCAGGGGAATTGCCAGCGCGTCCTGCCACTGGGCAAGCGTTTCCGCTGGTGGTTGTTGCGTTTTCCACGGCCATTTAATCATCGCGTTGCTCGTAAAGTGGTCACTTGAACGTTCGGCTGGAGGCTAACTCTGTAAAAATGCCGCAAAAAGGGGCATGATGACAAGCACTATCAGGAGAGATGCCGGAGCGGCTGAACGGACCAGTCTCGAAAACTGGAGTAGGGGCAACTCTACCGGGGGTTCAAATCCCCCTCTCTCCGCCATTATTCAATCACTTACAGCAGATTTTATCTGTGATCCACGCCTCACATAACCCATCGTGAAAATATAACTGCCGTTATCGACCTTTCCCTGACCTTCTCGGCTTTACACCTTATAACCTCATTTGGCTTGAACGAAACCGCTTCTTTTTATCCTGAATGAAAATGCCCAGGCGATGACCAGGAAGGCGCACTGGAACAGAAAGAAAGGGGCAAACCATTGGTTATTGAGATAAACGTAATAACCGTTGTGGATGACGTCAACGGTGATGAGGGCTAACGTGGCCGGCAGCCCAACCTTTGGATTGACGATCAGCAAATACGCCACCAGCGGATCCAACAGGGTCAGGCTACCCCAAAAAAGGCGGCTGGCCAGGAGAGCCTGCTCACCGTAACCATAATCCCAGAGCAAGCCAAACTTCACGCCGGCGATAACATGATTGATGGTCGCTATGATTAAGCACAGTGCCAGAAAGCACCGCATTAAGGTGGCGTTTAGCATGGGTTTGATGTTCTTGATATGTTAACCACTTTCATGGAGCCTCCTTGACTTGCGGCCATCATGACACGGCGGTTATGCGGCTTCAATCGGCGATAAAACCCCCTCTCACCCGCCGCGTATTTTTCAGCCTCTCTCTTGCAAAAAATTCTTTGCAGGATAACGATCTGTCATTCATCCTTTGAAATGTTGTTTCACTTTTATCCGGGTTCATCTTGAATTTATATGCCGCCCTGCGCCAGCGTGTAGAAAAAACACCCTGGTATGCCAAACGAAAAAGCTACCGTGTGCTGTTCTGGCGTGAGATCACGCCGCTGGCGGTACCGATCTTTATGGAGAACGCCTGCGTCTTGCTGATGGGGGTGCTAAGCACCTTCCTGGTAAGCTGGATCGGTAAGGAAGCGATGGCCGGTGTGGGGCTGGCGGACAGCTTCAATATGGTGATTATCGCTTTCTTCGCCGCGGTGGATCTGGGTACCACGGTGGTGGTGGCCTTCAGCCTCGGCAAGCGGGATCGCAAAAGAGCGCGGTCGGCGGCGCGTCAGTCGTTGGTGTTGATGACTTTGGTCGCCCTGATATTGGCGGTGGGCATCCATCTGGCGGGCGAGCAGATTATTGACGTGATCGCCGGCGCCGCGACGCCGGAGGTCAAGGCGCTGGCGCTTTCTTATCTGCAAACCACGGTGTGGAGCTACCCGGCCGCCGCCATTGCCCTGATCGGCAGCGGCGCGCTGCGCGGGGCGGGCAATACCAAGATCCCGCTGCTGATCAACGGCGGCATGAATATCCTTAACATCATCATCAGCAGCATTCTGATTTACGGCATGCTGGGCTGGCATGGGCTGGGCTTTGTCGGCGCCGGGCTGGGGCTGACCATTTCCCGCTATATCGGTGCCATCGCCATTATTTACGTGCTGATGATTGGGTTTAATCCGGCGCTGCATATCACGCTGAAAAGTTACTTTACGCCATTAAAACTGAACATCCTCTGGGAAGTGCTGGGGATCGGTATCCCCGCCAGCATCGAATCGGTGTTGTTCAACGGCGGCAAATTGCTGACCCAGATGTTTGTCGCCGGCATGGGGACCAACGTCATTGCCGGTAATTTTATCGCCTTTTCCATCGCCTCGTTAATTAACCTGCCGGGCAACGCCCTGGGCTCTGCATCAACCATTATCGTGGGAAAACGCCTGGGGAAAGGGCAGATAGCCCAGGCGGAGCGGCAACTGCGCCACGTTTTTTGGCTGGCGACGATTGGGCTGACGGTGATCGCCTGGGGAACGGCGCCGCTGGCCGGGACGTTCGCCTCGTTTTATAGCCAGCAGGACGATGTTAAAGAGGTGGTGAAGGTGCTTATCTGGCTCAACGCCGCCTTTATGCCGATCTGGGCCGCCTCCTGGGTGCTGCCCGCCGGGCTGAAAGGCGCGCGCGACGCCCGCTTTGCCATGTGGGTGTCGATGCTTGGCATGTGGGGTTGCCGCGTGGTGGCCGGTTACACGCTGGGCATTGTGTTGGGGATGGGCGTGGTTGGCGTTTGGCTCGGCATGTTTATGGATTGGGCGGTACGCGGCGCACTCTTCTACTGGCGCATGGTCAGTGGACGCTGGTTGTGGAAATACCCGCGTATAAAACGGGCAGAGGCTGCGGAAAAAGCAATCACCCGCGCCGGGCGAACGGGAGGCTGAAGGTTACGTGCCAGGCTAAGGTGCCTGGACGTTTTCTTGTCGCCACCTGGCCGGCGATACGCCGTGTACCTGCTTGAAGGCTTTTGAAAAATGCAGTTGGTTTTCATAACCGACCGAAATGCCCACCACTTTGATCGCCGTATGGCCATTGCTCAGCAGGCTGACGGCGATACTCATGCGAAAATTAAGCAAATACTCCTTGGGGCCGATGCCGTAGGCGTTTTTGAACAGCCGGCACAGGTAGCTGCGGTTGATATTGCAGTAGGCGGCCAGGCTCTCAATCGTCAAATGTTCATGGTAGCGGTTTTCAATTTGCTTGACCGCTTTACGCAGATGCTGCGCCTTGTCATCAGGCTGTGCCGCCGTACCCTGCAGCCTGTTGCCGATCAGCGCAGAAAAGAACAGGTAACTCAGCCCGAGCACCTTCAGCCGGTGTTCATCGCCGTGGGCGACGATCTGCCGCAGATAGCCCAGGGCGCTGGCGTTATCGTCCCGCCGAGTGGGCCGATAAATCGGGAATTGACGGCTCAGATGGCACTCTTCGAAGATCTTGCCGGCGATAAGCCCATCGACCTCCAGCCAGATATAGTGCCAGGGATCCCGTTTATCGGCGCAGTAGGTGGTCACGTCGTGCGGGTGGATCAGAAAACCTTCGCCTGCCACGACGGGAAACGAACCGTATTCGCTGTGCAGCACGCCGGTTCCGCTTATCACATAATGAAATAGATAGTGCTGGCGCACGGCGGGGCCAAAACTGTGCCCTTTATCACAATTCTCCTCCCCATACTGGTACAGGTTCAGCTCAATATTGTCGGTGCGATTGAGGGTGAAACTCTTGTGCATCAGGCATGCCCTCCGTTTTCTGCCCACTGTATCAGCGCAGTTGCGGCAGCGTCGCTCGGATATGGCCAGATCCCGACCTGGCTCACACTTTTTGCGGTGCGTCATTTTTCGCCATAGTAAGGTCACATTCATCCATATCTCGTGCAGGCATTGCAGGGTAATTTCAGCGTATCAACAACAGCAGCAGCGGAGAAATACGATGATTAAAGTGACATTTATGGGCGCAGGCAGCACCATCTTCGCCAAGAACGTACTCGGCGACATCATGGCGACGCCGGCATTGAAAGAAGTGGATATTGCGTTGTATGACATCGACAGCGCCCGTCTCAATGAATCTTTCGCCATGCTGAGCAATATCAACCGCAATACCAATGCGGGCAGGGCGAAAATCACCCCTTACCTCGGCGTGGAGAACCGCCGCGCGGCTTTGAAGAACGCCCATTACGTGGTGAATGCCATTCAGGTCGGTGGCTACGATCCTTGCACCATTACCGATTTCACCATTGCCCGAAAATACGGTTTGCAGCAGACGATTGCCGATACGCTGGGGATTGGCGGTATCTTCCGCGCGCTGCGCACCATTCCGGTGCTGTTTGACTTTGCCCGGGATATCGAAGCGGTCTGCCCGGATGCCTGGTTGCTTAACTATACCAACCCGATGGCGGCGATAACCGGCGCCATGCTGCGCCATACCGAAGTGAAAACGGTGGGGTTGTGCCACAGCGTTCAGGTTTGCGCCGAGACGCTGCTGAAAAGCGTGGATATGCCGACCGACGATGTGCAGTTCCACATCGCGGGCATTAATCATATGGCCTGGCTGCTGGACGTTCGCCGCCACGGCGAAGACCTGTACCCGGAAATCAAGCGCCGCGCCAATGCCTTGCAGGGCAAGCATGATGACATGGTGCGCCATGAAATCATGAAAACCTTCGGTTATTACGTGACGGAATCTTCAGAACACAATGCCGAGTACATGCCTTACTGGATCAAACGCAACTACCCGGAACTGATTGAGCGCTTCAATATTCCGCTGGATGAATACCCGCGCCGATGCATTGAGCAGATTGAACAATGGCAGCAACAGAAAGTGGCGCTGACCCATGATGCCAGCCTGACCCACTGCCGCACCCATGAGTATGCTTCTTACATTATCGAAGCGATGGAAACCGATCGGCCATACAAGATTGGCGGTAACGTGCTCAACACCGGCCTGATCACCAACCTGCCTGCGGAGGCCTGCGTCGAAGTGCCTTGCCTGGTTGATGGGCAGGGGATCACGCCATGCTACGTCGGCAACTTGCCGGAGCAACTGGCGGCGCTGAACCGCACCAATATCAATACCCAATTGTTGACCATCGAAGCGGCGGTCACGCACAAACGCGAGGCAATCTACCATGCGGCGCTGCTGGATCCGCACACCTCCGCCGAGCTTTCGATTGATGACATCCGCAAACTGTGCGACGAACTGATTGAAGCGCACGGCAACTGGCTTCCCGCCTACCACTAATCGCCGATTACCCCTATACCTCCTCAAAACGCACAAGGCGCGGGGTTTCCCGCGCCGTTAAAAATGGGATGGTGAGCCATGTTTTATTTGAAAAACAAGAACTTTTGGATCTTCGGTGCCTTCTGTTTTTTCTATTTCTTTATCATGGGCGCGGTGCTGCCGTTCTTTCCGATCTGGCTGCATGACGTCAATCATCTCGATCAGCGACAAACCGGGCTGGTGTTCGCCTGCATGGCGCTGTTTGCCCTGGTGTTCCAGCCGATTTTCGGCTTCGTCACCGACAAGTTTGGCCTGAAAAAACACCTGCTGTGGATGATTATCTTCCTGCTGCTGTTTCTGGCACCGCTGTTCATCTATGTGTTCTCGCCGCTGCTGCAAAGCAACTTTTTGCTGGGCGCGTTGCTGTGCGGCATTTATCTCGGTTTGGTGTGCAGCGGCGGTTCGCCGGCGATTGAAGCCTATATCGAGAAGGTGAGCCGCCGCAGCCGGTTCGAGTATGGCCGCGCCCGACTGTTTGGCTGTATCGGCTGGGCGATCTGCGCCTCGATCGTCGGCTATATGTTTACCATCAACAATCAATTCGCGTTTTGGCTGGCCTCCAGCTTCGCGCTGGTGTTGGCGGGCTTGCTTTACCTGTTCAAACCGGAAGAAAACAACACGCTGGCGGTGGCGGACGGTTTGGCGCTGAACCACAAACCCATCAAGTTGAAAGCGGCGCTGGGGCTGTTGAAAATGCGCAAATTCTGGTGTCTGGTGATGTATATCGTCGGGGTGGCCTGCGTGTACGACGTGTTCGATCAGCAGTTCGCCAACTTCTTCACCTCGTTTTTCCGCGATCGGCATGCCGGTACCCAGGCGTTTGGCTATGTCACCACGCTGGGCGAGTTTCTTAACGCGTTTATCATGTTCTTTGCGCCGTTGATCATCAACCGCATCGGCGGCAAGAATGCGTTGTTGATTGCCGGGGTGATTATGTCGGTGCGGATCATCGGTTCGTCGCAGGCGGACTCGGTGACCGCGGTGATTTTCCTCAAGACCCTGCATATGTTTGAGGTGCCGTTCCTGCTGGTGGGCATCTTCAAATACATCACCACCCAGTTTAACGTTAACCTCTCCGCGTCGATTTACCTGTGGGGCTTTTGCTTCTTCAAGCAGCTATCGGCCATCGGCATGTCCTATGCGGCGGGGATGATGTACGTCAATTACGGCTTCAAAACCTCTTACCTGATCCTTGGTTGCATCGCGTTGCTGTTTACCCTGATCTCGGCCTTTGCCTTGACCGGCAAGGCGCGGGTATTGAAGGGGGAAGGCACGCTGCCGCTGGCGGTGAGATAGCAAAAACCGTAGCAGGTGTTGCACCTGTGGCCCCCAAGGCTGCTATGGCCAGGGGGGCCATGTATTTGTTGGCAGCCATTCAGGCGGATGTCGTTAAGGGGTCGGCAAGCCGATACACCCTGGCGTTCCAGTAGCTGTTGCCTGACTGGCTGTGCAGCTTCCAGCCGGCCTTTTTCAATTTATTGGCAATCAGGCTGTTCATCACGCCGTGCCCCAACAGCAGTACCGCCCCCTGAGTCGCCGCGAGATCGGTCAGTTTGCCGCTGGCGGCCGTGGCGCGTTTTTTGGCTGATGACAAGGATTCGACATTTTTCGCGTAGCCGCACAGCCACAGAAGACGAAAAATCACCACCCAATGCAAGGGGCGTAAACGTAGCAGCGGTACAGATAAAACCGGCAGTTCGGCTTCGCAGAACAGGGCGTCGCTCTCGTGGGGGTGCAGGCCCAGCAAGGCAAGTGAAGCCAAGGCTCTGGGCAGGGTGCTGGCGACGACATAACGGGGTTGCGCAGACAGCGTTCTGGCGTTTTCGGGCGGCGTATCGGCGATGCCCGCAAGATTGTATTGATCGATCCAGGCGCGCATTTCGCGGGCGCGCTGAAGTTTGTCGGTATCGATGTTTGGCTGACCATGACGCAGTAGAATGATGTCCATTTATCGCCCCCCTTCGGCGGCGCATTATGGCACAGAGCCGAGGATGTCGGCAGCGGTTTGCATTGCCTGACGCACCGGATGCTCATTGGTTGACTGTCTGCGGTGGGAATGTATTGCGAATGAAGATTTGGGGGAGGTGGGGGGATAGAGCACGCCGGATGGCGTGCTCCAGAGTCAGGCGATTATTTCTCGTCCGGCAGAGCGTAAGCGACGATGTAGTCGCCCAGCTTGGTGCCGAAGGAGCCATGTCCGCCTGCGGAAATCACCACGTACTGCTTGCCGTTAACCTCATAGGTCATTGGCGTTGCCTGGCCACCGGCCGGCAGACGCGCTTCCCACAGTTTGTCACCGTTGGTTACGCTGAAGGCGCGCAGGTAGTTGTCCGCGGTTGCGCCAATGAAGAACACATTACCGGCGGTAGAAACCGGCCCGCCCAACATCGGCATACCCATCTTGAACGGCAGCGGCAACGGAGAGCTGTCGCGCACGGTACCGATGCGTTTTTTCCACACGATGTCGTTGGTTTTCAGGTCTACGGCGGAAATATAACCCCATGCCGGCTGTTTGCAAGGCAGGCCAAACGGCGACAGGAACGGGTTCAGGGTAACGCCGAACGGCACACCATACTGTGGCTGCACGCCGGCTTCGGTGCCGCTGCCGCCTTTGTCGCCGGCTGGCGGTTCAATCGGGTTGCCCGGGCCGCGCGGGATCAATTTGGAAACGAACGGCAGCGCGATTGGGTTGGCAATAGCGATTTGACGGTCGGTGTCGACAGACAGGCCGCCCCATTCGAACATGCCGAGGTTACCCGGGAACACCAGCGTGCCCTGCTCGGAAGGTGGGGTGAAGGTCCCTTCGTAACGCAGGCTGTGGAACATCACCCGGCAGACCAGTTGGTCATAGATGGTAGCGCCCCACATATCCGCGCCGGTCAGTTTTTTCTCCGGACGGAAAGTCAGCTCGGAGAACGGTTGGGTAGGTGACAAGCGGTCGCCCTTGGCCGGGCCTTGCGGGACCGGTTTTTCTGGCGCCGGTACCACCAACTCGCCGTTGGTGCGGTTCAGCACGAAGATATTGCCGGTTTTGGTCGGCACATAAATCACCGGCACCTTGTTGCCGCTCTTGTCGGTGATATCCGCCAGAGTAGGCTGAGCCGGCACGTCCATATCCCACAGGTCATGGTGCACGGTCTGATAGAACCAGGCCAGCTTGCCGGTGGACGCATTCAGCGCCAGCAGACCGCTGGCATAACGCTCCATTTCCGGCGTGCGGTCGCCGCCCCAGATATCCGGCGTGGTCACGCCCATCGGCAGATAGACAATGTCCAGTTTGGCGTCATAGGCGGCTGGCGCCCAGGAGTTCGGCGAGTTCGGCGTGAAATGATGCTCGTCCGCCGGGATGGCGTTCGGATCTTTGGCGCCCGGATCAAAGGCCCACAGCAGCTTGCCGCTGTTGACGTCAAACCCGCGGATCACGCCCGAAGGCTCACGGTTGGAGTAGTTATCGGTAACCGCACCGGCAACGACAATCACCTTATCGGTGATCACCGGCGGCGACGTTGGCTCATAGTGGCCTGGCGTCGCATACGGCATATTGCTTTGCAGATTCAGCTCGCCGTTGTTGGCGAAATCGGCGCATGGCTTGCCGGTTTCCGCATCCAGAGCAAACAGACGGCCGTCATTCACCGGCAGGATAATGCGGCGTGCGCACTGTGCCGGAGAGGCATCGGCCGTTGCGCCGGCCGCTGCGGTGGTTTCATGGTAAGAGACGCCGCGGCAGGTGATGTGCTGGAAGGTCGGGTTGAATTTCAACTGAGGGTCGAACTTCCACTTCTCTTTACCGGTGGCGGCATCCAGCGCGAACAGCTTCTGGTGAGGCGTACACAGATAAAGCGTGTCGCGGATTTTAATCGGGGTGACTTCGTTGGTGATTTCACCCGGATCGTTGGCGGTTTTCAGATCGCCGGTCTGGAAGGTCCAGGCTTCCTTGAGTTGACCCACGTTTTTGTCATTGATTTGGCTCAGCGGGGAATAGCGAGTGCCTTCCTGCGTGCGGCCATAAGCCGGCCAGTCGGCGGCAGACGCGTCCGTTTCGGCCTTGACCTGCGCCGGTTCAAGCGTGCCGTGGATCTCTTGCGGATCGTTAAACACCGCATAGGCCAGAACGCCCACGGTAATGACCAACGCGATGCTCAACGCACCATACGCCAGCTTGCCGTTGGCGATAAGTCGACGATAGATAAAGGGCAGCACCAGCCACAGGCCGAAGAAGAAGGTGACGTCCAGGCGCGGCGTCAGCGCCCAGAAATCCGGGCCGACTTCCCACAGTGCCCAGACCGTGGTACCGAGCAGAAAGATGGCGTACACCAACAGCGCAGTGGCACGGCGGCGCAACAGCAACCAGGCCGTTACCAGCAAGACCGCGCCGGCGATGATGTAGTACAGCGAACCGCCGAGCTTCGCCAACCAGATGCCCCCGGCCAGCAGGTAGAGCCCGCTCAACACGGCGAACAGCGCCGTTATGATGACGAGCGGCGACAATGACGCTTTATTTTGCATAGTATTATCCTTACCAAAAATGAAAAGTCCCCGATTTAGAGATTAAGCTAAATCAAAAAAAACACTCGGTTTCTCCTTAAAAAACCAGGGTGACACAAACCCTGTCCCGCGCTTTAGCCTTCGGGTGCTTTGCTTTCTCCAAAGGGAGACGGTGGCACGGGTGATAGCCTTGGCTGCCGCCTGGTCTTGGTTTTATCATTGGTCAACCGATCATTGTTACCGGTAACGGTGCGAGAGTATCCGGATGCTTCCAACAGGTGTCAATGCCCCGATGTAAAGGCGGGGCTTGACGCCGGACAATGATGCCATGAGGGCGACGGTGGGCACCGCCGTCTGATTCATGAGCCAAACTCATAAACTCAAGCGGATTTGCTCCATAGTCACCGCCACCCCGCTCTTCTACAGTAATCACACG
Organism: Serratia sp. root2; assembly: GCF_031931805.1. Classification (NCBI taxonomy): domain Bacteria; kingdom Pseudomonadati; phylum Pseudomonadota; class Gammaproteobacteria; order Enterobacterales; family Yersiniaceae; genus Serratia; species Serratia sp. root2. Next base: position 515,701 of record NZ_JAUJXB010000001.1, read on the forward strand.
ATAATCGGCCCCCGGCAAGCACGTCGGGGGCCAGTGCGATTCACCCGGAGGAATGAAATGCAAACACGCAAATTGGGCAACGGCGGTCTGGACGTCTCGGCGTTAGGGCTGGGCTGCATGGGCCTGAGTTTCGGTTACGGCCCGGCGACCGACAGGCAGCAGGCGATTGCCCTGATTCGCTCGGCCGTGGAGCAGGGTGTGACTTTTTTCGATACGGCGGAGATCTATGGCCCGTTTACCAATGAGACGCTGGTGGGCGAAGCCCTGGCACCGGTGCGCGATCAGGTGGTGATCGCCACCAAATTTGGTTTTGAACTGCCGCAGCCGGATGGCAGGCAGGTGCTTAATAGCCGGCCTGAACATATCCGCCAGGCGGTGGAAGGATCGCTCAAACGTCTCAATATCGAGACCATCGATCTGCTTTATCAGCATCGGGTCGATCCCAACGTGCCGATTGAGGACGTCGCCGGCACGGTAAAGGCGCTGATCCGGGAAGGGAAGGTAAAACATTTCGGGCTGTCGGAGGCCGGGGCGGAAACTATCCGTCGCGCCCATGCGGTGCAGCCGGTTGCGGCGTTGCAGAGCGAGTATTCGCTGTGGTGGCGCGAGCCGGAGCAGGATATTTTACCGACTCTGGAAGAGCTGGGCATCGGCTTTGTGCCGTTCAGCCCACTGGGGAAAGGCTTCCTCACCGGGACCATCAATGAAAACACCACCTTCGACAGCAGCGATTTTCGCAACCTCGTGCCGCGCTTCAGTGCCCAGGCGCGCAAAGCCAACCAAAGGCTGGTGGACGTGCTGGGGCAGATAGCCCGGCGAAAAGGCGTGACTCCGGCGCAGATTGCGCTGGCCTGGCTGCTGGCGCAGAAACCCTGGATTGTACCGATCCCGGGTACCACCAAACGCCATCGCCTTACCGAGAACCTCGATGCGGCGGAGGTCGTGCTGGCGGCGGGTGAACTGAGCAGTATCGAAGAGGCGCTTGCCGCCATTGAAGTGCAGGGCGCGCGTTATCCGGCGCATCTGCAAAAAAACGTCGGGCGTTGATCACATCCTGCCTGCCACGTTTGTCGGCAGGCGGGTTACCAACGATTAGCGCTGATAGCGCAACGCTTCGACAAAAAGGGCGAAGGCGGTGGTGTGCTGCCTGCGGCTGGGGTAATAGAGGTAATAGCCGGGAAAAAGCGGGCACCATTCATCGAGAACACTCACTAAGCGGCCGCCGGCCAGCTCGTCGGTGACGGTATCCTCCGGCACAAAGGCGATGCCGAAGCCGAGCAGCGCCGCGTCAATGCGTTGGCGCAGGCTGTTAAAGATCAACTGGCCCTCTACGCGCACTTTTATCTCACGGCCGTCTTTGGCAAACTCCCAGGCGTAAAGCCCGCCCATAGTGGGTAAGCGCATATTGATGCAGCGGTGGTTTTGCAACGCCTGCGGCGTATTCGGGATGCCGTATCGCTCGAAATAAGCGGGTGAAGCGACCGGCACCATGCGCATATCCGGCGCTATCCGTACGGCGATCATGTCTTTGGCCACCTGTTCGCCCAAACGAATACCGGCATCAAAGCGGCCGGCGACAATGTCGGTCAAGGTGTTATCGACCGTGATTTCGACATTAATGTCCGGATAGTCGGCCAGAAATGACCTCAGCATCGGCCAGAGCACCGAGTCGACGGCATGTTCCCCGGCTGTGATGCGAATGTTGCCCGCCGGCCGTTCACGCATTTCGCTTAAGGCGTCCAGCTCGTTTTCGATTTCCGCAAAACGCGGGCCGATACTGTTGACCAGCCTTTCGCCGGCTTCGGTAGGGGCAACGCTGCGCGTGGTGCGGGTCAATAGCCGCAGTTCTAGCCGCTCTTCCAGGCCCCTGATGGCATGGCTTAATGCCGATTGGGAAACGCCGAGCTTGGCCGCCGCTTTGGTGAAGCTGCGTTCACGCGCCACGACAAGGAACGAAATCAAATCGTTAAAGTTTTCTTTTAACATGCGGCACCTTCACTCAGGCGGGGTTGATAGCGGCATTCTATACGCTTGCCCAGGCTACCACACCCGATCACTCATGAATTCAACTCATAGGTCCTTGCGTATTTTGCTATCTAGTCCCGGTGGCGGCGCGGCGTTATCTTTCTCTTTCGCGCCATCTTGACGGGAGCATCCAGTGAGATTACTCGCAGCGTCTACCCTTATCTTGTCCATGTCAGCACCGGCAGCCATTGCCGAAACGGAGGAAAAAGTGAAAATTCAACGCAGCGGTTCCCTGCCATCCCGGCCGGGTCCCGAGGATTACTTTACCGGCAAAGTGCGGATTGATGCGCCTTTTGCCGGTACTGAACCGGCCCGCGTGGGCGGCGCCACCGTGACCTTCGAACCCGGTGCCCGCACCGCCTGGCATACCCATCCGCTGGGGCAGACGCTGATCGTCACCCAGGGGCGCGGTTGGATCCAGGTATGGGGCGACCCGATCCAGGAGATGAATCAGGGCGATATCGTTTGGATCCCCGAAGGCGTCAAGCACTGGCACGGCGCTACCCCCGAAACCGCCATGACCCACATCGCCATTGCCGAATCCCTCAACGGCAGCCCGGTTGACTGGATGGAGAAGGTCAGCGACGAGCAATACCGGCAATAGGATCGGCGGCGTAGAACGGGGATTGCCTGCGTGCCGAAGCGATAAACGCGTGTTTAACGGAGGTTATGCATTGTCAGTTTGCTCGCAAAAACGCAGGCAATTGCCGAAGGGATCGGTGAGGTTCACCTGTTTTCCCCAATCCAGGGTTTCAACCCCCGGACGGGCGTAACGGTACTGTTTCGCTATTAACTCCCGATGCAGGGCATCGATATCGCGGGTCGGAATAAACACCGCTGAGCCGGGCGTAGCGTCGCCGTAATGCTCACTGAGATGCAGGGTCAGACCGGAGCGTGATATTTGGGCATAAAGCGGCAGGTCCTCGCTAAAGCGGTGCTCCCAATCCAGCGCGAAACCGAGAAAATCCAGATAAAACTCTTTGGCTTTTTCAACCGAGAAGATACGGATAATGGGAATGGCGGCGGAGAATTCCATGTGAGAGTCCTTGTAAGCCCCTGATGGGCGATCCAAAGTAGCAGAAACGGCAGCAGATTAGCCAGTGTTCAGCCCCCATGCGGGGGCTGGTGACAGATTCAGATATCCAGCCCGCCAAGGCACAGATATTTGATCTCGAGATAATCCTCGATGCCGTACTTCGACCCTTCGCGCCCCAGGCCGGAGCTTTTAACCCCGCCAAAGGGCGCGACCTCGGTGGAGATCAGCCCTTCATTGATGCCGACAATGCCGTATTCCAGCGCTTCGGCCACGCGCATCACCCGGCCGATATCGCGGCTGTAGAAATACGAGGCCAGGCCGAACGGCGTGTCGTTCGCCAACGCGATGGCTTCGGCTTCATGCTCAAAACGGATCAAGGGCGCCACCGGACCAAAGGTTTCCTCATGGAAGATTTTGGCGTGCCTCGGTACGTCGGTCAGGATGGTCGGCGTATAGAAGTTATTGCCCAGCGCATGGGGCCGGCCACCCAACAACACCGAAGCACCGCGCTTCACGGCATCGGCGATATGCTCGCTGACTTTCTCCACCGCCTCCCGGTTAATCAATGGGCCGATAGTGACGCCTTCGTCCATACCATTGCCTACTTTCAGCTTCGCCACTGCCGCTTTCAGCTTTTCCGCAAAAGCGTCGTAGACGCCTTCTTGCACCAGAAAACGATTGGTGCACACGCAGGTCTGGCCGGCGTTACGGTATTTTGAGGCTACTGCCCCGGCGACGGCGGCGTCCAGATCGGCATCGTCAAACACGATAAAGGGCGCATTGCCACCCAACTCCATGCTGGTTTTTTTGATGGTGGGCGCACACTGGGCCAGCAACTGCGCGCCCACCTCGGTGCTGCCGGTAAAGGAGAGCTTGCGTACGTCCGGGTTAGCGGTCAGTTCGCCGCCGATCGCCTTGCTGGGCCCGGTAATCACGTTGCAAACGCCCGCCGGTAAACCGGCGCGTTCGGCCAGTACCGCAATCGCCAGCGCCGAGAACGGGGTCTGGCTGGCGGGGCGGATCACCCCGGTACAGCCCGCGGCCCAGCCGGGGCCGGCCTTGCGGGTGATCATCGCCGCCGGGAAATTCCACGGCGTAATGGCGGCGAATACCCCTATGGGCTCTTTTTGCACGATAATGCGCCGACCTGGCAGGTTTTGCGGAATGGTGTCGCCGTAAACGCGTTTCCCCTCTTCGGCGAACCACTCGATAAACGAAGCCGCATAGGCAATCTCACCGCGGCTTTCTGCCAGGGGTTTGCCCTGTTCTGCGGTCATGATGCGTGCCAGATCGTCCTGGTTTTCCATCATCAGTTCGAACAGGCGGCGCAGTTTGCCGGCACGCTCTTTGGCGGTCAGCGCGCGCCAGGCCGGCTGGGCTTTTTTGGCGGCGGCTATCGCCTGCGCGGTTTCTTCGGCGCCGAAGGCCGGTACCTGGCCGACTAACTCGCCGGTGGCCGGGTTATGGATCTTGATGGTCTGGCCGTCTTTGGCCTGCAGCCATTGCCCATCGATGTAGTTTGCTTCGCGAAACAGCGCGGGATCTTTGAGGGTGGCGGAGAAGGTCGTGCTCATCGGTTATCTTCCTTTTCAGAATTCAACACACTGTGGTTTGTCCCAAACACTTCCCCTTTACCCTAGCAAACTTTCCCGCATCCATTTGCCGCCATGCGCACCTTCTGTACAAAAAACACTCGCCATCGGGGAGATACTGAATTCAGTAAGCATATGACCCTTTTCGAGATAACAAAAAGGAGTGTGCAGAATGGTAAATTCAGTGAGTCGGCACCTTGCGGCCTACAGCAGCAACATGGATTTTATCGCTTCCAGCATTGCGCTGATGGAGTGGCAGGGGCGCGAAATCGATGCCGGCAAGGTAGCCGGCAATATGTCGGAATCGCAAAGCCGTTTGTTTTTCGAGCGTCTGAGCTATTTTCGGCAGCTTTATCAGGCCACCGCGATGGCGGAACACAGCGTATAATCCTTATATCCCCGACCCCGCCAACGCGGGGTTTTTTATGACAATTTACCCTTGCCACACCCCGGTGTTCAGCGTGGACGGGGAGTATTCCAGGTTGCGGCCGCGCCAGGGCAGAGCCTGTGGGAAGCGCCACGCCCTGCGCATATCAAATCGCCAGTAGCGCTCCGCCCCCTCCACCGGGTGGTCGATATCCGCTTGCCAGAGGATCTGCGTTTCCCCTTGCAGATGCAAAATATCGCCGCTGTCGAAATCGATAAACAGCAGCGCCGCCCGTGGCTCAGCCAATAGATTACCCAGCGTGTTCATGTAGCGGTTGCCGCGAAAGTCCGGGATCCACAGGCTGTTGTCCGCCAGATGGATAAACCCCGGTTTGCCGCCCCGGTGCGATATATCCACGCCGCCCTGCGCCAGCCCGGCGTGGGCGCAACTGGCGACGAAAAAGGTGTCTGCCCGGCGGATCAGCGCCTGCGCCGCAGCATCCAGCGTCGGGAGATATTCAATCGGCGCCGGAGTGCCGGCTACCGGGTAAAGCTCGCGTCGCTGAATATATTGCGGGCAGTTGCCGAAGCTTTGCCGGACCTCGATTTCAATGCGGTTCTTGTCGGTGCGGCCAATCACGCCGTTGGCCCGATTGCGCCTGCGATTGCTGAAATCCAGTCCCAAGGCGCCAACCAGTTTGCCGCTTTGCAATGCGGCCTGCGCCGGATCGTCGTTGCGGCGCGGTGCGCTGATGCGCAGGTGGCTGTCATCCGGCGTGCGCAAGAAACCGGGCGGACCGCTGAACAGCGTGGCCACTGGCCAGCCCTGATCGTCCAGCGTGGCGACGAACAGGTAAGGCAGCGCGGCGAAGAATTCCCGATGCTGGTCGGGCATGGCGGCATAAATACCCGCGCCCACGCGGTCAAAACCGGCCAATGCCTGGGCCCGCAGTTCGTCGGGGTGGAACAGTGGCTGTCTCATCAGCGTTACCTCCCGGTGGGTTCCGGCAGCGCCGGCATGGCGAAGAAACCGGGCAGCGCGGCGATGCGATCTACCCAACGCCGGATGGCCGGAAAAGGTGCCAGCGAGATGCCGCCTTCCGGCGCTACTGCCACGTAACTGTAGCAAGCCAAATCACCGATGGTGGCGTGTTCCGTCGCCAGAAAATCACGTTCCGCCAGATGCTGTTCCATCTGCGGCAGGAAGCGGGCCGCGATCGCCAGCGAAGCCTGATAATCCTCCGGAGCGGAAAACTGGGCGATTAGCCTGCTGGAAGCCGGGCCGTAGCGCACCTCTCCGGCGGCTTTGGATAACCACTCTTGCACCTGCGCCGAAGCCTGCGGCGTTTCCGGTAGCCAGTGGCTGCCCGGCGCGTAGCGTTTGACCAGATACACCAAAATGGCGTTGCTGTCGGCGAGTGCCAAATCGCCGTCCACCAGCACCGGGATTTGGCCGAGTGGATTGAGGCGGCGGAAAGCCTCGCTCTGGCGCACGCCGGCGGGAGCCTCGATAAATTCGTAGGGCAGGTCAAGCATGCGCAGCAGTAACGCCACGCGATGAACGTGGCCGGAAAGCGGGGTACCGTACAGTTTGAGGGTTTGCATGATGAGGCTCCTGAATAATTTTTATCAGCATACTCTTGCGGGCAGCGAGCGGAATCCGGCAATGTAGAAATTGATAATTTCACTTTTTGGAAGAATCTATGGATCGGTTGGACGAACTGGCTATCTTTGTGGCGGTGATTCAGCACGGCAGCCTGGCTGCGGCTGGGCGCAAGCTGCGGCGTTCCGCGCCGGCGATCACCCGTGCCATAGCTTCGCTGGAGCAGCGCTTCGGCACCCGGTTGGTGGAGCGCACCACCCGGCGGCTGGCACCTACCGAGGCGGGTTTGCGGCTGGCGGAGCGTGCGCGCCTGCTGCTGCATGACTATGACTCGGCGGTGCTGGACACGGCGGACAGCCAGCTCTCCGGCATGTTGCGCATTACCTCGCCGGTGCAGTTTGGGCGCAAACACGTTGCGCCGCTGGTAATGGCGTTTCTTGACCGCTATCCGCAGATGCAGATTGAAATGGTGCTCAACGATCGCAACCTGGACTTGATCGACGAAGGGCTGGATGTGGCGGTGCGCATTGGTCATCAGCAGGACTCTTCCCGGGTGGCGCGCCGGTTGGGGCAGGTGTCGCGGGTCACGGTCGCCAGCCCGGCTTATCTGGCGCGGCGCGGCGAACCGCAACACCCGGCGCAGTTGACCGATCACGATACCATCGTCGGCACTCAACGCGCGTCGCTGCGCGAATGGCGTTTTGGTCCGCAGGAAAATGGCGAGCGGGTGCGGCTGACGCCCCGGCTGTTGATCAACGAAGTGGAAACCCAACTGCTGGCGGTGCGGGCGGGCAAGGGCATCGCCCGATTATTGTCGTACCAGGTGGCGGACGATCTGGCGGCGGGCACGCTGGTACGTTTGCTGCCGGCGTATGAACCCTTGCCGATGCCGGTGCAGCTGGTGGCGCAGAACGTACAGCGCATGCCGCTGAAGGTGCGCACCTTCTGGGACTACGCCTGGCAAGAATTAAGCCGGTTGGCGCAAATTCAGCCGGTATAAACCGGTAAATCAATACCGATAAGTTTCACTGGTTAAACTTATTTGGCGCAAAAATAAGATTTATTTTACCGCGCACGCATTGCTGCGGTTCCCTTCTTGACAATATTTTGGCCGGTGCTAATAGTTAACGCATATCTTAAATAATAAACGAAGTTTAATATATGAAACTTGTCCCGGGAAGTTATGATAACGGTTCGACGGTAGACAATGAAAATGAGATCCTGAGCTCATTTCAAACCCGCAGTCAGGACGTTTATCAGCAAGTACGCAGCGAACTTGATATTTCTTATGGTTATTCGGAACGGGAAGTTTTTGATTGGTTATATTCTGATGCGCCCTCTAAAGGAACATTAATATTTATTCACGGCGGTTATTGGCAATTTTGCCGTAAAGACGACTTCGCTTTTATTGCCGAGGTGCCGTTGGCCCTGGGCTTTGATGTGGTGTTGCTGGAATATACGTTGGCGCCGGTGGCCACATTGGACGATATTTGCCGGCAAATCGGCGCGGCGCTGGATGCCATTGAACTGCGGCTGGCACCGCAAAAAAACGCGCCGGTCTATTTGTGCGGCCATTCCGCCGGCGGGCATCTGGCCAGTTATTGGCAGCAGCATGCCGTTGTTGACGCGGTATTGTCCATCAGCGGCATTTTTGAACTGGAACCGCTGTTAAGCACTTACGTAAACCGGCAATTGCAACTGACCCGGCGGCAAATCGCGCAGCTGAGTCCGGCTCGCCATATCCCTGAACACTTAAAACCCACGACGCTGTTTTACGGCGCAGCAGAGCTGCCGGAGCTGATGGGGCAGTCGCTTCATTATTACGCCGCGCTGCGGGAGAAAAATCTGCCGGCTGAACTGGTTGCCGTAGCGGGAGCCAATCATTACAACGTGCTGGATGCGCTGTTCGCCGTTGACGGTGCGCTGATCCGGCAGCTAATCACCACGGGGAAATAAGCCATGCGCAGCATCATTGATACCGGCCTGCCGGAGATTGGGCAACCCTTTTCCTGGGCTACCAAAGGCGGGGGCATGTTGTTCACCGCCCACGGCCCGGTCAGGCCTGACGGCAGTATTGAAACCGGGGCGTCTGAAAGCCAGATTACTCTGACGTTCGATAATCTGGCGCAAACGCTGAAGGCGGCCAATAGCCACAGCGATAACGTATTGCAGGTGATTGTGTATCTCACCGATGTGAATGACGTTAAATTACTCGATGAGATTTATAAAAAATACTTTAATTATCCTTATCCCAATCGTTCAACCGTTATTGTCGATAAATTGGTGGTGCCGGGAATGAAAATAGAAATAACCGTCAGCGCCATGGCTTGAGCCTTATTTAATTATCGTCTTCACCTGAAAGTTCATTAAATAATGAATTAAGGAATCGCTATGTTTAATCATATCGGCGCGTCTGCGCCCGATCCTATTATGTCGTTGATGGAAGCTTATTTACAGGATGACAATACGCAGAAAGTGAATTTGGGTATTGGTCTTTATTATGACCGGCAAGGCAGGATCCCGCTGATGCAGGCGGTTGAAGCGGCCGAACGGCGCTTGCTTGAACAGCGAAGTCCCCACGGTTACCCACCGATAGAAGGTTCGCCGCTGTTTACCCAACAGGTGCAAAGCTTGCTGTTTGGCGAACAGGATACCTCCGCTATCGCCACGGTACAGACCCTCGGCGGCTCCGGCGCGTTGAAACTGGCGGCAGATTTTATCCATCACTATTTGTCCCGGCGCGATATCTGGGTGTCTGATCCCACCTGGGCCAACCATTGGGCCATCTTCGAAGGCGCCGGGCTGAAGGTTCACACCTATCCGTACTTTGATGAGGCCACCGGCGGCCTGCGTTTTGACGCCATGCTCGATACGCTCGCCAGCCTGCCGGAAGGCAGCGTGGTGCTGCTGCACCCATGTTGCCACAACCCGACCGGCACCGATCTCACTCAGGCGCAGTGGCGCGCCACGATCGAAGTGCTGCAACGCCGGCGCCTGCTGCCGTTCTTCGATATCGCCTATCAGGGGTTTGGCGACGGCCTGGCAGAAGACGGTTTTGCGTTGCATGAGACGCTGAAAACCGATCTGGAATTTTTGGTCGCCAACTCGTTTTCTAAAAATGTCGCGCTGTACGGCCAGCGGTTGGGGGGCTTGTCGGTGCGCTGTGGCAGCCCGCAAAGCGCGGTGAACGTGAAGGGCGCTTTGAAAACGCTGATCCGCCGCAGCTACTCCTGCCCGCCGACCCACGGCAGCCGGATTGTGGAGACCCTGTTGGCGGACGCAGCGCTGCGACACCAGTGGGAAAGTGAACTGGCCGGTATGCGCCAGCGCATTAAGCAGATGCGCCAAATTCTGGCCGCAGGGCTGGAGCAGGGCGGTTCGCGGCTGGATCACCGCCGCATCCGCGATCAGAAAGGCATGTTCAGCTATACCGGGCTGAACCAACAGCAACTCGCCCGGCTGCGGCAAGAGTATGCCATTTATCTGGTCGCGCCCGGCCGCATGTGTCTGCCTGGCCTGAACCAAAATAATGTCGATTACGTTACTGCCGCCATTCTGGACGTCACCCGCGCTGTGTGAACAAGGTAGGACATTGCCATGAAAGAGATGAAAGGTTTTGACGAAATAGCCCGGCGGCAGGGCGGGTTGAAAAAGCAGCTCACCGCCGGGCAGATGTCGATGCTGGCGATAGGCGGTGCGATCGGTACCGGGCTGTTTCTCGGTAGCGCTTACGCCATACAAATGGCCGGCCCCAGCGTATTGCTGAGCTATTTTATCGGTGGCGTGGTGGCTTTATTGCTGATGGGATGCCTGGCGGAGATGACTTCCGAACACCCGACGCCCGGTTCTTTTGGCGACTACGCCGAGTTTTATATCAGCCCACTGTTCGGTTTTCTGGTGCGCTACTCTTATTGGTCTTGCGTGGTGCTGGCGGTAGGCACCGAAGTTACCGCCATCGGTATGTACATGCAGTTCTGGTTCCCCGGCACGCCAATCTGGCCCTGGGTGCTGCTGTTTTCTGCGGCGGTGATCGCCATCAATGTGATTGGCGTAAAGTCGTTCGGTCAGGTGGAGTACGCGCTGTCGACCATCAAGGTGGTGGCGATTGCGGCCTTTATCGCCATTGGCATCGGCATCTTGGCATTTTCCGCCAATCCGGCCTTTGGCTTTAAAAACTTTACCGACAACGGCGGCTTCTTCCCCTTTGGCGTCAAAGGCATGTGGTTCGCGGTGATCGTCTCCATTTTCAGTTATCTGAGCATTGAGATGATTGCGGTGGCCGCCGGTGAGGCCAAAAACCCGGTGATTGCGGTCAAAACCGCCTTCAAGGGCACTATTTTACGGTTGTTTATCTTTTACATGCTGTCGATTGCGCTGATGTTGGCGATCGTGCCCTGGCGGCAGTCCGGTACCGGCGAAAGCCCGTTCCTGGTGGCGATGAACGTGATCCATCTGCCCGCCGCAGCCGGCATTTTCAACTTCATCGTGCTGGTGGCCGCGCTGTCGGCGATGAACAGCCAGCTATACATCACCACCCGCATGATGTTTTCACTTTCCCGCGCCGGGCAGGCTCCCGCTGCGCTGGGCCGCGTCAGCCAACGCGGCATACCGGTGAGCGCGCTGGCAATGTCGTGCATCGGCATTGTGGTGTCGATCGTGCTGAGCCTGGTTTATCCGGAGAAATCGTTCGCCGCCATGATGTCTATCTCGGTGTATGGCGCCTGCTTTACCTGGTTGATGATCTTCGTCACTCATCTGTTTTTCCGCCGCCAGCACCGCAAAACCCACCTGAAATTCCGTATGTGGGGGTTCCCGTATACCACGCTGGCGGGGGCCGGGTTGATGGCTGCGTTGCTGATCTCCACCGCATTCACCGAATTTTTCAAAATGACGCTGTGGTTTGGCATTCCGTTCACCCTGCTGCTGGTGGCGGTCTATTTCCTCTATAGCCGTCACCAGCCCACGCCGGTCCGGGTGGAAACGACGGGCGCGGAGTAAACCGGTTTACTGAAAATGTGTCTATCTGGCTCTGGAAATAAACCACTTTATCTGGAGAATCAACCCTCTTTGAAGCGTGTGGAGCCTTATTGGAATGGCAAGTCAGACAGCAAAAAACGGGGTTAACGTTGGCGTGGGGCATACGGGCGCTACGCGTTCGGCGCAGGGCTGGATCAACGGCTTTTTGGGCATGTTGATTTTCAGCGGTTCTTTGCCCGCGACTCGTGTGGCGGTGCAGGAGTTTGATCCGGTATTCCTGACGGCGATGAGGGCGACGATTGCAGCGCTGCTGGCCCTGAGCGCGCTGCTGTTGATGCGCCAACGTTGGCCACGGCGCGCTGATATCGCGCCGCTGATTTTTGTCGCCGTCGGGGTGGTGATCGGTTTTCCGCTGCTGACGGCGTTAGCGTTGCAACACACCACCTCGGCGCATTCGCTGGTTTACATTGGCCTGCTGCCGCTGGCGACGGCCTGTTTCGGCGTTTTGCGCGGCGGGGAGCGCCCGAGGGCGATCTTCTGGGTCTTTTCGATGACAGGCGCTCTGTTGGTCGGCGCTTTCGCACTGAGCCAGGGGGCAGGCGGTTCCTGGACAGGAGACGCGCTGATGGTGGTCGCGGTGCTGCTTTGCGGATTGGGCTACGCCGAAGGGGCGGTGCTGTCCCGCCGGCTTGGCGGCTGGCAGGTGATCTCGTGGGCGCTGGTGATCGCGTTGCCGTTGGCGGCGGCGGTCGCGGCCTGGGCGGCGCCGACAGCCTGGACAGGGGTAAGCGCCGGGGCCTGGTTCTCGCTGGGCTATATTTCGCTGTTCAGCATGTGGATAGGTTTTATTTTCTGGTATCGCGGCCTGGCGCAGGGCGGTATTGCCGCGGTGGGGCAACTGCAATTGCTGCAGCCGTTCTTTGGCTTGGCGTTGGCGGGGCTGGTACTGCATGAAACCGTCCAGCCTTCGATGATCGCGGTGATGGCCGGCGTCGTGGCTTGCGTGTTCGGCGCCAAGCGTTTTTCGCGCTAAACCCGGCAGAGTCAGCCTGCCAGCGATAAGATTACCCGATTCAACTTTTGGGCGGCGCGGTGAATAGCCTCGTCGTCGTAACCTCCCAGCCCCAGGATCAACCCGCTTTTTCCGCGGCCAGAGGCGTACATCGGCGACAGCGCGCTGACCGCTACTCCGGCTTCGGCGGCGCCGGCGGCCACCCGCTGGTCGTCCAGGCCCGCTTTCAACCACAATACCCGGTGCATACCCTGGTCACTGGGGAGCAAAGCGGCAAGCTGCGGCGAAATATGCGCGTTGACGGCTTCGGTCAGCACACGTCGCTTTTCCGCATAGACGCCGCGCATTCTGCGTATATGGCGATCCAGATGCCCCAGCGCCATAAAGCTGGCCAGTACGTGCTGGTCGGCGGTGGGCGGGTGGCGGTCCATCAGCACTCGCGCACCGCAGAAGGCATCCACCAGCGGTTCGGGGACAATGGCGTAACCCAGCCGCAATGACGGGAACAGGATTTTGCTGAAGGTGCCGAGATAAATGACTCTCGCGGGATCCAACCCTTGCAGAGAGGGAAAAGGGTGACCGGCGTAGCGCATTTCACTGTCGTAATCGTCTTCGACAATCCAGGCTTTTTGCTCTTTCGCCCATGCCAGCAGTTCAAGCCTGCGCGACATGCTCATCGGCATGCACAGCGGGTATTGATGAGACGGGGTGACAAAGACGGCCCTGGCCTGCGGCGCGATCTCCCGGCCCGCCGCCACGTCTAGACCTTGGTCATCGACCGGCACCCGCGCCATGTGTCGGTCCCTGAGCAGGTTGTCAAAAATAGCGGTAATACCGCGATAGGCGGGGTTTTCCACCCAGGCGGTATCACCGGCGTCCAGTAATATTTGCGTGGCGAGATAAAGCCCCTGCTGGGTTCCGGAGGTGATGATCACCTGTGCTGGCGTACAGAGCACCGAACGCGATTTACGCACATATTCGCAGATCGCTTTGCGCAGCGGCAACTCGCCAAGAGGATCACCGTAGCCTGATGGGGCACCAGGCCCCCGGGCGCGGATCCGGTTGCCGAGCCGGCGCCAGACGTCATCGGGGGCAGTATCATTGATCGGTACCGAGACGGTGAAAGGGACGGGCGGCAGGGGGGCGCGTTGGGTGGCAAATTGCGCCAGCGCCTGTGCCTGGGCGGTCATGGGAATGTCGCAGGCCTCCGGGTTTTTGGCTGGTGGAGGGGTTTTGCGGTTGAGCGCCATCGCCACGCGGGTGCCCGATCCGGGGTACGCCTCCAGAAACCCTTCGGCGGTTAGCTGCTCAAAGGCGGCCAGCACCGTTCCTCTGGCAAGTTGCAATGCACCTGACAGTACCCGCGTCGAGGGCAACGGATCGCCTGCTTTCAGCTCGCCTTTATGAATGGCGGCCCGCAGCGCTTGGGCAAGCTGGACACTGAGTTGCCCCGCATGTCGGTCAAGTTCGCCGATCGCGGGGATTTCAACGGTTTTGGCGGTTCTTGGCATGGATTCCGGTCCAGGAGCAAGTGGCGATACAGGGTATTAACTGTAAACCACTTTTGATCGGAATGCGGTAGCGAATCTCGTTTAAAGCCGGTTTTTCGGGATCAGGTGATCGCCAAAACTCAGGCGCTGCCGGCCTGGCTCCACTTCGGCCAGCGGTTCGACTTCGTTCAGCGTGGATTTGCAGCGCAGCACCAGATCATGATATTCGCGGGTGCCGGTCACTTTCCACGCCAGCTCTTGCTCGGTCAGGTCACGCAGCACTCGCGCCGGGCTGCCGACCACCAGTTTGTTGGCCTCAATCACCGCGGCCGCCTTCACGAAAGCCATTGCGCCGACGATGCTGTTCTCGCCAATCTCTGCGCCGTCCATGATCACCGCGTTCATGCCGACCATGGCGTTACGGCGGATGCGGCAACCGTGCAGGATGGCGCCGTGGCCGATATGGCCGTCTTCCTCCACCACGGTGTCCTGCTGCGGAAAGCCGTGCATCACGCAGTTGTCCTGAATGTTGGCGCCGTCGCAGATAACCAGCCGGCCAAAATCGCCGCGCAGGCTGGCGTTCGGGCCGATGTAGACCTGCTTGCCGATAATCACGTCGCCAATCAGCACCGCCGTCGGGTGCACATAGCTGCTCGGGTCTACCACCGGCGTCAGGCCGTCAATCTGATACACGGGCATAGCTAAATCTCCTTGAGAGTATCGCGCGGCAGGCCGCCGAAGCGCCGGTAATAGCCTGCAGCCGGGGCGGGCAGGGCTCCGATAGTGGTTTCCGCCAGTGCGCTGACATAGTCGGTTGCGGCGCGGTCTACCCGCTGATAAATATTGATGCACAAATTGCGGGCGATCTGCCCCTCCCATTGCGCCGGCAGCAAGGCGTCCGGCAACAGCGGATCTTTCAGCGCCACGCGCCGGAAGAAGTGGATCAATAATAGCTTAATCTGGAAGCAACGCTGGGGCGTCAACAGGGCGTCGTCGGCTTCGCGCAGCAGTTGCATCAGCGGGCGGAAAGAGACGATAAACTCGTGATAACCCGCAGCTACGTCAGCCAGCGACCAACAGGTGGCCACCAGCTGTTGCAGGGTATGTTCGGAACGGTTGTACGGGTAGTCGGCGCGGAAATAGATAACCTGCTCGCCGGCATCAAGCTCGCCGAGCAGGGCCGTCACGTCGGTTTGCGCATGAGTGGGTGCCGCCATCAGATTGTTGGCGATCTGGCCGAACCCCAGCCAGCCCAGCTCTTTTTTCAGCCGTGCTCGCTCGCTTTTGTCCGCGCTTTCCAGCAGCAATAAATCCCACTTGCCGTCCCAGGCCGGCGGTTCGCTGAGATAGATTTTCGACTCGGCATGGCGGAACTGGCGCATGCCCTGATCGGTCACCCGATAGAAGCTGCGACGGCCGATTTTTTCCACCGCCAGCCAGCCCTCTTTTTGCAGACGAAACACCGAGGTACGCACGAAGCGATCGCCGAAACCGAGCGCCTCCAGCAACGCGCTCAGACTGCCGAGCCACACTTCGCCACCGCGATGGCTGAGCGCATCGCCATACAGGGAGATAATCAGTGAAGTGCCGCTGATCGGCTGGGCGTCTACAGCATGGCGGATAAACTCATCCAGTTTATGTTCCATATTTTTCCATGGGTTAGCCGTCGATGAGACACAACATTAACACAGTTTATTGAGGCGTCATCCGTGACGCCGGCTGAATTAGCGTGGCCGCAGATCGACCACGCGTTGGGCCTTGCCTTCCGAACGAGGAATGTCGCCGCAGTTGGCGATGCTGACGTCGGTGCTGACGCCGATAATCGATTTGATGTGGTGACGCAACTGGTGGCAGATATCGCAGCGCTGCTGGTGGCTGAGGCCAAGCGCCGACTCTTTCAGCTCAACGCGCACCGCCAGGGTATCCAGATGCCCGCTGCGGCTGACCTGCAGTTGGTAGTGCGGCGACAGCTGTTCGAACTGCATAATCTGCTCTTCGACCTGCGACGGGAACACGTTGACGCCGCGAATGATCAGCATGTCGTCCGAACGGCCGGTGATTTTCCCCATGCGCCGCATCTGGCGCGCATCGCCCGGCAGCAGGCAGGTGAGATCGCGGGTGCGGTAGCGGATCACCGGCAGCGCCTCTTTGGTCAGGGTGGTGAACACCAGTTCGCCGTGCTGGCCGTCCGGCAGGACTTCACCGCTGTCCGGGCAGATGATCTCCGGCAAGAAGTGGTCTTCCCAGATGGTCGAGCCGCCGCCGCTTTCGGCGCACTCCATCGCAACGCCTGGCCCCATCACTTCGGACAGTCCATAAATATCCAGCGCCTTGATGCCCAGGCGGGACTCAATCTCGTGGCGCAATGCCTCGGTCCAGGGTTCGGCACCGAACACCCCGAGGCGCAGTGAACAACTGCGGGCATCGCCGCCCATTTTGCGTTCCAGTTCGTCGATCAGAGTCAGACAATAAGATGGCGTCACCATAATGACATCGGGTTTGAAATCGAGGATCAGCTGTGCCTGCCTTTCGGTCTGCCCGCCGGATACCGGGATCACCGTCGCCCCGAGCCGCTCTGCGCCGTAATGAGCGCCCAGACCGCCGGTGAACAGGCCATAGCCGTAGGCCACATGCACCTTGTCTTTGGCGGTGGCGCCGGCGGCACGCAGGCTGCGGGCGACGATATCGGCCCAGTTATCGATATCCCGTTGGGTATAGCCGACTACCGTCGGTCGCCCGGTGGTGCCCGACGAGGCGTGAATGCGCACCACCTGTTCCATCGGAACGGCAAAGGTGTCAAACGGGTAGTTGTCGCGCAGATCCTGCTTGGTGGTATAGGGGAAGCGCGACAAATCGCTCAGTTGCTTGAGATCGTCGGGGTGTATGCCAGCCCGATCGAACTTGCGTTTATACATCGGCACGTTGTTGTAGGCGTGATGCAGAGTCCATTTCAGGCGTTCCAGCTGCAGCGCTTCTATTTCATCGCGCGAGGCGAACTCAATGGTGTCGAGTGGCCGTGTAAGGGTTGTCATAGTTAGCCTCGGAGAGTCATACCCGTTCAATGATCATAGCAATCCCCTGGCCGACGCCGATGCACAGAGTGCAAAGCGCGTAGCGGCCGGAGCGCCGTTCCAGTTCAAACAGGGCGGCCAGCGCCAGACGCGCGCCGCTCATGCCCAGCGGATGCCCAAGGGCAATCGCGCCGCCGTTGGGGTTTACCTGCGGGGCGTCATCGGGCAGGCCAAGTTGGCGCAGCACGGCCAGCGCCTGTGCGGCAAACGCCTCGTTCAGTTCGATAACATCCATTTGCGCCAGACTCAGTCCGGCGATTTCCAGCACCTTGCGGGTGGCCGGCAGGGGGCCAATGCCCATCAGGCGCGGCTCAACACCGCAGGTGGCGGTGGCGACAATGCGTGCGCGTGGCGTTAACCCCTGGCGAACGGCCATGGCCTCGGAGGCGACAATCAGTGCCGCTGCGCCATCATTCAAGCCGGAGGCGTTACCGGCGGTCACGGTACCGGGTTGGCGGAACGGGGTTTTCAGCACCTGCAACTGTTCCAGCCGGGTATCGGCGCGCGGGTGCTCGTCCTGGCTGAACAGCGTTACCGCCCCTTTTTTGTCGGGAAGGCTGACCGGTACGATCTCCTGCGCCAATATTCCCGATGCCTGCGCTCGGGCGGCACGCTGCTGGCTGCGCAACGCAAAGGCGTCCTGATCGGCGCGGCTGATTTTGAACTGCGCCGCGACGTTTTCGGCGGTTTCCGGCATGGAGTCAGTGCCGAACCCTGCCTGCATCAGCGGGTTGATAAAGCGCCAGCCCAGGGTGGTGTCATGCAGCTGCGCCTGACGGCTGAAGGCACTGTCGGCCTTGCCCATGACCAGCGGGGCGCGGGTCATGGATTCCGCCCCCCCGGCCAGCACCAACCCGGCTTCGCCTGCCTTGATGCTGCGCGCCGCCATCGCCAGCGCATCTAACCCCGAGCCGCACAGGCGGTTGACGGTGGTGCCGGAAACCGTGACCGGCACGCCCGCCAACAGCGCCGCCATGCGCGCCAGATTGCGGTTGTCTTCTCCGGCCTGATTGGCGCAGCCGAGGATCACATCGTCCAGTTGCGACCAGTCCACCTGGGGATGGCGTTCCAACAGGGCACGCAGCGGCAGCGCCGCCAGATCGTCGGCACGTACCTGAGCCAATGCGCCGCCATAGCGGCCAATCGGCGTGCGGACGCCGTCGCAAATAAATGCCTGACTCATGGCTGCTCCTCTAAAACAGTGTGGCCGAGGCGGTGCGCGCGGCCGCGGAACCAGGCGACGGTTTTGCCCCGTTGGTTGACTATCTCTACGTCATACAGCCCGGTGGTTTTGCCCTGATGGCGCAGCTCGGCGCTGGCGGTGAGACGATCGCCCGCCAGCGCCGGGCGGATAAAATCTATGCTGCAACCGGAGGCCACCGCCGCCAGCCCCTGGCTGTTGCAGGCATAGGCGAAAGCGGTATCGGCCAGGCTGAACAGCTGGCCGCCGTGGCAGGTTCGGTGGCCGTTAAGCATCTGCGGGCCGACGGTCATGCTGACCCTGGCGAAACCGGCGTCGACTTCATCTACCCGCATACCCATCGCCTGCGCGCAGGTATCTTGTTGAAACATCTGTTCGGCGCAGCGCTGCGCCAGCGCATGGGGCGTATTGGCGTTCATCATTCGTCTCCTGAAGAGAGGGAAGCGTAGTGGCGCAGCAACGGCATTGGCCGATAGCGCGGCTCGCCGTAGTGGCGATGCAGGTTTTCCAACGTGGCGAGGATATGCCCCCAGCCGAGCGCGGCGCCCCATTCCAGCGGGCCGCGCGGGTAGTTGACGCCGCAGCGCAGGGCGCTGTCGGTATCTTCGGCGCTGGCAACGCCTTTGTTCACCACGTCGAGTGCTTCGTTGGTCAGCATGGCGAGGGTGCGCATCACCAACAGGCCAGGGTAGTCCGGCAGTAAAATGACCTGCTTACCGAGGGATTGCAGCAGGTGCACCACTTTATCGTTGTGTTGTGCGGCGTTTTGCGTTGCGCAGCTGATGGCGACGCAGGGGGCTTGCGAATAATTGGCGGACAGATCAAACAGCACCACGGGGGTTCCGGTCTCTTTGGCAACCTGGCTGGCTGTTTTACCACTTGTTAACATAAATGTAACTTCGTCGATCCGGGCAAAGGCGCTGGTCTGTCCAGGTTGTATGATCGCCTCCGCATTTCCCGTCAGCAATCCGGCCAAAAACTGCACGCCCGCTTCGTCGCCGTGCAGTTGGATGCTGCGTGGCGGCTCCGCCTGTGAGAGGGGCAGGCAGATGGCGGTCGGCGACGCTTGTTCGCCATCATAACGATAAAAACCGCAGCCGCTTTTACGGCCCAGGCGCCCGGCTGCCACCAGCTCTTGCTGTACCAGCGACGGCGTAAAGCGCGAATCCTGGAAAAAGGCCTGAAACACCGACTCGGTGACGGCGTAATTAATATCCTGGCCAATCAGATCGGTCAGTTGCAGCGGCCCCATGGCGAAACCGCCGGCATCGCGCATCACCGCATCGAGCGTGGCGACGTCGGCCACCTGTTCTTCCAGCGCGCGCAGGGTTTCGGCGTAAAAAGGCCGCGCCACGCGGTTAACGATAAACCCCGGCGTGGAACGGCACAGCACACTCTGTTTGCCCCATTGCCGGGCCAGCGTTTGCAGGGTGGCGACGGTGTCGGCGCTGGTGTCCAGCCCACTGACGATCTCCACCAGTTTCATCAACGGTGCCGGGTTAAAGAAGTGCAACCCGGCCAGGCGTTGCGGATGCCGCAGCGCCCCCCCGATGGCGGTAATCGACAGTGAGGAGGTATTGCTGGCGAACAGCGTGGCGGGTGAACACAGAGCTTCCAGCTCACGAAACAGGCTTTGTTTGATCGTCAGTTTTTCTGCTACCGCTTCAATGATCAGTGCGCTATCGGCCAGTTGAGCAAGCGTATCTACCGGCTGGATGCGTGCCAGCAACGCCTCGGTGGCATCGGCGTCGGCCTTGCCGGCCGCAGCGCGCCGGCGCAACCGCATGCCCAAGGCACTCCGCGCGTTTTGGGCGGCGGTTGCGGCGATATCAAACAGCTTTACCTGATGCCCGGCATGGGCCGCTACTTGGGCAATGCCGATGCCCATGGTGCCCGCGCCAATCACTGCCACGGTCGTGTTGAAGTTCGGCAGGCTCATGATTATTTCCCGCTGAAATTGGGTGTGCGTTTGGCGAAGAAGGCGCTGACGCCTTCACGATAATCGTCGCTGCGGCCACCGAGGCGCTGAAGATCGCGCTCCAGATCGAGCTGTTGATCGAGGCTGTTGGTCGCCGAACTGTAGAGGGCTTTTTTAATCAACCCCAGCCCGTAGGTCGGCTGGGTGGCCAGATGCCGCGCCAGCGCTTGCGTATGGTCGGTCAATTCGCCTGCGGCCACCACCTGCCAGATCATGCCCCATTCCAACGCCTGCTGTGCGCTGACCTTGTCGCCGAGCAGCGCCATGCCCATGGCGCGGGCATGGCCCGCCAGACGCGGCAGGAACCAGCTGCCGCCGGAGTCCGGCACCAGCCCCAGGCGGCAGAACGACTGGATAAAGCTGGCGTTGTCGGCGGCGATCACGATATCGCAGGCCAGCGCCAGCGCGGCCCCGGCACCCGCCGCCACGCCGTTGACGGCGCACACCACAGGTTTGGGCAATGCGGTCAGGCGGCGGATCAGCGGGTTATAAAAACGTTCGACCGACAGGCCGAGGTCCGGCGCCTGTTGCTCAACGCTGACGTTGCGATCGTTCAGGTCTTGCCCGGCGCAAAAACCGCGTCCGGCACCGGTAATCAGCAAGCAGCGCACCTCGTCGTCACGTTCGGCACGGGTCAGCGCCTCGCTGAGCTGGCGGTGCATCTCGTCGTTAAAACTGTTCAGCCGATCCGGCCGGTTGAGGGTCAGGGTCAGCACCCCGGCGTCGAGGTGGGTGAGAATCAATGCGTTATCCATAAATCAGCGCCCCTGATAGTTTGGCGTACGTTTTTCGAAGAAGGCGGCGATGCCTTCACGACGATCGTCGGTGGCGGCCAGTGCGACAAACTGCTGGCGCTCAAAGGCCAGCCCCTGGCTGAGGCCGGCTTCTTCCGCCTGTTTCAACGCCAGTTTGGCGGCTCGCAGCGCCAGCGGGGCCTGCAAGCTGATGCGTTCGGCGATCTGCTGAGTGCGTTCCAGCGTCAGTGCGTCGACGCACACTTCACTGACCAGCCCGGCTTGCAGCGCGCGGGCGGCGTTGATGGCTTCGCCGGTCAACACCATCTGGCTGGCCAGGGATTTCCCTACGCAGCGAATCAAGCGTTGAGTGCCTCCCGCCCCCGGCATCAGGCCGAGGGTAATTTCCGGCAGGCCAAAGCGGGCGCTTTCGCCGCAGATAATGAGGTCGCAAGCCAGCGCCAGTTCGCAACCGGCACCGAGCGCGTAGCCGTTCACCGCCGCCAGCAGCGGTTTACTGAACTGTGCCAGCCGCTGCCACAACAACGGGCGGCGATCCGCCAGTGCAGCGGGCAGATCCTGCTGTTGCAGTTCCCGCAGATCGGCACCCGCAGCAAAGAAGCGCGCGGCACCGGCAATCACCACCGCGCCCACGCCTGCGTCGGCATCGGCCTGTTCCAGCCGATACACCAGCTGTTCCAGGCAGGGAGTGCTCAGGGCGTTACGCGCCTCCGGGCGATGCAGCGTCAGGGTCACCACGCGCTGCCGCTGTTGCTGCAGGATCAAAGGGGTTTCCATTACCGGCTCCTATACGTCAAAGTCCAACACCACGCCATCACCGCGCGGCCACGACTGGCAGCTCAATACGTAACCCGCCGCCAACTGATCCGGCTCCAGGCTGTAGTTGACGCCCATCTCCACCTGGCCGGCCTTCAGCCGGCATTTGCAGGTGGCGCATACCCCGCCTTTGCAGGCGTAGGGCAGGTCAGCGCCCTGACGCAGCGCCGCGTCCAGAATGCTGTCGTCCTGTGCGCCAACCTCGATATTCAAACGGCGTCCATCGAGCAGGATCTCCACCTGGGTGGCGTTGCGGCTGCCGTCGTTGACAGGGCGGGCGGCAAGGCCGCTGGTGTTAAAGCGTTCGCTGTGGATATGCGCGGCCGGGACGCCGGCCTGTTCCAGCACGGTTTGCGCGTCGTCCATCATCGCCTCCGGCCCGCAGATAAAGGCGTGGTCGTAGTCGCGATAATCCAGCAGTGCGCCGCCGATAGCCGTCAGGCGTTCACGATCGATACGGCCGCTGAGCAGCGGGCTGTCGAGGCTCTCCTGGCTGAACAGGTACAGCGGCTGAAAGCGCTGCGGATAGCGGTTTTTCAGGTCGCTCAACGCCTCTTTGAACATCACCGAGCGACTGCTGCGGTTGCCGTAGATCAGTGTGAAGCGGCTGTTGGCTTCCAGCAGCAGCGTAGCCTTGATGATCGACAGCATCGGAGTGATGCCTGAGCCGGCCGCAATCGCCAGGTAGTTACCGCAGTTTTCCGCCTGCGGCTGATAGCCGAAACGTCCCTGCGGCACCATGACTTCCAGCGCATCGCCGACTTTCAGCATTTGGTTGACGAACGCGGAGAAACGACCCCGATGTATCGCTTTGACGCCGATCTGCAGCAACCCTTCCTGCGGGGCGCTGCAAATGGAATAGCAGCGGCGCAGCTCTTCGCCGTTGACCCGCGCCTTTAACGTCAGGTGCTGGCCGGGGGTATAGCGGTAATGATTTTTCAACTCGTCGGGTACGCGCAGCGTGATGGCCACGGCGTCCGGCGTTTCGCGCTCGATGGCGGCGACGTTCAGGCGATGGAAGACCGTCATGGTGTTCTCCTATTGCAGGGCGCAGCCTATATGCATTTGAAATAGTCGAACGGTTCCCGGCACTCGCAGCAGCGGTACAGTGCCTTGCAGGCGGTGGAGCCGAACTCGCTGATTTTTTCGCTGCGGGTGCTGCCGCAGCGCGGGCAGGGCACCGGGCCGTGGATTTCGGGTTTATCGCAGGTGTGGCCCTGCGGCGGCGCGATGCCGTAATCCCGCAACCGCGCACGCGCAGCCGCATTCATCCAGTCGGTGGTCCAGGCCGGGCTGAGGCGAAGGGCCACTTTCACCGGACTGAAACCGGCTTCGGCCAGCCGCTGCTCGATGGCGTCGAGCAGGAATTCGGTGGCGGGGCAGCCGGAGTAGGTTGGCGTGAAGGTAATGCGCCAGCCCGCGCCGTCTGGCTCCACATCGCGCACCATACCCAGATCGGTGATCGACAGCACCGGCAGTTCCGGATCGCTGATCTGTTGCAGGCAGTGCCAGATTTGCGGGATCTCGGCAGCCTGCAGTCGGGTGATGTTCATGGCGGCCTCTTTACCAGTTGCTGTTGGGGTAGGCGCGCTGCAGGAATTGCATTTCTGCCAGCAGCGGGCCGAGATGTTCGCTGTGCCGCCCCTGTTTGCCGCCGTGGCGAAACGCAGGTTCAGCCGGCGGCGTCAGGGTGGCCAGGTGCAGCGTGTCGTTCACCAGCGCCCGCCACGGTGCCTCAAGTTGACGCGGATCGGCGGCGATGCCCTGTTCCGCCAACGCCAGCTCGAGATCATCGGCATGGAACAGTTCGGCGGTAAAGCGCCACAGGTCATCCAGCGACTGCTGAATCTTTTGATGGCTGACTGCGTTGCCGTCGCCGAGGCGAATCATCCAGCCACGGCTGAAGCGCAGGTGATAATCCGCCTCCTTCAGCGATTTGGCGGCGATGGCGGCCAGCTGCGGGTCACGGCTGCGGCTTAGCGCCTGGTGCAACTGTACGTGGTAGGCGTCGAGCAAAAATTGCCGCACCAGGGTGTCGTTGAAACCGCCGTTCGGCTGTTCCGCCAGCAGCAGGTTATGGAATTCGCGCTCGTCGCGGCCGAAGGCCAGGCGATCTTCGCCGTATTGCGGCCCGGCCAGTTCGGCGGCATAGCCGAGAAAGTTGCGCGCCTGCCCGAGCAGGTCCAGGCCGATATTCGCCAGCGCCAGGTCGATTTCCAGCTCCGGCGCGTGGCCACACCAGGCACACAGCCGCTGGGCGAGGATCAGTGGCGTATCGCTCTGACGCAGTACATAGGTAATTCGCGGATCGTTAAAGGTCATGGCCGCCTCTACATGTTCTTGATGCCGTCGGGAATGGTGTAGAACGTCGGATGACGGTAGATCTTGTCATCGGATGGATCGAAGAACGCCCCGCGATCTTCCGGCTGCGAAGCGATCAGATGGCTGGATTGCACCACCCAGATTGAGCAGCCTTCATTGCGGCGGGTGTAGGCGTCGCGAGCATTTTCCAGCGCCATTTGGTCATCGGCGGCGTGCAGGCTGCCGACATGACGGTGCGCCAACCCTTGTTTGCTGCGGATAAACACTTCATACAGCGGCCATTCGGCGTGAGTCATTTTCGATTCCTTAATCTATGCGGCGGTGGCGGCGTTTTTCGTCGCGTGGGCCAGCGCGCCTTCACGCACCCAGGCACCTTCGTTCCAGGCGCGACGCTTGGCCTGCAGGCGTTCGTGGTTGCATTGCCCGCGTCCCTTGATCACCTCGTGCAACTCGCTCCAGTCGATAGCGCCGAAGCGGTAGTGACCGGCGGCTTCGTCCCAGGCCAAATCGGCATCGGGGGCGGTCATGCCCAGCGCTTCCAACTGCGGCACGGTATTGTCGACAAACTTCTGCCGCAGTTCGTCATTGCTGTGGCGTTTGATCTTCCACGCCATGCTCTGCGCGCTGTGCGGCGAGTCGGTATCGCTCGGGCCGAACATCATCAGCACCGGCCACCAAAACCGGTTAATGGCGTCCTGCAGCATCGCTTTCTGCTGCTCGCTGCCGTTAGCCATCGCCATCGCCGCTTCGTAACCCTGGCGCTGGTGGAAGCTTTCTTCTTTGCAAATTTTCACCATTGCCCGCGCATAGGGGCCGTAAGAGGCGCGGCATAACGCCACCTGATTGACGATGGCAGCACCGTCGACCAGCCAGCCGATCACCCCTATATCGGCCCAATTGAGCGTCGGGTAGTTGAAGATGGAGGAATACTTCATCTTGCCGTCGAGCATCTTCTGGTAGATCTCCTGACGCGAGCAGCCCAGGGTTTCGGCGGCGCTGTACAGGTACAGACCGTGCCCGGCTTCGTCCTGTACCTTGGCCAGCAGCACCGCCTTGCGGCGCAGGGTCGGCGCACGCGTTAGCCAGTTGGCTTCCGGCAGCATGCCGACCACTTCGGAATGGGCGTGTTGGCCAATCTGGCGGATCAGGTTTTGGCGATAGGCGTCAGGCATCCAGTCTTTGGCTTCGATGGCGGTATCCGCCGCCATCTTGTCGTCGAAGTGCTGCTGATGTTGCGCGTCAGTTGTCATGCTTGCCTCTTGATGATTCGTATTTTTCACATTAAACATAAAAATGTGAATCACGTTAATTCACCTTAAGGCTACAAATTGATAACAAAAAGATCAAACGGCCTTTATGTGGTTTTGTGATGTCACTCGCAAGGTGTTTATTTAATGTGTTGTTTTTTAATTGATTATAAAATTTACCCAAGCGTGTTTTTCAACGCGTTTGACGCGTGCACAGGCGGTGTTGTTTGGTTTTTGTTAAATTTTGACCCGACAGAGACTGGACAATATGTGATACGTAATTAAGCTATCTAATGTAAATTTATGAATTCCGGAGATGCACATGCAGCAGTTACACAGTTACCTTTCTGGCGGCTGGGTATTCGGCCAGGGACAAGCCCGCGAAATCCATCACGCCATTACCGGCGAACCGTTGTATCAGGTTTGCTCCGACGGCTTGCCGTTGGCCGCCAGCCTGGATTATGCGCGCAATAAAGGCGGCAGGGCGCTGGCGCAGATGACATTCCAGCAGCGCGCTCAAATGATGAAGGCAGTGGCTAAACATCTGTTGGCGCACAAAGAGGCGCTGTATGAGATTTCATACCAGACCGGTGCCACGCGCAGTGACGGCTGGGTGGACATCGAAGGTGGCATCGCCACGCTGTTCGCCTATGCCGGCATGGCGGGACGTGAACTGCCGGACGATACCCTGTGGCCAGAGGATGAGCCGATTTCGTTATCCAAACAGGCGCAGTTCGCGGCTCGCCACGTGCTGACCTCGCGGCCGGGCGTGGCGCTGCATATCAACGCCTTTAACTTCCCCTGCTGGGGGATGCTGGAAAAACTGGCGCCGACCTGGCTGGCGGGCATGCCGGCCATCATTAAACCGGCTACCGCCACCGCGCAGCTGACGCAGGCGATGGTCCGGCTGATTATCGACAGCGGGCTGGTGCCGGAGGGGGCTTTGCAACTGGTGTGCGGTGGTATCGGCGACATGTTCGATCACCTGGATTACCAGGACGCGGTGACCTTCACCGGCTCGGCGCAGACCGGTCAGCGGCTGCGCGCACATCCGCGCCTGCTGGCAAAATCGATCGCTTTCACTATGGAGGCCGATTCTCTCAACTGCTGCGTGCTGGGGGAGGACGTCACGCCGCAAATGCCGGAGTTCACGCTGTTTATCAAAGAAGTATGCCGTGAAATGACCGCCAAAGCCGGGCAGAAATGTACCGCCATCCGGCGGATTATCGTGCCGGCGAAGCGGGTGGTTGAGGTGCAACAGGCGCTACTGCAGCGGTTGGCTGGGGTGACGGTGGGCGATCCCAAGCTGGAACAGGTACGCATGGGGGCGTTGGTCAGCCGTGAGCAGCGCGATGATGTTCAGCAAAAGGTGGAGTTCCTGCTGCACCAGGGCTGCGAACCGCTGTGCGGCGCGGCGCTCGATAAGCTGGAACTGGTCGGTGAAGGGGCGCAGAACGGTGCGTTTTATCCGGCCACGCTGCTGTATTGCGCCGATCCGTTTTCCCACCGGGCAGTCCACGGCACCGAGGCGTTCGGGCCGGTGGCGACGTTGATGCCGTATCATCAGACTGACCAGGCGATTGAGTTGGCGTTGTTGGGACAGGGCAGCCTGGTGGGGTCGCTGGTCACCGCCGATGAGGCGCTGGCGATGCGCTTTATTCGCGGCACCGCCTGCGCTCATGGCCGCATGCTGATCCTGGATCGCCACGCAGCAACGGAGTCTACCGGTCACGGCTCACCGCTGCCGATGCTGGTGCACGGCGGGCCAGGGCGTGCCGGTGGAGGCGAAGAGTTGGGGGGATTGCGTGCGGTGAAACACTATATGCAACGCACCGCCATCCAGGGTAGCCCGTCGATGTTGGCGGCTATTGGCCGTGAGTGGATGCGCGGGGCGACGGTGATTGAGGATCCGGTTCATCCGTTCCGCAAATACTTTGAACAGCTGCAACTGGGCGAAAGCCTGCTGACCGCTCGCCGCACCGTGACCGAAGCCGATATCGTTAACTTTGCCTGCCTGAGCGGCGATCATTTCTATGCCCATATGGACAAGATTGGCGCCGCCGAATCGCTGTTTGGCGAGCGTGTGGCGCACGGCTACTTTGTGGTTTCAGCCGCCGCTGGGTTGTTTGTCGATCCCGGCGTGGGGCCGGTGATCGCCAATTATGGCATGGAAAACCTGCGCTTTATCGAACCGGTGAAAATCGGCGATACGATCCAGGTGCGCCTGACCTGCAAAAAGAAAATCCGTAAGCCGCAAAAAACCGCAGAGGATCGTCCGCATGGGGTGGTGGTGTGGGATGTTCAGGTGTTGAACCAGCATCAGCAGGCCGTTGCGTTATACAGCATTTTGACGCTGGTGGCGCGGCAGGAGGACGATAGGGGGCCGGTAAACTGACCGGCAACTGATGCCGGCCATTCACCGCCGTGAGAACCGGGTTAAACCGCCGCGCTGTTGCAGGCGATGCGGTTTTTACCTTCTTTTTTGGCCTGATACAGCGCGCTGTCCGCCAGATTGATAAAACCAATTGGCGTGTCGTTGTACATATGCGGCACTTTGGCGCAGATGCCAATGCTGAGGGTAATCACGCCATGCGGATTCCCCTGATGCGGTATCTTCAGTTCATGCACTGCCTGCATCACGCGTTCGGCGAAAATCAGCGCTCCCTGGGCATCGGTATCCGGCAATATGATACTCATTTCTTCCCCGCCGTAGCGGGCCATGATGTCATTGCTGCGGCTGGCCAGCCCCTTGAGCATTTGCCCGATCTGCTGCAAGCATTGGTCGCCGGCGACGTGGCCATAGATATCGTTGTACTGCTTGAAATAGTCGATATCCAGCATCAGCAGCGCCACGCTGCGGTAGTTGCGCGCCGCACGCGCCAGTTCGTTCTTTAAGGCGATATCAAACTGGCGGCGGTTGGCCAGCCCGGTCAGACCGTCCAGCAGCGCCAGCTCTTCAAGCCGCAGGTTGATGCTGGTGAGTTGATCGCGGGTGCGCATCAGCTCGGCTTCGGTGCGCATGCTGTGGTTTATCTGCCGCATCAACACCAACCCCAATGCCAGTAGAATGGCCAGCAGAATAGCGCCGCCGGCCACAAACAGCCCGGAATCGTTGCGCCAGTCGGCCAGCGCGTCTTCTTTCGACAGCCCGGCGGTGATCACCAGCGGATAGCGGTTGACCCTTGAATAGCCATAAATCCTTTCCACCTTGTCGAACGACGAGGTGATGGTGGCGTTACCGAATTCGGAATGCGGCAGAATTTTGCGGAACAAGACACCCTGAGAGATATTTTTCCCGATCGAGGCGGCGGAATAAGGGCGGCGGTAGAGAATGGTGCCGTCCGCCAGCAGCAGACTGAGCGCCGCGTCGCTGTTAAGCGCGAAGGTGTCGTAAAACTGGCGGAAATAATCGACGTAGAGCGTCGCCAGTACCACGCCGGCAAAACTGCCGTCCGGATGGTTTAAACGGCGCGACACCGGAATGATCAAATCGCCGGTCGAACGGCTGCGCACCACTTTGCCGATGTAGATCGCGTTGCTGTTGTGCTCGAGGTGGTATTTAAAATACTCGCGGTCAGCATTGTTGGCGTTCTGCACGAACCTTCCGGAGGAGGTGACTATCCAGCTGCCGTGCGAATCATAAATAAACAGGCCGTGCAGCTGAGGCAGATTGCCGACCTGTCCTTGCATCAACTTTTGCAGCCGCAACTGTTGCGGTTGGCCCAACCCGTCGGTTTGAATGCGTTCGGTCAGATCGGATAGCGTAGTGTCCACTTGCAAGAAAGTGTCATCGGCATGTTGCGCCAGCGAGCGCGCCAGGTTGGCGGACTCATATTCGGCGCTTTTCAGATCGCGCTGATGCGCATTCCAAATTTGCCAGACGTTAAACAGAATCAGCGTGGCGGCAACGATGATGACAAACACGCCAGCCTGAAATAATAACGGGGAATTTTTACCGTTGTGCGGCAGATCGGCATCCTGCGGTTGCTGCTGTGTCATGTCACCCTTTTTATGATGTGATTTTTATACCCGTCGTCTTTCAAGCCGCAGCGTTGTTGCCTGCACTCGCTCACCTCAGTTACTTACCAGAGTAAGCGCCTGAGGATGAGCGAACTGGGTGCCTGGCTGCAACTTGAAAGTCATAGGGTATCGATAAAGTTAAGAACTATCTTACATCTTATTCGTTAATTCTGCTGACCACTACTCCCTTAAACAAGTTACCCTCGGCAGAGGTTACAATTTGCCAAGAAATACCCCGAAATGAGAGGATCGCGAGTGTGTCTGACATCATCATTATTACTTTACTGACGCTGGCGGTGTATTACCCGGTGACGCTGGGCGTATTGGCGTTGATGATATTTTTTGCCTGGCGGCGGCGTAAGTCGCCTTACTGGCGTTTGGGGGTGGCGCTGTTGACGGTGTTGTTTGCTCTGTTCGCCATGGCGGCCTACGACTGGCATCACTATAGCTGATTGCCGAAGGCGCGGTGTCCGCCATAGGCCGTGGGCACCGCGACGGGGTGGGATTATTCAACGTTAATCATCCAATTGACGCCAAATTGGTCGGTCAGCATGCCAAATCCCTTGGCCCAAAAAGTGGGCCCATAAGGCATGGTTACCTGTCCACCCTGCGACAATTTCTCAAACAGTTCACGCCCTTGTTCCACGTCGGTCGGATTGAGCGACAGGGAAAATCCTTTATGTGACGCGTCGGCGCCATCCTGTGGGCAGCCGTCGGAGGCCATCAGCGCGCTTTCGCCAATCAGCAACCGTGCATGCATGATGGACTCCGGATCGGCATCCTGAGGGCCGCCCTGTTTTGCTTCCTCGGGCATCTCCTTGTAACGCATGATCATTTCTATTTTACCGCCCAGTTGCTGCGCGTAGAAATTCACCGCTTGTTCGCAATTACCGTTAAAAAATAAATAGGGTTGAATCAACATGACATCGACCTCGGTTATGGCCCATCAGGCTGTAAACCGGCCCGCGGGCGGGAAAAAAAGATTTCGCCTGGCAACTATTGCCAAAGGTGACTTACAAGTGTAGTGCGAATTGGGGTGAATGCCCGGTGGGCGATCACGCTCTGGCGCTTTGGTGCGCGGCCAAACGGATTGGGCAAAAAATCGGGATGGTTCATCCCGATTTGGACAGATTATCTGATCGGTCAGGCTTTCTATACTCAGGGCACCTTTTACGAACGGAGCCATTGTCATGAGCAAGCAATCTTTGAATGGAAAAGTCGTGTTGATCGCCGGTGGCGCGAAGAACCTGGGTGGCCTGGTGGCGCGCGATCTGGCGGCCAGCGGCGCGGCGGCCATTGTGGTGCATTACAACAGCGACGCGACCCGTGCGGCGGCGGAAGAAACGCTGGCTGCGGTTAAAGCGACGGGGGCGCAGGCGATAGCGGTGCAGGGCGATCTGACCCGGCCGGCCAATGTAGCGCAGGTGTTTGAGGAAGCGATTAAGGCGTTCGGCAAGGTGGATATTGCGATCAATACCGCCGGCCTGGTGATCAAAAAACCGATTGCCGAGGTGACCGAAGCGGATTACGACACCAGTTTTGACGTCAACGCCAAGGCGGCATTTTTCTTTATTCAGCAAGCAGGCAAGCATTTGGCGGATAACGGCCGCATCGTGACCATCGTCAGTTCGCTGTTGGCAGCCTATACGCCGTTTTATGCGGTGTACCCCGGCAGTAAAGCGCCAGTGGAGCATTTCACCCGCGCGGCTTCCAAGGAGTTTGGCGAGCGTGGCATCAGCGTGAACGCCATCGGCCCCGGCCCGATGGATACGCCGTTCTTCTATGGACAGGAAAGCAAGGAGGCGGTGGAATACCATAGTGGTGCCGCTGCGCTGAGCAAATACTCGAAAACCGGTCTGACCGACATTGAAGACATCGCGCCCATCGTCAAATTTTTAGTCACCGACGGTTGGTGGATTACCGGGCAGACGTTGTTCGCCAACGGTGGCTATACTACCCGTTAATCTTACTTCTGCTGCGGCCGACGCCGCAGCCCCTTTTTCAGGATGCACAGCCGGTGGATAAAATAGGGAGATTACGGGTTTTTATCCAGGTTGCCGAGGTGGGCAGTTTTATCCGCGCTTCGCATATTCTGTTGATGCCGAAAACCACGGTGTCGGCGGCGATCCAGCAGTTGGAACATGAAATGGGCACCCGCCTGTTTCATCGTACGACCCGCAAAGTGCAGTTGACCAGCGACGGCGAACTGCTGCTCGACAAAGCGCGCAGCCTGCTGTGTGAGGTGAATGCGCTGGACAGGCTCTTTCAGCAGGAAAACGGGCCGATCAGCGGCCGGTTGACCGTCGATGTACCCAGCCGTATTGCCCGGCGGATGATAGTGCCGGCGCTGCCTGACTTCTTCCTGCACTACCCCGATATTCAACTCTTTCTTAGCGCCAGCGACCGCTCAATCGATTTGATTCAGGAAGGGGTAGACTGCGTGGTGCGTGTCGGTAGCCTCAGTGACAGTAGCCTGGTCAGCCAACCGCTTGGCCGTTTGAGCATGATCAACTGCGCCAGCCCGGAGTATTTGCGGCGCTACGGGACGCCGGAGCATACCGAACGGTTGGACGATCACTGGGTGGTGGGTTATGCGCAGCCTAATCTGGCGGGCGCGGACACATGGCTGTGGGAGGAGGAAGGGCGACGCGTTGAAAAAACGCTGCGCAGCAGGGTGACGGTCAATAATGCGGAGAATTATATCGGCTGCTGCCTGGCGGGGCTGGGAATGATTCAGAACCCGAGATTTGATCTTCAGCATCATCTGGATGAGGGCAGCCTGCGCGAAATTTTACCGCAGGCCCGGCCACCGGCAATGAGCATTGCGCTGCTTTATCCCCACCGACGACAGCGTTCGGCGCGTTTTACGGCGTTTGCCGAGTGGTTCAGCCGTTTAATCAAGCCGTTTTGCGAAAGCTGAGCCGGGGCACAGCATCACATCAGCAACTGCGCGGCAGAGCCATCCCAGAGGGCGGCAAAGGCGTAGATAACCGCCAGTATCAGCACAAATGGCGTATTGTTCATTGCCTATCTCCAGCGGAAATATTCACTTCAAGTATAGCCCGCGGAAATGACAGCCAGATGAATTAGATCGTTTTTTGTACAGTTAAATTCAGACAGACGGAAATGTGTAAACTGCTGATATTTGTCTATAGTAACAGTGTGAAGCTGCGTGTTTGTCGCGAATCACCCTGTATCGCGCTGCCGGCAACGGCAAGCATAGGGAAACATAGGTGTAAAAGTATCGGCCAGGGTTGGAGCAAGTGCGAAACTCGGTGTGAACTTTTCGGCTGTGTTAACTTAAGGATATGAAATGTCAGTAAAAAATGACGTTAAAGGCAATGTTGAACAGTTGTGTGACGGTGCAAAATCTGCCGCATGCGAAGTGCGGGCCGGTTTGAAAGACGTGGCCGGGCACTCCTGTTCTTACATTAAGGACAATCCCTGGGCTGGGGTTGGCGCCGGTGCCGTTGTGGGCCTGGTGATAGGATTTCTTTTAGGCAAAAAGTAAATAGGGAGAGTAAGAATGGGCATCATTTCCTGGATCATTTTTGGTTTAATCGCCGGTATCCTGGCTAAATGGATCATGCCGGGCAAGGACGGCGGTGGCTTTATCGTGACTGTTATCCTCGGGGTCATTGGTGCGGTAGTCGGCGGCTATATCAGTACCTTCTTCGGTATGGGTCGCGTAGATGGCTTTAACCTGGGCAGCTTCGTTGTCGCAGTAATCGGTGCCCTGGTGGTGCTTTTTGTCTACAGAAAGATCAGAAGCTAATCAGGTGCTGATCAACAGGGTCGCTGCGGCGGCCCTTTTTCGTTAAATCATAGCGGTCGTGCGGCTTGAGCCGGCGGCCAGAAGGGGATGACCATGGGTCTGTTTGATAACGTATTGGGCAGTATTCTGGGTGGCGGCGCTAACGGCGGCAAAGGCATTGACTATGTCGCCATCATGCAATGGGTCCAGCAACAGGGCGGCCTGCAGGCGATCCTGGACAAGTTCCGCCAGGGGCAATTCGGCGATGTGGTCGGTTCATGGCTGGGCAACGGCGAAAACCAGCCGATCAGCGGCGATCACGTTCAGCAGGTGCTGGGCAGCGATGCCATCAATCAGTTGGCCGAAAAGCTGGGGATCGATCCGGCTCAGGCTTCCAGCACTATCGCGCAATTCCTGCCGACGGTGGCTGACGCCGCATCGCCAAATGGCGAAGTGCAGCAGGACAGCAACGAACTGGGCGATATGGTCGGTAAGTTGTTCAAATAATACTTATGCCCCCGACATCGGGTCGGGGGCATTGTTTAACGTAATGCCTTCAATCGCTTTCAACGCCTCCAGCAAATAATCTACCCATGCCCGCACTTTGCCGGGAATAAACCGCGCCGCGGGGTAGACGGCATGCAGCGCCATCGGCGGGTAGCGCCAGGCCGGCAGTACCTGCACCAGCGTGCCGGCGGCCAGTTGCCGACCAATCAATGGCCGTTGCGCACCGCCGATGCCCAATCCAGACTCGATGGCTGCCAGCAGTGAGAACGTGTTGTTGGCGCGGAATACCGGTCGCAGATTCACCATCTCGGCGCCCTGAGGCCCGATGAGCGTCAGTGCATCGCCGTCGCGAAGGCCGCTGTAGCGAATGTGCGCATGGGCCGCCAACGCTGCCGGTGTTTGCGGTGCGCCATGCGCCGCCAGATAAGCCGGCGAGGCCACGAGAATGCGCTGTAACTCCCCCAGCCGCCGCGCCACCGTGCCCGGTGCGCTCAGCTCGCCAAAACGAATCGCTACGTCAATGCCTTCGCCAATGACATCCGCCCGGCGATCGTCCAGCAAAAGCTCAATATTCAGCTCGGGATGGCGTTGTTGAAAGGCGATCGCCAACGGCGTCAGGTGCTGCTGGCCGAACCCCGTTGGTGCATGAATGCGTAAATTTCCTTGCAGCCGTTGGTTCAGGCCGTGCAGCGCTTCTTCCGCTTCGTTTACCGCCGCTAAAATCGGCTTGATTTGCCGGTAATAGCCACCGCCGGCATCGGTCAGGGAGACGGCGCGGGTGCTGCGAAACAGCAACTGTGCGCCCAGTTGCTGCTCCAGCCCGGCGATTTGCTGGCTGACCGCCGGCTGCGTCAGCCCCAGATCGCGGGCCGCCGCCGAGAGGCTGCCCAGCTCCGCTACGCGGACGAAAGTCTTCATGGCGCTCAGCTTGTCCATCGTTCCTCCACTTATAGAATTTACTTATAAGTGTTAGTTAAAAATGGCGTCTACCGCAAGTTTTGCTAATCGATCACAGTAGCTGCATCCATGATGAACGGGAGACACAACATGCAAAGCAGCAAACTGGCGCTGGTAGTCGGCGCTAACGGCGTTATCGGTCGTAAACTGATTGAGGAACTGGTCGAGCAGGGGTGGCAAATGGTTGGCTTGTCGCGCCGCGGGGGCGTGGACCGGCCGCAAGTGCGCTATCTGGCGGTTGATCTGCTGGATGCGCAGGCGACGCGCGACGCGCTGCAACCGCTGACGCAGGTCAGCCACATTTTCTATGCCGCTTATCAGGACGCGCCAGATTGGGCGGGGTTGGTGGCACCGAACCTGACGATGCTGGCGAACGTGGTGGAAGCGTTGGAGCCCGTGGCGCAAGGGCTGGAGCACATCAGCCTGATGCAGGGGTACAAGGTATACGGCGCGCATTTGGGGCCATTTAAAACCCCGGCGCGGGAAAGTGACGCCGGGCATATGCCGCCGGAGTTTAACGTGGATCAGCAAAACTACCTTGAACGGCGCCAGCAGGGCAAACGCTGGCGCTGGAGCGCGATTCGTCCCAGCGTGGTCGGCGGTTTTTCGCTTGGCAATCCAATGAATCTGGCACTGACCATTGCCGTTTATGCCTCAATCAGCAAGGCGTTGGGGCTGCCGCTGCGTTTTCCCGGCAAACCGGGCGCTTACCACAGTTTGTTGGAAATGACCGATGCCGGCCTGCTGGCGCGCGCTACGCTGTGGGCGGCGACGGAGCCTGCAACGGCTAATCAGGCCTTTAACATCAATAATGGCGATTTATTCCGCTGGAGCGAGATGTGGCCGAAAATTGCCGATTATTTTGGTCTGGAGACGGCGCCGCCGCTGCCTATGTCGCTGGAGCAGATGATGGCGGATAAAGCCGCGTTGTGGCAGAGCCTCGCGCAGCAGCATGACTTGGCGGTGACAGATTATCAGGCGGTGACCGGCTGGCGCTTTGCCGATTTTGTCTTCTCGTGGGACTACGACATGTTTGCCGATGGCAGCAAGGCGAGACGTTTTGGCTTTACCCAATTTGTCGACACCGAAGCGATGTTCTTTGCGCTGTTTGATGAATTCCGTCAGCGAAAGATTATTCCTTAGTGCCTGCTGGCGGGGCGGGCGCTTTTTGTGGCACTCTTTGACAGCCGCCCGGTAGGGCGGCCAGAGCGGCCGTCAGCCTGACCGGCCCGGGGATGATGAGGACATAAACGTGACAGGGATTACCGCCATACTGACGCTTTTGCTGGCGCTGGTGACCATTGCGCCACTCTCAAAGCATGCGGCTTGGTGGATTCGAATATGGGATTTTCCACGCCTGCAAATACTGACGCTTTCATTACTGGTGTTATTGCTTAACCTGCTTTTTCTGCCCCTGTCCTCGCCGCTGGTATGGGGCATGATGGCGGTGAACCTGGCCTGCGCGGCATATCAGGCGGTATGGATTTTCCCTTATACCCGGTTGAGCAAGCCCCAGGTAATAGACTTTACCGGCTACCAGCACCAGCCGCGCTTGCGCATTCTGGTGTGCAATGTGTTAACCCCCAATCGCCAGGCGGATAAACTGCTGGCGCTGGTGGCGACCGAACGTCCGGACGTACTGGTGGTGGTGGAAACCGACAGCTGGTGGGAGCAACGATTGACGCCGCTGGAACAGGACTATCCCCACAGTTTGAAATGCCCGCAGGATAATCTGTACGGCATGCATGTTTATTCGCGACTGAAACTCAGCGATGCTGAAATTCAGTATCTGGTGGATAAAGAAATCCCGTCAATGCATATGATGGTGCATTTGCCGCAAGGGCAGCAGGTGCGCCTGCATTGCGTGCATCCGATGCCGCCAAGCCCCACCGAGAATGAAGAGTCGGAAGATCGCGACGCCGAACTGGTCATGGTGGGCAAAAGCGCCGCCAAATCGACATTCCCGGTGATAGTGACCGGCGATCTGAATGATGTGGCTTGGTCGACGACCACCCGCTTGTTCCTTAAAGTCAGCGGCCTGTTGGATCCGCGTCGCGGCCGCGGCATGTTCAGCACTTTCCATGCCGGTTATCCGTTCCTGCGCTGGCCGCTGGATCATGTGTTCCACAGTGATGATTTTGTGCTCGGCTCGCTGCGTCGTTTAACCAGCGTCGGTTCGGATCACTTCCCGATTCTGGTGGAATTGGTGTACGAGCCGAAGCAGGGAGCTGAACAGGAAAGCCTGGAGAAAGACGGTGAGGATGAGGCTCTGGCGCAGGAAAAACTGGCCAATACCGGTTCTTCTCCGGCAGAAGTCCATACGCCGGGAGCCTGAAATATCACCCCGCGGGACCGGCTGCGGGGTGTTTCTTTTTAGAGGGTCAGCATAATCTTGCCGATATGCATGCTGGACTCCATCAAGGCATGCGCTTCGGCTGCCTGGGCCAACGGGAAAGTTTTGAAGATCTGCGGTTTTAACGCACCGCGCTCCAGCAGCGGCCACACTTTCTGCTGCAAATCTGCAGCAATTTGCGCCTTATCTTCCACGCTGCGCGCACGCAGGGTAGAGCCGGTGTGGGTCAGACGCTTGAGCAGCAGCGGCATCAGGTTCAATTCCTTGACCACGCCATTCTGGGTGCCGATTTGCACTATGCGGCCATCCATCGCCGCCGCCTGATAGTTCTTCGCCACGTAATCCCCGGCGATCAGGTCGACAATCACGTCCGCGCCCTTGCCGTTGGTAGCGCGTTTGGTTTGCTCGACGAAGTCTTCGTTGCGGTAGTTAATCGCCACATCGGCGCCCAGCGCCAGGCTGGCCTGACGTTTCTCCTCGGAACCGACGGTGGTGATCACATGGGCACAGAACGCTTTGGCCAGCAGGGTGGCGACGGTACCGATGCCTGAAGTACCGCCGTGGATCAGCACGGTTTCACCGGCCTTTAGATGCCCGCGCTGGAACACATTGACCCAGACGGTAAAGAAAGTTTCAGGGATGGCTGCCGCCTCAATCAGGCTCATGCTCTGGGGTACCGGCAGCGCATTGCTCTCATGCACTTTGCAGTATTCGGCGTAGCCGCCGCCGGCAATCAGGGCGCACACGCGATCGCCCAGGGTATAATTTTGAACCCCAACGCCGGTAGCAACCACTTCACCGGCTATTTCCAGGCCGGGGATATCCGATGCACCGGGTGGCGGCGCGTATTGGCCACGGCGTTGCATGACGTCAGGCCGGTTAACCCCGGCAGCGGCGACTTTTACCAAAATCTCACCCTGTTGCAGCGTCGGCAATGGCCGCTCGGTGACAATCAGCACTTCCGGTTCGCCTGGCTGGCTGATTTCGATCGCTTTCATGGTGTCGGGCAGTGGTGGGTTTGCTGACATGGTCATTCTCCTCCAATTGGGGTTCAGGTGCAGTGAACAGTGTAGATAAGCGCCTGCTGTAATTCATATTTTATCTTACAGAAATGCCGACAGGAGAATGTGGATCATAGGGCGGTTTTTAGGGGGCAGAAGAGGGGAGCCGCCGCAGGGGCGGCATGGTATCAGTCGTTTGGCGGGATACGGAAACCTTTGAGCGAGACGATAAAGTGCTCTTTCCCTTTGGAGATCTTGGCGCCTTTATCACACCACAGGCTGGCGAGCTGGAAAAAGTCGTCGCTGTCGATGTCATAAGCCAGTTCTATTTTCTTGGCTGTGCCATAGCGGATCAGCTTTTCTGCTTCCTGGTGGTTTGTTGCTTTAATGGTGGTCATAACGAAATCCTTGGTGTAAGCCAGTGCGGATAATCGACGACCATGATATGGCTGTATTGTGACAATTTTGTGATGAAAACATGACAGTGAACGGTTGTGTGGCCTGGAGCATAGCCCGAAGACTATGCTCTCACTGTTCTGTCAGCGATCTTGCGGACGTCTCAGCATGCTTTTCTTCTGCGATTTAAAGTGTTTGTACAGTGCATATCCTGCAATGCCGGCCAAAACTGCCAGTAAAGACATATATTCTGTCGCCATGAGACTAATCCCCGATAAAGAGTGGCTAAGGAGGCGCTATTTGTGACAGCTATCACGTTATAGTGCAATGAGACCATTCTGTAACGTTGCAGGACATTGATATTTAGATATAAAAAAAGCGCCTATAGGAAGGCGCATAAAAATTTACAACACAGCTTGTCATATCCAGCACCAGGAGGAGTGGTGGACAGGGCGCCATTGTATGAACTCGGCACGGCGGCAGATATAGGGATAACTCTTAAAGCACGGCTCTACCACTGATAGCCCATATTCAGGCTGTAATCGTCATCCTGATTGGTGGAGTAAGGATCTGACTGGCGACGGCGGTCAGTTTTTTTCACCGGGCCGTTAAGCGCCGAATAGGGTTTGGCGCGCGGACGGCTGCAACCGGGGTGATCGCATTCCATTTCAACGCGAAAACCGGTTTTGTCCTCTGACTCAGACCAGACAACCGGCGGCTTGACCGTTTTGGCTGCCGGGCCAAGGGCGGTTTGCGGTATCGGCGCAGGCGCAAGGCTTGGCTCCGGTGCGGTATAAGATAAATCTAGTGCCTGGGCTGAGTGAGCGCTCAGCATCAACAGGGCGGTGCAGCAGGATACTGCCAGCGTACGCTTTCTCAGCATGGTCTATCTCCCTTCATAATTACGCGTCGCAACTATAAAACAGCGCAACGAGAATGACTATCATTTATGGGATTGGCGTCTTCTTTTGGGGCTGGTCTATAAAAAATTTCTCTTTATCAGACATCGGACCAGGGGCATTGAGAGGATAAAAGACGAAATTGTGTTCAATCTCAACAAGGTGGCTACTTGGTCGCGGCGAAATTTTAAAAAAATTCAGGCTGCTTCAGGCTCCTGCTATTGGGCAAATACTGCCAATAACGCTGATAAATTAAACGGGCGGGGTTAAATTCTGTGCGTTTAACTCCGTTTCCACCAAAGGGCCAACAAAAAGAGTTGCTATTAAAGCGCTGTCATGAGTTAATGCTTCTCGGCCTGTGGTACAGACCTATTTATGCACGACATTTTGAGTAAAGTAGTTCAAATTTAAAGCGTTATCCTAGATAGCTCTTCTCTGACGAATTTCCTTTCTAGTGCCTCCATAAGTAACTGATGACCGGCTATATCATATGCCCATGGTGGCTTACATTTAATATTGAAGGAATTAGACATGTCTAACATGATCAAAGGTCAAGTGAAGTGGTTCAACGAGTCTAAAGGTTTTGGTTTCATCACTCCAGCAGACGGCAGCAAAGATGTGTTCGTACACTTCTCTGCTATCCAGGATCAAGGCTTCAAGACCCTGGCTGAAGGCCAGAACGTACAGTTCTCTATCGAGAACGGTGCTAAAGGTCCGTCAGCGGCTAACGTTACCGCTATCTAATCGGCTTCTGCTGATTAATAAAAACCCGCCAAGGCGGGTTTTTTTGTGTCTGTAATTTGCCTAAGACGAAAAAAAGCCCGCAAGTCTGCGGGCAAAAGTTCCTTGTTACTTCTTCATTTGCAGGCACCTCTCTGGGGGGAAGCGCCTGTGAACAGACTATCTTTTGTGCCCTTAAGATTCTGCGGCCAAAACGTTAAGAAAGTGAAAAAATGCGGGGCACGCTGGCCTGCTAAGCTTTAGGAAAGCGCTAAAACGGGTATGTCGCGGGTCGATGTCGCAACTGTACAGTGTTTTTCAAACCTCATTTTGTAATACACTGACATCAATGATAAATGATGGGGGAAATATGAAAGTTAACGATCTGGTAACGGTAAAAACTGACGGTGAACTGAGACGTGAAGGGGTGATACTGGCGGTAGAAGAATTTAATGAAGGGATCATGTATCTGGTCGCTCTGGACGACTATCCTGCCGGCGTCTGGTTCTTCAACGAGATTGACAGCCGTGACGGCACCTTCGTTGAGTTGCGAAAGGGCAGGTAAGCTATCGACAAACAGCCAATATCTTTCCAGCTCATTAAGTTAATTCGCAAGTTTTTCGCAAAGTTATTATTTCCTGGGGATGGGAATTTTCTATCTTTTGCTACGGGAATACCCGCCGCGGCCGAGGATGTCGTCGCGAGCAGGTATTGAGGTTATTTAAATGCTTTATATCCAAGATACTTGGTGGTAAGACATTTAAAACCAAATTTGAGCAGAATACACGGTTAAGTTCTTAACCTAGCGGCTATTGACAAATATCCCACTGGTTAAGGTATCGGTTAAACGGACAACATGATAAATAATTTGCTTGTTGTGCGTTTTAATTTTTCTTTTGATATTTCCCTTGTGGGAAGAGACTGTCTTGGCTTTAATTTGCATCTGGTCGGATATCTGGATGGTTCCCTGACCTGACATCCACATGCGCAACATGTTTGATTCTGTTTGACTTAACGTAACGGGCGTCTGGTCAAATGAGGTCTTTTCCGTGCGAGTGGTTTTTTTCTCAAGATAGTGACTAAGTAGCTGATTCATAGTCTCTGGCTTGATGGATTTTGACGAGATGATGACATTTTTACGAACATATAAATAATCGTCAAAATGTACGTTGGTGATAGCCATAAAGATGAAGAATAAGGTGTCCGGGTGCAGTGAAATCACCCGTTTTATACGTTCTGTCGCATTGGCTTCGTGTATAAAGCAATCTTCGTTAATAAACACCAGGCTAGGTTTCAACTTGCTGCATTTTTCATGCAGATCGTCGATGTCGTTGATGGCATTAATTTGGCGTTTTTTTACTCCGTGTGCTGTCAGGTAGTCTGTTAAACCCAATCTTGTATAGCTGCATGAATCCATAATGATCGTTGGCATATCGCACCCCCACTTAAATCCGTTTTACCGCGGTAACAAAGAGAAAAAGCCTGAAGCCTAAAGGCAAAAAAGGAACAAAATTTCACATATAGCGAGTGTTCTATCAATAAATACGACGGCACTCAACGATATTTTCTTTCTAAACTAATTAATCATGTGAATCTATAAGTTTAGCTTAAGTCAGAACATTCTGCTAATCGATAATCTGGCAGGCAACAACGCTAACTTATGCTTGAGCCGCGTGCCTACAGGCATCGTTATGATTGAATCTATGCATCATGTCACGAAATGAAATTTTTGATTGCTAGGAAAATTCTTAAAAAAAATTCATGTGTTGTTTTTTTAACATTTTTTAGCCTGATTTTTCAGCGTACTGAATGTTGTCAAATCTTGGTGATCCAATAATTGTTGTTATATATCAGTTGATTGGTGTTGTTTTTTTCGGTTTTGGTAATGAGAATTCTTTCTTTTTTTATCAGTTGTGATATCCAATAATCACATCGAGTTAACATGGAACCGGTTCTTTGTTAAAGAAACTGAAGATATAACAACGAGTTGATGTGGCCGTATGTGCTATTTCACAAAATGTGAGAAATGTCAGAGTGTGATTAATTGGTTTCTCTGAACTGTTTTCGTTCGTTATGGCTAGCATGCTGTTGATGGGGGGCGGTAACTCTATACTATGCCTGGCCTGCGGCTGGCCGCAATCAATCATGAAATGGGCGCCGCCATGGCGCCCTTAAACTCGGTGATTAAAACGCTTCAGTCAGGCAGTGCCGCAACGATTCCAGCGCCAGGCGGATATCTTCTTCTTCGGTCATCCAATTGACCAATGCCGCACGGATCCCGGGCTGTCCGTTATAACGTGTGGGGGTACAACGCACCACGCCATGTCGATCGAGCCGTGCGATAAAGCGATCCCGTGCGGTTTCGGCATCCCCTTTAACGTGACTGAGAGCAAAGCACACCACGTTCAAATTGACCGGTGCCAGCAGGTGGAAACCCTCATCAGCATCCAACTCTGCGCCCAGCCGGCGCGCCAACCGGACATTACGATCGACCATGTCCCGCATGCCGCTGCGCCCATAGGCTTTCAGCGCCATCCATAACGGCAGGGCGCGGAAACGCCGTGAGTTTTCCGGCGTCAGGTGCAGGTAGTCGTCCGGGCGCAACGTCGGCGCTTCCATATAGACCGAATGGTTTTGGAAAACCTGCATCTGCAGTTCCAAATGACGGGTGAATTGAATGGCGCTGTCGTAGGGCACATTCAACCATTTATGCGCGTCAACGGTGATTGAATCCGCTTGTTCCCAGCCGGTTAACAGCGGGGAGTAGTGCGGTGAACAGGCGGCGACACCGCCAAAAGCGGCATCAACGTGCAACCAGAACGGGTAGCGCTCGCGCAGTGCCAGCAGGCGAGGTAGATCGTCGAACGTCACGGTATTGACCGTGCCGGCGCTGGCCAGCACCAGAGTAGGGACGCCATTGCTGGCGGCCAGTTGCCGCTCCAGCGCGGCGGTGTCGATGGCTTCGGAGTCCGGCAGGCAATCGATGATTTTCAACGCATCGCGGCCTATCCCGAGCATGCTGAGCGCCTTCACGCTGCTGGCATGGGCATTCGCCGACAGCACCTGAATCGGGCCTAATGCCGCTAATCCCTGTTTGGCGATATCAATTCCGCGTTGCTGTCCCAGCCACTGGCGGCCGATGGCGAGGCCGACAAAGTTGGCCATGGTCGCCCCGCTG
Organism: Serratia sp. root2; assembly: GCF_031931805.1. NCBI lineage: Bacteria > Pseudomonadati > Pseudomonadota > Gammaproteobacteria > Enterobacterales > Yersiniaceae > Serratia > Serratia sp. root2. The sequence goes on from NZ_JAUJXB010000001.1 coordinate 558,977, forward strand.
ACAAAGCTGCCGCTAAATGCTTTCGGTAAACCCAGCAGCGACTTCAATTGCTCAATAGTGGCCAGCTCAATCGCTGCGGCAACGGTGTCGTGGCTCAGTAGGCTGTTTTGGTCTATGGCACTAACCAGCCAATCCGCCGCCAGCGCGGCCGGAGTAGCGCCGCCGGTGACAAAACCAAAATAACGCGGCCCGGCGCTGCCTGAGAGACCGTCAGCATAGCGTGACCAGAAATCCTCCAGCGTGGCCAACGCGCCGTTGCCACTGTCCGCCAGTTGGTCGTCGCCCAACTGCAGTTGCTGGGCCTCAAGAGGAGGGTAAACCGGGCGCTGCTTCAACCCGGCCAGAAATTCGTCTGCCAACTGGCGGGTCCGGTCGAGTATCTGTGGAAATTGGTCAAGATCCTGCTGTAAACGAGGGTGCATCTGTGGCTCCGGAGAGAAGAGATAAGGATTACACCATAGACCATTTGCTTTAGTGCGAAAATCGATGAAAAATGCCCCTTTTGGATAGCTGGACTAACCAATGTTCAATGAGCGTGTTCCCTTGCATACCTTGCCGACTTTTGTGATTGCCGCCCAACTGGAGAATTTGCGCGCCACCGCGCAGCAGGTGCATCTAACCCACGGAGCGGTAAGCCAACAGATCCAGCAGCTCGAGCAGGCGATCGGCTGCGCGCTGTTTGAACGGCATGGGCGCGGGGTGCGTCTGAATGCCGCCGGCCGTGAACTGCTGGCGGTGGCGGAACCGGCGCTGCAGGCACTGCAACAGGGGATTGGCCGCGTCAGGCGCGTTGCACAAAGCCATACGCTGCGCATCAGCGTGCTGCCTTCCTTCGCACACTATTGGTTAATGCCGCGCCTGCCGGCTTTCCGCGAGGCTTGCGCCGGTATTGTGCTGGATATTGACGCTTCGCTGGCGGTGCAAGATCTGGCGCGTAAAGGGTTTGATGCGGCCATTCGTGTTGGCGAGGGGCAATGGCCGAACTTGCAGGCACGGCGTATCGCTTCCGGGGATGTGGTGCCGGTCGCCACTCCAGAGTTGGCCCGGCAGTGGCAGGTGGCATTCGACAACGCTTCACCGAACACGCCGCTGTTGGAGCATGATGTTGCTCCGTGGCGCAGTTGGTTCACGGCGCACCGACGGGGGGAATGCGGCCGGCAACTGGCGCTGTTCAATGACGCCGGTTTGCTGATCCGCGCCGCCGAGCAGGGGTTCGGCATTGCGCTGGTGAAAAGGCTGCTGGTGAGCGATGCCCTGGCAGAGGGACGTTTGGTGGCTCTGGCCGAGGCAAAGCATCTGGATAAGGGCGATTTTTACCTGGTTTGGCCACAGAACGCCGGGTTGACGCCGGCGGTCGAAGAGTTATTGCACTGGTTGCAGTGCCAACTGGCCTGAGATCAGCGGCGCAGCCATTCCGGCTGGGAAGTGCCAAGAGCGGTGGAGGGCAGTGCCCAGAGCAGCGCCGTTCCCTTCAAATGCAGCGGGGCGCAAAGGCGCAGCGCTGCACCCCAGTGGGTCAACTCGGTTTCCGGGTTTTCATCGGCCGCGGTGACTGGCGTCAGCGGCTTTGACAGGTGCCCCTGCGGATAAGGATTATCGAACAGCAGCTGCGCGGTGCGGGCCAGGGAAAGCCGTGCACTGTAACCGGTGCCGCGCGCCAGCCGCTCGCGCATGCCATGCAGCACCGCCGCCGCCATCAGGTAACCGGTAGCGTGGTCCAGCGCCTGTACCGGTAATGGTAGCGGCATGGCGGCGTTTTTCCACGTCATGCCAGAGGACGCCAGTCCGCAACTCATTTGCACCAGGCTATCGAAGCCGCGCCGCCCACGCCACGGGCCGCTCCAACCGTAAGCATTCAGACAGACGTCAATCAACCCCGGCGACAGTGCGCGCCGTTGTTCCGCGCCATAGCCTAATTTTTCCAGCGCGCCTGCGCGGTAGCCATGAACGATGACATCGGCATTTTTCAGCAGATGCTCAAAGGTGTGGCGATCGTGAGCGTTATGCAGGTTCAGGCGTGCGCAACGTTTACCGAGGATCACTTCATGCTCGACGCCTGGCTCATCCCAACCGTAGGGATCGATACGCAATACGTCCGCGCCCAAGCCAGCCAGAAAACGGGTGGCGATAGGCCCGGCGATAATTCGCGTCAGATCCAGCACTCGCACGCCGTGCAACGGTCTGGCGGCCGGCAGCGCCCAGTCAGGTGGCGGGGCTTCCGGTTGCAGTGTTTGGTGGATTAACGGCTCCAGCGCGACGCTTTTGCCTTGAATATGCTGCCGCCATGCCTCGACCGGGCGCATTTCCGCCGCGCAGCCGCCGGCCTCGATCACCGCCTGTTCCAATTCGCTTTTTTGCCACCCCAGCACCTTTTGCGCCAGTGTGCCTTTATCCTGATGCGGCCCCAGTATCTGCTCCACCGCTTTACGGTGATGCGGCGCATTGGTATGCAGGCGGATCCAGCCGTCGCGCGTGGCATAATCGCCAGCCAGCGCATCCCAGGCGGCAGGCAGTTGCCACCCCAGCGGCCGCAAGGTCCAGCCGAACCACAGCGAAGCCAGTCGGCGATCGACAAATACCCTCGGCATACCGCCTTTACTTTGTTGCAACAGCCCGGCGCAGGCCAGGCCGGCAGCTCCCCAGCAAGCCGTAGCCAGTTCGGTCACCGGGAATGCGCTCGCCAGTTCACCTTCACCGCTGACCGTTAATGAGTCCACTGGCGTGGCGCCGTGACCCAGACTTTGCCAGATCTCTTCGAGCAGCTTTTGAGTAAGGGTAGTCATCAGTAAACTCCATCGTGGCCGATCGGGGGGACTGAGCCTAGCGTAGTTCACCCCGGCCGGAGTTGCTATTGCATGATGTTCAAGATGCGGCCATCCGCTAGCTTGGCGCGCAGACTCTGGGCGGCGATGCCCTCGAAAGGCCGGCTGCCAAAGTTGGCGATCAGCGTTGAGCCGTCGCTGAAAGTGGTTTGTTGTACACTGCCCGCCGAGTCAAGCCAGCGGAAGTCCGTCAGCGCCTTATCCCACAGCACCTGATGCAGCGGGCGGAACGCCGCATCGGCCCGCTTGATCTCCGGCAGACGTGCCTGCAGGGTGGCGCGACTGAGATGGAACATTGGCGCGGTGTTGTACAATTGGCTGAGCAGGCTGCGCGCGGTTTTGACATCGCTGAACTTCAGGTTGTCGTAATTCCAGTGGTGGCTGCTGATAACGGCATCGTGAAACACCGCCTGGTACAGCGGCAGACGATAGCGTGGATCAAACTCCACCGTTCGGTAGGGTTCTTTTACCTTGGCCGGGCTAAAGAAAAAGGCCGGCTGGGCATTCGGCCACCAGGCTCCGAGGTAGTAAGGAGAGGCTTTATCCTGATTCATCTGCTTGTCACCCCAGCCGAAGCCCCAGGTTTCCATACCGTGAGCAAACATGATGTGGCGGGCGGTCACCGCATTGCCATCCTCGGAGCCGAGCGGCAGTTTTAGCGTGTCGCTGAACCAGGCCAGCCGCGCGTTGCGCGCCTGTGCCATTTGAGCTGCACCGGTAGGGTGATGGGGCTGATAGTCATCAGACACCATTCCGGTGCCGTCAACGTCAAGGAACAGGCTGTTCAGCCCGGCCAGTTGCACCAGATCGCGCATGCGCCGCTGGGAATAGGGCAGTACGCAACCGGGATTCAGGTAGTAGCCCTGCTTGCCGAAACCGGGTTTTTTAGTGCCGTCGGCGCGTACGATGGCACAGTCTTCACGCAGCGCAGTCGGCAACTGGGCCGTCAGCCAGCTGTCGTTGACTCCGCGGGGAATCGCCGTGTCGTAAGAGTCGTAACTGGCGATGAGATAACCGAATTCCCTGGCGCTCTCCACTGCCTGCGGATGCAGGAACTCTGCGGTCCAGTTATCGGTGCTCAACCACAGGCGCGGCAGCCCGGCCTGATGCAGCGCCTCGATCAGTGGCTTTGCCAATCCCTGGCCCCAGTTGTCTGCCGGTGTCAGATAGGCGCCAAGCTGCCGTTGCGCCAGCTCACGCACGTTGGCGGCCTGCCGACGCTGCGCTTCCAGGAAGTTTGAATCGTCTGGCGTAGCGTTGAGCGGCGTCAGCGTTATCAATGCCTGGTTCAGGGCGTCGATCAGCGGCAGTTGTTGCCAACCCTCCGGCGTCTTTCCCGCCAGTTGGCGCAGCGCTTTCTGGCTGTCAGCATCCATTTTCTGCCGCAGTGTTTCGCCAGGCGGGGAACTGAGCCAGGACAGCAGGCCCGGCCAGTTTTTCACGTCGGCGGGGGCTAGCAGTTTGTCGCCCCACAGATAGATATGCGTGGCGCCAATCAGCTTTTCGCCGTCCGGGGCCGTGCGAATTTTATCGCGCAGGCTGCTGAATTGACCGCTTTGCTGCAAATACTGGCGATAACGACGCGCGCCGGATAATGGCGTTTCACCGACATGCAGCAACACGTCGAAAGCCTGTTGCTGATTAAAACGGTTGAACTGGTGGCTACTGCGCATGCCGAATACGCCCTCGGTACCGGTAAAGCTGACCTGATTGCTGAACGGCGTAAGCAGCAGCCAGCTATACACCTTGCCTTGTTGTTCCTGGCTCCACAGCGGCAGTTTCAGATCCCAGTTGGTATCCAGCGGCGTCATTTCTTTAACCAGATAACGCTGCCAGACGGCGTTATCCAGTGGGATGCGGCTGCCTTCACCTATTGGCAGCAGCAGGGTGCTCGCCTGTTGCGGCAGGGTGAACCAGTTCAACGTTTGCGCCCGGCTGCTGCTGAAGCTAAGACGCAGATCGCCGTCCTCGAGCTTGACGGACACCTGCATGGCGCTGTCCGCCCACAGCCAACGGGCCTGCGTTGGCGCGCTTTGCAGGTCGGCCACGGTTTGCCTGGCCTGAGCCTGATTGACGATGGTGTTGCCAGAAGCGATTTGCAGCGTGGCCGGGTCGATGTCAAAACGGGTCGCTCCCTGTTGCAGTAACAGGGCGTCGGCGGGCAAGGCGGCAAGCAGGGCGAGGCTGATGGAAAAGCGAAGCATGTGCATCGGGTTGGCTGTCCTTCGGGGATGAATGTCCTGTTGAGGTGCCAGTCTATAGATAATAGAGGGATCACCCAAAGCCAATGCGGCAGATTGCGTTGCACGTCAAATAAATGGCGCTATTCAGTTTAATTTCCGTTTAATAAATTCGCCTTTACATCATTACCCTGCGTCACTATACTCAGCCAAAATTTCAGTGGGGAAACACAATTGGACAGTTTTAGTTGTAGCGATATAAATAAGGCAAGTTGACCAATCCTCTTCTGATTTGTTGCTTGCCGAAAACGGCGGGCAGCACCCCTCTCTTGTTATTCCGAGCTGTGCAAACCCGAATCTCATTGTTGTACCTGAGGCCCAATGGCATCAGGCGAATTGATTTGGACGTTATTATGGTAATTTGCAGCCACAGCCTTTTCCCTCCAGGCACTGACACGCTCGTTCGCTAATATATTATTGGCGAAATTTTGCGTGTGCTAAAAAGCACATGATTTTATCTCCTGCAGTTTATTAAGGGGACAGTCATGGCTATGACTCCTTTTGTTTTAAATTTATTACTGGCGATGAGCCTGGGCGCTGTTATTGGCGCCGAGCGGCAGTGGCGTCAGCGTATGGCCGGCCTGCGTACCAATGCGCTGGTGGCCACCGGTGCGGCGGTGTTTATTCTCAGTTCCATGTCCACCGATCCGTCCAGCGCCGGGCGGGTTGCCGCACAGATTGTTTCCGGCATCGGCTTTCTGGGCGCCGGGGTGATCATGCGTGAAGGGCTGAACATCCGCGGTCTCAATACCGCCGCCACGCTGTGGTGCTCGGCGGCGATTGGCGTACTGTGCGGGCTGGGGCAGTATTGGAATGCGGTATTGGCGACGCTGGTGATCCTGTGCGCGAATATTCTGCTGCGCGAAGCAGCCCAGCGCATCAATCTGCAACCTCAACAGCAGGCGACCGATCTGGAACTGTGTTATCGCATTCAGGTTACCTGCGGCGAACAAGATGAAATACTGGTACGCACCCTGATATTGCAGGCGCTGAACGGCGTGGCATTAAGATTGCAATCCTTGCGTAGCGCCGATATATCCCTCCCTGGTCAGCTTGAGGTTTGTGCGGAGATAACGGCCAATCCCGCAGCGCAAAAAGAAATTGAAGGTATTGTCTGCCGCGTCAGCCTGGAAAAAAGCGTTAGCGCCGTACGCTGGCGAGTGGTTTCTGAATTGCCGGTTTAATTTTTCATTCATATTCACTTTATTTTGGTGATAAGGAGGCGTCATGGACGGTGACCCCATAATATTAATTATTCGGCGTGATTGCCCGCAGTGATAAACAGCGGTAACTACGCTAATTAAATAAATTCCATTTTGCGCCTGTTCACCTGTTAATCAGGCGGGGTAACCCTGTGCGCAGAATAAGATAAGAGAATAGCGTTATGACCTATATCAATGACAACCCACGCCGCCGCGATAAAAAAACGGCACCTTACGCCATTGCGCAAGAGGCGAAAAATAGCGTCGACCAGACGCTGGCAAATTTAAAATGCAACCGCACTGGCCTGACCCAGGAGGATGCCGATGAACGCCTGGAGCAATTTGGCGTTAACCAGGTCGCCCATGAGAAAGCGCCGCACGCATTGGTGCAACTGATTGACGCATTTAATAATCCGTTTATCTTTGTTCTGATGGTGCTGGCTGCGATCAGTTTCTTTACCGACTACTGGTTGCCTCTCCGGCGCGGTGAAGAAACCGATCTCATTGGCGTGATCATCATACTGGTGATGGTTGCACTCAGTGGGCTGTTGCGTTTCTGGCAGGAATACCGCACCAACAAGGCGGCGGAAACGCTGAAATCGATGGTGCGTACCACCGCAACGGTCTTGCGTCGCAGCAGCTTCAGCGCGCAACCCTTGACGTTGGAAGTCCCCATCCGTGAACTGGTGCCGGGCGATATCATCCAGCTTTCCGCCGGGGACATGGTGCCGGCGGACGTGCGCCTGCTTGCTTCACGCGATCTGTTCATCAGCCAGGCGATCCTGACCGGGGAGGCGATCCCAATCGAGAAATACGATGCGATGGGCAACGTCAGCCAAAAATCGAGCGAGGAGGAAGTCTCCAGCGATCATGCGCTATTGGAGTTGCCGAACATCTGCCTGATGGGCACCAATGTCGCCAGCGGTACCGCCACGGCGGTCGTGGTGGCGACGGGAGGGCGGACCTATTTTGGTTCGCTGGCCAAGTCGATCGTCGGTTCCCGTTCGCAAACCGCCTTCGATCGTGGGGTGAACAGCGTCAGCTGGCTGCTGATCCGTTTTATGCTGGTGATGGTGCCGATTGTGTTGCTGATCAACGGCTTTACCAAAGGCGACTGGAGCGAAGCGGCGCTGTTCGCTTTGGCGGTGGCGGTGGGTTTGACGCCGGAGATGCTGCCGATGATCGTCAGTTCCAACCTGGCGAAGGGCGCAATCGCCATGTCGCGGCGCAAAGTGGTGGTCAAGCGCCTGAACGCCATTCAGAACTTCGGTGCGATGGATGTGCTCTGTACGGATAAAACCGGCACGCTGACCCAGGATCGCATCATCCTCGAGCATCATCTGGACGCCAGCGGCACCAAAGACAATCAGGTGTTGCATCTGGCGTGGTTAAACAGCGCCCACCAAAGCGGCATGAAAAATCTGATGGATCAGGCGGTGATCCGCTTCGGGCGCGGCAAGCCGGGCATCGAGGCGCTGGGGCGTTTTAGCAAGGTGGATGAGCTGCCGTTCGATTTTGTGCGCCGCCGTTTGTCGATCGTGGTGGCGGACGAAAATGGTCACCAGCGGCTGATCTGCAAAGGGGCGGTGGAGGAGATGCTGGCCATCGCCACCCACGTACGTGAGGGGCAGCAGACGCTGGTGCTGGATGAGACGCGGCGTGCGGCGCTGCAGGCGCTTGCCGCCCAGTATAATGAGGACGGATTCCGTGTGCTGGTGCTGGCGACGCGGGAATTGGGTGAGCCGAAAGATTCCTTGCCTCTGAGTGTGGCCGATGAGCGCGATATGGTGATCCAGGGCGTTCTGACCTTCCTCGATCCGCCAAAGGAGAGCGCGCAGGAAGCGATAGCCGCGCTGCAGGAAAACGGCGTGGCGGTGAAAGTGCTGACCGGCGATAACCCGGTGATCACCTGCAAGATTTGCCGCGATGTGGGGCTGGAGCCGGGCGAGCCGCTCTCCGGCCCGCAAATCGAACAGATGGACGATGAAACGCTGGCACGCGAAGTGGAACAACGCACTGTCTTTACCAAACTGACGCCGTTGCAGAAATCGCGAGTATTGCAAATGTTGCAGGCGAATGGCCATACCGTTGGCTTCCTCGGCGACGGCATTAACGATGCTCCGGCATTGCGCGATGCGGACGTCGGTATCTCGGTGGATACCGGCACCGACATCGCCAAGGAGTCGGCGGATATCATTCTGCTGGAAAAAAACCTGATGGTGCTGGAAGAGGGGGTGATCAAAGGCCGGGAAACTTTCGGCAATATCATTAAATACCTGAACATGACCGCCAGCTCCAACTTCGGCAACGTGTTTTCGGTGCTGGTGGCCAGCGCGTTTATCCCGTTCTTGCCGATGCTGGCGATCCATCTGTTGATTCAGAACCTGATGTACGATATTTCCCAGTTGTCGCTGCCGTGGGACAAGATGGACAAAGAGTTCCTGCGCAAGCCGCGCAAGTGGGATGCGAAGAACATCGGCCGCTTTATGCTGTGGATTGGGCCAACCTCATCCATTTTTGATATCACCACCTATGCGCTGATGTGGTTCGTTTTCGCCGCCAACAGTGTCGAACATCAGGCATTGTTCCAGTCCGGCTGGTTTATTGAAGGGTTGCTGTCGCAAACGCTGGTGGTCCATATGCTGCGCACCCAGAAGATCCCGTTCATCCAGAGCACCGCGGCATTGCCGGTTCTGCTGACCACGGCGCTGGTAATGGCGTTGGGCATTTATCTGCCGTTCTCGCCGCTCGGTGCCTGGGTTGGGTTGCAGCCCTTGCCGTGGGAATACTTCCCGTGGCTGGCCGGCACGCTGATCAGCTATTGCGTCGTGGCGCAGATGATGAAGCGTTTCTATATTCGCCGCTTCGGTGAGTGGTTGTAATTACCCTAACCGCCGGGCGCAATGTCCGGCGGTCATAACAATTTTTTCACCAGCAGACCGAGCACGATGGTCAGCGTAAAGGAAAACAGCGTGCCGAGCAGGACATACTCGGTACGCATTTTGTCATCACTCTGCCGCAGATCGCCAAAGCGAAAAATAGACTTTGCGGCCAGCAAAAAGCCGATCGCCGGAATTTGGCCGATCAACACAAACGTCAGGATCAGCGTTCTTTCCAGATAGCCAATCTGCTTGCCCGCACGCAACAGCGAGTCGTTGTCGGCTTTGGCCGAGAGCGGCATTTGCGGCGTCCAGTGCGCCAGCAGTTGCCCAATCAGTACGCCCATCGGCATGTAAATCACTAAATACGCCAGCAGCAGCAGCCCAAACTGCGCACCGGTAGCGGCGTTGCCAAGCGCGGCCAGCAGGCTGCGAGGTTCCGGTACCAGGCATAGCCACAGCAAAACAATCACCGCCAGATGCAGGCATTGATCGAGAAGAAAACCGCCGGCCCGGCTGACACGAGCGAGGAGCGTGACTTTCAGCAGGTCGATAATATAATGGCTGATGGCGATAACCGGCAACGTAGCCAGCGCCTCGGCGGTGGAGATCCCGCCATGCAGCAGACTGAAGCCCGCCACCGCACAGGCGGCCAGCACACCGTGTAGCAGAGCATGCAGCAGCAGCAAACGCGATCGCGCGCGCCGGCGGATTTTATCTTCCACCCAACTGAGCGGTTGCAGCGGGAAATCAGCCAGTAAATGGGTAATCAGCAACCAGGTCAGTAACGGCGCGTAGGTCAAATCCATATTCAGGTGATCCTGTTAATCGCGTGAATAAATCGCATGATCTCCTCATAGGCCGCTCGTTTTAGCGTTGCGGAGACCGTGGACGCGGCTTTATGCAGTTTCTCGGCCACCTCCAGGTTGGTGGCGGCAAATATCCTCGCCTGTACTATCTGCGCCTCGGTTTGCGACAGGCGGCCAATCACATGATCTAACATCGGCAACAGATCGCTGACAATGGCATTCGTCTCGGCATGGTCATTTTTCAGAGCCAGCCTGCAATTTTTCGCCAGGCTGTCCAGCGCGTGGCCGGAATTTACAAAGGCGCTGGCATAACCGGCCGCTTGCGCCTGGCCGTCACCCAGCCCGACAGCGATACGGGCATCCCACTGGCCGGCGTCCATCGCTTTGAGCGCGATGCGGATATACGCCGCCAGCAGCAGGCCGGATTGCGGTTCGGCCACCGCCTGGAAGCTGTCGCCGCGGAAAATCTCGAACCGCTGTATAAGCTTAGCCCGTTGCAGTCGGTTGAGCAGGGCGTTTAGCCCGGTAATGTAATTTGCGGTGTCGAGCTGCCGCGAGTTGACCAGATCGCCGGTGATCACGCTGAGTTGTGTTTGCATGCTTTTCTCTGCTTTGAAGCGATAACCTATCATTAAAATTCGCATCTAAATGCGAATATGTCAATTATTCGTATCTTAATACGAATTTATTGTTTATTCGCTTCTAAAGGCGAATTGTTCGCGCAATTTAAGGGCGTTGGATCAGCGCAATAAGGGGTTTTTCCCTCCGTGCCAGATAGACGCCGAGCAGGATCAGCCCAACACCCAAGATCTGCGCGCTGGCTGAACCGCCGCTGTCACGCAGGCGATCGATGACGACGCCCGCCAGCATTTGGCCGCTGATAATCAGCAGTGCGGCGCGCAGCGTGCCGAGGCGTGGCAGTACATAACTGTTCAGCGCCACGAACAGCGCGCCGATGACCCCGCCAAAATAGGCTCCCCACGGGGCGTGACCAAGGGAGAGATCATTGAACCTACCGCCCACCGCCAGCAGCAGGCTGAGGAACAAAAAGCCGATGACGTGATTACAGAGCGAGGCGTGGAAGGCGCCGCGGCTCAACGCCAGGCGGCCATTGACCGCACGGCTGATGCTGATGCAGACGCCATTGAACAGTGCGAGGAGTATCAGGGTTAGCATGGGGTTATCTCACAAAAATAAGCAGGCCGCAGCCGAAGAGGATCAGCAGTGTGGCGATAATATCGTTGGCGCGCAGGCGGCGTTTCATGACGCCAAACCAACCGCAGCCGTCGGAAAGCATGCCGAACAACACCTGGCCGGTAAGCATGAGCGCCAGGCTGCCGGAAAGCGCCAGCGGGCTATTGACGGTGATGGCGGCCACCACCACCGTCAGGGCGCCGGGAATGCCACCAAAATAGGCCCAACGGGGGGCCACCACAGCCACCGCAGAGGAGAGGGGCTTACGGCGAAACAACAGCAACTGCAACAACAACCAGGCGGCGATCGCGCCAACGCCATGAGCCACCCACGAAGCGAATAGCGGGCTGTTGTAGCTCGCCAGCACGCTGTTGACGCTGATCATCAGCGCCAGCAGAGCACCGGCGCTTAATGCCAGCAAAGGATCGGAAAAACGTCCGCGTATCATCATCTCAGGTTCCATTTTTACTGTGGCGCATAGCGTACATTGTTTTTTTTATCGCCATAATCCACTACAATGGAAACTCATTGTTGAGTAAAAGTTGACGATAAATGAGCGATAATTTTGCGGCGATCCCGCTGTTTGTGGCGGTAGTGGAATGCGGCAGTTTTTCAGCGGCCGGCCAGCGGTTGGGCATTACCAAGTCTGCGGTAAGTAAACGCATTGCCCAGTTGGAAGGATCGTTGGGCGTGCAGTTGCTGCATCGCACCACCCGTCGCCTGAGCCTGACCGAAGCGGGCGAGCAGTATTTTGGTTATGCCCGTAACGCCTGTGCGGTGGCGCAAGAAGGGGAAGATGCCATCACGCGTTTGCAGGGGCAGCCGCAGGGCATTTTGCGGCTCAGCGTGCCGATGGTGTTCGGCCGTTTGCATATTGCGCCGTTAATTCCGGTTTTTTTGGCAGCCTGCCCGGAAGTGGAAATCAATATGATGATGGACGATAAGCTGGTCGATCTGGTGGAAGGGGGCTATGACCTGGCAATCCGCATTGGCCGGCTTGCCGACTCTAGCCTGATCGCCCGGCGCATCGCGCCCTGTTACAGCGTATTGTGCGCCGCGCCGGCTTATCTGGCGCGCAGCGGCACGCCAAAGGATTTGACGCAATTGGCGCAGCACAACTGCCTGTTTTACAGCTACTACCGTGCCGGCAGCGAATGGCAGTTTCAGGGGCCTGAGGGGGCGGTGCGTTTTCAACCGCGGGGGAATTACCAGGTGAATAACAGTGAGGCGCTGCGCGAAGCCTTGATCGCCGGCCTGGGGATTTGTCAGATGCCGACCTTTATCGTCGGTGACGATCTTGCGCAGGGGCGGTTGGTCGAAGTGTTGCCGGATTACAAGCTGCCTGAACACGCGATTTATGCTGTGTACCCGGAACGCAAACACGTGCCGGCGAAGGTCATGGCCTTTGTCGATTTCCTGCTGGCGCAGCTGGGTGGGGAACGGCCTTATTGGGACGTTCTGCGTGGCTCATGAAAGCGCGTTGCCATTCAGCCGGGAAGACGCACGCCTGTTCGGCATGCCACCGGCGAAGGCGCGGTGGGTTTAAAAACTCTTGACCAACATTTCGCGCGGCTGCTCGGCACCGTGCTTCAGCAAGTATTCAAAAGATCTTTCGCTGCTTTTCAACTGCTGCAGAAATTCTTGCGGCGACAGATCGTGTTTTTTGCCGCTCATGTAAGCCAGCGCCAGCTCTTTTGCCTGATAGCGTGAGAAATTGTACATCGTGCCCCCGGTGAGAATAATGATGTTTTGTTAAGGCTGATTGTAGGGGAATAGCACGTAATGAACAGACGCTTTGGCGTATGGAATCGATAGCTGAAACCTGTGTGGCCTCTTCGCCGTGGTACACCGTTTTAATGCTGCGGTTGCAGCAGTTCGTGGCAAAGTTGTTTGATCACTTCCTTTTGCTGCAGGCCGCTATGCCGCAGACGGCGTATGTGGTCCGCATCGTTCACCGCGATTTTGACGTAATGCTCAACATCGTCGAGCAGCGCGTTTTCTTCGCTATTTTGCGCGCCGGGCCGCAGTGCGGCGAAGGTGGCCAGCATGTGCGACGTCAGGCTGTAACGGCGCAGCGTAGCGGGATCCACATAGTCGGCGCCAAAGCCGTGGCGACAGGCGTTGATCTTGTTGTAGTGGGTAAAGGCGGCATATTCCGCAACCACCTTTTGTCTGTTATCCAACAGGTATCTGGCCAGCAGACGACAATAGCCGGCCAATGTCACCGCATGATGAATATGCAACGGCGTATCGCAGACCCTGATTTCCACCGTACCCAACTCCGGCTTGGGCCGAGTGTCCCAATAAATGTCCTTGATGCTTTCAATGACCCCTGTGCTGGTAAGCCTTTCATAATACAGGGTGAACTCGTCCCAATTATAGATTTGCTCAAGGCAGCCGTAGTTGGGGAAAGAGTTTTGCGCGCTGAAGCGTGAACTGGCAAACAGGGTATCGACACCCTGGTAGATCGGCGAAGAGGCGCTCAGGGCAATCAGATGGGGCAAATAGGGCGTCATGGCATGGCACAGATACATAGCCTCATCACCGTCGTTGACGCCGATATGGATATGCTGGCCGAACACGCAGGCCAGCTTGGAAAGATAACCAAAGCGGCTGGCCAGCAATTTGTAGCGTTCAGAATCGGTAATGATCTGTTGACGCCAGTCGTTGCTCAAATGGCGGCCTCCACCGCAGACGTCGCAATCAATGCGCTGCGCTCCGGCGCGTATCTTTGCGGTCAGTTCGTTCAGTTCGGCCAGCAGTTCACCGAGATTGGTATGTACCGAGCTGTTTAACTCCACCATCGATTTGGTCAGCTCGTGTTTGACGCGTTTTTTGTCGCCGATGTCTTCAACCAACCGATCGGCCTTGTGCGACAGATCGTAGTTTTCGTTATCCACCAGTTGCAGCTCTATTTCCGTGCCAAGAGTAAGCCTTTCCGAGCGTTTGAAGGGTAGCGGCATCACACATCTCCAGATCTACGGCGGTGCATTCAGTATAGTGCGCCAGTGGGTTTTTAGCGTTTTCGGATACCGGGTAAAAAGGGTTATTACATTTGATTATCCATATATATGTTTGACATCGACCTGCTGCGGATTATGATGGCGGTTATCATTCGGAGAGAAATTTATGCCATCGCTGACGCCGCTGAAACTGTTTAAAAATCTGTCGGACGATACCCGGTTGAACCTGGTGTTGTTGTTGCGCCAGGCGGGGGAACTGTGCGTGTGCGAACTGTCCAGCGCGTTAGGCGAATCGCAACCCAAAATTTCCCGTCATCTTGCTATGCTGCGAGAAAGCGGCCTGTTGCTCGATCGCCGTGAAGGTAAGTGGATCTATTACCGATTGTCGCCACATATGCCGGCCTGGGCTGCGGCGATTATCGAGCAAGCCTGGCTCAGCCAGCAGCAACGGTTCAGCGAGCTGGCGCAGCAAGCCGCAACGGGTGGCCGGGCGCTCTGCCGGTAAGGTTAAAAAATTTACTTTTATATATTCGAAAAAACATATGTGTTTATGGCGTGATGCGCCAGGGAGCGATGATGGTACTGGCTGGGGCAATTTTTATTCTGACGCTCGTTTTGGTGATCTGGCAGCCAAAAGGGTTGGGTATTGGCTGGAGCGCTTCGCTCGGGGCAGTGCTGGCACTGTTGACCGGCGTGGTGCACCCCGGTGATATTCCTCTGGTTTGGCACATTGTCTGGAATGCCACGGCGACCTTTATCGCGGTGATTGTCATCAGTCTGCTGCTGGATGAATCCGGCTTCTTTGAGTGGGCGGCGTTGCACGTGGCGCGCTGGGGCAAGGGTAAAGGTCGTGGGCTGTTCACTTATATCGTGCTGTTGGGCGCTACCGTGGCGGCGCTGTTCGCCAACGACGGCGCGGCGCTGATCCTGACGCCGATTGTGATTGCGATGCTGCTGGCCCTGGGGTTCAGTTCGGGCGCCACGCTGGCGTTCGTCATGGCGGCGGGCTTTATTGCCGACACTGCCAGCCTGCCGCTGGTGGTTTCTAATCTGGTGAACATTGTCTCGGCAGATTTTTTCAAGCTGGGCTTTACTCAATATGCCGCCGTGATGGTGCCGGTGGACATTGCCGCTATCGTCGCGACGTTGGTGATGCTGCACCTGTATTTTCGCAAGGATATTCCGGTGAGCTATGACCTGGCGCTGCTGCGGCCGCCGCGTGAGGCTATCCGCGACTTGCCGACCTTTAAAGCCGGTTGGGGCGTGCTGTCCTTGCTGCTGGTGGGGTTCTTTGGCCTGGAGCCGCTCGGCGTGCCGGTCAGCCTGGTCGCCGCCGTGGGGGCGGTGATCCTGCTGGCGGTGGCGAAAAAGGGCCATGCGATTGACACCGGCAAAGTCTTGCGCGGCGCGCCCTGGCAGATAGTGGTGTTCTCGTTGGGCATGTACCTGGTGGTTTATGGTCTGCGCAACGCGGGGCTGACCGATTTGCTGTCCGGTGTGCTGGATGGTCTGGCCGAACGGGGGTTGTGGGCGGCCACGTTCGGCACCGGATTCCTGACGGCGTTCCTGTCTTCGATCATGAACAACATGCCGACCGTGCTGGTGGGCGCGCTGTCGATCGACGGCAGCAGTGCAGAGGGCGTGATCAAGCAGGCGATGATTTACGCCAACGTAATCGGCAGCGATCTGGGGCCGAAAATTACGCCAATTGGCAGTTTGGCTACGCTGCTGTGGCTGCATGTGCTGTCGCAGAAAAATATCGTCATCACCTGGGGATATTACTTCCGGGTGGGAATAGTGATGACAATTCCAGTGTTGTTTTTCGCGTTGGCCGCCCTGGCCCTGCGCCTGTCGCTTTAGTGTTAACGAGAGAGAACCCCATGAGCCAGATAACCATTTACCATAACCCGGCCTGCGGCACTTCGCGCAATACGCTGGCACTGATCCGCAACAGCGGCGTGGAGCCTGCGGTGATTTTGTATCTGGAGACGCCGCCCAGCCGTGACCAACTGGTCAAACTGATTGCCGACATGGGCATTTCCGTGCGTGAATTGCTGCGCAAAAATGTCGAACCTTACCCACAACTGGGGTTGGCGGATGCGCAGTGGAGCGACGATCAACTGATCGACTTCATGCTGCAGCAGCCAATTTTGATTAACCGGCCGATCGTGGTGACGCCGTTGGGCACGCGGCTGTGCCGTCCGTCGGAAGCGGTGCTGGATATCCTGCCGGATCCCCAGCAAGGCGCGTTCAGCAAAGAAGACGGCGAGCCGGTGATTGACGCGCAGGGGCAACGAATCACGGGAAAATGACGGGCCTGCCAGCCAGTCATCCCTTTTCGGTGAGGAAATCCACAACGCTTTGGCCGAACATCTCTGCGCAGGCCACGTTGGAGATATGCGAGGCTGGCAACACGTTTAATGTGGCGCATGGCGCATTGGCGACCAAAAATTCGGCGTCCGCCACGGTGGTGACCGGGTCATGCTCCCCGGCGATGACCAGCATTGGCCGCGTCATCTGGCGGGTTTGGTCACGAAGGTCGGCCTGCGCCAGCGCATCGCAGCAGGCGGCGTAACCGGCGGCGTCGCCGGCCGCCAGCCCGTCAACCAGCGCGGCAACCCGCTGCGGCGAACGCTGCAAAAAGGCTTCGGTAAACCAGCGGGAAGGGGAGGCGGCGGCGACCGCCGTCAGCCCTTCGTTGCGCACTTGCCGCGCACGCTGCTGCCAGCCTTCGGCGCTACCGATGCGTGCGGCGGTGTTCGCCACCACCAGGCGACCGATGCGCTGCGGGTGATAGCGGTTGAGCCACAGCCCGGTCAGCCCGCCCATCGAGATACCGCAAAAGTGGGCGCTTGGCGCTTCCAGCCTGTCGAGCAGGGCGATAACGTCATTGCCGAGTGTTTCCAGCCGCAACGGGGTTCTCGGCAGCGGCGTAGTGCCGTGGCCACGTTGGTTGTAACGCAATACGCGAAAGTGTTCACGCCAGGTCGGCAACTGCGCCTGCCACATGTCGAAGGTGGTGCCGAGCGAGTTGGACAAGACCAACAGCGGCGCACCGGCACGGCCATCAAGACGATATTCAATGTCCATATTCATACCCGTTCTATGATCAGCGCAATACCTTGACCAACACCGATACACATGGTGCACAACCCGTAGCGCCCCCGGGTTTTCTGCAATTGCCAGGCGGCATTCATCACCAGCCTGCCGCCGGAAGCGCCCAACGGATGGCCCAGGGCAATGGCGCCGCCGTTCGGATTCACCTGTGCGGCATCGTCCTTCAGCCCCAGTTCGCGCGTCACGGCCAGCGCCTGTGCCGCAAAAGCTTCGTTAAGCTCGATAACGTCCATTTGATCGAGCGTCAGACCGGCGATCTTCAGCACCTTGCGCACCGCCTCAGCCGGGGCAAACCCCATAATTGCAGGCTCAATGCCTGTCACGGCGCTGGCGACGATACGTGCCATCGGTTGCAAGCCGTGGCGCGCCACCCCACGTTCACCTGCCAGCAACAGTG
Organism: Serratia sp. root2; assembly: GCF_031931805.1. NCBI lineage: Bacteria > Pseudomonadati > Pseudomonadota > Gammaproteobacteria > Enterobacterales > Yersiniaceae > Serratia > Serratia sp. root2. Next base: position 576,600 of record NZ_JAUJXB010000001.1, read on the forward strand.
CGCAGGCGCCATCGTTCAGCCCGGAGGCATTGCCGGCAGTGATGCTACCTTGCGGATTAACCACCGGTTTCAACTTCGCCAACGCGTCGAGCGTCGTGGCGCGCGGGTGTTCATCCTGGCGGAACAGCAGCGGGTCGCCTTTTTTCTGCGCCAGGCTGACTTCAATCAGTTGCTCGGCGAAAAAACCGCTTTCCTGGGCGCTAGCGGTGCGCTGCTGGCTGCGCAGAGCGAAGGCATCCTGATCCTGGCGGCTGATGCCAAACTTCAGGGCCACGTTTTCGGCGGTTTGCGGCATAGAGTCCACGCCGTATTGCGCTTGCATCTGCGGGTTGATAAACCGCCAACCCATGGTGGTGTCTTCTATTTTCATCGCCCGGCTGAAGGCGCTTTCCGCCTTGCCCATCACAAACGGCGCCCGCGACATGCTTTCCACGCCGCCGGCAATCATCAACTCGCTTTCACCGGTTTTGATGGCACGGGCCGCCATCGCCACGGCGTCCAGGCTGGAGCCGCACAGACGGTTGAGGGTGCAACCGGGGATCTGCACCGGCAGGCCGGCCAGCAGCAGCGCCATGCGCGCCACGTTGCGGTTGTCTTCCCCGGCCTGATTGGCGCAACCGAACAGCACGTCGTCTACCGCGCCCCAGTCAAGCTGCGGGTGGCGCGCCTGCAACGCTTTCAGCGGCAGGGCAGCCAGATCGTCGGCGCGGACAGTGGCGAGACTGCCGTTCAGGCGGCCAAAAGGCGTGCGGACGGCGTCACACAGATAGGCTGGATTCATGCGTTGGTTCTCCGTGCTGAAGGGCAAAGGTCAACTCGACCGGGGTGATTTCCTGTAATTGTTGCGGGGTCAGCCCGCCGAATATTTCGCGCACCACCAGGCCCTGAGGCGTGACGTCCATGACCGCCAGATCGCTGTAGATGCGATCAATGCAGCCGATGCCGGTCAGAGGATAGGTACAATGGCGGACAATCTTGCATTCGCCTTTTTTGGTCAGGTGTTCAGTCATCACAAATACCTGACGCGCGCCAATCGCCAAATCCATCGCGCCGCCGACCGCCGGTATCGCCCCTGGCGCACCGGTACTCCAGTTGGCCAAATCGCCCTGTTCGGAGACCTGATAGGCCCCCAGCACGCAGATATCCAGGTGGCCGCCGCGCATCATGGCGAAGGAGTCGCCGTGATGGAAAAAGCAACCGCCTTTCAGCAGTGTGACCGGCTGTTTGCCGGCGTTGATCAAATCAGGATCTTCCTCTCCTTCGGCCGGTGCCGGCCCCATGCCGAGAATGCCGTTTTCGCTGTGCAGAAAAATTTCTTTGTCAGCCGGCAGGTAGTTGGCGATTTGCGTCGGGATGCCGATGCCCAAATTCACATAGGCGCCTTCCGGGATATCGCGCGCAATGCGCTCGGCCAACTGCTGATGAGTGAGTTTTGACATAAATCCGTTCCTTAAGCCGACAACTGCGCGGCGTTTGCCGGGGTGGCCACCAGGCGTTGCACGAAGATGCCCGGCGTGATGATGGTTTCTGGATCCAGATCGCCCAGCGGCACTAACTGATTGATTTCAGCAATGGTGCAATGGGCCGCCATCGCCATGATCGGCCCGAAGTTGCGCCCGGTCTTGTAATACAGCAGGTTGCCCCAGCGGTCGCCTTTTTCAGCCTTGATCAGGGCAAAATCAGCCTTCAGCGGCAGCTCAAACACATACTGGCGACCGTCTATCTCACGGGTTTCCTTGCCTTCCGCCAGTTTGGTGCCGTAACCGGTCGGCGTGTAGAAACCACCGAGGCCGGCACCACCGGCCTGAATGCGGGCAGCCAGATTGCCCTGCGGGATCAGCTCCAACTCCAGTTCGCCGCGGCGATACAGATCGTCAAACACCCAGGAGTCGGACTGGCGCGGAAAAGAGCACACCACTTTGCGCACGCAGCCGGCTTTCAGTAAGGCCGCCAGGCCGAAATCCCCGTTGCCGGCGTTATTGCTGATCAACGTCAATTCGCGCGGGCGGTGGCGGATCAGCGCATCCAACAGGGCGCAGGGTTGGCCGGCAGGGCCAAAACCACCGACCATAATGGTGGCGCCATCCGGTATATCTGCGACGGCGGCGTCTGCGGACGCCACGTTTTTATCGATCATCTGCTCTCCTGAGTAGGCTGAGGGTATTCCAGCGTCATACGAGTGGTTCTGATCTAAGTTAAATGATGAAAAATACAGCGACAAGTGCGAATATCAGCGTGTTGTGCGATTATCGAATCATTGATGGTTTGGCTACTCGTTTTGTGATGCAGGTAACTAAATCGCTATTTGGCGTCGTTCCGGTACTGCGGACGTATAAATTCCGGTGTTATCGAAAGAAGGGGAGATCAGGATGGATGAGGTTTCAGAGTTTGGCGGCGGGGAACTGCGTCGGCTGCAGGAGATCGGCGATTTAAGCAACGATAGGTACAAGGGCGATCCCAACTTTATGGCGTCGTTGGCCAGAGGGTTAGAGGTGCTGCAGGCCTTCCAACCGCAGTATTCGCAGATGTCGGTTTCCGAGATAAGCCAGATTACCGGCATTCCGCGCGCCGCGGTGCGCCGTTGCCTCTACACCCTGCGGGCGCTGGGGTTCGTGCATTGCCCCGATGGCCGACATTACCGACTGCTGCCGCGGGTGCTCACCATCGGCCATGCTTATCTTTCTTCTTCCGAGTTGGCGAAGGCGGCGCAGAACTCGCTGGATTACCTCAGCAAGCTGCTCAATGAATCCTGCTCGGTGGCGACGCTGGACGGCGACAACATACTGTACATCGCCCGCGCCTCGGTGAAGCGCATCATGACGATTGATCTGGGGCGCGGCAGCCGCTTGCCGGCCTACGCCACGTCAATGGGGCTGGTGTTGCTCAGTGCGCTGGACGAGGAACAGCTGGAGGATTATCTGTCGCGGGTGAGCTTTGAAGCGCTGACCGAGCACACCGTGACCAGCGCGGAACAGTTGCGTGAACAGTTGGCTAAAGTGCGCAGGCAGGGATATGCCATCAACGATCAGCAGTTGGAGATTGGCCTGCGTTCGATCGCGGTGCCGATGCATTCGCGCAAGGGCGGAGGTGTGGTGGCGGCAATGAACGTGGGGGTCAATGCTTCGCAAATTTCCTCGGCGGAGCTGCGTGAACGGGTGCTGCCACAGCTGCAACGCGCGGCGATGGAGTTGGCGCTGCTGCTGTAACGCTACTGCATGTCGCCGAGTTGAGGATTAAATTCTTATTCATCATGTTCTCGTGAGCGTCGGGTTTAAATACCGGCGCGGGCCAGCAGGCTCACCCCGGTTTCTGCTGCAGGTTATCCACAATTTTGGTGGATAACGTGTGAGCAACCCCCTGGCAAAGGGTCGGCGGGCGCAAAAAAAATCATTTAGAAAATTATTATATTACGCTGCCCAACGCGCTCTGGTGCGGCGTTGGGGGTTGCGTGTTTTAGGGTTTAGTTTATGATTTACTGTATACATATACAGTTAAATTGTGATTATTATGAACATGTCAAAATTGTATGCATTTTCACCCGGTGAGCCCGTCACGCTGCCGCTGTTTGCCGATCCCGTGGCTTGCGGTTTCCCTTCTCCGGCGCAGGATTATGTGGAGGCCCGGCTGGATATCGGCAAACTGCTGGTGCGGCACCCCAATGCCACTTACTTTGTGCGCGCCAGCGGCGATTCGATGGTCGACGGCAACATCAAGGATGGCGATCTGCTGATCGTCGACAGTTCACTGCGGGCGGAGCACGGGAACATTGTCATTGCCGCCATCGACGGCGAGTTCACGGTGAAGAAGCTGCAGCGCCATCCCGATCTGCGGCTGTTGCCGATGAACCCGGCCTATTCGCCGATTGTCTTCGGCGACGAAGACGCGCTGGAGATCTTCGGCGTGGTCACCTTTATTGTCTATGCTGCGGTGTGAGGGCGGGGCGAGCCCCCAAGGGGGTTACGCGGGTAAGATTGGCGTTGAAGAGGCATCTTCGGCTACCCAGGCATCTTTGGGCGGCTGAGTCGCCCCCCGGAAGTGACCAGCGGCATCCCTGCCGGTTCAGGAAAAAACCGTCAGAAATGCCATACCACGCCGGCATTCATACCGTTATCTTGATAATTCTGAGATAACAAACCGGTGTAGTTGAGGGAAACGGCAACCGATTTTGTGACGTTGATTTCGGCCCCCGCCTTCATCACCATGCCGTCGCGCGAGGCTGCGACCGTGGCGGTATTGAAGGTGGCGTCAGTGCCGGTAAAGCGTAAGCCGACTTCGCGTTCAGTCGCGTTGTACTGATGTTGCCAACCCAGTTCACCACGCAGGGTGACGGCGCTGTCTTTGCCGGCACTCCAGCGTTTGTCCGCACGCATACCCAGGGTGGATAAGGTTGCGCTGGTGCTCTGGCTGTCTGCTTTTAATGCGGCGGCACCGCCGTTCTCCGTCATATCATCACTGCGGTAATTCACCCACGCCAGGTTGGCGAACGGCTCCAGATTGAACCAGGCATTGTCCAGACGGTAACCCGCTTCTGCGAAAATCTGACCCGTTCCCGCGTTATAGCGTGCTCTGGCGTTATCGGACTGGCCGTAATACCCGATACTCCGGGAGGTTTCAATCCGGTGCCAGGTATAGGCGGTACCCGCGCGCAGATTCAGGTTGTCATAGGTTTTGCCGGCATAGACCGCCAGATGATAATTATCACTGTCGGCAGATGCGCCGTCTCCGTGCAATGAGGTGCGGGTGTAACCGGTGGCCAGGCCCAGACGCCAACGATCGGCCAGCTCATTATCCGCACCGAGCAATACCCCAAAGGTAGAATCGTGGAAGCCCGTGGCATTATCATTGCCGCTGGCGTGCTCCCAGTTGCCCAACAAACTGACCCAGGCGCCGTCCTCGTCTTGTTTGATGTCGCTGCCGTCCGCTGCGCCCTGAGTCTGGCGTAAACGGCCGTTAAGCGTATCCCGGACATAACGGCTGTTATTCACCAGCGCGGAGGCGGTATCCGCATGTATCTGCCCGGACAATTGACGATAGGCTTGTCGCGCCAGTTCCGCAGAAGGGGCTATCAGCAAGCTTTGATACACGGGGTTATCAGCCGGTAAGCGTTCCATTGCCGTCGCGAGGTTACGTTGATTGGCCGTGACGGCGACATCCGCAAAACGGGTGGCGTTACGTTGTAAACCCAATGAGAGGCTAGTGGGCTGATAGGTCAGATCGGGGGTTAAAAACAGCCCGGCCTCGGCAGGGCCAAATTGCCCCGTAATACCTTGCGCGGCAGTGAGCAGGGTATAACGCTGTGCCAGGATATTGCCGGCGGAGGAGGTTGAGGCCAGCAGGTTTTGCCCCGCTTGCGGCACCACGGCAATCTCGCCGCCGTTCAGTGTCGCCTGACCATTGACCTGCAGCAAATCGCTGCGGCCGGCCTCGATTTCAGCCAGATAACGGGAGCCATTTCCCAGCGTCAGATCGTTATCAATCGTCAAGGTACCGATGGAATTGCCGGGTGCCACCGTGCCTCCTTTATTTGCCGTCAGCGTGCCGATATGCCCACTGCCGCCTACCAGCCCGTCTTCGCGCACCACAGTGGCGCCGGCGGCGTTACCGTTGGCGATAAAGAGCCCGTCAGCCGCGACATCGCTGGCTAATGCGCCGGTGTTGGCCAGTTGCAACGCAGCGCCTTTGGCAATCCGCGTCTGGCCGGCGTAGTCATTATTCCCGCTGAGCGTTTGGCTACCGCCCGCTATTGTCAAACCGCCTTTATAGTGCGTTCCGTCAGGATTACTGAGGTCAGTGTCTGTGATACGGCCCGAGAAATTATCCTTCGCCTGGCTCAATACCAGCGTTCTGTTCCCCAGCGTGACTACGCCATTGCCGCTTAAGCTGCGGAGAGTGGCGTTGTTCATGCTGTCTGGAACGCCCCATAGCGGATTGAAATTACCGTGTTCGGTGATGTCAAACCAACCGTTATTTTCCAGCGATGCGGAGTGGGCGAGACTGCCGGGGCCGGTAAGGTATAACACCGCGCCCTTATTCACCCGGGTCACGCCGGTATAGGTGTTCATGCCGGTCATGTTGACGACTACATCTTGCATGAGCGTTAAGTCGCCGGCGCCGGAGATGGTGCCCGCCAACCCTAGATAACCTTTCCCCCCATGCGGATCACCCGAGGGATCCCCGGCTGGGGCACTCATCAGATTTCCCATTTGCCTGGTCACGCGGTTAAGGTGCAATCCGCTGCCGTTGGCATCCGTAGAAAAATTATCGGCATTGACGACGAAAGGGGTAAACGCCGTGAGCTGATTTTGCAAATCATACATCACTGAATATTGAGTGAAAAAACCTATACCCATCGTGATGTTCCAGGTTTTTGTGTCAGTGCTGTCACGATCGATAATCAGGCGATCATCACCGGCTCCCTGCAGAGTGATCCCGTTGCCGACTTTCTGTCCATTGGCGTCGACAGGCTGAAGCGTCAGGGCGGTCACTGACGTATTGTTTTCGCCATTCTTGTCAAATTTCACGCCATGCTGTTCGAGGATGTCGCCGACTTTTTTGCTGTCTATCGTTGCGTGGGTGGGATTGCCCGTATCGAATAAAATTGCGCCGCTCAGTGCCTCTGCGGGAAGCTCAAGGGTGCTCGACTGACCCTTGATATTGAGCGTGAAGGCGTATTTGAAGCGGCCTTCATGTTGTGATGACGCCGGTGCGCCAGAGTTGGGGAAATGGGTGATATCTCCCTCTTCACGTTTCGGTGCCCAGGGAACCTGGGTATCAAACTGCGCCCGCAGGCTGGGTGTCAAATGGAGGATGGTGCAAGGCGCGCAACCCGGTGAAAGCGTTGTCCCATTTTCGTTGGTATTGTCATTACCGGCGACGATGAAACCGGTTTTCGTGATGGTGCTAAAGGGGCTGCCGCCGTTGGGATTGCCTTTTGCATCCGTAAAAAGAAAATCCCCTACGCCAAAGGTGCCGTAGAAGTGCTTTTCTTCTGTCGGTTTGCCTGAAATTATGTTTTTTTCCGCACCCAGATCAATATAGTAAGGTTTTCCCTCTATCACTTTAAACGGCTTTTGATTTGCTTGCTGGGGGTGGTCGAGCAACAGATGTTCAACCTGGCCAATGACATAGCCTTTATTGTTGCTGCCGGGGGTCGCTACCGGTATCGGGGTGGCATCATCGGTGTAATAGGTCAGGTCCGTTATTTGTTTGCGCTGCAACCAATAACCCCCCCAGCCATCGTTGCCATAGAGATATTCGTATGCCTGATTCACATTCGGCCAGCGCGAAGTATCTTGCTGCCCGAGAACGGCGTTGAATTGATCCGAACCCGTATCAAAGATATATTTTTGTGCCGGGCCGCCATTCACACCCACATTAATGGTTAGGCGCTCCTCTGAATGCCCAAGGGGGATGTTGATGGGCGCCGGTGCCGCCAGAGCATAAGGTACCGGGTGTAAAAGCAATAGCGAACTGACCGCGAGTTTCAATGGTTTGATTTTTTTTATCATATCCATGCCCCATATTTTGCAATTGATTTAAAGTAAAAGGTAAGTGAAAAAGTTATTTCAAAGTTATCTTGTGAAAAGCCAGTCAGTCATTTTGATGATAAAAATTGGTTTTTGATTACGGTGCCGTATAGTTATGTTCATCGAATAACAATGGAATCGAAAAAACATTGCGCTAATTTATCGGGGACATGAATCTCTCGCGTCCATTTTAATACATTGTTTTTTTCTTCTGGCGAGACATCACCTCCCCAAACATCGACAAATTTATTGTTTTTAAAGAATAATACGCCAGGATCGGAGATGTCTGTTGCGGCATAAATGGCAAGCCATTCGTTGTCGGCCAAAATACGAGATATTTCTATGGTGCTTGGTTTTATTTTTTGGGTAAGAGATTTTTGCACCAACTCTTGGTAGAAGCCCATGTTGTCAGTATTGATGTCTTTCTTTAAAGACTCGCAATCTTGAGAGGACATTGCCATTTTCGCCATGAAAAATAATGATAGGGTTAATGTTAATGCGCTTTTATTCATCTGAATGTCTCTGGCTTAATGCAGGGTGAATATGATTATAGATTATGATGATTAATTGAGCTTTCTGGTTTGTAATTTATTGATAATAATGGGTAAATTGTTTTTATGATGACCGGGTCCAATTTTTTCTTGCGACTCGGCGAACAATATTTGGATAAATTTATCGGGGCTTAAAGGGCGAAGGTGGCGACAGCGTATTCTGATCGGGGTTATAGGGCTGCAGACAGGCGTTACTTGCGGACGACTTAAAAAGTCGCGCCGCATTTGGATGCTCAACCCTTAACTTGGCTTTTAATTAATTTTCAATTAGTTATGTAAATTCCTCCTCGGTTTTATCTGAAGTGATCGCCTACGACAGCACATTCATAAATCATCTGCTAGGTTTAATGGAATTAAAAACCTCCATGGGTCTCTGGAACTCAAGGGGGCTGTTCAGAGTGTTTACTCTAAGGCTCGTCTGGTGGGGGGCCAGCTATCTTATAATTAAAAACTATGGGCAGAGGTGACAGGCATGGTGCAGTTGGTCATGATTTTACTGGGGGTGGATTATTTGCGTAACCGCTGGCGAGGGTTGATGATTGCCGGTTGGTTAGGTGTATTGGCTGGTTTAATCGTCTTCATCGATGCGTTGGATAACGCGATTTATTTCCCCTTGCATCCCTTCGCTTTCCTGTTGTTGATCGAAGGCCTGGCAACGTTGATGGTCGCGCATACCGGCATCGGCGGGCAACGTACCTTGCGTTACGTAAAAGGAGGGGCATTTTCACTGGCCGCGTTATTGATCTTGAGCGGGCATCATCATGGTCATTTCATTTTATCGATGATTTTTGGCATTTTGTTTTTGACCGACGGGTTATTGCAAATCGTCTCGGCCGGCGTTGTGCGCTATAAAAACTGGAAGTTTGTGGTGGCCGGCGGTGTAATAGAAATCATGTTAGCCATTTTCTTCTTTCAACCCTATCCCACCCATTATGTCGGCACCGTGCCTTATTGCTTAGGTCTGGGGTTGATATTCGGCGGGTGGAATATGGTTATGCTCGCGATGCGCGTCAAAAAGCTGGAGGTCAACCCGGCGGTTTTGGGCAATACGGCCGCGGAGGAAGCCAGCAGTGCAGAAACCACGCCGTTGGTCACGGAATGGGACGGCCCCCCGGCTGCCGATGAACCTGCACTGACCATACATGTCTGGACGCCTGTGGGATCCTCGAAGAGTGCAGTAGTGCCTCATCCTGTCATTGATCGTTATATTGCCGCGGTGGATAAAAATGGGGTGATTTCCACCGGCCATGCTGCGCTGGAATCTCCGGAGGGCGTCTATATCAGCCTGTATCCGGCGGTCGATATTGATCGGTCGCCCGATCAATTTACCCGCTTGCTGCGGGCAACGGCAGACAATAATGTCGAAGGGCTGTTTCAACCGGATTATGTGACTGAATCCGAAAAATGGTGTCCTTCAACCATGCAGGTGCGGATCAGAAACTACGATGCCGAACGTTTGCAACGCTTCTGGGAAATCTATCGGGAAGACAATACCTATAATCTTACGCACCGTAACTGTTCAAGCAGTGTGGCGCGGGGGCTTGAAGCGGCGCTGGAAGGCGTGGTGGGTAAGATATGGGGACAGCGTGGCCACTGGTGGGTGTTGAGTAAAATTCTCACGACGCCGGAGTTATGGGTGGCGGTACAAATACGTAAACGCGCAAAAACGATGGCCTGGACGCCCGGGCTGACGCTCGACTACGCACGGGCATTAAGCATGTTGGCGGACCCCCGGCCGGCCGGTTGGATAACCACCATACGACGAGCCCTAAAGAAAACGTTTTCTTTGCGCAAACAATGGCGCGATGAAAAAGTGCAGGGCACGATAGCGTCAGGTGCTGGCAGTGAAGCCTCAAATGACAAAGGCAACTAGCTGTTATGGCCATGTTCTCGTGGTTGACCTCACCAACGGCAAGCAACGAACAAGACTGGGTGTTGGAATACGCTCGGCTACCGCAGGTGGAATGGGGGGAGCAGGGCGCAATAGTATTGCGCAATATTCGCAACTTCAGATATCAACCTACCCGCGACGATTATGTGCCCGATTGGTACGATGCAGAAATTGATATTAGCCAGTTAAAAACGGTCGATGTGGTCTCCTCCTATTGGTCAGGCAAGGCTATTGCGCATCTGTTTTTGAGCTTCGGTTTCGACGACGGCCGCCATTTGGCGGTATCGATAGAAACGCGGCGTAGCCGCGACCAGCGATATTCGACCTGGCGCGGTTTTTTCAAACATTACACGTTGACCTATGTGCTTGCCGATGAACGGGACTTGATTGGCGTCAGAACCGATGTTCGCAAAGAGCGGGTGTATCTTTATCCCCTTCAGATTTCGCCAGACACGGCCCAGACTCTTTTTCTGGGCTATCTGCAACGTATCGATCAACTGAGCCACCAACCCGAGTTTTATCACACGTTATTTAATAACTGCACGAGCAATATTTTGCATCATGCTACTGCGGTTTCTGCCGACATTCGTTATAGCTGGAAAGTCTTGGTCAGCGGCTATGCCGATAAGTATATCTATGAGCTTGGCTTATTGGATAACAGCCTGTCTTTTGAACGGTTGAAAAAACGATGCCTGATCAAAAGACCGGACAATGCCGTGATAAATGAGGATTTTTCGCGTTTGATTCGCGAGGGCGTTGAGAGGGAAAGCTGAATAAGCCACCCTCCCTGGTTTTATCGTGAATATGTTACCCAGCACCAGGCTCAGTTGCCTGGCGTTGAGATTCACATTTTGATCGGGTTTTCTGGCGATCCTCAGCCCTGAGGGAAAATTGAGGTCACTTCACGGGCGGTATCGGCCAGAAGTTCCCCGTTTTTGTAACTCTCGGTCACTTCTCCATTCTTGCCGATGGCTGTTTTAGGTCGTTCAATAAACTGCCCCAGCGGAGTCGCGTTCTCATCCAGTACCACCGCAAACGGAATTTTGACTTTATCGACACCAAAGTGTGCTTTAAAGACGGCTTCCGCCTTATCGCGCGTAACGATGCCCAGACGAATAGCCGGTGTTGACGCGGCAATGGCATGGATAACGGGCAAGTTTTTATGGCAGTCGGGGCACCACATTTCAGCTGCAACCAGAATGCTGTACGAACCCGGAAGCCGTGACAGCTTACTGATGACATCGTCAGGTAATGCCTCTTTGGCAAGCGCCTCAAAATGTCGCAATGCCTTGCTGTCTTCTTCTGTTCCGCCGGCAGCAAATTCGCTGTAACCCGATGCGGTATCAAGCAGTGCTTTGAAATCTTGCATGTATTCTCCTTAGTAGTAACCGGCACTCGGCATCACATCACTCTGGCATTGATAAAGGTCAATGGGATCTGTTTTGCCATTCTACCTCAGCCAAATGGGGCAGGAGAATTTGTTACTATGAGATGGAGGCGAGTGTTGCCGTTTCGCGAGTGACGGGAGGGGCGGTGGTTTGTGATATAAAAGCCCATAACGAGTACCCATTATCTGGAAATAAGAATGAACAAATACCTCCTCGCGTTATCCGCTGTGCTTATCGGCACGCAGGTTCAGGCTGCAACGCCTGCCGAGCTTCCCGCACCGGTCAAACAACTGGAAAAACAAGGTATTGAAATCATCAAACCCTTCACTGCGCCAGGTGGCGTTCAGGGTTGGCTGGGCAAATATCAAGGAACGGGGGTGACAATTTATCTGACCCCCGACAAAAAACATGCCATATCAGGTTATATGTACGATGAGAACGGAAGTAACCTGAGCGAAAAAGTCATACAAGAGGAGATGTACATCCCTGCTGGCCGGGAGATGTGGCAAACGCTCTTAAAAGCGCCAGGCATCATGGAAGGCAGCGATAAGGCAAATTGCCAGATTGTCGTGTTTGCCGATCCTTTCTGCCCTTACTGTAAAAAGTTCAGACAGGAAGTGCAGCCCTATATCAAAGACAATAAAATCGCCATGAAAACGCAGTTGGTCGCTGTCATGCAGCCCGACAGCGGCCGTTATGCGGCAGCGATATTGTCTTCTGACAACCCCGCGAAGGTCTGGCAGGATTTCGAGCTGTCTGGCGGCAAAAACAAGCCGACACTTTTGGAAAAAACGCCACAGCCGATTTTTTCCCGGATTCAGTACAACCAGAAATTGATGGACGATCTGGGCGCCAACGGCACGCCGGCGATTTATTATCTGAACCGCGCCAACATGCTTCAACAGATCGCCGGTCTGCCGGATAAAGATCAAATGGCCAATCTTGTGGCTTGTAAATAGTTCGCATGCCGTTTGCAGGGTGGCCGCGGCTCAGACACCCTGCTTATTATCAGCCGTGTTGGCGCATAAAGCGTGAACGCCAGGGTTTCAGCACCCAAAGGGCCAGTGCGGCGGTGATAAAATCAAAGGAAATCGCCATGCCAAAAACAACGTGCCATCCTTGCGTGTGCTGATAAAGCAGCGCCGCCAACGGGCCGCCAAAAATAGAACCTATCCCTTGCGACATGTAAAGCCAGCCATAGTTTGCGGTGGCGTTTTGGCTGCCGAAGGTATCGGTTAATGTTGCAGGGAACAAAGAAAATATCTCACCCCACCCAAAAAACACCACCCCGGAGAGCAAAACGAATAACAGTGGGTCCTCACGGCACATCAGCCACAGTGTCATTGCGACACCTTCGAGCGCAAAGGCGATAAACATGGTTTTTTCCCGGCCATAGCGATCGGAAATAAAACCGAACAGCGGGCGAGTCAGCCCATTGGTGAAGCGGTCCAGGGTTAACGCCAGGGGCAGCGCCGCCAGGCCGAAGACCACCGCCTGACTGATGCCAAAATCTTCCGCGAAAATAGCCATCTGTGACGTCACCATCAACCCGGAGGTGGACATCATTGCCATCATTACAAACATCAGCCAGAACAGAGGCTGACGCAGCATTTCTTTTGACGTGAACTGGCGTTTGTTCTGCTCCAGCCGGGTGTTGGCCGGTTGCGAGCCAATATTGACCGGTACTTTCAACCCTTGGCTGGCCAGGAAACCCACCAGGGCAAAGAGGCCGCCGAAGACCATCATGGTCTGCTCCAGGCCGTAGGTCCCCAGGGAAATGCTGATGGGGAAGGTGGTTAAAATCGCCCCCATGCCATATCCGGCAGCCACGGCTCCGGCAGCAAAGCCGCGCTGTTGCGGAAACCACTTGACCATCAACCCAACGACGCCGATGTACACAATGCCGGTACCCAGTCCACCGAGACAGCCATAAACCAGATAGAGCTCAGTCAGGTCGCTGACCTGGGATGAAATAATCCAGCTAAATCCCGAAAGCAGCGTGCCGATGGAGATTAATATCCGTGGTCCAAAGCGATCAATAAGCTTGCCCTGGAAGGGCGAGAAGAACGTTTGCAATATGATGAGCAGCGAAAAGGTGACCTGCAACGCGGGCAGATCAACGCCCAATTTGGCCGACAGCGATTTGGTCAATAATGTCCAGACATATTGCGGGCTGGAAATCGCCGCCATACAGATCAATCCCAACAGGAGTTGTGTCCACCGCTGATTGCTTTTTTCTATTACTGACTCGCTGACTAGGGTCATTTCAATCTCCCAAGATATAAGTGTTGTATCTGCCGATGCAGATGAATGAGCATTAAGCGTGCCAGAATAAAAAATAAATAATAAAGTTGTTATTTAACAATGTGATATGTTTTGTTTTTTGAGACTAAAGATACGTTTAAATTAAATACTTGTGGAATTGATGGATGATATTTCGCACGGGTATAGTGCAGATGAGCAACGTTAGTGCGGTATTAATTAATATAATTGATAGTTTAAGTATAAATATTCCTAAATAGGTCGGGGAATAGCCAATGATTACTCCGTGACGTTATACATGCCTTTATGATGAACAGCATGTTGAATGGGGTACCGTCTGTAGCGAAGCCTGTATACCAACCGCGCGTTCATATGAGGCCGAATGCGGTTTCGGCTCACGGGTGCCAGGCAAACCAAATTTCGCTGAAAATGATTGTCTTAGCGATTCACACCGCATCCTGCCGGCAAAGTTGCTTGCAGGGCGGTGATTTTTGTTTATCATTGGCTGTATATATATACAGTAAATTTATGCATTATGAAGACATGTCAACCCCGTTGCCCAGAACCCGATGCGCTCATGCCGCTCCCTTGCTATGGAGCGGTCTGACGATGTTTGCCCTGGTAGATGTGAACAGCTTTTATGCCTCTTGCGAGCAGGTTTTTCGGCCAGATCTTAAAGGTAAGCCGGTGATAGTCCTGTCCAATAACGACGGCTGCGTGATTGCCCGCAGTGCCGAGGCCAAGGCGCTGGGCGTGCCGATGGGGGCGCCGTATTTCAAGATCAAGGAGGAGATGCGCCGCCGCAACGTGGCGGTTTTCTCTTCCAACTACGCGCTGTATGCCGATATGTCCCATCGGGTGATGAGCATTCTGGGCGAGATGGCGCCGGCGGTAGAAATCTATTCGCTGGACGAAGCCTTTTTACGGCTGGATGGTGTTAACCGTTGTGCCGATCTGGCGCTGTTTGGCCGTCAGGTACGGGACAGGATCTTGCAGGAGACACATTTGACCGTCGGCGTGGGCATTGCGCCGAGCAAGACGCTGGCCAAACTGGCTAATTATGCCGCCAAGCGTTGGCCAGGTACCCGGGGCGTGGTGGATCTTTCGGATCCTGCCCGTCAGCGCAAGCTGCTGGCATTGATACCGGTAGAAGAAGTGTGGGGCGTCGGCCGCCGACTGACCCGGCAACTGCAGGCGATGGGGATTGAGAACGCATTGCAACTGGCGGACTGCGACACCCGGCTGGTACGCAAAACCTTCAGCGTGGTGCTGGAACGCACGGTTCGTGAACTGCGCGGGGAATCCTGCCTGCAATGGGAGGATGAGGCTGCCGCCAGAGAGCAGATCATCTGTTCACGCTCATTCGGCCAGCGGGTGACCCATTACCCGCATATGCGGGAGGCGATTTGCAGCTATGCGGAGCGCGCGGCGGAAAAGCTGCGGCAAGACGAACGCTATTGCCGCAGCGTGTCGGTCTTTATCAAGACCAGCCCGCATTCCGCAGGTGAGGGTTACTACAGCAACCTGGGCACCGCCCGGCTGCAAACGCCGAGCAACGACAGCCGCGATATTATCGCCATGGCGGTGCGTGCGCTGGAAAGCATCTGGCGGGAGGGGCACCGTTACCTGAAAGGCGGCGTAATACTGGGGGATTTCAGCGCAGGTGCCATGGCGCAAATTGACCTGTTCGACGACTGTCCGCCACGGCGCAACAGCGGCCAACTGATGGCGACGCTGGACAAGCTCAACCGGGAAGGGCGCGGCCGCATCTGGTTTGCCGGGCAAGGCATCGCCAAGCCGTGGCAGATGAAGCGTAAGATGCTCTCGCCGGCCTATACCACTAAATTTAGCGATATTCTCAGAGTCAGGATAGGTTGAACCCGGCCCAATATGGAGCAGGGAATTGCGTCTTAAAATTGCTGTGATATGAATTTACTTTTTTCTTAAGAACTCATAAATCTTTAAGGATAAAGAAACAAAAAAGTAGCCGGTGGCGAGGGTAATCATAAATTTGGATAGGCCCGCGGGTGCGGAGAACGCCAGACCAGGGGCCATCACTCCGGCACCACTAAGGAAAGGGGAGATGGAAAGTATGGCGAAAAATATGATTATGGGTCTGATAATTTTATCCATATATAACTCTTTGCTAATCGATAAGACGGCAGGTGTTAACTGCCGTCTTTAATTAATAAATTCCCTGGCGATTTAGGTATTACAGTTCAAAATGAACAGGTTAATCTTATACATGACATTTTCAAAAAATGAACTTGATAACAATATACAAAAATCTTCCGATGGCAACGGAAGCGCTAATTGAAACCATTGTTATTTTCTTTAGCTTAACGCTTACCAGGAACAACTACCGCCAGAGCTTGTCCCGCACTTGTTGCCACCTTTGCCCATTCCTACGTTGCCACCGCCTTTACTGGTGTCCTGGAAACATTTTCCAGTAATCGCGCCGCCAATCAATCCGGCAGCCACACCGGGTAATCCACCAAATACGCCCAATGCCGCACCAACGCCCATCCCATTGATACAGTCTGCCGAGGTATTGTTGGCGTAGTAATTACCTGAACCACTCTTGTTGTTGGAACGACTTCCACCCTTATTTCTTCCGCCATTGTCGGTACGATCGCCACCATTATTACCGCGACCGCCGGCGATAGAGTCTAACCAAACTGCATCAACTATTTCCATAACCAACTCCTTTTGAATATATGATTTATTTTAATGCTGACCTCTGTAAGGTGGTTAATTATTAACTTATCGCACTCATCATATCAAGCGTTATTTTATTAAGGTGGGTCAGCAAGCGAATTGTGTTATTGATTGGCGTAAGTTTAAATATTAAATAATGCTCGTAAGCTTAATCGGTATAATTAATCTTTAATATTTTTGCTCAACTTGTTATTGATTTCCGTTGTTTGTCGGCTTCTTGCGCCCGCGTTCTGCGCCGGGAATGATGTGCCTTCCGTACCTTTAGCCATACGGGATTACCCCAGCCTCGTCATGACCGAGATCTGCGAGGCAACTCTCGTTTATAGTCCTTCGGGCGTGAGGGTTCTGTACTATTGTTTTCTCTTTGCAGCACGTTCCACGCCGCTTCCGGCCGTGGTACCGCGGAGAGTACTGATGAACAAACGAGAATTAGAAAGCGCGATTGTCACCGATTTTTCCAAACGCATGAGTTACGGCGATTACCTGTGCCTGGACCAGTTGCTGGATTGCCAGCATCCGCTGTCCAACCCGCAGCATCATGATGAAATGCTGTTCGTGGTGCAGCACCAAACTTCTGAGTTGTGGATGAAGCTGATGCTGCATGAACTGCAAGCGGCACGGGCGTTGGTGCAGCAGGACAAGCTCAGCCACTGTTTCAAGATCCTGGCCAGGGTCAAACAGATCCAGCGGCTGCTGTTTGAGCAATGGGCGGTGCTCGAAACTCTGACGCCGTCGGAGTATGTAGAGTTTCGCGACGTGCTGGGCAACTCTTCGGGTTTTCAATCCCATCAGTATCGCTCCATCGAGTTTTTACTGGGCAACAAGAATGCGGCCATGCTGGCGGTATTCAGTAATGATGCGGAAAAACACGCGGCGCTGAAGGCGATCCTCGAGGCGCCAAGCCTGTACGACGAATACCTGCTCTACCTGTCACGCCACGGCCTGCCGATCCCGCAGGAATGTATCGACCGCGACTGGACGCAGCCGTACCAGCGCAACCCAAATCTGTTGCCGGCATTCAAAGAGATCTACGACCACCCGCAAAAATACTGGGAAGCCTATGAAATGGCCGAGAAGCTGGTGGATATAGAAGAAAGCTTCCACCTGTGGCGTTTCCGTCATATGAAGACGGTGGAGCGCATTATCGGTTTCAAATCGGGTACCGGCGGCTCCAGTGGCGTCAGTTTCCTGAAAAAGGCGCTGGATCTGACCTTCTTCCCCGAACTGCTGGATGTGCGCACCGAAATTGGCGCCTAGCGGGTGTGCGGAAACCAGGGCGTAATCTTTTGGCAAGGAGATCGTGATGGCGATAAGAATTGAGGATAGGGCAGCAGAACAGGTGGCGGGTGTGCGGGTGGTCGGGCCTTACCCGCAGACCATTCCTTTGGGCCTCGAACGGTTGATGGCCTGGCAACGGCAACAGGGTATTGTGCCAGGCAAATGGCTGGTGCTGTACTGGGACGATCCGGCTGAGGTCGCGCCAGAACGGTTGCGGGCCGATGTGGTGTTTACCGTGGCGAGCGATTTTACGCTCCCGACGCCGGGCAGTGAGGGATTTGCGCTGCAAACGCTGCCGGCCGGCCTCTACGGGATTTATCACGTCCGCATTACCGACGGCGATTTTGAGCGGGCATGGGGCGATTTCTATCAAAAGGAACTGCCGGCCAGCGGTTATCAGCCGACGGAGGGCGTGTGCTACGAACACTATCTCAACGACTGCGAAGCCGATGGTTATTTCGATCTCGATATTTATCAATCGGTGAAGAAGATATAACCGCAGGCCCCGGCGCACCGGCATATGCGGATAACATATTTCCATAATCATTTTGCCTCGTTTAGGCTGATACCCTGTGAATTTAAACGCGGCATAAGGTGTGACGATGGAGAGGGTATTGGTGACCGGCATCGAGCCGTTTGATGGCGACGACGTAAACCCGTCATGGCAGGTTGCGCAGGCTTTGGCAGGGGAACATATCGCCGGTGCGGAAATCGTGGCGCGCGAGCTTGCCTGCGTGTTGGGGCTGTCCAACCAACAGCTGATTGCGGCGATCGAAGAACTGCATCCCGTTGCAGTGATATGTCTGGGATTGGCCGGCGGGCGCGGGGAGATCTCCGTTGAGCGGGTGGCCGTCAATCTGATCGACGCCCGCATTCCCGATAACGCCGGTAAACAGCCGATAGACGTACCGGTGGTAGAGGGCGGGCCGGTCGGTTATTTCGCTACGCTGCCGGTGAAGGCGATTGTGCAGAATTTGCGCCGGCAAGGTATTCCGGCGGCGGTGTCCCATACTGCCGGTACCTATAATTGCAACCAGCTTTTTTACGGGCTGAGTCACCACATTGCCAGCCATCATCCGGCGATAAAAGGCGGGTTTATTCACATTCCATACAGCCATGAGTTGGCAGTCAATCATCCGGGTAAACCGAGCATGGCGTTAGCGACCATGATCGATGCGGTGCGCAGCATCGTGCATACCACGTTGACGGTTGAAGAAGACTTGGCGATCGGTGGCGGCGCGCTGCACTGAGACAGCGGCATTGAGGTAACGCCAGGGCATGGCAGACTGGAACTGCGCCCTGGCTTTCGGTTACTCGTCGGCGACGCGGATCACCAGCTTGCCGAAGTTTTTGCCCTGTAACAGGCCGATAAACGCCTGCGGCGCATTTTCCAGCCCGTCGACCACATCCTCGCGGAACTTGATTTTGCCCTGTCCGACCCATTCCCCCATCTGTTGCAGGAAGTCTCCATACTCCGAACCGTAGTCATCGAAAATAATAAAACCCTGCATGCGGATGCGCTTGCGCAAAATCAGTCCCTGCAGCATCGACAGGCGATCCGGGCCGTCGGGTAAATCGGTAGCGTTATAGTGGGCGATAATGCCGCAGACCGGAATACGCGCTCTGGCGTTCAGCAGCGGCATCACCGCATCAAACACCGCACCGCCGACGTTCTCGTAATAAATGTCGATACCCTGTGGGCAGGCTGCGGCCAGTTGTTCGGCAAAGTCGGCAGCCCGGTGATCGACACAGGCATCGAAGCCCAGTTCTTCTACCACATAGCGACATTTTTCCGCACCGCCCGCCACGCCGACCACACGGCAACCTTTCAGCTTGGCTACCTGGCCAACGACCGAACCGACGGCGCCGCTGGCTGCGGCAACCACCAGGGTTTCACCGGGTTGCGGCCGGCCGATATCCAGCAGGCCCATATAAGCGGTAAAGCCCGGCATGCCCAAGACCCCGAGCAGGCGGGAGGGCTGCGTTTGTTGCGCGCCGAGGTTACGTAAGCCGCTGCCGTCAGACAGCGCATAATCCTGCCAGCCGTCGTAGCCCAACACCCAGTCTCCGGGTTTGAAATTCGGGTGTTGCGATGCAACAACGCGCGACACCGTGCCGCCGACCATGACCTGGCCGATCTCCACCGGCGGAGCGTAAGACGGGGCATCGCTCATACGGCCGCGCATATAGGGATCAAGCGACAGATAAACGGTGCGTAAAAGCACCTGGCCGGCGGCGGGTTGAGGTATATCCGTCGTTTCCAGGCGGAAATTGTCTGCGGTAGGTTCACCGTGCGGACGTGAAGCCAGCAGAATGCGGCGATTTTGTTGTTCGGATTGAGACATCAGGAACTCCTTATGCGGACAGAATCCTAAGTCTAGTCAATCATCGGCAAGGGGAAATGGCCTAATGTGCTTAGGCATCCCTTAAATCGACAGGGGCTATCGCAGAGTCAAAAGCGCGTGATGACGAAATAAGAGCGCCGTAGCGGCGGTCTTGCAATCAAACCTTCGGGTATCAGAGCGGAACGATCAGCACGTCGATACGGCTGGTATTGATAAAGCGCGCCGCAGAACAGGAGATTTTGTTCATCATGCTGTCGCTGTGGTTGCCGCAAATCACCAGATCAAACGGCTGGCGCTGGCGGGCGTAGCTCAGGCTGTCGCTAAGTTCACCATGAACGATCAGCGTCTCGGTGATGGGATAATCGGCCCGCAGCCGCAGCTCCTCCATAAACAGCAGCGTCTCTTCTTCCATCAGTGCCCGCAGATCGCCCAACATCGGCCCGGCGAAGTTATTGTACATTTCCGGATTGGCAATCGTGCTCAGCAGAGTGATTTTACCGTTAGCGGGGCGCACGATGGAGACGGCTTTTTCAACCAGGCGGTGGCTGTCAGCCGCCACGGCGACAGTAACCAGAACGTTTTGATATCCCATTTTCCACCCCCGTTTCCCCTACTTAGGGTAATAGAGTAGAGCCTGATGCATTTGATAAATGTGGTTTGTATCACGCGCGACAATAAATCGGAGATTATTGCCGTTATTTAGCAATAAAAGATAAAGGGGCGTTCGCGCGTAATGACGGAAAATTAAAACACCTGCGCCCACAGCGTTTTTGGCACCTTGCCCAAGTCGAACAATTTACCGGCAACCAGCTCGGCGCGACGGTGATCGGCTGCGCGGTACATATTGCTGATTTCAATATCATTATCAATGGAGTAGTTAAGCTTGTCGTACACTTTTTCCACGCTGTCCAAACTGGAGCACTTGCGGAACGTCATCAGGTAATCGAAGGTATCAGTCATGATTAAAATATAACCTGTCAATAGTTGTAGCCGGACGAAGAAACATCACGCTGTCATGCAGGGCTGCGCCAAAAGCGTGATGTGCGACCTGAAAATTAATTTCAAATAAATAAATTGCAATAGGGTAATAATCGGCTGCGTTACCCGCGCCTTTACGCTAAGAATAATAATATGCCCACGCGGTATCGGCAATGCCATCCTGTCGCTAAAGACACGAATTAGGGAAAGTCTCAGATTGCAGGGGGAGGACGTCGACGTCAAGGGAACAAGGGACAGCACGCTTGTGAGCAAACCGGGGGGGTAAGGCTGAGTTCCACCCTTTGGCGGGGATTTTTTTGCGCCATGCTGAACCTCTTCGGCGGGCGGCCGTATCCATCTGAAAGTTCCGCCGGGAATCTTCAATCCTCCCACCTCTGGCGATGGCGATATGACCGGCGCTATATGCGTGGGTTCTCCGGCGGTAGTGAATGACGAAACAGATAATCCGGTGAGCAAAAATAAAAGCCAACCTGCGTTTTTTATTGGGCTACCAAAAATACGTTGTGAAGTTTTATCGAAAAGCGGCGCCGCTGAGATTTAAGCTTTTTCGCCAATGAAGAAAAAATGATTAAAGTTTTAATTATTGCTGCCGATAAAACGTATTGGGGAGATCTTTAATAAAAATAAACCCAGGCTTGTCGCTTTAGCTCTGCTTATCGAGAAACATATCGTTACCTCTGTTTTCTTGTTCACAACCTAAGCGAGCCCTTGTTAACCTAATATACCCATTCGCTGAAAATTAAAACAGGCAATCCGCCGTTTTTTAAGTCAAATCTGAAACCTCATATCCTTATAGTTTCCATGAGTTACTTTATTGGTGTTGATAGTTTATTGTTAATTAAACGGTTATTTATACTGTGTTTGTTGGCTGCGAGCAGATTTTTGTTCTGTTATTTTGGTTTGGTAATGCTTTTGTTCGAATTGATCTAAAAATGATATATTTTTGGCTTATATACATTGTTTTTAAGACGTTTTTTTACTTATGGCGGCTTTTTGAGCGAAAACACGGTTGAAAAATGGCCGAATAAGAGGGTGTTTGGCTTAATTATTTTTTATTTTTGTGATCTACATCACATTGTATTTAAAATTGCCTCTCACTTACATTGTGTGTGCTAATGGTTCGGGGGTAGAGTTGCGCTGCTTTAGGAATAATCTTATTAATTTTGTAAAAATAGTTTCATGGTGACTACACACTATCGAAGCAAAATGCTGTACATCCATACACGTTGGTTTACGCACGTCTCAAATACTGAATGATGGTCCGAATTTAGAGATGTTGAAAAATTTATAACGGCCGTTATTCAGGGATTCATTTGCCAACTTCGGGAACAAACCCAGGTCACGGGCGATAAAAATTATCACCCAGCGTATGTTTTTAAACATAGTCTGTCGGGATGGGGAATATGGGTACGTCTGAATTACTTAAGCATATTTATGACATAAATTTGTCATATTTACTTTTAGCACAGCGTCTGATTAATGATGAAAAAGCATCGGCAATGTTCCGTCTGGGTATCGACGAAGCCATGGCCGACGCGCTCGCTCAACTCACGTTACCGCAAATGGTCAAACTGGCTGAGACTAACCAGTTGGTCTGTCACTTCCGTTTTAACGAAAGCCATACCATCGAGCGCCTGACGAAAGAGTCACGCGTGGACGATCTGCAGCAAATCCATACGGGCATTTTGCTATCAAGCCATTTACTGCAAGAACTATCGGATAAAAACGGTAGTGCGACGAAGAAAAGAGCCTGATGATGGTAGAGAAAAGTATTGTTCAGGAAGCCAAGGACATTCAGCTGGCTATGGAATTGATTACGCTGGGTGCGCGTTTGCAGATGCTGGAAAGTGAAACCCAGCTCAGCCGCGGGCGTTTGATCAAACTCTATAAGGAATTGCGCGGCAGCCCGCCGCCGAAGGGCATGTTACCGTTCTCTACCGACTGGTTTATGACCTGGGAACAGAACATCCATTCGTCCATGTTTTACAACGCCTACAGTTTCTTGATGAAGAGCGGACATTGCACCGGCGTTGAGGCGGTGATCAAAGCCTATCGTCTGTATCTGGAGCAATGCCCGCACCAGCCGGGGGAGACGCCGTTGTTGGCGCTGACCCGCGCCTGGACGCTGGTGCGCTTCGTCGATAGCGGCATGTTGCAGCTCTCCGCTTGCAACTGCTGCGGCGGCACTTTCATCACCCACGCACACCAACCCTTGAACAGTTTTGTTTGCAGTTTATGCCAGCCCCCTTCCCGCGCAGTAAAAAGACGTAAACTTTCGCCGCAACTGGCCGATATTATTCCTCAACTGCTGGACGAGCAGGTTAAACGCGCAATTTGAGCCGGCGGTAGCGCCGGTTCATCCAGATCTGAACAGACTTGTGAAACGCAGGGTTCGGCATACCGAACCCGTAGGCGCAGCCTGGCCTGCTGCGGCCTTGCGGCTCAAAAGCGCGCTTATCCCACCTTCCATCCACATTGTTAATTTAAGGAATGCGTGTGTTAGTTATTTTGGGTTATCTCGTGGTATTGGGTGCGGTCTTTGGGGGGTACCTGATTGTGGGGGGCCATCTCGGTGCGCTTTATCAACCGGCGGAGTTTTTGATTATCGGCGGTGCAGGCATCGGGGCTTTTATCGTAGGTAACAACGGTAAGGCGATAAAATCCACTCTGCGCGCCATTCCCAAGCTGATGCGTCGTTCAAAGTACAGCAAGGATCTGTATATGGATTTGATGGCGCTGTTGTATCGGCTGCTGGCCAAATCCCGTCAGCAGGGCATGCTGTCCCTCGAGTTCGATATCGATAACCCGCAGGAAAGTGAAATTTTCTCTAATTATCCCCGCATCCTTGCCGATAACACCCTGGTGGAATTTATTACCGATTACTTACGGCTGATGGTGAGCGGCAACATGAATGCGTTTGAGATTGAAGCGCTGATGGATGAAGAGATCGAAACCTTCGAACAGGAAAGCGAGGTACCGGCAGGTAGCCTGGCGATGGTCGGCGACTCGTTGCCGGCGTTCGGCATTGTGGCGGCGGTAATGGGCGTGGTGCATGCGCTGGCCTCGGCCGATCGCCCGGCGGCCGAGCTGGGGGCGCTTATCGCCAACGCGATGGTCGGCACTTTCCTCGGCATTTTGCTGGCTTACGGTTTCATCTCGCCGTTGGCAACCCTGCTGCGGCAGAAAAGCGCGGAAAACGTCAAAATGATGCAGTGCATCAAGGTTACGCTGCTGTCGAGCCTGAACGGTTATGCACCGCAGATTGCGGTCGAATTCGGCCGTAAAACGCTGTACACCACCGAGCGACCGTCCTTCGTTGAGCTGGAAGAGCACGTGCGCCGCGTGAAAGCGCCGGCGCAGCAGGCGACGGAAGAAGAACAGGTATGAAGCAGAATCACCCGGTTGTTCTGGTCAGGAAACGCAAATCGCATCAGGCGGCGCACCACGGTGGCTCCTGGAAGATTGCTTATGCTGACTTTATGACCGCCATGATGGCGTTCTTCCTGGTGATGTGGTTGTTGGCTATCGCCAGCCCGCAGGAGCTGACGCAAATCGCCGAATATTTTCGCACGCCGTTGAAGGTGGCGCTGACCACCGGCGACAAGAGCAGTTCGGAGAGCAGCCCGATCCCAGGGGGTGGGGATGACCCCACCCAGCAGGATGGGTTGGTGAAAAAACAGATCGAGACGCTGGAGAAGCGCGACGAAGAACTGCGCCTCAACAAGCTGCGGGAAAAACTCGATGAGCTGATTGAGTCCGACCCGCGCCTGAAAGCGCTGCGCCCGCATCTGCTGATCAACATGATGGATGAAGGTTTGCGCATCCAGATCATCGATAGCCAGAACCGGCCAATGTTCAAAACCGGCAGTGCGCAGGTGGAAAGCTACATGCGCGACATCCTGCGGGCGATTGCGCCGATCCTGAATGATCTGCCGAATAAAATCAGCCTGTCTGGCCATACCGATGATATTCCCTATGCCACCGGCGAGCGCGGTTACAGCAACTGGGAGTTGTCAGCCGATCGTGCCAACGCCTCACGGCGGGAGCTGATCGCCGGTGGGTTGTCTGAGGGCAAAGTGCTGCGCGTGGTGGGCATGGCCGCCACCATGAGCCTGAAACAGCACGGCGCCGATGATGCCATCAACCGTCGCATCACCGTGCTGGTGCTGAACAAGCAAACCCAGCAGGGCATTGAACACGAAAATGCCGAAAGCAACGCGATGGGCGTCGCCCGGCCGGTAGACCTGAAGCCTTTGGCACCGTCGGCGACGGCCCCGGCCACCCTTATCACCCCGGAGCAGCCGGTGGCTGTCCCTTCACCGACTAACAGCGACTCACAGCAGAGGTGACCCCGTGAGCATGGATATTAGCGCTTTTTATCAGACCTTTTTTGATGAAGCAGATGAGCTGCTGGCCGACATGGAGCAACACCTGCTGGAGCTGGATCCGCTGGCTCCGGACATTGAGCCGCTGAACGCCATTTTCCGCGCAGCGCACTCTATCAAGGGCGGCGCGGCGACCTTCGGCTTTTCGGTGCTACAGGAAACCACCCATCTGCTGGAGAACTTGCTGGACGGTGCGCGGCGTCAGGAGATGAGCCTGAGCACTGAAATTATCAACCTGTTTCTGGAAACCAAAGACATTATGCAGGAGCAACTGGACGCCTATAAAACGTCGCAAAAGCCAGATACCGACAGCTTTGAATATATCTGTCAGGCGTTGCGGCAGCTTGCGCTGGACGCACAGCAGCAGGATGCTCCCGCTGCGCTTGCGTTGCCGGAAACCGCCGTCGCCGCGCCTTCGGCGATAGAAGGCGGGATGCGGGTTTGCCTGAGTGGCCTGAAGCCGAATGAAATCCCGCTGATGCTGGAAGAGTTGGGCAATCTGGGCGAGGTGAAAAATCCGCAGCAGACCGAAAGCAGCCTGGAAGTGACGCTGCTGACCTCCGCCCGCGAAGAGGATATCAGCGCGGTGTTGTGTTTCGTGCTGGAGCCGGAGCAAATCAGCTTCGCCACGCCGCTGCCGGCTGAGTTGCCGCCGGAGCCGCCACAGCCCGTTGCCGTTCAGGCCGCAGAGCCGTCGGTAGCCAAACCGGCGCCTGCGGTTGCCGAAGCGCCGAAAGCACGCGCCAAGGCCGGCGAATCTACCAGCATCCGCGTGGCGGTGGAAAAAGTCGACCAATTGATCAATCTGGTGGGAGAACTGGTGATCACCCAGTCGATGCTGGCGCAGCGCTCCGGTAGCCTGGATCCGGTCAACCACGGCGATCTGCTCAACAGCATGAGCCAGTTGGAACGTAACGCGCGCGATCTGCAAGAGTCGGTGATGTCGATCCGCATGATGCCGATGGAATACGTGTTCAGCCGCTTCCCGCGCCTGGTACGCGATCTGGCAGGCAAGCTGAACAAGCAGGTGGAGCTGCAGTTGCAGGGCAGTTCTACCGAGTTGGACAAGAGCCTGATTGAACGCATTATCGATCCCCTGACGCACCTGGTGCGCAACAGCCTGGATCACGGTATTGAAGATCCGGCCACGCGCGTTGCCGCCGGTAAATCGGCAGTGGGTAATCTGGTTTTGTCGGCGGAGCATCAGGGCGGCAATATCTGCATTGAGGTGACCGATGACGGCGCCGGGTTGAACCGGGCAAAAATTCTCGCCAAGGCGGCGTCGCAGGGGCTGGCGGTCAGCGACAGCATGAGCGATGAAGAGGTCGGCATGCTGATCTTCGCACCGGGTTTTTCCACCGCAGAACAGGTGACCGACGTGTCCGGCCGTGGCGTCGGCATGGACGTGGTGAAGCGAAATATTCAGGAAATGGGTGGGCATGTAGAAATCCATTCGCAGGCAGGCAAGGGCACCGCCATTCGCATTTTGCTGCCGTTGACGCTGGCGATCCTCGACGGTATGTCGGTCAAGGTGAACGATGAAGTGTTTATCCTGCCGCTCAACGCGGTGATGGAGTCCTTGCAGCCGCAGGCCGAAGACCTGCATCCGTTGGCTGGTGGCGAACGGGTGTTGCAGGTGCGCGGCGAATATTTGCCGCTGGTGGAGCTGTTCCGGGTGTTCGAGGTGGCAGGCGCCAAAACCGACGCCACTCAGGGCATTGTGGTGATCCTGCAAAGCGCCGGCCGCCGCTATGCGTTGCTGGTGGATCAACTGATCGGCCAGCATCAGGTGGTGGTGAAGAACCTGGAAAGCAACTATCGCAAAGTGCCGGGGATTTCCGCCGCAACCATTCTGGGCGACGGCAGCGTGGCGCTGATTGTCGATGTCTCGGCGCTGCAAACCCTGAACCGCGAGCAGCGTCAGACGGACGCGGCTGCATAATAATTAATCTATTGATTTAAAGGGTGAATGACATGGCAGGACTGGCAACCGTCAGCAAACTGGCTGGCGAAACGGTAGGGCAGGAGTTCCTGATTTTTACCTTGGGTAACGAGGAATACGGCATTGATATCCTCAAGGTGCAGGAGATCCGCGGATACGATCAGGTTACGCGCATTGCCAATACGCCGGCCTTTATCAAGGGCGTCACCAACCTGCGTGGCGTGATTGTGCCGATTATCGATCTGCGGGTGAAGTTTGCCCAGCAGGACGTGTCCTACGATGAAAACACCGTGGTGATCGTGCTGAACTTTGGCCTGCGGGTGGTGGGGATTGTGGTTGATGGCGTATCCGACGTGCTGTCGCTGACCACCGAACAGATCCGCCCGGCACCGGAATTCGCCGTAACGTTGGCCACCGAATACCTGACCGGCCTGGGGTCGCTGGGCGATCGCATGCTGATTCTGGTGGATATCGAAAAGCTGCTGAGCAGCGAAGAGATGTCGCTGGTCGACAGCGTGGCGAAAAGCGCCTGATTGACGATGATACGGGTTCAGCATGCGGCAATTGATCTCTGCCGCATGCTGCGCAAAAAACGGGTAGCGCCTGATGATGTAAGCCGGGAGGGCTGCCCGACTAATCGATATCCTTCAACCGCAGCACGTATTTTTTCCAGCCGCGACTGGTCACCAGCAGATAGCCGGCAGCGAACAGCGCCGCAACCGTGGCGCTGCGCAACAGGCTGATCTGCGTCGTTGAGCTCAATAGGCTGCTCAACAGGTTGGCGATCAAGAACCCTGCAAATACCCACGCCGCCCGTTTGATTCGTCGACTCTCCATCTCGTCCTCACAAATGCTTCCCTGGGATGACAGGATATTACGCCTGGCATGCGTGCGAACCAAGCCCCCACCTATGACTAGCCAATAGCGGCAATTGATCTCGCCGTGGGGGCGCCGGATGCTGCGCCCAAAAAACCAACCAAAAATAGTTACCTCCTTGCATAAAGTTCTGCTCCCTCGCGCCGATAACTCTGTCAATCAACAGACTCCGGGCCTGTCCGCGCGGGCTTTCAACAAGGGAAAACATGTTTAATCGTATGAAGGTGGTCACCAGCCTGTTGCTGGTGCTGGTGTTATTTGGCGCCTTGCAGCTGGTCTCGGGCGGGCTCTTTTTCTCCTCACTGAAGAATGACAAAGAAAACTTCACCGTTTTGCAGACCATTCGCCAGCAGCAGTCCGATTTGAACGAAAGCTGGGTTAACCTGCTGCAGGCTCGCAATACGCTGAACCGCGCCGGGATCCGCTACATGATGGATGCCAATAAGATTGGCAGCGGCGCCAGCGTTACCGAACTGTTGGCTGGGGCCAAGAACAACCTGCTGGTGGCGGAACAACATTATGCCGCTTATGACAAAATCCCTCTAAACCCTCGCCAGGACGCGCAGTCTGCCGAAAAGCTCAAACAGCAATACGGTATTTTGCACGGCGCGTTGTCCGAGTTGGTCCAACTGCTGGGCGAAGGCAAGATCAACGCCTTCTTTGACCAGCCGACGCAAAGCTATCAGAACGCGTTCGAAGATATCTACAACACCTACCTGGCGCAAAACGACAAGCTCTATCAAAGCGCGGTGGAAGACAGCAACAACTCGTTCAGCTTCGCAATCTGGACGCTGGCGGTGGTGCTGCTGGTGGTGCTGGCGGTGATCGTATTGGTGTGGAGCGGCATTCACCACATTCTGGTGCGCCCGCTGAACCGCATGATCGAGCACATCAAAATGATTGCCGCCGGCGACCTGACCCAACCGATCGCCGTAACCAGCCGTAATGAAATGGGCGTGCTGGCCGCCAGCCTCAAACACATGCAGAGCGAACTGATCGAGACCGTCAGCGGCGTGCGTCAGGGGGCCGATGCCATCTACAGCGGCGCCTCCGAAATTGCCGCCGGCAATAACGATCTCTCTTCCCGTACCGAACAGCAAGCTGCCTCGCTGGAAGAAACTGCCGCCAGCATGGAGCAGTTGACCGCCACGGTGAAACAGAACGCCGAAAACGCCCGTCAGGCCAGCCAACTGGCGCTGAGCGCCTCCGAAACCGCGCAGAAGGGCGGTAAAGTAGTGGCCAACGTGGTGCAGACCATGCACGACATTGCCGGCAGTTCGCAGAAAATTGCCGACATTACCGGCGTGATCGACGGCATTGCTTTCCAGACCAACATTCTGGCGCTGAATGCGGCGGTAGAAGCGGCGCGAGCCGGCGAACAGGGCCGTGGTTTTGCCGTCGTAGCGGGTGAAGTGCGTAACCTGGCCCAGCGCAGCGCGCAGGCAGCGAAGGAAATCAAGGGCCTGATCGAAGACTCCGTCAGCCGCGTAGACATGGGCTCGGTGCTGGTGGAAAGCGCCGGTGAAACCATGGGCGATATCGTCAATGCGGTCACCCGCGTCACCGACATCATGGGTGAAATCGCCTCGGCGTCCGACGAACAGAGCCGCGGTATCGACCAGGTCGGCCAGGCGGTGGCGGAAATGGATCGCGTCACCCAGCAAAACGCCTCGCTGGTCGAAGAGTCCGCTTCTGCGGCGGCGGCATTGGAAGAGCAAGCCAGCATGCTGACCCAATCGGTAGCGGTATTCCGACTGAAAACGGAAGGCCAGGACGAATTCAAAATGCCCGCCGGCAAAACGGCCGTTACCCCGGTACTCAATCATAAAAAAACGAACGCCAGCGATCTGCAGGATAACTGGGAAACGTTCTAACCGGCATTGGGCCTCCTCGCCCGTTCCGGGGGAGGCTTATTCCCCGTCGTAAGCTGGCCGTCGGCCGGCTGCAAGGAGGTTCACAGTGTTTAACCGAATCCGCGTCTCTACCAGTCTGTTTCTGTTGTTGATGACTTTTTGTGTTATGCAGTTGGCCACCAGCGGCTTGTCGTACACCGCTTTCCGTTCCGATCACCACAATCTCAATCTGATCACGCTAGGCAGCCAGCAGCGCGATGCCCTCAGCCTGAGCTGGGTCTCATTGTTGCAGGCCCGCAATACGCTGAACCGCGCCGGCACCCGTTCGGCGCTCAAGCTGCCGCAAGATCAGGTGAATGCGTTGATGGGCAATGCGCGCAGTTCATTGCAGAAAGCCGATCTCTATTTCAACCAGTTCCTGGCGGTACCGCGCCACAGCGAGCAGGAACAGCAACTGACCGAAACTACCCAGGCCAGCTATGATCGGCTGCGTAGCGCGCTGCGTGAGCTGATTGGCTTCCTGGAGAACAACAATCTGCAGGCGTTTATGGACCAGCCGACGCAGAAAACCCAGGACCTGTTTGAGGCCGACTTTGTCCAGTATCTGCAATTGGTGAACGCCAACGTCGCCGAAGCCAACGCCGCCAATCAGCGCTCCTTCACCCTGTCCGGCTGGTTGGTGGGCGGTGCGGTGCTGATGCTGATCGTGGTGACCGGCAGCGCTCTGTGGTGGCTGCGCAATATGTTGGTGCACCCGCTGAATATTATGCGCAGTCATTTTGACCGCATCGCCGGCGGCGACCTGGCTACGCCGATCCAGGTCTATGGCCGCAATGAAATCAGCCAACTGTTCGCCAGCCTGCAGCGCATGCAGCATTCGCTGATTGGCACCGTCGGTGCGGTGCGCGATGGCGCGGAATCCATTCTGATTGGCCTGCAGGAAATCTCCGAGGGCAACAACGATCTCTCTTCACGTACCGAACAGCAGGCTGCCTCGCTGGAAGAAACCGCCGCCAGCATGGAGCAGTTGACCGCCACGGTGAAGCAGAATGCCGACAACGCACGCCAGGCGTCGCAACTGGCGCGCGATGCCTCAGCAACGGCGGCCAAGGGGGGCGCATTGGCCGGTGACGTGGTGACTACCATGCAGGATATCGCCAGCAGTTCGCAGAAAATTGGCGCCATTACCAGCGTGATCGACGGCATTGCTTTCCAGACCAACATCCTGGCGCTGAACGCGGCGGTGGAAGCGGCGCGCGCCGGCGAACAGGGACGCGGTTTTGCCGTGGTGGCCGGTGAAGTGCGCAATTTAGCCAGCCGCAGTGCGCAGGCGGCAAAAGAAATCAAAGGTCTGATCGACGAGTCGGTCAGCCGCGTGAAACAGGGCTCGGTGCTGGTGGAAAACTCCGGCGCCACCATGCAGGACATCGTGCGTTCGGTCACCCGGGTTACCGACATCATGGGTGAAATCGCTTCGGCGTCCGATGAACAGAGCCGCGGCATCGAACAGGTCACGCAGGCGGTGACCCAGATGGATCAGGTGACCCAGCAGAACGCCGCATTGGTGGAGGAAGCCGCCTCGGCGGCGGCCGCGCTGGAAGATCAGGCGATTACCCTGGCCGACGCGGTGTCGGTATTCCGTCTGGCGGACGATAACTTCGCCGCGCCGGGCAACAATCAAGACGCAATTTCACCCGTGGTAAAGGAAGCCCCAGATTGTCAAACCGCATAAGCAGCACGTTTTTTATGAGTCATTGGGTATGAAACAGGCGCCGTCGACCCCTAACCGTGATCCTGGATCCTTGCTGACGCAGATGGTCCAGCGCCTGCCGTTGCTGGACGTGCATTTTCGGCGTATCAGCCAACTGATTTACCAGCGCGCCGGCATTGTGCTGGCGGAGCACAAGCGCGAGATGGTCTACAACCGCCTGGTGCGCCGCCTGCGGTTGCTGGGGCTGAACGATTTCGGCGATTACCTGGCGCTGCTGGAAAGCGATCCGAACAGCGCCGAATGGCAGGCGTTTATCAATGCGCTGACCACCAACCTGACGGCATTTTTCCGCGAGGCGCACCACTTCCCGATCCTGGCTGAGCATGCGCGCCAACGGCCCAACGGCTATAGCGTGTGGAGCACGGCGGCCTCTACCGGGGAAGAGCCGTACTCGATCGCCATCACCCTGAGTGAAGTGCTGGGGCAACGTGCCGGCGGTTGCCAGGTATGGGCCAGCGATATCGATACCCAGGTGTTGGAAAAGGCCGAAGCCGGCGTTTACCGCCACGAAGATCTGCGCACCCTGACGCCGGCGCAGATGCAGCGCTATTTTCTGCGTGGTACCGGGCCGCATCAGGGGTTGGTGCGGGTACGGCCGGAACTGGCGGCGCAGGTGAATTTCCAACCGCTCAACCTGCTGGCGCCGGAATGGGCGCTGCCGGGGCAGTTTGACGCCATTTTTTGCCGCAACGTGATGATCTATTTCGATAAGGCGACGCAGGAACGCATCCTGCGCCGCTTCGTGCCCTTGCTTAAACCGGGGGGCCTGATGTTTGCCGGTCACTCCGAGAATTTCAGCCAGATCAGCCGGGATTTCTACTTGCGTGGGCAGACCGTGTATGGCCTGACCAAGGAGAGGTAATGAGTAAAATCAGAGTATTGAGCGTAGACGATTCGGCCCTGATGCGGCAGTTGATGACCGAAATTGTGAACAGCCATCCCGATATGGAGATGGTAGCGACCGCGCCGGATCCGCTGGTGGCGCGCGACATGATCAAAAAGTTTAATCCGCAGGTGCTGACGCTGGACGTCGAAATGCCGCGCATGGACGGTCTGGATTTTCTGGAAAAGCTGATGCGCTTGCGGCCGATGCCGGTGGTGATGGTGTCGTCTCTGACCGGTAAAGGATCGGAAATCACCCTGCGCGCGCTGGAGCTGGGGGCGGTGGATTTCGTCACCAAACCGCAGTTGGGTATCCGCGAAGGCATGCTGGCTTACAGCGAACTGATTGCCGAGAAAATCCGTACGGCGGCCAAGGCGCGGCTGCCGCAACGTTCCAACAGCCCGGCACCGGCGATCCTTAGTCATACGCCGCTGCTGAGCAGCGAAAAGCTGATTGCCATCGGCGCCTCCACCGGCGGTACCGAAGCGATCCGTCAGGTGTTGCAACCGCTGCCTGTCACCAGCCCGGCGCTGTTGATCACCCAGCATATGCCGCCGGGTTTTACCCGTTCGTTTGCCGAGCGGTTGAACAAGCTGTGCCAGATCACGGTGAAAGAAGCCGAGGACGGTGAACGCGTGCTGCCGGGTCATGCCTATATCGCGCCGGGCGATCGCCATCTGGAACTGTCGCGCAGCGGTGCCAACTATCAGGTGAAGCTGAATGACGGCCCGCCGGTCAACCGCCATCGGCCTTCGGTGGATGTGCTGTTCCGCTCTGTCGCGCAGCACGCCGGGCGTAATGCGGTGGGCGTGATCCTGACCGGCATGGGCAATGACGGGGCGGCGGGCATGCTGGAAATGCACCGCGCCGGCGCTTATACCCTGGCGCAGAACGAGGCCAGTTGCGTGGTGTTCGGCATGCCGCGCGAGGCTATCGCCACCGGCGGGGTGAACGAGGTGGTGGAGCTGGATCGCATGAGCCAGCGCATGCTGGCGCAGATTGCCGGTGGCCAGGCGCTGCGTATTTGATTTTTACCCTTAATTATACCCGTCGCCTTTCGAGCCGCAGCGTTGTTACCTGCTTACAAGCCCCATCCGTGGGGCTTGCCCCTGCGGGGCCGCTGCGAGCAGCGTTCAAATCTGTTCCCGACAGATTTGTCGCTCACCCCAGTCACTTACTTGAGTAAGCTCCTGAGGATGAGCGAGCTGGTCGCCTAGCTGTGCTGTACAGGGATGTACGAATGCCGCGAGCGCATGGATACGCTAGAGCGGCCAACTCGAAATTCATAGGGTATATAGGGGGTTATAGCGAACAGCTGCCGTGAGGCTGGCTGTTGTTTGGATTAGGTAAACCTTGGGAGTGAACATGGCAGATAAGAACCTCAGATTTCTGGTAGTGGACGATTTCTCCACTATGCGTCGCATCGTCAGAAATTTGCTGAAAGAGTTGGGCTTTAACAATGTTGAAGAGGCTGAAGACGGCGCGGATGCGCTGAACAAGCTGCGCGCCGGCGGTTTCGATTTCGTGGTGTCCGACTGGAACATGCCGAACATGGACGGCCTCGAACTGTTGCAGACCATCCGCGCCGATGGCGCATTGGCGTCTATGCCGGTGCTGATGGTGACGGCGGAAGCCAAAAAAGAAAACATTATCGCAGCGGCGCAGGCCGGGGCCAGCGGTTACGTGGTGAAACCTTTTACGGCGGCGACGCTGGAAGAAAAGCTCAATAAGATCTTTGAAAAACTGGGCATGTAAGGAGAGGGTGATGAGAGACATTCCAATGCCTGCCAGCGATGCGGCGACCGCGGGAGAGATAATCTCCCGCATTGGTCAACTGACGCGCATGTTGCGCGACAGCATGCGTGAACTGGGGCTCGATCAGGCGATCGCCCAGGCGGCAGAGGCAATCCCGGATGCACGCGATCGGCTTGATTACGTGGTCACCATGACGGCGCAGGCGGCGGAACGGGCGTTGAACTGCGTGGAGGCGGCGCAACCGCGCCAGGCGGAGTTGGAGTCAGAGGCCAAAGCTCTTAAAGGGCGCTGGGACGACTGGTTTGCCGATCCGATCGAATTGGCCGATGCGCGCTCGCTGGTCACCGACACCCGCCAGTATCTGGAGCAGGTGCCGGAGCATACTGCGTTCACCAACGCCCAGTTGCTGGAAATCATGATGGCGCAGGATTTCCAGGATCTGACCGGGCAGGTGATAAAACGCATGATGGATGTGGTACAGGAGATCGAAAAGCAGCTGCTGATGGTGCTGATGGAAAATATTCCTGAACAGCCGGCGAAGGAGAAAAAACCGAACGACAGTCTGCTCAACGGCCCGCAGCTCGATCAAAACGGCGCCGGCGTTATCGCCAACCAGGCGCAGGTAGATGACCTGCTCGACAGCCTCGGTTTCTGACGCTTTCTGGGGCGCACATTATTGCGCCCCAGATGCCGCATGTGGGCGCAATGCTTGCGCTTCCTCCTCATCCCCCAAATAACCCGCCTTTTCCCCCGTTGTTCCATCAATGAAATCAGCATTTTTTTGGCATGCTGGCCGCAATTTTATTCCCCCCTGGCACAGGAACCTCGCTCGTGGCTGAAGACAGCGATCTGGAGAAAAGCGAAGCCCCCACGCCCCACCGGGTGGAAAAGGCGCGCGAGGATGGCCAGATCCCGCGTTCGCGCGAACTGACATCGGTGTTGATGCTGGTCGCTGGCCTGTCGATCATCTGGGTGGCCGGCGGCAACATGGCGCAGCAGCTGGCGGCGATGCTGACCCAGGGGCTGAATTTCGATCACGCGATGGTCAGCAACGACAAACAGATGCTGCGCCAACTGGGCATGCTGCTGCGGCAAGCGGTGTGGGCGCTGCTGCCGATCATGGCCGGGTTGGCGCTGGTAGCGCTGACGGCGCCGATGCTGCTGGGCGGCCTGCTGCTGAGCGGTAAATCGCTCAAGTTCGATCTCAAGCGCCTGAACCCGCTGTCGGGGCTGAAGCGAATATTTTCCAGCCAGGTGCTGGCGGAACTGCTTAAGGGCATTTTGAAGGCGACGTTGGTGGGGTGGATCACCGGGTTGTACCTGTGGCACAACTGGGCGGAGATGCTGCATCTGGTGACGCAACAGCCGCTCGATGCGCTCGGCAATGCGCTGCGAATGATCATTTTCTGCGGCCTGCTGGTGGTACTCGGGCTGACGCCGATGGTGGCGTTTGATGTGTTTTACCAACTGTGGAGCCACTTCAAAAAGCTGAAAATGACCAAGCAGGACATCCGCGACGAGTTCAAGGATCAGGAAGGCGATCCGCACGTTAAAGGCCGTATTCGCCAGCAGCAGCGCGCTATTGCCCGACGCCGCATGATGGCCGACGTGCCGAAAGCCGACGTGATAGTCACCAACCCGACGCATTACGCCGTGGCGTTGCAGTATAACGACCAAAAAATGAGCGCACCGAAAGTGCTGGCCAAAGGCGCCGGCGAAATTGCGCTGCGCATTCGCGAGCTGGGCGCGGAACACCGCATTCCGATGCTGGAAGCACCGCCGCTGGCGCGTGCGCTGTATCGGCACAGTGAGATTGGACAACACATCCCGGCCACCCTGTATGCCGCCGTGGCCGAAGTTTTGGCCTGGGTTTACCAACTGCGACGCTGGCGGCGCGAAGGCGGCCTGATCCCGAAAAAACCTGAACGTTTACCGGTGCCGGAAGCACTGGATTTTGCTGGAGAGAGTAACTCTAATGGCTAATTTAGCCGCCTTGCTTCGTTTGCCGGGCAGTTTTAAAGATACGCAGTGGCAGGTACTGGCCGGCCCGATCCTGATCCTGATGATCCTGTCGATGATGGTGCTGCCGTTGCCGGCATTTATTCTCGATTTGTTGTTCACCTTCAATATTGCCTTATCGATCATGGTATTGCTGGTAGCGATGTTTACCCAGCGCACGCTGGAATTCGCCGCATTCCCCACCATTTTGCTGTTCTCGACCCTGTTGCGCCTGTCGCTCAACGTGGCCTCGACGCGCATCATCCTGATGGAAGGGCATACCGGATCTGCCGCCGCCGGCCGCGTGGTGGAGGCCTTCGGCCACTTCCTGGTCGGCGGCAACTTCGCCATCGGCATCGTGGTGTTCATTATTTTGGTGCTGATCAACTTTATGGTCATCACCAAGGGTGCCGGGCGTATCGCCGAAGTGGGTGCGCGCTTTGTGCTGGATGGCATGCCGGGCAAGCAGATGGCGATCGATGCCGATCTCAACGCCGGTTTGATCGGTGAAGAAGAGGCGAAAAAACGTCGCTCTGAGGTCACGCAGGAAGCGGACTTCTACGGTTCGATGGACGGTGCCAGTAAGTTCGTGCGCGGCGATGCGGTCGCCGGTCTGATGATCATGATGTTAAACGTGGTCGGCGGCTTGTTGGTCGGGGTGATCCAGCACGGCATGGAACTGGGTACGGCGGCGGAAACTTACACCTTGCTGACTATCGGTGACGGCCTGGTGGCGCAGATACCGGCGCTGGTGATTTCGACTGCCGCCGGCGTTATCGTGACTCGCGTGGCGACCGATCAGGACGTGGGCGAGCAGATGGTCGGCCAACTGTTCAACAACCCGCGCGTGATGTTGCTCAGCGCTGCGGTGCTCGGCCTGTTGGGCCTGGTGCCG
Source organism: Serratia sp. root2 (assembly GCF_031931805.1). NCBI lineage: Bacteria > Pseudomonadati > Pseudomonadota > Gammaproteobacteria > Enterobacterales > Yersiniaceae > Serratia > Serratia sp. root2. The sequence continues at coordinate 613,916 of NZ_JAUJXB010000001.1, forward strand.
GGCATGCCGAACCTGGTGTTCCTGCTGTTTACCGCCGCCCTGTTGGGGCTGGCCTGGTGGCTGCGCGGGCGCGATCAGCAAGCACCGAAGGTGCAGGAGGCACCGTTGGCGCAGGATAATCCGCAGGCGGTGGAGGCCAGTTGGTCAGACGTACAACTGGAAGATCCGCTGGGCATGGAGGTGGGTTACCGGCTGATCCCAATGGTGGATTTCCAACAGAATGGTGAATTGCTGGGCCGTATTCGCGGCATCCGTAAAAAATTCGCCCAGGAGATGGGCTACCTGCCGCCGGTGGTGCATATCCGCGATAACCTCGAGTTGCCGCCGGCCGGCTACCGGATCCTGATGAAGGGCGTAGAAATCGGCAGCGGTGAGGCGCAACCGGGGCGCTGGCTGGCGATTAACCCCGGCAATGCGGTGGGCGAATTACCGGGGGATAAAACCGTCGATCCGGCCTTCGGGCTGGAAGCGGTATGGATCGACAGCGCGCTGCGCGAGCAGGCGCAGATCCAGGGCTTTACCGTGGTGGAAGCCAGCACCGTGGTGGCGACCCACCTCAATCATTTGATTGGGCAGTTCGCCAGCGAGCTGTTTGGTCGGCAAGAAACCCAGCAGTTGCTGGATCGCGTAGCGCAGGATATACCGAAATTGACCGAAGATTTCGTGCCGGGCGTGGTGTCGCTGACCACCTTGCATAAGGTATTGCAGAACCTGCTGGCGGAAAGGGTCTCGATCCGCGATATGCGCACCATTATCGAAACGCTGGCGGAGCATGCGCCGTCACAAACCGACCCCTACGAGCTGACCACCGTGGTGCGGGTTGCGTTGGGGCGGGCGATCACCCAGCAATGGTTCCCGGGCAATGGCGAAATTCAGGTCATTGGTCTGGACACCCAGCTCGAGCGCTTGTTGTTACAGGCGTTGCAGGGCGGTGGCGGATTGGAGCCGGGGCTGGCGGATCGCCTGCTGGATCAGGCCAAACAGGCGTTGCAGCGGCAAGAAATGCTCAGCGCGCCGCCGGTGCTGCTGGTGAACCACGCGCTGCGGGCGTTGTTGGCGCGCTTTCTGCGCCGCAGCCTGCCGCAGATGGTGGTGTTGTCTAATCTGGAAATCAACGACGACCGCCAAATCCGCATGACATCGACCATTGGAGCCGCATAATGAAACACTGTTTGCCGTTGATCTGCCTGTTGGCGCCGCCTGGCGCGCAGGCGGTGTCGGGATCCTGGGTGGCCGACAGCATTGGCGCTACGCTGGAATATGGCGGCATACGCGGCGAATCGCCTGGCTTGCGCAGCCCTTACGCGTTGCCGGACCCGAATGCGCGCATCACCAGCGTCAGTTGGCGCTACCGGTTGCTGGCCGCCGAACCTGCTGGTTTGCAGGTGCAGCTTTGTACGCTGACCCGTTGCATTGCGTTGGGCGGCGGCAGTGGCAGCAGCAACGGGTTGAACGGGGAACCGGCCAATGCCGAATTGCGCTTTGTCTATTACGTGCAGGCGCGCGACGGGCTGAATCCGCCGCTGCGGGTGATTAGCAATCAGGTGATTGTGAATTATCAGTGATGTATAAGCCGTGACGGCATCAGGGAAAAGGGTGGACGCAGCCTAGGCCAGAATCGCCAACCCGTTGTGATCGACCAGCGAAAGCAGTTTCATCGCGGCGGAATCAGGCCGCGCTTCGCCACGTTCCCATGCTTCCACGATTTCATAATCGACATTTAAATAGGCGGAAAAGGTGTGTGAGCTGACCTTTTCACGCATGCGTAATCTTTTGATTTGGTTTGGGCTGTAATTTTTAACTCTTTTTTTGCACAGCAGATCAAAACCGCCCATGGTTGCTTCGTCCAAAAAACCTTTGTCGTATAGACTTTTCATTTCCTGGTGAATTTCAGCGAGTATCTTACTCATAATAAATTCTCCTTAATTCATTACATTTTACTAATTGGTGCAATTGATAGATTGAGTAGTTAAATAAAACATTGGCTCTGGCCTTAAGGGTTTGTAATTCAATCCGGGGGAGGCTTTGTTGCTCATTTTTGGCGTAACCCTGCATGAAAAAACACTTCAGCTTGATATCCGAGGCAACCAGGGCTCGGTAACTGCTACGTTTTCCACTGCCGGGGCGGGGAATACGTTTTTTATATATGTTGCCTCCTGGATTGGCCTCGTATTGATGGCAACTTATTTCGTAGGCTGACAACCTTATTCTGGCCTCGTCGAGGGGGTTACGTTTCATGAAAGCCAAAAAAGTCTTGGTGAGGTAAATATCCAATATCTGCACTCCCTGTGCAATCTATATCCAGTTTGGGCGTATTTCAAGGGATTAACCATGGGGGCAGTATGAAGCGTGTTTTGAACGGCGAAAAAGTCTGATTCACCGGAATGCGAAGGACTTCGCGTGAAGATTTTAGATGTTTAGCAGGATGAACCAAAATTGAGAGGAAGATGGCAAAACGAAGGGGGCCTGTCTGCCCCCTTCGTCAAAAGATCCTAAACGCCGATTTTTCGCCCCAGCAGGCTGCCGCTGCGCGACTGACCATCCGGGCCATAAAGGGATTTGTTGTTCTTGCCGAGGATCGCCAACGCCTGGGCGTTATGGTCAATCTGCTGAGTGAGCAACAGGCCATTATGCTGATTTTTCTCGCGCAACTTTTTGCTGAGCAACTGTACTTGTTGCCAGGCGTCCGCCAAACGCGGGTGGGCGGAATAGGGCGCCTGTTGCCTTTGCGCGCGCTCTCGTTCCAACCGTTGCTGCTCCAGGTAGTTGACCGTGGCCAGCAACTGGCTTTTGACGTCGGTAACGCGCTGCAACGCTACCCCCGGCAATTGGCCGGAGCAAAGCAAATCATGCTCTTCCGTCAGCGCACTATCCAGGGCATTCAGGGTTTCCAGTAAACTATCAAGCAGCTGCGCCAGGTTTTCCATTGCGATTCATCACCTTCAGAGTGTCCCTAGATTTTCCACGTCGCAGCCGTAGGGGCAATGCAGCCCAGGTTGCATCATCTGACTACGCCTTCGGCGGCCGGCTGCCGTTTGACAGCCATTGGGCATCGCTTTGCGCGTCTTGCAGCAGCGCATCGGCAATTTTGCCGGCATCCATTTTCAATTCGCCGTTGCGGATTGCCTGCTTGATAGCGTCCACCCGGCTCATATCAATATCCTGAGTACCCGGTTGCATCAGGCGCGCTTGAGCGTCGCTCAATTTTACCTGGGTGCCGCTGACGGTGCTTTCCGTCTGGGCAGCTTTGCGCGGCTGAAGGGGGCTTTCAGTCGCGGTTTCACGAGGTTGCACCGTAGGAACGGGTTGCAGCCGTTGGGTGCGATCGATACTCATGGTCAATCTCCATCGATGCCGTCGCCGCGAAGGCAATGGCTGATATTTTTGTGGCCCTGGCGGCCAATAAAAGTCTGCTTATGATTTTCTTATCGGCAGGTTTTGATAAACCTTTACCTTTTTATAACCCAATACGGATCGTGCCATCGCCATCGGCTATGCCGCTGACGATTTGTCCGGAAGCCATGCGTACGCGGACGCTGTCCTGGGCGGCGGCGTTGTTCATGGCTTTGCCTGCGCCGCTGATGTTAAACCCGGTGCCTTGCGCCGTCACCTGCACCGGCTGGCCGGCCTTGATCACCCAGGCGCGGCGCAGCATGGCGAAGGTCAGGGGTTGGCCGGGGCTGATATTGCGCAGGCTGACCGCACCGATCGCCTTGCCCGCTTCGGTAAGAGTGCGCGGCGCCAGAGTATCGAGCCGGCCGCTTTTCAGCTTCACGTCAGCTGCCGTCAGCCGGGTACCGGCGCTGATGCCGCGGGCCGACACCAGGTAGTTGCCGATCACCTGAACCTGCGTTTGTATAAAACGCCGATCCTGGCCACAACGCGCCGAAACGCTGATATTGCCCCAGCGGCGGGCATTCGGCGCGAGTGACAGCTGCGGAAACTCGCACTGTGGCCATTGGGCCGCCGGCGTACGCACCAACACCTTGACCTGCACCGGGCTGCCGTTGAACTGGCTGCCGATGAAGCGATCGATCTGCGCCGCCAGATCGTCGGCGCGTGCGTTCAGGCTGCACAGCAGAGCGGCGAACAGCAGCATTTTACTTTTCATCTTCGCTTCCTCAAGCGCCATCGGGTGCGGGTAAGTTTACCCGGACTGCGCGCAGGCTAAGCAGACAAATAGCGACGCATTTTGCCCTTATTCCCACGATAGGCTGGCGGAAGGGGCGTTTATGCTGTCGGCTCCAAATTTTAACCTCGCGGAGGGAGCATGATCGACAAACTGGACGCTGCTCTGCGCTTTGGTCAAGAGGCGCTGAATCTGCGCGCCCAGCGGCAAGAAATTTTGGCCGCTAACATCGCCAACGCAGACACACCGGGCTATCAGGCGCGGGATATCGATTTCGCCGGCCAGTTGAACAAGGTGCTGGCACAGGGCCGCGCCAGCGGCAGTGGCATCGCGTTGAATATGACGTCTGCGCGCCACATTCCCGCGCAAAACATGCAGCCACCGCAGCTCGATTTGCTGTTCCGCGTGCCGGACCAGCCGTCGATGGACGGCAATACGGTAGACATGGATCGCGAGCGTACCCATTTCGCCGATAACAGCCTGAAGTATCAGACCGACCTGACGCTGATCAACGGTCAGATCAAAGGGATGATGTCAGTGTTACAACAAGGATAAGGCGCATGTCGCTACTGAATATTTTCGATATCTCCGGCTCGGCGCTGTCCGCCCAGTCGCAGCGCATGAACGTCAGCGCCAGCAACATGGCGAATGCCGACAGCGTCACCGGCCCGGACGGCGAACCCTACCGCGCCAAGCAAGTGGTATTTGAAGTGGCCGCTGCCGCCGGGCAACCCACCGGCGGGGTGCGCGTATCGCAGGTGGTTGATGATCCTGCGCCGGAACGCCTGGTGTATCAACCGGGTAACCCGTTGGCGGACGGAAAAGGGTATGTACGCATGCCGAACGTGGATGTAGTGAGCGAAATGGTCAATACCATTTCCGCCTCCCGCAGCTATCAGGCCAACGTCGAGGTGCTCAACACCACCAAGTCGATGATGATGAAAACCCTGACGCTGGGTCAGTAACCGGAGCTTTGCATGGCTATTGCCGCAACCACCAATGAATCGCTGGATAACACCGTCACCGGCGTCAACGCCAAAAACAACACCAGCCAGGATCTGCAGAACAACTTCCTGACGCTGTTGGTGGCGCAGTTGAAAAACCAGGATCCGACCAACCCGATGCAGAACAATGAACTGACCACCCAGTTGGCGCAGATCAACACCGTTCAGGGCATCGAAAAACTCAATACCACGCTGGGGTCGATCTCGGGCCAGATCAACAGCAATCAGTCGTTGCAGGCGACCGCACTGATCGGTCACGGCGTGATGGTGCCCGGCAGCAACATTCTGGTCGGCAGCAAAGACGGCAAGGTCAGCACCACGCCGTTTGGCCTTGAGCTGGAGCGCGCCGCCGATACGGTAACCGCCACCATCACCGACGCCACCGGCAAAGCGGTGCGCACCATTGATATCGGCGGGCTGACCGCCGGCGTGCACTCATTTACCTGGGACGGCTCCCTGTCTGACGGCACCACCGCACCCGACGGCGCCTACACCGTGGCGATCAACGCCAAGGGCAATGGCGAACAACTGGTGGCGCGCAGCCTGCACTTCGGCATGGTCAATGGCGTTATCCGCGGTTCAGACGGCGCGAAGCTGGATCTGGGCCTGGCGGGGAGTGCGACGCTGGAAGACGTTCGGCAGATTTTATAACTCTATCACTTGTTTCTCAGGCGTTATCGGACGATAGCCTGCACATTATTCGGAGAATGACATGGCCTTTTCTCAGGCAGTAAGCGGTTTGAACGCAGCGGCAACCAATCTGGACGTGATCGGTAACAATATCGCTAACTCCGCCACGTCCGGCTTTAAATCAGGCACCGTATCCTTTGCCGACATGTTCGCCGGCTCGCAGGTCGGGTTGGGCGTCAAGGTGGCGGGGATCACTCAGAACTTCAAGGGCGGCACCACGACAGGCACCAGCCGTGCGCTGGACGTCGCCATTTCAGACAACGGTTTCTTCCGCATGCAGGACAAGGACGGCGGCATTTTCTACAGCCGCAACGGCCAGTTCAAGCTGGATGAAAACCGCAATCTGACCAACATGCAGGGCCTGCAACTGACCGGTTTCCCGGCGGCCGGCTCACCGCCGACCATTCAGCAGGGCGCCAACCCGGTGCCGTTGAGCATTCCCGAAGGCATGATGAACGCCAAGGCCACCACGTCGGGCACCATGGTCGCCAACCTGAAATCCACCCATAAGGTGCCGGATAACAAGACGTTCGATCCCGCCAAGCAGGATTCCTACAACTACGTCAATTCGATCACCGCCTATGACTCGCTGGGCAATGTGCACAACATCAATGCCTACTTTGTGAAGACGTCCGACAACAACTGGCAGGTGTACACCCAGGAAGGCAACATTCCCGGTTCCCCGGTGACTGACGCAGGCACCATGGCGTTCGATACCAGCGGCAACCTGGTCGGCACCACCAGCAAACAGGGCACCACCGGTGAATTCAGCATGCTGATCCCGATGTCCGCCACCAACGGCGCACCGGCGCAAAACTTCAGCCTGAGCTTTGCCAAGAGCATGCAACAGAGCGTCAGCAGCGACTCGGTCAGCAAGGTGTCGCAGGACGGCTATACCGCCGGCGAGTACACCAACTTCCAGATCAACAATGACGGTACCGTCGTGGGGATCTATTCCAACCAGCAAACCCAGTTGCTGGGGCAAATCGTACTGACCAACTTCTCCAATCCGGAAGGCTTGTCCTCGCAGGGCGATAACGTATGGCAAGAAACCGGCGCATCCGGCCAACCGCGCGTAGGGCTGGCGGGCAGCGGCGGTTTCGGCAAGCTGACCAGCGGTGCGCTGGAAGCCTCCAACGTCGATCTGAGCCAGGAACTGGTGAACATGATCGTCGCACAACGTAACTACCAGTCGAACGCCCAGACCATCAAAACGCAGGACTCCATCCTGCAGACGCTGGTCAGCCTGCGCTAATAGGATTGATTTATGGATCACGCGATTTATACCGCGATGGGCGCGGCGCGACAGACGCTGGAACAACAATCCGTCACCGCTAACAATCTGGCCAACGCATCGACGCCGGGCTTTCGTGCTCAACTTTCGGCGCTGCGTGCCGTGCCGGTGGATGGGCCTAGCTTGCCGACGCGTACGCTGGTCACCGCTTCGACGCCGGGGGCCGACATGAGCCAGGGGGCGCTGAACTACACCGCGCGCCCGCTGGACGTCGCGCTGCAGCAGGACGGTTTTCTGGCCGTCAGCCTGCCGGACGGCGGCGAAGCCTACACCCGTAACGGTAACATCCAGATCTCCTCCGCCGGGCAGTTGACGGTGCAGGGCGTGCCGCTGATGGGCGATGGCGGACCGATTGAGGTGCCGCCGTCGGCGGAGATCACCATCGCCGCCGACGGCACCATCTCGGCGTTGAACGCCGGCGATCCGCCGAACACCATCGCCCAGATCGGTCGGCTGAAGCTGGTGAAGGCCGACGCGCGTGAAGTGATGCGCGGCGACGACGGGCTGTTCCGCCTGACGCCGGAAACCCGACAGCAACGCGGCAATCAGTTGCAAAACGATCCGCTGGTGCGGGTGATGCCGGGCGTACTGGAAGGCAGTAACGTCAAACCGATGGAAACCATGGTCGACATGATCGCCAACGCCCGTCGCTTTGAAATGCAGATGAAGGTCATCCACAGCGTGGATGAAAATGAACAGCGCGCCAACTCGTTGTTATCACTGAGTTAAGTAGCAAGGAAATCACCCATGATCCCCTCTTTATGGATTGCCAAAACCGGCCTGGATGCGCAGCAGACCAATATGGACGTGATCGCCAACAACCTGGCGAACGTCAGCACCAACGGCTTCAAACGCCAGCGTGCGGTATTTGAAGATCTGCTGTACCAAACCATGCGCCAGCCGGGCGCGCAGTCTTCCGAACAGACTACGCTGCCGTCCGGGTTGCAGATCGGCACGGGCGTACGTCCGGTGGCGACCGAGCGCCTGCACAGCCAGGGCAACCTGTCCCAGACCAACAACAGCAAAGACGTGGCGATTAAAGGCCAGGGTTTCTTCCAGGTCATGTTGCCGGATGGCAGCCAGGCCTACACCCGCGACGGGTCGTTCCAGATCGATCAGAACGGCCAACTGGTGACCGCCAGCGGTTTCCAGGTGCAACCGGCGATCACCATTCCGGCCAACGCCCTGAGCATTACCGTCGGCCGTGACGGCATCGTCAGCGTTACCCAGCAGGGGCAGACCGCCGCCCAGCAGGTAGGCCAGTTGACCCTGACCACTTTTATCAATGACAGCGGCCTGGAAAGCGTGGGCGAGAACCTGTACCAGGAAACCGAAAGTTCCGGCGCGCCGAACGAGAGCACGCCAGGGCTGAACGGCGCGGGCCTGCTTTATCAGGGTTACGTGGAAACCTCTAACGTCAATGTGGCGGAAGAGCTGGTCAACATGATCCAGACTCAGCGCGCCTACGAGATCAACAGCAAAGCGGTATCAACGTCCGACCAGATGCTGCAAAAACTGACGCAACTGTAATTGATGGGCGCCGTCGGTGCGCCCGTCACCCTATTTCGTGAAACAAAGGCGATACCCGTGGTAACCACATATCTGATGGCAAACGCGCCGCAGCAAGGAAAGCGCTGGCTGGCGGCGATGGCGATGCTGACGCTGAGCGGCTGCGCCTATATTCCGCATAAACCCTTGGTTGATGGCGCTACCACGGCGCAGCCGGCACCGGCGGGGGCGCCGGTGCCGAACGGATCGATTTTCCAGACGGTGCAGCCGATGAATTACGGCTATCAGCCGCTGTTTGAAGACCGCCGTCCGCGCAATATCGGCGATACCCTGACCATCGTGTTGCAGGAGAACGTCAGCGCCAGCAAAAGCTCCTCCGCCAACGCCAGCCGCAATGGGGCGAGCAAGTTCGGCGTCGCCACGTCGCCGCGCTATCTCGACGGCCTGCTGGGCAACGCGCGCGCCGACATGGATATCTCCGGCGACAGCACCTTTGGCGGCAAGGGCGGAGCCAACGCCAACAATACCTTCAGCGGCACCATTACCGTCACGGTCAATCAGGTGCTGGTCAACGGCAACCTGCACGTGGTGGGAGAAAAACAGATCGCCATCAATCAGGGCACCGAATTTATCCGTTTCTCCGGAGTGGTTAACCCGCGCACCATCAGCGGCAATAACTCGGTCACCTCCACCCAGGTGGCGGACGCGCGCATTGAATATGTCGGCAACGGCTATATCAACGAAGCGCAGACCATGGGGTGGTTACAGCGCTTCTTCTTAAATGTCTCACCGTTTTGAGTACAGGCTATTTTTCTTGCCATTTTGAGGTTGGGCAGTGCTCGGGGCAGTCACGTACTGCGTGTACGCTCCATTCCCTGTGCGCCGCCCGCCCCCAAACTGCCTGCGACAATAACGCCTTGTGGGTAAGGCGAATGAGGTTCCAATGTTAAAGAAATTTCTAATGGCGCTGGTGATCAGTGCGCTGAGCCTGCCGGCGACGGCGGAACGCATCCGCGATCTGGTGACGGTGCAGGGAGTGCGCGACAACGCCCTGATCGGTTACGGATTGGTGGTGGGGCTGGACGGCTCCGGCGATCAGACCATGCAAACGCCGTTCACCACGCAGAGCCTGAGCAACATGCTGTCGCAACTGGGCATTACCGTACCGCCGGGCACCAATATGCAGCTGAAAAACGTGGCGGCGGTCATGGTCACCGCCAAGCTGCCGCCGTTTTCGCGTACCGGGCAGAACATTGACGTGGTGGTCTCCTCGATGGGCAACGCCAAAAGCCTGCGCGGCGGTACCTTGCTGATGACGCCGTTGAAAGGCGTGGATAATCAGGTTTACGCGCTGGCGCAGGGCAACGTGCTGGTGGGCGGTGCAGGCGCGGCGGCGGGAGGCAGTAGCGTGCAGGTCAATCAGCTGGCGGGCGGGCGCATCAGCAACGGCGCTACCATTGAGCGCGAGTTGCCGACCACTTTCGGCAACGGCGGGGTGATTAACCTGCAACTGAATGACGAAGACTTTACCCTGGCGCAGCAGATCAGCGACGCTATCAACCGCCAACGCGGCGGCGGCACCGCCTCACCGCTGGATGCCCGCACCATTCAGGTGCTGGTGCCACAGGGCAACAGCTCGCAGGTGCGTTTCCTGGCGGAGATTCAGAACATCAACGTCAGCGTCGGGGCGATTGACGCCAAGGTGATCATCAATTCACGCACCGGTTCGGTGGTGATGAACCGAGACGTGATCCTGGATTCCTGTGCGGTGGCGCAGGGCAACCTGTCGGTGGTGGTGGATCGGCAAAATACCGTCAGCCAGCCGAACACCCCCTTTGGCGGCGGGCAAACCGTGGTGACGCCAAATACCCAGATCTCGGTGCAGCAGCAGGGCGGTTCGCTGCAGAAGGTGAACGCCAGCGCCAACCTGAACAATGTGATCCGTGCGCTCAATGCGCTGGGCGCTACGCCGATCGATCTGATGTCGATCTTGCAGGCGATGCAAAGCGCCGGTTGTCTGCGTGCCAAGCTGGAAATCATCTGATGGCCGGCGATCTGATGGCGATGTCGGGCGCCGCCTATGACGCCCAGGCGCTGAACGGCCTGAAACGCGACGCCGCGGCCGATCCGCAGGGCAACCTGAAACAGGTGGCGCAGCAGGTCGAAGGCATGTTCGTGCAGATGATGCTGAAAAGCATGCGTGCCGCGCTACCGCAGGATGGGGTGCTGAGCAGCGATCAGTCTCGGCTTTATACCTCGATGTATGACCAGCAGATCGCCCAGCAGATGTCGCAGAAGGGGCTGGGGCTGGCCGATATGATGGTGAAGCAGATGGCCAATGCTAATGCCGTTCCGAGCGAAACGGCGGGGATGTCGCCGATGGCGTTAGATAACGAAGTGCTGCAAACGCTGCCGAATCAGGCGCTGGAGCAGATTCTCCGCCGTGCGGTACCGAAAGCGCCGGCGGCCGCGCCGCTGTCGCTCAACAGCGGCAACTTTGTCGCCCGTTTGTCGATCCCGGCACGCGTCGCCAGCCAGCAGAGCGGCATTCCGCATCAGCTGATTGTGGCGCAGGCGGCACTGGAATCCGGTTGGGGCCAGCGCGAGATCCCGACCGCCGACGGCTCGCCGAGCTACAACCTGTTCGGCATCAAGGCGGGCGGCAGCTGGAACGGCCCGGTGACCGAGATCACCACCACCGAGTTTGAGCAGGGGGCGGCGAAGAAGATCAAGGCACGGTTCCGGGTTTATGGTTCTTACGTCGAGGCGATTGCCGACTACGTCAAGTTGCTGACCAATAATCCGCGTTACGCCGATGTGGCCGCCGCCCGCAGCCCGGAGCAGGCGGCGCATGCGCTGCAACAGGCCGGATACGCCACCGACCCGCAATACGCCAACAAGCTGGTCAGCGTGATCCAGCAAATGAAGAGCGCCGGCGAGCAGGTGGTAAAAGCCTATACCCACGACCTGAAGGATCTGTTCTAGTTTTCGGGTGCGGCATGTAACGCCCCTACGCGATAAGCAGCATTAAAACGTAGGAATTCAGCATGCTGAACCCGGTTTTTCCTCTCAAGTTTCCCCCGTTTTTGCCGATAACACAGACAGGCTGGGCGAACGGCTCGGCAGATTCATTGACTCCTGTGGGCCACCGGCACCGCAGCAAAAGGAACTTCTATGTCCAACAGCTTAATCAATACCGCCATGAGCGGGCTGAATGCGGCGCAGGTGGCGCTCAGCACCGTCAGTAACAACATTTCCAACTACAACGTGGCGGGCTATAACCGGCAAACCGCGATCCTGGCGCAAAACGGCGGCATGAGCACCATGAGCGGTTTTATCGGCAACGGCGTCACCGTCACCAGCGTTAACCGCGAATATAACCAGTTCATCACCAATCAATTGCGCGGTGCACAAAGCCAGGCCGGAGCGCAGAACGCCTATTTCGAAAAAATCTCGCAGATTGACAACCTGCTGGCCAGCAAGACCAACACCTTGTCGACCAACATGCAGGATTTTTTCAGCAACCTGCAAAACCTGGTCAGCAATGCCGGCGATGACGCCGCGCGGCAAACGGTGTTGGGCAAAGCCAATGGCCTGGTCAATCAGTTCAACAATACCGACAAATACCTGCGCGATATGGACAGCGGCGTGAATCAGCAGCTCAGCGACAGCGCGCAGCAGATCAACAGCTACAGCCAGCAGATCGCCAAACTGAACGAAGAGATCACCCGTTTGCGCGGCAGCGGCGGCGAGCCCAATGCGCTGCTGGACCAGCGCGATCAACTGGTTACCGACCTGAACAAAGTGGTTGGCGTGCAGGTGACCCAGCAGGACGGCGATGCCTACACCGTCTCGTTCGCCAACGGCCTGACGCTGGTGCAGGGCAACAATGCTTATCAGGTCGCGGCGGTGCCTACCAGCGGCGACCCTTCCCGCCTGACTATGGGTTATGACCGCGGCAACGGCGCCAGCGAAATACCCGAAGGCCAAATCACCAGCGGCAGCGTCAGCGGCGTGTTGAAATTCCGCAGCGAATCGCTGGACAGCGCCCGCAACCAACTGGGGCAGCTCGCACTGGCGATGGCAGACAGCTTTAACCAGCAGCACCGCGCCGGGTTCGATCTCAACGGCGACGCCGGCACGGACTTCTTCAGCTTTGGCGGCGCCCGCGCAGTGGACAACAGCCGCAATACCGGCGATGCCGCGCTGTCGGTGTCCTACACCGACACCGGCAAGGTGAAGGCCAATGATTACCGGGTGGAATTTGACGGCAGCAACTGGCAGGTGAGCCGCCTGCCGGACAACGTCAAAGTTAACGCCACGGCGGGCACTGACGCCGCCGGCAATCCGACGTTGAGTTTTGATGGCCTGAAAGTCGGCATTGACGGCACTGCGCAAAAGAATGACAGCTTTACCGTCAAGCCGGTCAGCGACGTGGCGGGCAGCCTGAAGGTCGCCATCACCGATTCTGCCAACATCGCTGCTGCAGGCAAAGATGACAGCGGCCGTGGCGACAATGAAAACGCCAAGAAGCTGCTTGATCTGCAAACCCAGAAGCTGGTGGATGGCAAGGCTACCCTGAGCGGCGCTTACGCCAGCCTGGTGAGCAGCGTCGGCAATCAGACAGCGTCCGCCAAGGTGAGCGCCACCTCGCAGGGTAACATCGTCAAGCAGTTGGAAAATCAGCAGCAGTCGATTTCAGGCGTTAACCTTGATGAAGAATACGGCGAATTACTGCGTTTCCAGCAATATTATCTGGCTAACGCGCAGGTAATTCAGACCGCCAGCTCGCTGTTTGATGCGCTGCTGAATATCCGTTGATTTTCACTTTAACCGGAGCCCTGGCGGCTCCGGTCGCTGATTTTGAGGAACCTGCACCATGCGTATGAGCACCAGCATGATGTACCAGCAAAACATGACCGGCATCACCGGTAACCAGTCGTTGTTTATGAAAGCGGCAGAACAGCTTTCCACCGGCAAAAAGGTCAGCAACCCGTCCGACGATCCGCTGGCGGCGTCGCAGGCGGTGATGCTGGCCCAGTCCCAGTCGGAAAACACCCAATATGCGCTGGCGCGCACCTTTGCCCGCCAGAGCGTATCGATGGAAGAGACGGTGTTGGCCGGGGCGACCAGCACCATCTCGGACATGAAAGCGTTGATCGTCAATGCCGGCGGCACCAAAAGCGACAACGATCGCGATTCGCTGGCTACCCAGTTGCAGGGGTTGAAAGACCAATTGCTTAACCAGGCCAACAGCACCGACGGCAATGGCCGCTTTATGTTTGGCGGCTTTGAGAATGATAAACCGCCGTTTGCGGACAATGGCGGTTCGGTCGGCTATGTGGGTGGCAACACGGCGGTCGAGCAGAAAGTGGATGCCAACCGTACCATGACGGTCGGCCATACCGGCGATACGGTATTCATGTCGTTGACCAGCAACCCCAAGCCGGAGCCGGACGGCAGCGCACCGGTGTCCAACGTGTTTGAAAGCATCGATATCGCGCTGAAAGCGTTGAAAACTCCGCTCGATGGCGCGGACGACGCCACCAAACAGCAGGTCAACGACGCGCTGGCCAAAGCCAATCGGGGGCTGGACAACTCCTATAACAAGGTGCTCAGCGTGCGTGCCGAGTTGGGTAACCAACTGCAGGAAATGGATACGCTGGACAACATCGGCAAGGATCGCGACATGATCAACAAAACGCAAATGAGTGCATTGGTGGATGCCGATCTGACCGAGTCTATTTCGAACTACTTTATGCAACAGGCGGCCTTGCAGGCATCGTACAAAACCTTCGGTGATATGCAGGGGATGTCGCTGTTCCAAATGAACCGATAATTCCCGTCGATACCCGTCGTCTTTCAAGCCGCAGCGTTGTTGGCCGCACGCATGCACTCCAGTCACTTACTTGAGTAAGCTCCTGGAGATGCACGCGTTTGCCGCCTGGCTGCAACTCGAAATCCATAGGGTAGGGTAATAACAAGTTCCGACTCATTCAGCGTCCCTAAAATGCTGAGGGTGAGTTAGCCGGGCGCCTGGCTGCGCTGTACAGGGATGTACAAATACCGTGAGCGCATGGATGCGGCTTGAGCGGCCACTCGAAATCCATAGGGTAGGGTAATAACAAACACTCGTCGTGGAGATATGGCGGGTACCTGGTTGGGTGTGCTTAGAGGACGTTATTGCGCTAAGCCGCGGTAGGGAACGCTTGAAACCGGGCGCACTTTTTTGGCACGTCACTCTTTTCACCCCACGAAGGTTTGAGTGACGTGCTTTTTTTTCGGCTGACGTAAAGTGATGCCTGCCGATATCCGTCTGAGTTAACGTAGGGAAACGTCTGAATATTCAGACGGGATGGGGTAAATAACACCAGAGGTTATATTTTGGATTTATTTATAACATCGTCGTTATTTTTTCTTTTTCACCATGGCCCATTTTTCACCGTTCGGCGAAGGGGATAATGCAATTTGAATGCGGTTGGTTGCCCAGTGTGCCAGGCCCAAGGCTCTGCGTGCTCTTCGGTTGGTTTTGGCTTTCATTTCCATGCTCCTGAGAGTAGAGGTAAACACTGCAAAGAATAACTGTGTTTGTCTCGCCGGCTGACCCCAGAGAGCAAATACGTTTATCCTTGCAGATGACAGATGGATAGAATCTACACTTCACTTTCCGGTGTGTTATTTTATATTTAAACATTCTCCTTTATTTTGCGACGACAAATATTGGCGGTTATTTACTGATGGCTTTTTATTTAACAAGGCCATTCTAAGGGGGGTAATTTATTATTCAAGTCGATAAAGTTAATCGAAGCCAAATAGTGTTAATTTGGCTTTTTCGACTTTTTATAGCGAGAAAGGGATTTTACTGCCCGTTTGTCCGGCGAGGTGCGGTTGCTAAGCCGCATTGATGAGAGTAACGCTAAGGGGTCATGCTGCCGATGACATCGGCCAGACGATCGAAGAACTCACCGAACAGGTGCTCGCAGAACGGCGCCAGCATCGGCATCATCATGCCGAGGGTCATAATGCCGATAGTCATGGTGACCGGGAAGCCGATGACGAATACCGACAGCTGCGGCGTCATGCGGTTGAGCAGGCCGAGCGCCATGTTCAGCGTCAGCAGCAGGCAAATCAGCGGCAGCGCCAGCATCATGCCGTTGATGAAAATCAGCGACCCCACCTGGGTCAATGCCAGAAAACCGTTGCCGTTCAACGGTTCGGGCTGGATCGGCAGAGTATGAAAACTGTCGGCCAGCAGGGAAATCAGCCACAGGTGGCCGTCAAAGCTCAAGAACAGCAGCATGGCCAGCAAGTTGAGCAAGCGTGCCAGAACCGGCGTGTTCGGCCCGCCGCTGGGATCGAAGAAGGTGGCGAACGACAGGCCCATCTGCATGCCGATCACTTCGCCGGCCAGGCGTATCGCCGCAAAGGCGAACTGCATGGTCAGCCCGAGCGCCACGCCAATCAGGATTTGCTGGGCCGCCAGCCACAACCCGGCGGCGGAGAAAATGGGAACGGCGCTGGTGGGTAGCCCAGGGGCGATCAGGATGACAATCAGCCCGCCGAGGCCGATTTTCACCTTTTTGCCGATCTGTTTTTCGCTGAACACCGGCGCGGTGCTGATCAGCGCCAGAATGCGCAGCAGCGGCCAGAAGTAGTGGCTAAGCCAGACGCCGAACTGTGCACTGTCAACGGTGAGCATGGCTAACCAATCAAATTCGGCAGGTTGCTGAACAGCGTGCGCATATAGTCCAGCAGCAGGTTCAGCATCCAGGGGCCGGCGATCACGATGGTGGCGACCACCGCCAGAATTTTGGGGATGAACGACAGCGTCATTTCATTGATCTGAGTGGCGGCCTGCAACAGGCTGACCACCAGGCCGCTGATAAGCGCGGCGAGCAGCAGCGGGGCGGCCAGAGCCAGCGCCACTTTCATCGCCTCGGTACCCAGCGCCATGACCGATTCAGGTGTCATCATGTTTCCTTTGAGGCGGGTTACGAATAGAAACTCTGCGCCAGCGAGCCGAGCAGCAATTGCCAGCCGTCCACCAACACAAACAGCATCAGTTTGAACGGCAGCGAGATGGTGGCGGGCGGTACCATCATCATCCCCAGCGCCATCAGCACGCTGGCGACCACCAGATCGATAATCAGAAACGGAATAAACACCGTGAAGCCGATTTGGAACGCGGTTTTCAGCTCGCTGGTGACGTAAGCCGGCAGCAGAATGCGCATCGGCACCGCTTCCGGCCCGGCCAGCGGCGGCTGGTTGGCGAGCCTGGCGTACAGCGCCAGATCGGTTTCACGCGTCTGGCGCAGCATAAACTCGCGCAGCGGCTGGGAACCTTTATCCAGCGCCGCGTCGAGGCTGATTTTGTCCTGGCTGAACGGCAGATAGGCGTCCTGATAAACCTTGTCGAATACCGGCGACATGATGAAAAAGGTCAGGAATAGCGCCAGGCCGAGCATCACCTGATTCGGCGGCGCCGAAGGGGTACCGAGCGCGTTGCGCAGCAACCCGAGCACGATGATGATACGGGTGAAGCTGGTCATCATCAGCAGCATGGCGGGCAGGAAGCTGAGTGATGTCAGCAGCACCAGCGTCTGTACCGGCAACGACCAGCTTTGGCCGCCATTGGCCAGCGGTTGGCTGATCAGGCCGGGTAACTGCGCCAACGCCGTCGGGCTGACGAGCAGCAGGGCTGCAGTCAGCCAGGGAAGGGCCTTGCCGCCTCGGTAACGCGAGGCGACGCAATAAACGATGGGTTTCATACCGATTTTTCCGGACGTTTCAGAACTTTTTGCATCAACTGGCGAAAATCAGTCGGTGGTGTGGCGTCGGCCGCGCTGCTGTCCTGTGCGGGAACCGGCAACTGGTGCAGCGGGGTGATTTGCTGTGCGGTCACGCCCAGCACCAGCAGGGTATTATCCACTTCAATCACCACCACACGCTCGCGCTGCCCGACCTGGCAACTGGCGCGCAGATTGAGCAGTTTGCTGTTGCGTGCCTGCGGGGCAAACCCCAGGCGACGAAACAGCCAGCCGGCCAGCAGGATCAGCAGCAAAATGCCGCCAAGTGCGCTGCTGACCTGCGTCAGCACTGAACCGGCAGGCAGTGCCGGCTCGGTGGATTGCAAGGTGCCCGCGGTGGGCGTGGCGGCGCCTGGGTTCATCAGCGGCTCAGGCGGCGCATGCGCTCGGAAGGGGTGATGATATCGGTAATGCGCACGCCGAATTTGTCGGCCACCACCACCACTTCGCCCTGGGCAATCAGATAACCGTTGATCATAATATCCAGCGGTTCACCCGCCAGCCCGTCCAACGCCACGACAGAGCCCTGCGACAGGCGCAGCAGTTCCTTGATGGTCATCTTGGTGCGGCCCAGTTCAACGGTCAATTTGACCGGGATATCCAGGATCAGATCAATATCCTGCAGGCTGCCGCTGGTATCCTGCGCCTCCAGCGATTTGAACACCGCGTCGGTTGCTGACGTGCTGTCGGTCGCTTGCTGCTCGTTAAACGCATCAGCCCACAGATCGTCCACGGATTCCTTTCCTTCGCCAGACGGTTGCTTAGGATCACTCATTTGGGCTGTTCCTCACTCAGAGCATTCAAAATAGGGTTAATCAAATGTTCGACACGCAGGGCGTACTGCCCGTTTAACGTGCCATATTGGCTGGTCAGAACCGGTACGCCGTCAACGTGGGCGATCAGGCGTTCCGGTTTATCAATCGGTAATACGTCACCTGGCTGCAGCTTCAGGATTTTTGACAGCCGCATCGGGATATCGACGAAGTTGGCAATCAACTCCAGCTCGGAATGTTGTACCTGTTTCACCAGCGTTTCACGCCAGTGGCTGTCTTCCTGCCGCGAGTTTTCCAGCGGCGGGTTGGTCAGCAGTTCGCGCAGCGGTTCGATCATCGCGAACGGGATGCAGATGTTGAATTCACCGCTCAGCGCACCGATTTCCACCTGGAACGGGGTGGTGACCACGATGTCGTTCGGCGAGGTGGTGATATTGGTGAATTTCACCTGCATTTCGGCGCGCACGTATTCCACATTGATCTTGTAAATCGCACTCCAGGCGTCGCCATAGGCATCCAGCGCCAGGCGCAGCATGCGTTTGATCACCCGCTGTTCGGTTGGCGTGAACTCGCGGCCTTCCACTTTGGTCGGAAAGCGGCCGTCGCCGCCGAACAGGTTATCGACGGCGATAAACACCAGGCTCGGCGCGAACACGAACAGCGCGGTGCCGCGCAGCGGGTTCAGGTGCACCAGATTGAGGTTGGTGGGCACCGGCAGGTTGCGGGCAAATTCGTGATACGGCTGGATCCTGATCGGGCCGACGGTAATGTCCGGGCTGCGGCGCAGCAGGTTGAACAACCCCATGCGGAACTGACGGGCAAAACGTTCATTGATGATTTCCAGCGCGTGCAGCCGTTCGCGCACCACTCGGCGCTGGGTGGTCGGATCGTACGGCTTGACCTCGCTCTCGTTGCTGACCACCGCTTCGGGTTCATCACCCGCGCTGTCGCCGTTGAGCAAGGCGTCGATCTCTGCCTGTGAAAGAATGCTGTCGCCCATAGTGATTACCGCAATATGAAGGCGGTGAACAGCACGTCGCTGACCACCTGCTTCGGTTGTCCCTTAACCAGCGGCGGGCTAAGCACGTCCTTAATCTGCGCCACCAGTTGCTGTTTCCCTTGTTCACTGCTCAGTTGGCCCGCTTCCTGACGGGAAAGCAGCATCAGCAGACGGCTGCGCACTTCCGGCAGAAAATCGTTCAACTGGCGGCGGGTGTTTTCGTCCGGCAAGCGCAACGTCAGGCCGATATACAACACGCGATCCGGGTTGTTGTCCGGCGTAACCAGATTGACGGTAAAAGTGTCCAACGGCATAAACACCGGCGCAGCCGGCGGCAGGGCTTTGGCGACGGGCTGAGCGCCGTCTTTGTGTTGTTTCAGTTGCCACCAGCTGTAGCCTGCCGCGCCGCAGGCGGCGACGGTAATCAACACCAGCAGGATGACCAGGAGGGAGCGTTTCGGTGCTGCCGGTAGGGTGTTTTGAGACATAGCTAAATCAAATTCCTGTAGTGACATACCCTTCGTCTTTCAGGCCGCAGCGTTGTTGGCTGCTCGCACTCACCCCAGTCACTTACTTGAGTAAGCTCCTGGGGACTCATGCGCTGGCCGCCTGGCTGTGCTGTACATGGATGTACAAATGCCGCGAGCGCATGGACGCGCTAGAGCGGCCGACTTGAAATCCATAGGGTATATATCCTTTATTTTTCAAGCTGAAACCTAAGATCTCGTAGGTATTTAGCGTGTGTAAAAGCCGCACGCACGACATATTTACCCAAAATAATTGGAGTGGCATCGCGACGGCAAGTTTGTAAGTCCCCAGGAGCATAGGTAACTATGTGACCGGGGCGCGCAAACGCAGCCAACACAGATGCAGCTTCAAGTATGACGGGTAAAGGTATTATCGCGCCTATTCCGGCGTGCAATAGCCAGAATAGGCGGGGAAAAGCGTGCCAGCTTGGACGTTTGCCGCCGCTCAGGCGAAAATATCGACGCCGCTGACGGCGCGGGCCATCGCCTGCAATTGTGCCGGGGCGATGAGGGTTTCGGTGGCCGGATCGCTCTCGCCGTGGCCATTGCGGTAGGCCGGGCGGCCCTGTTCATCCGGGGCTTGCTGCTGTGCCTGTTGCCACTGCGGCGTGGACTCGCCGCCAACGCTGCTTTGCCCCAGATTGATGCCGCTTTCCGCCAGGGCATGGCGCAGTTGCGGCATGGCGGCTTCCACGGCGGCACGTACCTGGCCGTGCGCGGAAGCGATGTGTAGCTGCGCCTGGTTATCGTCCATTTTGAGGGTGATTTGCAGTGCACCCAGCTCCTGCGGGTGCAGACGCAGTTCGGCGCTTTGCTGGCCGTTGCGATGGAACATCAGCACCTGTTGGTTCAACGCCTGCTGCCACTCCGGGCTGCCAAGCTGGGCGCTTAATTGCGGTGTCGGCGGGGCTGTGACCAGGGAAACGTTCGGCGTTGTCGCCACGACCGGGCTGGCGACCGGCGGCACTATCAGGTGATTGACCGGTGCCTGAGGCTGGGTATCGGCGCCGAATTTAAGCGTTGTTGCATCCGGCTGGTCATGGGGGGCCGCGGTTGGCTGCTGGCCGTCGGTGCGAGCGTCAACGTTCAGCGGTTTTTCGGTCATTGGCGACGTGGCCTTTGGGGGCGGCGTCATTGGAGTGCCTGCGGTATTGGGTTGTTGGTTCAGCGCGGTGCTCAGCAGGGCGGCAGGGTGCGCCGGGTCCGGTTCGTCTTTAAGGTTTGGCCCCGTTGCGCCCGTGATTGGCGTAGCTGGGGTAACGGCCAGCGGCAGCATGGCGAACAGCGCCTGCAACGTGGCGGCGTCGATTTCCCCTGCGGGGCGAAGGGCGGCGGTCTCCGATGTTTCATCCTGCAGTTTGTCATCGCCGATCGACACCGTCGGTGGCTGAATACCGTTCGACAAGGCAGGCGACAACAACCCATCGCGTTTGCCGAAGGCGGCCAGCAGTGGGTTTTGCGAGGAGCGGCTCAGCACCGGTGTGCTGTCATCTTCTGTGTTCAGCAACGTCGGCGGCAGCTTGCCCTCGTCTTTGTCGGCCGGCAGTGTGCGGGCACCGAGCAGCAGGGCAAAGGCCGAGGACAGCGTCGAGTCATCCATTGGCAACTGCGCGTCCGACAGCACGCCGACGTCGCCAGGCGCTAAGCCGCCCGGCACGGCATTCAGATTCATGGGTGTAGATTCCTTTGTGAACTGCGTTGAGCGAACTCATCCATCAGTTTTTGATCCCGTTTGTTCTCCCTCTGCCGTTCCGCGCTTTGGGCGCGGGTATGCAGAGTGTCGAAGGCGTTCAGCCGTTGCTGTTTGTCCTGCCACTGCTTCATCGCGTGGTCCACTTTCTGGCCCCACTGCATCAGTTGGTTGCGATGTTGTTCGATGGCCTGCTCCAGCGTACCGATAAACTGCTGGTAGTTTTGCCAGTGCGAAGAGTCCATGCCGTCGCTCAACTGGTGATTCAGCTTCTGACGGTACTCGTCTTGATAATTGA
This sequence comes from Serratia sp. root2, assembly GCF_031931805.1. Lineage (NCBI taxonomy): Bacteria > Pseudomonadati > Pseudomonadota > Gammaproteobacteria > Enterobacterales > Yersiniaceae > Serratia > Serratia sp. root2. Next base: position 635,637 of record NZ_JAUJXB010000001.1, read on the forward strand.
GCAGCATGGAAAGCTGCTGCTCAGCCGCCTGTTGCGCTTTGCGCACCTGGCCCAACTGTTGCGTAGCCTGTTCCACCGCATCCTGCGCCAGATCGCGCAGGGTAATCAGAGGTGACTGTGGTTTCATCGGGTTCAGCCTTTTGTGACGTTAAACGATCAACTGCTGTAGCTGTTGGCAGGCGTCGTCGTAGGCGCTGCGTTCAAAAATGCCCTGTAGCAGATAGGCCTCCATTTGCGGATACAGCGTCATGGCCTTATCCAGCAGCGGATCGCTGCCCGCTACGTAAGCGCCGACGCTGATCAGATCGCGGTTACGCTGATAGCTGGCCAGCATCTGTTTGAAATTGCGCACCCGGCGGTAGTGTTCTTCGTCGATAAGCGAGGTCATGGCGCGGCTGATAGAGGCTTCAATGTCGATCGCCGGGTAGTGACCCGCTTCCGCCAGCCTGCGCGACAGCACCACGTGGCCATCGAGAATGGCGCGCGCCGAGTCGGCTATCGGATCTTGCTGGTCATCGCCTTCGGTCAGTACGGTATAAAACGCGGTGATCGAACCGCCGCCGCTGATGCCGTTACCGGCACGTTCCACCAGCGCCGGTAATTTGGCGAACACGGAGGGCGGATAGCCTTTGGTGGCCGGCGGCTCGCCGATAGCCAGTGCGATCTCACGCTGCGCCATGGCGTAACGGGTGAGGGAATCCATAATCAGCAGCACGTGTTGGCCGCGATCGCGGAAGTCCTCGGCGATGCGTGTGGCGTAGGCTGCACCCTGCATGCGCAACAGCGGCGAGACGTCCGCCGGGGCGGCGATCACCACCGAGCGCGCTCGCCCCTCGGCACCGAGGATGTTCTCGATAAAGTCTTTGACCTCCCGGCCACGTTCGCCGATCAGACCGACGACAATCACGTCGGCCTGGGTGTAACGCGCCATCATGCCTAACAAGACGCTTTTACCGACGCCTGATCCGGCAAACAGCCCCATGCGCTGGCCGCGGCCGACGGTCAGCAGGCCGTTGATGGTGCGCACGCCGACGTCCAGCACCTGTTCGATCGGCGTACGTTGCAGCGGGTTGAACGGGGCGGTGATCAACGGTGCGCGATAGCCGGTTTCCGGTGCGGGCAGGCCGTCGAGCGGTTTGGCGCTGCCGTCCAGCACCCGGCCCAGCAGCGCCGGGCCGAGCGGCAGTTGCTTGCCGGCGCTTTGCCCTTCCGGCGCAATGCGGGCGTAAACCCGTGCGCCGGGCACGATGCCTTCCACTTCTTCCAGCGGCATCAGGAACAACCGCTGGCCGTTAAAACCGACCACTTCGCTTTCCACCTCCTGCACGTCACCGCCGTTGTGACGTTCGATCAGACAGGTGGCGCCGATCGGCAATTGCAAGCCGGTGGCTTCCAGCACCAGTCCGGTGGCGCGCGTCAGGCGACCGTAGCGGCGAACCGCAGGCGTGCGAGCGATGCGTTTTTCCAGCGTATCCAGCGAGGACAGCCAGCGGCCGAGGCGAGCGGTCATTACACGTCTCCCGGCGCAGCCAGGCGGCAGAGTTCGTGCCAGCGCGTCGCCAGGCTGGCATCGAGATCGCCTTCTTCGGCGCTGACCTTGCAGCCGCCGGGGTGCAGTTGACCGTCCGCCAACAGCCGCCAGCCGTGCAGGCTGAGCGTGGCACCCAGTTGCTGTTCGATACGCTGATAGTCGTCCGGGTGCACGCGCAACTGCGGCTTGCCGCTGAACATCGGCTCTTGCTGGATCAACTGCTGGATCTGCGCCAGCAGGGCGGTACCGTCGCATACCGGCGGTTGACCGAGCACCTGTTTGGCGGCGGTCAGCGCCAACTGCATCAAACGCGAAGCGATCACGCTGTCGAGCGCATCGAGCGTGTGCTGAAACTCGGTGATCAGTTGCTGCCAGTGTGCGGTCAGCGGCTGTTGTTGCTGCTGCGCCTCCAGCAAACCCTGCTGGCGACCTTCTTCCATACCGGCCTGGAGACCCGCTTCATAGCCTTTTTGCTGGCCGTCGGCATAGCCCAGCTGTTGGCCTTGTTGCTCCGCTTGCAGGCGCAACTGGAGCAACTGCTGTTGCCGCTCGGCGCCGTCGTCCAGCGGCAGGGCGTCCGTTTCAACCGGCAGCAAAGGCTCGATTGCCGGTTTCAGCTCCAGCAGATCGTTGAGCGACCAGGGCTGCCACGGCAGGGTGTTGATGCGATCAGACATAGGTGTCCTCGCCACCGCCGATAATCATTTCGCCGCTCTCCGCCAAACGGCGGACAATCAGCAGGATGGCTTTCTGTTCGTTCTCCACCTGCGACATGCGCACCGGCCCGCGGTTGGCCAGATCGTCGCGCAGAATGTCGGCGGCGCGTTGCGACATGTTTCTGAGGAACTTCTCGCGCAGCGGCTGTTCCGCACCTTTGAGCGCGACCAGCAGCGATTCGCCTTCCACTTCCTGCAACAGGCGCTGGATGCTGCGATCGTCGACTTCCACCAGATTTTCGAACAGGAACATCTCGTCGATGATCTTCTGCGCCAGCTCGCCGTCGTATTCGCGCATGGCGTCGATAACGGCTTCCTCCTGCTGGGTTTTCATCAGGTTGATAATCTCGGCTGCGGTGCGTACGCCGCCCATCTTGCTGCGCTTGAGATTCTGGCCGTCGAGCAGGTTGTTCAGCACCTCGGTCAGTTCCGCCAACGCCGCCGGTTGCACACCGCCGAAGGTGGCGATGCGCAGCATCACGTCGTTGCGCAGGCGTTCGTCGAACAGCGCCAGAATGTCTGCCGCCTGGCCGCGCTTCAGGTGGACCAGGATGGTGGCGATGATCTGCGGATGCTCGTCGCGGATCAGGTCGGCGGCGCTCATCGGCTCCATAAAGTTGAGGGTTTCCATGCCGGTGGTGGTCTCGCGCGATTCGAGAATGTCCTCCAACAGGCTGGAGGCACGCTCTTCACCCAAGGCTTTGACCAGCACCGAGCGCAGGTAGTCGCTGGCATTGACGCTCAGCGCCGCGTACTGTTCGGCATCGTCTTCGAACTCGCGCAGGACTTCGCCCAGCTGTTTGTGCGAGACCTGGCTCATGCTGGCCATGGTGCCGCTGAGCTGCTGCACTTCACGCGAGGAGAGGTGTTTGAACACCTCGGCGGCGCGATCTTCGCCCAGCGTCATCAGCAGGATGGCGCTTTTTTCGGTTCCGGTAAGACTCATAATTCGTTACTCATCCATTGGCGGATTACCAGAGCGACCACGCGCGGGTCTTTATCAGCCAGATCGCGGATCCGCTGGCTCTGGACTTCTGCACTGACGCGCTGCTGCGATTTCCGGTGCTGCGCCAGCTCCTCATTGCTCGGTTTATTGCTGTCAACCGGCTTGGCCATCGGCGCGTTGGCGGCGACAAGCGCGGCCTGTTGCACTGCCTGGCGATTTTGCAGTTGCGGGCGTACCAGCTTGCGCCACAGCAGCCAGGCCACCAGCAACACCAGCAGATAGCGGCCGGCGTCGAACAGGCGATCGACAAAGCTCTGGGTTTGCCAGAACGGCAGTTCGCCACCGGTGGCTTCGGTATCGGTAAACGGCGTGTTGACCACGTTCAGGGTATCGCCACGGCTGCTGGAGAAGCCCATGGATTCACGTACCAGCGATTCGATCTGCGCCAGTTGCTCTTTGCTCATCGGCAGCGGTTTGCCGTCTTTATCTACGCCGCGATAGTTGACCACCACCGCCACCGACAGCCTCTGTACCGTTCCTGCTTTCTGCTGGGTATGGCGGATGGTGCGATCGACCTCATAGTTGGTGGTTTCATCGCGACGGGTATTCTGCGGCCCGCTGCCGTTGGCCGCGGTACTGCGGGCGGTGGTGGCATTGGGTTTGGCGCCGTTGGCGTTATTGCCGGCGGCGTTGGGTTTGGCGGTTTCGATCGGCGCGGTAGCCGGTGCGCTGGGTTGATTGGATAGCGCGCCCGGTACGCCGCCGACCTGCGGCCCGCCAAGCTGCTCGCTTTGGCTCATTTGTTGAGAGCGCACGGCGGCCTGATTCGGCAGTTGGTTTGGCTGGTATTCTTCGTCGGTTTGCTCGCGGGTGGCGAAATCGATCTGCGCGGTGACCTGGGCACGCACGTTATTGCTGCCGACCATCGGTGCCAGAATCGCTTCGATACGGCGCTGGTAGCGGTTTTCCACTTCGTTGGCGTACTTCAGCTGCGCCGCATTCAGATCGCGGCCGGTGCCGTCAGACTGGGTCAGCAGGCGACCGGCCTGATCGACCACAGTGACGTTGCCCGGCGGCAAGCCGGCCACGCTGCTAGAGACCATATAAACGATAGCGTTGATCTGGCCGTCATCCAGCGCTCGGCCGGGTTGCAGCGTCAGGGTGACGGAGGCGGAAGGGGATTTCTGCTCGCGGACAAACAGCGAAGGCTTTGGCAGTGCCAGATGCACGCGCGCGTTCTGTACTGGCCCCAGAGACTCGATGGTGCGTGACAGCTCTCCTTCCAGTGCCCGTTGATAGTTGATCTGCTCGCTAAATTGGCTGATGCCGAATTTTTCCTGATCCAGCAATTCGAAACCCACCGCACCGCCTTTCGGCAATCCCTGCTGCGCCAGACGCAGGCGGGTTTCATGGACCTTATCGGCCGGTATCATCAACGCCGCGCCGTTCTCGGCAAACCGATAAGGGATATTCATCTGCGTCAATTGGGTCACTATGGCACCGCCGTCGCGATCGTTAAGATTGCTGTACAGCACGCGGTAATCCGGGCTCTTCGCCCATAACAGCAACGCGACCACGATGGCGATTGCAGCGGAAGCGGCCACCAGCAGCGGAATTTTCGGGTTGGCGCGCAGGCGGTTCCACAAAGCTTGCAGGCCATTTTCGCGGTTTTCGGTGGCGGTTATTGAAGCACTCATTTTATGCCGTGTCCTTCAATGTCGCTCAGGATCCGGTGCAAGCCACGGCGTAGCTCCCTGCCAGGCTGATGGACGATGTGGTTAGCGTTGTGTGGTGACAAAACAGACTCCCTGATACACATATCTTCTAAATAGCGGCGCTCCCATTTCTGGGCGTGCCATTATTTGCCCTTAAGGGTAATTTCGATGGCCCGATAAGCCGGGTTTTTTGCAGTTAATTAGCCGCTTTAGGATAAAAAGGCTGTGGTAGGCTCCTCAGCATCAAAGTAGTGCCTGATGAAAACACGTCCGGTACAGAAGTCTTTATTGAGGTCACAATGGCAATTCAGGGGATTGAAGGGGTATTGCAGCAGTTGCAGGCCACGGCGATTCAAGCGGGGCAGATTAGCCAGGGTTCAGCGACGCAGGGCGTCAGCTTTGCCGGCGAGTTGAAAGCGGCTATCGGCAAGATCAGCGATACCCAGCAGGCTGCACGCAAACAGGCGCAAGATTTCGAGCTGGGCGCGCCGGGCATCAGCCTGAACGACGTGATGGTCGATTTGCAAAAATCGTCCATCTCACTGCAAATGGGCGTGCAGGTGCGTAACAAGCTGGTTTCCGCTTATCAGGAAGTGATGAACATGGCGGTGTGATGAGACTGGCCTAGTACCCGCGGCCAGAAATGAAAGCCTGAATTCTCTGCTGAATAGGGAAAGGCCGCTTAATAACTGACCCTAAATCCACCCACGGTGATTTTTTGCTTTTTAGCGCAAGGTAAATATGGGCTTCGGATTCTGATATGCAGAGTTTTTCTGACGCCGAGACAAGTGTCTGGCCGGGAAGGGAGTCAGTGTGGATATCGAAAATTATTGTACGTTAAGGCTATTTTCTGACCTTCCGACTTTAACTGGTCTCAGACGCCGAAACTTTCTGGAAGCAGGTATCCGGTTGCTTTTCCAGATATAATCACCTGTCAGATTGATGTGCTCCCAGCCTAACGGGGACAAATGCGAGAGTGGTTTCTCGTTGATTTCCATCCCATTACGCTTCACGGCATCGACCGCCCTTTCCATATACACGGTATTCCACAGTGAGATTTCCGCCGCCAGCAAAGTCAGCCCACTGGCCCGATAGCTCTGATTTTCGGTCCCTGATTTCACCCAGTCGATGCATGAATACAGCACGTTTCAGCGCGTAATGGAATTCTCCTTTATTCAGCCCCGCCTGAACCCGCCGACGCAGTGCTGGATCACGGAACCTGTCGAGTATAAACAGGGTTCGCTCGATGCGGCCAATTTCTCTCAGTGCTTTGGCAAGTCCGTTATTTTGCCTCACGGAAACCAAACAACACTACGGCTAACGGGTCAATTCGGTGTATCGGTTCAGCCTTTTAGTCGCATGGCGGCCCGCTTTTCGCTCACCAGAAATAACGAGTTGACGACGATCGCGGTGAGTGTACCCGCTGCCATACCGTTACCCAGTATCATCTGCACTCCGACGGGGAAATTCTGGTACAGACCAGGCACAAGGATCGGCAGCATCCCCATAGCCAGACCAGTGGCTAAGGCATAGGTTTTTCCCGGCTTGTGTAGCGGCTCGCGGGCAATCATATCGATACCGATGACCCCGATGATACTGAAGACAATCACCGCCGTCCCGCAGACTACCGGACCGGGTAGACAGGCGGCAAGGCGCACCAGCGGCGAGAATAGCGCAATCAGGATTAACAGCAATCCGGCAATCGCCGTGACGTGGCGTGATTTGACGTTAGTGGTCCGAACCACGCCGATATTTTCGCCGGAGGTGATGATCAATGAGGTACCGAAAACGCCGCCCAGCAGCGAAATAACGGCGTCGCCGCGGATGGTTCGGGGAATGGCCTGATGGACGTTTTGTGTCGATTTGACGATCTCTGCGGTGGCAATCGTTTGCCCAGTCGCTTCAGCCATAGAAATCACCGCATAAATCAGCAGCGGCAGTGACGCTGACAGATTGAATATTGGCAAGCCAAACGGAAACAGCTGCGGCAGGCTGAACAGCGGCCCGTGGCTGACGCCGCTAAAATCGGCGATGCTCAGCAGCATTGCTAGCAGCGTGCCCGCAAGCAGGCCGAACATGACCGACAGCTGACGTAGGATGCCGCTGAACGCCAGGGCGAAGATCAGCGTAATCAGGATGGTGACCAGCGCCAGAATAATGTTGGTGGGCTGCGCAAAGTGGCTACTGCTCGGCTGACCGATAATGAGTCCGCCATACAGACGAATCAGGTTGATGGAGACCAGCAGCAGCATAATCCCGATAATAAACGGCGGGAAATGGTGCAGAAAACGGCGAAAAACGGGTAGGGCAATAAAATAAAACAGCGATGTTAAGATCACTGCGCCAATTGCCGTCTGGATATTGGTCTGTAAAGCGATAGCGATGAAGATCGCGATAGGCGCGCCGCCCGGCACCATAATAAACGGCAGGCGCGCGCCGAAGCTGCCGATACCGAGGCTTTGCAGGATGGCCCCCAGCCCGCACATTAGAAAGGTGGCGCTTAGCAGCGATGTGGTGACGCCAGAGCTAAAGTGAAGCGCCTGAGCAATAAGAAAAACGGCGGTGATCGGCGTAGCGGCCACGACCAGCACGTGTTGAAGGGCCAGCAGCAGTTTAGTTTGCCAAGGCAAGGCTTCGTTTTCCGGTACGGCGGAGTCAGAATACGGCATAAATTCCTCCCAAAGACGTGAGAACCTCCCCGCCGACCCGCGCCGGCGAAGAGCGATTATTTCAGCCACGGCAGCGCATCGGCCGCGTAGCGGTGCGCGCGGAAGGTGCTGTTCTGCTTACCGGGGATGATCCCCTTGCTAAGATGGTCCGGATATTCATTGAAGTAAGGAATAATGTATTCCCATACCGTTTCTCCCTGCGGAGTCACTTCAAACAGTCGGCCGAAGGCGGACTCGCAGATAAAGGTATTGCCGTTGGCCAGGCGCTGAGCGCTTCCCATATAGGGTGAGAAAAAGGCCGGCGGGAAAATATCGCGATATTGCCAGCGAATAGCCTGGGTGTGCGGGTCGAACTCCAGCACCGTGGAGTGTGGCGAGGTCACGCCGGGGCGCAGGTTGCCGTTATCGAACACCAGAATAGAACCATTTTCCATCTCAATCGGGGTGTGCTGTTGGGCGACGACATCCGGCCCTACGTGCCATACCACGCTGCCGCTCTCTTTATTGACGGCAATCACCCCGGAGGTGGTGCGCAGGCTCATCAACACCAGGCCCTCGCGGGTGACCGACAGACCGTTTATCATCGGCCAGTGGCAGCGGTCGAAGATCTCATGAATCGGGAAATCTTCCGGGGCCAGATGCTCCCAGACGCGCCATTCCCATACCACTTTACCGTCGCGATTGACCTCTTTGACGACATCGCTCTGTATGACGCCGTCCGGCGCATCGCGGCGCGGATCGCCGCCGGTAACGCGAGCGGCAATTTCCGCCGGCAGTGGCACCGCCGCGGTATACAGCAGGTTACCGTTCGCCAGCCACTGCGCGTCGTGGTGATGGAAGATATCCTCATAATGCCAGACCACTTCGTTATCCGGAGTGACTTCATAAAAATCCCCGCCGTGCCAGAGATCCCAGGCCGGATAGAGGTTGGCTGACGTGCTGTGACTACCGTTATAGCCGAGGTTACCGTTAGGCAGCAGCACCGCATCGCGTCCGGCACGAACCGGGAGTTGCCACTGGTGCGCCACTTTTCCAAGCTCATCAACCAGATATACCCGGCCTTCGGCAGTTTGTGGGGCGAAGAGCGTATAGCCGCCGAAGCTTTTCTCCAAATCGGAGAAGATCAGCCCGCTCGGTCGACGCCCGAGGGTGAATGCAGGATCCTGATATAGTTGTGTCACGTAGCCTCCTGAAGCGATTAGTTTCTTGCAAAATATGCCATTAAAACGTTTTAATTAAACACCATTAGACAGGAATGCTTGCCAGTGAGCTACGGTAAATGGCCACTTTCTTCATATGATTTTGTTATGTAATAGCGCCGAAATTCATACACTGGAAATGTGCTAACCTGAGCATAAACTCTCGGGAGGGAACGCCAGCCAGATGACTGCTCAAGATAAAAAACGCGCCAGACTCATTGATGTTGCAAGCCTTGCTGGCGTATCGCCTGGCACTGTATCTAATGCGTTACATCATCCCCGTTTTGTCGAACCTGAGACCCGGCAACGTATTGAGGAGGCGATTCAGACACTGAACTACACGCCGAATATTCGCGCCCGTCAGCTGCGTACCGGCAAAACCAACACTATTGCACTGCTTTCTTCCTTGCCGCTGACCATTGCTTCCGGAGCATCGAAGCTGGGTTTTATGATGGAGGTCGCGCTTACGACGGCGATTATGGCGCTGGAGAAGCAGCATGCGCTGATCCTGGTCCCACCCGGGAAGAACCCGCTGGACATGGTGACCTTTGATGCCGCTATTCTGCTGGAACCCGCCGAAAACGATCCACTGCTGCAGGCTTTGCAACAGGCGGGGATCCCATGCATCACTATTGGCCGCACGCCGGGAACACCGACGCCGCTACCGTGGGTGGATTTGCATTCGGAAGCGACGGCGAAAATGTTACTGACCCACCTGCAGACTGAAGGCGCCGATTGTTGCGCGCTCTTTGTCGGGCATACGCCGCGGACTTCCTCGCTGGAAGCTGAGGCAGCTTATCACCGCTGGTGTAAAGGAAGGCAGGCGCCGGTGATCTATTACCTTGATGAGCAGGAAGGGGAAGCGGCTGGCTATCAGGCTGCGTGTCAGATGTTGCAGGAACATCCCGAAGTCAATGGCGTCCTGGTACTGGTTGATACTTTTGCCTGTGGCGCCGTGCGCGCTTTTCACGATGCGGCGATCGCCATACCGCAGCGGATTCGCTTAGCCACCCGTTATGACGGTATTCGCGCCCGGGAATCTTTGCCGCCACTAACGGCGGTGAACATGCACCTCGATGAGGTTGCCCGTCAGGCCGTCACGCTATTGTTTGAAGTGCTGGCCGGACATAACGTGATCGGCAGTCGCGGGCAGATGCCGGAACTGGTGGTCAGAGCCTCGAGCAAATTGTCGTAAGGGTCAACAAATAGCTTTCACGTACAATAATTTCCGTTTCCCAAACGGATCCCGGAAACGTCAATCACCGGAGGAAGAGGGTAGAAACTACGGTTAAACTCACATTGCCACGGTATTCACGGGGTTATAATTTCCGGGTTAAGGCCGTTTCAATTACCGGATAAGATAATGTGTAGCAAAAGTGAACGCAGATGGCGGTTGTTCAGTATTTTAATTCTGATCGTTTTGGTTGTATTAATAAGCGTTTTAATTAAAGAAAGCTAAAATAACCCGGGCTACTGCGCGTGGCCCTGCCGGCTTATTTCCCCGCCAGCATCCGCATAGCGTCTTCTTCGTACAGCAGACCCAGCAGCCAAAGGCCGATCAGCAACACGGCAAGGGAAAACAGCCATTTTTCGTTGAGCACCGTTGATTCGCCTCTGGCGGTATTAAGGTTCGACGATGCTATCTTACCGGGCTGTTTTCCGCTAACGCCGGGTGCATAAACGGCGAGTTCATTGTGCAACGATTTAATTTGCCGGCGCAGGCATCACTCCGGCACCTCCATCAGACTGAGGCGATAGGGTTGGATCGCACCGGGCTCCATGATCCGCTGATGCCCGCGAATGGCGGTTGGCGCAAAGCCGAAACGTTTGCGGAAACGCTCGGCAAACCGCGAAGAACTCTCATATCCTACGTGTTGAGATATGGCGGATATAGGCCAATCGGTAGATTGCAGCAGCGTCAGAGCGCTGCTCATGCGCACGTCGATCATCAAATTGCGCAACGCGGTGTTCTCTAACGAAAGCTTGCGCCTAAGCACGACTTCGCTCATCGACAGACTTTCCGCCACCTTGGCCGCCGTCCAGATGTTATGCGGGTCGGTCGCCAGGCAGCGGCGCACCCGTTGCGTTAAATCCCGCGCCTCGTTATGAATAAAGCTGATGTTGAATTGCTTTAGCCAGAGCAGGATTTCCAGCATCTTGTGACGGATGATGATGGGAGGGAAACGCTGTTTAAGCGCCAGCGCCAGGCTGGTGGTTTCAAAGCTGTGCATCAGTGCGCAGGGCAGGTTGCGTAAGGCCAACACCGCGTCGAACGGGGCCGGTGGGGCGTTTTCATCGGGAGTGTGCTGCACGTGGAACAATTGCGGATCGCAGATAAGCAATTGACAACTGAATACGCCTTCATCGGAGAGGCCATTAATAATATCCACGGTTTGCCCCCCGTCGATAATCAACAGTTCTCCCGCATGGGCTACCACTTCATGCTGTTGCCAGCGCACGCGTTTGTGGCCTTGCTGTACCAGATACAGATGGGGTTGCTCAAAATAAACTGAAGGGAATAATAATTCAGTATGCTGAATGATGTGCGCAGAGGCACCAATCCCAGGACAAAGATTAATTGTACGTTCCATCGATATTCATTTCGCAGCCATTATCTGGGAATATCTTTACGCTTTGATAGGCGTTGGAGCAACATTTTTCCATCCGTTGTGAAGCACAACGACGTGTTTTATCTATCAAAAATCAATTTCCTGCTGAACAGAAAACGTCCGTGTCGGGGTGATATTTATCCGTATCCCAAGGGCGCTGCATGCTACGCCCGCGTCAGCCGGGGCGAATATATTCACCCCTACGGGCCTGGTGGAAAATATGATGGGCGTGAGCAATTCAAATATCATGGATAAATATCCTGACTTAATTAGGGAAAAATAGCGTATGGTGCTATTTATCCATAAAATGTCGTTATTATAGCCGGGTCACCTGGTTTGCGGTTCTCCTAATAGCAGGGCGCGATCGTGAAACTGACCGTAGGTGCTGTTGACCACGCTTTGGCGCGTCGATTGGCCAATCAATTCTTTCAACTGGTCCATGCGGCGTTGCAACAGACGCTTCAGCTCGTTTTCGTTGTCCAGGATTTGCTGCAGCTTATTGCGCAACAATTCCTGCAGCGCCATTGATGGCCCTGCGTTGCCGGTAAAGTCGGCGGTTTTCTCAACCGCCTGAACGTAGGCAAGCTCCAGCTCGACCAGGTCTTCCCATCTTTCCGTTTGCGCCAGTGCGATCATTTGGCTGCTAAGGGTATAAATTTGCTGATACGCTGCTAGCAGTTGCTGTTGACGTTCCATTAGACGGCGTCCTGCGAAGGGTGATAATTGGGACCAATCTGGCGCCAGGCGTCAGCAATATTTTCCAGCAGCTTGACCACTTCGGCTATCGCCGCTTCGTCGTTATGCAAATTAGCCTGCATCAGGCGACGCTTCATATAGTCATACAGCGCGGCAAGATTATCGGCCATCTCACCCCCTTGCTCGTGGTCGAGGCCGCTTTTCAGGCCGTTATCGATAATATTGATGGCCTTTGACAGAGCCAGTCCTTTGCCGGCGATATCACCCTGATTCATCAGTATCCGTGCGCGTAACAGGGCGCTAAGCGCCCCGTCGAACAGCATCACGATTAACTGGTGCGGGCTGGCGCTCATTACGCCACTTTCCAGACTGACCTGGGCGTAGGCCTGAGTTCCGCTACGGTTATACATGTGATTTTTTACCTGGTTAAAAAGTTCTTACTTGAACTGTTGTTTTAAATAATCACCGGTGCCACTCAGCTTGGACATCATGGTATCCAGTTGGACGAATTGTTGTTTATAGCGATCGATAGTGCTTTGAATGCTGGCTGTCACGGTGGTGATCTTGCTGTTCAGGCGGTCAAGGCTGGTATTGATGCTTTTGGTTGAGTTCTCAATGATGCCGCCGGCCTTGATGTAGCTTTGGATCTCATTGTGGATCTCGGTAGCCATGCCGGTATCTTTGCCGTTGCCGGCGAAGAAGTTGGCAACCTGCTCCGGTTTTTCATCGATGGCTTTGTTGAGCTTGGTGCTGTCGATCTCCAGCTTGCCGGTTTTGGTGTTGGTGGTGATCCCCAGGTTACCCAGCCCCTTCAGTTCCGGGTTGTCCTGCGCGCCGCTGAGCGCACTTTTAATCGAAGACTGAACACCGCGCAGGGTGTTATCCCCTAACAGTGCGCCGTTTTTGGCATTCTGCGTCTCGCCGGTTTTGACCGGGGTATATTTGGTCAGCGAGTTAAAGGTATCCAGCAGCGAGTTATAGTTGTCGACCCAGTCTTTGATTTTGTCGGCGGTGCCGGTTTTATCGGTGCTGATCACCAGGTTCTGCGGCTCATCTTTCTTGGTGACGGTTTTCAGATCGATGGTCACGCCCTGCAGGGCATCGGCAATTGAGTTGGTGCTGCGTTTGATTTTCGTGCCGTTAACCAATACTTCAGCATCCTGACCGGCCACGGTTTGCTTCATTGCGTTGCTTGTGGCAGTGGGGTCGTAGTTGAGGATGGCGCCCAACTTATCGTCATTGCTGACCTGCACCGAAACGGTGTTTTTCTCGCCGGTGGCCGTGGAGCTGATCGCCAATTGATAGTCGTTGTCACCCACCCGCATGATACTGGCGTTGACGCCGGCCTTGGCATTGTTAATCGCATCGCGCATTTCCACCAGCGAGGTTTGATCATCGCTCAGTGGGATCTTCACTTCTTTTTGCGGATCCCCTGCGGTGATGGTGATTGAGCGGTCAATGCTGCCGGGCGTGCCGAGTTTTTCCGTCTGATTGGTAATCGACGCCTGAGTGGTCAACGTTTGCGGCTGTGCCAGTTTTTGAACTTCGACAATGTAGTTACCCGCCACGGCCTTATCGGTAGTGGTGATGGCAAACTGATCGTGTTTGCTGGCGGTGGTGTTATTGAAAAACGTCGGTTTCGCCAGCTCTTTACTGAGGTTATCGAACTTTTCCAGCGAGCCTTTTAACGTGCCGTAGGCGGTCAACTGGGCATTATAGCTGGTCTGCTGGGTCGTGTAGGGCGTCAGACGTTGTTGTTCCGCTTTGGTCAGCTTGTCCAGCAAGCCGTTGAGGTCGAGTCCTGAGCCGATGCCTAATGAACTGATCGATGCCATTCGTAATTCTCCTTAATAATGACTTTATTCGCTTTACGCGTTTATCGGCCCAGTGGAGAAAAAGTTTACCGAAAAGTTTAAAAAACGATGGCGCAATAGAGGAAGGAAAAACCGCGTTATTTCTGCCATTGCGGCGAAGCGAAAAAAAAACAAAAAATTTCTAAAGGTTGCAGGGGGAGGGCCGATACCTGATGGGACGGTGGTTGACGCCGTGGGCAAAGCAGCCCGAACCTTTTAACTACGTTGCGAAAATCGCAACTGACACGTAAGGAAAGCATACAATGGCACAAGTAATTAATACCAACAGCCTGTCGCTGATGGCGCAGAACAACCTGAACAAATCTCAGTCTTCTTTGGGTACTGCGATCGAGCGTCTGTCTTCCGGTCTGCGTATCAACAGCGCCAAGGACGATGCCGCGGGTCAGGCGATCTCTAACCGTTTCACCGCTAATATCAAAGGCCTGACTCAGGCTTCCCGTAACGCCAACGACGGTATCTCTCTGGCGCAGACCACTGAAGGTGCACTGAACGAAGTCAACGACAACCTGCAAAACATCCGTCGTCTGACCGTACAGTCCCAGAACGGTTCTAACTCTTCCAGCGACCTGAAATCCATCCAGGACGAAATCGGCGAACGTCTGGCTGAGATCAACCGTATCTCTGAACAAACCGACTTCAACGGCGTGAAAGTGCTGAGCGGCGACCAGAAGCTGACCATCCAGGTGGGTGCCAACGACAACGAAACCATCCAGATCGATCTGAAAAACATCAACTCTAAAACTCTGGGCCTGGATAAGTTCAGCGTGGCAGACGGTGTTGATACCACTAAAGTTGGCGGAGCAGTAACTACCATTGCAACCGGTAAAGATCTGACTATCACCAATACCACGAACAAACAGGCTAACGGTGCTGCACCAGCCAGCTACCTGAAAGACAACACCACTGGTGACATTTACGCTGTAGGTACCGATGGCAAGAACTACAAAGCTACCATCGACAAAACTTCTGGTGACATCACCGCTATCGCAGCAGCAGAAACCACTGGTTTGACCGATACTGCGGCTACCACTACCGTTAAGGAAGAAGTCACTGCAACGGGCGACACTACGGGTCTGAAATCTTATGACGGCGGCAAATCTTACCTGATCCAGGAAGGTACCGGTGCAGATGCCAAATACTTCAAGGCTACTGCAGACAGCGCAGGTAAAGTAACCAAAGGCGCTGAAATGAGCACCACGCCTAAAACTGCCGATCCACTGGCAACCCTGGACAAAGCGCTGTCTCAGGTTGACGGTCTGCGTTCTTCTCTGGGTGCGGTACAGAACCGTTTCGATTCTGTTATCAACAACCTGAACAGCACCGTGAACAACCTGTCCGCTTCCCAGTCCCGTATTCAGGATGCCGACTACGCGACCGAAGTGTCTAACATGAGCCGTGCCAACATCCTGCAACAGGCTGGCACCTCTGTTCTGGCACAGGCTAACCAGTCTACCCAGAACGTGTTGTCCCTGCTGCGTTAATCGACTCTCCCCGATTAACCTGTCGCAAAAGAACCTCGCTTCGGCGGGGTTTTTTTATGGTCGCGCGCCCGGAAGTTAATGCATGGCGCAAATAAAGCCTATTTTGTACGACTGTTCAGCCGATTGGCATTTTGCCCCCTACGGATAATAGCGCTGACTCTCTTATCCGCAGGTTTTAGACATAGTGAGCGATCTGTATACCGCCGAAGGCGTGATGGACAAAAATTCTCTCTGGCTGCGCTATGTACCCTTAGTGCGCCACGAGGCGTTGCGCCTGCAGGTCAGGCTGCCCGCCAGCGTGGAGCTTGACGATCTGCTGCAAGCGGGGGGAATCGGGTTGTTGAATGCCGTTGAGCGTTATGACGCCCTGCAGGGAACCGCCTTTACCACTTACGCGGTGCAGCGCATTCGCGGCGCCATGCTCGATGAGTTGCGCAGCCGCGACTGGGTGCCGCGCAGCGTACGTCGCCATGCGCGAGAAGTGGCGCAGGTGATGCGGCAACTGGAACAGCGGCTCGGCCGCCCGGCCAGTGAGGTGGAGGTTGCGCAGACGCTGAATATCCCACTGGATGAGTACCGTCAAATTCTGTTGGACACCAATAACAGCCAGCTTTTCTCCTACGACGAATGGCGCGAAGAGCATGGCGAAAGCGCGGAACCGCTGCTGGAAGGGCACGAAGAGACCAATCCGTTGCATCATCTGCTGGAGGGTAATCTCCGCCAGCGGGTGATCGACGCTATCGAAGCGTTGCCGGAGCGCGAGAAAATGGTGCTGACGCTGTATTACCAGGAAGAGTTGAACCTCAAAGAGATCGGCGCCGTGCTGGACGTGGGGGAATCGCGCGTCAGCCAGCTGCACAGCCAGGCGATCAAGCGGCTACGCGCCCGTCTGGCGGCCGAAAACTGAGGCGAATCAACCCTTATTCTTCAACCTGATTACCGTTGCGATAACCGGACAGCTCTTATGCCAGGAATATTATTGAAAAAGCGGCCGCTGAGCCGTTATTTGAAAGATTACAAACACAGCCAAACCCATTGTTCTCAGTGCGGTAAGTTATTGGATCGCATGGCATTGGTGTTCCGAGGCAAGATCATCAACAAAGACGCCATTGCACGCATGGACCAGCCGATTGACGATAACGTCTGGCTGAATGTGCAAAATGAGCTGGCCGCGCTATGCCGTTTTTGCAGTGAGATTTCCTGCAACAGCCACCCGAGCTATTTCGATATTATGGCCTTCAAACAGTATTTGTTTGAGCAAACCGAAATGAGCCACAGCACGATCCGCGAATACGTGGTGCGCCTGCGCCGGTTGGACGAAATGCTGGTGGCGCGCAACTATCCGGCGGACAAATTTGCCAGCAGCAATAACCATCAGCGTATTATCGAGGATTTACCCGGCGCCGCGCACAATAATTACCGCATTGCCCTGCGTAAATACGACCAATACATCGCCTGGCAGAAGAGCTACTGATCCCGTCTCCCCGGCTTGCCGGCCGGGGATTCACCGTTTCCCGCCTCATCAAAAAGAGTGATTAATCAGCTTACATCTGATAAATCTATGCTTTGGATGTTGATACCTGTTCCCTGGGGGACGTTGTGAATCTGCAACAGCAACTGGCGCCATTCCCGCGCCTCGATTTAGTCGGCTCTGCCACACCGCTCGAAAAACTGTCTCGCCTTTCAGACTACCTTGGCCGTGAAATTTACATCAAACGTGACGACGTCACGCCGATGGCGATGGGCGGCAACAAGCTGAGAAAACTGGAATATCTTGCTGCCGATGCTCTGCGGCAGGGCGCGGACACGCTGGTGACGGCCGGTGCCATCCAATCCAATCACGTACGCCAAACTGCGGCGGTAGCGGCCAAACTCGGCCTGCACTGCGTCGCATTGCTGGAAAATCCGATCGACACCCAAGCGGAAAATTACCTCACCAACGGCAACCGTCTGTTGCTCGGGCTGTTCAACGCCGAGGTAGTGATGTGCGAAGCGTTGCACGATCCGCAGCAGCAGTTGGCCGAACTGGCGACGCGTCTCGAAGCGCAGGGTTTCCGGCCTTATGTGGTGCCGGTGGGCGGTTCCAACGCGTTGGGCGCGCTGGGTTACGTGCAGTGCGCATTGGAAATTGCCGAACAAAGCCGACGCAGCGGCGTCGCTTTCAGCTCGGTGCTGGTGGCTTCCGGCAGTGCCGGCACGCACGCCGGGTTGGCGGTCGGCATGCAGCAACTGCTGCCGGAGACGGAGCTGATTGGCGTTACGGTTTCGCGGAAAGTGATCGACCAATTACCCAAGGTTGAGCTGATTCAAAAAGCGTTGGCCTGCTCGTTAGGCATTGAGGCTCTGGCACCAATCCAACTGTGGGACGACTATTTTGCGCCGCAGTATGGCATGCCGAACGAAGAGGGCACGGCGGCGGTGCAGCTGCTGGCACAGCAGGAAGGGGTGTTGCTGGATCCGGTCTATACCGGCAAAGCGATGGCCGGCCTGATCGACGGCATCGCCCAACAGCGTTTTTGCGATGATGGCCCGATACTGTTTATACACACCGGCGGTGCACCGGCGCTGTTTGCCTATCACCCGCAGGTGTGACAGCGGCTTGTTATTCCATTTTGAACTATATTTATAATGTTATATTCCTTTGTGCGACCAAACGCACTGGTAAAGTGCTGATATCAAAAAAGATAAACAACAGATGGGGTGTTTATGATCTTTTCCAAAGTTCGTCGTCAATTGCTGCTGGGCGTGATGACCGTGGCGTTGACCGCCGGTTTAAGCGCACAAACCTATGCCGCCGACAATCTGCTCCAGCAGGTCAAGCAGCGCGGTACGCTGATTGTCGGGCTGGAAGGCACCTATCCGCCATTCAGCTTCCAGGGCGAAGACGGTAACCTGACCGGTTTCGAAGTGGATTTCGCCAACGCGCTGGCGCAGCACCTCGGCGTGAAGGCCAAACTGAACCCGACCAAATGGGACGGAATGCTGGCATCGCTGGAATCGAAACGCATCGACGTGGTGATCAATCAGGTGACGATCTCCGACGAGCGCAAGAAGAAATATGATTTCTCAACGCCTTATACCGTGTCCGGTATTCAGGCGTTAGTGAAGAAGGGCAACGAAGGCACCATTGCCAAGCCGGAAGATCTGAAGGGTAAAAAGGTCGGTGTTGGCCTGGGTACCAACTACGAGCAATGGCTGCGTGAAAACGTGCAGGGCGTTGACGTGCGTACCTATGATGACGACCCGACCAAGTACCAGGACCTGCGTATTGGCCGTATCAACGCCATTCTGGTTGACCGTTTGGCGGCGTTGGATTTGGTGAAGAAAACCGGCGATACGCTGGCGGTCGCCGGCCCGGCGTTCTCTCGTCAGGAGTCCGGTGTTGCGCTGCGTAAAAACAACCCGGAACTGTTGGCCGCGATTGACCAGGCGATTGCCGAGATGCAAAAAGACGGCACGCTGGCGAAGATTTCCGAGAAATGGTTTGGCGCGGACGTAACTAAATAATGCACGAAAGTATTCAACTGGCGCTGGATTCAGCGCCATTTTTATTGAAGGGCGCGATACTTACCCTCCAGCTTAGTCTGGGGGGGATGGCGCTCGGTTTACTGCTTGGTTTTCTGTTGGCGCTGATGCGCCTTTCGCCATTATGGCCGCTGTCGTGGCTGTCGCGCATTTATGTGTCGCTGTTTCGCGGCACGCCATTGATCGCACAGCTGTTCATGATTTACTACGGTCTGCCGCAGTTCGGCATAGAATTTGATCCTTTCCCGGCGGCGCTGATTGGCCTGTCGCTCAACACGGCGGCCTACACGTCGGAAACGCTGCGTGCGGCGATTTCGTCGATTGAGAAAGGGCAGTGGGAAGCGGCAGCCAGCATCGGCATGACGCGCTGGCAAACCTTGCGCCGGGTGATCCTGCCGCAGGCGGCGCGCACCGCCTTGCCGCCGCTCGGCAACAGTTTCATCGGCCTGGTGAAAGACACCTCGCTGGCGGCGACCATTCAGGTACCGGAGCTGTTCCGTCAGGCGCAGTTGATCACCTCGCGTACGTTGGAAGTGTTTACCCTGTATCTGGCGGCATCGTTGATTTACTGGGTGATGGCGACCCTGCTGTCGGCACTGCAAAATCGCCTGGAAGCCCACGTTAATCGTCAGGATCAGGAGTAACGCATGAGTGCCATCGAAGTGAAACAACTGATCAAGCAGTTTAACGGCCAAAGGGTACTGCACGGGATTGATCTTGAGGTTAGCGCCGGTGAAGTGGTGGCGATTATCGGGCCGAGCGGCTCGGGGAAAACCACTTTGCTGCGCAGCATTAATCTGCTGGAGGTTCCGGATTCCGGCACCATTCGCGTTGGCGATATTCAGATCGACGGGTCGAAGTCGCTGAGCAAACAGAAGAAACAGATACGGGCGTTGCGTCAGCAGGTGGGCTTCGTGTTCCAAAACTTCAATCTGTTCCCGCACCGCTCGGTGCTGGAGAACATTATTGAAGGCCCGGTCATCGTTAAAGGCGAGAGCAAAGCCAGCGCCGAACAGCGCGCCCGTGCGCTGCTGGCCAAAGTCGGGCTGAGCGGTAAAGAATCCGCTTATCCACGCCGTCTTTCCGGTGGGCAGCAGCAACGTGTGGCCATTGCCCGCGCGCTGGCTATGCAGCCGGAAGTGATCCTGTTTGATGAACCCACCTCGGCGCTCGATCCAGAGCTGGTGGGCGAGGTGCTCAACACCATTCGCTCGCTGGCGGAAGAGAAGCGCACCATGGTGATCGTGACGCATGAAATGAGCTTTGCCCGCGACGTTGCCGACCGTGCCATTTTTATGGACCACGGGCGCATCGTTGAACAGGGGCCGGCCAAAGATCTGTTTACCAACCCGCAACACCAGCGCACTCAGCAATTCCTCGACAAGTTTTTGAATCAATGAAAAAGGGGGGCGTTTTGCCCCCTGACTCTCGACTAACCGGCTTTCAATAATTCGTTACGGGCGGCGGCGGCCAAAAAGGCGCTGCGGCTTCCATAGCCGGGATGCTGTTGCACCAGTGAATCAATGCGGTTCAGCAAGCGGTGCGGCAGGGTGATATTTATCCGTTCTGCACGGCCATCGAACTTATCCATATTGATATCGACCAGCAGCCACTGCCCGCCGTTCAGGGTGTCGCTTGCCTGTGCCAGGTGGAAGGAAACGGCCTGCGGGCGCGGGATGGCCTGGTTGTCTTCGCTCAGCAGTTCGAAATGCGCGTCCAGCGCGCTTTTGGCGTCTTCAAAGGCGAGATCGAGGGTATCGCCGGCAAAATAGCAGCCCGGCACATCGGGGAAGAAACCGCTGGCGCTGCCGTCGTGGTCTGAATGTACATAAGCAGGGTAGAACATAATTTCTCCTGTTAACTCATGGCACCGGGTCAGCACAGCCCGGCATCTCTCATGATTTGGCGCAGCGTTCCCGGCTTCAGATCTTTACGCGGATGTGGAACGGTGATCACCAGGCGTGATCTCGGGTGTTTAAACTGATGGTGACTCCCCTTTATCCGCTCTAAAACCCAACCTTCCCGCTCTAACAGCCTGATCGGTTCTGCACTTTTCACGCACTTATCATCCCTTTATGATACACATCATACACACTTTATGGCGACGAGATTAATACGCTAGCGTGCCGCTTTTGTGCAGACAATAAAAAACCCTGCACGAGTGCAGGGTTTGCGAGGCTGATAGCAGAGTGGATTACAAACGGCTGCAATCCCTCTTTAAAGGTTAACCGATGGTCATCAGGCTGGCGTTACCGCCGGCGGCAGCGGTGTTGACGCTGAGCGAACGTTCGATCAACAGGCGTTCCAACAGGATGTTGGTTTCACCGTGGGCAAAGCCCTGCACCGAGACGATCGCGCCGCTGCGTTGGGCGATCTGCTCACACAGGGTACGCAACTGATCGGCATCGCCGTGGTAAATGGCGGCGTCGAACTCCACCTTATCCTGCTGCCAGTCCTTGCTGAAGCTGATACGCGCCTGAACCGCGGCCGGCAAGCGGCGGTACAGGGTGCGTTGCAGCTCGGCTTCCGGCCACAGCACGCTGCTGCCAACCGCCAGTACGGCTGCCAGTTGAGTCAGCGCATCGGCCTCGTTGTCCGCCAGGCACAGTACGCGCTCGCGCGGCAGCAGGGCGTAGGTGTTGCGTTCACCGGTAGGGCCCGGCAGCGGTCGAACGGTACCGCCCTGGCCGAGCTCGGCGTAACGTTGCGCCAACTGAACCAGATCGCTGTGTTTCTCGGCAACCGCCCACTGTTCGAGTGCGTGGTGGGCATTGAGCAGCAGCGGCCGCGCAGTGGCCTCCAGCGGGCGTTCGTCGTCCTGGCGGTTCAGCGTGCGCAGGACGGCGTCGTCCGGCCGGTTGGCCAGCAGGCGGTACAGATACAGCGGGCCACCGGCTTTCGGGCCGGTGCCGGACAGGCCTTCGCCGCCGAAGGGTTGCACGCCGACGACCGCGCCAACCATGTTGCGGTTAACGTACAGGTTGCCCACTTTGGCGCGTTCGGTAACGCGGGCGATGGTTTCATCGATGCGGGTGTGAATGCCCAGCGTCAAGCCATAGCCGGCGGCGTTGATCTGATCGACCAGCGACTCCAGATTGGTACGCTGGAAGCGGACCACATGCAGCACCGGGCCGAAGATCTCTTTTTGCAGCTCGTCGAAGCTGTCCAGTTCGATCAGCGTCGGCTTGATAAAGGTGCCGCGTGACCACTCTTTCTCATCCTGCGCATTGCCTTTTGCCGCCTGATAGACTTTGCGGCCCTTGGCGCGCATCGCCTGGATATGACGTTCGATGCCGGTTTTGGCTTCGGCGTCGATCACCGGGCCAATGTCGGTAGACAGGCGTTCCGGGTTACCCATGCGGCATTCGGCCATCGCGCCGCGCAGCATTTGCAGCGTATGTTCCGCCACGTCTTCCTGAATGCACAGGATACGCAGCGCGGAGCAGCGCTGGCCGGCGCTGTCGAAGGCTGAAGCGACGACGTCGGTCACCACCTGTTCGGTCAGGGCGGAAGAGTCGACAATCATGGCGTTCAGGCCGCCGGTTTCGGCGACCAATGGCGTTGGGCGTCCCTGCGGATCCAGGCGGCCGGCGATGCTGCGTTGCAGGATACCGGCAACGTCGGTGGAACCGGTAAACATCACGCCACGCACGCGGGCGTCGTTGACCAGCACCGAACCGACGCTCTCACCCTGGCCCGGCAGCAGTTGCAGCACGCCCTGAGGAATACCGGCTTCCAGCAGAATGCGCACCGCTTGTGCGGCGATCAGCGGGGTTTGCTCTGCCGGTTTGGCCAGCACGCTGTTGCCTGCCGCCAATGCCGCGGCAATCTGGCCGGTAAAGATCGCCAGCGGGAAGTTCCACGGGCTGATACAGACCACCGGACCCAGCGGGCGATGGCTGTCGTTGGCGAAGTCATCGCGCACCTGGCCGGCGTAGTAATGCAGGAAATCGACCGCTTCGCGCACTTCGGCGATGGCATTGTTAAAGGTTTTACCCGCTTCGCGCACCAGAATGCCCAGCAGGCTTTGCAGTTGGCCTTCCATCAGTTCCGCGGCGCGCTCAAGAATGGCGGCACGTTCGGAAGGCGGAGTAGCGAACCAGATTGGGCCGGCGGCTGCGGCGGCGTCGAGCGCCCGGCTGACTTCCGCTTCGGTAGCTTCACGCACGTAACCGACCACATCGCCCGGCTCGGCCGGGTTAATCACCGGCTGTTCCGCGCCCTGATCCAGTTCGGCGTCGATAATAGGTTCTGCGCGCCATGGCTGGGTGGCGCTGGTCAGCAGTGCGCTGGACAGCGAGGCCAGACGCTGTTCGTTGGACAGATCCAGGCCGCTGGAGTTGATGCGTTTCTCGCCATACAGCTCACGCGGCAGAGGAATGCGCGGGTGCGGCAGGCCAATCTGGCCTTCGTTGGCGGCCAGGGCCTCGACTGCGGTGACCGGATCGGCAACCAGCTCGTCGAGCGGCAGGGTGGCATCGGCAATGCGGTTAACGAACGAGGTGTTGGCACCGTTTTCCAGCAGGCGACGCACCAGATACGCCAGCAGCGTTTCATGGGTGCCGACCGGCGCATAGATGCGGCAAGGGCGGTTCAGTTTGCCGTCGGCCACTTTGCCCACCACTTGTTCATACAGCGGTTCACCCATGCCGTGCAGGCACTGGAACTCATACTGGCCCGGATAGTAGTTATTGCCTGCCAGATGATAGATCGCGCTCAATGTGTGAGCGTTATGGGTGGCGAACTGCGGGTAAATCAGGTTGGGTACCGCCAGCAGTTTGCGGGCGCAGGCCAGGTAAGACACGTCGGTGTAGACCTTGCGGGTGTATACCGGATAGCCTTCCAGCCCGTCCATTTGGGCGCGTTTGATCTCGCTGTCCCAATAGGCGCCTTTCACCAGGCGGATCATCAGGCGGCGGCGGCTGCGTTGTGCCATGTCGATAACCGCGTCGATGGCGAACGGGCAGCGTTTTTGATAAGCCTGGATCACGAAACCAATGCCATTCCAACCGGCCAACTGCGGCTCAAAGCACAGCTTCTCCAGCAGATCGAGCGAGATCTCCAGACGATCGGCCTCTTCGGCGTCGATATTGATGCCGATGTCATACTGCCGTGCCTGCAAGGTCAGCGACAGCAGGCGCGGGTAAAGCTCTTCCATTACGCGCTCGTACTGCGCGCGGCTGTAGCGCGGATGCAGCGCCGACAGCTTGATGGAGATGCCTGGGCCTTCATAGATACCGCGGCCGTTAGAGGCTTTGCCGATGGCGTGGATAGCCTGCTGGTAGGACACCAGATAAGCCTGCGCGTCGGCTTCGGTCAGCGCCGCTTCACCCAACATGTCGTAGGAATAGCGGAAGCCTTTGTCTTCGAGTTTGCGTGCGTTGGCCAGCGCTTCGGCGATGGTTTCGCCGGTCACAAACTGCTCGCCCATCAGGCGCATCGCCATATCCACGCCTTTGCGGATCAGCGGTTCGCCGCTTTTGCCGATGATGCGGTTCAGCGAAAGAGACAGATTGGCTTCGTTATGGGTCGATACCAGCTTGCCGGTGAACAGCAGGCCCCAGGTAGCGGCGTTAACGAACAGCGACGGGCTGCGGCCGAGGTGGGAATGCCAGTTGCCGTTGCTGATTTTATCGCGGATCAGCGCATCGCGAGTTGGCTTGTCCGGAATGCGCAGCAGGGCTTCCGCCAGGCACATCAGCGCCACGCCTTCCTGCGAGGAAAGCGAGAATTCCTGCAGCAGACCTTGCACCATGCCGGCGCGGCCGTTCGCACTCTTTTGGTTACGCAGCTTCTCGGCAATATCGTAAGCCATCTTGTGGGTAGCTTTGGCAAGATCGGCAGGTAATCGCGCCTGTTCGAGCAACATCGGCACCGCTTCGGTCTCCGGGCGGCGATAAGCGGCGGTAATGGCGGCCCGGTTGACCGACTGCGGCAAAATTTGTTCTGCAAATTCAAGGAATGGCTGGTGGGACTCTTCCGGCGCTTGCGGCATAATGTCGTCCGCTTCGGCCTGGGCCGCGGCGGCAAGTGCTGGAATTTCAGGAATATCGGAACCGTTCTCGAGACGCTCGAGGTAATTGAAAATGGCCTGCTTGATGAGCCAGTGCGGCGTGCGATCGATACGCTGTGCCGCGTCTTTAATCCGGTCGCGTGTTGCTTCGTCGAGCTTCACGCCCATTGTGGTAGTGCCCATGCCAATCCAACTCCTGTGTTAAAGAACCTATCCCATCAGGCTATACAAACTCTGGGCCACATAGGCTGTTGGGATAGGTTCGTACGTTATGCGGTGTGAATAATGCAGACAATATCCAGCATGTTGCAACTTTGTGCAACCGTGTTAAATCAGGCCGATGAGCGAAGTGTGAGTTCCATCGATTTTTTAACATCGGCAACCGGCACGATTCTTGCTGGGTTCTCTGCCAGGGAGTGCAGAGGTTGGCTGTTTGAGTCTGTTATCCCCAGCAAAATAAGGGATAAACGCAGGGTTGTTGGAGGTGCAACTCGATTTGGGAGTGAATGGTGCAACCGTAAAAACGGTTAAATGTGACGCAGGGTAAACTTTGTGTAACTTTGTTGTTAAATATCTTGTTGAATAACGAACGGGTCATCTAGGATAGCCGGCGGTCAGACAATTGCGGGAGGAAACTATTTTCACTCGCGGCCTGTTCGTCATTTCGCCTCGTTCCGGCGGATCGGCAAGTAGCAAATATCGCAATACAGCGCGAAATAATAATGAGAGTGGAGAATTTCATGACAATGAGCACACCTATGCTGGTGACCTTCCTGGTGTATATCTTCGGGATGGTGTTAATCGGGTTGCTTGCCTACCGGGCAACCAATAACTTCGACGACTATATTCTGGGCGGCCGCAGCCTGGGTAGCGTGGTGACCGCGCTCTCCGCAGGCGCATCGGATATGAGTGGCTGGTTGCTGATGGGCCTGCCGGGCGCCATCTTCCTGTCCGGCATCTCGGAAAGCTGGATTGCCATTGGCCTGACGATCGGCGCTTACCTCAACTGGAAGCTGGTGGCGGGGCGGCTGCGTGTACATACCGAAGCCAATAACAACGCCCTGACGCTGCCGGATTATTTCACCAGCCGCTTTGAAGACAAGAGCAAGTTGCTGCGGGTGATCTCCGCCATTGTTATCCTGGTGTTCTTCACCATCTACTGTGCATCCGGCATCGTGGCCGGAGCGCGCTTGTTTGAAAGCACCTTTGGCATGAGTTACGGCACGGCGTTATGGGCCGGTGCGGCAGCCACGATCATTTATACCTTCATCGGCGGATTCCTGGCGGTGAGCTGGACCGATACCGTGCAGGCCAGTCTGATGATTTTCGCGCTGATCCTGACGCCGGTGTTCGTGATCCTGGCGGTAGGGGGTATCGACACCTCGATGCTGGTGATTGAAGCGAAGAACCCGGCCAACATCGACATGCTGAAAGGCCTGAATTTTGTGGCTATCCTTTCGCTGCTGGGTTGGGGATTGGGTTACTTCGGTCAGCCGCACATCCTGGCGCGTTTCATGGCGGCGGATTCCCACCGTACCATCCGCAGCGCACGCCGCATCAGTATGACCTGGATGATCCTGTGCCTGGCGGGCACTATTGCCGTCGGTTTCTTCGGTATTGCCTACTTCGCCAACAATCCGGATCAGGCGGGTAACGTATCGCAAAACGGCGAGCGCGTATTTATCGAGCTGGCGATGATTTTGTTCAACCCGTGGGTGGCGGGCATTCTGCTGTCGGCGATCCTGGCGGCGGTGATGAGCACCCTGAGCTGCCAATTGCTGGTGTGTTCAAGCGCGATTACCGAAGACCTGTACAAGGCTTTCCTGCGTAAGGGTGCCAGCCAACGCGAGTTGGTGTGGGTCGGCCGCATCATGGTGCTGGTCGTGGCGCTGGTGGCGATCGCGCTGGCCGCCAATCCGGAAAACCGCGTGCTGGGCCTGGTAAGCTATGCCTGGGCCGGCTTCGGCGCCGCCTTTGGCCCGGTAGTGCTGATCTCGGTAATGTGGTCACGCATGACCCGCAACGGCGCATTGGCCGGTATGCTGGTTGGTGCAGCGACGGTAATTGTCTGGAAACACTTCGCCTGGCTGGGTCTGTATGAAATCATCCCGGGCTTCCTGTTTGGCTGTATCGCCATTGTGGTGGTGAGCTTGATGGGCCGTCAGCCTTCTGCCACCATGACCGAACGTTTCGACAAGGCGGAAGCTGAGTTCAAAACGGTTTAACCCGCTCACACCGTGAGTCTTAAAGGGCGCTTGATGCGCCCTTTGTCATTTTTTCACTTTGTCGTTTTCTGCCCTCTGCCGGAAACACCTGGCGACATTTGATTAGAAAAAATCACCCTTGCTCCCCTTGTATTTCTTTCTGGCAGAATGATAATCACTATCGTTGTGTTTTACTTTTCTTTACATTAGCGCTGCGGCCATTCCTGGCGTGCTGACGCTTCGCGGCAGAAGCCTTTTTAGGGGTTATTACTTATGTTTGTTCCCTTCCTTATCATGTTCCGTGAGGGGTTGGAGGCTGCGTTGATCGTCAGCCTGATCGCCAGCTACCTGAAACGCACCCAGCGCGGTCAATGGCTGGGCGTGGTGTGGATAGGAGTGATTGTCGCCGCTGCCCTGTGCCTGGCGCTCGGCATCTTCATTAATGAGACCACCGGCGAATTCCCGCAGAAACAACAAGAGCTGTTCGAAGGCATCGTCGCGGTGATTGCGGTGCTGATCCTCACCTATATGGTGTTTTGGATGCGTAAGGTCTCCAAATCGGTCAAGGTGCATCTGGAAGGCGCTATCGACAGCGCGCTCAATTCCGGCAAAGGCCAGGGTTGGGCGCTGGTGGCGATGGTGTTCTTCGCCGTGGCCCGCGAAGGGCTGGAGTCGGTGTTTTTCCTGCTGGCTGCCTTCCAGCAGGACGTAGGTATTGAAGCGCCGATTGGCGCGGTGCTCGGCCTGGTCGCCGCCATCGTGCTCGGCATGGCCCTCTACTGGGGCGGCGTGAAGCTGCACCTGGCCAAATTTTTCAAATGGACCAGCCTGTTTATCCTGTTCGTTGCCGCCGGCCTGGCCGCCGGGGCGATCCGCGCTTTCCACGAAGCCGGGCTGTGGAACCATTTCCAGGATATCGCGTTTGATCTCAGCAACCATCTGTCCACCCATTCGCTGTTTGGCACCCTGCTCGAAGGCATCTTCGGTTACCAGGAAGCGCCGACGGTGAGCGAAGTGGCGGTCTATTTCCTGTATCTGATCCCGGCGCTGATTTTCTTTTTCCTGCCGCAGCGTGCGGAACCGGCAGCGGTTTCGGCGCAACGTAAAATCAATCATTAATTTTAATAGGGAATCTTGTATGTCTACTCCGTTATTCCGCCGCAAGGCGTTGCACGCAGCATTACTGGCTATCCCGGCGTTCGCGCTGAGCATCGATGCCCTGGCGGCGGACGTGCCGCAGGTGAAGATTACCGTTAACGACAAGCAGTGCGAGCCGATGCAACTGACCGTGCCGGCCGGCAAAACCCAGTTTGTGGTGCACAATACCAGCCAGAAAAACGTGGAATGGGAAATCCTGAAAGGGGTAATGGTGGTGGAAGAGCGCGAAAACATCGCGCCGGGTTTCACCCAGAAGATGACCGCCAATCTGGAAGCGGGCGAATACGATATGACCTGCGGGCTGCTCAGCAACCCGAAAGGCAAACTGACCGTTACGGCGGGTGCGGCTACCGATGGCAAACCCAACGCGCTGGATCTGGTTGGGCCGATTGCCGAGTATAAGGTTTACGTCACTAAAGAAGTGGAAGGGCTGGTCAAGCAGACCAAGCTGTTCACCGACGCGGTAAAAGCCGGCGATGTCGCGCAAGCGCGCAAACTGTATGCGCCGACCCGCCAGCACTACGAGCGTATTGAGCCGATCGCCGAACTGTTCTCCGATCTGGACGGCAGCATTGACGCCCGCGAAGACGACTACGAGAAGAAGGCAGAAGATCCGAACTTCACCGGTTTCCACCGTCTGGAGAAAGCGCTGTTTGCCGACAATACCACCAAAGACATGAGCAAATACGCCGATCGCCTGTACAACGACACCGTTGAACTGCAAAAGCGGGTGAACGATCTGACCTTCCCGCCAAGCAAGGTAGTGGGTGGCGCGGCCGGCCTGATCGAGGAAGTGGCGGCGAGCAAAATCAGCGGTGAAGAAGACCGTTACAGCCGTACCGACCTGTGGGATTTCCAGGCCAACGTCGACGGTGCGCAAAAAATCGTTAACCTGCTGCGTCCGCTGCTGGTTAAGGCTAACAAACCCTTGCTTGACAAGATTGACGCCAACTTCAAAACCGTTGATGGCATTTTGGCAAAATACAAAACCAAAGACGGCTATGAGTCTTACGAGAAGCTGACCGATGCCGATCGTAACGCAATGAAAGGGCCGATCACTACCCTGGCGGAAGACCTGTCACAACTGCGTGGCGTATTGGGTCTGGATTGAGGCAAGCACTATGAGCAACAAGATCGGCCCGGGTAACGGGCCGCATCCGCAATCAACAGGTGCGGCGTCGCCGTCGCGCCGTCGTTTGCTGCAGGGGTTGGGTCTGGGTGTTCTGGCACTGGGCAGCAGCCGTTTGACGCAGGCATCAGAGAAGGGCGCCGATACGCTGGCGACGCCGCAGGACGAGCGTTGGCAGAAACAGCCGTTCTATGGCGTGCATCAGGGCGGGATCCTCACATCGCAGCAGGCGGCGATGATGCTGGTGGCTTTTGACGTGCTGGCAAGCAACAGGCAGGATCTGGAGCGTCTGTTCCGCTTGCTGACCAACCGCATTGCGTTTCTGACCAGCGGCGGCAAGGCGCCGGAGGTTGATCCCAAGCTGCCGCCGCTCGATTCGGGCATCATGGGGCCGGAGATTTATCCGGATAACCTGACCATCACGGTCTCAGTGGGTACCTCGCTGTTTGACGAACGTTTCGGCCTGCAGGCGCAAAAACCGCTGCGGCTGCAAAAGATGACGCGCTTTCCCAACGACTCGCTGGACGCCAGCCTGTGTCATGGCGATCTGGTGTTGCAAATTTGCGCCAACACCAATGAAACGGTAATCCACGCGCTGCGCGATATCATCAAGCATTCGCCGGACTTGCTCAGCGTGCGCTGGAAGCGGGAAGGCTTTATTTCCGCCCACGCCGCGCGCAGCAAAGGCAAAGAAACGCCGATCAACCTGCTGGGCTTTAAAGACGGCACCGCCAACCCGAAAACCGGCGACAAGCCGTTGATGGATCAGGTGGTGTGGGTGGCGGACAACGCCGGGGAACCTACCTGGGCGGTAGGCGGCAGCTATCAGGCGCTGCGGATTATCCGTTTCCACGTCGAGTTCTGGGACCGTACCCCGTTGCAGGAACAGCAAACCATCTTTGGCCGTGAAAAGCACAGCGGTGCGCCGCTCGGCATGAAGCATGAACACGATGAGCCGGACTACGCTAAAGATCCCGAGGGTAAAACCATCCCGATGGATGCGCACATTCGCCTGGCGAACCCACGCACTCCGCAGACCCAGAGCAATCTGTTGCTGCGCCGCGGTTACAGCTATTCGATCGGCGTGTCCAATTCCGGCCAGCTGGAAATGGGGCTGCTGTTCGTCTGTTATCAGGCCGATCTGGAAAAAGGCTTCCTGACGGTGCAAAAACGCCTGAACGGTGAGGCGCTGGAAGAGTACGTGAAGCCGATCGGCGGCGGGTACTTCTTTGCGCTACCGGGGGTGAAAGACGGCAATGATTACCTTGGCAGCGGTTTGCTGAAAGCATAGTCATATTCAATCTGGCGGGTTCATCCCGCCTTTTTTCATCGGCCCTCCGCACCGAACCGATCTTATTTAAATATTCCGTGGCCTTGCGCAACCGGGAATCCGGGTTTTTAATTATGGCTAACTGTTTTCATTTGTTTGTTAAAAGTATTAACATGCCAGCCATTTTGTTCCAGACGGTTCAGATTTCCCGATCCCTTTAACGGCATTCTCCTGATGAAAAACACCCGTAAAAACACGCTGGCGTCCGCCATCGTTATTCCCGCCTTATTGCCCCTTTCGTTCTGTTATGCGCAGGACAAGGATGGGGAACAGACTATGGTGGTGACCGCCAAACGCAGCGGCCTTTCCGAACTGTCGACGCCTGCCGCCGTCAGCGTGGTGAACGGCGATCAAATCCGTGATGCCAAGCCTCAGATCAACCTGTCTGAAAGCCTGGGCAGCGTACCTGGCCTGCAAATTCAGAACCGCCAGAACTATGCGCAAGATTTGCAGCTATCGGTACGGGGCTTTGGTTCTCGTTCTATGTATGGCGTGCGGGGCGTGCGGATTTATGTGGATGGCATCCCGGCTACCATGCCGGATGGGCAGGGGCAAACCTCCAATATCGACCTGAACTCGGTCGAAAAGGTGGAAGTGCTGCGCGGGCCGTTTTCCGCGCTTTACGGTAATTCCTCCGGTGGCATGGTGAATGTGGAGACCGAAACCGGCCAACAACCCAATCGCCTTGAGGCGAGCAGCTATTTTGGCAGCTACGGCACCTGGCGCTATGGTGTCAAAGCCACCGGGGCGACCGGGGATGGCAGCCATGCCGGCGACGTTAACTACACCATTTCCGGTACCCGTTTTACCACTCAAGGGTTCCGCGACCACAGCGGTGCGCAAAAAAACCTCGGCAACGCCAAGCTGGGCGTGCGTATCGACGATGTCAGCACGCTTACGTTGTTGTTCAACAGCGTGGATATCAATGCCAACGACCCCGGCGGCCTGACGTCTGCCGAATGGCACGACAATCCACGCCAGGCACCGCGAGCCGATCAATACAATACGCGCAAAACCACCTCGCAGACCCAGGCAGGATTGCACTATGAGCGCCAGATGGGGGCTAATGATGACCTGAGCGTCATGATGTACGCCGGCGAGCGCGAAACCACCCAATATCAGTCGATCCCGGTCGCGGTACAGCAGCGCAGCGCGCAGCACCCGGGCGGGGTGATTGACCTGACGCGTCATTATCAGGGGATTGATACGCGCTGGACCCACCGTGGCGAACTGGCGGCGGTGCCTTATACCCTGACCGGCGGCCTGGACTATGAAACCATGACCGAACAGCGTAAAGGGTATGAAAACTTTACCCAGTCCAACGGCGTGACCGAGTTGGGCACCCAGGGAGCGCTACGCCGCAACGAGCGCAACCTGATGTGGAATGTGGACCCTTATCTGCAAACTTCATGGAAACTGACCCCGCAACTGACGTTGGACGCCGGGGCGCGTTACAGCACCGTCAATTTCGATTCCAACGATCACTACGTCACCGGCAGCAATGGCGATGACAGCGGCAGCGCCAGCTATCATCAGTGGTTGCCGGCCGGTTCCCTCAATTATGCCGTCAGCCGCGGCTGGAATCTGTATTTGTCCGCCGGCCGCGGTTTCGAGACCCCGACCATCAACGAGTTGTCCTATCGCCCCGGCGACCAAAGCGGGCTCAATTTCGGCCTGAAACCGTCAACCAGCGATACGGTGGAGTTTGGCAGCAAAACCCGTATCGGCAATGGGTTATTGACCGCCGCCGTTTTCCAGACCGACACCAAGAATGAAATTGTCGTCGATGAGAGCAGCAACGGACGCACCAGCTACAAAAACGCCGGGCAGACCCGTCGGCGCGGGCTGGAGTTGGCGTTGGATCAGCAGTTTGCCTACGATTGGCGGCTGCAACTGGCCTGGACGCTGCTGGATGCGCGCTACCGGGATGACGTGTGCGGCGACAGCCAGTGTTCGGCGGATAATAAGGTGCCAAGCGGCAATCGCATGCCGGGCATTGCGCGCAATATGGGATTCGCCTCCTTCGCCTGGGCCCCGCCTGAAGGCTGGTATGCCGGCGCTGAGGTGCGCTATATGAGCGACATCCAGGTGAATGATGAAAACACCGAACAGGCGCCGTCCTATACCACCGTGGGGTTGAATACCGGTTACCGCTATCCGGTAGGGAACTGGATGCTTAACGTTTTCGGCCGCGTGGACAACCTGTTTGATCGCCAATACGTTGGTTCGGTCATCGTCAATGAAGGCAACGGCCGTTATTACGAACCGGCGCCGGGCAGGAACTGGGGCGGCGGGGTGAGCGTCTCTTACTCCTTCGAGTAAAGGCATTTTCGGCCCGGCGACGGGCGAGTAAACCCAGTACTTCAGGGCGGGAGATTTCCCGCCTTTTTTATTAATAAAGTACGGCGCCAGGGGGACAGCGTGGCGGCGTGCCGCTAAAAATGCGGACAATACCGCGCTTTTTGTTTGTGCAAAATTTAATCAGGAAACCAAAATGTCATCCGCTACTTTTAATCATAACTATTTGATCTGGCTGGGTGATAAAATTTCTCTGGAATGGCGTAAACAGCGTGATATAGTGTTCTTGCGTTATCTGAAAACAAAAAAGATTAAAATTTTTTACATTTTAGTAACGCGATGGGTTTGAATGTCATTATACTGTAATCATCTGGCGGTAGTTTTCACAAGGTGCACAGCGGAAGCTGTAAATAACACTGCGGGGATCGCTAATGGTAAAGTCCTTGGTTGGGCTGGAAAGAAAAAACAATACACCTTCTCTGATTTCTCGTTGTAACGAGGGTTCTCTCTCCGACTCTCTTTTCCTGGCAACTCCGCATTCTCGGCACGACAAATTCTTGTCACTTTTTACTCCGCAATTAATTACGCAACCGCGTTATCCCGTGAAAAAACGGCGCGCCGCAACGCCCGCGTATTCACTTCGTCTATTGGCTTTTATTGGCTCTGAAGGAAGCCAAAACCTAATCCGTGTGTGAAACATAATCGCGCGGCCAGGCCGCTGCGGTAGGTGAAACAAACTGTAAGGTGCCACTATGAGACAAAAAGCAGTGATCAAAGCACGTCGTGAAGCGAAACGCGTTATTCGTCGTGACGCTCGTAGTCATCGCCAGCTGGAAGAAGAGTCCGTAACCTCGCTGGTACAAATGGGTGGAGTTGAGTCTATCGGCATGGCGCGAGACAAGCGCGATAGCTCTCCCATCGAGGCTAGAACCGAAGCTCAGGGTCATTACTTAATCGCCATAGATAAAAAGCAGTTGATATTTGCCACCGGCGAAGCCGGCTGCGGCAAAACATTCATCAGCGCCGCGAAGGCGGCAGAAGCCCTTATACATAAAGAAGTGGATCGGATTATTGTTACACGTCCGGTTTTGCAGGCGGATGAAGACCTCGGTTTCTTGCCCGGGGATATTTCTGAGAAGTTCGCCCCTTATTTCCGCCCGGTGTATGACATTCTGGTGCGCCGCTTGGGATCGTCCTTTATGCAATACTGCCTGCGCCCGGAAATCGGCAAGGTAGAGATCGCGCCTTTCGCCTACATGCGCGGGCGTACCTTCGAAAATGCGGTCGTTATCCTGGATGAAGCCCAGAACGTGACCGCCAGCCAGATGAAGATGTTCCTGACCCGTTTGGGTGAGAACGTAACGGTAATCGTCAATGGTGACGTAACCCAGTGCGATTTGCCGCGCGGCGTGAAGTCCGGCCTCAGCGATGCGATGGAGCGCTTCGAGGAGGATGAAATGATCGGCATCATCCGCTTTGATAAACAAGACTGCGTCCGCTCCGCCCTGTGCCAGCGCACGCTCAACGCCTACAGTTAACCTGCCTGCTACGACGAGGCCGCTTCGGCGGCCTTTTTCTTTTCTGCCGCTCATCCCCGCCTGCCAATTCGCCATGTAAATTATTGTAGGTTTTTGTATGGATTTTAGTTGCATTAGCGTTAATGATTAGTGGTGTTCCAAATGGGCGCCAGCCTTTACCTGGCAAACGGAATAGTTGCGTTGTGCGCCGGTTTGGCGCGCAGGTGTTGGGCTTCTCACAGCGGTTCAGTCATGAAATATATTATTTTAATTTTATTTATTTTATGTGTGGTCTATATCCATTATCGCGGCCGGGTGCGTTATACCTTCTGGCGGCAGCTTTCCGATCATTCCACCTTTACCGCGCCGCTGAACGTTTTTATGTATCTGTTCTCGCGCGTGCCGATAACGCCTTATCTGCAACCGGAGCAGTTTCCCGAACTGGCGGTATTGCGGGATAATTGGCAAACCATCCGCGAGGAAGGGCAGCAGTTGATGGCGATCCAGCAAATTAAAGCTTCGGATCAATTCAACGATGCCGGCTTCAATTCGTTCTTCAAAACCGGCTGGAAACGTTTCTATTTGAAATGGTATGAAGACAACCATCCGTCGGCGATGAGCCTGTGTCCACAGACCACCGCGCTGCTGCGCGGCCTGCCTTCGGTCAAGGCGGCGATGTTTGCCGAACTGCCGGACGGTAGCCGCCTGCCGCGCCACCGCGATCCGTACGCCGGTTCGCTGCGTTACCATCTGGGGCTGATTACGCCCAATGACGATCGCTGTTTTATCGAGGTCGACGGCGAACGTTACAGCTGGCGTGACGGCGAAGGGGTGATGTTTGATGAAACCTATCTGCATTACGCCGAGAACCAGAGTGGGCAAAACCGGTTGATTCTGTTTTGCGATATCGAGCGGCCGATGCGTTATCGCTGGGCGCAAAGCGTCAACCATTGGTTGGGGCGTAACCTGATGAGTGCGGCCACTGCGCCAAACGAAGAGGGCGATCGTACCGGCGGCGTTAACAAGCTGTTCAAGTATATTTATGCGGTACGCAAAGTGGGGAAACGGTTAAAGGCATGGAACCGCACCGGTTATTACATCATTAAATGGATTCTGTTCGGCGGGATCGCGGCGGGCATTTTCTTCGCGGTATAAATCCTGGCGGTGCAGGCGGTTTAAGAAGAGGGGCGCAGAGTGCGCCCCTCGGTCATTCAGGAAAAGATGGTCATCATGTAGGCGGCAAACAGCGCCAGGTGCGCGGTACCGTTCAGCACGTTGGTGCGCCCGGTGGAGAACGACAGCTGGCACAGCAGCAATACCGTCAACATCACCACGATATGCGGCGTCTGCAGGCCGAAGATCAGTGTCTGGCCGGTGAGGGTAGCGATGATGGTTACCGCCGGCACCGTCAGGGAAATGGTCGCCAATACCGAGCCGAAGAACAGGTTCATGGCGCGCTGCACCTGATTGTTCAATACTGCGCGCAGGGCGCCCAGACCCTCCGGCGACAGGATCAGCAGCGCCACCAGGAAGCCGGTAAACTGCGCCGGGGCATTCACTTTGGTCAGCAAACCTTCCAGCGGGTTGGCGTTGAACTTGGTCACCGCGATCACCGCAATCAGATGCACGACCAGCCAGGCCGCATGCCAGGCGCTGCTGTGTGAGGAAGGCTTGCCGTGGTGCGGGTCACCGTCGTCATCTTCATGCTCGTACACGAACAGGCTCTGGTGGGTTTTGGTCTGGATCACCAGGAACACGCCATACATGGCGGCAGAAATCACCGCGACCAACAGTGCCTGACCGGTGCTGAAGTTACCCCCCGGCAGCGCGCTCGGGAACACCAAAACGATGATCGCCAGCGGGAAAATCGCCATCAGGTACTGTTTGATACCGCCAAGGTTGACGTACTGGGTGGCGAACTTGCGGCCACCGAGCAGCAAAGCGACACCCACCAACCCGGCGGTAACGATCATGATGATGGAATAAAGCGTATCGCGCATCAGCGCAGGAGCCGCGTCGCCGGTAGCCATGAGTGCTGAAATCAGGCTCACTTCGAGAATAACGACCGACAGGCTGAGGATCAGCGAGCCGTAGGGTTCCCCCAAACGGTGAGCCAGTACGTCCGCATGGCGTACCACGCTAAAGGCGCTGCTGAGAATACCGATCAGGGCGATAATGTTAATGCCGACGATCAAGGGAAAGTTGCCGGTGCTGCCCCATAGATTCAGAACTACCAGGGCGGCGATGGGGAAAATCAGCGAATATTCGGTGTGGCGGGATTTGGATCGGCCAGGATCGTGTTGCGACTTCATTTTGATGGTACTCCTTCTCAAACAGCGTGGACCCGTCATCGCTGACTGCCGTGGTACGGCAACTCGCGTATCCAGAATGTCTACCCGCCGCCTTTCACGCTGCCGCATTGTTGGCCGCAGTTTGAAATCCATTGGGTATATTTATATTTAATAATAATAGGATACACCCTGTGTCTTGTGGCGGGTAATGATGTGATGTTGTTTTACTTGAAAAAGCAATTGCTTGCTTTGTGTGACAAGGTTAACAAAAAAACCGCATCTGATGCGGTTTTATTTACTTACTTTTACGTAGTGGGATTAATTTTTCGCATCAATGGCGCATAAATTGCAGTTACCTACGCATTGCATGGTTAATAAACGGGAAAATTCCCATTAGTCGTCAATATTATCCATGATTTCATGCCGTTTATTATGATAACCCTCTTCATTTAACCCTTCACGCCAGTAAGGTACGGCATAAAGCTGATTACGGTCACATTGACGATCGCGGCGCAGGTAACGACGCAGTTCGACCACCAGGCGATCCTCACCCGCCAGCCAGAACTGGGTTGCGGCCTGCGGCAGGGGCAATGCGCAAAATTGGGTTATCAGCTCCGGCGTTTTTTCGGTGCCGCCGATAATCCAATTCAGCTCGACGCCGGCAGGTTTTTTCAGGCTGATAACGTCGGCGGCTGTATCCACGCGGATAAAAGCCTGGCCTTCGCTGCTCGCCGGCAGCTGTTCCAGCAACGCGGCCAGCGCGGGCAAAGAGGAAGGGTCTCCGGCCAGGCAGTAGAAATCGGCCGGCGGCAGCATCGGTTTGGGTCCACCGGGGTTGCTGATGCCAATTTTATCGCCTGCTTTAGCCTGGCGCGCAAAGTTTACCGCCGGGCCGCTATGATCGTGAATGGCGAATTCGATGTCGATCTCGGCCAGCTCCGGGCGCACGGCGCGCACCGAATAGGTGCGGATAATCGGGCGCACCGCATCCGCTGCCCAAACCGGGCCGTTGGCGGTCAACGTTGGGAGATCCGGTTGCTGTTGGCCTGTGAGCGGCAGGAAAACCTTGATGTGCGCGGCAGCGGCTTGCGCCGGGTAATAGCGCAGGTCTGGCGCGCTAAAAGTGATGCGACGCAGGTGCGGCGTAATGTCACGGACAGCGGCGACTTCAATCAGGTAAGGCGCGCGTGAGCGGGGGGCATCGGTATTCACGGTGATCTCCTTATGTTCGTTTGGCGCCGAGTATATCATGTCATTTGATAATGAGAATCGTTTGCTTGGTTGAGGTCGCTGGTGGTGTTGACTAGGCTTATAAGCTCATACGTCGCTACGGGAGAAAAGTTATGCCGTATAAAAGTAAGAGCGCCTTACCCGACAATGTGAAGAATGTGCTGCCGGAACACGCGCAAGAGATCTATAAGGAAGCGTTTAACAGCGCCTGGGATCAATATCGGGATCCGGATGACCGCCGCGGCGATGACAGCCGCGAAGAAACGGCGCATAAAGTCGCCTGGGCGGCGGTGAAGCAGACCTATCGCAAAGGTGACGACGATCGTTGGCATAAAAAGTAGCTTTAAATCCCGGCATAACGTGCCGGGAAAATCACAATATCTGCATAGCTAAGCATGCAGTTAATATTATTGCTCCTGCGTACAAATACTTTTTCACTTTATCTACGTTTTGAAACTTGATTGCGGATCGAGAAAAGAATAAGGTCATTATTATCGTGGAGTGACTTATACCCTTCATACTTGAAACTGCATCTGTGTTGGCCGCGTCCGCGCACCCCAGTCACTTAGTTTACTAAGCTCCCGGGGATTTACGGTCTTGCCGCCTTGATGCAGCTCCAATTATTTTGGGTATATTGAATTAATAAAATTCCGCATCCAATAAATAAAAATTCCAGAGATCGCAGTGGCGAGGGAGTATGAGTGTCCTATTCCCAGGAGGTTGTTAAGGTGTTAACGCGAGATTTTCTGCAAAAGGCAGATTGCAAAACAGCATTCGGCACAATTGAGGAGTCGCTGTTACTGACATCAGAGCAGCGTGCGGCCTCGCTGAATTGTACTTTATCCCGTCGTCCGGATAACAGCCCGGTTTGGGTATTCGGTTATGGCTCGCTGATGTGGAACCCGGTATTCGAATCTGAAGAGGTTCGTCCGGCTACGTTGCAGGGGTGGCACCGTGCGTTTTGCCTGCGGTTAACCGCAGGGCGCGGCACCCTGCATCAGCCAGGGCGCATGCTGGCGCTGAAGGAGGGCGGCCATACTACCGGGCTGGCGTTCCGCCTGCCGGAAGAGAAGCTGCGCGAAGAGCTGGAACTGCTGTGGAAACGCGAAATGGTGACCGGCTGTTATCTGCCGACCTGGTGCGATCTCCAGCTTGCCGATGGCAAAGTGGTCACCGCGCTGGTGTTCGTGATGAACCCGCAGCACCCCTTGTTTGAAGAAGACACCAGCCATCAGGTGATTGCGCCTCTGATAGCCAGCGCCAGTGGGCCGTTGGGCACCAACGCCCAATACCTGTTTGCACTGGATAACGAGTTGAAGAATCACGGCATGAAAGATGATTGCATCGGCGATTTGGTCAACTACGTGCAGCAGTGGCTGCAACAGAACACCTCCGGTCCTATTGGCGGCGAAGCGACCGCCTGATCTCTGGGCCGAAACATCCTTTCCAAACGGGCTCTGCATGCAGGGCCCTTTTTTATATATCCAATGCCTATATTTAATAACTTTATTTCGCAGGAATATTTAACCCACAGTTAGTGAGTGGTTTTCTATCTTGTTAATATTAAAGGTATTCGTTATTTTATCTTGAAAAAGCAGTTAATTCGCGACCCTCAAAAATTCACTTAGCATGAAAATGCATAAGTAAAGGTTATTTCTTATTTGTTCCCTCCCACCAGACTCAGTATCACTGTCGTTAACACTATTGCTCGACAGGGGGGAAGGGATGAACTTTCAACAACTAAAAATTATTCGTGAATCGGCGCGTTGCAACTACAACCTGACCGAGGTCGCCAACACTTTATTTACCTCGCAATCTGGGGTTAGCCGTCATATTCGTGAGCTGGAAGAAGAGCTGGGCATTGAGATATTTATCCGCCGCGGGAAGCGTTTATTGGGTATGACCGAACCGGGTAAAGAGCTGCTGGTGGTGGCGGAACGCATCCTGAATGACGCCAATAATATCCGCCGCCTGGCAGACGTATTCAGCAGCAACGACTCTGGCCAACTGCATATCGCCACGACCCACACTCAGGCGCGCTACAGTCTGCCGGGGGTGATTAAAGAGTTCCGCGCGTTATATCCGCGGGTGAGAGTGGTGCTGAACCAGGGCAGCCCGGAGGAAATTGTCGCCATGCTCGCTTCCGGCGAAGCCGATATCGGTATTGCCAGCGAACGACTGATGAGCGACGAATCGCTGGCGGCATTTCCCTACTACCGTTGGCATCACACCATTTTGGTGCCGGAGGGGCATGAACTGACGCGTCAGCCACAGGTCACGCTGGAGATGCTCAGCACGCTGCCGCTGATCACCTATCGGCAGGGCATCACCGGCCGTTCGAAGCTTGACGCCGCTTTCAAAGCGGCGGGACTGACGCCGGACATCGCATTGAGCGCACAGGATTCCGACGTGATTAAAACCTATGTCGAGTTGGGGCTGGGGGTGGGTGTATTGGCGGATATGTCGTACGAGAAAGAGCGTGACCGCGGGCTGGTCAGCCTCAATGCGGAACACCTGTTCGAACCCAATACCGTGTGGCTGGGGTTGAAACGCAGCCAGTTACAACGTAACTATGCCTGGCGGTTTATCCAGCTGTGCAACCCGACGCTGTCACTGACCGAAATCAAGGACAAGGTGTTCTCCTCACAGCTGGATGCGGTGATCGATTACCAGATTTGACCCGGCGAGAAACATGAAAAGCCGGGCAGGTTGCCCGGCGATAGAGGAGCCTAAAGCTGCTTTTTCAATAGCTTTCTAACCCGACGGCGTTTGTTTTTTCCATTTGATCATCCCCAATCTTGGCCAGCCGCACGCTAATCGCAGGCCAGGGGCAATGCAAAACGCGTTTTTCAGATGCGCATCATCACGCAAGAGACGTTATTGGCGACAAAGTGTGCGCACGCCGTTGCGGACAACATCGTGGAACTTAGCCTGCTTAATAATCAAAATCTCATCTATAGATATAAAAAGAATATCTATAGTTATTTAAGTACCTTCGCCTGCCGAATGCTCTCACATACACTCGCGAAATTACTATAAATTCCATCCGCTTGGAGAGTTTCTGATGAAAGCGTTCGTTCCTTCTTTGCTATTTTTGGCCGTAGCGGCCAGTTTCAACACGCAGGCGGCGACCCCGGCGAATACGTTGGTGATTGCCCAGTCAATTGATGACGTTGTCAGCTTTGACCCTGCCCAGGGCTTTGAATTAACCACGGTACAATCGTTCAACAGCCTGTATCAGCGCCTGATCCAGTCGGATCCGCAGAACCCTATCGACCTCAAACCTACTCTGGCCAGCGAATGGCAGGCGGGCAGCGATAACCGTAGCCTGACCTTCAGCCTGCGGCCGGACGCCAAATTCTCCAGCGGCAACCCGCTGCGTCCAGAGGACGTGATCTTCTCGTTATCAAGGGTGGTGAAGCTGAACCTGGAACCCTCGTTTATCCTCACTCAACTGGGTTGGAATGCTAAAAACGTCGACCAGCACCTGAGCAAGGTGGACGATAACAAGGTGAAAATAAGCTGGAGCGAAAACGTCAGCCCGGCGTTCGTGCTCAGCCTGCTGTCGGCACCGGTGTCGTCGATTGTCGATGCCAAAGAAGCGCTGGCGCACCAGCAGGGCGATGATTTGGGGCATCAGTGGCTGAACAGCCATTCGGCCGGCAGCGGCCCGTATAAAATCCGTACCTATGTGCCGCATGAAGTGGTGGTGCTGGATGCCAATCCAACCTCACCGGAAGGCGCGCCAACGCTGAAAACCGTACTGATCAAGAACGTGCCGGATCCGGCTGCGCGCCGTTTGCTGCTGGAGCAGGGCGACGCCGATATTGCACGTAACCTGGGCGCAGATCAGATGGCGGCGCTGAAAGACAAGCCAGGCGTAAAACCGTTGGCCATCCCTTACGCGTCACTCTACTTCCTGCAGTTCAACGCCAAGGCGTCACCGGCACTGAGCAATCCGGCGTTCTGGGAAGCGGCGCGCTGGCTGTTCGACTATAAAGGCATTGCCGACGATCTGCTGAAAGGCCAGTTCCAGAACCATCAGGCCTTCCTGCCGGAAGGCTATCTGGGCGCGCTGAAGGACCGGCCGTACAGTTTTAATCCGCAAAAAGCCAAAGAAATCCTGGCGAAGGCCGGCCTGAAAAACGTCAGCTTTAAGCTGGACGTCAACAACCAACCGCCGTACCTGGATATCGCCCAGGCGTTGCAGGCCAGCTTCGCCCAGGGGGGCGTGAAGGTGGATCTGGTGCCGGGGCTAAGCGCGCAGGTGTCCACCAAGGTCAAAACCCTGAACTATGATGCGGTCCTGACCTCGTGGGGGCCGGATTATTTTGACCCGAACACCAACGCCGCCGCCTTCGCCTATAACCCGGAAGACGGCAGCAAAACCCTGGCCTGGCGCGCCAACTGGCAAATTCCTGCGCTGAGTAAACTGACGCTGGCGGCCACGGCGGAGAATGACACCGCCAAACGGGTGGCGGATTACCAGCAGTTGCAGAAATCCGTTCAGCAAAGCTCGCCGTTTGTTATCGGCCTGCAAGCGCGCAGCCTGATCGCCGTGCGCGACAATCTGAAAGGCTACGTGCAGGGTATCAATCCCGACATGGTGTTCTACAGCAAGGTCAGCAAGTAATGACAACCCGTTCTTCCTCTGCCGGGTTCGCCCGGCACAGCTGGCACTGGGGCCGCAGGCTGTTTACCGGCGTGTTGTCCCTGGCGCTGACGCTGCTCGGCCTGTTGCTGTTCACCTTTATGCTCTCGCATCTGGCGCCTATCGACCCAACGTTGCAAATTGCCGGCGATCACGCCAGCGAAGCCACTTACGCCCAGGTGCGCCACGATCTGGGGCTGGATCAGCCGTTGCCTGTGCAGTTCTGGCGCTATCTGGTGCATCTGGCGCACGGCGATATGGGGATATCCCGCATCACCTCGCAGCCGGTGCTTAGCGATCTGCTGCGTACTTTCCCGGCGACGGTAGAGCTGGCCACCTGCGCCATTATCCTCGGCGCCTTCGGCGGCATTACGCTGGCGTTTCTGGCGGTGCTCAAACCGGGCAGCTGGCTGGATAACGCGGCACGCCTGCTGTCGCTGATAGGCTATTCGGTACCGATCTTCTGGCTCAGCCTGCTGGGCCTGCTGCTGTTTTATGCCACGCTGCATTGGTCTGCGGGGCCGGGGCGGCTGGATGATATCTACCTTTACAGCATGGAGCCGCGCAGCGGATTTGTGCTGATTGATAGCTGGCTGTCCGGCGATCGCGAGATGTTTTACAACGCCATCAGCCATCTGTGGCTACCGGTGGTGGCGCTGGCGCTGCTGTCGATGGCGGGCATCACCCGGCTGCTGCGTGCGGCGATGCTGGAAGAGTGCAACAAAGAGTACGTCACCCTGGCGCGATCCAAAGGTGCCAGCCGCGTGCGCATTCTGTTGCGTCACGTGTTTCCCAACGTGCTCGGCACGCTGATCACCGTCTTGTCGCTGTCCTACGCCAGCCTGCTCGAAGGCGCGGTACTGACCGAAACGGTGTTCGCCTGGCCGGGCGTCGGGCGTTATCTGACCACCGCGCTGTTTGCCGCCGATACGCCGGCCATTCTTGGCGCTACGCTGCTGATCGGCACCTGTTTCGTAGTGCTTAACGCACTGGCCGACGCGCTGACTTATTTAGTGGACCCGCGAACCCGATGAGCCAATACCTTTCAGAACATGAGCCCCAGGGCGAACCGGCTACCGGCTACCGCTCACGCCGTCGGCTGACGACGTTGACGATTGGCGCGACGCTGGTGGCGATCCTGATCCTTACCGCACTGTTGGCCCCGTGGCTGGCGCCGTTCGATCCCAACCTGCAACACATTGAGTTGCGCCTGCTGCCGCCTTCCTCCGGCCATTGGCTGGGCACCGACGGTTTTGGCCGCGACTTGCTGTCGCGGGTGATCTACGGCGCGCGCCCGACGCTGATTCTGGTATCTCTGATCCTGCTGCTGACCATTCCTATTGGCCTGCTGGTGGGTATCAGCGCCGGTTACCTCGGTGGCTGGGCGGAGCGTATTTTGATGCGCGTGACCGACATTTTTCTGTCGCTGCCCAGCCTGGTGATTGCGTTGGCGTTTGTTGCGGTGCTTGGCCCTGGGTTGATGAACGGCGCGCTGGCGTTGGCATTGACCAGTTGGCCCGCTTTCGCTCGTCAGGCGCGGGCGGAAACCCTGGCATTGCGTCGCAGCGACTATCTGGCGGCGGCGCGCAT
This sequence comes from Serratia sp. root2, assembly GCF_031931805.1. NCBI lineage: Bacteria > Pseudomonadati > Pseudomonadota > Gammaproteobacteria > Enterobacterales > Yersiniaceae > Serratia > Serratia sp. root2. The sequence continues at coordinate 680,009 of NZ_JAUJXB010000001.1, forward strand.
GCAGGGTATCGGCGGCCTGAGGTTGATGGTCGGCCATATTTTGCCGCTGTGTCTGCCGAGCGCAGTAGTTCGCGCCGCGCTGAGCCTGGGCGGGATTATCCTGTCCGCCGCCGGTTTGGGTTTTCTCGGCATGGGCGTTGCGCCGCCGACCGCCGAATGGGGGTCAATGGTGGCCGAGGGCAGTAAAGTGATTTTCGATCAGTGGTGGGTTGCCGCCGTACCGGGCGGGGCGATCCTGTTCGCCAGCCTGGCTTTTAACCTGCTGGGCGATGGCCTGCGCGATAAAATGGATCCTCGTCATGGGCATTGATAACCGCTTATTAATCGCCGACCGATTGTCGGTGCTGCTGCCGGCACCACAGCCGGTTGCGCTGGTAAAAGAGATTTCTTTCAGCATGGGGCAGGAGCGGCTGGCGCTGGTCGGTGAATCCGGTTCCGGCAAATCCTTGACCGCCCGTGCGTTGATGGGGCTATTGCCCCCGCCGTTGCAAGTGCGGGCGCAGCGCCTGACGTTGGGCGGGGACGAACTTACGCGGCTGAACGAGCGCCAGTGGAACCGGCTGCGTGGTACAAAAGTGGCGATGGTGATGCAGGATCCCAAGCATGCGCTAAACCCCACCCAGCCGATAGGCAAGCAGGTGGAGGAGCCGCTGTTGCTGCACACTCGCCTGGGCCGGGCCGAACGGCGGGAAAAGGTGCTGGACATGCTGGCGGCGGTAGGCTTGCCCGATCCGGCGGCGCTGCGTCAGCGCTACCCGCATCAGCTTTCCGGCGGCATGGGGCAGCGGGTGATGCTGGCGATTGCGCTGATTAACGATCCGCAACTGCTGATTGCCGATGAACCGACTTCCGCGCTGGATCACCAGATGCGCGATCAGGTGTTGCAACTGATCGAAAATCTGGTGGAGCAGCGCAATATGGGGCTGATTCTGATTAGCCACGATTTGCAGCAGGTGGCGCACTACTGCGAACGGGTATTGGTGATGTACAAGGGGGAACTGCTGGATCAACTGCCCGCCGACCAGTTGGCCTCGGCCACGCATCCTTATACCCGCACGCTATGGTCGTGCCGACCCAGCCGGGAAACCCACGGCAAACTCTTGCCGGTATTGGATCGCGCGCTGCTGGAGGCGCTGAAATGAGCCTGATTACTTTGGAAAATCTGAGCGTCAGCCACCGTCAGGGCTATGAGCTGCGCACGGTGGTGCATGACGTCAATCTGCATATCGAACGGGGCGAGTGCTTCGGGCTGGTCGGTCCCTCAGGCTGCGGTAAATCCTCGCTACTGTGGGTGCTGGCCGGGTTGAACGAGAACTGGAGCGGCGGTTTCCGTCTGCTGGGCCAGGATCTGCAGCCCGGTCGGCCGTTCACCGGCACGCTGCGACGTGAGGTGCAGATGGTGTTTCAGGACCCTTATGCTTCGTTGCACCCCAAGCACCGGCTGTTGCGTACGTTGGCGGAGCCGTTGAAGTTGCTGAAAGAGCGCGATATCGAACAGAAAATCAGCGCCGGTTTTCGGCAGGTGGGGCTTGACCCTCTCTTGCTGGATCGCTATCCGCACCAGCTTTCCGGCGGCCAGCGCCAGCGGGTGGCGATAGTGCGGGCGCTGCTGCTAAAACCGAAACTGCTGCTGCTGGACGAGCCGACGTCGGCGCTGGACATGTCGGTACAGGCGGAAATCCTTAACCTGCTCAACGATCTGAAGCAAGCGGGCGATCTGACCATGATCCTGGTCAGTCACGACGCCGACGTCATCGACCACATGTGCGATCGTGCGGTGGCGATGGCGCACGGCCGGTTGGTGAGTTGAGAGAATACCCGCCGCTCTGCCGGTGGGTATATTCATCTGTGTAATAAATAAAGCAATTTATAGTCGTTCTTCTTATAAGCTCGCCCCCCTACACTCGAAAAATAACGCATCCGCGTGATTGATGGAGAGTGTATCAATGAAACGTCTCATCCCAACGTTAGTGTTCAGCGCCCTGGCAGCGAGCTTCGGCGCGCAGGCCGCCACTCCGCAAGACACGCTGGTCGTGGTCAGTTCGCTGGAGGGGATTATCAGCCTCGATCCGGCCGAGAGTTTTGAAACCGTCAGCTCAGCCAACCTGGTCAATCTGTATCAGCGGCTGCTGGCACCCGATCGCGAAACGCCGGAAAAGCTGGATCCGGAACTGGCCAGTGGCTGGCAGGCGGGCGCAGATGGTCACAGCCTGATTTTTACCCTGCATGACAATCAGCGCTTTGCCTCCGGCAACCCGGTACGGCCGGAAGACGTGATCTTCTCATTGGTGCGCGCGGTGAAACTGAACAAGGCGCCGTCGTTTATTCTCGGCGAATTCGGCTGGACGCCGGACAACGTCGCAAGCCAGTTGAAAAAACTCAACGACAACCAGGTGCAACTGAGCTGGCCGGCGAATATCGGCAGCGAACTGGCGCTGCGATTGCTGACTGCGCCGGTGGCGTCGATCGTCGATGAGAAACTGCTGAGCGAACACAGCCAGGCGGGGGATTTCGGCAATGCCTGGCTGCGCTCGAACTCCGCCGGTGCCGGCCCTTACCGGGTCAGCAACTATGTGCCGCACGAAGCGCTGTTGTTTAGCCGTAACGATTACGCCCAGCCAAAAGCGCAGCTGAAAACGGTGTTGCTGAAGAACGTCAGCGACGCCGGCACCCGCCGCCTGCTGCTGCTGAAGGGCGACGCCGACGTGGCTTATGATTTGGGTGCCGATCAGTTCAACTCGTTGCGCAATGAAAAGGGCGTGCGTATTGAGCAGCATGACTCGGCAAATGTGTATTACCTGGGTTTCAATACCGGCAACCCGCAGCAGCCGGCGTTGGCTAATCCGGCGCTGTGGCAGGCGGCGCGCTGGCTGGTGGATTATCAATCCATCGCGAAAAATCTGCTGAAAGGGCAATATCGCGTCCATCAGGCTTTTCTGCCGGTCGGGCTGGACGGTGCCGTCTCGGACCAGCCGTTCAAACTTGACGTGGCAAAGGCCAGGCAGATCCTGCATGACGCGGGTATCGCGGAGGGCACTCGCATCGATTTGATCGTCATTAACCAACCGCCTTATACCGATATCGCCCAGGCGCTGCAGGCCAGCTTCGCCAAGGCCGGTTTGCAGCTGGATATCCACCCGGTGGTAGAAAGCGATCTGTGGGGCAAGATGCGCGGCCGCGATTTCCAGGCGATCTTCACCTATTGGGGGGCCGACTATCTGGATCCGAACACCAACGCCAGCGCCTTTGCTTACAATGTGCCGAACGGGCCGAAAACCCTGGCCTGGCGCACCCAGTGGACGATACCGGCGCTGAGTGCGGAAACCCGTGCGGCGGCGGCAGAAGGCGATGGGGTAAAACGCGCCGCGCGTTACGCAGCCTTGCAGCATGAAGTGCAGGCCAGCTCGCCGTACGTTGTCGCGCTGCAAGGGCAAACGCTGGTGGCGCTGCGCGACAACGTCAAGGGTGCCACGCTGAACATCGCCAACAGCATGCTTTATCTGGATCGCGTGAGTAAGTAACGCTACGGCACGGCTTTTGCAGGATCCGCCTATTTACCGTAACGGGGATCCTGTCATGAGCCGTAATAGCGCTTTCCCGCCCAGTGCCGGCGATTTTCTGCTGGCATCCAAACGCTGCGAAATCACCGTGCTGCAACAGCTGCTGCAGATGGGCCAGTTGGTTGGCCGGGTGAGCCAACTGATCCATGTGCTTCAGCGGGAGCGCGGCACCGTCAATATTTATCTGTGTTCGCAGGGCGCGCTGTTCGGCGAACGGTTGCCCGGCAGAACGCAGGACGTGGAGCAGGCCGAACTGGCGGTGCAACGGCAACTGGCGCAGTTGGATGCCGCCACGGCACCGCTGGCCAGCGCCAGCCGCCTGTTCAGCCGCATCGCCTGTGCGTTGCACAACCTCACCGCCTTGCCCGCGCTGCGCCGCCAGGTGCAACAGCAACAGGTCTCGCAGCCTGCCGCCATGGACACCTTCAATAACATCATTCACAGCCTGCTGGCGCTGGTGTTCGAGGCGGCGGATGCCTGCGTTGAGCCCGCCATGACGCGAGCGTTGATCGCCATGTTCAGCTTTATGCAGGGCAAGGAGCTGGCCGGGCAAGAACGGGCAATAGGTTCGGCCGGTTTTGCCGCCATGCATTTCAGTGAAGCGTCCCATGAACAGCTACTGATGCTGATCGAAGGGCAAGAGCGCTGTTTTCATACCTTCGGCGAGTTTGCCGACGAACAGTCGCTGGCTCAGTGGCGGCGCATACAGCAGCAGGATGACCGCGAGTTTGAACGCCTGCGTCGCATCGCCTGTACGCAATTGCAGTTGAGCGATCGCGCCGACACCAGCCTGCGCTGGTTCGAGATCACCAGTGCGCGCATCGACCTGATGAAACAGATAGAGGATCGGCTGGAGGAAGCGCTGATGGCCAGTTGCCGCCACAGCCTGGCCGAGGCCCGGCGCTCGCTGGAGGTAGATTACGTCGGTTACGTGCCGCCACAGGCGAGAGAAAGCTATGCGGTGTTCGTGGCCACCCCGCTGGGGGAGGCGTCGCCGCTGATGGGGGACGGCATCAATCCGCGTCTGGGCCGTTCCATGATGGAGTTGATTCAGCAGCAGTCGCAGCGGTTGCAGATTTTGTCAGAAGAGTTGGCGACGGCGCGCGCGACGCTGCATGAGCGCAAGCAAATTGAACGTGCCAAAGGGCTGTTGATCAGGCATCGCGGGTTGACCGAGGAGGAAGCCCACCGCTTGTTGCTCAAGATGGCCATGAATCAAAACAAGCGGCTGATTGATATCGCCAATGCCATGCTGGCGGTGGCGGATATTTTACCCTCCACCGGGGATACTCCTTAAGGAGTATATGCACACAGTCAGTGCAGTTAATGCCTTGCCGTTGTGCAACGTACCCCGTCGCCTTTCAAGCTGCAGCGTTGTTCCTGCTTGCAAGATCCATCCAAGGGCCTTGCCCCTTTGGGGCCGCTGCAAGCAGCGTTCAAATCGGTTCCCGACAGATTTGTCACTCACCCCAGTGACTTAAGTAAGCGCCTGGGGATGAGCGAGCTGGGCGCCTGGCTACAACTCGAAATTCATGGGGTACATATTGGTGGGTTTAAAATGACAGATTTGGCGATTTGGCACGCAAGCTGCATTAACTAAAACGTAACCCGGCCAATGGCGGCCGGATTGCCAACAAGAATTTGGATAAAGGCGTCCTTTCAGCATGTTCACCCCAATGGTGGAATGTGCTGATGGGACGCCTTTTTTATTTTTATCGCCTGATTGAAGGACTTGCTGATGACGCATACCAAACACCCTGGGCTTGAGTTGACGCGCCGCCGCTTTTTGGCCGGCAGCGCGGCGCTGGGCGGCAGCATGTTGCTGCCTGGCCTGATGAATACGGCCTGGGCGGCAGGCTCTGACGCACCGGAGAAAAAAGAGATCCGCGTGGGCTTTATCCCGCTCACCGACTGCGCCTCGGTGGTGATGGCGGCGGTGAAAAAGTTTGACGAAAAATACGGCATCAAAATCATTCCCAGCAAAGAAGCCAGTTGGGCAGCGGTACGCGACAAGTTGCTGTCCGGCGAGCTGGATGCGGCGCACGTGCTGTACGGCATGGTGTATGGCCTGCAATTGGGCGTAGCCGGGCCGCAGCACGACATGGCGGTGCTGATGACGCTCAACAACAACGGTCAGGCGATCACGCTTTCCAACCAGTTAAAGCAGGCCGGCGTCACCGATGCGGCCACGCTGAAAAAACACGTCGATGCCAGCGCCAAGGGGACTTACACCTTCGCCCAAACCTTCCCGACCGGTACCCACGCCATGTGGCTCTATTACTGGCTGGCGAACGCCGGCATTCATCCGTTTGACGACGTGCGCAACGTGGTGGTGCCGCCGCCGCAGATGGTGATGAACATGAAGATCGGCAACATGAGCGGTTTCTGCGTCGGGGAGCCGTGGAACCAGCGCGCCATCGCCGAAAACATCGGTTTTACCGCCGTCACCACCCAGGAAATCTGGCCCGATCACCCGGAAAAAGTGTTGGGCACCACGGGGAATTGGGTGGCGGCCAACCCGAACAGCGCCCGCGCGCTGACCGCCGCCGTGCTGGACGCCGCACGCTGGATAGACAGCTCCGACGCCAGCCGCGAGGAGACTGCCCAGGTGGTGGCAGGGCGCGCCTACATCAATACCAAACCGGAAGTGATCACCGGCCGCATGCTCGGTCAATACCAAAACGGTCTGGGCAAATCCTGGCAGGACGCTCATGCGATGCGCTTTTTCCATGATGGCGAGGTGAGCTACCCGTATCTGTCTGACGGCATGTGGTTCCTGACCCAGCATCGCCGCTGGGGCCTGTTGAGCGCCGAACCGGACTACCTGGCCGTTGCGCAAAAAATCAACCGTACCGAGATCTACAAACAGGCGGCAAGCGCGGTGGGCGGGGTGAATCTTCCCGGCAGCGACATGCGTGCCAGCACGTTGTTTGACGGTAAACGTTGGGACGGCAGCAATCCGGCGGAATACGCCAACAGTTTCTCTTTAAAGCGCTGAGGTAACCGATGAAAAATCTCGCTGAACGTATTGATATTCAAACGCCGACCAGTGCGGAAATCCTGCCGCTGAAAATCCCGGCCGCCGCGAAGCCGCAGCCCAAACCGCGCTGGAGTTTGCCTTTACAAAGCGCTTTTCGCCGTGCGGTGCCTGCTGCATTGGGACTGGTGTTGACCCTGGTTATCTGGCAGATCGCCGCGCTCAACAGCAAGGGCTTTCCTACGCCTCTGGCGACCTGGCAAGCGGCGCTGACGCTGTTTGCCGATCCGTTTTATTCCGCCGGGCCGAACGATCAGGGGATCGGCTGGAACGTGCTGGCCTCGTTGCAGCGTGTAGCCACCGGTTTTGGGCTGGCGGCGTTGGTCGGTATTCCGGCCGGGTTCCTGCTGGGGCGCTTTGCCTTTCTGGCGAACATGCTTAACCCGATCATTTCGCTGCTGCGCCCGGTCAGCCCGTTGGCCTGGCTGCCGATTGGCCTGCTGCTGTTCCAGCGTGCGGAGCCGGCATCAACCTGGACCATTTTCATCTGCTCCATCTGGCCGATGATCCTCAACACCGCAGAAGGCGTCACGCGCATTCCGCAAGACTATCTCAACGTGGCGCGGGTGCTGAAGCTGTCTGAGTGGACGGTGATGCGCAAAATCCTGTTCCCGGCGGTGTTGCCGTATGTGCTGACCGGCGTGCGCCTGTCCATCGGCATCGCCTGGCTGGTGATCGTGGCGGCGGAAATGCTGACCGGCGGCGTCGGCATCGGTTTTTGGATTTGGAATGAATGGAACAACCTCAACGTCGAAAATATCATTATCGCCATCATCGTGATCGGCGTAGTGGGGCTGCTGCTCGAGCAGGGGCTGATGTTACTGGCAAAACGTTTTAGCTATCAGAACCGTTAAGGAGCGCGCCATGAAACCGATTATTCAGGTCCAGAACGTCAGCCAGCGCTTTGCCACCCCACAGGGGGAGTTCATCGCGTTGGATCGGGTAAGTTTCGATATCCAGGCAGGGGAAACCGTCAGCCTGATCGGCCATTCCGGCTGCGGCAAGTCGACGCTGCTGAATTTGATCGCCGGGCTGACCATGCCCAGCGACGGCGTGCTGTTGTGCGATAACCGGCAAATCACCGGGCCGGGGCCGGAGCGCGGTGTGGTGTTCCAGAACCATTCGCTGCTGCCGTGGCTGACCACCTACGAAAACGTGGCGCTGGCGGTGCATCAGGTATTCCGGCGTGAAATGACGCGCGGCGAAATGCGCGAGTGGATCGAACACAACCTGGCGTTGGTGCATATGAGCCACGCGCTGCACAAGCGACCGCATGAAATCTCCGGCGGCATGAAACAGCGCGTCGGCATCGCCCGTGCGCTGGCGATGAAGCCCAAAGTGTTGTTGATGGACGAACCCTTCGGTGCGCTGGACGCCTTGACCCGCGCCCATCTGCAGGATGCGGTGATGGAAATTCAGCAACGGCTGAACACCACCATCGTGCTGATTACCCATGACGTCGATGAAGCGGTGCTGCTGTCCGATCGGGTAATGATGATGACCAACGGCCCGGCGGCCACCGTCGGTGAAATTCTTGAGGTGAAGCTGCCGCGTCCGCGTTCACGGGTGGCATTGGCTGACGACCCGGATTATCACCATTACCGTCGCCAGGTGCTGAAGTTCCTCTACGAGAAGCACGCGAAAGCGGCATGAGAGCCGGATGATGGACAAAACTCAACTGGTGGTGATTGGCAACGGCATGGCCGGGATGCGGCTGGTGGAGACGCTCTGCCGGCTGGCACCGGCGCGTTATGCCATCACGGTGATTGGCGAGGAGCCGCGTGGCAACTACAACCGTATTCTGCTGTCGCCGGTGCTGGCGGGGGAAAAGGCGTTCAGCGAGACCCTGTTGCACGATCTTGACTGGTATCACCGGCACGATGTGCGGCTGCTGGCCGGTGAACCGGCGCTGGCGGTGGACCGGCAGCAAAAGCGAGTGATGACTGCCCGGCATGAGGTGCCCTATGACCTGCTGGTGTTCGCCACAGGTTCGCGTCCGCTGATGCCGCAACTGCCCGGCGTGACGCTGAACGGCATTTACGGTTTTCGCACGCTGGACGACGTTGAAGCCATGCTTGACCGCTGTCGGCCAGGGCGGCATGCGCTGGTGGTAGGGGGCGGCGTGTTGGGGATCGAGGCCGCCGCCGCGCTGATGCAGCGCGGCATGACCGCCACCGTGGTGCACCGAGGCACACACCTGATGGAGCGGCAGCTGGATGCCCGTGCCGGGCGGATGCTGCAACACAACCTGTTGCAGCGCGGTATCGAATGTCGGCTGGCCTGTGAGGTCAGCCGGTTCTACGGCACAGAGCAGGTTCGCGCCGCCACGCTGAGCAATGGCGAGCAGCGCGACTGCGATTTGGTGGTGATCGCTGCGGGCGTGCGGCCTGAAATCAGCCTGGCGCAGGCCGCCGGGCTGGGTTGTGAGCGCGGCATTTTGATCGACGATCGGATGCAGACTGAGGATCCGGCGATCTTCGCCATCGGCGAATGCGCTCAGCTTGGCGACATCACCTTCGGCCTGGTAGCGCCCTGCTGGCAGCAGGCGGGGTTATTGGCGCAGCGGCTGAGCGGTGAGCAGGTGCCGGGCTACCGGCCGGCACCACTGCATACCCGCCTGAAGGTCAGCGGTATCGACATGTTCAGCGCAGGCGAAATGATCGCCGACGCGCAAACCGAGCTTCACCATGCCGAAGACCCGCAGGCGCAGCATTATCGCCGCCTGCTGGTGCGCGACGGCAGATTACAGGGCGTGTTGCTGTATGGCGACGCCCAGGACAGCCCTTTTTATCTGCAGCAGTTGGGTCAGCCGGTGAACCAGCCGGAAGCCCTGCTGTTTGGCAGTAGCGAACCCGAGGCGCCGCAGGCGTCTGACGAGAGGACATCTGATATGCATAAGCCCGTTTTGCTGGTTGCCGGACACGGCATGGTCGGTCATCACTTCCTGGAACAACTGGTCGCTCGCGAACTGCATCAGCAGTATCACATCGTGGTCTTTGGCGAAGAGCCGGTGGCGGCTTACGACCGGGTACACCTGTCGGAATTTTTCTCCGGTCGCAGCGCCGACTCATTGTCGATGGTGGAAGCGGGCTTTTTCGAGCGTTCCGGTATTGAACTGCGGCTGGGGCAGGCGGTTTGCGCCATCGATCGCCGGCGCAAATGCGTGATCGACGCCGAGGGGCGTGAAACGGCCTACGACCACCTGGTACTGGCGACCGGCTCTTATCCATTTGTCCCGCCGATCCCCGGCAACGATCGCCCCGGCTGTCTGGTTTACCGCACGCTGGAGGATTTGGCGGCGATTGCCGAATGCGCCGCCAGCGCCAGCGTGGGCGTAGTCGTTGGCGGCGGTCTGTTGGGGTTGGAGGCCGCCAATGCCTTGCAGCAGCTTGGGCTGAAAACCCACGTGGTGGAGTTTGCGCCGCGCCTGATGGGGGTGCAGCTGGATGACGGCGGCGCGGCGATGCTGCGTAAAAAGATTGAGGCGCTGGGTGTGAGCGTACACACCGGTAAGCAAACACAGGCGATTATCGAGGGTTCATTACACCGTCACAGTATGAGTTTCGCCGACGGCGAAACCCTGGACGCTGATTTGATTCTGTTTTCCGCCGGTATCCGGCCGCGTGACCAGCTTGCCCGCGCCGCTGAACTGGAGGTCGGTCCACGCGGCGGCATCGTGATTGACAGCCAGTGCCGCACCAGCGATGACGCTATCTATGCCATCGGCGAATGCGCTTTATGGAACGGGCAAATTTTCGGGCTGGTGGCACCGGGGTATCAAATGGCGCGCACGCTGGCGGATCTGCTGGCCGGGCGGGAAAACGTGTTTTGCGGCGCAGACATGAGCACCAAGCTGAAGCTGCTGGGTGTAGAGGTGGCGTCGATCGGGGATGCACAGGGTCATACGCCCGGTAGCCAAAGCTACAGCTGGGTCGACGGCCCGGCGGAAGTGTATAAAAAACTGGTGGTTGATGCCGGCGGCAAACGGCTGCTGGGGGCGGTATTGGTCGGCGACAGCAGCGAATACAGTACGTTGCAACAAATGATGCTCAATGATCTGCCGCTGCCCGCCGCACCGGAAAGTCTGATTCTACCGGCCTCGGTCGGCGGCGCGCCAAAAGCGCTGGGCGTATCGGCGTTACCGGCCACGGCGCAGATTTGTTCTTGTCATAACGTCAGTAAAGGCGATATCAGCTGTGCGGTGGAGCAAGGCTGCGGTGATTTGGCGGCGGTGAAGGCCTGCACCAAAGCCGGCACCGGCTGTGGCGGTTGCGCCGCGCTGGTGAAACAGGTGATGGAGCACGAACTGCAGCAGCGTGGCGTGGTCGTGAAAAAGGACGTATGCGAGCATTTCGCCTATTCGCGTCAGGAGCTGTATCACCTGGTGCGGGTCGGCAATATTCGCACCTTCGACGTTCTGTTGGCCCGGCATGGCCATGGGCGCGGCTGCGAAGTTTGCAAACCGCTGGCGGGATCGATTCTGGCGTCGTGCTGGAACGAATACCTGCTGAAGCCGCAGCACTTGCCATTGCAAGACACCAACGATCGTTTTTTCGCCAACATTCAAAAGGACGGCACCTATTCGGTGGTGCCGCGTGTGCCGGCCGGTGAAATTACCCCGGCGGGGCTGATCGCCATCGGTCAAATCGCCCAGCGCTATCAGCTGTACACCAAAATTACCGGTGGCCAGCGGGTCGACCTGTTTGGCGCCCGGTTGGAGCAACTGCCGGAAATCTGGCAGCAGTTGGTCGACGCCGGGTTTGAAACCGGCCATGCCTACGGCAAGTCGCTGCGTACGGTGAAATCCTGCGTCGGCTCAAGCTGGTGTCGTTATGGCGTGCAAGATTCTACCGCGCTGGCGATTGAACTGGAGCATCGTTACAAGGGATTGCGATCGCCGCACAAAATCAAGATGGCGGTATCCGGCTGCACGCGCGAGTGCGCAGAAGCGCAAAGCAAGGACGTAGGGGTGATCGCCACCGACAAAGGCTGGAATCTGTACCTGTGCGGCAACGGCGGTATGAAACCCCGTCACGCGGATTTGTTCGCCAGCGATCTCGACACCGCAACGCTGATCCGCATGGTCGATCGTTTCCTGATGTTCTATGTCCGCACCGCCGATCGTCTGCAGCGCACCAGCACCTGGATGGATAACCTCGAGGGCGGGCTGGATTACCTGCGTGAGGTGGTGCTGGAGGATAGCCTGGGTATCGCCGCCGATCTGGAAAACGAAATGCAGGCGGTGGTCGGCAGCTACCAGTGTGAATGGCAGACCACGCTCGCCAGCCCGGATCGTCTTAAGCTGTTCCGCGCCTTTGTGAACAGCGATCGACCGGACGAAGCCATTGTCTGGCAGCCGGAGCGCGGCCAGCGCCGCCCGGCCAGCGGAGGGGAACGCGGGCAGGTTATCGAAGTGCAACCGGCCTCGGCCGCAGGCGATCAGTGGCTGGATGTCTGCGCGCTGACGGACATCCCCGCCAACGCCGGCATTGCCGCACGCCTGGGGCAACGGCAGATTGCGCTGTTCCATCTGCCGGACAGCGGCGTTTATGCGCTGGCGAATCAGGAGCCGGACAGTGACGCCAACGTGCTGGCGCGCGGGCTGCTGGGTGACGTAGCCGGTGTGCCAGTGGTGATATCCCCATTGTACAAGCAGCGTTTTCGCCTGAGCGACGGCCGCTGTGTGGATAATGGGCAACGTGGCGTCACCGCCTGGCCGGTGCGGGTGACGGCGGGCAGAGTCTGGGTATGCAGCCAACCGCTGGCGGTGCAGGCCGTCATGCCGGAAGCGACCGGTGCCGCATCATGACTGCCGCGCACTGCACCACCTGTCCTTACTGCGGCGTTGGCTGCGGCGTCGCCGTCGAAAAGCGCGGCGACGGTGCGGTAGTCGTCAGTGGCGATATCGCGCATCCGGCAAATCAGGGGCGATTATGCGTGAAAGGCAGCGCGTTGGGAGAAACCCTGGATCTGACCGGCCGGTTGCTGCAACCGCAGGTTGACGGCCGAACGGTGGGTTGGGACGAGGCGTTGGAGCAGGTGGCGCTGCGTTTTAGCCGCGTAATTGAACAGCATGGCCCGCAGGCGGTGGCATTTTACGCTTCCGGCCAGTTGTTGACCGAAGATTACTACGTCGCCAATAAGCTGATGAAGGGCTTTATTGGCGCGGCCAATATCGACACCAATTCCCGGCTGTGCATGGCATCGGCGGTGGTGGGTTACAAACGGGCGTTCGGCGGCGATGCGGTGCCTTGCTGCTATGAGGACATCGAGCAGGCGGATCTGGTGATCCTGACCGGCTCCAACACCGCCTGGGCGCACCCGGTGGTATATCAGCGGATGGTGAAAGCGCGCCAGCAGCGCCCGCAAATGCGTGTGGTGGTGATTGATCCGAGAGAGACGGCGACCTGCGATATCGCCGATCTGCACCTGCCGCTGCGTCCCGGCAGCGACGCCGCGCTGTTTACCGGTGCGCTGCGTTGGCTTGCCCAGCACGATGGCGTGGATAACGCCTTTTTACGCCGGCACGCCAACGGTGTGGAAGAAACCCTGGCGGCGGTGGCTGACTGGACGCCGGAGCGGGTAGCGGATTTTTGCGGGCTGCCGCTCAGAGACGTACTGGCATTTTTCAATCTGCTGAAAACATCGCGCGATTGGGTGACGTTGTATTCCATGGGGATCAATCAGTCCTCAAGTGGTGCGGATAAATGCAACGCAATCATCAACCTGCACCTGGCGGGTGGACGCATTGGCCGACCGGGCAGCGGTCCGTTTTCCATTACCGGCCAGCCGAATGCGATGGGCGGGCGCGAAGTGGGCGGGCTGGCTAATCAGTTGGCGGCGCATATGGGGTTCAGCAACGAGGATACCGACCGGGTGCAACGTTTCTGGCAGTCGCCGTGTATTGCCCGCCAACCGGGCCTGAACGCGGTGGAACTGTTCCAGGCGATGGCCGCCGGGCAGGTGAAAGCGGTGTGGATCATGGGCACCAATCCGGCGGTGTCGCTGCCGGATGCCGACGCGGTACGACAGGCGCTGAAGCAGTGCCCGCTGGTGGTGGTGTCGGAAGTGATGGCGGCGACCGATACCGCAGAACTGGCGCATATCCGCCTGCCGGCTCTGGCCTGGGGCGAAAAAGAGGGCAGCGTAACCAACTCCGAACGTTGCATATCCCGCCAGCGCGCGTTTTTGCCACCGCCGGGAGAGGCGCGGGCCGACTGGTGGATCCTCAGCCAGGTGGCTCGGCGCATGGGCTATGGGGCGGCGTTCGGCTACCGGCACCCTTCGGAGATTTTCAGCGAACACGCCGCGCTTTCCGGCTTTGAAAATGACGGAACGCGCGCCTTCGATATCAGCCTGCTGGCGCAGTGGGATCGGGAGCGGTGGTTGCATATGGCACCCGTACAGTGGCCGGTGAATACCCATCACCCAGACGGTTGTCGGCGTCTGTTCGGCGATGGCCGCTTTTTCCACGCGGACGGCAAAGCGCAACTGCTGCCGGTGACGCCGCGTCTGCCGCAAAATACGGTATCGCCGGGTTACCCGTTGGTGCTGAACACCGGCCGTATTCGCGATCAGTGGCACACCATGACGCGTACCGGCAAAGCGACGCGCCTGATGCGCCACCTTAGCGAGCCGTTCTGTGAAATGCATCCGCAGGATGCGGCGGCGTTGGGCATCGCCGATAACGCACTGGTGCGGCTCAGTTCGCCCTACGGCTGGATGCTGGCGCGGGCCCAGTGTCATCCGGGGCAGCGGCGCGGCAGCGTATTCGCGCCTATGCACTGGAATGGTCAGTTTACCGCTCAGGGCCGGGTCGACAGTCTGATCCCGCCGGTGGTCGATGCTCATTCCGGCCAGCCGGAAAGCAAACATGCGCCGGTACGGGTCAGCCCGTGGCCGACGAGCTGGCAGGCGGAGATTTTCCTGCGCGCCGAGGTGGCGCCACCGGCGGGCATTTACTGGAGCCGGGTAGCGCAGGATGGCCTGACCCACTACATCATGGCCGGGCAACAGCCGATCGAAGACTGGCAGGACTGGTTACGGCGGCATTTTCCCTTGGCGGGGCTGACGCTGCAAACCGCGCAACTGGCCCAACGCGGTTTGCACGTCATTGGTTGGCGTCAGAACGAGGTGCAACTGGCGTTTTATGTGCGCCAACAGGCTCCGATGCTCGATCGACCGGCAATTCTGAGCGCTTTTGCACAACCGCCGGTCAGCGGGCCGCAACGGTTGGCGCTGTTGGCGGGGCGAGGGGGTGCGGGGCAGCCGGCGGCCGGGGCGACGATTTGCAGCTGCTTCGGCGTGGGCGAGAACCGCATTATTGCGGCGATTCAGGCGGGCTGCCACAGCGCCAGTGAACTGGGCGATCGTCTGCAATGCGGCACCAACTGCGGTTCTTGTTTGCCGGAACTGAAAAAGTTGATTCAACAGCATGCGGCCCAACGGGTGGCATAGCGGAGGTGATGCAATGAAGGCACTTGAAATGCTGATGTTGGCCGGCGATTGTCGCCAGCCGGTGCGCCGGGGTGAAGTGTGGTTGGTCGGTGCCGGACCGGGGGATGCCGAGCTGCTGACGTTGAAGGCGCTGCGGGTGATCCGGCAGGCGGACGTGGTGGTGTTCGATCGTCTGGTTTCCCCGGCGGTGATGGCGTTGCTGCCTGCGGAGGCGCTGCGTATCGACGTGGGTAAATCTCTGCGCTGTCATACCCTGGCGCAATCGGAGATCGAACAACTGCTGGTTGAGCTGGCGCAGGCCGGTAATCGGGTAGTGCGGCTGAAGGGTGGTGACCCTTTTATTTTTGGTCGCGGCGGCGAAGAGATGGCCTGGTTGCAACGTCATGGCGTAGCCTGCCATGTGGTGCCGGGCATTACCGCCGCCAGCGGTTGTGCGGCGGCGAGCGGCATTCCGTTAACCCACAGGGATTATGCGCAGTCGGTGCGTTTTTTCACCGGCCATAGCCGGAGCGGCGATGTGGATCTGGACTGGCCGGGATTGGTCAGTTCGGGGCAGACGCTGGTGTTTTATATGGGGTTGGCCTTGAGTGAAACCATCGCCGCGCAGTTGCTGCGCCATGGCATGTCGGCGGGAATGCCATTGGCGATCATTGAACGCGGCACCCAGCCGCAGCAGCGGGTATTGATTGGCACTCTGGGTGAACTGCCGGCGATAATAGCCCGGCAGCGGCCGGTTTCACCCAGCCTGCTGGTGATTGGCGAGGTGGTCAGCCTGTACCGCGCTCAGGCGCTCACCGCCGAGACCCCGGCGGAGGCTGCCACCGCCTGAGCGGCTATTGGCCGAAGCGGCCGATAATCCCCGCGCCGCCCTTGGCGTGGCCTTGCAGTTTTTCCAAGAGTTGTTCGCGCGTCAACCCTGGGCCAAATGCATGGGGAGGGAGATCGGTAGCAATCAGCACGAAGGTATAGTGGTGCAACCCTGAGCCTGCCGGTGGGCAAGGGCCGTGATAGACCCCGGTACCCGGCGAGTTTTTACCTCCGACAAAGCCTTTGCCCAGGGTGAGATCCCCTTCGGCAAAGCCGCTGGCCGATACGGGAATGCCGTAGGCCACCAAATGGCTGACGCCAAGGCCGCTGCGTCCCTCGGGATCGGACAGCAGCAGGGCGAAACTCTGGGTGCCTGTCGGTGGGTTGCTCCAGTTCAGCGGCGGCGAAACGTTATCGCCAGTGCAACTGGCGTTGCCCGGCGTCGCGCCGGCATATTTCTGCGCCAGCATCCCGCCGTCCTGAAACGCCGGCGAGGTGAGGGTAAAGGTGCCGGCGGCCTGCGCTGCGAATGACAGTGACCCCGTCAATAATGCCGCGCCGAGCGCGAGTGCGAATAAACCACGATCGATCATACAACCTCCTGTGTTGATTTTGGCTCAGCCAAAGGATAGTGGTGCAGACGGGGACTCGCCATAACAGTCGTACCGACAGCGGGCTATAACAGCGGCAAAATGGCCTTGGGCCCACCCGCCGCCAGAGTGAAATAAGGTGAAACCAAGCGTTATGCCCCGTTGACGGAGCTATTCGCCGCCAGCCGCCGATAACAGCAACGGCCAGGCGGCAGCCGCCAGGTACAGGCCGAACGGCAGCGGGGCTTGCCAACCGGGTTTGCGCATCAGACAGGCAATGGCCGCTGCGCATAATCCCGTCGCTGCCGCCCCGGTGACCAGCATCGGCAGGGCGGGCCAGCCGACCCAGGCACCTAATGCCGCCAACAGTTTAAAATCCCCTTGCCCGATGCCATCCCGTTGATGGCGGTGGCGATAGGCTGCGTTGAGCAGCCACAGCGACAGATAACCGACGACAGCCCCGGATACCGCCTCTGCCGGCGAAGTGAAATAGCCTTGCTGATTAACCAGCAGCCCGGCCCATAGCAGCGGCTGCGTCAGGCGATCCGGCAACAAGCGGTACTGCCGGTCGATAAACGCCAGCGCGAGCAATACCGACGCCACCGGCAATAACATTAAGCGTTGCAGGAGCGGCATACCGAAAGGCAATGCCGCCAACCCGGCGCAGATGGCAGCCCATATCACCCAGCGTGCCTGCTCGGATTGCGGGGTTATCAGGCTTGCCGATACGCAGCGAATCAGCCGCGTAGCGAGGGCTGCCGCCAACAGCAGAGCCGGTATAAACAGGCAGCGATGCCAGAGATCGAATTGTGTGCCATCGAGCATAAAGCGTCCTTGCTGAGCTGAAATTAGCGTTCAAAATAACGGCAAAATGTGGCTGTCAGGGAAAAATGATGCCATCAATGGCCGGTATTGCGAGCCTGGCTGCAAAGTGTTGGTCAACGGCAGGGTGAATCGCAAAAAATTGCGTATTGCTGCGTATAATCAATGTGTTATTGGCTGCATTGATTTCTTGTTGCCGTTTTTTTTGGCAAAATTTCAGGTGAAATAAAGTGAATTCATCCCCTTTGGTGGCCTGGAAACGAGCATTTTTATGTCCGCTGACGCAGGGTCTGCCGGAGATAACGTGGTTGTTACGTTGTCACTTGATAAACTGGGGTTTATCCGATTGTTTCTCATCAGAAATCCATTAGGCTTTAGCTTTCAGGATGCGCTTTGGCGCCGGGCCACCCGAAAGGGGGAATGAATGCCCTGTGCTATAGTTTGCAAAAGTCGAGTTGTCTGCGGTCCGGAGTGGCCGCAGCAAAAAAAGGTTGATGCGCCGTGCCCTTCGGATGTGGGGATGGCGACAGAGTAATGACTGACGTTATACAAAAAACACGTTACAGAGTGAAAAAAGCCGTTCATTTTCTTCCTCGCCTTACCGGCAGTTTACCGTTGGCGTTGCTGGTGTGGCCGTTTGCCTGGCTTTCCGGCACTTTGCCCGCTCAGGCTGAATCCCCTCCGGCACCCGCTTCCGTCGCTCGCTCACCGGGCAATGATTTGCCCGAACTTGGCGGCAACGCCCAGGACGACGCGGCGCGTGAGAAAGAGTGGGCCACCATGGCCAAACAGCTGGGCGAACGTAATTTGAATAACGTTTCCGGCCAGCAGGTGCGCACCCGTGCCGAGAACTATGTGTTGGGCCAGGCAAACGACGTGTTGCAACAGCAAGCGCAGGAACTGTTATCGCCGCTGGGCACCGCCAAACTGTCGCTGGTGATGTCCAACCAGGGGGATTTTGCCGGCAGCAGCGGCCAGTTGTTCAGCCCGCTGTATGACGTAAACGGCTTGCTGACTTATAGCCAACTCAGTCTTCTGCAGCAAAACGACGGTTCGCTGGGCAACCTGGGGATTGGGCAACGCTGGGTCGCCGGGGATTGGCTGCTGGGGTACAACACGGTGCTCGACAGCGATTTTGAACGTCGCCACAATCGCGCCAGCGTGGGTGCGGAAGCCTGGGGCGATTTTCTGCGTTTTTCCGCCAACTATTACTATCCGCTGTCGGCGCTGGCGCAACAAAAAAACGACGCGGTGTTCCTCAGCCGGCCGGCGAGCGGCTATGACGTTACCACCCAAGGGTACCTGCCGTTTTACCGCCAGATTGGCGGTTCGCTCAGCTACGAGCAGTACTGGGGGGATAATGTCGATCTGTTCGGTAGCGGTAAAAAACAAAACGATCCGCGCGCCATGCAGTTTGGGGTGAATTACACGCCGGTGCCGTTGGTGACGGTGAAAGCGCTGCACAAGATGGGCGAAGGCGGGGTGAGCCAGGAGCAGGTTGAGCTGGCGCTGAGTTACCGGCTCGGCGTGCCGTTGGTGAAACAGATATCGCCGGAGTATGTGGCGCAGGCCAAGTCGCTGCGCGGTAGCCGCTATGACAATATCGAACGCAAAAATATACCGGTGCTGGCGTTCCGGCAGCGTAAAACGCTGCAGGTGTTTTTGGCTACGCCGCCCTGGAGCCTGCGCGAAGGGGAAACGCTGCCGCTGGTGCTTGAAATCAAAGCGACCAACAAAATCGCCCGCGTCAGTTGGCAAGGAGATACCCAGGCTCTGAGTCTGACGCCACCGCACAACGGTAACGATCCGCATGGCTGGAGCCTGATTGTGCCGAAGTGGGATGCAGCCCCGGGCGCAAACAATAACTACCGTTTATCGGTCACGCTGGAGGACGATAAGCACCAATTGGTCACTTCCAACTGGATTGACCTGCAGGTGGCGCCGCCGCTGACGCTGGTTTCCGGCGCCGACGAGGGGCTACCGCCGGCGAAAATCTTGCAAACACCGACGATACCGGCGCAGACCGGGCCATTGAGCGGCGGCGATTAACCGTTTTTGCCCTGCAACACCCAGACGGCTGCTTCAACGCGCGATTTCAGCTTCATTTTTTTCAGCAGGTGTTTGACGTGTACCTTGACGGTACTCTCGGTGATGGTCAGCTTGCGGGCGATCATTTTGTTCGGCAGGCCCTGGGCGATCAGTTTCAGAATATCGCGTTCACGCGGCGTCAGTTGCTGGATATCGCGTTCGGCGCTGGGGCGGTTCTCACGCAGGCTGGCGGCCAGGATCGGCGTTAGCGCTTCGCTTAACACCATCTGACCCGCGGCCGCCTGATGCATGGCCTTCAGCAGATCTTCCGGTTCCATGTCTTTCAGCAGGTAGCCGTCGGCGCCGCGTTTCAGCGCGTTGACCACGTCATCTTCGTGATTTGAGACGCTAAACACCACGATGCGGCCGGAGAGCGCGGTCATACGCAGGCGATCCAGCGTCTCCAGGCCGTTGATGCCCGGCATGTTCAGATCGAGCAGGATGAGGTCCGGGTCATGCTCTTCAGCCAGCGAGACGCCCTGTTCGCCATTGCCGGCTTCGGCAATCACCTGCAGGCGTGGATCCATGCCGATCAACTGCTTTACGCCGTTGCGCAGCATCGGATGGTCGTCAATCAGTAAAATGGTGGCGGCGGTTTCGGTCGTCATGGTTTCTCCCATTAATCAATGGCGTGGTTGTCCGGTTTGAATACCACCCGGACTTCAGTGCCGCCGCCGCTGCAAGGTAACATCTCGCAGTGGCCGTGCAGGCTTTTGGCGCGATCGCGCATAATGATCAGGCCGTAGTGATCGGGGCGAGCGGTCTCTTCCGGCAGCCCGCGCCCGTTATCGCAGACGCTCAGGGTAACTTCACCTCGCCGATTGACCACCTGAATGCTCACCCGGCTGGCCTGGGCATGCTTGTGAATGTTGCTTAACGCTTCGCGGGCAATCTGCAACAGGTGAATCGCCTGATAAGAAGGCACCGTGCGCGGCGTCAATTGGTAATCGAGATCAATGGCGACACCGAGCCGTTGGCTAAACTCCTGCACCGTCGACTGCAGCGCTGCCAGCAGCCCCGGCTCGGTCAGCCGCAGGCGGAACGTGGTCAGCAGCTCGCGCAATTGGCGGTAGGCGATGTTCAGCTCTTCGCGCATTTGTTGCACCAGCGCCAGGTTGGCGGGCGAGAGCTCCGCGCCCTGCATTTGCAGGCAACTGGTCTGCATTTTCAGACAGGACAGCGACTGGGCAATGGAGTCATGCAACTCTCGCGCTATCGCCGCGCGTTCTTCCATCAGCATCAACTGTTGCTGATGATCCACCTGACGTTCAATCGCCAACACGCTGGTCAGCTGTTCTACCAGCGTGTTAATCAACTGATGATGATCGTCATTCAGTGGCCGTTGCGGCGGGTGTTGTGCGACGAGCACCCCGTAATCCCCCAATTTGTCACTTAAACTCCAGCTCAGGGAAGGGTGATGGGCGTGTTGTTGACCGTCATCGTTCAGGCAGGCGCTGCAGACCGGGTTGGTGCAATATTCTGGCCGTAGCGGCAGGTTACCGCTCAGTTGCACAAATTGTTCCTGGCTGTTGTTTTCGTACAGGCGTACCTGAATGGCGCGCAGCGGCGTCAGGGTTTGCAACTGATTGAGTATCGGCGTCAGGCGGCTGCACAGCGGCTCATTGCCGTGCAACTGGCGGCTGGCTCGATAGAGAAAGCTCAATACCTGATTTTTTTGTTGCAGGTCGGCGGTCTTTTCCGCCACCCGCTGTTCCAGCCCGTGGTACATGGCGGAAAGCTCATCGGACATCCTGTTTAACGCGCCGCCGAGCGAGGCCATTTCATCCTGATGGCCCCGTTGGGCAAAGCGCCGGCTGAAATCGCCGCGGCCCGCCGACAGCGCCATTGCCACCAATTGCCGCCACGGGTGCAGCAGGCGGTTGCGCAGGTAACAGATGGTGCCGACCAGCAATAAGAGCGTCAGGGCGATAAACCCCGACTGCACCAGCGTCACCATCAACAACCGCCGTTCGGTCTGGCGGTCGATGCCGGAAACCAGCTTATCCAGCAGGGTGACGAAATGCGCAACCTGGGGGGCCGCATCGGCCGGCTGCCGGGCCTGACGCAATTGCGGCATCAGGGTGAGCTGCCAATAATCATGCAGCGTCTGAAATTGTTCCGTCAGCGCTTCCTGTTCCACCGAGCGCTGAAGATCGGGGTTGTCTTGATCCTGATCCAGTTCGCGGACCAAGGCTTCGTTGCGTGCATCCAGCGGAACCTGTGACAGCAGGCGATAACTCTGCATACGCAACGAGCCGGCTTTGTTGATGGCATGCGCGTTGCCCTGAATGCTTTGCGACATCCAGGCAGAGATGCCCATGCCGGCAATACCCAATATGCCCAGCAGTATCATCAGTACGGCGACCTGGTTAACGATGGAAAGTGGAGCCAACAGGCGTTTCATGTAGCTTGGATCCCCGGCGGTAGAGCATGGCAACGGCTGGAAACCCGTGGGCGAAAGCAGGCGGTGCCAGCGAAGGCGGTAACGATTCAGCGTTATTTTTCATCATACTTGCACATAACCCCATACCTCTAACGAAGTACCCATTAGTTTCCGATCGTGGCTGCGGGCAGGCGACAGCGGCAGAGGGATTGCATCAAACGATTGATTTATAGTTATTTTGACTGGTATGGCAGTTTACTCATAAAGGGATGTCGGCACTTTTCCAGCATATGACTACCTGCATCCGGGTTGATTTACATCAACTTTGCTCGGGAGGGGGCCACCTAGGGTGTGCGAAGTTATCACCCTGTCTCTGAGGTTTTTATGTCGCAATCTGCAACGTCACCATCAAAAAAAACAGGTGCGGTTATTCAGAACTGGCAACCTGAGGACGCCGCGTTCTGGCAACAGCGTGGCCAGGCGATCGCCAGCCGCAACCTGTGGATTTCCATTCCTTGCCTGTTATTGGCTTTCTGCGTCTGGATGTTATTCAGCGCGGTCGCGGTCAATCTGAACAAGGTTGGTTTCAATTTCACCACCGACCAGCTTTTTTTGCTCACCGCGCTGCCTTCCGTTTCGGGCGCCATTCTACGCGTGCCGTATTCGTTCGTTATCCCGATGTTCGGCGGCCGCCGCTGGACGGCAATCAGCACCTGTTTCCTGCTGGTGCCCTGCCTGTGGTTGGGGCTGGCGGTTCAGGATACTTCCACTACCTACGGCGTTTTTGTCATTATCTCTCTGCTGTGTGGGTTCGGCGGGGCCAACTTTGCCTCCAGTATGGCCAACATCAGCTTCTTCTTTCCGAAGGCCAGGCAGGGCGGCGCGCTAGGCTTGAATGGCGGGCTGGGCAATCTGGGCGTCAGCGTGATGCAATTGGTGGCTCCGCTGGCGATCTCCATCGCCATGTTCGGCGTATTTGGCAGTACCGGCCAGGCACAGCCGGACGGCAGCCAGTTGTGGCTGGAGAACGCCGCGTGGATCTGGGTGCCTTTCTTGCTGATCGCCACGTTGGCGGCCTGGTTCGGCATGAACGACCTGGCAGCGTCGAAGGCCTCGCTCAGCCAACAGCTGCCGGTGCTCAAGCGTGGCCATCTGTGGGTGCTGAGTCTGTTGTATCTTGCCACCTTCGGATCTTTCATCGGTTTTTCCGCCGGTTTCGCCATGCTGTCGAAGACGCAGTTTCCGGACGTGGTGATCCTGCATTATGCCTTCTTCGGCCCATTCCTCGGCGCCCTGGCGCGGCCGGTAGGCGGTGCGCTTTCCGATCGGTTTGGCGGTATTCGCGTCACGCTGATTAACTTTGTGTTGATGGCGGTGTTTGCCGCGTTGTTGTTCCTGACTTTACCAGGGGCGGGGCATGCGGGCTCATTTATCGCGTTTTACGGCGTCTTTATGCTGTTGTTCCTTACTGCCGGTTTGGGTAGCGGTTCGACCTTCCAGATGATCGCCGTGATCTTCCGTAAAATTACCGTTGAGCGAGTTAAGGCTCGTGGCGGGAGCGATGAAAGCGCACAGCGTGAAGCGGTCACCGATTCCGCAGCCGCTCTGGGCTTTATCTCGGCGATTGGCGCCATCGGTGGTTTCTTTATTCCGAAAGCCTTTGGCACTTCCCTGGCGCTGACCGGTTCGCCGGCGGGCGCGATGAAAATTTTCCTGGTGTTCTACGTGTTATGCGTGGCGATCACCTGGGCCGTGTACGGTCGTAAAAAAACGGCTTGATGCTGTCTGTTCCTCCCCGGCAGGGGAGGGACTGTTTCTTGCTCTCACCACGTAGTCTGTTTTTTCCGCAGTGAAATTTCCCGCCTTTAGGTAATATTCTTATTTGCAGATGCTGAATTTTCCTTTGTTTATAGGTGCATCTCTCAATTCATGTTTGTTTATGAACAATATCCCGTGTTATTACGCTTGCTGCGTTTTTCATTTCCTTGTCGGAATTTTTACAGAAATAAAGCATACCGGCGACATAGCCTGTTATGATGAATGACATAACCCTTCATTATTTGGTGTGGCTTGGAGTCAAATTTAAAATATGTCTTTGTATTTGGTGCTATGTTTCAAGGAATGATTAAATCAGATAACTCTCATTCTGTTTTTGCTGGCTTTTTGTAGGCTATCTGGCAATCGGATTAGGTGGAAAAGCAGGTGATATTTGCCTGCCTGAAGGTGAAATTTCACAATTTCACTTAACCAACAAAGTGATAACATATATTAGTTTTTTGTTTTAAATCAGCTTGTTGGCTGGTTTTTGTTGTCGGTAACCATGATAAGAAACCATGTTACCAACAGGGAAAAAGTGACATTCAGAGAATCGAATTCTCGCTATTCGAGATGATGTAAAAAATGAAATCAGCAAATTTTTATAAAAATAAACATCTACTGAATGCAACCTGTTGAGTTTACATTTAATTTCTTGAACATTTTTTCATATTTCTATACAAAGTGTGCAGGACAGGCACGTTAAGGAAATTAAAAGTGAATCTTGATAAAAGAATAAAGATTAGGAATCTAGATGTTCTGACCCCCTCCAGGGAAAAGTTTCGCCTGCGTTGGAAGGAGTATCAGATACTTTCACTTCTGGTCGCCAGATCCCCTGAACTGGTTAGTCGTACGGAAATTATAGAGAATATATGGAAAGGAACATATTGTTCAGATTCGACGATAAATCAAACAATTAAATCAATTCGTCAAAAGATCGGTGATGTCGAACATACGCTTATCAGAACGATTCCGCGCCTGGGCTATAAGGTGGAAAACAAGGCTGCGTTTCACTTTATATCGGAGGAAGATGAATATGTCTCCGACGAAATATGGAACGTTCCCGGGGATATTAACGAAGAATTTCAAGCGGAAATTTCTGAAAGTGGAAATAAAGATGATGAAATTAACGCGGAGACAATAGATACGCAGACGGAAGAGATTACGGCTTCCGTGCCTTCTACGGCTCCACCGCCGTTGAAAAATACAACAATAAAAAATAAAACGCCTGCATCAGCGGGTTTTTTCTCCGTTCCCGCCGTCAGAGTGGTGAAGTACCTGTCGGTGTTTGTGTCATTGCTGATTATTTCACACTTTTCCTATGTGCTGGGGAACCAAACTCGTCCGCCGATTATCAATGATATACAGAACAATACCCGCGTTGTGCTTACCCTGACGCTGAACAACCCTCTGACTAACAACCCGCAGACCCTGCTTTGCCTGTATCAGGGGGAAAGTCTGGAGCAGGCGACCATCGAGTGTGTCGATCCCAAGCAGGGGCAGTTGAAACATCCGGTGAAATACGAAATTTCAGAGGCCAAGGGTAAAGGTGAGATTAATCTTATCCTTCCGAATAAAACCATGCAATATCAGGTCGCTTACGAAATCAAAAATTAGCCTGCGATGACATTTCATCTTTCCCCATAATTTTACATTCGGCAAATATTGTTATTTCATTATTTGTTATTTGAAAGCATGGGCTGATTTGTCCAGTCTGGTTTCCATGATCTAACGCGTATTAAGCGTCTCGCCCCAAACCTGCGGCGGGTATTAATGGAAAACTTGGCTGAGTGACAAATTATGGATAAGCGTAAAGTAGCTATCATCGGGGGTTCCGGTTTTATCGGAACGCGTTTGGTTAAGCGCCTGAGTGCACGTAACGATCTGACGTTGACGATCGTAGACAAGAAACAGAGCGAACATTTCCCGGAGCTCTATCAGTTTGGCGATGTAACCCAGCCGCAGACTTTGCTGCAGCCACTGGCGGGGTGTGATGCCGTGATTAATCTTGCGGCAGAGCATCAGGACAATGTTGACCCGATCTCGCTGTATTATCAGGTTAATGTAGAGGGTGCCCGTAATGTCTGCATGGCCGCTTCCTCGCTGAATATCAAGCAGATTATTTTTACCTCATCCGTGGCGGTCTATGGCTTCGTGACCCAGGAAACCGGTGAAGAAGGGCGTTTTGAACCCTTTAACCATTACGGTAAATCCAAGCTGGAAGCCGAGTATGTCTACGAAGCCTGGCGCAAGGCCGACGGTGATAATAAATTGACCATTATTCGTCCGACGGTGGTGTTCGGCGAAAATAATCGCGGCAACGTTTATAACCTGTTCCGTCAGATCGCCAGCGGTCGCTTCGTGATGATTGGCAGCGGCAATAATATGAAATCCATGGCTTATGTCGAGAATATTGCGGCGAGGCTGGAGCATGCGCTTGACCAGCAGGCCAGTTATCAGGTCAGCAATTATGTGGATAAGCCGGATTTCACCATGAACCAACTGGTCGACGTTATTTCGTCTTCCTTGGGCAGAGAGAATAAGACTATTCGCATTCCTTATATATTTGGGATCTGCGGTGCGACGGCATTGGATGTGGTGAGTAAAATAAGTCACCGTAAATTCCCAATTAGCCGGGTTAGGGTGCAAAAATTCTGTGCCAGAACGCAATTTAAAAGCAATGTGCAAAATGATTTCGAAGCGCCGGTTGACCTTAATTTGGCAATCGAAAGAACTATTAAACATGAATTTTCCTAGAGATATATTTCTCACACGCTAACGTTTTTTATTTTTCGGATAAATCCGTATTTAACAGGATGAGCGGATGCTGACCTATATCCTGGGGATGTCAATTTTGTTTTTGTTAATAGCGCATTGGGAGCTGTAACTCAAGGGCGGTAGCGTGCTTATTCGCTGGAGGAACAATGTTATATCAACTGAGCATGATATTTATTTTGGCGGTGACGCTGGTGATTATTGCGCGTCGTGCTGCGCTGGCGGTGGGATTAGTGGATAAACCCAATGCCCGCAAGCGTCATCAGGGCCATATACCGCTGGTTGGCGGTATCGCCATTTACCTCACCATTATGCTGGTGACGTTTTGGCAACCGGAATGGTTGCCGCACAGCAATATCTATCTGTTGTGCGTTACGGCGTTAGTGGTGCTGGGCGTGCTTGACGACCGTTTTGATCTGCCTGTGGCGCCGCGCGTCATTGTGCAGGGAGGGATCGCGCTGGCGATGATGCTGGCGGCAGGGATGCAACTTACTTCCTTTGGCTACTTGTGGGGCCATCAAGAGCTGATGCTGGGTTACGTCGCCTTACTGATCACGCCGTTGGCGGTATGGGGAGCGATCAACGCTTATAACATGGTTGACGGTATCGACGGTCAGCTTGGCGCGCTGTCCTGCGTCACCTTTATGGCCCTGGCCATTCTGTTTGGTCTGGCGGGGCACGGTGCGCAAGCGCTGTGGTGCCTGAGCCTGATCGCGGCATTGGCGGCCTATCTGTTGTTCAACCTCAGCATGTTCGGCTCGCGCAACAAGGTTTTCATGGGCGATGCCGGCAGCATGGTGATCGGTTTCAGTGTGCTGTGGCTGCTGATCGTCGCCACCCAAGGCCAGGACGCCGTTATGCGGCCGGTCACCGCGCTGTGGTTGATCGCAATCCCGCTGATGGACATGGTGACGGTGATGGTTCGCCGGTTGCTGCGCCGCCAGAGTCCGTTCAAGGCTGGGCGTGATCATCTGCATCACATCCTGATGCGGCGTGGTCTCAATGCGCGCCAGGCGCTCGGCATGAGCTGCATGCTGGCGGTGACGCTGGCCTGTGTCGGGATCTGCAGCGAAGTTCTGCAATTGCCGGACCAGCGGATGCTGATGGCTTTTGTACTTTGCTTCTTCGGTTATTTTGCCCTGCTGCATGAACCGCGCCAGGCGCCGATCTTTACCGATAACCCTACCGCCGATCGTTAATCCTCCCACGGGCCGCAACGGCGGCCCGTTTTTTCACGGTACTGTCATGAACCTTCACTTACCTCATTTGATGCCGCTGGTGCTGTCCACCGCGTTGCTTAGCGGCTGCACGACGTTTCCGGGGTCGCACCTGCCTACTCATGGGAAAACAAAAGTTACCCAGCAGGATGAAGACTTCGATTTGGATAAGCAGGTCCAGGTGTATCGCGTAACGCCGATGCTGCTGGAAAAAATGCGCCGCGTGGAGCCTGTCGCGCGGCCAAACCCGGCGCTGGATCAACGCCTTCAGAGCTACCAATACCGCATTGGCGTCGGCGACGTGCTGAACGTCACCGTTTGGGACCATCCGGAACTGACCACGCCTGCCGGGCAATACCGCAGCGCCAGCGATACCGGCAACTGGGTACATGCCGACGGGGCGATTTTCTACCCGTATATCGGCCGGGTGCAGGTGGTGGGAAAAACCGTCAGTGAAGTGCGCAATCAGATAGCCAACCGGCTGGCGCACTATGTGGAAAGCCCGCAGGTTGACGTCAGCATCGCCGCTTTCCGTTCGCAGAAAGTGTATGTGACCGGCGAAGTAAAAACGTCGGGGCAACAGGCGGTGACCAATGTGCCGATGACCATTCTCGATGCGATCAACGCCGCCGGCGGCCTGACGGATAACGCCGACTGGCGCAACGTGGTGCTGACTCATCAGGGCAAGGAACAGCCGATCTCCCTGCAGGCGTTGATGCAACGCGGCGATACCGGCCAGAACCAACTGCTGCAGCCGGGCGACATTCTGTATGTGCCGCGTAATGACGAGCTGAAAGTGTTTGTGATGGGTGAGGTCGGTAAACAGGCGACGCTGAAAATGGACCGCAGCGGCATGACGTTGACGGAGGCGTTGGGCAGCTCCGAAGGCATCAGCCAGACGGTGGCCGATGCTACCGGTGTGTTCGTGATCCGCCCGAACGGCGGCAAACAGCCGCAGCGGCTGGCGTCGTTGTACCAATTCGACCTGTCTGATGCCGCCGCACTGGCGATGGGCACGGAATTCCAGCTGGAACCTTACGACGTGGTGTATGTCACCGCAGCGCCGATCGCGCGCTGGAACCGTTTGATAAGCCAGCTGGTGCCGACGATTTCCAGCTTTAACGACCTCAGTGAGGCCACGTTGCGGGTGCGTAACTGGTAACCCCGCAACGCTGAAAAGGAACACCGATGATGAAGAACAATGCAATGCCGATTGTGATGGCCGAGCAGGACGAAAAACTGGAATGGGAGCGGCTGATTGGCCCGCTGTGGGACAACCGCTGGCGCATTTTGCTGGTGACCGGCGTCGCCGGTGTCCTGGGCTGCGCCTATGCCCTGATGGCGACGCCGATCTATCAGGCGACTGCACTGGTGCAGGTGGAAAAGCAGCTTTCGGGGGATTCGCTATTGCGCGAGACGCTGGACAACTCGATGGGGTCGGCTGGTCAGAACTCGGCGACGCAGGATGAGGTTTCGCTGGCGAAATCGCGTTACGTGATTGGCAAAACCGTGGACGATCTCGGTTTGACGGTGCACATCAGCCCGGATTACTTCCCGCTGTTCGGCAAGGGCCTGGCCCGCCTGAGCGGCGAACCGCCACCGGTGCTGCGTATCTCCGGCATGAGGGTACCGGCGGCGATGCAGGGCCAGGAACTGACCCTGACCGTGCAGGATAAGCAACGTTATAGCCTGAGCCATGAAGGCAAGAACCTGTTCAGCGGCACCGTCGGGCAACCGCTGAAGCAGGGGGCCTGGGCCATGAACGTCGCTGAGCTGGAGGCATTGCCGGGCACCGTTTTCACCGTGGTCAACGTACCGCGCCAGAAGGCGGTGGACGATCTGCGCAACCAGCTTGACGTTGCCCCCGGCGGCAAGGAAAGCGGCATTATGACGTTCAACCTGGCCGGTGAGGATCCGCAGCGCGCCGAAGCGGTGCTCAAGAGCATCACTGATAACTACCTGCAACAGAATGTGGATCGCAAAACCGAGGAGGCGCAGCGCATGCTGGCCTTCCTGCACGAACAATTGCCGCGTACCCAGACGTCGCTCAACAACGCCGAAAATCAGCTTAATCAGTTCCGCCAGCAGAACGATTCCGTGGACCTGACGCTGGAAGCCAAATCGGTGCTGGATACCCAGGTTCAACTGGAAGCTCAGTTGAATGAGTTGACCTTCAAAGAAGCGGAAATCTCCAAGCTTTACACCCGCGCGCACCCGGCTTACCGCGCACTGCTTGAAAAACGCACGACGCTGGAGACGGAAAAGGCGCGGCTCGGCAAACAGGTGCAAACGCTGCCGAAAACGCAGCAGGAAATTTTGCGTCTGACCCGCGATGTACAGGTGGATCAGCAGGTATACATGCAACTGATGAACAAGCAGCAGGAATTGAGCATCAGCAAAGCGGGTACCGTGGGCAATATCCGCATTATCGATGAAGCGGAAAGCGGCCTGCGACCGGTAAAACCGCAGAAAGCGATGATCGTGTTCTTCGCGCTGTTAATGGGGGGCGTGCTGTCGGCATCGGTGGTGGTGTTGCGCGCCGCGCTCCATCGTGGCATCAGCGACACCGAGGCATTGGAAAAGCGCGGTATCAACGTGTATGCCACGGTGCCGCTGTCGCCTTGGCAGCAAAAGCGCAACCGCGCTCAACAGCTGCAACTGGTCAAAAGCGGCGGCGACATGTTGCCGATTCTGGCGAAGGAAGAGCCGGGGGATTTGTCCGTCGAGGCGATCCGCAGCCTGCGCACCAGTTTGCATTTCGCCATGATGGAGGCCAAAAACAACATCCTGATGGTCTCCGGCGCCAGCCCCGCCAGCGGTAAAAGCTTTACCAGCACCAATCTGGCGGTGGTGATTGCCGAGGCGGGCCAGCGGGTGCTGCTGATCGACGCGGATATGCGCAAAGGATTCCTGCACCGCTGGTTCAACAACAGCGCCAAGGGCGGTTTGTCAGACATGCTGTCCGGGCTGATTGCGCCAGACCAGTCGGTGAAGAAAACCACTATCGCCAATCTGGATTTCGTGCCGCGTGGCCAGGTGCCGCCAAATCCGTCTGAACTGCTGATGCATCAGCGTTTTGCCGACTTCCTGCAGTGGGCGGGGCAGCACTACGATTTGGTGCTGATCGACACGCCGCCGGTGCTGGCGGTGACCGATGCCGCCATCGTGGGTCACCATGTCGGTACCGCGCTGATGGTGGTGCGTTTTGAGGTCGATACCGTTCGGCAGATCGAAACCAGCATTCGTCGTTTCGAACAAAACGGCGTGGCCATTAAAGGGGTGATCCTGAATGGCATGGTGAAAAAAACCGCCACCGACGCCGGCTATTACGCCTTTGCTTATCCTAGCCACCAGGAAAAGGTTTAGTCGCGCATGAAAGCGATGCTGATGAACTCCCTGTGGCTGATGTTGGAACGGATATCGTTGAGCCTTTCGGGGATTTTCGTTTCGGTGTACGTAGCGCGTTATCTGGGGCCGGCGCAATACGGGTTGATTAACTATCTGCTGTCGGTGATCGCCATTGCCGTACCGCTGGTGCAATTGGGTGCGGATGCGGTGTTGTTTAACCGCGTCGCCAAGCGGCGGCGCAGCGGCATCCGGCTGATGGTGGCCTCAATGCGTCTGCGGCGCCAGCTTTTTGCGCTGATTGCCGTGCCGTTGATGGCCTGGGCAGTGCTGACGCAGGATCGCACCAGCCAGATCATGATGTCGTTGATGCTCATCAGCGCCTATTTTTCCATTCAGGACGTCTACAAGATTTATTACGACGCCCTGTTGAAATCGAAGCTGAACACGCTGATCAACAACCTGGCTCTGTTGTTGTCAATCGTTCTGCGGTTGGCGCTGGTGCATGCCAAACTGCCGCTGGAGTGGTTTGCTGTGCCGTACGTTTTTAGCAGCCTGATCCCGTACGCAGTGCGCTGGGTGCTTTTTCGCCGCGAGCAGGGCGGTATGCGGAAGATTAGTGGGCGTCACAAACGGCGCTACGGCCGCTATCTGTTAAAGGTGGGATTGCCGCTGGCGGTCTCCGGGTTGTCGATTGTCATCTACACGCGTATCGATCAGATCATGATCGGCAACGTTCTGGGGGAGCACAGCGTTGGGTTGTACAGCGCGGCGATTACCCTGAGCCAGGGATGGATATTCGTGCCGATTGCGCTGATCACCTCGATGATGCCGGGCGTGGCGAATGCCCGAACGCTGGGCGAACAGGAAGGTCGCATCCGGCTGCTGTATCTGGTGGTGTTGTTGCTGTCCATGCCGGTGATTTTGCTGCTGTCGTTGTTCCCCGGCCCGATCGTTGCGCTGATGTTTGGCGACAGCTACCGCGAAACCGCCACTATTTTGGCGCTGTGTTCGGTAACGTCGCTGTTCTCGGTGATGGGCACCGTATCTTATCGGGCGATAGTGCTGTTTGGCGGCTATCGATTCATAGCGATAAAAATGCCGTTGGCCGCGTTAGCCAACGTGCTGATGAATCTGGTGTTGATACCGCGTTACGGCTTGGTGGGCGCTGCGGTTTCAACCCTGATAACGGAGTTCATTTCATTCTTTGTACTTAACGGCTTCTTCAGAAGAGGACAAATTACGCGGCTGCAGGTGACCTGCTACCGTTGTTTACCTCAGCTAATAGGGAAGGTGCGAGAAATTTATGTTAAATAATCTGGTGAAGGGTTTTTACCGCAATATGCCCGATGCACTATATCATCAGTTAAAATACGCCCTGTTTTTTCGGAAAATACCGCATTTGGCTCAGCCTATGGGGTATAGCGAAAAATTAATGCGCAGGAAGATCTATCCATTGGCGATATATACTCAACTGTCCGACAAGTATCGGGTGCGCGATTATATTGAAAAACTGTGGGGGAAAGAGTACCTGATTGAGCTTTACGCGCATGGCAATAAGTTAACCGAGGAAATGTATCAGGCATTACCTGACGTCTTCGTGATTAAGGCAAACCACGGCAGCGGTTATAACAAACTGGTGTTCGATAAAAGCCAAACCAGCTTCAATGAGTTACGGGTGTTGACCAACAGCTGGCTGAGGCAGAGTTTTTATCAGGTTTACCGCGAGCGTCATTATAAGGATATTCCGCCGTGCATCATGGTCGAGAAAATGCTGCTGGAAGAGGGGAAAACGCCGAATGACATCAAAATCCATTGCTTTAACCAGAATGGGGATATTCGGTTTTTCATCCAGATTGATTACCAGCGTTTTATCGATCATCGGCGAGATTTTTTTGACGCCGACTGGAACCGCACCGAGATCCGCATGGGCGTGCCAAACAGCGAGGTGCCGATGGATAAACCGAGCAGGTTGTCGGAGATGCTGCTCCTGGCGCGTCAGGTGGCGGAGCAGTTCTCTTATGTGCGCGTGGATTTTTATCAGGTGAAAGAGAGCATCTATTTTGGCGAGTTGACGTTTACCCCCGGTGCGGGGTTACAAAAACTGACGCCGGAAACCATTGAACAGGAGTGGGGCAGTTATTTTCAGGATTAATTAAATGACCGGTAGGCTGCGCGTATTTTAATCGCTGCAGGATGGGGGGGGTAATAACCGGGCAAGGATATGCTGGGATAACAAACTATTCCGCTGGCATTACCGCTGTTTTGCCAGATGATAATATATTGTTGAGGTAGTAAATGGACTTATCAATTGTCATGCCCGCTTTTAATAATTCAGCCAGTCTGGCCGCTACATTAGTCCGTATGACGAACGCCTGTTCCGGGTTCGATTATGAAATTATTGTGGTTGACGATGCGTCAGAACCCGAAGAGCTGGAGAAAATGCGCAGCCTGTTGGCCGCCAATCGTCGCGCACGTTTGCATGAAAATAAAGTGCGCAGTAATACGGCGGCGTCCTGTAATACCGGTTTTCTCTTGGCGCGTGCGGACGTGGTTTTCTTTCTGGAACCGGAGGATTCCTTCAGCACCAATTATATTATTCGCCGTCTGAAACGCCACCAGGATACCCGGCTGGACATTATTTTCGGCAATTACAGTACGGTGAATGACAAGAATATCCGCAGTTACAGGTTTGATTACAAAGAAGGGTCGACAGGCGCGGACTTTTTATTTCTCGATATGGGCGATATCCGCACTTCTGCCATCAGTCTGCGTAAAAAAGATGACCGGCGTTTTTTGTTTCCCGAGTTTCTTTACAAGTATCAGGACTGGGGATTTTTGGTCAATGCCACCAATCTGGGTGCCAGGGTGGCTTTTGACGAAGGGCGAGGGGTGTTCATCCGTTGCGGCGATGCCGAGACGGATCGCTGCCGGATGAACATCGACGCCAGTGAACAGTTTATTGATGCTTACCTGAACGCCAGCGGCCGTTATATCAGCGGGTTTGCCTGCAAACACCTGCTGGCTTCGCTCTACAGCGAGAACCTGCAGGCGTTCACCTATTACTCATCGCGCACGGAGCACCACGCCCTGAGCAGCAAGTTCAAGGCGATCAAACTGTACGGCGACTGCCTGGCCAAACTGGGGCTGTTTCCGTTAGGGGGACGCCTGTTGCGCACTGCCCGCGAGGGGTTTCGGAGATGACATGCAGCAACGGAAAGTAGCGATTGTGATTGAGAACATCGCCGAAAAAGGCGGTACCGAGCGGGTGGCCAGCAGTCTGGCCAACGCACTGTCGACGCGTCTGGGCCATCAGGTAGATCTGGTGTCCATCAGCGGCGATCGGGCGTTTTACCCGCTCGAACCCGAGGTGAGGTTGCGTTTTATGTCTGGCAGAACGCTGCTGTGGCCCTGGCGGCTGGCGCGGTTTCTGCGGCGCGGCCGCTATGACGTGATAGTCACCGTTTCGATGGGCAAACTCTCGTCGATCATGGTGCCGTACCTGCGGTTGTTGTGCCCGCACAGCCGCCTGGTGCTGAGTGAGCACGTCAGCTTCCACCAGTATGCCTGGCCGATGAAGTGGCTGAAGGTGTTGGTCTACCGGCTGGGCGACCGCACCGTGCTGTTGACCCGGAAAGATCTGGCCACCATCAGCCGCTGGGTGCCCGAGCATAAATGCCGGGTGATCGAGAACGTTTCACCCTTCCCGATACAACCGCCGCAGCAAGAGCCGTTGCCGGTGGCGTTGGCGGTTGGGCGGCTGTGTTACCAGAAAGGCTTTGACCGCTTGATCGCGGCCTGGCAGCGGGCGGCGCCGCAAACGGCGGGTTGGCAGTTGCATATCGTCGGCGATGGCCCGGATCGCGCCGCCTTGCAGCAGCAAATCGATACAGCCGGCCTTGGCGAACAGGTGAAGTTGTTGCCGGCGACCCCGGATATCGCCAGCCATTATCGCCAGGCCGGGATGCTGTTGATGACGTCCCGCTATGAAGGCTTGCCGATGGTGCTGATTGAAGCGATGAGCTTTGGTCTGCCGCTGGTGGCGTTTGATTGTCAGACCGGCCCCGCCGAGCTTATTGACGATGGGGGCAACGGTTATCTGGTACCGGAAGGGGATCTCGATGCCTTTAGCCAACGCACCCTGGCGCTGATCGCGGACGGCGAGCTGCGTAAACGCTTTTCACTGCACTCGCTGGAGCGGGCGCAACAGTACATTCCCGAACGTATATATCCCCAATGGCAACAGCTTATGGCTGGAGGTTAAGATGGAAAAGGTGTCAGTAATCATGCCGGCATACAACGCAGCCGGTTTTATCAAAGAGTCGATCCTGGGCGTGTTGAACCAGACTTACCAGGATTATCATTTGTATGTGATCGACGACGCTTCGACGGACAACACGGCTGAAGTGGTTAAACCCTTCATTCACGATCGTCTGACTTATATTCGCAACAACACCAACCAGGGCGTGGCCGAAACCCGCAATATCGCCATTGAGGCGGCCCGCGGCGACTATATCGCCTTCTGCGACAGCGACGATGTCTGGCGTGAAAACAAGCTGGCGCGCCAGGTCGGTATCCTGAAGACAAACCGTTACGACGTGGTGTGTTCGCACTATTACACCTTCGAAAATGATCCGGCGCTGGTGAAGAATTACCGTGGCGCCGGCGAGATTATCGCCTACAAGGACATGCTGAAAAGCAACTGGATCGGTAACCTGACCGGCATGTATAACCAGCGCCGGGTGGGCAAGGTCTATCAGAGCAAGGTGGGGCATGAGGATTACGTGATGTGGCTGTCGGTGTTGGAAAAGGCGCGCAACCATCTGGCGTATTGCATTCCCGAACCGCTGGCCTTTTATCGCCTTTCCGCCCAGTCGCTTTCCGGCAACAAAATCAAGGCGGCGGACTGGCAGTGGCAGATCTACCGCCGCCATCTGGGGTTGTCCTACCAGAAGTCCTGCTACTTGTTCTTCTCCTATCTGTACAGCGCAGTGATGAAACGACAATGAACATCAGCAAGCTCTCCTTCGCCTGCCTGTTGGCGGGCGCCGGGCTGGCCGCGCCGACCCAGGCGGCCCCCTGCGGCGACAACCTGTTGGCCAACCCCGGCTTTGAGCAGGGCGGTACGGGCTGGTCGCTGGCTTCCGCAGAGGTGGTGTCCGGCGGCCATACCGGGCAGGCCAGCCTGTTTTACCAGAATCACAATCCGGCCAACTATCACAACATGCTGCAGACGCTGTCGGTCAAAGCGGGCCAACAGCTGGCTTTCGGCACCTGGGTGCGCGGCGAGAACCTGAAGGGTAAGGGCGACAACCAGGGCGCCGGCGTTTTTGTGGAAAGTTACGACGAGCAAGGGCGCTTTCTCGCGGGCAGCTACCCGCAGGGCGTGCTTGGCACCAGCGGCTGGCAACCGGTCACCGGCGACTTCAGGGTGCCGGCGCGGGCGGTGAAGGTGGTGCTGGGGGTTTATCTGCGTCGCGGTACCACCGGCAGCGCCTGGTTTGACGACGTTTACGTTTGCCGGCAGCCGGTTGCGCCGGCGCTCTACCAAATGCGCGCCGGCAATGGCGCGGCATCGAGCCTGATCGAAGTGGTGGATCCGCAGCAGGTGCAAGTGGACAGCACGCTGGTCGACGGGAAAAGCGCCGCCGTGAAAACCGACAGCCGCCGTTACCGCATCGAAGGGAAACAGCAGGTGGAGTTCTCGCTGCCGGCCGGCCTGGCCGCCGGAGAATATCGCCTGCAACAGCAGGTGACGGACGTGGCCTCTCAGCGCAGCCAGCGCAGCGAGATGCCGATAAGCGTCGGCCGCCCGCAACCGAAAGTGGCGCTGGATGCCCAGGGGTATACCCTGAAACAGGGTAAGCGTTTCTTCCCGCTTGGCATTTACATGTACGGCGAAATGGCGACGGACGAGCATCTGGCGCGTATTCGCGATGCCGGCTTCAACACGTTGCTGAATTACAACTATGGCACCGTGGGCGATCCGAACCGTTATTTCCGCAAAACGCAGCAGTATGGCCTGCAGGTGATTTTCTCGCTGAAAGACCTGTATCCCGGCACCCGATTCGCACCGGAAAGCAAAATGAGTTACCCGCAACTGACGGCGAGCTACGTCGAAAAGTTCAAACATGAACCTAACCTGCTGGCCTGGTACATCAACGATGAACTGGGGCCGGAGTATGTGCCGCAGATTGAAGAAAAACACCTGCAGGTGAAACGGCTGGATCCGGATCACCTGACGTTCCAGGTGCTGGACAAGACCGGCACGCTCAACGCCTATTTCAACAGTTCTGACGTGCTGGCCAGCGATCCTTACCCGGTCGGCAGAGATGCCGATCTGACGCGTACCCTGGAATATACCCGTATCACCAGCCAGGTGGCGCGTCAGGTCAAAGGAGCCTGGCTGGTGATGCAGATCATGGATCACGCCGCTTACGCGCCCAAACGTAAAGCGCGCCAGCCTACCGAGGCGGAGATGCGCAACCAGGCCTGGCTGGGCCTGATTGGCGGTGCCAAGGGCATCCTGTTTTATTCCTATACCGATTTGTTCTACAAGCGCCAGCGCGGCGGCTTCAGTCAACAGGAGTTCGAGACCATTTGGCGGGGCGTAGCCAGCGTGGCGCAGCAGATCGTCAGCTTTAACCCTTACCTGCTGTCCGGCGAAAGCGTCTTGCTGCAGGGCAACAATACCGCTATCCCGGCGCGGCTGTTTATCAACGGCGAGCGGGGCCTGGTGTTGATCGCCAACCCTTACTACCGGCCGATGTCGGCGCGCTTCGATCTGCCTGCGGGCTGGCAGGCGCAAGGGAAGGCGCAGATCGACGCGCCGCTGTCTTCGATGGGCAGCCTCGCGGTAGAAGTGCAACGTCAAACAGAAAAGAAAGGATAACCCAACATGAAAATCACCCTGAGCCTGATTATTCCGGTCTATAAGGTCGAGGCTTACATTGAGGCGTGCCTTTGCTCGGTGCTGCAGCAGCTGCCTGATTGGGCGGAGGTGATCATTGTGGATGACGGCAGCCCGGACGATTCCATCGGCATTGCCGAAGAGGTGTTGTGCCGTTACCCGCAGCTGAAACCGCAGGTCAGCATCCTGCGGCAACCTAACCAGGGGCTGAGTGAGGCGCGCAACAGCGGCATTGCCCATGCCGAGGGGCAACATGTCGGTTTTCTGGATTCCGACGATGTGTTGCTGGAGGGGTATTTCAGCATTCTGGGCCGCCTGTTGGCGGATAACCCGCAGGCGGACATCGTGGCATTCAATGCCCAGCGATTTTCCGTGATGCACAACGGTAAAATCCAGCCGGACTGCACCCTGGCCATCGTGCCCGGCAATGCAGCCCCACAGGATCGCGACACGCATATGGCGCTGCTGGCGGACAGCTTTAACCGTAGCCTGTGGTTTGCCTGGGCGCGTATTTACCGCAAAACGTTATTCGACGAGATGCGTTTCCCGCAGGGACGCAATTTTGAGGATATTCAGTTAATTCCGCAGCTGTACCTCAAGGCGCAACGTATCGTGATGTGCGATACGCCGCTGGTGGGATATCGCGCCAACCCGAACGGTATTACGCGTGCGCCAAAGCGGCGCGATCTGGATGACCTGGATTACGCGATAG
The DNA here is from genome assembly GCF_031931805.1 of Serratia sp. root2. Lineage (NCBI taxonomy): Bacteria > Pseudomonadati > Pseudomonadota > Gammaproteobacteria > Enterobacterales > Yersiniaceae > Serratia > Serratia sp. root2. The sequence goes on from NZ_JAUJXB010000001.1 coordinate 718,527, forward strand.
ACGGTGCCGACAGCGGACGACGTCAGGGGACGGGGAGTGGGCTGTATTCGATTCTTTATGTCACCACGCTGAAAGCGCGTTTGCTGGTGGGGCTGGATTTTTTCGGGCTGCGCGACGCACTGCGGGAAACCGGCGAGCTGAAACGCCGTTATTCCGGTTTACGCGCAGAGGAGCGCAAACTGTTGAGCCGCAAGAACCGGCTGTTCTATCGCAGTCCATTGGCTTATTACCTGATGGCCCGGCTCTATAGCCTGCGCGGATAGCGGCGCCGTATTCACCCATTCCCGGATCGTGTAGGGGCGCCGCATGCTGCGCCCATGTTAAACGGGGCGAATGTATTCGCCCCCCCACAGGCAGAATAAGACAATGGACATCAAAGTCAGCGTTATCATACCTACCTATGGCCGCAGCGAGTTGCTGGCGCGCGCCATCGACAGCGTGCTGGCGCAAACCCACCGCGCGCTGGAAATCATCGTGGTGGATGACAACCCGGAAGGCGATGCGCACCGCCTGGCGACCCGTGAACGCCTGGCCGGCTATATTGCCGAGGGGCAGGTTATCTATTACCCGCGTCGGCATAACGGCGGCGGCGCGCTGGCGCGCAACAGCGGGATCCTGCGCTCAAGCGGAGAGTACATCACTTTTCTGGATGACGATGATTACTACCATCCGCAGAAGATTGCCCACCAGCTGGCATTTATGCGCCAGGGCGATTATGACGTCAGCCTTTGCGATATGGATATTCTGAAGAACGGGCAGATTAATGCCGGGCATTATTACCGTGCCCGTTGCGACGGCCTGGAAGACTTTATGTTGGCCGGCGTGGCCTATACGCCGATGATCATGATGCGGCGCAGCACGGCGATTGCGGTGCGCGGTTTCTTCAACACCCCGCGTTACCAGGACCATATTTTCCTGTATCGGCTGCTGGCTGCCGGGGCGCGCATCGGCACATTGCATGAGCGCCTGGCGGTACACAATGACCATGACGGCGAACGCATCACCTCCAGCCCGAAAGGCATTATCGGGTATCGCAACAAAATGCAGTTCGAGCGGCGGCTGATGCCGCAGATATCGCCCCGGGCGCGCAAGGTTATGCGTCTGCGGCATACCTGCATCGATTCGCGTATCATCACCGACGGCAAGAGCCGGCTGGCGGGTGTAGCCTACGGTCTGAAGGGCATTATCTACGTAAACAGCGGCCTGATGGCCGGGGTCTACATGAAAAACATCATCCGCAACCTGTTTTTCCGCGGCGTTCCCTTTTGAAGGGGCCTGTGTGATGTACGGTGAATGGCGAACCCATCCAGAGGAAGATTATGCGCTTTGAACGTTCTACGGTGATCGGCAGCGTGCTGTTGTTGACGCTGCCGGTATTTGCTTTGATACAGAGTATCGCCACGTTGCGTGCGGGAAAGAAAAACTCGATGGCCTATCTGCTGATAGCGCTGTGCTTTTTTTTCTTTTTCATCAAGATCCCGCCATTGGCGGATCTCTATCGCCACTTTGCCAATTACGCGGCCATTACCTCGGCCACCACGCTGGGTGACGTGATCCAGGGTAAAGTGGACATCGTTCTTTATGCCAACTTTTACATTTTTAAAACGCTGGGCATTCCCTTTTTCGTCATTCCGGGGCTTTACACCGCGCTGTCGGTCTACTGTTATCTCAGCGCGCTGAATATTGTGATGCTGCACTCCGGCAAGACGTTTTCCCCCCGGCAGTTTGTCCTGCTGCATGTGGCGGTGCTGTTTTTGATCAACCCGTTTATCATCGCCATGGGGCTACGCTTTGGTTTCTCTATGGCCGTGATGACTCTGGCCATGACGCTGTTTTGCCATAAGAAAAATCAAACGCTCGCCCTCTGTTTGATGCTGTTTGCCATGTTGACCCACTTTTCCAGCATGCTGCTGGTCGGGGTTTTCCTGTGCAGCAGGCTGATGCGTCTGAACCGCCCGCTGACGGTGCTGTTCAGCGTCATTGCACTGGTGACCGCCAAGTTCGCGCTGCCGTTTATCCTGTCGCATATTACGATTTCCGGCATCAACAGTTACTCGGACGTCTATACCTCGGGCATGTATGCCGGCGACTATCTGACCAGTGGCAACGCCAACGGGATGATTAACTTCCTGATTATCCTGTTCCCGGCGCTGTTCCTCGGCGGGTATATGTTGGGCAACCCGATGCGCAACCAGGCCGGGGATATCAAAAACGCTGCGGCCTGGCTGGTGATATTCGTTTTCCTGTGTTCCAGCTCGTTGCAGGCGGCGAGTCGCTATGCGAGCGTGGCGTCGGTGTTCCTGTTGTTTTACTACGTGGCTCACCAGGGGTCTTTCCTGCGCGGCAGATTCAACTACTTCTTCCTGTGTTTCATGCTGATGGCCACCGGCTACAACCTCATCGAGAATATCTATGTTCCGCGCCGCCCCATCATGCTGGGGGAAATGTGGCAGTCGTTCTACAAGACGCCGCTGCTGAACCTGTTCTACGGTGAAGAAGAGTACGAGCAGTATCTGCGCTTTATTAACCGCGACAGCGGCGAGTGGATAGGGCACGAAATGGATCTCGGTTAACGTCGACGGATGCGGGCATCGCCCCGCATCCTACCCCCAAATACCCCAGCCCGGTTTGCCACTCCTCCCATCAAACGTAATTCCTCATTTTTCATTTTTATTTTCAATAAATTAGCCTTTATTCCCCTGATGATACTTTAGGGGTAGTTATGCCTGTCCCTCCGTTTATCTCCCTCGATTCCCTTGATCGCAATCAATTTGCCGCCTTTGCCGCATCAGTAGGCTGGCGGCAGATCGAGCAATGTCATTTACCCGCCGTATTTCAAGCCGCAGCGTTGTTGCCTGCACTCGAAATCCATCGGGTAAAAAATATTAAAAGCCTTCAGGAGAACTCCGGATGAGCAAGTTTCTTGACCGTTTCCGCTATTTTAAGCAGTTGGCGGAACCCTTTTCTGGCGATCATGGCCAGACATTGAACACCAACCGCGACTGGGAAGACGGCTACCGCAGCCGCTGGCAGCACGACAAGATTGTGCGCTCGACCCACGGGGTGAACTGCACCGGCTCATGCAGCTGGAAGATTTACGTCAAAAACGGCCTGGTGACCTGGGAAACCCAGCAGACCGATTACCCGCGTACCCGCCCCGATCTGCCCAACCATGAACCGCGTGGCTGCCCGCGCGGTGCCAGCTATTCCTGGTATCTGTACAGCGCCAACCGGCTGAAATACCCGCTGATGCGTAAACGCCTGATCACACTATGGCGTGAGGCGAAGGCGCAGCACAGCGATCCGATCGATGCCTGGGGCTCCATCGTCTCCGACCCCGAAAAGTCCAAGAGTTATAAGGTCGCTCGCGGCCGCGGCGGCTTTGTGCGCTCCAGCTGGCAGGAGGTGAACGAACTGATAGCCGCCTCCAACGTCTATACCGCCAAAACCTTTGGTCCGGACCGCATTATCGGTTTCTCGCCGATCCCGGCGATGTCGATGGTGTCCTATGCCGCCGGCGCCCGTTATCTGTCGCTGATAGGCGGCACCTGCCTGAGCTTCTACGACTGGTACTGCGATCTGCCGCCGGCTTCGCCGATGACCTGGGGCGAGCAGACCGACGTGCCGGAGTCTGCGGACTGGTACAACTCCTCTTATATTATCGCCTGGGGCTCCAACGTGCCGCAGACCCGCACCCCGGATGCCCATTTCTTCACCGAGGTGCGCTACAAAGGCACCAAAACCGTGGCGGTGACGCCGGACTACGCCGAAGTGGCCAAGCTGTGCGACCAATGGTTGAACCCGAAACAGGGCACCGACAGCGCAATGGCGCTGGCGATGGGCCACGTGATGCTGAAAGAATTCCACCTGGATCGCGAGGTCGGCTATTTCCGCGACTATGTGCGCCGCTATACCGATATGCCGATGCTGGTGGTACTGGAGCCGCGTGAAGAAGGGTATTACGCCGCCGGCCGCTTGCTGCGCGCCGCCGATCTGGTGGACGGGCTGGGGCAGGAAAACAATCCGGAGTGGAAAACCGTCGCTATCGATCAACGCAGCGGTGAGCTGGTGGCGCCGCAAGGGTCGATCGGTTTCCGCTGGGGCGAGCAGGGCAAATGGAACCTGGAACAGCGCGAAGGTAAAGGCCGACTGGAAGTGGAACTGCAGCTCAGCCTGTTAGGTGCCCATGATGAGGTCGCCGAGGTGGGCTTCCCGTATTTTGGCGGCATAAAAGCCGAGGGTGAGCACTTCAATAGCGTGGCGCTGGATGAGATCCTGCTGCACAAGCTGCCGGTAAAACGCCTGCGCCTGGCGGACGGCAGCGAGGCGTTGGTCACCAGCGTCTACGATCTGACTTTGGCCAACTACGGGTTGGAACGTGGCCTGGACGACGCCAACTGTGCCGCGAACTACGACGACGTCAAAGCTTACACGCCGGCCTGGGCCGAGCAGATCACCGGCGTGTCGCGCCACAACATTATCCGCATCGCCCGCGAGTTCGCCGACAACGCCGAGAAAACCCGTGGCCGCTCAATGATTATCGTCGGTGCCGGTGTCAACCACTGGTACCACATGGACATGACCTACCGCGGCCTGATCAACATGCTGATCTTCTGCGGCTGCGTTGGCCAAAGCGGCGGCGGCTGGGCGCACTATGTCGGCCAGGAAAAACTGCGGCCGCAAACCGGCTGGCTGCCGCTGGCGTTCGGTCTCGACTGGCAACGCCCGCCGCGCCACATGAACAGCACCTCGTTCTTCTATAACCACTCCAGTCAATGGCGGTATGAAACCGTCGGAACCGAAGAGTTGCTGTCGCCGCTGGCGGACAAGTCGCGCTTTGGCGGCAGCCTGATCGATCTCAACGTGCGCGCCGAGCGCATGGGTTGGCTGCCTTCCGCGCCGCAGTTGGGGACTAACCCGCTGCATCTGGCGGCGCAGGCGAAAGCAGCAGGACAATCGCCGGTGGATTTCACCGTCGACGCCCTGAAGACGGGGCGGCTTGGTTTCGCCGCCGAGCAGCCGGACAACCCGCAGAACTTCCCGCGTAACCTGTTCGTCTGGCGCTCCAACCTGTTGGGTTCCTCCGGCAAGGGCCATGAGTACATGCTCAAATACCTGCTGGGTACCGAAAACGGCATTCAGGGCAAGGATCTGGGCCAACAGGGGGGCGCCAAACCGCAGGAAGTGGAATGGCTGGATAACGGCGGTGAAGGCAAGCTGGATCTGGTGGTGACGCTCGATTTCCGCATGTCCAGCACCTGCCTTTACTCTGACATCGTGCTGCCGACCGCCACCTGGTACGAAAAAGACGACATGAATACCTCGGACATGCATCCGTTTATTCACCCGCTGTCGGCGGCGGTCGATCCGGCCTGGGATTCCAAGAGCGATTGGGAGATCTACAAGGGTATCGCCAAAGCCTTCTCCGAGGTGTGCGCAGGGCATCTGGCACAGGAAACCGACGTGGTGACGCTGCCTATCCAGCACGACTCCCCGGCAGAGCTGGCGCAACCTTATGGCGTGAAAGACTGGAAGAAGGGCGAATGTGAGCTGATCCCCGGTAAAACCGCGCCGCACATCTTAGTGGTGGAGCGCGACTACCCGGCTACCTACGAACGTTTTACCTCGCTGGGGCCGTTGCTGGACAAGCTGGGTAACGGTGGCAAGGGCATTAACTGGAATACCCAGACCGAAGTCGACTTCCTGAAAAAGCTCAACTACGTGAAAACCGAAGGCCCGGCGGTGGGCCGGCCGAAGATTGAAAGCGCCATCGACGCCGCCGAGGTGATTTTGTCGTTGGCGCCGGAAACCAACGGGCAGGTGGCGGTCAAGGCATGGGAAGCGCTGGGCAACATTACCGGCCGCGATCACCGCCATCTTGCGTTGAACAAGGAAGACGAAAAAATCCGCTTCCGCGATATCCAGGCCCAGCCGCGCAAAATCATCTCCAGCCCCACCTGGTCAGGGTTGGAAGATGAACATGTGTCCTATAACGCCTGTTACACCAACGTGCATGAGCTGATCCCTTGGCGCACCCTCAGCGGTCGCCAGCAGCTGTATCAGGATCACGAATGGATGCGCGCCTTTGGCGAAAGCCTGCTGGTGTATCGCCCGCCGATCGACACCCGCGCCGCGCAGCCGCTGCTGAACCGGACGCCGAACGGCAACAAGGAGAAGGCGCTGAATTTCCTGACGCCGCACCAGAAATGGGGCATTCACTCAACCTACAGCGACAATCTGCTGATGCTGACCCTGTCGCGCGGCGGGCCGATTGTCTGGATGAGTGAAGACGACGCCCAGGATCTGGGCATCAAGGACAACGACTGGATCGAGGCCTTTAACGCCAACGGCGCGCTGACCGCGCGTGCGGTGGTCAGCCAGCGCATTCCGTCGGGCATGACCATGATGTACCACGCGCAGGAACGCATCGTGAATATTCCCGGTTCGGAAATCACCAGCCAGCGCGGCGGCATCCACAATTCGGTGACCCGCGTTTGCCCGAAACCGACTCACATGATCGGCGGTTATGCGCAACTGGCCTACGGTTTCAACTATTACGGCACCGTCGGCTCCAACCGCGACGAGTTCGTGGTGGTGCGTAAAATGAACCGGATCGACTGGTTAGACGGTGAAGGCAACGACGACTCGCAGGGCAGCCAGCAGGAGAAAGCAAAATGAAAATTCGTTCGCAAGTCGGCATGGTGCTGAACCTGGACAAATGCATCGGTTGCCACACCTGCTCGGTGACCTGCAAGAACGTCTGGACCAGCCGCGAGGGCATGGAATACGCCTGGTTCAACAACGTGGAAAGCAAACCGGGCGTCGGCTATCCGCACGCCTGGGAAGATCAGGAAAAATGGAAGGGCGGCTGGATCCGCAAAATCAACGGCAAACTGGAACCGCGCATGGGCAGCCGCGTCGGCCTGCTGTCGAAGATTTTCGCCAACCCGGACGTGCCGGCGCTGGACGATTACTACGAACCGTTCGACTACGACTACCAGAATCTGCATACCGCGCCGCAGGGCAAGCATCAGCCGATCGCCCGGCCACGCTCGCTGATCACCGGCCAGCGCATGAAGAAGATCGAAAATGGCCCGAACTGGGAGGAGATCCTCGGCGGCGAATTCGAAAAACGCTCGCAGGACAAAAACTTCGACAACATGCAGAAGGCGATGTACGGCCAGTTCGAAAACACCTTCATGATGTATTTGCCGCGCTTGTGCGAACACTGCCTTAACCCGGCCTGTGTCGCTACTTGCCCAAGCGGCGCCATCTACAAGCGTGGCGAAGACGGCATTGTGCTGATCGATCAGGATAAATGCCGCGGCTGGCGCATGTGCCTGACCGGCTGTCCGTACAAGAAAATCTATTTCAACTGGAAGAGCGGCAAGTCCGAGAAGTGCATCTTCTGCTACCCGCGTATCGAATCCGGCCAGCCGACGGTCTGTTCGGAAACCTGCGTTGGCCGTATTCGCTATCTTGGCGTGTTGCTGTATGACGCCGACCGCATTGAGCAGGCCGCCGCCGCCGAAAACGAACAAGATCTCTATCAGCGCCAGTTGGATATCTTCCTGGATCCGCACGACCCGGCGGTGATTGCCCAGGCGTTGCAGGATGGCATTCCACAAGGGGTTATCGAGGCCGCACAGCAGTCGCCGGTCTATAAAATGGCGATGGACTGGAAGCTGGCGCTGCCGCTGCACCCGGAATACCGCACGCTGCCGATGGTGTGGTACGTGCCGCCGTTGTCGCCGATCCAGTCCGCCGCCGATGCCGGAGAGCTGGCGCACAGCGGCGTGTTGCCGGATGTGGAAAGCCTGCGTATCCCGGTGCAATATCTGGCGAACCTGCTGACTGCCGGCGACACCGGGCCGGTGCTGCTGGCGCTGAAACGCATGCTGGCGATGCGCCACTACAAACGGGCGGAAACCGTGGACGGCGTGGTGGACACCAGCGCGCTGGAGCAGGTGGGGCTGAGCGAGGCGCAGGCGCAGGAGATGTATCGCTATCTGGCGATCGCCAACTACGAGGACCGTTTCGTTATCCCGTCCAGCCACCGCGAATTGGCGCGTGAGGCTTTCCCGGAAAGCAAAGGCTGCGGTTTCAGCTTTGGCGACGGTTGCCACGGCAGCGACGGTAAATTCAATCTGTTCAACAGCCGCCGCATCGACGCCATCGACATTACCCGGAAAACCGGCCGCCGGGAGGATATCTCATGATCAGCCTGAAAGTGATTGCTCGTCTGCTGGATTACCCGGAGCAGGCATTGTTTGACCACCGGCAGGCGCTGATGGAGGCGCTGGAGCCGGCCAACGAGCTGGATTTGCACCGCAGCGCTCAGCTGATTTTGTTTATTCGCCGCTTCTGCGCCCGCCCGTTGCTTGACGTGCAGGCCGAATACTGCGAGCTGTTCGATCGGGGCCGTGCTACCTCGCTGTTGCTGTTTGAGCACGTGCATGGCGAGTCACGCGATCGCGGTCAGGCGATGGTCGATCTGATGGCGCAATACCGCACCGCCGGGCTGGAGATCGACAGCCGTGAGCTGCCGGATTTCCTGCCGTTATATCTGGAGTATCTCGCCAGTCGCAGCCGGGCGCAGGCCGTTGAGGGGTTGCAGGATATCGCCCCGATTCTGGCGCTGCTCGGCGCCCGGTTGCAGCAGCGCGAAAGCCCGTATGCGGTGCTGTTTGATCTGTTGCTTATGCTGTCCGGCACCGGCGTCAACAGCGCCAGCCTGGAGAGCCAGGTAGCGGGTGAGGCCAGGGACGACACGCCGCAGGCGCTGGATGCGGTGTGGGAAGAGGAACAGATCAAGTTTTTAGGTGAGCAGGGCTGCGCTTCGGCACAGCAGACGGCGCACCAGCGGCGTTTTGCCGGCGCCGTGGCGCCACAGTACCTGGACCTGACGCAGGCGCTAACCGGAACCAAAGGACGCTAATCATGCAATTTTTGAATCTGTTCTTCTTCGATATTTACCCCTATCTGGCGGGCGCGATTTTCCTGCTCGGCAGTTGGCTGCGCTACGATTACGGGCAATACAGCTGGCGCGCCGGATCCAGCCAGATGCTGGATAAAAAAGGCGTGCGCCTGGCCTCCAACCTGTTTCACATCGGCATTCTGGGCATCTTCGCCGGGCACTTTCTCGGTATGCTGACGCCGCACTGGATGTATGAGTCCTTCCTGCCTATCGATGTGAAGCAGAAATTGGCGATGATCGCCGGGGGGGCCTGTGGCGTGATGACGTTGATCGGCGGCGCGCTGCTGCTGAAACGCCGTCTGACCAATCCGCGGGTGCGCGCCACCAGCAGCGTTGCCGATATCATGATCCTGACGTTGCTGGTAGTGCAGGTATGCCTTGGCCTGCTGACCATTCCGTTCTCCGCACAGCATATGGACGGCAGCGAGATGATGAAACTGGTGGCCTGGGCGCAGGCGGTAGTGACTTTCCATGCCGGAGCGTCGCACTACCTGGAGGACGTTGCGCCGATCTTTAAACTGCATATGGTGCTGGGCATGACGCTGTTCGTGCTGTTCCCGTTCTGCCGTCTGGTGCATATCTGGAGCGTGCCGGTGGAATACCTGACTCGCCGTTACCAACTGGTGCGCAACCGCCGCTAAGCATCGCAACACCAGAATCAATACGGCAAGATCCCTCTTGTCACCAACACAAATGCACCTTAATCGGTGCATTTTTGCTTTCTTGCTCTGACGTCAATATCTCAGTATTGTTACATTCACTGCCAGCGGATGCCGGTTAACAGCTATCATAATTACAATCAATAATCCCTCTGCCGAGGGACACTTTGGGGCTTAAAACCGGGGATGACCTGCCGCTGTCGCCATGCCGACAGTGCCGGGAGATCGCTTTATGGATATTCAGGTTACCTATTAATAACAATGACAATACACTCTGGCTCACCCGCTTTGTTACCTCTCAAAGTCATCGCCACCGGCGTGGCTTTACCGCCAAACTGCGTAGCATCCTCCGTGCTGGACAACCTGTTGGGCAAACCGACCGGTTATGTTGAAAAACGCTCGGGCATTGTTCACCGATTTCATGCCACCGATGACGCCAGCCAGGCCGAACTGGCCGCTGCCGCATTGCATGACGCCCTGGCCCGCAATTCGCTTCACCCACAATCGGTCGACCTGCTGATTTCCGCCTCGGCGATTTCGGTCCAGGCGCTGCCTTGCACCGCCGCACACATTCTAAAAGTGGCCGGACTGGCACCGGGCACCCCAGGTTTTGACATCAACAGCAGTTGCGTGAGCTTTATCTCCGCGTTGCAGGTGGCTGCCGGACTGCTGAATGCCGGCACCTACCGGCGCATTGCCATAGTGTCGGCGGATTTAGCCTCGCGCGGCATCGATTGGGAGCACGAGGAATCCTCGTTGATCTTTGGCGACGGCGCGGCCTGTGCCATTGTCGAACGCGGTGACGGCACCAGCGGTATTCTGGCGAGCCTGGTGGAAACCTATCCTGAAGGCAGCGAGCTGTGCGAGATCCGCGCGGGCGGCACCCGCCGTAATCCGCGCGCCGGCATGACCGGTAGCGATTTTCTGTTCCATATGCAGGGCAAACAGTTGTTCAGGCAGGCTTCGGCGCTGATCGAGGACTATCTTGCCCGCCTGCTGGCGTCCTGTGGGTTGACGCTGGCGCAGATAGCCACCGTGGTTCCGCATCAGGCGAGCCATCTTTCGCTCGAACACATGCGCAAGCGCCTGCACGTTGCCAACGAAGTGCTGGTGGATATTTATCCCTACCACGGCAATCAGGTCGCGGCCTCCATTCCTACGGCGTTGCACGCGGCCGTCACCCAGGGCCGATTCAACCCCGGCAAGCCGGTTATGCTGATTGGCACTGCCGCCGGGTTGTCGCTGGCCGGCATGGTGTTGCTGCCATGAAGGTGCTGGTCACCGGGGCCACCAGCGGCCTGGGGCGCAATGCGGCGCAGTGGCTGCTGGAAGCGGGGCATCAGGTGCGCGCCAGCGGGCGCGATAGCCTGGCTGGGCAGAGGTTGCGTCAATTGGGTGCCGAGTTTTCCCCGCTGGATTTGGCGCAGGCCACGGCGGAACAGTGTCGACAACTGATGGCCGACTGCGATTGGGTTTGGCACTGTGCGGCAAAATCTTCACCCTGGGGCGGCAAAGACGAGTTCTATCAGGCCAATGCCACCGCGACGGAAAAACTGGCGGAGGCGGCCGGTCAGTGCGGCATCCGGCGCTTTATTCATATTTCCACCCCGGCGATTTACTTCGATTTTCGCCCGCATCAGGATGTTGATGAGAGTTACCGTGCCCGACGTTTCGCCAACCATTATGCCGGCAGCAAGTATGCCGCCGAGCAGCAGTTGCAGGCCCTGGTACCAAACTACCCGCAAACCACTTACGTTATTCTGCGCCCCAGAGGTCTGTTTGGGCCGCACGATCGGGTGATTGTGCCGAGGTTGTTGCAACAGCTCGAGCGTGATGGCGGTGTGCTGCGGTTGCCCAGCGGCGGACGGGCGATGCTGGACCTGACGTTTGTGTTGAACGTGGTGCATGCGATGGACCTGGCCAGCCGCCAGAGCCGCTTGGCATCAGGCGCGGTTTACAACATCACCAATCACCAGCCGCAGCGGCTGGCGGACATGCTGCATGCCTTGTTGCACCAGCAACTGGGGCTTAACTATAGACTGCAAGCGGTACCCTATCCGTTGCTTTACGCGTTGGCCGGTGGGCTTGAACTGCTGGCTCGCTTTACCGGCAAAGAACCGCTGCTGACACGTTACAGTGTGGCGGCGGTGCATTTCGATATGACGCTGAGCCAAATCCGCGCCGTGGAAGAGCTGGGCTATCGGCCGCGCTATTCGATGGAGGAGGGGATCCGCCTGACCGGCGAGTGGCTTAGGAGGTTGAACGATGGCTAAGATCACTGCCTTTGAAGTGGGCTACTGCACTCACATTGGTTGCATGGCGCTGCGCGGGGCGGGTTTGCGGGTGTGTAAATTCCCGGCACGCGCTTACCTGCTGGAGGTAGGGAACCGCCGCTGGCTCTGGGATACCGGTTATGCGCATTATTTCCAGCAGCAGACGCAGTCGGGCATTTTTCGCCTGTACCGCCATATGACGCCGGTCTATTTCGATCCCGCAGAGTCGCTGGCGCAGCAGTTGCGCGGCGCCGGTTATGCCGCCAATGATATTCAGGCGCTGATTGTTTCGCACTTTCATGCCGATCACATTGCCGGGTTGCGCGATTTTAATCATCTCGAGTTTATCTGCTCTGGTGAAGGCTGGCAGCAAACCCGCATGCTGCGTGGCTTCGCTGCGTTAAAACGCGCTTTTATCCCTGGTTTGATCCCCGACGATTTCGAGAGCGGCCTGCAATTTATCGAGGGTTTTCCGCAGGTGAGTTTGCCTGCACAACTGGCACCTTTTGATTGGGGATATGCGCTGCCGGGCAGCGAAGGGCAGATCCTGCTGGTGCCGTTACCCGGTCACGCGGCGGGCCATATCGGCGCATTTATCCTCACCGAGAGCGGCTGGACGCTGTTGGCCAGCGACGCCGCCTGGTCGCCATCGAACTACCGACAATTGCGTGGGCCTTCGGTGCTGGCCAATCTGGTGATGGACGATCCCAGGGAGTATTACCGCACGCTGGAACGGCTGAATCAGCTTTGGGCGGGTGGCGACGTGAACATTCTTCTGTGCCACGAGGGGGATCTATGATCCCGTTAATGACGCTGTGGCACTATTTTCGCGCCCGGCGCTTGATTTTTGCCGATCGCGCGGCACTGGAGGCGCATCAGGCCAAACGGCTTACCGTCTTCGCCCGCCGGGTGCTGGCGAGAAGCCCTTACTTCAGGCACTTCAGCCGGCAACCGATCGCCGCCTGGCCGCTGATGGACAAGGCGCTGATGATGGCGCAGTTCGACCAAATGAATACCGCCGGGTTGCAGCGCGACACGTTGCTCGCCTGCGCGCAGCGCAGCGAGACTGAGCGGGATTTCACGCCGAAAATCGGTAAATACAGCGTTGGGTTGTCTTCTGGCACTTCTGGTCAGCGCGGCATTTTCGTCGTCGGTCCGCGCGAGCAGCAAGTCTGGGCCGGCGGCATGTTGGCGAAGATGCTGCCGGATGGGCTGTTTGCGGGCGAACGCGTCGCGCTGTTTTTGCGTGCGGACAATAACCTCTATCAGAGTGTCAATAATCGCTGGCTGAGCCTGGAGTTCTATGACCTGTTTGCCCCGTTTAGCGCACAGTTGCCGCGCCTGGAACAGCAGGCCCCCACCCTGATTGTGGCACCGGCCCAGGTACTGCGCGCGCTGGCTTTGGCGGTGCTGAATAAACAGATCGTCCTCAACGTTAAAAAAGTGATTTCGGTGGCGGAGGTATTGGAGGAACAGGATCGCCGCTTGCTGGCGCAGGTTTTTCCGACGGTGGGCGAGGTGTATCAGGCCACCGAGGGCTTCCTGGCCGCCACCTGCGCGCACGGCACGCTGCATCTGAACGAAGAGTTTTTGCATATTGAACCGCAGTGGCTCGATGAGCACCGCTTTACGCCGCTGATCACCGATTTTACCCGCAGCACCCAGCCGATAGTGCGTTATCGGCTGGATGACGTGCTGGTCAGGCGGCCCGAACCTTGCCCGTGCGGGCAGCCGACGATGGCGCTTGCCCGCATTGAAGGGCGCAGGGACGATCAACTGGTTCTGCCGGATAGGCAGCAGCGACTCAAGGTGATCTTCGCCGACTTGTGCAGCCGGGCCATCGCCAATGCGTTGCCGCTAACCAGCGATTATCGGCTGATTCAACACGCACGACGGCGTTTGCAATTGATTGCCGATTGTACCCAGGATGAGTTGGCGCATTGTCAGGTGCACCTGGTCAACGTGCTCGGCGAACAAGGCATTGCTACCGACCTGCTGGAGTGGCAATTGACGGTACAGGCGGTGATGCCGGAATTCGATCGAAAAAGACGGCGGATCATCCGTTTGGCGGAGATAGCATGAAAATAATCCTGTTTCGGCTAGGGCAAATGTTGTTGGGCTGGGGATTTGTCGGGGTGATTTATTCCAGCACCGATCGGTGGCAGGGGGCGGGAAAACTGATATCGCCTTCGGCTATTGATCGCTGGATCCCCTTTAGCCCGGCCGCCATTTGGCTATACCTGTCTTTCTTTATCCTCATTCCGCTGGGTTATTTGTTGGCACCGATTCATCGGGTTAAATGGCTGGCAACGGCCATGCAGCTGACCGCCCTGGGGGCTGGCGCTATATATCTGCTGTGGCCGACCACCATGGCGTACCCGGTGGATAGCGGCACCGGTGCAAGTTCCGACGTGCTGGCGGCACTGATTGGGGTAGATTCACCGCAAAATTGCCTGCCCTCGTTGCATATGGCGCTGACGGTGCTGGCGGTTTGGGCGCTCAGTGACTGGAAACGTAAGCTGAGGACGGCATTTTTCGTGGTTTGGGCGGTGGCGATCGCCGTTTCAATTTTGCAATTGCGCCGCCATTTGTTTGTCGATCTGGCCTGCGGGGCGCTACTGGCATTGCTGGCCGGCTGGCTGGCCCTGCGCATTAAAGGTGCCCGGCGATATGCGGTGAAAGGAGACGCGGGATGAGCGATTTGGCCATGCCTATAGTGTTCATGCTGTTGGTCGTCGTCGGCGAAGCCTGGGTATTGCAGTGGGTGCAACGGCAGCGGGTTAACTGGCATGACGTGGTGTTCAATTTGAATTCCGGTCATATCATGCTGTGGCTGTTTCGCGGGCTGGAGATCACCTGCTACGGCTATGTGGCCGCGCATTTCAGCTTAGGCCTGCTGGATGCCTGGCCGCCATTGTTGATGTGGCTGTTTGCGCTGCTGGCGTGGGATTTCGGCTTTTACTGGCTGCACCGCTTGCACCACTATTTGCGGGTGTTATGGGCGGTACACGTGGTGCATCATCAGGGCGAGCATTTCAATCTGTCGCTGGGGGTACGTAACTCCTGGTATTCGTCGCTGACCTCGATACCGTTCTTTTTAGTGCTGGCGCTGATGGGCGTGCCGCTGACGGTGTTTGTCACGGTTTCGATCCTGCATTACGGCATCCAGCTGTTTAACCATAATGCTCTGACGCCCCGGCTTGGCGTGCTGGAGAACATTCTGGTCACTCCGGCCCACCACCGGGTGCATCATGTCAAAGACTTGGCCTATTCGAACAAGAACTTCGGTGGCAGCTTTATTTTCTGGGACAAGCTGTTCGGCACGTTTTGCCCGAGCCTGCCTGAAACGCCGTTTGTCTATGGTGTCAGTGGGGATAAAGCGTCCGCCAACCCGTTTTGGGCCAGTAACCTGCCTTTCCTGCGTTATTTCCGCCTTGCGTGGCGCCCGGCAGCGGCGAGCGAGCGCTTCCGCTGTTCGGCATTCAGCCTGTTCAGCGGCGCGATGCTGCTATTTACCCTGGTGATTGGCTATGTCTACCAGTATGGCTACGGCTACGCTGATATTCACTGGCCGCAAATGGCGCTGCTGGCGTTGCTGGCACTGGGATCTGTCGCGTTGGGAGGGATGTCGGAAGGGCGCGGCTGGGCAATTATCGCTTGGTTGTCGGTGACGTTGGGGATTGCGCTGCTGTTTATTGGTTATCTTGGCTGGTCGCAACGCTATTGGCACATCACCATGGCGGCTACCGCGCTGCATGCCCTGTGCGTGGCGTTGGGCTGGGGGCGGAAAGCGGCACCTGTCCCGGAGGAGAAATCCGATGGCTGACACCCTCCCGCCGCTGAGTTTTCCCGCTGCCGGGGAACAGGCGTTTCATCGTGCGCTTAAACGTGCGGCGCATGCTTATCTGGCGGATGATCATCGCTACGCCGACGCTTGGCGGCTGGCGTTGGCGGCACTGCTGCTGGCGTTGTGCGCCGGTTTTTATGCCCTGGCGCTGATGCAACAACAGGCGTGGGCGTTTTTCGGCTGCTATTTCCTGTTTGTGATGATGGGGATGCTGCTTAACGTTAATGT
Source organism: Serratia sp. root2 (assembly GCF_031931805.1). NCBI lineage: Bacteria > Pseudomonadati > Pseudomonadota > Gammaproteobacteria > Enterobacterales > Yersiniaceae > Serratia > Serratia sp. root2. Next base: position 734,511 of record NZ_JAUJXB010000001.1, read on the forward strand.
GAATCACGATGCCTCGCACAATGCCTTCCTGCGCGCCCCCTGGGCTAACCGCCTGGTGGGGCGGCTGGTGACGCTGCCGCTCGGGGTGGATCCGGATTACTGGCGGGTACGCCATGTGGAGTATCACCATGTTTACGCCAACGTTGAACATTATGATCTGGATACCGAAGAGAACGGTTTCTTCCGCCAGACGCCGTTCCAGCGCTGGCGCAAACATATGCGTTATCAGCATCTTTACTGGCCGCTGATCGCCGCGCTCTCCTTGCCTTATATCGCCTGGATTTTTGACTGGTCGGATCGCCTGGGCAGAACCCCGTTGCATGAAAAGAACATTTTGCCGGGGCGCGGCGGCTGGGCGGTGTTTGTCCTGTGCAAGATGGGGCATCTGCTGTTGGTGTTGGCCGTGCCGCTGGTGCTGTGCCAGCACAATGGCATTGGCTGGCCGTGGGTGTTGCTGACCTATGCGCTCAGCCAGATGTGCGCCTCGCTGTTGGTGGTGTTCTTGTTACTGGGCACCCACTGGGCGCAGGCCGAGTTTTACCCTGCACCTGAGGGTGCGAGCATGCCGCACGGCTGGTATCGACACAATTTCGCCACCGCCTGCGACTGGCAGACATCCCCACGCTGGCTGCAACATTTGACCGGCGGGCTGAATTATCACCTGACCCACCATCTGTTCCCCGGCTGGAATCATCGCCATTATCCGGCGCTGGCTAACATTGTGGCGCAGTTGGCCGCACAGCACGGCATGGAATACCGCTGTATCGGCTATCGCGAACTGCTGGCGCAACAACAGCAGTTTTTACGCCGCATGGGGCAGCCATGAAGCCGCTGCGTCCGCTGGCTTTTCGGCGCGATGACACCGGGCTGCATCGTGCATTGATGCAGGCGGCCCATGACTATCTGGCCGTCAATCGTGACCACCGTTTTGCCGATGTCGGCATGTTGGCAAAGGTGGCGGTGCTGCTGGCGCTGTGCGCGTTCTGTTATGTTGTTGGCCTGCAGCAGCGGAACGTCTGGGCCTATTTCGCCTGCTATTTCGGTTTTATCTTTATCGGCATGTTTCTGACGGTAAACGTGGTGCACGATGCTTCGCACAACGCGTTTTTCAAACGGCCCTGGGCCAACCGCTGGTTGAACGGCCTGGTCAGCATTCCACTCGGGCTGGACTCTGATTGCTGGCGGGTGCGGCACGTTATTTTTCATCATGCGCATAACAATATCGAACACTACGATCCCGATATCGACGCCAACGGCGTGCTGCGGCAGACGCCGTTCCAGCGCTGGAAACCCTTTATGCGCGCACAGCGATATTACTGGCCGTTGGTGGCGGCCATGACCTTCCCGTATTACATCTGGCTGTTCGACTGGCTGGATCGGGCGGGAAGAACCCGGGTGGCGGCACGGATGGCGCAGCAAGGGGTGCACGGCTGGGGCATTTTTCTGGCGGGTAAAGCGGCGCATTTTCTTCTGGCGCTGGCGATCCCGGGTTATCTGCTGCCACCGGAGATCGGCATCAGCGAGATCCTGCTGGTTTATCTGCTGAGCCAGATGCTCTCTTCTCTGCTGTTCGTGATGCTGATCATCGGTACCCACTGGGCCAAGGCGAAATTTTATCAGGCACCGGAACACGGGGGGTTGCCGCACGGCAGGTATCACCACGTGTTCGCCACCACCTTTGACTGGTGCACCCGGCCGCGCTGGCTGGGGTATTGGCTGGGCGGGGCGAATCTGCATCTGACGCATCACCTGTTCCCGCACTGGAGCCACCGGCATTATCCGGCGTTGAGCCGCATCATTGCCGAGGTGGCGCCGCGCTATGGTATCGACTATCGGGTGCTTGAACTGGGGGAGTTGCTGCGGTTACAGCAGCGTTTCCTCAGCGAGATGGGGCGAAAGCCGTCCGAGTCATGATGTTGTCGCAACCTGCTGAATTTGCGAGACGTTACGCAGTTCACTAATTGAACGATGTGTGCCGGTAAAGTAGACTCTATACCACTGACGGACAGCCACAGGAGGTGGAATATGCGTAGTTTGCCGATTCGTTTATCAAATAAGATTGATGATGATCTAAACGATATAGCCCGGCGTCATGGGATGGAGAAAACCGATGTGATCAAGATGGCTTTTGCGCTGATCGCCATTGCCGACAAGCACTGGATGAAACAGGATGGGACGTCCCTTGGCATCGTGCGAGAGAAGGGAGAACAGCTGGAGGCCGTAGGGCAAGTCGTGGGGATCTTTCCATGAGCGCAGAAGACACAAATCTGCGGGATGAGGCTGGCAGAGTTTACCTGGGACAGGTGTTGGTGTTTGACGAAATGGAGCGGCTGCGGTTGGCGCGCCTGGTGCTGTACGGTATTTTTGTGATAAGCGTGGGCGTTTTTATTGCCTACGCTTATTGGGATCAAAGCGAGCCTATCAGGCAAGTGTTCGAGCTGTTGAAGATCGGTGCCTTGCCTTTGGTCACGCTGGTGATTTCCTTTTACTTTCCTAACAGCGCGACCCGATAAACCCTATCGGTCAGTGCGACTTCATGCCCGCCGCGGTCATCAGCAGGCGGAACAGCGAGGCGACCAGGAACAACCCCAGCACGCTGGCGCTCCAGATGATCACCAGCCAGCCGACGCGTTTCCACCAGGGAGTGGGTGCGGTTGCTGTTTTATCGTTCATGCTCTCCTCCCTCATCAGTGATAGCCATGTTCATGGCTGACCTTGCCCCGGAATACGTAGTAGCTCCAGAAGGTGTAAACCAAAATAATCGGGATGATAAACAACGCGCCAACCAGCATAAAGCCAAGGCTTTGCGGCGGGGCGGCCGCGTCCCACAGCGTGATGGACGGAGGGATCAACAGCGGCCAGATGCTGATGCCCAATCCGCTCAGGCCGAGGAATACCAGCAGCAGGGTCAGCATAAACGGCGAATAGTGCGCGCCGCGTTTCACCCCGCGCTGGATGCCCCAGGCGCTGAGCAGCACCAGTACCGGCACCGGCAGCAGCATGAACAGGTTTGGCAGCGTAAACCAGCGGCCGGCGATCTCCGGGTGAGCAATCGGCGTCCAGATACTGACCACCGCCAGCACCAGCAGCAACGTCGCCAGCAACGGCGTCGCCAGCCGGTACATGCGCGCCTGCAGGTCACCGGCGGTTTTCATTACCAGCCAGGTGCAACCCAGCAGCGCATAGGTCACCACCAATCCCAGCCCGCAAAACAGCGCGAACGGCGTCAGCCAGTCCAGGGCTCCGCCGGCATAGCTGCGACCGCTGACCGGAAAACCGTTGATGATGGCACCCACCACGACTCCCTGGCTGAAGGTGGCGAAGATCGAACCCCAGATAAACGCCTTGTCCCAGATGTGGCGCTTCTCTTCGGTCGCCTTGAAGCGGAACTCAAAGGCTACGCCGCGGAAGATCAGCCCGAACAGCATCAGCGTCAGCGGGATAGCCAGCGCGTCGAGGATCACCGCGTAAGCCAGCGGGAAGGCGCCGAACAGCGCCGCACCGCCCAACACCAACCAGGTTTCGTTGCCGTCCCAGACCGGGGCGACGGTGTTCATCATCACATCGCGGTCACCGCTGTCCTTAACCCACGGGAACAGGATGCCGATACCCAAATCAAAGCCGTCCATTACCACGTACATCATGGTGCTGAACACGATGATCACAAACCAAATCAGCGGAAGATCGATGCCCATGCTCAGCTCCTGTCATCCAGAGTTTCTTTCACCGCAGACAGCGGACGCGCCGGCCGGCCTTCGGTGTCATCTTCTTTATGTTCATGCTGTTGCGGTCCTTTACGGATCAAGCGCATCATGTAGGAATACCCCACGCCGAACACCGAACAGTAAACGACGATAAACGCCAGCAGGCTGATGCTCATGTGCAGGTCGCCGTGCGCAGAAACGGCGTCCTTGGTGCGCAACAGGCCATACACCACCCACGGCTGCCGCCCGATTTCGGTGGTGAACCAGCCCGCCAGCAGCGCCAGCAGCCCGGAAGGCCCCATCCACAGGATGAAATAGAGGAATGGCCGTGACTGGTACAGCCCGCCGCGCCAGCGCAGCCACAGGCTCCATACCCCGGCGAGGATCATCAGCATGCCGAGCGCCACCATGATGCGGAACGTCCAGAACACCACGGTGGAGTTCGGGCGATCTTCCGGCGGGAAGGATTTCAGCGCCGGCACCTGCTCGGTCAGGCTGTGGGTCAGTATCAGGCTACCGAGATAAGGCACCTCCAGTTTGAAACGCGTTTCTTCGCGCTGCATATCCGGCCAGCCGAACAGGATCAGCGGTGTGGCCTCGCCAGGCGGGTTTTCCCAGTGGCCTTCAATGGCGGCGATCTTCGCCGGCTGATGTTTCAGCGTATTCAGACCGTGGGCATCGCCGATCATCGCCTGCACCGGTGCGACGATCAGCGCCATCCACATCGCCATCGACAGCATTTTGCGCATGGCCGGCGTATCACGCCCGCGCAGCAGGTGCCAGGCGGCGGAAGCACCGACAAAGAAGGCCGAGGACAGGAAAGCGGCGGTCGACATGTGCAACAGACGGTACGGGAACGATGGGTTAAAGATCACCTTAAGCCAGTCGACCGGCACCACCTGGCCGTTGATGATTTCGTGCCCCTGCGGGGTTTGCATCCAGCTGTTGGAAGCCAGGATCCAGAAAGTGGAAATCAGCGTGCCGAGGGCTACCATGCAGGTAGCGAAGAAGTGCAGACCAGGGCCGACGCGGTTCCAGCCGAACAGCATCACCCCCAGGAAACCGGCCTCAAGGAAGAAGGCGGTGAGCACTTCATAGGTCAGCAGCGGGCCGGTTATGCTGCCGGCGAACTCGGAGAAGAAGCTCCAGTTGGTGCCGAACTGGTAAGCCATCACCAGACCGGAAACCACGCCCATGCCGAAGTTGACGGCGAAAATCTTGGACCAGAAATGGTACAGATCGCGGTAGGCTTCATTGCGCGTTTTCAGCCACATGCCTTCCAGCACGGCCAGATAACTGGCCAGGCCGATGGTGATGGCGGGAAAAAGGATATGGAAAGAGACAGTGAAGGCGAACTGTATTCTGGCAAGTTCCAGTGCATCAAGACCCAGCATGGCGCCTCCTTGGGTTGAACATAAAATAACCTCTTCAGTATAGCGGTAATTTTTCTGGTGAAAGCTTGGCGTTAAGTTAATCACGGAGTACAGTGACTATAATAGTGACAGTTATTTCACTTTTTTATATAACAGTTAGGGCTTATGACCAGATACGAGCAGCTTGCGCAACAGATTCGCGAACAAATTCAGAACCGGGTGTGGCGGGCGGGGGACAAGCTGCCGTCGCTACGCGAAAGCGGCAAACGCGCCGGTCTCAGTTTGATGACGGTGGTGCAGTCGTATCAATTGCTGGAAAGCCAGGGCTGGATCGTCGCGCGGCCGCAGTCAGGCTACTATGTGGCCGCGCGCCCACAGCCGCTGCCGCAGCCGGTGCGTGGCGAGAAGATGTTGTTGAGCGAGCAGGTGGATATCAACACCTTTGTTTTCGACGTGCTGCAGGCGTGCAAAGATCCGGAAATCGTGCCTTTCGGTTCCGCGTTTCCCGACGCCACGCTGTTTGCCCAACCGAAGCTGGCGCGGGCGTTGAGCAGCGTGGCGCGCAAGTTCACGCCGCACAGTTCGCTGGCCAACCTGCCGCCCGGCAACGATGCGCTGCGGCGTAACATCGCCCAGCGTTATGCGTTGAGCGGCATGCAGGTGGCGCCCGACGAGATAGTGATTACCGCCGGTGCAATGGAATCGCTGAGCCTCAGCCTGCAGGCGGTGACCCAGCCGGGCGATTACGTGGCGATTGAATCGCCGGCCTTTTACGGCGCGTTGCAGGCGCTCGAACGGCTGCGGCTGAAGGCGGTGGCAATCGCCACCCATCCGCAGGACGGTATCGATCTGGACGCGCTGGAGCAGGCGCTGGAGCAGTATCCGATCAAGGCCTGCTGGCTGATGACCCACTTTCAGAACCCGCTGGGTGCCACCATGCCGGACGAGAACAAGCAGCGGCTGGTGTCCTTGCTGCGCGAACGGCAGATTTCGTTGATTGAGGACGATGTTTACGGTGAGCTGTACTTCAGTGCAGAACGGCCGCTGCCGGCCAAGGCGCTGGACAACGGCGGCCAGATCCTGCACTGCTCGTCGTTTTCCAAATGCCTGGCGCCGGGGTTTCGCGTCGGCTGGGTGGCGGCGGGGCGCTACGCGCAGCAGATCCAGCGGTTGCAGCTGATGAGCACCGTATCGACCAGCGTGCCGACCCAGATGGCGATTGCCGACTACCTGCTGCACGGTGGCTACGATACCCACCTGCGGCGTTTGCGGCGGTTGCTGGCTCAGCGCCAGAGCAGGATGCGCCAGGCGATTGCCCACCATTTTCCGCCCACCGTGAAGGTCAGCCAGCCCGATGGCGGCTACTTTCTGTGGCTTGAGCTGGATCCTGCGCTGTCGTCGATGGAGCTTTACCAGCGTGCGTTGGCGCTGGGGGTGAGCATCGCGCCGGGCAGAATGTTCACCACCGGCAATCATTTCAACCACTGCTTCCGCCTGAACGCCTCTTTTGACTGGAGCGACAAACACGAGGCAGCGATCAAAACCTTAGCAAAACTTATCCGGCAGCTTGAGCCGGCAGGCTGAGTGGCGCCGCGCGGGTAAGCATCGCAATAGAAAAATTCATAATGCTTTATCCGGCAATGGAATGCCGGTTTCGTTGTTAGACAGCCCTACGGCCGCCCATTACTCTGCGATAAATTTTGTCACATTTTATCAACGGGCAGAGAAGGGGCAGTGGGTGAGTGGAATAAAAAACAAGATAAACAAACTGTTGCAAAAACGGTTGACGCCATTGGCGCTGGCCTGTGCCCTGGGCCTGACATTCAGCGCGCAGGCGGAACCCCTGGCGGAAGGCATTACCCCGGCCACCGACGCAAGCCAGGTACCGGCGGCGGCCAAGCTGCGTAAAGACACCGTGGTGGCCGGTATTCTCGAGCCGCAGGGCAATTTTAACCCTTATCTGTTTACCAACGGCTGGGACGAGAACGTTACCGACGTGATCTTCACCCGGCTGATTGGCCTGGACAGCCAGGGCAAACCGGTGGCGAAGCTGGCAGAATCCTGGCAGATCAGCCCGGACAACCTGGTGTATACCCTCAAGCTGCGCCCCAACCTGGTCTACAGCGACGGATCGCCGATAAAAGCGGAAGATATCGCCTTTACCCTGACGCTGCTGCACGATCCGGCCTATGACGGCGACACCGACATTGCCCCGGCGCACATCCAGGGCGGGGCGGAGTATAAAAACGGCACCGCGCCGAGCATCAGCGGGCTGAAGGTTGTCGACGATCGCACTATTCAAATCACCACCACCCAGCCGGGGGCCACTACCTTGCAACTGATCGGCGGGCCGGTGCTGTCGAAAGCCTATTACGGCAAGGATTACCAGCGCGGCAAGCTGGAGAGCGTGCGCGCACTGAACGGCAAGCCGTTGGGCAACGGCCCTTATATTTACGATAAATATGTACCGGGACAGGAGATCCGTTTCCATGCCAACCCGAACTTCTACCTCGGTCCGCCAGCCGTGGCGCGCTTTATTTACCGCGTGACCAACCCGGCCACCAACTTCCAGCTGTTCCAGACCGGCGAAACCGACTACGACGCCTTCACCGCCAAGCCGGACGATATTGAACAGTTGAAGCTGCTCGGCTTTGCCAACATCAATCTGTACAGCTCCAGCGACTACAGCCGTATCGATTTCAACTTTAAGCGGCCGGCGTTGCAGGATGTGCGCGTGCGGCAGGCTTTAATCTATGGGCTGGACCGCCAAAAGCTGATTACCGTGGTGTATCAGGGATACGGCACGGTGGCTAATCAGCCGATCTCTCCCGTTTCCTGGGCTTACGATCCGCAGGGTATCAACGCGTACGCCTACGACGTCAACAAAGCGAAGCAACTGCTGGATCAGGCCGGCTGGACACCGGGCGCGGACGGCATTCGCCAAAAAGACGGCAAAAAACTGGAACTGACGCTGCTGGTGACCAAAAAGTTGCTGAATGACGCGCTGGTGCCGATCGCCAAAGACAACTACCGGCAGATTGGCGTGCTGCTGAAGCCACAGGTACTGGATTTCAACGCCTTATTGGCGCAACGCAAGGCGGGCAATTATGACCTGGCGTCGCTCAGCACCAGTACCCTGAATGATCCGCATGACGGGGTGCGCGATTTTATCAGCCAGGTGAGTGAAACCGGCTATAACAACCCGCAGGTAGACAAACTGATCGGCCAGGCCAACGCTACCCTGGATATCGGGCAGCGCAAACCGCTCTATCACCAGCTGTATCAGGTCTTGGCCGAAGATCCGCCGGTGATCCTGTTGGGCAACCGCAAAATCCTCAGCGCCAGCAGCGCCCGCGTAACCGGTTTTAAACCGGACGTGTACAACGGCCTGACCGGCAGCCTGCCGGACGTAAAACGGGTTCAGTAACGGCAAGATACCGCCGCGCTATCCCGCGCGGCGGTGACGGAAAACACCATGAGAAATTTTATCCTGCGCCGCCTGCTGCAAACCATTCCGATGATGCTGCTGGCGTCATTGCTGATTTTCTTTATCTTCGCGCTGACCCCCGGCGACTTTATCGACGGCAACATCAACCTGACGCCGCAGCGTGCCGCCGAGCTGCGGGCGCTGTATGGGCTGGACCAGCCGTTGCTTATCCGCTATTGGCACTGGCTCGGCCAGTTGCTGCAAGGCAACCTCGGCTTTTCGCTGCAATACCAAATCCCGGTCAGCACGCTGTTGAACCAGTACATCTGGAACTCGTTCCTGCTGGCTTCGGTAGCCCTGGTGCTGTACTGGGGCATCGCGCTGGCGGTGGGTGTGGTTTCGGCGATGAAACCCTATTCGCTGTTCGATCATCTGGTCACCGTCGCGGTGTTCGGCGCCATGTCATTTCCGACCTTTTTCCTCTGCCTGCTGTTGATTAAATGGTTCGCCGTCGATCTGCACTGGTTGCCGGCGGGCGGCATGCTGCGCACCGGCAGCGAGGCGACCGGGCTGGCGTGGGTGTTGGAAGTGGCGGCGCACCTGCTGTTGCCGGTACTGGCTCTGGTGATGCTGCAAGCCGGTACCCTGACGCGCTATTTCCGCGCCAGCATGTTGGACGTTATCCGGATGGACTATATCCGCACCGCGCGCGCCAAAGGGCTTAAAGAAAAAACGGTGATCGTCAAACATGCGCTGCGCAATGCGTTGTTGCCGATCATCACGCTGTTGGGGTTTGAGTTGCCGGCGCTGTTTTCCGGTGCGCTGATCACCGAAAAGATCTTCAACTGGCCGGGGGCGGGACATATCCACATCGACTCGCTGGCCGCGCGCGACTATCCGGTGCTGATGGGCTTTACGCTGTTTCTGGCGGTGCTGACCATTTTGGGCAACCTGCTGGCGGACATTCTGTACGCCTATGCCGACCCACGAATTCGTTTGAGGTAAACATGTTGGCAACGCTGTTTTTTGGTCGCCGTCGCCGCTGGCGGCAGGCGCAACTTCCGGCGCTGGCACAGTTGTCGCCACCGCCGACCGCACAGGCCTGGCAACGCTTGCGGCGCCATCGGTTGGCGATGGCCTCGCTGTTGTTGCTGCTGATACTGGCAGTGCTGTGCATTTTGGGGCCGATGCTGTCGCCGTGGCAGGACGATGCCGGGGATGCGCTGAACATTAATCAGGCACCCAATGCCGCGCACTGGCTGGGTACCGATTTTCTCGGTCGCGATATTTACACCCGCCTGCTGCTGGCGGGGCGCATCTCGCTGACCATCGGCCTGGTGTCGATGCTGCTGTCGGTGACGCTCGGCTACCTGTTGGGGGCGTTATCCGGCTATCTGGGCGGCATCGTGGACAAGCTGATCATGCGCTTTGCCGATCTGCTGATGACCATCCCCAGCCTGCCGCTGCTGATCATTATGGGAGCGATGTTGTCCGAGCTGGACGTCTCGCCGGATTACCGCATTTACATGGTGATGATCATGCTCAGCCTGTTGGGTTGGCCTTCGCTGGCGCGGCTGGTGCGCGGCCAGATCCTGTCGCTGCGCGAGCGCGATTTCATGCTGGCGACCGAAGTGCTGGGGCTGTCCACCCGGCGGCGTATTTTTGGCCATCTGCTGCCGAATACCGTCCCGATCCTGGTGGTGGTGGCAACCATGGGAGTGGCCAATGCCATTCTCAGCGAATCGGCGCTCAGCTATCTGGGGCTGGGTGTGGTACCGCCGACGCCGTCGTGGGGCAATATGATGGATGCCGCCAACAGCCTGATCGATTTTCAGCGCCGCCCCTGGCTGTGGATGCCGCCGGGCCTGGCGATTTTCATCACCGTAGTGGCGATTAACATTCTGGGTGACGGCCTGCGGGACGCGCTCGATCCGAAAATGAACGGGGTAAGACGATGAGCCAACCGCTGGTAGCCTTTAATCAACTGTCGGTGGCCTTCAACGGCGAACAGGGCCGGGTGCGGGCAGTGCAGCAGGTGAGTTTCGAATTGCACGCCGGGCAGACGTTGGGCGTGGTTGGCGAGTCCGGCTGTGGCAAAAGCGTCACCGCTCTGGCGATGATGGGGTTGTTGCCGCAGCCGCTGGCGCAGATCGACGGTGGCGAGATTTATTTTGACGGCCAGGATTTGCTGAAACTGCGGCCACAGCAGATGGCCGATTTGCGCGGCAACCGCTTGGCGATGATCTTCCAGGAACCGATGAGCGCGTTGAACCCGGTGTTGACCATTGGCGAGCAACTGGTTGAGCCGCTGATCCGCCACCGGGGGGCAGCGCCGAAGGCCGCCTGGCGGGAAGCGACGGCATTGATTACGGAAGTGGGATTGGCGCGTGCAGAACAGCTGATGACCAGCTACCCGCACCAGCTTTCCGGCGGCATGTTGCAACGCATCATGATCGCCATGGCCATCAGTTGCCGCCCGGCGTTGCTGATTGCCGACGAGCCGACCACGGCACTCGACGTCACTGTACAGGCGCAAATCCTGGCGCTGCTGCGTGAACAAGCGCAAAGACACAATATGGCGATGATGCTGATCACCCACGATCTTGGGGTCATCGCTCAGATGGCCGATCGGTTGGTGGTGATGTACGCCGGGCGCATTGTCGAGCAGGGTGCCACCCGGGAGGTATTGGCCAATCCGCAGCATCCTTATACCCAGGGGCTGATGGCCTCGCGGCCGGTGGCCGGGCAGCGGCGCCGCCGACTGTATTCAATCCCCGGTCAGGTGCCCGATCTGGCCCGTTTGCCTGACCATTGCGCTTTTGCCGATCGTTGCTCGCAGGTGAGCGCACGCTGTCGTGATGGCATTCCGCCATTGTACGGCCATGGGCAGCGCCAATCCGCCTGCTTTCTGAATGCGGGAGGGCGCATGCATGTCGGCTGAACTCCTGGTTGAAGTGAAAGGGCTGAAGAAATATTTCCCGCTGCGCGATGGCCTGTTCGGCCAAACTACCGGGCAGTTGCGGGCGGTGGATGACGTCAGCTTCAGCATTCGCAGAGGCACCATTTTCGGTTTGGTGGGCGAATCCGGCAGCGGCAAAACCACCGTTGGCCGCACGTTGCTGGGGCTGCATGATAAAACCGCCGGCGAAGTGCTGTTTAACGGGCAGGCGCTGGATGCGCTCAATCCACGCCAACTGCGCGCCATGCGCCCGAAGATGCAACTGGTGTTTCAGGATCCCTACAGTTCACTGAATCCGAGAATGCGCGTTGGCGATGCTATTGGTGAAGCCCTGCTGCAACACGGGTTGGCGACTAAAAGTGAAGTGCGTGACCGGGTGATCGACACGATGGAAATCTGCGGGCTGTCGGCGCAGCATTACGGGCGTTTTCCGCATGAGTTCTCCGGCGGCCAGCGGCAACGCATCGGCATTGCGCGTGCGGTGATCCTGCAGCCGGAATTTATCGTCGCCGATGAGCCGATTTCGGCGCTCGACGTCTCGATTCAGGCGCAGATCATCAACCTGTTTTCCGATCTCCAGGAGCAGCAGGGCGTAACCTTTCTGTTTATTTCGCACGATCTCGGGGTGGTGGAGCATCTGTGTCAGGACGTGGCGGTGATGTATCTCGGCCAGATTGTCGAGAGCGCCGATCGCGACAGCCTGTTTCGCCAGCCGCGCCACCCTTATACTCAGGCGTTATTGGCGTCGGTGCCCAGCCTGGATCCGCTGCGGCAGCCGCAGTCAGTGGCACGGGGGGAACTGCCCAACCCGGCTCAACCGCCGCAGGGCTGCCGTTTTCACCCCCGTTGCCCGCAGGCTACCGTTCAGTGTCGGCAACAGGCCCCCGCGTTACGTACCCTGGCTGCCGGGCACCGGGTGGCCTGCCATTATGTCGATTAAGCCAGATAGTGTTTCAGCGCGCGCCCGGCCTGATGAATGGCCGAGTGCACCGCCGGCACGTGGGCTATCGGGTTCAGCAAACCGTAATCGTGGATCAACCCGTTATAACGGGTAGAGGTCACCTCTACCCCGGCGGCGTTCAGCAGGCGGGCGTAGGCTTCGCCTTCGTCGCGCAGTACGTCCAGCTCTGCGGTCTGCACCAGCGCCGGCGGCAAGCCTTTCAGCTGTTCCAGCGTGGCATTGAGCGGTGAAGCGTAGATCTCTTTGCGCTGTGCCTTGTCGGTGGTGTAGTTGTCCCAGAACCATTTCATCATATTGCGCGTCAGGAAGTGGCCTTCGGCGAATTGGTGATAGGAGTCGGTATCAAAGCTGGCGTGGGTTACTGGCCACAGCAGGATCTGGCTGCGCAGCGCCGGCGTGCCTTTTTCCTTGGCCATCAGGCTGACGACCGCCGCCATATTTCCGCCTACGCTGTTGCCGACTACCGCCAGCCGCGAACCGTCGACGTTGATTTTTTCGCCGTATTCGGCCACCCATTCGGTGGCGGCATAGGCCTGGTTGATGGCGGTGGGGTAATGCGCTTCCGGCGAAGGAGTGTAATTGACAAACACCGCCGCAGCGCCGGAACTGTGCACCAGATCGCGCACCAAACGTTCATGAGTAGGGAAGTCTCCCAACACCCAGCCCCCGCCGTGGAAGAACATGAATACCGGCAGCGCTTCTTTTACTTTGGCCGGCCGTACCAGATGCAGCAGGATGTCCTGCCCCTCAACGTGAATGGTTTTCTCGCTGATTTCGACTTCGTACAGCGGGACTTCAACGCTGTTTTGCGCCCCTTCCAGCACTTTACGCGCCTCCTTTGGCTTCATTTGCTCCATCGGTTTGCCGCCGCCGGCGTTTAACGCGTCCAGAAATACGCGAATATCCTTTTGTGCCGCCGGTTGGGTGGGATCAACAGTTTTTTTAGACATCATGGCTCCTCAAGCGCTGGGTGGTCGAAATCACAGTGTAGTTGCTGCTCAACAAATCGGTGATCCGGCGCGCGAATGCGTCGTCGGGGAAAAGGTTCTCCGCCCGGCAGAGCCTTGACTGATGCGGGATTGCTCGTCTCTGGTGCATTCGCTGCACTCCGGTGGGGCAAAAGTGTGATCGGGCGCAAATCGGGCCAAATTATTTTTGCGAGCGCGATCAGAAATATTGAAGTTTTTTGCAATTGAATAGGATTTCGCGACCAATGATGATTTTTAGCCTTATTTTTTCAATTATTCATTACCAATGCATAATTATTGAATAAGTATGCATTGTAAGCCGTTGTTTTAACGTAAAAAAACGCGTTATTCGCCAAAAATCCCGTTTTGGCACGATAGCTGCTCTACACTCTTTATCAAACGGCATGTATTTTAACTGCTCGTTAACATTTATTCCCCGTTCAGGGACCGGATACGCGGCAGAAATAGTGGAAAACCGATTTTATGTAACAGATTTGTTTCTGAATAGCCGGTAGATGGCAGAGTTATCACCGGGCGAAAAGCGGATTCAACGACGCGGTTTTTTTTGTTTTGTTGCGGAATATCCGGGCAGGAACGGCCCTTACAGTCAAAATTCAGCCTTTGCTGAGGTTATGAGGTCATTATGGAACAGCCAATCGCAGTTACCCGCCAGTCTTTCGACGACTGGATGGTCCCGGTTTATGCCCCCGCTGATTTTATTCTGGTTCGGGGTGAGGGTTCACAGGTCTGGGACCAACAAGGTAAGTCTTACATCGATTTTGCCGGCGGCATCGCGGTTAATGCGTTGGGGCATGCGCATCCGGCGGTGAAAGCGGCGCTGGTGGAACAGGCGGGGAAACTGTGGCATTTGGGCAACGGCTACACCAATGAACCCGTGCTGCAACTGGCGAAACAGCTGATTGACGCCACCTTTGCCGACAAGGTGTTTTTCTGCAACTCCGGGGCGGAAGCCAACGAAGCGGCGTTGAAGCTGGCGCGTAAACGTGCGCTGGACAACGGTAACGCCGGCAAGAACCAGATTGTGGCGTTCAATAACGCTTTCCATGGACGGACGCTGTTCACCGTGTCTGCCGGCGGCCAGCCGAAGTATTCAAAAGATTTCGCGCCGCTGCCGGGCGGTATCAGTCACACGGCGTTTAACGATCTGGCTGCCGCGGCTGAGCTGATCAACGACCAGACCTGCGCGGTGATTGTGGAGCCGATTCAGGGCGAAGGCGGCGTACTGCCGGCCGATGCCGCTTTCCTGCAGGGCTTGCGTGAGCTGTGCGATCGCCATGATGCGTTGCTGATTTTCGACGAAGTGCAAACCGGCGTGGGCCGCACCGGTCATCTGTATGCCTACATGCAATACGGCGTAGTGCCGGACGTGCTGACCACCGCGAAAGCACTGGGTGGCGGCTTCCCGATTGGCGCCATGCTGACCACCGACGCGTTGGCCAAAACCCTGAGCGTAGGCACCCACGGTACCACCTACGGCGGCAACCCGCTGGCGACGGCGGTGGCGGGCGCGGTGTTCTCCATCATCAATACGCCAGAGGTGCTGGAAGGGGTGAAGCAGCGCCACCAGTGGTTTATCGACGGCTTGAACGAGATTAACCGGCAATACCCGATTTTCTCTGAAATCCGCGGGGGCGGCCTGCTGATTGGCTGCCAGTTGAATAAGGATTATGCCGGCAAGGCAAAACAGATTACCCAGTTGGCCAACGACGAGGGCGTGATCGCGCTGATCGCCGGCCCGGATGTGGTGCGCTTTACCCCTTCATTGATCATTCCAGAGCAGGATGTGAAAGAGGGGCTGGCGCGATTCGCGCGTGCCGTGGCGCGGATTTGCAGCTAATACACAGGCTGCGCCTTAACCGGCGCCGCCTGATTCTGACGAGGTTCGCATTATGATGATTATTCGCCCTATAGAGCGTCGCGATTTGGCTGACTTACTGACGCTTGCCGGTAAATCCGGCATCGGTCTCACTTCCCTGCCGCAAGATGAAGATACCTTGTCGGCACGCATTGAGCGGGCGTTAAAAACCTGGCAAGGCGAACTTCCGCGTGGCGAGCAGTGTTATCTGTTTGTGCTGGAGGACAGCGAGCGCCAGCAGGCGGTAGGGGTTTGCGCGATTGAAGTGGCCGTTGGGCTGACTGAACCCTGGTACAGCTTTCGCGTCGGTACCCAGGTGCACGCGTCCAAACAGTTGAACGTCTATAAATCGGTGCCGACGCTGTTTCTCAGCAACGATCACACCGGCCATTCCGAGCTGTGTACGCTGTTCCTCGATCCGGACTACCGTCACGGCGAAAACGGCAAGCTGCTGTCGAAGGTGCGCTTCCTGTTTATCGCCGCTTTCCGTGAGCGTTTTTCCGCGCGGCTGATTGCCGAAATGCGCGGTTTCTCCGATGAAGAGGGCCGTTCGCCGTTCTGGGAGAGCGTCGGAAACCATTTCTTTTCCATCGAGTTCGCCAAGGCGGACTACCTGAGCGGTACCGGACAGAAGGCGTTTATCGCCGAGCTGATGCCGAAACACCCGCTGTATGTCGATTTCCTGGCCGAAGACGCGCAAAAGGTGATTGGCGAAGTGCATCCGCAGACCGTTCCCGCCCGCCGGGTGCTGGAATCTGAGGGCCTGCGCTATCAGGGCTATGTCGATATCTTCGACGGCGGCCCGACGCTGGAGGCGGAAATCGACCATATCCGTGCGGTCAAAGAGAGCCGCGCGGTGAAAGTGGTGCTGGACGAGACGCCAATGCGCGCCGATGCGCCGGCTCTTCTGGTGGCCAACGATCATTATCAGTCCTACCGCGCACTGCTGGTCAATGCCGATCTGTATGACGAGCGTCTGCATCTCAATGCGGAAACCGCTGCGGCGCTGGGCGTTGAGCAAGGCAGCTTGGTGCGGGTCATCCCCCTAATTTCAAAGGAGAAAGCCTAATGTCACATCCTGCACTGTTTATTAACGGCGCCTGGCAACAGGGCCGGGGCGCTGAATTCGGCAAGGCCGATCCGGTCGACAACCAGACGCTGTGGCAGGCCAATGCCGCCGATGGCAGTGATGTCGCCGCCGCTTGCGAGGCTGCTCGCGCCGCGTTCCCGGCCTGGGCCCGTACCCCGTTTGAACAGCGTGAGCAGTTGGTAAAGCGTTTTGCCGCCCTGCTGGAAGAGCATAAACAGGATTTGGCGGCGGTGATCAGCCGTGAAACCAGCAAACCCCGCTGGGAGACGCTGACCGAAGTGCAGGCGATGATCGGCAAAGTGGCGATTTCCTTGCAGGCATACCAGACGCGTACCGGCATCAGCGAAACCGCGATGGCAGACGGCGCTTCGGTGCTGCGCCACCGGCCGCATGGCGTGCTGGCGGTCTTCGGGCCTTACAACTTCCCGGGCCATTTGCCTAACGGCCACATTGTGCCTGCCTTGCTGGCGGGCAATACGGTGGTATTTAAACCCAGCGAGCTGACGCCGCTGACCGCCGAGGAAACGCTGAAGCTATGGCAGCAGGCCGGTTTGCCAAACGGGGTGATCAACCTGGTGCAGGGCGGACGTGAAACCGGCGAGGCGCTGGCCGCCAGCGCGGATATCGACGGTCTGCTGTTTACCGGCAGCGCCGGCACTGGCTATCACCTGCATCGCCAGTTGGCGGGGCAGCCTGAAAAGATGCTGGCGCTGGAAATGGGTGGCAATAATGCGCTGATTGTCGATCAGATCGACGATCGCGATGCGGCGGTCAATCTGGCGATTCAGTCGGCGTTTATCTCCGCCGGCCAACGTTGCACCTGTTCGCGCCGCATTCTGGTGAAACGCGGCAGCGAAGGCGATGCCTTTATCGAGCGTTTGGTTCAGGTGGCGGGCGCTCTGCGCGTCGGTCGCTGGGACGCCGAACCGCAGCCGTTCATGGGCGGGGTGATCTCCTCTGCGGCGGCGGAAAAAATGCTGGCGGCGCAGCATCATCTGTTGTCTTTGGGCGGCAAGGCCTTGCTGACCATGCAGCGGTTGGAAAGCGGCAGCGCGCTGCTGAGCCCAGGCATTATCGATGTGACTGGCGTGCGTGATGTGCCTGACGAAGAATATTTTGGCCCGCTGACCACCGTCATTCGCTATAACGACTTTGACGAGGCGTTACGCATCGCCAACCAGACGCGCTATGGCCTGTCTGTCGGCCTGGTGTCGCCGCAGCGTGAGCGGTTTGACCAACTGCTGTTGGAAGCGCGCGCCGGTATCGTCAACTGGAACAAACCCTTGACCGGTGCCTCCAGTGCTGCGCCGTTCGGCGGCGTGGGTGCCTCGGGCAACCACCGCCCAAGCGCCTACTACGCGGCGGATTACTGCGCCTGGCCAATGGCGTCGCTGGAAAGCGAAAGTTTGACGCTGCCGGCCAGCCTGTCGCCAGGGCTGTCGTTTAATACCGCTACACCCTAAGTTTGAGGCAGACGGGGGGATTACAGGTTAGCCGACCGTTGAGCGCAGAGATGCGCGATACGAGTCCCCGGGGTGGGTTCACGCCGTGTCGGCGCTCTGCATGACTCCCACCTGTAGCACTATCAGGCGCAGCTATTTGGCCGGGGGCCTGGCTATGCTGTACAGGGATGTACAAATGCCGCGAGTGCATGGACGCGCTAGCGCGGCCAACTCGAAATTCATAGGGTAGATTTTTTGAACAGGGCCGAGTCTGCTCGACCCAGGAGAACAACATGTCGGGATATGAAGTCAATTTCGATGGTCTGGTGGGCCTGACGCATCATTACGCCGGATTGTCGTTTGGCAATGAGGCCTCTACGCAGCACCAAAACAGCGTGTCTAACCCGAAACTGGCAGCCAAGCAGGGGTTGCTGAAGATGAAGGCGCTGGCCGATCTCGGCTTTCAGCAGGGCGTTTTGCCGCCGCAGGAGCGGCCGCATGTGCCGATGCTGCGCAAACTGGGCTTCAGCGGCAGCGATGAGGCCGTATTGGCACAGGCGATGCGTCAGTCGCCACGTTTGTTGTCGGCGCTCAGCTCGGCCTCGAGTATGTGGACCGCCAATGCGGCCACGGTTTCGCCTTCGGCGGACAGCAAAGATGGCAAGGTGCATTTCACCGCCGCCAACCTGAACAATAAATTCCACCGCGCCATTGAGGCTGAAACCACCTCCGGCGTGCTGCGCGCGATTTTCAACGATGAACGTCATTTCACCCACCACGAAGCCCTGCCGCAGGTGGCGCTGTTTGGTGACGAAGGCGCGGCCAACCACAATCGGTTGGGTGGCGACTATGGCAAACGCAGCGTGCAGATGTTTGTTTATGGCCGCCAGGAGTTCGGCGGCGAAACCGCACCGACGCGTTACCCGGCACGCCAGACGCGTGAGGCCGGCGAGGCGATTGCCCGGCTGCATCAATTGGATGAGCAGCACACCGTGTTTGTGCAGCAAAACCCGGCAGTGATCGACCAGGGCGTGTTTCATAACGACGTGATTGCGGTCAGTAACCAGAACGTGCTGTTCCATCATCAGCAGGCGTTTCATCAGCAGCAGCAAGCGCTGGACGAGGTGCGCCGCAAGATGGCGACGCTGGACAGCGAACTGACGACGATTGAGGTGCCGACGGCGCAGGTCTCAGTGGCGGATGCGGTATCGACCTATCTGTTCAACAGTCAGATTCTAACCAAACCTGACGGCAAGATGATGATTGTGGTGCCGGAAGAGTCGCGTCAGCATGGCGGCGTGTGGCGCTATCTGAGCGAGATGGTGGCCGGCGGCGGGCCGATCGATGAAATCAAGGTATTCGATCTGCGTGAGAGTATGCGTAACGGTGGCGGACCGGCCTGCCTGAGGCTGCGTGTGGCGCTGAATGAGCAGGAGCTGCGGGCGGTGAATCCGCGCGCGATGATGAACGATACGCTGTTTGTCACGCTGAATGAGTGGGTCGATCGCTATTATCGCGATCGGCTGACGCAAAACGATTTGGCCGATCCGCAATTGTTGCGTGAAGGTCGAGACGCGCTGGACGCTTTGACGTCTATCCTCGGGCTGGGTTCGGTTTATCCTTTCCAACAATAGACGGAGTTGCCATGTTTGATTTGCTGGCCCTGACGCTGGCGGGGCAAGCCCCGGCCAACCACCAGGGGGAAAACCTGAATGTGCACTGGCGCTGGCTGGGGGAAGGCCTGTTGGAAATCACTCCACGCCAGGCTTACCGGCAGGCGGTGGTGCTTTCCGCCGGGATACACGGTAATGAAACGGCACCGATTGAACTGCTGAACCAATTGGTCAATGCGCTGCTGGCGGGCGAAAGGCCGCTGGCGGTGCGGCTGCTGGTGGTGCTGGGTAACCCGGCGGCGATACGTGCAGGTAAACGTTATCTGCACAGTGACATGAACCGCATGTTCGGCGGCCGCTATCGCGAGTTTAACCACAGTGGTGAAACCGCGCGGGCGCAGCAACTGGAGCAGGTGATAACGGCGTTTTTCGACGGGGAAGAGACCGTGCGCTTCCATTATGATCTGCATACGGCGATACGTGAATCGCGGCTGCCGCGTTTTGGCATTTTGCCCTTCCAGACACGCCCCTACAGTGCGGATATGCTGGCCGTGCTGGATGCTGCCGATCTGGACGCGTTGGTGATCCACAGCGCTCCTGGCGGTACCTTCAGCCATTTTTCCAGCGAACACGCCGGCGCTGCAAGCTGCACGCTGGAGCTGGGCAAGGCGAAACCGTTCGGCAGCAACGATCTGCAACAGTTTGCCGCCATTAATCGTGCGTTGCAGGGGGTAGTGAGCGGTGAACCTTTACCTTCGCGACCAGGTGCTGAGCTGCGACTATTCCGCGTCGAGCAGTCGTTGATTAAGCGCAGCGAGGATTTCAGGCTGCACCTTAGCGACGACACCGCCAACTTTACCGAGCTTAAACAGGGTACTTTGTTGTGCGAACAACCGGGTGAGGAGTACCGGGTTCAACATGCCCGCGAGTGGATTTTGTTCCCCAATCCCGGCGTTGCGCTTGGGCTGCGTGCCGGTATGGTGCTGACCGAGGTGCCGCGCAGCACGCTGTATTAATCTGCCAGCCGCCAAGGCGGTTTTTATCTGTAGTGTGCGCCAGGCTGTAGCGTTGTCAGCTGCAGCCTTTAATTAATATGGCGTATTATCCTGTAAAATAAGTTTACTCCCCTCTCTTTATATATCCGCTGTTCACTATTGCCATCTCTTAAATTTAATTTCCCCCGGTATTACTATTTTGGCGCTTTGAATCGTATTGATTATGTGAACCTGTAAAAGATCTGATTAAAACCCGGGTAATGGCCTAAATCAGCGCAGTGACTTTGTTTAGATGAAAATGTGAAATAAGTAACGTTATTAGTAACCACGCTAAGTTTCATGTTATTTCCGTATCGTTTATAAAGTAGGCAAAAATAAAGTAAATTGCACCAATTTAGTGCGATGCACCAATTTGGTTATAAGGTATGTGACAAATATCAATATGAATCAATGATTTGTTGTCATCTTTGTTTGTAATATTTGGTTACACATAAACATGCTTTATCCACGGTATTTTATGAACTTTTTCTTTTGAAGTTTGGATTCATGATGCTAATGTCACATGGCCCCTGATTAGGGGCGCTCATAAAATACTAAATGATAAAGATCACAGCCCAAATCATAAATTGGGCGTGATGGGCAGGTTTTTAATTATAATATCTAGGAAAATAAATGATGAATCGCAGTGTATTAGCCTTAGCTGTTGCCCTTGCGGCAATCACCTCCTTTGCCAACGCGGCTGAAATTTATAATAAGGATGGCAATAAACTTGACCTGTACGGTCGCGTTTCTGCCAAACATGTTTTCAGCGATGACAAATCTGAAGATGGCGACAAGACTTATGTCCGTCTGGGTTTCAAAGGCGAAACGCAAATCAATGACCAACTGACCGGTTACGGCCAGTGGGAATATAACGTCCAGGCCAACCACGACGAAGCGCAGGGCACTACAGGCACCAAAACCCGTCTGGGCTTTGCCGGTCTGAAGTTCGCCAACTACGGTTCATTCGACTACGGCCGCAACTACGGCGTAGTGTACGACGCGGAAGCCTACACCGACATGCTGCCGGAATTCGGCGGCGATTCTTACAGCTACACCGATAACTATATGACCGCGCGTTCCAACGGCTTGGCGACTTACCGTAACCGTGATTTCTTCGGGTTGGTGGAAGGCCTGAACCTGGCGGTACAGTACCAGGGTAAAAACGACGGCGACGGTCGCAGCGTGACCAAGCAAAATGGCGACGGCTACGGTCTGTCATTGGATTACCAGGATATCGGCGGCTCAGGTATCGGCGTGGCGGCGGCGTTCTCTGACTCGAACCGCACCAGCGATCAAAAGAAACTTCAGTACGGCAAAGGCGACAGCGCGACGGCCTGGACCACTGCGGTTAAATACGACGCCAATCAGGTTTACCTGGCGGCTATGTATGCTGAAACCCGTAACATGACGCCAATCAGCGTTAACGGCGTGTCTGGTTTCGCCAACAAAACTCAGAACTTCGAAATGGTCGCTCAATACCAGTTCGAAAACGGTCTGCGTCCGTCTCTGGCCTACGTGCAGTCTAAAGGCAAGGATATCGAAGGGCTTGGCGATGTGGATCTGGTGAAATACGTGGAAGTGGGCGCGACTTACTACTTCAACAAAAACATGTACACCTATGTTGATTACAAAATCAACCAGTTGAATGACGACAACAAGCTGAAACTGAGCACTGACGATATCGTCGCGGTTAACCTGACTTATCGTTTCTAAGTTTCCACGCTATTACCTTCATCCTGTGTCGGGATAACGGTAGAGAAGGCAGAGCGCAAGCTCTGCCTTCTTTTTTTGGCGCTATCCTTTGGGGGCCAGGCCCATCAGTTCAATAGCCGAGCGCAGAGTGGCAGAGCGCTGCTGATTTTTCTCGTGTTCAATCTCGGTGACCAATTGGGCCAGAATATTATTGCCGGAGACTTTCTTATTGAGATTGATCAGTTGGATCACCGCGCCGCCGACGACCAGGCTGACATCGCGCAACAAGGTTTCATAATGTTCGTCTGAGAGAGTAGATACGGGCATGATGCCGTCTCCATATCGTTCGGGTGAAGCAATTTAGCAAAATAGCGGCATAAAACATCGTGGATAAACCTCTTTCCCGATGAATTCAGAAATTCCTCAGAGGTAAACAGCAGAAAAACCGCGTGCTGCCCTACAATGGCGCATATTCACTGGCTGGCAGCCAGAAACCATCGATAAAGTCTTCCACCGGAAAACACCCTGCGTGGCGCAGATTTTGTTCCTTCATGACGACCAGGCACTGGTGTTCGTCGCGCAGCACGTCAACCACGATATCGGCGCAGCCGCCATCCAGATAACATACAAACATAACCAGTGCGTACATAGCGTCTTGCATCCTCGAGCCAAATCTCTCCATACCCTTATTGTAGGTAAAAACGGTGCGTCTTTCAGCGTGGGTATCGGTGCAAAGTGATGGATTGGCGATAAAAGAGGGCACTTTCGGATTACTCCAACGGCTAAATGGCACAGGAGCGATGGAATATCCGTTTTGCAGTGCTAAGCTTAACAAGCCTTAAGTGAACGCAACATTGTAACCATCGAAAGGAGTGAATATGGGATTGTTTAACTTCGTCAAAGAAGCTGGCGAAAAACTGTGGGACACAGTGACCGGCAACGCGACTGCCGAAGATCAAAGCGCCAAACTGAAGGAGCATTTGAATAAAACCGGTCTGCCGGGTACCGATAAGGTCGATGTACAGGTGGTCGATGGTAAAGCCGTGGTGACCGGAGACGCCGTCAGCCAGGAGCTGAAAGAAAAAATCCTGGTGGCGATCGGTAACGTGGCGGGTATCAGCGGTGTGGAAGATAAGGTGTCGGTGGAACAATCTGCAGCAGAGAGCCGTTTCTATACCGTCAAGAAGGGCGACACGCTGAGCGCGGTATCGAAAGAGGTGTACGGTAACGCCAACCTGTACAACAAGATCTTCGAAGCGAACAAGCCCATGCTATCCAGTCCGGACAAAATTTATCCAGGACAGGTTCTGCGTATTCCGCAGTAAAGAAGAAAAGATGTTCAGAAGCCCGATGTGATGTCGGGCTTTTTTATTGCCCTGAATATAAGTTTTGCTAATTATTTTTTTGTTTTAATAAAATTTTCGAATGTTTTATACTCACGCCACCTCTGCTCCCGCGGGGATATTGACCCTGGCGAGGAAAGTTGATAGCGTCTTGCCACTATTGAGGTCTGAATGGCGTTGGACGCAGAATCTAAGAAAACCGCAGTAGCGAGTTTTTTATCGATCATCCCACCACAATAACGTTTACGCGTGATGAGTTAAGATAGATTTTGTGAAAGAACAACGTAATGCCTCACAAGACAAAAACTACCGTGAAACTCTGGGAGATGCGCAGTTTGCCATCATTGTGCTGGCGATAGCGTCTTGCTCCCTGATCATTTTTACGCTGTCAGTCACTTTATGGCTGACATGACGCCGTTCTGAACAGGAGATAAAATGGAGCATAATCTCCACGACGAAACCAAACTGCTGGCGCTTATCGGCCTGTTGGTTTCCGTGTTGTTGGTCGTATCAATACTCTTTGGTGTGACGTATTTCTCCGATCTGAAACATGCACATGACGAAGTTGATGTAAAAGGCTGCTATATCAAGACATCCTGACAGACTCCGCCTCCCTGGTTGCATTTAGGCCGCTTGCCGTGTGATAAGCTGGCTTCGTCATTAATTCAACCTGTGTGCCGTTCTGGAGGCGTTACGATGAGCAACTCCCGTCCAACCCATTCTTCTTCTTCCCGTGATTGCCCAACGGTCGGTGGAGTGCGTCAGATTCAGCGCATCACCGCACGTAATGCCGAAGTCGGCGGTATCCCGATCAACCGTGCCTTACCCACCCGAGAACGTCGTACCGTGGGTGCCTGGTGCTTTCTCGACCACGCCGGGCCTTCGGTCTTCAGCGGCTCTTCTAAAGGTATGGATGTGGGTCCACACCCGCATATTGGCTTGCAAACCTTTACCTGGATGATTGAAGGCGAGGTGCTGCATCGCGACAGTCTGGGCAGCGAGCAGGTGATTCGCCCGGGCCAGGTCAACCTGATGACGGCGGGGCGAGGTATCGCCCATACCGAGCAGTCAACGGGGGAAGAGCGGCGTTTGCATGCTGCGCAGCTGTGGATTGCTTTGCCGGCCGACAATGCCGATATGGCGCCGCGCTTCGATCATTATCCTGATTTGCCGTCCTGGGTACAAAATGGAGTGAGGCATACTTTGTTGGTGGGGGAGTTTGAGCAATACCGTTCTCCGGTGTTTACTCTTTCGCCATTAATCGCCATTGATTTGGAGTGGCAGAGCGACGGCTATTTGCCATTACCGTTGCGGGAAGACTTTGAAATAGGATTTTTGCCCCTTATTGGTGCATTCGAGGTTAATGATGAAAAATTTTCACCTGATGAGTTCGCCTATTTAGGAATGAATATTAACCAGATCGGGTTAAATGCCAAGAAGGGCTGCCGGGCATTATTAATCGGTGGGGCGCCATTAAACGAAGAGATTCTCATTTGGTGGAACTTTGTCGGCCACAGTAAGCAAGATATTACTCGGGCACAACATGACTGGGAGCAGGGGAATAGCCGTTTCCCGGATGTTAGCGGCTATAGTGGCCCGCGCTTGACCGCACCACGCCTGCCCTGGAGCGATGTTTGATGCCCTGCGGCTATAACGACGGGGTGATCTTATTCATTTCTTTCTATTAACGCTGAATTAATGTGATCGAAAGTCCATGTTTGGGATCGAATATAGTTTATCTGGCAAATAGTGATCTGGCGCAAATAATTGGTCGGAGCAGTGGATTAAGATATCTATCAAGAAGTGTTGTTACCTAACCGCTAGTCAGAAGCCTGTGAGGTCATTATGAGCCAAGTACTCTATCGTGCAAGATTATCCCATGTTGTTATTGCAACGGCGGCTTTCTGGATCTCAATCGCAGCTATGCTTGTTGTTGCGCTAAGTTAACCCTGGATGATTAGGTAATAGACCCGCTGCGGCGGGTTTTTTTATGTCTGGCTATTCGCAATTTTCTGAATGTGGTTATACTTATTAAACCTAACCCTTAATTAACCTTACGAAATACAATGATAATACTTTCTAATATTATCGTCTTATTAATAGCCGCGATTCATTTGTATATTCTGATCCTGGAAATGTTCCTTTGGCAGGCACCGACCGGTAGACGCGTATTCGCCACCACGGCGGAATTTGCGGCTGCAACACGCGTGCTGGCGGCTAACCAGGGGCTGTATAACGGTTTTCTGGCGACCGGGCTGGCATGGGGGGTTTGGCGTGCCGATCCGGCGGTGCAACTGTTTTTCCTTGGCTGCGTGCTGGTAGCGGGCGTCTTCGGTGGCCTGACGGCGAGCCGTAAAATTCTTAAGGTCCAGGCGCTACCCGCGTTGATTGCCATATTGGTGGTTATTTTTGCCCATCATTAAGCCCGCCGGCCGGTGCGGCGGGAGAGCGGTCAGGCGGTTTTCTGATGGATGATGTGCAACGGAGGGGCAATGTGCAAATCTACGCTTAAATCCTGACGAAAATCATAAGGCGTGATGTTGAACCGCTTTCTGAACATATAAGTAAAATGTGACTGCGAACCAAAACCAAAATCCAGCGCAATGTCAAAAATAGTAGCGTCGCTGCTGCGTAATTGGTAAACCGCGCCGGCCAGCCGGCGTTCGCGGATATACTTGCCCAGCGAAATCCCGGTCGCTTCTTTGAACAGCTTCTGCATGTGCCACAGGGAGTAGCCGGAGTACTCGGCCAGCTCTTCGAGATGGATCACTCTACCGAGGTGAGTTTCGACCCATTTGCTGAGGGCGCAGACTAATGAGAGGTGATGTTCTTGTATCATCAGTGCGTCTGTGTGAGATCTACATAGCGGTGAAGTATACACAACTTGCCGCCCCGGACAAAAAGCCCGCGGGCACCAGAGCGAAATTATTCGGAAAAACCATCATCAGGTGGCTTGTCAGCCGGAAGGAAAAACGGCTAATCTGAGATTGCCCGCTACCGCTGATACTGAAGTGGTTCAGGCCGCAGGAAACGAACCGCCTAGACAGAGTCAGCCGTGACAACTCAGCGTTGATGGGGTGATCGCATGTTAATGACAGTGATTATTACTCTGGTTGTAATCGTGGGGGTTGCCGCTTTTATGGTGACGCCGGTGATGAGAATGAACAATGCGGAAGGTGTGGGAGGTGAAGAGCCGTGATTTTTGGCCACAATATAACCCGCAGTGGGGTATGACAGACTACCGAAAAAGCCTGGATGCCAATACCCGTCGTGTTTCAAGCTAGCGCATTTTGGGCTGCAACCTGAAATTCACGGGTATCGTTCATCCGGGCTTTTTGTCGATAACTTCCCAATCAGACGTTTTTGCGTTCTACGGTTTCTTCACCCCAGTACAGCTGATCGGCGCTGGTTTTGGCGAAGGCCATTTGCAACGCTTCATCGCTGCCTTCTTCCCAGATTTTTTGCGCCAATATTTCGTCGTTCTTCGCCAGCTCAAAAATTGCCTCGGCAATTTCAACCGACGTTTCACGCACTGTCGCCCAGGATTTCACATTGTGGTTGGCCATCGCACTCTCCCGTTAGGTTAGGGTTTGCAATGCGCTGCCAAGCGCAGCGCTCAAGCCCCAAGTATAGGCCAATTCAGCAGGGCGTTTTGATGGCTAATGCGTATTAGCGCTGAAAATTGAGCGGTAAGCGGCCAGGGGGCGGCAAAGCGGCAGGCGGCATGGTATTCTGTGCGGCGTCTGAACTAAGAAGGAAAGTAACCATGTCCGACATGCTGAGCAACGACCAGGAATTGGCTTCCGATCTGGTCGCCTGCCAACTGGTCATCAAACAAATTCTGGATGTCATTGATGTTATCGCACCAACCGAGGTGCGGGACAAAATGGCAAGTCAGTTGAAAAACATCGATTTTTCCACCCATCCTGCCGGAGCCGACCCGGTGACGCGGCGGGCGATCGAAAAAGCGATCGCGTTGATTGAGATGAAATTTACTCGCAATTGATGCGAAACCGCCGTTTGGCGGCGGTTTCGGACGGTGGTGATCAATCCACCACCGTTTCGACCTTTTTGAACAGCGGGCAGTCGGCAACGCCAATCACGCCGTTGTCACCGTGCAGATACTGCGCAATCACCACATTACGGGCCGTCAGGTATTTACACTGTAACCCCAGCCCTCCGACGTTTTGATTGCTGCCGATCAGCACGCCGTACCCCGAAAACAGAAATACGCCATACATCACCGCCAGCGCTACGATCCACTTAATCAGCTTACCCATAGTGACTCCTTTTATTTATCGCTATAGCGATATAGCCATGAGCCCTGGCAGGGTGCAACGGTAACATTCTGAAAAGTAAACCGAGGTGAGATTTCTAAACGACGGGTTAAACTTCGTTTAACTTGGCTGTGATAGGCTGAACAACCAATTACCAAGATAACAATGAGGCTGCTAAATTTGTTGCGAAAAAAATTCCTCGTGATAATTGCGGCTCTGGCTGCCTGTCTGTTTTTCTACCTGCTGGCGCTGGATAGTTATTGCGATGAGGGGGAAACTTTTGCTTTGGGGATTTGTTCAATCACTCGCTTTGTCCCCTGGTAAGTTGCGCAGCGGGGCGCAACAATTTTCTGCGGAGATGTTCGCGCCCCTGCCCGGAGTGTTAAGATGTCCGCCTGTTTTTAGCAGTAGATAGGGTTGTCCATGTACGATTTAGGTTTTGGTCCAAATGGCCTGGTTTCGCTGGCCATCGCAGCGCTGGCGCTGCTGGTGGGATTATGGGGCTGGTTCCTGGTGAACCGCGCCAGCGTGCGGGCCAATGAACAGATTCGCCTGTTGCAGGAAATCGCCGAGCAGCAGCGCCAACAAACGGCGTTACTCAAGAGCCTGGCGCAAAGCGCCCGCGGCGGCAACGTGGCGGACGATGACGATCTCAGCCCTGCGCTGGATTTCAAAGGTTTTATCCCCGAACGTTAATCAGATGCCTGTCGGGTGGAGCTCCACTCTCTGTGCCACCCGCTTCCTCAGAAAAACGCCATCCCCCGATAAGGCTGAACGCGGCATGCTGCCAGACGGCTAGCCAGATCGCCGCTGTGAATTTCTAACCGGTGCCCATCGGGATCGAGAAAGTACAGTGATTCTCCCTCGCTGCGATTGCTTTTCCACTCTTTTACTCCCGCCTGGCGCAACCGTAATGCCACGGCCGCAAAATTCTCCGCCGCCACGCTGAAGGCGTAATGGGTGTAGTCACCTGGCGTGTCCAGCGCTCGAGAATTGTCCCATGACAGGCACAGCCACAGTTCCCCAAGAGACAGATAAGCACCCTGTTGCCAGCGCGCACGCGGAATGCATCCCAGCAGGTTGGTATAGAAATCGAAACTGCGGCTGACGTCGCTTACCGCGAGCGTCAGGTGGTTGAGGCCGCTCAACATGACGATAATTTCCGTGTAAAGAAACAGCTAAAAAGTGTAATCATCCCACCAGGGAATATAAAGTGGAAAAAACATTAGTATGGATAATATGAAAAGCCGTCGTTTTGTCATAAATCTGTCGTATTGGCATCGTAATGTAGCGCCAACCTTACGAAAGATGGATAAAGCCGATGATTAAATGGTATGAAGAAAGCGACGCCGAGGTGAACCGCAGCATTGCGTTGATCACCGGAGAAAATCCGGACAAGTGGTATCCTTATG
Organism: Serratia sp. root2; assembly: GCF_031931805.1. NCBI lineage: Bacteria > Pseudomonadati > Pseudomonadota > Gammaproteobacteria > Enterobacterales > Yersiniaceae > Serratia > Serratia sp. root2. The sequence goes on from NZ_JAUJXB010000001.1 coordinate 763,685, forward strand.
GTGGCGTGAAAGGTAAAGACTATTGCAAGAATCCCTCCGATGCCTGGCCGATTATCTGTGCCAATAAAATCAGTTTGAATGCCGACGACCAAAGCGATAACCCGCAGTGGCAGGCGCGAATGATCACCCAGCGTGGTGAGTGGCAAGCGGACAGCAGCAGCCCATTGCGTGCCGCGATGATCTGTTTCCTGCTGAGCCAGCAAACCAGCGAAATGGTACGTTGAACCACCAGAAATACTGATGATTTTTCCCTTTTTATGACAACAGAACTGTCTCTGGCGGAGCCTGTTTATGAAGCGCATTATTAAAGGTGATAAAAACTTGTCTCATCTGGTGATTGCCCACGCGGCAATCGATCGTCACGCAGAAAGCTTTGGGCAGCGCCGACAGGGCTGGCCCTCAACCTACCTGATAAAATATCAAAACGATCGCGTGGCGGTGGAAGTGGTCACGCGCAGCCAGTCCTATGTCGCAACGCTGATGATTGGCGCACGCAATCTGACCAAGCTGTGCGGTCTGCCCAACTGAATCTCAGCCATTCTGGCACCCTTCTTTGCATAAAATAGCTCCCTGGCCTCCGTTGCCGGGGTGCTTCTCCTTGATGCTCCCGGGGTTAAGTGTTAAAAAGCCGCCCGCAGATACATTTATTGATTGGCGAAATCTTGTGCAAAAGCGACGGGGTTCAACGCCATATGAGGATAAGATGGGCGGTCAGCAACAGGATACTCCGCTAAAACGCGGTTTAAAAAACAGACATATACAACTTATCGCCCTTGGGGGCGCCATCGGTACCGGCTTGTTTCTCGGCATCGCGCAGACCATTAAAATGGCCGGCCCTTCCGTACTGCTGGGCTACGCAATCGGTGGCTTTATCGCTTTTCTCATTATGCGCCAACTGGGTGAAATGGTGGTTGAAGAGCCGGTCGCGGGTTCATTCAGCCACTTTGCCTATAAATACTGGGGCGATTTCGCCGGTTTTCTTTCCGGCTGGAATTATTGGGCGATGTTCATTCTGGTCGGCATGGCCGAATTAACTGCCGTAGGGATTTATATTCAATATTGGTGGCCGGACATCCCGACCTGGGTCTCCGCTGCGGTCTTTTTTGTGCTGATCAATCTGATCAACCTGGTCAACGTGCGCCTGTACGGCGAAACGGAGTTCTGGTTCGCCATCATCAAGGTGGTAGCGATTGTCGGCATGATCGTCTTCGGTGCCTGGCTGTTGGCCAGCGGCAACGGCGGCCCGCAAGCCAGCCTCGGTAACCTGTGGGAGCAGGGGGGCTTTATGCCGCACGGCATCGAAGGGTTGGTGATGGCGATGGCGGTGATCATGTTTTCATTCGGTGGGCTGGAGATGGTCGGCATCACTGCGGCGGAAGCCGCCGATCCGCGCCGCAGCATTCCGAAAGCCACCAACCAGGTGGTGTACCGCATCCTGATTTTTTATATCGGTTCGCTGACCGTGCTGCTTTCTCTCTACCCATGGGACAAAGTGGTGGAAGGCGGCAGCCCGTTCGTGATGATTTTCCACGCGCTGAACAGTAGTCTGGTGGCGACCCTTCTTAACGTGGTGGTGCTGACGGCGGCGTTGTCGGTGTATAACAGCGGGGTCTATGCCAACAGCCGCATGCTGTTCGGCCTGGCGACTCAGGGGAATGCGCCGAGGGCATTGACCCGGGTGAATAAGCGCGGCGTGCCGGTGCTGTCCATCGCGCTGTCGGCGTTGGTGACCTCTGTCGGCGTGCTGATCAACTACGTGATGCCTGGCAAGGCGTTTGAGCTGTTGATGGCGTTGGTAGTGTCCACACTGGTGATTAACTGGGTGATGATTTGCCTGGCGCACCTGAAGTTCCGTGCGGCGAAAAACCGCCAGGGGGTGATCCCGAGTTTCAAGGCGCTGTGGTATCCATTTGGCAACTACCTGTGCCTGGTGTTTCTCGGCCTGATTCTGGTGATCATGTATTTCAGCGAGGGGATCCGCATCTCCGTACTGCTGATGCCGATATGGATCCTGCTGCTGTGGGTTGGCTTTATGCTGACGCGCCGTAAAGGCGCCAAAGTGCGGTGTTAATCTACACCGGAGGCGCCTTGCGCGCCTCCGGCTCAGGTTTTAGCTACGCGGCATAAAGGCGTTGCCCTGATTGCCGCGGCCCAGTCCCAAGAGCTTCCTGCACAGCAGGAACAGGGTGGTGACGATATCGATGGCGACTACGCTAAGCATCAACACGCTCAGCATCAAAAAACTCACCAGCGCGCCAAACAACAGCACCAGCGGGGCAGGCACTCTTACTCGCCGGAGTTTCATCGCGGCATACATTTTCCAATACTGCACCTGTGGCCGCATCGCGCTACGGATACGGCCCAGACGAACACGTGATTTGCGTGATGTAGAACGGCTCATAACTTCTCCTTTTCTGAATGTCCTATAAGTGAATCATAAAGATCTTAAGAGATGCTTAACAGGCTCTTTACGGCCCTGGCATGCTCATAGGGACTGTGACACCACAATATTCGAAAAGGTCCCCCCTGAGGTGAGCACGGTTCACAAAGCGCACCAATCGACTATCTTGTTATGTTATCCACTCTGCCCGTGCAGGGTGTTCGCAGTGGTCGGGAGAACCGCAGGATGAAGAGAATCAATCGTTACTATGATGCCGCGAAATCGCACCATACCCCGGAAGGTTTTCGCAATCCGGAGCCGACTCAGCGTCAGGAAGGGGATCTGAGGCGCTGGCAGAATGAACGCAAGCGGCAAGGATTGCCCAAACCGCCGCAATTGGGGTATCAGCAGTTTACCCAGCGCTGGTGGCAGAGCGCCGATCTCAGCGGCAGCGATAACAGCATTTGGTGGTTGGGACACGCTTCGATGCTGTTGCGCCTGGATGGCCGCTATATCCTGATAGACCCTGTGCTTTCGCAACGCGCTTCACCGCTGAGTTTCTATGGCCCCAAACGCAAGACACCGCCGCCGTTGACGGTGCAACAACTGCCGTCGGTGGATGTGGTATTAATTTCCCACAACCATTACGATCACCTCGATCGGCGTACCGTGCGTCAACTGGCGCAACGTTTTCCCAATGCGACCTTTATTGTGCCGCTGGGGTTAAAAAGTTGGTTCCGACGTTATCGCCTCAAGCGAGTGGAAGAACTGGACTGGTGGGATAGTCTGTCATTGGGCGAGTTAACGCTCCACTGCACGCCGGCGCGCCACTGGAGCATGCGCACCCTGTGGGATCGCAATCGCTCTTTATGGTGCGGTTGGGTTATTCATCATCCGGCGCTCCGTTTCTATTTCTCCGGAGACAGCGGTTATTCCGAGCGGTTGGCGGATATTGGCGCGCGTCTGGGGCCGTTTGACGTGGCCGCGTTGCCAATAGGCGCTTATGCTCCGCGTTGGTTCATGCAGGAACAACATATGGATCCGCAGCAGTCGGTGACGCTGTATCAGCAATTAAATTCACCGCGGGTTATTCCGATTCATTGGGGCGTTTTTGAATTGGCCGATGAGTCGCTGGATGAGCCGCCGCAGCAATTAAATCTGGCGTTGAGCTCTGCCGGAATAGATCAGCATCAGTTCTTGCCAATCAAAATTGGCGAGCGCATTACGCTAGAACCTAACTCTTAAGCGTTATAGCATATCCTTTGTGAGCGGTTTATCAGGCTGAATGGCCTGTAAGGCCGCCCGGTCGCGGGCTGCCGCTGTACGGGCCAACGGCGCAGTGCGTTAGCCGGCGCTGAGCTGATAAATGGATGTGAATGGCGAGACGCAAAAAACGAAATAAATAGGCTTGTGAGCTGGCTTTACCGGCAGCGTAAATACCTACTGCCTTTTTAAGATTTAATTCCGCTATACATTCTCACAGACGCCAGGGTTATTGCCGTTATTTAATCCCACCCATGAACAGGGTATTTATCCGCTTATGCACGATGATGGTGCGTAAATTTTCCCCTTTGCATGCCTATGCACCTTAAAGCGGCAATGCCATTTGTTTTTATGCCGGGATGTCGCTGCACAGATTGTGCTCATAATAACGAATATCAATAATTAGTATCAGTATTGTTTTCTGTGACGACGGGAGCGTTATCAGACTGGGGGCGGGGCCGGCGTTGGGCCATCCAGATGGCGGCGTGGTGGTCAGATGAGTTGGCCTGAGAAGACACCCGTTCATCGATATTCAAATGTCGCATAAGAAATTCCATAAAGATTCAAATTTTTTAACGTTCTAAGCGTCCGGCAGCGATTATATGTTGTAACGCGTGAGGGCAATCGGATGAAAGAATTGTTAAAATTCAGTCAGGCTGCGGAGTGTAGCGCAGCCTGACCGGTAAGCAGAAAATAGCTAAGGCTTCAACATCTTTTAGTCTATTTAAGCTTCTATTGCTATCGACCGTTTCAAATATGTGCGACAGGTCCATCAGTGATTAAAAATGGCTTGCCATCGAATACAGAGTATGTGATAACGCATCTGGGTAAAACGAGGTACAGTTCTGTATATGTGTGGCATTTTCAGTAAAGAAGTTCTGAGTAAAGACGTTAGCGTTGAATACCGCTTCTCTGCCGATCCTTATCTTAGTGCCTCAAGCAGTAACGACTCTAGTTTGTCTATGTAACGCCTACGGGCGGTTTAAACAATCCAAAGGAAATACTCAAGATGGCAAAGATCAAAGGTCAAGTTAAGTGGTTCAACGAGTCTAAAGGTTTCGGTTTCATCACCCCAGCTGACGGCAGCAAAGACGTGTTCGTACACTTCTCTGCAATCCAGGGTAACGGCTTCAAAACCCTGGCTGAAGGCCAGAACGTTGAGTTCGAAATCCAAGATGGCCAGAAAGGCCCATCTGCAGTAAACGTTACTGCTATCTAATCAGCGTCAGCTGTACAAAAAGCCCGCCTCCGTGCGGGCTTTTTCGTGTCTGCGCTCAGCCGGCGATAATGATGCCCGCGTACTGATTGCGGCCGGTAATGCCTGGGTGCCCAGGATCTTGCTCGCGTCGGTGGCTGTTGCGGCGGTAGCTGGTGTATTTAAAGCGCTGCGGGTGCAGCGAGTCGGTATTCGGCGTGCAGATGGTGCAACTCCCGGCGCGATCAACGGCGGCAAACCCCAGCTCGCTGAGTTTGTATTCGGCGATGGCGGCCAGATCCAGGTGGCGATAGCTTGGGCTGATCAAGCTGGCAGGCAGCGGCAACTGCTGTTTAAAGCGCGTAACCAGCTCCTCGTTCACTTCATAGCAGCACGGGCCGGCAGCCGGGCCGATGGCGGCCACCCAGTTGGCCGTCGAATCATCGCGGCCGATGCGCGCCGCCAGTTGCTCAAGAATGCCATCCAGCAAGCCGCGCCAACCGGCATGCACGGCCGCAATGGCCGAGCCGTCGTTGCGGCTGAAAATGACCGGCAGGCAGTCTGCCGTCAATACGCTGAGCAGAATGCCGGGTTGGGTAGTGTAAAAACCGTCGGCTTCGCCGCAAATTTGGGCCGCCTGATGAATGTCGACGATACGCGTACCGTGTACCTGCTTTTTTTCCGGCAGCGTGGCACGGTAAGGTTGCAGGTGCCCGGGCAGCAGGGCACTTTTGTTGCCGAATCCGTGCTGAATGGCCGGAATGGCGCTGAGAAGCGGGGAGTAGTCGGTCATTTAACGTCTTTACCTGTGTCAGAAAACATTACGTCAGTGTAGCCAGCTTTTTTATCCGTTGGCCAGGCCTGCCTTGCATCGCGCAGAAGCCTTCTTTAGACTACCCGCGCCGTATCTTTCTGGAATCCAATCATGTCTTATCAGTGCCCTCTGTGCCACCAGCCGCTTCATTTTTCTCACTTGCAATGGCGTTGCGATGCCAACCATCAGTTTGACTGCGCCAAAGAAGGCTACGTCAATCTGCTGCCGGTGCAGCATAAGCGCTCGAAGCAGCCGGGAGACAGCGCGGAAATGATGCAGGCGCGGCGCGCCTTTCTCGACGCCGGGTTTTATCGGCCGTTGCAGCAACGGGTGGCGGAACTGCTGGAACAGGCGCTGGAGGGCAAGGCGCAGGCGCTGCTGGATATTGGCTGCGGCGAAGGCTATTACACCGCCGAAGTCGCTGCACGATTGGCGCCGCGTGACATTACCGTTTATGGGCTGGACGTTGCCAAGGTGGCGATCCGCTATGCGGCCAAGCGCTATCCCGCAGTATCATTCTGCGTGGCGTCCAGCCACCGTTTACCCTTTGCCGACCGTTCTTTGGACGCGATCCTGCGCATTTATGCCCCATGCAAAGCCGAAGAGCTGGCGCGGGTGGTGAAGCCCGGTGGTGTGGTAGTGACGGTATCGCCCGGTCCGCGCCACCTGTATCAATTGAAAGAACAGGTTTATCAGCAGGTGCAGCTGCATGCCGAACCGGATGAACAGTTGACCGGTTTTGACTGTGAGCGGCTTGAGGCGCTGTCGTATCCGATGACGTTGCCGGGCGAGCAGGCGGCCAATTTGCTGCAAATGACGCCGTTTGCCTGGCGGGCCTCTCCAGAGGTGCAACAGCGCCTGGGTGCCAGTGAATCGTTCGCCTGTGAAACGGATTTCGCCATAGGGCTGTACCGTCGCCAATCCGATTAAGCCATCGGATATGCCGCTTCGCCATTGGTTCTATCGTCCTCCAGATCTGCGCGCTCAACGTCGAGGTGCGTTTTCAACGCCGTCCACCCCAGAGGCGTCACTTTGAGCGCCCGGGTTGCCGGCAAGCGCTGCAACCAGCCCCAATGGCAAAAAGCGTCGAGCAGATAAGCCGCCAGCGGCCCCGCGAGGTGATATTGCCGCTCGGTCCAGTCCAGACATTGACGGCCTTTGCCCACCGTCTCTGGTGCAACTGCAGTAGCCTCTGCCCCCAATTCCTGCAGCCAATTAGCCCCGGCCGGCGTCAGCACATATTCGCATGCGCCATTTTCGACGATTAGCCCCCGTTTCAGCAGGCTGCGCGTAACGGCAACGCCAACTTTCCCCGCCAGATGGTCATAACAACAGCGCGCAAAACGCATCTCACGCGCGGAGCGGTTGGGCGTATTGCGCCATGCCGGCGTTACCGGCCCGATCGATGCGAGACTTTCCAACAGGTGCGAGACGTGCGGCCCCGATAATCGGTAGTAGCGATAACGCCCCAGCTGTTCGACGCTGAGCAGGCCACCGTCCAACAGTTTTGCCAGATGCGAGCTGGCGGTTTGCGGGGTGACGCCTGCCGCCTCTGCAAGCGCACTGGCTGATAGCGCGTTGCCGTCGGCCAGGGCGATCAACATCACCGCCCGTACCGGCTCGGCGATCAGATGTGCCACAGATGCAATATTATGTTGGCCCACGAATTTCTCCTTCATCAATAGCAGGCGATGTTTTCATCGCTCAAAGTACACTTCGATATGCCTCGAAGTATTCCGGGTGAATAGCAGCTTATAGTCAATGCCTATTTCATCAGTCTGGGTCTGCAGCCAGTGGCAAGCTTGAATCAACAACAAAAACGGGTACTGATGGCAACCAGCCTCAGCTATGTCATTGTCATCCTGGATACGTCGATCGTTAACGTCGCCTTACCGCCTATCGCGGCCGATCTGGGCACCGGGCTTACCGGCCTGCAGTGGGTGGTGAGCGCCTATACGCTGGCGTTTGCCAGCTTGTTGCTTAGCGGAGGAGCATTGGGTGACAGGTTGGGGGCCAGGCAGGTATACCTTGCCGGGTTGGCGATTTTTGCCTGTGCTTCTGCCCTTTGCGGGCTGGCAGGCGGATTACCCTTACTGGTCGTTGCCAGAGTATTGCAAGGTGTTGGGGCCGCTTTGCTGGTACCCAGTTCCTTAACGTTGATTAACGGCGCTTTCCCCGATGCCAAACAGCGGGCAGGTGCGATTGGCGTATGGGCCGGTTGCGGCGGAGTGGCGATGGCGGCGGGGCCGTTGATTGGCGGCGTGTTGATCCAATTTTGGGGCTGGCGCAGCCTGTTTTGGACCAATATTCCGGTGATTGTGCTGGGAATAGGGCTCACGCAGCGTATTGCAGCCGTTCGTCCGTTAATTTCCTTGCGCCAAATGGACTACGCCGGTCAGGGGGCGGTGATTGCGGCATTAGCCACATCGGTAGCCGTGTTGATTGAGGGCGCACGGCTGGGCTGGCACTCTGGCTGGGTGTTGGGCGGTATCGCCGTGGCCGCCGTAAGTTGGCTGATGTTTGTAATGATAGAGCGACGAGGCAGGCAGCCCATGCTACCGCCGGCACTTTTCCGCAGTGCGGTTTTTTCGGCTTCGGCTTGGGTGTCGTTGGTCTCTGCGTTGGTGTTTTACGGAGCGTTCTTTTTGCTGAGCCTCTATTTTCAAACAGTGCGCGGTTGGTCGCCGCTGCAGTCCGGTCTGGCATTTCTTCCCCTGACTATTATGGTCACCCTCGGCAGCTTTGTTTCTGGCCGTCTGGTTCAGGCGTTCGGCGCGGGGCGGGTGGTTTATGGCAGTTTGTTGCTGTATACGCTGGGTTTTGGTGGTTTGCTGGCGCTGGCCGCAAGCGTGCCTTACTGGCGTATTGCACTGTGCTTCCCTCTGCTTGGCCTGGCGGCCGGCATTATTACGCCTGCGGCCACGGCGGCGTTGTTGAATGAGGTTGCGAGTGAACGGGCGGGCATAGCTGCCGGTGTGCTCAATGCCGGCAGGCAAAGCGGTTCCGCATTTGGCGTGGCGATTTTTGGGGCGCTGATGACGGCATTTCACCCGCTGGAAAACGGGATCCGGATCGCCGTGTACGGCGCGATGGGTCTGTCGTTGCTAACGGCTATTCTATGGGGATTGGCGTTCAGGTTTGCTGTGCGTGCAGGAGCGAGGCAACCGGCAGGGCGATAGCTGGGGCGATGGGTTGCCAGAAACAAAAAGACCTGCCGTGGGCAGGTCTTTTAGCGTTCGGCGACAATCAGGCGAGATAACCCAAATGCTCCAGCAGAATGTTGATGCCGATACCAATCAGCACCACGCCGCCGATGATCTCTGCGCGTTTGCCCAGCAGCGGCCCGATAAAGCGGCCAATCATCATGCCCAGCGTCGCCATGATCATGGTGGCCATACCGATAGCCATGGCGGTGTGCACAATATTGACCTGCAGGAAGGCCAGGCCGACGCCGATGGCCATGGCATCAAGGCTGGTGGCGATAGCGGTGGCCACCAGCAGCCAGAATCCGTGACGCTTCACTTTTTCCACTTCGTCCGGCCGGTTTCTGACGCCTTCGACAATCATGCGCATGCCGAGAATAAACAGCAGCGAGAAGGCTACCCAGTGGTCCCATTCCATGATGTATTGGCTGGCGAACAGGCCAATCGCCCAGCCGATGATCGGCGTAATGGCTTCGACCACGCCGAAGATAAGTCCGGTACGCAGGGCTTCACGAAAACGGGGTTGATGCAGACTGGCACCTTTGCCGATCGACGCGGCGAACGCATCCATAGACATGGCGAAAGCGAGAACGAGTGTAGCGGAAAGATTCATGTTAACTAGCCTCGGCCGGGCGGCTCCATATACACGTAACCCACCCCCAACCATACGACGGAGTTACGTGTCTATGGTCTCGCCAACCTTACCTGGCTGCCCGCACCACGTTTCAGAGAACAAAACGAGTATGTTGATACGGGCGTTTCTGGCGTTTTATTGCCCAGAAACCGGCTACTCCCCAATGACGGCGCAACCATACCATAATATTTCTGACGAGAACAACCTTATTACGTGAGAATATTCTTGTTGAAATTGAGACTTGTTTTCATTAAAGAATTGCAAGAGGGAATATAATGTAGGCTGATGCAACAATGTTGCGTAAATAATAAACGGATAAGCGCTGGGGTTGTTGATTAATTATCCATATACAGCGCGTGTTATCGGAAGAGGTGAAACTTGAGGTGTTGTTTATTTATTGATTTTCAACGAAAAAATGATAAATCCTTTCCAGGTCATCTAATTGTGTAACCTGAATGAGCAACCGTCGCCGCTCCAGATCTATGACCAGGATGCCATCTTCGGATAAATTCATGGCTTTAATGCGGTTATATTCAATGAAGGTATTGGCATAAAAGAAACCCTGCGTTTTAAACAACATCTTTGGCCAGCGAATATAGGAAATGTAGATGGCGATCAGTGCTAAAGAAATAAGCAGGTAGGTGGTTAATATTGCGCCGTTGGTGGTGGCGTTACGGTAAATCAAAATGGCAATCAGGCCGACGAAAATCAGGCAGTCGATCCGGTTACGGCGTTTTAACTGCACCTTAAGCCGCGTTTTGCCCTTCAGCAGGTTCATGCCGAATTCGTCGTAAATCGCATACAGCAGCATCAGCGCGGTAAAAATCAGTAATACGCTATCGGTCAGCGACATCTTTCAACTCCACAAACAAAAAAACCGGGGGTTTCCCCCCGGCCGTGACCCGTTTTACAGGCCCAGCAGGCCAATCCAGTAACCGAAGATACCGATGGCGAAGAAGCCGATGATAATCCACAACGCATTCACTTTTCTGCGCAGCAGCCACATACAGCCGAAGGTCAGCAGCAGCGGCACCAGACCCGGCATCAACTGATCGAGAATGGTTTGCACCGTGGTCACTGTGGTATGCCCGGTCTGATCGGTGATCTTCGACACCACCAGCGGGATATTCACGTGCGTCCACTTGTTAACTAATGCCCCCATCACAAACAGGCCAAGAATGGACGCTCCTTCCGTCAGTTTTTGCAGGAAGCCGCCACCCATGTCATTAACGATATCCACCCCTTTGCGGTAACCGTAGGCCACGCCGTAATAGCGGGTCAGCAGGCGCACCAGGTTGAACAAGACAAAGAACAAAATAGGGCCAAGCAGGCTGCCGCTCATGGCGATGCCGGCACCGAGAGCGGCGAATACCGGCCGCACTGTGCCCCAGAAGATCGGGTCGCCCACGCCGGCCAAAGGCCCCATCAAACCGACCTTGATGCCGTTGATGGCCGCATCGTCGATCGGTGCGCCGTTGGCGCGTTGTTCTTCCATCGCCATGGTAACGCCAAGCACCGGCGCCGCCACGTAAGGGTGGGTGTTGAAGAATTCCAGGTGGCGTTTGATCGCCTGTTTGCGGTCGTCGTTATTTTCCGGGTACAGGCGACGGATCACCGGCACCATAGAGAAGCAAAAACCCAGCGCCTGCATGCGTTCGAAGTTCCATGAGCCCTGGAACAGGTTCGAGCGCAGGAACACACCGCGAATATCGGCCGGCGTGAGTTTCTTTTGAGCTGTTGTATCAACCATTTCTCTCACCTATTCCTAGTCGAGTTCGTTATCGAGATCGTTGGCATTGGCCGGGCCAGCCTGTACAACCTGAGACTTGTTGTATTTCGGACTGAGCTGGATATAAAGCACGGCCATCACCACGCCGATGACGCCGAGCGCCACAAGGTTGAAGTTGGTGAAGGCGGCGGTAACGAAGCCGAGGTAGAAGAAGGGCATCAGGTAACCGGCGCGCATCATATTGATCACCATGGCGTAGCCGACCACCACGATCATCCCGCCGGCGATATTCAGGCCACTGGTGACGACTTCCGGGATCGAGTTAAGCAGAGCGTGAACGCCTGCGGTGCCCACTGAGATAGCCACAATAACCGCCGGGATGGCGATACGCATCGCCTGCAACAGCAGGGCGGAGATGTGGATCCAGGTGATGGCGCGCAAACTGCCGCGTTCTGCCGCGCTGTCGGCCGCGTGCTGGAAGGCCACGGTCAGGGTTCGCACGATGATGGTCAGCACTTGACCGGCCGCCGCCAGCGGTATGGCCAGCGCGATACCGGCACCGACGCTCTGGCCGCCGGCAATAACCAGAATGGTGGAAATGATTGACGCCAATGCTGCATCCGGCGCAACCGCAGCACCGATATTCATCCAGCCCAGGGCAATCATCTCCAGCGTGCCGCCGATAATGATGCCGGTTTTCATATCACCGAGAATAAAGCCAATCAGGGTACAGGCGACCAGCGGACGGTGGAACTGGAACTCGTCGAGGACGGATCCCATCCCGGCGATACAGGCAACGATAAATATCAGCACAATCTGAAGAGTGGTAATCTCCATTGCACTTCTCCTATGACCAAAGAGCTCTGAGTAAAATAATTATTGGCTGTCGCCATTAATTGAGTTTGTTAATCAGGTCCATCATTTTTAACCGGCTGTCGGACGAGACTTTGCGAACTTCCAGTTCAATACCGCGCTCGTTTAATTTCTTAAACGCTTCGATATCCTTTTCGTCGACAGACACGGCGTTGTTGACCTGGGTTTTCCCCTGACGAAACGCCATGCCGCCGATATTCACCGATTTGATATCCACGCCGGCCTCGACCAGGCGCCAAACGTCGGTCGGATTCGTGAACAGCAGCATCACGCGATCACCGGCATATTTCGGGTTGTTCCATACGCGGATGGCTTTCGCCACGTCGACCACGTGCGCGGTAACGCCCGGCGGGGCTACTTGGGTCAGTAAGGTTTTGCGTACGTGATCGGCGGCCACTTCGTCGCTGATAACAATGATGCGACTGACGTTGGTTTCCTTGGTCCAACGGGTGGCAACCTGGCCGTGAATCAGGCGGTCATCGATGCGCGCCAGGCCGATCTTCATATGGTCATTGGGGCCAAGCGGTGCCTGCGGTGCGGCGGGTTTGGCGGCGGGGGAGCTTTGTGGTGCCGCGGGCTTAACACTCTCTTCTTCCGGTTTTTTCAGCGCTTTAACGCCTTCACGGCCGGTTTCCAACGCCAGCGCGACCAATTCGTCGAAGCCAGGGTTATCGTCCCGCGCCATGAACGTTTCCACCAGCATGGGAATGTTAACCCCGGTGACGACCTCATGGTTTTCTTTATCGACGGCAATGCGGCTGGCCGCGTTGAATGGGCTGCCGCCCCAGGTGTCCACCAGGAACAAGACGCCACCGCTGGTGTCTAGCTCGCTGATTTTCAGGTTATATTTATCGATTAACGTTTCGGCATTTTCACCGGGGACGAAGTCTATAAAAGCGACGTTATCTTGTTCGCCCAATAGCATTTCCGCCGTCTTCAGCAATTGTTCCGCTGCGGTCCCGTGTGTGCCGATGATAATAGCTATTGCCACTCGCTACCTCCTCATTAAACTTCATACCCGTCATCTTTCAAGCCGCAGCGTTGTTGGCTGCAACGTAAAAGCTATAGGGTATATGCACGGATTGTGTCGTTCTTGATTTCCTTTCTGGCAGTCACTTTCGCGCTTCAAATACATTATGGTAGAAAATTAAAAACGCGGGCTTAACATTTCTCGCGCAGTTTCAAAAGCCTGTGCGCGTTAATTCACGTTAACGTCATTTATTTTAGTGAGTGAAAAAATAAATTTTGTGACATTGCTCTGTTATTGAGCGCTCGGACAACGCTTAAGGCGGTGTTTGCGGAATTAAACAACAGACCTGTTACAAGACGATGCTGCAGGTAAAAAAGCTTCTTTGCCGTAAAAAAAATTCCTGCTAGAGTATTTCCTCTTTCATATTTAGGAGTGAAGGGCCTCAGCCCACCCTATGGACTGTCACCGAAGTTACTGTTTTTCAAGGTTCCACCCGCCACCTGCTGGCGTAATACAAGTCACACGGCCGTTCGGCCATCCCCCGGTACTGCAATCCCGTTATCTTGCTGTTGTTGTCTGTGTGCACTCTGCGCCGACATCGTCGCGCCTGAGCCTCGCTCGGCAATCCTGTCTTTTTTCCGGAGTCTGATATGGAATTTTTAATGGACCCCTCGATTTGGGCTGGGTTACTTACGCTGGTGGTATTGGAAATTGTACTGGGCATCGACAACCTGGTGTTTATCGCCATTCTGGCCGATAAGCTGCCGCCGAAGCAGCGCGATAAAGCGCGCATATTGGGTCTGTCGTTGGCGCTGTTTATGCGTTTGGGCCTGTTGTCGGTTATTTCCTGGATGGTTACGCTGACTACGCCGCTGTTCAGCGTGGCGGATTTCAACTTCTCCGGACGTGATCTGATCTTGCTGTTCGGCGGTGTCTTCCTGTTGTTCAAAGCCACTATGGAATTGCATGAACGGCTGGAAGGTCAGACGCACCAGGATGGCGCCAACCGCGGCTACGCCAAGTTCTGGGCGGTGGTGGTGCAGATTGTGATCCTTGACGCCGTGTTCTCGCTTGATGCGGTGATTACCGCCGTGGGGATGGTGAACGACCTGCCGGTAATGATGACTGCGGTGGTGATCGCCATGGTGGTGATGTTGGTGGCGTCAAAACCGCTGACTAACTTCGTGAACGCGCACCCTACCATTGTGGTGCTGTGCCTGAGTTTCCTGTTGATGATCGGCCTGAGCCTGATCGCCGAAGGCTTCGGCATGCATATTCCTAAAGGTTACCTGTACGCGGCGATTGGCTTCTCGATCCTGATCGAGTTGTTTAATCAGATTGCTCGTCGCAACTTTATCAAACATCAGGCACATCGCCCGATGCGCGAGCGCACCGCCGAGGCGATTATGCGCCTGATGGGTCAACAGCGTTCACAGCAGACGGATGAGGCCGTACCGCAGCCGGTGAATGAGACCTTTGCGGCGGAAGAACGCTACATGATCAGCGGCGTGTTGACGCTGGCTTCGCGCTCCCTGCGCAGCGTAATGACGCCGCGCACCGAAATTTCGTGGGTGGATTGCGATCGCTCTCGTGAAGAAGTGCGCGAACAACTGCTGGATACGCCGCACAGTCTGTTCCCTGTTTGCCGTGACTCGCTGGACGAGATTATCGGCGTGGTGCGCGCCAAGGATCTGCTGGTGGCGGTGGAACAGGGCGAGAATATCGCCGAGTTTGCCGCACGCACGCCGCCGATAGTGGTACCGGAAACCATGGACGTGATTAACCTGTTGGCGGTATTGCGCCGGGCCAAAGGGCGTCTGGTGGTGGTGACCAATGAATTTGGTGTGGTACAGGGTCTGGTAACGCCGTTGGACGTTCTGGAGGCCATTGCCGGCGAATTCCCGGATGAGGATGAAACGCCGGATATCGTAGTGGAAGACGCGGGCTGGTTGGCGAAGGGCGGAACCGATCTGCACTCGCTGGAGCAGGCGCTGAACTGCGAAGATCTGGTCAGCCCGACGGCAGATTACGCCACATTGGCGGGCTTCCTGCTTTCTCACTACGGCCAGATGCCGGCGGTGGGGGATGTCGTGGAGTTAAACCAGCTGCGCTTCGAAATTATTGACGTGTCGGAGTACCGCATCGAGCTGGTGCGTATCAGTAAAGTGACGCCTCACGACGAGGAACAGCAGTAACATGACGAACCGGGGGCATCACGCCTCCGGTTTGCTTTCCCTCTCTTTTTGGCGCTCTTCGCGCACACTCACCGCTCGCAACCGCGATTCATATTGCTGTAACCACAGCGGAAATACGTTGATTGGCATCGGTTTGGCGAAATAGAAACCCTGCAGCGCGTTCACGTCGTGTGAGCGTAGATAATCCGCCTGCTCAGCGGTTTCCACCCCTTCAGCCACCAGCTTTAGCTTCAGCCTGTGCGCCAATGTAATGATGGTATCGGTGACGGTTGCGTTGATCGCATCGGTACCGATGGCGGCGGTAAAACCACGGTCGATTTTCAACACGTCAGGGCTGAGCTTTTTCAGGTAGCTGAGCGAGCTGTGGCCGGTGCCGAAATCATCGATTGCCAGCATGATCCCCATTTCCTTCAGCGTTTTGATTTGTTCATACTGAATTTCAGACAGAGCGGTGCGTTCGGTAAGCTCCAGCATTAGCGAGGGCATCGGCTGGGCCGGCAGCCAGATACGACGAATATCGTCGATGAGGGTGACCGCATTGAAATGCTCCGCGGCGACATTAATGCTGATATAAAACGAAGGGCGTGGCGGGAACAGCTGCAGGTTTTCCACCACGGTAGTCATCAGGTAGCGGGTCAGGGCGATGATCAACCCATGTTGCTCCGCGAGAGGAATAAATACGTCCGGCGAGATCCAGCCCTGGCGTTTGTTTTTCCAGCGCAGCAGGGTTTCCACCCCGATGCAGCGGCCCGTTTCGGCGTTGATGATCGGCTGGCAGTAAACGCGGAATTCGCGGTGGGTAATGGCATGGCCAATATGATAGGACAGGCTCATGCGATTGGCGGTGAGCAGGTACACGACATAGGCCGCCAGCAGGCTTATCAGCAACGCCAACGGGATATGGCGCGGCAGCGCAGCCAGGGCGAGCAGACTGGCCTGCGGGCCAAACAGCGAGATGGAGAAAGGGTATTGCGCTGATTTTGCGGTATAGAGAAGACCGCTAGTCAGGGAATCGCTGCGCAGGATCTCCCGTCGGCCATATTCCAGGCTGTAGTCGCCGACGTTCAGCACCACCCGCTGTGCGTAAGGTTCCTGCGGTTCCAGCAGGAAATTCGCCAACAGCTCAATATTGAATACGTGCAGCACGCCGTTCAGGTTGTTGTCGGCTGCTCCCGGCGTCCACATGATCAGTGTTGGTACCCCTTTGGCGACAGAAAGAGAAGGGCGCAGCGCCAACTTCGCGCTACCGTCCGCCAGGGTGGGCAAGATAGCGCTGAAAACATAGTTACGCACGCCGAACAGGCTGGAACAGTAAATAACCCCGTCTTTGACCAACAACATGGCCCGCAGCGCCTGATTTTGCGCAGCGCGGAAGCGCAGCGTCGGCATGACGGTCTCGCAGGGTTGCTCCAGCAAGGGCATGGAGCGCACGGCCTGCTGCTCGGCCGGTTCCAGCAGATTGTTGATTTTGGTGACAGTGCGGGTAGCCAGTACCCGTTGGCTTTGCTCAATGGCACCGAGTTCCTGATAGTAGCGGGTGTACAGAGAGAGCAGCAGAATAGCCAACCCAACCGCCCCGGCCAGCAGCCAACGGTAATAGCGGTATTTAGTCACGGCAAGTTGGGTCATCAACATCGGTAAATCCTTGTTCGGTAAGCTAGCCAAGAATCCTCGTCAGGCCAAATTGCCATGGAATGATACTCGGCTAATTCTAGCTTGTCGTTATACAAGAGTGATGGTAACCCAGTAAATTATTTAAATTTGGCGAAACAAAGGGCTAAATTGCCGGTTAACCGGAGGATCGACGCGATATTGTAAAAATATTTTATCGTGACGGCGTCACGTTTTGGCAGGTGGTTTTTTGATTATCAGTAGGTTACACAAGAAAAACCCCGCCAGGAAGGCGGGGTGTGGGATCAATCGCACTGCACTTTTATCGCCAGGCCGCCGCGCGAGGTTTCGCGGTATTTGGCATTCATATCTTTACCGGTTTCATACATGGTCTCGATCACTTTATCCAGAGAAACGCGTGGCTCACTGGTACGGCGCAGCGCCATGCGCGCCGAGTTGATCGCCTTCACGGACGCAATGGCATTACGTTCGATGCAAGGTACCTGAACCTGCCCGGCAACCGGATCGCAGGTCAGACCCAGATTATGTTCCATGCCGATTTCCGCCGCGATACAAACCTGTTCCGGGCTGCCGCCCAGCAGTTCAGCCAGGCCTGCCGCAGCCATAGAGCAGGCGACGCCCACTTCCCCTTGGCAGCCAACTTCGGCGCCAGAAATGGAGGCGTTCATCTTGTACAGGGCACCGACGGCACCTGCTGCCATAAAGTAGCGAATATAAATGTCCGGGCTGACGGATTCGATAAAGTGGTCATAGTAAGCCAACACGGCAGGAACGATACCGCAGGCGCCGTTGGTCGGCGCCGTGACTACGCGGCCACCGGCGGCGTTTTCTTCGTTAACCGCCAGCGCGAACATATTGACCCAGTCAATGACGTTCATCGGGTCGCTGGACAGCTTATCGGAGGAAACCAGCAGGCGGCGCAGCGCGGAAGCGCGACGCGGCACACGCAGCGGCCCAGGCAGTACGCCCTCGGTATTCAGGCCACGATCGATACAGGCGCGCATGGTCTGCCAGATGTTGCCGAAGTAGGTTTCGATTTCCTGTTTGCTGTGCAGTGCCAGCTCGTTCTGCATCACCATGCCCGACAAGGACAGCCCGGTTTCGCGGCAGTGATCGAGCATTTCACGAGCAAAATTGAATGGATAAGGGACGGCCAACTCATGTTCGTCGACTTTGCCGAAGTTCTCTTCATCGACGATAAAACCGCCGCCAATGGAGTAGTAAGTCTTGCTGTAAACTTCTTTATCGCCGGCGAAGGCATGAACCTGCATGCCGTTTTCGTGCAGCGGCAGGTTATCGCTGCGGAAAACCATGCCTCCGTCGCGCGGGAAATCAACCTCATGCAAGCCGCCGGCCAGCATCAGGCGTTGACGTTGTTCTACATCGCGAATAAAACCCGGGATGCTATCGATATCAACGGTATCCGGCATATTACCCGCCAGGCCGAGGATGATAGCGATATCGGTATGGTGACCTTTTCCGGTCAATGAGAGTGAGCCGTAAACATCTACAGCCACACGCGTGATAGAAGGCATCAGGCCTTTACTTACCAGATCGTCGACAAACTGTTTGCCGGCTTTCATCGGTCCAACCGTATGAGAGCTGGACGGGCCGATGCCGATCTTAAACATGTCGAAAACGCTAATCACGCTAAAACTCCTTAGAGGCATATTGTTATGGTTGCATCGGTTAAAAACCGAGCAGGGAACAGCGATATTGTAAAAGGCTCGTACGGGTTCGGTTGCCTTTTTCGCATGAAATAAAATAATCCTTGGTGTTGACTTGCTTATTGATTGCCTCAGGCAGTCGGTCAGCCGTGGAACCTTCCGTTGCCCAAACTCCGTTAATGACAATCGCGCCAGCTTCCGTTGCTGGACGCTGCCGGCTTAATCCCTATTTTGATAGAGGTTTATTCCGGACGGCGGTATTTTACAGGTATTTCGTAAGGTTGAAGAGAGGGTTTACAGTTTTTTTAAAACTCTGATAGCCAGAAAGGTAGTTGAAAAAGCAGATGAATGAAGTGATGACGATCGCTTTACCCGCGGCTGTTATGCAGGTAACCGTTTGGCTTGTGATATTCATCACGAAATAAGCGTTAAATACTTACCTGTTGCGCCAGTCGCCGAATGATGGCGGCGGTCAGCCCCCAGACAAACTGACTCTGATACCAGGAAAGATAAATGCGATGCGAGTGGCCAGCGCGGTGAATATCCAGCGGGTAATAGCGCGACAGCGTCAGCGCTTCATGCAGCGGCATCTCAAAGACGTCGGCCACTTCGTCTTCGTTGGCGCTGAATTGCACATCGGGCGAGATCAGACCGACCACCGGCGTGACCTGAAACCCTGTGCTGCTGTCGAGCGGCGCCAGTTGGCCCAGCACGGTCACCGACTGGGGCGGGATCGCCACTTCTTCCTGCGCTTCACGCAGAGCGGTGATAATCGCCGATCCATCTTCAGCATCGGTTTTGCCGCCCGGGAACGCTACCTGGCCTGCATGTTTACGCAGAGAGTCGGCGCGGCGGGTGAGCAGCAGCGTGGGTTCCGGGCGGCAGATAATAGGGATCAGTACCGCCGCAGGGCGGATATTGTGCGAAATCTGCGACGCCTGCGGCAACTGCAGCTGGAAACGGCTGATAAAGGCGGTAAGCGAGGTCGGGTAGGTTGGTTGGCTCACGAGGCGGTAATCTCCCCCAGCTGCGGCAAGATGCGGCCGACTTTATCAAAGGTTTCCTGATACTCCGCCTGCTCCTGACTGTCGGCTACGATGCCGCCGCCTGCCGAACAGTAAATGCGACCGTTTTCGGTGATTAACGTGCGGATGGTGATATTGGTGTCCATGGTGCCGCAGGCGCTGATATAACCGATGCTGCCGCAGTAGGCGTTGCGCCGCTGGGGCTCAAGTTCCTCGATGATTTCCATCGCCCGCACTTTCGGCGCGCCGGTAATGGACCCCCCCGGAAAGCAAGCGCGCAGCAGATCGGTTGCCGCTGTGCGCTCCGGCAGGATGGCGGTGATGGTGCTTACCAAATGATGCACCGCCGGGAAGGCTTCGACCACGAACAATTCGGGGACGCGCACGCTGCCCGGCTCGGCGACACGGCCGATATCATTACGCAGCAGATCAACAATCATCAGATTCTCCGCACGATCTTTCGCTGAGTTTGCCAAGCGCCGTGCCTGTTGAGCATCCTGATCGGCATCGGCCAGCCTCGGCAAGGTGCCTTTGATCGGGCGGGTTTGAATATGCCGGTTCTCCAGCCACAGGAAACGCTCGGGCGAAACGCTCAGTACGGCGTTGTCCGGCAGGCGCAAAAAGGCGGAGAAGGGCGCGCGGTTGCTGGCGTTCAATTGTTGAAAAGCTTGCCATTCATCGCCCTGATAATCTGCTGAAAAGCGCTGTGCAAGATTAATTTGATAGCAATCACCGCTACGCAGGTAATGCTGAATGCGCTGGAACTTTTCGCCGTACTGTTGGCGCGTCATGTTGGCTTGCCAGCGGCTGGTCAAGGCAAATGCCCGCTGCGGTTCCGGACGTTGTCCGTTGAGCCACTGCCAGCGCTGTTCCGTGTCGCCGTAGCTGAGCAACGTCAACGTCTGCCGATGGTGATCGGCAATCAGCGCCCAGTCATAAATGCCGATCGCCATATCCGGCAGCGCGATATCCGCTTGCGCCCATTGCGGCAGCTTTTCCACTCTGCGCCCCAAGTCGTAACCGAACAACCCGAGTGCGCCGCCCTGAAACGGCAGGTTGGGATCTGCCGCAGGATGCCACGGTTGTCGTTCCAACGCTTCTTGCAGCAGGCTGAACGGATCTTCTTGCGACTGTCGGTAATCCTCACCGCGGCGAACCTCGGTGATTGGCCCTCGTGTGGTAAGGGTTGCGCAGGGGGCCGCGACCAGGATATCGAAACGGTTATGCGAGTGCTCGGCAAACCCGGAGTGCAGCAACATCGCCCACGGCTGCTGCGCAAGCGGAGCAAAGTGCTCCAGTAGGGCGGTACGGGTGTAAGGCAAAGATTTAAGATTCGGTGCGATCGCGCTCATGGGCCTCAATAAACCTGACTGACGGTAACGGCTGTTTCTGGCTGCTATTCTGCCATATTCGACCGGTGGGCGCATGCCCTGGCGTAGGAAGCTAAAGCACACTTCACATAAACGGCGATTAAATGGTTTTTCAATGAAGCATTTTTTGCGCCATTGACTAGAATCTTATGTGTTAGAAAATAATAAATTCTGCCGAGGTTAAATCAATTTGGCCTGCGGGACTGATTGAAAAATAAAACGATGAGTTAATTTTATCTTGTTATTATTTCAGGTTGTCATCAAACATGGTGAGAGCAGAGATGTTTTATTGTCAGCAGCATCACAAGCTGGGTTTCGATTGCTCGCATCCTTGTGGCGTTCACCTTTCCTTGCGGGAAATACAGGTTAAAGAAATTCATTTTAGGACAAGACGCATTCATAAAACTTGTTTGATGATTTAACTCCGTTTTTTTAGAAAAAAGAAATATTTATTCGTTACTTTTTGCGAAGAGCTGCCTATGCCCCTAATATTGAGTGTCATTGTCCCGTTACATAACGCGGGTGAACTGTTCGAGCCTTTTATGGCGTCGCTACTGGCCCAGGAGGAACAAAGGCTGGAGGTGATCATCATCAATGATGGTTCTACCGACGGCTCCGGCGCAGCCGCCCATCGCTATGCCCGGCTGCACCCGCATATTACCGTGATCGACCAGCCTAATTCCGGCGTTTCCTGCGCGCGCAATGCGGGCTTGGCTTTCGCGCGGGGGAAATATGTGGCGTTTCCGGATGCGGATGATGTATTGGCACCTGAATTGTATTCAACGTTAGTGGCGTTGGCCGAAGAAGAACAATTAGATGTCATGCAGTGTAATGGGGAACGTTATTTTAGCAGCAGAGATGAATTGCAATCTATAATTCCTCAAAAGCGACTGGGCGACACCGGCGTTATTAGCGGGGCACAGTGGCTAGAACGTGCGTTGAAAACAAGGAAATTTATTCACGTAGTTTGGTTGGCGGTGTATCGTCTTGATTTCATTAAACAGCATCAGTTGTATTTCGAACCGGGTTTGCATCACCAGGATATTCCCTGGACCACTGAGGTGATGTTTAATGCGCAGCGGGTCAAGTACCTCAGCAAAGCCTTGTATCGGCAACGGGTGCACGATCAATCCATCAGCAATCGCCGCCGCACCGGCAAGGCGAACGTGGAATACCAGCGGCACTATATGAAAATAGTGGAAATGCTGGTGGTGCTTAACCAACGTTATGCCGGCAAAATGGTGATTAAGCCAGCTTTTCACTGGCAGATTGCCCGCGAGGCGTTGGGTATTTGCCACAGTATTCGTCGGGAGCCTGAGCTGGCGGCGCAGTGCCAAATCACCGACGAGTTTTATCAGCGCGGCATTGATCGAACGATGGCGGCTAACGCCCGCGGTCTCAAGCAGGGCTGGCATGTTACGTTGTGGTTGCATCGCCTGAAGCAGTGGCAAGGCGGCGACCATTGCTCGCAGCCCGCCGCCGAATAACAGGCGTTGGGATCCGTCGGTTTAAGGCGTATAATCCCTCTCCATTTTGCCGGAGAGAAACACATGCTTGCAGGTATGCCGTCATTGAGTCACCAAGAGCAGCAGGAAGCTGCGGACCGTATCCATCTATTGATGGAACAAGGCATGAGCAGTGGTGAAGCCATCGCGCGCGTCGCGCAGGAAATCCGCGAAAAACACCAGGGCGACCAGGTTACCGTTCTGTTTGATGACGAAGACGAAGACGAAGATTATCAGGAAAGGCCGGACGAGCAGGCTGACGACGATTCGGAAGAAGACGAAAACTATTGATGTAGCAGGGGCCGGCAAGCCGGCCCCGACGTTTACCCCTCGATCACTACCGCGGCGGCAGCCTGCTTGGCTAACGCCACCGCATGCTCTACATTTTCTGCCGTTGCCAATGCCACACCCATCCTGCGTTGCCCGTTAATTTCCGGTTTGCCGAACAAACGCAGCTGATTGTGGCCGCTCAGTGCGCGATCCAAACCGCTGAAACGCAGATCGCTGCTGGTCATCTGCGGCAGGATCACCGCCGAGGCCGAAGGGCCGAACTGGCGAATCGCGCCAATGGGCAGACCAAGGAAGGCGCGAACATGCAGGGCGAATTCGGACAGGTCCTGCGAGATCAACGTCACCATGCCGGTATCGTGCGGGCGCGGCGACACCTCGCTGAAGATCACCTCATCGCCGCAGACGAACAATTCAACGCCGAACAGGCCGAATCCGCCTAACGCCTGCACCACGTTTTGCGCAATTTCCTGCGCACGGTTCAATGCCAGCTCGCTCATCCGTTGCGGTTGCCACGATTCACGATAATCCCCGTCTTCCTGGCGGTGGCCTATGGGTGCACAGAAATGGACACCGTCGATCGCACTGATGGTCAACAGGGTAATTTCAAAATCAAACTTCACCAGACCTTCGACAATCACTCGCCCGCCGCCGGCGCGGCCGCCCTGTTGGGCATAATCCCAGGCGGTTTTAAGCTGATCCGGGCTGCGGATCAGGCTCTGGCCTTTACCGGAGGAACTCATGACCGGTTTGATAATGCACGGATAGCCAATGTCGGCGACGGCCTGCCGGAAGGCTTCTTCGCCGTCGGCAAAGCGGTAGCTGGAGGTTGGCAAGCCCAGGGTTTCAGCGGCCAAACGGCGGATACCTTCACGGTTCATGGTCAGGCGAGTCGCCTCGGCACAGGGCACTACGCGGTGCCCTTGCTGCTCGAGCTCAACCAGCATGCTGGTGGCGATGGCTTCGATCTCCGGCACGATATAATCGGGACGTTCCTGTTCAATCAGGGCTTTCAGCGCGTTGCCGTCCAGCATATTGATGACGTGGCTGCGGTGCGCCACATGCATGGCCGGCGCGTCCGCATAGCGGTCTACGGCAACCACTTCCAGTCCTAAACGCTGGCATTCGATGGCAACTTCTTTACCCAACTCGCCGGAGCCGAGCAGCATGACGCGGGTGGCGGACGGGCGCAGGGCGGTTCCAATAGTTAACATAGTCTCGTACCTGGATCTGTGGATTTAACGCGGTCTGATAATGGATGTGCAGTATATACGAAAACGTTTGCGCATGCAGGCGGGGAGATGGAGGGCGATGTTATTGCCAAAAAAGCCTATCCGGCGGCTTTTTTTATGCATGAAATCCGTAAACCCTACTATCTCTGTTATCATCTGCGGCTGATTCGGCGCCAACCCGTGGGCGCGCCGCCATTCCATTTGCCATATAAGAGTTATCGCCGTGAGCACAGTATCTTTTTCTTCCCTGCCGCTGCCAGCCGAACAGTTGGCCAACCTCAACGAACTGGGGTACGCCGAAATGACGCCGGTGCAGGCCGCCGCGTTGCCCGCCATCCTGAAAGGGCAGGACGTACGTGCCAAAGCAAAAACCGGCAGCGGTAAAACGGCGGCGTTCGGCATCGGCCTGCTGGACAAAATCAATGTTTCCCAGGTAGCGGCACAAGCGTTGATCTTGTGTCCGACACGCGAACTGGCTGACCAGGTAAGCAAAGAGTTGCGTCGGCTGGCGCGTTTCACCCAGAACATCAAAATCCTTACCCTGTGCGGCGGCCAACCGATGGGACCACAGCTCGATTCGCTAGTGCACGCGCCGCATATCGTGGTGGGCACGCCGGGGCGTATTCAGGAGCATTTGCGCAAGAAAACGCTAGTGTTGGATGAATTGAAAGTGCTGGTGCTGGACGAAGCCGATCGCATGCTGGACATGGGCTTTGCCGATGACATCGACGACGTGATCAGTTACACCCCGCCACAGCGCCAGACTCTGTTGTTCTCGGCAACCTACCCGAGCGGCATTGAGCGCATCAGCGCCCGCGTGCAGCGTGAGCCGTTGAATGTGGAAGTGGACGATGGCGACGATCAGACCTCCATTGAACAACGCTTCTACGAGACTACCCGCGATCAGCGCCCGGCGGTGCTGGTGTCCGCCATTCGTCATTATCAGCCTTCTTCCTGCGTGGTGTTTTGCAACACCAAGCGCGATTGCCAGAGCGTATATGAAGCGCTGGAAGCCCGTGGTATCAGCGTATCGGCTCTGCATGGCGATTTGGAACAGCGCGATCGCGATCAGGTGTTGGTGCGTTTTGCCAACCGCAGCTGCCGGGTGCTGGTAGCGACCGACGTAGCCGCTCGCGGGCTGGATATCAAAGAGCTGGAGCTGGTGGTCAACTATGAGCT
This sequence comes from Serratia sp. root2, assembly GCF_031931805.1. Lineage (NCBI taxonomy): Bacteria > Pseudomonadati > Pseudomonadota > Gammaproteobacteria > Enterobacterales > Yersiniaceae > Serratia > Serratia sp. root2. Next base: position 788,839 of record NZ_JAUJXB010000001.1, read on the forward strand.
GGCGTTTGATCCGGAAGTACACGTACACCGTATTGGCCGTACTGGCCGCGCGGGCCTGAACGGCCTGGCGATCAGCCTGTGTACGCCGCAGGAGATGGAGCGTGCGCATGCGGTCGAGGAGTACCAGCGCAAGGCGGTCAACTGGGCGCCGGTGTCTGAACTGAGCGGTGCTTCGAACACCACGCTGGAGGCCGAAATGGTCACCCTGTGCATCGACGGCGGGCGAAAAGCCAAAATTCGCCCTGGCGACATTCTCGGTGCCTTGACCGGCGACGCCGGGTTGACGGCCGCTGAAGTGGGCAAAATCGACATGTTCCCGGTACACGCCTATGTGGCGATCCGCAAGGCCAGCGCTCGCAAGGCGCTGCAACAGCTTCAGCAGGGCAAAATCAAAGGCAAGAACTGCAAGGTGCGGTTGTTGAAATAATCCGCGTCAGGGATGCGCTTGCATCCCTGCGTAAAATCACCTTATACTGTATATAAATACAGTATTCTAACCTTTGAGGAATGCACACATGGCCGTTGAAGTAAAATATGTGGTGGTGAGAAACGGTGAGGAAAAGATGACTTTCGCGACCAAGAAAGAAGCCGATGCTTACGACAAAATGCTGGACCTGGCGGACAGTCTCGGTGAATGGCTGCAGCAGGCGCCTCTGAACCTGGATGACGAGCAGCGTGAAGGGCTGAGCTTCTTCCTGGCGGAGCATAAAGACGTGCTGGGGCAGATTCTGCGTGGTGCCGCGCCGGCGGAAGCACCGAAGAAACCGACCAAAGTGAAAACGGAAAAATCCGTCGCTACCTCAAAAGAGGGGTCTGCGTCAGAAAAGCAGGCAGCATAATGACTTATGTTGCGGCAATGTGATGAAAAAGGATCTAGAATGACCCGTGGAATAACTTTCTTCAGTCGCTTTGAGCAAGACATTCTGGCCGGGCTCAAGACCATTACTCTCCGGGACGCCAGTGAGTCCCACTTTCAGCCCGGTGAGGTATTGCGCGTTAGCCGTAATGAAGACGACGTATTTTTCTGCTTTATTGAAGTGCTGTCAGTCACACCGGTTCACCTGGATGCGCTAACCGAACAGCATGCCAAACAAGAAAATATGTCGCTCAGCGAGCTGAAGCAGGTGATCAAGGAAATCTATCCGGGGTTGGATGAGCTGTTTGTCATCAGCTTTGTCAAACGCTGATCCTTTGCCAGACCTGTTGTGAGCCAGGAGGCAAATGCCCATGGACAGTGTCAATCACAACTGGAGGGCATATGAAAAGAACGGGACTGAGTGTGGCCGTAGCGCTGTTGGCCATGGTGGGTTTGACGACGGCGGTACAGGCACAAGAGCAACGCACGGCCAAAGTGGCGCAATGCACCGGCCTGCAACCGACAGACGTCGCCGCTCAGGTAAAACGCGATTATCTGCAGAACCGCATCACGCGCTGGGCATCGGATAAAAAGTTGCTGGGTACGGCCACCCCGATAGCCTGGATCAGCCCGGAAGCCATTACCGGCAAGGACGCGATCTGGCAGGTGCCGTTGACGGTACGGGGCACCAAGCAGGATAAAACCTATAACGTTACCCTTGACTGCAACACGGGTGAAATCACCTACAGCGAACCGCAGTAACGCCGCTGTTTTCAGGTTATCGCCTGCCTGAAAATAATAAACCCGCCTTATCAGCGGGTTTTTTGGTTTTAGCGGTTTGCCTTAGTCAGTGAATGGAATAACCAGTTCACCGGGCTTCACTTCCAGTCCTTTTGCCAGCTTTTTCGCCAGCGCTTCGGTCTTGCTGTTATCCGGGTTTAACACGTAGGCCGGTTTTTGATCGAAGTAGGATTTCAGCGACTGATTCAGGTAAGGAGTCAGCGCTTTCATCACCGTCTGCATTTTTTCCGGTTGCACGCTATAGTCGGTCAGCTCCATATCTTTCAGGAATACCGCGCCTTGCTCGCGATCGTAGACCGGTTGCGCCTTCAACGTCAGTTTCAGATCTGCCGTCTGCGGGCCGAGGATCGAGCTGATATTCACCTTGGCATCGCCGGAAAGGGTGACCTTGCCGGGCTCACTGCGGCCAATCTGGCTTTTTAACTGAGTCAGCACAATATTGGCGTCCAGCAGCCCCGGCACGCCGATTTGCTTCTGATAATCGTTGTGCTTTTGCAGGTAATCATTCACTTCCTGTTCACTGAGTGTGTATTGAGTGAGTTGATTACAACCGGCCAATACGCCGGCGAACAGCAGGGCGGCCGCGCCCATCAGAATCTTCTTCATTTGTGCCTCGTTGCTACTGCCAACAAAATGCTGCAGATAATTGATTTGTCATTATAAACGGTCACCGCCTGCGAGGGAAATCCCTGGCGGTGGCAAGCAGAATGATAGTGCGCGTGAAAGAGGGCATCACCTATCGGATAACGCTGAAACTGCTCAGCGCCGCAGACGCAACGCCAACAACAGTACGCCGCCCAAACAGGCCAGCCCACCCAACGCGGGAAACAGCGGAATGCCCCATAGCCGCAGCGAAGCGTGCATCAGGTAGGGCGCAAGCCCCAGCGCGAAGGCTGCGGTGACAATGGCGATAGCCAGCGTGACGGCCGCACGTTCCAGAGCCTTGCTCAACTGATCGATATTCTTGACGTTGATGTCGGCGCCGATTTGCCCCCGCTTTAAACGACGTATCAGCAGTCGCAGGGTTTGCGGGAGTTCTTCACCGGCATCCAGCGCTTCTGCACCCAACGCCAGCATGCGTCGCTGCACCGCGTCGGGGGAGTAACGCTGCAACATCACTTGCTGCAGCATGGGTTTCAACGTGGCGATAATATCAAAGTTGGGATCGAGCCGGTGCAGCACGCCGTCTGCGGTGATCAACGCCTTGAACAGCAACACCAGGTCCGGCGGCATCGCCAGTTGGTGCTCACGTGCCATTACCAGCAGATCGGTCAACGCCTTGCCTAATGTCAGGGTGGCGGAGGCTTGCTTATCGAGGAAGTTTTGCGCCGCCAGTTCCAGATCCAACAGATCCAGCGGATCGCTGTCCGACCAGGCAATCAGGGTATTAACGATGCCAGCGGACTCGCGTTCGGCGATGGATTGCAACAGAAGTAACAGTTGATTGCGACGCCGCTCGGAAAGCTGCCCCACCATGCCGAAATCGATAAAACCGACGCGGTTACCCGCTAACGCCATGACGTTGCCGGGATGAGGGTCGGCGTGGTAAAGGCGATGTTCCAGCACCATTTTCATAAAAGCTTGTGCGCCGCGTTGCGCCAGTAACGGGCCGTCAAACCCGGCCGCCGCTAACTGCTGCGGGTTCTCCGGTGCGGTACCGGGCAAGAATTCCTGAACCAGCAGCCGTTTTGACGACCATTGCCAGTAAATCTTCGGGATTGCGACCTCAGGTTGCTGAGTAAAGCATTCAGCAATACGTTCGCAGTTATTGCCTTCGTGGGTCAAGTCCAGTTCGTGATTGAGTGCGGTCGCCAGTGCTCGCACCATCTGGCGTGGGCGGTAACGGGCCAGCGCCGGGCTTTGCTGTTCAACGGTTTCCGCCAGGTAAGTCAGCAGGCGTAAATCGGCGTGAATGGTTTTCGCCAGGCCCGGTCGCAGCACCTTGATCACCACCGCTTCCCCGCTGTGCAGGCGTGCGCGGTAAATTTGCGCCATCGAGGCCGCGGCCAGCGGCGTGCTGTCAAACTCGGCAAACAGGTTGTGCGGGTCGGTGCCAAGATCGGCCGTGATTTGCGCTGCCAGCTCGCTCCATGGGAGGGTCGACGCCTGACTGTGCAAGCGATCAAGCTCGTCGGTCCAACTTGAGTCAAGCAGGTCCGAACGGGTTGCCAGAATCTGTCCGAATTTGACGAAGGTAGGCCCCAGGGCCTCCAGCGCGGCGCGCAAACGCTGCGGCAAGGTTTGGTTGTCTTGTTGATCTCCGCCGTTATCGGCCCCGCTAAGCAGGGAGCTCAAGCCCAGCAGGCGAATGATATCCTGCAATCCGTAGCGGATTAACACCGAGGAAATCTCTTTCAGTCGCGCCCGGTCGCGGGCGGTGACCAACACCATTTTCAGCATATGCGCGCTATGTCCTTATTGCGAAAGGGGTCACTGTTCCATATCGAGCAGCAACGGGACATCACTGAGTTGCGCCATACGGTTGCGGTAGGTCTCCACGTTATCCGGCATCGTAACCCCGGCGACGATCGACAGAGAACGCAGCAGCGGAAACAGCTGAATGTCATCTTCCGACAACGTGCCATTCACCGCATCAGAGGCGACAATCAGGCCGGAAAGCGCCTGGAGATCGATCTCCAGTTCAGCAATGAGATCGGCGCTGTTGGCCAGGTGTTCGGCAAAATCACCGATCGAGGCCTGTTTCTTGTGGGCAAAGTATTGGCGTGCGCTGTCAGTGGCGAACTCTTCGAAATCGGCATTGGCAATGCGCGGCAGCAGTAATTTTGCGGAGTAAGCACCGACCCGTTGCAGCCAGTCGGCGATGGCCGGGTTGGTTTTGCCTGTCAGTAGCGGCCGGCCGTCGAGGTTATCGACGTAGCGCACGATATCCATGCTTTCCGGCAGGTAACTGCCATCGTCTTTTTGCAGAATGGGCGCCATTTTCTTGCCAATCATGCTGATGGGCGTGGCTTCATCATCGTTCAACAAGGTGACGAGGCGGACAGGCAGATTCTTCAGGCCGAAAATCATGCGGGCTTTAACGCAGAATGGGCAATGATCGTAGATAAACAGTTTCATGCTTGCTCCGGTTGTCAGGTTTGAACAGCAATAGTTATCACAGCATACTGAGGCTGTCGCGAAGAGTTGTGTTGGAAGGTGCGTTATTGTGGCGTGGCCCGCGCATTACGCGCAGGCCATGGCAGAGATTATTTTTTGGTCTGCACTGAATTGATGACGTCTATCAGGTGTGTGCGCGCCTCTTCCAAATCGATTTTATCGCGATCGTTGGCTGCGTTGACTATCTGCAACTGCTTGATGATGTCACTCTTCAGAGTGGCATTTTCAGCAATGATATGAGCCAGGGCTTTTTCTACCAACGTTGAGCGCGCGTAGATCATGCGCAGGTTAAGTACCATGTGTTCCAGCAGTTGCGGTAATTTTTCTTGATCTGTCATTGCCAACTTCTCCTGTTCCCGTTTTTACTATCAGGATAGCAGCTCTGGGAAATTCGGCTGATTTTCTGGCAACTTAGAGAAAAATCAGCCGCCACGCAGGATCGCCGGTGCGGCAGTGCGCGGATTGAACTGCCAGTACAGAGCTAACAGTGTGATAAAACCCACGATACCCAGCAGGATCCACGGCAGTTCGGGCATATTCATCGTCCGACCGGTGTCGTACATCCAACCGCCGCCGGTGTAGCCGATCGCGCCGCCCAAAGCCAGTCCGAGACGGCTGAATCCCATATAGCTACCGCGTGCGCGCGGATCCGCCAGTGAGGCGCTGAGGGTTTCCCGCGCCGGTTCGGCGATGATGGAACCGAGGTAGAAACAGCAGATCAGGATGAAGACGCCCTGCAGGCTGGTCGCCAGGCCGACGGGCAGCAGGCTGAGGGTCATCAGCAGCAGGCCTGCCATCAACCGTTGTTCCAGGCGAAAACGCTTTTCGCTCCAGCGTGCCAGCGGGTAGAGCAGCGACAGCGACAGCGCGGCCTCAATGGCATACATCCATTTTACCGCCGCCGGCGAACCGGCGATTTCATTGACCACGATAGGCAACATCAGCATCACCTGAACCGATAGCATGTAGTACCCGGTCAGCGTCAGCACATAAGTCAGGAAACGGCGGTCGCGCAGCACGCGCATCATGCCTTCTTTCATCGGGGCGCGCACGGTGGAAATGCGGTAAGCCGGCAGCAGCCAGGCGTTCCAACCTGCCGCCAGCACGAAAATGGCCGCGCCAACCCAGCAAACAAAGTGGAAATCATATTGCAGCAGCCAACTGCCGATCAGGGCGCCAATCACCGCGCCGGCGCTATCTTGCATCATCAACAGAGAATAAAAGCGACCGCGTTCATGCGGGCGGGTGAGCTTAATCACCAGCGCGGTACGCGGTGGATCAAACAGCGTGCCGCCGAGTGCGGAAAGGGCGCAAGAGAACCACAGCAGCCAGGGTTCATCGGCCATCGCCATGGTGGCGAAGCCTGCCGCGCGCATCAGCATGCCGGTGACGATCATCGGTTTGGCGCCGAACCGGTCGGCTATCGCACCGCCGAAGATCCCCAACCCTTGCTGAATCAACTGCCGCAAACCCAGGGCGACGCCAACCACCACCGCTGCCCAGCCGAGTTGATCGACAAAGCGAATTGAAATAAGCGGAAAGACCACAAAAAAACCCAAAACCACTAACAGATTATCGAGTAACAGGAAATATTTACCCAAGCTCCGAGCTTGCGATACCAGAGACATGCTTCACCACGAGCAATTAAGAGGGAGAGGAGAGCGACCCGTCTAGTTTGTACCCAATGCCCGGAGGCCGATAGGGGGCAGGTAGATAATATTTTTTTATCGTCAATACGTTACCCGTACGGCAAAACAGCACGAAAATAGCCGTAAAATGATTAATCGCTTATTTACTGAGCTGTCGGGGTTTTACCTCCAGGGCAGGCTACGGTTATATTAAATGAGGGGAAGTGCGGTTCTGCGCCGGTCGTTGAAAAATAATGGCTCAGGATATGATCGTTACGGGATTATTATCCGGTCGCGCACCCAATAAATACTTCTTATCGAACCGTTCTGACCGCGGGGGAAATGATGTTTGGCTACCGCTCTGCATCACCAAAAGTACGTCTCATCACCGACCGACAGGTCGTGCGTTTGGTTCATGAACGCGATGCTTACCGTCTGGCGGAATACTATGCCGAGAACCGGGCTTTCCTGAAGCCCTGGGAGCCGGTCCGGGATGAAAGCCATTGTTATCCTTCCGGCTGGCAGGCGCGGCTGGGGATGATCACTGAAATGCAAAAGCAGGGCAGCGCTTACTATTTTATCCTGCTCGATCCGGAAGAAAATGAAGTGCGGGGCGTGGCGAACTTCAGCAACGTACTGCGCGGATCGTTTCATGCCTGTTTTCTCGGCTATTCGTTGGCTGAAAAGTGGCAAGGGCAGGGCTTGATGTATGAAGCCCTGCAGTCTGCGATCCGCTATATGCTGCGTCAACAACGCATGCACCGCATTATGGCCAACTATATGCCGCACAATCAGCGCAGTGGCGCGCTGCTCACTCGTCTGGGATTTGAACGTGAAGGTTATGCCAAGGATTATCTGCTGATCGACGGGCAGTGGCAGGATCACGTCCTGACGGCATTCACCAATAAAGAATGGCTACCGCCACGCTGAGACCAAAAATGAAATACGAATTAAGCGCTAAAGAAGCCAGAGTGATTGGCTGCCTGCTGGAAAAACAGGTAACCACGCCGGACCAGTATCCTCTCTCCCTGAATGGGATCACCCTCGCGTGCAACCAGAAAACCAACCGCGAACCGGTGATGGATCTGACGGAAAGCGAAGTGCAGCAAGTTCTCGACCTGCTGTTAAAAAAACATTTTTTGCGAACGCTGAGCGGCTTCGGTAACCGGGTAGTCAAGTATGAACACCGTTTTTGCAACTCGGAATTCGGCCAACTGAAACTGTCTGCCGCCGAACTGGCGGTGATAGCCACCCTGTTGCTGCGCGGCGCGCAAACTCCCGGTGAATTGCGTACCCGTACCAACCGCATGCATGAATTCAGTGATGTTTCTGAAGTGGAACTGGTGCTGCAGCAGTTGAGTGTCCGTGAGGATGGGCCGTTTGTCGTGCGTTTGGCCCGGGAGCCGGGCAAGCGCGAAAGCCGCTTTATGCATCTGTTCAGTGGGCCGATTGATGAGGCGGCGGCGGAGGCTGTGGCGACCGGTGACGCTGAATTGAGTGAGCGCGTCAGCGTGCTGGAAAACGAAGTCGCAGAATTGAAACAGCAGTTGCAGGCGTTACTGGCTCGGGGGCAGCATGACTAAATTACGCGTTGGCGTGGTGGGGCTGGGTGGCATCGCGCAAAAAGCCTATCTGCCGATCCTCTCACAGGCAGCGGATTGGACGCTGGTTGGCGGGTTTTCCCCTAATCAGCAAAAAGCACAGCCGATATGCGACAGCTACCGAATGGCCTGTTTTTCCAGTCTGGATAGCCTGGCGCAGCAGTGTGACGCGGTGTTTGTTCACAGCAGCACCGCCAGCCATTTTCAGGTGATAAGCGAACTGCTGCGTCATGGCGTGCATGTTTACGTCGATAAACCGCTGGCGGAGACCGTGGAACAGGGCGAACAGCTACTGGCCCTGGCTGAAAAACAGGGCAAGGCGCTGATGGTTGGCTTTAACCGTCGCTTTGCACCGCTGTACCGTCAGTTGAAGCAGGATATGAACCAACCGGCGTCGATTCGTATGGATAAACATCGTGCCGACAGCGTCGGACCCAACGATACGCGTTTTACCCTGCTGGACGATTACCTGCACGTGGTGGACACCGCACTGTGGTTGGGTGGTGACGCTGGGCAACGGCTTAGCGGTAGTCTGCGCATTAACGATGCCGGTGAGTTGGTTTATGCCGAACACCATTTTGAATGCGGAGAAACGCTGGTGACCACCAGTATGCATCGTCGGGCCGGCAGCCAGCGCGAAAGCGTACAGGCGGTAGCGGACGGCGCAATCTATCAAGTCAACGATATGCGTCAGTGGCTGCGGGAAGATTCACAAGGCGTGCTGGAACAGCCGGCACCCGGCTGGCAAACTACGCTGGCGCAGCGCGGTTTTGACGGCGCGATCCGTCATTTCCTGGACTCCGTCAGTAACCAAACACTGCCGGAAACTGCCGGAGAGCAGGCGATCGCTGCCCAGCGGGTGATTGAACGCCTGTTGCGAGACGCCAATTTGTAACATAACTCCATGTAACATATGAGAGTAGCTATTCTGCGACGTACGGGTAAACTTAGCCGCTAGTTTTACTGACGCCTGCTGATGCAGGCGTCGACATTTACGGGACACATCAGACAACCACATGAACCTACTCAAATCACTGGCCGCCGTGAGCTCTATGACGATGTTTTCACGGGTGCTGGGCTTTGCCCGTGACGCCATAGTGGCGCGCGTGTTTGGTGCCGGTATGGCGACGGATGCCTTCTTCGTGGCGTTCAAACTGCCCAACCTGCTGCGCCGCATTTTTGCCGAAGGCGCATTTTCTCAGGCCTTTGTGCCGATCCTGGCCGAATATAAAACCCAGCAGGGTGAGGAGGCGACTCGGACCTTCATCGCCTACGTTTCCGGCTTGCTCACGCTGGTACTGGCGGTGGTCACCGTATTGGGGATGCTGGCTGCCCCTTGGGTGATCTACATTACCGCGCCGGGCTTCGTTGATTCGCCGGACAAGTTCGCGCTGACGTCGTCGCTGTTGCGCATCACTTTCCCCTATATTCTGCTGATTTCACTGGCTTCGCTGGTGGGTTCGATCCTCAATACCTGGAACCGTTTTTCGATCCCGGCCTTTGCGCCGACGTTGTTGAACGTCAGCATGATCGGCTTTGCGCTGTTTGCCGCACCTTATTTCAACCCACCGGTGCTGGCGTTGGCCTGGGCGGTGGTGGTGGGGGGCGTGCTGCAACTGGGCTACCAGCTTCCGCACCTGAAAAAAATCGGCATGCTGGTATTGCCGCGCCTCAAGCTGGGCGATGCCGGCGTATGGCGAGTGATGCGCCAAATGGGGCCGGCGATCTTTGGCGTTTCGGTAAGCCAGATCTCGCTGATTATCAATACCATTTTCGCCTCGTTTCTGGTCTCGGGCTCGGTATCCTGGATGTACTATGCCGATCGTCTGATGGAGTTTCCTTCCGGCGTGCTGGGCGTGGCGTTGGGTACTATCCTGCTGCCGTCGCTGGCCAGGAGTTTTTCCAGCGGTAACCACGATGAGTATTCGCGCCTGATGGACTGGGGGTTGCGCCTGTGCTTCCTGCTGGCGCTGCCGAGCGCTATTGCCCTGGGGATATTGGCCAAACCCTTGACCGTATCGCTGTTCCAGTACGGCAAGTTCAGCGCCTTTGACGCAGCCATGACCCAGCGTGCGCTGGTGGCGTACTCGATAGGCTTGATGGGATTGATCGTGGTGAAGGTATTGGCGCCGGGCTTCTATTCGCGGCAGGACATCAAAACGCCGGTGAAAATCGCCATTATCACACTGATCATGACGCAGGTGATGAATCTGATGTTTATCGGCCCGCTAAAGCATGCCGGCCTTTCGTTGTCGATTGGGTTGGGAGCTTGTCTTAACGCTTCGCTGCTGTACTGGCAGTTGCGTAAGCAAAAAATTTTCCACCCGCAGCCGGGCTGGGCAACATTCCTCACCAAACTGGTGATTGCGGTGATCGTGATGTCAGTGGTGTTGGTGGGTGTGATGTGGCTGATGCCGGCCTGGGATCAGGGCAACATGCTGGAGCGTCTGCTGCGGTTGGCGGTGGTGGTGGTGGCCGGCGTGGTCGCCTATTTTGGCGTGTTGGCCGGTTTGGGCTTCCGCCCGCGGGACTTCGCGCGCCGGGTGGCATAAACGGGATCCCCGGTAGCCATTGCGCAAAAAAAGGGTCGCCTCGGCGACCCTTTCTCGTTTTCAAACGTTGCCTTACATGCGTTCGACGGTGTCGATACCCAGAGTATCCAGACCGGTTTTCAGCGTCCTGGCGGTCAACAATGCCAGTTTCAGGCGGCTTTGACGCGCTTCTTCACTGTCTGCATTCAGGATTTGGCAATGTTCGTAGAAGCCAGAGAACAGGCCTGCCAGGTCATACAGGTACGTACACATCACGTGCGGCGTGCCATCGCGTGCCACCGTGGTGATAACTTCTTCAAATTGCAGCAGACGGGTCGCCAGCGCAATCTCACGCTCTTCGCTCATCACCAGCGGCAGCGTCAGGTTGCTCTCATCGAGACCGGCACGTTTGAATACCGAGGCCACGCGGGTATAGGCATATTGCATGTAAGGGGCGGTGTTGCCCTCAAACGCCAGCATATTGTCCCAGTCGAAGATGTAGTCGGTCGTACGGCTTTTTGACAGATCGGCGTATTTAACTGCGCCGATACCGACCACGTTCGCCAGGTGTTGCATTTCTTCTGCCGGCATATCCGGGTTTTTCTCGGCAATCAGTTTGCCGGCGCGATCGATAGCTTCATCCAGCAGATCGGACAGCCTCACCGTACCGCCTGCACGGGTTTTGAACGGCTTGCCGTCTTTGCCCAACATCATGCCGAACATATGGTGTTCCAACGAGAGGGAATCCGGGATGTAACCGGCTTTACGCACGATGGTCCATGCCTGCATCAGATGCTGGTGCTGGCGGGAGTCGATGTAGTACAGCACGCGATCTGCGCCCAGCGTTTCATAGCGGTACTTGGCGCAGGCGATATCGGTGGTGGTGTACAGGTAGCCGCCATCCTTCTTCTGGATGATGACACCCATAGGTTCGCCGTCTTTATTCTGGTATTCGTCGAGAAATACCACGGTGGCACCTTCGCTTTCCACCGCCAGTCCCTTGGCTTTCAGATCGGCGACGATACCCGGCAGCATCGCGTTATACAGGCTCTCGCCCATGACGTCGTCTTCGGTCAGGGTGACATTCAGGCGGTTATAGGTTAGCTGGTTTTGCGCCATGGTGATGTCGACCAGCTTACGCCACATTTTCAGGCAGTATTGATCGCCGCCCTGCAATTTCACCACGTAGGCGCGGGCGCGTTCGGCGAAATCAGCATCTTCGTCGTAGTGTTTCTTCGCTTCACGATAGAATTGCTCCAGATCGGACAGGCCCATGTCGCTGGCATTTTCATTCTGCATTTTTTCCAGGTAGGCAATCAGCATGCCGAACTGGGTGCCCCAATCGCCGACGTGGTTGGCGCGGATCACTTTATGGCCCAGGAATTCCTGAGTGCGTGCGGCGGCGTCGCCGATAATGGTCGAACGCAAGTGACCGACGTGCATCTCTTTCGCCACGTTGGGCGCGGAGTAGTCGATGACAATGGTTTGTTGTTTAACCGGTGCAATGCCAAGCTTTGGCGCACTCAGTACTTGATCGACCTGCTGCGCAACCCATTCGCCGTTCAGGAAGATATTAATAAAGCCGGGGCCGGCAATTTCTACTTTGCTGGCGATGTCGCCGAGATCAAGCAGCTGTACCACTTTTTCCGCCAACTGGCGTGGTGGCATGCCGAGTTTCTTGGCTACGGACATCACGCCGTTGGCCTGATAGTCGCCAAATTGTGCTTTTGCTGACTGACGGACCTGCGCTTCGCAATCGGCGGGCGCGCCTGCGGCAATCAACGCCTGGCTGACTTTATCTGAAAGAAGAACCTGAATATTCACCGGGTTACCTTAATGACGAACGAGGGGCCGTATGCCATGCCCCTTCGGGATTCAAAGGTGGTTTTCTGGCTGCGCGTCGAGACGGCGGCCCACCACAAAACAGCCTGTAATTGTAACCGATCTGATGTGTTACGTCAGCAGTTGGCGCGGGAGAGAAGGCGAAAGTGCAGGTTTGAAAATGCCCGCCCAACAAAGCGAGTGTGTTTTAAAGGGGGGTGTGCACAGTGCAGAAGGTCAAGATGAGCGAAAAAGAATAGGTGAGAAGGAAACGAAATAAGCAGCTCTAATGCTTTTTGTTATGACGTCGGGAGTCCAGAGTGTTAATGCGACGTGATTTGATATGGCGGTATATCGCGTATGCGGCAATAACGATCAACAGCAAAGACGTGATTAAAAGTAACATAGGTTTTATCTCAAGTTTTGATTTTGACCAAAGTAGCTTAATTGGTTTTTATAAGCAATTATTAACGCGCCATTTAAGATAAGTCTCAGCGTGTCGTGGGGTAAAAATCAATAAAAACAATAATGTGGCATTCCGTCATTCACTGTAATCTTATTGTATTGCATTGTTAATACTGTGGTTTTAAAGTCGTGTTATCGAGAGTGAATGATCCGCTTTGGGATTCGATATGACTTGTTAAGTTAATAGTTTCTGAAATGTTTCCGTCATAAGAAAAAGCTATATCTTGTTGCGAATATTCTGAGTTTTAATTAATCGCATCGAGGGTTTAAAAGTGTCATTAATAAATCCACTAACGCTGATTCTTTTGTGCTCTTTATCGACATTAGCCGAAATATTATACGCAACGGTAATGCAGGGGACATAAATGTTACATCTTGTCAGGGCAAAACGTGGATAGCTGCGCCCCAGCCGTGTAAATTACCCCCCTGAATTTGCTTTCCGTTGTTTCGAGGACCTTATGACGACCTTCACGGCCATTGCCGAGCTTAATGATTTAGCGCTGGATCTGCCGCGTTTCGAACTCGCGCTGAGCCAGTTTGCGGAAAAACTGCATCTGGATTTGTCGCAGTTCAGTGCGGATCACATTTCGGTGCGTTGCCACCAGAACACTACCGCTGAACGCTGGCGACAGGGGTTGCTGCAGTGTGGCTCGTTGTTGTCTGAAGCGACGATCAACGGCCGCCCGATTTGCCTGTTTGATCTACAGCGGCCGTTGCAGGTAGGGCCGTGGTTAATTGATTGCGTGGAACTGCCTTACCCGGGTGACAAGCGCTATCCGCACGAAGGATGGGAACATGTGGAACTGGTCCTTAGCGGCGATCCTGCATCGCTGTATGCACGCGCTCTGAGCCATTTGCCCGACGAGGCACTGTTGGCGCCGGGGATCAAGTTGAAACAGAGTTCACCGCGGGGCGAGAGTGAACGGCTGCCGAACCCAACGCTGGCGATCACTGACGGTAGCGTGACGATCAAGTTTCACCCTTATTCCATCCGGGAAATCGTCGCCAGCGAGCAAGCTTAACCGCGCATCAGCGCTTGGGTGGCCAGCATCATGCGATCCAGAGCCTGCTCAAGCAGCTCGCGTCGGCAGCCGAAATTCAGGCGTACAAAACGGCGGTTACCGAAATCCAGGCCCGCACTTAAGCCCACCCCGGCCCGTTCAAAGAAAGCGTGTGGATTGTCGGTCGCCAGTTGGCTGCAATCGATCCAGGCCAGATAGGTGGCTTCGATCGGATGCAACAACAGGCCGGGCATGGCGTTGATGCGCTCGGTCACCAAATTGCGGTTGGCACGCAGATAAACCAACAGGGCGTCCAGCCACTCTTGCCCGTCCTGGTAGGCAGCCTGCGCGGCAACCAGTGCCAGAACGTCAACTTCCGGGACTATGCCGCTGCGCGCCCGGGCCAGCTTTTGACGAAGACCGGCGTTGGGGATCACCGCCATTGATGCACCCAGTCCGGCAATATTGAAGGTTTTCGATGGCGACATCAGCGTAATGCTACGTTGGGCGGCGTCTTCATTGAGCATGGCAAAGGGGATGTGTTCGCGGCCCGGTTCAAGCAGCAGGTCACAATGAATTTCATCAGAGCAGACGATCAAATCATGGTTACGGGCGAATTCATGCTGTTGCAACAACTCCTCTCGCCGGTAGACGGTACCGCCCGGATTTTGCGGGTTGCACAGCAACAGCAATTTTTCGTTGCCGCCGAGCTGACCCGCTATCGCGTCGAAATCCAGCAACCAGCGCCCATCGTGCAGCGTGAGCGGTACTGGCAGATGCGGGCGGCCGGCGAATTTCGCCGCCTTGCGAAACGGCGGGTAGATGGGCGACGGCGCCAGAGTGCCTTCGCCCTCAGCGGTGAAGGCGCGGACGCACAGATTGAGCCCACAAACCAGACCGGGCAGGAAAATCAGCCATTCGGGCTTGATGTGCCAGCCATAGCGCTCTACCATGCGGCGGGTAAAAACCTCAATAAGTTCAGGGGATGGATGGCCGTAGCCGAACACGCCATGCGCTACGCGCCGGTGCAATGCGTCGATGATCGCGGGCGGTGAGACGAAGTCGGTGTCGGCGACCCAGAGTGGAATAATGTCGCGGTCGCGATATTTATCCCACTTAACGCTGCCACTGTGACTACGGTCTACCCATTGATCAAAATTGAATGCCATAGTTATTACCCTGAACCGGTTCATGTCTATCAATGAGCCTACGCGAGAAATTCTGAAGTTAACAAACTGCCGTCACATTTTGGCCGTCATCTGGGGGTGACAATGATTAAACTGGAAGTTTGCTGCTATAGCGTCGATTGCGCGCTGACGGCTGAGCGGGCAGGCGCTGACCGCATAGAATTGTGCGCCAGCCAAAGTGAGGGCGGTTTGACGCCCAGCTACGGCTCTTTGCGTCTGGCGCGCGACAGGGTATCCGTCCCGGTGCATCCGATAGTACGCCCGCGCGGCGGGGATTTCTGCTACGGCGCGGTGGATTTCGACGTGATCAAGCAGGATATCGTGCAGATCCGCGACATGGGTTTTGCCGGCGTGGTTGTTGGCATGCTGGATGAAGAAGGGCACATCGACCTGCCGCGCATGCGCGAAGTCATGCGGTTGAGCGGTAATATGGCGGTCACCTTCCATCGCGCTTTCGACATGTGCCAGAACCCGATGGTAGCACTCGATCAACTGACGCAACTGGGTGTGGCGCGGATTCTGACCTCCGGCCAACAGCAAAACGCCGAGCTTGGGTTGCCGTTACTGCGCGATCTGGTGCAGGCCAGCCAGGGGCCAGTGATTATGGCCGGTGCCGGAGTAAGGCTCAGTAATCTGCACAAGTTTGTGGATATCGGCATTCAGGAGGTGCACAGCTCTTCGGGCCACGCGGTACCTTCGACCATGCGCTACCGCAAAGCCGGTGTGACCATGTGTTCAGACAATGAGTTTGATGAATTTAGCCATTATTGCGTGGATGGCGAAATGGTGGAGGCGATGAAAAACGCGCTGGCCTTGGTTGATCCTTTGGCGCAAAGCGCATAAACACGCAGCTAACCGCGTTCTGATAACCGGTTTCCGGGCCGCAAGACCCTTTAGCGTGTTGCCGAGTTTTCGGCGATTACGCGTGTACCAAGCCCCGACGCTTTGTCGGGGCTTTTTTTATGCAAGGAAAGGACTATTGCAGAGAGGAGGATGAAAAATCAAAAGCATCTCCAGGACTGATACCGCAGGCAAGAATGCGCACCACGTTGTCTTTATCTCCAGGGTTAATAAGAATGTCATGAATGGTTCTATTATTATCCATATAATGCCGAGCATAATACAGATTGCCAATCCTTACCCATGGGATAGTACCGCTTTCGACGATGTCGGTGTAATTATCATTATATGATCTGGCCCAAATACCCGTTGAAGCGGGTGGTGTAGGTTGATTACCGATATATGAAGCAACGGCCCAAAATGTCCGTGGTCCCATAGCCTTGAAAATACGTTGCCCTAACCCTTTATATGCGGGATTCCCCCCCGTCGACGTGAGGATGTTTCCATTCACTGTCAGGTTACCGTCAATAAACCATCCGGTCGGTTGTTGGTTGGCGTCTACCGTTATCATATTGTTGTTATTTAGATAGTTGAGTGACTTGGTTTGCAACTCGAAGTTACGTATGCCGATACTCAGACTGCCTCTGAGAATATTGTACCCTGCCTCATTATTGAGTGAGCCGTTTGTCCACAAAGGCATACTGGCATTGCTGAATGACAGCTGATAGCCAGAGTCCGTTTCAAAACGGATAGCCTGCGGAGATAATGTGCTTTTTGGACCATTGGCCGTGGCAAAGGCGACGTTGCTAACCTGAACAGGTGTGACATTCACTTTGCTGCTGGACTTTCTTAATACCAAAAATCCTCCGATAGGGTCGCCGTAATCATTGATATAAGAACCGTTGGCTATTTGGATGTTTGCCGCGGAGTCAGAGTCAATATCAATGCATGTGCCATTTCGGTCGGCCATGAAATTACTTAAACTGACACCGCCTAAATAACTGGTGCCTTGAGTAGTGGTTTTAATGAAGGTTTTTTTGCCGTAGGAAAAAACGTTAACCATAAAGGTATTGTCATGACGGTCAAGGTGGAATGCGCAAGAGCCTTCGACGGCAATAGATGCGGTAACCGCATCTTCGGTCGGCCGTACGACGTTGGCGTTAACGTGTACGTTAGTGAACCTGTTAATCTCACGGCTTTGAAAAATCCGGTAATCACAGCGGACCGCCCAGCCATAAATATTGTTGAAGTTATTGGCCTCGCCACTGGCCTCAACGAAGTTATAGGCTCCAACGTAACGGCAGTTGGCTACGGAGAGTGCACCGGTTGCGGTGATGGTCGTACCGTACTGGATAAATTTATCTGGTTCGCTAATGGCATATTGCTGGTTAGGGTATAAGAAGGACCAGCCGTCAAAAACAACGTCTCTGCCACAGTTAAAGCAAATAACGCCAGCGGGTTTTTTGATGATGAATGCGCTGTCGTCTGATCGCCCGGCTCGGCCGGGGCCGTTGGCTGTATTACTGGAGGGGCCTTGCGCCATGGCACTGCGGGTGCCTTTAAGTGTCACGCCTGAGGCGACCTGGATTGACGTCACCGCATTCAACAAATACTGGCCATGCTCCGAGGCGTATACAACCTTATTTTTTTGGGTTGAAACATAATTAATTGCTGCCATTACAGCGATGTCTGAAGCCGTTGACCCCGTGGGATCTGCGCCGAAATGGTCAAAGGTAATTTTATCGCTAAGTCTTTTCCATCTTGCGCCTCCCGCAGTGACAATAGTGGTACCGTTATTGTCAGCGGTGGTTGAATCACCATTAGCATAGTAAAATTCCCCCCCACCGGCATAGAGTCCTGCGGTGTGTGAAACCAGAAAAACCACCTGATCATCAGCCGTAGGCACCAAATTCCGCAATTCATTGACATTGTTAACGCTGAGTAAGTTATTCATTGCTGCTCTCCTCTTGTTTGGAATAAATATTATCTTGGTTACTGGCAGAGTAGGAAAGCGCAGGGATCCCTTTGAACAATGGCACAACAAATCAGAAAGTTCATGGCTAATATATATTATGAATGATTTTATTTTCTGTTATTCATGTCTGTTGTTTCTAGAATTACGATGAGTTGGAGATGTATTGGTTATATTATTCTTGTTTTATGGATTTCCTGAATTTGTATTATCGTTAACTGTTTTTACGGCTTTGGTTGGGAGTGGATTTTGAAATAACATATAAAATCTGATTTATGAGTCGGATTTCCTAGAGTATATCTAAGAATGATTTCGGTTATCGACGGTGTAACCAAGGATTTTATGTATTTGCAGGCGAAATGAACTTATCGTTTTGGGAGAAGGTGAACTAAAAACGGAGAGTGATGTGATAAATCATAACGTAATCTTCAGGGGGCTATTTTTTATGCCGTTATTGATGGCCAGTATCAATAACAACATGAACTTGAGGCAATGCGCTGCGGGTAGTGGATACCGATAAGGGATAATGGGGGGCCTGGTCTCCCAGGTCCCCGTATGGCAAGAATTAAGGTTTTTTTGCCACCAACACCGCACGCAACGGGGCCGGGTAACCTTCGATCGTCTTGCTGCTGTCCTTGGGATCAAGGAATTCAGCCAGTGATTCGCTGGTCATCCAATCGGTGCGGCGCTGCTCTTCGGTGCTGGTTACGCACATGTCGGCAATCTTGACGTCGACAAAACCGCATTTCTCCAACCAGCATTTCAACGCTTCGGCCGAAGGAATGAAGTAAACGTTGCGCATCTGGGCATAACGATCGCCCGGCACCAGCACCTGGTTGCGATCGCCTTCCACCACCAGGGTTTCCAATACCAACTCGCCTTCGGAAACCAACTGGTTTTTCAGTTGATAGAGATGATCCAATGGCGAACGGCGGTGGTACAGCACGCCCATGGAAAATACCGTATCAAAGGCGGCCAACTCGGGCAGTTGCTCAATACCCAGCGGCAGCAGATGAGCGCGTTGATCGCCACCCAGCAGTTTGCGAACCGCTTCGAACTGGCACAAGAACAGCTGCATCGGATCAATACCCACTGCCATCTGTGCGCCGGCACCCACCATACGCCACAGGTGATAGCCGCTACCGCAACCGACGTCCAGAATGGTGCGGCCGGCCAGCGGTGAAATGTGCGGCAGAACGCGATCCCATTTCCAGTCGGAGTGCCATTCGGTGTCAATGTCGATGCCGTACAGCGAGAATGGGCCTTTACGCCATGGCATCAGGGTCCGCAGCATCTTTTCGATGCCTTCCAACTGGCCCGGCGACAGCGGTGCCTCCATTTCGGCCCGTACGCCGTGCAGCAAATCGAGACGGGTGGGCGTCAGTTCCGGCAAGTGTTCAACCGAATTAAACCACTGTTTGAACTTGCCGTGCAGCGACTCGCGCTGCCAGGCGCTGAGCTGCGCGGGCAGGGTATCCAGCCAGTGGCTGAGGTTGCCTTTAGCGATGCGCTGATAGAAATCACCAAACTCAATCATTGCCCAGCTCCCGCTTTCAACGCGATCAGTGAACCGAAGTTAAAACACTGGAACCACACTTCGGCATGTTTAAAACCGGCCTGCTTCAGGCGGGCTTTGTGGGCCTCTACCGAGTCGGTCAGCATGACGTGTTCCAGCATGCTGCGCTTTTGGCTGATCTCCAGCTCGCTGTAGCCGTTGGCACGTTTGAAATCGTGGTGCATGTTGAACAACAGTTCGCCGACGTCAGCATCTTCAAAACTGAATTTCTCCGACAGCACCAGCGCACCGCCTGGGCGCAGGCCGCGATAAACCTGCTCCAGCAGGCGAAGACGGTCGGCCGGCTCGAGGAATTGCAGGGTAAAATTCAGTACCACCATGGAGGCATTTTCGATCTTGATATCGAGGATATCGGCTTCGATAACCTCTACCGGGGTGTCGGCGCGAAAGGCGTCGATATGGCGGCGGCAGCGTTCGACCATCGCCGGAGAGTTGTCGACGGCAATGATGTTGCAACCCGCCACCTTGATATTCCGACGCATCGACAGCGTTGCCGCGCCCAGCGAACATCCCAGGTCATACACCTGGCTGTCGGGCTGCACGAAGCGTTCGGCCAGCATGCCAATCATCGAAATGATGTTGGAATAGCCGGGAACGGAACGCTGGATCATGTCCGGAAACACTTCAGCGACGCGTTCGTCGAAGGTCCAGTCGCCCAATTTGGCGATCGGGGCAGAAAAAAGAGTATCGCGGTTTGGCATAGCGGGAAGTCAGTTCAGAATTCGAAGGCGCGTATTCTAACAGATAACGGCAAAAAAGCGGAGCGGAAGCAGGCGGCGTGGCCGCCTGATGACGAACAAGAGATCAATACAGGCTGAAAATAAGATCCCAGGGCAGATAGAAAATGTTGGCCAACACCATCAAGACCAACGAAATATAGGTTGCCGCCATACCTGAACGGCGCCAACGGACTTCACGGTTACGCAAACCGTAGTAGTGCACCAAGCGCCCGGTCATCAACATCAGGCCGCAAATATGGATCATCCATATTCCTGCGCCGTTCATTTCCATGATCACCAGCAGTACGGCGGCGATAGGAATATATTCTACGGCATTGCCGTGAACGCGGATGGCGGTTTGCAGTTCATAGAAGCCGCCGTCTCCGTAAGCGACACGGTATTGCATCCTTAACTTAACCACGTCATAAGAGAGTTTGATCAACAACAATGCGCCGAGCACGACATAAAGCGCGCTTACCATTTTTAACTCCATTCCCTAACCAAAACTGGCAGCGAGCATCATAGCGGCCATTGCAATCACTGTCGCGAGGAAAAATCTGATGTAATCGGTCAGATTAATCGGTCAAAACAGTGCATCCTGCTCCGGCCAGTCCGGCGGCGGGGGCAAATTAGGAATAGCCTGATGAAGCTGCTGCCAGATTTTTTGCGCCTGTTGCGGGGAATCGCCATTATCCGGCGTATGAATAAACAGGAAGGGGCTGTATTGCTGTTGCCAGGTGGGCAGTTTCTGCTGCCAGGCATCAAACCAACGGAGATTGTCTTGCAACACGTCACCGCCGATAAAACGGACCAGCGGGTTGTGGGCGGTGACCAGCGCATGTACCGGCAGCTTGGGTTTCTTTTGCTGAGCATCACGCACCGCCGCGCTGTCAGGGGCGGCATGATGCACTGGCCGGCTATCGAGGATCACCCGGTTGATACCGCGCTGATGCAACCCCTGATTCAACAGTCGCTCTTCCTCGCCCTTGGCGAAGAACGCAGGGTGACGTACTTCTACCCCGTAGGTGAACTCTTTCGGCAACCCGTCAAAGAACTGCCACATTCGCGGCAACTCATCCGGCCCAAATGCCGAGGGTAACTGCAACCAAAGCTGCCCGATACGCTGATGGACCGGGCTCAGGCAGTGATAAAATGCCTGCAGCTCGGCATCGCAGTTACGCAGTGCTGCCTTGTGGCTGATATCTGAGGGGAATTTGAAACAAAACCGAAAATCATCGGTGGTCATGTCGCGCCAGCGCTGAACGATCTCCAGCTTGGGTAACGCGTAGAAAGTCGTATTGCCTTCCACGCAGTTAAAATAGCGGCTGTAATCCGCCAGATCGCGCAGCCCGATGCGATTCCAGGCTGTGTGCTGCCACTGTGGTAGTCCGATGTAGATCAACGCGCCATCTTCCTTAATGTCCCTGTGAGATAAACGTAGGCGCAGCCTGCGGCGCCCTGCAATTGTTACTCGCCGAGTGCGGCAAGAATTTCGCCGGTGCTGCGCACGCGAGCCAGGCGCGGGAAGATATTCTCGACGGCAAATCGGTGCATCTCGGCATTTTGCGCGCTGCACAGGTCTTCGGCGATCACTAACTCGTAACCCTGTTCCCAGCCGGCGCGGGCGGTGGATTCAACGCCGATATTGGTGGAGATCCCGCCCAACACAATGGTTTTAATGCCGCGGCGGCGCAATTGCAAATCAAGATCGGTACCGTAAAACGCGCCCCATTGACGTTTGATCACCAGAATATCGCCATCGCTGACCGCCAGGGGCTCCGGGAATTCCCACCAGTTTTCCGGTAATCCACCCACCGGTGACGGAGCGGGCTTGTCTACCGGTTGTTTCAGTGCATCGGCAAATGTATCGGACCAGCCAACGCGCACCAGGATCACCGGCGCGCCGAGCGAGCGAAAACGCGCCGCCAGTTGCGCGCCGTGGGCTACCACGCTTTCGGCGCTGTGCGGCCCACCGGCGTAGGGCAGGATGCCGTTTTGCAAATCAATCAACACCAGCGCTGTGGTTTGAGCATCAAGTTTCAACATAGTGGCTTCCGTTACTGAGTGGATAAAATATGTGCAGCCAGAACGGCGCACTAAAACAAGGTTGAATTCAGGCTACGTGAAAAAAGGGTCACCGGTTAATGAGAAATTTGTTAATCAATGTGTTACTTCGAACAAAAACACGCCATTTAGTGCTGCAACAAAGCTGTGTTCGCACTTATCTGGAGCATGAATTTCCTTTATAATGATCGCCTTTTTTCAACACACTTTATTCCAACGACTTATGCCGATTTATGAATATGCATGTGGTGCTTGCAGCCTTCGGTTAGAGAAATTGCAAAAATTTTCCGATACGCCACTGACTGACTGTCCGGCGTGTGGGCAGCCCGCGTTAACCAAGTTGATTTCTTCCACGGGTTTCCAGTTAAAGGGCACCGGTTGGTATGCAACAGACTTCAAACCGGGTAATAAATAGAGTTCATCAGTTAACAGCCGCGTGGCCGGCGCAAAAGCCCGCGCGGAATCGGCTTAAGCCAAAAGGATAGCGTATGCGTACTGAATATTGCGGGCAATTGAATCTGTCCCACGTGGGCCAGGAAGTCACTTTGTGTGGTTGGGTCAACCGTCGTCGCGATCTGGGCGGCCTGATCTTTATTGATATGCGCGACCGTGAAGGCATCGTGCAGGTGTTCTTCGATCCAGACCAGAAAGCCGCGTTTGACAAGGCGTACGACCTGCGCAACGAGTTCTGCATTCAGATTGTCGGCACCGTGCGTGCACGCCCTGACAGCCAAATCAATAAAGATATGTCCACCGGCGAAGTGGAAGTGTTCGCTCATGCTCTGGAGATCATCAACCGCTCCGAGCCGTTGCCGCTGGACTCCAACCAGGTCAACACTGAAGAAGCGCGTCTGAAATACCGCTACCTGGATCTGCGTCGCCCGGACATGGCCGATCGTCTGAAGACCCGCGCGAAAATCACCAGCTTCGTGCGTCGCTTTATGGACAGCAATGGCTTCCTCGACATCGAAACCCCCATGTTGACCAAAGCCACGCCGGAAGGCGCGCGTGACTACCTGGTGCCGAGCCGCGTGCACAAAGGTAAGTTTTATGCGTTGCCGCAGTCGCCACAGCTGTTCAAACAGCTGCTGATGATGTCGGGCTTTGATCGTTACTACCAAATCGTCAAATGCTTCCGCGATGAAGATCTGCGTGCTGACCGTCAGCCTGAATTTACCCAAATCGACGTTGAAACCTCTTTCATGACCGCCGATCAAGTGCGTGAAGTGATGGAAAAGTTGGCGCGTGACCTGTGGCTGGATGTGAAGGGCGTAGATCTGGGCGATTTCCCGGTCATGACCTTCGCCGAAGCGATGCGTCGCTATGGCTCCGACAAACCGGATCTGCGTAACCCGCTGGAGCTGGTGGACGTTGCCGATCTGGTGAAAGACGTAGAGTTCAAAGTATTCTCCGGCCCGGCTAACGACGCCAAAGGCCGCGTAGCCGCTATCTGCGTTCCGGGCGGCGCACAGCTGACTCGTAAGCTGATCGATGAGTACGGCACCTTCGTTAACATCTATGGCGCCAAAGGCCTGGCCTGGCTGAAGGTCAACGACCGTGCCGCCGGCATGGAAGGCGTACAAAGCCCGATCGCCAAATTCCTCAGCGCGGAAGTGCTGGAGGCGATCCTGGCGCGTACCAACGCGCAGACCGGCGACATCCTGTTCTTCGGCGCAGACAGCGTCAAGATTGTGACCGATGCGATGGGCGCGCTGCGTCTGAAGCTGGGTCGTGACCTGCAACTGACCAAGCTGGACAGCTGGGCGCCGCTGTGGGTGGTGGATTTCCCAATGTTCGAAGAAGACGGTGAAGGTGGCCTGGCGGCGATGCACCATCCGTTCACCGCACCGCGCGACATGAGCCCGGAAGAACTGAATGCGGCGCCAACCACGGCCATTGCCAATGCCTATGACATGGTGATTAACGGCTACGAAGTAGGCGGTGGTTCAGTGCGTATTCACCGTAGCGAAATGCAGCAGACGGTCTTCAGCATTCTGGGCATTGACGAACACGAACAGCGCGAGAAATTCGGCTTCCTGCTGGATGCATTGAAGTACGGCGCACCACCGCACGCCGGCCTGGCCTTCGGCCTGGACCGACTGGTGATGCTGTTGACCGGTACCGACAACATTCGTGACGTCATTGCCTTCCCGAAAACTACCGCAGCCGCCTGTCTGATGACCGAAGCGCCAAGCTTCGCCAATCCGGCGTCGTTGCAGGAATTGGGGATTTGCGTGGTCAAGAAAGCCGCGTTACCGGAAGAGAACGAGTGATGAGCTACAAGCGGCCCGAGTCCATTTTGGTCGTGATTTACGCCAAATCCAGTGGACGGGTGCTGATGTTACAGCGGCGCGACGATACCGAGTTCTGGCAGTCGGTTACCGGCAGCCTGGAGGAAGGTGAGTCGCCGCCGCATGCCGCACGGCGTGAGGTCATGGAAGAAGTCGGCATCGATATCGAAGCAGAGAATCTGCCGTTGTTCGATTGCCAGCGCTGTGTGGAGTTTGAACTCTTTGTCCATTTGCGACATCGCTATGCCCCGGGAACCACGCGCAATAAAGAGCACTGGTTCTGTCTGGCGTTGCCTGAAGAGCGCGATCCGGTGATTACCGAGCATCACGCTTACCGCTGGCTTGAGGCGGCGCAAGCCGTGAAGTTGACCAAGTCCTGGAGCAATCAGCAGGCGATTGAAGAGTTTGTGATTAATTCAGTCCAGTAATTTTTTTCGGAGATTTTTTATGGCAGGTCATAGTAAGTGGGCCAACACAAAGCACCGTAAAGCTGCGCAGGATTCCAAGCGCGGTAAAATTTTCACCAAAATTATTCGCGAGCTGGTGACCGCCGCGAAACTGGGCGGTGGCGATCCGGGGGCTAACCCACGTCTGCGTGCGGCGATCGACAAGGCGCTGTCCAACAACATGACGCGTGACACCCTGAACCGCGCCATTGCGCGTGGTGTGGGCGGTGATGATGATACCAACATGGAAACCATCATTTACGAAGGTTACGGCCCGGGCGGTACCGCCGTCATGATCGAATGCCTGAGCGACAACCGCAACCGTACCGTAGCCGAAGTGCGTCACGCCTTCACCAAGTGCGGTGGAAACCTGGGCACCGACGGTTCCGTGGCTTATCTGTTCACCAAGAAGGGCGTGATCACTTACGCACCGGGACTGGATGAAGACGTGGTGATGGAAGCGGCGCTGGAAGCCGGCGCTGAAGACATCGTCAGCTACGACGACGGTGCTATCGACGTGTTTACCGCCTGGGAAAACCTCGGTGAGGTGAAAGATGCGCTGACTGCGGCCGGTTTCACCGCCGACTCGGCGGAAGTTTCCATGATCCCATCGACCAAGGCCGATATGGATGAAGAAACTGCGCCGAAGCTGCTGCGTTTGATCGACATGCTGGAAGACTGTGACGACGTGCAGGAGGTTTACCACAACGGCGAGATCTCCGACGAGGTTGCGGCGACGCTGTAATGAAGTTGAAGTACGGCGCTGCTCTGTGGCAGCGCCTGGCGATGTTAATGCTTAACGCAAGGTGGGTGTAGGGATGACGATCATACTGGGTATCGATCCCGGATCGCGCGTCACCGGTTATGGCCTCATTCGCCAGCAGGGCCGCCAGCTGAGCTATATCGCCAGTGGCTGCATTCGCACCGTGGTGGATGACATGCCGACGCGGCTGAAATTGATCTACGCAGGCGTCAGCGAAATCATCACCCAGTTTAAACCGGATTTTTTCGCTATCGAACAGGTGTTTATGGCGAAGAACCCGGATTCTGCGCTCAAACTCGGGCAGGCGCGCGGCGTGGCGATTGTTGCTGCCGTGAACCAGGATCTGGAAGTGTTTGAATATGCGGCGCGTCAGGTGAAGCAAACGGTGGTCGGCACCGGCGCGGCAGAGAAGGCACAGGTGCAGCACATGGTACGCTCGCTGCTTAAACTGTCGGCCAATCCTCAGGCGGACGCCGCCGATGCGCTGGCTATCGCCATCACCCACTGCCATCTCAGCCAAAACGTGCTGCGAATGAGCGAAGGGCGGTTAAACCTGGCTCGTGGCCGTTTAAAGTAGCGCTGAATCAGTGACAACTCAGGCTGGATATTCATCCAGCCTTTTTTATGTTATAAGCTTTACCAGCACGGCATGACAGTCGGTCATGCTCAAGAATTCTGCAGGAGGGTAAATGATAGGTCGTCTCAGAGGATATATTCTGGAAAAGCAGCCGCCGCTGGTGTTACTGGAGGCAAACGGCGTGGGTTATGAAGTGCATATGCCCATGACCTGCTTTTATGAGCTGCCGGATCTGGGGCAAGAAGCTATCGTATTTACCCAATTCGTGGTGCGCGAAGACGCGCAGCTATTGTACGGTTTCAACGACAAACAAGAGCGCGCGCTGTTTCGCGAGTTGATTAAAGTGAACGGCGTGGGGCCAAAACTGGCGCTGGCGATCCTGTCCGGGATGTCCGCACAGCAGTTTGTCAGCGCGGTAGAACGCGAAGAGATCACCTCGCTGGTGAAATTGCCGGGGGTTGGCAAGAAAACCGCTGAGCGCCTGGTGGTCGAAATGAAAGACCGCTTTAAGGGGCTTAATGGCGATCTGTTCAATAACAGCAGCGAAATCACGCTCCCCGCTACGGCAACGCAGGCGGCCGAGATGGATGCGGAAGCAGAAGCCGCTTCTGCGCTGGTGGCATTGGGCTATAAACCGCAAGAAGCCAGCCGCATGGTCAGCAAAATCGCCAAGCCGGGCGCCGATTGCGAAACCCTGATCCGCGACGCGCTGCGCGCCGCCCTGTAAGGTTGATAAGGGATAGAGAATGATTGAAGCCGATCGCCTGATTTCTGCTGAGCCGATCAACGAAGAAGAAATTCTCGATCGCGCCATTCGGCCAAAGTTGCTGACGGAATATGTCGGCCAGCCGCACGTGCGTGAGCAGATGGAGATTTTTATTCAGGCGGCAAAGCAGCGTGGCGACGCACTGGACCATTTGCTGATCTTCGGCCCGCCTGGGCTGGGTAAAACCACGCTGGCGAATATCGTCGCCAATGAGATGGGCGTTAACCTGCGCACCACCTCCGGCCCGGTGCTGGAGAAAGCGGGCGATCTGGCGGCAATGCTGACCAACCTCGAACCGCACGACGTCTTGTTTATCGATGAGATCCATCGTTTGTCGCCGGTGGTCGAAGAAGTGCTGTACCCGGCAATGGAAGATTACCAGCTGGATATCATGATCGGCGAAGGCCCGGCAGCGCGCTCGATCAAACTCGATTTGCCGCCCTTTACGCTGGTGGGTGCTACCACCCGTGCCGGTTCTCTGACCTCACCGTTGCGCGATCGCTTCGGCATTGTGCAGCGCCTGGAGTTCTATCAGGTCGCCGATTTGCAGCATATCGTTTCACGCAGCGCCAACTGCCTTGGGCTGGATCTCTCGGAAGAGGGCGCTCACCAGGTGGCGCGCCGGGCGCGCGGAACGCCGCGTATCGCTAACCGCCTGCTGCGCAGGGTGCGCGATTTTGCCGAAGTCCGCGCCAACGGCGTGATTAATGGCGAAGTCGCGATGCAGGCGCTGGACATGCTGAACGTTGACGCCGAAGGTTTCGACTATATGGACCGCAAGCTGTTGCTGGCGATAATCGACAAGTTCATGGGCGGGCCGGTGGGCCTGGATAACCTGGCGGCGGCGATTGGCGAGGAGCGGGAAACCATCGAAGACGTGATTGAACCCTTCCTGATCCAGCAAGGCTTTATCCAGCGTACGCCGCGTGGACGTATGGCGACCAATCATGCCTATAAACACTTTGGCATCGAACGCGAAGAGTAAGCATTAAAAAGGGCCGCTGTTGCGGCCCTTGTCACCTCTGTCGGCAGCCCGGAATCAGGCTTGCTGCTTCCTGAATAAACTCAGCACAAACAGCACCGCAGCGCTCAGCACCACAGATGGGCCGGCCGGGGTATCGTAAAATGCCGAGAAGGCCAGCCCGCCAGTGACGGCAAGCATGCCTGCCAGCACCGCATAACCGGCCATTTGCTCAGGCGTACGGGCGAAACGACGTGCCGTAGCCGCCGGAATAATCAGCAAAGAAGTGATGATTAGCGCGCCGACGAACTTCATCGCCAGACCAATAGTCAAAGCGGTGACCAGCATCAGCACGGTGCGCGCACGAACCAGATTAACGCCGTCAACATGCGCCAGCTCAGGGCTGATGGTCATCGACAGCAGGTTGCGCCACTGCCACCACAGGATCAGCAGCACGATGCTGACGCCGATGCCAATCATCCAGATATCGCTAAAGGTGACAGACAACAGATCGCCAAACAGATAGGCCATCAGGTCGACCCGCACGTTGGACATTAGCGCTACTACCACCAAACCCAGCGACAGCGCGCTGTGCGCCATAATGCCGAGCAGGGTATCAACGGAAAGTTGCGGTCGACGCTCCAGCCACACCAGTACCAGAGCCAGTACCAGCGTTACGGCAATCACCGCATAAAAAGGATTCACATCCAACAGCAAGCCGAAGGCCACACCAAGCAGCGAGGCGTGCGCCAAGGTATCGCCAAAGTAGGACATTCGGCGCCAGACAACAAATGAGCCTAGTGGACCGGCGGCCCCAGCCAGCAGTACCCCGGCCAGCCAGCCGGGTAATAACAGTTCGATCATGCCTCACGGCCCCCGGTTTTCTTCAACACGATTCGTCCTTGCAGGTCGTGACGGTGGTTATGGTGGTGGCGATAAACCGCCAGTTGTTCCGCTCCCCGATTACCAAACATGGCAATAAATTCAGGGTGCATGGATACCACTTCCGGTGCGCCGGAACAGCAGATGTGTTGGTTGAGACACAGCACTTCATCGGTTTTCGCCATCACCAGATGCAGGTCATGGGAAACCATCAATACCGCACAGCCCAACTCTTTACGCAGTTGATCGATCAGATCGTACAGCGCCAGTTGGCCATTAACGTCGACTCCCTGCGTTGGCTCATCCAGCACCAGCAACTGCGGTTTATTCAACAGCGCACGTGCCAGCAGAACCCGCTGGTTTTCACCGCCGGAGAGTTTTTGCATCGGTTGATCGAGCAGATGGGCTGCCTGCACGCGTTTCAGCGCAGGCAGGATATCCGCCTTTTTTACACCGGGTTTCAGGCGCATAAAACGGCTGACGGTGAGCGGCAGGGTGGCGTCGAGGTGCAGTTTTTGCGGCACATAACCGATGCGCAGGCCAGGCTCGCGCTCAATCGTGCCTTCGGTTGGCGCAATTAGCCCCAGCACCACCCGCACCAGCGTAGATTTACCCGCGCCATTGGGGCCGAGCAGCGTCAGAATACGGCCCGGTTGGAGGCTGAGCGAAATATTCGACAGGACCTTACGGCTACCAAAAGAGACGGTGATATTTTTTAGCGTTGTCAGTGTAGACATCTCGTGATTACATTTTGCAGAACTAACCGAATGTTATAATATCACGCCTCGCTGATGAAAACGACGGGATTACTGAGAATGGCACAGAAAAATAAATGGCTGCAACGTACGCTGCTGGCCAGCACATTGATGATGGTCGGGCCGCTGAACAGCGCTTATGCCGCGGTAGTGACTTCCATTCGTCCGCTCGGGTTTATCGCCTCTGCGATAGCCGACGGCGTGACACCCACCGAGGTGCTGTTGCCGGATGGTGCTTCGCCGCATGATTTTGCTCTGCGGCCTTCCGATATTCAACGCCTGCGAGCCGCCGATCTGGTGGTATGGGTGGGGCCGGACATGGAGGCTTTTCTGACCAAGTCGCTAACTCCGGTGTCGGCCAATCGGCAGTTGGCTATCAGCGAACTGAGCGGGATCAAACCGCTGTTGATGAAAGGCGATGATGATCACGATCATGGCAATGATCATGCAGCTGATGCGCATAATCATGCGGACCATGAAGAAGAGGCCGGCCATCATCACGGCGAATATAATATGCACGTTTGGTTGTCCCCGGAAGTGGCAAAAGTGACCGCGATCGCGATTCACGACAGGTTATTGGAACTTATGCCGCAAAATAAGGACAAATTAGACGCAAACCTGCGCCAGTTCGAGAATCTGCTGACGCAAACTGACAAAAATGTTGGTAACATGCTTAGGCCTGTGCAAGGTAAGGGATATTTTGTTTTTCATGACGCTTACGGCTACTTTGAAAAACACTTCGGCTTGAGCCCACTGGGCCATTTTACCGTTAATCCCGAAATACAGCCTGGAGCACAGCGCTTACACCAAATTCGAACACAGCTGGTTGAGCAGAAAGCAGTCTGCGTTTTTGCTGAACCACAATTCAGGCCGGCCGTAATCAATGCCGTTGCCAAGGGGACCACAGTGCGTTCTGGAACGCTGGACCCGCTGGGCATCGGCATCGCACTGGGGAAAGACAGCTACGGGAACTTCCTGACTCAGCTGTCAAACCAGTACGTGAGCTGCCTGAAGTAAAGATTATGAGGATAATATCGAGTGCAGCAGATAGTCCGAACTATCGCTCTGGCGTATAACAATCTGCCACGGCCCCATCGCGTCATGCTGGGGTCGTTGACAGTGGTTACACTGGCCGTTGCCGTTTGGCGGCCTTTTGTTTATCACCCAGAACATAACCCCATCGTTAAGAACATCGAGTTAGAATCCAGCCAGTTACGATCCTTACTGCCAGAAGCCAGTGAGCCGATCGATCTTGACCAAGCCACTCCCGATGATGACATCCCACAGGATGAGCTGGACCAGAAGGTCGCCGGCGAAGATGGCGTGCATGAATATGTAGTTTCTACCGGCGATACGCTGGGCAGCATTCTGACCCAGTACGGCATAGATATGTCAGACGTATCTCTGCTCGCATCGCAAAATCGCGACCTGCGTAATTTGAAGATCGGTCAGCAACTGTCGTGGACGGTAAACGATGCCGGCGATCTGCAACGTTTGACCTGGGAGGTTTCCCGGCGTGAGACCCGTACCTACGATCGTGTAGGCAACAGTTTTAAGGAAACTCAGGAAGCCCAGCAGGGCGAGTGGCGTAATAACGTGATCAGCGGCCGTCTCAATGGCAGCTTCGTCAGCAGTGCCAGTGATGCCGGCCTGAGCCGCGCCGAAATCAATGCGGTGATCAAAGCGCTGCAGTGGCAGTTGGATTTCCGCAAACTGCGCAAAGGCGACCAATTCTCGGTATTGATGTCCCGCGAACATTTTGACGGCAAGAGCGCGCAAAGCCAGTTGCTGGGCGTGCGCATGCGTTCCGGCGGCAAAGATTATTACGCCATCCGCGCTGAAGACGGCAAATTCTACGATCGTCAAGGCTCCGGCCTGGCGCGTGGCTTTATGCGTTTCCCAACCATGAAGCAGTTCCGCATTTCTTCAAACTTCAACCCGCGCCGGGTGAATCCGGTGACCGGGCGCATTGCGCCGCACAAAGGTGTCGACTTTGCGATGCCGGTCGGCACTCCGGTGCTGGCGGTGGGGGACGGTGAAGTATTGATCGCCAAACGCAGCGGCGCCGCGGGCAACTATGTGGCGATCCGTCATGGCCGTCAGTACACCACACGTTATATGCACCTGAAAAAACTGTTGGTTAAGCCGGGGCAGAAGGTGAAACGTGGCGACCGTATCGCGTTATCGGGCAACACCGGTCGTTCTACCGGGCCGCACCTGCATTTCGAAATGTGGACCAACCAACAGGCGGTCAACCCATTGACGGCGAAACTGCCGCGTTCTGAAGGGCTGAGCGGTAAAGATCGCAGCGATTATCTGGCGCAGGTGAAGGAAGTGGTTCCTCAACTGCAGCTGGATTAATCCTACTGTTCGGGCGCGCTGCCGCGCCAGTGATTCCATCGGCCTGATTGCGGGCCGATGCTGTTTTATATTGGCGCTTCGTCGTTGTTAATTGCAAAATCAACCTTTGCAATTATGATTAGCCGAACCGCTAAGTTAAGAGCTTGTGCATGCAAAACGAGAAAAAATCGAACGTAGAGTTCATTCCGCAATTTCAAAAAGCCTTTTACCATCCGCGCTACTGGGGTGTTTGGTTGGGTACCGGGCTGATGGCCGGCATTTCACTGATCCCTGCGCGCCTGCGCGATCCGGTACTCGGAGCCATTGGCAAGCTGGTCGGCAAAGTGGCCAAAAGTGCGCGCCGCCGTGCACGTATCAACTTGCTGTATTGCCTGCCGGAAGTGCCGGAAAACGAACGCGAGCATATTATTGACGAGATGTTCGCCACTGCACCGCAATCGATGATTCTGATGGCGGAACTGGCCTGCACCAAACCGGAGAAAGTGCTGAAGCGTGTGCGTTGGCACGGTGAAGAGGTACTGGATAAGATCCGCGCGGAAGGCCGAAACGTGATTTTCCTGGTGCCGCATGGTTGGGCAGTGGATGTACCCGCAATGCTGATGGCAGCGCGTGGTCAGCCGATGGCGGCGATGTTCCACAACCAAAGCAATCCTTTGGTGGATTATCTGTGGAATGCGGTGCGCCGTAAGTTTGGTGGCCGGATGCACGCGCGCAATGACGGTATCAAGCCGTTTATCAGCTCAGTGCGTCAGGGGTATTGGGGCTATTATCTGCCCGATCAGGATCACGGCGCCGAACACAGCGAGTTCGTCGACTTTTTCGCTACCTATAAAGCGACGTTGCCGGCGGTAGGCCGTCTAATGAAGGTGTGCCGTGCGGCAATAGTGCCTTTGTTCCCGGTGTATGACGGCAAAACCAGCATGTTGGATATCTATATTCGCCCGCCGATGGATGATTTGGCCGTTGCTGATGACCCCTATATTGCGCGCCGCATGAATGAAGAAGTTGAGAATTTGGTGGGGCCGAATCCAGAGCAGTACACCTGGATCCTAAAACTACTGAAAACGCGTAAAGAAGGGGAAACTGAGCCCTATTCGCGCGACGATTTATACCGCTAAGCGGAATGGTCGCTTAAGATCGCAAGGGCCAGTCATCGAAAGGTGGCTGGCCTTTTGTTGTTGCAGCGCTTATAGCTTATATATGTACCAGGCAGCCCTGCGCAATCAAGGGCTCCAGCACCGCTGGCATCTGGGTGAAATTGTTCCAGCGCAAATCCAATCGCCGCAGGCGAGTCAATGCCGCCATGCTGTCCGGCAGCTCACTCAACCGGTTGGCGCGCAGATCAAGCGTGGTGAGCGCCGTTAGCCGACCAAATTCGCCGGGTAGCTCCCGTAGCCGATTAGCGCGCAGATTAAGGTCGGTCAGGCTGGCTAAGTGGCAGAATGCCGCAGGCAGCTTGCTGATGGCGTTATTTTCGATGTCCAGTACCGCCAGTTCAAGCCATTGCGAGATTTCTTCCGGCAGCGTTTCCAGACGATTGTTCATCAGATGCAGTTCCCGCAGCGCGGTCAACTGGCCGAGGGTAGCCGGCAGCGCGGTAATCTGGTTGTTATATAGCCTCAGTTCCTGCAAACCACCCAGTTGAACAATGGCAGCAGGCAGTTCGCTCAGTCGGTTGTCGGTCACGTTCAAATAACGCAATTTATGCAGGCGCCCCAGTTCGATGGGCAGCGTGCTGAAGGCATTGTCGCTCAGATAAAGATAAGTCAGTTCACTGAGTTGGCCGATACCGGCAGGTACCCGCTCGGCTTTGTTGTGGCCGCAATCCAGCATCGCCAGCTTTTGCAATTGGCCGAGCTCTTCCGGCAGTTCACTGAGTTGGTTACAGGAGATATTCAGTACCTGCAGCGCGCGATGCTGAAAAATTTGCGCCGGGAACTGGCGGAGGCGATTGCCGTACAGGCTGATTTTCAGCAATGCGTTGCCCTGCAGGCAGGCTTCGTCCAGGCTTTCCAGCCCCTGGCCGTCAAGATCCAGTGCAAGCGAGTTGCAGTTTTGCGGTGGGTGTTGATGAAGCATCTTGGCTCTCCGTTTGCCGTGGTGGCGACTGGAGACGAGTTTATCAGGCGAAAAGGGCGGTGCGGGAAAAAATGCCGGCCGTGTTAACGGCCGGCGGCAAGCGGCAAGCGGGA
Organism: Serratia sp. root2; assembly: GCF_031931805.1. NCBI lineage: Bacteria > Pseudomonadati > Pseudomonadota > Gammaproteobacteria > Enterobacterales > Yersiniaceae > Serratia > Serratia sp. root2. The sequence goes on from NZ_JAUJXB010000001.1 coordinate 823,012, forward strand.
TTACTCGACGCGCAGGATACGGCTGGTGTTGGTGGTGCCAACGGTTTCCATCACGTCGCCCTGCGTCACGATCACCAGGTCGCCTGAAACCAGGAAGCCTTTGTCGCGCAGGCGATTCACCGCATCGTTGGCCGCGACGACGCCGTCGTTATGGCTGTCGAAGTAAACCGGCGTAACGCCGCGATAGAGCGCGGTCAGGTTCAGGGTGTGCTCATGACGCGACATGGCGAAGATCGGCAACCCGGAACTGATGCGGGACATCATCAGCGCAGTACGGCCTGATTCTGTCATGGCGATCAGTGCAGTCACGCCTTTCAGGTGGTTGGCGGCGTACATTGAAGACATGGCAATGGCTTCTTCGATATTGTCGAACTGCACGTCCAAACGGTGTTTGGAGACGTTGATGCTTGGGATCTTTTCAGCGCCCAAACAAACACGTGCCATTGCCGCCACGGTTTCGGCCGGATACTGGCCCGCTGCGGTTTCGGCAGACAGCATTACGGCGTCGGTACCATCCAGCACGGCGTTCGCCACGTCCATGACTTCGGCGCGGGTTGGCATCGGATTGGTGATCATCGATTCCATCATCTGGGTCGCGGTAATGACGGCGCGGTTCAGCGTGCGGGCACGACGGATCAGTTTTTTCTGGATGCCGACCAGTTCAGGATCGCCGATTTCGACGCCCAGGTCGCCACGGGCAACCATTACCACGTCGGAAGCCAGGATGATGTCGTCCATTGCTTCGTCGCTGCATACGGCTTCGGCACGTTCAACTTTAGAAACGATCTTGGCGTTGCAGCCTGCATCGCGCGCAAGACGGCGTGCGTAGTTCAGGTCTTCGCCGGTACGCGGGAAGGATACCGCCAGATAGTCGACGCCGATCTTCGCCGCGGTGATGATATCGGCTTTATCTTTCTCGGTCAGCGCTTCGGCGGACAGGCCACCGCCCAGCTTGTTGATACCTTTGTTGTTGGACAGTGGGCCGCCAACGGTCACTTCGGTAAACACTTTCATGCCCTGAACTTCAAGCACTTTCAGCTGTACGCGGCCGTCGTCCAGCAGCAGTACGTCACCCGGCACCACGTCGGCTGGCAGGCCTTTATAGTCGATACCGACTTTTTCTTTATCGCCTTCACCTTTTGACATGTTGGCATCGAGCAGGAATTTGTCACCAATATTGAGGAAGATTTTGCCTTCCTTAAAGGTGGAAACGCGGATTTTCGGCCCTTGCAGGTCGCCCAGAATAGCGACGTGACGCCCCAGTTTGGCAGCGATTTCGCGCACTTTATCCGCACGAGCCTGATGGTCTTCCGCGCTGCCGTGAGAAAAGTTGAGCCGAACCACGTTAGCGCCGGCGGCAATGATCTTTTCCAGATTATTGTCGCGGTCAGTAGCCGGGCCAAGGGTGGTAACAATTTTGGTTCTTCTGAGCCGTCTGGACATGTATTACTCCGTTGACTGGTGAAGCAAAGTATTGGTGTTGCGATAACGTCGGATAACGAAACCAGGAGTGAAATGTAATTTTACTACACTGATGTTTCACCCGGGTTACCCGCATGAGCGTTTTACAGGTACTGCCTCTAATACTGCCGTTCAAATTTTCCCGGCAGGTTTTTTACATCGGTTACGAGTCGAAATTATTCGGGATAACCGCACCCTTATCAAAGCGCGATTCTTTTAACGCTTCCTTGACCCGCTTCAAGTTATCTCTGAATTTAGCCCCTCTGCGCAAGGTAAATCCGGTGGCCAGAACGTCGATGAGCGTTAATTGCGCAATTCGGGACACCATCGGCATATAAACGTCTGTATCCTCCGGCACATCAAGCAGCAGAGACAGCGTCGCCGCATGGGCGAGAGGGGTATCTCGTGAGGTGATGGCGATCACCGTGGCGTCGTTTTCACGCGCCAGTTGCGCCATCTCAACCAGGTTTTTGGTGCGGCCGGTGTGGGAAATCAACACCACCACGTCGCCTTCGCTGGAGTTCATGCATCCCATGCGCTGCATGACGATGTCATCGAAATAGACCACCGGGATATTAAAACGGAAAAATTTGTTCATCGCGTCGTGGGCGACCGCCGCCGATGCGCCTAAACCAAAGAAAGAGATCTTTTTTGCCTGCGTAAGCAGGTCAACCGCACGATTGATTGCGGCAATATCTAAATTTGCCTTTACTGTATCCAGACAGGCCATCACCGATTCAAATATTTTACCGGTGTAGGAATCGACGCTGTCATCTTCCTCCACGTTACGATTTACGTAAGGAGTGCCGTTGGCCAGGCTTTGCGCCAGATGCAGCTTAAAATCGGGGAAACCCTTGGTATCGAGACGGCGACAAAAACGATTGACGGTAGGTTCGCTGACGTCCGCCATTTTGGCCAGCGTGGCGATACTGGAGTGAATGGCGGTTTGTGGGGAGGCCAGGATCACCTCGGCGACTTTCCTTTCAGATTTGCTCAGAAGCTCCAGATGGCTCTGGATTTTGTCCAGCGTATTCATATAACGAGAGTCACTCATGGTTTTGTACCCGCAATCTTTCAAGTTTCCACTTGAAATCCATCGGATATGTCGATTTCAATCAAAGGAGAAATCAATGCCGGTTTAATGAAAATATACTACGTGCCGGTAACCGTTGGCAGTCTCGACACAGGGTATGCAGACTTTTTTCATCAGAACATGACCTGTGTCTAACTTTCATAATGGTAAAAGAGCGTCAAAAAAGACAGAAAATTACAGTTTTTAGTTTCGTCGGCGGCGTTTAGGCCCGATCGCGCTTAACACTGGAGTTTCTGGGGCTTTTTTTCTGCTTTTGATCCGGGTTTACTGGCCGTAGTCAAAGAGAGTACATTAGTAATGTAAGAAAATTACAAATATCCTGCAACGAGGAGATGAACATGGCGGTAACCTCTACAGCCCAGGCGTGTGACCTGGTTATTTTCGGCGCGAAGGGCGATTTGGCGCGTCGTAAGCTGCTGCCTTCCCTGTACCAGTTAGAAAAAGCCGGTCATATCCACCCGGAAACCCGGATTATCGGCGTTGGTCGTGCCGAGTGGGATAAAGAAGCCTATATCAAGGTGGTCAAGGAAGCACTTGGCACCTTTATGAAAGAAAAGCTGGATGATGAACTCTGGGCCACGCTGAGCGCACGCCTGGATTTCTGCAACCTGGATGTGAACGACAGCAAAAACTTTACCAAACTGGGTAAAATGCTGGACCAGAAGCATCGCACCACCATCAACTATTTCGCCATGCCGCCAAGCACCTTCGGCGCGATCTGCAAAGGGTTGGGCGAGGCAAAACTGAATCACGACCCGGCGCGCGTCGTGATGGAAAAACCGTTGGGCACCGATCTGGCATCCTCCCGCGTGATCAACGATCAGGTGGCGGAATACTTCAACGAGTCCCAGGTTTACCGTATTGACCACTACCTCGGTAAAGAAACGGTACTGAACCTGCTGGCATTGCGTTTCGCCAACTCGCTGTTTGCTTCCAACTGGGACAACCGTACTATCGATTCCGTACAGATCACCGTGGCGGAAGAGGTGGGCATCGAAGGGCGCTGGGGTTACTTTGATCAGGCCGGCCAGATGCGCGACATGATCCAGAACCACCTGTTGCAGATTCTGACCATGATTGCCATGTCGCCGCCGGCGGATTTGACCACCGATCGCATTCGTGACGAAAAAGTGAAGGTGCTGCGCTCGCTGCGCCGCATCAATCAGAGCAATGTGCGTGAAACCACGGTGCGTGGCCAATACACCGCCGGTTTTGTGCAGGGCAAAAAAGTGCCGGGCTATCTGGAAGAGGAAGGGGCGAACAAAAGCAGCAACACCGAAACCTTCGTCTCTATTCGCGTGGACATCGACAACTGGCAGTGGGCCGGCGTGCCGTTCTATTTGCGTACTGGCAAACGCCTGCCGACCAAATGTTCTGAAGTAGTGGTCTATTTCAAGAACCCGCCGTTGAACCTGTTCAGCGACTCTTACCAACAACTGCCGCAGAACAAATTGACCATTCGTCTGCAGCCGGATGAAGGTATCGAGATTCAGGTGCTGAACAAGGTGCCGGGCTTGGATCACAAGCACCGCCTGCAAACCACCAAGCTGGATTTGAGCTTCTCGGAAACCTTCAACCAGGAGCACGTGGCAGACGCCTACGAGCGTTTGTTGCTGGAGACCATGCGCGGTATTCAGGCGCTGTTCGTGCGCCGTGACGAGGTGGAAGAAGCCTGGAAATGGGTGGACTCCATCATGGACGCCTGGAAAGCGGACAACGAAGCGCCGAAGCCGTATCAGTCCGGAACCTGGGGCCCGGTAGCCTCGGTCGCGATGATCACCCGCGATGGCCGTTCCTGGAACGAGTTCGAGTAACGCGTCGCCGGCAGTTTATCTGCCGGCTTTTTTTTGCCCGTAGAACGCGGGATAGCAACCTTGCTTAGGGTACGGCCGGACGCCCGCATGAACTTGCGGAGCCCTGTGGCAGGGGCGTGCCATTTATAAACCGTAAGTAGTGGAGAAGGTATTAATGAAAAACTGGAAAACCAGCGCAGAACAAATCCTGACGGCAGGTCCGGTGGTTCCGGTCATTGTGATCAATAAACTGGAGCATGCGGTGCCGTTGGCCAGGGCGCTGGTCGCCGGTGGCGTTCGCGTGCTGGAAGTGACATTACGTACCGCCTGCGCCATGGAGGCGATCCGTGCCATCGCCAAAGAAGTGCCGGAGGCGATTATCGGTGCAGGTACGGTGATTAATCCCCAGCAGTTGCAAGACGTGACCGAGGCCGGTGCGCAATTCGCTATCAGCCCAGGCCTGACCGAGGCGCTGCTGAAAGCCGCTACCGCAGGAACCATTCCGTTGATTCCGGGCATCAGCACCGTTTCAGAGCTGATGTTGGGCATGGATCACGGGCTGCGCGAGTTCAAATTCTTCCCTGCAGAAGCCAATGGCGGCGTCAAAGCGTTGCAGGCTATCGGCGGCCCATTCCCACAGGTGCGTTTTTGTCCGACCGGTGGTATCACGCCGAATAACTACCGAGATTACCTGGCACTGAAAAGCGTGCTGTGCATCGGTGGATCCTGGCTTGTGCCGGCCGACGCGTTGGAGAGCGGCGACTACGATCGCATCAGCGAACTGGCGCGCAGCGCCGTCAAGGGCGCTGCGTTGTAACCCGCGTCGCGCTTGGGTTTGGCGATTGTTTGCCCACCCCTGAGGTCATCAAGGTTCAACGGCTCGTTGAACCTTTTTTTATTTTTAAAATGCTTAACTTTCTTATTTTTAACCCGTTTTTTTCTCGTTTTTGTGAAAACGGCAGTTTGCTTTCTTATTTTGGCTATGGTACAAATATCGCAGTTGAAAATTTTACTTTTATGAGGATATTGGGCAAATCGCACGGTGTGCGGCTGAGAATAGAGAATAATTATGATGAAACTTAACGGAACTACCCTCAGAACTTCTACTTGCCAGCTTTTCCTGTCTGCCATCCTTGCCAGTGAGCATCACTGGTGCAGCGAGCTATAGCGTCTTTCTCCCTTAACCGGTGCTGGTGACAGGCTTAGTCCTTCGTCATTGCGCGTAGCCGGGCAAACATTTTTATTACGTTTGGGTCAGTTTATCCCCAGGGATCTCTGCGTCGTCAGCGCCTTATTGCGCCTGTCCGACGAGATAAATCGGGATAAATACGCCTTAGCGTGCGTTATTCGCCGTTTGGGAGAAAAATTATGATTTATTGGATCTTTTTGGGTTTGGCTATCGTGGCCGAAATTATCGGCACTCTGTCAATGAAATACGCCAGCATCAGCGGCGGTATGACCGGGCATATTGTGATGTATGTGATGATCACCGCCTCTTACGTAATGCTGTCGCTGGCGATAAAACGCGTCGCCCTTGGCGTGGCTTATGCGCTGTGGGAAGGTATCGGTATCCTGTTTATTACGCTGTTCAGCGTGTTGTGGTTTGATGAGCCGATCTCTGCGTTGAAAGTGTTGGGTCTGGTGACGCTGATTGCCGGTATCCTGCTGGTGAAATCCGGTACCCGTAAGGGGCGAAAACAGGTCAGTCCGCGAGGTAACAACCATGCAACAGCTTGAGTTGTACCACATCGGGTTTCTGGCACTGGCGATAGTCCTGGAAATTGTCGCCAACATCTTTCTAAAAATGTCGGACGGCTTCCGTAAAGTATGGATGGGTCTGTTGTCTCTGCTGTCGGTGCTGGGCGCGTTCAGTGCGCTGGCGCAGGCGGTGAAGGGGATTGATCTGTCGGTGGCCTATGCGCTCTGGGGCGGTTTTGGTATTGCCGCGACCATCGCCGCCGGTTGGATCCTGTTCGGCCAGCGACTGAATGCCAAGGGCTGGATCGGCCTGGTGCTGCTGTTGGCGGGTATGGTGATTATCAAACTGGCTTAAGCAGCGCGCAGAATGACAAAATAAAAACCGCAGGGTCGCTCCCTGCGGTTTTTTGTTTACAGCGCGGCGATAATCTTGATTTCAACCTTGTATTTCGGGTTCATTAATTTGGCCTGCACGGTGCAGCGTACCGGTGCGCTGCCGGCAACCACCCAGGCATCCCAGGCGGCGTTCATCGCGGCGAAATCTGCGGCGTCTGCCAGGAAAATAGTGGCGTCCAACACTCGGCTTTTGTCGGAGCCAACGCGGGCCAGCAGCACGTCAATGGCTGCCAGGGTGTTGGCCGTCTGTGCTGTGGCATCGTCATCCAGATTTTCCGGCACGCTGGTGTAATAGACGGTGTCGTTGTGTACCACGGCTTCGGACCAGCGCTGGTCGGGATCAATGCGTTCGATATTCATTCAGTTATCTCCATATCATCATCACCTTAAGGGTAACACAGCAACCGATAGAAATGCGTGGCGATAAAGTCGGTGGTAGCCGTGCGGCAGGATTGGCATAATCACCGCTGAATTACACTGGCAGAGAGATAGCGTGACGGACGATTTCGCAACAGACGGCGCACTGGCGCAGGCAATCAAGGGTTTCAAACCGCGCGAACCTCAGCGGCAGATGGCGGAAGCCGTAACCGAGGCCATTAATTTCAAACAGGAGCTGGTGGTCGAAGCGGGTACCGGCACCGGTAAAACCTTCGCTTATTTGGCACCGGCGCTACGTGCCGATCGCAAAGTGATTATTTCCACCGGATCAAAGGCCCTGCAGGACCAGCTTTACGCGCGCGATCTGCCTACCGTCGCCAAAGCGCTCAAGTACAAAGGCAAGATGGCGCTGCTGAAGGGGCGCTCCAACTATCTGTGCCTGGAACGCCTGGAGCAACAATCGATGGCCGGCGGTGAGTTGGCCGGGCAGACGCTGATCGATCTGGTTCATCTGCGTAAATGGTCGTCATTGACCAAAGAAGGCGACATCAGCAGTTGCAGCGACGTGGCGGAAGACAGCTTTATCTGGCCGCTGGTGACCAGCACCAACGACAACTGCCTGGGCAGCGACTGCCCGCTGTATAAAGATTGCTTTGTGGTCAAAGCTCGCCGTCGGGCCATGGATGCTGACGTTATCGTGGTGAACCATCATCTGTTTCTGGCGGATATGGTGGTGAAAGAGGGCGGGTTTGCCGAGTTAATTCCTGAAGCCGACGTGATGATTTTCGACGAAGCCCATCAGATCCCGGATATTGCCAGTCAGTATTTTGGCAAGCAGCTGACCAGCCGCCAACTGTTGGATCTGGCTAAAGATATTACCATTGCCTACCGTACCGAAGTCCGTGACGCCGCGCAGTTGCAAAAAAGCGCCGATCGCCTCAGCCAGAGCACCCAGGATTTCCGTTTGATGTTGGGAGAGCCGGGGTTTCGCGGTAACCTGCGCGATGTGCTCAGTCAACCGAACGTGCAGCGCGCCCTGCTGCTGCTCGATGACGCGCTGGAGCTGTGCTACGACGTTGTTAAACTGTCCCTTGGCCGCTCGGCCTTGCTGGATGCCGCTTTCGAGCGCGCCACGCTGTATCGCGCACGCCTCAAGCGACTGAAAGAGGTCAACGAGCCGGGCTTCAGTTACTGGTATGAATGCAATTCACGCCATTTCGTGCTGGCGCTGACGCCGCTGACGGTGGCCGATCGCTTCCGTGAGCTGTTGGATGAAAAACCGGGCAGTTGGATTTTCACCTCGGCAACGCTGTCGGTTAATGAACAAATGGGGCACTTTACCGAGCGGTTGGGTCTGACCAAAGCCAAAACCTTGCTGCTGGCCAGCCCGTTCGACTACGCCAAACAGGCATTGCTGTGCGTACCGCGTTTTCTGCCTTCTCCGAATCAACCCGGCGGTGCGCGCCAGCTGGCGCGCATGCTGCGACCCTTGATTGAAGCCAATAACGGGCGCTGTTTCTTCCTTTGCACCTCGCACCAGATGATGCGCGAACTGGCGGAGGAATTTCGCGCCACCATGACGCTGCCGGTACTGTTGCAGGGGGAAACCAGCAAAGGCCAACTGTTGGCGCAGTTTGTCGAAGCCGGCAACGCGTTGTTGGTGGCGACCAGCAGTTTCTGGGAAGGGGTGGACGTGCGCGGTGACGCGCTGTCTTGCGTGATCATCGACAAACTGCCGTTTACCTCGCCCGACGATCCGCTGTTGAAGGCGCGAATTGAAGACTGCCGGCTGCGTGGCGGCGATCCGTTCAACGACGTGCAATTGCCGGATGCGGTCATTACCCTGAAGCAGGGCGTCGGGCGTCTGATCCGCGATACTGACGACCGTGGCGTGCTGGTGATCTGCGATAACCGCCTGGTGATGCGGCCTTATGGCGAGGTATTCCTCAATAGTCTGCCACCGACGCCGCGCACCCGGGATATCGCACAGGCGATTGCCTTCCTGCAGGCTGAACGCTAGCGGATAGGCGCGGACACGGGGCTATGCTACAATGCGCGCCCTGTTTTTTTCCCGCCAGAGGTTGGTATGTCCACGCGAATTTTAGCGATCGATACGGCGACGGAAGCCTGTTCCGTTGCCATCTGGAATCAAGGCGAAGTCCACGCCCTGTTTGAGCTGTGCCCACGTGAGCATACGCAACGCATTTTACCGATGGTGCAGCAAGTGCTGGCGGAATCCGGTTTAACCCTTAATCAACTCGACGCACTGGCTTTTGGCCGTGGGCCCGGCAGCTTTACCGGCGTGCGTATCGGTATCGGCATCGCGCAAGGGCTGGCGCTGGGAGCCGGGTTGCCAATGCTGGGCATTTCAACGTTGCAAACCATGGCGCAAGGTGCCTGGCGAGTTACCGGCGCCGACCGAGTGCTGGCGGCGATTGATGCACGGATGGGGGAAGTCTACTGGGGCCAGTTTGAGCGTCAGGGAGACGGCAGTTGGCTGGAAAGCGAAGGTGAAGCGGTGCTTTCACCACAGCAAGCGTTGGAACGTGCGCAAGGCCTGCAAGGCAACTGGGCGCATGTGGGTACCGGTTGGCAAACTTACCCGGACTTGATTGCCGGCGCTTTCCTGGGCCTGCGCGACGGGCAAATGCTCCTGCCGCAAGCGGAAGATATGCTGCCGCTTGCGCTGCTTGCCTGGCAGCAAGGATTGGCGGTGGCGGTAGAAAATGCCGAACCGACTTACTTGCGTAACGAAGTCACCTGGAAAAAACTGCCCGGTCGCGAATAACGGCGCCCTATTGTGCTGCGGTTGAATCCGGGCTATGAATGATCTGCAACTTGCTCAGCGATTTGCTGTCAAAGTTACAATCATTTCAGGAGATTGCGACGATGTTAACCCGCACTGTAAGTAACAACATGTCGCTGCTGGCCATGGCCTGCGGCGCGCTGGCATTGTCAGGTTGCGTAACCGTACCGGATGCGATTAAAGGCAGTACGGCAACGCCGGTGCAGCAACTATCTTCGGTGCAGAATGCGCCCAATCTGTTTGCCGGAGCTGAAGCCCGATTTGGCGGCACCGTAGTAAACGTCGCTAACGAGCAGGGGCACACGGTACTGGAGATCGCGGCGGTGCCGCTCGATTCAGGTGCCCGGCCGATTTTGGGCGAGCCGTCGCGGGGCCGTTTGCTGGCCACGGTTAACGGTTTTCTGGAGCCAGTCGATTTTAAGGGGCAGCTGGTTACCGTTGTCGGACCAATCACCGGCGTGAAAGAAGGCAAGATCGGCACGACGCAGTACAAGTTCGTTACGATGAACGCTACCGGTTACAAGCGCTGGCGCTTGACCCAGCAGGTGATGATGCCACCGGCCCCGATGGGACCATGGGGCTGGCGTAGCGGTACCTGGGGCCCGGGTTGGGGGGTAGGATACGGCTGGTACAATCCTGGTCCGGCGCAGGTGCAAACCATCGTTACCGAGTAGGCTTTTACTTCAGGTCAACAAATTTTAATAGGGCGGCTCCGGCCGCCTTTTCTTTTGGCACAGGGAAATACCGCCAATTAGTGATGTATATCGCAACCTGAATAATGTTTAAAACTCAAACTGGTCTGCTGAGTTAAAATATTGTTATGGTTTGGCTGCGTTTTTGGGGGCTGCGATGATAATGAGCAATGATTTCAGGAGTAATACCTTGGATAAGGTCTGGTTAAAACGTTACCCGGCAGATGTTCCGGCAGAGATCGACGCCGATCGTTATTCATCTTTGGTCGAAATGTTTGAAAATGCGGTTCAGCGCTATGCCGATCAACCGGCTTTCATTAACATGGGCGAGATGATGACCTTCCGTAAGCTGGAAGAACGCAGTCGGGCCTTCGCCGCTTACCTGCAAAATGAGCTGGGCTTGCAGAAGGGCGATCGCGTTGCACTGATGATGCCAAACCTGTTGCAGTATCCGATCGCGCTATTCGGCATTTTGCGCGCCGGCATGGTGGTGGTAAACGTTAACCCGCTGTATACGCCGCGCGAGCTGGAACACCAACTGAATGACAGTGGCGCCAGCGCCATCGTAATCGTCTCCAACTTTGCTCACACGTTGGAAAAAGTGGTGTTCAATACCCAGGTAAAACACGTGATCCTGACGCGTATGGGCGATCAGCTCTCCACCGCCAAAGGCACGTTGGTTAACTTCGTGGTGAAATACATTAAACGACTGGTGCCGAAATACCATCTGCCTGCCGCGATTTCTTTCCGCAGCGCTTTGCAGCGTGGACGCCGCTTGCAGTATGTCAAACCTGGCATCATCAATTCCGATCTGGCGTTCCTGCAATATACCGGCGGTACCACCGGCGTGGCGAAAGGCGCGATGCTGACGCACCGCAACATGCAGGCCAATTTGGCGCAGTGCAACGCCGCCTACGGGCCGCTGTTCCGCGATGGCCAGGAGTTGATAGTCACTGCACTGCCGCTGTACCATATTTTTGCGCTGACGGTGAATTGCCTGCTGTTTCTCGAGTTGGGCGGGCGCAATTTGCTGATTACCAACCCGCGCGATATTCCGGGGTTGGTGAAAGAGCTGGCCAAATATCCCTTCACCGCTATCAGCGGCGTCAATACGCTGTTTAATGCGCTGCTCAATAATGAAGAGTTCCACAAGCTGGATTTTTCGACTTTGCGTTTCTCGGTCGGCGGCGGGATGTCGGTACAAAAGGCGGTTGCGGACAAATGGGAGAAGGTCACCGGTCGACATTTGCTTGAGGGTTACGGCCTGACGGAATGTGCGCCGCTGGTCACCTGTAACCCGCACGATCTGACGCACTACAGCGGCAGCATCGGCCTGCCGGTATCTTCCACCGATATTCGGCTGGTGGATGATAATGGGCACGATGTGCCGGTGGGGGAACCGGGTGAACTGTGGGTTAAAGGACCGCAAGTTATGTTAGGCTACTGGCAGCGACCGGACGCCACTGATGAAGTGTTAAAAGAGGGCTGGCTCGCAACCGGCGATATCGTTACAGTGGACGAGTCGGGCTTTGTACGCGTGGTCGACCGCAAGAAAGACATGATTCTGGTTTCCGGTTTTAACGTTTACCCGAATGAGATCGAAGATGTGGTCAGCCAGCATCCGAAGGTGCTGGAATCCGCGGCAATTGGCGTGCCGAATGACGTCTCCGGTGAAACGGTCAAGATTTGCGTGGTGAAGAAAGACGCCTCTCTGACCAAGGAAGAGCTGTTGACCCATTGCCGCCGCTACCTGACCGGGTATAAAGTGCCTAAAATTGTTGAGTTCCGCGACGAGCTGCCGAAATCTAACGTCGGTAAAATTTTGCGGCGAGAACTGCGTGATGAACAGAAAAAACCGCCTGCGGCCGATGCTGCCTAGGTTATCATCCACGCCTTACAGATCAACAACGCCGGTGAATGCCGGCGTTGTTGTGTTTGAATCACGAAAGCGACCAAGAGAATGACGTTTTGAACTATCAGTTGATCACTACCGATGCCGGATTGCAGCAGGTCTGCGAGCAGGCGAGAAACCATGCCCAGATTGCGTTGGACACCGAATTTGTCAGAACGCGCACCTACTATCCGCAGTTAGGCCTGATTCAGTTATACGACGGTGAACAACTCTCCCTGATCGATCCCTTGCCGATCAAGCAATGGCAGCCGTTTATCGATCTGCTGAGCGATACCCAAATTGTGAAATTCCTGCATGCCGGCAGTGAAGACCTCGAGGTGTTCCTGAATGCGTTCAAAACACTACCGACTCCAATGGTCGACACCCAGATACTGGCAGCCTTCACCGGCCGACCGCTGTCTTGTGGTTTTGCGACCCTGGTGACGGAGTATATGCAGGTAGATCTGGATAAAAGCGAATCCCGCACCGATTGGCTGGCGCGCCCGCTGACGGAAAAACAGTGCGTATACGCCGCTGCCGATGTGTTCTATCTGCTGCCGATGGCCAAGCAACTGGTGCAGGAAACCGAAGACGCCGGTTGGACTGCCGCCGCGGCCAATGAGTGTCTGCTGCTCTGTCAGCGCCGCAGCGAGTCGCTGGCACCGGAATTGGCCTACCGTGAAATCACCAACGCCTGGCAGTTGCGTCCGCGCCAACTGGGCTGTTTGCAGAAGCTGGCGGAATGGCGGCTGCGCCAGGCGCGTGAGCGTGATTTGGCGGTCAACTTCGTGGTACGCGAGGAAAATCTCTGGCAGGTGGCGCGCCATATGCCAACTTCGCTGGGGGAATTGGATTCGCTTGGCCTGAGCGGCCCGGAAATTCGTTATCACGGCAAGACGTTGTTGGCGTTGGTGGCCGAAGCCAGCGAGCTGGACGAAACGGCACTGCCGGCACCGTTGTCCAACCTGATCGACCAACCGGGTTATAAGAAAGTGTTCAAAGATATCAAAGCGGCGATCGTTATTGTCAGTGAACAAAGCGGGTTAAGCAGTGAGTTGCTGGCATCGCGCAGGCAGATTAACCAACTGCTGAACTGGCACTGGAAATTGAAAAGCGGCGATAGCCTGCCGGAATTAGTCAGCGGTTGGCGCGGTGATTTATTAGCGTCACCACTTCAGGACATTCTGAAAAATTATTAATCGGTAGGTAGAAAAATCGGGGCAGGGTAAGGAAACGCTGCTCTGGTTATTCGTGATAAATAATCGAAGAAAATATTTTTCGGCAGGATTTACTTTAAACAACCGTGGCGCAACATTAATTGAGATTAATCCCAAAGGCGAAAAAACGATTAATGGGTGTTTTTTATCTCAATAACTGGATGTGCATACAGTTACCCCCTGTAAAAAATATACAGGGGGTAATTAATGCGTCGCAATCATTTAGCTGCTTCTTCCGATTCCGGTAATGTCACGTTGAGTTCAAGTACCGAAATATCATCCCCTTTCTGCTCAAACTGAACGTGCAGCATTTCGGGGTCGATTTGAATGTATTTGCAAATTACCGCCAGAATATCGCGTTTTAAATCAGGCAGATAATGGGGCTCACTGTCCCCACGACGACGCTCTGCGACGATAATTTGCAGCCGTTCCTTGGCTATATTGGCTGTCGGTTTTTTGCGGGACAGAAAGAAGTCTAGTAATGCCATGGTTTATCCCCCAAAAAGGCGTTTCAGGAAGCCCTTCTTCTCTTCTTCAATGAAGCGGAAGGGGCGTTCTTCTCCTAACAAGCGGCTAACGGTATCGTCATAGGCCTTACCGGCATCTGACTCGATATCAAGAATAACAGGCTCACCCTGGTTAGATGCGCGCAGCACGGACTGGTCTTCCGGGATAACACCGACCAATGGAATGCGCAGAATTTCCAGCACGTCCTCCATGCTTAGCATATCGCCACGGCTGACGCGGCCCGGGTTGTAACGGGTCAACAGCAGGTGCTCCTTGATAGGAGCTTCGCCTTTCTCAGCGCGACGGGATTTAGAAGACAGGATACCCAGGATACGGTCAGAGTCACGTACCGAGGAGACTTCCGGGTTAGTGGTGATCACCGCTTCATCGGCGAAATACAACGCCATCAGCGCACCGGTTTCGATGCCGGCTGGAGAGTCGCAGACCACGAAATCAAAATTCATCTCGCCCAGATCGTTGAGGATTTTCTCAACGCCTTCACGGGTCAGTGCGTCTTTGTCGCGGGTTTGCGAAGCCGGCAGGATATAAAGGTTATCAGTGCGTTTGTCTTTGATTAACGCCTGATTCAGCGTGGCGTCACCCTGAATCACGTTGACGAAATCGTACACCACCCGGCGTTCACAGCCCATGATCAGGTCAAGGTTCCGCAGACCGATATCGAAATCGATCACGACGGTTTTCTTGCCTTTTTGGGCTAAGCCGGTAGCGATGGCCGCGCTTGAAGTGGTCTTGCCAACGCCCCCTTTACCCGATGTAACAACAATAATGCGTGCCATGAAATGGATTCCTTGTCAAAAGGGCTTAATTTAAAGGTTGTATGGTTAAAGCGTTATCCAACAGGCTGAGCCGTGCTGCCTGCCCGAGATAATCGGACGGGATTTGGTCGCTCAACCAGTATTGCCCTGCGATAGAGACTAGCTCAGCACCCAGGTGCGTGCAAAAAATCTGGCACTGCGTATCCCCTGAAGCGCCGGCCAGCGCACGACCGCGCATCATGCCGTAAATGTGAATATTGCCGTCGGCAATTAATTCGGCCCCGGCACTGACGCTGCTGGTCACGATCAGATCGCAGTTGCGGGCATAAATTTGTTGGCCAGAACGAACAGGGGCACTGATGATTCGCGTCTTGGCAGGGGCGTTGATATCCACCACCGGGGCAGGCGCAGGGGCCGGTTCCGGGGCGGCCATTTTCTGGCCTTTGCCTTCGTTCAGTAACGGCAGCCCGGCACGGGTTATAGCGCGTTTCTGACGCTCATCTCTGCAACCGCTGATGCCAACAACGCGCAGACCCGCAGCCGTGACAGCCTGTTGAAGTTCTTTCCAGTTTGCATCGCCGTTCAGCGTTGCAACGTTGATAACAACAGGGGCGTTTTTCAAAAAAGCGGGCGCTTGCTCCACTTTTTCCAGTAACGCCTGACGAATTACCTCGGGTTCCGAATTATGCAAATGAACAACCGATAGGGTAAAACTGCTGCCTTTTAGCTCAATTGGCGATTGTGACATCTATCCTGACTCAGTCTCAGCAACTTTAAATCCCCGGAATACCAATCGGGGTGCGATATTCCGATGTACTATAAGCATGTTATAGTCAGAGTTATATCCAGGCAAGACGCTGCCCCAATTAAATAGAGTTAAAAAAATGCTTTGTGTGATCTATAGAAGCCCAAAACGGGATCAAACTTATCTTTATGTCGAAAAAAAAGACGATTTCTCCCGAGTGCCGGAAGATCTGATGAAAAGTTTCGGCACGCCGCAATTGGCGATGGTACTTTCCCTCGAAGGACGGGAAAAGTTAGCCTCGGCGGATATTGAGAAAGTGAAAGAAGCCTTGAAAGAAGAAGGGTTTTATCTGCAATTCCCGCCGCCAGTGGAAAATTTATTGAACCGGCATTTGTCAGAGGATAAAAAATAATCACCGCTGGCGCGCAGGGGCCTGGCTGAGTCAGCCCCCTAAAACGGCTAAGGAGCCCTGTGATGAAATTGTCGGCGATAGTAGCGGCATCAACCCTGCTGGCGCTGGGATGCGGCGTCTGTCAACAGACGGCGGCTCAGGTTGCTCCGTCGGGCGCGCCTGCGCCGACAACTGCGGTTGCGGGCACATTGGCTGAAATCGGCCGCGATCCGGCGCAATTTCCGGCCTATGTAGAGCAGTTGAAAGGTCAGGCGTTGGCACAGGGAATTAGTCAGAAAACCATCGACAGCGCTTTCGCCAACGTGCATTTTGTCGACCGTGTAATCAAGGCCGATCGCAATCAACCGGAAAAGAAAATCACGCTGGATGATTACCTTAAACGCGTATTGCCTCCCGCCAAAATCGAGCAAGGCCGAACTCTGTCCCGGCAATATCGACCGCAACTAAGACGCGTCACCGCGCACTACGGCGTCCCTGGGCGTTATATCGTGGCGCTGTGGGGAATGGAAAGCGCTTTCGGCAAGATTCAGGGCCATGAAGATGTCATTTCAGCTCTGGCCACACTGGCGTTTGAAGGCCGGCGTGAAACCTTCTTTACCCAACAGTTGATGGCGGCGCTGCAGATCGTGGAGCAGGGCCATGCCAGCAGTACCCAGCTAAAAGGGTCCTGGGCCGGTGCCATGGGCCAATGTCAGTTTATGCCGACTTCGTTCCTGAACTATGCGGCGGACGGCGACGGCGATGGCCGCATTGATATCTGGAACAATCCTGACGACGTGTTCGCTTCTACCGCCAACTATTTGGCGAGCGAGGGCTGGCAACGCGGCATTGGCTGGGGCAGGGAAGTGATGTTGCCGGCCGGTTTCGGCGTCGATAGCCTGGGGTTGAAAGATCGTCAGGCTCGTAGCGTGAACGAATGGCAAAAACGCGGCGTGCGGCGGCCTGACGGTTCAGCGCTTCCGCACTCAACCCTGCGAAGTTGGGTTATCACACCGGATGACATGCAGGGCCGCGCATTTCTGGTTTATGATAATTTCCGGACCATCATGCACTGGAATCGCTCTTACTATTTTGCGATTGCTGTGGGTATGATGGCTGACGGTATCGGGCAATAGGTTAGCGCTACGGTACCCCACCAGAGGGTGGAATAACGGGCTTAGCATGCTAAGCCCCTACATGATTGTAGGGAGAGGCGGTATGTATCAACATAGAGACTGGCAGGGTTCACTACTTGATTTCCCGGTTAATAAGGTGGTCTGCGTCGGCAGTAACTACGCCGATCATATTAAGGAAATGGGCAGTGCGGCCTCGGCAGAGCCGGTAGTGTTTATCAAACCTGAAACAGCGTTGTGCGACATTCGCCAGCCGGTGGCGATCCCTAAAGAGTTTGGGTCGGTGCACCATGAGGTGGAGCTGGCCGTGCTTATCGGTACGCCGTTAAAGCAAGCGAATGAAGATCGCGTAGCTCGCGCTATCGCCGGTTATGGTGTGGCGCTCGATCTGACGCTGCGCGAATTGCAGGCGGGTTTCAAGAAGGCTGGGCAACCCTGGGAAAAAGCCAAGGGTTTTGACGGCTCTTGCCCGATCTCCGGTTTCATTCCGGTGGCGGAGTTTGGCGACCCGCAAAATGCCGAACTGTCGCTGACGGTAAATGACCAATTGCGTCAGCAGGGCAACACTCGCGATATGATTACCCCAATATTGCCGCTGATCAGCTATATGAGCCGTTTCTTCACGCTGCGCGCGGGCGATATCATTCTTACCGGCACGCCGCAGGGCGTCGGCCCGATGAGTTCTGGCGACATGTTGAAAGTTACGCTTAACGGCAAATCACTGAGCACCCGCGTGATTTAAAATCGTGACTAACGAAAACGAAAAAGGCCCTTAAAGGGCCTTTTGTTTGTCGGTATTTGGATCGGTTACCTGATTACTTACGGCCCAACAAGAAACCGAAAACGATACCGACAGCGGCGGCGATGGCGACGCCGGCAAGCGGGTTGGACTCAACCTGAGTCCGCACGGTGTCTGCCGCGTCACGAGCCGCATAACTGGCCTGAGAGGCGTATTTGCGGGCTGCACCTTTGGCCTGGTGTTCCGGCGAATCTGTCGCCTCACCGAAGGCTTCCTGAACAGCGCCAGCAGCTTCATTGACCTTATCTTCTGCTTTTCCAAACATGTTTAGCTCCTTATCTCTGTTCTAAAGGCGAACATTAAACATAGCAGCATTATGGCGAGTCGGGAGGCATAACATGCTATATGAGAAGAATCCGAGCATTGCCTCAGGGGAGGCTGGCGGTGTCAAACGGCAGAAACCAAAAGGTGATGGGTCTGTAATTTGTACGTATAATTGAGGGATGGGAGCGGTTTTCCCGTTAGACAAAGCCGGCAACGCCTTGATATTCCGGTTGCCCAATGTTGGACGTCATTGTTTTAAATAGCGTTTTTTTTAAGCTAAACTTTCGTTATCATTATGATTATATTGTGTTTTTAGTCTTTCCATTCGACTGAAATATCTATATAGTGCACCCTCAAAACCTGTGCGCAGGTTATCTATTCATTTACCTATACCGGACGCGAATATGTCACAAACCCCTTTTTGGCAACAAAAAACGCTGGCGGAAATGTCAGAGCAAGAGTGGGAGTCGCTGTGCGACGGTTGTGGGCAATGCTGTCTGAATAAGCTGATCGACGAAGATACCGACGAGATTTATTTCACCAACGTAGCCTGCAATCAGTTGAATATTAAGTCGTGTCAGTGCCGCAACTATGAGCGCCGCTTCGAACTGGAAGAAGATTGCATCAAACTGACGCGCGAAAATCTGACCACCTTTGACTGGTTACCACCTACCTGTGCGTATCGCCTGATTGGCGAAGGCAAACCGCTGTTTTCATGGCACCCGCTGGTTAGCGGCTCCAAGGCAGCTATGCACGGTGAGCGTATTACGGTGCGGCATATTGCGGTGCGTGAGAGTGAAGTGGTGGACTGGCAGGATCATATCTTGAACAAGCCGAGCTGGGCGAGATAAAGAAAAAAGCCCCTGCAAAGAGAGAGGGGCAAGACACACAACAACACCAGGGAAATCGGTGATACAACATGCGGTTACTATAAGGATTTTTTGGCTTAAGTTCATCAGAATATTGATGCAATAATGCATCACTATGATGAGTTTTTTTGTATGAGCGTGATGAGTACAAAACATCCCCCGCAGTGTCTCGGTGCCCGGAGGCGATTGGGCAATGTATTGCCTCTGCGATTAACGCGCTATGCCCTTCAAACTTAATGTTATGTAAATTACCCGCCAAATCTCGCCTGAACGCTTCTTTATCGTTGTGATATTAGGTAGCTTGACCGCTCTCACGCCAAGTTCCGAGAGTACAATAATGAAAATGATACGACTGTTTGCCGTAGCTGGGGCACTGATAGTGCTCGTTTATTACCTTACGCATACTTGACGTCGGGTTACCTCTGAAAATCACAAGCAATCCCATGTAAAACGGCGCCCTGAGGCGCCGTTTTCATTAATACCGCAATGCCGCATTTAGCGGCCGAACAGGTCACGGCGACGCGGTCGGACAAACTGCGCGATCAGCACGACGATGGCGATTAGCAAATAGGCCGCGAAGATACCCACCAGCCACTGCGGCATTTCCAGCGACAGGAACTGCCATTGGCGCACCGAACAGTCACCGGAAGCGTGGAACACTGCCGGCAGCCATTTATCCAGCGGCAGCCAGGACGGGAAACTGACGAAGAAATCACAGGTATTGAACGGTGAAGGATGCAGTTGGATCATGGTGTGTTTCCATGCCAGCTGCACGCCTTCCCAGGCGCTGTAAATCCACAGCAGGATAGCGACATAGCGCAGCGGCGTTTTCGGCGCGATGGCACCGATCAACGAAGCGCCGAGAATGCCAAACAGCGCACAGCGTTCATAAATGCACATCACACAGGGTTGCAGCAGCATTACGTGCTGAAAGTAGAGTGCGACTAATTCCAGCACCAGCGCAGTCAGGGCCATTAGCAGCCAAGCACCGCGCCCCTGCGAGCAACGGTTAAAGAATTGCAACATATATTTATTCTTCCATGCAGTAAGCAATTGAACTGGCAGTGTAAACCAATTCACTCCCGCTGCCAGCCACCTGGGCCGGATTCAGCACAAAAATAGTCGCTGGCAACAGAGTGGGTTAGCACGGTTAATGCACTGCGGCTTCGATCGAAGGCAACGTCAGCCAATGCCACTGGGTCAGCAGGTCGGTCATTGGCGCCAGAGTAAACTGAACGCACAGCAGCCCAACGAGGGTTAATACCACAGTATAGGGCAAAGCCATCCACACCATTCGCCCATAGGACAAGCGCACCAGCGGCGCCAATGCGGACGTCAGCAGGAACAAGAATGCAGCCTGGCCATTCGGCGTGGCGACCGAGGGCAGGTTGGTACCGGTGTTAATGGCGACTGCCAGCATCTCGAATTGCTTCAGAGAGATTGTTCCGCTGTTGAACGCGGCGCGCGCCTCATTGATGTAAACCGTCCCGACGAACACGTTATCGGAGACCGACGACAGCAGGCCGTTAAACAGATAAAACAACGCCAACTGCGAAGAGGGTTCCGCCTGCAGGACATACTGGATGATTGGGCTGAACAGATGTTGCTCGATAATCACCGCGACCACGGTGAAAAATACCGTCAGCAGGGCAGTAAAGGGCAGCGCTTCCTGGAATGCCTTGCCGATAGCGTGCTCGTCGGTTACGCCACACAGGGAGGTGGCGAGAATGATCACCGACAGGCCTATCAGACCAACCTCCGCCAGATGAAAGGCCAGCGCTATGACCAGCCAAATGCCGATAAGCGCCTGGACCACCAACTTGAGCTGCTCCTGTTTGCTGCGTCCTGCGGTGGCCTGGCGGTCAAACTCTTTCAGCACTTCACGCACGCGTTCCGGCAGTTTGGCACCGTAACCGAAAATGCCAAAGCGTTCGAGCAGCAGGCAGAGCAGCAGACCGCAAACCATCACCGGCAGGGTAACCGGCGCCATCCGCAGGAAGAAATCGGTAAATCCCCAGCCGGCGCTTTTGGCGATAATCAGATTCTGCGGTTCCCCCACCATGGTCATTACGCCGCCCAGCGCGGTACCGACGCCGGCATGCATCAGCAAGCTGCGCAAGAAGGCGCGGAACTGCTCCAACGTTTGCTTGTGCTCGTCACTTGCCAGTTCACTGTCGTCACCGACATCGCTATGACCGTCTGACCGGTTAGACGCCACGTTGTGGTAGATCGAGTAAAAACCTGTGGCGACGCTGATCACCACAGCGACCACCGTCAATGCATCCAGGAAGGCGGACAGCAGCGCTGCGGCCAGGCAGAACGCCAGCGAAAGCAGCATTTTCGAGCGGATATTGAGGAGCAGCTTGGTAAACACGAACAGCAGCAACTGCTTCATAAAGTAGATGCCTGCCACCATAAAGATCAGCAGCAGCAGCACATCCAGATTATGGGCAATTTCTTCGCTCACGCGAGCGGGGCTGGTCATGCCAATCAGCACCGCTTCAATCGCCAGCAGGCCACCCGGCAACAGTGGATAGCACTTCAGTGCCATCGCCAGGGTAAAGATAAACTCGATAACCAACAGCCAACCGGCGATAAAAGGATCGACCAGGAAGAAAACCAGCGGATTGACCAATAAGAAAACGATGATGGCCAATTTATAGCCGTTAGGTGAATGTCCGAGAAAGTTCTTCACCAGGGCACTGCGTAAGGTTGTTTCCATTTTGCGTTACATGTCCTGAAAATACGTTGTTGCATATTACCCTAACAATGCCGCCGGGGCGGAGGCAATAGGGCCTTGCTTTACGAAGAGAAGTTTCCACTAAGCGGTGTTTTTGCACAATTTTTGCCACTTTATGCACACTTTCGTTTAATGTTTTTCGCTCACGCTATGTCATGCTGGAGCGATCTGGTATGATCAGCCGATTACTATTACTGATTATCGTCGCAACGGAACGTCAAAAACATGGTCATAAAGGCGCAGAGTCCTGCCGGTTTCGCGGAAGAATACATTATCGAGAGTATCTGGAATAATCGCTTCCCCCCTGGCTCTATTTTGCCCGCGGAGCGTGAGCTTTCAGAACTGATTGGTGTCACGCGCACCACGTTACGTGAAGTTTTACAACGTCTGGCCCGCGATGGCTGGCTGACCATTCAGCATGGCAAACCGACCAAAGTAAACAATTTCTGGGAAACTTCCGGCCTCAATATTCTTGAGACTCTGGCGCGTCTCGATCATAAAAGCGTCCCGCAACTGATCGACAATCTGTTGTCCGTGCGTACCAATATCGCCTCAATCTTTATTCGCGCCGCGGTGCGCAATCATCCTGAGCAGGCTCAGGAAGTGCTGGCGAAAGCCACCCAAGTGGAAGATCAGGCGGATGCCTTCAACCTGCTGGATTACGAGATTTTCCGCGGTCTGGCGTTTGCTTCCGGCAACCCGATTTACGGTTTGATCTTCAACGGACTGAAAGGCTTGTATACGCGCGTTGGCCGTTACTACTTCTCCAACCCGGAATCACGCAAGCTGGCGTTGGCCTTCTACAGCAAGCTGTCGACTCTGTGCCATGAGAAATCCTACGATCAGGTTATGGACTGCGTGCGTAACTACGGTAAAGACAGCGGTGCCATTTGGCACAGTATGCAAGGCACCATGCCGAGCGATCTGACCGAAGCCCGCCGTTAATTCATCACGTTTTCTGCATGAAGCAAAAGGGGGGCCACGTGAAAGTGGCGCCCCTTTGTTATTATGGAAGCTGAGTTATTAAGCAAACTTACAGTGGTGCAGGGCGTGGCGGGCAACGATCCAACAACTCGACGCTACCGTCTTCGTTCTGCTGTTCCAGAATAATGTCGAAGCCCCACAGGCGATGCAGATGCTTCATCACCTCTCGGCGGCTCTTGTCGAGCGGTGCGCGATCTTGCGGGATGTAGCGCAGCGTCAAGGAACGGTCGCCGCGTAAATCCACATTCCAAATCTGAATGTTCGGCTCATGGTTGCTCAGGTTATATTGCGCGGACAGCTCTTGGCGAATCGCCCGGTAACCGGCCTCATCATGAATAGCCGCAATTTCCAGATAATTATTGCGATCGTCGTCCAGCACGGTGAACAGCCGAAAATCACGCATGATCTTGGGTGACAGGAACTGGCTGATAAAGCTTTCATCCTTGAAGTCGCGCATGGCGAAATGCAAGGTTTCCAGCCAGTCTTTACCGGCGATGTCCGGGAACCAGTAACGATCTTCTTCCGTCGGCGATTGGCAAATGCGCTTGATGTCCTGGAACATGGCAAAGCCCAATGCGTACGGGTTGATGCCGTTGTAATATGGGCTGTTGTACGGTGGTTGGTACACCACGTTAGTGTGGCTGTGCAAGAACTCCAGCATGAAACGCTCGGTGACCCGACCTTCGTCGTACAGGTGATTGAGAATGGTATAGTGCCAGAATGTCGCCCAACCTTCGTTCATCACCTGCGTTTGTTTCTGCGGATAAAAATACTGGCTCACTTTGCGCACGATGCGCAGAACCTCACGTTGCCAGGGCTCAAGCAGTGGCGCATTTTTTTCCATAAAATAGAGAATGTTTTCCTGAGGTTCGCTCGGATAGCGGCGGGCCTGTTCAGGCGCCTCTTCGCGTTCGACCCGTGGCAGGGTTTTCCACAGCGTATTGACCTGGCTTTGCAGGTACTCCTCACGGCTTTTCTGTCGCGCCTTTTCTTCGACCAGCGAAATTTTCTGCGGCCGTTTGTAACGATCCACACCGTAACTCATCAGCGCATGGCAGGAGTCGAGCAGTTTTTCTACTTCCTCAACGCCGTAACGCTCTTCGCACTGGCTGATGTAATGGCGGGCGAACAGCAGGTAGTCGACGATCGAACTGGCGTCTGTCCAACTGCGGAACAGGTAATTATTTTTGAAGAAAGAGTTGTGCCCATAGCAGGCGTGAGCCATCACCAGGGCCTGCATGGTGATGGTATTTTCTTCCATCAGATAGGCGATGCAGGGGTTGGAGTTGATAACGATTTCATAAGCCAGACCCTGTTGCCCATGCTTGTAACGCTGCTCGGTTTCGATGAACTTTTTCCCAAATGACCAGTGGGTATAGTTAATCGGCATGCCGACGCTCGAATAGGCGTCCATCATCTGCTCTGAGGTGATGACCTCGATCTGATGTGGGTAGGTGTCGAGCCTGTAATGTTTGGCTACGCGATCGATGTGCTCCAGATACACCTGCAGCAGCTCGAACGTCCAGTCCGGTCCATCGCTCAGACGCTTATCTTCCTTGACCTTATCATGTGTTGAAGTAGTCATCAGCGCACCCTCGTTATTACGGACCTTGCTCGAACGGCAGACCCTTGTATCAATCGTAGCTCAAACTGCGCATAGGGAATAATGATATAAAGCGTAAAAATTCAACGATCTGCCCGCAACCTCTCCACGACGGGGAGCCGAGGGGATTTTGCCCTGAGTTTTTTCTGCTATGGCAGACCCAACTCTCGGTAAAAGGTTATAGCGATAAAGGGATGTTTTATTGGTTTTTTATTCTGATTAATGATGCTTATTTTACTTTTATATTCTGTTAAAAGCTTGTTGCACGCCGTGGATTTTTTTGATGATATCAATGCTGTCATTGATAGCATATCAACGGTTGTTGCCCTCTAAAAGCGGCCTTCTACGACATCTTATCGCTATTTATAGGTAGGTATTGCAAAAGACGCGGCCATGAACGATAAATTAATTGTGAATATGGTCACGTTTGATGACGAAGATGTTGGACGGATTTTTCCACTGAGTTAATTTCCTGTGAGCAGAAGATTATGCTTTGTGAAGCCTTGAGCTGGAGTCAGCGATGCGAGTGGTAATTTTAGGTAGTGGGGTGGTGGGTGTTGCCAGTGCCTGGTATTTGGCGAAAGCCGGGCACGAGGTGACGGTAATCGATCGCCAACCTGGCCCGGCAATGGAAACCAGCGCGGCGAATGCAGGCCAGATCTCACCGGGCTATGCGGCTCCGTGGGCTGCGCCGGGCGTGCCGCTGAAAGCCATCAAATGGATGTTCCAGCGGCATGCACCGCTGGCGGTGCGTCTGGATGGCAGCAGTTTCCAGTTGAGCTGGATGTGGCAAATGCTGAAAAACTGCGACACCTCGCACTACATGACCAATAAAGGGCGCATGGTGCGGCTGGCGGAATACAGCCGTGACTGCATCAAGGCGCTGCGACAGGAAACCGGCATTCAGTACGAAGGGCGTCAGGGCGGCACACTGCAGCTGTTTCGCACCCAGCAGCAGTTTGAAAATGCGGCGAAAGACATTGCCGTGCTGGAAGATGCGGGCGTGCCGTATAAACTACTGGAAGCTCACCAACTGGCAACGGTTGAACCTGCTCTGGCGCAGGTAGCGTACAAGCTGACCGGCGGTCTGCAATTGCCCAATGATGAAACCGGTGACTGCCAGCTGTTTACTCAGCAACTGGCCAAGCTGGCGCAGCAGGCGGGCGTCACCTTCTTGTATAACCGCACTGTTGATCGTCTGCTGGTGGACGGCGATCAAATCAGCGGCGTGCAGTGCGGCGCAGAGGTGTTCAAGGCCGACAGCTACGTAGTGGCTTTCGGCTCTTACTCCACCGCGCTGTTGCGCGATCTGGTCTCGATCCCCGTATACCCGCTAAAAGGGTATTCGCTGACCATTCCTATCGCGGATGAAGCTGCGGCGCCGTTCTCGACCGTTCTGGATGAAACCTACAAAATCGCCATTACCCGTTTCGACCAACGTATTCGTGTCGGCGGCATGGCGGAAATTGTCGGCTTCAATACCCAGTTGGAGCAGAAACGTCGGGAAACGCTGGAAATGGTAGTACGTGATCTCTACCCCAACGGCGGGCGGGTTGAAGAGGCTACTTTCTGGACCGGTCTGCGTCCTATGACGCCGGACGGCACACCGATCGTCGGCAAGACCTCGCTGAAAAACCTGTTCCTCAATACCGGGCACGGTACTTTGGGCTGGACCATGGCGTGCGGCTCCGGCCAATTGCTTGCCGATCTGATTTCAGGTACCACGCCGGCTATCCCTTCAGACGATCTGGCGGTGGCGCGATACAGTGCCAGCTTTCGCAACGAGCACCTCACGCCCTTGAACGATGTGCATCCAGCGCGTTAATCCTCTTAATTTATAATGCTGTAGTCACGGGCGTCGGCCCGTGACCTCAACCGCCAGTACGCAGGAGAAATCATGCCTCGCCCGATTACCGCCACGCTGCATCTTTCGGCTTTTGAAAATAATCTGCAGGTGGTTCGCCGTTTTGCCCCCAGCGCTAAAATTTGGTCAGTAGTAAAAGCCAATGCTTATGGCCACGGAATCAAGCATGTCTGGCGCAGCCTGGCGCAGACCGACGGTTTCGCCTTGCTGGATCTCGCCGAAGCCATTTTATTGCGCGAGTCCGGCTGGCAAGGGCCGATTTTGCTGTTGGAAGGTTTTTTCAAGCCACAGGATTTGGCCCTGCTCGATCGTTATCGTTTAACCACCTCGGTGCACAGCGACTGGCAACTGGCGGCGATAGCCGAGGCCAAATTGTCCGCGCCGCTGGATGTTTATCTGAAAGTGAACAGCGGGATGAATCGCCTGGGTTTTGCCCCTGATCGTTTGCATAGCCTTTGGCTGCAAGCGAGGGAGATGGGCAATATCGCCAGTCTGACGCTGATGAGCCACTTTGCCACCGCCGACGGCCCGCAAGGCGTGGCAGAGCAGATGACGATCATTGAGGGCGCGGCGGCGGGAATACCCCTGCCGCGTTGCCTGGCGAACTCCGCCGCCACATTGTGGCATCCGCAAACCCACGGCAACTGGGTGCGGCCAGGCATCGTATTGTATGGCGCATCGCCAAGCGGCAAGTGGCGCGATATCGCCGACAGCGGCCTGCGGCCAACCATGACGCTCAGCAGTGAAATCATTGGTATTCAGGCGCTGAAAAGCGGCGATCGCGTGGGTTACGGCTGGTGTTACAGCGCCAATACCGCGCAGCGTATCGGTGTGGTAGCCTGCGGTTATGCGGATGGTTATCCTCGTCATGCGCCGAGCGGCACGCCGGTCTGGGTGGATGGCGTATTGACGCGTACCCTAGGCACGGTCTCCATGGATATGCTGGCAGTCGATCTGACGCCCTGTCCAAGCGCTGACATTGGCACGGCAGTAGAACTGTGGGGGCGACACCTGCCGGTTGACGATGTCGCCGCCGCGGCAGGCACGCTGGGTTATGAGCTGCTGACGGCGCTGGCTGCGAGAGTGCCGGTCACCGTCGAGGCGTAAGCCTCAGGCAACTTTCTTCAACTGACCTTTTATTTGCTTGCTGCGCTGCCGTGCGTGCAGCGCCAGCAGGCAACCCGCCAGCATCACCAATGCAAGCGACAGTTTCGGTTGCAACGGCATTGCCATTGCCAACAGGCCCAATGCTGCTCCGCCGGCCATCTGCACGAAGCCCACCAACGCAGAAGCGACGCCGGCTTCATTGGAGTACGGCTCCAGCGCATAGCTGGTTGCCGGGCCCATCACAAACGCCAGACCTGCACAGGCGAAGGCCACCGGCAGCATATACGCCAGCCAATGAGTTTGCGCCGAGCCGGAAAGCAGGCTAACGCCCAGTAACAGCCCAATACAACCGATCCCCATCAATACCCCGCCGGTCGCCAGGCAAATCGGTCGGCCGACTTTGTGAATAATGCGGTTGGCGAAAAAACTGACCAGCATGATCCAAAAGCCGTTGGCGCCGAATACCAGCGAGAACTGCAGCGGCGTCAGTCCGGCAGTGCCCATCAGCACGTTCGGGGCCAGCGAAACATAGGTTAACGCCATCCCCATTGCCCCGGAGTTCACTACTGCGAAGGACAGGAAATTGCGATCGCTGAGGATGCGCGCATATTGCCGCATCGGCAATCCTTTGACCCTAAGGGTGTCCGCCGGCCGGGTTTCCGGCAGGCGCAGGGCGATCAGCACCAGCACGGCGAGGGCATAGCAAACCAGGAACCAGAATGGGGCGCGCCAGCCGAAAGCTTCCGCCAGCAGCCCACCGAGCAGCGGCGCCAGCGCAGGAATAATATTCAGCGTGCCGTTGAGAAAACCGTAGGCACGTGCGGCGTCGTCGCCATTCAGGCGGTCACGTACGCCGCTGAATGCCACTACCGCCGTACAGCACACTGCCACGCCCTGCAGCAGGCGTGAGGCAACAAACACCGTTGGCGAGGTCGCCAGCGCCGCCATTGCCGCGCCGATCATGTAGATAACAATACCGGCCAGCGCGACCGGCTTGCGCCCGTAGTTATCCACCAGCGGGCCGGCGATAACCTGCCCAAGACCCAATACCAGGATGAACAGTGAAATGGTGGACTGAATCAGCGCTTCGCTGCTGTTAAGGCCCAGTGCGATAGCGGGAATGGTCGGCAGATAGAGATCGATGCCCAGCGGGCCGAGAAGCACCAGGCTAAGAAGCAGAAACAGAAATTTTTGCATAACAAAAACAGCACGTCCTAGTGACAAAGAGGGGTAGAGTAGAGATTCTGGCGTCAAATGGAAAGAGGCAAAGCACAAGCGGTCGTCAGGTGAATTTTGCCGGCCTGAATTACACGGCGGAGGCCTGGCGATAATAAAGTGCGGAAACCGTATCCGCTACATAGCGTGCCTGGTGTTTGGCGTCGTCCAGCGCACGATGCGGTGTACCTTCGAAGGGCCGTTCCTTTTTCGGGTTGAAGCCGTGCAGTTCGGCCAGGGTGATTACCGTACGCACGTCCTGCGTGTCCCAAAACTTCCACGGACAGGGCATTTCAAACTGCTGGAAAGCATGCTCGAGGATCGTACAGTCGAACTCCTTACCGTTCCCCCAGACTTTCACTCTGTCAGTACTGTTCATATGGATAAAACGGCTCAGGCTGGTCAGTACGCGCTTCAGGCTTTCCGTTCCGCCAAAGGCCAACTTGCGTGCTTCGTCAGATTGCTTTGCCCACCAGGCCACGGTATCCAGACTGATGGTTCTGCCAGGCTGATCTTTTTGGCTGCTGACGGCGTTTTCGAATTCCGCGCCGAGCTGGCCGGTCTTGGGGTCAAAAAATACGGCGGCAATCACCAGGATCACCGCACTGGGTTTTATGTCCAGAGTTTCAATGTCTAGCATCAGATGGTGCATTGGCGGTCTCCGCTGGTTGAATCATCGTAGTATGTTACTACAAACCGGGCGAGGATGCGCAGTCAGCCACGGCGCTGGCCTGCGGCATTCGCCAGAGTGACCGCCAGCACCGCCAGCAGCACCAGGGCGGCCACTGGTGTCACAACGCCCCAGGGCGCTCGTTCGATATAAGGCATGCCTTCGGCCAGCACCAATCCCCATTCTGCGCTGGGCGGTTGAGGCCCGAGCCCGAGGAAACCCAGCGCCGCCAGCGCCAACGCAATCCCCGGCAGGCGCAGCATGGCGTGACGAAGCAGCGGCCCCACTAACGCCGGCAGCAGGTAGTGCGTCAGCGTGCGCAGGCGGCCTATTCCCAATACGGGCAGCATGCGGATATAGGGCTGCGTGCGCGCCTCCGTCAATAGCGAGGCGCAGTGTGCCGCCAGCGGTGCCCAACTGACCAGCATTACCGCGCAGGCGGCACCGTAGGCTGAGGGGCCGATAATGGCGATCACCAACAGGCCCGCCACGACGGGCGGTGTGGCGTTGGCCAGTTCAATCACCCCGCACATCAGACGCGGCATCAGGCCAAA
This sequence comes from Serratia sp. root2, assembly GCF_031931805.1. Taxonomy (NCBI): domain Bacteria; kingdom Pseudomonadati; phylum Pseudomonadota; class Gammaproteobacteria; order Enterobacterales; family Yersiniaceae; genus Serratia; species Serratia sp. root2. Next base: position 852,658 of record NZ_JAUJXB010000001.1, read on the forward strand.
CAGCATTCCGAGGAGCAGCGAAGCGAAGCTGACGCCCAGCGCCAGCAGGCTGGTATTCACCGCACCCTGGGCGACCCGCGCCAGAATGTCCCTGCCGGTGGCGTCGGCGCCAAAGGGCAGTGCCAGGCTCGGCGGTTGCAGGCGAATATGCAGGGACGAGAACGGATCGCGCATGATCCCGCTCAGCACCAGCAGACACAGCAATAACACGGCGATTGCGGCGACAAGATAACTGCCTTTGGCGCTGTGCTGGGGTTGCGGCGCATTAGGCAGGGACGCGGCGATACGGCCCAGCAGCAGATAATGCGCTCCCTGCGCCAGGAAACCGGCGCTGAAGGCGATCATCAGCAAAATCAGGATACCGCACTGCAGCGCAGGCAGATCCTGCGCGATGGCGGCACCCAAGGTCGCCCGACCAAGACCGGGTATGGCAAACACTTTCTCGACGGCAATGGCACCGCCGGTAAGCCCTACCAGCACCAGACCAATTTGTGGCAGCAGGGCGGGCAATGTGCGGCGCAATACCGCCAAGAGACGTTGCCTCCGGGAGATACCGGCAAGACTCCAGGTAATCAACCAGCGTTCAGAGAAGGTTGCGGTCAGTCCGTCACTGAACAACAGGCCCAGCAGTCCTCCTGCGGGCAGGCCCAGCGCCAGCGCAGGCAGAACAACGTGTTGGAGGCTTTGCCAGCCGTAGGGCGGGAACCAGCGCAACCAGACGGCACCGACAATCAGCAACAGCGCCGCCAGCAAAAATTCCGGCAGGGAGGTCAGTGCTACGGCCAGTACGCCGGCAGGGCGCCGACTGTTGCCGCGCAGGCCACGCCACAGGCTTGGCAACGCCAACAGCAGTGCTACCGACAGCGCTACCGTGAGCGCACAGGCCATCAGGACCAAAGACACTCCGGCGGCTTGCAGCATGCCTTCCAGCACCGGTTGCCCCGAGATCCAGGAGTTGCCGGCATCCCCGCGCAGCAAGCCGGTAAACCACCGGCCAAGCAGCATCAACGGCCCGTCATCCAGACCGAATCGTTGGCGAATGGCGTTCAGGGCTTCCGGCGTCGCCTCTTGCTCGCTTGAGCGGGCCCGCAGCAGGCTGAGCGCGGGATCGCGGCCGGAAATCCAGGGCATCAGACCAATGAGCAAAATCATCGCCAACAGGGCAAGCAAGCGTGAGACGAGCGGCAACAACATCTTTATCGAGCGCTTTTTCACGATCGGGGCTGCCCGGCGAAAATGACGCTGCGCGGTGTCACCAATCGGCGTTCACGCGGGTCGCGTTCTGCGTGCTGCATGGCGACGGTTTCACCCTGGATAACCCTTTCATGCAACAAGGGGATGGCGGCATGCGTGGCAAGGATGCGGCTCTCCGCCTCGATAATTGCCTGACGCCGCTGCGCGCCGGCCGGTATGGCAGCGGCCTGGGTTAAGGCTTCGTCCACCTTGGGGTCACAGAGTTGAGCGATATTGAACGATCCCCGACAGGCAAAATCGCTGTACATGTAGGCCACCGGATCGCCGGAATCCAACACTGTGGCGCGCGACAAAATGAACGCGTCGAATTTGCCCGCCAACGCATCGGCTTCAATGTGGGCGTATTCACGTACTACCTGCTTCACTATAAAGCCGGTAGCGCTGAGCTGTTGCGCCAGATAAACCGCGACTTCGGGCAGCTCTGCCCGATCGCTGAAGGTCGCCAGGGTAATGGTTTGGCCTTTTACCGCCGCCGGCGGGATAACCGGTTGCGGTTGCCGTAATGAGGCGGCCCAGGGTAATGCAGGGCCAAGCAACCCGGTAGCAAGATCGGCGCGGCCTTCGTAGACGTTGTCCACCAACTGTTGGCGTTGAACCGCCGCTGCCGCTGCTGCACGCACCGCGGGATCGCGGAAAACGCCAAGGCGAGTATTCAGATACAGCGTATTGGTGCGGGGCATCGGGACTTCGTGGATCAGCCCCGCTTCAATGAGCGGCAACTGCGATACCGGCAGGGCCTCAACCAGATCGGCGCTGCCGGTGCGCAAGGCGGCGGCGCGGGCGTTGCTGTCCGGCACGAAACTGACGTCTATCCCCGGCGCGGCGGCTTTTCCACCCCAGTAGCCCTCAAAACGGTTTAGCCGTGCGCTGCTGGTGCCGTTGATTTCCGTCAGCACAAAGGCGCCGGTTCCGGCTTGCAACGGATTAACCACGCCGTTGGCGGCATAGGCCCGTTCGGCGAGGATCGCCAATTGCGGGCTGGACAGCCGTTGCGGAATCAGGGGGTCAGGATGAGCGGTAGTGATCACCACGGCGTTATCACCTTCGATGGCGACCGATAGTTCAACGCCATCAAGAATGCGCGGTTTTGGCGCGGCATTCATTGCCGCTGAAAGTGAGCGCACTACGCTTTGCGCCGTCATTGCGCTGCCGTCATGAAAACTGACGCCCTGACGCAGTACAAAGCGCCAGCGGCGCTCATCTATTTGCTGCCATTCCGTCGCCAGCGCCGGTTCGGCATCGCCATTGGCGTTCAGCACCACCAGGGTTTCGGCATTGCTCCAGCGCGAGAGTTTAAATGCGTCATCGCTCAATGGCGTTAACCCGGAGCGGGGCGGTTGTAGCATGGCCAACCGGATACGTTTTTCTTCGGTGGCACTTTCTTTCGGCTTCGCAGGTTCAAAGCAACCGCCAAGCAGCAAACTGCCGGCAAGCAGGCAGCCGGTTGGGCCAATAAATCGCGGGTTCAGCATGCAAAATTCCTCAGGATCTCAGGGCTAAAAAGAGGACAACGATGGGATTGCGGCGATCAAGGCGCGGGTAGCGACATGCCGGGGCGTTTGCAGCAGATCCTGGGTTGGGCGATCTTCCACTATGGCGCCGCGATCCATCACCAGCGTGCGTTGGCATAAGGCGGCCACCAACGAAATATCATGGGAGACCAGCAACATTCCCATACGTTGCTGACGGGCAATACGATCGAGCAGGTTGATGATCTGCCGGCGCAAGGGCAGGTCCAGACCGCTGACCGGCTCATCGGCCAGTAAAAAACGGGGTTGCAGCGCGATGGCGCGTGCCAACGCTACCCGCTGTGCCTGCCCGCCTGAAAGCTGGCCTGGCCTGGCGTACAGCAGGTGTTCATCCAGTTCAACCTGACGCAGAGCACGCTCGGCAGTGATACTCAAATCCTGCGGCAGGCCGAGTTGGCGCAGGGGGGCGATAATCAGTTCGGCGACCGTATGGCGCGGATTAAGCGAGGCGTGAGCGTCTTGCGGTACATACTGCACCAAACGTCGGTACCAGCGCAGCCGGCGAACGGACGCTGGGCGAATTGCTGTGCCCTGGCAGAGAATGTGGCCGAAATCCGGAGCTTCTAACGCTAACAGCAGTTTAAGCAAGGTGGATTTACCTGCACCGGAACAGCCAACCAGCCCGATGCGTTCTTCTGCATGCAGATTCAGGTCAGTAGGGCTGAGACCACCCGATGCAGGCGTATATTGCCGACAGACATTCTGCAGGCTGATAAAGGGCAGTGTGGCGTTGACCGGCGGGTGATTCACTGGATTATCCCGCCATACTCATGGCGGGAGAATGACCGAATGCCGGACGAAGTGCCGTGGCAACCAACCGCTGGGTATAGGGATGTACAGGTTGGCGCAACAGTTGTGCGACAGACCCGTGCTCAGCTATCTTGCCGTTCGCCAGCACGATGGCGCGTTGGCACAGGCTGGCGGCGACGGAAAGATCGTGGGTGATAAACAGCAGCGCGGTTGCCGCGGGGCGCTCGGTATAGCGCTTCAGGATATCGATTAACTGATGCTGGCTGACCATGTCCAGCGCAGTGGTGGGCTCATCCGCTATCAACAGGTTTTTCTCGCCGCTCAGCGCCAGCGCAGCACAGACCCGCTGGCATTGGCCGCCGGACAATTGCCCCGGGTAGCGCATCATGATTATGTCCGGCGACAAACCCAACGCGGCCAACAACTCGGTGGTGCAGCGTTGAGCCTGTTCTTTGCTCATGCCGCTCCGGCCACGCAGGGCCATGATCAGTTGCTTACCCACGGTGGTCAGGGGGTTGAGGCTGGTAAAAGGATCTTGAAAAATGGCTGCCAGCGAGGGGGACTTGCGTTGTTGCAAACGTTGACCGCTGATTTCTTGCCCCAGTAACCGTATCGATCCGCTGAGTTCGACGCCGTTCGGCAGCGTGCCCAAAATGGCCGCGGCGGTGAGTGACTTGCCTGAACCGGATGCGCCAAGCAGACACAGCCGTTCGCCGGCATGCAGGGTGAAGTTCAGATCGCTGATTTTGACTTCCCCGTTAATCGACAGTGTCAGATGTTCTACGGTGAGTAACGGTGGGTTTTGGGTTTCCATAAGCGTATCTGCAAGTATTTTTTGATATGTAATAACATAACATTCACTGGCGAGAAATGACCAGCAGATTTCTGAAATACTTTGAAATGGTCTAAAGCAGGAAAATCAAGGTATGATACTCAAGGTATTGTTGTCAGGTTGGTTCTATCGGTGAGAACGTTTATTTTTATTCTGTGCATGGCCGGCTATGTGCTGGTGCTGGGTTACCTTGGCGTTTATGTCACCGACAAGTTGTGCGAACAATCCAGTAACTACACCAAGCTGTGCCGTATGGTTGATATCTCCGAGCCGCATATTCCAAAATAAATGACTGCCGTCAACCCAGATAATCGGTAGTTATCAATGGCGTCAGTACCCCGGATAAGCCGGTCAACGTAGCCCATTGCCGCCAGCCCAAGCGTGCCAACCAATCCTGACGCAACGGCGGTGTCGCGAGTTGCCCCAGTGCAATCGTGCCGGTGAGCAAGACCGTCAGAATCACGAAGACCAACCCGCGGCTCCAGGAATTAAATTCGATATGCAACACGTTGGCGTAATACAGCCGCATCAGAATAAAATAGGCCAGCATCAGCCAGGCGAAACGCGTTCGTTTCTTCAGCAGTTGGTAGAGCATAAAGGCGATGAACAGGCTATGGAGCCATGAGGTCAGCGGCGATTCAATGGGGTGTCTGACGCAGACGTTATATACCGCCAGGTAGATATTAAAGATCAATAGCGTATAGACGGCATATATATACCAGCCATAGATGACTTTGAGCTTTTTGGTGTTTGGCGGAATAGGGCAATAGTCCGGTATCATGAGAGCCTCCTGAGCTGAACAGCGTTATAACATCAGATGGCTAAATGAAAATTAAACGCCAAACGGGCTTTATTTTACCCCAAAAGTGGAACTAATCGGTGCTTGCCGGGTCTGTTCAAACAATAACGGCCAGGGTGTTCAGCGAAAGAGTAATGGCAAGATAGTGATATGAAAAATTATAAAAACAGTCGTTCGACAGTATGTTTACTGGTCGCCACGTTGGGACTTTATTTTTTCCTGCCACCGACGCTGATAGCTTTGGTCTGCCAAGCGTTTAATTTGAATCCCTTCTTTCTTATCAGATCCTGGCATCTTAATCCCTTCTCTGCTGCCCGGGGCATTCCGCTCTATCAAACCGTTGTGCCTATATTAATTGTGTGGGCTTTGGCCAATGTCCTGATAGCGGCCATTTTTTTGGCAATAGTGAGTTTATATCGGCGGCTTGGCAGGGCAGAGCATTGATGACGCCATGCCGTACACAGGTAAAAGCACCTTGCCAAGGATAATGATAGTCGTTATCATTTGATGGCCGGTGAGGGAGAAAAAGGGTTGTCTCCTTGTGTGCCACCCAAGCCGGCACGACATTGCTCACATTGCTTCCAGTATTTGTTGCCAGCCTCGTGCTGGCATTTTTTATGCCTTTTATTTCATCTCGCTAACCCCAATCTGCCCATGGGTTTTCAACTGCGATGAAACACGTTGCCGGTTCATAAAAAGCGTCCTCATATTTGAAATTAACTATCGATAAAGATAATAATTATCATTAATATTCGTTTCTTTTTGCATTCAGTACACCGAGATCCTCTACGAACTCTGTTAGACAGCGTTGCTGACGGAGAGGCTTATTGGTGTGATTTAGGGCAATTACCAGGGATTACAAGAGATGCTGATACCTTTTTTTGTCAAACGGTCGTACAGGTTATGTGCGTTCGCCATGTTTCTGCCGCTGACGTCGCTCGCTGAAGATACTGTGGTGGTCACTGCCACACCTGCCGATACGGCGGAAACTGCGACTCGGGGCTATCAGGCCACGACCAGCCAGGGAGCGACCAAAACAGACAGACCGTTAATCTTGACGGCTCAGTCGGTCTCGGTCGTTACCCGTCAGCAGATGGCCGATCAGAATGCTCAGACGGTTAACGATGTGCTGAAATATACTCCGGGTGTTTTCACCAACTTTTCCGGCGGGGCCACCCGATATGACACCATCGCATTGCGCGGCTTTCATGGCGGTGACGTCAATAACACCTTCCTTGACGGTCTGCGGCTGTTGAGCGATGGCGGCACCTATAATGCATTGCAGGTCGATCCCTGGTTCCTGGAACGTATTGATGTCATCAAAGGGCCCTCTTCGGTGATGTACGGACAAAGTATCCCGGGTGGGCTGGTGGCATTGACGTCCAAGCGACCTCAGTTCGCCACGGAAGGGCACATGAACCTGACGGCGGGCAACAACGGCACGAAGGGAGGAGCTTTCGATGTGACCGGACCTCTGTCCGAGCAGTGGGCTTACCGGCTGACCGGCATGACGCGCAGCAGCGAAACCATGTACGACCATCAGCGTGAAGAACGCTATGCCGTCGCCCCCTCATTGCTGTGGCAGCCGGATGAAAATACCTCGCTATTGCTTAAAGCTTACCTGCAGAAGGATCCGTCCGGCGGTTACCACAGCGCTGTGCCGGCAGATGGCAGTCTCTATTCCCGCTCGGGCGACAAACTGGGGCGCGGATTTTTTGACGGTGAGAGCAGCCGGAATGTGTTCAAGCGCTGGGAGCAGATCTACAGTTATGCTTTCTCCCACAATTTTAACGACGTCTGGACTTTCCGTCAGAATGCCAGTTACACCCACTCTAATGTGGAGTTGCAACAGGTGTATCAAATTGGCTGGAATGACGATCACCGCTTGTTGAACCGTTATTACAGCGGCTCTGCCACGTCGCTGGACGCCTTTGCCGTCGATAACCAGTTGGAGGCCGACTTTGCCACCGGGGTGCTGGATCATAAGGTAATGCTGGGGCTGGATTACCAGCGCTTTCGCAATAATTTGTGGGAAGAGTCTGCCGCCGCATCGCAGCTTAATCCTTATACCGGTGTGTCCGGCGGGGCGGCGTTAACCGGCCTGACGCATACCGACTCCAGACGGCACTACGAGCAAAGCGGCGTTTATCTGCAGGATGAAATCAGCTTGCAGAACTGGTATCTGAACTTGTCCGGCCGCTTCGATCGCATCGAGTCTAAAAATACGACGCTCAACACCGGCACCAGCGACGCGCGCAGCGATGATAACTTCAGCGGCCGTGCCTCCTTGTTGTATCACTTTGATAACGGTCTTTCACCTTACGCCAGCTACAGCACCGCGGTAACGCCCGAGGCGCTGCCCGATCAAAACGGACATATGCTGAAACCGAGCACCAGTGAGCAGTATGAGGTGGGGCTGAAATATCAGCCGCCAGGCAGTGCATCGATTTACAGCGTGGCATTGTACGATTTGACGCAGAAAGACGTTGCCAACCGAGTAGTGCAGCAAAGTTATTATCTGCCGGCCGGCAAAGTGCATTCGCAGGGGATTGAACTGGAAGCCCGCAGCAAGATCACCGAACGTTTCGATCTGATTGCCGGCTATAGCTACAACAAAGTGAAGTTTAAAGACGCGATCGATGGCAACAACGGCAATACGCCGTATCTGGCGCCAGATCAAATGGCTTCTCTGTGGGGTAAATATGCTGCCGGGTTCGGCGTGGATCTTGGCATGGGGGTACGCTATATCGGCAAGCAGTGGGCAGACAACGAAAATACGCTACGCATTCCTTCGGTGACGCTGGTGGATGCTTCGGTGAGAATGAATCTCGATGGTGTCAATTCGTCACTGAAAGGTGCCTACGTTCAGCTGAACGTCAATAATCTGACCGACAGGAAATACGTTGCGGCCTGTTATGGCACCGGTTATTGCTATTGGGGCGCGGAACGTTCTGTGGTGGCTACCCTGGGGTACGATTTCTGAAGAAAGGGGCTGTATCGCCCCGTCGCTTTGCCGACGGGGTGGATCGTTAGAACAGGGAGAAAAGCAACACCACCGGTAGGCTTAGCGGCCAGGTCAAACCAATAGTTAACGCGCTGATAAAACGAATTTTGATGGTATCCCGGCTGACTAAATAGGTAAAAACCATAGAAACCAAAAGGCCAATTAAATAAAAATATTGTGTTGCAACCCACAGCGGTGACATGAAACCTTATCCCAGTCGTTTTTTTCAGCCGCGAATTCTAGGGGCTTAATTCCTCATAATCAATGCTTATTAGTTGTTTATTTAGTTTATTATTTATAACCACAATAAGAATGTTGTCATGGGTGTTTGGCTCGGGGGAAGACTGTCCTGGTGGGCGGTCATGGCGATGCCGGAGAACATAACGCCCCACATCTTGCGATTGCCCAATTAATCGGACATTTGAAAATGTTTAATAGATATAATATGTTGATAGGCCATGGAGCAAATGAGGAGCGAGTATGAGCTTTTGGAGAATCGTATTTACCATTATTCTACCGCCGCTGGGTGTGTTGCTTGATAAGGGCATCGGCGGGGCTTTTATCCTCAACATTATCCTGACCCTGTTGGGGTATTTCCCGGGCCTGATTCATGCTTTCTGGATCCAGACTAAACAGTAGGGGGCCAACGACGGGCCAAGCCGTTTCGCACTGGGAATGTCTTCATGTAGCCCAGACTATCAACCCTGGTATGCGTTCGCATGCTGGGGTTTTTTTATGCCTGTCAGCCGTCTAATAAATGTTCAGGCCGTAGACAAACAACCATGAAAAAAGCATCGCCAACAGGCTAACGATACAAAGGATTGAGATCATTTCCTTCACGTCAAAATTCCTTTTTGATATTAATAATATTACTTGTTGTTGTTTTTACATGGGATTTTAGATCGTAATAGGTAAAAATCCTAGTTTTAATGTGGTTTTGATGCTGATTTGCAACAGACTTTGGATCTGGTTTATGGGAGGTGTTTGCCTTGGCTATCCCCGTTTTAACCAGCCGCCGGCTGGTATTGCGCCCGTTGGAACCTGATGACGCCGCAGATATCCAGCATTCATTTCCATGCTGGGAAATTGTGCGTTATCTGACGAACCAAATCCCCTGGCCCTATCCAGCAGGGGCTGCACTTGATTTTATAAATCATGTTGCGCTGCCGGCGATGGAAAGCGGAACCGGTTGGTTTTGGTCTATTCGCCGCAAGGAGGATGAGCGGCACCTGATCGGTGTGATAAACCTGAGCCTGGGTGGCGACAGCCACCGTGGTTTTTGGTTAGCGCCGGAATGGCAGTATCAGGGAATGATGAGCGAAGCCAGCCACTGCGTCACGGAGTTCTGGTTTAATGTGCTGGGGCAGGAGGTGCTGAGAGTGACCAAAGCAAAAGATAACCAGGCATCGCGGCGTATTTCAGAGCGTAATGGCATGCGGCTCGTCGCCACCAAAGAAACGGACTATATCTGTGGCCGCATGCCATCAGAAATCTGGGAAATGACCCGGGGCGAATGGAATTCAAGAGAAAGGCGCTCGCAATGATGTTAACTATTCATAGCTATTGCCGAGATCTGCAGCGGTGAACTATATACATAGGTCTATGCGGCGTTTGATTTTGCACAGACGGGCACTTGATAAGCACAGGGTTAATGAGTGGGTCTGATGTAACGCCGCCATCTTACATAAGGAATCAGTCATGAATGCAAAACCCACAGTAGTTTTGGTACATGGATTTTGGGGCGGTGCTGCACACTGGAGGGGCGTCATTACCGAATTGTCACGCAGAGGATATCACTCGATTCACGCTGTAGAGATGCCCCTGACGTCGCTGGCCGATGATGCCGAACGTACGCGCAAAATGGTGGCTCAGCAAGAAGGGCCGGTTTTACTGGTAGGTCATTCATATGGCGGTGCGGTTATTACCGAAATGGGTAACCAACCCAACGTGGTCGGGCTGGTATATATCGCCGCCTTTGCGCCGGATGCGGGGGAAAGCCCTGGCGGCATTACTCAGGAACATCCCCCGGCTGCGATGGCGAACCTGATGCCCGATAGTGACGGGTATTTATGGATAAAACCGGACAAGTTCCACGAAAGCTTTGGCCAGGATCTTTCCCCTGATGACGCGTTGGTGATGGCTGTGACGCAAAAAGCTCCGCTGGCCACTACCTTCGGCAACGCTATCACTGAGCCGGCATGGAAGCACAAACCTTCCTGGTACCAAATATCCAGCGACGACCATATGATTTCCCCCGATAACCAACGGCGCATGTCGGCCCGCCTGAACGCTAAAAAAGTGATTACGCTGAATGCCAGCCATGCATCGCTTGCTTCGCACCCGCGGGAGGTGGCCGCTTTGATTGATGAGGCGGCTGGCGCTTCATAAGCCGTCACCGCTCAGGCCCCGCAATGGCTTTTTATAACTGATTTGCTACGAGCCTGAAACAGGCTTGCTGTGTTCGGCCGCGTGCATGGACAAATAGGCTTTAAGATTATCGTCATTAAAACCAAGTACCCCCAAGATCTCAGCCATAAAACTGACGGGCGCTGTGCCTGGCGCAGTAACTACGCGTTGGTCTGCAACGGCATAGGGTACATCCTGATAGTACGCGGCGCCTGCATAGTTCAGTTGCGACAGGTTTTCAGCCGAATTAGAGGTATGGCGGAGGTTATCGAGCACGCCTGACTGCGCCAAGACGCGGGTTCCGTCGCAAATTCCGGCGACGACGATGTTCTTTCTGTGAGCCTCGGCGACCAAGGCCGTGATATCTGGTGCTTGCCCACTTTGCCAGGCTGTGCCGCCGCAGACGATCAACAGGTCAATATCGTTAAGTTTGATGGCGTCGATCGATAACTGTGGGGTAACCAGCAGACCTCCGGAAGACATAACCGAAGCGCCTTTGGGTGAAGCAAAACGGGTATCGAAACCGTAATAGCCGCGACAAGTGGAATTGATCAGCGCGGTTTCCCAATCGGAAAAGTTATCGGTAAGAACAGTTATGGCACATGTCATTGGCGCGTTTTCCCTTATGATGCTGAAAGATAGCCCACGGAATTGTTCACCCGCAGGATCCCAAGTTTAGTGGGCGTTACTGTCAATTTCTGGCAGCAGTGATTTTTCTGACGTCAAAAAGATCCCGCGCGACGGCGGGATTAAGGGATGATAGCTAGCTTTTGGATCTTATTCTGGTTACGAGCGAGGTGGTGTGAACCTTCGGAAGGTGACAGTAACCCACGTAAACTTTATGGACAAGTGAAAGATTCAAGTCGCTGCCTGTATCAGAATATCCTCAAACAGGGTTCTACGCGGTAGTTGGGGAGAGGTGAACGCGTTACTGTGGGACCACTTCCTTGTGGATAGTCGTCCTAACGTCGTTTCCGCTTGGTGTTGAAAGTACTTGTTTTTCTTTGCCGCCAATAAAGGACAAAGGAAAATACGACAACTGCCATCAAAACGACGATGATTGCGATTGGAAGTAGTTCCATAGCACCCACCTAAGATTGCAATTTGGCAACCCATTAAATAGGAATATTCCTAACCTGCGCAATGAGCAGCGCGTAAAGAAAACGTAATTAGGAATTCCCTTAGCGGTGGACTGCGTTAAGGGAAATAAATAAGGGGGGCAGGAAAAATGATTTTTCGCCTTGCAACAATGCAGGATATTAATGTTTTGATCGGTTTTGATACCGTTGCATCGCATGATCTGCACCGTCATACCGAGATCCGTGAGTGGTGCGAGGCCGGTGTCTGCCATGTTGTAGAGCTTGCTGGTGAAATGGTGGCTTATGGCGTGCTGCACTATCACTTTTACGGTTATGGGTTTATCGAAATTCTTATGGTCGATGAGCGGTTTCGACGCAGAGGCGTGGGGCGAAAGTTACTCGAACAATTAAAATCGCTTTGTGAGCGCCCCAAGCTTTTTACCTCGACTAACGATTCGAATTTACCCATAAAGAAGCTGTTATTGGAAGTCGGCTTTACTGAGAGCGGTTGTATTGAAAACCTGGATGAAAACGATCCTGAGAAGGTGTTCTTTTTTCCTGTAAAAGGAACAGCCAGCTAACAAGATTAGCTGGCTGTTTTAATAAATATTATGCCGTTTGCTTATGGAAAAGCTCGCGGAATACCGGGTAAATATCGTCCGGCTCACGGATATGCTGCATGGCGAAGTTATCGAATTTCACCTGCAGGTCTTCATATTCACGCCACAGCGTTTGGTGGGCGCGGCGCGTGATTTCGATGTAGCTGTAATAACGCACCATCGGCAGTAGTTTCTTCGCCAACAGTTCGTGGCACAACGGTGAGTCATCGGCCCAGTTATCGCCATCCGAGGCCTGTGCGGCATAGATGTTCCATTGAGCCGGGTCGTAACGCTCTTCAACCACTTCATTCATCAGTTTCAGCGCGCTGGAAACGATGGTGCCGCCGGTTTCCTGCGAGTAGAAGAATTCCTGCTCATCCACTTCCTTCGCCTGGGTGTGGTGGCGTATATACACCACGTCGACGTTTTTATAGGTTCTGCTCAGGAATAGATAGAGCAGGATATAGAAACGTTTTGCCATGTCCTTGGTGGCCTGATCCATGGAACCGGAAACGTCCATCAGGCAGAACATTACCGCCTGGCTGGAAGGTTCCGGACGACGTTCATAGTTCTTGTAACGCAAATCAAAAGTATCGATAAAGGGGACGCTTTCGATTTTTTTGCGCAGTTCGGCAATTTCTTTGCGCAGCCGCTCTTCTTCCAGCAGCTGCACCGGCTCGGTGTTTTCCAACTCGGTGAGCTCGTCTTCCAGTTCATGCAAGGCTCGCCGTTTTCCGGCGGTCATGGCGGTACGTCGCGCCAGCGAGTTTTGCAGCGAACGCACCACGCTGATATTGGCCGGCACGCCGTTGGCGGTGTAACCGGCCCTATGCGTTTTGTACTCGGTAAGCTGCTTATACTGATTCTTTTTCAGGTTCGGCAGCGCCAAATCCTCAAACAGCAGATCAAGGTATTCGTCTTTGGATATCTGAAAAACGAATTCATCCTCGCCTTCGCCGTCCTGGCTGGCGTTCCCCTGACCGCCGCCACCGCCGCCGCCGCCGCCCTGAGGGCGCTCGACACGGTCATTCTGCACAAAGTGATCGTTACCTGGATGAACGCGGTGGCGTGTGCCACCGCGGCCTTGATGAAACATCGGTTCGTTGATATCGCCATTGGGGATCGAAACCGACTCCCCGCTGTCCACGTCGGTGACCGAACGCTTGTTGATGGCTTCGGCAATCGACTGTTTGATTTGCGACTTGTAGCGGCGCAAGAAGCGCTGGCGGTTAACCATGCTCTTGTTTTTGCCGTTAAGCCGTCGGTCAATAAAATACGCCATACTTCCCCCAAACGACGTTGCCAACTTTCTACCTACGCCATCTCCATGACGCTAATTCTCATTAGCCGTTATGAAGACTTTCTGACCCGCAGATACCATTCACACAGCAGGCGAACCTGTTTGCGGGTATAGCCTTTTTCCATCATGCGGTCGACGAAGTCGTCGTGTTTCTTCTGCTCGTCCGTTGAGGTTTTAGCGTTAAACGAAATCACCGGCAGCAACTCTTCGGTGTTCGAGAACATTTTTTTCTCGATCACGGTACGCAGCTTCTCATAGCTGGTCCAGTTAGGGTTACGACCACTATTATTAGCACGGGCGCGCAGCACGAAGTTGACTATTTCGTTGCGGAAATCTTTCGGGTTGCTGATGCCGGCCGGTTTCTCGATTTTCTCCAGTTCAGCGTTCAGGGATTCGCGATCGAACAGCTGGCCGGTATCCGGATCACGGTACTCTTGATCCTGGATCCAGAAGTCTGCATAGGTCACGTAGCGGTCAAAAATGTTTTGACCGTATTCCGAATAGGATTCCAGATAGGCAGTCTGGATCTCTTTACCGATAAATTCGGCGTATTTCGGGATCAGATAGCCTTTCAGGTGTTCCAGATATTTTTCCGACTGATCCTGAGGGAATTGCTCACGCTCGATCTGCTGTTCCAGTACGTAGAACAGGTGTACCGGGTTAGCGGCTACCTCGGCGTGATCGAAGTTGAATACCCGCGACAGGATTTTGAACGCGAAACGGGTGGACAGGCCATTCATGCCCTCATCGACCCCAGCGTAGTCGCGGTATTCCTGATACGACTTGGCTTTTGGATCGGTGTCCTTCAGGCTTTCACCGTCATAGACGCGCATCTTCGAGTAAATGCTCGAGTTTTCCGGTTCTTTCAGGCGAGAGAGCACGGTAAAGCGTGCCAGCGTCTCCAGCGTGCCTGGCGCGCAAGGCGCATGGGTTAACTCACTGTGATCCAGCAGTTTGTCGTAGATTTTCATCTCTTCCGACACCCGCAGGCAGTACGGCACCTTGACGATATAAACGCGGTCGAGGAAGGCCTCGTTGTTTTTGTTGTTACGGAAGGTCACCCATTCGGATTCGTTGGAGTGAGCCAGAATAATCCCGCTGAACGGCAGGGCGGAGATGCCTTCGGTACCGTTATAGTTACCTTCCTGGGTGGCGGTCAGCAGAGGATGCAGCACTTTAATCGGCGCTTTGAACATCTCTACGAACTCCATAATCCCCTGGTTGGCACGGCACAGGGCGCCGGAATAGCCGTAGGCATCCGGATCGTTCTGGGCGTGGTTCTCCAGTTTACGGATGTCCACTTTCCCTACCAGCGCGGAGATGTCCTGGTTGTTCTCATCCCCCGGTTCCGTCTTGGCGATGGCAATCTGTTCCAGAATCGAAGGACGCACTTTCACTACTTTGAATTTGGTGATGTCGCCGCCAAATTCATGCAGGCGCTTCGCGGCCCACGGCGACATGATAGTGCCGAGGTAACGGTTCGGGATGTTGTATTCTTTTTCCAGAATATTGGCATCTTCCTGCGGATTAAACAGGCACAACGGATGGTCGTTGACCGGGCTGCGTTCTCCGTTGGCGCTCAGCGTGTAAATAGGTACGCGTTGCATCAGCGCTTTCAGGCGTTCCGCCAGCGATGATTTCCCGCCGCCCACCGGGCCCAACAGGTAAAGGATTTGTTTCTTCTCTTCGAGCCCTTGCGCGGCGTGTCTCAGGTAAGAAACTATCTGTTCAATAGCTTCTTCCATGCCGTAGAACTCTTCGAATGCCGGATAGCGTGCGATCACCCGGTTGGAGAACAGGCGAGACATGCGTGACTCAAGCGCGGTGTCGACCATAACGGGTTCGCCGATAGCCATCAGCAGACGTTCGGCCGCATTAGCATATGCACTGCGATCTTGCCGGCAAATGGTAAGAAATTCCTGCAGTGTGAACTCTTCGTCCTTGGCAGCTTCATAGCGCTGGCGATAGTGGTCAAATATGTTCATGATGCCCGTCCTTTTCGTTATTAGCACAGGTTAAAGGGAGCTGGTGATAGTGTTTTGGCTCCCGAAAGAAGAAGTTATTACCTGAGTACAGCAACCCGTATGCCAACTTGGTGCGCTTATTATCGCGAGTTGCGCTGTATTGCCACTGGGCCCAGGATAAATTCACCTTCTGATTAAGCTTAGTTGGCATACCGGAAAATTTCCTGCGCCATAAAAAGCTTTTTTTAAGTCATATCAATGACTCAGTTGTGACAGGGATGGCCAAACGCCTTGTCTGGCGCGGGTTGCGGCAAAAAACGTCATTGTTCTGCCATGATTAATTCATATTTCCGATCTAAGTTATTCGATCTTGGTCGTTTTCTATTGTAAAGATTAGGCGTGTAACGTTGTTTTCACATAAACTAAGTCGGCTATTAACCCTGTTATTTATGGAAAAAGAACCAGTGAAGATATTTCAACTCAAAACGCTAGCAATTATCGCTTCCGCAATGGTTTGCGCACAAAGTGCTCAGGCAGGAACCTGGTCGCTCGGTGCTGCAGCGCTGGTTAGCCCTGACGCGTACCGTGGTTATGATACTCGTGTCTACCCGGTACCGGTCATTAACTATGAAGGCGACGACTTCTACTTTCGCACGCTGACTGCCGGGTATTACCTGTGGAAAGATCAGGAAAATCAACTGAGCGTCATGGGGTATTACTCGCCGTTTGGCTACCGTCCCGGCGACAGCGACGACGATCGCATGAAGCGCCTGGATAAACGTCGCGGTACGTTGATGGCTGGTCTGGCTTATACCCATAATGCCGAGTGGGGCTCGATCCGATCCACCTTTACCGGTGATACTCTGGACAACAGCAACGGTTTGGTGGGGGATGTCGCCTATCTCTACAAATTCGATTTAGACGCTTTGACTCTGGTTCCTGGTGTGGGCGTGATGTGGAGCAGCAAAAACCAGAACAAATACTACTATGGCGTCAGCGATCACGAATCTCGCCGCAGTGGTCTGGACAGCTACACGCCAGGCGACAGCTGGGCACCTTATGTTGAGCTGAGTGCCAACTATCAGATCAACAAGGACTGGAATGCTTTCTTCACCGGGCGTTACATCCAACTGTCTGATGAAGTCAAAGACAGCCCAATGGTTGATAAATCTTACACCGGGTTGTTGATGACGGGTGTGAGCTACAGCTTCTAAAATCAAATTGCACAAATATCGTGCAATGGCTGCATTATAAAGGGGCGCTTGCGCCCCTTTTGCACATCTGTAGTGCATTAAATGATGCTGATAGGGCGCTGACATCGTGCAGGTAGCGTGGAATATGTCGTTTGAGTGGCCGGCAGAGGAAACTCAGCAGGGCGAGCGGTTCGTCGCCCTGAAAGCATCAGGCTTTTTTACGGCTGCGGAAGGTTACCGCCAGCCGTGCAGGTTGTTCGCCTGCGGCCACCAGTGGTTTACTGATGCGGCCGGTTTCCACGCAAACCATGGTTTTATAACCGTCATTCGCCATATCCGCCATGCTGCAGGACAGTTCCACGCCCGGATTCCAGGCAATTACATCGCTCATATGATGGTGATGAACCTCAATGGTGCGTTGTAGCGCAGGATCTTTGATCAGGCTGAAAGCGTCCGGCTTGGTGTAGACCCGATCGGTTTGGCCAATAAACGCCACATCCCCAGTCTGGCGAGCTTCTGCCCCACCAGCCACTTTGTCGAGATAAGGTTCGCCGAGGCCTGCAACTTTAACTTGTTCAATATCACCGATCTGGAAGTAAGTATGCAGCGCAGCGGTAGCCTGGTAGTCGCCGTGGGACTCCAGCTCGATCTCGCATTCCTCACCCAGCTTGAAACGGGCAATCAGCGTAAAGGCATGTGGCCACAACTTACGGGTTTGCTCATTGTCTTTCAGCGTAAAGGTCAGAATGACGCCGCTGTCGTCTTCATCATGCGCGGTCAGGCTCCAGGGTTGATTGCGGGCGAAACCGTGCGAAGGTTGTGCTACCGGGCCAAACCAGGGCCAGCAAATAGGCACGCCGCCGCGAATGGCGCTCCCTTTTTTGAATGGCGTGTTATTGCTCAGCCAGATAACCGGTTTGTCGCCGGCAGGTTGCCAGGCCAGCAGGTGCGCGCCCTGTAGCGCGACAGCAGCACGAACTTTCGGGTGGGAAACGACCACCACCGACAGTTCTTCGAGCTGACGTTGACTGATGTAAGGTGAAATTTGTTCGGTAACGGGCAGGGTGAAAATTTTTTCGTTCATTATGTAGCCTTTTGTTTGCCGTAGAAACAAAAAAGGGCGACAAAAATGTCGCCCTCATTATCAGCTTTACATCATTCCATTATTTGGAGATGTGAGCGATCAGATCCAGAACTTTGTGGGAGTAACCGGTTTCGTTGTCGTACCAGGAAACCAGTTTCACGAAGTTGTCGTTCAGTGCGATACCTGCTTTGGCGTCGAACACGGAAGTCAGGATTTCGCCATTGAAGTCGGTAGAAACCACTTCGTCTTCAACATAACCCAGAACGCCTTTCATAGAACCTTCAGAAGCGTCTTTGATGGCTTTCTTGATTTCTTCGTAAGTCGCTGCTTTTTCCAGACGAACGGTCAGGTCAACTACAGACACGTTTGGAGTTGGAACGCGGAACGCCATACCGGTCAGTTTGCCTTTCAGCTCTGGCAGAACGATGCCAACTGCTTTAGCTGCGCCGGTAGAAGAAGGGATGATGTTCTGGGATGCGCCGCGGCCGCCGCGCCAGTCTTTGTGAGACGGGCCATCAACGGTTTTTTGAGTAGCGGTGGTCGCGTGAACGGTAGTCATCAGACCTTCGACGATGCCGAAGTTGTCGTTGATAACTTTAGCCAGCGGAGCCAGGCAGTTGGTGGTGCAAGATGCGTTGGAAACGATATCCTGGCCAGCATATTTTTCAAAGTTTGCGCCGCGTACGAACATTGGGGTCGCGTCTTTTGAAGGGCCGGTCAGAACAACTTTCTTAGCGCCTGCAGTGATGTGTTTACGTGCGGTTTCGTCGGTCAGGAAGATACCGGTCGCTTCTGCAACCACGTCAACACCCACTTCGTTCCACTTCAGGTTAGCCGGGTCTTTCTCTGCGGTAACACGGATGGTTTTGCCGTTAACAACCAGATGGCCGTCTTTGACTTCTACAGTGCCCTTGAAACGGCCGTGAGTAGAGTCATATTTCAGCATGTAAGCCATGTACTCTGCGTCCAACAGGTCGTTGATTGCAACGATCTCGATGTCGGAACGTTCTTGAGCAGCACGGAAAACAATGCGACCGATACGGCCAAAACCGTTGATACCTACTTTGATAGTCATATATTCCACCAGCTATTTGTTAGTGAATAAAAGGTTGGTTGTAAAATTACAAAAACCTTACCAAGCGTCAAGCGGAATCGTGTCAATTCTTGCTGCAAATCAAATCACGGAGCTTGATCTGCGTGCTTATTGCACATTCCGTTTGCGTTCGGCCTCATCCGTTATATGGGGTCAAACCGCTAAGTATAAAGTCACGCTGCTTCATATGTGTGATCGGTATCACATAATGCCGCGACGTGACCTTTATGCGCTACAGTTTAGGCCAAAAATCACTGCAATGTTGTTAATTTTTTGTTATTATTACTCATTGTTTTCGTTGACATTATCCACATTCAGAGAATCACGCAAATGGCTAAAGACACAACCCCTGACCATCCGGCCACGGAACTGAATGAAATCCAACGTTATGTGACCCAACAACGTGGTACCGAAGCGCCGTATTCCGGTAAATTGCTGCACAACAAGCGCGAAGGTGTATACCATTGCCTGTGTTGCAATCATCCGCTGTTCTATTCCGACAGCAAGTATGACTCCGGCTGTGGCTGGCCAAGCTTCTATGAGCCGGTATCCGACGATGCGATTCGTTATATTGATGATAATTCGCACAATATGCATCGGATAGAGATTCGCTGCGGCCAGTGTGACGCTCATCTGGGACACGTATTCCCTGATGGCCCGCAGCCTACCGGTGAGCGCTTTTGCGTAAACTCGGCTTCGCTGAGTTTTACCGACGGTGAGAACGGCGAAAAAACCGCCGGCTGAGGATTGTTCAGCCAGAAAAATCGATTCAGCTAATTATTCTTCCACGAGTGAGGAAATGCTCTGATGGACGTGAAAGACCTGATTGCCGCAATGACCCCCGAAATCTATCAGCGCCTGGTGCGGGCCGTAGAATTGGGCAAATGGCCAGACGGCGTTGCGCTGACGCCGGAACAGAAAGAAAACAGTCTGCAGGCGGTGATGCTGTGGCAGTCGTTGAACAATGCCGATCCGCAACATATGACGATTGGCACTGACGGTCAGATTGTGATGAAGAGCAAGCAGGAGCTGAAACAGCAGTTCGTTGCTGAACCGCTGGTTAAGTTGAAGCCGCAATAAATCGAACAGAAGGGCGATGCAAGCATCGCCCTCTGGTTTAGCGTTTCCCGCCGTTTATCCCCAGCGATTCTGCCAACTGGCGTGCCAGCCGATTGTTGTCGTCTGCACCATACTCCCAGAACATGGCTCCGCCCAGCCCTTTGCTTTTGATGTAGTCAGCCTTGATCGCGACCGAACGCGGATTCTCATACGAAATAGCAAACAACGGTTTGCCCTCGGCGGATTGCAGGGTCAGGTAAGGGACCTGAGCGTCACTGTCCCAATGGGCGCTGAAGCGACGCTGCGGATCGTTCAGTAGTTTGCTGACGATATCGTTGTACTTGAAATAGCTGTCCTTGGTCAGATCCAACCCCAGTGACTTGAACACGGCGGTTTCACGCGCGGTAAAATAGGGTTGGGTAACCGGGTTTTTGGCCGCATCCGCTTTATCCCAATCGATACCCGGCTCCGTAGCCCGTTTGGGCACCCGGCCGTAAAAGCCGATGCCCAGGTTCAACTGTGCGGGCTTCAGCCCGGCAGCCAGATAGTTATCCACGACAAAATTGGCGCTGTAACGATCGGCGGCGGCGACGGTCGGCCACTGTTTGGAGTCATACAGGTTGGAATTGAAATACTGGGTGCCGTATGCCATGTCGTAGGTCATCAGATTGATGTAATCGAGGTAGGGCGCAATGCCTTTCACATCTACCCATTCCTGCGGACTTTTGGCATTGGCACCGACAGCGATGGTCAGTAATTTCCCTTTATCCAGCGCCTTATGCAGTTCCCCCAGAAGGAGGGTGAAATTGGCTCGATCCGCAGGTTGGCTCTCGACCAGGCCCCAGGCGCCGTTGACCGGGTATTCCCAGTCGAGATCGATGCCGTCCAGTTGATAATGTTTAATCACCTGTTGTACCGAGCGGATAAAGATAGCCCGGCTTTCCGGGGTGGCAGCGACGCCGGAAAAACCGCGCGCTCCCCAACCGCCAACGGAAAGCAGCACCTTCAACTCCGGATTTTGCTTGCGCAATACCGGCAGCAATTTCAGATCGGCCTCAACCTTCGGCGATAAATAGATCTGATGCAGACGCGCCGGATCTTTCAGCGCCGAGTTGGTTTCCTCTTTCTCGTTGTTGTAAATCAGGCCGAAGGAGTAATTGAGGTGGGTGATTTGGGTGACATCCAGCTTGTTGATATCGCCGCCGGGGCCGGCAGTGACGTCGCCGCCACCGTTAAAATAACCGACGGACAGGTAAGAAGCCGCGTGAGCCATGCCGGCGCCGGCCATACCTAACTGCACCGCTACCAGCAAAGGCAGCAGTTTACGGGGTAATGCCATGTTATCTCCTTTGGTCGACAAGGCCGACCGAAACCGCCTCAGGCGGTAATATAAAGCCGGGCTCAAAAGGGCCCCGGATGCGTATAACCCATTGATGCCAAGGCATCAGCAGTCATAACAGCAAAAGCGACGCGCACGAACAAGATGTAATCACAGGAGAATGGTTGGAATGTGAGCGATGTCGAGATTTGCGCGGGGGGGAAGAAGCGGGCGCGCTGGGCGCCCGATGGAATTAACGTGCGATGAATTGTGACAGGGTAACGAGTCGTGCGCCAGCCTGTTCCATCGCCTGGAGCGCTTTCCGGCTATCGTCTGGTTGCAAATCGACACCACGGCAGCCGTCGGTAATGACTGCGGTCTTATACCCAAGCTCCAGGGCATCCAGAACGCTGAATTTCACGCAGTAATCGGTCGCCAGCCCCATGATGGCCAAATGAGTAACGGCCTGTGCTCTCAACCAGCCGTCCAGCGCGGTTTGCGCGCGGTGGCCGTTGTCAAAGAATGCGCTGTAGCTGTCGATATCCGGGTTTTGGCCCTTTTGGAACACGGCGTCAATCGCCTGTTTATGCAACTGCGGATGTAATTGCGCTCCTGGGCTTTCCTGCACACAGTGCACCGGCCACCACACCTGCGGCAACCCTTCCAGCTCACCCAGCGTGTTGACCTTATTCCCTGAATTCACTGCAAAGCTACGGTGATTGGCAGGGTGCCAGTCTTGGCATGCGACCACCGGTTCACCGCGTGCTACGCAGGCGGCTATCGCCTGATTGGCGGCGATAACGGTGGCATCGCCGTCCGTTACCGCCAACGCGCCGCCGGGGCAAAAATCATTTTGCAAATCGATCAACAACAGGGCTGTTTTCATCTCGGCTCCGTAATCTGGGCAGGGTTAGCCCGTAATACTCAGCTCGCCGCGCAGGTTTTGCTGCATCTGACTGCGGATTTGTTCCGGCGTCAGCGGTTGGCTCAGCAAATAATGCAGTTTAGTCAACGCCGCTTCAACGGTCATGTCAAAGCCGCTGATGACCCCGGCATGGGCCAATGCATTACCGGTAGCATAGCCTTCCATGTTCACCCGGCCAGAGATGCACTGCGTCAGATTCACCACCACGATGCCGCGTTCAGATGCGTCACGTAATTCATCGACAAGTTCCGCTTTTTGCGGTGCATTGCCCACGCCATAAGAGCGCAAAATCAGTGCTTTCACCGGTTGCAAGAGGAAGTTGCGCACCACCGCGCCGGAAATCCCCGGATAAATCGTCACCACGCCGATCGGTTGCGGCGTAATGTTGTGGACCTGCAATTCACCATTACAAACAGGGCTGTCGATGCCGTTCTGGCGGCGGATGTGAATCCCGGCTTCCAGCAGCGGCGGCAGGTTGGGCGAAGCAAAGGCGTCAAAACCGTCTGCATGCGCTTTGGTGGTGCGATTGCCCCGAAACAGCTTGTTGTTGAAGAACAGGCTGACTTCATTTACCGGATGATTGGCGGCCAGATAGAGCGAGTTCAGCAGGTTGGTTTGGCCGTCTGAGCGCAGTTCCGCCAGGGGAATTTGCGAGCCGGTCACGATCACCGGTTTGTCCAGATTTTCCAGCATGAACGACAACGCTGAGGCGGTGAAGGCCATGGTGTCGGTACCGTGCAGAATGACGAAGCCGTCATAACGATCGTAATTGCGTTTGATGTCGTCGGCGATGTGCTGCCAATCTTCCGGTGTCATGTCTGAAGAGTCGATCAGCGGCGCGTATTCATGAATGGTGAAATCCGGCATTTCCGGCCGGTGGAACTCAGGCATCAGTGCCAGTTGGCGCTGAAGATGGCCGGAAACCGGAATGTAGCCCTGTTCCGAGCGTTGCATACCGATGGTACCGCCGGTGTAGGCGACGTAAATGGATTTTTTTTGCATAGTAATTGTTTTAACAGAAATAAGATGGGCTGAATTATAGGGGGATAACGGCAGAAAAAAAGCCCGGCGTGTGCCGGGCGCAGGAATATTTTGTTAGCGGACTTCTCCGCAGGTCAAACAGATGGCATAGCGGTTTTGCGGATCGTTCAGATTGTTGAACAATCCAGGTTGTTCCTTCACCGCCATGGCGACCGATGCCAGCGGAGCCGGCAGCATCGACTGAATGGCCGCCGGCAACATGGCGTGAATAGATACGCCAAACTGACTGAGCACCATGTCGGTCAGGCTTGGGGTATCGACAAACCAGTTAAGCTGCCACTGTTTCAGTTTCGCCAACTCGGCGGCTTTCTTCACCGCATCGTCGAAATCGCCCAACTGATCGACCAGGCCATTGGCTTTGGCGTCACTGCCGAGCCACACGTGGCCTTGAGCGATCTGATCGACCTGTGGTGGCGTCATTTTGCGCGACTTGGCAACCAGATCGATAAAGTTTTTATACCCGTTCTCGATATTCAACTGCATCATTTGCGAGAACTCCGGCGGCAGCGCCTTGGTCACGGCGAGATCCGCCAGCGGCGAAGTTGCGACACCGTCGGTATGCACGCCGATGCTGTCCAGCGTTTGTTCGTAGGTATTGATCACCCCGAAGATGCCAATGGAGCCGGTGAGGGTGCTTGGGCTGGCGATAATATAGTCCGCCGGCGTAGAAACCCAATAGCCGCCAGAAGCCGCCATGCCGCCCATCGACACCACCACAGGTTTGCCTGCGGCACGGACAGCAGCCAGTTCAGAACGGATCACTTCGGAAGCGCTGACGCTACCTCCTGGGCTGTTCACGCGGAACACAACCGCTTTGATTGCCGGGTCGAGACGCGCCTGCCGCAGCTGTGCGGCTGTGGTATCCCCCCCAACGGTGCCCGGCGTTTGCGGGCCGTCCATAATGGCGCCATTGGCAAATACCACGGCGATTTTGCCGCCCTGATCCGGCGTCGGTTTTGGCTGGTAATCGTAAATGCTGGTGGCGTTGAAGTCATTAGACTGCTTGTCCCAACCGAAGGTTTTTATCAGTTGGTTCTCGATGACGGTACGTGACGCCAGCTCATCCACCAATTTGCTGTCCAGCGCAAACTTGGCGGTATCCCCGCCGGCGGCTTGCAAGCCAGTCAGCACGCCTGCCGCACCCGGGAACAGCTGTTGCGGCGTGATCTGACGGTTGGCCGCCACGGTCTCCAGATAATTCTGCCATAGCCCGCCGATCCAGCGGCTGTCAGCCTCGCGCGCCGCTGGTGACATATCGTCTCGGATCAGGGGTTCCACGGCCGATTTGTAGGTGCCGACGCGGAAAATGTTGGTGGTAACCTTGAGTTTTTCCAACAGCGATTTGTAGTAAAGGTTGTTGGTGGCAAAACCGTGCAGATCGACCGCGCCCTGTGGCGACAGATAAACCTTATTGGCGTAGCTGGCCAGATAATATTGCGTCTGGTTATAGCTGTCGCCAATGGCGAAGATCGGCTTGCCGCTGTCGCGGAATTCGCGCAGCGCCTTGCCGATGTACTGCAGCGAAGGTTGATCGGCGCCGGCAAAGTCATTCAGCTGCAATACCATGCCGGTAATGTTTTTGTCGTCTTTTGCCTTGCGGATGCTGTCAACCACATCGAACAGCGAGTTTTCCTGCAGACGATTGCTGGAAGCACCCAACAGCTCGCGGCCCCACTGGCGGACTTTGTTGTTCATCGACGGTTGGTCAACGACCACGCCGCTCAGATCAACCAGCAGCGCACCGCGCGTCGGGACGGCAGGGGTAGTGGAACTCTGGAACGAAAGATAAATACCGACCCCAACCAGGATCAGTAACACCAAGAACAGATTAAGGATCAGTTCCCTGATAAAGTTCAGCAGACGCCATGTCCACCTGAAAACGCCGGCAATGATTTGCCACAATGTGCGCATGTGCTCTCCAACAAGAGTCGAGAATGTTCCGCTATCCTAATGAGCGGCCGAAGAAATGTCAGCTTTAAATCGAGGGTCACAGAGGCTATTGCCGAGGCTGTAACTCGACGTTGAGCTATGTTAACGTGATCTTAATGAAAATTGTTATCAGGAGTTTACAATGGATGCACTGGATCTTTTACTGAATCGCCGTTCTGCATCGCGCCTCGCGGCTCCAGCGCCAACGGGGGATATTCGTCAGAATATCATCAATGCGGGCCTTCGTGCGCCCGATCACGGCGCGTTGCAGCCGTGGCGTTTTGTGATAATCGAGAATCAGGGTCTGGAGCGTTTCAGCCAATTGTTACAAACTGCTGCGAAACAGGATCAGATGGATGACGCTGCGATAGAAAAGGCGACAAAGGCGCCGTTCCGCGCTCCGCTGATCATCACGGTGGTGGCGTATTGCAACGAAGAAACCAAGGTGCCGCGCTGGGAGCAGGTAGTTTCTGCCGGGTGTGCGGTGCAGGCGATGCAAATGGCCGCCCTGGCGCAGGGCTTCAACGGGATCTGGCGCACGGGCGCCTGGACCGAGCACCCACTGGTTCGCGAGGCCTTCGGTTGTCGCGAGCAGGACGAAATCGTCGGTTTCCTCTATCTGGGCACCCCACAGTTGAAAGCCTCTACTAAAGTTGTCGCCCCCGACAGCACGCCGTTCGTCAGTTACTTCTGAATCCTGCCGCGGGGTTGGGCGAAAATGCGCCGAATCTCGCAATTCCGCCTTGTTTCTGAGCAGGCTGTACGGTTATCGGCAGCCCGCGCTTATCAATCCCGTCGGCAAGCGCTACCCTATGATATCTTGAATGCCGTTAACCGAAGGGAGTGGTATATGACATCGCCAACGATCCGTTTGACCCAGTACAGCCATGGTGCCGGCTGTGGTTGCAAAATCTCGCCGAAAGTTCTCGAAACCATTCTGCACAGCGAACGTGAAAAGTTTGTCGATCCGCGCTTGCTGGTGGGTAATGAAACCCGCGACGATGCGGCGGTGTATGACATCGGCAATGGCGTTGGCATCATCAGTACCACCGACTTTTTTATGCCGATCGTCGACAACCCGTTTGATTTCGGCCGTATCGCCGCCACCAACGCCATCAGTGACGTCTACGCCATGGGCGGCAAACCGATCATGGCGATAGCCATTCTCGGCTGGCCAATCGCCACACTGTCGCCGGAAGTGGCGCAGCAGGTGATTGACGGCGGGCGTTACGCTTGCCAACAGGCGGGTATCGCGTTGGCCGGCGGCCACTCGATTGACGCGCCTGAACCTATTTTTGGCCTGGCGGTAACCGGTATCGTTAATACCGAACGGGTCAAGAAAAACAGCGCCGCGCAAGCCGGCACCAAATTATTCCTCACCAAGCCGTTAGGTATTGGCGTACTGACCACTGCCGAGAAGAAAAGCAAACTGCGGCCTGAACATGAAGGCCTGGCGACTGAGGTGATGTGCCAACTGAACAAGCCGGGGGCTGACTTTGCCGAGGTCGTCGGCGTGACGGCGATGACTGACGTCACCGGCTTTGGGTTGTTGGGCCACCTGAGCGAGGTTTGTCAGGGTTCCGGTCTGCAGGCGACGCTGTGGTTTGACCGGGTACCGAAACTGCCGGATGTCGAACGTTATATCGCCGAAGGTTGCGTGCCGGGCGGCACCGGGCGTAATTTTGACAGCTACGGCCACCTGATTGGCGAAATGACCGATCTGCAGCGCCAATTGTTGTGCGATCCGCAGACGTCCGGTGGCCTGCTGCTGGCGGTGCTGCCAGAAGCGGAACAGCAGGTGCTGGCGATTGCCGAACGCCACGGTATTCCGCTCACCGCTATCGGTGAACTGCATACGGCAACGCCGGGCAAGCCACTGATTGAGGTTGCGTAGTGTCCCCGACTCCACCACGGGCCGACACCCATGACTATCGTCGTGTTTTTTTGCAGGATATTCCGCTGATTGATGTGCGAGCGCCGGTTGAGTTCCAACAGGGTGCCTTCGCCAATGCGCTGAATCTGCCGCTAATGAATGACAGCGAGCGGCAGGCGGTGGGCACCTGCTATAAACAGCAGGGGCAGCATGCGGCGTTAGCGCTGGGCCACAGTTTGGTAAACGGCAGGTTGCGTGAACAGCGCACGGCGGCCTGGCTGGCACAGTGCGCCCAATGGCCGGAAGGGTATATCTACTGTTTCCGTGGTGGTTTGCGTTCACAACTGGCACAGCAGTGGCTGCGTGAGGCTGGGGTGGCATACCCGCGTATCAGCGGCGGTTACAAGGCGTTGCGTCATTTCCTGCTCGGCACGCTGGAACAGAGCGCAAAATTGCCCATGGTGCTGGTCGGCGGCAATACCGGCAGCGGTAAAACCCTGTTGGTCAACGAGTTGGCAGAGGGGATCGATCTGGAAGGCGCAGCGCGCCATCGCGGTTCATCTTTTGGCCGAACGCTGGTGGCGCAGAGCTCACAGATTGATTTTGAGAATCGTCTGGCTGTGTTATTGCTGAAAAAACAGCATGGTGGCTGCCGCCGTTGGATCCTGGAGGATGAAGGGCGCATTATCGGCAGTAATAATCTGCCGCTGCCGATCTTCAACCGCATGCAGCAAGCGCCGGTGGCCGTTATTGACGATCCCTTTGAGGTGCGTTTGGCGCGGCTGCAGGATGAATATATCGTTCGCATGCGCATGGGGTTCGAACAGACTTACGGTGCGGAGCTGGGCTGGCAGAAATACGCTGAGTATCTGCATCACGGCCTGTTCGCCATTCGCCGCCGCCTGGGAATGGAACGCTTCCAACTGCTGACGCAGCGGCTGGAATGGGCGTTGCAATTCCAGCATGCCAGCGGTAATAGTGACGCGCATCAGGAGTGGCTGGTGCCGTTGTTGCAGCACTACTATGATCCGATGTATCACTATCAATTGGAAAAGAAATCCCGGCGGATTGCCTTCCGCGGGAATTATGCTGAAGTAAGAGAATTCCTGATGACGTACAGCCAGAATAACGGTGAATAATGCGACTGTTTATTGCCGAGAAACCGAGTTTGGCGCGCGCCATTGCCGACGTTCTTCCCAAACCGCATCGCCGCGGTGACGGGTTTATCGCCTGCGGCAACAACGATGTGGTCACCTGGTGTGTGGGCCATTTATTAGAGCAGGCACAGCCGGATGCCTACGATAGCCGCTATGCGCGCTGGTCGTTGGCGGATCTGCCCATTATCCCCGAAAAGTGGCAACTGCAGCCGCGTCCCTCGGTCAGCAAACAGCTGAATGCCATCAAAAAGCTGTTGCATGAGGCCGATGAGGTGGTACATGCCGGTGACCCGGACCGCGAAGGGCAATTGCTGGTGGACGAGGTGCTGGACTATCTGGCATTGACGCCGGAGAAACGTCACAGCGTGCGCCGTTGCCTGATTAACGATCTCAACCCGCAGGCGGTGGAGCGCGCCATCGATCGGTTGCGTGACAACCGCGACTTTATCCCGCTGTGCGTCTCTGCGCTGGCGCGTTCCCGCGCTGACTGGCTGTATGGCATCAACATGACCCGCGCCTATACCATTTTAGGGCGAAATGCCGGCTATGACGGCGTGTTGTCCGTTGGGCGGGTGCAAACGCCGGTGCTGGGATTAGTGGTGCGGCGTGATGAAGAGATTGAAAACTTTGTGCCGAAAGACTTCTTTGAAGTCAAAGCGCACATTGTGACGCCAAAGGAAGAGCGCTTTGTCGCGCTTTGGCAGCCAAGTGACTCCTGTGAACCTTATCAGGACGAAGAAGGGCGCTTGCTGCACCGGCCGCTGGCGGAGCATGTACTTAAACGCATTGAGGGCCAGCCGGCGCTGGTCACGTCCTATAATGATAAACGGGAATCAGATACCGCGCCGCTGCCGTTTTCGCTCTCGACGCTGCAGATTGAGGCATCCAAACGTTTCAACCTGAGTGCACAACAGGTATTGGACGTATGCCAGCGGTTGTACGAAACCCATAAGCTGATCACCTACCCGCGTTCTGACTGCCGTTACCTGCCGGAAGAACATTTCGCCGGGCGTCATGCGGTGCTTAATGCGATCAGCGTTCATCAGCCGGATCTTTACCCGCAACCGGTGATCGACAACGATCGCCGCAACCGTTGTTGGGACGACAAAAAAGTCGATGCCCACCACGCCATTATTCCCACCGCCCGTGCCAGCAAAGTGAGCCTCAGCCAGGACGAACTGAACGTCTACGGACTGGTGGCGCGCCAGTATCTGATGCAGTTTTGTCCGGATGCCATGTTCCGCAAATGCGTGATTGAGCTGGATATCGCCGGCGGTAAATTCGTTGCCAAGGCGCGTTTCCTGGCCGAGGCGGGCTGGAGAACGCTGCTGGGCAGCAAAGAACGCGATGAAGAAAACGAAGGTTCTCCGCTGCCGGTAGTGGCGAAAGATGATGAACTGCTGTGCGAACGTGGTGAGGTGGTGGAACGTCAGACGCAGCCTCCGCGGCCCTTTACCGATGCCAGCCTGCTTTCTGCCATGACCGGCATAGCGCGTTTCGTACAAGATAAAGCGCTAAAGAAAATCCTGCGAGCGACCGATGGTTTAGGTACTGAGGCGACGCGTGCGGGCATCATTGAGTTACTGTTCAAGCGGGCGTTTTTGTATAAAAAGGGGCGTTATATTCATTCCAGCGAAACCGGCCGGGCGTTGATCCATTCGCTGCCGGATATTGCGGCTCGCCCTGATATGACGGCCAATTGGGAAGCTACGCTGACGCAAATCAGCGAGAAATCCTGCCGCTATCAGGACTTTATGCAACCCTTGGTAGGCACTTTGCAGGAGCTGATTTATCAGGCCAAGCAAAGCCGGGCGAGTATGGCGTTTCGCGGGCTGCCGCCGTCACCTTCCGCCGGGGCAAAAAAACGCAAGAAAAGCGCCGGCAAGGCGCGGGAGAAAAGCGAATGAATCACAGATTACTGATGCTGGCCGCAGGCGGGTTGTTGTTTTCCACTGCAGCGGTGGCCCACCGTGGTGATGTGGATGTGGTGTTACCGGTGGCGCCGGAAATCTGGGGCACGGCAAAAAACGCAGCTGCTCAGCCGGCAGCACAACCCTGCAGTCGCTGCTGCATTTATCAGGATCAAAATTATTCTGAAGGGGCGGTGCTCAAGATCGAAGGGGAAATGCTGCAATGTACGCGCGATCCCAACGTAGTTGGCACGAATCCGTTGGTTTGGATCCGTTTGAAAAAGTGACGCTGTAACCCAGGCGGTCAGTTTTTAGGTGGCAAAGAGGCAATATAAGCGGCTAACAGCGGCACATCCGCCGGGGCCAGTGAATAGTCGCCTGCCTGTTCCGGTGTTAGCCAGGCAAAATCAGAATGGCAGCGATTTTGTAATTCACCGCTGAATACCTCAATACGCCAGGCATGCAGCCGGATAATGCGTTCGTCGTGCTGCCACTGGTTGCTGGCGACGTAATTCCCTACGCTCGCCATAATCCCCAACTCTTCATCCAATTCACGTGCCAGCGCCTGCGGCTGGCTTTCGCCTTCTTCAACCTTGCCGCCGGGAAACTCCCACAACCCGGCCTGATCGCTGTTTGCATCACGTTGGGCCAGTAAAATTTTGCCATTCTTTTCAATGATGGCGGCGACGACGTCGATGATTTTCATGCATACCACATTGTGAAACCCCGGCTGCTGCCGGGGTTGGAGGAGTTACAGCGAGAATTCAGCCCAGACCGGGGCGTGGTCTGAAGGTTTTTCCATTCCGCGAATCTGATAATCGATGCCGGTTGCGGTGCAGCGCGCTGCCAGCGGCGTGCTGGCCAGCAGCAGGTCGATGCGTAGACCCCGGTTCTCGTCGAAGCCGCGTGAGCGGTAATCGAACCACGAGAACTCATCGTTGCGTTCTGGATTGGCATGGCGGTAGGTATCCACCAGACCCCAGCTCAGCAAGCGGTCCATCCATTCACGCTCTTCCGGAAGGAAAGAACATTTGCCGGTACGCAACCAACGTTTACGGCTTTCTTCACCGATACCGATATCGTAATCACTTGGGCTGATATTTACGTCGCCCATCACCAGCACCGGTGACTCCACGGACAGTTGCTGCTCCAGATAGTTTTGCAGATCCTGATAGAAGCGTGATTTGGCCGGGAACTTGATCGGATGGTCACGGCTTTCTCCCTGCGGAAAATAGCCATTAATGACGGTCAATGTGCCTTGAGGCGTAGCCAGATCGGCCATGATGATGCGACGCTGTGCGTCGTCATCGTCGGTAGGGAACCCGCGGCGTACGGCAATCGGCTCGTCTTTAGTCAGCAGTGCGACGCCGTAGTGGCCTTTTTGGCCGTGATAGAACACGTGATAGCCATGCTGGCTGACTTCTTCCAGTGGGAACATGTCATCGTGAACTTTGGTTTCCTGCAGGCCAATCACGTCGGGTTGATGCTGTTCGATAATTGCGGACAGTTGATGCGGACGCGCGCGCAGTCCATTGATATTGAAAGAGACAAACTTCATGAGCGGTGCCGTTTTCGCGAGAAAAATGTGTTGAGATAGTAGCAGAGTTTGGCCGGAAATGTAACGCAGGCCGGCGGCACTTGCCGCCAGCGGGATGGGATTATTTTGCCCAGCGATCGTAATTTTTCGGTTGATAATCGTCGAATTGTTGCAGCAGGGTATATGGTGATTCGCTGAGGTGCAGGGTACCGAGGTAGTCATGGCGCATAAAGCCCTGATCGGCTACGTGCAGCAGGAAATTGTTTAACGGTCGATAGAATCCATTTACATCCAGCAGGCCAACCGGCTTACTGTGATAACCGATCTGGCCCCAGGTCCAGATCTCGAACAGTTCTTCCAGGGTACCAATACCGCCGGGCAGGGCGATAAAACCGTCCGCCAGGGCCGCCATGCGTGCCTTGCGGGTGTGCATGTCTGGCACGACTTCCAGCTCGGTCAGACTACGATGCGCGGTTTCTGCTTCTACCAGCCGTTGAGGGATAATACCCACGGCTTCCCCACCGGCTTCAAGCACTGCGTCCGCCACAATGCCCATTAGCCCTTTTTTACCGCCGCCATAGATCAGGCGTCTGCCCTGGGTAGCAAGCGCTCGGCCCAATTGCCGAGCATTATCGGCATAAGCAGGGTTAACGCCTTCGCTGGCGCCACAAAAAACGCAGATATTGTTACGCATGCACTTTTTTCCTTACTGCATTAAAGAAGTCAGTGGTATAGCGAATTGTTGGCTGGAGTTCAAGTTGAGCCTGAGGTAAATGGTTAAGGTAACTGATAAATGTGACGTGCAACTATTTTGATGAGAAGTAGAACGGACTGCTCTTGTCGAAGCTTCTCATCCTTCCCCGATAGGGAATGACGGATTGCAACCAGGTTTGATTCAAGCTCGGAGGGGTATACAAGGATGGTGGTGGGGGAAGGATTATTCGCCGCTGTGCGACTCACCCTGCGGGCCGCGCTGAAGCGCGTTGTCTCACGATGTGAGACTCGAACCTTGTCGAAGCTTCTCATCCTTCCCCGATAGGGAATGACGGATTGCAACCAGGTTTGATTCAAGCTCGGAGGGGTATACAAGGATGGTGGTGGGGGAAGGATTATTCGCCGCTGCGCGACTCACCCTGCGGGCCGCGCTGAAGCGCGTTGTCTCACGATGTGAGACTCGAACCTTGTCGAAGCTTCTCATCCTTCCCCGATAGGGAATGACAGGTTGCAACCAGGTTTGATTCAAGTTCATAGGGGTATGCAAGGATGGTGGTGGGGGAAGGATTCGAACCTTCGAAGTCTGTGACGGCAGATTTACAGTCTGCTCCCTTTGGCCGCTCGGGAACCCCACCATGATATTCATGGATTTACAAATTGTCGTTCCGGTTTTACCCAGAAGAAACCTGGCCGGTTTCTTTTTCTCCTCAGTGTTTAATTCGGCTTCAGCTTTCGCTGTGCTCTCATCAACAGAGAGAAGATGGTGGTGGGGGAAGGATTATTCGTCTCTTCGTTCCTCACCCTTCGGGCCGCGCTAAAGCACGTTGTCTCACTGTGTGAGACTCGAACCTTGTCGAAGCTTCTCATCCTCCCCCTCGGTGTTTTATGTAGCTTCAGCTTTCGCTGTGCTCTCATCAACAGAGAGAAGATGGTGGTGGGGGAAGGATTCGAACCTTCGAAGTCTGTGACGGCAGATTTACAGTCTGCTCCCTTTGGCCGCTCGGGAACCCCACCACTGGCCTTGCTTGCGAAACGTCTGTCTCGGTAAGCGGGGCGCATCATATCAAATGAAACGCGTGTGTAAAGTATTGAAATGCAGAAAATGAATCGTTTGTCGTTTTTTTGCCCGCGACGGTGCATTCCTGAACGAAAGGCGCCGCTTTATACCCCAGACCTTTCAAGTGGCAGCATTTTTGGCTGCGCTTGCTTACCCCAGGAGTGCGAATAGATTAGCGCCTGCAATACCTGGGGACTAGCGAGTTGGCCTCCCGGCTGCAACTTGAAATTTATGCGGTATATCAATCCATTACAGAATAACCGTTCGGTTACCGTAAACAAATACTCGCTGCGCCAACACATGATACAACGCGCGGCTGAGCGCATTTTTCTCAACGTCACGCCCGGCACGCATCATATCTTCAGCAGAGTAAGTGTGATCAACATGAATCACGTCCTGCATGATGATCGGGCCTTCATCCAGATTATCGTTAACGTAGTGCGCGGTAGCGCCGATGATTTTTACTCCGCGTTCATAAGCCTGATGATAAGGCCGCGCGCCAATAAAGGCCGGCAGGAACGAATGGTGGATATTGATCACCTGGTTCGGGTAGTGCTGAACGAATGCCGGAGTCAGCACGCGCATATATTTGGCCAGCACCACGTAATCCGGCTGATATTGGTCGATCTGGGCCACCATTTTTTGATCGTGCTGGTCGCGCGTGAGCCCTTCATGGCTGACCAGATGAAACGGAATATCGAAGCGTTCCACCAGTGTTTGCAGCGTATCGTGGTTGCCGATAACTGCCGCAATCTCTACATCCAGGCCGCCGTATGCGCTTTTCATCAGCAAATCGCCCAGGCAATGTGCTTCTTTGGTCACCAGCACCACAATGCGGCGACGGCCGGAGTTGTGCAGTTCGCGAACGGAGCCTGTCGGCAGCGCACTGTCGAGATCTGCCAACAGCGTGGTGTCATTGAAGATGCCTTCCAGTTCGGTACGCATAAAGAAACGTCCGGTACGGTGATCAACAAACTCATTGTTTTGAACAATATTGAGTTCATGTTTGTAGCAAATGTTGGTGATCTTGGCGATCAGGCCTTTGGCATCCGGACAAATGGTGCGCAAAACTTTTCTTTGTACATTTTGGTGTGGCATGGGAATGAGGATCCTGTCTGATACTGAACGTCCTGTCTGTGCAGGCGAGAGTTTTTATAGTCTTCATCTTCAAGCCGAAGCTTTGTCGGCCGTGGCTCGAACTCTATGGGGGCACAGTGATAATTGGCTAGCGCCCGCAGCACTTTTTATATTTTTTACCTGAACCACAGGGGCAAATTGCATTTCTGCCAGGCTGGGGTTTGGTTCCGTCAATATAGTACCAGCGTTGGTCAAACTGAAGGAAGCGCGAACGCTCATGCATCGCCTTGTGTTCGTCGCTGCCGGTGTCAACGAAGCGCGCAACGAATTCTACAAAACCTTCCCCGGCATCATGGCCTTCCCTTTCTTCCACCACGGTCAGGCCAAGCCATTCGGTGCCTTTGAAGCTGTCGACGATGGACTTGCGCCACTCACCGGCGTGGCAATCGGGATGCCAGGTGGCAATCAGATAATCAACGTTGTGTTTCACATAGGCGGTAAAGCGCGAGCGCATTAACGTGCCTGGCGTGGGAGCGGGTCTGACCCCGTTAATGTAGGGTTTGCAGCATGCGCTATACTCCAGACCGCCGCCGCAGGGGCATAATTCAGGCAAGGTAGCTCCTAAAATGGCCGGAACGCAAAAGAACGGGCCAATTATGATGAAAAGAATTTAGCGCATATGTTACCTAACATTATTCGGTCGTGACAATCTACGCTGACGGCTGGTTTGATACAATTCACCGGGCAAAGGGCAGACGTTATGCGACAAATTAAAGTGGGGTTGGCATTGGGGGCGGGGGCAGCCAAAGGCTGGGCGCATATCGGCGTTATCAATGCGCTAAAGAAAATGGGCGTTGAGGTCGATATAGTAGCCGGTTGCTCGGTTGGCGCGTTAGTCGGCGCCGCATTTGCCTGCCATCGTTTGCCGGCCATGGAAACGTGGGTGCGTTCGTTCAGCTATTGGGATGTCATTCGGCTGATGGATTTGTCCTGGCAGCGGGGCGGGTTGTTGCGGGGTGAACGGGTCTTCAATGTGGTGGGACAGTTGTTAAAGATCGATGATATTGCCGAGTGCTCGCTGAAATTTGGTGCCGTAGCGACTAATCTGAGTACTGGGCGGGAGCTGTGGTTGACGAAAGGGGATATTCATCAGGCGGTGCGTGCTTCATGCAGCATGCCCGGTTTGTTGGCGCCGGTGTGGTTCGACGGCTATTGGCTGGTGGATGGCGCCGTGGTAAACCCGGTCCCCATCTCGTTAACCCGCGCGATGGGCGCCGACATCGTCATCGCCGTTGATCTGCAACATGATGCGCATTTGATGCAGCAGGATTTGTTCTCGGTCCGTCATGATGAGCAAGAGCCGAACGAGCTTCCTGCCCGTAACTGGCGGGGGCGTTTGCGGGAGCGAATCGGTAAGATGACGTTGAGAAAGCCCAATTTCACGCCAACGGCGATGGAAATCATGGGGACTTCGATACAGGTGTTGGAGAATCGTCTGAAACGCAACCGTATGGCAGGGGATCCTCCCGATGTATTGATCCAACCTTATTGCCCACAGATTTCAACGCTGGACTTTCACCGCGCTCATGAGGCGATTGAAGCTGGTCAACTGGCGGTGGAAAAACAGATCGATATGTTGTTGCCATTGATAAAAAATAAATAACTGCCGGTTCCAGAGGGCGCAACGTGCGGTTGGGAAATTTTCCGGCAAGCGTAAATGACCTTTTTGAGCCACTATTACACTATGAAAAGGGAAGAGGCTCGGCTGATGGCATTACCATTCACTCACAAGCGCATTTTGGTCGTTGAGGACGAACTGGTGTTTCGTTCCGTGCTTGTCGGCTATTTGAAATCGTTGGGGGCGGAGACCAGTGAAGCGACCAATGGTTTGCAGGCGCTGAGTGCCGTAGACGATGTTCATCCCGATTTAATCTTGTGCGATCTTGCCATGCCGGAAATGGGGGGAATCGAATTTGTCGAACATCTGCGGCTGCAAGGCGTGCAAATCCCTGTGCTGGTGATTTCGGCTACGGATAAAATGGCGGATATTGCCAAAGTATTGCGATTGGGCGTCCAGGATGTGTTGCTAAAACCGGTGGCCGATCTCAACCGGCTGCGTGAGGCGGTATTGGGGTGTTTGTATCCCAATATGTTTACCTCCCCGGCTCTGGAAGAAGCCGACCTGTTCAAAGATTGGGATGCGCTGAGTAAAAATCCTTCTGAAGCGGTAAAATTGCTCAAACAACTTCAGCCGCCAGTGCAACAGACCGTAGCTCATTGTCGGATCAATTATCGCCAATTAACCACCAGCGAGAATCCGGGCCTGGTGTTGGATATAGCAGCGTTGTCGGATAAGGATCTCGCTTTCTATTGCCTGGATGTAACTCGTGCCGGCGATAATGGCGTATTGGCGGCACTGTTGCTGCGGGCTTTATTTAATGGATTATTGCAGGATCATTTAGCTAATCAGCGTCATCGGTTACCGCAAATGACGGCATTGTTAAAGCAAGTTAATCAATTATTGCGACAAGGCAAGCTGGAAGGGCAATTCCCGTTGTTGGTCGGTTATTATCACGCCGAATATAAAAACCTGATTCTGGTTTCCGCCGGCCTGCATGCCAATGTGAATACCGGTGACAATCAAATCCAACTGAGCAACGGTGTGCCTTTGGGCATGCTGGGCGCAACCTACATGAACCAAATCAGCCAGCATTGTTCCGCCTGGCAGTGCCAGGTCTGGGGCTCTGGGGGCAGGCTGAGGCTGATGCTCAGCGCCGAACAGTAAGCAGTTGTAAAATGTTATTTGAAATTCAAATATTGAACCTGCTTATTTTTATCTCAAAAAATCTGATTAGGTAATTGTCCTAAATTTTTTCTATTTGCGCTCAGACTAATGCCAGGCAGACATAAGCTGGTATACTCCGAAGGTTTTTTGTGTGGCAGATGAAGCTCATAAAACGAGCGCTATTAGAGAGAGGAAATAATGCCTGCTGTAAATCGTAAAGTCAGAAAAGCAGTGATCCCGGTTGCAGGCTTGGGAACACGAATGTTGCCGGCGACAAAAGCCATCCCAAAAGAAATGTTGCCGCTGGTTGACAAGCCATTGATCCAGTACGTGGTCAATGAATGCATTGCGGCAGGGATTAATGAAATTGTGCTGGTAACCCACTCCTCCAAAAATTCGATTGAAAACCATTTCGATACCAGTTTTGAGCTGGAAGCGATGTTGGAAAAACGTGTTAAACGTCAGTTGCTGGATGAAGTTCAGTCTATCTGCCCAAAGGGCGTCACCGTGATGCAAGTGCGTCAGGGCGTAGCGAAAGGCCTTGGGCACGCCATCATGTGCGCTTATCCGTTGGTGGGTGATGAGCCGGTTGCCGTAATTTTGCCGGACGTGATCCTTGATGAATACAGCGCCGATCTGAAAAGAGACAATTTGCACGAAATGCTGCAGCGGTTCGAACAAACCGGTATCAGCCAGATCATGGTCGAGCCTGTGCCGCAGAAAGATGTCGGCAATTATGGCGTAGCGGATTGCAAGGGCTATCAACTGCAGGCGGGTGAAAGCGCTCCGATGGTTAGCGTGGTGGAGAAACCCTCGCCAGAAGACGCGCCGTCAAATCTGGCCATTGTGGGCCGTTATGTACTTTCTGCCGATATCTGGCCGTTGCTGGCAAAAACGCCTCCGGGTGCCGGCGGAGAGATTCAGCTTACCGATAGCATTGAAATGCTGATGCAACAGGAAACGGTAGAAGCCTACCACCTCAAAGGGGTGAGCCATGACTGCGGCAACAAGCTGGGCTACATGCAGGCTTTCGTCGAGTATGGCCTGCGCCATGCCAGCCTTGGCAAAGAATTTTCTCAGTGGTTGCAACAGTTGCTGGCCGCTGATAAGAAGTAATTTATTTATCTTTCGTCTTAATTTGAAAAACTAGGATTTTCCCATGAAAGTAACAGTTTTTGGTATTGGCTATGTTGGCCTGGTGCAGGCTGCGGTACTGGCCGAAGTCGGTCATGACGTTATGTGTATTGATGTAGACGAGCGTAAAGTCGAAAACCTGAAAAAAGGGAATATCCCTATTTTTGAACCTGGTCTGACGCCGTTGGTGCAACAGAACTTTGAAGCTGGGCGTTTGCACTTCACCACTGATGCCAAAGCCGGCGTTGCACATGGCACCATTCAGTTTATTGCAGTGGGGACGCCACCGGACGAAGACGGCTCTGCCGATCTGAAATACGTGACTGCCGTAGCGCGCACCATCGCGGAACATATGACCGATCGCAAAGTGGTGATCGATAAATCTACGGTTCCGGTCGGTACCGCAGATAAAGTCCGCCAGGTGATGGAAGAAACCCTGAAGAAACGCGGTAGCACAGTGCCATTCGACGTGGTTTCCAATCCGGAGTTCCTGAAAGAAGGCGCGGCGGTTGCGGACTGCATGCGTCCGGAGCGTATTGTCATCGGTACCGATAACAAAGAGGTTATCGAGCCAATCCGTGAGCTTTACGAGCCGTTCAACCGCAATCACGATCGTATGATCATGATGGATATCCGCAGCGCCGAGCTGACCAAATATGCCGCCAACTGCATGCTGGCGACCAAGATCAGCTTTATGAACGAAATGTCTAACCTGGCTGAAATGCTGGGAGC
This sequence comes from Serratia sp. root2, assembly GCF_031931805.1. NCBI lineage: Bacteria > Pseudomonadati > Pseudomonadota > Gammaproteobacteria > Enterobacterales > Yersiniaceae > Serratia > Serratia sp. root2. The sequence goes on from NZ_JAUJXB010000001.1 coordinate 891,792, forward strand.
TGATATTGAGAAAGTGCGTCAGGGGATCGGTTCTGACTCGCGTATCGGTTACCACTTCATTTACCCTGGCTGTGGTTACGGCGGTTCCTGTTTCCCGAAAGACGTTCAAGCGCTGATCCGCACCGCGGAGCATATTGGCTACCAGCCAAAACTGCTGCAGGCGGTAGAGCAGGTTAACTATCAGCAAAAATATAAGCTGACCAAATTTATCAAACATCACTTCGGTGAAGATCTGAAAGGCAAAACCTTCGCATTGTGGGGGCTGGCATTCAAGCCGAATACCGACGACATGCGTGAGGCATCCAGCCGTGTGTTGATGGAGCAGCTGTGGGAGGCGGGTGCTATCGTTCAGGCCTTCGATCCAGAGGCTATGAACGAAGTTCAGCGTATCTATGGTCAGCGTGATGACCTGAAGTTGGTAGGTACCAAAGAAGCTGCGCTGCAAGGTGCTGACGCTCTGGTTATCTGTACCGAATGGCAGAACTTCCGCGCGCCTGACTTCGACGTGATTAAAGGTACTCTGAAACAGCCGGTAATCTTTGACGGCCGTAACCTGTTTGATCCGGAACGTCTGGAAAGCCGTGGTTTCACGTATTATGCAATCGGCCGTGGCGCTTCCATTCAGCCGGTTATCTAAGGGGTTAACATGAAATTTCTGGTTACGGGCGCTGCAGGGTTTATTGGTTATCACGTTGCCGAGCGTTTATTGGCTGGCGGGCATCAGGTTGTGGGTATCGACAATCTGAATGATTATTACGATGTGGGCCTGAAAATGGCCCGCCTTGAATTGCTTTCAGATAAATCCGACTTTCAGTTTATTAAGCTGGACCTGGCCGATCGCGAAGGTATGGCGGAGCTGTTTGCAGAGCAGAAGTTTCAACGGGTGATTCATCTTGGTGCACAGGCGGGCGTGCGTTATTCGCTGGAAAATCCTCTGGCCTACGCGGATGCCAATCTCATTGGGCATTTAAACGTGCTGGAAGGGTGTCGCCACAATAAAGTTGAGCATCTGTTATATGCCTCTTCCAGTTCGGTATACGGTCTGAACCGCAAACTGCCATTTTCGACAGAAGACTCTGTTGATCATCCGGTGTCATTGTATGCGGCCACCAAAAAAGCCAATGAGCTGATGTCGCACAGCTATTCCCATTTATATGGTATTCCGACCACAGGTCTGCGCTTCTTTACCGTATATGGCCCATGGGGCCGTCCAGATATGGCATTGTTTAAATTTACCAAGGCCATATTGGCGGGCGAAAGTATCGATGTATATAACCACGGTGAGATGCACCGTGACTTTACCTACATTGACGACATTGCTGAGGCTATTGTGCGGTTGCAGGCGGTTATTCCTCAAGCGGATGCAGCATGGACGGTCGAGCAGGGTTCACCGGCGACCAGTTCTGCACCATACCATGTCTATAATATCGGCAATAGCAGCCCAGTGAAGCTGATGGAATATATTCACGCACTGGAGCAGGCGTTAGGGATTGAGGCGCACAAGAATATGCTGCCGATGCAACCTGGTGACGTTTTAGATACCAGTGCCGATACCGCCGATCTTTATCGTGTCATCGGCTTCAAACCGGAAACCAGCGTTGAAGAAGGCGTGAAACGCTTTGTTGAGTGGTATAAGTCATTTTATACGGTTCAGTAATTGAACAGATGAGCAATGTTATTAAGGGGCTATGGCCCCTTTTTTTATGACTTGGAAAAACGGCTGGGTGCCCCGTAGTTATCAGGGATAAGAAGAGTGAAGGGGTTATGCGTGTATCGGATATTTGCCTAAAAGCTAAGCTGCGGGGCAGGGACGCAGAAAATACGCATAACAAAAAGGCTCCTCAAGGGAGCCTTTTTAACATGCAGCGAAACGCTATTACAGCAGGAAATCGTCCAGGGATTTACCTTGCTCTTCGATAGCTTTCTTAATCACTGCTGGGGTACGGCCTTGGCCGGTCCAGGTTTTCAGTTCGCCGTTTTCGTCTTTATATTGGTATTTGGCTGGACGTGCTGCACGTTTGGCTTTACCGGCAGCTTTAGTTGCAGCCATAGTTTGCAGCAGTTCATTTGGGTCAATACCGTCGGCAATCAGCATTTCACGATATTGCTGCAATTTACGAGTGCGTTCTTCCACTTCTGCTTGAGCCTGGCTGTCTTCTTCGCGACGTTCGTTCACAACAACTTCCAGTTTTTCAAGCATCTCTTCCAGCGTTTCCAGACTGCATTCTCTTGCCTGTGCGCGTAGAGTACGGATGTTGTTCAAAATCTTTAATGCTTCGCTCATTGTCCTAGTCTCAAATTATATTGGTGGGGGGCGTCTGGATAATAATAGAGTGCTCTTTTCTTTTCTGCAATAGCCAAATTGAAAGGAGTACTCAAATTTATCTTTAAAAAAACGATTAATCGGAACGGTCCGACTAATATAGGTAGGGATGTTAAGTATTACAACCTCCATTTTTAAGTCAAATTTTCAACAGGTGCACTATGTTTGACGGGGCTGCAAGGCATTTATGGCTGAGTTATAATTGTGTTTTATATCAATATTACGATGAATTCTGTGGGTTCAATCACGCGTTTTAGTCTGCAAACATTGTAAACAATGGGGGTATGCAGGTAAAGATAACGTCAAGAACTGTGCCTTTGCCTGTTTTATGTCATTAAATTTCTCGGCGTCACCCCGGAGGGGCTAATAGATTTGAACCTGCAGCGGGGGGGCGATGGTGCAGCGGCTTCTCGCCACCTGCTTAACCATTAATGCTGAGGGCAAATCATTAGCGGCAATTAATAGTGATGGCGGGCAAAGATTATCCTGTAAATAGATGTAAAAGAGGTGCAGGGTCAGAACGAAATGTTTCATTTGAAAGCCTGCTATTACCTTTGCCGGGATATTGATCCGAGAGCATGAGCCGGCAGACGGCTTATGGTACACTTGGCGCTTGAATCAATGTCTGAATATTTCTTATACCATTGGAGTTGCGGGCCCATGGCTCAACTTTATTTTTATTATTCTGCTATGAATGCGGGAAAATCCACCGCACTGTTACAATCTTCATATAACTATCAAGAACGTGGTATGCGCACGCTGGTGTTTACTGCTGAAATCGATCACCGTTTTGGCGTCGGTAAGGTGAGTTCGCGCATCGGGTTGTCGTCCCAGGCGCAGCTCTATAATAATGATTCCATGCTCTATACCATGATTGCTCAGGAACATCAGCAGCAGCCGGTACACTGCGTATTATTGGATGAAAGCCAATTCTTGACGAAAGCGCAAGTTGAGCAATTGTGCGACGTAGTTGACCAACTGGATATTCCGGTGCTGTGCTATGGGCTGCGCACCGACTTCCTGGGTGAGCTGTTCATGGGCAGTCAATATTTGCTGGCCTGGGCGGATAAGCTGGTGGAGTTGAAAACTATCTGCCATTGCGGTCGCAAGGCGAATATGGTGCTAAGGCTGGATGAAAGCGGTCAGGCAATGCATGCGGGTGAACAGGTGGTGATAGGCGGTAACGAGAGCTATGTGTCCGTTTGTCGCAAACATTACAAGGAAGCCATACACACGCAGGAGTGAACCTCTGGGGCGGCGTAGCGTGCTTTGTGGGGCGTTTTGGCGCTATTGAGCTGATAGGTCGAGTGGATTATCCCGCAGCATAAAAAAAACCGCCTTTCGGCGGTTTTTTGTCGGCTCAATGAACCGTTATTTTTTGGACTTTTTTTCCGCTTTGGCCGCAACCGGTGCAACCACAACCTCTTCATCATCCGCTTCGCTGAACTTACGGCCGTAGAAGGTATCCAGCATGATTTGCTTCAGTTCGGCAATCAGCGGATAACGCGGGTTGGCGCCGGTACATTGGTCGTCGAAAGCGTCTTCGGACAGTTTGTCGACCTTCGCAAGGAAATCGGCTTCCTGCACGCCGGCTTCACGGATGGAAGCAGGGATGCCCAGCTCTGTTTTGATCTCATCCAGCCATACCAGCAGTTTCTCGATTTTTTGCGCGGTACGGTCGCCCGGGGCGCTCAGGCCGAGGTGGTCGGCGATCTCAGCGTAGCGACGACGTGCCTGTGGGCGGTCGTACTGGCTGAAAGCCGTCTGCTTGGTCGGATTGTCGTTCGCGTTATAGCGAATGACGTTGGAGATCAACATGGCGTTGGCCAAGCCGTGCGGGATGTGGAACTCAGAGCCCAGTTTGTGGGCCATGGAGTGGCAAACCCCCAGGAAGGCGTTGGCAAACGCGATACCGGCAATGGTTGCGGCGTTGTGCACACGCTCACGGGCTACCGGGTTCTTGGCGCCTTCTTTATAGCTGGCAGGCAGATATTCTTTCAGCAATTTCAGCGCTTGCAGCGCCTGGCCGTCAGAGTATTCGTTCGCCAGTACCGAAACATAAGCTTCCAGCGCGTGGGTAACCGCATCCAGGCCGCCGAAGGCACACAGCGATTTCGGCATGTTCATCACCAGATTGGCGTCAACGATCGCCATATCTGGCGTCAGCGCATAGTCAGCCAGTGGGTATTTCTGGCCGGTCGCATCGTCGGTCACTACCGCAAACGGCGTGACTTCAGAACCGGTGCCTGAGGTGGTGGTGACGGCAATCATTTTCGCTTTGACGCCCATTTTCGGGAACTTGTAGATACGTTTACGGATATCCATAAAGCGCAGCGCCAGGTCTTCGAAATGGGTTTCCGGGTGTTCGTACAAGACCCACATGATTTTCGCAGCATCCATCGGTGAACCGCCGCCCAACGCGATGATCACGTCTGGCTTGAAGGAGTTCATCTGCTCGGCGCCTTTGCGCACGATGGACAGCGTTGGGTCAGCTTCTACCTCAAAGAATACTTCTGTTTCAATGCCGTGCGATTTCAGAACCGTGGTGATCTGGTCTGCATAGCCGTTATTGAACAGGTAGCGGTCGGTCACAATGAAGGCGCGTTTTGCCCCGTCGGTCGCTACTTCTTCCAGCGCGATAGGCAGTGAGCCACGGCGGAAGTAGATTGATTTCGGAAGTTTATGCCACAACATGTTTTCTGCTCGCTTCGCTACAGTTTTCTTGTTGATCAGGTGTTTTGGACCGACGTTTTCAGAGATGGAGTTCCCCCCCCATGAACCGCAGCCCAGCGTCAATGACGGAGCGAGTTTAAAGTTGTACAGGTCACCGATACCCCCCTGAGATGCCGGGGTGTTGATCAGGATACGTGCGGTTTTCATCTTGTCGCCGAAGAAGGCAACACGTTCCGGCTGGTTATCCTGGTCGGTATACAGGCACGACGTATGGCCGATACCGCCCATGGCGACCAGTTTTTCGGCTTTGCTGACGGCGTCTTCAAAGTCTTTGGCACGATACATTGCCAGCGTCGGAGAGAGTTTCTCGTGAGCGAAAGGTTCGGATTCATCAACCAGCTTCACTTCACCGATCAGCACCTTGGTGCTTGCGGGCACTTTAATACCGGCCATTTCGGCAATTTTCGGTGCAGACTGTCCAACGATGGCCGCGTTCAGCCCGCCGTTTTTCAGAATGATGTCCTGGACCGCTTTCAGCTCTTTGCCTTGCAGCAGGTAGCCGCCATGGGAGGCGAAACGTTCACGCACTGCATCATAGATGGAGTCCACAACGATGACAGACTGCTCGGAGGCGCAAATGACACCGCTGTCGAAGGTTTTAGACATCAGGATCGAGGCAACAACGCGTTTGATATCCGCAGTTTCGTCAACCACTACCGGGGTGTTACCGGCACCGACGCCGATGGCTGGTTTGCCGGAGCTATAGGCGGCTTTCACCATGCCAGGGCCGCCGGTAGCGAGGATCAGGTTGATGTCCGGGTGGTGCATTAACTGGTTGGACAGTTCAACGGTAGGCTGGTCAATCCAGCCGACGATGTCTTTTGGCGCCCCGGCGGCAATCGCTGCCTGCAGCACGATATCCGCGGCTTTATTGGTGGCGTTTTTCGCACGTGGGTGCGGAGAGAAGATAATGCCGTTGCGGGTTTTCAGGCTGATTAACGCCTTGAAAATAGCCGTAGAAGTAGGGTTGGTGGTCGGCACGATACCGCAAATCAGACCGATAGGCTCGGCGATGGTGATGGTACCGAAAGTATCGTCTTCGGACAGGATACCGCAGGTTTTTTCATCTTTATAAGCGTTGTAGATATACTCTGAAGCGAAGTGGTTTTTGATCACTTTATCTTCAACGATACCCATGCCGGACTCGGCAACGGCCATTTTAGCCAGAGGAATACGGGCATCGGCAGCGGCGAGGGCAGCAGCGCGGAAGATTTTATCAACTTGCTCTTGAGTGAAGTTGGCATATTCGCGCTGGGCTTTTTTGACACGTGCAACTAGCTCGTTCAGTTCAGCGACATTCGTTACAGCCATAATGCTCTCCTGATAATGTTAAACTCTTTCAGTAAATAAGCCGTGCGAGCAACTAGTATAGACACCCAAGCGGAAAATGCTGCTTAAAAACAAGGGCTTTACATACAATAGCAACGCATGCTGCTGATTTGCTTAAAGAGCTTTCCCACGGTTTCTGGGGAGAAACGGCGGGCTGAACAGAGATACCTCTTTTTCCTTAACCTGTTCTACTCCCTGACTACGACTAAGAACTTAACTACTCTTGGTTAGCGATTTTGTGATTTAAATCATGAAAAGTGCAAGCTGACACCATTCAGCCTGAGTTGTTGAGAATTGTTCTTGATAACCGCAGGGCAGGCGTGTTTTTTAAACATAAAAAATCATAAACCGTACATTCATTTAACAATAGCAAATTATTTCAGATTATTTGTTCTTAAAGGATAAAAATGCTGCATTCGGCCAATGGATTACCCGTGGCAATTCCATTACATTAGCGCGCGTAGGCAGTATCACTTTTCAGAGCTATTTAAGCGGAGTCATTTGTGGGCCAATCTCTGTTGGATTTTTCCGGCTACATTAAATTTTTTGTCGGCCTGTTTGCGCTGGTGAACCCGGTGGGCATTTTGCCGGTGTTTATCAGTATGACCAGCTATCAGGCAGCGGCCGGGCGCAATAAAACGAACATGACCGCCAACCTGTCGGTCGCCATTATTCTGTGGACCTCGTTGTTTCTGGGGGAAGGGATTTTGCGCATGTTCGGCATCTCCATTGATTCGTTCCGCATTGCCGGCGGCATTCTGGTGGTGACCATCGCTATGTCGATGATCAGCGGCAAGTTGGGTGAAGATAAACAGAACAAACAAGAAAAATCAGAGAGCGCGATCCGTGAAAGCATTGGCGTAGTGCCGTTGGCGTTGCCACTGATGGCGGGGCCGGGCGCTATCAGTTCTACAATAGTCTGGAGTTCCCGCTACCATAACTGGCAAAACCTGCTGGGTTTTAGCCTGGCGATTGCATTGTTTGCCTTCTGCTGTTGGTTGCTGTTCCGTGCCGCTCCTTTGCTGGTGCGTCTACTGGGGCAAACCGGCATCAACGTTATCACCCGTATTATGGGGTTGCTGCTGATGGCATTGGGTATCGAGTTTATTGTGACCGGTATTAAAGCCATATTCCCGGGGCTGTTGTAATCAGGTCAGTGAGTCGCGAATAGGATAATTCGCGACTCAAATTAATTTTAAAAATTAAAATTAATTATTAGCTCGCATTAATATAGTGCGTAATATGAATGAATTTTCTTCACTTGCACCACTATGTGGCATAAATCTCACTTTACTGCTCAATAAAAGCTCTAAGCGTTATTTTTAACCCTTATCTTGCGCCTTTTTTGCCCTTTATAGCCTGCCTAACGTCAAATCTGCTGTTAATTTAGTCACATCATTCTGTAGGGCTTGTCTCGCTTTCATCCAGGTGTTATTAGTGATTAACCGCGTATAAGCAGGTGTTTGTTCTTTGAACTGCCACTTTGTTAACTGAATGTTTCTTTGTTGTGCTTGCCGGTCTGTCTCGCGGAGCCTGTACAATGATTTTTTTAATTTTTATCAATAAAATCATTGTGTTGATATGCTCCTTGGTTACCTGCTCGGGTATGCGGCAAATCGCACTTTGGTCAATAAAAGAGAATTGCTTAACATTTTCGTAAAAATTATTGGCTATGGAATTTAGCTTCTGCTAATTTCCGAGCAACTTTATACGCTTAATTAATTGCAAAGCGTCGTCAAAGTGGGAACGATTCTTGCTGGTGTCCGTTATTTAGAATTCTTATAAATACTTCACGAATATCGATAAGCAATGCTTGTTGGTGAAAAGGAGCCTCGACTATGCAGCAAACAATGAAGCGCACGCCGTTGACCACGTTCTTTGCCGGCATGCTGAGTCTCAGTGCCGTTTATTCCGTACAGGCGGCCGATGTCCCGGCCGGGGTGCAATTGGCCCAACAGCAAAACATTGTGATCAACAACGGCAGCGAAGTCGCTTCATTGGACCCGCACAAGGTCGAAGGAACACCTGAAAGCAATATCATCCTTAACCTGCTGGAAGGATTGGTCAGCACCGACGCCAATGGGCATGTGGTGCCGGCCGCCGCCGTAACCTGGGAAAACCGGGATTTCAAAACCTGGACTTTCCACCTGCGCGCGGATGCGGTGTGGAGCGACGGTTCCCCGGTTACCGCACAGGACTTTGTCTACAGCTGGCAGCGTCTGGTCGATCCCAAAATCGGCTCCCCCTACGCCAGCTATTTGCAATACGCCAAAATTGAAAACGTCGACGCTATCCTGACCGGCAAGAAAAGCCCGCAAACCCTTGGTGTCAAGGCTATTGATGACAAGACGCTGCAGGTTCAACTGAGTGAGCCGGTGCCGTACTTTGTCAGCATGTTGAGCCATACCTCGCTGAAACCGGTAAAACGAGCGGTAGTTGAAAAGTTTGGCGACAAATGGACATTGCCCGCCAACTATGTCGGCAATGGCGCTTACCGCCTGAAAGAGTGGGTGGTGAATGAGCGCATTGTGCTTGAGCGCAACCCGACCTACTGGAACAACAAGAAAACGATCATCGACCAGGCGACGTTCTTGCCGATCGCTTCAGAAGTCAGTGACGTCAACCGTTTCCGCAGCGGTGAGATTGATATCACCAACAGTGCTATTCCGCCGAACCTGTTCGTGAAGATGAAAAAAGAAATCCCGGAGCAGCTGCACGTTAACCCGTTCCTGTGCACGTTCTATTACGAGATCAATAATCAGCGCGCACCTTTTACCGACGTCCGGGTGCGCACTGCGGTGAAGCTAACGCTCGATCGCGACATCATCGCCAACAAAATCATGGGCCAGGGCCAGATCCCGGCGTACAACTTCACCCCAACCTTTACCGATGGCGCCAGGTTCACCGCGCCGGAATGGGCGGGCTGGAGCCAGGAACAGCGTAATGCCGAAGCGAAAAAGCTGTTGGCGCAAGCCGGTTTCACTGCGGAGAAACCCTTGAAATTCACGCTGTTGTACAACACTTCAGATCAAAACAAACAACAGGCGATCGCTGCGGCTTCGATGTGGAAGAAAAACCTCGGGGCGGATGTCACATTGCGCAATCAGGAGTGGAAAACCTCGCTGGAAAGCCGCCATCAAGGTCAGTACGACGTGGCGCGTGCAACCTGGTGCGGCGATTATAACGAGCCAAGCGCCTTCCTGAATCTGGTGGTATCCAATAGCAGCATTAACACCATTTTCTACAAGAGCCCGGCATTCGATGCCCTGATGGCGAGTACGCTGAAGGCGCCGGATGAGGCTGCACGCGCCGCTATTTACCAACAGGCAGAAGCGCAGTTGGATAAAGATTCGGCGTTGGTCCCGGTGTATTACCGCGTCAGCGCGCGCCTGATCAGGCCGTCGGTGGGGGGCTTTACCGGTAAAGATCCGCTGGATTATACCGACGTAAAAAATCTGTACATCATCAAGCAGTAAAAGGGGTATTACGCCACGCCAACAACGGTGAGTAATACAGGGAAGGCCGTCTGCCGCATTCGTTCACCTGCAGTCGGTATAACAAGGTCCGCTCACGGGCAACGCAGGCTCCACGATGAGTCTGTGATAATAAAAAACTGGAGTATATCAATGACCAACATCACGAAAAAAACCATCCTTGCCGCCGGCATCCTTGCTGCGCTAGGCATCACAGCAACCGGAAGCGCAATTGCTGCCGTCGTGCCTGCAGGCGTGCAACTGGCAGAGAAACAAGAGATCGTTAAAAACAACGGTTCGGAAGTACAGTCGCTGGATCCGCATAAAATCGAAGGCGTGCCGGAAAATAACGTAACGCGCGATCTGATGGAAGGTCTGGCCAACAACAGTCCGGATGGGTCCATTGTGCCGGGTGTGGCGGAAAGCTGGGATAACAAAGATTTTAAAGTCTGGACCTTCCACCTGCGTAAGGACGCGAAATGGTCGAACGGCAAACCGGTAACGGCGCAAGATTTCGTGTATAGCTGGCAACGCGTGGTGGATCCGAAAACCGCATCCCCTTATGCCAGCTATCTGCAATACGCCCACGTAGAAAACGTGGATGACATCATTGCCGGGAAGAAAGACAAATCTACCCTGGGAGTGAAAGCCATTGATGATCACACCTTCCAGGTGACCCTGACCGAGCCGGTACCTTACCTGGTTGAAATGACTCCGCACTACGCGATGAAACCGGTGTTTAAAGACGCCGTAGAGAAGTATGGCGAGAAGTGGACTCTACCAGCCAACTACGTCAGCAACGGCGCTTACAAACTGAAAGATTGGGTAGTCAACGAACGCATCGTACTGGAACGTAACCCGGAATATTGGGACAACGCGAAAACCATCATTAATAAAGTCACGTTCCTGCCAATTGCGTCGGAAGTGACCGACGTTAACCGCTACCGTACCGGTGAAATCGACATGACTTACAACAACATGCCGATCGAGCTGTTCCAGAAGCTGAAAAAAGAGATCCCGAAAGAAGTTCATGTTGATCCGTACCTGTGTACCTATTACTACGAAATCAACAACCAGAAAGCGCCGTTTACCGATGAGCGCGTACGTGAAGCGCTGAAACTGGGCCTGGACCGCGACATCATCACCAATAAAGTGAAAAACCAGGGTGACCTGCCTGCCTACAGCTTCACGCCGCCTTATACCGATGGCGCCAAGTTGACTCCGCCTGAATGGTTCGGTTGGACGCAGGAAAAACGCAACGAAGTGGCGAAGAAACTGCTGGCAGACGCGGGTTACGGCCCAGGCAAACCGCTGACTTTCTCGCTGCTGTACAACACCTCAGATCTGCACAAGAAGCTGGCGATTGCCGCCGCCTCCATCTGGAAGAAAAACCTGGGTGTGGATGTGAAGCTGGTGAACCAGGAGTGGAAAACCTTCCTGGATACCCGTCATCAGGGTACCTATGACGTATCTCGCGCCGGCTGGTGTGCGGACTACAACGAACCTAGCTCATTCCTGAACATGATGTTGTCTGACAGCAGCAGTAATACCCCGCACTATAAGAGCGCGGAGTTCGACAAGCTGATGGCCAACGTGTTGACGGCGAAAACCAAAGAAGAGCGCGCCGAGCTGTATCAGAAAGCCGAAGTTCAGCTGGATAAAGACTCCGCCATCGTTCCGGTTTATTACTATGTGAATGCCCGTCTGGTGAAACCTTATGTTGGTGGTTACACCGGCCAAGACCCGCTTGATAACGTGTACGACAAAAACCTGTACATCATCAAGCATTGATACGGTAAGTGCCGGCGGTGTGAACCGCCGGCCCATGTTGAGAATAATAAGCCGTTATCAGGCTGCAGCACAGGGTTAGGGCAATGCTAAAATTTATATTTCGTCGCTTGTTAGAAGCGATCCCGACACTATTTATCCTTATCACCATTTCCTTCTTTATGATGCGTTTGGCCCCCGGCAGCCCATTTACCGGCGAGCGCGCATTGCCGCCGGAAGTGATGGCCAATATCGAAGCCAAATACCATTTGAATGATCCTATCTGGAAACAGTACGGCCACTATCTGGCCCAGCTCGCGCAAGGCGATTTTGGCCCGTCCTTCAAATACAAGGATTATTCGGTCAACGATCTGGTGGCTGCCTCTTTCCCGGTTTCAGCCAAATTGGGCCTGGCCGCGTTTTTGCTGGCAGTGATATTGGGGGTTAGCGCCGGCGTCATTGCCGCACTGAATCAAAATACCAAATGGGATTATACGGTAATGGGCTTTGCCATGACCGGGGTGGTTATTCCCAGTTTCGTGGTGGCGCCGTTACTGGTGTTGATTTTCGCCATCACGCTGAAATGGCTGCCGGGTGGCGGTTGGAACGGCGGGGCACCGAAATTTATCATCCTGCCGATGGTGGCGTTATCGCTGGCCTATATTGCCAGTATCGCCCGTATTACGCGCGGATCGATGATTGAAGTGCTGCACTCGAACTTTATTCGTACCGCTCGCGCCAAGGGCTTGCCAATGCGCCGTATCATTCTGCGCCATGCATTGAAGCCTGCGTTATTGCCGGTGCTTTCCTATATGGGGCCTGCCTTTGTCGGTATCATCACCGGTTCTATGGTGATCGAAACCATTTATGGCCTGCCGGGTATCGGCCAACTTTTCGTTAACGGTGCACTGAACCGTGACTATTCTCTGGTATTGAGCCTGACCATTCTGGTGGGCGGCCTGACTATTTTATTTAACGCGATCGTGGACGTGCTGTACGCCGTTATCGATCCAAAAATTCGTTATTAAGCTGGAGCACGCAAATGATGTTGACGAAAAAGAACAGCGAAGCTCTGGAACACTTCAGCGAAAAGCTGGAAGTGGAAGGGCGAAGCCTGTGGCAGGATGCTCGCCGCCGCTTTGTGCATAACCGTGCGGCGGTCAGCAGCCTGTTTGTGCTGGCGCTGATTACCCTGTTTGTGATTGTAGCCCCGTGGCTGTCTCAGTTCGCCTATGACGATACCGACTGGGCGATGATGTCGGCCGCACCGAGTCTTGAATCGGCGCATTACTTCGGCACGGACTCCTCCGGTCGCGATTTGCTGGTGCGCGTGGCGATTGGCGGGCGCATCTCGCTGATGGTCGGCGTGGCTGCGGCGCTGGTGGCGGTGATTGTCGGTACCTTGTACGGCGCGATGTCAGGTTACCTGGGCGGTAAAACCGACTCGGTAATGATGCGCTTGCTGGAGATCCTCAACTCCTTCCCGTTCATGTTCTTCGTGATCTTGCTGGTGACCTTCTTCGGCCAAAATATCCTGTTGATCTTTGTGGCGATCGGCATGGTGTCGTGGCTGGATATGGCGCGTATTGTGCGCGGGCAAACCCTGAGCTTAAAGCGCAAAGAATTTATCGAAGCGGCATTGGTGTGCGGGGTTTCAACCCGAAATATCGTACTGCGCCATATCGTGCCTAACGTGCTCGGCGTGGTAGTGGTGTACGCCTCATTGCTGGTGCCGAGCATGATCCTGTTCGAATCCTTCCTCAGCTTCCTGGGGCTGGGCACGCAGGAGCCGTTAAGCAGTTGGGGCGCATTGCTCAGCGATGGCGCCAACTCGATGGAAGTTTCACCGTGGTTGCTGCTGTTCCCGGCGGGTTTCCTGGTTGTCACTCTGTTTTGTTTCAACTTTATCGGCGATGGTCTGCGTGACGCCCTCGACCCGAAAGATCGTTAAGGAGTGCCATCATGAGCACCATTGAAAACCCGCAGTTGCAAACCGGCGCCGTCGCCAAATCGCCGTTGCTGCTGGATGTGAAAGACCTGCGCGTGACCTTCGGCACCCCGGACGGTGACGTGACGGCAGTGAACGATCTGAACTTTGATCTGCGGGCCGGTGAAACCTTGGGCATCGTCGGTGAGTCCGGTTCAGGCAAATCCCAGACCGCTTTTGCGTTGATGGGGCTGTTGGCCAGCAATGGCCGTATTGGCGGCTCGGCCAAGTTTAATGGCCGCGAAATCCTCAATCTGCCGGAAAAACAGCTCAACAAGCTGCGGGCGGAAGAGATTTCGATGATCTTCCAGGATCCGATGACGTCGCTTAACCCTTATATGCGCGTTGGCGAGCAGCTGATGGAAGTGCTGATGTTGCATAAGAAAATGAGTAAAAGCGAAGCCTTCGAAGAGTCGGTGCGCATGCTTGATGCAGTAAAAATGCCGGAAGCGCGCAAACGCATGCGCATGTATCCGCATGAGTTCTCAGGCGGTATGCGCCAGCGCGTGATGATCGCCATGGCGTTGTTGTGCCGGCCCAAGTTGTTGATTGCCGACGAACCGACCACCGCACTGGATGTGACGGTTCAGGCGCAGATTATGACGCTGTTGAATGAGCTGAAGCGAGAGTTCAATACGGCCATCATCATGATCACTCACGATCTGGGCGTGGTGGCAGGTATCTGTAACAAGGTGCTGGTAATGTACGCCGGGCGCACGATGGAATACGGCAGCGCACGTGATGTGTTTTATCACCCGAGTCACCCTTACTCCATCGGTCTGCTGAATGCGGTTCCGCGGCTGGATGCCGAAGGTGAAGCCTTGATGACCATTCCCGGCAACCCGCCGAACCTGCTGCGTCTGCCGAAAGGCTGCCCGTTCCAGCCTCGTTGTCAGTTTGCGATGGAACAATGCGCGAGCGCTCCGCCGTTGGAGCAGTTTGGTGAAGGGCGCCTGCGCGCCTGCTTTAAACCGGTGGAGGCGTTGGTATGACAGCGGTAACCGACAAGAAAGTGTTGCTCGAAGTGGCCGATTTGAAAGTGCACTTCGACATTCATGATGACAAACAGTGGTTCTGGCAGCCGGCAAAAACCCTCAAGGCGGTCGACGGCGTGACGCTGCGGTTGTTCGAAGGGGAAACGCTGGGCGTGGTTGGCGAATCCGGTTGCGGAAAGTCGACCTTCGCCCGCGCCATTATCGGCCTGGTGAAAGCCACCAGCGGGCGCGTTGCCTGGTTAGGTAAGGATCTGCTCGGCATGAGCGATGCCGACTGGCGCAAAACGCGTAGCGATATCCAGATGATCTTCCAGGATCCGCTGGCCTCGCTGAACCCACGCATGACCATCGGTGAAATCATCGCCGAGCCGCTGCGCACCTATTATCCGAAAATGCCGCGTCAGGAAGTGAAGGACAAGGTGAAGGCGATGATGCTGAAGGTGGGCTTGTTGCCAAACCTGATCAACCGCTATCCGCATGAGTTTTCCGGCGGCCAGTGCCAGCGTATCGGTATTGCACGTGCGCTGATCCTGGAACCGAAATTGGTGATCTGTGACGAGCCGGTCTCCGCGCTGGACGTGTCGATTCAGGCGCAGGTGGTGAATCTGTTGCAGCAGCTGCAGTGTGAAATGGGGTTGTCGCTCATCTTCATCGCCCATGACCTGGCGGTCGTTAAGCACATCTCTGACCGCGTGCTGGTGATGTATCTGGGTCATGCGGTGGAGCTGGGGACCTACGATGAGGTGTACCACAACCCGCAGCACCCGTACACCAAAGCGCTGATGTCGGCGGTGCCGATCCCGGATCCGGACAAGGAGAGGGAAAAACAGATCCAACTGCTGGAAGGGGAGCTGCCTTCGCCGATCAATCCGCCGTCAGGCTGCGTGTTTCGCACCCGCTGCCCGATTGCCGGGCCAGAATGCGCCAAAACCCGGCCGCTGCTGGAGGGGAGTTTCCGCCATGCGGTGTCGTGCCTGAAAGTCGATCCTTTATAATTTACCCGCCGCATTTCAAGTCGCAGCGTTGTCCGCTGCGTCACCAACAAAAAACCCGCCAATTTTGGCGGGTTTTTTCATGCAGACAGGGCGTTTATTCTTTCCACAAAATGTGGCACAGCTTGTGGTCTTTCTCACGACAGAGTAACACGCGGGCAAACACGTCGTTGATCGGTTCGCCATCGCTGTCCGCAAGGCCAATGACCACTTCGGCAAAAAAGTCCGGGTTCAGGTCAAAATCCACATGCTCCGACCAGTCTTCCGCCGGATCATACAGCTCGGCGCCGCCGCGTTCCTCAAATTGCAGGTTGAACAGCAGAATATCCGCCGGATCCAGATTGTCGCCAGCCAATTCCAGAAAAATGTCATAAGCCTGTTCCAGCGTTTCGTCTTCGGTAAGGCGGTTATTCAAATCCATAAAAAAATCCTGATAAAAATGATTTGGCGTTATTAAACCATGCCCGACACGGCTTTTATAGCAGCGGGCTGAAAAAGTAGAACAGGCGTTCGACAATGCGGTGCCAGAATGGCCGTTTCTGCCACTCTTGGGCGTTCAGCAACTGCGAACGGGCGATATAGTCATCCTGCACGCAGGCCAGATCGCTACCGAAGCCGTCATCGTCGATGACCAGAGTGATTTCAAAGTTCAGCCACAGGCTGCGCATGTCCAGATTTACCGTGCCTACCAGGCTGAGTTGACCATCTACCAACACGCTTTTGGTATGCAGCAGGCCGCCTTCAAACTGATAGATGCGCACGCCGGCTTCGAGTAATTCAGAGAAGAAGGAACGGCTGGCCCAGCGCACCATCGTTGAGTCGTTGTCACGCGGCACGATGATGCTGACTTCAACGCCACGCAGCGCGGCGGTGCAAATTGCATGCAGCAGATCGTCGCTCGGCACGAAATAGGGCGTTGTCATGATCAACTGCTCACGTGCGGAGTACACGGCGGTCAGCAACGCCTGATGGATCATCTCATCCGGGAAGCCGGGGCCGGAGGCGATGACCTGAATGGTGTGGCCGCTTTCCTGTTCGAACGGCATGATATTGACATCCGGCGGCGGTGGCAGAATGCGTTTGCCGGTTTCAATTTCCCAGTCACAGGCATAAACGATACCCATGGTGCTGGCGACCGGGCCTTCCATACGCGCCATCAGGTCGATCCACTGGCCGACGCCGGCACCCTGTTTGAAATAACGCGGATCGACCATATTCATGCTGCCGGTATAGGCGATGTAATTGTCGATCAGGACGACTTTGCGATGCTGGCGTAAATCCATCCGGCGCAGGAATACGCGGAACAGGTTAACTTTGAGCGCTTCTACTACCTCAATGCCGGCATTGCGCATCATGCCCGGATAAGGGCTGCGGAAAAACTGCAAACTGCCGGCAGAGTCCAGCATCAGCCGGCAATGCACGCCGCGTCGCGCGGCAGCCATCAGCGATTCGGCGACCTGATCCACCAGCCCACCGGGTTGCCAGATATAGAACACCATCTCAATATTATGGCGTGCCAACTCGATATCACGGATTAACGCTTTCATCGTTGAGTCGGTAGTGGTGAGCAATTGCAGTTGGTTTCCCTTAACGCCATCGATGCCCTGGCGGCGATCGCACAGCTGGAACAATGGCCTGGCAACCTCGCTGTATTCTGTGGCAAAGATCCGTTGGCTCTCTTTTAATTCGCTGAGCCAGCGCGCGGTCGAGGGCCACATCGCCTTGGCGCGTTCGGCGCGACGTTTGCCTAGATGCAATTCGCCGAAAGATAAATAAGCCACGATACCGAATAAAGGCAGAATATAGATAACCAACAGCCAGGCCATGGCGGAAGGCACAGCGCGGCGTTTCATCAGAATACGTAGCGTAACCCCAGCGATAAGCAGCCAGTAACCGAATACCATGAGCCAACTGATTACGGTATAAAATGTTGTCATAAAGGCGAAAAATCCCGTTCGCAAACCACCAACAATGAGTGTACGCACAGAATGGTAAAGGGGGAACCTTTTCTCGGCGCTTATATTGCATAAATATGATTGTCTTAAGGCACTTGCTGAAAGCGAAAAAAAACATTTTTACCCGGTCTTCGCCTCGCTTGGCGGCGTGGTTGCGCGACGAACTGCGACTTGGATCGCTCGACGAAAGGGCTATAATGCCCGCCGTTGGTATTTGACGGACGAGTGACGAAACGATGAGACGCAGTAGAAACGAGGTGGGCCGCTGGCGGATGCTGCGGCAGAATCAGCGCCGCAGGCATCGCTGGCTGGAGCGCCAGTCATGCAGCAACCGGCACATTATCCGGGTACGACGTCGCCTGGATGATCAGCACCGGCGCGCATTGCTGTTTGTGGTGTCCTACGAGTGGTAAAACGAAAACAGTCCCGGCAGGGACTGTGAATTCGATGAAAAGTTGTCTTTAAGCCCGAGGGAGTATTATGGGATACGTCCTTATATTCCCCATCGACTAACGCTCCCTGATTCTGGGCTTTATCACTTCTTGCCTAAAGTCCATTTCGCCATGCCTGCCCCTAGCGTCATCAACAGCGCTGCAGCTATCAGTACCGCGATGAATGCCCGGTCGAAAGCCATGCGCGCCAGCTGTCTCAGTTGTTCAGCCTGATCGTCGGCCAGAGTGGCGGCCAGCCGCAGAGCTTCATCAATGCTGTCATAGGCGATGTCGCTCACCGGCAAACTGCCCGGCAACGTCAAACTGTGGCTATAGACGGCTGTCATCAGCCCGCCTAGCAGGGTGATGCCCAAAACCCCGCCCAGTTCATAGGAAACGTCTTCAATCGACGCCGCCATGCCGGATTTCTCTTCAGGCGCATTCAGCATGATGGCGGTCGATGCGGCGGTAATGGCGCCACCGACGCCAAAACCAGTGATACACAGGCAAATCAATTGCAATAAAACGCTGCTTTGATAAAACAGGGCGAGACCGGCGATCCCGAGACCGGTCAGAATAAAACTGCCGAGCATCATACGACGTTCGCCATAGCGGGGCAGGAATAAGCCAGTCAGCGGCCCGGCCAGCACGGAGGCCAACGGGATCGGCAGAATAAATAGCGCGGCCTGCAATGGGCTCAGATCGAGAACCAATTGCAAACGTTGACTCAGAACCAGTTCCACGCCAATCAACGCTATCATCGAGAGCAAGGCAACGCCGACGCCACCGGCAAACAGCCTGTTTTGGAACAGCGAGAAGTCAATCATCGGGTATCGCGCTTGCCTTTGACGGCGCACAAAAAGGACAAGAGAGACAATACCGATTGCAGCCGCAGTCGTTAACGCAATGAAGGAGGGGGCCGTTTTGCTCAATTCTTTCAGCGCGTAGATGCTGCCCACCAGACCGATCATGATCTGTACCGAACCGATAATGTCGTAAGGGCGCTTATTCTCCCCGCCACAGTGCGGTATCAGCCGCCATGCCAGCGGCAGCACCAACATCACTACCGGCACGTTGATCAGAAACACCGAACCCCACCAGAAATATTCCAGCAATACCCCGCCGACCACGGGGCCCAGCGCAGCCGCACTGGAGGCGACCGCAGCCCAAATGCCAATAGCCAACGCGCGCTCGCGTTCGTCGGTAAAGATATGGCGGACGATGGACAGGGTTGCCGGCATCATCATTGCGGCACCCACGGCGAGAAATGCACGCGCTGCGATTAGCCACTCGGCGGAGGGGGAAAAGGCGGCGCAAAGCGAGGCGGCGGCAAAAACCGGCAATCCGGCCATAAACAGGCGTTTATGACCGACGCGATCGCTCAGCATGCCTGCACCAGGCAGCAAACCTGCAACTACCAGCGGGTATGCGTTTACGATCCATAATTTTTGTGACGCATTGGCATCCAGCGCCTGCGTCAGCCGTGGCAAGGCGGTGTATAACACCGTCATGTCGATGACGATGAGAAATAGGGCGCTGGAGATTAAGGACAGGATCAACCAGCGGTTGTTTACGAACATAATATTATTCCAAAAAATGCGGCCAGCGCGGATGCGCGACCAGAAGGTAAACCCCAGTCTCCACTGATGGTATACTGGTCATAATATATATCCATACGTACGTATTGAAAAGAGGGGTTTATCAATGGGACGTCAACGCAGCATCGATCGTGACAAAGTTCTGGATATGGCCGAAGAAATAGTCGCCAACCAGGGTGCCACTGGGCTGACCATTGATTCCGTCGCAAAAGCGATGGGGATCTCCAAAGGTGGAGTGCAATACTGCTTCGGCAGTAAAGACGCGTTGATTGATGCGATGTTTGAACGCTGGGGCAAGGCTTATGACACTGTGTTCGACGCGATAGCCGGGGAAAATCCCTCTGCTACAACCTCCGTGCGGGCGCATATGCAGGCGACCAGAAGCTCCGATCAGGCGTCCAGCGCCAAGGCTGCGGGGCTGATGGCGACACTGATTCAAACGCCGGAACATCTGAACAGCACCCGTGAATGGTACCGCAGCCGGATTGCCGGTCTGGATTTGACCACTGAGGAGGGAAGGCGCGCGCGATTGGTTTTTCTGGCCACCGAAGGGGCATTCATGCTGAGGTTTTTTGGCCTGATGGATATTGGCCAGCAAGAGTGGGATGCTATGTTTGCGGATATGCAGGCACTGGTTCTGGCGCAGAGTCAAACGACTGTGGCGGATCCGGCATCGAAGTAAGAAAGTGATCTTACACCCCGACACTGTACGGGGTCGGCGTGCAGGTCGGGTTGATATTCAACCTGGCCGGTTACCCAGTTTTACGGCACAAATATTTGCCCTTTATGACGCCGTCATAAAACCGGCCTTTTGAAACCACCACGACAAAATCCTGGTAGATTCGCTTGGGAACCCCGATATATTGGTAGGTTCCCGCATCACGAAACTGAATTTCCAGAATCTGAGTCTTTTCATCATAGCCTATTGATATAATTCTTGAAGATGAAACCGGTTGTCGCTGCAAGTAGACTCCCCCTGTTAATTCATTATTATTTATATGGTTATAGGTTGCCCGTTAACCATACCAGAAGCAGTAATGCGCCGCCAGACG
Organism: Serratia sp. root2; assembly: GCF_031931805.1. Lineage (NCBI taxonomy): Bacteria > Pseudomonadati > Pseudomonadota > Gammaproteobacteria > Enterobacterales > Yersiniaceae > Serratia > Serratia sp. root2. The sequence continues at coordinate 912,427 of NZ_JAUJXB010000001.1, forward strand.
CTTTGCTTTAAGAGGAAAACTATCGCACTGATAGCTGGTGGGGCGGAAGAGGAGAGAGTAGGGTTATCGGACAAGATATTCCCTCGAAGAACCCTTTAGCCAGCCTCTCCGTGCTGGCTTTTTTTTGACTTCAATATGAAAAAGCCGCAGTAATCTGCGGCTGCCGGCAGCATAAAATTTTTATACCTGACGCATATAAACGTCAGTAATGCGCAAATCGAAACCACCCTTCATTTTTGTCGTATCCACCAGCAGGAAAGCGTGGGTTGCCCAATCCGGAGCACGATCGATCATCGGAGACTGCGCATCCGAACCTTGCATTTGGCCCGGAATAACTGCAGTTTTAAACTCCGACTCGCTGCCACTGAAGTTATAGACGTAGCTGTGGCCCGTTGCCTGCATCAGAATCGTAGGTTCAATGTCCTGAGCCGGGCCGTATTGGAGCAGCTTGGCCCAGACAATTTTCACCTGACAACTTTGGCCGTCGCCTGCGTAGGTACCTGCGCGGAAATTGTGGATCACGCTGCCATAGCCTTTCAGCGCAATGGTACCGAGCACTGCCTGATACACGCCGTCCCCTGCGGCTGCGTTACGACCAAGAGAGACGAATCCAGCCTGGCGTATTATGCTGAAGTTGGTACTATTTGCCGTGCCCCAGCCGAAGCGAGATTTGCGTACATTGTTAATCCCACCCGGCGACAATACCCAAGCCTCTTCTGTCCATTTATCATTACTGCCGCCACTGGTATAGGTCGTGCTGTCCAGCCAGTTATCCTGCACGCTGGGGTTCGTGCGTACTTTCGTCAGCAAATAGGGCCAGTTCATCGGTAATTGCATATCGCGAAATGACACCGAACCAGTGCCGTCAACCCAGCCACTTACGCCGACGTCACCTGCCTGTTGCAGCTTGCCAAGATTAACGGCTTGAAATACTGCGCGAGCCTGGTCACCAAAGTAGAATGGGTTAGAAAGGGTAGCTTCGTTCTCTGTTGAAGGATCACCAGCCTTAAAGGTAAATAAACCACCAATAAAGTTGATTTTGCATTTCTTGGTATCAGGTACGTTAACGATGTAATTTCGCGGGCCAAAACCTTCAATGTGACAATCGCGGAAAATGTGCTGTCCACCCTCGATATGAATATATTTCCCCAGACTTACCGTTGAGTCCTTTGCTCCGCTATCACCATAGATATAGTCAAAGGAACAATTAAAGAAATAACTGTAGCCTCCCTGCAGGTTAACGCCGCAGTTGCTTTGTGCAAAGACGCAACTATGGAAGTTCATCTCTTCGCCAGAGTTCGTCGCGTTGTTGGGGAAGTAATAGCAGGTATGGCAATGGTTGAACATAAAACTGTACATGCGCAGGAAATAAAAGTTGTTGTTGCCGGTAATGCCGTAGGCGAAGCTTTCAAGGCCACCGCCGATGAATGTCATCGAGTTACGTGGGTAGGTGGTTTTAACCTCTTTAGCAGGCTCTGTGGGGGTTGCGGGGGTGATATCGTTGCGAAAAGTCATGCCGTCGACAAACTTATCCGCTCCGGGACCAATCATGCGTAGATTTTTCACGGTCAAGCTACCCTGCGGATAGCCATCAGTATTCATCCAATAAATGGCGGTTGCGTGCGCAGTGGCTGTACCGCTGGCAAAAGACCGGAAATCCAGTAACGCGCCGGAAAAATCATAATCGACGGTTTTGGTGTCAAACTTTAGTGTGTTGCTGCACTTAAAACGACCGTTTCCAAACGTCAGGATGCCGTTTTTCAATACTTGCTCGATGCTTGTATAAACCATACCGCCAATCGTAGTTTGCTTAGTGGTATGTTCATGCAGCGAGCTGACGTAGTCATGCGCTTTTTGAATCGCATCGGTATCATCGGCAATGCCATCGCCTTTAGCGCCGTACATATAAGGCGACACTGTACCGGCGACCTCCAATACGCGCAGCCAGACCCATGACGTATTAGGACGTATAAACATGCCGCCATCGTCTGCGGGCGTTGACTGTGCTTTAGCGACAAAAATGCCCCCGCCGGTGGGTTGACGGTTACTGGTGCTCCAGTTGGCATCATAGGCGGTTACAGCGATCAGCTCGCCGGCAAGGGTAGGTACAGTACTTCTCAATGTTGCGATATCAGGGCAGGTGTTCATCATTTGGATCCTCATAGGAAAATACTGTATTTATATACAGTTATTGGAGTCTATGAGCATGCCGGTTAATGTACAATAGAATGAGAGAACAAGGCTGTTGTGCCGGGCAAGACTAAACGAGGAAAGGAAGTTTTGGGTTTTGCGTTGATCTTCAACGGATACGTCAGGTTATGGGCCACCAATATCTGCAGTCCAGCGTGATAAAATTGCTCGTAATAGCCAACCCGCGGAGGCAGAACCCAACGGGTTGTGATTAAACTAAAACACCTGCTTGAACGGTTTTACCGTCACGTCACCATAAACGCCGGCAGCGACATAGGGATCCTGTTCAGCCCAGGCTTGAGCATCCGCCAGCGAGGCGAATTCCGCAATCACCGTAGAACCGCTGAAGCCCGCACTGCCCGGATCGTTGCTGTCGATAGCCGGGTTTGGGCCGGCAATCACCAGACGGCCTTCATCCCGCAGCGCCTGTAGGCGTGCCAGATGCGCCGGCCGCACCGACAGACGGTTTTCCAATGAATTGGGAACGTCCTGCGCATAGATCAGATAAAGCATGTTTCACCTTTAAAATCATTAGTATAGAAGGGGTGATTCAAAGTAGCGCAAAAGGCGCGTCAAGGGAATGCCTGGTAAAGGGAATTTATCCACAGCTGGCGCTTATGCCTTGAAGCCGCTAGTTTTTATTCGTATAGTGCGGCCGCGCGATGAATTGAACTCCTGTGTGAGAGGTGAGGAAATGACGGAACTGGTTAGGGATAAACTCGACTTGCCCGAAGGCAAAAGCAAGCTGTTGCTGCACTCTTGCTGTGCGCCTTGTTCCGGTGAGGTGATGGAAGCCATTCAGGCCTCCGGCATCGAATATGCCATCTTTTTCTATAACCCGAATATTCACCCGCAAAAAGAGTATCTGCTGCGCAAGGAAGAGAACATTCGCTTTGCCGAGCAACACGGGATACCCATTATTGACGCCGATTACGACACCGATAACTGGTTTGCCCGCGCCAAAGGCATGGAAAACGAACCAGAGCGAGGGATCCGTTGCACCATGTGTTTCGACATGCGTTTCGAGCGTACCGCGTTGTACGCACATGAGCATGGCTACGACACCATCTCCAGCTCGCTGGGTATTTCCCGCTGGAAGAATATGCAGCAAATCACCGACTGCGGTGTCCGCGCGGCAGAAAAATATCCTGATCTGCAGTATTGGGATTACAACTGGCGCAAAAAAGGCGGCGCATCGCGAATGATAGAAATCAGCAAGCGCGAACGCTTTTACCAGCAGGAGTACTGCGGCTGCGTTTATTCGTTGCGTGATACCAACCTGCATCGCAAAGCGCAGGGGCGACCTCTGATCAAACTGGGTGTGTTGTACTACGGTGATGAAGAATAAGTGCCGCATTGGTGAAAAATGACCCGCTACGGCGGGTTTTTTTGTTTTTGTCGCGGTTAGCCAGGTTAATAGAGCGTGTGAAATCCTCAATAAAAAAGCAAATGAAAGGTTAATATCCCTATGAGTTTGCAGGTTTTAGCGATGAATAATGACGATTAAAGCGATAGTTCGCCATTCGTTATTGAATATGATTGCTATTTGCATTTAAACTTGGCGAACCAGAGGAAACAGAATCATTATGCCGCTAAAAAAGATGTTCCTTAATCGCCGTTTGTCAGTGCCGATTGTCTTGTCCGTTGGCTTACACAGCGCCCTGGTGGTGGGGTTGCTCTACGCTTCTGTCAAAGAGGTTATGGAGTTGCCGAAACCCGAGGATGCGCCGATCAGCGTCATGATGGTCAATACCGCCGCGATGGCGGAACCGCCGCCACCTGCGCCTGCTGAACCAGAACCGCAGGTGGAACCGGAACCAGAACCCGAGCCGGAACCGCTGCCAGAGCCACCGCCAAAGGCGATACTGAAACCGGAGCCGGTAAAACCCAAACCGAAGCCGAAACCGAAGCCGAAGGTTGAAAAAACGGTCAAACGCGAACCGCAGAAAACCGAGCCGCGCGAGCCATCGCCGTTTGAAAATAACGAGCCGGCCAAGCCAGTCGATAAAGCGCCGGTGAAGCAAGCACCTTCAGCGCCGGTTCAGGGCAATTCGCGTGATGTGGGGCCGAAGCCAATCAGCCGTGCAGATCCGATCTACCCGCCGCGCGCCAGGGCATTGCAGATTGAAGGCAATGTGCGGGTACAATTTGATATCGACAGCGACGGCCGCGTGACGAACGTGCGCATTTTGTCTGCGGAGCCACGCAATATGTTCGAGCGTGACGTGAAACAGGCATTGCGCAAGTGGCGCTACGAAGCCAAGGAAGCGAAAGATCGCGTCGTTAACATTCGCTTTAAAATAAACGGCACCACGGAGATGGACTGATATCGACGTTGGCGCCAATAGAAAAGGGTCGCGGAAGCGACCCTTTTTGCTGCCTGCGTTTCAGCTATTCTTCAAAGCCGACGCGGAAGTTCATTTTACCGTCGGGCAGGGCGCGTGAATTGCCCTCGTCGTCCACCGCGACGTAGGTAAATACCGCCTCGGTTGCACGGTAACGCTGGCCGATAGGCGCAGAAGACACCTTCTTCACCCACACTTCGATATTGATGGTGATCGAACTGCGGCCGGTACGGATACACTGCGCATAGCAGCAAACCACATCACCCACTGCGACCGGTTTCAGGAAGGTCATACCGTCGACACGCACTGTCACCACGCGTCCTTCGGCAATTTCTTTCGCCTGAATAGCGCCGCCGATGTCCATTTGCGACATCAGCCAGCCGCCAAAAATATCACCGTTGGCATTGGTATCTGCCGGCATTGCCAGAGTGCGCAGCACCATCTCGCCACTGGGTAAAGGTCGTTGTTGAGTCATAGCCGTCTGCTTATCAAAGAAGGGTTTTCATTATACTGCCCGCAGCAAGCGCAACGGGCATTAACAATTTTGTAACTATTTTTTCTGTTCTTCCGGCATGTGCCGATAAATATAAATACCGCTGAGCAGGGTAAACACCAGCGTCAGGGCCGTCAGGCCGAACACTTTAAAGTTAACCCAAACGCTTTGCGGCAGCCAAAAGGCGACGTAGATATTTGCCAGACCACAGAGCAGGAAGAACACTGCCCAGGCCAGATTGAGGTTGCTCCACACTTTGTCCGGCAGCGTGAGCTCTTTACCCAGCATGCGCTGAACCAGCGGCTTCTTGAGCACCAGTTGGCTGATCAGCAACGCCAATGCAAACAGGCTATAGATGACCGTGACTTTCCATTTGATAAACAAATCGTTATGGAATACCAGCGTCAAGGTACCGAACACCAGCACCATCAGGAAGGTGATCAGCGTCATCTTCTCGACCTTGCGGTATTTGATCCAGGTGAACACCAGCGCCAGCGCGGTAGCGACAATCAAGGCGCCGGAGGCGACGTAGATATCGTAGAGCTTGTAAAAAGCAAAAAAGACAATTAACGGGAGGAAATCAAGAAACTGCTTCATAAATCAATCCATCATATGTTCATCAGCCGACTATACCGGATTCGGCGGGCTCTGTGTACCGCAGGTAGGCGCTGATTATCGGCGTTTGAGAGCTGGATTTCTGCCATGAAAGCAGGAATTTGCATAAACTTACGATTGAGGTCGCGAGTCTGCGGCGGGTTGCTTGCCAGCACGGTACTGGCATCTCATGATGTGCATAATAATAGCCTGATAATTTATAACGGAAAACAGTTTATGCAGTGGAAATCTCTCCAGGCGCTAACGCCCGGTTTGACGCATTTATTGGGGTATCAACGCAGTTGGCTTAAACCGGATATACGCGCCGGGCTCTCCGTAGCCGCGGTGGCATTGCCGGTGGCGATTGCTTACGCCGAGCTGGCCGGGGTCAGCCCGGTGGTGGGGTTGTATTCCTGCATTTTGCCGATGGTCGCTTACGCGTTTTTCGGATCGTCGCGCCAGCTTATTGTCGGGCCGGATGCCGCCACCTGCGCCGTGATAGCCGCAGTAGTGACGCCGCTGGCGGCGGGTAATATGGAGCGGCATTGGCAGCTCACCATCATGATGACGGCAATGATGGGCGCCTGGTGCCTGTTGGCGAGCCGTTTCAAACTGGGCGCACTGGCGGATCTGCTCTCCCGGCCGATACTCAGCGGGCTCCTGAACGGCGTGGCGATCACCATCATTGTCGATCAAATCGGCAAAGTCCTCGGTTTTGGCGTTCATCCTGCGCAGTTGATTGAGCGCATTTACGCGCTGCCGGGTAACCTGATGCACAGCGACTGGCTGACCATGGCGGTGTCGCTGCTGACGCTGGTCACGCTGGTGGGGTTTAAGAAATGGCGCCCTAACTGGCCGGCACCGCTGTTTGCCATCGTATTGGCGGCTTTCGTCACCTGGATAGGCGGGTTGCAGCAGCATGGCGTGGTGACGGTGGGCGGTTTTAGCGACGTGCTGCCGATAGTCCAGTGGCCGGATTTCCAACCGGGTTTGCTGCGAGACATGGTCATTCCGGCGCTTAACCTGGCGGTAGTGAGTTTTGTCAGCATGATGCTGACCGCTCGCAGTTTTGCGGCGAAGAACGGCTATGAGGTGAATGCCGACGCCGAGTTCCGCGCGCTGGGGTTGGTGAACATCGTTTCGGCGCTTTCGCAGGGGTTTGCCATCAGCGGGGCGGATTCCCGTACTGCGGTTAACGATGCCAACGGCGGCAAGAGTCAATTGGTATCGATCATTGCAGCGGGGGTGATTGCTTTCGTGCTGTTGTTCCTGATGGCGCCGCTGCAGTTTATTCCGGTGGCGGGGTTAGGCGTAGTGCTGATGTATGCCGCTTGGTCGCTGCTGGATTTTCGGGGCATCTGGATCATGCGCCGCCGCAATGTGCAAGCCTTCAGGCTGGCAATGTTCACCTTCTTGTGCGTGCTGCTGGTGGGGGTGATCAGCGGCATCGGCCTGGCGGTATTGCTGGGGCTGATGCAGTTCCTGCGCACGGTATTTCGTCCGACGGAGCAGTTGCTGGGGGTGAACGACGAGGGCATGATCCACTCGATGGGCAACAACAACGGCGTTAAAGCGGTACCGGGTGTGATGATGTACCGCTTCAACTCGCCGTTAACCTATTTTAACGTGGCGTACTTCAAGCGCCGGATCCTGAATTTGGTGGACAGTACGCCATTTCAGCCGCGTTGGGTGGTGGTGGATGCTGTCGCCAGCTTTACCCACGCGGATATCAGCGTTCTGGCGGCGATAGATGAGCTGAAACGCGATCTGTTACAGCGTAACGTGAAACTGGTATTGGCGGGGAGGCGAACCGAGCTGACGCGCTGGTTCCGCATCAATCGGCTGGGCCGCGATCGGGAATTGATTCTGGTACCGGATTTGTATTTGGCGCTGAAGCTGATTCAGAGCAAGGAACAAGCGGAGACGGCGGCGGCCCCATAAGCAAAAAGGGCACGCCGAGGCGTGCCCTTTTAGTTACTGCGGGCAGATCAACTGCGCAGCAGCATGTACAGACGGAACAGGTAAATCAGCAACAGGGCGGAAACCAGGTTGCTCAGCGCGGTAAGCACTACGCTGGCGACATTCGGGGTCAGTACCGACAGGTGGCTCACCATAAACAACACCAGCAGCTTGGCGGCCAGCCACAGCATCATGGCCGGCACAATCACGCGTGCATTGGCGAAGGCCAGTTTGCAGCTCAGCTTAATCGAAGCGAATACGCCTTTTTTGTCTGCTGTGGTGATGACAGGCGCTAATGAGAAGGCGATCGCCATGATCACGCCCGGCACGACAAACAGCGTCAAGCCCAGCTGAATCAGCAGAGTGCAGATAAACAGCAGCAGCAGCAAACGCGGCAACTCCGGCGCAGACGCGCCAATAGCGCGCAGTGCGCTGATGCGTTGCCCCTGGGAAACCAGGCGAATCAGCGTCAGCATCCCGCCAACCAACAACACGTTGCCCACCAAAGCGGAGAAAGTGGCGGCAGCTGACACCTTCAATAACACCATCTGCTGCTCGGGCGTCATTTGCTGAATGATTTCCTGGATCCCCATTCCGGCGGATGCCGTAAAATCACCTTCCGTTGCGGACAACATTTTCAACTGCTCGACGTCAGGGCTAAAAACCTGATTGAGCAGCACCGAAATGAACGCGGTCAACAGCGCCAGCATCAGGATGCTGGTCAGTTGATTACGGAAAAAGTTAAAACTGTCACGGTACAACGTGTTGGCCGTGATAGGCATGCAGACTCCTTGGCGTCGAGAAACAAAGATATATCCATCGCTTTTCAAGCTGCGCCGTGGTGGCCGCAACTTGAAATTCATAGGTATATAGCAAAATCAGTGGGCGATTGTACCCTGTTCCGCGTCGCTGTGGCACCCCGCGAGTTGCACTGCGGCTATTTCTTCGGCAATCACCGTTATTGGCAGCGACAGGGGTAAAGGAACCGGCAGCGGCGGTAGACCATAACGCTCGCGAGCGCGATCGCAAGCTTCGTTGCGCAGGCCGTTTTCTCCGGACTGATCGAACTCGCGACAAGGGCTGGGGCGATTGAGGTAAATGGAGCAGGACACGGCCTTGCCGATTTCCCCCTCGAGAGCGGTACAACGCGGGGACTTGCTGTTGGTCCCCTGCATACAGCGCAAAAAGGGAGTTAAGGGTTCGGTAAGAGATATAGGAACCACGCCGCCGCCATCTTCCGCTTCGGCCCAATAGAATGACACTCGAAAATAGCCGCAGCATGCGCCGCAACTGACACAGGGATTAAGAAGTTCGCTCATCTTGATTGCGCCGACTCCTTACGGCACCAACCAAAACCAACACGGATGATGAAATTACTCAGCGGTTGTTTTTTTAGCAACTGAAATTTGAACATGTAGATAATTTGCAACAAAATACATTTTTTGATTCAGATCAATCCTCGATTTATTAGTCCCTTAGGTAACCTTGTTTTTAGTGGGAATTAAAAAATTTACACATAAGATGTGATCTCGATGGGATCATGAATACCCGTAAGTAGGTATATTCCCTTCCGAATAGTAACCATACAAATGGAATGGATAATGAAAAAGACAACTCTGGTGGTATTGGCGGCCATGATGGCCCCTATGTTGGCAAGTGCGCATCAGGCGGGTGATTTCCTTTTCCGCGCGGGAGCGGCGACGGTACGGCCTAATGCAGGCTCGGACGACGTACTGGGACAGGGATCGTTCAATGCCGATAATAATACCCAGCTCGGCCTGACCTTCGGCTATATGGTGACGGACAATATTGGTGTGGAACTGCTGGCTGCGACGCCATTCCGCCATAAGGTGTCGTTGAACGGCGCTGCAGTGAACGGCAATATTGCTACGGTGCGCGATCTGCCGCCGAGTCTGATGGCGCAATATTACTTTGGCGATAAGCAAGACAAACTGCGTCCGTATCTGGGGCTTGGCGTGAACTACACCACTTTCTTCGATGAAAAATTCAATGACAATGGTAAAGAGGCCGGGCTGAGTAATCTGAGTCTGAAAGACTCCTGGGGTGTCGCTGCGCAGGCGGGCCTGGATTACAATCTTGATGAACACTGGATGTTGAATATGTCGGTGTGGTGGATGAATATCGAGACCAAAACCCGCTTTGATGACGCCAACGGCAATCATCACAGCATAGATACACGGTTGGATCCTTGGGTGTTTATGTTCGGGGCAGGTTATCGCTTCTGAGGATGGCCGAGACAGGGAGGCTAAATGCCTCCCTGCGATCGTTATTTGAGCTGCATGACGTTCTCAACGGATTTAACACCCGCCACGCCGCGTGTGGTCTGCACCGCACGGTTGGCATCTTCGCTGGAAGTGACAAAACCACTCAATTGCACCCGGCCTTTGAAGGTCTCTACGCTGATTTCTCTCGACTTGATGTTTTTATCTGCCAGCAGTGCTGATTTCACTTTGGTGGTAATCACCGTATCGTCAATATAACCGCCAGTCCCCTCGGATTTCGCTGTCGGCGCGCAGGCGCTGACTGCGAATGCCACAACGGCTGCCATGCATAAGGCCGAAAGGGTTTTAAATAGCTTCATAAATTACTCTCCATGCAATGTTATTGTTGAAACTACATTCAGGTTATTACCTGAAAACGCTCAGTATTTCCGCAAAGTGCAGAAATCTGCAACGGGCATCTTCAAGTGTGAGTCAATAAGTGGGTTTGTTCAAATTTTAGATGTAAAAAAATAGAACAACCCTGAGAGGAAACAAGATGTTATCGACGGGCGCGATCCACCACGCCCGTCGCAGGAAGGATCAGGTTCGGGTCGCAGCTTTCATTTCGCTGACAAAGTTCGCCAGCCGAGTCAGCATTTCTGCCGGCTGCGCCTGATTTTGCTCGATAATTTTGACGATCGCCGAGCCGGAGATCGCACCGGCGGCACCGGCCTGCAGCGCATCACGTACCTGCACAGGCTCGGAAATGCCGAACCCCTGCAGCGGTGGCGCGGCATGGTATTCGCGCAGTTTGTTCACCAGATGATGCAGTGGCAATTGAGCGCGGCTTTCGGTGCCGGTAACGCCGGCACGTGACAGCAGGTAGGTATAACCCCGGCCGTGTGAAGAGATCTCACGCAACAAATCGTCGTCTGCGTTTGGCGGGCAGATAAAGATAGGAGCGATGCCATGGCGCGTGGCCGCGGCACGGAAGGGCGCAGACTCTTCAAAGGGTACGTCGGCAATCAGCACCGAATCCACGCCGACTTCGGCGCAACGCTGGTAAAACGCATCGATGCCTTTATGAAACACCAGGTTGGCGTACATCAGCAGGCCGATAGGAATGGTCGGGTACTTCTGACGAATGGCGGCCAGCATTTCAAAGCATTGGGTCGGCGTCACGCCGGAGGCGAAAGCGCGGAGCGCAGCGCTTTGGATAGTTGGGCCGTCGGCCAGCGGATCGGAGAACGGAATGCCCAGCTCCAGCGCATCGGCGCCGGCTTCAACCAGAGTATCGATAATTTGCAGCGACAGCGCCGGGTTCGGGTCGCCCAGGGTGACAAACGGGACGAAGGCGCCTTCCTTGTTGCTTTCCAGACGTTTGAACAGTTGCTGATAACGTTCCATCAGATTTCTCCCCGAGCTTTCAGTATGTCGTGAACGGTAAATATGTCTTTGTCGCCGCGGCCGGACAGGTTAACCACCAGGATCTGTTCTTTTTGCGGCGTTTCACGGATCATTTTCAGCGCGTGCGCCAGGGCGTGGGAAGACTCCAGCGCCGGGATAATGCCTTCGCTGCGCGACAGAGCCTTGAAGGCATCCAGCGCTTCGTCGTCGGTAATCGACACGTATTCGGCACGGCCAATGCTGTTCAGATAGGCGTGCTGCGGCCCGACGGACGGGAAATCCAGCCCGGCGGAAATGGAATAGGATTCCTCGATCTGGCCTTCGGAAGTCTGCATCATCGGCGCTTTCATACCGAAATAGATACCGACGTGGCCGTGCTTCAGCGGCGCACCGTGTTGGCCGGTTTCGATACCGAGACCGGCGGGTTCTACGCCGATCAGGCCAACGCTGACGTCATCGATAAAGTCGGCAAACATGCCGATAGCATTGGAACCGCCACCGACACAGGCCAGAACTGCGTCCGGCAGGCGACCTTCGCGCTCCAGCATCTGCGCTTTGGTTTCTTCGCCGATCATGCGCTGGAATTCACGCACGATGGTCGGATACGGGTGCGGGCCGGCTGCGGTACCCAGCATATAGTGGGCTGTTTCATAGCTGCCGGACCAGTCGCGCAGCGCTTCGTTACAGGCATCTTTCAGCGTGGAGGAACCGCTGTGCACCGGGATGACTTCAGCACCCATCAGGCGCATGCGGAACACGTTCGGCGACTGGCGTTCAATATCTTTGGCGCCCATGTAGATACGGCATTTCAGACCTAGCAGAGCACAGGCCAGAGCAGAGGCCACGCCATGCTGACCGGCACCGGTTTCGGCGATGATTTCGGTTTTGCCCATGCGCTTGGCCAGCAATGCTTGCCCCAGCACCTGGTTGGTTTTGTGCGCGCCGCCATGCAGCAAATCTTCACGCTTCAGGTACAGCTTGGTTTTGGTGCCGGCGGTGAGGTTTTTGCACAGCGTCAGCGCCGTCGGGCGGCCGGCGTAGTTTTTCAGCAGGTCGATAAACTCAGCCTGGAATTCAGGGTCGCGCTGGGCGCTGACGAAGGCTTCTTCCAGTTGTTTTAATGCCGGCATCAGAATCTGCGGCACATACTGGCCACCAAATTCGCCGAAGTAGGGGTTAAGCAGCGTCATTATAGTTCCCGTTATTATCCGTTAAATTGTCTACCCTTCATCTTTCAAACCGCAGGTGTGTTGGTTGCGCTCTTTCACCCAAGTCACTTACCTGAGTAAGCTCCTGGGAATTCACTCTCTTACCGCCTTCCTGTGCCTTGAAATCTATTGGGTATATTTGATTCAGTAGGCGCGCAGGGTCTTGAACACCGCCGCCAGGCGAGCAGGGTCTTTAATCCCTGGCTGGCTCTCAACGCCGGAGTTAAAGTCCAGCCCGGCACAGCCGAGTTTGGCTGCGTCAACGCAGTTATCTGCGCTCAAGCCGCCCGCAAGCATCACGTTATCCAGGTTTTGGCCGTGCAAGACTGACCAGTCGAAACGCTGGCCAGTGCCGCCGGCACCGTTATCCAGCAGATAGCGGTCAACGTGCTGCAGGTCACGCGCCGGCAAGCTGTCTTTCACACTCAGCGCTTTCCAAATCTGGCAGGCGGCAGGCAGTTTGGCGCGCAGGGCGTCGATATAGGTTTGATCTTCCGCCCCGTGTAGCTGTACCGCTTGAAGACCAAGACGTTCAACGGTTTGCACCAGGGTTTCCACCTGCGCATCGCAGAACACGCCGACGTATTTCAACGGCGCGCCGGCAATCACTTCGCGGGCGCGGTTGATGTCGACATAGCGCGGTGAACGGCCGACAAAAATCAGCCCGCCGTAGACGGCGCCGGCCTGATAGGCGGCTGCGGCATCCTGCGGGCGGGTTAGCCCGCAAACTTTATTGTCGCCCAGCGTTACCCGGCTCACGGCGGCGCGCAGATCGGTTTCCGACATCAGCGCGCTGCCGATAAGGAAGCCGTTGGCGAAGTGGCTCAGTTCGCGGATTTGGCCATAATTGTTGATGCCGGATTCGCTGATCACCGTCACGCCATGCGGCACGCGTGGCGCAAGTTGGCGGGTGCGGTTCAGATCGATGCTCAAATCCCGCAGGTCACGGTTATTGATGCCGACCACACGCGCTTCCAGCGCGATCGCCCGTTGCAGCTCTTCTTCGCTGATCACTTCGGTCAGCACGCCCATATTCAGGCTATGCGCTACTGCCGCCAACTGGCGATATTGTTCGTCGTCAAGTACCGACAACATCAACAGGATGGCATCGGCCTGATAGAAACGCGCCAGGTAGATCTGGTACGGATCGATAATAAAATCTTTGCACAGCACCGGCTGCGTCACCGTTTTGCTGACCAGCGGCAAGAAATCGAAGCTGCCCTGAAAGTATTTCTCATCGGTCAGCACCGAGATGGCCGATGCGAAATCCTTGTAAACCGAGGCGATTTCGACCGGGTCAAAGTTTTCGCGGATCAATCCTTTGGAAGGGGACGCTTTTTTGCATTCAAGAATAAACGCCGTTCTGGCCCCTTGCAGCGCATGATAAAAGCCGCGTTCGCTGGGGACGATTTCATTGTGAAAACTGGCCAGTGGTTGTTGTTGCTGTCGTGCTGCGACCCATTGCGCTTTATCACGAACAATCTTGTTGAGCACGGTTTCCTGCATCATTTATCCTCTTGCTGCCAGTGCGGTGACGCGCTCGTAAGCTTGCCCGCTGTGAATCGTGTCCAGTGCCTGCTGCGCGTTTTGGCGCAGGTCTTCATGCCCGAATAACTTCAGTAGCAGCGCCACGTTAGCGGCTACCGCTGTGGCGTGCGCCGGGTCGCCTTTACCTTGTAACAACCGTGCCAGAATGTCACGATTTTCTTCCGGCGAGCCGCCCTGCAGGGCTTCCAACGGGTAGCTTTGCAGTCCGAATGACTCTGGCGTCAGCTGATAGCTTTCAATTTCACCGTTGTTAAGTTCCGCCACCTGAGTAGCTGTGTGGATCGCCACTTCGTCCATACCACCGCCATGTACCACGGCGGCACGTTGATAACCCAGCACACGCAGGGTTTGGGCTATCGGCAACACCAGCTCCGGGCTGTAAACGCCGATCAGCGCCAGCGGCGGACGTGCCGGGTTGATCAACGGGCCGAGTACGTTAAATACCGTGCGCGTTTTCAATTGTTGACGTACCGGCATCGCATGGCGAAAACCGGTGTGATACTGCGGTGCAAACAGGAAGCACACGCCCAGATCATCCAGCGCCTGGCGAGACTCTTCCGCCGGCAGATCCAGGCGAATACCGAATGCCGCCAACAGGTCCGAAGAGCCGGAACGGCTGGAGACGCTACGGTTGCCGTGCTTCGCTACTTTGGCGCCGCATGCCGCCGCCACAAAAGCGCTGGCGGTAGAGATATTGATGCTGTTGGTGCCGTCGCCACCGGTGCCGACAATATCGGCAAACGGATAGTCCGGGCGCGGGAACGGCAAGGCATCGGCCAGCAGGGCTTTGGCCGCACCGGCAATCTCTTCCGGGCGCTCACCGCGGATTTTCATGCTGATCAGTGCCGCTGCCAGTTGGCTTGGCTCCAGCTCACCGCGCACGATGGCGCTGAACAACTGCTGGCTTTCCTCTTGGCTCATTGACTCTGAGCGGTACAGCTTCTCAAGAATAGGTTGCATCGTCGTTTCCCTTATTATTTCGCCAGCGCCCAGGCCAGAGTTTGCTCAAGCAAACGCGCGCCGTGGGTGGTGAGGATCGATTCCGGATGGAACTGGAAACCACATACGCGATGCCGGTCATTACGTACTGCCATCACCATGTCGCCAAATCGAGCGTTAACGGTGAGTTCGGCCGGGATATTGCTGCCGACCAGTGAATGGTAACGAGCCACCGGCAGCGGGTTCACCATACCGGCAAACATGCCTTCGCCATCGTGGCTGATGGCCGAGGCTTTGCCGTGCAGGATCTCGCCTGCCTGGCCGACGTGGCCGCCGTAAGCTTCCACGATCGCCTGGTGCCCCAGACAGATGCCGATAATCGGCAACTGGCCGCGCAGGCGTTGCAGCAGTTCCGGCATGCAGCCGGCTTCGGACGGCGTCCCCGGGCCTGGGGACAGCATCAGCACCGGTTGCTCCATCTGTTGCAGGCGTTCGATAATCACGTCTGCGGAAATCTGATTGCGGTAAATCACCACCTGGTGGCCGCTGGCACGCAACTGATCGACCAGGTTATAGGTAAAGGAATCGACGTTATCGAGCAGTAAGATATCGGCCATCAGAACACCTCCTTGGCTTGGTGCGCGCTGGCAATGGCACGCAGCACGGCACGTGCCTTATTACGGGTTTCATCGGCTTCCGCCTGCGGAACGGAATCCAGCACTACGCCAGCGCCGGCTTGCACGGTGGCGATACCGTCTTCAACATACGCGGAGCGGATGACAATACAGGTATCCAGATCGCCGGTGGCGGTGAAATAGCCCACTGCGCCGCCGTAGCTACCGCGACGGGAGCCTTCAGAAGCGGCGATCAACTGCATGGCGCGAACCTTGGGCGCACCGCTCAGGGTCCCCATGTTCATGCAGGCCTGGTAGGCGTGCAACACGTCAAGGTCTGCGCGCAAGGTGCCGATCACCCGGGAAACCAGGTGCATCACGAAAGAGTAGCGATCCACTTTGGTCAGATCTGCCACGTAGCGGCTGCCGGCCTGGCAGATGCGCGCCAGATCGTTACGTGCCAGATCGACCAGCATCAGATGCTCGGCCAGTTCTTTGTGATCGGTGCGCATTTCCAACTCGATGCGACTGTCGAGATCCAGATCCAACGAGCCATCGATTCTGCGGCCACGCGGGCGGGTACCGGCGATAGGGTAAATTTCGATCTGGCGGTTGCCGGCGTCGTATTTCAACGCGCTTTCCGGAGAGGCGCCGAACAGCGTGAATTCGTCGTCCTGCATAAAGAACATGTAAGGGCTTGGGTTGCTGTCTTTCAACGTTTGATAGGCCGCCAGCGGGGCCGGGCATGGCAGCGAGAAGCGGCGTGACGGCACCACCTGGAAAATCTCGCCCTGGCGAATGGCCTGCTGCAGTTCGCTGACCACGGCGCTGTATTCCTCATCGGTCTGGTTGCAGCTCAACTGCATGTTTTCCAGCTTCTGATGCGGAATGGGTTGCGGGCTCTGTTTCAACTGGGTCTGCAACTGCTCAAGACGCTGCTGCAGACGCTGTTCTTCCGCCGTGTCGGCGGTAAACACGCTGGCCTGCAGGCGAGCGACGCCGCGCTGGTGGTCCAGCACCAGCAGGGTTTCCGCCAGGTAGAAGCAGAAGTCCGGGCAACGTTGATCCTGGCGCAGTGCCGGCAGATCTTCGAAACCGGCAACCAGGTCATAGGCAAACAGGCCGCCGAGCATGACCGCTTCACGTTCGTCCGCCGGGGCGTCAACCAGTGTCAGCAGTGTGCGCAGTGCGTCAAATACTGACAGCGAGCGCAGGCGGGCATCTTCATCCTGCACCGAATCGATGACCGGGAAGGTCAGTTCACGGCCGTTTGGGCGAGCCTGAATCTGCACTTCCGCCGGCAGCGCTTCATCGAGCAGCGGTAACATCGCCGCACCGTTAGCGGTCAGCGCCTGCAGCGTGACGCTGCGGCCCAGTGCTGTGATGCGCAGGGCGCTGTCGATCACCAGCAGGCTCTGGAGGTTTTGCTTGCTGTTTATCTCGGCAGACTCCAGCAGCAGAGTGGCCGGGCGCGCGCCGCACAACTGGTGGAAAATGGTAGTCGGATCGCCCCGATAGCTGGTTTCCGCCTTCAGTAGTGTGAGTTGTGGCTTGATGTTCGTCATGGGTGGTTCCAGTTAGATTTTGTCCATAAAAAAGCCCGCATTACCGGCGGGCTTAGGGAATCTGCAGTGTCAGATGACAGGTATGCGTGATTACACCGCCCGCGAAAGGGAAGTACGCCACCAACGAAGAAGAGAAGTTTGCTTATTCATTTCTATGCTCTCTCGATTATCATCCAACCAGGGAATGCCCCTGAACTTGTGTACTAGTTAACTGGTTCGCGGGAATAAAGTCAACCCTCTTTTTACACAATGTTTTAGCGGCAAACGTGAGTTATTTTCATCAGGACGGGAGTGCGTGGTCCAGAATAGATTTCCGTCCGGCCGACGATAGCGGGTATGATAGAAGGCCAAGCCATTGCCGGATATTTCTTTTGACAGACAGCAACTCACAGCCTTCCGCGTTCACCCTTTACGACCTCCACAGCCATACCACCGCCTCCGACGGCTATCTGACGCCGGCGCAGCTGGTGCAGCGGGCGGTTGAAATGCGGGTTGGCGTATTGGCCATCACCGATCACGACACTACCGATGGGCTGGCCGCCGCCGCCGCCACGATTGCCGAGCTGTCGCTGCCATTGCAACTGGTGAACGGGGTAGAAATCTCCACGCTATGGGAAAACCACGAGATTCATATTGTTGGTCTGGGGATTGATATTGCCCATCCGGCGATGGTGCAACTATTGGCCGAACAAAGCGAACGCCGCAACCTGCGGGCGCAGGAAATTGGCGTTCGGCTGGCAAAGGCGCGTATCGATGGCGCCTTCGAAGGCGCACAAAAACTGGCGGACGGCGGAGCGGTGACCCGTGGGCATTTTGCGCGTTATCTGGTGCAGATTGGCGTTGCCGACAACATGGCGCAGGTGTTCAAGAAATATCTGGCCAAGGGCAAAACCGGTTACGTTCCGCCACAGTGGTGTACAATAGAACAAGCCATTGATGTGATTCATCAATCTGGCGGGCAGGCGGTGATAGCGCATCCGGGCCGTTACGATCTGACGGCTAAATGGCTGAAGCGGCTGTTTGCGCATTTTGCCGAACACGGCGGCGACGCGATGGAAGTGGCCCAGTGCCAGCAAGCACCGCATGAGCGTTCGCAACTGGCGAAGTACGCGCAAGAGTATCAATTACTGGCGTCGCAGGGGTCGGATTTTCATCAGCCCTGCTCGTGGATCGAACTGGGCCGTAAACTGTGGTTACCCGGTGGCGTTGAGCCGGTGTGGCGTGACTGGCCGCAACCGCAGCAGGCAGCAGTATATTGATTTAACGTGGGCGGATACGCCTGCGTGCATCATTTTTAGGAGCAAGTCATGAGTCAGCTTTTTTATATTCATCCAGATAATCCTCAACCGCGTCTGATCAACCAGGCGGTGGACGTGCTGCGCAAAGGCGGGGTGATTGTCTACCCCACCGATTCCGGTTACGCGCTGGGCTGCAAGCTGGAAGAAAAATCGGCTATGGAACGTATTTGCCGTATTCGCCAGTTGGACGGTAACCACAACTTTACGCTGATGTGCCGCGATTTGTCCGAACTCTCCACTTACGCCTATGTCGACAATACCGCATTCCGTTTGATCAAAAACAACACGCCGGGCAATTACACTTTCATCCTGAAAGCGACCAAAGAGGTGCCACGTCGTTTGATGAATGACAAACGCAAAACCATCGGTCTGCGCGTACCTTCGAACCCGATTGCGCTGGCGCTGTTGGAAGTGCTGAACGAGCCGATGATGTCGACTACGCTGATGTTACCGGGTAACGATTTCGCCGAGTCCGATCCGGAAGAGATCAGCGATCATTTGGGCAAGCAGGTAGATCTGGTGATCCACGGAGGATTCCTGGGTCAGCAACCGACCACAGTGATTGATCTGACGGAGTCGGCGCCGGAAGTGGTGCGCGAAGGCGCGGGAGACACAACGCCTTTCCGTTGATGTTATCGTTGCGGCGGTTGCTCATTTTCTGAAAAGTGGCTGAAACGACGTCATTTATCGTGAAAGCCGCTATTCTACAATATCGAAAACTGAAAATAGGCAGGATGCATAGCGATGATTAAACGGGGTTCTTTTTTAGCGGTCTTATTGTTTTCTTCTGTGGCCAATGCCGGTTTTTATTCCGGCAACGCTTTGCTGTCTGAAACCGGCGGCTATGTGAAAAATAAAAATGGGGCGGCTACCGTTGCCGAAGCCCTCGATGGCGGAATGTTTATGGGTTATGTGGCCGGCGTCTTTGACACCTATTCGATGCAGGGTAACCGCAATATTTGCCCGGACGCCGGCATGAGCGTAGGCATGGCTGCCGATGCGGTCATGCATTATTTAAATGAACATCCGGAACAACTGCACTATTCTGCACCTTCAGTGATCATGCTGGCGTTAACCGCTGCTTATCCTTGTGAAAGGCACTAAATTTGTTCATTTGGTGCGTATTTTTTCATTAGGTGCGCCCCCCCGTTTTTTAGCACGTTCTTCAATAGATTAGATCGCTAAACGCTGTCAGTTTACTTCCTGTGCACAAGTCCTCTTAACTGCTTTGAGGACATGACGCTTCAGGAGGCAAAATGACAGCGTTTCACTTTGGTACCCACTCTCTCGATTATCATGATTCCGGTTCAGGTTCGCTGACGCTGGTCTTGCTGCCCGGCTGGTGTGAGCCAAAAACGGTATTTGACCCCTTTTGCGTGCTGGCTGGTGAGCGATATCGGGTGATTAGCATCGACTGGCGCGGCCACGGTCTGTCTTCCCGCGATGACGCGCTTTCGCTTGGCGCCGAAGATTTGCTCGAGGACGTCCATCATCTGCTGACTGCGCTGCAGGTGGAGAGCTTTGTGACGCTTTCGGTGGCGCACGCAAGCTGGATTGCCGTCGCGTTGGCAGAGCTTATGCC
The DNA here is from genome assembly GCF_031931805.1 of Serratia sp. root2. NCBI lineage: Bacteria > Pseudomonadati > Pseudomonadota > Gammaproteobacteria > Enterobacterales > Yersiniaceae > Serratia > Serratia sp. root2. The sequence continues at coordinate 932,391 of NZ_JAUJXB010000001.1, forward strand.
GCAGCAGGTCAAAGGCCTGGTATTTCTCGATTGGATCATGACGCAGCCGGTACCGGCATTTTTCCAGTCGGTGCAGCAAATGCAACGGTCAAACCAATGGCTGGCGGCACGCGATGCGTTGTTTGCGTTCTGGCAGGGCGGCCTTGATCATCAGCGAGTGAAACATCATCTGACCGTTGAAATGGCCGGCGAGAATTTCCGCGTCTGGCAGGCCGCCGGCGTGGCAATAGAACAAGCTTACCGGCAATACCGTTCACCGCTTGACCGGTTGGCCGAATTAAGTTCCCCTCCTGCTTGCCGGCATATTTACTCGCTGGATCGCGATGAAAATTATCTGGAGCAACAGCGGGCGTTTGCTGCCGAATATCCGTTTTTCTCGGTAGTGCGACTGGAGCATGCCCGCACACACCTGGGGATCCTCGAGCGGCCTGATGAAGTGTATCGGGCGGTAATTAACTTTCTTGGCGATTAATCTTCTTTCCTGTTTTGACCTAATGCGGGGCAGAGCCCGCAGTTAATGGATTTCGATAATCTGTCGGGTAATAAAGAGGGTTCCAACCCTATTGAAAGCCTGTATAATGCGCGGTTCGATCCAAGTAAACGTATTGTTACCGCTGTGGTGTCTGCCGCCGCAGTGGTCATCCCCCCGACGCCTGTGAAGGCGACACTAGAGGTTGCTCAATGAGCGAAAAGTTACAAAAAGTTTTAGCGCGTGCCGGCCATGGTTCGCGTCGTGAAATCGAAACCATAATTGAAGCCGGCCGCGTCAGCGTTGACGGTAAAATTGCCAAACTGGGCGACCGTGTTGAAGTGACTGCGGCGATGAAAATTCGCCTGGATGGTCACGTGCTTTCCATTAAAGAATCCGAAGAAACGGTTTGCCGCGTGCTGGCTTATTACAAGCCGGAAGGTGAACTCTGCACTCGTAGCGATCCTGAAGGCCGCCCGACGGTGTTTGATCGCCTGCCTAAACTGCGTGGTTCTCGCTGGGTAGCGGTAGGGCGTCTGGACGTCAATACCTCGGGCCTGCTGTTGTTCACTACCGATGGTGAGCTGGCAAACCGCCTGATGCACCCGAGCCGCGAAGTCGAGCGCGAATACGCGGTACGCGTATTTGGCCAGATTGACGATGAAAAAGTGAAGCAACTGAGCAAGGGCGTTCAGTTGGAAGATGGCCCGGCCGCTTTCCGTACCATCACATTCCAGGGCGGCGAAGGCATTAACCAGTGGTACAACGTGACGCTGACCGAAGGGCGTAACCGTGAGGTGCGTCGTCTTTGGGAAGCGGTTGGCGTTCAGGTCAGCCGTCTGATCCGCGTGCGTTATGGCGATATCGATCTGCCTAAAGGCCTCCCGCGTGGCGGTTGGACCGAGCTGGAACTGCCGGCGATTAACTACCTGCGCGAATTGGTTGAGCTGAAGCCTGAAACCGTCAGCAAGATGCCGGTAGAACGTGAACGTCGCCGCGTGAAAGCGAATCAAATCCGTCGTGCAGTCAAGCGCCACACCCAGGTGGCCGGCAGCGGTCGCCGTAGTGCAGCGGGCAGCAAGCCTGGCAAGCCAAGCAAGCGCAGCTAATCATTACGCCGCACCCTCTCAGGGCTGCGGCGTTTTCTTTACGTTACCAGTCAATTCCCTTTTGCGCCATGATACCTGCGTCGAACGCGTGTTTTACCGGCCGCATTTCCGTCACCGTATCCGCCATTTCCAACAGATCGCGATGGCAGCCACGCCCGGTGATAATGACCGTCTGGTGTGCAGGGCGCTGTCGCAAGGCTTCCAGCAGCTCGTCTAACTCAAGATAACCGTAACTGACCATATAGGTCAGCTCATCCAACAGCACCAGATCCAGGCTGCTGTCGGCCAGCATGCGTTTGCCGTGTTGCCATACGGCCTGACAGGCTGCGGTATCGCCGGCTTTATTCTGAGTTTCCCAGGTGAAGCCGGTTGCCATTACCTGGAATTCGACCCCGTGCTGCTGGAGCAGGTTTTTTTCCCCGTTCGGCCATTCGCCTTTGATGAACTGAATAACGGCGGATTTCATACCGTGGCCGACGGCGCGGGTCACTGTGCCGAACGCCGCGGTAGTTTTGCCTTTTCCGTTACCGGTGAACACCAGCAGTAAACCGCGTACTTGCTGGGCGGCGGCGATACGAGCGTCAACCTGTTCTTTCAGGCGCTGCTGACGTTGTTGATGGCGGTCTTCGGCCATGATAAAGCCTCCTTTACTCAGCGGCACCGGGTTTACGATTGGGTTGAGCATCGAAGCTCATACCGGTTTTGCGGCGGCTGTCATCGCCCATTAAATAGAGGTAAAGCGGCATGATATCCGCCGGTGTTTTCAGTTTGTCTTTATCTTCATTCGGGAAGGCCGATGCGCGCATTTGAGTGCGTGTTCCGCCAGGATTGATGCAATTTACCCGAAGATGACGGCTTTTATATTCGTCGGCCAACACCTGCATCATGCCTTCCGTGGCAAATTTGGATACCGCATAGGCGCCCCAGTTGGCCCGGCCCGTGCGGCCAACGCTGGAACTGGTAAAGATCAGAGATCCCGCATTGGATTTCAGCAGCAGCGGCAGCAGCGCCTGAGTGAGCATAAAGGTCGCGTTGACGTTGACCTGCATGACTTCGTTCCACATCTCCATCGACAAGTCAGCCATCGGAGCGATATCGCCCAACAGCCCGGCGTTATGCAGAACACCGTCGAGGCGTGGGATCTGAGTGGCCAGAGCATCCGCAACTTGTTTGCACTGTTCCTGCGTGGTGTGCAGCAAATCCAGCGTAACGGTGAAGCTGGGTGCGCCTCCCAGCCGGGCGATCTCGGATTGTACCGCCTGCAGCTTGCTTTCGGTACGGCCCAGCAGCACCAATTGTGCGCCAAATTTGGCATAGGTGAGTGCGGCTTCTCGTCCGATGCCGTCGCCGGCGCCGGTGACCAGAATGATTCTTTGTTCCAGCAGGTCATGTTTAGGGTGGTAATGCACAATAATTCCTCGCGCCGTGGTGGCTATCTCCCGCTTGCATCGGGGAGTGGTGTGAATGAGAGAGAACCCGGCGGGAGCAAAGGCTCGACCGCATGCAGGATCCCGCAGCGAATTTGGTTCATCATGTTGATGAATAATGCGTGTTATATGCCTCAAATGGATCGTATTTTCAATGATTAGGCAGCAGAATCGGCATTCTTTTGTAACAAAAACGGAACAGCGGTAGCTTGGTTAAGTCAAAAAGCGCCCACATAGTACAGAGGCATCACAAGGAATTTTTATTTAGCCGCGACAGCCACAGCGTCGGTTGGCTAGAATGAATGAGATCATACTAACAACCTGTAAATAAAGGCGGAATCTGTGGAGTTTATATCTGTTTACGGCCTGTTTCTGGCCAAAGTCGCGACGGTAGTGATTGCCATCGCCGCGCTGGCGTTGCTGGCGGTCAGCATTGGGCAACGCAAGGCCCGGCACAAAGGGGAATTGCAGCTTACCGATCTCGGCGAGCAATATCGGGAGATGCAACGCGACATGCGCCTGGCGCGTATGGGCGATGCGGAACAAAAGACCTGGAGCAAACAGTTTAAAAAGCAGACAAAAGCCGACGATAAACTGAAAAAACAGCGCGCTAAGGCCGGTGCGGTCGAAGCGACCAAACCTTGTCTGTATGTGCTCGATTTCAAAGGCAGTATGGATGCCCATGAAGTGACTTCTCTGCGTGAGGAAATCTCGGCGGTGCTGGCGGTGGCAACGCCGCAGGACGAGGTTCTGTTGCGGTTGGAAAGCCCGGGTGGGGTAGTGCACGGTTATGGCCTTGCGGCATCGCAGTTGGCCCGCTTGCGCACTGGTGGGATCCGGTTGACGGTAGCGGTGGACAAAGTGGCGGCAAGTGGTGGTTATATGATGGCTTGCGTGGCGGATCGCATCGTCGCGGCACCCTTTGCCATCATAGGGTCAATCGGCGTAGTGGCGCAGATCCCCAATTTCCATCGCCTGTTGAAAAAGAACGATATTGATGTGGAACTGCATACTGCCGGCCAGTTCAAACGCACGCTGACTCTGTTTGGTGAAAACACCGAGCAGGGGCGCGAGAAATTCCGTGAAGATCTGAATGAAACCCATGAACTGTTCAAAGAGTTTGTGCACCAGCAGCGGCCTTCGCTGGATATCGACAGCGTGGCGACCGGCGAGCACTGGTTTGGCTCTCAGGCGAAAGATAAAGGGCTGATTGATGCGATTGGCACCAGTGACGATCTGGTGATCGCCGAAATGGAAAATCACGAAGTGGTCGGGGTGCGCTATGCGCGTCGTAAACGTCTGATGGACCGTTTTACCGGCAGCGCGGCGGAAAGTGTCGATCGTTTGTTGCTGCGCTGGTGGCAGCGTGGTGAAAAACCGCTGCTTTAAGCACTTTTGATTAATCACCACGGGGGCTAAAACCCCCGTTTTTTTGCTTAATCAGCCAAATGATATTTTTCGGAAAGCACGTGGGCCAAATGTTTAAACATATTAAATACTGCAGTGGTTTTTACCGTAGGTAATCCATCCTGATCCAAAAAGAATTCGCCGCGAAAAACTAAAACGCTGCCTTTTTGTTCAACATCGTTGGCCACCATGCCTTGCAGATAATCGCTATGCTGTCGAATAATGTTATTTGCTTCCTGCAGCAAGGCCTCGCGGCCAATGGGGGTGGTATTAATGCGCATTATTACACTCCAATCATAAATTCTGCGCGTATTCTAACGCCGGTTCGCATTTATCCGCAAACAGACTAAGGTTTATTTGCCATCTGGATGGCTAACGGTATCCATCGATTGGCGAAATCTCTGTTTCCGTGCTAATTAGGTTGCGTGACGCTTTTTATCAGGTACAGTGTGGGATTTTGCGGCGTCGGGTGGAAGCTTTTGTTTACGCCATGAATGAGTCTCACACAGCCATACTTCTGGGGCATGAGTGAATAGTCGGCAGGATCAACAACTTGCACTCAGGTTGAGCAGTTAAGCAACCAATAGAAAAAAACATGTTGATCTCTTGCCAGACTGCCGCAATATAAAAAAGAGATATGAATCGCTGCGGCACGGCGAGATAAAAGACTTCTTTTTAGAAGAAACAAATTTAGGTAAAGGTAAATATGGGTAAAGCTCTCGTAATAGTTGAGTCCCCGGCAAAAGCCAAAACTATTAATAAATACTTAGGTAATGACTACGTGGTGAAGTCCAGCGTCGGTCATATCCGTGATTTGCCGACCAGTGGCTCAGCCAGCAAAAAGAGCGCTGACTCAACCGAAGACAAAGCCAAGAAGAAAGTTAAAAAAGATGAGAAAACGGCGCTGGTAAATCGGATGGGCGTCGATCCTTATCATGGCTGGAAAGCGGATTATGAAATTCTGCCAGGTAAAGAAAAAGTTGTCGCAGAGTTAAAATCGTTAGCGGAAAACGCCGACCATATTTATCTCGCAACCGACCTTGACCGCGAAGGGGAAGCCATTGCCTGGCACCTGCGGGAAGTGATCGGCGGTGATGACAAACGCTTTAGCCGCGTGGTGTTCAATGAAATCACCAAGAATGCGATCCAACAGGCCTTCAAACAGCCGGGTGAGTTGAATATCGATCGTGTTAACGCACAGCAGGCGCGTCGCTTTATGGACCGCGTAGTGGGTTACATGGTATCGCCGCTGCTGTGGAAGAAAATTGCCCGCGGCCTGTCAGCCGGTCGAGTGCAATCTGTTGCGGTACGGTTGGTGGTGGAGCGTGAGCGCGACATCAAAGCCTTTGTGCCGGAAGAGTACTGGGAGCTGCACGCCGATCTGCTGGCGAAGAATGATACCGCGCTGCAGATGGAAGTGACGCATGCCCACGACAAACCGTTCAAACCGGTTAACCGTGAGCAGACTCATGCTGCCCTTAAACTTCTGGAGAAAGCCCGGTATACGGTGCTGGATCGCGAAGACAAACCTACCAGCAGCAAGCCTGGCGCGCCTTTCATTACTTCTACGTTGCAACAGGCGGCCAGCACCCGGCTGAGTTTTGGCGTGAAGAAAACCATGATGATGGCACAGCGGTTGTATGAAGCCGGCCACATCACCTATATGCGTACCGACTCCACCAACCTGAGCCAGGATGCGCTCAACATGGTGCGTGGCTATATCGGCGACAATTTCGGCGACAAGTACCTGCCGAAAGCGCCAAATCAGTACAGCAGCAAAGAAAACTCGCAGGAAGCGCACGAAGCTATCCGTCCGTCGGACGTGAACGTGCTGTCCGAGCAGTTGAAAGACATGGAAGCGGATGCGCAAAAGCTGTATCAACTGATCTGGCGCCAGTTTGTGGCCTGTCAGATGACGCCGGCGCAGTACGATTCCACTACGCTGTCAGTGAAGGCCGGTGATTATCAGTTACGCGCCAAAGGCCGTACGCTGCGCTTCGATGGCTGGACCAAAGTGATGCCTGCCTTGCGCAAGGGTGATGAAGACCGCACTTTGCCGTACGTCGAAGTCGGCAGCGATCTGGAACTGCAAAAGCTGATCCCGAGCCAGCACTTCACCAAGCCGCCTGCGCGTTACAGCGAGGCCTCGCTGGTGAAAGAACTGGAAAAACGCGGTATCGGCCGTCCATCGACTTATGCGTCGATTATCTCGACCATTCAGGATCGTGGCTATGTACGGGTCGAAAGTCGTCGTTTCTATGCCGAGAAAATGGGTGAGATCGTTACCGACCGTCTGGAAGAAAACTTCCGCGAGTTGATGAATTATGACTTTACAGCTCGCATGGAAGATGGCCTTGATCAGGTAGCCAATAATCACGCCGAGTGGAAAGCGGTGCTGGATGAGTTTTTTGCCGAGTTCAGCGAACAGCTGGAGACGGCGGAGAAAGATCCTGAAGACGGCGGCATGCGCCCGAATCAGATGGTCATGACCAGCATTGACTGCCCGACCTGCGGCCGTAAAATGGGTATCCGAACCGCCAGTACCGGTGTGTTCCTCGGTTGTTCCGGCTATGCGCTGCCGCCGAAGGAGCGCTGCAAAACCACCATTAACCTGATACCGGAAACGGAAGTGCTGAACATCCTCGAAGGGGATGATGCAGAAACCAACGCGTTGCGTGCTCGTCATCGTTGCCAGAAATGCGGCACGGCGATGGACAGCTACCTGATCGATAACCAGCGCAAGCTGCACGTCTGCGGTAACAACCCGGCGTGTGACGGCTATGAAATCGAAGAGGGCGAATTCCGTCTGAAAGGGTACGATGGCCCGGTGGTTGAGTGCGACAAATGTGGTTCCGAAATGCACCTGAAAATGGGGCGCTTCGGTAAGTACATGGGTTGCACCAATGAGACGTGCAAAAACACCCGTAAGATCCTGCGTAACGGCGATGTTGCGCCGCCGAAGGAAGATCCGGTTCCGTTGCCGGAGTTGCCATGCGAAAAGTCAGACGCTTACTTTGTGCTGCGCGACGGTGCTGCCGGCGTGTTCCTGGCGGCCAACACCTTCCCTAAATCGCGCGAAACTCGTGCGCCGCTGGTAGAAGAGCTGGCCCGTTTCAAGGATCGTCTGCCGGAAAAACTGCGTTACCTGGCGGATGCGCCGGTGGCGGATGGCGAAGGCAACAAAACGATGGTGCGCTTCAGCCGTAAAACCAAACAGCAGTATGTCTCTTCAGAGAAAGACGGCAAGGCCACTGGCTGGTCCGCTTTCTACGTTGATGGCAAATGGGTGGAAGGCAAAAAGTAAATCCGCAATGTGGACGCAATAATAAAAACCAGCCCTCGTGGCTGGTTTTTTGTTGCCTAAACGGGGGCGGGTCTATTTTCCCGGTCCCTGAGACTGGGTTTCACGTTGATAGCAATGCAAAATAATCGTTATCATGGTGTGACGTGGATCTATACTTGAAGCGGCTACGTGATATAGTGGTTATATAAAAAGTTTTTTTATGATTAAAGCTTATTAATAACGGCGTTTTCTTCAGCATCTGGGTAAGACACTGTGTTAAGGCTTGTCAGTTTTCAGCATACCGGGGCGACACCGATATACCTGGCTGCGGGTAAGCCGCAGTGTTTAACCTAGGATGGTATAAGATATGAAATTGCAGCAGCTTCGTTACATTGTGGAAGTGGTTAACCACAACCTGAATGTCTCCTCGACGGCAGAAGGGCTTTACACTTCACAACCCGGTATCAGCAAGCAAGTGCGAATGCTGGAAGATGAGTTGGGTATCCAGATTTTCGCTCGCAGCGGAAAACACCTTACTCAGGTCACCCCGGCAGGCCAGGAAATCATCCGCATCGCGCGTGAGGTTCTGTCTAAAGTGGACGCGATCAAAGCCGTTGCCGGCGAGCACACCTATCCAGATAAAGGTTCGCTGTACGTCGCTACCACTCATACTCAGGCGCGTTACGCGCTGCCCAACGTCATCAAAGGCTTTATCGAGCGCTACCCGCGCGTGTCGTTGCACATGCACCAGGGGTCGCCGACACAAATTGCAGAAGCGGTATCCAAAGGCAACGCGGACTTTGCCATTGCCACCGAAGCGCTGCATCTTTACGACGATTTGATCATGCTGCCTTGTTACCATTGGAACCGTGCGGTGGTAGTGAAACCCGATCACCCATTAGCCGGCAAAAGCCATGTCACCATTGAAGAATTGGCGGCGTACCCCATAGTTACCTATACCTTCGGCTTTACCGGGCGTTCTGAACTGGACACGGCGTTCAACCGCGCCGGCCTGACGCCACGTATCGTATTTACCGCAACAGATGCCGATGTGATTAAAACCTATGTGCGCTTGGGACTAGGGGTTGGGGTTATCGCCAGCATGGCGGTGGATCCGGTGCAGGATCCGGATCTGGTGACTGTGGATGCGCGCGATATCTTCACCTACAGCACCACCAAAATCGGCTTCCGTCGCAGCACTTTCCTGCGTAGCTACATGTACGATTTTATCCAGCGCTTTGCACCGCACCTGACCCGCGACGTGGTCGACAATGCCGTGGCACTGCGATCGAACGAAGAAATCGAAGCGATGTTCAAGGACATCAAGCTGCCGATTAAGTAAATACCGAATAGCGACTTTCACTTAGCGAAACGGGAGGATAACCCCTCCCGTTTTGCTTTATTACTGCGTATCGGTAATCAATAAGTTGGCAATCCCATAGCCGGTCAAAAAGTCCCTGCTCACACTGGAAACCCCTTGAAAAGCAGGTTGCTGGAATGTCAAACCTCTGCCCCCAAAGTGGCTAATGGCGCCACTTTCAGTCCTGAGCCGTTAGCGCCGCTGAATGTACAAACCCAACCTGGTGACTGGTTTGCCAACGCTTCACGCTTCAGAATTAGCGCTCCTTTTTGAATGATGCCGCTAATTTCGGTGTAGCTGTTATCAACGTAAATAATGGCTGGCGAGGTTTTGCCGATGCTGATGTTATTTCCCGTAGCAGCAATGGATTCATTCCCGATCACCACGTTATGCACTGCGCTGCAATTGGCGCCCGGCAACGTCAGATCGCCGAAAATATGGCAGCCGGCAACGCTAACTCGCTGTGCCGTTGTTCCAGCGATCAGGCTACCGGTAATCTGGCTATTGCTAATCTTGAGTCCGCCAGCGGAACCAAGCGGTGCACCTGTTGCTGCTGCGACCGTCACATCGCCGTTGATCCTGCAGTTGGTAACCAGAGTTGAACCCGACATCACAACTGTCCTCAGGTAATTCAGCACGCTGTTGCTGATTTGATAATCGCCCTGAATATTGCCTGAGATATACAAACCGCTGCAGAGGGTGTTATCGAGTTTGATACGACCGTTGCCAATCGTTGTCGTATCGTAAGGATAAATATCACCCGAAAGTCGATTACAACCATTGATCACCATTTGAGCGTATGGACCGTAAGAAACGGCGCGCGTGAAATTGCTAATGCCGCATTCGGTTAGCCAAATCTCACCCCCCACTTTGATGAAGGTCCCTAATGGCCAATGACCTTCAGCATCACCCCCACCAGGGCGTTCAGCATGCATTCGCGTAAAATGCATTTGAATGCCTCCACGGACTTCAACAAACGGTGTAACGTTGTTCAGCTCGATAGAACCGTCAAAAAAGCGGTTAAAATTACTTTGATCACCTGGGCGGGTACTCATGATTAACAGTGGTGGATAAGCGGTAGCATCTGGGTTGGCAACATCATCAAGGTTGGCGTAGCTGTAACCGTCCTTCATACGGCCAGAGGCAAAAACGGAAACCCGGTTGAAGTTGTTATCGAAGGCATTGTCGAGGTACAACGCTGAACCGCGGAAGTTTTGTATGGCGACATCCTCCCACATGGTAGCAATGGTACGACAATAGACTCCGTGGCAGTATGCCCGACCTTTTTCGTCTTGGGTGGGATCAACGATGCTGGTGCCAATCCCTTGCACCATCAGGTTGCGCAGAGTGAGTTGCTGGAACCCAAAAGGTTCGCCCCAGCAATGAATCGCACCGTAGTCGCCATAGCCTGCGCTGCGAGGAATATTAAAGTCGAGCACGGTACCTGAAGCGCCGTGGCCGCCTTGCCCTTCCAAAAACCAATCTTTGCTGTAATCCAGCACTATAGGTTTTTTAAAATTCACTGTTCCACGCGGAAACACAATTTTGGCTGCATTCCCGTTGATAGTCGATGCATGGTTGAGCAATGCATCCATTGCCTGGTCCCAACTGTTATTGGCGGTCTTAAACCAGGCAAGTTCGAGCGTATTACCGTCTCTAACCAGACGCCAGCGTTTGCCCGCCTGAGTGACTACGGTCAATGTACCGTCATCAGACGTGTTGTCGCTCGCTTTATAGACATAGAAAAGCACGCGATCGGCAGTGCCACGTAACAGAATCACCTGACCCTCTGATTCTGGTTCTGTAGCCCTTAATTCAGCCACATTCGCAAGGGTATTGATTTTAGTCTCGGCCATGTTTTTCTTCCTGGGTAATGAAAAATTGATATGCAAGGTAGGGCGTCCTGATGGCTGTACCTGCTGCATGACTTTGCCTGGGAAGATTAGCGTCGAGGGAAAGGAGAGGCACTTTGTTCGGGCCCTGTCAGGGTTCAATAAACATTGGCGATTAACTTATTGAGCCAACGTCACTTCGCTCACTTGATTGCTTCTGCCTATCGTTCTGATCAAAACGTGTTGTTATCAAAACGTTAATTTCTCTATGTGGTATCTTTAAACAAGACCTCAGTGATTACCCTGTTTTAGTCATAATAAGAAATGGAGGAGCTATGTCGTCCGATCTTCGAGAAATGAGTCTGGATAAGCTGGTTGCGCTGAACAGCGAGTATTACTACTACAGTCTGCCGCTGGCGGCGAAACAGTTGGGTGATATCGACCGGCTGCCAAAATCGATGAAAGTGCTGTTGGAAAACCTGCTGCGCCATGTTGATGGCGACACCGTACAGGTTGATGACCTGAAAGCCATAGTCGATTGGTTGCAAACCGGCCATGCCGATCGCGAAATTGCCTACCGCCCGGCGCGCGTGTTGATGCAGGATTTTACCGGCGTGCCTGCGGTGGTGGATCTGGCCGCCATGCGCGAAGCGGTGCAGCGGTTGGGGGGCAATGTTGACCAGGTTAATCCGCTGTCGCCGGTTGATCTGGTGATTGACCACTCGGTCACCGTGGATGAGTTTGGTGACGATGATGCGTTTGAAGAAAACGTGCGTATCGAAATGGAGCGCAATCACGAGCGCTACACTTTCCTGCGTTGGGGGCAGAAAGCCTTCAACCGCTTCCGCGTGGTGCCGCCGGGTACCGGTATTTGTCATCAGGTCAACCTGGAATACCTCGGCCAGACGGTGTGGCATACCGACGAAAGCGGCAGGCACGTTGCCTACCCGGACACCCTGGTCGGCACCGACTCTCACACCACCATGATTAATGGCCTGGGCATTCTCGGCTGGGGCGTCGGCGGTATCGAAGCCGAAGCGGCGATGCTTGGTCAGCCGGTCTCCATGCTGATCCCGGACGTGGTGGGTTTCAAGCTGACGGGCAAACTCAGCGAAGGCATCACCGCCACCGATCTGGTGTTGACGGTAACCCAGATGCTGCGTAAGCACGGTGTAGTAGGTAAATTCGTTGAATTCTACGGCGATGGGCTGGCCAGCCTGCCACTGGCCGATCGGGCGACCATCGCCAATATGTCGCCGGAGTTTGGCGCTACCTGCGGTTTCTTCCCGGTAGATGAGGTCACGCTTGGCTATATGAAGTTGAGTGGCCGCAGCGATGAGCAAATTGCGTTGGTGGAAGCCTACGCCAAAGTGCAGGGCATGTGGCGACATCCAGGCGATGAACCGGTGTTTACCAGCACGCTGGCGTTGGATATGTCGACGGTAGTGGCCAGTCTCGCCGGGCCGAAACGCCCGCAGGATCGCGTGGCGTTGCCGGATGTGCCGAGGGCGTTTAATGCCGCAACAGAATTGGACATCGGCAGCCAAAAGAGCAAATCGGAATTTAAAACCTTTACTCTCAGTGGTCGGGAACACGAACTGCACAATGGCGCGGTAGTGATTGCAGCGATCACTTCATGCACCAACACCTCTAATCCCAGCGTGATGATGGCCGCCGGCCTGTTGGCGAAGAATGCGGTGAACAAAGGGCTGCGGACCAAGCCTTGGGTGAAGACTTCGTTGGCGCCTGGCTCCAAGGTGGTCACCGACTATTTCGACAGCGCCAAGCTGACGCCATACCTTGAAGAGCTGGGTTTTAATCTGGTGGGCTATGGTTGTACCACCTGTATCGGCAACTCCGGACCATTGCCTGAACCCATCGAGCAGGCGATCAAAGAGGGCGATCTTACCGTTGGCGCTGTGCTGTCGGGTAACCGCAACTTCGAAGGGCGCATCCACCCGCTGGTGAAAACCAACTGGCTGGCCTCGCCGCCGCTGGTGGTAGCCTATGCACTGGCCGGAAGCATGAAGATTGATCTGACCAAAGAGCCGCTAGGTGACGGGCGTGACGGCAAGCCGGTTTATCTGAAGGATATCTGGCCGAGCAGCCAGGACATCGCTCTGGCGGTGGAGCAGGTTCGCACCGAAATGTTCCACAAGGAATATGGCGCGGTGTTTGACGGTGACGCCAATTGGCAGGCGATTCAGGTTGCCGGTTCGGCCACTTATCAGTGGCAGGCCGATTCCACCTATATTCGCCACCCGCCGTTCTTCAGCACCATGCAGGTGAAACCGGACCCGGTGCAGGATATCAAGAATGCGCGCATTCTTGCCATTCTGGCGGATTCCGTGACCACCGACCACATCTCCCCGGCGGGGAATATCAAGCGCGACAGCCCGGCGGGACGCTACCTGAGCGATCGCGGTGTCGCGGCCCAGGACTTTAACTCATACGGCTCGCGCCGCGGTAACCATGAAGTGATGATGCGCGGCACCTTTGCCAATATCCGCATCCGCAACGAAATGGTGCCGGGAGTTGAAGGGGGTTACACCCGCCATATTCCTTCGCAAAATCAGCTGCCGATCTACGATGCTGCGATGCAGTATCAGCAGGAGCAGGTGCCACTGGCGGTCATTGCCGGGAAAGAGTACGGCTCCGGCTCCAGCCGCGATTGGGCGGCGAAGGGGCCTCGCTTGCTGGGGGTTCGTGTGGTGATTGCCGAGTCCTTTGAGCGTATCCATCGCTCCAATCTGATCGGTATGGGCATTCTGCCACTGGAGTTCCCGGCAGGCGTCAACCGCAAAACGCTGGGGCTGAGCGGGGATGAGCAGATCAGCGTAAGTGGCTTGCAAACGCTGAAACCGGGGCAGACGGTGCCAGTGCATATCACTTACGCGGACGGTCGCCAGGACGTGGTTAATACCCGTTGCCGTATCGATACCGGCAATGAACTGACCTATTACGAGAACGATGGCATCCTGCACTATGTGATCAGGAAAATGTTGTAAGAATGCGGTAATAAGAAGGGCGCCTTTTATGGCGCCCTGATTTTTGGGAGGGAAATTACTTCTGGTCCAGCAAATGGCCCATTTTGGCGGCTTTGGTCGCCAGGTAGCGTTCATTTTTTGGATTGCGGCCGACGATCAAGGGTACGCGCTCGGTGATGTTGATTCCCGCCTCGGTCAAGATCTCCACCTTTTTCGGGTTGTTGGTCAACAAACGCACCGCGTCCACGCCCAGCAATTTGAACATGTCCGCACACAGGGTGAAATCACGTTCGTCAGCGGCAAAGCCGAGTTGATGGTTGGCCTCTACGGTATCGGCCCCCTTGTCCTGCAGGGCATAAGCGCGGATCTTGTTCAGCAAACCGATATTGCGACCTTCCTGGCGGTGGTAGAGCAGGATGCCGCGGCCTTCTTCCGCGATATGTTCCAGCGCGGCTTCCAGTTGAAAACCGCAGTCGCAGCGCAGGCTGAATAACGCGTCGCCGGTCAGACATTCAGAATGTACGCGTGAGAGTACCGGCGTCGAGCCGGCAATATCACCGAAGACCAGCGCCAGATGATCGTGCCCGGTAGCCAGTTCTTCGAATCCTACCATCAGGAAATCGCCCCAAGGTGTTGGCAGTTTTGCCTCTGCCACCCGTTTAAGCTGCATGTTGCTCTCCACAAACACATCCGATTCAATCATTGTTGCGCATCCTACGTCCGACGCAGTGACCTGACCAGTATTAAAACGTGCAACGACGATCTCTATTTCGTTAATTATCGGCTATTTTGCCATAACTTCTTGCCCTGCGGTGCTCAGCAAACCAGCATCCGGCGTTTTCAGCCCATTATTATTGCGATAGGTTTTTTATCTGTTTAATTTTTCGAGTGTTATCGATATTGCAAGATTGTTACACTGACCCTTGGCTAAAACAAAGGAAACGTGGAATGTTTGAGATAGCGAAACGCACGGCAGCGGGTGCGATAGTGCTGTTGCTGATGCCGCTGGCAGTATGGCTATCCGGCTGGCAATGGCAGCCGGGCGGTAACGAACAGGTGCTGAGAGGCCTTTATTGGGTGACCGAAACCGTGACCTCGCCGTGGGGGATTATCACCAGCGTCATTCTCTCCGTCTGGTTTCTTTGGTGTCTGCGCTTTCGTCTCAAGGCGGCCATCGGCCTGGTCATTTTGCTCTCTGCCGCGGTATTGATCGGCCAGGGCGTAAAATCCCTGATCAAGGACCGGGTACAGGAGCCGCGGCCGTTTGTCGTCTGGCTGGAGCAAAACCATGGCGTGGACGGAAAATACTTTTACTCGTTGCATCGCAAAGAGCGCAGCGCGCTGGTAGCGGAACAGTTGCAGGATCAGCCGCTGGTGCCCGTCTGGCTTAGCAAGCATTGGCAATTTGAAACCGGTTTTGCCTTCCCGTCAGGGCATACCCTGTTCGCCGCCACCTGGGCATTGCTGGGTGTGGGGTTATTGTGGCCGCGCCGCCATTATAAAACCGTCGCATTGCTGATGCTGTGGGCGACCGGAGTGATGGGCAGCCGGTTGCTGCTGGGCATGCACTGGCCGCGCGACCTGGCGATGGCGACATTGATCAGTTGGCTGCTGGTGACGATTGCTTGTTGGCTGGCGCAACGCTGGTTTGGTCCGCTGACGTTGCCTCCTCAGGAGCAACAGGAAGTGGTGGAAAGAACGTCCGGAAGCAAACATTAGGTGACGTAGTCACTTATCGCGGCGCCGGGCAGGCGCCGTATTAATCTCTTACATTCGTCAATCATTGCAATTCCTGTGGCAGCCCCCATATCTTTATAAATTCATTGTTTTGAGAAGCTTTCTCATTAATTTCCCTGGAGGGGCCATTTACTGCCGAATATGCCGGCAGATATCTGGTTTTATCGTGCCGCAGGGTTTCCCAGGCACGATAGGAAATGCTAACTTAATGGGAGGGACGCCACGCATTGGCATATACCTTTCGTCTTTCAAGTCGCCGCCAGGCGGCAACTTGAAATACATCGGGTATAATTCATCCGATTAACTCGGCATCGCGGGAAAGAATGTGAAATATTTGCTGATTTTTTTGTTGGTTCTGGTGGTTTTCGTGATTTCTGTCACGTTGGGCGCGCATAACGATCAGGTTGTGAGTTTTAATTACCTGGTTGCGCAGGGTGATTATCGTATATCGACCCTGTTGGCTGCGTTGTTTGGCGCCGGTTTTGTTCTCGGTTGGGTCATTTGCGGCCTGTTCTATCTGCGTACCCGCATTGCGCTGGGGCGAGCCGAACGCAAAATCAAGAGGCTGGAACTGCAGCTTGAACAACCTGCTGAGCCGGCAGCTCAGTCCGTTGTCAGCAAGGAATAATCTTCTATGTTAGAGCTGTTGTTTCTGTTGCTGCCCGTGGCTGCCGCGTACGGTTGGTACATGGGGCGCAGAAGTGCTCAACAGGATAAACAACAGGAAGCCAACCGTCTGTCGCGTGAATACGTGGCCGGGGTGAACTTCCTGCTTTCCAATCAACAGGATAAAGCGGTCGATCTGTTCCTCGATATGTTGAAAGAGGATAGCACCACCGTTGAGGCCCACCTGACGCTGGGTAACCTGTTCCGCTCGCGCGGCGAGGTCGACCGCGCAATACGCATTCATCAGGCGCTGATGGAAAGCGCTTCCCTGACCTTCGAACAACGCCTGCTGGCGGTGCAACAGCTGGGGCGCGACTATATGGCCGCCGGCATGTACGATCGCGCGGAAGACATGTTCGGCCAGTTGGTCGGCGAAGAGGATTTCCGCATCTCGGCGCTGCAGCAATTGCTGGTGATCCACCAGGCAACCAGCGACTGGCTGAAAGCGATCGACGTGGCGGAAAAACTGGTCAAGCTGGGTAAAGACAAACAACGTATCGAGATCGCGCATTTCTACTGTGAGCTGGCGCTACAGGCAATGGGCAGTGACGATCTTGATAAGGCGATGAGCCTGCTGAAACGCGCGGCCTCGGCGGATAAACAGTGCGCCCGTGTGTCGATTATGCTCGGCCGCATCTATATGGCCCAGGCTGAATACGCCAAAGCGGTCGAGTCTCTGCAGCGGGTGCTGAACCAGGATAAAGAGCTGGTTAGCGAAACCTTGCCTATGCTGCATGAATGTTATCAACATTTGGAAAATCAGCAGGACTGGGCGGACTTCCTCAAGCGTTGCGTAGAGGAAAATACCGGTGCCACCGCCGAGCTGATGCTTGCTGAGATCATTGAACAGCACGAAGGGCGCGACGTGGTTCAGGTGTATATCAACCGTCAATTACAACGCCATCCGACCATGCGCGTGTTTTATCGCCTGATGGATTACCACCTGGCGGACGCCGAAGATGGGCGTGCAAAAGAGAGCCTGCTGCTGTTGCGGGACATGGTGGGTGAGCAAATCCGTACCAAGCCGCGCTATCGTTGCCACAAATGCGGTTTTACCGCGCATTCACTGTATTGGCATTGCCCGTCATGTCGGGCCTGGGCATCGGTTAAGCCGATTCGAGGGCTGGATGGGCAATAAAAAACGGGGCGATTATCGCCCCGTTTTTCGTAGAATACGTAATTACTTTTTCTTGCCGGCTTTCACGCCACCTTTCAGCAACTGACGCAGCTTTTTCAATTCTTTCTGATTCAGAGGCTGTTCGATTTCTTCTTCAATTCCCTGATTATCAATTTCGCCGTGGTGCAGCTCATCCGATTTTTTAGCGGCTTTTTCCGCTTTAACCGGCACGTCGAAGCTGGTTTCAAGGCGTTGACATACCTCAGCGCTCAGAGAGAGTTGATTCTCAGCGGCGATAGCACGAATTTTCTCTTTGAGTTCCAGAGGGATTTTGATGGTTAGTGTAGATATCTCGCTCATTTTGAAGCCTTTCTGCGGGAAGATACCTTCAAGCTAAGCCAGTAATGAGTAAGAGTCTAGGGTGTAATAAAAATTTAATATTTATGTAACATGGGGCGCGGGAATAATGAACGGAATGACGGGAAAACAGGCAGAGCCCGGCGTGCCGGGCCCTCTGGCGAAAAAACTTATTTGTAGATGACAGCGGTACCGCTCAGCAGGTTGTTACCACCGGCTGAGATAATGCGGTAGCTGCTGGCGCCCTGGGCTTCTGCTTTGGCTGCCAGTTTGGCTTCCAGGCTGCTCAGGGTCGTCGCGTGGCCTGCGGAGACTACACCGGCAGGCGCCAGGTCGTTGGCTTGTTGCAAATTGACCGGTTCAGCGGCGAGGGTCGCGAAAGAGGTCAGGGCGATGGCAGTAGCGGCTACAAAATATTTGATGGTTTTCATGGGTGACTCCAGTCCGTTTGTTTAGGTTGGAAGCAGTTCGCTTCCGATGTGTTGAATAATAAAGCATCCGTATGGATTTGAAATCTGATAATGCTGAGTATTTTATTCAAAATATTTGATTGATAATTTACGCATCTTTACGGCGCTTTACGCATCCTGCGCTAGTGGTTGTGGGGGCTTATTGACGCTTGATGACGAACGATGAATTAACATTACTTAACGGCAGGGTGCGCTGTGGCTGGGATTTCTGCCGGCCGGCATGTAGAATGCGGCGGTCAGTTTGATGGGTTGTTACCTGGTCATGTCCATTTTAAAGAAGGTAGAAGAAATGAAGTCTGAAAAAAATATTAATAACAATGACTTAAAATCATCTCCGATCATCGTTGCGCTGGATTATGCCGATAAGGGCGCCGCGTTGGCGTTTGCCGATCGTATTAATCCACAGGACTGTCGATTAAAAGTGGGCAAAGAAATGTTCACCCTGTTTGGGCCGCAGCTGGTGCGAGATTTGCACGAGCGTGGCTTCGACGTATTCCTGGATTTAAAATTCCACGATATCCCCAATACCACGGCCCATGCGGTAGCGGCAGCGGCCGAACTGGGTGTATGGATGGTCAACGTCCACGCCAGCGGTGGCGCACGAATGATGACAGCAGCTAAAGAAGCGTTGCTGCCCTATGGCGCAGAGGCGCCGTTGTTGATCGCCGTTACCGTGCTCACCAGCATGGAGGCGGAGGATCTGCAGGCCATTGGCATTAACATTTCTCCGGCCGAGCAGGCTGAACGGCTGGCACGGCTGACTCGTGATTGCGGGCTGGACGGCGTGGTCTGTTCAGCGCATGAAGCCGAACGGCTGAAAGCAGTCTGTGGGCGTCAGTTCCAATTGGTCACGCCGGGCATTCGCCCGGTAGGCAGCGCAGCCGGCGATCAACGCCGCATCATGACGCCGGTACAGGCGCAGGCCGCCGGAGTCGATTATATGGTGATTGGGCGTCCGATCACCCAATCTGCCGATCCTGCCGCCACGTTGAGCGCTATTCGCGCCTCGCTGGCTTGAGGAGGCTTGAAATGAATGACGACAATAGCCGGTTGGTTTACTCCACCGACAGCGGGCGTATCAAGCAAGAAGAGGTCAAACCGCAACGAGCCAAAGGTGACGGCATCGTGCGCATTCAACGCCAAACCAGCGGGCGCAAGGGGAAAGGCGTTTGCCTGATCACCGGCATTGATTTGGACGATGCAGCACTTGAAAAGCTGGCGGCAGAGCTGAAAAAGAAATGCGGGTGCGGTGGTTCGGTCAAAGACGCGGTGATCGAGATCCAGGGCGATAAACGCGATCTCCTCAAGCAGTTGCTGGAAGCCAAAGGGATGAAGGTCAAGCTGGCGGGCGGTTAACGCCTGCAGGCGGAGTGCCATGCCGCGGTGCAATGCTGCGGCATGGCTTAGGTCGTGCTGTCGGGCCGGAGCCCATCGGTGGCGAAAATACCATGGATTAAAGGTAATACAGACCTGAAATAATCTTTATTATGCTTAATACGTCAAAGCGAAAACGCTTTTGCCAGCCTGTCGGCAGAGGTATCTATTAGTGGCCTGCAGGTTATTTTCCAACCTGATGACCAATGATGCCCCCAACGGCGGCCCCACCCAGCGTACCCAATGCGCTACCATCGGTCAGCACTGCACCGCCTACAGCCCCTGCGCCGGCACCAATTGCGGTGTTGCGGTCACGTTTGGACATGTTGGAACAGGCACTGAGTGAAAACGCCAGAGTCAGTGCCAGAGCGGCGGTGGCGAAACGTTTATTGATAATCATCATAATGACTTCTCCTTAGCATTGGCTATATGGAAGTGCCCTTTAAGTATAGGCGTGAACCATAAATTCGGCCTGCTATCGGCTCCCATACAGTATCGATATAAAAAATGGCATTATTTGTTAAAGGCAGAACATTAAAAAGTTGAAAGCGGTCTCTCTGCCCAAATTCACTATAAGCTACCGTTGATCAATAAACAGGTAAATAGTCCTAAATTCCAGACGCCTGTTTCTCTTTCTTTCCTATAAGCGAAGCATCGTTAACCCCGCAGAACTCCGCATCCAGCAGAAGCCTACGCGGTCTTCAGCGATTTATGCCATACCGCCCCGTCGCCAGCCTACCGACAATATTCGCAGGCAGGCTTAACCGGGAAAGACAAATGCTTAACGATCTTAAACAGCAGGTATTGGAAGCGAATCTGGCATTGCCGCGCCATCATCTGGTGACCTTCACTTGGGGCAACGTCAGCGCCATCGATCGCCAGACAGGGCTGATGGTGATCAAACCTTCCGGGGTGGAATATGCGCTAATGACCCGTGACGATATGGTGGTGGTGGAACTGGAAAGCGGCAACGTGGTGGAGGGCAATAAAAAACCTTCTTCAGACAGTGATACCCACCGGGCATTGTATCTCGAGTTCGAGGCGGTCGGCGGCATTGTGCACACCCATTCGCGGCACGCCACCATCTGGGCGCAGGCCGGCCAGGATATTCCCGCCTGGGGCACCACTCATGCCGATTATTTCTACGGTGACATTCCCTGTACGCGAACCATGCGGGATGAGGAAATTGCCGGGCGTTATGAATGGGAGACCGGCAGGGTGATTGTCGAAGCCTTCCACGAAAGGCGATTGGATCCGGCCAGCATGCCGGCAGTGTTGGTGCATTCGCACGGCCCGTTTACCTGGGGCAAAGACGCGGATAACGCGGTGCACAATGCCGTGGTGCTGGAAGAAATTGCCTATATGGGGATTTTTTCACGCCAACTCACGCCTGGTCTGGAGAATATGCAGCAAACGTTGCTGGATAAACACTACCTGCGCAAGCACGGCAAAAACGCCTATTACGGGCAGTGATCATCAGGCGGGCAACCGAACGGTGCCCGCCTGCCGTTTCAGATGAGGTTTAATCGCTGACTCTATCCAGCCGTATTCCCTGGCGTTTCAACTGATGCTGGTATTCCGGTTCCAGGCGTGAATCGGTGATCACACGATCAATCTTTCCTTGCTGAGCCAACGGATTGGGTTGGATCTGACCAAACTTGGACGAATCTGTCAGCACGATATTTTCCATACCCTTCGCCAGCACGGCGTTGACCACGTCGGCGCGCATCATATCGCGGCCGGTAAAGCCGGTTTCCGCATGGTAACCGTCAATGCCGATAAACGCCTTGCTGAAATGAACCTGCTGGATGCACATGCGTGTCAGCGGCCCGACCACGGTCTCACTCTTTTTCTGATACATGCCACCCAGCACTATCACCTCACAATCGCTCTCTTTCAGTAGATTGGCGATATAGTGGCTGACGGTGATCAGCGTGATGCTTTTGCGTTCGGCGATATAGCGCGCCAACAGCGCATTGGTACTGCCATTTTCTATAAAGATGGTTTCGCCGTCGTTAACCTGCGAAGCGGCAAACTGCGCCAGCTTCTGTTTGAGAGCAAAATTGGACATCATACGCGCATCGACGTCGTCGCTTTCCAGCGCCAGCGCGGAACCGTGCACCCGTTTCAGATAGCTGCGCTTTTCCAGCAGGTTCAAATCCTGACGGATAGTGACCTCTGAAACCCCGGTGGTGCGCGACAGATCGCTGACGCTGATCCTTCGACGTTCGTTTACCAACTGCAGAATTGTTTGTTGTCTTGAATTCATATCGACCTGATGCGCGACTACCAATGTGCGGCCGCTAAAATTTATTGTTGAAATAGTATGTTCTGTTCGCGCCATAATATCATCCTGCGCGTCAGAGGATGATGAGGTAAAGAAAGCGGATTATCCAGCGTCACGAAGTGAAGATCATCAACCCTCTGCCATTCAGTTGCTCTACTTTTCCCATTAACGTTGTTTTGAATGAAAATTGATTTGATTGCGATCAAAAATCATGAGTTCTTTTGTCCTACTATGATGAGAGTTTGAATTCGCCCACAGAAGATTCAGGAGTTCGTAATGGAGCTTTATCTCGATACCGCTGATGTGAATGCAGTAAAACGCCTGGCGCGCATTCTGCCGTTGCACGGCGTCACCACCAATCCGAGCATTGTCGCTAAAGAGGGGAAACCCATTTGGGAAGTACTGCCGGCGCTGCGTGATGCACTGGGCGGTACCGGCAAACTGTTTGCCCAAGTGATGGCCAACGACGCCGAGCGCATGGTGGCGGAGGCGGCGCTGCTTCATCAGCGAGTGCCTGGCCTGGTAGTCAAGATCCCGGCGACCGCCGAGGGGCTGGCGGCGATTAAAAAACTGAAATCGATGTCGATACCTACGCTGGGTACGGCGATTTATGGCGCCGGTCAGGGGCTATTGGCGGCGTTGGCCGGTGCGGAGTATGTGGCCCCCTACGTTAACCGGCTGGACGCACAGGGCGGAGACGGTATCGAAATGGTGCACGAGCTGCAGCAATTGCTGACGCTGCATGCGCCGGGCACCCGGGTGCTGGCCGCCAGCTTCAAGACGCCACGGCAGGCGTTGGAGTGCCTGTTGGCGGGCTGTCAGGCCATTACCTTGCCGGTCGATGTGGCCGAACAGTTCCTTGTTGCTCCGGCGGTGCAGGCGGCGGTCGAAAAGTTCGAGCAGGATTGGCTGGGGGCATTCGGTACCAACCTGCTTAACTAATCCTTTTTTCAGTGGCAAGAGGCGGCTTTGGCCGCCTTTTTTGTGAGTACGATTTAATTTTGAAATAATGGATCTTTAAATTCAAAACAATGTTTTAATTTTATGCTTTCGATCACTTTTATTCCCTCGTTGAACAGTTAGCTTGAGTGAGCCAATCATCACGAAGCGTGCCGGTTGGAAAGGCTGCTGTCAGCGGTGCGTTGCTTTAACAATTCAACAGCAAGGTGGAATGAGTGATGCAGATTAAGCGTGCGATAGACAAGATCCCTGGCGGCATGATGCTGGTACCGCTGTTCATTGGCGCGGTGTGTCATACCTTTGCGCCAGGCGCCGGGAAATATTTCGGTTCCTTCACCAACGGGCTCATTAGCGGCACGGTGCCGATTCTGGCGGTATGGTTTTTCTGTATGGGGGCCTCAATCAAGCTGAGTGCCACCGGTACGGTATTGCGTAAATCCGGCACGCTGGTGGTGACCAAGGTCGCGGTGGCTTGGATGGTGGCGGCAGTGGCATCGCGGGTAATGCCCGAAAACGGTGTCGAAGTCGGTTTTTTCGCCGGCCTGTCGACGCTGGCGCTGGTGGCGGCGATGGACATGACCAACGGCGGTTTGTATGCCTCGGTGATGCAACAATACGGCAGTAAGGAAGAGGCGGGCGCTTTTGTGCTGATGTCGCTGGAATCCGGGCCGCTGATGACCATGATTATCCTCGGTACCGCCGGAATAGCCTCGTTCGAACCTCACGTGTTTGTCGGTGCTGTGTTGCCATTCCTGGTCGGGTTTGCGCTGGGTAACCTCGATCCCGAACTGCGCGAATTCTTCGGCAAGGCGGTGCAGACGTTAATCCCGTTCTTTGCCTTTGCGCTTGGCAACACCATCGATCTTGCGGTGATAGCGCAAACCGGGCTGTTGGGCATCCTGCTGGGCGTAGCGGTAATAGTGATTACCGGCATCCCGCTGATTATTGCCGATAAGCTGATTGGCGGGGGTGACGGCACGGCGGGCGTGGCCGCATCCAGCTCTGCCGGCGCTGCGGTGGCGACGCCGGTGCTGATTGCTGAAATGGTGCCGCAGTTCAAGGCGATAGCCCCGGCTGCGACGGCCTTGGTGGCGACGTCGGTGATTGTCACCTCGATTCTGGTGCCGATCGTAACTGCGATCTGGTCGAAACGCGCCAAGGCCAGAGCTGCCATGCGAGAACATATGGCGGTGGTGAAATAATCAAAAAAAGGGCGCCGCAGCGCCCTTGCGAGAGTGTCCTTAACGTTTAGATCTTGCCAGTCTCTTCACGAAAGGTGACTGGCGACTCGTTCGCCGTAGGCTGGCTGGCGTTCAGCGCACGGCGGATCACAAAGAATGCAGAAACCAGCATGGTCACCGCCACCAGCATAAAGAAAGCGCAAAGCGCGGCGTTAATCTGATTACTGAACACTATGGTTTCCATATCTTTCAGTGTCTTGGCCGGGGCAATCAGGGTGCCTTGCTCAATGCCGGCTGAGAATTTCTTCGCCTGCGCCAGGAAGCCGATGCTGGGTTTCTCGTGGAAGATTTTTTGCCAGCCGGCGGTCATCGAGGTAATGAACAACCAAACGGTTGGCAGAATGGTCACCCAGGCGTAGCGCTGTTTTTTCATTTTAAACAGCACCACGGTGCCGAGGATCAACGCCATTGAGGCCAGCATCTGGTTGCCGATACCAAACAGCGGCCACAGGGTGTTGATGCCGCCAAGCGGATCGACCACACCCTGATAAACGAAGAAACCCCAACCGGCTACGGCCACCGTCGTACCTGCCAGATTACCGAACCATGAACGGTTGTTGGCCAGCCGAGGGATTGCCACGCCAACCAGATCCTGCACCATAAAGCGGCAGGCGCGGGTGCCGGCATCGACGGCGGTCAGAATGAACAGCGCCTCAAACAGAATGGCGAAGTGATACCAGAACGCCATCATCGCGCGGCTGTTAAACACTTCGGTGATGATGTGCGCCATCCCTACAGCAAAGGTCGGTGCGCCACCGGCGCGCGACAGGATCGAATGCTCGCCCACGTCTTTGGCGATCATCGTCAGGGTTTCCGGCGTAATGACAAAGCCCCAGCTGTTGATGACCTGCGAGGCGTTTTCCACCGTGGTGCCAATCAGCGCCGCCGGAGAGTTCATGGCGAAATAAACGCCGGGGTCGATCACCGAAGCGCAAATCAGCGCCATGATGGCCACGAAGGATTCCATCAGCATGGCGCCATAACCGATAAAACGAATATGGCTTTCGCGCTCTACCAGTTTAGGGGTGGTCCCGCTGGACACCAGCGCATGGAAACCGGAAATCGAACCGCAGGCGATAGTGATAAACAGGAACGGGAACAGTGAACCGGCGAATACCGGGCCGCTGCCATCGATAAAGCGCGATACCGCAGGCATTTTCATTTCCGGCATGGCAAAGACAATGCCTATCGCCAGCCCGATAATGACGCCAATCTTCATAAAGGTGGAAAGATAATCACGTGGCGCCAGCAGCAGCCATACCGGTAGCACCGAAGCGACGAAACCGTAGATCACCAGCACCCAGGTCAGGGTGGTGCCATGCAGCGTAAAGAAGGGCCCCCAGTAGGGGTGTTGCGCCACGTTGCCGCCATAAATGATCGCCAGCAGCATCAGTACGAAGCCGACCACCGAGATTTCGGCGATTTTCCCCGGACGGATAAAGCGCATGTATATTCCCATAAACAGCGCGATAGGAATGGTGGCGGCGATGGTGAACAGGCCCCATGGGCTGTCGGCCAGCGCTTTTACTACCACCAGAGCCAAGGCAGACAGAATGATGATCATCACGCCCAATGCGCCAAGCATGGTGATCACCCCGGCGAAGGCACCCAGTTCCTGTTTGGCCATTTCACCCAGCGAACGGCCGTCGCGGCGGGTAGAAATGAACAGGATCAGGAAGTCCTGCACCGCCCCGGCCAGCATAACGCCGACCAGGATCCAGATGGTGCCCGGCAAAAAGCCCATCTGAGCGGCCAGAATCGGCCCAACCAGTGGCCCCGCGCCGGCGATGGCGGCAAAGTGGTGACCGAACAGCACCCACTTGTTGGTGGGGACATAGTCCAGGCCATCGTTGCGACGCTCCGCCGGCGTCATGCGGCGATCGTCAAGCTCAAACACTTTTTTGGCGATGAACAGGCTATAGAAACGGTAAGCGATGCTATAACAGGCAACGGCAGCCACCACCAGCCAGACCGCGTTAACATGCTCCCCGCGGCTGAGCGCCAGCATGGAGAAGGCAAATGCGCCGACTAACGCCACCACCAGCCAGATGATCCCGGACTTGACGTTTTTCATGATCAACAACTCCTTGGTGTGCAGAGATAAAGAAAGAGATGTTCTTATAGAGAATGAATACAGATTAAAAATAGGAGTTTTGGCGCTGAACAGAAGCAGGTTGGACGAGAAATGTGAACCAAGTGGGGTTTTATTGTAAAAACAAGGTGATGAGCGTCGGTGGTGCAGGATGCCGAGGAAACCGTCTGATACAGCTTTTCATTCTGCAGTTTTAATTTCCCCTCAGCGGATAATCGTCGTTTTATTGTCGAAAACCTCGGTCAGCGGATTATTAATTGCCATGTCGTCAAGCTGGCGAAAAAAATAATTAATACCGTGTTATACCTTTCCTTTCAAAAGAGCATTCAATTATTCATCTCGCAAATAATAAAGAAAAAAAAGGAGTTTAATTATGATAGATAAAATGATCGGCGGTTATTTATCTCAATTGACGGCAATTCGGCACGATATTCATCGACACCCGGAGCTGGGTTTTGAAGAGTTTCGCACCAGCGATCTGGTGGCGGACTATTTGAGCGCGTGGGGTTATGAGGTGCATCGCGGGCTGGCGGGCACCGGCGTGGTGGGCACCCTGCGACAGGGGTGCGGCGAAAAACGCCTCGGGCTGCGCGCTGACATGGACGCGTTGCCGATTACGGAGAACAACGGTAAACCCTGGAGCAGCCGCATCGCGAACCGCATGCACGCCTGCGGCCATGACGGCCATACCACCATGCTGCTCGGCGCTGCCCGCTACCTGGCACAGACGCGCAATTTCAACGGTACGCTGCATCTGATATTTCAACCGGCGGAGGAGATGCTCAACGGCGGCGCCCGCATGCTGGAACAGGGGCTGTTTGAGTTGTTCCCCTGCGACGCTATCTTCGCCATGCATAACATGCCGGGCATGCCGGCCGGCGAGTTTTTCTTCCAGCACGGTCCTTTTATGGCCTCGATGGATCAGTTCAATATTAGCGTGCAGGGGCGCGGCGGTCACGGTGCTATCCCGCACCTGGCGGTCGATCCGGTGCTGGTGGCGTCGCATATCACCGTGGCGCTGCAAAGCATCGTCTCGCGCAATATAAACCCGCTGGAGGCCGCGGTGATCACCGTCGGTAGCATCAAAGCCGGTGAAGCGGCCAACGTGATACCAGAGAGTGCAGAGATGAAACTCAGCGTACGCTCGCTGGACCCTCAGGCGCGCGCCACATTGCTGGCGCGTATTCCGGCACTGGTGCAGGCGCAGGCGGAAAGCTTTGGTGCCTGCGCCCGGGTGGAACACGTCAACGGCACGCCGGTGCTGATGAATGACGAAGCGATGACGCGCTTCGCCCACAGGGTAGCGGAGCAGCAGTTTGGCACCGCGCGCGCTCACTACGGCACCCAACCGCTGATGGGCAGTGAAGACTTTGCTTTTATGCTCGATGCACATCCACAAGGCTGTTATTTGATTATCGGCAACGGTAAGGGTGAGGGCAGCTGCATGGTGCATAACCCCGGATACGATTTTAACGACGATTGCCTGGCTGCCGGCAGCCATTATTGGGGAGCGTTGACTGAAGCCTATCTAAAATAAATCAGCTTGATGATTTCAGGGAAATACTATGAGTGAAAATACGCTTTCCAATGATCAGGAAATAACATCGGTGCGGAAGGTGGGCGGCAAGCGGGTTATTTTCGCCGCCTCCTTCGGCAATGCGCTGGAGTTTTTTGATTTCGGTATTTACAACTTCTTTGTTATTTATATCAGCGTGCTGTTTTTCCCGCCCTCGAGCGATCCGAATCTGGCGCTGTTGCTGGCGTTCGCCACCTTTGGCGTCAGTTTTATTATGCGGCCGCTGGGCGGTGTTCTGATCGGCGCCTATGCCGATCGCTGCGGGCGAAAATCGGCGATGGTTCTGACGATTTCGCTGATGACTCTGGGGACGGCGATGATCGGTTTTGCACCGACCTACGCTACCGCCGGCTATTGGGGAACGATAACGCTGGTGGCCGCGCGGTTGATTCAGGGCGTGGCGGCGGGTGGGGAGGTCGGAGCGTCGATGTCGCTGCTGGTGGAGGCTGCTCCGCCCAACCGGCGAGGATTTTATTCCAGCTGGACACTGGCAACGCAGGGGATTGCCAGCGTCGTTGGCGGCGCGACGGCACTGGGATTGAGCGCCGCACTGCCGGTACTGTCGGGCGACCCCGAGGCCATGGCCAGCTGGGGTTGGCGCATTCCGTTCTTTATCGGCGTGGCGTTGGCGCCAATCGGCTGCTGGCTGCGGCTCAGTCTGGAGAACGATCGGCCGCACGCGGCGAAAGAACCGCAGGCACCACCGCACTTGCGTCAACATTCACGGGCGGTTGTGCTCGGCGTGATGTTGACCATCGGCGCGACCGTGGCTACTTACATCTCAATGTATTATCTCGGCACCTATGCGGTGAAGTACCTCGGCATGGCGCAATCCCACGGCTATGCCGCCATGTTGTTGGCGGGGGCGGTGACCTTTGGCGGCAGCTTACTGGTGGGCCACTGGTGCGATCGCTACGGCAGACTGCCGCTGATTCTCTGGGCACGCATCGCCATTTTGCTGCTGTCGTTGCCGGTTTTCTGGCTGTTAAATGAGGTGCCGCATCCGGCGGTGTTGCTGAGCGTAGTGGTGCTGATGGTCAGCCTGACTACTCTGGGCTCGGTACCGACCTTGCTGATGATTTCCGAACTGTTCCCCCAGCGCATCCGCGCATTGGGATTTGCGCTGGTGTATAGCCTGGGCGTAGCGATTTTCGGTGGATTTGCCCAGTACATCGCCTCGCAGTCGATCGCCCTGAGCGGTTCGCTGCTGGCGCCTGCCGGCTATCTGATGCTGGCTACCGTGATTTCGTTGCTGGCACTGCCGCTGCTGCGGGAAACCGGTGGCGACAGGCTGCAATAACCCGAAGAGGAGGCAAAAAAACGCCGGCGATTTTCATCGCCGGCGTCGACTGTCTTGCAGAGAGAAACGTCAGGCCGCAGGGCGGGCGATCACGCTGCGGGTTTCCATACGCACTTCGGCGATGTTGACCTCCAGGGTATCGCTCTGGCGATAGACGACTTCGCCTTTCACCTGGACCGTGCCGGTATCCTGGCTGCAGACCATTTCATCACGCACCGCGTGAATAAACGGCGCAGGGATAAAGGCGACGGCACCGTTGTCCAGCAGGCGCACGCGCAGACCACCGCGGGTCACGTCGATGATTTCCGCATTGAAGCGCTCATCGGTACCGGCTTTGTCTTTCAGGTAACGCGCATACAGCCAGTCACCGACGTCACGCTCCGCCATGCGGTTAAGACGACGGCGCTCTGCCAATTGGACCGTCACTTCGTCCTGCGGTTTTTCGGCGGACTGTTCGGCGATGATGGCTTTCAGGAGACGGTGGTTGACCATGTCGCCGTATTTACGGATCGGTGAGGTCCAGGTCGCGTAGGCTTCCAGTCCCAGGCCGAAATGCGGGCCCGGCGTGGTGCTGATCTCGGCATAAGTCTGGAAACGGCGGATACGGCTGTCGAGGAACTGGGTCGGTTGCGAGTCGAGATGACGGCGCAGTTCGCAGAACCCGTCCAGCGTCAGCAGTTTCTCGGCATCGGCTTCCACGCCGTTGGCTTGCAGCACGGTAACCGCCTGCTCAACCAACGCCGGATCGAAACCGGTATGCACGTTGTAAATCCCGAAGCCCAGACGATCGCGCAGCATGATGGCGGCGCAGACGTTGGAGGCAATCATGCACTCTTCAACGATGCGGTTGGCGCTGCGGCGTTGTTCGGTGATGATTTCCAGCACTTCGCCTTTTTCGCCCAGAACAAAGCGGTAGTCAGGACGATCCTTGAACACCAGGGCATGTTGGTGGCGCCAGGCGTTACGGGCATCGCAGACGCGTTTCAACAGGGTGATTTGCTGTGCAATCTCGTCGCTTGGCGGTTGCCAGCCGGCAATGCCTTCCAGCCAGTCGGATACTTCGTCATAAACCAGTTTGGCTTTTGACTCGATCTCGGCGGCAAAGAAATGAATGTCGTTACCCAACGCGCCATCGGCACCTATGGTGACGCGGCAAGCCAGTACCGGACGGCGTTCGTTCGGGCGCAGAGAGCACAGGTTATCAGACAGGTCGCGCGGCAACATAGGAATGTTGAAACCCGGCAGATAGTTGGTGAAGGCACGCTTGCGGGCGATATCATCCAGCGGGCTGCCTTGCGCTACGTAAGCGGTTGGGTCGGCAATGGCGATGGTCAGTTGCAGTGAGCCGTCGCCGTTGTCCTGAACGAACAACGCATCGTCCATATCTTCGGTGCTGGCGCTGTCAATGGTGACAAAATTCAGCGCGGTCAGATCTTCACGCTGCAACGCGGCGTCCGGCTCGCTGATGGCAACCATCTCCGGCGCTTCTTTTTCCAGGTTATGGCGAGCCAGCGTGACCCACCAAGGGGCCAGATGGTCTTCGCCGTCGGTGATGAAGTGGGTCAGATCGGCGTTGAAACCGCGATCGCCTTTCAACGGGTGGCGGCGCATTTCCGCTACCGCCCAGTCACCGGCCTGGAAGTTATGGGTCAGTTCACGCACCGGGCGACACTGAATTGCGTCTTTCAGCAACGGATGATCGGGCACAATGGACAGGCGGTCATCACGCTTTTGCACGCGGCCGACAAAGCGCGAAAGGAATGGCTCGACCAGGGTTTCCGGCTCGGCGATTTCGCGTTCTTTCTCGGTGTGCAGGGTGGCGATCACGCGATCCCCATGCATGACTTTCTTCATGTACGGCGGTGGGATGAAATAGCTCTTTTGACCGTCGACCTCAAGAAAGCCAAAGCCTTTCTCAGTCCCTTTTACTACGCCTTCAACGCGTGGGGTCTGAGAGTGAAGTTGCTGTTTAAGCTGCGCCAGCAGCGGGTTATCTTGAAACATATCGTCCAGTGAATGGGTTGTGAGTGGCAAGATTTGCGGCAGACAGTTTTACGCGAATCACCCGCTGCGGGCAAGCCTAACGTCACGGTTTTCCTGCGTTGGCGCGCGATTTTGCCCAATAGCGGCCAATCAAGGGAGGTAAAGTAAAACCCCGGCACAGAGGGCCGGGGGGAAGGGCTGCGAATCAGTCCAGCAGCGGCGTTGGCTGCAGGATCTCAATCCAGTAATCATCCGGATCGCGGATGAATGCCACATAGTTCATTCGTCCCTCATGCAGGCGCTTCTGGAAGGCCACGCCAAGGCGCTCAAAACGCTCGCAGGCGACACGCACGTCCGGCACCGTCACGCACAGATGGCCAAAGCCGCGCGGCTCGCTATTGCCATTGTGATAGCGGAAATCGGCCTGCTGTTCGGTGCCGTGGTTGTAGGTCAGTTCCAGAATGCCCGGTTGGCTCAGGGCCCAGCGTTTGCGCTCTTCGTCATCCTGCGGGATCTGCTCGCGCGGGCTGCGTGTCAGATAACAGATGGTAAAGGCCGCCTCCCGAAACTCTTCCAGGTAAACCGGGGTAAAGCCCAGCACGCGGGTATAGAAATCCAGCGCTTTGGTCAGGTCCTTCACGCGGATCATGGTGTGGTTGAACACGTAGCCGTCGGTGACCGCATCCGGTTGAGCGGCAACGCCCGGCAGCGTCAATAGGTCGTTCAGTGGCATTGGGTTTCTCCTCAGGTTGTCGACAGAACTGTAGGGCAAATCGATGCTAATCTAAAGTGATTGTTTTTAAGTAAGATCATTACTAAAAGTGAATGTTTAATGAAACTGAGCCAGCTCAAATTTTTCTGCGCCCTGGTTGAGCATAAGACCATTGCCGCCGCTGCACGGGAGCTGCACTGCGTGCCCTCCAACGTTACCCTGCGCATCCGCGAACTGGAGACAACGCTGGGTGGAGATCTGTTTTTTCGCGACAAGAACCGGCTGTACGTAAACCCGCGAGGCAGGCTGTTTTACCAGCAGGCGCGCGATATCGTGATGCAAGCCGAGCGCAGCCGACAACTGTTCGTCGGGGAGCAACCGCAGGGGTTGCTGAATCTTGGCGCGCTGGATTTCTCGCTGGTCAGCCATTTGCCGGCGCGCATCGCTCAACTGCGCCGCCTGCAACCGCAGTTGCAGGTCAACGTGCTGAGCCGCGATTCGCTGGTATTGGAACGAATGCTGATTGACAGTGAGCTCGATCTGGCTATCACCGACGGACCGATTGAGCATCCTCTGTTAGCCAGCCAGAAGGCCTTTGACGAGCGGCTGGTGCTGCTGATGCCGGCCGCGGTAGCACAGCCCGATGCCGCCACGCTGTCAGAACTGGAGTTTTATACCTTCAGCCGCGAGTGTTCGTTTCGCCTCAAGGTCGATCACTGGCTGGCTTCGCGTAACCTGAAACCGCGCATGACGCTGGAAATGGAGTCTTATACCGCAATGGCGGCCTGCGTAAAGGCCGGCTGTGGGGTAGCCTGCATCCCCGGTTCGCTGCTGCCACTGATCCTGCCTGCACCGGAATTGAAGGTGGTGGAAATGGGAGAGGAAGGAGTGAGCGATTTATACTTCGTCTGGCGCCGTCATCAGCTTTCGGCCGAATTGCAGGCGACCCTGGAAATATTGGCGCGCCCGGCGTAAACCGGGCGCATCAGGTCAGGCGATACGCAGCGTTGGTTGCGCAGTGCAGCGGCGGATCGCCACCGGGATGGATTTGGAGGTCGGTGTGCCGGTACCGTCGCCAAAACTGGCCAGTGGCACCAGCGGGTTGGTTTCCGGGTAGTAGGCCGCCAGGTTGCCGCGTGGAATATCGTAGCTCACCAGTTTGAAACCGCTCACCTTGCGGATGACGCCGTCATTCCACAGGGTTTCGATCTCCACCAATTCACCGTCCTGCATGTCCAAGGCCGCCAGATCTTCCGGGTGGATGAACAGTACTTCACGCTGGCCATACACGCCGCGATAGCGGTCGTCCAACCCGTAGATGGTGGTGTTGTACTGATCGTGGGAACGCAGTGTTTGCAGCGTAAAGGGCGCTTTTTTGCCGTCGAACTCCGGGAGCAGGCTCTCTGGTAGCGAGGCTGCGCTGAATTCCGCTTTACCGCTAGGCGTGGCGAAACGCAATTCGGCGGCGGCATTACCCAAATAGAAACCGCCGGGTTGATCGCAGCGACGGTTGAAATCCTCGAAACCGGGAACGGTGGCGGCGATATGGTCGCGGATCAGCGAATAGTCATCCGCCAGCGCCAGCCAGTCCAACGGCTTGTTGCCCAGCACCGCATCGGCGATGCCGCAAACAATGGCGGTTTCTGACCGTTGGGTATCTGCCAGCGGTTTACCGACGCCTTCGGAGGCGT
Source organism: Serratia sp. root2 (assembly GCF_031931805.1). Classification (NCBI taxonomy): domain Bacteria; kingdom Pseudomonadati; phylum Pseudomonadota; class Gammaproteobacteria; order Enterobacterales; family Yersiniaceae; genus Serratia; species Serratia sp. root2. The sequence continues at coordinate 965,828 of NZ_JAUJXB010000001.1, forward strand.
GAACCATACTGAATGAATCTTCCACCGTGATGTACTGCGGGCCACTGGCCTGCAGATCCTGCTCGGTACGCCCCAGCGTTGGCAGGATCAGCGCGTCTTTACCGGTGACCAGATGGCTGCGGTTGAGCTTGGTGCTGATATGCACCGTCAGGTCGCAGCAGCGCAGGGCGCGGGCGGTGCGTTCGGTATCCGGTGCCGCCGCCGCCAGATTGCCGCCCAGCGCCAACAGCACCTTCACTTCACCGCGCAGCATCGCTTCGATGGCCTCTACCGTGTTATGGCCAGGCTCGCGTCGTGGGGAGAAGTTGAAATGTTTTTCCAGGCTGTCGAGCAGCGCCTTGGGCGATTTCTCGTCAATGCCCATGGTGCGGTTGCCCTGTACGTTGCTGTGGCCGCGCACCGGGCACAGGCCGGCGCCCGGTTTGCCCAACTGACCGAACAGCAGTTGCAGATTGGTTATCTCGCGCACCGTCGGCACCGAATGCTTATGCTGAGTGATGCCCATCGCCCAGGTGCAAATCACCCGCTCGGCACCCTGATAAATCGCCGCCGCCTGCCGCAACTGCACCTCGCTGAGGCCAGACTGTTGGATGATGTGATCCCAGGAGGTGGCATCCACTTGCGCCAGGTAGCTTTCCACGCCGACGCTGTGCTGCTCAATGAACGCCAAATCGAACAGGCCAGGTTCACCGGAGGACAAACGCTGGCGATGGTTTTCCAGCAGCGCTTTCACCATGCCGCGCACTGCCGCCATATCCCCGCCAAGGTTGGGCTGAAAATAAGCTGAACTTATTGGCGAAGATGTCGGCGTTAACATTTGAATCGGGTTTTGCGGATCGGCGAAGCGCTCCAGACCGCGTTCGCGCAGGGTGTTAAAACTAACGATACGCGCCCCACGACCGGCGGCATTTTTCAGGCTGTGCAACATGCGCGGATGGTTGGTGCCGGGGTTTTGGCCGAACACAAAGATGGCGTCGGCTTTTTCAAAGTCATCCATGCGAATGGTGCCTTTACCCACGCCGATGCTTTGTTTCAACCCGACGCCGCTGGCCTCATGGCACATATTCGAGCAGTCGGGGAAATTGCTGGTGCCGAGCATGCGGCCGAACAGCTGATACAAATAAGACGCCTCGTTGCTGGCGCGGCCGGAGGTATAGAGTTCGATCTGATTCGGATTATCCATCTGTTTGATGTGGTGGGCAATCAACGTCAGCGCCTCCGGCCAACCGATCGGCTCGTAATGGTCAGTTTCGGCGTTATAGCGCATCGGATGGGTAATGCGGCCCTGATACTCGAGGAAATAGTCGCTTTGCTGTTGCAGGGCACTGACGCTGTGGGCGGCGAAAAATGCCGGTTCAACCGCATTGCGCGTGGCCTCCCAACTGACTGCCTTGGCGCCGTTTTCGCAGAAACTGAAGGTACTGTGATTGTCGTCGCCCCAGGCGCAGCCCGGGCAGTCGAAGCCGCGGACCTTATTCACGCGCATCAGATTGCGCAGGTTTTTCAGTGCCTGTTTGCTGTCGAGCACGTAACGGGTGGTGGCTTCGAGTGAACCCCAGCCACCTGCTGCGCCGGTATACGGCTTTATGGACGGTTTGAATTTCATGATTTTCTTCACATGTGTTGTAGCTAAAAAGTAAATTATTTTTTAATCGTTTTAAGTATTTATGTCGCAAGTTTAGGTGGGTACGGCATAAGCGTCTAATAGAATTGGGTAATCGCGGCATAGAGCGGGTTTATCGCTCGCTGTTCGGGTCCTCAGCCGGACATACAAATAGTTTCACTATGTTATGCCCTGCAAAAGACTAATGATTCCGCTACGCGCCGCTTTAGGGCAGTCTATCTCGCGGATTATATTAGAATTTTATTTAAGGATGGATGAGTGAAGCATTCAGTATTGTCTGTGATAACCGGAATTCTGCTGCCGTTGGCGGTACAGGCGGCGGATGCGCCACTCAGTTTTCCTCTCAATACACCGCCGGCGATAGACGCGGCCTCTTATGTATTGATGGATTACACCACCGGTCAGGTACTGGCGGAGAACAATGCGGACGAGCGGCGCAATCCGGCCAGCCTGACCAAACTGATGACCGGGTTGGTGATTGATCATGCGCTCGATCAACACAAAATTGGCCTGGACGACGTAGTGACCGTGGGCAAAGACGCCTGGGCGCAGGGCAATCCTGTGTTCAAGGGTTCCTCGCTGATGTTCCTGAAGCCCGGTGACAGGGTCACGGTACGTGATCTCAGTCGCGGCATTATTATTGACTCCGGCAACGATGCCTGCGTGGCGATGGCGGACTACGTGGCGGGCAGCCAGACCGCGTTCGTCAAACTGATGAATGAAAAAAGCACTCAGCTTGGCCTGAAAAATACCCATTTTGAAACCGTTCACGGGCTGGACGCGCCAGGCCAGTTCACTACGGCCGGCGATCTGGCGTTGATTTCACGTGCCATCATCATGAGCGAACCGGCGGAATATCATATGTACAGCGAAAAATCGCTGTCCTGGAACGGGATTACCCAACAGAACCGCAATGGGCTGCTGTGGGATAAAAACCTGCGGGTGGACGGCCTGAAAACGGGGCATACCGAATCGGCCGGTTTTAACATTATTGCCTCCGCAACGGAAGGCGACCGGCGTTTGATCGCCGTCGTGATGGGCGGTAAAAGTGCAAAAGGGCGAGAAGATCAGGCCCGTAAACTGCTGACCTGGGGCCTGCGAGATTTCGCCACCGTGCATCTGTTTAGCGCCGGGCAAACTCTGGGGCAGGAAAAAGTGTGGTATGGCGATCGCCACCTTGTGCCGGTGGGCAGTGAGCAGGATCAATACATCAGCCTGCCAAAGCGCGAAGCGGACAAGTTGAAAGCCCAGTATGTGATAAATTCCTCGCGTCTTGACGCCCCGTTGGCAAAGGGACAGTCAATTGGGGAGATTCGCATCAGCGATAACGGCATGCTATTGAAAACCCTGCCGCTGGTGGCGCTGCAGTCGGTAAATAACGGCGGTATGCTCTCGCGCCTGATGGACTACGCGAAGCTGAAACTCTGAACCATGGGCACCGCGCCCAAAAAGCTTCCGCGATGATATACTCAGGGTAGTCATTATTTTCCGAGCCGCTTTATGGACATCAAACAACTGATTTACCTCTGTAACCTGGAAAGAGAGCGCCATTTTGGACGTGCGGCGGAGGCCAGCTTCGTTAGCCAGCCGACGTTATCCATGCGGTTGAAAAATCTGGAAAAAGAATTGGGAGTTTCGTTGATTAACCGCGGTAATAACTTTGAAGGTTTTACTGCGGAAGGCGAGCGTGTATTGGCGTGGGCGCGCGAGATTGTGTCGGTTTATCAGGGGCTGAAACTGGAGGTGGAGTCGCTCAAGCACGGCTTTAACGGCACCCTGCGTATCGGGGCCGTGCCGCAGTGCAGCATTTCGCTGGCGCAGATGCTGAAGGCGGTCAGCGAACGTTTTCCTCAGTTGGACTATCGGATTGCGGTGCTGAGCGCCGATCAGTTGCTGGAAGCCTTGACGGCGCATACCGTGGATATCGGTATCGGTTTCTTCGAGTTGGCGACATTGAAAGAGCTGCACTTCCAGTCGCAACCTTTGTCGGACACGGGTATCGAATTGGTATTCCATCCGCAGCACTTCCCGCAATTGGTGGGGGATAAACCGTTGACGCTGGCGGAGGTGACCGCGCTGCCGCTATGCCTGGCTGAACCCACACGTTACTTCCGGCGTTACCTCGATCAACACTTCCGCGAAGCCGGGTTGACGCTGCATGCACGCATGGAAACCACATCGATATTCCAACTGCTGGAAGGCATTTTCGTTGGTCTGGGGTGCGGTCTGTTTCCGCAAGGTAATCTGCTGCCGGCCATGACACCGGACCTGCAGCGGCGGCCAATCGCCATTCCTGCCATGTCACGACATGCGGCAGTGGTGATTGCTGAGCCGGGGCGGGCAACGCCGTTGGCTCAGCACTTTTTTGACGCTGCCGGCAATTGGCTGCTGCAGCAGTAATTATGCCGGTTGACTCTCGCCGATCGCCTGCGCATCGCCGAGAGTCTGACGTAAACGGTTCTCCCAGGCGTAGAGCGCGGCGGTGAGGATCACGTCCAGCGCCTGGGCCTGATTCAGGCCGCTGTTAAACAGCGGTTGCACACTGCGCGGGGTGAATTTTTCCGGCGTGCGGGTCAGGTCTGCGGCAACGCGGATCACCGCCTGTATCACAGGATTATCGCTGCTTTCCAGCCCGCGGTTAATGTCGGTGAAGAGGGCACCTGCCAATGCGCCGTCCTGAATATCCTGGGCCACGGTCGATGCGCAGTAGCGGCTGCCGTTAATGCGAGCAACAGCCAGTGTCGCCAGCGCTTTCAGCCGCGCCGACAGGCCGTAGCCGTCCGCGTTGATGCTGTTAAAAACGCCGTTGCGTTCACGTAACGCGGGGGCATCGTGGGCCAGCAGCAGAAAATAAGGCTCGCTGCGGGCGTCCGGGTGACTTTGATCGAGTACGTCGAGTTGTTCAGCCCGAGCGTCTTCCAGCGTTATCGGCGGTAACCGGGATTGCCACGCCAGTTCCTCTTCGGTGAATTCCACCCCTTCGGCATCGTCTATGTTCGGGAAACCGGGCACTACCCCCGTTGGCCGCCCGGCTAGCGCAGCCACGCCGGCGACGACGCGCGCCTGGTAACTGACAAAACCGATAATCTGCGAAAAGGTCACGATATCCGCCGGGCTTAAACCGACATCACTGAGCTGTTGCAGCGCTTTGCTGCAAATCAGGGTCGGTTGGCTGGCTAGCTGGCGGGCGTATTGTGTGATCTGGGCGAGGCGGATATTGCTTTCACGAGAGGCGTCGGGGCTGTGCAACGGGGCGAGGCGGGCAGCGTAATGGCTACAAAGAGATTGTACGCCGGTCACCTGAGCCACGGTCAGGGCGGTGCTAAGACGATCGTAAGGTGACAATGTCACTAGCCTTGTCAATTCCACCTGGTCTGGGAACAGCACATGATAACTGGCATGCGAGGCGTTAAACACCCCGGCACGGGCGGTCAGTGCGGTGTTCAACGCTTCGTCGGCAAATGCGCCCAACCCCAGCAGAAATCTGTCGCGTAGGGTGGCCGCCTGCGGCTCAAGCGGCTGGTCTCCGCGAACGCTGCTTTGGGTTTCGTGATACCACTGGGCATTATGTTGTCGACGTAGTAGTTCCATAGGGCGGTAATCCTTAATCATGAGCAACAGCCACCGGTGCGACAGGCAGCGGCGGCGAGACAAAAGAGGCACATGCCCGGATACGGGCACGGAAAGGCAGGATCAGCGGCGATCATCACAACACAATGCGTGACCATAAACAGAGAAACCTGCGGCTAAAGCGAGCAGAAACTGCGCGAGTTGGCGATTGCGTGGGCTGTTCATCAGTGCGATATCCTGTCGTTTAATAAGCTCAACGTAGGGGATATCCTCACCGATTCGATTGGCGAGATAAAATAATGTTAAGTGCTAATCAATAACTGAATGGAATAAAATATAATGATATATAACAAATTTGTAATTTGTATTTGAGGATATTGGATAAGCGCAGTGGAGGGTTAGGCAATAAAAAACCCGCTCGAAAGCGGGTTTCCTGCAAGCGTCAGAATCGGCCGCCGTCGCGCCGCCAGGCATCTGCGGTGAGCGCTTCGCCGAAGTGGCTGGCGATCAGCCGTTTGGTCAGATCGTGCAACGGCGCAGCCAGAACTTCGGCGGTGCTCCCACGTTCAACGATTTCCCCTTCGTGCATCACCATGACCTGATCGCTGATGTGCTTCATCATGCCCAGATGCTGAGTTACATAGATGTACGAAATTCCGTGTTTCTCCTGCAGTTCCAGCATCAGGTTGATGATCTGCGAACGCATCGACATGTCCAGCGAAGCCAGTGCCTCATCGGCGACGATGACCTTGGGTTGCAAGATCAGCGCACGGGCCAGCGCCACCCGCTGTTTCTGGCCGGAGGCCAGCATATGCGGATAGTAATAAGCGTGGTCCGGCAGCATCCCCACCTGCCGCAGAGTCTGATTGATGCGCTGCTCGCGCTGTGGGCCTTCCAGATCGGTATTCAGCCGCAGCGGGGCGTCAAGCAGTTGGCCGATGCGTTGGCGCGGATTAAGTGACGTGCTCGGATCCTGAAATATCATGCGGATGCGCTGGCTGCGGTAGCGGTAATCGCCGTAGTCGAGCCGGTGATCGTCGATCAGCAGTTCGCCGGATGAAGGCTCAACCATGCCGGACAACATCTTCGCCAGCGTCGATTTGCCGGAACCGTTTTCACCGATGATCGCCAGCGTCTGCCGTTCACGGAGGGTAAAGCTGACTGATTTCACCGCTTCAACGTGCTGGCGACGGAACAGCCCGGTGCGGTAACGGTAGGTTTTGGTCAGGTTGCGCACTTCCAACAGCGTTTCCATGTTATTGCTCCTCCATGTTCAACGGGAAGTGGCAGGCGAAGAAGTGGTTTTTCACCGGGCGCAGGCGCGGCGTTTCGATGCACTTTTTCTGCGCGTAAGGGCAACGTGGCCCCAGACGGCAACCGATCGGCAGATGTTCCAGCGACGGAATGGCGCCCGGCAACGTATTGAGCCGGCTTTTATGCGGCAACGAACGGCCAAAATCCGGCATTGAGCGGATCAGCGCCTGAGTGTACGGATGATGAGGCGCCGCCAGCAGATCTTCACACTGCGCGCTTTCTACCGTTTGGCCGCAATACAACACGTTCACCCGGTCGGCCCATTTGCTCATCATCTGCAGATCGTGGCTGATCAATAAAATGGTGGTGTTGTTGTTTTGATTCAGCCGGGCCAGCAGGCGGAAAATTTGCGCCTGGGTGGTGGGTTCCATGGCGTTGGTCGGCTCATCGGCAATCAGCAGGCGCGGCTGGTTGGCCAGGGCGATGGCGATCATCACTTTCTGGCATTCGCCTTCGGTCAGCTCATAAGGGAAGCTGCCCATGATGTCGACATGATCTTTGATGCCAACCCGGTGCAGCAGCTCAATGGCGCGACGTTTGCGCCAGTTGAAACGCTGCCACCAGCGGCCCTTATAGGTCCAGCCAGGGATCGCCTGCGCCAGTTGGCGGCCGATGCTCTCAGAAGGGTCCAGGCACGACTGTGGCTCCTGGAAAATCATCGAGACGTTATGCCCGACCAGCTTGCGTCGCTCGCGTGGCGTCAATTGCAGCAGGTCGATATCATCAAAGCGGAAACGGTCTGCGGTGACGCGCCAGTTGTCTTTGGTTACGCCGCAAATCGCTTTGGCGATCAGGCTCTTGCCCGAGCCGGATTCACCCACCAGGCCACGCACTTCACCTTCGGTCAGCGTCATGCTGACGCGGTCGACCGCCTTGACCGGCCCGTCGGCGGTCATAAATTCAATCGTCAGGTTGCGGATATCAAGTAACGGCATTATTCCACTCCTGCGTTGATTGCGCGGCGCATACCGTCGCCCAACAGGTTAACCAGCAGCACGCTGATCAGGATCGCCGCACCGGGCAACATGACCGTCCAGGGCGCGACGTACACCAGCTCCAGCGAATCGCCTAACATGGCGCCCCATTCCGGCGAAGGCAATTGCGCGCCGAGATCGAGGAAGCCGAGTGCGGCGATATCCAGGATCGCCATCGACAGCGCGCGAGTAAATTCGGTTACCAGCACCGCAGCGATATTCGGCATCACCGCGTACCACAAGATTTGCGGCGTGGAGGCGCCGTCGAGACGCACCGCCACCACATATTCTTTTTCCAGCTCGTCGTGCACCGCGCTGTAAATGGTGCGCACCATGCGCGGCAACAGCGCCAGCCAGACCGCCAGCATCGCGTGCTCGAGCTTTGGCCCAAGGAACGCCACCACCACAATCGCCAGCAGCAGCGAGGGAATGGAGAGCAGGGTGTCGAGAATGTGGTTCAGCACCGCCGAGCGCAGGCCGTGGGTAACGCCGGCAAACACGCCGAGGATCACGCCGAAAAAGGCGGCGGCCAGGGTAACCAATAACGCGGATCCATAGGTCGCGGCAGTGCCGGTCAGCAGGCGGCTAAGAATATCGCGGCCAAGATCGTCAGTGCCGAGAAAGAAGGAAACGTTGCCGTAACGCGACCAGGAAGGCGGCAGCAACTGATAGCCCAGGAACTGTTGATCGAGTGCATAAGGCGCCAGCAGGCTGCCGAATACGCACAGCAGCAGCAGCGCGATCACGCCGTAGAAGCCGATCATCGCCAGGGCATCGCCGTAAAAAATCCGCCAGGTGTAAAGCAGCGGGCTGGGCATTTTCTTTTCGCGGTATACGTTATCTAAGGGCATACCATTCCTTATGTTTCAATGGGTTGGTTGCTGCACCCAAAATGTCGGCCAGGACGTTAATGGTGATCACCAGCGTGCCGACCACCATTATGCCGGCGGAGATCGCCGCATAATCCTGCTGGCGGATGGCGTTAATCATCCAGCGGCCGAGGCCAGGCCAACTGAAGACCATTTCGGTGATCATCGCCAGCGTCAGCATGGTGGAGAATTGCAGCCCCAGCTTGGGCACGATAGGCGGCAATGCATTATGCAGTACGTGGCGGCGGATAATGGTAAAGCGGGATAACCCCCGGGTGGCGGCGGCTTTGATGTAGTTTTGGTTGAGCACGTCGTCGGTGCTGATCCGCATCAGGCGTACCACTTCGGTCGTGGGCGCTACCGCCAGCGCGGCAATAGGCAAAATCATATGGCGCAACGCGCTGCCGATCATCTCGGAACGGTACGGCGAATCTGACAGCCAGGCATCAATCAGCGCAAAGCCGGTGATGGGTTTGACCTGATACAGCAGATCGAAACGGCCCGAAACCGGCAACCAGCCAAGGTGCAGCGAGAAAAACAGCATCAGCAGCAATGCCAACCAGAAAACCGGCATCGAAAACCCGAGCAGTGCAAAAGTGCTGATGGCGGTGTCCTGCCATTTTCCGCGCATTACGCCGGCGATAATCCCCAACGGAATGCCGATAAATAACGCCAGAGTAAAAGCGAGTATGCACAGCTCCATGGTGGCGGGGAATACTTCACGCAGTTGCTCACTGATAGCCTGGCCGTTAATGCTGGAAACGCCAAAATCCCAGTGCAGCAGGCTGACAAAGTAAAAGTGGTAGGCATCGAGCAGGGCGGCGCCGTTCAGCGGCGCGCGTGGCGTGAAATAGCTCAGGCTAAAGCTGACCAGAGTCAGGAAGAACAGTGTGATCAGCAACAACAAGATGCGGCGCAAGGTAAAGATAATCACTTTTTCGGCCCCTCCGCGGATTCACGGTACACCCCGGCAAATGACGCGTTGCCGAACGGGCTCAATACCAGACCTTTGATGTCGTAGCGGTAAGCCTGCAGGCGCAATGAGGACGCCAGCGGCAACACCGGCAGTTGCTGCTCAAGAATTTTTTGCGCCTTTTGGTAGTTTTCGATGCGTTGCGACAACTGCTGTGACAGCAGAGCATTTTGCAGCACCTCGTCAAACCCAGGCTCACACCAGTGAGCATAGTTGGTTTGCGAGCGGATTGCCGCGCAGCTCAACAGCGGCCGGAAGAAACTGTCCGGGTCGTTGCTGTCGGTGGCCCAGCCGGTGAGGGTCAGATCGTGATTCATCTCCATCAGTCGCGCTTCCTGGAAGCGGCCTTCTACCGGCACGATAGTGACGTTAATGCCAACCTGGCCCAAATCGGCCTGGATCAGTTCGGCGGTCTTCAGTGGGCTGGGGTTATAGGACTGTGATGCGGTAGGGACCCACAGCTTCAGATTCAACGATTCAATACCCGCTTGCTTGAGCATTTCGCGCGATTTTGCCGGATCAAACTCGGTGACGTGGGCTTCATTGTCGTAGGCCCACGAGGCGCGCGGCAGAATGGAGGCAGCGGTTTCCGCCGTGCCGTAATAAATCGACTGCATCAGGCGTTGGTTGTTGATAGCCAGTGAAATGGCCTGACGCACTTTTAAATCGTTCAACGGCGGTTTGCGGGTATTGAAAGCCAGATAGGCGATGTTCATGCCCGGCCGAAGCGTAAGGCGCAGGCGCGGGTCGTCGCGCAGAATCGAGAGCTGGCTGGCTGCGGGATAGGCGAGCACGTCGCACTCGCCGGTCAACAACTTAGACAACCGGCCGGTGCCGCCGGCGCCCAGGTCGATCACCACCTGCGGCATGCGCGGCAGGCCTTTCCAGTAGACGTCATTGCGCGCCAGACGGATATATTGCCCCGAACGATATTCATTCAACAGGAAGGGCCCGGTGCCGACCGGCTCACGATCGATCATTTCCTGATGGCCTTCGCGCGTCAGGCCTTGCGCATATTCTGCCGACATCACCGGGGCGTAGTGGGTCGCGATATGCCACAAAAACGAGGCGTCCGGCGCCTGCAGGCGGATCTCGACGGTGTAGTCGTCGAGCTTCTTCACGCTTTGCACCGAGTCGCCAAACTGCAGGCTGTCGAAGTAAGGGTACTCGCCGCCGTTGACATCATGATACGGATGCTTCTGATTAAACATGCGTTCAAAGCTGAACACCACGTCGTCGGCGTTCAATTTGCGCGTTGGCGTAAACCAGGCGGTGGTCTGGAATGGCACGTCCTTGCGCAGGTGGAAGCGGTAGGTTGCGCCGTTATCGAGCACTTCCCAGCTTTGCGCCAGTTCGGGGATCAGCCGGTAGGTATAAGGGTCGACATCCAGCAGGCGGTCGTACAGCTGTGCGGCCAGGGTATCGACAGTCAGCCCGCTGCTGGCCATCTGCGGATTAAAGGTGTTCAGTATGCCGCTGACGCAATAGACAAAGCCGCTCTGGCGGATGTCCGGCAACGGCGTCGCCGCGGTGGGCGCAGGCGGTGTTGAGGCCAGAGCGGAATTCGCCAGGCAGCTCAATGACAGAATCCAAAGGGGTAAACCACGCATAGACGCTTCATGGGTTAATAAGCAATAGCGTTAGTGTATCGCACTCTGGCGAACTGCCCAATCCATTGAGCAAAATGGCTGAGTTTTCTGCGACTTGATTGAACACTTTGCCGTCACAGGCAAAAAATAACACAAATGATATGTTATAACATAACAAATTCATGTTACCGTTCCCAGGCACGATATCAATAACCGCAAGGGGACATATGAACAAGATTGCACCTCCACCACCCCAGCCGTTGCCGGATGCCCAGGCCTGGCAGGGTGAGATGAGTGAAGTCGGGCTCGATTGGGTCGGGATGCAAGAGATAGCGCTGCCATTGGAATTGGCGGGCAAGCCGTTGATGACGAAGGTCAACGTTGGCATCAATCTTCTCGCCAACCGTCAAGGCTCGCGGGGAATACACATGTCACGGCTGTATCTGGCGCTGGATGAATTGACGCAGGGCGAACTGACGCCGCAGTGCATCGGGCAGACGCTAAAGGCCATTTTGGCTTCTCAGCCCGAACACAGTGACCGTGTGAGCTTGAGCATCAGCGGCGAGCTGCTGCTGTCGCGGCCGGCATTGCTGTCGCCAAACCGCGGCTGGAAAGCCTACCCGCTGCGCATTGACGCTACCTTGAACAAGACTCTGGCGCTATCGCTGACGGTCGGCGTGCCGTATTCCTCTACCTGTCCCAGCTCGGCGGCGCTCAGCCGTCAACTGGCGCAACAGCAGTTTCAGTTTGATTTTGAACAGGAGTCGGACAGGGTCGATCGGCAGCAGGTGATCGAGTGGCTGGGTGAGCAGGGAATGCCCGCTACCCCGCACAGCCAGCGCAGTTGGGCCTGGGTGACGCTGACGCTCAGTGGCAGTGAACCGGCGTTACCGGTGGTCAATTTAATCGATCGCATTGAGCATGCGCTCGGCACGCCGTCGCAAACGTTGGTAAAGCGCCGGGACGAACAGGCATTTGCCCTGGCTAATGGCCAGAACCTGATGTTTTGCGAGGACGCAGCGCGTCGTCTGTACCGGATGCTGCGCAGCCAATGTGGCCAGCGGGGGTTCTCGTTGCGGGTGGAGCATCAGGAAAGTCTGCACGCCCACAATGCGGTGGCCGAATTGAGCTGGCGGGAGGAAGGCGATGCTGCGTAAAAATCCCAGTGGCCACCTGCCGCAAGTATCGCCAAAGGCTTATATCGATCCTACCGCCATTATCTGTGGCCGGGTGGTTGTCGAAGATTTTGTCTACGTTGGCCCCTACGCGGTGATCCGCGCCGATGAACTGAATGCGGCCGGCGATATGGAACCGATCGTTATCGGTTCTCACTCGAATATTCAGGACGGCGTGGTGATCCACTCGAAAAGCGGAGCGGCGGTCAACATCGGCCGCTACAGCTCCATCGCCCATCGCGCGATTGTTCACGGCCCATGTCGCATAGAGGATCGGGTGTTTATCGGTTTCAACAGCGTGCTGTTCAACTGCCATATCCGTTCCGGCTGCGTGGTGCGGTACAACGCGGTGGTGGATGGCGTCACGCTACCGGAGAACCTGTATATCCCATCGACCGAGCGTGTGGGCGCCGACAGCGACCTGTCGTTGTATCGCCAGGTTGATCGCAGCGCGCTGCAATTTTCTGAAGAGGTGGCCGCCACTAACGTCGAACTGGTTCGCGGCTACCAGGCATTACGAAATGAGTTTTAAGTGAGGAACCTGATGAATCCGTTACCCGTTACCGTACTTTCCGGTTTTCTCGGCGCCGGTAAAACCACGGTGCTGAACCATATTCTGAATAACCGCCAGGGCATGCGCGTGGCGGTGATCGTTAATGACATGAGCGAAGTGAACATTGATGCTGCGCTGATCGAGAACCAGGTCCAGCTCGATCGCCGACAGGAAAAACTGGTGGAAATGAGCAATGGCTGCATTTGCTGCACGTTGCGCGAAGATCTGTTGGTCTCGGTGCGTGAATTGGCGCAGGCCGGTCGCTTCGATTATCTGCTGATTGAATCCAGCGGTATTTCAGAACCGCTGCCGGTGGCGGAAACCTTCACCTTTGAAGATGAACAGGGTGAAAGCCTGTCGCAGTTCGCCCGGCTGGATACGCTGGTCACGGTGGTGGATGGCGTGAATTTCATGCAGCAATACCAGCAGGCTCAGACCTTGCAGGAGGCCGGGCAAAGCCTGGGCGAGGACGATCTGCGCAGCGTGGCGGACCTGCTGATCGAGCAAATCGAATTTTGTGATGTGATGCTGGTGAGTAAAACCGATTTGCTGACGCCAGAACAGCAGGGGGAAATCATGGCGCTGCTTGCCAGCCTTAACCCGGTCGCCAATATTATCCCTATTTCCCCCGGCAAATTACCGTTGAAGGCCGTATTGAACACCGGCAGCTTCAGCTTCGAAAAGGCCCAACAGGCGCCGGGCTGGTTGAAGGAATTGCGGGGTGAACATGTTCCGGAGACGGAACACTATGGTATCAGCAGCTTTGTCTATCAGGCTCGGCGACCGTTTGATCCCGATAAGTTTTATCGGATGATCAACGGCGACTGGGGGGGCGGCAAGCTGTTGCGTTCAAAGGGGTTCTTTTGGCTGGCTACTCGCCCGCGGCAAGCGGGGCAGTGGAACCAGGCCGGTGGCATCGCTCATTATGGGCTGGCGGGCACCTTCTGGCGCGCGCTGGCGCAGGAGAACTGGCCACAAGATGAAGAAACCCGAGCGCAAATTAAGGCAAAATGGGTGGAGCCGTTTGGCGATATGCGCCAGGAATTGGTGTTTATCGGCCAGCACCTGCGGCAGGCGGAAATCACCCGTTTGCTGGATGCCTGCCTGCTGAACGATGACCAAATGGCGGCGGGTGTGGACTATTGGCTGGATATGGCCGATCCCTTCCCTGAATGGTAAGTGCACAGTATCAGTGTGGTAATGAGAAATATTCTCAACAAAGCGCTTTACAGGTGATACTGATAACTATTATCATCACCTGGCAGTTTACGGAAGGCCAGAGTTAGTGGCCCGGTAGTGAAAGGCACGACATTGCTCACATTGCTTCCAGTGTTTTTTAAGCCAGCTCGGGTGCTGGCTTTTTTTTTGCCCATTATTCTTCGTCCGCATCTCCATTTTGCAGGAGTGCATGTTTTTTCAGCATCCCCCGCAACTGATGATAGGTCAGCCCCAGCAGGCCCGCTGCCTTGCGTTGGTTAAATTTCCCTTGTTGCAGCGCCGCTTCGATCAACGACTTTTCCTGTTCCAACTGCCAGTTTTTTAAATCCAGCGGCAGCGTCGGTCGATCATTGTGCGTTTCGCGCTCCGGCAGCGGAAGGGGGCTTTCCCGTTGGGCAAAGGGATTGATAACAATCTCATCGAGCGCGCTGGCGCTGGTGCCGTGCCGGTACACCGAGCGTTCCACCACGTTTTTCAATTCCCGCACGTTGCCCGGCCAGCTATAGGCGAGCAGCGTATCTCTGGCGCGTTCGGTAAAGCCGGGGAACAACTGCAGCGACAGCTCGCGGCACATCTGAATCGCAAAGTGTTCAGCCAGCAACATGATGTCTTGCTGGCGTTGGCGCAGCGGCGGCAGTTGAACGACGTCGAACGCCAGCCGATCCAGCAGGTCGGCGCGGAATTTTCCCGCGGCCGCCAGCGCAGGCAAGTCATCGTTGGTGGCGCACACCAACCGCACATCAACCTGCAGTGGTTGGCTGCCGCCTACACGCTCCAGATGGCCGTATTCAATCACCCGCAGCAGTTTTTCCTGCACCAGCATGGGGGCGGTGGCCAGTTCGTCGAGAAACAACGTGCCACCGTCGGCGCGCTCAAAGCGGCCCAGGTGGCGTTTCTGCGCACCGGTAAAGGCACCCGCTTCATGGCCGAACAGCTCGGAATCCAGTAAGTTTTCATTCAAAGCCGCGCAGTTAAGCGAGATAAACGGCCCTTGCCAGCGGTTGGAAAGGTAGTGGAGACGGTGGGCGATCAGCTCTTTGCCGGTGCCGCGTTCGCCGATCACCAACACTGGCTTGTTCAACTTTGCCAGTTGCGAGACTTGTTCCAATACTTCGACAAAGGCGTTCGCTTCGCCCAGCAGGTTTTCTAACTGTTCGCTCATGATGAAATTCGCCAATGTTTGGTGAAAATAATCACTCTACAGCATGCTGGTGGAGAGTCAAAAATAAATAATGCTTAATATTCAATGAAGTAAAAGTTGGCACGGGTTTTGATTAAGTCTTTGGGCAAGATGTATTACTTAACGCGGCGCTTCAGACGCCATCAGAACCAAGAGGAAGTGAATTATGGGTATTTTTTCTCGTTTTGCCGACATCGTGAACGCCAATATCAATACGCTGCTGGATAAGGCAGAAGATCCGCAAAAACTGGTACGCCTGATGATCCAGGAGATGGAAGACACGCTGGTTGAAGTGCGCTCCACCTCGGCGCGTGCGTTGGCGGAGAAAAAGCAACTGCTGCGCCGCATTGAGCAGGGTGAAAATCAGCTCAACGATTGGCAGGACAAGGCCGAACTGGCACTGCGTAAAGATAAAGAAGACCTGGCCCGCGCGGCGTTGATCGAAAAACAGAAAGTGGCTGACCTGATCTCAACGCTGACCCACGAAGTGTCTATCGTGGAAGAGACGCTGGCCAGGATGAAAAGCGAAATCGGCGAGCTGGAAAACAAGTTGACCGAAACCCGTGCACGCCAGCAGGCGTTAACGCTCCGTCATCAGGCAGCATCCTCCTCTCGCGACGTGCGCCGCCAGCTCGACAGCGGCAAACTGGATGAGGCGATGGCGCGTTTCGAACAGTTTGAGCGCCGTATCGATCATATGGAAGCCGAAGCGGAAAGCGTCATCATCGGTAAAAAGAAGTCTCTGGACCAGGAGTTTGCCGAACTGAAGGCCGACGATGCCATCAGCGAACAACTGGCGGCGCTGAAAGCCAAAATGAACCGCACTGAGTAAGGCTACAGCGGCCACTATGATGTGGCCGCCTATTACAGACGCAATAAGAAGGAAAAGAAATGAGTGCTCTACTACTTGCCATTCCGTTGACAATCTTTGTGTTGTTTGTCGCACCGATTTGGCTTTGGCTGCATTACAGCAATCGGCAACAAAACGGCATTCAACTGAGCCATCAGGAAATGCAGCGTCTGGCACAGTTGGCCGACGATGCCAAGCGCATGCGTGAACGCATTCAGGCGCTGGAAGAAATCCTCGATGCAGAACACCCGAACTGGAGACAGTCTTGATGAGCAATACTCTGGGCAGTAAAAAACTTTATCGCGTACCTGAGGAAGGCATGGTGAAGGGCGTCTGCGCCGGTCTGGCTCATTATTTTGACGTGCCGGTGCGCCTGATCCGCGTAATAGTGGTGCTGTCGATGATTTTCGGCCTGTTTTTCTTCACGCTGGTGGCCTATTTCGCGCTGGTTTTCGTGCTGGATGAGGCACCGGCCAGCCGTTTCGAAGGCGAAAACAACAAGACGCCGCGCCAGTTGCTCGATCAACTGGAGTACGAACTGGGCAGTGGCGAACAGCAACTGCGTCAGGTTGAGCGTTACGTCACGTCGGATACCTTCGGCGTACAGAGCCGTTTCCGCAAGCTGTAACCCTGCCTCGCGTGCTATGACCTGCGCGTGGCGCAGGTCAGGCATTGTACTTGCCAACATCCTTTTAAAGTGAACCGTGCCGGAGGGCATTGATAATGAATAAAACCTATGCCGCAAAAGCCGTTAAATCCGCTGGAATCAAACAAGGAGCAGGTACAGTGTTGAAGACTTTGTCTAAAGTGATCATCATAGCATTACTGAATTACGGCCCTGCCGGCGCGGCCGGCTGGTTGCTGCGGACCGTTGGTCGCAAACCGATTCGCTTTGTACTGGCACTGGTGCTGGAACCCCTGTTCCGCAAAGGCCTGAACAAGGTATTTGGGCGTTACGCCAAGGAGAACAATGAAACGACTGCAAAATGAGTTAACCTCGCTGGTCAACCGCGGGATGGATCGCCATTTGCGTCTGGCGGTGACCGGCCTTAGCCGCAGCGGCAAAACCGCCTTTATCACTGCCTTCGTCAACCAACTGCTGCATGTTCACAGCGGTGCGCGCATGCCGCTGTTTTCGCCAGTACGCGAAGAACGTTTGCTGGGCGTGAAACGCATTCCGCAGCGCGATCTTGGCATTCAACGTTTTACCTATGATGAAGGGCTGGCTCAGCTTTATGGCACCCCGCCAAGTTGGCCGACCCCGACGCGCGGCGTCAGCGAAATTCGCCTGGCGCTGCGCTACCGTTCCAACGATTCGTTGCTGCGGCATTTTAAAGATACCTCGACGCTGTATCTGGAGATCGTCGATTACCCCGGCGAGTGGTTGCTGGACTTGCCCATGCTGGAACAGGACTATCTGGCCTGGTCGCGCCAGATGGCCGGTCTGTTGCAGGGCGATCGCGCCGAGTGGGCCAAGCCCTGGCTAGAACTGTGCAAAGGTTGCGATCCGCTCGCGCCGGCCGATGAAAACAAGTTGGCGGCTATTGCTCAGGCCTACACCGATTATCTGCTGCGCTGCAAAAGCGAAGGCTTGCACTTTATCCAGCCGGGCCGCTTCGTGCTGCCGGGCGATCTGGCCGGTGCACCGGCGTTGCAGTTTTTCCCGTGGCCCAATGTCGACAGTCTCGGCGAATCGAAACTGGCGCAGGCTGACAAGCACACCAACATCGGCATGCTGCGGGCGCGTTTCAATTACTACTGCCAGTCCATCGTCAAAAACTTCTATAAAGAACATTTCGTCCGTTTCGATCGGCAGATTGTGCTGGTTGACTGCTTGCAACCGCTCAACAGCGGCCCACAGGCGTTCAACGACATGCGCCTGGCGCTGACCCAACTGATGCAAAGTTTCCACTACGGTAAGCGCACGCTGTTTCGCAGGTTGTTCTCGCCGACCATCGACAAGCTGATGTTTGCCGCCACCAAGGCGGATCACATTACCGCCGACCAGCACGCCAATCTGGTGTCGTTGTTGCAGCAGTTGGTGCAGGAAGCGTGGCAGAACGCGGCGTTTGAGGGCATCAGCATGGACTGTGTGGGGCTGGCCTCCGTGCAGGCGACCGAAAGCGGCATCGTCGATCACCAGGGGCAGCGGATCCCGGCCTTGAAGGGTAATCGCCTCACCGATGGTGCGCCACTGACGGTGTTCCCCGGCGAAGTGCCGGCGCGTTTGCCGGGGCCGGCTTTCTGGCAAAACCAGGGTTTCCACTTTGATGAATTTCGGCCCAGGGCCATGAGCGTGGACAGCCCGTTGCCGCATATCCGCCTGGATGCGGTGATGGAGTTTTTATTGGGAGATAAATTGCGATGAGCGAACCTATAAAGCCGCGTATCGATTTTGAAGAACCGTTGCAGCCGCCGCAAGAGCCAATATTGCGCGCCAACGTCGCTTTTGATGAACAGCAGGCGGAGCGTTTTTTCCCGGCTGCGCCGGAGTTGGAGCAGGAAGAGGAAGAAGGGCGCGCCGAAGGCATTATCAATGCCGCGCTGAAACCCAAACGCAGCCTATGGCGCAAAATGGTTACCGCCGGGTTGGCGCTGTTCGGCGTCAGTGTAGTGGCGCAGGGCGTGCAGTGGGTGCATACCGCTTGGGTGCAGCAGGATTGGATTGCCATGGGAGGCGGCGTGGCAGGCGGCTTGATCGTGTTTGCCGGGGTGGGCTCGGTAGTGACCGAATGGCGCCGGTTGTATCGTCTGCGCCAGCGTGCGGAAGAGCGCGACGTAGCGCGAGAACTGTTGCACAGCCACGGGTTGGGCAAGGGCCGAGAGTTCTGCGAGAAGCTGGCGCGGCAGGCCGGCCTCGATCAGGGCCACCCTGCGTTACAGCGCTGGCAGGCTTCACTGCATGAAACTCAAAACGACCGTGAAGTGGTGGCGCTTTATGCCAAGCTGGTGCAACCAGTATTGGATAATCAGGCACGCCGTGAAATCAGTCGTTCGGCGGCCGAATCTACGTTAATGATCGCCGTCAGCCCGCTGGCGCTGGTAGATATGGCGTTTATCGCCTGGCGCAACATTCGGCTGATCAACCGCATCGCGGCGTTGTACGGCATCGAGCTGGGTTATTTCAGCCGTCTGCGGCTGTTCCGCCTGGTGCTGCTGAATATCGCCTTTGCCGGTGCGTCAGAACTGGTGCGCGAGGTGGGGATGGATTGGATGTCACAGGATCTCGCCGCACGGCTGTCAGCCCGCGCAGCCCAGGGGATTGGCGCAGGTTTGCTGACCGCCAGGCTGGGCATCAAGGCCATGGAGCTGTGCCGGCCGCTTCCTTGGCTGGAAGGTGAGAAGCCCAAACTTGGGGATTTCCGCAGCCAGTTGGTCGGTCAACTGAAAGACGCCATGAAAAAAAGCGATAACAAAGCCAAATAACTCGCTGCTGCGCCCACCCGGGCGCAGTTGCTTATTTCTGCATCGATAACCGCCGCGCAGCTCAATACGTAACCTCTGGTTGACGAAAGACGATCTCCCTGCAATCACATTATATTTATCTGAAAAATTATTGCCGGTTATGATAACTCTCTGCAAATGAACTAAAATGACGCCGATGGTGTTATTTACTTGCGTTTAAAATCATCAACGACGGCGATAAATCAGAGTTCTGTCAACTTTTGCTGACAGATTGCTTCTACCGCTCGGGGTGAGAGAGTATCATCATCGTCAGTCATCCCCGCACTTGCAGAGATAAGGCCAATACTGATGCGTTTGGAAGTATTTTGCGAAGACCGGCTCGGTCTGACTCGAGAATTACTCGATCTTTTGGTATCGCGCAGCATTGATTTACGGGGTATCGAAATCGATCCCATCGGCCGCATTTACCTCAATTTTTCCCAGCTGGATTTTGACACCTTCCGTGCGCTGATGGCGGAAATCCGCCGCATTGCCGGTGTGACCGACGTGCGCACCGTTAACTTCATGCCATCCGAGCGCGAACACCGTGCGTTGCGGGCGCTGCTGGAGTCGATGCCGGAGCCGGTATTTTCGATTGATATGCGGGGCAAGGTCGAGTTGGCCAACCCGGCAGCGCAGGCGCTGTTCAACTTCAGCGAAGATAAAATTCGCAATCAGACCGCTGCGGCGCTGATTGGTGGCTATAACTTCAGCCGCTGGCTGGAGAGCGAACAAACGGAGCCGCATTCTGAACGAGTCGTGATCCGCAGTCAGGATTTCCTGATGGATATCACGCCCATCTATCTGGAAGACGAAAACCAGCAGAAGGCTACCGTTGGCGCGGTGGTCATGCTGAAATCCACCGCTCGCATGGGGCGCCAGCTGCAGAACTTGTCGGTGAACGACGATACCGAATTCGATCATATCGTGGCCGTCAGCCCGAAAATGCGTCAGGTGCTGGAGCAGGCGCGTAAACTGGCGATGCTGGATGCGCCATTGCTGTTGGTCGGCGACACCGGCACCGGCAAAGACATTCTGGCTCGCGCCTGTCACTTGCGCAGTCCGCGCGGCAAACAGCCGTTCCTGGCGCTAAATTGCGCCGCTCTGCCGGATGACGTGGTGGAAAGCGAATTGTTCGGCCATGCGCCTGGCGCTTACCCCAATGCGCTGGAAGGCAAGAAGGGTTTCTTCGAGCAGGCGCACGGCGGCTCGGTACTGTTGGATGAGATCGGTGAAATGTCGCCGCGCATGCAAACCAAACTGCTGCGTTTCATCAACGACGGCACTTTCCGCCGCGTAGGGGAAGAACATGAAGTGCACGTGGATGTGCGGGTCATCTGCGCTACCCAGAAAAATTTGACGGAGCTGGTGCAGCGCGGTGAATTCCGCGAGGATCTCTATTATCGCCTTAACGTGCTGACTATCACCATTCCGCCGCTGCGCGAGCGTCCGCAGGACATCATGCCGTTGACCGAGCTGTTTGTGGCACGCTTTGCCGACGAACAGGGTGTGGCGCGGCCGAAGTTGGCGAACGATCTGGGCAGTTTCCTCAGCAAATACGGTTGGCCGGGCAACGTGCGGCAGCTGAAAAACGCCATTTACCGCGCTCTGACGCAAACGGAAGGCTTTGAACTGCGCCCGCAGGATATCGTATTGCCTGAGTTTGAGGTTGAGATGTCGCTGGGCGACGAAGTACTGGACGGTTCTCTGGACGATATCAGCAAGCGTTTCGAGCGTTCGGTGCTGACGCGGTTGTACCGCACTTACCCGAGTACGCGAAAACTGGCGAAACGTCTGGGGGTCTCGCATACCGCGATCGCCAACAAGCTGCGTGAGTATGGGTTGAGCAGCCGCAAGGCGACAGGGGAAAGCGAAGAATAAAAAACGGGCGCCGTGGCGCCCGTTTCGCTTATCAGAGCCCGCGAAAGCCGGCCCTGTTCATATCACTTCAGTGCAGCCAGCGCAGCATCGTAATCCGGCTCGTTGGTGATCTCATTCACCAACTCGCTGTACAGCACATTGTCCTGGCCATCCAGCACCACGACCGCACGTGCAGTCAGACCCGCCAGCGGGCCTTCAGCGATTTCGACGCCGTAAGCCTGTTTGAACTCTGCGCCGCGCAGGGTGGACAGCGTCACTACGTTGCTCAGGCCTTCCGCGCCGCAGAAGCGTGACTGGGCGAACGGCAGATCGGAGGAGATGCACAGCACTACGGTGTTATCCAGACCGCTCGCCAGCTGGTTGAATTTACGTACCGAGGCAGCGCAAACGCCGGTATCAATACTTGGGAAGATGTTCAGGACTTTGCGTTTACCTGCGAAGCTGCTTAGCGCTACGTCTGACAGGTCTTTGGCAACCAGAGAGAATGCTTTGGCTTGTTCGCCCGATTGTGGCAGGTGGCCTGCAACGCTGACCGGGTTACCTTGGAAATGTACTGTCTGAGTCATTGGCTTGGTTCCTTTTACAGGTGTTTATACAAAGGGTATGAGCCTAATAAAACAGTCCCAATGGCTGGGTTTACCATTAGGTTCACGCCCTGGCGTCAGTTTAAGTCAACAATTGTGGGTTGGATATATAAAGTTTGCTAAATAGTTGTATATATTAGGTTGTGTCCAAAAACTATCCGCCTGTTCGCCCGATTTTATGCGCTATTTTTGCTCAGGAGCCGTTATGAGAAGCATGCGTTTTTACCCAGAAGCCTGGCCATTGCATACCGCCTTTGTCATTGCCCGCGGCAGCCGCACCGAAGCGAAAGTCGTGGTGGTCGAGATTGAACTGCAGGGTGTGCGCGGTATCGGCGAATGTACGCCGTATGCACGCTATGGCGAAAGCGAAGCCTCGGTGCTGGCGCAACTGGCCGAGGTGGTACCGGCTATCGAGCGGGGAGTGACGCGTGAGCAGTTGCAGCCTCTGATGCCGGCGGGCGCGGCACGCAATGCGGTGGATTCGGCGCTATGGGATCTGGAGTGCCGTCTCAGCGGCCAGAGCCGCTGGCAGCGCAGCGGTGTCACGGAGCCGGAACGCATCCTGATGGCGCAAACCGTCAGCATCGGCTCGCCGGAGGCAATGGCGTTCGCTGCGCGCGAGCTCGACCAGCAGGGCGCAGGTTTGTTGAAAATCAAGCTGGATAATCACCTGATCAGCGAGCGACTGGTGGCTATCCGCGCAGCGGTGCCGAATGCGACGCTGATCGTCGATGCCAACGAATCCTGGCAGGCGGAGGGGTTGGCGGCGCGTTGTCAACTGCTGGCGGATCTGGACGTGGCGATGTTGGAACAGCCGCTGTCTGCAGCCGATGACGGCGCGCTGGAGAACTTTATCCACCCGCTGCCGATTTGTGCCGATGAGAGCTGCCACACCCGCAGCGATCTGCCTGCACTTATCGGTCGTTATCAGATGGTCAATATCAAACTGGATAAAACCGGCGGCCTGACGGAAGCGCTCGCGCTGGCTGCGCAGGCGCGGGAGCAGGGGTTTGCCATTATGCTCGGCTGCATGTTGTGTACTTCGCGGGCAATCAACGCGGCGTTACCGTTGGCCCCGGGAGCGCGCTTTGTGGATTTGGATGGCCCAACCTGGCTGGCACGGGACGTTGATACGGGGCTGGATTTCGACTATGGGGCGATCAATCTCGCCCCGCGGCAGAATTAATCCTGGTAGGTCAGCAGCTCTACCATCGCATCGAGGTAACTCTCGCTGGCTGCATCGGCGGAAATTGGCGGGAACTCGGCGGTAATGCAAGGCAGCGACAAATCGGCGCACCAACTGCCGAACGAACCCGGCGTTTCGTAACCTACGCTGGTGACCAGCGGCAAGGCAAACTTATGCGAAAGCCAGACTCCGAGCTGGGAGCTGGCGGGATCTTCAATGCAGGCCAAGGGTTCGTGAAACGACACCACCCAGCGCGGTTTCAGCCGATGAATCAGGTGACACAGCGCCTGGGTTTCCGGTTCCGAACCGGGGCGGCCGCCGGTTGACAGTTTGACATCCCGCGCTTCCGCCGCACTGTTCCAACGATAAACCGTATCGCCTGAGCGCCAGTTGGCGGCGGGGAAATTACGGTTCAGGTCAACGCCGTTGGCATTGGCGCGCAACCCCAGTTGGCAACCGTCGGGATTGACCGCCAACACCACGTGATGGCGCAGCCGGTTTGGCGCAATGCTGCGTAGCGCACAAGAAAGGGTGACGATAGCGGCTCCCTCGTCACCGTGGGTACCGGCGATGATCAGTCCGGTTTCCGGGCCGCTGATGGCTGCGGGGAAATAGAGCAGCGGCGCGCCTAACAGCGAACTGCCGTAATTCTCTCCTGCAACGGCCAATTGGCCACGTTCACTGCGCGGTCGATGCTGGATCATGGTGTTGTCCCTGGGTTAAATGTCGAGAGTCATTATCATTTTATTCAGTGTATTACGCTTTGGCTCATCTTTCCCAGAGCAATTGTTTCACCTTTGCCTGATATGTGAGCTGTGCGTTGGCGCAGGCAGCAATAAAACCGCGCCGGTCATTTCGCTGTTGTTATACTATCGGCAAAGCTAACCCAATAACCAAGCAGGGGATTTAACATGCCAGTAGCCAGAATAGTTGCCAGCTATAGCGAAAATGAAAAGGATACCATCACGCTGCTGTGCGGCGTGGATGAGGAAAACCAGATCCGTCAGGGGGAATGGTTCGGCGTGGTGAAGAACGACGATGGGCACGGCGATGAGTCCAATTATCCCTTTACCCTGCACGTCGATTACCAGAAAAACACCTTCTATCTCGACTATGGTTATGACGATGCCGAGTCGCGCCAGATGCAGAAGACCGATATTTATTCTAAACCGCTCGCCGAACAAAGCTTCTTCACCATTTTCGACGAGGAAGAGGGTGAAGAGTTCAGCTACCGCATCAACAGCATTCACCTTTACGACTAATCACGCCTGAGACAAAAATGCCCGTGCCGACGCTGTCGCACGGGCATTTTTTATTGCCTGGCCCTCAGTTTTTGCATCTTGCCCGCCTTGGACTATAGGTGAGACGGATCTTGTGCTATATGATAAAAAATTCAGATGGTTAACGGGGATGAATCAGAATGACGAGAAGAAAAATTCAGCAAGGTTTTCGTTTTACGTTGTGTGCAGTGGCTATTGGCGCAGGATTAAGCAGCGCGATGGCGGCGCAGGTTCCCCCAGGCACCACTCTGGCGGAAAAGCAGGAAATTGTTCGTCATATTAAAGATGAGCCGGCTTCACTGGATCCGATCAAGGCCGTGGGTTTGCCGGAGGCGCAACTGGCACGCGATCTGTTCGAAGGGCTGGTGAATCAGGATGCCAACGGCAAGGTGATCCCCGGCGTCGCTACCCGTTGGCAAACGTCCGATAACCAAACCTATATCTTCACGTTGCGCAAAGATGCACGCTGGTCAAACGGTGACCCTGTAACGGCAAAAGATTTTGTTTATAGCTGGCAACGCCTGGTCGAGCCGAAAAATCTGTCACCCTTCGCCTGGTTCGCCCAACTGGCCGGCATTCAGAACGCGGACGAGATCATCGCCGGCAAGCTACCAGCCGACAAGCTGGGCGTAACGGCGCTGGACGATTACACCTTTAAAGTGCAATTGAACAAACCGGTACCGTATTTTGTCAGCCTGACCGCCAACTTCAGCCTGTTCCCGGTGAACCGGTCGGTGGTGGAAAAGTTCGGCAATGACTGGACCAAAGTCGACAATCTGGTGGGCAACGGCGCGTTCAAACTGCAAGAACGTGTGGTCAACGAGAAACTGGTGCTGACGCCAAATGAACATTATTGGGATCACGCACATACCGTGCTGACCAAAGTGACCTTTGTGCCGATCAACCAGGAGTCCAATGCCACCAAACGCTACCTGGCCGGCGACATTGATATCACTGAGTCCTTCCCGAAAAATATGTACCAGAAGTTGCTGAAAGATATCCCGGATCAGGTTTATACCCCGGATCAGCTAGGTACTTATTATTACGCTTTCAATACCCAACGTGCGCCGACCAACGATGTGCGAGTGCGTAAAGCGCTGTCTTATGCGATCGACCGTAAAATTATCGCCGAAAAAGTGCTGGGCACCGGTGAGAAGCCGGCTTATCACTTCACGCCGGACGTCACCGCCGGGTTCAAACCGGAAGTGAGCCTGATGCAGCAGCAATCGCAGGCGGAACTGAATGCGCAAGCCAAGGCGCTGATGCAGGCTGCCGGCTACGGCCCAAATAACCCGTTGAAATTGACATTGCTGTACAACACCTCTGAAAGCCATCAGAAAATCGCGATCGCCGTGGCTTCGATGTGGAAGAAAACGCTCGGTATTGACGTCAAGCTGCAAAACCAGGAATGGAAAACCTACATCGACAGCCGTAACACCGGTAACTTCGACGTAGTGCGCGCTTCCTGGGTGGGCGATTACAACGAGGCATCGACCTTCCTGTCGTTGTTGAGCTCATCCCACAGCGGTAACATAGCCAAATTCAAGAGCGCGAAGTATGACAATTTGCTGGCGCAGGCCAGCCGGGAAACCAACGCAAAGGCTCTGACGGCGGATTACAATAAAGCGGAACAGATTATCGCGGAACAGGCGCCGATCGCGCCAATTTACCAGTATACCAACGGTCGCCTGATCAAGCCTTGGGTAAAAGGCTACCCGATCACCAATCCGGAAGACGTGGCTTACAGCCAGACGATGTATATTTTGCAGCACTGATTTATCAGCGTCGTTCCTAAGGTACTTTTCAGGCCCCGCTCAAATGCGGGGCTTTTATTTAGTTCATTGCGACACAAACAACGCGCTGCGCGCAACAGAGGAAGGAAATATGCAAGACACATCGTGCGCGCAACCGGGGACGATCAATAACCGACGTTTGGCTCGTGGGGCTAAAAAATGCCGATCGTAAGCCGCATAGGCGATGCCGCGTTGCAGACGATAGGGGCCCTGAGCCTGCGCAGCACAGGATTTGTCGAGTATCTTGTAGAAGGTGCCGGGCGCGATGCCGGTATCTTTTCCGCCTTCAATGTAGGTGATATCCGCCGCGGCATAGCGTTGACGCACAGTTTCGCGGGTTTGACCATGAAAAGCGGGGATATTTTCAATACCGTATTTCCAGCGATTTAGGTTTGGGCATGAGTCGTCGGTAATTTCCGTCCAGGTAAAGTCGCAACCTTTTTCCTGACTGCAACTGAGCCAGTCGACAGCCGGCTGTGGCCGAAAGCGATCAAAGTAAAGCCAACTGCCGGGGTCGGAAACGACATAACCTATGCTCACGCCGGTGGGGGGGGCCGCAAACCCGACATAGTGTTGCACGAACTGCGCGCCGGCAGAAAACCCAGCGACAGTTATCCGCTGTAACTGCGGCCATTTGATTTTCAGCTCGGCGAGCAATTGGTCAAGCGCGGCAAACGAGCTGACTTTTGACTGTAAATCCAACCCACCCTCGATCCAGGAGCTGCAACTCCACAATGCATCATCCGGCTGCGCCGAAGGAACGCCGGGCGAATGGCAGCGCCTGGCCTGCGCAGCGGGGACCGGATAGAGCGGCGCAACCAGTAAAGTGTCGTCGGTTTTATCTGCCCGTTGGGCCGCCTTTAGGGCCGCAGCCAACGTTTTTCCGGCGTCCCTGGGGTGGCCGTGCAGCACGATTAACGCGGAATGCGGTGTTCGCCCGTGGGTTTTGGCGACGTAGTAAGGCAAATTACCCGCCGAGTCGCCGAGCTTGAGCTGATAGGCATCGGCGATACCCTTGAGTGAATTATCCGCGGCAAACAGCGGAGAAAAAGGCGTAGCAGCAAGTGTCAAAACTGAGGCCAACAATAACGTTGATGTGCATTTCATGGGGGACCGGGCTGAACGTTGGGTATTATTCACCCATGTTAGCGCATAAGGTGCGGGTCAGGGGTAACCATCGAGTGGCTTTATCTTTGAGTGGCAAAGCATTAACGCTAGACTCTGGTGTAACTGAAAAGCGAAGGGGATAAGGAATGGATGTCATTGAGGGGCGCGAGTTACAGGTTCCTGATGCGGTGTATGCCTATCAGCTCGATGGCAAGGGCGGCGTAACATCGATTGACTACGATGATAAAATCACCTGCGATGAGCCTTGCTGGTTGCATCTGGATTATGCGCACCCGGCCAGCGCTGAATGGCTGAACACTACGCCGCTGTTGCCGGATGCGGTAAGAGAAGCGTTATCAGGGGAAAGCTCACGCCCGCGGGTCAGCCGCCTGGGCGATGGCACCATGATCACGCTGCGCAGTATTAATTTCAACGCCAACTCGCGGCCGGATCAGTTGGTGACCATTCGCGTGTATATGACCGATAAACTGATCGTCTCCACCCGACATCGTAAGGTGTACTCCATCGATCAGGTGGTGAGCGATCTGCAAAGCGGTGCTGGGCCAACCAACAGCGGCAACTGGCTGGTGGAGGTTTCTGATGCGCTGAACGATCACACCAGCGATTTTATCGAGGATCTGCACGATAAGATCATCGATTTGGAAGATGCGCTTTTGGAGCAGCAAATTCCGGAGCGCGGGCAGTTGGCACTGATCCGCAAACAACTGATTGTGTTGCGCCGGTACATGGCGCCGCAGCGCGACGTATTTTCCCGGCTGGCGAGCGAGCGGTTGCCCTGGATGAACGATGACGACCGACGCCGCATGCAAGATGTTGCCGACCGTCTGGGGCGTGGCCTGGATGATCTGGATGGCAGCATTGCGCGTACTGCGATCCTTTCCGATGAGATTACCACCGTGATGGCCGACGCCATGAACCGCCGTACTTACACCATGTCGCTACTGGCAATGGTGTTCTTGCCCACCACATTTTTGACCGGGTTGTTCGGCGTTAACCTGGGTGGTATTCCCGGTGGAGGCAATCCTTTTGGCTTTGCCACGTTTTGCCTGATGCTGACGGGCCTGGTGCTCGGCGTCGCCTGGTGGCTGAAACGCAGCCGTTGGCTGTAGCCAAAAAAGCGTGAAAACCCGGTTAACATTGAGCGATATCAATTTTTGCCTCGGGGAAATGGGGCATGATCTCTCTCGCAGGTGAATGCAACGTCAAGCGATGGGCGTTGCGCTCCATAATTGTCTTACTTTCTTATTTTTTAGAATTACTGCATAGCACATTGATTCATACAATGCCGGTCTAACCACCGGCATTTTTTTGTCTGCAGTTTACCGCCTTCAGGCCGCGCTTTCGTCCCAGAAACTGGCCTCGATTTTATGCCCGTCCAGATCGCGCACAAAGCAACCGTAATAGGCTTCGCCATAGTGTGGTCGTGAACCTGGGGCTCCTTCATCTTTCGCGCCGGCCTGCAACGCCAGCCGGTAAAAATCATCGACCTGCTGTTTGCTGGTGGCGAAAAAACCTACGTGCATACCGTTACCGGTACCTGCGGGTTGGTTGTCGATCGGCACCTGCAACCAGAACTCCGGGTAATCACGCCCATAGCCAATAGCGCCAGGGTGCTCCAGCACTCGTCGGCAACCTAATGCGGAGAGCGTGCGATCGTAAAATTCGGCGGCGGCATCGAAATGATTGGTGCCCAGAGAAACGTGGGATACGCAGGGGGTAATGTTCATCGGCAATCTCCTTGTGACTGTATAAATACACAGTATAGAGTAAAGGCGGCACTGTCCGATAAATTATGCTGGAATTGTGAGCAGGATCGAAAACTGTCTGCGGGAAGAAACGCCGCCCGCAGAAAACGGGCGGCGCAGCGGTTTACTTTATTTCGAGAACGTTTAAACGCTCCAGCGCCGGTGCGGCTTCATCCGCATCTTCTGGCTGCCAGCCGACCGGTTGCATCGGAACATCTTCACGATCAAAAGCCAGATCGCCACCGTCAACCACTTCACTGCCGTGGTGAATCTCTTTGAAATCAAAAAGGTTGTAATCGCTCAGGTGGGAAGGCACCACGTTTTGCATTGCGCTGAACATGGTTTCCAGACGGCCCGGATAGCGTTTATCCCAGTCGCGCAGCATGTCGCCAATCACCTGACGCTGCAGGTTTGGCTGTGAACCGCACAGGTTACACGGAATGATGGGGAATTCTTTAGCCACCGAGAAGCGCTCGATGTCTTTTTCGCGGCAATAGGCCAGCGGACGGATCACCACGTGCTTGCCATCGTCGCTCATCAGCTTGGGTGGCATGCCTTTCAGTTTGCCGCCGTAGAACATGTTGAGGAACAGCGTTTGCAGAATGTCGTCACGGTGATGGCCGAGGGCAATCTTGGTTGCGCCCAGCTCGGTGGCGGTGCGGTAAAGAATGCCGCGGCGCAGGCGAGAGCACAGTGAGCAGGTGGTTTTGCCTTCAGGGATCTTGTCTTTGACGATGCTGTAGGTGTTTTCCTCGACAATCTTGTATTCCACCCCCAGGCTTTCCAGATAAGCCGGCAGGATATGCTCGGGGAAGCCCGGTTGTTTCTGGTCGAGGTTGACCGCAACCAGCGAGAAGTTCACCGGCGCGCTTTGCTGCAGGTTGCGCAGGATTTCCAGCATGGTGTAGCTGTCTTTGCCGCCGGACAGGCAAACCATGATGCGGTCGCCTTCTTCAATCATGTTGAAATCGGCGATCGCCTGGCCCACGTTGCGACGCAGGCGCTTTTGCAATTTGTTGAGGTTGTACTGCTCTTTTTGACTAACGGTTTGTTTTTCTGACATTTAAATCGTGCTCGTTTTCAATGGGGGGCACTATGGGGGCATGACATGTTGACCGCGAGTTTAGCATTCAACAGGCTATTTGGGTCAGTATTCATTGATCCCCGCTTCGCACTTTAGGTCTTGAAGGTCCTTTGTGCATATCATGCCCCATCTGGTTTGCGATAAAAATGGGTTCGCGCCTGCTGCTGACAACCAGCAGGCAAAAGTATGTCGCGTATGGTACGGATTACGACGACGAATACCAGCGCGTTTTATGCATGAGCCCCAGACATGGCCCAATGAGGAGCGAAAGCCGTTTTTTTACTTTGTTTGATGCTCTTCAGCCAGATCGAAACCAATCAGTGTCTGTTCGGTTTTTACGCCCGGCATCATCTGATGCAGCCCATTGATCAACTCTTCGCCGGCATCATACAGCGCCTGTAACGGCATGGCTGGCAGGCTTTCCAGAATGAACCACATCTTGCCGGCGTCCGCACTCAACCGGGTTCTTACCCCCTGGCGCCAGTTCCAACGACGGCAGGTCACCCCCAGATCGTCGCGCCAGACGACTTCCCCGGGTTCCGGCGATTCATGCGCAACCTCACCGTCTTTCACCGTATCAAACAGCTCGCTTCCATCGGCAATCACCAATCTCGGTTGCCCGCTATAGGCTTCAATATTTTCCCCGCCAACGGGAATGGCATACCGAATGCTGATGGCATTATAAAGATCAACAACGGGATCAATACTGGGGAGTGAGCCGTCTCGCAGGACCCGTTTGCGCAAAGCTTCGGCTGAACAAGGGGTGCGCTTGGGTTTGGCGCCGAATTTTTTAAAGACCTCCCCCCAGGCGGCAAGATGAGCCTCGGCCCAGGGCGCGTCACCCGCAGAAATCGAATGACAAGCCTGTTCCAAAGCCTGACCGGCAATCCTCGGGTTGGTGATAGGTGCGGCCTCAACGGCAATGCTTAGGGCTCTGAAGCCGGGTGCCGAGGAGGACACTTTGGGATCGATTGACGGAAGAACTGAAAACATCTGATAATCCTATAATGACTAATTTATTTCATGGTAATGACTAATGACCAATAAAGTCAATATATCGACCGAGAACGGCGCGGATATCCAAACCGTCAATGAAGCGGTTTCAAGCACCATCAAACAACACCGCAAAAATAAGAAATTGACGCTTGATGAGCTATCACGCAGGGCTGGCGTCAGCAAAGGGATGCTGGTAGAAATCGAGAAGGGAGCGGCTAACCCGAGCATCGCCATATTGTGCAAAATAGCGGCGGCGCTGGGTTTGTCTGTAGCCGATATCGTGAATGTCACCGATGCACCCTCCGCTTACTTTATCGATAAAAAAGAAATACCTACATTATGGAAGGGGGATTCGGGCGGCACCGCCCGTCTGCTGGCGGGGACGCGTGGGCCGAATATGATTGAGCTATGGCGCTGGGAGATGTTTCCTGATGAGCTGTTTGCCTCAGCGGGCCATCCCCAAGGCACCTTAGAGCTGTTGCATGTTGAGCAGGGCGTTCTCAACCTGAAGGTGGGGAGTACCGAGATGATTATTCCTGAGGGCTCCTCTGCCGTCGCCAGCACCGATGTACCGCATTATTATTCAAATCGGGGTGAGGGAAAATTGGTCTTCACCATGACCGTGGCCGAACTTCACTCCTGACATATTGCCGGTTTGCCGGGGGTATCCAAGGGCGGATCCGTATAAGGGTTCATCATGGTAGTGGGGATTATGCGTAAATTCTTGCAGGCCGGATTATTGCTCTGTTTTACGTCGTTTACGGCCCACGCCGCAGAGTGCTGCATTTTCTTGCAGCAACCTTCTTTGGCACAGGTAAAAGCCCATCTCAGCGGCGACGTTAACTATCGGCGTCTGCTGCAGGATGCCGACAGCGCATTGCAAAAACCGTTGCTCAGCGTCACCGACAAAGGTTTGACCCCACCCAGCGGCGACAAGCACGATTACCTGAGCCTCGGTGCCTATTGGTGGCCGGATGCCGGCAAACCGGACGGGTTACCCTGGGTGCGCCGCGACGGGCTTGTGGATCCGGCCAGTAAAAATGAACAGAGTGATGGCGTGCGACTGGCGGAGTTCACTCAACGGGTACAGATACTGACGCTGGCGGGCTATTTCTCCGGGCAACAACGCTATAACGACAGGGCGATTGCGTTGATCCGCGCCTGGTTTATCAACCCGCAAACGCGGATGAACCCGAACCTCAACTATGCTCAGGGCATTCCCGGGCGCAACAACGGCCGCGGTAACGGCATTTTGGACGGGCGTTATTTTGCCACGCGTGTTGTCGACAGCCTGTTGCTGTTACGTCAAACGCCCGGCTGGACGGTGGCCGATGAGAGCCGGATGCGACAATGGTTTGCCCGCTATCTCGATTGGCTGTTGCACAGCGGCGCCGGTAAGCAGGAGGCCGCGGCGAAGAATAACCACGGCAGCTGGTACGCCGTTCAGGTGGCGGGAATTGCCGCCTGGTTAGGGCGTGATGACGTAGTGAGGGAGATGGCGAGGCTGACGCAGCGTAAGCTTGATTTCCAACTCGCCGTTAACGGTTCGCAATCGCAAGAGTTATTGCGTACCCGTTCGTTCCATTACAGCTATTTCAATCTGCAGGCGTTGGTGCTGATGGCCGGGGTGGCGCAACGACAGGGCATTGATTTGTGGCATTACCGCTCTGCACAAGGCAGTTCGTTGTTGGCGGCGTTGGACTTTATGGCACCTTACGTTGATGCAGGGCGGAAATGGCCCTATCCAAGTCTGGATCGGGTTGGGATACGCATTGTACCGCTGTTGATTCAAGCGGATAGACTAATGAAAACAGATCGTTACCTGCCAGAGATTGAGAAGGCGCAGTTCGACATTGCTCAATGGCAGGGAAAAGAAAGCTACCTACGCGGTGCGGTAAAAGAAGCGCAGCGGCAAAGCTGGCTGGAAGCAGGGCGCGAACCTATCGCGCCCTGAAGGGTTATTCGACGGACGATTTTTCCGTCTTGCCGGCCAACATGCTGAGGAAGTCGTACTTCTCTTTCAGTTCTTTCTCTGCGGCCTGGTACAGCGCGCTGGCGACCTCCGGCTGCTGCGAGTTCAGGCGGCGGAAGCGCTGCTCTTTGAGCAGGGTTTCGGTCAGCTCGCTGTTTGGCGGCCGAGAGTCCAGCGCCAGCGCGGGTTTGCCCTGGTCGGTGCGGCGCGGATCGAAACGGTACAGCGGCCAGAAACCGGTGGCGGTCAACTGTTTCATCTGATCGTGGCTGAGCGCCAAATCGTAACCGTGCTCCTCGCACGGGCTGTAGGCGATAATCAGTGACGGGCCCGGATAGGCCTCCGCTTCCTGAATGGCCTTCACCGTCTGGTTGAGCTGCGCCCCCAACGAAATCTGCGCCACATACACATGGCCGTACATCATCATACTGACGCCCAAATCCTTGCGTGCCTTGCGCTTGCCGTGCTCGCCGAACTTGGTTACCGCACCGAGCGGCGTGGCTTTCGACTGTTGCCCGCCGGTGTTGGAGTAACACTGGGTATCCAGCACCAGCACGTTGACGTTCTCGGTCAGACTGAGGACGTGGTCCAAACCGCCGAAACCGATATCGTAGGCCCAGCCGTCGCCACCAATCAGCCAGATGGATTTATCCACCAGATAGTCGGCGTCGGTCGCCAGTTGGCGAGCGTCGTTACCTTCGATCTGTGCCAGCAGGCCGCGCAGTTCAGCGATCTGTTTGCGGCGCGGCTCCGGCGCGATATCGCTCATCTGCAGAGCGTTAACCAGCGCTGCCGGCAACTGCGGCGCCAGGCTGTTCAGCAGGCGCAATACGCGGCTACGATGCTGATCGACCGTCAACCTGAAGCCCAGACCAAATTCGGCGTTATCTTCGAACAGCGAGTTGGCCCACGCCGGGCCGCGGCCTTCGGCGTTGGTGGTATAAGGCGTGGTCGGCAGGTTGCCGCCGTAAATGGATGAACATCCGGTGGCATTGGCAATCAGCAGTCGGTCGCCGTAGAGCTGGGTCAGCAGCTTGATGTACGGTGTCTCGCCGCAGCCCGAACAGGCGCCGGAATATTCGAACAGCGGTGAGATCAACTGCGAAGTGCGGATGTCGATGCGCTCAATCTGCGCCGGATCTATCTCCGGCAACTGCAGGAAGAAATCGTAATGCTGCTTTTCCACCTCAAGATTATCGAGCCGCGAAGCCATGTTGATCGCCTTGATGTCCGGGTTCTGGCGATCTTTGGCCGGACACACCTCTACGCACAGGTTACAGCCGGTACAATCTTCCGGCGCTACCTGCAGCACATATTTCTGGCCGCGCATATCACGCGCTTTGACATCCAGCGACTGCAAGCTGGCAGGGGCGTGCTCCATCGCCTGCGGTTGCACCACTTTGGCGCGAATGGCCGAGTGCGGGCACGCGGCGACGCAGTGGTTGCACTGGGTGCAGAGATCCGGCTGCCAGAGCGGGATCGTCTCGGCGATATTGCGCTTTTCCCATTGGGTAGTGCCGACCGGCCAGGTACCGTCCGGTGGGAAGGCCGAGACCGGCAGTGCATCGCCCAGCCCTGCCAGCATCGCGGCGGTAACGGTTTTGACAAAATCGGGTGCGGCATCCGAGACTATCGGCGGGCGCAGCGGGCTGCCGGCGTCAACCGGTTGCAGCGGGATCTCAACCAGTGCATCAAGCGTGGCATCCAGCGCCTGCCAGTTGCGCTCAACGATCTCCTGGCCTTTGCTGCTGTAGCTGCGAGCGATCGCGTCTCGCAGTTGTTGCAGCGCCACCTCGCCCGGCAGAATTTGCGTCAGTTGGAAAAACGCCATCTGCATAACGGTATTGATGCGCGCTCCGAGCTGGCACTCGCGTGCCAGTTTTGCCGCGTTGATAATATAGAAGCGGGCCTGGCGCTGTTGCAGCACAGCCTGAACTTCCTGCGGTAGCCGTGACCACGCTTCTTCGGCACCGTACGGCGTGTTAAGCAGAAAAATACCGCCAGGCTTCAGACGCTCCGCCATCTGATAGGTATCGATAAATTGCAGTTGATGGCAACCGACGAAGTCGGCGCGGCTGACCAGATAGGCCGAATTGATCGGTTGTTCGCTGACGCGCAGGTGAGAAACCGTCAGGCCACCGGCCTTTTTGGAGTCGTAGACAAAATACCCTTGTGCATACATCGGTGTGCTGTTGCCGATGATTTTGATGTTGTTCTTGGTGGCGGAGACGGAGCCGTCGCTGCCCAGGCCGTAGAATAACGCCTCCAACGAAGCGCGCTGCGGCAGGGTTTCTTCACTTAACGGCAGGGAAAGGCCGGTCACATCGTCGAAAATACCGACGGTGAAACGCGGACGTGGCCTGGCAAGTTGCAGTTCATTGAATACCGCCAGCGCACAGTCCGGCCCGAACTCCTTCGAAGACAAACCATAACGGCCGCCGATTACCATCGGCATGTCCGCGCGTTCACCACGGCTGAAAGCCTCGGCCAGCGCGGTCATCACATCCAGGTACAGCGGCTCCGCCAGCGCGCCAGGCTCTTTGGTGCGATCCAGTACGGCGATTTTCCTGGCACTTTCCGGCAGCACGCTGAGCAGGTGCCGAGCGGAGAAGGGCCTGAACAGCCGTACTTTCAGCACACCGACCTTTTCACCGCGCGTCAACAGGGCGTCAATCGCCTCTTCGCAAGTGCCGATTGCGGAACCCATCAGGATCACTACGCGTTCGGCCTGTGGGTGGCCGTAATATTCAAAGGGTTGATATGCCCGCCCGGTGATCTGCGCAAATTTATCCATTGCATCAATCACATGCTGGCAGGCGCCGTCGTACCAGGGATTGGTGGCTTCACGCGACTGGAAATAGGTATCCGGGTTAGCGGAAGTGCCGCGCACCACTGGGTGATCCGGCGATAGCGCACGGCTGCGGTGGGCGTCAATCGCCTGCTGCGGTAACATCTGACGCAAGGCATCGTCGCCCAGCGGCACGATTTTATTGATTTCGTGCGAGGTGCGGAAACCATCAAAAAAATGAATAAACGGCAGACGGCTGTTGAGGGATGCCGTTTGGGAAATCAGCGCAAAGTCTTGCGCTTCCTGGACGCTACTGGCGCACAGCATGGCGCAACCGGTCTGGCGTACGGCCATTACGTCGGAATGGTCGCCGAAGATCGATAATGCATGGGTCGCCACGGTGCGTGCGGCGACGTGCAACACAAACGGCGTCAGTTCACCGGCCAGTTTGTACAGCGTCGGGATCATCAGCAGCAGACCCTGCGATGAGGTGAATGAGGTAGACAGCGCGCCGGTTTGCAGCGCACCGTGCACGGTGGCGATGGCTCCGCCCTCGGACTGCATTTCCATCACGCGCGGCACGTCTCCCCAGATGTTTGGGCGACCGTCGCCGGACCAGGTATCCGCCTGTTCCGCCATGGTTGAACTGGGGGTGATCGGGTAGATGGCAATCACTTCGCTGGTGCGATAGGCGACGGAAGCGACTGCATTATTACCATCTGTAGTAATCATCGACTTTACCTTTCATTGCTCAAAAAGCTGCAAAAGTTGCCTCTCGCAGTAATTAACAAAGTCTAGCAGAGGGATATATTGGCCCTTTATCGCGTTTGTGTGGCGTGCGAAAAATCGCCGGGAAACAGGCGAAAGTAATATTTTCGATAAAAATCGTTTTCAAACGGCGAATTAACCGGGTGGTTTAACGACAATTTATTCGCGACGCGCCATACTGGTGAGCATGTTCACTTACAGAAGAAAAGACGATGAGCGGATTTATCTATTTGACCATGGCGATTGTTGCTGAGGTGATCGCCACCACCATGTTGAAAGCCTCTGAAGGTTTTACCCGATTGTGGCCGTCGCTGGTGGTTGTCGTGGGCTACGCCGTGGCTTTCTGGGGGCTGTCGATGGTGGTGAAAACCATGCCGCTGGGGATTGTCTATGCTATCTGGTCGGGTATGGGCATTGTTCTGGTGTCTATAGCTGCCATATTTGTCTATCAGCAAAAACTGGATCTACCCGCAGTGATCGGCATGGGGTTAATTATTGCCGGTGTGCTGGTGATTAATTTACTGTCGAAAACGGCGGCGCATTGATTGTTATTTTAATGTAAAAATAGCCAGCGTGACATTCAGTGACGCTGGCTGAATAATTCAGGCATAAATAACGGAAAATAAGGGATTACACTACCCTGGGCATTTCAGTTGAGGCCAATGAAGCTGCTACCTGAATGTCACGAATGCATTAACCCGTAACAGCATAGTTCGCACTCTCTCCCGCGCCGGTAGCTAAGAGTGACGCAGCCGCCCAAGGCCACCGATACGACTTCACTCGCCGCAAGATTTCAAACTTTGGCTGTTACTGCCCCCTCGCCATTGCGACTCTTTTACCTGCAATCCTCGCCATGCCGCCGACCTTTGACGCCTGATTGGCATCAAAGGGAAAGAAATCCTGTAACGATAATAATGTCGATTCTGTTCAAATAAACGCCAAATAATTGCAGGAATATATTTCCATAATTAATTTATCAGGCTAAATTAAACAGGTTTGCATCAAAGATAACTGAACGTGTCCGCATTAAAGTGACGCGAGTTATCAGCAATGGCGATTTTACACAGCGCAGTTCCGGGTTCAGGAGTGAAAATAATGCAAAAATCAACGTGGCTGCTTGCCGGCGCCGTACTGCTTTTGGCCGCATGCAGCAGCAAGAATGAAGAACCAGTTCAGCAGGGCAACAGCGCAAGAATCAATACGTTACAGACCAGCGCCAATTGCGCCAGTGTTGGCGGTGTTACTACCGTGGCTCATAATTTAAACGGCGAAGCGGTAAGAATGTGCCAGATGCCGAACGGTAAGCAGTGTGAAGAGTGGACCCTGGGGAAAGGAGCCTGCTCAACCGCCGGCTAAGAAGAAAGAACACCAGGCCGCTTGAGCAGCCTGGTAAACAGGGTTTACTGCACCCAATCTCGCAGGGTGTATACCAGGGTATGGCCGCCACCGCTCAGCGTGAGTTGCTGAGCGTTGAGACTGACTTTTGCGCCGTTATCCAGCACTGTACCGATCGTCTGATCCCACTGATTGCGTTGCGCATCGGTGCACAGCTTGCGCGTTGAGGCCAGGTTTTTCACCGTCAGCACGCCGTCTTGCAACTGGCCGCTGCCGAAGAAACGGTTACACATCGCGCCGGAAACATGCATTTTTTCACCGAACTCAATACTTGGGGCGTTACCGGGCTGTGGCTTCACCGCAACGCCGTCCACGCTTTGCAGCACGAAATTGTGATGTAACAGGTCGCCTTCCGTGACCGTTTTACCGCTCTGGTTCATTCCACACCCCGCTAAAAACAGCGCCGCTAACGCCGCCGACAGACACTTTTTCATGCATGTTCCTCACTACAATTCAGGCATTAAGCTGATTAGGGCAATTTTCACCGCGATCCAACTGGCTGACGTTTTTGAGCGTAGTTTCCGAAATACTGGTCAACGCCTCCTCGGTCAGGAAAGCCTGGTGACCGGTGAACAACACATTGTGGCAGGCTGACAGGCGACGGAATACGTCATCCTGAATCACGTCATTGGATTTGTCTTCGAAGAACAGATCGCGTTCATTCTCATACACGTCCATCCCCAGGGCGCCAATTTTTTGCTGCTTAAGCGCGTCAATCGCCGCCGAGGAGTCAATCAGGCCACCGCGGCTGGTGTTGATGATCATGACGCCATCCTTCATCATCGCGAAGGCGTCGGTATTCAGCAGGTGATGGTTTTCCGGCGTCAGCGGGCAGTGCAGGGTGATCACGTCTGATTGTGCGTACAGCGTTTTGAGATCGACATATTCTGCGCCCAACTCCAGCGCCTGCGCACTTGGGTAGGGATCGTAAGCCAACAGTTTCATGCCGAACCCTTTCAGGATGCGCATGGCCGCCACACCAATTTTACCGGTGCCAATCACCCCAGCGGTGCGATTATGCATGTTGAAGCCGATCAGCCCCTCAAGCGAGAAGTTTGCGTCTCGAGTGCGTTGGTAGGCGCGGTGGATGCGGCGGTTAAGGCACATCATCATCCCCACGGCGTGTTCCGCCACTGCTTCCGGCGAATAAGCCGGCACGCGTACCACGTTGATGCCCAATTCTTTGGCGGCGTCCAGGTCTACATTGTTGAAACCGGCGCAGCGCAGGGCCAGGATCTCAACCCCCAGTGCCGCCAGTTCTTCAAGCACTTCGCGGCTGCCGTCATCATTGACGAAAATGCATACCGCTTTGCAACCCGCGGCCGTTTTGGCGGTTTTCTTGCTGAGCAGGAAGTCGAAGAACTCCAGCTCATAGCCAAACTGTTGATTCACCAATTCGAGATATTTACGGTCATACTGTTTGGTGCTGTATATCGCCAATTTCATCGTGGTTTCTCCACCGTGATTTTGTGACGAATTTAACAGATTTTAGTAAATTCTACAATTGGTTAGCTTATTTTCAGTATGGGTAAAACCCTTTATTGGGGGCAGGTTAAGGGTAACGGGAGGCGGCGGAGAGGGAGGAAAAAAATCCCCACGGGGGGTGGGGAATGGCTTCTCTAGTACAGTAAGCTCGTGGCTGACTTTTGTTAGAATGCTTGCAAGACTATTAATGAACAACGGCAACTACAATAACAAAAGTCCGAAACATAACGTATTCACGAAGTGAATATGTAACTAAACTCTACAGAATCAGCATTGATGACTGGAAACCCGCCTGTACAGACGTTGCCTGCGCTATCGACTTCACCCTATGTCAAATTCGTGCCATCATTATTGCCAATTCAGGCATAGACTTACCCTACACGGCGTTCGGTTCGGGCGATTAATGCCTAACTCAGGAATGAAGCAATCATTTAATGACTAAGCGATTGAAAGTATTCATAGGGATTGTGGTGGGGATTGTGATCCTGCTGTTGGCGTTGTGGCAAACTCTGCCACGCTGGCTGCCGCGCGTGCTCACCCATTGGCTGCCGCAGGGCAGTCAGCTGGTTTTGCAGGGCAAACTGCGTTGGCAGCAGGGTGCCTTGCAACTGGACGGTGCCCGATTTACCGCGCAGGATTGTTTGCTGGCCGCCGTGGGGCCGACCCGGTTGGCCTATCGGCAGGGGCGCTGGCAACTGATCGGCGACAAACTCAGCATCGATAGCGCCTGTTTATCAAAATTGCCTGCCGGCGATGCCGACAGCGCTCCTCTGGCACTCGACAGGGTGCAAAAACAATTGCCGTTGCTGGATGTCACCATCAATGATTTCACGGTGATCCCGTGGCAACACTACGCCGGCAAACTGCAATTGCACGCTTCTGCGGGTGGCCAACGCCTGCAGTATCAGGGGAAAAACCTCAGCCTCGAAGCCGTGTTGGATGACCATCAACAACTGACGCTGAACAGCCTGACGCTGACTCCGCCCAACAGTCCGCAACCGCTGCATTTGACCGGCAAGATGGCCATTCCGCTGGATTTGGACAGCATGCCCGTCCAGGGCGCGTTGCAGGGCGAGATGCAAACCGGTTATCTGGAAAAGCCGTTGCTGCTCGATATGCGCTGGCAGCATCAACAAGGCGTGTTGACGCTAACGGAAAAGGGCGACGATAAACCGCTGGTAACGTTACCCTGGGAAATCACCCCGCAGCAGGTCAGCATCAATCAAGGCGAGTGGCGTTGGCCCTACAGCCAGCAGCCGCTTAACGGCGGGCTGAGCGTGGCACTGCACGACTGGAGCAAGGGGCTGGATGAAACCCAAGTCAGCGCTCGTTTGAATGTCATTACCGCAGGTCACAATGGTAAAGGCAATGCAGTGTTGACGCTGGGGCCGGGCAAGGTCGGATTGATTGACAGCGATCTGCGGTTCCAACTGACCGGCCAGGCGAATCTGGCCGATTTTTCCATGACCGCCTCTATTCCCGGCATTCTCAGTGGCACTATCCTTAATCCTACGCTGGTCTTGCAGCCAGGGGCGTTGCTGCGTCTATGGGGTAACGCCTCGCCAGAAATGAAGCTGGAAGAAGCGCGCCTGCCGCTGGCCGGCGTCAAGGTTACCGCCGCCGGCATTACCGGCCGCCTGCAGGCCATTATCAACGCCAGCGATAGCTACTGGGGCCGCTTTAAACTGCATCTGGACGGTAAAGCGCAGGATTTTTGGCCGGATCACGGCAACTGGCAATGGCGCTATTGGGGAAATGGCCAGTTGCCGCCGTTGCAAGCGGCCTGGGACGTTGCCGGCAGCGGCAGTTGGCAGGACACGACAGTTATTCTCGACCGTCTTTCCACCGGTTTTGACAAGCTGAAGTACGGTCTGGTGACGGTGGATGCGCCGCGTCTCAGCCTTGGTCAGCCACTGCGCTGGCAGCGTGGTGAGCAGAACCCGGCGTTCAATGCCGATATACAACTGGTTGCCGGCAAGGT
The DNA here is from genome assembly GCF_031931805.1 of Serratia sp. root2. Lineage (NCBI taxonomy): Bacteria > Pseudomonadati > Pseudomonadota > Gammaproteobacteria > Enterobacterales > Yersiniaceae > Serratia > Serratia sp. root2. The sequence continues at coordinate 1,007,227 of NZ_JAUJXB010000001.1, forward strand.
CAGTTTCACGGACGGCGGTCACTTACCCGCACCTAGGCTGGCGTTACAGCTTAAAGGCACTACGCCGGACAGCTTCCAGTGGCAGGGCAAATTGCAGGCGGAACAGATTGGGCCTATCGCCCTGCGTGGTCGCTGGGACGGAGAACGGCTGCGTGGTGAAGGCTGGTGGCCGAAACAATCGCTGGAAGTATTCCAACCGCTGATCTCGCCGGATCTCAATATCAAACTGCGTGACGGCGACTTTTATGCTCAGTCGGCCTTTTCGGCTGCCCGAGTGCAGGGCTTTGAAGCCGGTGGCCACTGGGTCGTGAACAATGGCGGCATGTGGCTGAAGGACGGTGAGATGAGCGGTCTGGATTTTGTCATGTCCTACCGATTAAAAAATCATTTGTGGCACCTGGGTGCCAAACGGCCGGTAACGTTGCGCATCAAGTCACTCAGCAACCTGTTTGAAATGCAGAACATCACTGCCGATCTTCAGGGCTTTTATCCCTACAGCGAGCCGGCACCGTTAACGTTGAGCAATGTCGGCCTGGATGCGCTGAACGGGCATATCAGCCTGTCGGCGTTGCGAATGCCGCAGCATGATGCTGCGGTGCTGAAGCTGGATAAAGTGGATCTCAGCGCGCTGTTTACCGCGTTGAAGCCAAAGCAGTTTGCCATGTCCGGCAAGGTCGACGGTGAGCTGCCTCTGTACCTCAATCACCCCAAATGGCTGGTTCGCAATGGGTGGATCGCCAATGCCGGCATGCTGACGCTGCGGCTGGACAAGGACATGGCCGATGCAATCGGCAGCAATAATCTGGCGACCGGCGCGGCGATAGACTGGCTGCGTTATATGGAGATCAACCGTTCGCAGGCCCGTGTCGATCTCGATAATCTGGGCGAGCTGACGCTAAAAGCGCGTATTGACGGGGTAAACCCGCAGAAAAGCGCCAAACGTGAGGTTATCCTGAATTATACCCATCAGGAAAACGTGTTTCAGCTATGGCGCAGTCTGCGCTTTGGCGACAATTTACAGGAGTGGCTTGAGCAGGCCCTCTCAAAACCTGGGGAACAACCATGAAAATCATCAGCGGACCCTTGCTGGTCGTCGCGTTGGGCACTTCTTTACTGAGCGGCTGCGTGCCGCGTATTGAGGTCGCGACGCCCAAAGACCCGATTACCATCAATATGAACGTGAAGATCGAACATGAAATTCATATCAAGGTGGATAAAGACGTTGATAATCTGCTGAAAACCCAGAGCGGTCTGTTTTAGGAGCCAAACAAAAATGAAAAAACGTTATTCAGGCTTGATGGGGGCAATCTGGTTATTCAGCGGTATGGCGATGGCGCTGACGCTTGATGAGGCCAAACAGCAAGGGCGCGTGGGCGAGACGCTCAGCGGCTATATTGCGCCGGTCAAACAGGACGCCGAAACCCTGACGCTGGTGAAAAACATTAACGCCGGGCGTACCCTAAAATATCAGGAAGTGGCGGACGGCAACCATATCGCCATTGATGAAGTGGCGCGCATGGCCGGGCAGAAGCTGGTGACGCGAGCGCCTGCGGGGGAGTATGTGCGCGGCATTAATGGCCAGTGGTTGAAGAAATAAAAAAAGCGCGCCGTTTGGCGCGCAATCGCGATAAAGATCTGGAATTATTTTGAGGGCAGAACAACTTTGACAGGCGTTAACGCAGACCTGTGTGGTTCGGCAGGGGCATATTGCCCCTGCGATAAGCATCAGGCGGCAACAACCTGCGCCAGTACGGCTTTGGCATCGGCCTGCGCTTTGGTTGCGACGTCCGGACCGTAGGCGATACCTTCGGCGAACACAAACTCAACGTCGGTAATGCCGATGAAGCCCAGGAACAGACGCAGATAAGGTTCAACCAGGTCGGTTGCGGTGCCTTTGTGAATGCCGCCGCGGCTGGTCAGGATGATGGCGCGTTTGCCTTTCACCAGGCCTTCCGGGCCGTTTTCGGTATAACGGAAAGTTACGCCGGCACGGGCAATCAGGTCGAAATAGTTTTTCAACTGGGTCGGGATGTTGAAGTTATACATCGGCGCAGCCATAACGATGGTGTCATTGGCCTGCAGCTCGGCAATCAGTTCGTCTGACAGCGCCAGCGCTTCTTGCTGACGTGGCGTCAGTGGCGTATCGGAAGGGCGCAGCGCGCCAACCAGCTCGCCGTCAAGCACCGGGATTGGCTGTGCGGCCAGATCGCGGACGGTGATGGTGTCGTTGCCGTGGGTATTGGCCCACTGTTCTACGAAGAAATCGGCCAGTTGGTTAGACTGAGAATAACCCGCCAGGATGCTTGATTTGAGAACCAATACTTTGCTCATCGGTAATTCCTTACGTTATGACAGTGACATCAGGACAACGTGTCCCTTGCATGCAGTACACTTTATTCACATTCACCCAACAGTGATAGCGCAATATTTCGAGATCTTTGTTCGATTTTATTGAATGATCTAAGACTGCCTAAGCAGATGGATTATGGGGAAAAAGCGGCTTGTGATACTCTGAGCGGCTAAAGCTGAAAACGTGCTAATACATAATTAAACCGTTGCTAAACCTTGATACGGCAGCGATGAGACAAGGAATACCGAACGTGAAATCTCCGCTCGCGGCATCCTCTGCCCAACTGGGCGAACTGATGCTCCGTGATCAACAACGCCTGCAACGTCGGTTGCAGGGCGCACGAAAAATCAAAAATCCCGATGCTCAGATGGCGGTCGCCGCTGAAGTAGAAAGTGACATTGCGGCGGCGTTGCAGAAAGTGCAGGCGCGCGCTGCCTCTTGCCCGACAATCACCTATCCGGAAAACCTGCCGGTCAGCCAGAAAAAGCAGGATATTCTGAACGCGATCCGTGACCATCAGGTGGTGATTGTCGCCGGGGAAACCGGTTCGGGGAAAACCACCCAGTTGCCGAAGATCTGCCTGGAGTTGGGGCGTGGGGTGAAGGGGCTGATCGGGCATACCCAGCCACGGCGTCTGGCGGCGCGCACTGTAGCAAACCGCATTGCCGATGAACTGGAAACGCCGCTCGGAGGCAGCGTCGGTTACAAGGTGCGCTTTAACGATCAGGTCGGTGAAAATACGCTGGTCAAGCTGATGACCGACGGCATCCTGTTGGCGGAAATCCAGCAGGATCGGTTGTTGATGCAGTACGACACGCTGATTATCGATGAAGCGCACGAGCGTAGCCTGAACATCGACTTTATCCTCGGCTATCTGCGAGAGCTGCTGCCGAAGCGCCCGGATCTGAAAGTCATCATCACTTCGGCGACCATCGATCCGCAGCGGTTTTCGCGTCACTTCAACAACGCGCCGATTATCGAAGTTTCCGGCCGCACTTATCCGGTCGAGGTGCGTTATCGCCCGGTGGTGGATGACGCCGAGGATACCGATCGCGATCAGCTGCAGGCGATTTTCGACGCGGTAGATGAACTCGGGCGCGAAGGGCCGGGGGATATCCTGATCTTTATGAGCGGCGAGCGGGAAATCCGCGATACCGCCGACGCGCTGAACCGCCTTAACCTGCCGCACACCGAGGTGTTGCCGCTGTATGCGCGTTTATCGAACAGCGAACAGAACCGGGTGTTCCAGTCACACCACGGCCGTCGCATTGTGCTGGCGACCAACGTGGCGGAAACCTCGCTGACGGTGCCGGGCATCAAGTACGTCATCGATCCGGGTACCGCACGCATCAGCCGCTACAGTTTCCGCACCAAGGTTCAGCGTCTGCCGATCGAGCCGGTATCACAGGCCTCTGCCAACCAGCGTAAAGGTCGCTGTGGCCGCGTGTCGGACGGCATCTGTATTCGCCTGTACTCCGAACAGGATTTCCTGTCGCGACCGGAGTTCACCGATCCGGAGATCCTGCGCACCAACCTGGCGTCGGTTATCTTGCAGATGACGTCGCTTGGGCTGGGCGATATCGCCGCATTCCCGTTTGTCGAAGCGCCGGACAAGCGCAATATTCTGGACGGCGTGCGCCTGTTGGAGGAGCTCGGTGCGATAAAAACGGCCGAAAATGGCCATTACCAACTCACCCCGCAGGGCCGCCAATTGGCGCAGTTGCCTATCGATCCGCGCCTGGCGCGCATGGTGCTGGAGGCGCAAAAGAGCGGCAGCGTGCGTGAAGTGATGATTATCACTGCCGCGTTGTCGATCCAGGATCCGCGAGAGCGGCCGATGGACAAACAGCAGGCGTCGGACGAGAAACACCGCCGCTTCGCCGACAAAGACTCGGACTTCCTGGCCTACGTTAACCTGTGGGACTACCTGAAAGAGCAGCAAAAAGAGCACTCCTCCAGCCAGTTCCGTCGGCTGTGCCGCAATGATTTCCTTAACTATCTGCGGGTGCGCGAATGGCAGGACATCTACACCCAGCTGCGCCAGGTGGTGAAAGAGCTGGGGCTGCCGGTTAACAGCGAGCCTTCCGATTACCGCAGCGTGCATACCGCATTGCTCACCGGGTTGTTGTCGCACATTGGCCAGAAGGATGCCGACAAGCAAGAGTTCACCGGTGCCCGCAATGCCCGGTTCTCGATCTTCCCCGGCTCAGGTTTGTTCAAGAAGCCGCCGAAGTGGACGATGGTGGCCGAACTGGTGGAAACCAGCCGCTTGTGGGGCCGTATCGCCGCGCGCATCGAGCCCGAGTGGATTGAGCCGCTGGCCCAGCACCTGGTGAAACACAGTTACAGCGAGCCGCACTGGTCGAAATCCCAGGGCGCGGTGATGGCCAATGAAAAAGTGACGCTGTTTGGGCTGCCGATTGTCGCTGCGCGACCCGTCAATTACAGCACTATTGATCCGCTGCTGTGCCGTGAGCTGTTTATCCGCCATGCACTGGTGGAAGGTGACTGGCAGACGCGGCATGCGTTCTTCAGCGCCAACCTGAAGCTGCGCGCCGAAGTGGAAGAGCTGGAACACAAATCGCGTCGCCGTGACATTTTGGTGGACGACGAAACCCTGTTCAGTTTCTACGACCAGCACATACCGAGCGATATTGTGTCCGGGCGTCATTTTGACAACTGGTGGAAAACGGCCGGTAAACAAAAGCCGGATCTGCTCAGCTTTGAAAAAGAGATGCTGATCAAGGACGGCGCCAACAAAATCAGCGCGCTGGACTACCCGAATACCTGGCACCAGGGCAATCTCAAGCTACGTCTGACTTATCAGTTCGAACCGGGCACCGACGCCGATGGCGTCACGGTGCACATTCCTCTGCCTATTCTCAACCAGATTGAAGATCAGGGCTTTGAATGGCAGATCCCGGGTATTCGCCGCGAACTGGTGATTGCGCTGATCAAGTCGCTGCCGAAGCCGGTTCGCCGTAACTTTGTCCCGGCGCCGAACTACGCCGAGGCTTTCCTCGGGCGGGTGACCGCGCTGGAGCTGCCGCTGCTGGATGCGCTGGAGCGGGAATTGCGGCGCATGACAGGAGTGACGGTGTCACGTGACGACTGGCATTGGGATCAGGTGCCCGATCATCTTAAAATGACTTTCCGGATCGTCGGTGAAAATCACAAAACCTTGCTCGAAGGTAAAGATCTGACGGCGCTGAAGCTGCAACTGAAGGATAAAGTGCAGGAGACGCTGTCGGCGGTGGCGGATGACGGGCTGGAACAAAGCAATTTGCATATCTGGAGTTTCGGCAAATTGCCCGAGTTTTATGAGCAGAAACGCGGCGGCTACTCGATGAAAGCCTACCCGGCGCTGGTGGATGAAAAAGACAGCGTGGCGATCCGCCTGTTCGACAGTGAGCAAGAGCAGCAACACGCGATGTGGCAGGGTACGCGCCGCCTGTTGTTGCTGAATATTCCTTCTCCGATCAAGTATCTGCATGAAAAGTTGCCCAACAAAGCCAAGCTTGGGCTGTATTTTAACCCCTATGGCAAGGTGTTGGATTTGATCGACGACTGCATTTCGTGCGGCATCGACAAGCTGATTGCCGAACATGGCGGGCCGGTATGGCAGGAAGATAACTTCGCGCGCCTGCAGGAGTTGGTGCGCGGCGAGTTGAATGAAACGGTGGTGGGGGTGGCCAGGCAGGTAGAGCAAATCCTGACCACGGTATTCAACATCAACAAGCGGTTGAAGGGCCGGGTGGACATGTCGTTGGCGCTGGCGCTCTCGGATATCAAAAATCAGCTTGGCGGCCTGATTTATCGTGGATTCGTCACCAATAATGGCTGGAAGCGCCTGCCCGATACGCTGCGTTATTTGCAGGCGATTGAACGCCGGCTAGAGAAGCTGGCGATTGATCCGCACCGCGACCGCGCACAGATGCTGCGGGTGGATCAGGTGCAGCAGGCCTGGCAACAGTGGCTGAACAAGCTACCGCCGAAACGCCGAGAGGATGACGAAGTGAAAGAAGTACGCTGGATGATCGAAGAGCTGCGCGTCAGCCTGTTCGCCCAGCAACTCGGTACGCCTTATCCGATTTCGGACAAGCGTATCCTGCAGACTATCGAGCAGCTTTCAGCTTAAACAAAGAGAGGGGCAGCATGCTGCCCCCCGTTGTTATTTTCCTGCTGCCAGGGCGTCCAGCGCATCGCGAATGCCGGTCACTGCCAAGGCTCGGTTATCGGCACGGTAACGGTCTTTGGCTGCCGGCGCGGAGCTTTGAATGGCGATCAACGACCAGCCGTCAGCAGTTTTCAGCAGTAAGGGTGAACCGCTGTCTCCGGGCAGGGTATCGCACTGGTGCGACAACACTCCCTGTTGCGCCCAACCTGTCACTTTACAGTTCTGGTGGCTGTAGAGATCGTCCAGGTGGTCTTCCGGGTAACCCGCTTGAGTAATCAGTCGCTTGGCCTGTTTCATCGCCAGAGTCAGCGCTTTGCTGTCGCCTTGCCACAATGGCAGAGGTTTAATCGGCAGCGATTTTTTATCCTTCAGGCGGATCAGCGCAAAGTCATAGGCTGCTGCTGCCGGCGGCACGATCCAGCCCTCACCGTCAGGCTTGAGTTTTTTCCCCAACTTGCGGTCGACCAAGGTTTCGATATTGTCGGTCTGGTATTTCCAGCTTTTATTGCCGACAACAAAACGCAGGGAGATGGCTTTATCCAATTGACCCGGCGGCGCCAGTACGCAATGGCCGGCAGTAAGCGCCAAATGAGGAGAGATCAGCGTGGCGGTGCACAAGTTGCCGCTGGCAGTTTCTACCTGGCCAATCGCCTGCCAGGGCCAACCCTCGGTTTCTGTGACTTTTATCCGTTCATCCTTGCCAAAAAATAAGCGGGTTTGCTCAGCCGTCGACGTGTCGGATGGGCTATCGGCCCGTGCTGAGAGGGGGAGTGCGAGCGGGAATGAGCACAGCAACAGCAAAACGGTTATGCGCATAGGTCTCTTGCCTGGCAAATACGAATTATCCATAAACACACGGAATGCTAACTATAGACTGATTTAGCTATTGTGTGGATGGGCAGTGATTGATTTTTCGATAATTTATAACCCGAGGGGGATCTGCGGCTACAAATAAAAGAAGGTGGCGATCAACCCACACAGGATCAGGGCGATCAGAATGATTTCAAATAAGTAGCGGCGCAGCATTGATGAGAACCCCCGATGAAAAAACACCCGGCGAACCGGGTGTTGGACAAATCAATTCTGGTTTGGTGAGGGGAACCTCACATCAGATTGCTGTTACGCAGCTTTTTTATGGCTGGCTTTTTTGTGGTGTTTTTTTGCTGCCTGGGCTTTCTGAGCCGGGGCTTTTTTAGCGGTGGCTTTGTGATGCTTTTTAGCCGCCTGCGCTTTTTGAACCGCCGCTTTCTTCGCGTGATGTTTTTTCACGTGAGTGGTTTTAGCCGGTGCAGCAGTAGTTGTGGTGGTAGCCGTCGCCGCAGGTGCGGTAGTGGTGGTAGCCGCGTCAGCAGCGAAGGCAACAGAAGACAGACCCATTGCAGCGGCAACAACCAGAGCTAATACTTTTTTCATCAAAGAATCCTCAAATTACTTGTCATGTATCAAGCCCACTGCGGGGCCGGTGTTAAGATAGTAGGCAAATGGCGGAATGCTTTCCGTGAGTGATTGGTTTCGGCGTGTAACCTAATGTACAAGCCGTGGGAGCTAGCCTGCGGCCGCTATAATGCACGGTGCCACAACGCTAAAAAGGGACAGGAAATGAACGATATCGCCATCCGCCGTGGGCTCACCGAACAGGGTGAAGTTCCGATAGCTTATGAAGACTGGGGCAATATCGCTCATCCGCCGCTGCTGTTGATTATGGGCATCGGCGCGCAGATGTTGCTGTGGCCGGAGGCGTTCTGCCGGGCATTGGTGGAGAAGGGCTTTCGGGTGATTCGCTTCGATAACCGCGATGTAGGCTTGTCCGGCAAGACTCAGGGCAAAAGATCGCAGCCTTTGTGGCTATTGATATTACGGGCTCAGTTGGGCTGGCAAACCCGGGTACCTTATTCGCTTGAAGACATGGCGAAAGACGCGGTGCACTTGCTGGATCACCTGCAAATAGCTCAGGCGCACGTATTGGGCGCATCGATGGGCGGAATGATTGCGCAGGTGCTGGCGGCTGAATATCCGCAGCGGGTAAAGGCGCTGACCATTTTGTTTTCCAGCACCAACCAACCCTTATTGCCGCCGCCGGCACCTTCGCTGCTGAAGCTGCTGTTGCGTCGCCCGCCGGCAAATGCGACGCCGCAACAGCAATGCCAGTCTCTGAAAGAGGGGTTGCGCGCACTGGGCAGCCCGGCCTATCCGGTAGAGGAGGCGGAGCTTGATACGCTGGTAAGGCGGTTATTAAAGCGGGGGATGGATGCCGAAGGCCTGCAACGTCAATTATCCGCGTTACTCGGCAGTGGTGATTTGCGGCGTTACAGCCGCCGGATCACGGCACCGACGCTGGTGATCCACGGTAATGCCGATCGCCTGGTGCGCAAAGCCGGTGGCGTTGCCGTCGCCAGAGCGATAGCCCATTCGCAGCTGCAGATCATCCCGAGGATGGGCCACGATCTGCCGCCTCAATTGCGCCCGCAATTGGTAGCGATGATCAGCGCACACGCGGCGCGGTAGCCCTGCCACCGTAGCGATACGATGGGTTTTCGTTTTTTAGTTACAACATACATATGAAGGATAACCAACCGGCACTCTGTAACAAAGGTGTCGCAAGTAAAAACTGTGCTATATGGAAGGACATTGGCCGGGCAGGAGGATAAAGGCACGGGCATACCCGTGCCTGGGAGCGTTACAGGTAGCGATTTTCCAGATGCTGACGGAAATAGCGCGGGTTTAACGCTTCGCCGGTCGCGTTAGTGATCAGCGCATCGGTTGAGAAGCGGCTGCCGTGATGCCAGATATTCTGTTTCAGCCAGTGGAACAGAGGGTTCAGGTTACCTTCGGCGATGTCATCGTTCAGCGAAGGCAGAGCTTCGCGTACGCTGTGGAACAGTTGCGCGGCATACATCGCGCCTAGCGTGTAAGTCGGGAAGTAGCCGAAAGCGCCGTCGGTCCAATGAATATCCTGCATGCAACCGTTGCGGTAGTTACCGACGGTGTCCAGGCCGAGATAATCGCGCATTTTTTCGTTCCACAGCGCAGGGATGTCTTCCACTTCGATATTGCCTTCGACCAGGGCTTTCTCTATTTCATAGCGCAGGATCACATGCGCCGGATAACTCACTTCGTCCGCATCCACGCGGATCAGGCCGGGTTTAACGCGTTGATTCAGCCGGATGAAGTTGGTTTCTTCCAGCGCCGGTTGCTCACCGAACTGCTTGATAATCAAAGGACGCAGAATTTTCAGGAAATCGCTGCCACGCGCCAACTGCATTTCAAACAGCAGGCTTTGCGATTCGTGGATCGCGGTAGAACGTGCCTGCGCCACCGGTTGGCCCAGCCAATCACGCGGCAGGTTTTGTTCGTAACGTGCATGGCCGGTTTCGTGGATAATCCCGAGCAATGCGGTATGGAATTCTTTTTCATTGTAGCGGGTAGTGATACGCACATCTTCCGGCACGCCGCCGCAGAAGGGGTGAGCGCTGACGTCAACACGGCCACCGTCGAAGTTGAAACCAAGCAGTTTCATCACGCTCAAGCCCAGTTGGCGTTGGGCATCGACCTTGAACGGGCCTTCGGGAACGAGGCAAGGTTCCTGAGCCTGCTTGGCTACCACTTTTTGCAGCAGGTCGGGCAGCCAGGTTTTCAGGTCGCCAAAAATGCGGTCGATATCGCTGCCGCGCATGCCCGGTTCATACAGGTTGAGCAGGGCGTCGTAGCGGCTGGAACCTGCCGCTTCAGCGCGGATCTGCGCTTCCTGACGGGTCAGTTTGACCACTTCACGCAGGTTCTCCGAAAATCCTTCCCAGTCGTTGGCTGGGCGTTGGGCGCGCCAGGCATGTTCACAACGTGCACCGGCGAGCGATTTAGCCTCAACCAGCGACTCCGGCACCAGTACGGCGTTGTCGTACTGGCGGCGCATTTCCAGCAAATTGGCCTGGTCAAAGCCATCGAGCATTTCCTGCTGAGCACGTTCAAACAGATGGCCGGTTTTTTCCGCCGTTAAAATCTGGTGCTGCAGCACGCTCAGTTCGGCCAAGGCTTCCGAGCGCGCTCTGTTGCCGCCCGGCGGCATCATGGTCTGCATATCCCAGCCGGCAATGGCGGAAAGGTGGCCGAAGCGCGACAACCGGGTGAAAATGGTGCGCAGTTCGTGATAGGCGGATGAAGGCGAATGTGCAGATGTCATTGTTTGGCTTCCTGTTATTGTGAGCCGGATAACCTGATCGTTCCGTCAGTTGCGCTGATGGGGGGTTACACCGGGTCTGCTTTTAAATTGAAAGTGGGTTTCACGGGCCAGCAGAAACGGAAGCTGGCACCGCCGAGTGAGCTGGCGTCTACGTAAACCTGGCCCTGATAAGCGACCGCGATAGAATGAACAATCGCCAGGCCCAGTCCGCAGCCGCCGGTGGCGCGATCGCGGCTGGGATCGAGACGCACGAAGGGTTCGAACACGCGCTCACGCTCTTCAGCTGGAATGCCCGGCCCGTCGTCTTCTACCTGCAGGCAGGCGCCGTCACCGTCAAACCACAGGCCGATACGCAGTCGCTGCTCGCTGTAGCGCAAGGCATTGTTCACCAGATTATCCAGTACCCGCTCCATCAGCCGTAAATCGACGCCGCCAAAATCCCCGACATGCGGAATATCCAACTGAATTTCGCGCTCGGGATGGATCAGGCGCATATCCTCCACTTTATCTTCCAGCCACTTGGGCAGATCGAGCGGCTCTATGTTCAGCGCCACCTGCGGACGATCCAGCCGCGCGTAAGTCAGCAACTCGTCTATCAGCGATTCCAACTGGCCGATATCGCGGTTTAGCGCCTGTTGTTCGCTATCGGAAAGGTTATCGCTCATTGCCAACCGATAGCGCAGCCGCACCAGAGGAGTACGCAATTCATGGGCGATACCGTCTATCAACTGCTTTTTACTGGCAATCAGGGTATTGACGTTGTCCGCCATCTGGTTGAATGCCACCCCCAGACGGTTCAGGCTGGAGGTCGGGTCGAAATGGGTACGCTCATCCAGATGTCCGGCGCCAAGGCGCTGAGCGGCATTCTCCAGCTTGAGCAAATCCTGCCAGTGCGGGCGCATCCATAAAAATACAGGTAACGCCAACGACATGCCGATAAACACCAGCAGCGCCAGATCCAGCAGCCGCATCTGATGCAAATAGAACAGATAAGGAATGGGGCCGACCACCAACACATAATGGCTGCGCGGAATGCGCTGCATAAAGGTGTATTGATCGTCGAGAGCGATAATTTCGCCGAGGCGTAACCGTTTTTTCAGATCTTCACTCAGATCCTGTTTGCCGAGTGGTTCGATGTGCAGCTTAAACGACAGGTTCAAGTCCAGCGTCGCGATAGTCTTGTTCCAGTCCTTCAACGGAATTTCCCGCAGTTCGCTGCGCATCAGGTACAGCGAGCTTTTCATCAGGTCGTCCATTGACTGGCGGCCGGCGCGTTCGGCCGTGACCTTGTACACCAGGCCCACCAACATCGCCATCACCAGAAAGCAGACGAACAGCAGCAGGAAGAACTGCACGAAAAGCTTTCTCATTGCTGCACGAACTCCCAGGCGTTCGGGGCGAACAGGTAGCCTTTATTGCGCACGGTTTTGACACGGAATGGCTCCAGCGCATTGTCGTACAGTTTGCGGCGCAGGCGGGAAATCGCCACGTCGATGCTTCGATCAAGGCCGTCGTAGCTCACGCCGCGCAAATTTTGCAGCAACGCCTCGCGGTCCATGATCTGCCCGGCGTGGGTGGCCAGCTCCCACAGCAGATCGAAATCCGAGGTGGAAAGGGTGATCACCTCTTCGCCCAGCGTTACCTGACGGTTGACCGGATCGATGCATAACAACCCGAAGTGCAGCGCATTGTGCTGGGTGATCGGTTGCGTTGACTCTTCCTTGGGGTGATTGCCATGCTGGCGCAGGTGCAAACGCAGCCGCGCCAGTAAAACCGCCGGCGGCGTGGTTTTCAGAATGTAATCGTTGGCACCCATTTCCAATGAAAGGATATGGTTCATATCGCTGTCGAGTGACGTGAGCAGTACGATCGGCCCAGGAAAGGTCGGGCGCAAATCGCGGCACAGCGTCATGCCGTCTTTTCCGGGCAGCATAATGTCGAGCAGGACCAGGTCCGGCAATTCTTGTTCAATGCGAGCTTGCGCGCTGTCGCCGCGTGGCTCAATCAGCACTTCAATATCGTGCTTGCCCAAATAGGCGGCAATCAGCTTGCCGACTTCCGGATCGTCTTCCACAAAAACAATTTTATGCATATTCAGCGGTTTTATAAGAATAACGGAGTTCAGCATAACGCGGGGCTCAGCGATACGCCATGCACATCTTTGCCTAGCGCAGGGGCCGCCCTCCGTCCACACCATGGGTGCGGCCGGTGACATAACGGCTGTCCAGCAAATAGTTGACCAGATTGACCACTTCACTTTCACCCGGAGCGATTTTCATCAACGACTTTGCCAGCGCTTGCTGACGATAAGGCTCATCATCGCCGGGATTGAAAATAATCAACGCCGGCGCGATGGCGTTGACCTTGACCTCCGGTGCCAGTTTCCGGGCGAAAGAGCGGGTCATATTGTCGAGTGCGGCCTTGCTGGCAGCATAAGCGATATGCTTGTCGCTGCCTTTTTCCACTACATAGTCGGTCAGATGGATAATATCGGCGCCTGCCTGCCCCTGGCCAAGCAGACAGGGCTCCAGTAACTGATTCAACAGATAAGGGGTGTAAACGTGAATTTGCAGCATCGCCGCCATAACCTGTTCCGGTGGCACCTCCGCGGACTCGGCCTGCCAGGCGCTGGCGTTGTGGATCACTGCACGCAGTTTCGGTGCGGCCCGGCGAACCAGTTCGGCAAAGCGGTAAATGCCTTCGTGGGTCGAAAAATCGCCCTGAATGCAAGTTGCCCCCAGTCCTTTCAGCTCTTTCAGCGCCGGGTAATCGCTACGATAGGCAATGATAACGGGGATGTCGCGTTGCAAGAAGGACCTGGCCAGCGCCAGCCCAATCCGGCGCGCGCCGCCCGTGATCAGCACCGGCGCTGAGTTGTGTTGTTCCATTGATTAAAGCTCCTGGACAGACTGGCAAACAATAGGGGAATTATGCCATTATACGTCGGAAATTCGTTAAAGCTTCGCATCGATTATCCATTTCAGGATGTAATACACTGGCAATGAGAGGAAGGAAGGGATGAACAGCAGTCACCTTGCATCCGTCGCGCGCAGTGAGAAAATCTGTTTTGATTACATGGATTTTCTGTCCGCATCGTGCAAGAAGCACTGGCGCTTTGTTGATGCAATCTATGGTGTGATGCCATTTTTTGGCATGGTATTGAAATCTCAGCCTTGCGTTTCGCAAACGCGGAAAGAGCAGTTGAAGGAACTGGCGCTGCAGGTGGTCTCCACCCAGGTCAGCGACGAAACCAATATCGTGCGCCTGATCGATCTGGCGCAGCAGCAGGGGTTGGCAGTGTTCGACATTAAACTGCCGTATGCGCTGGACCAACAGCAGTTGGCGGCCATTCAGCAGGAGTGCATTGAGGGGGTTACCATCTCTCAGGTAGAGGAGCGCATGACCATTACCCTGCGCGCATCCTAATGTAATTGACCGGGTGGTTCCACCCGGCCGCCATTCACTACTGCAACATAAACCAGCCGGCCGGTACCGTGGCCATCAGTAACAGAAAAATGCTACTTTTCTCTAGCTGATTCAGCAGCTTGACATCTTCATGTCCGCGTCTGGCATAGATAAATACCAGCAACCCCGGTGCATACAGCAGCACCGACATCAACAGATGCATCAACCCTGAAGCGTACAACAGCCAAATGCCATACAGACAAGCGCCGGTGGCGGCGAACATCAGCCGTTTGTCCTGGCGGCGCAACGCAACCTTGAACAAGAAGGCGCCAACCAGGAAGTAAGGCACCAAAATCATTTCCGAGGCGATAGTCAGCAGCGAATTATAGTTGCTGCCGGTCAGCCAGATCACCACCAGAGCGAGTTGCACTGCAATATTGGTTAGCCATAGCGAAGCCGAAGGCGCGTGATTCTTGTTCTGCTTGCGGAATATTTTAGGAAAAGCACCGTGCTGTGCGGCCAGCAGCGGCACTTCAGCGGCCATGATCGTCCAGCTCAGATAAGCGCCGCATACCGAAACGATCAGGCCGGCGGCGATAATCACATCCCCCCAGGGGCCAATCAGATCGACCATCAGCACTGCCATAGAGGGATTGCGCATCCCGGCCAGTTCACTGCGCGGAACCACCCCCAACGACAACAGGGTCACCAGCAGATAAACCGCCAGCGCGGAAAGCACCGCCAGCATGGTGGCACGGCCCACATCTTTTTTATGGCGTGCCCGCGCGGACACCACCACCGCGCCTTCCACGCCGATAAATACCCACAGGGTAATCAACATGGTGTTTTTAACCTGTTCCCACACCGGTTTGCCGAGCGCGACGCCGTGAAAATCCAGAGTGAATACGTCCATTTTGAACGCAATGGCTGCCAGTACGGCAAACAGCCCAAGCGGCAAAAGCTTGGCCAATGTTGCCGCCAGGTTGATGCTGGCGGCGGTTTGCACCCCGCGCAGCACCAGCGCATGCACGACCCACAGCAGCAAGGATTCCGCCAACAGCGCCTGCCAGGTATTGCCGTCACCCAAAATGACATCGCCACCGCGATCGGTAAACAAGCTCAGTGCGGCAAACACGATCACCAAATAAGAGACGTTGGCGATCACCGCACATAGCCAATATCCCCAGGCGGAACAGAAGCCCACCAGCTCACCAAAACCTTCTTTTGCATAGGTGAAGATCCCGCCGTCCAGGTCGGGCCGCAGGCGGGTGAGCAACAGCATGGCGAAAGCGAGAAACAGGATGCCGACACCGGTGATTGCCCAACCCAGCAGCAATGCGGCAGGGCTGGCGACTTGCGCCATGTTTTGCGGCAGGCTGAAAACCCCGGCACCCAGCATGGAACTGAGCACCAATGCGGTTAACGCGGTAAGACCTAGTTTTTTTTCCAATGACGGATCCTGAGCGCAGAATAAACAACTGTGAATGAACTTCTTGGCAGTAACAACGCAATGACAATTACTGAACAAATAGACAATAGCCCTAAAAACAGGCGCAAATTCTACGGATGGATCGTTACGGATGCAATGATTGAATATGCGGAATTTACAAAAAATTATTCAACCGGTGGGGGCGGTAAGTTGCAAAAAAAACGGGCAGCTCAATGGCTGCCCGAGAGTAAACCGCGAAGTGAAGCTTATTTGAACAGATCGGCGCTCACGGTCAGGTTGCCGCCACTCTTGTTCTGCCACTGACGAGTCACGTGGTAGAACTTGGCACCTTTCGCCGCGGCACGCTTCGCCACTTCGGTGGAAATGTCCGTCATGCTGTTGAAGTGACCGGTGAAAGTCACGGAATCGAACGGCACCATCTGTGCGGCGGTAACGTTGTTCACTTCCTGGATCTTGGTGCCATTCGGCAGCGTGACGGTATAGCGTTGACCGGTAGAAGACTGAGTTTCAAAGAAACGGCCTACGTCACGGCTTGGCGATCCTGAAGACGCGACGCCCGGGATTTCAACATTGGCGGCGGCTGCGCCACCGGCAGCAAGTGCGGCTTTGCCGGCTTCAGAATCGGCAGGAATGGCATCCGGGCTCTGAACTACGCGCTTGGGCGCATCGGCTTTATAAATGTAAGCGGTAATGAACTGGTTGCCGCCCTGATTGGCATCAACCTGGCGCACAATAAAGAACGAGGCTGCGCCTTTCTTTTTCGCTTCTTTGGTGATGGCATCGTTGATGTCCGGCTGGCTGCGGTAGAAACCGCTGACGCTGACCGTATCGTAGGGCTCAAGCAGGAAGGCCTGTTCTTTCGGCAATTCGGTCACGCCGTTAATGACGCGGTACTTCGGCTCTTTGCTCACTTCTGCCGCATCTTTATGATAAAGATCTGCGGTGACGCGCCAGTTGCCGCCGTTGTTGCTGTTGTTGCTGTCCTGGATGTAGAAGGAGTCTGCGCCCAGTTTGTCTGCACGGCGGGATACGGCATCAACGGCTTCATTGATGGCATTAAAGCGGCCGGTAATAGTGATGCGATCAAACGGCTTCAACGCCGCTGCTTTTTCAGGAGTTAACTCAAGCGCAGCATGAGCAGACAGCGCAGTGAGTGATAACAAGGCTGATGCGATGATCGTGTTCTTCAGCTTCATAAAAAATCCTTTCGCCAAGCGCATTAACGTTTATAACGTGCTGAACTGTTTATGGGTAATTCAGCCGCCGATTATTACATGTAATCTCGACAAGTGTCTCAGCATTTTATGTCATCGCATGAGACAAATCCCATGAAGGATTGTTTACGTCATTTGCCGTGTAATCGCCATAAGTTTCAATAATAAAGTCTTTGATGGCATAAGTGTTAATTATTCACAATTTTATAACTTTCATTCATTTTGTCCGCGCTGGGCCAGATTTCTCCAGGCAAGCGCCCGTCACAATTCTGCAGCAAAAACGGCGTTGCACACGGCTTTTTTACTTAAAATTGCGATTTGTCATGTCGTTGTCTGAATTTTTATGTAAAAACGGGCATGAATGCGTAAGCAATTATGGATCATCGACCCTATTTTCAGTAGGTTATAGATGGTGCCTTAAATCGATGCCGACAAGTATGCCTCCTGCTTTCAAATTGCGGCCACCAACGCGCAGTCTTGAAAGCCGATGGGTCTAGATGTCAGCCGGCGCTACTGCTATGGGCAGGAAGATAATAAACATCATCAAAGACAGGTGAGAAGGGAACATTATGCGTATTGGTGTACCAAGAGAACGGTTGGCCAATGAAGCCCGGGTTGCAGCAACGCCGAAAACGGTGGAACAACTGCTGAAGCTGGGCTTTACCGTCGCTGTCGAAAGCGACGCGGGTAAACTGGCAAGTTTTGACAATGCGGCGTATGAAACCGCAGGAGCAACGATCACCGATACCGCCGACGTCTGGCAATCGGATCTGATTTTGAAAGTGAATGCGCCACAAGAGGACGAGATCGCGTTAATGCGTGAGGGCAGTACGTTGGTCAGTTTTCTCTGGCCGGCGCAAAACCCGGAGCTTATCGAAAAGCTGGCTGCACGTAACGTCACCGCGATGGCGATGGATTCGGTGCCGCGCATCTCCCGCGCGCAGTCGATGGATGCGCTGAGCTCGATGGCCAATATCGCCGGCTACCGCGCGATTGTTGAAGCGGCGCACGAGTTTGGCCGTTTCTTCACCGGCCAGATCACCGCCGCCGGTAAGGTTCCGCCGGCAAAAGTGATGATCATCGGCGCAGGTGTAGCGGGTTTGGCGGCGATTGGCGCCGCAGGGAGTCTGGGAGCGATTGTGCGCGCCTTCGACACCCGCCCGGAAGTGAAAGAGCAGGTGCAGAGCATGGGCGCGGAATTCCTCGAGCTGGACTTTGAGGAAGAAGCGGGCAGCGGCGACGGTTATGCCAAAGTGATGTCCGAAGCCTTTATCAAAGCGGAGATGGCGCTGTTTGCCGCCCAGGCGGCAGAGGTCGACATTATTGTCACCACTGCGCTGATCCCGGGTAAACCGGCACCAAAGCTTATTACTAAAGAGATGGTGGCTTCGATGAAGCCGGGCAGCGTGATCGTCGATCTGGCCGCGCAAAACGGCGGCAACTGTGAGCTGACGGTGGCCGACCGCGTGACCGTCACCGATAATGGCGTAAAAATCATTGGCTATACCGATCTGCCAAGCCGCTTGCCGACCCAGTCTTCACAGCTTTACGGTACCAACCTGGTTAACCTGCTGAAATTGCTGTCGAAAGAGAAAAACGGCGAAATCGATATCGACTTCGAAGACACCGTGATCCGCGGCGTCACCGTGGTGCGCAGCGGCGAGGTGACCTGGCCTGCTCCGCCAATCCAGGTTTCCGCCCAGCCGAAACAGGCGCAAGCGGCGGCTCCTATCGCTAAACCGGCGGCAAAACCGGTTTCTCCTTGGCTGAAATACGGGCTGATCGCGCTGGCGATTGTTCTGTTCGGCTGGCTGGCCAATGCGGCGCCAAAAGAGTTCCTGTCTCACTTTACCGTGTTTGCGCTGGCCTGCGTGGTGGGTTACTACGTGGTCTGGAACGTCAGTCATGCATTGCATACCCCATTGATGTCGGTCACCAATGCGATCTCAGGGATTATCGTGGTCGGTGCGTTATTGCAGATTGGTCACGGCGGCTGGGTGAGTTTCCTCTCCTTCATCGCCGTGCTGATTGCCAGCATCAATATTTTTGGTGGGTTCACCGTCACTCAGCGCATGCTGAAGATGTTCCGCAAGAACTAAGGGGTAACACATGTCTGGAGGATTAGTTACAGCTGCATACATTGTTGCCGCTATTTTGTTTATTTGCAGCCTGGCCGGCCTGTCGCGCCATGAAACGTCGAAGCAGGGCAACCTGTTTGGCGTCGCCGGGATGGCGATTGCGCTGATTGCCACCATCCTCGGGCCGGATTCCGGCAACGTGGGCTGGATCATCATTGCGATGATTATCGGCGGTTCCATCGGCGTCTATCTGGCGAAAAAAGTCGAAATGACCGAAATGCCGGAGTTGGTGGCGGTGCTGCACAGTTTCGTTGGCCTGGCGGCGGTATTGGTGGGCTTGAACAGCTACCTGGATCACGGCGCGCCGATGGAACCGGTGATGGAGAATATCCATCTGACCGAAGTGTTCCTCGGCATCTTTATCGGTGCGGTCACGTTCACCGGTTCGATTGTCGCTTTCGGTAAACTGCGCGGCATCATCTCATCCAAACCACTGGCCTTGCCGAATCGCCACAAGATGAACCTGGCGGCGTTGGTCGTCTCCTTCCTGCTGCTGGTGGTGTTCGTTCGCGCCGACAGCGTGGGCTGGCAGGCGGTGGCATTGGTGCTGATGACCGCGATCGCGCTGGCTTTCGGCTGGCATCTGGTTGCTTCCATCGGTGGCGCGGATATGCCGGTCGTCGTGTCGATGCTCAACTCTTATTCGGGCTGGGCGGCCGCCGCTGCGGGCTTTATGCTGAGCAACGATTTGTTGATCGTTACCGGCGCGTTGGTGGGTTCCTCTGGCGCCATCCTGTCTTACATTATGTGTAAGGCGATGAATCGTTCGTTTATCAGCGTTATCGCCGGGGGGTTCGGTACCGATGGTTCCTCGACCGGCAATGCGGAGGAAATGGGCGAGTATCGTGAAACCACGGCGGAAGAGGTGGCTGAGCAGCTGAAGAACTCCACTTCGGTGATCATCACCCCAGGTTATGGCATGGCGGTCGCGCAGGCGCAGTATCCGGTGGCGGAAATCACCGAAAAATTGCGCGCGCGCGGTATCAAAGTGCGCTTCGGCATTCACCCGGTTGCCGGGCGTTTGCCGGGCCACATGAACGTGCTGCTGGCGGAAGCCAGGGTGCCGTACGACGTGGTGTTGGAGATGGACGAAATCAACGAAGATTTCCCGGATACCGATACCGTGCTGGTGATCGGCGCCAACGACACGGTGAACCCGGCCGCGCTGGAGGATCCGCGCAGCCCAATCGCCGGCATGCCGGTGCTGGAAGTGTGGAAAGCGCAAAACGTGATTGCCTTTAAACGATCGATGAACACCGGTTACGCCGGCGTGCAGAACCCGCTGTTCTTCAAAGAGAACACCCAGATGCTGTTTGGCGATGCCAAAGAGAGTGTGGAAGCGATACTGAGAGCGTTGCAGGCTTAACCGCAGCCAATAAAAACACGGGCCTTAATTGGCCCGTGTTTTTTTATGCCCGAAAATCAGTCCTCGTCGTCGTGCTCATCGTCTTCATCGACTTCGATAGGGCAGTTGAAGTTATCTGGCTTAATCACCAGCAGGTCACATTTTAGATGGTCGATCACATGTTCTGCCGTGTTGCCGATAAACGCCGCCGAGATACCGGTGCGGCCCAATGTCCCTAACACCACCACGCCCGCCTGCAAGTGTTCGGCCAAATCCGGGATCACCTCTTCCGGCAGGCCTTTTTCAACGTGGGTGAACTCTTCGTTAATGCAGAACTTCTGCCTTAATGCCTTCATGGCGATCAGATGCTGTCCGCGAATGGCGTCGTTATAGACGCTGGGATCAAAATCAGGCAGTTCGATGGCGATATTGATGGGGGTAACAGGGTAGGCTCCGACCAAATGCACTTCCGTCTGGTTGACGTTTTGCGCCAGTTCGACGGTTTCCTGCACCAGCCTGATGTTCAGCGGATCGTGATAGGGTTCTTCGCTGGCCAGATTGACGGCGACCACCGCTTTGCCGCCTTCCGGCCAGGGTTGATCTTTGACCATCCATACCGGGCACGGACATTTGCGTAACAGGTGCCAGTCGGTCGGGGTGAAAATGACCGATTCCAGCCGGTCGTGCTGATGTGCCATTTTCAGCAGCAAATCATGCTTGGCGGTGATCACTTCCTGAATAATTGCCTCGAAAGGGCGGTTATGCCAGACAACTTTGATTTCAATAGGAACGCCTTCGTCGAGGTAAAAACGGCATTGCTCGTTAATCCACGCGGCGCGTTGGCTGATAACGCCTTGCCGCATCGCCGTCCGTTCGTCGGGGGAGAGCAGGGTCGTCATCTCGTAAGAGAAGTCATAGATAGGAAGGAAGGCTTTGATACGCCCGCCGTTCCGTTTGACCAGGTAAACCGCCCGGCGCAACGCCGGTTGATCGTCCTGATTGGGGTCAATAGCCACCAGAAGATTCTGATACTTCGCCATAGGGCCTCCTTACAGCTGAAAATCAACAGTCTGTTAATTTACAGAGTAACCCAACATTGAAAAACAGAACAGCGGTGGAGATGTGCCGGGTCAATAATTCTGCGGAATTATTGACCCGGCATAGGATCAGGCGCTTACGGCTACGTTGATGCGGGGTGTGCCGGCCAACACCGACAGGGCGTCGACGTTTTCGATGGTGATGTACTTGCCTTTCACGCTGAGGATTTCGCTTTTCTGGAAGCGGCCCAGCAAGCGGCTGATGGTTTCAACCGTCAGGCCGAGATAATTGCCGATGTCGCCACGGGTCATGGTCAGGCGGAACTCACGCGGTGAGAAGCCCCGTTCCGCAAAGCGGCGCGACAGGTTGTAAACGAACGCCGCCAGGCGCTCTTCGGCGTTTTTCTTCGACAGCAGCAGGATCATATCCTGGTCGCCTTTAATCTCGCCGCTCATCAAACGCATGATTTGCTGGCGCAGGTTAGGCATTTTACCGGAAAGGTCGTCCAGGGTTTCAAACGGGATCTCGCAGACCATTGCGGTTTCCAGCGCTTGAGCGAAGCTTGGATGCTTCAGGCCGCCAATGGCGTCGAAACCGACCAGATCGCCTGCCAGATGGAAGCCGGTGATTTGCTCGTCACCCTGTTCGGTAATGGTGTAGCTTTTGATGGTCCCGGAGCGGATAGCGTACAACGATTTCAGTTCATCGCCGGCCTTAAACAGAGTCTGGCCCTTCTGGATAGGCTTTTTCCTTTCGATAATGTTGTCGAGCTGGTCCAGCTCATGAGCATTAAGAGTAAAAGGAATGCACAGCTGGCTGATGCTGCAGTCCTGACAATGGATCGCACAACCACCAGACTGGATACGACGAATCACGCGTTTTTCCGGGATCATAGATTACGCTCGTTCAATAATTGATATGCGTCAATTTTAACATCTTTTGCCGCAGGTGATAAGAGTAGCATTAACATGAACAGGGGCATTGTGTGCGAATTTTGTTCTGTTATGCCGCTGATTATCCTGTAGCTGGCTGAATACTTTTGATTTTTTCATAACTTATGCAAATGCTTTTCCCGCCCGACAGCTGTCTGCAATCGTCAGAAACCCCGGGTAAGGCCGAGTTTTTTAGCGTAAGCACTATTTCACTATCGGTGTTTGCCCTATGAGATGCGCATTTATGGCCGGAGCCCGGTGATATTGCCTGATTGGCTCCGGCCAACTTCTTTTCCCTCTCACCGCAGAAGCACGCCGGCACGGCTGGCGACGTCAATTAAAGCAGATCGTTCTGCAAATAGCCTTCGTGTTTCAACAGCCACTGTTTGCGTTGTACGCCACCGGCATAACCGGTCAACGCCCCCTGTGAACCAATCACCCGGTGACAAGGCACCACGATGCTGATCGGATTGGAGCCATTGGCCATACCGACCGCGCGGGAGGCGGTAGGGCGCCCGATGCGTTTCGCCAATTCGCCATAGGTAATGATCTCGCCGCAGGGTATCCGGCGCAGTTGCTGCCAGACGGTACGCTGGAACTCCGTGCCCGCGGTCATGACTGGCAGGCTGTCAATCACGGTCAGCTCACCGGCAAAATAGCGCTGCATGATGTCGGTCAGGCCGCCGGGGTTAGCTTTCTCCTGCAATTGGAAACGGTCGGCGCGGTAATGGGTATTCAGCAGTTTCATCAGGCGCACTTCGTGCTCGGTCCAGTCGATAGCGCGTAAACGGTCCTGTTCGTCGGCTATCAGCACCAGTTCGCCAACGGGTGTCGCCATACGATCAATAAAAAAGGTCTGCATTTTGATTACTCCTCTCGTTTGATGGGGAGATTATTGCACGAAATGTGGCGGTGCGATGGCGGATTTCGGACATGAAGATGGCGGGGCAATGGAACGTTGCCAATCGCAGGAATAGACGGTGTCGGATGGCGAGAAGTCATTAATGAATATGTTTATTGGTAAGTTATTTTTATGTTTTTTTGCCCGGGTTTTTTAATCGATTTTCATGATTGGCGCACTATTATTACAAGGCTGGTTATAATTGATGATGACTTTATGTATCCTGACGTTATTATTTATACTATCAACGGTTATGACTAAAATTAATTCATGTGATATTTTATTTAGCGATGTAGTGATATGGGTAACATAATCACAGGTGATTTTCCTATAGCAGACTGAAACGGAGGTGCCGTTAATTTTACGTATTAAATAAGTAGGGGTGAATATTAAAAATGCAAAGTGTTACGTATAAATTGTGTTGATTTATATTGATTTATTTTCATCTCGCCAGGTGATTGTAACGCCAGTGTCATAAGTGAATTGGATATCAATACTTTCTGTTTTTAAGTGATGCAACATGAAGGTAATTAACAAAATATTAAGTGAAATGCATTGATTTAAAACAAGCAAACCCATTAAAAACCCTTCATGTATAAAAATGTTTTAAGGCATACCCTTATTCTCCCCGTTGCTTGCCTTGAATAATGGTGAAGAGGGTGAAGCTATGCCGCACTCTGGATTATAGTGAAGATTAATTAATGTTTTTGTAGTGAGCAGGGAGGGTTGCGGGTATAGTGCGCGATGTATCGCATATAGCCCGCTCTGGCGCAATGTGCGACGGCATGTTTACTGCAGGTACCTATGAGCGATCGTTTCAGAAGCATTAAATGCTGTGGTGGCGATGGTGGAAAAATCCTCGCCACCCTCTCTTCAATAATTTGATGCGCCTGACAGGTCGAGGGATTTCATTGTTTTGTCATGTAACTGACATGTTAGGGCTATGGCGCTGTCATAGGTTTGCAGCGGCAAAGCCGGGAGATAACGCGATGTTCAGCTTGGATTCTCTGTTGCAAGATGCATTTCCACACCGCAATACCCCTGCCTGGCAGCGTAGCCTGCTGAGAACCTTACTCTTCGAAAAAGAACTCAAACAGTTTGCCGCCGATTATCCGCACCTGAAGGGGCTGGATTTGATCGAGCAAGTGGTGGACCACTTCAACCTCAGCTGTGAACTGGTGGACGGCGACCTGGAAAACATCCCCAGCCAGGGGCCGGTGGTGCTGGTGGCAAATCACCCGATCGGCTCGCTGGACGGGCTGGTGCTGCTGCGTACGATTGCCGCGGTGCGGCCGGATGTGAAAGTGGTAGCCAGCCAACTGCTGACCTATATCGAACCGCTGCGCAGCCTGTTCGTGCCGGTGGGGAACGTGGGCGACAAAACCAGCCGCGAGCAAATCGAAGGCATGCAGGCGCAACTCGATAAGCAGGGCGTGCTGATCCTGTTCCCTGCCGGTGAAGTGTCGCGCATGAGCCCCAAAGGCATTCGCGACGGTCACTGGCATACCGGTTTCCTACGCCTGGCGGCCAAGGCCCGGGCGCCGATTGTGCCGATCCACATCACTGCGCGTAACAGCACCCTGTTTTACTTCACTTCGCTGTTTTACCGCCCGTTATCCACCTTGTTGCTGGTGCGTGAAATGTTCCAGCAGCAGGGGGGCCGTATCAAAATCCGCGTTGGCGGCCGGATTCCGTTTGCCAACTGGCACGAGGGCCACACCAGCGCCAAAGATTTGGCCGACCGTTTTCGGCGCCACGTCTATCGTCTGGGCCAGGGCAAGGAAGGGTTGTTCGCCAGCGAATCGGCCATCGCGCTGCCTGAGGATCGGTTGGAGCTGAAGAAGGCGCTGGCAAACTGCGAACAACTTGGCGTAACGCCGGATGGTAAAATCATTTACCTGTATCGCCGCCAGGATGAGGCACGTACCCCGATCCTGCGTGAATTAGGTCGCCTGCGCGAGATCGCCTTTCGTGCGGTGGGCGAAGGCTGCGGTCGTCGGCGCGATCTGGACAGCTACGACGACGACTATTATCACCTGGTGCTGTGGGATACGGACGAGTTGGAAATTGTCGGTGCCTACCGTTTTGTTTCTACCGTCGAGCAGATGGAACGCAAGGGGCCGGAAAGCATCTACAGCAACAGCCTGTTCCATTTTGGTCGCGAGATGGCGCCGATTCTGGCGCAGGCTCTCGAGCTGGACCGCAGCTTTATCCAGCCGGCCTACTGGGGCAAGCGTGGGCTGGATTACCTGTGGTTGGGCATTGGCGCTTATCTGGCCAAATACCCGCAGCACCGCTATCTGTTTGGTCCGGTCTCCATCTCCGGCAAAATGCCGGTGGCAGCGCGTGATTTGTTGATAGCTTTCTACCGGCTGTATTTTTCACAAGGGGGCGCGCGGGCGCAGTCGCGCCAGCCATATCCGGCTTCATCGCCGCAGGTCCTGGCGCAGTTCGCCGGCGATAACTACCAAGAAGATCTGGTGCGGCTGAAAAGCCTGCTGAGCAACATCGGTTGCTCGATCCCCACCTTGTATAAACAGTATACCGAGCTGTGTGAGCCGGGCGGGGTACAGTTTATTGATTTCGGCACCGATCCGGCGTTCAGCAACTGCATCGACGGGCTGGTGCTGGTCGATCTCACCCGGATTAAACCCTCGCGCTACCAACGCTATATTGCGGTCCATCAGCCGAAGGAAGTTTGCGTAGAGTAATCTCATACGTTTTTGCTCTAAGCCTCGGTTTGGGGGCGGCGGTGAGATAGCGCCAGGGGGAAGATGTAGCCCGCCTTGGCGCAGTGTGCGGCTTTGATAGGCAGCAGTAACGGCATGCCGGCAATCAATCCCTCCGGGCACCTGTGTCAGTAGCTTAAAATGCTGTGGTGGCGATGGTGGAAAAACCATCGCCCCCCTCTCTTCAATAATTTGCTATACCTGATAGGTCGAAGGATTTCATTTTTTTGTCATGTAACTGACATGTTAGGGTCATGGCGCTGGCATAAGTTTGCAGCGACTAAGCCAGGAGATAACGCGATGTTCAGCTTGGATTCTCTGTTGCAAGATGCATTTCCACACCGCAATACCCCTGCCTGGCAGCGTAGCCTGCTGAGAACCTTACTCTTCGAAAAAGAATTCAAACAGTTTGCCGCTGATTATCCGCATCTGAAGGGGCTGGATTTGATCGAGCAAGTGGTGGACTACTTCAACCTCAGCTGTGAACTGGTAGACGGCGACCTGGAAAACATCCCCAGCCAGGGGCCGGTGGTGCTGGTGGCAAATCACCCGATCGGCTCGCTGGACGGGCTGGTACTGCTGCGTGCCGTCGCGGCGGTGCGGCCGGATGTGAAAGTGGTTGCCAGCCAACTGCTCACCTATATCGAACCGTTGCGCAGCCTGTTCGTGCCGGTGGACAACGTAGGCTATAAAACCAGCCGCAAGCAAATCGAAGGCATGCAGGCGCAACTCGATAAGCAGGGTGCGCTGATCCTGTTCCCCGCCGGTGAAGTGTCGCGGATGAGCCCCAAAGGCATTCGCGACGGCCACTGGCATACCGGTTTCCTACGCCTGGCGGCCAAGGCGCGGGCGCCGATTGTGCCGATCCACATCAGTGCGCGTAACAGCAACCTGTTTTACTTCACCTCGCTGGTCTACCGCCCGTTATCCACCTTGTTGCTGGTACGTGAAATGTTCCAGCAGCAGGGCGGCCGTATCAAAATTCGCGTTGGCGGCCGCATTCCGTTTGCCAACTGGCACGATGGCCACACCAGCGCCAAAGATTTGGCCGAGCGCTTCCGTCGTCACGTCTATCGTCTCGGCCAGGGCAAGGAAGGGCTGTTCGCCAGCGAATCGGCCATTGCCCTGCCTGAGGATCGGCTGGAGCTGAAGAAGGCGCTGGCAAATTGCGAACAACTTGGCGTAACGCCGGACGGTAAAATCATTTATCTGTATCGCCGCCAGGATGAGGCACGTACCCCGATCCTGCGTGAATTAGGTCGCCTGCGCGAAATCGCTTTCCGCGCGGTGGGCGAAGGCTCCGGCCGTCGGCGCGATCTGGACAGCTACGACGACGACTATTATCACCTGGTGTTGTGGGATGCGGACGAGCTGGAAATTGTCGGCGCCTACCGTTTTATTCCCACCGCAGAGCAACTGGAGCGCAAGGGCCTGGAAAGTATTTACAGCAACAGCCTGTTCCATTATGACCGCGATATGGCGCCGATCCTGGCGCAGGGCATCGAACTGGGTCGCAGCTTTATCCAGCCGGCCTACTGGGGCAAGCGTGGTCTGGATTACCTGTGGTTGGGCATTGGCGCCTATCTGGCTAAATACCCGCAGTATCGCTATCTGTTTGGTCCGGTCTCCATCTCCGGCGGCATGCCGGTGGCAGCGCGGGATTTGTTGATAGCCTTCTACCGGCTGTATTTCTCACCGGGGAGCGCGCTGGCGCAGTCACGCCAGCCATATCCGGCTTCGTTGCCGCAGGTTCTGGCGCAGTTTGCCGGCGATAACTATCAAGAGGATCTGGTGCGGCTGAAAAGCCTGCTGAGCAACATCGGTTGCTCGATCCCCACGTTGTATAAACAGTATACCGAGCTGTGTGAGCCGGGCGGGGTACAGTTTATTGATTTCGGCACCGATCCGGCGTTCAATAACTGTATCGACGGGCTGGTGCTGGTCGATCTCACCCGGCTTAAACCCTCGCGCTTCCAGCGTTATATTGCTGTTCATCAACCACAGGAAGCTTGCATAGAGTGATCGGCCACGCAATCATGCGTTTTTGATCTAAGCCCCGGCTTGGGGCCAGCGGTGGGATAGCGCTAGGATGAGGGTTTATCCCACCCAGGAGTTTCGCATGTCACAGTCTTTTGTCCCGCAATTGCTATCCGCCGATGAGCCTCCCGCCGTTGCGGTTGAAATACCCAAGGGTGCCGCGCCCTTTTTATTACTGTGCGATCATGCCGGCCAGGCGATACCGCAACGTTTGGGCGATCTGGGCCTGCCGCCCGGTGAAATCGACCGTCATATAGGTTGGGATATCGGTGCCTTGGCGGTTTCACGTCATCTTAGCCGCCATCTGGACGCCACGTTGATTCATCAGCGTTACTCGCGTTTAGTGATTGACTGCAATCGGGCACCCGGCATCGCCAGTTCGATACCGCATCTGTCGGAACTGACGCCTGTTCCCGGCAATATCGGCATCGATGCCGAGCACGCGCTGGCCCGCGAGCGTGAAATTTTCCTGCCGTATCATCACAGCATTGACGATACGCTGGGCGAACGGCAGCTGCGCGGAAAGCCAACCGCCATTATCGCGATGCACAGTTTTACGCCGGTGTTCAAAGGTAACTCGCGCCCCTGGCAGGTTGGATTGCTGTTTAACCGCCAACCGGAGTTTGCCCACCTGCTGGCTGAGTTGCTACGGGAGGAAGGGGATTTGCAGGTAGGAGTCAACGAACCTTACGCGATGACCGATGCGACGGATTACACCTTGCCGGTGCATGCGGAACGACGCCGGTTACCTTACGTTGGCATCGAGATCCGGCAGGACCTGATCGCCGATGAACCGGGCCAGCGGGCCTGGGCAAAACGCTTCGCAAGACTGCTCCCACAGGCCTGGCATCGCTGGCAAATTTGACTTTAGGAATATTCCCAGTGATGATAACTGCAAGGAATTTGTAATCGCCATCGGGAAGAGTCAGGAGAGACGTGTGGAGCACAATGATAACGGACTGTTTATCAAACGGGAGCGTTTTGAAGTTCTGGCGATTTTGCGCGAAATTTGTAAACAACGCACACCGCTGCGGGTCGTTAACCAGCAGCAGCAGTTTCAGAGTCTGTTATTGAGCGTCGGGCCGGACAATATCGTCTTCAGCGGCGACAAGGCGGATAGCGTGGCGGACGGTGAGTTTACCGTCGTGATTGAAAGCCACGACGCGAAGATCGAATTCACCGTCGGCCAACCCAAATTTACCGACCAACTGGGCGTTCAAGTCTGTTCTACCTGCCTGCCAAAAGAGCTGGTTTACATTCAGCGCCGCCGCCAGTTCCGCGTCACCACGCCACACTGGCGCCAGTTTCTCTGCAGCGGCGAATATGCTGATGGCACCGCATATCAGTTAAGGATCCACGATCTCTCTGCCGGCGGTGTGGGCTTGCGCTTCGACGGCCCGTTACCGGACAAGCTTCAACCGGGCATCCTGTTCAAAAAGGCGCTATTGGATCTGGGCAGCTATGGCAGCTTCAAGGTTAATATGGAACTGATGGTGATCAATGAAGATCAGGAGCTGGACGATGATGACAAACCGGTAAATTTCTCGCGTTTGTCGTGCCGCTTTATCAATCTCGGCCTGGCCATGGAAAGAAAAATCCAGAGCGCGGTGTTTGCGTTCGAATTGGATTTCAATAAAAAGAAGAAGCGCTGAAGCAGGCGAACAGGGGCAACGGGCTGCCCCTCGATGATTCTGTTCTATCTCAAGGCACGCAAGCTGCCAATCTCTTCCCACCCGAAATGTTCCGCTTCCGCCAACACGTCGCACACTTCGCCACTGGCGGTAACGATGGCGTCGTTGAGGCTTTTTCCATGCAGCAGATGGCTGACCAGCAGCGCGGTAAACATGTCGCCGGTGCCTTTCACCCTGGATTTGATTTTGGGGTGGGTATAGCTTTGTACCTGATTGCGGCTGACCAGCAATAACCCAAGCTCATCGTCGTTTTCCGCAATGCCCGGTGCGCTGGTCACCAACACCCATTCGGTAGTGTCATTCAACAGCGCCTGTGCGGCATGCAGCGTCTGTTCACGCGTAACCAGACTGTGCTCGCAAAGCTGTTCCAGTTCAAACCCATTGGGAGTCAGGCCGTTGGCGAGGCGCAGGAGTGGCGAACGATAGTAATTGACGATACGCGGGTCCACGTACACGCCTTCACCGTAATCGCCCATCACCGGATCGATATAGATTTTTATCTGCGGATTGATAGCGCGAACGCGCTGCAACCAAGCGTCCAGAATATGACATTGGCCGACATCGCCCAGATAGCCGACGATCACCGCTCGGGCGCGTTTCATCACGCCGCGAGCGATCAAATCGTCCAGAAAGCCGCTGAACCATTCGGCTGAAATCACGCTACCGCTGGGGGCACCGTAATAGGGCGGGCAGCCGAACAGCACGCTGGGCACCTGCAGCGCTTCCAGCCCCTTTTTCAGCAGGGTGCGATAGGCGATACCGTTGCCGACGCTGCCATACACCACCTGCGATTGAATGCTGATCACATCAATTTGCGGCGGTTGCAATTGAAAAGTCTGTTGCATCTAACACGTCCTTTGTTCGTTTTTATCCAGCCACCGCGCAAACACCTGGCGGGCGCGCTGTTCCAATTGTGCGCCATGGCGTGCGGCCTGATCGCGCAATTGCTGTGGAGCAATGCCGGCCAACTCCAGCTCACAAGCGTGGCCAACCAGCCAGCGTTCAATATCGCGATGGTCGGCTTCCAGGTGGAACTGCAATCCCAGCGCGAAATCCTGATATGCAAACGCCTGATAACGGCAAGCCTCGGTGCTGGCCAAACAGGTTGCACCCTCAGGCACAGTAAACATATCACCGTGCCAGTGCAGCACCGGCGTTGCCGCCAGCGGCGCCAATACGGAGTCTTCATTTTCCGCCAGCGTCAGCGGCGCGTAACCGATCTCTTTCACTCCCAGCGAGACAACGCCGGCACCCAAAGCCTGAGCCATCACCTGTGCCCCCAGGCAAATGCCGATCGTGGGCCGACGTTGCTGTAACCGCTGGGTGACCAGCGCCAATTCGTCGTTGAGAAACGGATACTGCTGCTGCCCGGCAAAATGCTGTGCGGCGCTGATCGGCCCACCGAGCAACACCAGCAAATCGGTGTCTTCATTATGAATGGCGCGGATATCGTCACGGCCTGCATCGTAATAATCAATCTGATAGCCACGCAGTGAAAGCAGTGATCCCAGAATACCGAGGTTTTCAAAATTTACATGCCTGATAGCGACAACTTTTTTCATTGTTCTACCTCCCTGGCATCGTGATAAGGCTCCAGTTCCAGCGCATCGCCGAGCACGGTAATACCGCTGGTACCGCTCTGATAAACAATCCGGCGCTCTTTGACCTGGCTGATGTGCAATTGATAGCCCTGCGCTGCGGGGAATAACGCGCAGGCCTGTTGCAGGTGTTCGGCAGCCCAGGGCGTGAACATCTGCAAGCGAGCGAAGGCTTTGCCGGCATGCTGTATGTCGAGTACGTAATGTTTTTCCATTTTGACCCCTTAACTTTTGCGTTCGAAACGGGTAATCTAGTTTGAACTAATACAAAAAGGCTTTATGTATGAGTTCATTGTATGCAAAAGGCGGCAGCGCTGTCCAGATTGCTGAACGGATCGGCGCGCAGATAAAGCGGGGTGACTTGCAACCGGGTGACCTGTTGCCGCCGGTGCGTCAGTTGGCCGGGGAACTGGGAGTGAACCCCAATACCGTGGCCAGTGCGTACGCCAAGCTGAGGGATGCCGGGTTGGTGGCCACTCGTGGCCGCGCCGGTACTCAGGTGCTGGAGCCGCCGTTAAGGGCGGTGCGTAGCGTAAGACAGGTGCCAGAAGGCCTGTGCGATTTGGCCAGTGGCAATCTGGATGTGGCGCTATTACCGGCGCTGTCGCTGGGCAAGGATGACGTATTCCCGCAGCAGAATGGCTATGACGTCAGCGGTGATTTACCGGCATTGTGTGCGCTGGGCAGCGAGTGGCTCAGCGAACAAGGTGCAAGGCTGGGCGAACCGGCGGTGTTTTCCGGCGCGCTGGACGCGATTGAAAAGGCGCTGCGCTGCCATGCGGCACCGGGGGCGGCGGTATGGGTGGAAGATCCTTGTTGGCCACCGTTGTTGACCTTGCTGCGGCATCTTCGCCTAAAACCGCTGCCGTTGGCGATAGATGAACAAGGGTGCCAATTGCCGGAGAAGGATGCCGCAACGCTGGGTTGCGCGGTGATCCTCACGCCACGCGCGCAGAACCCGACCGGGATGTCGCTCAGTGCTGCCCGCGCCAGGTGTTGGCGTGAGTTCCTGGCGCAACGGCCCGGCTGCCTGGCGATTGTCGATGATTTCTGGGGGCCGCTGTCGCAACAGCCGCTGCATTTACCCTGCAGTGCCGACAACGGCCTGTATGTGTTGTCACTGAGTAAGTTCCTCAGCCCGGATCTGCGCATTGCGTTGGCTTGTGGTGCACCGCCGTTATTGCAAGCGATGCGTGCCGATCAATATATCCGTGAGCGCTGGGTTAGCCATATCTTGCAGCAGATTGCCGTCAAATTATGGACGCAGGTGCAGGGCGATGGCCTGCTATTGCGGGCGCAGGAAATCTATCAGGCGCGGCGCGATGCGCTGGCAGCGCGAATGGGCGCTCTGGCCGGCTTGTCGTTGCCACCGGGAGAAGGCGTGCATATCTGGTTGCCGGTGCGCTCAGAAGCCGCCGCTAGCCAAATCATGGCGCAGCGCGGCTGGCTGGTGCAAAGCGGTGAGCCGTTCCGACTGAAAAGTGGTCCGGCTGTCCGCATCAGCCTGGCCAACCTGCTTGAGGAAGAACGAGAGCGACTGGCGCAGGATTTGGCGGTGGCGATGGTCGCCGGCACCTCGGTTAACTGAATGTAAGGCAGCAAATCGGTATGGCCAATGGCCAATGGTCAATGCCGATTTAACGCTTATAGCCCCGCTCACCGATCAAGCCAACGTCAGACGCTCCTGCGCCAGCAGTTGCAAAGAGGCCAGGCGAGCGGCGGGTTGGCTGACCGGTGTATCAATAACGAACTCTTCCACGCCATAGAGCTGGTGCAATTGGTCCAACTGCCGGCGCACCTGCTGTGCAGTGCCGAGCAGAATGTGGCTTTCGCGCGGCTCGATGCGGTAATCGGTGGCGCCGGCCTGCTGAACAAAACTCTCCGCCTGCTCCAGGCTGCCCACCGTCACGCTCTGCCCGCCGGCCACGTGCACGCGGTATTGCTGGATCCCGGCCGCCAACTCTTTGGCCTGCGCGGCCGTGTCTGCGACTATCGCCGCTACCGCCAGCAGGGCTTTGCGGCCACCGCTTTGCGCGGAGTAGTGCGCCAGCGCCCGCTGAATATCGTCTGGATTGCCATTGAGCTGTGCGGCAAAAACAAACGCCCAGCCGTGTTCGGCGGCCAGTTGAGCGCTTTCGCTACTGGCACCCAGCAGAAAGCGTTGAGCGGATTGCTCAGGCTGCGGTGTGGCGCTCAGGCCGGGTTGCGCATCGTCATTCAGATAAGCGTTGAGCTGCGCCAACTGCTGCGGAAAATCCGGCTTATTCTGCTGGTCATGCGCGGCCTGCAATGCCTGGGTAGAGAGCGGCAGCCCGCCGGGGGCTTTCCCCACGCCCAGATCCACCCGGCCCGGTGCGAGCGTTGCCAGCAGGTTGAAGTTTTCCGCAACCTTATAAGCGCTGTAGTGTTGCAACATTACGCCGCCTGAACCGATGCGAATACGTGAGGTTTGCCCGAGCAAATAGGCGATCAATACTTCGGGCGAAGGGCAGGCGAGCTGTGGGGTATTGTGGTGCTCCGCCAGCCAGAAACGGCGATAGCCCCAGAGTTCCGCCTGTTGCGCCAGATGCAGCGTACGCGTCAGCGCCTGGGCGGCGCTTTCTCCTTCGGCAATCGGACTTTTATCCAACACGCTCAAGGCATAAGCCATTTTCCTGCTCCTTTATCATCAATTATTTATGACAAATACCATGCAGGAGGCAAAGGGCTTAATACTGATTCGGGATAGGATATTCCATTGATAAAAAACGGATTTAGATATGCGTGACGCGGTTTAAGCCAGGCGGCGCTTGCGCTCAGGACTCCAGCCAGGTTTTCAGGCGCAGCGCATCAGCGTAATGGCCATAACGCTGCTGCGCGCCCAGCAGAATTATCACGATCGGCTGCCCTTTGATGACGGTTCTCATCACCACACAGTGACCGGCCTCGTTGGTATAGCCGGTTTTTTGCAGCTGAATTTTCCAGTTGCGATTATTGATCAGACCGTTGGAACTGCGGTACACCAGTTGGCCGCGCCCGGGGTACACGACATGCTGCTTATCGGTACTGAAACGACGAATGGTTTGATAGCGATAAGCGTGATTGACCATTTTAAGCAGATCGTTGGCGCTGGCGACATTACGCGGCGTTAGCCCGGTAGGGTCGTAGAAACGGGCGTGTTTCATGCCGATGCTGCGCGCCTTCTGATTCATTTTCGCCACAAATGCCTTGCGGCCGCCGGGGTAGTTACGGCTCAACGCGGCTGCCGCACGGTTCTCGGAGGACATCAACGCAATGTGCAACATATCACGGCGGCTGAGTGACGAACCCAGGGTCAGCCGCGAGTGGGTTTTCTTCAACAAATCCCGATCGGCGGCGGTCACTCTCATTTTATTGCCCAGCGGACGGCGGCTATCCAGCGCCACCATAGCGGTCATCAGTTTGGTCAGTGAAGCAATGGGTAACGTGCGATTGGCCTGTTTCTGGAACAGCGTTTTGCCGGTGCGCTGATTGACGACCAGCACGGCTTTGGAGTGTAACACCAGCGGCGCGGTGGCCTGTGCCGGAGCGATAACAAACAGCAGGCTGAGCGCGATAACGGCGCGAAAACGCCGAAGGGAAAAAGGGATAACACAATTCAGGAATGTCATGACAAGCGAGGCTCTTACCCTAAACGTCTAAAAAATATCAGCAAGAGTTTGCACAACAAATGTGGAGAAAATAGGGTGAAGACGGTGAATATGCCGGTAAAAGACCAGAGTATTCATCATGATGTCAGGTAGGGGGATAGCAAGCCATCCCCCATTGAAAATCAATACACTTCAGGGACGACCATATCGTCAGGCACCGGATGGCGGTTATAGTCCGGGCTGCGCTTGCGCGGCGGCAGAGTGATCACGTTGCCTTCAGTCTCTTCGTAAGGCAGTTGCTGGAGCAGGTGGCTGATGCAGTTCAACCGAGCTTTTTTCTTGTCGACGCCCTGAACTACCCACCACGGCGCTTCCGGAATGTTAGTGCGCGCTAACATGATTTCTTTCGCTTCGGTGTAGTCTTCCCAGCGGCGGCGGCTCTCCAAATCCATCGGGCTGAGCTTCCACTGTTTCAGCGGATCGTGAATGCGGCTGAGGAAGCGCAGCTCCTGCTCGTCATCGGTGATCGAGAACCAGTATTTGATGATTTTGATGCCGCTGCGTGTCAGCATTTTCTCAAATTCCGGCACGCTGCGGAAAAACTCTTCATATTCCTCGTCGTTGCAAAAACCCATCACTTTTTCCACCCCGGCGCGGTTATACCAGCTACGGTCGAACAGCACGATTTCACCCGCCGCCGGCAGGTGAGCGATGTAGCGCTGGAAATACCATTGGGTGCGCTCGCGGTCGTTCGGTGCCGGCAGCGCGGCCACGCGGCAGGTGCGCGGGTTCAGGCGCTGGGTGATGCGTTTGATCACCCCGCCTTTACCGGCGGCGTCGCGGCCTTCAAACAGGATCACCACCCGGTGGCCGGTGCGCATGACCCAGTCTTGCAGCTTCACCAGTTCGCCCTGCAGACGCAGCAGCTCGCGGAAATACTGTTTGCGCCAGGCTTTTTTCTGATCGCTGTCCACTTCTGTGTCGTCAAACCGCAGGTCATCCAGCTCCATTTCCAGCTCCTCGTCATAGCTGTCATAAAACTCCTGCAGCAGGCGCTGGTTGAAGGTATCGTCGCGGTTAAATTCATGCATGGCCATAATTGATTCTCCGTGTTAACCCGGTTTTAGAAATGAGTGAAAACCCAGTACAGCGCAGCAGAAAGCAGCACCGAGGCCGGCAGCGTCAAAACCCAGGCCATCAGCAGGTTGCGCAGGGTCGACATTTGCAGGCCGGAGCGGTTGGCCGCCATGGTGCCGGCGATGCCGGAGGACAGAACGTGGGTGGTCGAAACCGGCAGGCCGAAGGCGTCTGCCGCACCTATGGTGGTCATCGCCACCAGCTCGGCGCTGGCTCCCTGGGCGTAGGTGAGGTGACTTTTACCGATTTTCTCCCCCACGGTAACCACGATGCGCCGCCAGCCGACCATGGTGCCAAGGCCGAGGGCAATCGCCACCACCACCTTGACCCAGAACGGGATAAAGCGGGTGGCACTGTCCAGATCGCCTTTCAATGCATCCAGATTGCGCTGTGAGTCGGCGGAAAGCTGAAGCTGTTTTTCCGCTTTCAGGTGCTTGATGGTTTCCGATGCCAGATACATATCGTTACGGGTGTTGGACACCGCCTGCGCCGGGATCTTGTCGACCGATCCGTACTGGCGGACTTGATCGCCGATGGCGCCGGTCAACTGCGCCAGCGCGGGCACTACGTCCGGCGTCAGCTCATTGGTGCGCACGTAACCGGTGAGCACCTCGCGCGGCGGTACCTGGCTGAACGCCGGAAATTGACGCAACAGATCGTTTTTGGTGACCTCCGCCAACGCGGCCACGCGCGGGATTTGCTCCGGCGACATTGAGCGGTTCAGGGCATAGGCGATCGGCATGGTACCGACCAGGATCAGCATGATCAGGCCCATGCCTTTTTGCCCGTCGTTGGAACCGTGGGCGAAGGAGACGCCGGTACAGGTGAGGATCAACAAACCCCGGATCCACAGCGGCGGCGGCGCATCATTTTTGGGGGCGGTGTACAGCTGACGGTTTTTAACGAACACCTTCAACGCCAGCAGCAGCAGGGCGGCGAACACAAAACCGATCACCGGTGAAAGCAGCAATGCGTAACCCACTTTAAGCGCCTGTCCCCAGTCCACGCCGCTGGTGCCGGTGCGGCCGTGGATCAGGGCGTTGGCCACGCCCACGCCGATGATGGAACCAATCAGCGTATGTGACGAGGAGGCAGGCAACCCGAGCCACCAGGTGCCCAGGTTCCAGATAATCGCCGAGAACAGCAGGGCGTAAACCATGGCAAAGCCGTTACCGGTGCCGGCTTGCAGAATCAACTCAACCGGCAGCAGCGAAATGATGCCGAACGCCACCACGCCGCTGGAGAGCAAAACGCCGAGGAAGTTGAAAAATCCCGACCAAACCACCGCCACCATCGGCGACAGTGAATGGGTGTAAATAACGGTGGCTACCGCATTGGCGGTATCGTGAAAACCGTTAACGAATTCAAAGCCCAGCGCAATCAGCAGCGCTAACCCCAATAAAAGAAAAGGGAGGTAGCTGGTATATACTGCCCCGGCGTCGGTCACGTCGTTAAATAGATTTACTCCGGCAAAAGCGATCCCCAGTACTAATAAAAAAACAAAAAAAAGAACAGTGAGTCGGCTGTTCTTTTGGTAGATCTTTGGCAGGCTGGACGCAGCTGGAACACCTGCTTGAACGGCGCTGTTATCGCTCATAAAGGACCTTCCCGATAAACTTCATTAGAATACTGACGGTGTTGAACGGCGTTGCCATGAAAGTATTGGGAAATAATGTGACTTTTTTATGACGGTAATATTAATCATCTGGAAAAGTGAAAATAATTAACGTTGGTATTTAAAGATTGATATAAAGGCTGAGTCTGGTTTATTGATCAATGCGGTTATTCGGGATAAAGATTTATGGTTCAAACGGTTGCGGATAAAATGCACAAGCTTGATTTTGATGATGAGGTTACCGGGCTGATTTACGGCCACGTGTTCCGCACGGGAGAACCGCCGCTGCGCGTCTCTTCGCAGCAGGCTTGCCAGGCTTACCGGGATCTGTCGCCGGGTGGGGGATTTATCTGGTTGCACCTCAATCTGAACCATGCGGCGGCAGAGAAATGGCTGAAAAATCACTTTGCGATCTCCGACTTTTTCTTCGATGAAATCCGTCACGGCTCCCATACCACGCGCATCGAACGGCAGGGTGACGATCTGTTTGCCGTGCTTAACGACGTAATTTTCCACCCTAAAGAAAATAATCCGGAGATCGCCACGCTGTGGTTGTATTGCCGCAGCGGGCTGGTGGTTACCGTGCGGCACAAGCCGTTGCGGTTGATCGAACGGCTGCTGGGCCGTCTGGGGCCGCTGCAACTGGCCTCGTCCACCGAGCTGTTGGCGCACTTGCTGGAAGAACAGGAAGAGGTGCTGGAACAGGTGGTGCGGCAGGCCAACCTGTATGTCGACACCATCGAAGATCGCCTGCTGAGTAACCATGTGAAACGCAACCGCACAGAACTGGGACGCATGCGCCGCATGCTGTTGCGTTTTCAGCGCCTGCTGGCACCGGAACCGGCCGCGCTGTTCCGCCTGCTGAACCGGCCACCGGCCTGGCTAAGCCGGGACGTGGTGCAGGATCTGCGGCAGTTTACCGAAGAATTCACCGTGGTATTGAACGATCTGGCCAGCCTGACCGAGCGCATTCGCCTGCTGCAAGAGGAGATTGGCGCCAAGCAAATGGAGCAGAACAATCGTACGCTGTACACCCTGACGGTGATCACCGTGCTGGCACTGCCGATCAACATCGTCGCCGGTTTCTTCGGCATGAACGTGGGGGGGATCCCGCTGGCCAGCAATCACCACGGCTTTATTCTGCTGGTGTTGCTGGTCGGCGGTTTTACGTTGGTCACCGGTTATCTGGCGTTCAGGCGCCGGGATGAAAGCTGATTACAGCCTCGCCCGGTACTCTTCTTCCAGCTTGGCGTGGGTGCTCCAGAACGGGCGTGGCTGGCGATCGTGCAGGCGGTCGAGCAGGATATCGAGATGGGTATGCCATCCGCCGGCCACGCTGAGCATGTCGTCACGGTTGGCCAGGCGTCGGTGAGTGACCGTCAGCAGCACCGCATTGTCCTGTTCGGTCAGTTCAAACGTCACTTCGGAAGGGCGACCCTGCTCCTGTTCCGCCCAGGTAAAGCTCAGTAGCCGCGGCGGGAAAAGGCAGGTGATATGGCCCAGGTGTTTGCCGCTGCAGTCGCTTTGTCTGTATTTGGCGGGGGCCTGCTCGTGTTCGCCCGTCAGATCCGAATTGCGAAATACCAGCTCCACCGCCGCGCCTTTTTCCAGTGTCATCACGCCGGCGGCCAACCAGGTGGCGCGCTTGTCGGATTCCGTCAGGTAGGCCCAGACCCGTTCGATCGGGCCGGGCAGCAGCCGCTGAATGCGCAGCGTGCCGGTTTCAATAATCATACCGTAGTCGTTCATGGTTCACTCCTTGGGAGGATACTGTTCGGGCTGCCGCAGCGCGACTTCCAGCGCGTCCAGCCGTTCTGTCCAGAAATGCTCGTAGGTTTGCAGCCATTGCATGGCCTGCGCCATTGGCCCGGGTTCAAGCCGGCAGATATGGTTTCTTCCCTGCACGGTTCGCTGCACCAGCCCAGCAAGCTCCAGTGCTTTGATATGCTTGGAGGCGCCGGCAAACGACATCTGCAACGGCGCGGCCAGTTCACCAATGCTGTGCTCGCCGTCGGCCAGCGCACGCAAAATAGCGCGGCGCGTTGGGTCGGAAAGCGCGTGGAAAATGGCGTCCAGCTGTGAGGAAGATAATTTAACCATATGGTTGAATATAGAACACGGAGGTGAATATTCAACCGATTCGTTGAATATTTTTTGCTATTGCCCCGGCCGGTTAACCGGGGCGAGGGGTCAGGCGCCCGTTTGCGCCAGCAGCGCGTTGAGCAGCACGTCGGCACCGGCGGTGGCCCAGGCGGGCGAAATATTTTCCAGCTCGTTGTGGCTGATGCCGTCCACGCAGGGAATAAAAATCATCGCCGTGGGGGCCACCCGGCTCAGATAGCAGGCATCGTGACCGGCGCCGGAAACCATCTCCCGGT
The DNA here is from genome assembly GCF_031931805.1 of Serratia sp. root2. NCBI lineage: Bacteria > Pseudomonadati > Pseudomonadota > Gammaproteobacteria > Enterobacterales > Yersiniaceae > Serratia > Serratia sp. root2. The sequence goes on from NZ_JAUJXB010000001.1 coordinate 1,047,147, forward strand.
GCGAATAACCCAGCGTTTGCGCGGCCTGGCGTACGCTGTCGATACAGTTTTCATCAAAGCGTATCGGTTGATACTGGAAGATGCGTTCGGCGCGAGCGCTCAACGTGCCGGCATCGATCTCTGCGACCGCCGCCAGCAACCGCTGCTCCATCTGTTCCAGCACCGCTTCCTGCGGATGACGGAACTCGACGCTGAAAAACACCTTGCCCGGCACCACATTGCGCGAGTTGGGGGTGATTTGCGCCATGCCTACCGTGGCGCGTGCGTCCGGCATGAAATCCTGGCCGATCTGATTGACCGCCGTGACCATAGCGGCAAAACCGAGCAGGGCGTCGCGGCGACGATCCATCGGCGTGGTGCCTGCATGGGCGCTGAAACCGAGGATCTCCAGCTCGTACCAGCGCTGGCCCTGCGCGCTGGTCACCACGCCAATCTCGATGTTTTCCGCCTCGAGGATCGGGCCTTGCTCGATATGCAACTCAAAGGCGGCGTGGATTGGTCTGCCGCCGACCGGGTCGTCGCCGTCATAGCCGATTTGCTTCAGCGCTTCGCCGATACTGATGCCCTGCGCATCGCGGCGCGACAGGCCGTATTCTTCATCGAACACGCCGGCAAACACACCGGAGGCGATCATCGCCGGGGCGAAACGGGCACCTTCCTCGTTAGTCCAGTTAACCACCTCCAGTGCGCGCTCGGTGGCAATCTGACGATCGTTCAGGGTGCGGATCACTTCCAACCCGGCCAGCACGCCGTAAATACCGTCAAAGCGCCCGCCGTTGGGCTGGGAGTCGACGTGGGAGCCGGTGACGACCGGTGCCAGTTCCGGGCGGGTTCCTTCGCGGCGCAAAAACATATTACCCATGCGATCGACCCGCACGCTGCATCCCGCTTCCAGCGCCCAGGCACGCAGTTGGTCGCGCGCCTGACGATCTTCCTCGCTCAGCGCCAGCCGGGTGACGCCGTCTTTCGGGATGGCACCGAACTGCGCCATATCGCGCAGGCTTTGCCACAGCCGCTCGCCGTTAACCTGGGGGATCATTTTTTCTCTCCCGACGGCTTTGCGGCATAGCGGAAATCGCAGCAGGGCGCGCCGGACATAATGGTTTGGGTGCGTTGCAGCTCGACGTCCGGCGCATAACCGACGATAAACTGACTGTCGCGGGCGCAAGACAGCAGATGGCCAATCTCGCCCAGCCCCATCTCATGATACATCTCGGCATAACGGCAGCGGGTGACGTTATAGTCGAACTGCCGCTCGTCTTGGTGGATCACCGTCACCTGGAGCGCGTCGTCTTTTTCCCACAGATACTGCAAGGCGGCGAAACTCTGCAAATCGGCGCCATTCGGCTCCTGCGCAGCAAACTGCCTGCCCGCATCGATGGCGGCGTTTTCAATGGCCTCGCCAATCACCGCCTGCGCGCGCTCTTTGCCGATTTCACGCACCAGAATCTGGTAGATCGGCTTGATGATCTCGGCTTCGATACGCCGACGGGCCAGAATGCCCAATTCGTTTTTTGCACAGCTCATCACCTTGCTCCCCTTTGCTTTATTATTGTGTTTTAGCGCCGCCCAACACGCTCTGCGGCTGCCATTTGCCGTCGATCACCTTGTAGAGGGTGAAGCTTGGCTGTTGCAGGTTACCCTGCGGATCGAATGCGATGTTGCCGGTGACGCCCTGATAATGAATGGTGTGCAGTTTCGGCAGATAATCGGCCGGATTGGCGGAGCCTGCCTGTTCCATGGCGGCAATCAATACCCGGGTGGCGTCATAGGCGAACGGCGCATGCAGTTCGATGTGGGTCTTGTAGCGATCGCGGTATGCCTGCTCAAAGGCTTTGCCGCCCGGCATCTTTTCCAGCGGCAGGCCCGGCTCCAGCGCCACCACGCCTTCGCCTTCCTTCTGCGCCAGCGTCAGGAAGGTTTGGCTGACAAAGCCGCCGGCACCCATCAGTTGAGTGTTCATGCCCAACTGTTTGATGCGGCGGGCCAGCGGTGCCGCCTGTGAATCCACGCCGCCGAAGAAGATCAGATCGGCATTCTTGCTGCGAACGGTAGTCAGCACCGCACTGAAATCGACGGTTTTGTCATCGACGTATTCACGCGCTACCGGCTGTATGCCTTGCGCCGCCAGCGACTTGATAAACTCGTCCGCCAGCCCCTGGCCGAACGCGGTGCGATCGTCGATGACCGCAATGCGTTTGGCTTTCAGCACCTTGACCGCATATTCACCGGCGTAATTACCACCGTCATCATCATGGCCCATCACGCGAAAGCTGGTATCAAACCCCTGTTGAGTATAGGCATGGCCTGTGGCAACCGGCGCAACCTGGGCAATGCCGGCATCGTGATAAATGCGCGCCGCCGGGATACTGGTGCCGGTATTCCAATGGCCGACCACGCCGGCGACGCCTTCGTCCACCAGACGCTGCGCCACTGCCACGGCGGTTCGCGGGTCGGACTGGTCGTCCTCGGAAAGCAGTTTAAAGGTGACAGGCTTGCCGTTCAGCGTCGGTTTCTGGGCGTTGGCGTCGGCGATCGCCAACTGAGCGCCGTTTTCCAGATCCTTGCCGATACGGGCGGAAGGGCCGGTCAGCGGGCCGGCCAGACCGATCAGAATGGTGTCGGCGGCCTGCGCAGGCGCGGCTGTGCCAAGGGTAGCCAGAACGGCGGCGGCAAGGGCCAACGGCTTAAAGCGAGTTATCTTGTTCATGTAAAACTCCCGGTGCGGTTAAAAGTAAAAACGGTTATTCGCCCAGATAGGCTTGTTTGATTTTTTCATCGTCGAGCATGCCGGCAGACCGGCCGCTGTGGCTCAGGCTGCCACTGTCCAGCACGTAGGCGCGATCGGTCGATTCCAGCGCCAGCCGGGCATTCTGTTCTACCAGCAATAGCGTGACGCCGTCACTGGCGAGGGTTTTGATCACGTCAAAAATGGCTTCGACCACGATCGGCGCCAGACCCATTGACGGCTCATCCAGCACCAGCAGACGAGGCCGGCTGAGCAGCGCACGGCCCATCGCCACCATCTGTTGTTCGCCGCCGGAGAGCAGCCCGGCTTGTTGCCGCAGCCGCTCGCGCAGGCGTGGGAAAAGGGCGCAAACCCGTTCCAGATCATGCCGTACCGCCGATTTATCGCGGCGGGAGTATGCACCCAGCTGCAAATTTTCCAGTACCGTCATGCGGGCGAAAATGCCACGGCCCTCCGGCACCATCACCAACCCCTGTTGCAGCAGCCGATGCGGGGGAACGTCACGGATGGACCGACCGTCGAACAGGATCTCTCCTTCGAAGGGTTGCAGGCCGGTCAACGCGCGCAGGCTGGAGGTTTTGCCCGCACCGTTGGCACCGATCAATGTCACCTGTTCGCCGTGATTAACCGTAAAATCGATGCCTTTCACCGCATGAATACCGCCGTAAGACACTTTTAGCCGTTTGACTGACAGTAAGGGTTCAGACATGTGCCGCTCCTCCCAGATAAGCCCGGATCACCGCCGGTTCGCGCCTTACCTGCGCCGGTTCGCCTTCGGCGATGACTTTGCCGTAGTCGAGCACCGTCAGGCGGTCGCACAGCCCCATCACCAGCTTGACGTCGTGTTCTATCAGCAGCAGGGTTTTGCCGCTTTCGCGGATGCGTTGCAGCAACTCGCGCAGCGCCACTTTCTCTGCGGCGTTCATGCCGGCGGCAGGCTCATCCAGCGCCAATAATTGCGGGTCGGTAGCCAGGGCCCGGGCAATTTCCAGCCGCCGCTGGTGACCGTAGGAAAGATCGCCGGCACGGTAATGGGCGAACTGACTGATGCCGACGTACTCCAGCAACGCGTGGGATTTCTCGCGAGTTGCCCGTTCTTCCGCGCGGGCGCGGCGGTGGCGTGAAATAGCCGCCCACAGGCCGTTGCGGGTGCGTACATGGCAGCCCACCATCACGTTTTCCAGCACGCTCATCTCGTTGAACAGCCGCAGGTTCTGGAAGGTGCGAGCGATGCCGGCCTGCACGACTTTGTCGATCGCCTGCGGTTTGTAGCGACGATCCAACAGGTGGAACTCACCGCTATCGGCGCGGTACAGGCCGGTAATCAGATTGAAACAGGTGGTTTTACCGGCGCCGTTCGGCCCGATCAACCCATAGATTTCCCCCCGGCGGATACTCATGCTGACGTCATCCACGGCGGTCAGCCCGCCAAAACGTTTACTGACGTGGTTGAGGGTGAGCAATGGCGTCATGATGCGGCTCCCGATTGATGACGCGCCGGCCACAAACCCGCCGGGCGATACAGCATTACCAGAATCAGCGCCAGGCCGTAGAACAGTTGGCGGATAATTTCCGGATCGATCCACACCTGGCCGAACAGGGCTTGTTGCAGTGGCCCCATGGTGCTGCGCAACAGCTCCGGCAGCGCCGCCAGCAGCAACGCGCCGAGGATCACGCCGGGAATGTGCCCCATGCCGCCCAGCACCACCATCGCTAGTACGGCTATCGACTCTTGCAAGGTGAAGGACTCCGGTGAGACAAATCCCTGGAACGCGGCAAACAGCGCGCCGGCGATGCCGCCGAACGTGGCGCCGATGGCGAATGCCAGCAGTTTGAAGTTACGGGTGTTGATGCCCATCGCCCGCGCTGCGTCCTCATCTTCGCGGATGGCGATCCAGGCGCGGCCAACTCGTGAGTGCTGCAGGCGCAGGCAGATAAACAGGATCGCCAGCAGCAGGGCGGCGAACAGGTAGTAATACAAATACAGCGAGGAAAAACGGATGCCGAACCATTCATGCATGCCGGAAAACTTCAGGCCGAACAGGCTGACCGGATCGATGCCGGAAATGCCCTTTGGGCCGTTGGTGATATTGACCGGGCGATCGAGGTTACGCATCAGAATGCGCACGATTTCGCCAAATCCCAGAGTGACGATCGCCAGATAATCGCCGCGCAGGCGCAGCGTCGGTGCGCCGAGCAGGATGCCGCACAGCGCCGCCAGCACGGCGGACAGCGGTATCAGCAGCAGGATGGACAGATGCAACCCATTTGGGAACCAATGCAACAGCAACGGAAACTGTTCGGTCAGATGCGGCGATGACAGCAGCGCGGTCAGATAGGCACCCACAGCGTAAAAGGCGATAAATCCCATGTCCAGCAGGCCGGTCAGGCCGACGACGATATTCAGCCCCAACGCCAGCATCAGATACAGCAATGCAAAGTCGATCACCCGGACCCAATAGTTGCCGCCGGCGGCACCCGCCAGCCAGGGGGCCAGCAGCAGGCCGAGCATGAACAGCGCGGCACCGAGTTTGGCGCGGCCGGGGGTGGCGGTTTGCAAGGGGGTAGTCAGAACGGTCATTTTATCTCCTCAGGCGCGGGTGGCGACGCGCTCGCCCAGCAGCCCGGATGGGCGTAGTACCAGTACCGCAATCAGTATCAGGAAGGCGAAAACGTCCTGATAATTGCTGCCGAAGGTGCCGCCGGTCAGTTCGCCGAGATAGCCGGTACCCAGCGATTCAAATAGCCCCAGCAATAGTCCGCCGAGCATCGCGCCGCGCAGGTTGCCTATGCCGCCCAGCACCGCGGCGGTAAAAGCCTTGATGCCCGGCAGGAAGCCCATGGAGAAGCCGGCGTTACCGTAGTTGCTGGCCATCATGATGCCTGCCACCGCCGCCAGCGCGCCGCCGAGAGCGAAGGTCAAAACGATGACCCGGTTGGGATCGATGCCCATCAGGCCGGCGACCTGCGGATTTTCCGCCGTGGCACGCATCGCGCGGCCAAAGCGCGAATGTTCGACCAGCAACAGCAGCCCGGCCATCACCAGTACGGCGACAACCAGCGTGGCGATACCGGTACCCGTGATCACTGCCGGCGCATGCCCGGCGCTGCCCTGAGTCAAGGCGATGGGGGACATGGGCAGCAGTTGCGGGAACATCAACGGATTGCGCGACCAGATCAGCATCGCCAACGTTTGCAGCAACAGCGAGACGCCGATACCGCTGATCAACGGCGCCAGACGTGGGGCATTGCGCAGGCGGCGGTAGGCCAGGCGTTCAATGCTCATCGATACCAGTGCGCACACCGCCATGGCGATCGCCGTCGCCAGCAACAGCACTGTATACGGCGGCAGAAAGGGGAAATGATGCTGCAACACGCCGATAGCCGACAGAGCGCTCAGTGCGCCGACCATCAGCACATCGCCGTGGGCGAAATTGATAATGCGCAGAATGCCGTACACCATGGTGTAACCCAGGGCGATAAGCGCATAAATACTGCCGAGCATCAGTCCGTTGACGGTCTGCTGTACCAGCGTATCCATAGGGAGAGTCCCGAAAATAATGATTCAGGAGGCTCAGAGTAGAGAATTAAAAAAAATTGTAAAATACGGAAAAATAATTTCTTATATAAAAAATGCGTGTTTTTAATTTATTGATTTATTTGTATATTAATTTAAATCCGCAACCGATTTTTTACCAAAATAGTCAATATATGAAAAAAACAGAAGAGTACGACGCCCTGTTGCCGAACGATCCGCCGCTGCGCGCCGTACGGGCGTTCGAGGCTATCGCCCGCCTGGGCAGCATTACCGCGGCGGCGAAGGAGCTGGCGATATCTCCCTCGGCGGTCAGCCATCAGCTCAAAACGCTGGAGGCTTTTCTGCAAATGCCACTCACCGAACGGCAGGGCCGCAAGCTGATCCTGCGCAGCGAAGGGCGCGAGTATTACCGCTCGATCCGCTCGGCGTTTAACGTGTTGCGCCAGGCAACGGAGCATGTTCGTGAGCAATCGGCCTCCCGGCAGGTGACCATCAGCCTGATCCCGCTGTTCGGCATGGGCTGGTTTATTCCGCGTTTGCACGGTTTTTTGCGTGAGAACCCCGACATCGACATCAACGTGGTGTACGCCAATCATCGCAACTATCTCAGTGATGCCGCCGATATTTCGATTCGCTTTGGCGTGGGGCAATGGACGGGCTATCGCAGCGAAAAACTGATGTCCGGCAAAATGGTACCGGTGTGCAGCCGCAGTTTTATCAGGTTGCACGGGCTGCTGGATACGCCGGATCAGCTTTTGCCGCTGCCGTTGTTGCACGACGAAGAACGCAATACCTGGATGCAGTGGTTCCAGCAGGCCGGCGTCAGGCGGCCGCTGCGCAGCACCGGGCCGATGTTTGAGGATGGCCTGCTGACGTTGGCTGCCGTGCAGTCGGGGCTGGGCTGTGCCCTGATGCGCGAACCGCTGATCGAGCCCTATCTTAACAGCGGCGAGCTGGTTAAGTTGTTTGACAGGCCGATTGACGATGGCCGCGATTATTACCTGTGCGTGCGGGCAGACAGCGAGCTGTCGCAAGAGGGGCTTAACCTGCAGCAGTGGCTGCTGCGAGAGGTTGCAGGCCAATAAAGAGACACTCGCTAACTGCCTGAATTGACTATCCTGAATAGAGTGCAATGGGCCAACAGGAGTGTCCGATGACTGCAGAGAACGAGCTGGAACAAACGCCGAAAATGAGCCTGCCGCTGCTGGCCGGTGGCGCGTTGGGCGTGGTGTTCGGCGATATCGGCACCAGCCCGCTGTATACGCTGAAAACCGTGCTTTATCTGTCTGGCGATGCGCCGTCCGCGCCGGTGATCCTCGGCCTGTTGTCGCTGATTTTCTGGACGCTGGTGATAGTGACGTCGCTCAAATACGCCATGTTCGCCATGCGCATCGATAACCGCGGCGAGGGCGGCATTATGGCGCTGATGTCGCTGCTGGTCAGCAAGAAAAACAGGCGGCCCGTCGTGGTGTTCGCCGGGCTTTTCGGTGCGGCGCTGATTTACGGTGACGGCGCAATCACCCCGGCGATCTCGGTGCTTTCGGCGCTAGAGGGGTTGAACATTGTATTGCCCGAATCCAAACCCTTTATTTTGCCGGCGGCGGTAGTGATTCTGGTCACTTTGTTCGCCATTCAGCCTCTGGGCACTGCACGCATCGGCAAGGTGTTTGGCCCGATCATGGCGCTGTGGTTTTTCTCGATCGCCGCCCTGGGCGTTTGGGGGATTATCCAGCATCCGGCGGTGCTGGTGGCCGTCAACCCAGAGTACGGCGTGGCGTTTCTGTTCTCCAACGGATTAACCAGCTTTCTGGTGTTGGGCGGGGTGTTCCTTTGCGTGACCGGCGCGGAGGCGCTGTATGCCGACATGGGGCACTTTGGCAAAAAGCCTATCTGGCTTGCCTGGTTCGGCATCGTGTTCCCCAGTTTGTTGCTGAATTATGCCGGGCAGGCCGCGCTGATCCTCTCCGGCGCCGATGTGACTCAGAATATTTTCTTCCGCCTGTGCCCACCAATGATGCAAATACCCTTGGTGATCCTGGCTACCCTGGCCACCATCATCGCCAGCCAGGCGATCATCAGTGGGGCCTTTTCCATGACCCGTCAGGCAATCCAGCTTGGCTGGTTGCCGCGCCTGCGGGTGAAGCAAACCACCGAGGAGAGCTACGGCCAGATTTACATCGGTGCCATCAACTGGCTGCTAATGGCGGTGACGGTTTTTCTGACGGTGTTCTTCAAATCCTCCGATAACCTTGCCGCCGCTTACGGCATCGCCGTTTCGCTGACCATGATCATGACCAGCGGTTTGCTGTTTGTGGCGATGCGCGAGGTGTGGCGCTGGGGATTCACCGCCAGCCTGCTGATTGCCGGCGGTTTTTTTATCGTCGATCTCAGCTTTCTGGTGGCCAATCTCAGCAAGGTACTGCAAGGGGGCTATGTACCGTTGCTGCTGGCGAGTCTGGTTTATGGCGTGATGCTGATCTGGCATCGCGGCGTGGCGGCGGCTTCACGCACGCTGGGTGAAAAGAGCATGCCGCTGGCGGATTTCCTGGCACAAATCGAAGCGCAGGCCATTCCTCGGGTGCCGGGTACGGCGATATTTCTTACGCGCAATCTGAATGGCACACCGCCGGTGATGAAATGGCACGTCAAACGGAACGGCTCGCTGCACGCCGATGTATTGACGCTGAACATCATGATCGTGAACGAGCCGCGAGTGGCGAATGCCGAGCGGTTGGTAATGCGGCAGCAGTCGCCGGGCTTCTGGTCCGGCGTGGCCAGCTACGGTTTTATGGAACGGCCGAACATTCCCCGGTTATTGCACCACGCCGAGGCGCAGAAAACCGGGTTGAATTTTGACGACGCCACCTATTATCTGGGACATGAAACCGTGGTGCGCCGCGAAGAAAACGACAGGTTACCGGCGTGGCAGCGCAGCATCTTTGCGCTGATGGTGCGTAACGGCATGCACGTGACGGATTACTACTATCTCCCCAGCGATCAGGTGGTGGAGATCAGCCGCCGGGTGCCGGTGTGACGGTCTGGCTATAGGTTAAAAGCAACGGTTATTTAGCCGCAGGCACGGCGCACGCTATAGTGCGGTGGCGCGATGTGCGCGGCTTTGCTCTGGGGACCTATGTCACTGTGTGATCTTACTGCTTTGGCTGCCGACTTGCCGCTGGCATGGCGTTCCAGCATTCTGGGGCGCGTCGGTTCGGCCAACATCAAAGTGCTGAGAATGGATCAGCGCGCCATTGACGATGAGGTTCACGAGTACCATGAGGCGCTGCTGGTGATCGAAGGCCAGCTGAGGTTGGCGGTGGAGGGCGAGGAAATTACGGTTAACGCCGGGCAACTGTATCAGGCCGCTGCCGGCGTGCCGCACCGCGTGTTGGCAGGTAGCCACGGCACGTTGGTGATTGTTGATTTACCCGAGAGTTAATGCCGGCTACCCAGCGCGGACAACGCCACGTCAACCGCCGCTAACAGCCGTTCTTTTGTGACGCCGTCACGTGCTTGTATCGATAAACCGTGCAAAAAGACCGCGAAGTAGTCGCCAAGGCTGTCGGCGTCGGTATCCGCCGGCAATTCTCCGTTTGTCACCGCCAGTTGCAGCCGCTCAATAATGCCCTGGGTACGCAGCCGGCGGTGTTCCGCCAGCCAGGTTTTGATGCCGCCGTTTTCAGCGCTGACGCTGGCAGCGGAAGAGACCACCATGCAACCCTGTGGCAGATCGCCACGGCTGTAGAGCGCCACCGCGTCTTGCAGCAGGCGCTTTATCGCCGCCCGCACGCCGTTTTCTTCGCTGAACGCCCGCTCGGCAAAGCCGCCTTCATGGTTTTCGTAGCTGGCGATGGCTTCGCGGAACAGCAATTCCTTCGAACCGAACGCCTTGTAAATGCGCGCTGAGGCGATGCCCAGTTCGGCCACCAGATCCGACATCGAGGTGCCTTCGTATCCCTGGCGCCAGAAGAGATCCCGTGCCTTCAGTAATGCCTGTTCACGGTCGAATTCGCGTGGTCTGCCTGCCATCGGTCGGCTCCTGTTTGCCTGTCATTCAGTGAGATAGGATCGCTTAAATCCCCCCTGACGCCAACGAATTTCTAAAATCTGCTTGCCGCGGGATTCATTTAAGCCTATTGTTTGTCAATCGACAACCAATTGGAGTTTACGATGAAAACCTTAAAAGGTCCAAGCCTGCATCTCGCACAATTCAGTGACGATGCCGCCACCTTTAACAACCTGCCCGCCATTGCACAATGGGCGGCGGAAACCGGCTTTAAAGCGCTGCAAATCCCCGCGTGGGATCGCCGCTTGTTCGATTTGGCTACCGCAGCGGAAAGCCAGACTTACTGTGATGAATTGATTGGCATGCTGGCAGACAAAGGGCTGGTGGTCAGCGAACTGACCACTCACATTTTTGGTCAGTTGATGGCGGTGCACCCGGCTTATGACGCGTTGTGCGACAGTTTTGCGCCGCCGGCGCTGCACGGCAACCCGCAGGCGCGTGGCGAATGGGCGCGGCAACAACTGCTGTTGGCGGCCAAAGCCTCCGCACGGCTGGGGCTGAGCGACATGGGCACCTTTTCCGGTTCGCTGGCATGGCCCTACCTGTTTCCGTTCCCGCAGCGCCCGGCCGGGTTGATCGAGACGGCCTTCGATGAGCTGGCGAAACGCTGGTTGCCGGTGCTCAATGCCTGCGACGAACAGGGCGTAAACCTGTGTTATGAAATTCACCCCAGTGAAGACCTGCACGACGGCGTGACGTTTGAAATGTTTCATCAGCGCGTCGGCGGCCACCCGCGCTGCCAGATCCTGTTCGACCCGAGCCACTTCGTGCTGCAACAGCTGAACTACCTGGATTACATCGATATTTATAAAGATTTTATCCGCATGTTCCACGTCAAGGACGCCGAGTTCAACCCGACCGGCCGACAAGGCATTTATGGCGGTTACCAGTCGTGGACCGAACGCGCCGGGCGTTTCCGCTCGCTGGGCGACGGCCAGGTGGATTTCAAAGGCATTTTCTCCCGGTTGACACAGCACGGCTACGCCGGTTGGGCGACGCTGGAATGGGAATGTTGCCTTAAGCACCCGCAGGACGGCGCCCGTGAAGGGGCGGCGTTTATCCGCGACCATATCATCAACGTCACCGACAAGGTGTTTGATGACTTTGCCGGCGCGCCGGTTGACCAGCAACAGATCAATACCTTGCTCGGCCTGCGCTGAGCCGCGCCATTCCACCACGGAGAACACCCATGAAAATGCAAAATAACGGGTCCATGCTGTATGGACCTGAACCCGAACACGTCTATGCACGGGTCAACGGTAACCGTATTCACTGCGTCACCCTCGGCGAAGGTCGGCCAGTGTTGCTGATCCCAGGCTGGCCGCAGACCTGGTATACCTGGCGTTATGTGATGCAGGCGCTGGCAGCAGCCGGTTTTAAGGCGATAGCGGTGGATCCGCCGGGCATCGGCGATTCTGATAAACCCACCGGCGGTTATGATACCGGTAGCGTCGCCGCCGTGCTGCACCAGACCATGCTGCAGCTTGGGCACCCGAGTTATTCGCTGGTCGGCCACGATATTGGCATGTGGATCGGCTATGCGCTGGCCAGCGACTATCCGCAGGCAGTGGAAAGACTGGTGCTGACCGAAGCGGTGATCCCTGGGCTGGCGCCCGCACCGCCGATCTTTGTGTCGCCGGACCAAAACATCTTCCTGTGGCATTTCATGTTCAACCAACTGGCAGATCTGCCGGAGGCGTTGACGCTGGGTCGCGAGAGGGAGTATCTCGGCTACATCTTTAACCGCTGGTCTTATCGCCGCGATCGGGTGGCCGCAGAAACCTATATTGCCGCTTATTCTGCGCCGGGCAGCCTGCGGGCCGGTTTTGATTACTACCGCGCCATTCCCGAGACCGTGCGGCAAAACCAGCGGCGTGCCGAGAGCAGGCTCGAAATGCCGGTGATGACCATCGGCGCAGAGCACGCCACTGGCGATGCGCCTTTTGTTACGCTGCGGGATAACGCCGTGGATCTGCGGGGCGAAACGGTCGCCGGCTGCGGTCATTTTATTACCGAAGAGTGCCATGAGGCGTTTATCGCCCTGGTGGTGCCATTCCTGTCGGAGGCGCAGACCGATGCCGCTTGATACGCAAATTGCCCGTTTTCTGGCGGATACGGCAGGTGCGGCGGCACCCGGCTCCCTGGCCGAGATGCGTGCCGCCGCCGAGGCCGGGCTGCTGCAACTGCAGGGTGAAGCGGAAGCGAGCGGCGGCGTACGGGATTTTGCGATAACCGCCAACGACGGCCATGAGATCGCCATTCGCGCTTATCTTCCGCAGGGCGCGGCGGCAGAACCTTTGCCGGCCATGCTGTACGCCCATGGCGGCGGCTGGTGCCTGGGGTCTTTGGCGCTGTATGACCGGCCTTGCCAGGCGCTGGCCAATGCCACGGGCCGGTTGATCCTGTCGGTCGATTACCGGCTGGCACCGGAGCATCCGTTCCCGCAGCCGCTGGAGGATTTTTACCAGGCATTGTGCGCAGTGGTTGAGCGGGCGGATGAACTGGGGATTATCGCCGGACGCATCGCGGTCGGCGGCGACAGTGCAGGCGGCAATCTGGCGGCTGCCGTGGCATTGCTGGCCCGCGACCGAGAAGGGCCGCAGATCGAACATCAGCTGTTGCTGTATCCGGCGCTGAGCGGCGCTATGAATACCGCCAGTTATGACGACTACGCGCAGGGCTATTTCCTGACCCGGGAAGTGATGGCGTTTTGCTGGGAGACGTATCGGGGTAAAGAGGGGGAACCGCGCAATCCTTACGCCGAGCCATTGCATGCCGAAACCTTGCGGCAGTTGCCACCGGCGACCATTCTGAGCTGTGAGTACGATCCGTTACGCGATGAGGCCGAGCAGTATGCGCAACGACTGCGTGAGGACGGGGTAGCCGTGCGCTGCGAGCGATTGCCGGGCATGGTCCACGCCTGCATTCATATGCTGGGGTTAACCCCGGCGGCGCGGGTGCTGTTCGACAAGGCCGTGTAATACTTCGGCAGGTGCTGCACGCTGCACACGTCGAACTTTGCCATAAAACCCATGCCCCGCATTGCGGGGCATGGGTGTTCTCGGCTGCGAGGGGTTAACGGCCGGCAACGGTCACGAAGCGGGTTTCCAGATAGGACTCGATCGCCTCGCTGCCGCCTTCGGTGCCGTGACCGGAGTCTTTCACCCCGCCAAACGGCGTTTCAGGCAGGCCGAAACCGATATGGTTGATGCTGAGCATGCCGCTTTCCACATCGCGGCCCAGTGCGCTTACCGTGGCGATGCTGCGGCTGTAGGCATAGGCCGCCAGCCCGTAAGGCAGACGGTTAGCCTCGGCTATCGCTTCCTCATAGGTGGCAAACGGACGCAGGAGGGCGACCGGGCCAAAGGGTTCTTCAGACATCGCCCGCGCGCTCAACGGGACGTCGCGCAGCACCGTTGGCTCAAAGAAGTTGCCGCTGCCCGGCAGACGGTTGCCGCCGGTACTGGCTTTGGCGCCCTGGGCGATGGCGTCCTTCACGAAGGCCTCGATGGCTGCGACGCTGCGTTCCAGCACCATTGGCCCCATGGTCACGCCTTCATCCAATCCGTTGCCCAGCTTGATGTCGCGCACCGCTGCGGTGAATTTCTCTACAAAGGCTTCATAGACGCCTTGCTGGATCAGGAAACGGGTCGGGGCGATACAGACCTGGCCGGCGTTGCGGAACTTGGCCAGTGCCAGCTCTTTGGCGGCGGCGTCGAGATCGGCATCGTCAAAAATCAACACCGGCGCGTGCCCGCCCAGTTCCATGGTGGCCTTTTTCATATGCTGCCCGGCCAGCGCTGCCAAATGTTTGCCCACACGCGTGGAGCCGGTGAACGAGATCTTGCGAATGGTCGGGTGCGGGATCAGGTATTCGGAGATGTCCGCCGGGGTGCCGTACACCAGCGCGATCACGCCGGCCGGGATGCCGGCGTCGGCAAAGGCTCTGATCAGCTCTGCCGGCGAGGCTGGGGTTTCTTCCGGGCCTTTGATGATGATCGAGCAACCGGCGGCCAGCGCGGCGGACAGCTTGCGCACGATCTGGTTGATCGGGAAGTTCCACGGCGTAAAGGCGGCAACCGGGCCGACCGGCAGCTTAAGGGTTTGCTGTTGGACATCACGGTTGCGGGCAGGGATGATTTGGCCGTAGGTGCGGCTGGCTTCGCCGGCAAACCAGTCAATGACGTCTGCCGAGTTAAGGATCTCAACCTTGGCCTGCGCCACGGGTTTGCCCTGTTCCTGGGTCATGATGGCGGCGATAGATTCTGCGCGCTCGCGCAGCAAGGCGGCGGCTTTACGCATCAGGATGGCACGCTGATAGGCGGAGGTGTCGCGCCAGAGTTTAAAACCGCGTTCGGTAGCGGCCAGCGCCAGATCGAGATCGGCCTGTGCGGCGTGGGCCACGCTGCCAATGACCTCATCGGTAGCGGGGTTGGTGACCGGCATGGTGTTGCCGGCGGCTGCGTTGCGCCATTGTCCGTCAATATAGAGTTGAGTATCTGGATACATTGTTGCCTCTTACTTTCAGGGAGTTAAACACCGTTTTCCCGCTCTGCGGCGGGATAATCAAACCCGCTGACGCCGATCAACAGGCGTCAGGCGATGGGTAAAATACCCTACGCCGAATGAGCGCGATCGTCCAGGGAACCGCGTTGCGCACTACTCAAACGGCGTTGGTTTGTCTATCATACAAACCAGGTTCGGCCTTGATGCAGGGCGGTATTGTGCAGGAAAGGGAGGTAAAGTGCAGGGTGTTCCACAGCAGTTCCCCTTCGAAAAAGATTGCGCACAGTTTCGGCAACTGCCGCAACTGCCGGGCGTAGAGCTTTACCACGCCCATATCGAGCGCTATATCTTCGAACCGCATACCCACGACGCTTTTGCCATCGGCACCGTCGATGTCGGCGCCGAGCGCTTCCGTTATCGTGGTGCGCAGCATCTGGCGGCACCGGGTTCGCTGGTGTTGATGAATCCGGACGAACTTCACACCGGCGAGGCGGAAACGGTCGGCGGTTGGAATTATCGGATGCTCTATCTTGAACCCGAGACGCTGGAGCTGCTGTCCGGCGAACAGGGGTTTTGGTTTACCGATGCGGTACGCCAGGATCCGCAGGCGGCGCGGCAATTATCAGCGACGCTGGCCGCACTGTGGCAAGCCCGGGATCCGATGACGATTGATGACCTGCTGCTGCAAGTGGTGGCGATTTTTCGCCCCCACGCACGTACCGCCCGGCCGCTGAAAGATGAGCCGGCGCACCGTTTTGACATCGTCAAAACCTACCTGCGCGACAACTTTTCCTCTGCCATCACGCTGGATCAGTTGGCGGCATTGGTGTCGCTCAGCCCGTACCATTTTTTGCGCAAATTCAAAGCCGAATACCATGTCTCACCGCAGCAGATGCTGATGGCTATCCGCCTTGCGCAAGCCAAACTGATGCTGGGGCGCGGCATGCCGGCCGCGCAGGTAGCCGCCGCTGCGGGGCTGACCGATCAGGCGCATTTAACCCGCGCTTTCGCTAACCGTTACGGCGTCACGCCAGTGCGCTATCAAAAACAGGTCATGGCCCGCTGAGTATCGCCATTAATGTATGCCCAACTTTTCGATACTGGCGGTGTTGCTCTTGAGAGTATCAAGGCGCATCTGCCAGCGTTACCATTGCGGCTAAAACAGTTGCAACCACTGCTGGGGTAAATGACTCGAGAGCTTTTGTGCCAACGCTAGCTGCAGTTTCACGCGCCACGTTCACCAATACGCGACCGGGCGCACGAAGCACGACCTGACGCAGTCCATCGCTGCTGTTGCGTGCTACGAGGCCAATCTTTTCGAGAACGATCAATTGACGCACTAGTGCTGATTGCGGCTTACAAATCTGCTCCCCAAGTACTGATATATTTACCCGACCACCGTCCGATCGCGCGATAACATTCAGTAGCGTAAAGTCACTGAAGCTGATGCCATGATATGTGCCCAATTCATCGTCAAGCTTAAGTTGCAGACTGGCGTGGGCACGATATAGCGCCAAACAAAAATCGAGATTTGTGTTCATCAAGGCTGCTTCCTGGGTTCGTCGTAGCTAAGTTCATCGGGGCAGAGGATTTCCTGGCGCCACAGGCTAACCAACATTTCCAATTCCCGTGCGGCATCGAAAGCGGGATCTTCACTGGCTTTAACCCTGTCGAGTACCTCAAAGAGAAAGTTACTCTCACCATGCTCGACCCAATCCTGCGCAAGTCTCATGTTCCGATGTTGTGCATATCGCAGTTCAAAACGATGCCGGTTGAGTGTGCCTTGAACGTTAGCGCTGCCCGCAACCAATACCCGCCCCGTAATCTTGTTACGGATCGCATACACCCCTGCTCGAGTTTTCGTCTCCAGGTACTGCTGTTTCAGCGCTTGCTTGTTTGTCATCATCCTTCCTTTTCGTTACAGGTAAGTCGTGGTGTTGCTGTCAGCGGCATGCGCTTTCACGAATAATACCCGGATAATATTCCGCGTCAATAATACCCGGGTAAAAATTCTTATCGCTATACCGCATGAAAATGTGGGGTTGATGGCGAATGGGGCAGACAGCCCCTGGAAGAGGGTGCCTCATCATCGGTAAATGGGGTTATAGTCTGAATTTACTGCTGTTTTGAGTCACCGGTGGTTGCAAGCTTTCCGGATATCGTCAAAAAGATGACTAATCAGAATGAAACTGTATTCATAATATTTACTATTAATTTTATCCGGGTATATTAATGGCCCTTAACATCCCATTGAGGTTGAATGCATGTCTGAATACCTGTCGAAGGCTTCGACAGCCTTTGGTGACCAACAGTTGCTGTTCTCAGGTCCGTTGGTCGAGGTTGCACTTGCCGTTAAAAATGAGCTCGAAAAGGGATCGTTAAGAACATTTCTTGTGTTTGATGATGTGACAGGCAGCGTGATCGACTTGGACCTGCGAGGGTCTGATGCCGATGTTGTAGAGAGGCTTTCCTGTCCTCCCCAGCAATTCACGGGGCGTTATGCCACTCGCCGGGACAAGTCGGCAGAGACGGTGGATGACGAGTCTGCCGAATCGAAAGGACGGGGTCGACCAAAATTAGGTGTCGTTGCTCGCGAGGTAACTTTACTGCCAAGGCAATGGGACTGGCTAACCACCCGACCCGGTAGCGCATCCGCTATACTTAGGCGTCTGGTAGACGAAGCCATGCGCTCTGAGGGGGCGAGTGAACAAAAACGGGCAGCTCATGAGGCTGCTTATCAGTTCATGCAAGCGATCGCCGGAGACTTGCCTGGCTATGAGGAGGGAATTCGCGCGCTCTTCGCAGACAATCGTACCGAACTTGAACAATGTCTTGCAGCATGGCCTGTAGACATTAAGGCTTATACTCTACGCCTGGCTTTCGGTTTATCAGATCAGCCAACTGAGAGATCTACTAAGACCGGCTAAAATATCACCTTACAAAAAACGGGCTTAACGTAGTTTCCCAGCTTGGCCCGCTAAAACAGCAACCTGCTACAATATCGCCACGAGCAATTGCGCTACGCTGCTCCTGAAATTCATTCACGGGTTGATGGAGTCACTATGTTTGTTGGCGTGTTATTTGCCCTCTCTGCCGGGCTGATGTGGGGGTTGATTTTTGTCGGCCCGGTATTAATCCCCGAATATCCTGCGGCGTTACAATCCACCGGGCGCTACCTGGCCTTTGGCCTGATCGCCTTGCCGTTGGCGTGGTTCGATCGCC
Organism: Serratia sp. root2; assembly: GCF_031931805.1. NCBI lineage: Bacteria > Pseudomonadati > Pseudomonadota > Gammaproteobacteria > Enterobacterales > Yersiniaceae > Serratia > Serratia sp. root2. The sequence goes on from NZ_JAUJXB010000001.1 coordinate 1,065,228, forward strand.
GCCGGTTGCGAAAGCTGCAGCGTAAAGACTGGCTTGAAGCGCTTAAACTGACGGCGATTGGCAACCTGCTGTATTACCTTTGCCTGGCAAGCGCGATTCAACGTACCGGAGCACCGGTTTCCACCATGATTATCGGTACGCTGCCGGTGGTGATTTCGGTAACCGCCAACCTGTTTTACAGCCGGCATGACGGGCGGCTTTCCTGGCGGAAGTTAACGCCGGCGCTGATATTGATCGCCTGCGGGCTGGCGTTCGTCAACGTCGCCGAACTGAAGGGTAATACGGCACCGCTCGATCTCTGGCGCTACACCAGCGGCCTGGGGCTGGCGCTGTTGGCGGTGGCCTGCTGGACCTGGTTCCCACTGCGTAATGCCCGCTGGCTGCGGGAAAATCCAGACCAAAGGCCGGCCACCTGGGCGACGGCGCAGGGGGTAGTCACCTTGCCGTTGGCATTGGCGGGTTATCTGTTGGTTTGCGGCCAGTTGGCCCTCACTCAGCCGGCGTTCGCGCTGCCGTTTGGGCCAAGGCCGGGCCTGTTTGTCTCGCTGATGATTGCCATCGGCATGCTGTGCTCGTGGATTGGCGCGTTGTGCTGGAATGAGGCGAGCCAGCGCTTGCCGACGGTATTGGTGGGGCCACTGATCGTCTTCGAAATTCTGGCGGGGCTGGCCTACACCTTTATGCTGCGCCAGACATGGCCGCCGCTGTTGACGCTGTGCGGCATCGCCTGCCTGATTATCGGGGTGGTTTACGCGATGCGCATCAAGCCGCAGCCCGTTGTGGTGCGGCTGGCGGAGAAAGAGTGACGCCTGCTGCAAGGGCGGCAGGCGGTGAACCCCTTAACGTTTACTGTGATGAATGATCTCTTCAGCCACATTGCGCGGCGCTTCGGCATAGTGGCTGAACTCCATGGTGTAAGTCGCGCGGCCCTGCGACATCGAGCGCAGAGTGGTCGAGTAACCAAACATCTCGGACAGCGGCACCTTGGCGCGGATCTCTTTGCCGCCGCCGCCGGGGATATCCTCCATGCCTTGCACCAGACCGCGCCGCGACGACAGGTCGCCCATCACGCTGCCGGCATAGTCTTCCGGCGTTTCCACCTCTACCGCCATGATCGGCTCCAGGATCACCGGGTCAGCCTGGCGGCAGGCGTCTCTAAAGCCAAAGATCGCCGCCATGCGGAAAGCTTGCTCAGAGGAGTCGACGTCATGGTAAGAGCCGAAGGTCAGATGCACTTTGACGTCAACCATCTGATAGCCGGCCAGTACGCCGTTATTCAGCGCCTCCAGCACGCCTTTTTTCACCGCAGGTATATATTCGCCCGGGATCACGCCACCCTTGATTTCATCGAAGAACTCGAAGCCTTTACCCGGCTCGTTCGGTTCCACCGTTAACACCACGTGGCCATATTGGCCTTTGCCGCCGGACTGCCGCACAAATTTGCCCTCCACGTCGACCACGCGTTTACGGATGGTTTCGCGGTAAGACACCTGCGGTTTACCGGTGGTGGTGGCGACGCCAAACTCACGTCGCATGCGATCGACGATAATTTCCAGATGCAGCTCGCCCATGCCGTAAATAATGGTCTGACCGGAGTCTTCGTCGGTGCGTACGCGAAACGACGGATCCTCGGAGGTGAGGCGCTGCAGCGCGATACCCATTTTCTCCTGGTCGGCTTTGGTTTTCGGTTCAATCGCCTGCGCAATCACCGGTTCCGGGAACACCATTTTCTCCAGCGTGATAATGGCGTTAGGATCGCACAGGGTGTCGCCGGTGGTGACGTCTTTCAGCCCCACGCAGGCGGCGATATCGCCGGCGTGCAGTTCTTCGACCTCTTTTCGGTCGTTGGCGTGCATCTGCACGATGCGGCCGATGCGCTCTTTCTTGTCTTTCGTCGGGTTATAGACGCTGTTGCCTTTGGCCAGCACGCCGGAATACACCCGCACGAAGGTCAGCTGACCCACAAAGGGATCGGTCATCAGCTTGAACGCCAGCGCCGAGAATTTTTCGTCGTCGGCGGCCCGGCGAATGACGATGTTGTCGTGCTCGTCGTGGCCTTCCATCGGCGGAACGTCGAGCGGCGAGGGCATCAGTTCGATCACCGCGTCCAGCATGCGCTGCACGCCCTTGTTGCGGAAGGCCGAACCGCACAGCATCGGCTGGATTTCACCGGCGATGGTGCGCAGGCGCAGGCCGCGAACAATCTCTTCTTCGCTCAGCGGCTGTTGGTTGAGGTATTTGTCCATCAGCTCTTCCGAGCCTTCGGCGGCAGCTTCGATCATTTTATCCCGCCATTCTTGCGCGGAATCGCGCAGTTCGGCCGGGATCTCTTCAAAGCTGAAACTCATGCCCTGCGAAGCTTCGTCCCAAAGGATGGCCTTCATGCGCACCAGATCCACCACGCCGGTGAAGTGGTCTTCGGCGCCAATCGGGATGACGATCGGCACCGGATTGGCTTTCAAACGTTCGATCATCATTTTGCGCACGCGGAAGAAGTCGGCGCCGACGCGGTCCATTTTGTTGACGAACGCCAGCCGCGGGACCTTGTATTTATTGGCCTGCCGCCAGACGGTTTCTGACTGTGGCTGCACGCCGCCCACCGAGTCATAGACCATGACTGCGCCATCCAGCACGCGCATTGAGCGCTCGACCTCAATGGTAAAGTCAACGTGCCCTGGGGTATCGATAATATTGATGCGGTGCTGCGGATAATTATGGTGCATGCCGTTCCAGAAACAGGTGGTCGCCGCCGAGGTAATGGTGATGCCGCGCTCTTGTTCCTGCGCCATCCAGTCCATGGTGGCGGCACCGTCGTGCACTTCGCCCAGCTTGTGACTGACCCCGGTGTAAAACAGAATCCGCTCGGTAGTCGTGGTCTTGCCGGCATCGATGTGCGCCGAGATGCCGATATTGCGGTAGCGTTCGATAGGGGTAGTACGTGCCATAATTAACCTTTCTTAGCCGCATTAAAGAAGGGCGGCTTAAACAGCATGAATAATTATGATAATCCTCAATGGGTTACCTTCTTGGCCGTCAAGTGAATGAATCGGTCACAGAATAATCGTAGTTGATGAAAGGGGATTTATTAAGCAATGGCTGCGATAGGTGGGGCCTGAATGATCGGGGCGGCGAGCCGCCCCGGAAGGTTACCCGGCAAAGATATGCGCCTGCCCGATGATATTCAGGCTGACGTGGGAACCGGTGCGGATGCCTTCGCGGCTGACGGTTTTTATTTCGATAGCGGCGTCGCTGCCGCTCATACGCAGGTTCAGGGTCGAGACAAAACCGGCGAAATCGATGCTGGTGACCACTGCCTGGCCCTGCTGCGCCGGTTCGGACAGGCTGATTTGGATCTGCTCCGGGCGCAGCATGATGCGGGCAGGCCCCTGGCGATGACGGTCGTCCACCGCAATCCGCCCCAGCAAGCAATCGGCCCAGCCTTGTTCAAGTTTGGCGGAAAGCACCAGGGTTTCCCCCAGGAAGGTGGCGGTCGGTTCATCTACCGGCCGCAGATAGAGATCCTGCGGCGGGCCGACCTGTGCCAGCCGGCCATTGCGCATGACGGCGACCTGATCGGCAAACGACAGTGCTTCCGTCTGATCGTGGGTCACCAGAATTGACGCCACCTTGGCTTCCGCCAGCAGCTCCGCCACCGCTTTGCGGGTGGCGGCGCGCAGGCCGGTATCCAGGGCGGAGAAAGGTTCGTCCAACAGCATCAGCTTGGGTTGCTGAGACAGCGCGCGCGCCAGCGCCACTCGCTGCTGTTGCCCGCCGGACAGCTCATGCGGCCACAACGCGCCCAGCCGCCGATCCAGCGCCACCATGTCCATCAACGCATCAACTCGCTGCTGCTTGTCGCGCTTGCTTCCCTTCAGGCCGAAACCGATATTCCCGGCCACGGTAAAGTGCGGGAATAGCGCGCCGTCCTGCGGCACAAAACCAATGCCGCGCAGGTGCGCCGGTACCCAGCCGCTGCCGTTGGCCATCGGCAGGCCCTGCAAGATAACCTGGCCGCTGTCCGGTATTTCAAAGCCGGCGATAATGCGCAGCAAGGTGGTTTTTCCCGAGCCGGAAGGGCCGACAATCGCGGTACGGCTGCCCTGTGCCACCTGCAAATCCACGTGTTCCAGTACCTTGACCGAATTATAGGACTTACCGATACCCTGCAGTTGAAGCGTGCTCATAATCCCGCCGTGCGTTTAGATTGAGAATAAAGAAGCCAGGTCAATGGCAGCGATAACGCCACCATAATCAGTGCGTAAGGCGCGGCCGCCACGTAGTCGATCTCGCTGGTCAGCGCCCAGAAACCGGTCGCCAGCGTGCGGGTGCCGTTCGGCGCCAGCAGCAGCGTCGCGGTCAGCTCATTGGATATCGCCAGAAACACCAAAGCTGCACCCGCAGCCGCGCCGGGGGCGGCCAGCCGCAAAGTGGTACTCCACAGCGCCTGCGCCGGCGAGCGGCCAAGGCTGCGCGCCACGTTTTCCAACTCTACCGGTGCCTGGGCAATACCTGCACGCAGGTTGATCAATGCCCGTGGCATAAACATCAGCAAGTAGGCCAGCAGCAGCGTGATTTCCGTCTGATAAATCGGCCGGAAGCTGTGAATGGTAATGGTCACCAGCGCCAGCGCCACCACGATGCCCGGCAGCGAACTGGTGACGTAGTTGCAGCCTTCCAGTAGCCGATACAACCGCGCCGGATAACGAACCGACAGCCAGGCCATCGGGATGGCGCACAGCGTGATCAATAGCGCGCCGCTGGCGGCCAGCGACAGCGTTTGCAGCAACGCCGGCAGTAACTCGGCATTGCGCCAGACCTCGACTCCGCCCAGCGTCAGCCAGCGGGCCAGGGTGATAAAGGGCACACCCAATGCCAACGCGGTAAGGCTCAATGGCAGTAACAGGGCAAGCAGGGTTACCACCGGGCCCAGGCGATAGGGGGTTTGGCTACGGGCACTGCCGGAACCGACGCGAGCGTAACGCGCACGGCCGCGGCTGGCGGCCTCCAACAGCAGTAAACCCAGGCAGCACAGCACCAGTACTCCGGCCAGCATATTGGCTGCCGGGCCGTTAAAGGTGGACTGGAACTGATCGAAAATGGCGGTGGTGAAGGTGTCAAAACGGATCATCGCGTACAGACCATACTCCGCGAGCAGATGCAGGGCGATCAGTAGCGACCCGCCCCAGGTCGCCAGTTTGAGCTGCGGCAACACCACGCGGAAAAACACCGCCAGGGGCCGGGTGCCTAGCGACGTGGCGACGTCTTCAATGCCGGGATCCAGGCGGCGCAGCACCGCTGCGGCCGGCAGGTAAATAAACGGGAAGTAGGCAATGACGGAAATAAATACCCCGGCTCCCAGCCCATGCATCGAGGGCACCAGGCTGATCCAGGCATAGCTTTGCACGAATGCCGGAACCGCCAGCGGCGCAGTTGCCAGCAGTGACCAGATGCGGCGGCCCGGCAGCGTGGTGCGCTCCGTCAGCCAGGCCAGCGCGACCCCCAGAATGGCGCAAATTGGCAGCGTGAAGACCACCAGTAACAGGGTATTGAGCAACAGTTCGGCCACCCGGGGGCGGAATACCAGAGCTTTGACCGTTTGCCAGCCGGTTTCAAACGCCACGCTGACGACAAACCCCAGCGGCAACAGGGCCAACAGGGAGAGTAAAAGAGCGACCGCCACGATAAACAGCCCAGGCCGCTGATGCCGCCGGGTGGTGGTGTAACGCGGCGTGACGCCGGTGGCGTTGAGGCCAATATTCGACATAGGGTAAAAGCTCTCTAAAACCGGCTTACAACAGCCCGGCCTCGGTCATCAGTTCAACCACTTTTTTACCGTTCAGCTGTGAAGCGTCGATTTTCGGCGCGTCCAGCTCTTTCAGCGGCACCAGTTTAGGATTGGAAGCCGCGTTCACGCCTACCGCATATTCGAAGGCGTTATTGGTACGCAGAATGTCCTGGCCGTTCTTGCCGGTGATCCACTTCACGAAGGCTTGTGCCTGCTGTTGGTGTTTGCTGGAAGCCAGTACGCCGCCGCCGGAAGTGCTGACGAACGCGCCCGGATCCTGGTGTTTGAAGTAATAGAGTTTGACGTTTTTACTGTTTTCGCCGGTCTTGGCACCGTCGACGAACGGATAATAGTGATAGATCACGCCGCTGTCGATTTGGCCGGCATTCACCGCTTTCATCACCGTGCTGTTGCCTTTATAGGCGGTGAAGTTGGTTTTCATCGCTTTCAGCCATTCCAGCGTGGCTTTTTCGCCTTTCAGCTCCAGCAGCGCGCTGACGATCGCCTGGAAATCTGCGCCAGACGGCGAAGCGGCCCAACGGCCTTTCCATTCCGGCTTGGCCAGATCCAGCAGCGATTTAGGCAATTGCGCTTCGGTCAGTTTCGCCGGGTTGTAGACGAATACGGTTGAACGGGCGGCAATGCCGATCCAGCGACCATGCTGCGGACGGTACTGCGGTTCAACTTGCGCCAGCGTCGCGGCATCCAGCGGGGCAAACAGCTTGGCGTTGTCCACCAACACCATCGCCGGGGAGTTCTCCGTCAGGAAAACGTCGGCGGGGGATGCGCTGCCTTCCTGCACCAGTTGGTTGCCCAACTCGCTGTCACCGCCGTTACGCAGGGTCACCTTTATGCCGGTGTCTTTGGTAAAGCCATCTACCCAGGATTTCACCAGGTTTTCGTGCTGGGCGTTATAAATAACGATGCCGTTATCGGCAGGGGCCGCATGGGCGGAAAACGCCAGCATCATCGATGAGGCGAGCAGAGCAACGGGGCCGAGAGAAGAAATACGCAGCTTCATACTGTTATCCTTTTTAGAGGTCGAAGAAGAAAAGCGAATATCGCCTGGCGAGCGCAAGCAGGCCCGATTGTAGCCAAGAACATTAATAATGATAGTGAAAACGATTCGTATTAATTTATTTTTTAAATTCGCTCATTAATTAACTCGCCCTAAGGAAAAATTAAGCTTCAGCCTGAATACTCTGGGCTGATTGCCTCATGTCGAAAGAATTCATCCAGTTGAAAATATCAACTCGGTGCCCGGCCGGTACGTTATATCCCGATTCGCTTCTCAGAAACCGCCATCTCAACCGCAAACCAGTCCGCCAGTTGCGCTACCGCGTGGCCGTGCTTGCCGTCGGGGTTGCTGACAAAATAATGCACGGCACCCGGCAGTGAGTGCTCGAACGGCGCCACCAGCAGGTCATTATCCAGCGCATGCCGCACCATCAGTTGGCTGGCGATAACGGCACCCTGGCCGGCGATTGCCGCCTGAATGGCGTGGGCCTCGTCGGTAAAGCGCGGGCCGGCGTCGACCGTCAGCGCCGCCGGGCCAAACTCGCTGCGCCAACGCGGCCAGTCGGGGGGCGGTTGCGGCACCTGGCGGCCATCGATGTGTATCAGCGTGGTTTGCAACAGATCCGCGATTGAAGTGATATTCAACTGCGGGCTGACGACCAGCACGAAGCGGTCCTGTTGCAGCAATCGCGGCGACAGCTGGTCATCCGGCCTGTTGCCGTAGCGGATCGCCACATCAATCTGTTTGCTGCGCAAATCCACAATGCGGTCATCGGCGTGCAACCGCAGGTCGATGGCGGGAAACTGCCGCAACAGCGCCGGCAAACGCGGTACCAACCAGTGGGTGATCAGCGCAGTGGTGGCTGACAGCGTCAATACCGCCGGCCGCTGGCGTTCACCGATGTTTTCCACCGCCGTCTGCAACAGGTTGAACGCCTGCGCGCTGGCCTGTTGCAGGATCTCGCCGTCGTCGGTCAATTCCACCTTGCGCGGCGTTCTTTCGAACACGCTGACGCCCAGCAGGCTTTCCAGCAGTCGAATTTGGTGGCTGATGGCCGTCGGCGAAACGCCAATTTCTTCCGCAGCCAGTTTAAAACTCTGCAGTCTGGCGACCGCATCAAAGGCCCGTAGCGCCCCCAGGGGCGGCAGTTTTCTTTTCATGATGAGCTATTTTCATCTTTGGCTGAGAACTATGACTTTGAGCCACCGACAGGTGGCAGGTTATTTTCTGTAGGCAGGTTAACAGATGAAAATTACTCAGCCAAATAACCAGGAGATAACCATGTCTGCATCATCGGTAAAACAGCTACGTCTGGTGATCACCACAGAAGATTTTGATAACGCCCTGGCTTTCTATCGCGATCGGCTGGGACTGACCCAGGTCGATGCGGTGCCGCCAGACAGCGGCAGGGTGGCGATCCTCGAGGCGGGCAAGGCCACGCTGGAGCTGGTGGAGCCTTCCACCGCCGCCTATATCGACCAGATAGAAGTAGGAGAACGCGTCTCCGGTTGGGTCAGGGTGGCATTTGAGGTGACCGATATTGCCGCAACCACGGCCAGTCTGGCGCAGGGCGGCGCGCAGGTCTTGTCTGAGCCGCGGGTTACGCCCTTCAATTCGATCAATAACCGGCTGGAAGCGCCGGCCGGATTGCAACTGACGCTGTTCCAACCGTTGTAAACCGATACCCGCCATCCCGGCGGGTATTTATTTGATAATGAAAGAAATTCATCACGGCTTTTGGTTATGAGTCATAGCAATTAATCATTTAATTTATTCAGCTGCTTCAATGAATATGGGCGTCGACAAAACACCAACAAGGGATAAAGACGTGAAATATTCATTCAGATTTGGCGGATTGGCTAGTCTAATCTTCCTTTCATTACAGGTAGCTTCACCGGTTCATGCTGCCGAAGTGCCGGCGGGCGTCAAGTTAGCGGCCACTCAGGCACTGGTGCGGGCCAACGGTTATGAGCCTGCGACGCTGGATCCCAATCTGGCTGAAAGCAACGTGGAGTTTAATATCTTCAATGACCTGTTCGAAGGATTGTTGCGGGTGGGTAAAAACGGCGAGGTTATTCCCGCTCTGGCGACCCGATGGGAAAACCAGGGCAATGTCTGGACCTTCCATCTGCGCCCGGAAGCCAAATGGTCGAACGGCGATCCGGTTACCGCCGAGGATTTCGTCTTCAGTTGGCGTCGCCTGAGCGATCCCAAAACCGCCTCGCCGTACGGCAGCTATCTGGCCTCGGCCTATGTGCTTAACGCCGCGGAGATTAATGCCGGCAGCAAACCGCCGACAGAGTTGGGGGTGAAGGCGCTGGATGCCAATACCCTGCAGGTCACGCTGTCTGAGCCGAACTCCTATCTCCTCAAACAGTTGGTGCATTTTCCTGTGTTGCCGGTGAACCGCAAGGCGGTGGAAAAATACGGCAAGAACTGGACGCAGCCGCAGAATTTGGTCAGCAACGGCGCTTTCAGGTTAACGCAGTGGGTAGTGAACGAAAAAGTGGTGGTGGAGCGTAATACCCAGTATTGGGACAACGTCCATACGGTGCTTAACAAAGTGACTTTCCTGCCGCTGCAAGGATTTCCCGAAGTGGCGCGCTTCAGGGCCGGGGAAATCGAGCTGGGCTATAGCACGCCGCCGGAACTCTATCAGCAGTTGAAAAAGAGCCTGGGTGATGAACAACTGGTGACTTATCCGTTACTGTCCACCAGCTATTTTGCCTTTAACACCCGGCAGGCACCTTTTAATGACGTACGGGTGCGGCAAGCGTTAAATCTGGCTTTGGATAAAGAGATTATCGCCACCAAGGTGTTGGGCTACGGCCAGCAACCGGCCTGGACCTTTACCCCCTCCGGGGCCGGTGGTTTTACGCTGAAGGCCGGGGAGGCGGCGGGGTGGTCGCAGGAACAGCGGGTCGCCCAGGCGAAAAAACTGCTGGCGGAAGCCGGATTCAGCGCTGAGCGCCCGTTGCAGTTCAATGTGTTGTACAGCAATGACGCCACCATCAAAAAGATTGTCATCGCCAGCAGCGCGATGTGGAAAAAGAATCTGGGGGTTAATGCTACGTTGCAAAGCCAGGAACGCAAGGTGACGTTGGATAACATCAACAATGGGCATTACAGCGTAGCTTTTTCTCGCTGGTTGGCAGACTACAATGATCCGTCCACCTTCCTGAACGTCTTCCGTTCTACCAGCAGTGAAAATTCTGCCAAATATGCCGACGAGAATTACGATCGGTTGTTGCATCAGGCCACAGCGGCGCAGACGCCGCAGCAGGTACAGCACTATTTCCAACAGGCCGAGGATAGGTTGGCGGTGGATACGCCGGTAGCGCCGGTTTATTACGAAGCCAACGCCACGCTGGTCAAACCCTATGTGAAAGGCATCGATTTTACCCGACAGGGGCCGTTGTACGACAAGAACGCCTATATTATCGCTCACTGATGTTCTAATCATCGGGGTGGATTTTTCTGCCCCATTTTTATTATCTTTGCAGTTAAAATGTTTTTTCTAAATGTTTCATAAACGGCCGGCCAGATTTACACCCGTCGCCCAAAAACCGCGTCTATAATGCCCCCGTAGTTTATATGCAGTATCTCGTTTGGCGAGGCTCCTATACAAACACAGGTTACTGATCTGACGACATCGAGAGATGCCCAAGGTTAAGACAGGCTTTATCGGATTAAGGTTTAGCCCAAGGTAACTTCTGATAAATACATCAGATACGTTGTATAGTGCTAAAACCTGGACGCGGAGATAGGCTGTCTGCACTCCCTCTGTGGTTAACGCCCCTATGCGATTCGCTGTTGAAGTTTAAACAGAAATAGGGACTAACATGATGAAGTCACATCAAAATTACTCATCTCCGACGCTGGCCAATGCTGAAGTTCTGGATGAGTCCTCGGTAGCAAGCTATATGAACGCCGATTTTATTACCGTTCCCGGTAATATGACGGTCAATAAAGCCAAAGAATACTTTTTTTCACAACTTAAAACGGATGAAATTCCGGCCCAGCTGTTTGTCACCGCCGACGATTATCAATTGCGCGGCACGCTGTCGGTTAAAAAACTGTTGCAGTGCGAGGACGATGATAAAGCCGTTGGGGTAATGATCAACCACAGTTATTTTCAGGTGTCGCCCGATGACGACCGCAATGACGTCGCCCATTTGTTGGGTAAGGGCGGGCTGGACGTGGTGCCGGTGGTGGTGAATAAAACCCTGGTTGGGGTATTGGGGGAAAAAGAAATTGCCCGGCTGATTGAGGATGAAAATACCGAGGATGCGCAACGACAGGGTGCCAGCCTGCCGCTGGACAAGCCCTATCTGGAAACCAGCCCTTGGGCGCTGTGGCGCAAACGCTCGGTTTGGTTGCTGATGCTGTTCGTCGCCGAAGCTTACACCGGCAACGTACTGAAGGCGTTTGAAGACCAGCTGGAAGCGGCGATCGCCCTGGCGTTCTTCATCCCGCTGCTGATTGGCACCGGCGGTAACAGCGGGACGCAGATCACTTCCACACTGGTACGCGCCATGGCGCTGGGCGAAGTCAGCCTGCGTAATCTGGGCGCGGTGATCCGCAAAGAGGTATCCACCTCGCTGCTGATCGCCGCCACTATCGGCATCGCCGCCTGGGTTCGTGCCTGGATCATGGGCGTGGGAATGGACGTGACGATGGTCGTCAGCCTGTCGCTGGTGGCGATCACCGTCTGGAGCGCGATTGTGTCCTCGATTATCCCTATGTTGCTGAAAAGAGTGGGGATCGATCCGGCAGTGGTGTCCGCACCCTTTATCGCCACCTTTATCGACGGTACCGGTCTGATTATCTATTTCAAAATTGCTCAGCACATTCTGAATATTTAAACCGAAATCCGCTTCGTGTCGCGGCCGGAGCGGATATTTAATCTCACCAAAAAAGGAGGCGCGTCAATAGCAATGAACAATCCATTAATCCACTTTTTAATTAAAGAGGTTTTTATCGATAACTGTTAGCCGAGGAAATAATAATGGGAAACATGACAATTTTTGTAGGATTCCTGAGCATCATCAGTTCACTGGGCCTGTTAGCCGCCTATATGAGCACCAAATGGGATGATTAATGAACGCCGAAGAACCGCCTGAATGCATCCTCCCCGAAGTGCTTTTATTTACGACGGGGAGGATACCGATAAAACTCTGACCGCCGTTGGCGGGATTAACGAGTGAAATGATAATGATTATTTTTATTCTTGGTTTGCTTTATGCCGTTTTAATGATCTCTGTGGGTGTTAACGAGATTTATTTTTATTCAACCGGAAAATCAGAATTTCTGGCTAGTTTAATGCTGACATTCTCGGGTAGTATGCTGCTGGTTGCTTTTGTCTGGCAATTGTCTGCAAAAATTAAAAAATAAATTCCAATGCGAATGTGAGCCGTATTATGCAAAATGAAAAACAGTCCGTTGCCAGAAACTCGATGATAGCCAGCGGGTTATTGGCTACCGGTAAATTTGCAGCGGGTATTTTTACCGGCAGTATTGGCCTTATTTCCGAAGGGATACACTCTTTCACCGATTTTGTCGCCACCAGCATTACCTGGCTGGCGGTGCGCATCAGCGACAAACCGGCCGATGAGGATCATCACTTTGGTCACGGCAAGGTCGAAAATCTGGCGGCGTTGTTTGAAGTGCTGCTGCTGTTGGGCGCGGCGGGCTGGATTGTTTATGAGGCCTGCACCAGCCTGCTGGGGCAGGCGCATGAGATTGTCGCCGCGCCGGTGGTGATTGCGGTACTGTTGATCTCGATTGTGGTCGACTACTTCCGCGTCAAGGCGTTGAATCGCGTGGCGAAGGCCACCGACAGCGCGGCGCTGGAGGCCGACGCGCTGCACTTCTTCTCCGATATGTTGTCTTCCGCCGTGGTGCTGCTGGGGATGGTATTTGTGTTGCTGGGCTTCAGCCGTGCAGATGCGATTGCGGCGTTGATCGTGGCCTGTTTTATCGTGGTCGCGGCCGTGAAGCTGGGCAAACGTTCGTTCGATTCGCTGATGGACACCGCACCCGCCGGTGCCAAAGAGGAGATCGGTGCGTTACTGGATAGCTTTCCGGCGATACTGGCGACCGAGAATATCCGCATTCGCAACGCCGGTGCGGCCCTGTTTATCGAGGTTACCGTCGCCGTCTGCCGCACCTTGCCGCTGGAGCGCATCAACGCGCTGAAGCAATCCATCGCCGAGCGTCTGGAGCGGCAGTATGCCCATGCCGAAGCCACGGTGATTGCCAACCCGCAAACCCGCACCGATGAAGACATGGCGACCCGTATCCGGGTAATTGCCGCCAATCACGGGGCGGTGGTGCAAAACGTGGCGCTGCAGCAGTTGGCGGAACGCATGTCGATCAGCATGGATCTGGCGGTGCCGGCCAGCGCCAGCGTGGCGCAGGCGCACGATATCGCCAGCGAGATTGAAAACCTGTTGCGCCAGGCCATCGGCGAAGATACCGAAATCGAAACTCACCTTGAGCCGCAAATGCCTCACTGGGTCGCCAGTGAGGACGTAGAGCCGGATGAACTGGCCAACATTCGCCAGATCTTGCGAACTGCGGTGGAGAAGGGGGAGATGGTACAGGACGTGCATAACATTCGGGCGCGCAAAACGGCAGAGGGCATTATCGTCAATTTCCATTGCCGGGTGTCGCCGGCTGCGTCCATTGTGGCGGCTCACGACGCGGTGGACCACATAGAACGCCAACTGCGGGCGCTTTACCCCACCATTTCTCGGGCGGTGGGGCACGTGGAGCCGATCAAACCCGCTTTGTGAGCCTGCATTGCTGCGACAGTGGGATGACAATAAAGACCCAAACAAGATAAAATATCGGTAAACCAATAAGTTGGTATTGCTGTTTGAAACCCGAGGACGAGCGATGGCCGAGTTTGCTTCCGATCACTATCATGATTCCATCGCGATGCCCGTCACCGGCGTAGCCGTCGATTACTCCAACGGTCACGTGATCCCCGCGCACAGCCATCGGCGTTCGCAGCTGGTTTATGCGGTTGAAGGGGTGTTGGTCATTGAAACGGATGTAGGCCGTTGGGTCGTCCCGCCGAGCCGTGGCGTGTGGCTGATAGCGGGCGTCAGCCACACCGTACGTATGCGCGGTGTGGCACGAATGCGCAGTATTTTCGTCAATCAGGATGCTATTCCCGGATTACCCGACGCAGACTGCGTGATCGAAATTTCACCTTTGCTGCGTGAGTTGATCCTTGCCGCGACCAAAGTCACGGGCCATTACGATCTGCAAAGCCGCGACGGCCGTTTGATGCGCTTTATTCTCGATGAGCTATGTTCTTTGCCCGTACTGCCCTTTAATCTTCCCTGGCCGCAGGATGCGCGGATACTGCGCGTTTGCCAGACACTGTCCGAAGATCCCGCCGATAACCGTGCCGCCGATGACTGGGCCGCTGATTTAGCGATGAGTGCCAAGACGTTCCATCGTCAGTTTCAGCGGCAAACCGGCATTACCTTTGGGCGTTGGCGGCAGCAGGCGCGCCTGCTTTTGTCACTCGAATGCCTGGCTCAAGGCATGCCGATTGTGCAGGTGGCGCTGCAACATGGTTACGAAAGCCAAAGCGCCTTTGCCGCCGCCTTTAAACGCCAGTTTGGATTGCGGCCTTCCGAGTTTTATCGTTAACGATCAGTTTTTTCGCAAAAAGAACCCAGCCAGCACGCAGGCCAGCATTGCCAGGCCGGCAATGTAAAAAGCGTCGCTGTAGGCCAGCAGCAGGGCATCACGACGCACGATCTGATCAATCAACCCCAAAGCCTGCAGACGCAACCTTGCCGCCCCCGCGCCATACAGGGCTGCGGCGTGATCGAGATGACCGTGCGAGAGCATTCTGACTGTCTCGACCAGCCGTTCCTGCGTCGCCTGAGCAAAAGAGGTCACCGATTCGCCAATGCGCTGCGCATGCAGTTTTTCACGCTCAACCACGATCTGGCTGGAAAGGGCGATACCGATAGCCCCGCCGATGTTGCGCACCATCGAAAAAAGCCCCGATGCCGATCCCACCTGGTCCTTTTCCAGCCCTTGAATTGCCATCACCCCCAACGCCACCACCACTAACGATTGCCCGATGCCGCGCACGATCAGCGAAGGAACAATGACGTTATAAGCCGCATCGGGATTGAGGTGAATGTTCATCAGGCAGCCTAGGCCGGTAATCAAGAATCCGGCCACGATCGCGGTGCGGGCGCTGGTCCAGCGCATCAGTCGAGGCGTAGCGAACGACATGATAAATTGAATAATGCCGTACGGGATCATCATTGCCCCGATCTGGCTGGCGTTGTAACCGTGCACTTCGGCGAAATAGTTAGGCACCAGAAACACCACGCCAAACACCACTGCGCCGAAGCAAAACTGCATCAGACTGGCGAGGCCGAAATTATAGCGGCCCAGCAAGCGCAAATTAATAAACGGCGTCTTGCTCTTAAGCTCCGCGTAAATAAAACCGGCGATGCCCAATACGGCCAGCAAGGTGCAATTGACGATAAAGGACGAAGCAAACCAGTCCTCTCGCCCACCTTCTTCCAGCATGATTTGCAGAGAGGAAAGGCCCATCGCCATGGTGATAATTCCCCACCAGTCACCCTGCTTGAGTTTCTCAAGCCGCATGGGCTGCGGTTTGACCGACCAGCCAATGGCGGCCAGCAGCACTATCCCAGGGGGGACTTGCAGATAAAATATCCAGCGCCATGAGTAGGCATCGGTTAACCAACCGCCCAGTGACGGGCCTGCCGCCTGCGCAACATTGTTAGCCACCGCAAACAGTGCCATGCCGAGAGAATGCTTGTGGGGAGGCAATTCACCGACGATTAGCTGAAACGACAAGGGGATCAGCACGCCGCCAAACGCGCCCTGCAGCGCACGGGCGAGGATCATGGTCTGAATATTGGGGGCCAGCGAGCAGGCCATGGAGAAGAGCACAAATCCAGAGGTTCCGACCATCAGCACCCGGCGCATGGAAAATATCGAGACTAACCAACCGGTTATCGGGATGATGATGATCTCGGCCACCAGATAGGCGGTGGTGATCCAGGATCCTTCTTCAAAGGTAGCACCCAGCGAACCCCGCACGTCGGGTAATGAGGCGTTGGTGACGTGTACATTCATGCCCGCCATAAAACACCCGACGACGCTGCCCAATACGGCCACCCAGGTGCGTAACGAGATCTTGTCTGTGTTGGGCATGACCGTGGCCTGGGTCGAGATACGGCTACTCATGGCGGGTGTCCACCGTCACCATCACCGACATTCCGGGGCGAACCTGTTCAACTCTTGGCTGGCCGGCATCAAGGCGAATTCGCACCGGCATCCGCTGAACGATTTTAGTAAAGTTTCCGGTGGCGTTATCCGGGGGAAGCAGCGCAAATTGCGCTCCGGACGCAGGGGAAAAGCTTTCGATCTCGCCCTTGAAAACCTGCCCATCAAACGCATCTACCCGTACCTCGGCAGGTTGGCCAACCCGCATTGGGTCAATTTGCGTTTCCTTAAAATTGGCAATCACATAAGTATTGCCGGGAACCACGGCAAGCAGCGGCGAACCCGTCTCGACATATTGGCCGGCCCGCAAAGTATGCTCACCCACAGTACCGTCGATCGGACTGACAATCCGGGTGCTCGCCAGATTAATGCGTGCGATCGCCAGCATGGCCTGCGCTTGCGTCTGCATGGCTTTCGCCTTGTCCCGCTCGGCCTCGGTAGCCTGTTGGCTGCTGGCGAGTACGGGCAGTGCCTGCTGCTGGCCGGCAAGTCGCGCCTGGGCCTGCGCCAGCTGTGCGGCGGTTTTACGGGCATCCGCGTCAGCCGATTCTACCTGTTGGGCGCTGCTGATGTTTTGGCGAGCCAGGCGGTGCTGACGCTGGTCCTCCGATGCCGAGCGATTTGATTCTGCGACGGCGGCGCGGACGGCGGCTTGAGCTTCTGCTATCAGGCTTGTCTGCTGCTGCTGGCGAGCGGCCAGGTTGGCGATACGAGCCTGTTTCACGTCATTTTCGGCAACCGCCGCCGCGACTGCGGCCTCGGCCAGATCAACCTTGACCTGATAATCGCGGGAGTCGATTCGGGCCAGTACCTGGCCGGTTTTTACCTGTTGATTGTCCTGCACCTCCACGGCGACCAGATAGCCGTTGATGCGAGGGGCCAGCGTGACAATGTCGGCGCGCGCATAGGCGTCATCGGTCTCGATCATCCAGCGGCCAGTGGTCCACCAGTAAATTCCCCAAGTCAACGCCAACAGGGTGACCAACAGGATGCCGGCCAGAGTTCGGGCCCGCGGTTTTGCGCGTCGGGCAGCAAAAACAGGCGTTTTAGCAGGCGAAGTATTTTCGGTCATTATTATGATTCTCTTTTAAAAACAGGAGGAAATAACAGGCTGGAAGCGGTTTTGGACCGTTGGGGTACCGGGAGCACCACAGTGGGAGCCTGCTGCCACCCGCCGCCCAGGGCTTTAAATAACGTCACCTGAGCCTCAATCACCCGCGTATTTGCGCGCGCCAACTCACTCTGAACGGCGACGTCGTTACGTTGGTTATCGAGATAGTCGAGGGCGGTTGCCGCACCGTCCTGATAGGCAAGCGTCGATAGCTTCAGCGCTTGTCGACTGTTTTCGGCAGCCAGCTGAAGGAGTTTTTGCTGCTGCAGGGCCGAGTCATAGTTTGTCAGGCTCACTTGTACCTCTTTCAGCGCAGCCAAAATCGTGCCGTCAAAATGCGCGAGTGCCGCACTTTCTTTGGCTCCTGCCTGAGCGATACGCGCCCGTGCCTCCGTAATGTTAGGGAAGGACCATGAGATCAGCGGCCCGATGCTCCAGACGGTGGCGCCGCTGTTACCCCAATCTTCAGGCTGGTGAGCGGAGCTGAGCATATTGGCCCCCAGCGAAATTCGCGGATAGAGATCGGTGGCCGCTACGCGGATGTTGGCCGTCGCGGCGGCAAGCTGTTGTTGTGCCTCGCGCACATCGGGGCGACGGCGCAATAGGGCCAATCCGTCGTTGTCAGGCAAGCCGCGATACGCCAGCGTTGGCGGTTTCAGGCAGGCAAGTGCCGGTGCGGGGGGATTGGAAGGCAGGCGGCCCATTAACACCGCGAGTTCAGCCAATACGCGCTGACGTTCGGTTTTCAACACCGGCAGCTCGGCGCGAGTTTGGTAAACCAAACCTTTAGCACGAACCACATCCAGCATGACAGCGGCCCCGGATTGATGCAGCGCTTCGGTTATCTGCTGCCCTTGCTCAACCTGCGCCAAAGCCCGTTGAGCAATACCGATCCGTTGACCGTAACTACAGGCGCTGAGCCAGGCTCGGGTTGTTTCGGCGGCAACCCACACGCGCACACCGTCTTCTTCGGCCTGAGCAGACTCCGTGTCTGCCTGTGCTGCGCTGGACCTTGAGCGCAGGCGGCCAAACAGGTCGAGTTCCCATTGCAGATCGATTCCGACGCTATAGCGGCTGCCGGTGCGGATCTTGTCGCTTTGACCTAACGCCGCCTCGATTTG
The DNA here is from genome assembly GCF_031931805.1 of Serratia sp. root2. Taxonomy (NCBI): domain Bacteria; kingdom Pseudomonadati; phylum Pseudomonadota; class Gammaproteobacteria; order Enterobacterales; family Yersiniaceae; genus Serratia; species Serratia sp. root2. Next base: position 1,083,560 of record NZ_JAUJXB010000001.1, read on the forward strand.
ATCGTCGAGCGAACTGCCATATCCACCTTTGGCAGAGAAACCTGTGCTGGGCAGTTTTTGCGCATCGGTTTCGCGTAGAATTGCCTGGGCTGCAAGCAAATTTGCCGCTGCCGCACGCAGAGTCCGGTTGTTGCTCAACGCCTGCTCGACGGCCTGGTTTAAGGCGGGATCCTGATACAACGACCACCATTTATCCGGCGTATCCGGCTTGATAGTTTTCGTTTTTGCCAAAGGCTCAGCCGCGAGCGGCAGAGTGGTGAGGGGAAGTTGACCTGGGCCAACCGCACAACCGGCAGATAACACGGGAAGTAAGGCAATCGTCAGCCTTTTGGATATCAACATGCGTCACACTCTTCAATGAGAATGCGTCCAGATTAGCGGGTAAAAAACTGTCTTTATGCCGAGGTTTAGACTTTCATTATCTTGAAATGGTCATTTTTAACGGGCCCACTAGCCAACGCGAGCTTTAGCGATTATCAATAGCCTTCTTCCAATAATCGTTGTCTCGACAGACGCAGGTATCTCCCCATGCCACGAAGTAAAGACCTGCAAGACTGGGTTAAACCGGCCCGGTCGCCAATGCAAATTGAGCGTATCGAAGCCTTTTTCGGTGGCCACGGCTATGAGCTCCATCGCCACGATACCTACGCCATTGGCCGCACCTTGTCCGGTGTGCAAAGTTTCAACTATCGTGGCGGCAGGCGTCATAGCTTGCCCGGCGGCACCCTGGTATTGCATCCGGATGAGCTTCATGACGGGGAGGCGGGTACGCGAGAGGGGTTTCAATACCGCATGGTTTATATCGAGCCGGCATTAATCCAAAAGATACTTGGCGGCAAGCCACTGCCCTTTATTGCGGGCGGTCTTTCTGATGACCCAAGACTCTTTGCTGCGGCTCAACCCTTGCTCAGGGCCATGGAGGACCCGTTTGAAACGCTTGAGGAAGAGGATGCGCTTTATGACCTCGCGCAAACCCTGGCCATTGTCGGGGGACAGCGTTATCAGCGGCGGGCATTCGACTATCAGGCGGCTGAAAAGGCAAGGGAATATATCCATTCCTGTTTCGATAAAAATATTACCCTGGATGAGCTTTCTTCGATCAGCGGCAGAGATCGCTGGAGCCTGAGCCGGGATTTTCGGGTGCTGTTTGGCACCAGCCCCTACCGCTACGTCACTATGCGCCGTCTTGAACATTGCAGACGGCGGATGTTGGCGGGCCATAATCTGGCAGATATCTCAATCGATGCGGGATTTGCGGATCAAAGCCACATGACGCGCCAATTTGTCAGCAATTTTGGCGTTTCTCCTGGCCGCTGGCTGAAGTTTATCAACGGAGGGTGAGCCAGAGGTTGCACAATCATTCAAGATCGCCGCCCGCCGGGTCCACTATGCTGGGTTCCTGTTAACCAAGGAGCCTGAAAATGTATCAACCTATTAATTTCGCTCATAAACTCTCTCTGTTTACTGAACAATGGCAGCCGAAAGTGATTGCCGAGATGAATGACTACCAGTTTAAAGTGGTCAGAATTCACGGTGACTTCGTCTGGCATACGCACGCCGAAACCGATGAAACCCTTATCGTGTTGGACGGTGTTTTGCGCATTGATTTTCGCGATGGTCATGTGCTGGTCAATGCAGGCGAGATGTATGTGGTCCCGCGCGGCATCGAACACAAAACTTCTGCCGAGATCGAAACCCAACTGATGCTTATCGAACCTCGCGGCGTGTTGAACACCGGTGACGAAGGGGGAGAACGTACTGCGGTAAACGATGTCTGGATTTGAAAAATCCCGCCCGGCAAGCCGGTAGCGGGGAGAATAAAAGGCCGCCAAAACAGGCGGCCTGTGAAGGTCAGTCCAGCTTCAGCCGGGCGGTGATTTCAGCAATTTCATTGCGCCATTGCTGTTGCAACGCCGGTTTCTGGTGCCTGGTTTTACGCGCCAAATCCTCCTGCAGTTTAGCCTCGAGTTCGAACAAGCAGGCCAGCAGCCGCTCTTCGTCATGGTGTAACCCCTCGCTGTCGCCGGAGGCGGTTTGCCTGGCCGCTTGTGGCTCGGCACCGCGCTCTTCCGCCAGCCGGGCATAGACCGGTTCCAGATCCTGCCACTCTTCCAGCTGTTGATGGTCAATCAGCCAGAAGCGGTTACAGCTGTTTTCTATCAACATCCGGTCGTGAGTGACCAGCATCACTGCGCCTGCAAACTCGCGCAGGGTTTCCGCCAGCTCCTCTTTGCCTTCCATGTCCAGATGGTTGGTCGGCTCGTCGAGCAGCAACAGCGAATGGTTGGCCAGCGTCAGGCCGACAAACAGCAGGCGCGAACGCTCGCCGCCGCTCAGGGTGCTGATCCGCTGCTGATGGCGCAGGTAAGGGAAACCGGCGCCAATCAGCGCCATTTTGCGCTGATCTTCGGTCAGCGGAGCGAAGTGCGTCAACGCCTCGCTCAGCGTATCGCCATCCTGCAACTGCTGGAGGCTCTGATCGTAATACCCGATACGTACCCTGGGGTGGAATACCGCTTCACCGGAAACGGCGCTTTGGTATTCGCGCCACAGATGCTGCAACAGCGAGGATTTGCCGCAGCCGTTACGGCCAACGATGGCGATGCGATCGCCGCTTTTCACCCGCAGGTGCGCCAGGCGAAACAGCACCGGCGCATTGGCTGCCGGGCGTACATCCAGCTGCGGCAGAGCCAACAGGCGATCGGCGTCCAGGGCTTCACCCCGCAGCCGGAGCCGCCACTGGGTAGCGGCCGTCAGCTGAGTTTGATCTTCTTTCAGACGATCGACCCGTTTTTCCATCTGTTTGGCCTTGCGGGCCAGATCCTCGTTGTCGTACACCCGTCCCCAGACCGCCAGCCGCTGGGCGCTTTTTTCCACCCGTTCGATCTCCTTTTGCTCCGCCTGACGGCGATGCGTATCCGCCGCGTCCTTCTCCACCAGCGCCTGGCGCGCCGCAGAGCAGGGCAAGCGGAAAAACTGCAGGGTTTTGTCGCGCAGGATCCAGGTGCAGTTGGTCACCTTATCCAGCAGGTAACGGTCGTGGGAAACCAGCACGAAGCTGCCTGACCAGCTTTGCAGGAACCGTTCGAGCCACAACAGCGTCGGCAGATCCAGATGGTTGCTGGGTTCATCCAGCAACAGCAGGTCCGGCCGGCGTATCAGCGCGCGCGCCAGCAGCAGGCGGGTATGCTGGCCACCGCTCAGGGTACCGGCGGTCAATGTCCAGGATGACGCGCCAAACCCCAGGCTGGTCAGCAGGACTTCGCCTTGCCAGCTTTCGCTGACGCGCTGGTTTTCCGGCAGACGCGCCAGTACCGCCTCCAGCAGGGTGCAGTCGTGCAGTTCGGGGGGAAGGTGCTGTTCCACTCGCGCCATCAGGCACTGATGAGAGAGGGTTACGCTGCCACTGCCGGCAGACAGATCACCGCTGAGGATTTTAAGCAGGGTGCTTTTGCCGCAGCCGTTGTGGCCGATTAAACCGATGCGATCGCCTTTTTTCAGGCTGAAGGAAACCTCGGCCAGCAGCGGGCCGAACGCGTTGTCGTAACCGACGGATTGTGCAGATAATAATGTGCTCATTGCTTACTCAAGAGTTACAGGCATGCAAATGCCTATCGTCAAACATCGCTGACGACAACCCGGTAAGCCGGAGGGAAGGGACTCGGATTTTAGTAAGCTTCGCTCAAGCCTGGGTTATCGCAGCACGATACCGGTAATGCTTGAGCAGCGGCAATTACTATAGAAGTGTGAGTAAAAAAACAATTCACACATCGGCATAGTAATCCTCCTTTTATAATGTTGGTTAATAGATGGGCTGAGTATAGGGTTATTCTTCAGGATACGCCACTGCCCAATAACTCGGGTTATCAGTAAGCTAAGGACCAAAAGCGGCCAGGTTTCCGGTCGTGCTGTTCGCGGCGATGCAGCAGCAGGAATAATCGTGCTGAATGGGAATAATACTGATATTTAAGCTGAGATTAAGCAGCTATCATAATCCCAGTTTATGCTTAACCAAACGGGCCGGTAAATAATCAATACCGGCCCGTTTGTTTCGTCTGTCTATCATGCCAATGCCGAGCACTGAATTTATGTTAAAACCCCGTCAGATTATTCTTTTCCTGTTCCTGCTGTTTGGGTTGCAGTTGGTGCCGCTGACCAGCGTCGCCGCTGAGGATGACCCTGTTGACATCAGCGCGCCGGATGCCGCCACCGCGCTGAAAAACTACCAAAAGCAGCTGGACAGCATTAAACAGCAGGTCTCCAAGGCCAGCTCAGATACCCAACTCAGTAAGCTGAGGCAGACCACCGACGAGCTGGCCGCGGGGCTGGAAAAGCTGGCAACCGATCTGCAACCGGCACAGGAAAAGTTGCAGGGGCAGTTGGACGTCCTGGGCCCGCAACCCGCCGCCGGTTCGATGCCTGAAACCGCCGCCGTGGTACAACAGCGCAACGCGTTGAACAACAGCAAGAAACAGCTGGATGACGCGCTAAAACGTGCGCAAGAGATGAGAGCTGCCATGCTCGATCTGGGGCAGCAAATCAGCGATATGCGCCGCGTGGCGTTCAAAACCCAGCTGGCGCTAAATACCGGCAGCGTGTTGGGGGTCAAGTTCTGGTCGCCGGTCGTGCAACCTACGGCCGACGACGCACAGCGTCTGGATCAGTTCAATGTCGCCATGCAAGAGGTCTGGGACGCCAGTTGGCAGGAGGAGTGGCGCTACGGCACTCTTGGCTTGCTGCTATTGGCGGTCGTTATCTGGTCATGGGGCCGCTATTTCTCCGAGCGTTTCCTGGCCTGGGTGAGCATTCGTTATCTGCCGGACGGGCGTTTGCGCCGCAGCTTTATGGCGATGGTGACCGTCAGCGTCACGGTCATCACTACCGGCATCGCACTGAATCTGTTGTATCTCACTTTTACCCGCGTGCAGCCGCTACCCGCCATGCTGGAGGATTTTGCCGAGGGGTTTAATCGGCTGGGGATCTTCTGCGCGCTGATCGCCGGACTGGGCCGCGCGACGCTTTCGCTTAACCGCCCGTCATGGCGTTTGGCCTCGCTGGACGACGCCGTCGCTTCCGGTCTGCGTTTCTTCTCGCCGTTGCTGGCTGGGTTGGCGCTGGCGTTTGGCACCGTCGAGCTGATCAATAACGTGGTGAGCGCCAGCCTGGCCACGACCATTTTCGGCAATGGTCTGGTGGCCGGGTTGATCGGCATGGTGCTGCTGGCGATGCCGCTGCGCTCCCAACGCATCCGCCGCAAGCTGGAGCAGCAGGGCGAACACGTCGAGAAGCGCTCCACCATCAGCGGGTTGCTGCACATGGGGACGCTGGTAGGCTCGCTGGTCATCCTGTTCTCGCTGCTGATTGGCTATATCGCCTTCGCCCGTTTCCTGACCTATCAGGTGATCTGGATCGCTCTGGTGCTGATGGCGTTCTATTTCCTGCTGCTGTTTGCCGTCGATCTGTGCGGCGCGATTTTCTCGCCGCAAACCGCCAGCGGTAAAATGCTCAAGAAGTCCTTTAACTTCAAGGACCGTCATTTGGAGCAGATGGCGATAATCTTCACCGCCATCGCCAAATGTTCTTTGCTGTTACTGATGATTGTCGCGTTGTTTAACGGCACGTTCGGCACTACCACCCCTAACTCGCTGTTGGACAAGATTATCGCCATTCTGAGTGGCGAAGGGTTGAAGAGCCTGAACATCGTGCCCGGCAACCTGATCAACGCGGTGATATGCCTGGCCATCGGCATCTATATCATGCGGGTGACCCAGCGTTGGCTGAGTCAGGAACTGTTGCCGAAAACCATTTCAGATATCGGCATTCGCGCCTCGTTGGTCACGCTGTTCAGTAACGTGGGCTATGTGCTGTTGATCTTGATCACCCTGGCGGCGCTGGGCATCCAGTGGAGTAACCTGGCGTGGATTGTCAGTGCGTTGTCGGTCGGTATCGGTTTTGGCTTGCAAGAGATTGTGAAGAACTTTATTTCCGGCATGATCCTGCTGACGGAGCGGCCGGTGAAAGTCGGCGATATGATCGGTATCGGCGGCGTAGAGGGGGATGTGCGCCGGATTAATATCCGTGCCACCGAAATCCAACTCAGCGACCGTTCGACGATGATCGTGCCCAACTCGCAGCTGATCTCGCAAAACGTGCGTAACGCCACCATGGGCAACGCCCAGGGCGTGGTGACCATAGCGTTGACCTTCCCGACGGATATCGATCCTGAGCAGGTGCGCAATATCCTGCTCAGTGCCTATCAGGAGTATGAAGCCATTCAGGAAACGCCGGCGCCTTATGTTCGCTTCAGCCAGCTCGGCCCGGAAGGCATCATCCTCAGCGTGACCGGTTACGTTGCCAGCCCGCGTATGGTCGGCGCTACCAAAAGCGAATTGCTGTTTAATATTCTTAAACTGCTGCGCGCGCAGCGGGTCAGTATGTCCAGCCCGCAGGAAGTGGTATTTATGAAACAGCAGGCGAAGAATCTGATCAACGAAGAGGAGCAGTCTTCTTAACCTTTGCCGGAGGGCGGCGGGCCGGTGAGTTTCTCGGTGGCCCGCCAGTCTGCCGCTTAGTGCATCGCCGGCACTACCGATTGCGAACAGTCGCTGTTGGCGCTGGCGGATGAGTTGTTGCAGGTCTGCGGATCATTATGTACCGGCGGTGGCGGCACGTCCTGTGGACCGCCTCTGCCAATACAACCGGAAAGGACAAAAATCAACATCGCAGGGATTATCGCTTTCATTTCACTCTCCTCAAGCAATCTCACTGCCGTTCACTACTGCGGATACCGTTGTTGAGCGTCGTGTCCGGCTTCAGACCTTGGCGCCGGTCATTATGTAGAGCAGCATGCAAACGATCAGTAATGATATAACGATAGCCCAGATTAATCGGTTCATCTGCGGTCCCTGGTTATTCTGTGAACTCAGGGCCTACCATAGCGCTGCCGATGGCGCAGGGATATCAAAGATTGCCGTTTTTTTGTTCGCCATAGATTCACTCTATATCCTCCCGGCCGAAACCAATTTCACTTTGCCCGGCGAGCGGGCCTATGCTGCAGCGGCATGTGGCAAACTCTCTCAGGAGGAATAATGGAAAAGCATGAGCTGGCGGCATCGGTGTTGGCGGCATTCGGCGGGGCGGACAATCTCATTAAACTGCGTTACTGCGCCAGCCGCATCAGGGCGGAACTGCGCGATGCAGGCCGCTTGGATCGGCCGGGGATTGAGGCGCTGGATGGGGTTAAGGCGTTGCTGGAGGTAGAAACGCCGCGCCGAACCCCGGAGTTTCAATTGGTGGTGGGGCCAGGCAATGCCCGGCCCCTGTATCTGGCGTTGATCGCAGTGACCGGCGAGAAATAACTACAGCAGCAAAGGGCGGATCTGCTCCAGATGCTGATGCATTAACGCCTGCATCTGCACCACATGGGGCGCATCCGCCTTTTCGCGCATCAGGTAAATGCCGACCGTGCAACGCAGGCTTTCCTGCGTCGTTTTCAGCGGCACAATGCCGTAGTCGGCGAAATAACCCGCCATGCAGGTGGGATAAGCCAACATCACCGCGTCAGAATCGTTGACCATGTCCACCGCCGACATCATCGAGTTGGTCGAGCAAATTACCCGTTCCGCCAGGTGCAGCCGGTTACGTGCCAGCCTCTTCGGTTGCATGTCTTCCACCATATGCTGATAGCGGCTTTCGTCCGGCGTCAGTTCCACGCACGGGTAATCCAACAATTCGTCAGGCCCAATCTGCCGGCCCGCCAGCGGATGCCCGCTGCGTACGAACATGCTGTCGGTGGTGCCGAACAGCGGCAAAAAGCTGATGCCGGCCTTGGGGTTCAACCCCTGAATTTCATGACCGATAAACATATCGATATCCCCGCCCAACAGCAGATCCATCAGGCGCAGGTGGTTACCCAGATCGATATGAATATTCACCGTGGGGTGCAGGCTGCGGTAGGCATTAAAACTGTCGCGCACGAACATATACCACCAGGCGTGGCCGGTACCCATGCGCAGGCTCTGTTCCTGACGCGCCTTGATAAACGCCAGTTTGATCAGCGTGTTGTCATAAATGCGCTGCATCATTTGCGCCTGTTCCAGCAGCAGATCGCCGTATTCGGTGGTTTTAACTCCGGTGGAGGTGCGCTCCAGCAGTTGCACTCCCAGATTCTCTTCCAGTTTCTTCATGTTGTGGGTCAGCGTCGGTTGGCTCAGGCACAGTTTGTTTGCTGCATGACTCACATTTTTGAACATCGCAACTTCGATAAACTGCCGCAGAATTTTGTCCACGATCATGTTTTCCGCTAGTGGTATAGAAAGTTTCTATATCGTAGCGGCGAAAAACGATTTCCGCCAATGACCCGCCTTCGATAGTTTGCTCCTATGCCGGTATTCCCAGCCGCCACCAGAGAGGACGCAATGAGAAGATTGATACCGAGTATGGTCGCTACCGCACTGGCTTTGATGGCCGGCCAGGCGCTGGCCGATACCTTGCGGATGGAGTGCGCCCCCAGCAAAGAAGGGCGTCTGTTCTGCAATGAGATTAAGCAGCGCTTCGAGGCTCAGACCGGCCATACCCTGGAGTTTATCGATCTTCCCCGCGCCTCCGACGAAAAACTGTCGCTGTTTCAGCAATTGTTTGCCGCCAAAGACTCCAGCGCCATTGATTTGTTTCAGGCCGATACCGTGTGGATCGGCGTGTTGAACAAACACCTGTTGGATCTGACCGACAGCGTGGACGATATCCGGCAGGATTTTTTCCCCGCCGCCTGGCAGAACAACGTGGTCAATGGCCGGGTCAAGGCGGTTCCGGCTTATCTGGACACCGGGGCGCTCTATTACCGCAAAGATCTGTTGGAAAAGTACGGCGAACAACCGCCGGTCACCTGGGACGATTTGACGCGCATCGCTACCCGCATCCAGCAGGGAGAGCGCCAGGCGGGCCATAAAAACTTCTGGGGGCTGGTGTTCCAGGGCAAATCCTACGAAGGGCTGACCTGCAACGCGCTGGAATGGGTAGCCTCGCAGAACGGCGGGGGATTTATCGACGCCAACGGCAACATCACCATCGACAACCTGCAGGCGGCAAAGGCATTGGACAGGGCCGCCGGCTGGATCGGCACTATCTCGCCGAAGGGCGTGCTGGGCTACATGGAGGAAGAATCCCGCGCGGTATTCCAGAACGGCGACGCGCTGTTCATGCGCAACTGGCCCTACGCCTACGTGCTGGCGCAGGACGGCAGCAGCGTAATCAAAGGCAAGGTCGGCGTGCTGCCGCTGCCAAAGGGCGCGGACGGCAACTCGGTCAGCGCGTTGGGCGGTTGGCAGTGGGCGATCAGCGCCTATACCAAAAACCCCAAGGCGGCGATAGCGCTGCTGAAAATCGTCAGCGATGCCGAGTCGCAGAAAAAGGCGCTGGCGCTGATGGGATGGGCGCCGTCGCGCACCGCGTTGTATGACGATCCCGGTGTATTGGCGCAGGCACCGTATCTGGCTGACTTCAAAGGGATTTTCTCGCAGGCGATGCCACGCCCGGCGACGCAAACCAAAAGGCAGTATGCGCAAGTCTCTAAAGCCATCTACAACGCCACCTTCAATGTGTTGCGCGGTGACAGTGACGGTGTCACGGCGGTGGCGGATTTACAGCAGCGGCTGGAGCGGATTAAAGCCAGAGGATGGCGTTGAAGGCAGTGCAATTCCCCCCATTAACGGCCCGGAGTCTGATGCATGAAACGCGATACGTACAGGTTACCCCTGACCGCCACACCCGCTCCGGCGGCAGTGCAGCCGGCCAGGCGCAGCAAGCTTAATCATCGGCAGCGCCGCAGCCGCATCGCCTGGCTGTTGGTGGCACCGGCAATGTTACTGCTGGCGGCGGTTGCCGGCTGGCCGTTGCTGCGCACCCTGTTTTACAGCTTTACCGACGCGATGCTGGATGCGCCGGACGAATACCGCTTTGTCGGCTTCGCCAACTATCTGGATCTGACCGGGGGCGAACACTCGTACGGCGTACTGGCGGACCCGCAGTGGTGGCAGGCGGTGGGCAATACGCTGCGTTTCAGCCTGCTGTCGGTATCGCTGGAACTGGTGTTCGGCATGCTGCTGGCGCTGCTGATGAACCAGAAATTTCGCGGTCAGGGGCTGGTGCGCACCGCCATCTTGGTTCCCTGGGCGATTCCTACCATTGTCTCCGCCAAGATGTGGGGCTGGATGTTCCACGATCAGTACGGCGTGGTGAACGATCTGCTGCTCAGGTCGGGGATTATCGCCGCGCCGCTGGCCTGGGTCGCGGAGCCGGGGCTGTCGATGTGGGCAGTGGTGATTGCGGACGTCTGGAAAACCACGCCGTTTATGGCGCTGATGCTGCTGGCCGCGTTGCAGCTTATCCCCGGCGATCTGTACGAAGCCGCGCGGGTGGATGGGGCTAACGCCTGGCAGCGGTTCCGGCGCATCACTTTGCCTTTGATCATGCCGGCGATGATCGTTGCGCTGATTTTCCGGGTGATGGATGCGCTGCGGGTATTCGACCTGATCTATGTGCTGACCTCCAACAGCGAAGCCACCATCTCGGTGTCCGGCTATGCCCGCGACCGCATGGTCAGCTATCAGGAAATGGGTTCCGGCTCGGCCGCTTCGGTACTGGTGTTCATGATGGTGGCCGGCATCGCCGCCTGCTTCCTCACGTTGGGCCGCCTGAATGACAAGGAGAAACGCGCATGAAACTGAATCGCCGACAACAAAAGTACGGCCATAAGGCGCTGATTTTCGCCGGCGCCGCGCTGGCCAGCGTCATCTGCCTGTTTCCCTTTTACTACGCGCTGATCACCTCGCTGCGTTCGGGAAGCAGCCTGTTCCAGGTCGCTTACCTGCCGGGTGCGCCGCACTGGGGCAATTATCTGACGGCGTTGATGGATAACGGTATCGCCCGCAGCTTGTTGAACTCGATAGTCGTGGCAACGCTGACGGTAGGTATTTGCCTGCTGGTGTCGATTACCGCCGCCTTCGCTTTGGCGCGAATCAGTTTTCGCGGCCGCAAATATCTGCTGTTCACCATTTTGTGCGTCTCGATGTTCCCCCAGGTAGCGGTGCTGTCCGGCATGTTCGAACTGGTGCGCTTTATGGGGCTGTACGATTCGCTGGGCGCTTTGGTGCTGTCTTACACCACCTTTTCGCTGCCGTTTACCGTCTGGGTGCTGACCACCTTTATGAAGTCGATTCCTGCGGAGCTGGAAGAGGCGGCGATCGTCGACGGCGCCAACACCTGGACCATCATTACCCGCATCTTCGCGCCCATCATGGGGCCGTCGTTGGTGACCACCGGGCTGTTGGCGTTTATCGGCGCCTGGAATGAATTCATGTTCGCCCTGACGTTTGTCATCTCCAGCGGCAAGCGCACCGTGCCGGTGGCGATCGGCATGCTGCAGGGCGCCTCTCAGTTCGAACTCCCCTGGGGCACCATCATGGCGGCCTCGGTCATCGTCACACTGCCGATCATTATGCTGGTTCTGATCTTCCAGCGTCGCATCGTCAGCGGATTAACCAACGGCGCAGTAAAAGGCTGATTTTCGATTAACCCTGAAGCAGGAGAAATGCAATGGCTACAAAAATCGTTTTAGTGGGCGCAGGCAGCGCGCAATTCGGCTACGGCACCCTGGGCGACATCTTCCAGAGCAAGACGCTGTACGGCAGTGAAATTGTGCTGCATGACATCAACCCGACCGCGCTGGCAGTGACCGAGAAAACCGCCCGTGATTTCCTGGCTGCGGAAGATCTGCCGTTTACCGTCAGCGCCACGACCGATCGCAAAACCGCGCTGAGCGGAGCGGAGTTCGTGATTATCTCCATTGAAGTGGGCGACCGCTTTGCGCTGTGGGATCTCGACTGGCAGATCCCGCAGCAGTACGGCATTCAGCAGGTGTATGGTGAAAACGGCGGCCCCGGCGGACTGTTCCACTCGCTGCGCATCATTCCGCCGATCCTCGACATCTGCGCCGACGTGGCGGACATTTGCCCGAACGCCTGGGTATTCAACTATTCAAATCCGATGAGCCGCATTTGCACCACCGTACACCGCCGCTTCCCGCAGCTCAATTTTGTCGGCATGTGCCATGAAATCGCCTCACTTGAGCGCTATCTGCCGGAAATGCTCGGCACCTCCTTCGACAACCTCACTCTGCGCGCCGGCGGGTTGAACCACTTCAGCGTGTTGCTGGAGGCCAGCTATAAAGACAGCGGCAAAGACGCTTACGCCGACGTACGCGCCAAGGCACCGGACTATTTCTCCCGCCTGCCGGGCTACAGCGACATTCTGGCTTACACCCGCAATCACGGCAAACTGGTGGAGACCGAAGGCAGCACCGAACGCGATGCACTGGGCGGCAAAGACAGCGCCTATCCGTGGGCGGACCGCACGCTGTTCAAAGAGATCCTGGAGAAGTTTCACCATTTGCCGATCACCGGCGACAGCCACTTTGGCGAGTATATCCGCTGGGCCAGCGAAGTCAGCGATCACCGCGGCATTCTCGATTTCTACACCTTCTACCGCAACTATCTGGGGCAGGTACAGCCGAAAATCGAACTGAAACTGAAAGAACGCGTGGTGCCGATCATGGAAGGGATCCTCACCGACTCCGGTTATGAAGAGTCTGCGGTCAACATTCCGAACCAGGGGTTTATCAAGCAACTGCCGGCGTTTATTGCCGTCGAAGTCCCGGCGATTATCGACCGCAAGGGCGTGCACGGCATCAAGGTCGACATGCCTGCGGGCATCGGTGGCTTGCTGAGCAACCAGATTGCGATTCACGATCTGACCGCCGACGCCGTGATTGAAGGTTCGCGCGACCTGGTTATCCAGGCGCTGCTGGTGGATTCGGTCAACGATAAATGCCGCGCGATACCGGAGCTGGTGGACGTGATGATTTCACGCCAGGGGCCGTGGCTCGATTACCTGAAATAAGCCGGATGGCGGGGCGCGTGCTTGCGCCCCGTTGAATGCAACTACCTTGGGTTCGGGAGGAATATGGCGCAATTAACGCTGGAAAAACTGCAAAAACGCTATGGCGCTAACGCAGAGGTGATCAAGTCGCTGGATCTGCAGATCAACAGCGGGGAATTCGTGGTGATCGTCGGGCCCTCCGGCTGCGGAAAGTCGACGTTGCTGCGCATGATTGCCGGGCTGGAGGAGATCAGCAGCGGCGGTATGTACATCGATGGCAACTACGTCAATGACGATACGCCGGCCGAGCGCGGTATCGGCATGGTGTTCCAATCCTACGCGCTCTATCCGCACATGAGCGTATACAAAAACATGGCGTTTGCGCTGGAACTGGCCGGTCATTCGGCGGCGGAGATCGACAGCCGGGTGCGCGAAAGCGCCCGCATTTTGCAGCTTGAACCCTTGCTGGAGCGGCGTCCGAAGGATTTGTCCGGCGGGCAACGCCAGCGGGTGGCGATTGGCCGCGCCATCGTGCGCGAGCCGAAGCTGTTTTTGTTCGATGAGCCCTTGTCCAACCTCGATGCGTCGCTGCGCGTACAAATGCGCATGGAGGTGGCCTCGCTGCATAAACGGCTGGGTTCGACCATCATTTACGTGACCCACGATCAGGTCGAAGCCATGACGCTGGCCGACCGCATCGTGGTGCTCAACAAAGGGCATATCGAGCAGGTGGGGACGCCGCTGGAGCTTTACGACCAGCCGGCCAACGAATTTGTCGCCCAGTTTATCGGCTCGCCGAAGATGAACCTGATCCCGGCCATTCTGCGGCGCGCCGGCGAGCGGCAAAGCGTGGTGGAGCTGGACAACGGCAAGGCGCTGGTGCTGCCTATCGCCACGCCGGTGACGGCGGAAGGCCAGAGCGTCAACGTCGGCATTCGTCCGGAGCATATTCGCGGCGGTGAACAGGCGCAGTGCGAGTTTCAGGGCGAGGTGATGTTCGTCGAGCACATGGGCAACGAAACCTACCTTTATCTGGATAACGGCAACGCGGCGGAACCCTGGGTGCTGCGCAACCCCGAACGCTCGACCATTCAGGCCGGAGAAACCGTAGGCGTGCGCCTGCCGGTAGAGTGTTGTTATCTGTTTGACCGCCAGGGTCGAGCGTTCCCACGCATTCTGGCGTCCGAACAGGCACATTAACCGATGATAAGGAACCATGACATGAGCGGTGGGCAAACGGCGCGATGGTGGAAAGAGGCGGTGGTTTATCAAATCTACCCGCGCAGCTTTATGGATTCCAACGGTGACGGCATTGGCGATTTGAACGGCATTACCGCACGACTGGACTATTTGCAGTGGCTGGGCGTAGACGCGATCTGGATCTGCCCGATGTACCGCTCGCCGAATGACGACAATGGCTACGATATCAGCGACTATCAGGCGATTATGGCCGAGTTTGGCACCATGGCGGACTTTGATCGCCTGCTGTCGGAGGTACATGCGCGCGGCATGCGGCTGATTCTCGATCTGGTGGTGAACCACACGTCGGACGAACATCCGTGGTTTATTGAATCCTGTTCATCCAAATCCAGCGCCAGGCGCGACTGGTATATCTGGCGCGACGGCAAAAACGGGGCAGAACCCAATAACTGGGAGAGCATTTTCAACGGTTCGGCCTGGAAGTACCACCCCGACAGCGAACAATACTTCCTGCATCTGTTCTCTGAACGCCAGCCGGATCTGAACTGGGAAAACCCGCAGGTACGCGCTGCACTGTATGACATGATGCGTTGGTGGCTGGACAAGGGCATCGACGGTTTCCGCATCGACGCCATCTGCCATATGAAAAAACAGCCGGGGCTGACCGACATGCCGAACCCGCAAGGGTTGCGGTACGTACCGTCGTTTGAGCGCCACCTCAACTACGATGGCCTGCTGGATTACGTCGATGAGATGTGCGAACAGGTGTTTAACCGCTACGACATCATGACGGTGGGGGAAATGAACGGCGCTTCGGCGGAACAGGGCGAGGATTGGGTGGGGGAACGGCATGGCAGGTTGAACATGATTTTCCAGTTCGAACACGTCAAGCTGTGGGAGAACGCCAATCAGCAGTCGCCGGATGCCGGGTTGGATTTGATCGGCCTGAAAAGCATTTTCACCCGCTGGCAGACACTGCTGGAGGGCAAGGGCTGGAACGCGCTGTACGTCGAGAACCACGATATTCCGCGCGTGGTATCGAAATGGGGGGACGACGGGCGCTACCGACGCGAAAGCGCCACGGCCATTGCCGCGCTGTATTTTCTGATGCAGGGAACGCCGTTTATTTATCAGGGGCAGGAGCTGGGCATGACCAACACCCATTTCGCCGGGCTGGATGACTTTAACGACGTTGCCACCAAAAACCGTGCAGCCGAGCTGCGCCGGCAAGGAATGGATGAGGATCGGATCCTGGCGACGCTGCGCCGCAGTTCGCGTGATAACTCGCGCACGCCGATGCCGTGGAACGACGGGCCTAACGGCGGCTTTAGCGCCGCAACGCCGTGGTTTGCGCTTAACGCCAACTACCGCGATATCAACGTGGCGCGCCAGAGTGGGGAGCCGGACTCGGTGCTGAATTTCTACCGTGCGCTGATCCGGTTACGCAAACAGACTCCGGCGCTGCTGTATGGACGTTACCAATTATTGCTGGCCGAACATCGGCATATTTACGCCTATACCCGCACTCTGGACGAGCGGCAACTGCTGGTGCTGTGTAACCTGAGCGGCGAACCGCAGCAGGTTGATCCCCAACATCTGGCGCTGAACACATGGCAACTGCGGTTGGGCAATTACCCGCAGAGCGAAGAGCCGCAGAGGCTGCGCCCTTATGAGGCGCGAATTTATCAGGCATAGGGGCTTAACCCGCTTTGCGGCCGGGGTCTCTTGGTAAAAGGGGAGCCTCACCGGCCGCATTTTCATCGCACGGAACAATCCCGGTATTTAACTAACCATAACCGGTTTTGTTATTTCGCTTTGCCATAACCTGTTGCTAGCTTTTGTTCGTTCCATCAGGGGATGAATAACAGGGTAATAACAGAAATGACAAAAAAACTTATTAAAATCACAGCGCTGGCACTGTCAGTTTTCGCTGCTCAGGGCACCCAGGCAGCACTTTCGCTGCAGGGGAAAACCATTGGCGTAGCGGTGGTCGGCACGCAACATTTTTGGGATCGCGAAGCATTCAAAGGCGCCAGCGACGAAGTAGAACATTTGGGGGGCAAAGTGGTGGCGGTCGACGGTGGCCGCGATAACCAGGTGCACGCCGACAATCACGATATCCTGCTGGCACGCAAGGTGGATGCGGTGATCAGCATTTTGGGCGACAGCGCCGTCGAGCCCAAATTCAAAGCGTTGCGCGCCGCCGGGATCCCGGTATTCACCGTCGATCACGTATCGCCGTATTCCATCAACAACACAACCTCGGACAACTACAGCATCGGCAGCACCATCGGTCGTTATACCGCCGAGGCGCTGGGTGGCAAAGGCAATGTGGCGGTGTTCAACGCCTTCTCCAACTCACTGCGTATCTGCGGCATTCGCTACGATCTGTGGAAGTACGTGTTGAAAGATTACCCGGACATCAAAATCATTCAACCGGAACTGGCCGAGCAATACGCCAACTCGCCGGAAGATGCGCGCAAGAAAACCCTCGAACTGCTAAGCCAGCACCCGAAAGGCACGCTGGATGCGATTCACGTCGCGTGCTGGGATCAGCCGGCGATCGGCATCGTGCAGGCGCTGGAAGAGAGTGGCCGCGCCGGTGACGTTAAGGTCACGGCGATCGATGCCGGGCCGGAAACCCTGGAAATCATGGCGGAGAAGGATAGCCCGTTGGTCGCCAACGTGGCGCAACAGCCGCGGTTAATCGGCACCACTTCAGCGGATAACGTAGCGCGCCATTTCGCCGGCGAAAAGTTGCAACCGCAAACCTTTGTGCCGGTATTGCCGGTGAAAGGGCCGGAAGAGGCCAGGGCGGTGTACAAACAGCTTGGCTACGGCGAGCTGAAATAACGCCATGAGCCAGCAGGAAACACAGGCCACTCCCGCCGTGGGCGGCCTGGAAATGATTGGCATCGAGAAACGTTTTCCCGGCACCCAGGCGCTGAGCGGTGCCTCACTGCGGGTGCTGCCGGGCGAGGTCCACGGTCTGATTGGCGAAAATGGCGCCGGCAAATCCACCTTGATCAAGATCCTCGCAGGGGTTTATGCGCAAGACGGCGGGGAGATCCGCATTGGCGGCCGACGGCTGGCTTCCGTCACCCCGGCGGCGATACGGGCGGCCGGCGTGCGGTTTATCCATCAGGAACTGCATTTGATCCCGCACTTCACCGTGGCGGAGTCCGTGTATGTCGGCCAGGAGCGGCGCAGCCGTTGGCTGGGGTTGGACAAGCGCGGCATGCGCCATGATGCAGAACGGTTCCTGTTACAGGTGCTGGACACCCGCCTGGACGGTAACCGACTGATCCGCGATCTCAGCATTGCCGAACGCAAGCTGGTGCAGATAGCCCGGGCGTTAATCGACGGGCAGGCGCGACTGGTGGTGTTTGACGAGCCTACTGCGCCGCTGGAAGCCAGAGAGTCGCAATTGCTGTTTAACGCCATTGCCCGCCTGAAGCAGCGCGGTATCGCCATTATTTATGTCTCTCATTATCTCGCTGAAATTGCCCAAATTTGTGACCGCGTCACGGTATTTCGCAATGGGCGTAACGTCGGCACCCTGCAGCAACTGGGTGATGGGGATATCGCGCGCATGATCCCGATGATGGTCGGCCGCGAAATCACCCGCCTGTTTGCTCCGCGCCCGGCTCAGCGTGTGGTGACTGAGCCCTGGCTTAGCGCCGAATGCCTGTCGGACGGCGCACAGCTGCACGGTGTCAGTTTGCAACTGGCGCCGGGGGAGATCGTCGGCATCTCCGGGCTGCTTGGCTCCGGACGCGAAGCCTTGATCGACACGCTGTACGGATTACGCCCGCTGAAGCAGGGGCAACTGCGCATAGCCGGTAAGCCGGTGCGCATTGCTTCCCCGGCGCAGGCCATTACAGCCGGGATGGCGCTGGTGCCCCGTGACCGGCGGCACACCGGTTTGGTGTTGCCCATGCCGGTGGCGGACAACATTAACCTGGCGTCGCTCGGGGCGCTGGCGCGCGCGGGTTGGGAGCTGCGCAAAAAGGCTCGGTTGCGCGCCAAAACGCTGGCGGAGCAGTTGGATATCCGCCCGCGCAATCTGCAATTGCCGGTGCGTTTATTGAGTGGCGGCAATCAGCAAAAGGCGATTCTGGCGCGCTGGCTGGCGACTAATCCGCAACTGTTGATCCTCGACGAACCTACCCTGGGCGTAGACATCGGCGCCAAAGCGGAGATTTACCAACTGGTGGCCGCCCAGGCGGCTGAAGGGCGCTGCGTGCTGGTGTCGTCCAGCGACGGCAGCGAACTGATTGGGCTATGCGATCGCATTCTGGTGATGTTGCGCGGCGAGATTGTCGCGAATGTCCGTACCGCCGGGCTGACGCAGGACGCGCTGCTGGCGTTGACCAGCGGCGGTTCAACGGTGTCCCCTTTATTACAGGAGCCGGTTTTATGAGCCAACTGACTGAGGGCAATGTGGCGGCACGGTCCTGCCGCCGCCGTTTTATGCCGCCCAGAGAGCAGATCGTCGATAAAATACCGCTGCTGCTGTTTGCCGCGCTGCTGGTGTTTTTCTGCTTGCAGGCGCCTTACTTCACCAGTTGGCAGAATCTGAGCACTATCCTCAAGCAAAGCGTGCCCTTGGCGATACTGTGTTTTGGCCTGACCTGCGTGATTACCGGCGGTGGCGATGACGTGGTTTCCGGCGGTATCGATATTTCCCTGCCGGCGATCGCCGTGTTGGCGGCGGCCATAATCAGCAACGGCCTGACCCACAGCGGTGACGGTTATCTGTGGCTGGCGGCACTGGCGTTTGGCGCGGCGCTGCTGGCGGGGGGCGTCAATGCTTTGCTGGTGGTGGCTGTCGGGCTGCCGCCGTTGCTGGCAACGCTGGCCAGTTCGGTGGCGGTGGTGGGCATCGCCAACCTGATCACCCAACAGCGACGCATCAGCGTCAACGACGCGGCCATTGTCGCGCTGCGCGACGAGACCTGGCTGGGGTTACCGCTGATGGTGTGGTTAATGCTCGTCGCGCTTTCGCTTTTTGGCTGGGTATTGCATCGCACCCGTTGGGGCATGCAGTTGCAGGCGGCGGGGGGTAACCGCGAGGCGGCGGAAATCTCCGGCCTGCGCGTCAAACCGCTGGTGATTGGGTCTTATCTGCTGGCGGCTGCGGCGGCCGGTTTGGCGGCCTTTGCCCTGGTGGCTCGCGGCTCGGGCAGTTCGCCCGGCAGTGAAGAACCTCTGCTGCTGGAAATGGTGCTGGCGACTTTTATTGGCGCAGCCTTCTCGCGCCGGCGAGTCGTGACCATCTGGGGGGCGCTGCTGGGTGCCTTGCTGGTTAATGCCTTGTCGAATGGATTGGCGCTGTTGCGGGTAGACATCTTTTGGGTCGGGGCGATCAAAGGCGGGCTGATCTTGCTGGTACTGGCTGCCGCAGCCGGGCAAAACCGGGGAGGAAACCCATGACCGGGTTGAACAATCTTTTGATTCGCTACGGCTTTATGCTGATTGTCATCGTGTTTTTCCTGTTCTTCTCCTGGGGCAATAGCGTGTTTTACAGCCTGGATAATCTCAGCAACCTGTTACAGGGTAACGCAATATTGTTGATTGTCGCGCTGGCCATGACGCTGGTGGTGACCGCCGGTGGCGTTGATCTGTCGGTAGGCGTCGCGCTGGATTTTGGCGCTGCCTTTGCGCTGATCGCCCTGAAGCAATACCAGCTCAGTTGGCAAATGGCGATAGTCGTCGCGCTGGCCGGCGGCGCGCTGATCGGCGCACTCAATGCGTTGTTGATCGTTTACTGCCGGGTTAAGCCCTTTTTGGCGACGCTTGGCACCTTTTTCATCGGCAGCAGCATCGAACGCATTTATACCGACGGTGGGGGTTCGATCGCCTACCGCCGCATGGCGCAGCAATATCACGATCTGGCGGTGGGCAACCTCGGCGGCGTGCCGTTACCGATAGTTATCGCGGCCGTACTGTTGCTGGGTTATTTTCTGTTTTTCGAGCGCACCATCTTCGGCAAGCGGATTCATGCCATCGGGCTGAATCCCCAGGCGGCCCGCGCGGTGGGGATCCGTAATGGTCGTTACCTGTGCGGGTTGTTGATCGTCTCAGGCATGACCTGCGCGCTGGGAGGCGTGATCCTTTCGGCCAACCTGCGTCAGTTTACCCCACTGGCCGGGCAGGCCTATTTGCTGGACGCCATCGCGGCGGTGTTTATCGGCACCGCGTTTCATCCGCAGGGGCGCGCCAACGTGTTGGGCACGCTGGTTGGCGTGCTGTTCCTGGGCATGGTGGCGAACGGCCTGAACCTGATGGGGCTGAACTTTATGGTGAAAGACGCGCTGACCGGCGTGATCCTGGTGGTAGCGCTGGCGCTGTCCTTTATCCAGAGCCGGTTAAAACAAACGCAACAGGCGGAGGCTGGCAGTGAGTCAATATGATGCGGTATTTGTCGGTTTAACCTTGCTCGATATCGCGGGGCGGCCGGTCAGCGCTATCCCGGCAGGCGGCGGCGTGCAGTTTATCGAGCAGATCCGGCTGAACCCGGCGGGCACCGCCAGCGGCGCGGTGATGAATGCCGCCAAGCTGGGGATACGCACCGCTACGTCGGCCTGTCTCGGTGAGGATGAAAAAGCGGATTTTATCCTCAATACCTACCGTCGGCTGGGCATCGATTGCTCGCTGATCCAACGCACCGCACTGGCGGAAACATCCGCCACCATTTTGCCGATCAGGCCCAACGGCGAGCGTCCGGCGCTGCATTATCGTGGGGCTTCGGATTTCCTGTTCGTTGACGAATCGGATTTTGATGCGCTGTGCGATACCCGTTTCTTGCATCATGGCGGCACCGGGCTGCTGGCGGCGATGGATGAGGGGCAAAGCGCCAAATTGTTGCGCCATGCCAAACGGCTCGGCGTTACCACCAGTTTCGACCTGATTGCGCCTGGCCCGCACACTCTGGCGTTGTTGCTGCCGCTGTTGGCCAGCGTCGATTACTTTATGCCGTCGTTGGAGGAGGCGGCTTACCTGTCCGGTCGGCAAACGCCGCAGGAGATTGGCGCGTTTTTCCTCGATCACGGGGTGGGGAGCTGTATTTTCAAAGCCGGTGAGCGGGGGTCCTTTATCGTCACCCGTGATGCCTGCGTGCGGATCCCGGCTTATCAGGTTGAGGTCGTGGACACCACCGGCTGTGGCGACAGTTACTGCGGTGGGTTTATCGCCGGGTTAAGCCGTGGGCTGGCGGTGCCGGAAGCCTGTTTGCTGGCTACGGCGGTGGCGGGGTTGGTCGCAGGCGGGTTGGGATCGGACGCCGGGGTGATCGACTGGGAACACACCCGGCGGTTTATGCAGCAAACGCCGCGCAGCGCTTAGCGCCAGACGTACAGCAGCGGCTCGCCTTTGAGATAGCGCTGTATGTCCTGGGCGATCATCTCGGTATGTTTGACCAGCGTCTCCCGCGTGGCACCGGCGATGTGCGGCGTAATCACCACGTTGTCGAATTCGGTGATAAACGGATGCCGGCGGTAAATAGGTTCGCTGGCATACACGTCCAGCGCCGCGCCGGCCAGCCGTTTCTCCCGCAGGGCGGCAATCAGATCCTCTTCAACCACCACCGCCGCGCGTGAGGTATTGATAAACAGCGCGTGGGGTTTCATGCGGTTAAACAATTCACGGCCAATCAACCCGTCGGTTTGCGGCGTCGCCTTCAGGTGCAGGCTGATAAAATCGGCATCGCTGAACAGCTGTTCCAGCGTGGTTTTCTCAATGCCCGGTTCGTTAATTTCCACGGCGGAAACGTAAGGGTCCGCCACCAACAGCCGCATGCCGAAAGCCCGGGCAATGCGGCCGACGCGTTGGCCAATGCTGCCGTAACCGACGATGCCCAGCGTTTTGTTGCGCAGTTCGCTGCCTTTAAACACTTCATAGGGGCTCGACTTATCCACGTCCCACACCACATCGCTGCGTAGGCCCTCTTTGGTTGCGGCGTCTTGCGGTTGCTCGCGGGTGAATTCGCCGCGCTTGAGCGCGGCGTGAGCCTGGGGAATATGGCGGGCCAGATTCAGCATCAACGCCAGTGTCAGTTCCGCGGCGGCGTCCGAATTGCGGCCTGGGGTGTAGATCACCGGAATATTGCGCCGTGCGGTGGCCTGCAGGTCAATATTGACCGGATTGGCACGGGTACAGGCAATCAGTTTCAACTGCGGGCAGGCGTCGATCACCCGGGCGGTAATATCGTCGTAGCTGGTGATGATAAAGCTGGCGTCATGGGCCAGGTCAATCAGCGCGCTTTCGGTCAGCTTGCTTTCGCCGGCCGCCCAACCGCGGATGACCAATTCGCCCAATTGGCGGAAATCATCAAGCGAGCCGGCGTATTCGGCGGTAAAGAGGGTTTTCATGGTGCGGGGGTTCCTGCGTTAAGGGCATTGAGTATTTGCTCCCGGCTTTGCCACAGCGGTTCAAGCTGAAGACGTAACTGGCGGAACAGTGGATAGAGCGCCTGATAGACCTGCTGATTGGTCGGGTCGGGGATAAACAACCGGCGGCTTTCGGCCTGAACAAGCGTTTCATGTGACACCGTCACGCCAATGCTTTGCGCCGCCAAAATAGCCACGCCACGGGCGCTCAGCTCTTTCACCCGGCTGGTAATCACCCGTCGGCCGGTACAGTCGGCGATGATCTGCAACCAGATGGCCGAAGCGGCTCCGCCGCCGGCAAGATAAAGATCGCCCTGCGGCGGGTAATCGTGCAGCGAGTCTTTAATGGCGAACGCCAGCCCTTCAAACACTGCCCGCAGCAGGTGCAGATTGCCGGTATGCTGACCGATGCCGAAAAAACCTGCGCGGGCCGCCTGGCTGTAGAAAGGGGCGCGTTCACCGTTCAGATAGGGCTGATAAAGCACGCCGCCGCTACCGGCGGGAATGGCGGCGATCTGCTCGCCAATACGCTCGAGATCGCCGTCGCCACCCAGCTCACGTACCGCCCAGTCCAGATTCGGCGTGCCCGCCTGCATGGCGAAGAGGTTGATATAACGTCCTTGCTGCGCATGGGCGACAAAGCGCGTCTTCGGGCTGACCTGCGCCAGGCTGTCGCAGACAATGCCGGTGCAGCAGGTGGTGCCCAAAAGGGTGTAAACGTCGTCATGATGCACTGCGCCAATGCCCAGCGCTGCCGCTGATACATCCAGTGCACCGGCGCACACCGGAATGCCTGCCGCCAGCCCGGTGACAGCCGCCGCTTGCACCGTGATTTCTCCGGCGCGTTGGCCGGGGCGCAACAGTGGCGGGAAAAGCGGCCGAATGTCCTGTAGCCCCAGCTCCGTCAAAACCTCGTCGGAGAGCGTTTCGCTGTGCAGATCGAGCAGCGAGGTGCCGGTATCCGTCAGCTCAAGGTTTGCCGCACCGGTGAGGCGATAGCGGATCCAGTCTTTGGCGAAGAAAAAATAGCGCGTACGACTTAGCGCGTCGGGTTGATTTTCCGCCAACCATTTCAGGATCAGCGAACTGTTGCACGGCAGCAGGCGGGTCCCGGTCTGACGAAACAGCCTTTCTTCCCGTTCCGGCCGTTGCTTTAAACGTGCCACCAACGGCGCGCTGCGAGTGTCGCTCCATAAAATGGCCTTGCGAACCGGTTGCCCTGCGGCATCGACCAGCCAGGCGCCTTCGCCCTGGCCCGAGAGGCCAATGGCAAGGATGCGCCCTTGTTGCAACAACGGCGAGTCGGCCAGCGCTCGCAATGTCGTGACCACATTGCGCCACAACTGTTCCATATCCTGCTCGGCATGGCCGGGGAACGGCACTTCGGTCAGGTTGTCGGCGCTGGCGACCTGGCATTGATTAAACTGCGCGTCGAATAAAACCGACTTGATCTTCGAAGTGCCTATGTCGATGCCGAGATAATAATCCATGAGAGTGCCAATCTGCGGGGAAGGAGATTGCCAGCGTAGCAATGAAGGAAAGGATCCCATATGCCATTTCCGGGAAAGCTAATTCATTAATAAGATTATGATTATTAATACCTTATAACGGAATGGTATTGGTGGCGCGCGAAGGCTTGGTGCTAGTTTTTTATTACTTTATGGCATCAAATAACCATAAATAAGAACGTACGGTTCTTAACCGGCGCAGAGTTTTGATCTTTCATTGGGGGTGACCATGTTTAAAACGACGATTTCCCGTTTGGCTCTGCTGACGGCGCTGGCGCTACCGGTCTCTCTGCTGGCGGCGGAACCGCTGCGGGTGGCGGCCGATCCGGTGCCCCATGCGGAAATCCTGGCCTATGTGCAGAAAATTGACCCGCAGCTGAAACTGAAGGTGATTGAGATCAGTAACGGCGTGAATTCCAATGAACTGTTGGCGCACGGGGACGTGGATGCCAACTACTTCCAGCACCTGCCTTATCTGCATTCGCAAGAGCAGGCGCTGGGCACAAAATTTGCCGTGGCGGCGACGGTGCATATCGAACCCTTGGGGATCTACTCAAGCAAGTATAAAAAGCTGAGCGAGATCCCGGACAACGCCAAAGTGGCGGTACCCAACAACGTCACTAACCTGAGCCGGGCGCTTTATCTGCTGCAGGCGCAAGAGCTGATTAGCCTGAAAGCCGGTTTTAACGATCCGGCCAAGGATCAGGCAACGCCAAAAGACATTGCCAACAACCCCAAACACCTCAAGATACTGGAGATTGAATCGCCACAGATCCCGCGTGCATTGGATGACGTCGATTTGGCGGTGATTAACGGCAACTATGCGCTGGAGGCCGGGCTTACGCCAGCCAAGGATGCGCTGGGGCTGGAAAGCCCGAAAAATAATCCGTATGCCAATATTTTGGTCACTACGCCGCAACTGGAGAACGACCCGCGCATCAGACAGTTGGCCAAAGATTTGCAGTCGCCGGAAGTGGCCAAATTCATTCAGCAAAAATATCAGGGCTCGGTGATCCCCGTGACACCTGCGGACGCCGGCTGATGATTGTCGTAGAAGGGCTGGGTAAAACCTACGGCGTCGGTGAGCCACCGGCGCTGGAGCAGGTGTCGCTGACCATTAACGACGGTGCGGTGTTCGGCATTATCGGCCGCAGCGGCGCAGGCAAGAGCACCCTGATCCGCTGCCTTAATTTGCTGGAGCGGCCCAGCACGGGCCGCATTTTGATGGACGGGCGCGATCTGACCCAACTGAGCGAAGCGGAACTGCGGCGCCAGCGCCAACGTGTCGGCATGATATTTCAGGGGTTCAATCTGCTGCATGCCCGCAACGTGCGAGATAACATCACGGTGCCGCTGGAGATCGCCGGCGTACCGCGTGCGGAACGCATTCGCCGCGCCGGGGAATTGCTCGATCTGGTCGGGCTGAACGACAAGGCACGCGCTTTTCCTTCACAGCTTTCAGGCGGGCAGAAACAGCGTGTCGGTATAGCCCGGGCGCTGGCAGCCCGGCCGGACTATTTGCTTTCCGATGAGGCGACCAGCGCGCTGGATCCGGAAACCACCGCCTCTATTCTTGCCTTGTTAAAAGACATCAACCGTCAGTTGGGGTTAACCATCGTGCTGATCACCCACGAACTGGACGTGGTCAAGGCCATTTGTGACCATGCGGCGCTACTGGCCGCCGGTCGGGTGGTTGAATGGGGGCCGATTGGCGAATTGCTGGCGAACCCGGCATCGCCGCTGGGGCAGGCGCTGTTGCCGGGCTGCCTGACGCCGGTGGCGCCGGAAACCCAGGTGGCGGAGCTGACATTTTTCGACAGCGTACGCGCCTCACCGGTGCTCAGCGAACTGGCGCAGCGCCATGCGGTGGACGTTACGCTGCTGGGTGGGGGCGTTGAACTGATTGCCGGCCAGAGCGTCGGCCGTTTCCGGGTGGGCTTGCGATCGCCGCAGGGCGGCTTGCCGCTGGCGGAGGTGGTGGCGTTCCTCAATCAACGGGGCGTGAGGGCCGAACTGCTATGAGAAATCAATTGCCCTGGGACGATCTTCTGACGCTGGTGCTGAGCGCCACCGGCGAAACCTTGTATATGGTGGCGCTGGCATCGCTGTTTACCTTATTGATCGGTCTGCCGCTGGGCGTGGTGCTGTTTATCACCCGCAAGCAGGGCATCTTGCCCGCACCGCGCATCAACGGGGCGTTGGGCGCTATCGTCAATCTGGGGCGCTCGCTGCCGTTTGTTGTGCTGTTGATTGCCTTGATCCCGTTAACCCGGCTGATCATCGGCACCACGTTAGGCAGTTCCGCGGCGGTAGTGCCGATCACCATTGGCGCTTTTCCGTTCTTTGCGCGCATCGTCGAGTCGGCGTTGGATGAGGTGGAAAAAGGGCGGATCGAGGCGATTTTGTCGATGGGCGGCAATGTGCGCCATGTCATTTTTAAAGTGCTGCTGCCGGAGGCCTTGCCGACGCTGTTGGCCGGGTTGACGCTGACGGTGGTGATGCTGATTGGTTTTTCTTCCATGGCCGGCGTGATTGGCGGTGGCGGGTTAGGCGATCTGGCGATCCGTTATGGCTATCAACGCTTCAACAATCAGGTGATGATCGCGACGGTGATTATTCTGGTGATCCTGGTGCAGGGCGTGCAAACCCTGGGCGATCGCCTGGTGCGCTCGCTGGCGCATCGGCGTTAGGGGTCGCTGGCCATCGCTGTGATGTACCGAAAAATGCTTTGAAATTACGGGGAAATCCGCCACAACAAGGTGCCGTTGATAACGGCACCAAAGGTCTAAACATCATGGACACTGGCTCAGGCTACGTGGCTCCGCTTCAGTAATCCACACGTTATTCATGCCAACGCTTTCTCCCTTGTTCCTGGTTTGCGATATGCATGCAGGAAGACGGGTGTATTGCCCCATTTGGCGCTACAGTTGAAATATATTGGCGAACCTTCAATTAACAGGTGATCGGACCTGTGAAAGTAGCAATAATGCCACTCTGACCGCTCATTTTTCACGCGCGTCGTCAGGTATGATGAATCGGTTGTCACCCCTCATCATGCTGGCAGGATGTTATCCGTATTCTTCGAACGCTCTGGAAGCAAGATGCACACCACCCAGTCACCTGACACCACAAAATTACAGCCTGCGCTCACCGTCTTTGTACTGGTGTTCGCTGCCTGTATCTTCGGTATCGAGAGCCGGCCCATTGGCTTTCTGGCGGCATTTTGGCCGAGCAATGCGGTGTTGCTGGCGGTGTTCGTTCGTTATCCGGGGCTTGTCAGCCGTTTGGGCTGGGTGATGGCGATGTTGGGGTATTTGACGGCAGATCTGATCACCGGCAGCGCGCTCGATAAAACCCTGTTGCTGAACGGCGCCAATATTGCCGGCGTCGCGGTGGGGTATCAGTTTTTTAAGCGTTTGCCGCCGCAGGTCAGAACGCTGGAATGCACCTCAGCCAGCGTTTATCTGTTTGCCATTTGTCTGGTCAGCGCTGCCGTCACCGGGGTAATCGGTGCCTTGGCCTCGGTGCTGTTGTTTGATCGCGAGTATTTCCCCGCCCTGGCGCTGTGGATGTCCTCGGAGTTTACCAATTACATTACGCTGATGCCGTTTATCCTGGCTTTTCCTGCGGATTGGCGAGCTTACCTTCGCGGTATAGCTCGGGGCATTACCCGGCGGCACGGGTGGTATCACACCGGCAGAAAACTGGCGGTTCTGATCCTTCTGGTGCTGGCTTGCGTTGGCAGTATCCTGATTGGCGGGCCTGGCGCCGTGATTTTCCCGATGCCAATCCTGCTGTGGCTGGCGATGTCGTTTTCACTGTTCACCACTCTGGTGGTGGTGCTGCTCTACGTTTTATGGTGCCATCTGGCCATTGATTTGGGTTTGATCGCCATTAACGTCGATATGAAGGCGCTGCAGAACACCGTGTCGATGCGGCTCGGGGTAGCGCTGTTGGCGCTGGGGCCGATTGCGATCGCCAGCATGAATTTCGCCCGCAATGCGCTGCTGCGCCAGCTGGAGCACGTGGCGAACCATGACGCTCTGACCCACGTGCTGACGCGTAATGCCTTTATGCAGCGCGGCTCGCGGTTGCTCACTCAAAAAGGCGAGCAGGTCTGCGTTATGATGCTGGACATCGACTACTTCAAATCCATCAACGATCGTTTTGGGCACTCCGGCGGTGACGCCGCACTGATTTCCTTTACCCGCGCCATCACCGGTGACCTGCGCGATTCCGATCTGTTTGGCCGCATGGGCGGGGAGGAGTTCGCGATCGTTGCGCTTATCGAGCGGCAGCAAGATGCGGTGTATCTGGCCGAACGTCTGCGCCGGCGGGTGGAAATCGAATCGATCGCCATGCCCGCCGGCAATCATCTGCAAATCACCGTCAGCATAGGCATGGTTACCTGCATCGGCGGTACAGAACAAAATCTTGATAATCTGTTGAAAATCGCCGACATGGCGGTCTACAAAGCCAAAAATAGCGGCCGCAACCGCGTCGCCACGCCCGAAATATCCCCACTGATTTACAGCGACCGCTGAAACCTGCCGCCTGTCGTTCATGGTTGACCCCGGCCAGGGGGTCTAAAATGAAAGGGAGCGCGAGCAATGTCGCTTGCGCCATACCTGATGTCCGAACGGACAAGAGGAATCATCTCATGAACTATGTTGATGGCTTTGTCGTGGCGGTGCCTGCCGCCAATAAGGAGGCGTACATTAAGCTGGCTGCCACGGCAGCACCGTTATTTAAAGAGTTCGGCGCGACGCGGGTTGTCGAATGTTGGGGCAATGACGTGCCCGAAGGTAAACTCACCGATTTTCGCGGTGCGGTGAAAGCCGAGGCCGATGAAGTGGTGGTTTTCAGCTGGATCGAATATCCCTCAAAAGCGGTGCGCGACGCCGCCAACGAGAAAATGATGAACGATCCGCGCATGAAGGCGCTGGGCGAGCAGATGCCGTTTGACGGCAAACGCATGATTTTCGGCGGTTTCGAACCTATCCTTGACGAGTAGCGGAGAGGGTATGATGAAAATCACACAACACCTGTGGTTTGAAAGAGACATGGAAGCCGCGCTGCGCTGTTACATCGCACTGATCCCCGGTTCTTCCCTGACCTGGAGTTCCAGCTTGCCCGCCGAGACCCCGAGCGGCCCTGCAGGCAGCGTAAAGCTGGCGGCCTTTACCCTCGGCGATCAACGCTATGCGGCTATTGAAGCCGGCCCGCTCAATGCTTTCAATCACAGTTTTTCGATTATGGTTGAATGCGCGGATCAGGCGGAAGTGGATCGGCTATGGGATGCGTTAAGCGAAGGCGGCACCATAGAACAGTGCGGCTGGTTGCGCGATCGCTGGGGGTTGAGCTGGCAAATTGTCCCCCAGCGGCTGGGCGAGTTGATGAGCGACCCCGACAGCGCGAAGGTGAAACGGGTGACTGAAGCGATGCTGCAGATGGTAAAACTGGATATCGCCGGGCTGGAAGCGGCGGCTCGCGGCTAACTTTTATTCCCGCAACAAGGACGGACCTGATGCACAAAGAGCGGCACAGCATTGAGAATATAGGTTGGCTCCGGGCGGCGGTGCTTGGCGCAAACGACGGGATTGTCTCGACGGCCAGCCTGTTGCTCGGCGTGGCGGCGGCCAATGCGGCACACGGCGGCATCTTGCTCGCCGGCATTGCCGGGCTGGTTGCCGGCGCGATGTCGATGGCTACCGGCGAATACGTTTCGGTGTCATCGCAAGCGGATACGGAAAAGGCCGCACTGGCGGAGGAGCGGTTGGAGTTGCTCAGCGATTACCCGGGCGAGTACCGTGAACTGACCTCTATCTATGTGCATCGCGGGTTGGATTTGGCGCTGGCCAAGCAGGTGGCCGAAAAACTGATGACGCATGATGCGCTGGGAGCCCATGCCCGCGATGAATTGGGGATTTCGGCCATCACCACGGCTCGACCATTGCAGGCGGCACTGGCTTCGGCGCTGAGCTTTTCCGTCGGAGCGCTGCTGCCGTTACTGGTCGCGGTGCTGGCGCCGGTCACATGGACCATTCCGGCCATCGTGGTCTCCGCCCTGGTGTCTTTGGGCGTTCTCGGCGGGATTGCCGCCAGGGCAGGCGGCGCACCGATCCGCCCGGGCATAGTGCGTATCCTGTTCTGGAGCGCGCTGGCGATGGCGGTTTCCTCCGGCGTCGGCCTGCTGTTTGGGTCCGCGCTGGGATAATGGTTACGCTAGCCGCGCAACAAATCAGTTTTTGCATTAATGCCGCTCACGCAAGGCTGAGTTTTTATCATTTGTCAGCGCCGGCGAATCGCTGCACCCTAGGGAAATCGTTACCTGGCGCAGAGAATAACAATGGATAAATCACAGATTCAGCAGTGGATTACGCAATTCCCTTTGGTGCAGGACCTGATCGACCTCAAACCGATAACCTGGTTCAACCCGCGAGCAACGACCTTGCAGGCGGGGTTGCCGTACGTAGGATTGGGCGCCGACGACGTCGCCGACGCGGAGCAGCGGCTGGCGCGTTTTGCCCCCTATCTGAGTGCAGCTTTTCCGGAAACCCGGGCTGCCAACGGCGTGATTGAGTCCGAGGTTGTCGCCATCCCGGCGATGCAAACTGCGCTCGACCAGCGCTATGGGCAGAGACTCGGTGGGCATTTGCTGCTGAAAAAAGACAGCCATCTGCCGATCTCCGGCTCAATCAAAGCGCGCGGGGGCATCTATGAGGTGCTGGCGCATGCGGAAAAACTGGCGCTGGCGGCGGGGTTGTTACAGCTTACGGACGACTACGGCAAGCTGTTCTCGGAGGAGTTTCGCCAGTTTTTCAGCCGTTACCGCATTGCCGTGGGTTCAACCGGCAATCTGGGGATGTCGATCGGCATCATCAGCGCCAGGCTGGGATTCAGCGTTAGCGTGCACATGTCGGCGGACGCGCGCGAATGGAAAAAGCAGAAGCTGCGTGACAATGGCGTCAACGTGGTTGAGTACGAACAGGATTACGGCGTCGCCGTTGAACAGGGCCGACTACAGGCGGCGGGCGATCCGAGCTGCTTTTTTATCGATGACGAAAACTCGCAAACGCTGTTTCTCGGTTATGCGGTGGCCGGTGGCCGCCTAAAACGGCAGTTCGCCGAGCGCGGTATTCAGGTTGACGCGCAGCACCCGCTGTTTGTCTATCTGCCATGCGGCGTCGGCGGTGGGCCGGGCGGGGTGGCCTTTGGGTTGAAGCTGGCCTTTGGCGACCACGTTCACTGCATCTTTGCCGAACCGACGCACTCACCCTGCATGCTGCTTGGGGTGTATACCGGGTTGCATGATCGGATCGCGGTTCAGGATCTTGGCATCGATAACCAAACCGCAGCGGACGGGCTGGCGGTTGGTCGCGCCTCCGGTTTTGTTGGTCGCGCCATGGAGCGCCTGCTCAGCGCTTTTTATACTTTAAGCGATCGCGAGATGTTCGCGCTGCTTGGGCTGTTGGATAGCCAGGAACATATTCAGCTGGAACCTTCGGCGCTGGCGGGCATGGCGGGGCCGTGGCGCGTGGCGGCTAACCCTGAGTGGCTGGCCGGACACGGGCTGGATGAACAGCAGATGAAGCAAGCCACTCACCTGGTATGGGCTACCGGTGGCGGCATGGTGCCCGAGGCGGAAATGGCGAAATACCTGGCCAACGCGCGCGAGGCCGGTTAGTGCGTCAGCAGGGAAAGCTCTTGCGCGCCTTCGAGCAGGATCGGCAAGATGCGCTCGGTCAATTCACTCACCGGGACATGGCCGGCCTGTACGCCGACGTTTAACGCGGCGGTGACGCTGCCGTTGGCCGAGGTGATCGGCACGGCGATGGAACGCAGGCCTATTTCCAGCTCTTGATCGTTAATCGCATAACCCTGCGCGCGGACCTTATCCAGCTCTTCGCGCAGTTTGTCGATGGAGCCGATGGTGTATTGCGTATAGCGCATCAGGGTGATGCGTTGCAGGTAATCATCCCGCTTATCCGCCGGCAAATGGCTCAGCAGCACGCGCCCCATTGAGGTGGCGAACGCCGGCAGCCGGCTGCCTATGTTCAGATCGATAGTCATGATACGTTCGGCGGAGGCGCGGGCGATATACAAAATGTTGTCGCCGTCCAGCGTGGCGATGGAACAGGATTCATTCAGCAATTGGCTGATGTGTTTCAACACCGGCTGGGTGGCCTTGGCCAAGGGTGTTGAGCCGAGATAGGCGTGGGCCAGCGTCAGAATACGCGGGCGCAGCTCGAAGTTTTTGCCGTCCTGCGCGTAAACAAACCCCAACTTGTTCAGGGTATACAGACAACGACGCACCGCAGCGCGCGGAATACCGGTTTTCTGGCTGATTTGCGAAATCGACATCAAGCGGCGTTGTGGGGTAAAGGCCTGGATCACCTCCAGCCCCCGCGCCAGCGAGGCCATAAAGTTGGGATCGCCCTTGAAAGGATCGCCGCTGGCGGCGGACAGCGTAATGTCGTGGGTGGCGATGTCTTCGCCGGCAGAGGTCTTGGCCATTCAGGCTCCCGGTTTAAATACTTACAGCGCCAGATAGCGCAGGGTCGCCACGACGGCCAGCCGCCGGTTATGAATAACCTGATCTTCCGGCGGTTCATGACTTTCGAATAGCGTATTAAAGGTGTACTGGTTGGCAACATAGTGGAAACACAGACTGCTGATCAAGCGGTGTACGTCGGCGGCGCTGGCATCTGCAGTAAACTCCCGGCTTTGCTTGCCGCGCTGCAAGATATCTTCCAGCAAACTCAAGGCGCTCTGATTCAGTGCTTTAATGCGCGGTGACTGGCGGATGTACTGGCCACGCAGCATGTTTTCCATGCAAATCACACGGATGAAGTCAGGGTGTTCCGCATGGTAATTGAAGCTTTCTTCAACCAGCCGGGTCATCGCCTCTACCGGCGGCAACGCTTGCAGATCCAACGAGGATTCGTGCGCGCGGATATGCTGATACACGTGCTCGAGCACCTCCAAATAGAGCGACTCCTTGTTCTTGAAATGATAAACCACCATGCGTTTAGTGGTGGACGCGTGCTCGGCGATGTTTTCCATGCGGGCGCCTTTCAGGCCCGCCTCGGCAAACTCACTCAGCGCCCCGGCGAAGATCCGCTGTTTCAGGCCGACCGGGTCGTTTTTGCGTTTGGTGGCGGGGATATCATCATTGTTCAACACATCAGTCACTTATCGTTTGGGTACACCGGTTAAGAGTAACCGGGGTGACCGGGTAATACAATCCGCTGCGGCGGCGCTTTTGTGAGCGCCATCATGTTGCTCAAACAGGCGATGACGGGGCACAGGATGACACCGCTGCGTTGAGCGACGATTGCCCAATAAACGTGTGGGTAGGTTGTTTAAAGAAAGAACCTGAGCCTAAAAGGGAATCATATTAATAAGAGACTTTTTCCTGCTTCTCATCATGGAGTAGGGAATATATCCATCTGAACAGAGGTTGTGTTTGATATAAAAACGTAATCTGTGGGTTTAAAAACGGGTTATATATACGAATGGAGAACCTTACGGAAAGTGTTTTTTAACCCCCAACCTTTCCGATTGAGACTTTCCTCCGGTTAATTGTTGCAACCTTCGTTTGCACTTTTTGTTCGGATGGACTGTAGTTTATGCTTCTCCTGTTATTTTTTACGGGCTCGTGATGCGATGATACCTACGGACATGCGATAAGCTTTTTTCTTTCCATCGTCGCAAGGCTTAATTTGGCCTGTCGACTTTCAAGAGGTTGAAATGCGGAGGTGAGACCAAGAGTCAGTAATGCTGATAAGGCGCTCATTTATGTCGGATCACGGGTATTTCGGATGAATGGAGAGGAATATCTACCACGCAGGTGACAAGGGGAGGAGGGAAATATATGAAAAAAGCGGTGACGGAAAGTGAGTTCGGATAATCAATCCGACGGTGAATTTCAAATTGAGCAAAAAACGCGCTGCGGACGGGTGGAAAGCCGACAGACATTGCGCAAAGTAAGATTTAGCTGTTGATTTATAGCTTTATGTTAATAACTAACTGATATCATTGATATTTATTCAGGCTTCTCTTTTCTTTTAGAGGCATTGTAACCTGGGGGGTTATCTGCAGTCATGGCTAAACCAAAGTGAAATTTTATGAACATTGACGATTTCACTTTTATTTTCACATTAACAAAGCGTGTTGAGTTTGATTTTATGTTTTTTTACATGCCAGGCTGCAGCTTTGACGCTACTCTGATCCGGCAGTGTCTAATTAAGGATGATGTTTTGCAGGATATGCAGATAGCATAGGGACATGTTATGGATTCTTCTTTGGATCTATTGGATTTTATTGTCTCGAATTTACCTCCTGAAACATTCTCTTTTTATAGCATTGTGAAGTGTTTTTATTTTATCTGAAAAGTCGCTTGTCAAAATATGATGCGCGAGAGTTTTAAGTAAAATAAAATTGCGGGCTACTTCGGTTATTTTAATGTTTTTATCCTGTGGTCGTTAATGGTAAGCGTCAGGAAGCAGTAACAAAACGCAAAGGGCAAAAGAACGCTCCTCAACTCTGAGGGTGCCAACAATCCCAATGCCACTATCTAGTTTAGTTGCGTTACTTTACCGGACCACAGAATATATTTTTTGGAAATATATTTATTCACTCAGGAGCACACTCAATGAACCAGCGTTTGGACTTTATCGGTATTGGTATTGGTCCGTCCAACCTCAGCCTTGCTGCGCTTGGAAGCGAAATCGAGGGTTTCAATTGCAAATTCCTCGAACGCAAACCGCACTTTTCCTGGCACCCCGGCATGATCCTGGCGGATAGCAGCATGCAGACCCATTTCTTGAAGGATCTGGTCACGGCCGTCTCGCCAACCAACCCTTATAGTTTTCTCAACTATCTGGTGAAGAGTAAAAAGTTCTACCGCTTCCTGACGACTGAGCAGCGTACCGCATCACGCGAAGAGTTTGCCGATTATCTCAACTGGGCGGCAACGGGTTTGGATTCGCTGATGTTCAACCAAGAGGTTCGCCGTGTGGACTTTGACGACAATCAGCGGCAGTTTGTCGTCACCACTCAGAATGATGTGCTTTACGCCAAACATCTGTGTGTGGGCATAGGCAAGCAAATCAAACTGCCGGACTGTGTAACCGAACAAAACGATCAATGTTTTCACGCCAGCGAAATGATGTTGCGCCAGCCAAACCTTGCCGGAAAACGCGTGGCCATCGTGGGGGGAGGCCAAAGCGGTGCCGACCTGTTCTTGAATATTTTCCAGGGGGAATGGGGCCGGCCAGAACAGCTTAGCTGGATATCTCGGCGCAACAACTACAACGCGCTTGATGAAGCCGCCTTTGCCAACGAGTATTTTACGCCGGATTATGTCGACAACTTCTACACACTCGGTCGCGCGGCCAAAGAACATATGTTGCTGGAACAAAGGATGACTTCTGATGGGATCACCAGCGAGTCTCTGTTGGCGATTTATCGTGCCATGTATCACCACTTCGATGTCCTCCGAGAGAAGCGATGGGTGCGTTTGCTACCCAGCCGTTCAGTTACGGCCCTTAATGCCAAAGCTCATGCTTATCAATTAGAGACGCTGCATCACCTTGATCAAGGGCGAGAAAGCATTGATGCAGACGTGGTTATTTTTGCCACCGGCTATGAACAGGTCCGCCCGGCCTTTCTTGATTCCCTGGCCGATCGTTTGTTGACCACCGCCGATGGGCAATACCGTATTGCTTCTGATTTTTCCCTTGAGCGGGAGGGGGAACATGAGAATTGCCTGTTTGCGGTCAACGCCAGCATGCACCACCACGGTATCGCCGATCCTCAGCTTAGCCTGATAGCCTGGCGATCGGCTCGCATTCTCAATCGAGCTTTGGGTCAGAACCAATTTGATCTGAGCACCACCCCGGCGATGATTCAATGGCGCAGTGAGCAAGAACAGCCAATCGCTTCAAATTCCTTTGGGACCTCTCGGTCACCTTTTTAATATTTTTATCAAATGACGAGACAGCTTGCATGAGAAAACACATTAATAAATTCATCATGAATCAATTGGCTACCTTTGCGCCGACGTTCAAGACGAAATTTATATACGAAAAGGCATTCGGGAAAAAATTGAATTTAAACCCGCCATCGACATGGAACGAGAAGATAAATTATCTCAAACTCAACGATTACAGCAACAATGCGCTGGTCACGCAATGTGCGGATAAATACGCAGTAAGAGAGTATCTAAAAGCGAAAGGATGTGAAGAAATTCTCAATGAACTCTACTTCGCCTGCGATTCGGTTCATGAGATCCCATGGGATTCTTTACCTGATAAGTTTGTGATTAAGGGAAACCATGGTTCGGGTTACAACCTGATTTGTCAGGATAAAAGTTCGCTGGATATCGTAAAAACGTCGAAAACCATCGAAAACTGGATGCGTGAGGACTATTGGAAGGTTTATGCGGAATTAAACTACAAGAAAATAAATAAAAAAATAATAGGTGAGAAATTCATAGAGTCATCTAATGGCGTTGGCCCTGATGACTATAAAATATACTGCTTTCATGGCGTTCCTTACTGCACATTACTCTGCGTCGGTAGGGAAACCGGCATGCCAAAATA
Organism: Serratia sp. root2; assembly: GCF_031931805.1. NCBI lineage: Bacteria > Pseudomonadati > Pseudomonadota > Gammaproteobacteria > Enterobacterales > Yersiniaceae > Serratia > Serratia sp. root2. The sequence continues at coordinate 1,120,199 of NZ_JAUJXB010000001.1, forward strand.
TTACTTCTTCGATAAAGACTTCAAGTTTCTTTGTTATAGCCAAGACTGCCTGGCTCTCAGCCAGGCAGAGATCGATGCTTTTGTTAAACCCGAAGGTTATGACGATCTCTTTGAGTACGCCAGAAAATTGTCCGAGCCCTTTGAATTTGTCCGCGTCGATTTCTATATCTCCAATGGCAAAGTCATCTTTGGCGAATTGACCTTCACACCCTCGGCAGGGATTGATACGGACATACTTGAACCCACGGATATCTTGCTCGGGAAGATGCTTAAGCTGAAATAGCGCCTGACACCCTCCACAGGCGGCGGCACTTTTGTGATCCGGGTTAAAGAGTTGTTAAGGTTTGCGGTCGGCACATTGACACAATGAACCTTATGGTTCATTTATAACTGCATATGCCGCCGCCCGTTTCCCCTTTAACGGTGGCGAGCCGATTTGTAACCACTGTCGCAAAGGGGAAAAGTCATGTTTCGTTCAATAGCCACCGTATCCATCGCAGGAACCCTGCCGGAAAAGCTGGAAGCGATTGCCGCCGCCGGTTTTGACGGCGTGGAGATTTTTGAAAACGACCTGCTGTATTATCCCGGCAAACCAGCGGATATCCGTCGTCTGGCGCAGGAGCTTGGGCTGGCGATTACGCTGTTCCAGCCGTTTCGCGACTTTGAGGGCGGCCCACGCGATCGGCTGGCGGCCAATCTCGAACGCGTGCGGCGCAAGTTCGCACTGATGCAAGAGCTTGGTTGCGACCGCATGCTGCTGTGCAGCAACGTAGCGCCTGACTGCTCCGCAGAGATTGAACTGCAGATTGATGATCTGGGGCGACTGGCCTACCTGGCTCAGCAACAGGGCATGGTGGTGGGGTATGAGGCGCTGGCCTGGGGGCGGCATGTAAACCGCTATCGTCAGGCCTGGGAACGGGTTCGCGCCGTTGACAGCCCGGCGTTGGGGTTGGTGCTCGACAGTTTTCATATTTTGGCGTTGGGCGATAACCTCGATCAACTGGACGATATCCCGACGGAGAAAATCAGCTTCCTTCAACTGGCCGATGCGCCATTGATGAACATGGAGGTGATCGAATGGAGCCGGCATTTTCGTTGCTTCCCCGGTCAGGGGGAATTACCGCTGGTCGAATTCACCCGCCGACTGGTTGAAAAAGGCTACGCCGGCCCCTGGTCGCTGGAGATTTTCAACGACGGTTTTCGCGCCACGCCGAGCGCACCCACGGCGCAGGACGGCCTGCGCTCGCTGTTGTACCTGGAAGAGCAGGTGGCCGCCACCCAGCCGCCCACGCCGGAGTTATTCAGCAGCGCGCCTTTGCCTGAAAGCCGGCAGATCGAGTTTATCGAATTTGCGGTAAACCGGCAGGAGGCGGAAAGCCTGGCCGACTGGCTGCGGCAGATGGGGTTCAGCCAGCGCGGTGAGCACCGTTCCAAGGCAGTGACGCTGTACCAAAACGGCGCGGTGCGCATCATCCTCAATCAGCAAAACGACTCATTTGCCGATGATTACCGTGAGCGGCATGGCGCTTCGCTGTGCGCCATGGCCTGGCGGGTGGCTAATCCGTCCGCTTTGCTACAGCGGGCGCATGATTTCGGTTATCCGGTTTATCAGGGGCAGGTTGGCCCGAATGAACACCGCATTCCGGCGCTGTGCGCACCCGACGGCAGCCTGATTTATTTGGTCGAGACCCCGGTCAACGGCGGCGAAGCGGCGATTTATCAGGATGACTTCCATCTGCGGGACAAGCCGACACGGACGGCTTCCGAACTCGAGGGTATCGATCATCTGGCGGTGGCGATGCCTGAAAGCGCATTAAAAAACTGGGTGATGTTCTTGCGCTGCGTGCCGGGTTTCGAACCGGACGGCGAGCAACTGCTGCCGGATCCTTACGGGCTGGTACATAGCCGGGTGATGCACAGCCGTTGTAACGGCATCCGCCTGCCGCTGAACGTCTCGCAGAGCAGTGCGACGCTCAGCGCCAGAACGGTGGAGACCTACCACGGCGCCGGGCTACAGCACGTTGCGTTTTCGACCGGGGATATTTTTCAGGCGGTTGAACAGGCCAAGGCCAACGGCATGCAATTGTTGACCATCGCCGATAACTACTACGAAGATCTGGCTGCACGTTTTGATCTCGACGACGCCTTTATCGCCCGGCTGGCACAGTACCATATTCTCTACGATCGCGACGCGCAGGGCGGCGAACTGTTGCACGTTTACAGCCAGCCGTTTGCCGAAGGGCGGTTCTTCTTTGAATTACTGCAAAGGCTTGGCGGGTACGCCCAGTATGGCGCGGTAAATGGTGCGGCACGTTTGGCGGCGATGCGGCAATTGCGGTGATAGCGAGGCGCGGTTCATCACCGCGCCCGTTCCGATTAGCCGACTTGCCGGAATACCTGGCTCATGCTTTCGGTATCCGGTGCATGTCCGGTATACAGCTGAAACGCCAGCGCAGCCTGATGCACCACCATGCCGTCGCCCACGATGGCCCGGCAGCCTTTTGCGCGGGCCTTTTTCACCAACTCGGTTTCCCGGGGAACATAAATCACGTCCGCCAACCAGTGGCGCGGTTGCAGCCAGTCGATATCCACCGGCATACCCGGGTGGCCGGTCATGCCGATCGGCGTGGCCTGTACCAGACCGTCGCTGTCGGCCAACGCCCCAGCCACGTCTTCCGTCACGCCGATCCGCCGTTCGCCAAAGTGCCGGGCCAACCGTTGTTGCAGGCTGTGACTACGCGCCGGATCCCTATCGTGCAACATCAAATGACCGACTCCGTGCGCCAATAGGCCATAAGCCACCGCATAGCCCGCGCCGCCTGCGCCCACCTGAACCACGCGATTGATATTTTCGCCGGCCAGCCCTTGGTTAAAGTGGGTGATAAACCCGTCGCAGTCGGTATTGTGACCTATGCGTTTGCCATCGTGAAACAGTACGGTATTGACTGCGCCAATGGCGCTGGCCTGAGGCGACAACTCATCCAGCCAGGGAATGACCTGTTGCTTGAACGGATGCGTGATATTGCAGCCGGTGAAACCCAACTGCGCCAGGCTGTCGAGTACCTCAGGCAGGCGGTCGTCAGCCCAGCCGCGCTGGGTGAAATCGAGCAGTTGATAGGCGCAACGCAGACCTTGCCGACGGGCCTCCTGCTCATACAGCTGCGGTGACAGCGAACCCTGAATGCCCTGACCCAGCAGGGCGAGCAAATAGAGCGGGGGGCGTTGTTCATTATTCTTCATGGTTTCTCCGGGGTCAGGGCTTGGTGCCGTGGGTCACGACATGAAGAAAAAATGAACCATTTGGTACTTTATGTAAACCGGCTATTTTCGATTTGTGATCGGCATCATGCTGGCCGAATGTTAAGCAATGTGCGGGTGTTGGCATCGTCATAATGATCCTCCTCACACTTCGACAACATTATTTTTCGCCGCTGCGCTGGCGTTTCACCCGGCAATAAGGTTATTAATTATATTAGTTTTCAGCGTTTTGTATTATCGGCTCTCGGTAGAGCGGTGTTTTAACATGGCGACAAACGTACCAATGGGTTCGATAACCGCCCAGATTATCGATACCCTCCGTTGCCGACTCGCTTGAGAGTTCTTACATTGGAAGTGCGATATTTGAATGTTGGTGCGATTATCGAACATTTGCATTCATTTGCGCCTGTAGCCCTGGTGGCCGTAAAGCGAATAACACAGCGACGCGGAGACAGTCCCGACGCTTATAACGACATTTGCGGCCTGAGCCGACTGTACGGAGGAAGACATTGTGGCTTCAAACGAAATTGATGTTCGCACACTGATTAACGATCGCCCGTTATCCGGGTATCAAAAATTGATCGTTTTGCTTGGATTTATCGTTATTGCACTGGACGGTTTCGACATTACCCTGATGGGCTTTATCGCGCCGGAGCTGAAAAGCGAGTGGGGCGTTGGCAATCATCAGCTTGGCATGGTGATCAGTGCGGCGTTGATCGGCCTGACGATAGGTGCGTTGCTGTCCGGGCCGCTGGCGGATTGGATGGGCCGTAGGGTGATTATCATCAACAGCGTGTTCTTTTTTGGTTTGTGGACGCTGATCACCGCATTTTCGCACAATATCGAGCAAATGATTTTCTTCCGCTTCATGACCGGGCTGGGGCTGGGGGCGGCGATGCCGAACGTCGGCACCCTGATATCCGAATATGCGCCGGAAAAGAAACGGTCGTTCATTATCACCGTGGTGTTCTGCGGATTTACCTTCGGCGCTGCGCTGGGGGGCTTCGCCGCCTCATGGATTATTCCGCAGATGGGCTGGCATGCGCTGCTGCTGCTGGGGGGCATACTGCCGTTGCTTAGCGTGCCGCTGCTGCTCGCCAAGCTGCCGGAATCGGTGCGATTCCTGGTGACCAAGCGCGCCAGCCCTGAACGCATTGGCAAAATTGTGGAAAAACTGGCACCGGGGAGTACCGACGCCAACACGCGCTACACGTTGCCGCCGCTGGTTGCCCCCGGTAAAGGCTCGATGCAGATTGTGGTGTCGCCTCAGTACCGTTTTGGCAGCATCATGCTATGGCTGGGGTATTTTATGGCGCTGTTCCTGGTTTATCTGCTGGGCAGCTGGCTGCCGACGCTGGTGAAAGGCATTGGGATGAGTGTGGCGCAAGCGGCGGTGATTACGGCGTTGTATCAGGCCGGCGGCACCGCAGGCTCGCTGTTTGCCGGCTGGCTGATGGATCGGGTTAATCCCCACAGGGCGCTGGGTGTGATCTACCTGCTGGGCGCCTGTTTCACTGTGATGATAGGGTTGGCTTCTCACAGCAGCGTGATGCTCGGCGTGCTGGCGTTGGCCTGCGGTTTTTGCCTGAACGGCGCCAATACCGGCATGAATGCACTGTCGGCGCACTATTACCCGACCGAGGCGCGGGCGACCGGGTCCAGTTGGATGCATGGCGTCGGGCGCATTGGCGCTATCCTCAGCGCCTTTGCCGGCGCAGAGATGCTGGCACTGGGCTGGGGGTTCGAACGTATCTTTGCCATTATCGCCATTCCAGCGGTGATCACCGCCTGCGCCATTTTCCTTAAGGGTGTCCGGGGTTATAACCGCCAGGCTCAGTTGCCCACAGGCGAAATCGCCAAAAGCATTTGATCGTTGAGGTCGCGCGCCGGTTAATCAGGCCGGTGCGCAGCTGAAAACGCATGTTTCATCAATGTTAAACAGCTCACAGAACTCAATTCCTCAGACCTCGCAAAAAAACCATTCATTGCATTGAAAATTAAAAATTTATTTAAACGTTAACGTTTTCTCGTTCGGTAATCGCACGCTAATTAATTTAACAATATTGAAACTTATTGTCGGCGGTGTTTTGATTTGAAAGTCGATTAACGAACCAAGTTCCGATAATCGCACAATTAGCGGGTGTGCCAGCGTCGTGTCTGGCCGTTCCCGCCAGGCTTATTGCGCCAGGCCAACTTAGGAAACGCCCAATGTCCGATCACAACACCTTAGAGATTCAGTCGTTTATCAATGACAAACCCTTTTCCCGTTATCAGTGGATGATCCTGATACTGTGCTTTTTAACGGTGGCGCTGGACGGATTCGATACGGCGATCATCGGTTTTATCGCCACTTCGCTGGTGCAGGACTGGGGGATTGAGAAGACTTCGCTGGGGCCGGTGATGAGTGCCGCACTGGTGGGGTTGGCGGTGGGCGCGCTGACCGCCGGGCCTTTGGCGGACCGCATTGGCCGCAAAAAGGTGCTGGTGATGTCGCTGATCCTGTTTGGCGGTTTCAGCTTGCTGACGGCATTTGCCACCACCTTGCCCATGTTGACGTTGCTGCGTTTTTTAACCGGGTTGGGGCTGGGGGCAGCGATGCCGAATGCCGCCACTCTGATGTCGGAATATGCGCCCGAACGTAAACGCGCACTGCTGGTGAACCTGATGTTCTGCGGTTTCCCGCTCGGTTCCTCACTGGGCGGTTTCGTTTCCGCCTGGTTGATCCCGCATTTTGGCTGGCAGAGCGTGATGGTGCTGGGCGGCGTAATGCCGCTGCTGCTGGCGGTGGTGCTGATTGTCGCCTTGCCGGAATCCGCCCGTTTCATGGTGGTGCGCGGTTACCCGCGTGAGCGCATCGCTGCAGTGCTCAAGCGCATAGCACCGTTCGATTTGACGGAATCGCTGCGTTTTACCCTGAGTGAAAGCGGCCAGGTGAAGGCGAAATCGGCGCTGGGCGTGATTTTCTCTCAGCGCTATCTGATGGGCACGCTGATGCTGTGCCTGACCTACTTTATGGGCCTGATGATTTTCTACCTGCTGACCAGCTGGTTGCCGCTATTGATCCGCGAAACCGGCGCCTCCATCCGCCAGGCTTCGCTGATTACTGCGCTGTTTCCTCTGGGCGGCGGCATTGGCGTGTTGATTATCGGTTGGCTGATGGACCGGATGAACCCGCACAAGGTGGTGGCGGTGGGGTATCTGCTGACCGGGCTGTTTGTCTGCGCGATTGGCTATGTTTATACCCACCCGATACTGATGGCGGTGACGGTATTCATCGCCGGCACCTGCATGAACGGGGCGCAGTCCTCAATGCCGGCGCTGGCCGCCGGTTTCTATCCTACCCAAGGGCGGGCAACCGGCGTGGCCTGGATGCTGGGGTTGGGGCGTTTTGGCGGCATCCTTGGCGCCATGAGCGGCGGGTTGCTGATGCAAATGCAGTTGTCGTTCAGCACCATTTTTACCCTGTTGGCTATTCCGGCGCTGGTTGCTGCACTGGCGTTGATGATCAAACATTTTTCGTCCCGAACGCCGGCGCTGCCCGGCTCGCTCAACAAAGCGCTATAAGGAGATAAGCATGCGTACACAGGTTGCCATTATCGGCGCAGGCCCGGCCGGATTGATGTTGTCGCACCTGCTGCATTTGCAGGGTATTGAGTCCGTGGTGTTGGAGACGCGCAGCCAACAGGCGGTGGAATCCACTATTCGTGCCGGGGTGCTCGAACAAGGTACGGTAGATCTGCTCAATCAAACAGGTCTTGGCGAGCGTATGCGCAGGGAAGGCGCGCAGCACCACGGCATTCGGCTGGCGTTTGGCGGCCAACAGCACCGGATAGATCTCACCGAACTCACTGACCGGGCGATCACCGTTTATGCCCAGCACGAGGTGTTGAAGGATATGATCGCCGTACGGCAAGCGGCGCAGGCCCAGCTCTATTTTGAGGTTGAGCAGGTGTCATTACAGGCGCTGGACAGCGAACGGCCGCAGGTTCACTACCGCCACGCCGGCGAACAGCGGCAGCTAAGCTGCGATTTCGTTATCGGTTGCGACGGTTTTCACGGTATCAGCCGCGCAGCGATGCCCGGTGGGTTGCGCCAGGATTACACCCGGATCTATCCCTTCGGCTGGTTCGGCATTCTGGTGGAGGCGCCACCGTCCAGCGATGAGTTAATTTACGCCCGACACGCACGCGGCTTTGCGCTGATCAGCACCCGTTCGGCGGGCGTGCAGCGGATGTATTTCCAGTGCGATCCGGCGGAAAACGTCGACCAATGGTCGGACGATCGCATCTGGAACGAACTGGAAACCCGGCTGGAAAATCACGACGGCTGGTCGCTGAAAAAGGGGCGTATTTTCCAGAAAAACGTGGTCGGCATGCGCAGCTTTGTCACCGAGCCCATGCGCTGCAAGCGCCTGCTGCTGGCGGGGGATGCAGCGCATATCGTGCCGCCGACCGGCGCCAAGGGGCTGAATCTGGCGATGGCGGACGTCTGCCTGCTGTCGCAAGCGCTGGAGGCGTTTTATCTGCGCAAAAGCTGGCGGCGGCTGGACAGCTACAGCGACGATGCCCTCAAACGGGTATGGCGCGCCGAGCATTTTTCCTGGTGGATGACCAATATGCTGCATACCCATCCTGACGGCAGCCCATTCCAGCAGCGGCTGCAGCTGTCAGAATTGCAATATACGGTGAAGTCGCGCAGCGCCATGACGGTACTGGCGGAAAATTACGTTGGCTCGCCTTTTCAGATGAACTGACCCCAACCGGGATCACAAAAAACGCAGCCGGCAGCAGAAAGATGTTCAATGTTTCGATTATCGCCCAAAGCAGCGTTTATCGCTCTTGCACCCGGCCTTGGGTCGCGCCATCATCGGAAAAAGCCCCTTTAAGCTCGGAGAATTTATGGAATTACTGACGCCGTTGTTGCGGTCTTCAGCGGTTAGCGAATGTTTCAGCGATGCCGCCACTTTGCAGGGCATGCTGGATTTCGAAGCCGCGCTGGCCACAGCGCAGGCCGGGCTGGGCATCATTCCATCAGACGCCGCGCAACACATCGCCGCCTGTTGCCACAGTCATTCAGTAGACAGCGCCGCGCTGGCGCAGGCGGCGGCGCAGGCCGGCAATCTGGCTATTCCGCTGGTAAAGCAACTCACGGCGTTGGTCGCACAGCGCGATACCGGTGCCGCACGCTTTGTTCACTGGGGAGCGACCAGCCAGGACGCTATCGACAGCGGTTTGATGCTGCAACTGCGGCAGGCTATCGCCCTCACGCAAGAGGATCTGAACCGGTTGATGGCGGCGCTGGTGCAACAAATTACTCTGCATCAGGATTGCGTGCTGGTTGGGCGCACCTGGATGCAGCACGCACTGCCGACCACGCTGGGGCTAAAGCTGGCCGGCTCGCTGGATGCTTTGCTGCGCTACCGTCAACGGCTGGATGAAATGCGCTCTCGGGTGCTGGCGCTGCAACTGGGCGGCGCGGCGGGGACGCTGGCGTCACTGCGCGGGGAAGGCGATCTGCTGGTGACGGCCCTGGCCGAGCGGTTGCAACTGAGCGCAGCGGATACGCCCTGGCACAGCCAGCGCGATCGTCTGCTGGAGATTGCCGGTTGGTATGCCGGTTTAACCGGTACGTTGGGAAAACTGGCACGGGACATCTCCTTATTGATGCAAACCGAAGTGGCGGAGGTTGCCGAACCGGAGGCAGAAGGGCGCGGCGGTTCTTCCACCATGCCACATAAACGCAATCCGGTGGCCTGCGCGGCGATCCTCGCGGCGGCCAACCGGGTTCCGGCGCTGGTCGGCGGGTTGTATGCCGCTATGGTGCAGGAACATGAACGCGGACTGGGGGGGTGGCACGCCGAATGGGAAAGCCTGCCAGAGTTGGTGATGTTGGCGACGGGCGCATTGCACACGGCGGGCGATCTGATCGCCGGTTTGCAGGTGTTCCCGCAGCAGATGCAACATAACCTGAAGTTAACCGGCGGGTTGATCATGGCCGAGTCCGTTACCATGGCGCTGGGCGAGGCTATCGGCCGCCAGCAGGCGCATCAGCTTATTGAAAAGCAGTGCCATCTGGCGCTGGCGCAGCAGCGCACCTTGCACGACGTTTTGCTGGAAGACAGCAGGGTAATGGCGCATTTAACCCCAGAGCGGCTGGCTGTGTTGCTGGATCCGCAGCATTACCTCGGCAGCGCGCAGGCATTTACTCAACGGGTGCTGGATCAGGCATCCCGGTTAACCGCAGGAGCAAAAAGGCATGAATGATGAACAACGTTATCAGCAGGGCATCGAGGTACGGCGGGCGGTGCTGGGGGATGCCCACGTAGACCGCAGTCTTGACCGGCTCAACCCGCTAAACGAAGAGTTTCAGCACTTTATCAGCCGCTACGCCTGGGGGGAGATCTGGACCCGACCGGGGCTGGCGCGCCACACCCGCAGCCTGATTACCATTGCCATGTTGATCGCCCTCAACCGCGAAGCCGAGCTGCGCATGCACCTGAAAGCGGCAGCAAATAATGGCGTGACCCGCGAGGAGATCAAAGAGGTGTTGATGCAAAGCGCGCTGTATTGCGGCCTGCCGGCGGCAAACTCGGCATTCCATCTGGCGGAGGAGGTTTTCGCTGAACAGGATCGCGAAGCGGACTAAGCGGAACCTGTGGCGTTGGCGACGCGGCGCACGGTGGCGATAAACGCCAGCGCCGCATCGCTCAGCTCGCCGTCATTACGGCTCAAAATGCCTACCGCCTCCTCCATGCCCTGGGTGGGCAGCGGCAGGGGGATAAGCTGCCCGGCAGCAATATCGGCTTTAACTGCGCTGGAAGGGACAAACCACACATAGTCAAATTGCAACGTCATTTGGCGCGCCAAAGAGGCGGACAGCGTTTCGATATACTGGCCGGGCAGGCTGAACCCCTGGGTGGATAACAGGTTCTCGGTATTGTGGCGCGGCACCGTGCCTTTGGGCGACAAAATGGCCGGATAGCTCAGTGCCTGCTCGAGGGTGACGGTCTCACTCAACAGCGGGTGCCCCGGGCGCGTCACCATCAGCAATGATTCCAGCAGCAACAGTTCGAAGGCAATCCCGCTCATCATTTCCGGTTCGGCCATGCGGCCAATCGCCACGTCGATGTCGCCCGCTTTGAGCTGCGTCAGCAATTCGGTATTTTTGGCGGTAACAACCTGAATTCGTGAATAAGGGCGCGCCTGCTGATACTGGCCGATGGACTGCGGCAACATGCCCAGCGCGGTGGTCGGCAATGCGCCGATACGCAGCACCCGCGCCGGTGCGTCGTCCATCCTGTCCAGCGCGTGCCCGGCGGCGGTCAGCGCCTCCAGCACCCGCGTGGCATACCCCAAAAACTGTTCGCCTTGTTCGGTCAAGCGGGTTCCCTGCCTGCTGCGCACCAGCAGGCGGTTGCCGGTCAGGGCTTCCAGTTCACTCAGCGTTTTCGACAGTGCCGGCTGGCTCAGGCTCAGTTTGTCGGCGGCACGGCTCAGCGAGCGCTCCTGCGCTACCGCGACAAACCCGTTGATGTGGCGCAAGCGCATGCGCTGCATAAATAAATTGGCTTTTTTCATGCCCCAGTGTAGGGAGTTTTCCCCAGCGGCAACAAGTGACGGCGGCCGCATATTTGCACTGGCGTGCAGATTTTTTGCGGCCGCGGCGGTGGCGGGAACTACAGGTCGAAGAACACCGTTTCGCGATCGCCCTGAATAACAATGTCAAAACGATACACCAGTTCGTCGCCGCGGCGCTCGGGGTGAGCAATCAGCGTTTTGCGGCGTACCTCCAGTTCGATCAGATTCAGCACCGGATCTTGCCGGTTGGCGGCATCTTCGTCGGCAAAATACATCCGGGTATGCAGCCCAAGATTGATACCGCGCGCGACGATCCACAAGTTAACGTGCGGTGCCATCAGGCGGCCGTCACGTCCACAAACGGCACCTGGTTTGACGGTTTCAAAGCGATAGTGGCCGGTTTCGAAATCCGAACAACCGCGGCCCCAACCGCGAAAAGCGCTGTCCAGCGGCTTGTCGTGCTGTTGATCTCCTGGGTGGTTGTAGCGGCCATGCGTATTGGCCTGCCAGATTTCCAGCAGCACATCGCGGATCGGCGAGCCGCTGCCGTCGAATACCCGGCCTTCGATAGTGATGCGCTCACCCTGAGTTTCCGGCTGAGTCAGGATGTGGTTGAAGTTGTTTTCGAAGATGTCGAAGCCGGCGGCAAAGGGGGCCAGGCCGATGTGCACATAAGGCCCGGCGGTTTGCGACGGCGTTTCCGGCAGATACTGTTGCGGCATTATGCTTTCCCCTGCAGACGGTTTTCAAACAGCGTAGCGCGATGGCCTCGCAGCACCAGATCGAAGCGGTAAGCCAGGCTGTCCAGTTGAATCGAGGCGGTTTTATCCAACCCGGCGATCAGCGAGCGTACCGCATCGTCATTTTTGATGGCGCGGACTATTGGGCAACTGGCAATCAGCGGATCGCCCTCAAAATACATTTGGGTGATCAGCCGCTGGGCGAAGGCGTCGCCGGACAGCGAGAAATGAATATGGGCGGGGCGCCAGTCGTTGACCTGGTTGCGCCACGGATAGGGGCCGGGCTTGATGGTGCGGAAGAAGTAATAGCCGTTATCGTCGGTCAGCATACGGCCGCAACCGCCGAAATTAGGGTCTATCGGTGCCAGATACTGATCCTTTTTATGGCGGTAACGCCCGCCGGCGTTGGCTTGCCACACTTCTACCAGCGCATTGCGCAGCGGCAGGCCGTTCTCGTCGCGCACATAGCCGTGCACGATGATACGCTCGCCGATAGGCAGACCCTGTTTGGCGTAATTAAGGATAAGATCGTTATCCAGCGCCCCCAATTCATGCTGGCCGAACACCGGGCCGGTGATTTCTGATAGTGAATTTTGCAGCGAGATCAATGCGTTCTTCGGCGAGCGCAGTACGCTGGTTTTATATTCCGGCACCAGCGCCGGCGGGTGCCGATCGTAGTTGCGATGGTAAAGTTCATTTATCTGGCTCATGCGGAAATCCTCATGGCATAGGCAGGATACAAAGGGCTGATCTGTTTTGTCGTTATGTCAGCGCGAAGGGGAGAAACCCTGTCCCCACACTGAGTCTACGCAAGCCGAAGTGTTACGATAAAGTGAAATCTAGCGGTGTTTTACATAACCTGAGGTTATATAAAGAAAGCAGGTAAACACCTTACTCCGCGGAGATATCAAGAGGAAAGGGAACTCGGACGTCGGTCACGGTTGTTTACTTCACGTGTTGACATTTTATTTGCGGTCGCTGATATTTCAACTTCGATAATGATAACTATTATCAATTAATTTAATGGCAATAGACGATAATGTCCGCTCACGTAAATAAGAGTGATTCGGTGAGTAGTATGTGAATTTTCGAGGCTGACAATGAATGGATGCATCAAGAAGTCAATGGGTTATGCATTTACATTATTTACGTGTATCTGCACGATTAAATATATAAACACACTGAATGGTTTAGACGGGTTTGTGACTTTTGTTTTAATGCTTTTCGTATCAATGTTGATTGGCGTTTTGATTGTTTTTATTGAGCGAGTGAGAATGTCAAAGGTCCAATAAAAATGAGCCACATTGCCGTGGCTCATTCGCGTTTTGATAAGAAAAAACCGTGATTTTTAAAGCTGTTCGCCGTTGCTGGCGATCACGTTGCGGTACCAGTCAAAGCTCTTTTTGCGCGAACGCTCGAGGGTGCCGGTGCCGTCGTCATGCTTGTCCACATAGATAAAGCCATAACGCTTGCCGTACTCGCCGGTAGTGAAGGACACGCAGTCGATACAGCCCCACGGGGTGTAACCGATCAGATCTACGCCGTCTTCGATCACCGCTTTCTTCATCTGCTCGATATGCGCGCTCAGGTAGTCGATGCGGTAATCGTCGTTGATTTGGCCGTCGGCTTCTACTTTGTCAAAGGCGCCAAAACCGTTCTCAACGATAAACAGCGGTTTCTGGTAGCGTTCATACAACACGTTCAGCGAATAACGCAGCCCAACCGGGTCAATCTGCCAGCCCCAATCGGAGGCTTTAACGTGCGGGTTCGGCACGTTGCCCGGGAAGCCGAACATGGCGTCGCTGCTGCTTGGCGCATCCGCCTGCAGGGCGTTGCTCATGTAGTAGCTGAAACCGATGTAGTCTGCGCAACCTTCACGCAGGGTTTGCTCGTCCTGCGGCTGCATTTCAATCTGGAAGCCCTTGCGCTGCCAGTCGCGCAGCAGGTAAGACGGGTAGTAACCGCGTACCTGTACGTCGGTGAACAGGTAACGCTGGTGCATCGCCTCGACGCTGTACATAACGTCGTCGGGCTTGCAGGAGAACGGATAGAAGGGCACGCAGGCCAGCATGCAGCCGATCTTGAATTCCGGGTTAATCTGGTGACCGAGTTTCACGACCTGCGCACTGGCGACGAACTGATGGTGCAATACCTGATACAGCGTTTGCTCCGGGTTCTGTTCTTCGCTGTACACCACACCCGAGCAACAGTAGCCAAACAGCGGATACTGGTAGTTGCTCTGGTTGTTGATCTCGTTAAAGGTCATCCAGTATTTCACTTTGTGCTGATAGCGGCGCAATACCACTTCGCTGAAACGCACGAAGAAATCCACCACCTTGCGGTTTTTCCAGCCGCCGTATTCCTTCACCAGATGATAAGGCATTTCAAAGTGGGACAGGGTGATCACCGGCTGAATGTTGTATTTCAGCAGTTCATCGAACAGGTCGTCGTAGAATTGCAGGCCGGCTTCGTTCGGTTCCAACTCATCCCCTTTAGGGAAGATGCGCGTCCAGGCTATTGAAGTGCGGAAGCATTTGAAGCCCATTTCGGCAAACAGCGCCACGTCCTGCTTATAGCGGCCGTAAAAATCCACGGCTTCGTGGTTAGGGTAGCTATAACCTTCCAGCACGCCGTCGGTCATCACGCGATCCACACCGTGTGAACCGCCCGACAATACATCGGCAATGCTTGGGCCTTTACCGCCCTGATCCCAACCGCCTTCAACCTGGTGCGCGGCGACGGCGCCCCCCCACAGAAAATCTTTCGGTAACTGTTGCTGTTTCATTGTTGGATTCTCATTCGTTTATTAATGAAAGGCTATACGCAAAATAATTGGAGTTGCATCACGGCGGCAAGACCGTAAATCCCCAGGGGCTTAGTAAGCTAAGTGAGTGGGGTGCGCGGGCGCGGCCAACACAGATGCAGCTTCAAGTATGAAGGGTATATTTTGTTAGCGTCTGAGAATAGAGTAACAAGTTGGAATTAAAAGTCACGATATAACAAATCGCCGCTTCGGTAACTTGTCACATTAAAAAAACAGGCTGTTTTATTTTGCGGCGTTAATATTCCCCAGCCGCTTGCCGATGGTTTCAATAATGTAAATGACCGGGATCTGGGTGGTAATATTATGTTGACCGGCAATGAGCTGTTGGGGGACGTGATAGGAGAGGTTGAAGTCCGCTATTTTGGCCAACGACGAGGTTTCGTTGTTGGTGATGCTGACAATCTTGCAGTGATGCAGGCTGAACTGGCTGGCGAGACGCAGGATCTCTTCGGTTTCGCCGGAAACCGAAAGCATAATCGCCACCGCGCTTTTATACATATCGCTGTTTATTGGGTAATAAGGATCGTCAATATGGGTGCTGAATTTCCCGACGTTGGAAAAGAAACGCGCACCGTATCTGCCCAACGCGCCCGAGGTGCTTACGCCGACGAAAATAATGCGTTCCGCCGCGGCGATATGCTGCACCGCCTGATCGATTTGCTGATTAAACTCGTCGTTGTTGATGCTTTTAAAAAAGCTGATGATCTCGCTGGTGCCAAAATCCATCGGCATCACTTCCGCCTGTTCCAGATACAGCTTGAAACGGATACGAAATTCGGAATACCCCTCGCACCCCATTTTCTTGCAAAAGCGCAACACGGTGGTGGTAGACACCCCGGCGGCCTCGGCCAGTTCGCGGATCGTCATGTACATCACCGGGTTCTTGTTTTTGATGACGTAGTTATAAACCATCATTTCCAGCGCGTTGAGTTCGGCGATTGCTTTATGGGTAAACATAGACTTATCCGGCTAGTGGCAACAGAGCTTAATCAGCGGGCTAACATAACAAATTTTGCCGTTGCCCGCTCGTGGTTTCCGTTGCTTTTCAGGCGCGTTTAGCCTTATCCAGCAGGGCGTCATGCCCCGGTTCGGACCCGGTCAGATCGCACTCCTTCGGCAGCCGCCAGGCGATGATGCCGGCGATAATCAGCGAGACGGCCAGCCCGCAGACGGCGACGTTCTGGCCGTACAGATAAATCATCACGCCGACCAGATAAGGCCCGCAGAAACCGCCCAGATTGCCCAGGCCGTTGATCACGCCGCGCGCGCCGCCGGCCACTTCCGCCGAGGCAATGCGGCCAGGCATCGACCAGAACGGGCTGGTGGCGGCCTTGAGGAAGAATCCGCAGACCACCAGGGCGATATAGGCTGCCACCAGGTTATGGCGCAGTACCACCGAGGCCAACAGCGCGGCGGCGAAGCAGAACAGTGAAACCATCACCCACAGGCGACGCTTGCCGGTTTTGTCGGTGAGTACCGAAATCAGGTAAATCCCCAGCAGCGTGGCGACGAAGGGCAAAATGGCCAGAAACCCGACCGAAGCCATATTGCCGCCGGTGAGATTTTTCAGGATGGTGGGGAGCCACAGGGTGTAGCCGTAATCGCCGGTTTGATAAAAGAAGTTCAGCAGCACCAGCTTCATCAGCCCTTTATTGCGAAACACATCTCTTAATGGAGCATTACTGACCGGCTGCGTTTTGCTGCGTGCCTGGCGTTCACGCGCCAATTCGGTTATCAGGTATTCACGCTCGCGGGCCGGTAACCAACGCGCTTCCTGCGGACGATCGCTGATCAACAGCCACCACACGGCCAACACCAGCAGCGACAGCAATCCTTCGAGAATAAACAGCCAGCGCCAGTCGAGCTGATTGATGATGGCACCGGAAATCGGTGCGGTAAGCATGCCGCCAAGAGGGGCGAACATCATGACGAAAGCGTTGGCGCGCCCCAGTTCTTTCTCCGGGAACCAGTTGCTGATCATGGTCAGCACCACCGGCAGCATGCCCCCTTCGGAAATGCCCAGAACAAAGCGCAGCACCAGCAGTTGATAGTGGTTGGTGACAAATCCGGTGGCTACCGACACCACCGCCCACGCGCACAAAGACCAGGCGATAAAACGTTTGCCGCTGCCGTTGACCGCGATGCGCCCACCGGGCACCTGCAAAAACAGGTAACCGATAAAGAAAATGCCGCTGGCCAGACCGGCCATCTGGCTGGTGATGCCTAAATCACTTTCCATGCCACCGGGCAGCGCAAAACTGATATTAACCCGGTCCATAAAAGAAATAATGCAGGCGATCAGGATCGGGGCAATAACCCGCAGCCAGCGGGTGTTGGGGATTTTATTATCCATAGCGATCTCTCTTTGCGGGCACAGGGTATACCCGTCGCCTTTCAAGCCGCAGCGTTGTTGGCTGCAGCGTGAAATTCATAGGGTATAAATAAGGTTCTGTCGTTCAAAATGAGTAAAACCTGTTAATTATTCGATAGCGTTGGGCAGAGGCTGGTGCCTGAAATAGGCACTGACGTTGGCGAACACGATATCGCTCATCTTTTGCCGGGTTTCGTGCGTGCCACTGGCGACGTGGGGTTGCAGCACCACGTTGTTCATGCCAATCAATGCGGTGGGGACTCGTGGCTCGTCGGCGTAGACATCCAGTCCGGCACCTGCGATGGCGCCGCTTTGCAGGGCATCGATCAGATCCTGCTCATTAACGATGCTGCCGCGGGCAATGTTAATCACCAGCGCGTGCGGCGGCAGAGCGTCGAAGATCCTCTTGTCCACCAGGCCGATGCTGTCTTTTCCGCCGGAAATGGCGATAACAAAGAAGTCGCTTTCCCGCGCCAGGGAGAGGGGATCAGGGAAGTAGGCATAGGGTAATGCGCCATCCTGTTGGTGACTGGCGTATTGAATCCGCATGTTGAAAGCGGCAGCTCGCCGGGCAATGGCGCGGCCGATGTTGCCCATGCCAAAAATGCCGAGGCGCTTGCCGCTGACCTGCACCGACAGGCCCGGCGCTTCCTGCAGCCAGCGGCCTTCACGCACAAAGCGGTCGTAGTGGCACAGCTGGCGCGCGGTTGCCAACAGCAGCCCCAGCGCCATATCCGCCACGTCTTCCGTCAGTGCGCCGGAGGTGATAGTGACCGCGATGCCGCGCTGCCGGGTATAGCTCAGGTCAATGGCGTCGGTACCCACGCCGAAAACGGCAATCAGCCCCAGATTCGGCAATTGTTCCAGTACCGACGTAGCAGCCCCAACGTCGCCACGGGTGACCAATGCGGTGAGGTTTCCGCCGTTGGCTGCCAGGAAAGCGGCAGGATCGGCCTGTTCGTAGAGACGGTGTACGACAAAATTGGCCTCAAGGCGGGCAAGCAGGCTGTCCATTAGCGGAGCGATTAACAACACGTCATTGGGGGTATCAGTCATCATTTTTACCTGTTCAGAAAACATCATGGCTTGGTTGCTGTTATCAAAGCGGTTTTCAGACGGCGGTTTTGCGACAGATATCACGCTGAAGAGTGTTAACAAACTGTGTTACCGGTAATGTGATCGACGGGAGAAAACAGGTAACAGCGCGCTGTAACATAGCTGCGCAAAAAATCGAAATTCATAAGCCAATAATTGGTTTTCATTAGCCTGATTTTAGCTAAGTCGGGCTAGATGCTTTTACTATAAGCCCTAATGAAAAGTTATTTATTGCTGGTCGGAAAGGGTAATAAATTGAAGTTAATGAAAGAAAACAACCCTACTGAAAAAAAGAAAACATGCTGGAGGTGAATATGTCCTATGCATCTGCACAAAGGTTTAAAACTCATTCCAACGCGAATGCGGATAACCCAGGCAGGGATAACCGCGTAGCCCAAAATGCCGCCGTCTTCGAGCGCGATCTGACGCCGGAGGCCAGTTGGCAATTACTTAACAGCGGGGCGGCGGTGTTGGTGGATATCCGTACTCCGGAGGAGCGAAAAACCTTTGGCTACGTTGAACAATCCGTACTGGTTCCCTGGCTAACCGGTTCGAATAAAATCCGCAACCCGCGTTTTTTCCTCGAGTTAAGCAAAGTCGTCGACAAACAACAGCAGGTCATCTTGCTGTGCCAAACCGGCAAACGCTCTGCCGATGCGGTGCTGGCCGCCCTTAAAGCCGGTTATGCGCAGGCTTACGGGGTGCAAGGCGGGGTTGAGGGCGCACGACATTTGCCCTGGCTAAAGACAGCCTGACGGCGCTCGAACCGAGTGGGTCATTGGGCGTCATCACATAAACAGAGGGAATTATGACTCGCTTTTCACAGCCGCAAGAAAATACCAACTGGCAACTTGCCGATATCGTTAATGAGCTGCGCTCAGCGCGGCTGTCCTGGCGCGAACGCAGCGGCCAGGCGTCGCTTTCCGGGCAAAAGGAGCTGCCGTCGAAAAGTGTGGTCGGCGAAATAACCGAATCGCTGCGGGCGATTTTATTCCCGATGCGATTGGGACCGGACGATCTGCGTCATGAAAGCGAAGACTACTTCGTCGGTCATGCGCTGGATGCGGTGCTGAATGCGCTGTTGATACAGGTGCGCCTTGCCCTGGGGTTTAGCCGTTCCGAGGGCGAAGACGCCGGGCAAGGGAACTCGCTCAATACGCAGGCGGTGACGCTGGTGCGGCAGTTCGCCACCGTGCTGCCGGCCATTCGCCGCCGGTTGGACAGCGATATTCTGGCCGCTTATCACGGCGATCCTTCCGCTCGCAGCGTAGACGAGGTGTTACTGTGTTTCCCCGGCGTCAACGCCATTATCCACCACCGACTGGCGCACTATTTCTATCTCGCGGGCGTTCCTTTGCTGGCGCGCATCATCGCCGAAAAGGCTCACGGTGAAACCGGTATCGATATTCATCCCGGCGCGCAAATCGATGACGGATTTTTTATCGATCACGGCACTGGCGTAGTGATTGGCGAAACCGCCATTATCGGCAAGCGGGTCCGTCTCTATCAGGCGGTGACGTTGGGTGCCAAACGCTTTGTCACCGAGGAGTCCGGCATTCTGCAAAAAGGGCAGCCACGCCATCCGATTATTGAAGACGATGTGGTGATCTACGCCGGTGCCACTTTGCTGGGCAGAATTACCATTGGCAAGGGCTCTTCCATTGGCGGCAACGTCTGGCTGACGCGCAGCGTCAAACCGGGCAGTAATATTCGCCAGGCAAATATCCAGAGCGACAGTCATGAATTTGGCTCAGGTATTTAATCTGGCGCATTTCAACTCTGTTAATAACCCGCAGTGAGGTCTGCGAAACGAAATAAATAAATCGATATTTTATTTAACGCGCTATTTAACCGGTAATTATTAATTATTTATCACCAGCCTATTTTTTCAGGAGAAACAACCATGTCCCAACAAAATGACGCCCGGCTTGCATTAGGCGATAATGCAGCACGGCAATTGGCTAACGCGACGAAAACCGTCCCGCAATTATCCATTATCACCCCGCGTTGGTTAGTGCATTTGCTGCAATGGACACCGGTCGAGGCAGGGATATTCCGCCTTAACAAGGTCAAGAACCCGTTAAATGTTCAGGTTGCCTGCTCGCAGCGCGATGAAGGGTTATTACCGCAGACCTATGTGGATTACGAAGAGGCGCCGCGCGAGTATTTTCTCAATGCCGTTACCACCATTCTGGACGTGCATACCCGTGTCTCCGATTTGTACAGCAGCCCGCACGATCAAATTCGCGAACAGCTGCGTCTGACCATTGAAACCATTAAAGAGCGCCAGGAAAACGAACTGATCAACAACCCTGAGTACGGTTTATTGGCCAGCGTCGATGATGCCCAGCGTATTTCAACGCTGACCGGTGCGCCGACGCCGGACGATCTGGACGAGTTGATCACCAAAGTATGGAAAGAACCCGGTTTCTTCCTGGCCCATCCGTTAGCCATCGCCGCCTTTGGCCGCGAGTGCACCCGCCGTGGCGTGCCGCCGCCAACCGTCAGTCTGTTCGGTTCGCAGTTTCTCACCTGGCGTGGCTTGCCGCTGATCCCATCGGATAAGCTGCCCATCGACGAAGAAGGCAAAACCAAGATTATCCTGCTGCGTACCGGGGAAAAACGTCAGGGCGTCATTGGCCTTTACCAGCCGGGCGTCGCCGGTGAGCAAAGCCCAGGGCTGTCGGTGCGCTTTATGGGGATTAACCGCAATGCGATAGCCTCCTACCTGATCTCCCTTTACTGCTCATTGGCGGTTCTGACTGAAGATGCCGTTGCCGTTTTAGACGATGTTGATGTGAGCAAATATCATGACTATCCAGACAGTTACAAGTAGTTCATTGCCTCACGAGGCGCAGCCGCCAGCCGGTTTGCCGGACGTTAACGCGCTGGCTAACCTGGCTAATCAGATCTTCAGTGCCTTGCCTGGGCGTGAGGCCGGTGCCGGGCTGCAACCGGCCGCAGGCAGCGAACGCGCCACGACGGTGTTGTCACAGACCTCTACGCCGGTTCTAGAGCCGGCACTGGCTACTGATGGCCTGGAGGCGCAAACGTTGTCCGGTTGGCAGCAGGGCGCAGAGCGGCAGGCCTTTCTGGCTCCGCCAACGCTGCCTCAGCCGCGGGATCCGGCGGCGACGGCGGGGTTCTATTTTCTGAGCGAAAATCAGGCCCGTGAAAAAGGCTTGCCGCCGGATACCGGGCTGGACGGCCTGGCGAACCAGGCGCTGACCGGTCAGGATCATCTTAGCGACCAACCTTTTGCAGGAGCGGTCAACGGCGGGTTGGAGTCGGTTATCGGATCGCTGTTTCCTGCCGTTACGGCACCGGTTAGCGGCGTAGCGCAAGATGCGACCAGCGGGCAGTATTATTTCCTGGAGCACGGGCAGCCTCGGCGAGAAACGGCGCCGCAGCAACGGCCGCGCAGCAGTTTTGATGTGCATGCCGTACGCCGCGACTTTCCCATTCTTTCGGAACGGGTTAACGGCAAACCTCTGGTGTGGTTGGATAACGCCGCCACCACCCATAAACCGCAGGTGGTTATCGATCGGCTGGCGTATTTCTACGCCCATGAAAACTCGAATATCCACCGTGCGGCGCATGAGCTGGCCGCTAGGGCAACGGATGCCTATGAAGGGGCCAGAAACAGCGTCGCCCGTTTTCTGGGAGCCAAATCATCGGCGGAAATTATCTTTACCCGAGGCGCAACGGAAGCCATTAACCTGATTGCCAATACCTTTGGCCGCCAACACATCGGCGAGGGCGATGAAATCGTGGTTTCGCAGTTGGAACACCACGCCAACATCGTGCCCTGGCAGCAGCTTGCCGCCAGCGTGGGGGCCAAAATTCGGGTGATCCCGGTTGATGACAGCGGACAGATTCTGCTGGATGAATACCGCAAACTCTTGTCGCCGCGTACCCGTTTGGTGTCGATCACCCAGGTATCCAATGCGCTGGGCACGGTGACGCCGGTCGAGCAGGTGATTGCGCTGGCTCATCAGGCCGGCGCGCGGGTGTTGGTGGATGGCGCACAGGCGGTATCGCACCTGAAGGTTAACGTGCAGGCGCTGGATGCGGATTTTTACGTGTTCTCCGGCCACAAGGTGTTTGGCCCAACCGGCATCGGCGCGGTGTACGGCAAGGCGGAGCTGCTGGAAACCCTGCCGCCGTGGCAGGGTGGCGGCAATATGATTGCCGATGTCACCTTTGAGAAAACGCTGTACCAGCCGGCACCGGCCAGGTTTGAAGCCGGCACCGGCAACATTGCCGACGCGGTGGGATTGGGGGCGGCGTTGGACTACGTCGAACGCCTGGGGCTCGATAACATCAACCGTTACGAGCATGAATTGCTGGAGTATGCCACCGGGCAGTTGATCCGTATTCCCGGCCTGCGCCTGATTGGCACCGCAGCCAACAAGGCCAGCGTGCTGTCGTTTGTGCTGAGCGGCTACCGTACCGAAGAAGTGGGCAACGCGCTTAACCGTGGAGGCATTGCGGTGCGTTCCGGCCATCACTGTGCCCAACCGATCCTGCGGCGCTTTGGCGTCGAAGCGACGGTACGGCCATCGCTGGCGTTTTACAATACCTACGAGGAAGTGGATCTTTTGGCGGCCACCTTGCGCAAACTGGTAAAAGGGCGCTGAATAGCTGCGTTTAATACCGCGACACCCCAAGCTTGATACGGATGGGGAGCATGCAGGTTAGCCGACCGTTGAGCGCATAGACGCGCGATACGAGCCTCCATGGACGGATTCACGGCGTGTCGGCGCTCTGCATGCTCTTCACCTGCAGCACTATTAGGCCAAGACGCGATAACCCACCCGGCGCAGAGCACTCTGCGCCGGGTTTTTTATGCCCTCAGAGGGCCAATACCACAAAAAGAAAAGCCGCACATAAGTGCGGCCAAAAATAAGTTCGCGACGAACGAAACAAGGACAAAAACTCCGGTAGACAGGCCCTGAAAGAAAATGCTTCCAGAGACATATCCTGATAATAATGAAAATATCGCCGCAGGTTAAATGCCGAATATCGCTTTGCTTAGCTGAATTAATACAAAGGTATTCAGCAGGTTACTTATCTTCAGACCAGCGTGCGGCGCTGACGTCCACCTTGACCGGCAGCAGGCCAATCGCGGTGAACTTGTCGGCTAATTGCTGCTGTTCGGCAAATACCGCCGGCGTCATGCGTTGACTGCCGAACGGCATGCGGGCGAGGGCTCTGGCCCAAATTGGCTGCGCCAACCCGGTGCTTTGCGACAGGATCTTCGCCGCTTCGTCCTGATGGGCATTGGCCCAGGCACTCAGTTCACTTAGCTGGTCGATCACCAATTTGGCGCTGTCCGGGTAGGTTTCGGCAAAGTGGCGGCTGGCGAGATAGAAGGTATAGTGCGGCACCAGACCTTCGGCATCCTTCAGCAGGCGGGCGTTGGCGTGGGTTTCCACCTCGGCGTAGTAAGGGTCCCAAATCACCCAGGCGTCTACGCTGCCGCGTTGGAAGGCGGCGCGGGCGTCACTCGGCGGCAAATACACCGGCGTCACGTCTTTGTAGCTCAGCCCGGCCTGTTCAAGCGCGCTGATCAACAGATAGTTGACGTCGGAGCCTTTGTTCAGCGCAACGCGTTTGCCTTTGAGGTCGGCAACGGTTTTGATCGGCGAATCCTGCGGCACCACGATGGCTTCGGTTTTCGGGCTGGCCGGCGAATGCCCCAGATAAATCAAATCGGCTTTGGCAGCCTGAGCAAAGGCCGGTGGCGCATCGCCGGTCGCCGCAAGATCAATGCTGCCGACGTTCAGCCCTTCGAGCATTTGCGGCCCGGCGGGAAACTCAATCCAGTGCACGTTGATGCCCTGGGGCGTCAGGGTTTTCTCCAGCGTACCGCGATATTTCAGCAGGGCGAAGATATTGGCTTTCTGGTAACCAATGGTGATTTGCTGCGGTTTTTCCTGCGCCGCAACGGTCGGCAGGGCGAATGTCCCCAACAGCAGCGAAGCGGCGATCAGCGAGGCTTTCAGTTTTTTCATTACGCATATCCAGTCAGTAAGGGTTAATGACGGTGGTTTAATCGGCGCGAAAGCCGATCGCCAAAAAATTGCAGCAGGGTCACCAGCGCCACCAACACCACGATGACGGTGAGCATCACCTGGGTGTCAAAACGCTGGTACCCATAACGGTAAGCCAGGTCACCCAGGCCGCCCGCGCCTATGGCACCTGCCATCGCAGAGGCGTTAATCATGGTCACCAGGGTGATGGTAAAGCCGCTGACAATGCCGGGCATGGCTTCCGGCAGCAGCACATGGCGAATGATATGCCCACGGCGGCAACCCATTGCCTGCGCCGCTTCAACCAGGCCGTGATCCACCTCTCTCAGACTGACTTCGGCGATACGCGCGAAAAACGGCATGGCGGCGATGGTCAGTGGCACCACCGCGGCCCATACGCCATAAGAGGTGCCGACAATCATGCGGGTGAAGGGGATCAGCGCCACCATCAGGATCAGAAAGGGGATCGAGCGGAACAGGTTCACCAACCAGCCGAGCACCCGCTGAACGCCAACCTGTTCATACAATCCGCCGCGTTCGCTGACCACCAACAAGATCGCCAGCGGTAATCCCAGCACCAGCGCCAACAGGGAAGAAACGCCCACCATCAGCAACGTATCGAGAAATCCGGCCCACAGCCGTTCAAGCAACAGTGACATAGCCCAGGACCTCCACGCTGTCGGCCAGCGCCTGCGGAATGGTTCGATTATTCGGTGACGGCGTCACGGTTAACAACAGATAACCGATGGCGTGCCCCTGAATATGCTCAATGGCGCTTTCCACCAGCGTCACGCTGCCCTGAAAAGCCGCCAGTATGTGGTTTAACTCCAGCGATGCACCTTGGCCGCGGTAGCGTAGCCGGATCAATTGCGGTGCATCCGGCGTGGGGGGCGTGGCGGCGATCCGCCCAACCCATTCCTCCGGCAAGCGATCGTGTGCAGGGGTCAGCAGGATGCGGGTCGTTTCCTGC
Source organism: Serratia sp. root2 (assembly GCF_031931805.1). NCBI lineage: Bacteria > Pseudomonadati > Pseudomonadota > Gammaproteobacteria > Enterobacterales > Yersiniaceae > Serratia > Serratia sp. root2. The sequence continues at coordinate 1,145,069 of NZ_JAUJXB010000001.1, forward strand.
TGCGGGTTGCCGTACACCTGCCACACCGGGCCGCATTCGATAATCTCCCCCCGCTCCAGCACCGCCACGCGGTGGCAGATATCATGGATCACCTCCATTTCATGGGTAATCAGCACGATGGTGATGTTGAACTCACGGTTGATGCGCTGTAACAGCGCCAGAATGGCGCGGGTGGTTTCCGGATCGAGCGCGGAGGTGGCTTCATCGCACAACAGCAATTCGGGGTTATGCACCAGCGCCCTGGCGATGCCGACCCGCTGTTTTTGCCCGCCGGAAAGCTGCGCCGGATAGGCGTCCGGGTAGTCGCTCAGCCCGACCAGCTCCAGCAATGCGTCCACTCTGCTGCGCCGCTCGGCGACGGGCACGCCCGCCACCCGCAACGGCAACTCGATATTCTGCCGGACGGTTTTGGCCGACAGCAGGTTGAAGTGCTGGAAAATCATGCCGGTGCGCCGTCGGTAGGCCACCAGTTGATCTTCATTCAATTGGCCAATATCGACGCCATCGACCTCCACGCTGCCGCCACTGGGGCGTTCCAGCCGGTTGATGGTGCGGATCAGGGACGACTTGCCGGCGCCGCTGCGGCCGATAATGCCGAATATCTCCCCACGGCGAATGTCCAGGGAGATCGCCTTCAGCGCCTCGGTCAGTTGGCCGGGGTAACGCTTGCTGAGCCGGGTAAAGCGCAGGTGGGTGTCATCATGGCGGCGCACCACCTCGTCGGCGACGAGGGCGCCAGGGTTAGGCAAAGTCAGGCTGGACATACACTACTGACTCCAGCCCGGCTGATACAGCTTGCCGTAGAAACTGTCGAGTTTGGCGCGCACGACCGGCGAATGCTGGTAAACGTCGACAAACTTGCGCAGGCGCGGGTCGTCCTGATGGCCATCGCGGACCACGAACTGGATCACGTACTCCGGGTTTTCCAGACCGTCGAACAGCAGGGCGCTGTTGGGATCGACGGTGCCGGACAGCCGCAGGTAGTGCGGATAGCCCTGCGCCAGGTCAACTTCCTCCAGCGTGCGAGCCAGTTGCACCGCTTCCACTTCGATAATTTTGATGTGTTTGGGGTTACTGACGATGTCTGCCTGGGTTGCCTGCAGGCCGGACCCCGGTTTGAGCTTAATCAGCCCGGCCTTTTGCAACAGCAACAGGCCGCGGCCACCGTTAATCACGTCGTTGGCGATCGCCACTTTGGCGCCCTCCGGCAGATCGGCGATGCTTTGGTATTTTTTGGAGTACAGCCCGACGTTATTGATGATCGCCGGAGCATAGGCCACCAGGTGGAAATTGCCTTCTTTATTGGCGTTGTGCAGGAACGGCAGGTGCTGGAACAGGTTGACGTCGATATCGCCGTTTTCCAGGCTGACGTTCGGCGCGGTCCAGTCGCTGAATTCGATGATGTCGACCTTCAGCCCCTGTTTGCGAGCCTCTGCCGCCGCCACCTCGAGCGGCGGGGCGAAGGCGGCGGTGGTGCCGACTTTCAGCGCACCGCTGTAATCATTGGCCGCAGCCGCCGTGCCTGAGAGTGCCAGCAGCGCCGAAAACAGCAGTGTTTTTGTCCGAGAGGGCATTGTCATAGGGGTGCTCCTTCAAAAGAAAAAGTAAGGGTTCAAACGGGTAAAGCCGCGCCCGGACGCCAGCCGGCCGCCGGATGGCTGTGCGGCAAGCGGTCCTGCTGCCGAAACAGCTTTTGCCGCAGGCTGCCGGCGCGGTAGGCGGTTTTGTAGCGGCCACGCGCTTGCAACTCCGGCACCACCAGATCGATAAAATCGCGGTAGCTGCCGGGGTTAACGATGCGCGTCAGGTTAAACCCGTCGATATCGGCCTGATCCACCCATTGCAGCAATGCATCCGCCACCTGTTGCGGATCGCCCACCACCAACGGATAACGCCCGCCCATGGCGTGCTGCTCCAGCAGTCGGCGGCGGGTCCAGCCGCGGTAGGTTTGGGTTACCGACTCAATGGCCTGCGTCGGCCCGGCCTGGATTGGGTCGTCCAGACCAAAGCGTGAAAGATCGATGCCGGTCGAGCTGGAAAAATGCGCCAGACCGGCTTCGGGGCTGGCGTAACGCAGATATTCACGGTACTTGTCCTGCGCCTCGGCGGCGGTTGGCGCAACGATAACGCCGACCCCCATAAACACTTTCAAATCCTGTCGCTGACGGCCGGCCGCTACCGCTGCGGTACGCAGTTTGTCCACCTGCGCTTTCATTACTTCCGGGGTAGCGTGATTAACGAAGGTGCACTCCGCGTGACGGGCGGCAAACTGAATACCGCGTGCCGAGCTGCCGGCCTGGAACAGCAGCGGGGTGCGCTGCGGCGAAGGCGAAGACAGGTGATAACCCTCAACCTGATAAAATTCGCCGCGATGGATAACCTTGTGGATCTTCTGCGCATCGGCGTAAATCCGTCGTTGGCGGTCGGCCAACACGGCGTCGTCTTCCCAACTCCCTTCCCATAACTGATAGGCGACGTCGAGAAACTCATCGGCCTGATCGTAACGGCGATCGTGACCGATCTGTTCGTTCAACCCCATCGCACGCGCGGCGCTGTCCAGATAGCCGGTGACGATATTCCAGCCGATGCGGCCCTGGGTCAGATGGTCCAGCGTCGACAAGCGACGGGCAAAGGGATAGGGCGCTTCGTAACTCAGGTTGGCGGTGATGCCGAAGCCCAGATGTTGGGTCACCCCGGCCATCGCCGACACCAGCAGCAACGGATCGTTAACCGGCAGCTGTATCGACTCGCGGGCGGTCAGGGCGATGTTTTGCTGATAGACATCGTAAACGCCGAGGATATCGGCGATAAACAACCCGTCGAACAGCCCACGCTCCAGCAACTGCGCCAGCTCGGTCCAGTAGCTGAGCTGGTTGAACTCGGTGGAGCGATCCTGCGGATGGGTCCACATGCCGTGATGAATATGGCCGACGCAGTTCATGTTGAAGGCGTTCAGCAGGACCTCTTTGGCGGTGGTGCTCATTACAGAGTCCCCCGGCGCGGCGGCAGCACCCCGTTGAGCACGTAATTGCCGATCGCCGGGTATTTCCAGCGCACCGGGTCGTGCAAGGTGTGGGTTCGGGCGTTGCGCCAGTGGCGATCGAGGTTATATTCCTGCAGCGTGGCACGGCTTCCGGCCAGCTCAAACAACAGATTGCCGGCGGCCAACGCGACCTCGGTGGTCCAGGCACGCGCCGTGGCGACCTCAATCGAGGCTTGCGCGACCGAGGGGGCATCGCTGTGACGCTGAGCGGCATCGATGGCTTCACCGGCCACCGCCAGCAGGGCGTCACCGGCCTGAATGCGGGCGGAAATTTTGCCGATGCGGTCCAGCGTCAGCGGGTCCTCGCTGGCGTGTTCGACGCCGGCATCAATCCACGGGCGCGAACGGCTGCGAACAAATTGCAGCATGTCCTGCCACGCGGCTTTGGCGATGCCCTGATCGATGGCGGCGTGCATGATCTGCGCCAGCGGGCCAACCGGCGTCGGCCGTTCAAACGCCGTCTGGAAGGGCACGATATCCTCTTCATCGACCGGGCACTGTTCCAGCGTCACGCTGCCGCTGCCGGTGGTGCGCTGACCAAATCCGGACCAATCGTCGGTGATGCTCAGGCCAGGCGTATTGCGCGGCAAAAACACCAACTGTTCTTTACCGTCTTCACCCCGCGCGGCGGTCGGGATGCGCCCGGCGTACAACGCGCCGGTAGCGTAAAACTTTTGGCCGGAGAGCTGCCATTGGCCTTCATGCCTTGCCAGCGAGGTGCTGCGGTGGTGGGCGGCCTTGCTGGCAAACTCCGCCAGCGCATTGCCGAAATGCACACCGTCCAGCGCTTCCTGGTACAGCCGACGTTGCTGCTGCGGCGAACCGTTCACCCGCAGCACTTCCAGTGCGTAATAGTGGTTTTGCGGCACCTGGCCGATCGACGCATCGCCCTGGCTGAGAATGGCGATGACCTGCGCCAGCACGCGGTTCGACAACGCCGGGCCGCCAAATTCCTGCGGCACGGTAATCGCGCCGAGTCCAGAGGCGAACAGGTCCGCCAGTTCGGCGACCGGCAATCGCCGTTGGCTGTCACGCTCGGCGGCGGACGGGCTGAATTGCTCCGCCAGCCGGTGTGCGGTCTCCAGCGCCTGCTCGGGGCTGGTAATGCGTTGCGCCACGCGTTGAGGGGCTACCTGGGTGGTCATGTTCCGCTCCTTTAAATCCACGAATGGCGCGCCGGAAAGCGGCCGTTGAGGTAGTACTCGCCAATGGCGTGGTATTTCCAGCGCACCGGATCGTGCAACGTGTGGGTGCGTGCGTTGCGCCAGTGACGATCGAGGCCGTGCTCCGCCAGCGTGGCGCGGCTACCGGACCATTCGAACAGCTTTTCGCTGGCCGCCAACGCTACTTCCGTGGTCAGCACCTTGGCTTCGGCGACCGCGATCGAGGCCGCTGCGGCGCTCTCGGCGGTTACCGGCCAGCGGTCAACCTCATCCAATGTTCGCGCCGCACGGCGCAACAGGGCGTTCGCCGCGCTCAGCTCGATGCTGAGCCGGCCGACGTCGGCCAGAATGTAGGGATCGTCAGCGTTGCGTTCGACGCCGGCGTCGATCCAGGGGCGAGAACGCTCTCGAATAAACTGGGTGGCCTCGTCCAGCGCGCCCTGCGCAATGCCGGCATCGATGGCGGCCTGAATCAGTTGGGAAACGGCGCCCTGAATCGTCGGCTTTTCTGCCAGCGGCAGCAGCGGGATCACATTGGCCGGATCGACCAGGACCTCGCGCAGGCGCACCGTGCCGCTGGCGGTAGTGCGCTGCCCCATGCCGGACCAGTCGTCGACGATCTCCAGGCCTGTCGCCGGCTGGGGGATCAACGCCAGTACCGGCTGCTGCCGATCGTCGAGTGCCTTGGCGGCAACGATATGGGCGAACAGCGCGCCGGTGGAGTAAAATTTGTCGCCGGTGAAGCGCAGACCGTCTGCGGTGTGCCGCAAGCGGCTCTGCATATCCAACGTGTGCTTGCTGTTTTTCTCCGGGCCACCGTTGCCGATGCGCTGGCCGGCCAGCACCGCCGCGAAAATACGCCGCTTTTGTTCTTCGCTGCCGGCGTCACGGATTAACTGAATCAGGCCGAAATGGTTTTGCGGAATTTGCCCCAGCGCCGGATCGACGGCGGAAATCAGGCGAAATACCTCCGCCAGCGTGGTAAAGGACAGTTCCGGTCCGCCGTATTCACGCGGGATGGAAATGCCACCGAGGCCAGACTGGGTAAACAACGTCAGCTGTTGCAACGGATAGCGTCGTTGGCGGTCACGCAGTTGGGCTTCTGGCGCGGCGGCCACGGCGACTTGTCGTGCTGCATCCAGCGCCTGTTGGTCGTCAACAATCCTGTGGGTCCGTTCTTCTGCGGGAGGGAAATTGGCCGCATCCGGCGCAGGCAAAACAGAAACAACCATAACGATGTCCTCAATACGGGAGACGGCAGTAAATAGCGCGCTGCCGCGGGCGTAGCGCGATGAAATATAATTAAAATTTAAGTTGTTACAACGGGTGGGGTACGAAGTGATAATAATAATTTGCAGGTTGCGGTGTAAAGCAAAGGCTTATTATAAATAGTCCATTGCTTAGCGATTAATTAGCTTTGCGATAGGCGGGTGATGATTTCCCCGTTCCGATAACGAATATGAGCGGGTAAAAGGGCTCTACCCGCGTAACCCGTGACGCACAGCTCATTCCAGTAGCTGAAACGGATGCGCTGTTTCAGCCGGTTATTCCACACATAACGCGTCATCGTTAATTCCTCCTCCGTGTCTGATGAATAGAGGTAACAGCTATTTCAAAACGGGTCGAATACGTTATTTAGCTTAGCTTTTGAGGTTTCCGGGATAATACTTTCACCGCCGTCAGGATTTCTGCAAAAAAACGCCATAAAGGCTTTCGGTTACGCATAAGGGGCCGGCCGGATTACAAAGGCGGTCCGCAAGGATACACTCAGCGATGCCGGTTCCTCATGTGGGGGATCGGTATCGGGCATTTTGCAGAAGGGGTATTTCGTGGTGGGCAAGCTTAATTTGGACCAGCTTCAGACCTTTGCTTCGGTGGTCAGGCAAGGGAGTTTTTCCGCCGCGGGGGACGTGCTGGGGCTGACACAGCCCGCCGTCAGTTTGCAGATCCGGCAGTTGGAACAACGGCTGCAAGTTCGTCTGCTGGAGCGGGTAGCCAGGCGCGTGCGGCCGACGTCCGCCGGTGAGGCGCTCCTGGAACACATCAACCACATCAATACGGCGGTGGATAATGCGCTGAGCGACATGGCCAGCCACGCGCAGGAGATTGCCGGCACCGTGACCCTTGGCACCGGCGCCACGGCCTGCATCCATCTGCTGCCGACGCTGCTGCGTGAGTTGAAACAGACGTACCCCTTGTTGAACGTCGGGGTACGCACCGGCAACACCGATGACATGCTGAAAGCGGTGGAAGAAAACCGCATCGATATCGCACTGGTGACCTTTCCGGCCAATGGCCGCAGTTTGCAGCTGACGCCGCTGTTGCAGGACGAGTTTGCCGTCATTTTCCCTGCGGATTCCCCCGATTTGCCGGCTACGTATACCCCGCAAACCCTGAGTGCGCTTCCATGGGTGGCTTTTGAATCAGGCAGCAGCACCCGCCGCCTGATTGATGGCTGGTTTCTGAGCGCGGGGGTTAAACCCGAGCCGGTGATGGAACTGGGCAGCATCGAGGCGATCAAAGAAATGGTTGCCGCCGGGCTTGGGTACAGCATTGTGCCGCGCATGGCGCTGCCCGGTACAGGGGGCGAGTCTCTTACGCCCGCGCTTGAGCGCACTTTGGGCATTGCGCTGCGTCAGGATAAGCCGTTGAACAGGGCACTGCAAAAGGTGATCGCCAGCCTGCACGCAGTGAAAAAATAACCGGCCGGTTACTGCCCCTCCGCCGCGCGGGCGGTTTTGCCCGCGCGTATCATTCGCCAGCCAAAGTTCATGCCCGCGGCGGCAATCAGGATGCCGGCGGCGCCCAATAGCTGCATCAGGCTGAGGCGGTGCCCGAATACGGCCCAATCGACGATGATCGCCACCAGCGGATAGATGAATGACAACGCGCCAACCAGGGTGGTGGGGATTTTCTGGATTGCGCTATACAGCAGTGAGGACATCAACCCGGTATGCACCAGGCCGATAGTCGCCAGCAGCAACCAGGCATTGACCGTTGACGGCAGGTGGGCGAGGCCGGCGAACGGTGCCAGCACGACTACCCCGACGCTGAGCTGGATCAACACGATCAAATGCGGCGGTACGGTTTTTAGCCCTTTGACGATCGCCGCCGCCACCGCATACATAAACGCGGCGCCCAACGCCAACAGCACGCCGATAAAGTAATCCGACCCTGAACCGTTAGCGTCTGGGCGGCCGGTAATAATCAGCAGCATGCCGCCAAAGGCCAACAGCAGCCAACCCAGTTTATTCGCCGTCAGTTTTTCGCCAAAGAACAGCACGCCCAGCCCGACCAGCATAAAGGGCTGAACGTGGTAGGTAACCGTAGCTACGGCGATAGAGGCATAGGAATAAGCGCCGAACAGCAGCGTCCAATTGAGCACCAGCGCCATGCCGCCCAGCACCGCCATGGCGGCCTGACGGCGGGTCAGCATACCTTTCTTCAGCAGGCCGAGCAGGGCGCAGGCGATCAACATCGCCAGGGCGCCAAACGCGCAGCGCCAGAAAACCACCGTCGTCGCCGGTTGCCCCAGAGCGATCACCGGCCAGCCGACGGTGCCGGAGATCACCATCGCCAGGGTCATCTGTACTACGCCGCGGGTGTTTACCTTCATTTGCCTTCTCCCTGATTGAGTGCCGTGCTTGCCGCCATCGACGAACACCATTAAAATGAACGATTGAACATTATGATGAACAGCGCGCACCCGTTCGTCAAGTCGAACAAATGAATGTTATGGTGAACAATGAACGATAATACCTTCAACATCGGCACGCCCATCGGCCTGCTTTCGGCCGCCATTCGCCGTGAACGGGAGCGGTTGGGGCTGTCGGTTACCGAACTGGCGCGCCGCGCCGGCATCGCAAAATCGACGCTTTCGCAATTGGAAACCGGCAGCGGTAACCCGAGCCTGGAAACCTTGTGGTCGCTGGCGATGGCCCTTGACGTGCCGGTCAGCCGATTAATCTCTCAACCGCGTCAGCATGTGCAGGTGATCCGCGCCAACGAAGGGGTCACCACGGTTTCCGAACAGGCCAACTATGCCGCTACGTTGCTGGCAACCTGTCCACCGGGGGCACAGCGCGATATTTACCGTTTGCGCGTTCAGCCGGGCGAGGCGCGGATTTCACGCCCCCATATGCCGGGGACCATTGAGCACGTGATTATCAGCAGCGGCAGAGCGCGAATCGGGCCGACGGAGCAGGCGGTGGAATTGAGTGCGGGGGATTACATCAGTTACTCCGCCGATCGGGAGCACATTTTTGAAGCCCTGGAGGCGGATACCACGGCGGTGATGCTGATTGAACAAGGCTAACCCGGCGCGGTAAAGCGCACCGGGCCAGGGGATCAGTAATACAGGCGAGGTTCCGAAGATTCGATCATGCTGCGCAGCTTGGTCAGGGCAAATTTCAATTCGCTGCGGCTGGTTGGCGACATCAGCACGATGCGCACGGCACGCGTGTGGCCGCTGCGTTCGGCCATGAATTGCGTGCCGCTGGAGATATTCACCCCCTGGGCGCGCGCCAGATTGGCGAATTCATCGCTGGTCCAGGGCTCTGGCAGGTTGACCCAAATGTGGTAGCCATAGGGTTGCGAAGCGACCTCAAGCCCTTGAAAAACGTCTGCGGCGATGGCCTGGCGCGCCGCCGCTTCTTGCCTCTGGGTTTGCAGCATTTCAGCCCCAATGCCGGAGGTAATGATATTGCTGGCCAGCTGCGCGATAAGCGGGGAAGGCATCCAGATGCTGGTTCGCACCATCGATGTCAGTCGCGACAGGGTTTCCGCCGGCGCATGCAGATAACCGATGCGCAACGCCGGTGAGATGCTTTTCGACAGGCTGGTCAGGTATACCGAGCGTTCAGGGGCAAACGACGACAACGCCGCGACCGGCTCTGCGGTGAGAAAACCGTAAATATCGTCGTCGAGAATATAAAAGTCGAACTCGCGAGCAATCTGTGCGATTTCGGCCCGTCTGGCGTTCGACATCACCACCGTGGTGGGGTTTTGGCAGCTCGCCACGCAGATCAGCATCGCCGGTTTTTCCTGGCGGCACAGTGCTCTCAGCGAGTCGGGCGTGATGCCCTCGCTATCCATTTCGACCCCGCGCAGCCGCCGCCCATTGCCGTGTACCAGCGAGATAATGCCCGGATAACACAACGCTTCGCACAGGATAAGGTCCTGGTGCGCCGTCAGTGCGTTGATGGCGACCAGCAAACCGTGCTGAGCGCCGGCGGTCAACACCACTTGTTGCCAGTGCACGTCAGGCAAAAAGCGTCGCAGCCAACTGGCGCCGGCATCGCGATGCGCCGGATGCCCGCCTTCCGGCGAATAGTCGAGCGCCAACCCCAGTTCAGGGCTGGCGACCAGATGCTCGAGCGCCGTGCGGATCCCCTGTTCCTGAGCCCGCACCTCCGGTTTGATCACCGACAGATCGATATGATCCCGCCGGGCGGAAGATGAAGGGCTGAATGGCGGCAGGCGCGCGCTTTCCATGACCCTTTCAGGCGTGGCCAGCACAAAGGTCCCGCGGCCCACTTCTCCCTGAACCAGACCGCGCCGCGCTGCTTCTTCATAGGCACGATTAACGGTGCCCGGCGTAACGGCCAGCGTTTGCGCCAGCTCTTTCAGCGTCGGCAAACGTGAACCGGCAGGCAGCACGCCGTTGTTGATGTCATTTTGCAGCGCATCTGCAATCAGCAAATACACCGGGGCATTTTTCTCACTGAAGCGCGGTGTCCACATAGACCCTCTGTATGCTTTGAATGGCGTCCCCCACCGGCTTTCGGCTCCTGCAGTGTGGCAGCAGGGCGGGGATAAGACGATTACAGTATAAGCCAGCCATTAAATTGATGTAATAAGTATTAACACAGAAAGAATTACACGGATACAATCGACTTAAATTGATTCGATTCAATTGGTGTTATCGAGGGTCAAGTGTTTAATTGTGACGTGGCAACTTGTTGTTTTTAATTTAATTTACCGAGTAATTTTCTTTTTGGCTTATTACATCGATTTAATCGATGTGCATTGATAGGGGTAATGATGGACAGATTGCGACAGGATTTTTCTCTTTCGGCGGTAGTGGCGGGGGCCATCGCGGTGATAGTGTCTTACGCCGGCCCGTTGATCATCGTGTTTCAGGCCGCCAGTGCAGCGCACTTGCCCACGGAGGTGATCTCCTCCTGGATTTGGGCCATCTCCATCGGCAGCGGCATCACCGGGCTGATTTTAAGTTGGCGCCTGCGGGTACCGGTGATCACCGCCTGGTCAACCCCCGGCGCGGCGCTGTTGGTGGGGTTATTGCCTGGGGTGACGATCAACGAAGCGGTGGGGGCCTATATCCTTTCCTCGCTCATTATCGCCGTCATCGGTCTGTCCGGCGCCTTCGATAAACTGATCGGTAAATTACCGCGTTCGATCGCCGCCGCCATGCTGGCCGGCATTTTATTCCATTTCGGCGCCGAGTTGTTTGTGTCCATTCAACTGCAACCGACGCTGGTCATGACCATGTTCGTAACCTATCTGCTGTTTAAACGGCTGCTGCCACGCTATGCCATCGTCGCCGTGCTGTTTGCCGGCGGTACAGTGGCGGGAATGAGCGGAATGTTGCACAGCGGAGATATTGTCGTCAGCGTCGCACACCCGGTCCTGATTACCCCGGCCTGGAGCTGGCACGCCATCATTAATATCGCACTGCCGCTTACCCTGGTAACGCTGACCGGTCAGTACGTGCCCGGCATGGCGGTATTGCGCTCATCCGGCTACACCACACCGGCCCGGCCGATCGTCTCGATGACCGCGATTGCCTCGGTGTTACTGGCGCCCTTTGGTTCGCACGGAGTGAATCTGGCGGCCATCACCGCCGCGATTTGTACCAGCGAAGAGGCGCACCGGGAGAAAAGCAAACGCTACGTCGCCGGTGTGGCCTGCGGAATTTTCTACATTGTAATGGGGATTTTCGGCGCGACGTTGGCCTCGGTGTTCACCGCATTGCCCAAAGAACTGATCGTCTCCCTGGCCGGGCTGGCGCTGTTTGGCGCAATCAGCACCGGGTTGACCGGTGCAATGGCCGACGAAAAGCAACGGGAAGCGGCGTTAATCACCTTTTTGGTCACCGCATCCGGCATGAACTTTTTAGGCATGGCGTCGGTATTCTGGGGTTTGATCTTCGGGCTGGCTGCCCATTTCTCCCTGACTCTGCTGTCTGGCCGCCGGCCGCTGTTGGTCGGCGCCAAATAGGGCAGAATGAACGTCAACCTCCCATAATCAATGGCCGGCCTGTTCTCGCGACAAGGCCGGCCATTCCATTTCTCCCTCTCTTCCAGACGTTAGTCTTGCGGCAATACGCCGAGCAACCATTGACAAAAATGCCGGGTGAATGGGTTGTTCTCGCTGTCGCGATGGATGAGCCATGACCAGTTGGGGCCGCGCACGCTCTGATCCGTCAAGGGTTGCAGTATGCCTTCGGCAAGTGCCTGCTGCGCAAGCAATTGGCTGACAAGGGCTATGCCCAGTCCGCTGCGGGCCGCATCCAATAGCAACCCGGGATCCGAGAAGTTCAACCCATGACTTTGCTGGCCGACATTGACGCCGCCCTGCAGGGACCAGTGGCTCCAGTCCATTTCGCGTTCGCCATGCAGCGTGGCGCGCTGTTCTTTTTGCAGCTTCAACAGGTCAGGGTGGCAAACCGGGGAGAGGCGATCCTGATGTAACACTTTATGGCTGCATTCGATTTGTGCGCTGAGATCGTCGCGGATCGCCAGATCCACGGTTTCGGCCGCCATATCCGGTGGTTCAAAGGTGGTGAACAGCCAAAGGTCGATCTCCGGGTGCAGGCGATTGAAGCTTTTTAGGCGCGGTAACAGCCAGTGGCGGGCAAACGCCGGCGTGGTGTTAACCACCAGTTGGTTGGGCTTGCGGTACTGATCCAGGCGGCGGATGCCGACAGACAATTGTTGCAGCATGACCTGCGCGGTGCTGTAAAGATCATGGCCGGCATCGGTGAGGTTGACGCTGCGACCTGTTCGGAAAAATAGCGGCTGCTCCAGGAATGATTCCAGGCTACGAATTTGCTGGCTGATAGCAGATTGAGTGAGATGCAGTTCATCGGCAGCCTTGTGGAAACTGCCCAGCCGCGCAGCGGCTTCAAAACCGCGCAAAGCGTTCAGGGGGGGCCAGTGTTTTAACATGATTGATAAGCTTGTCTAATCAGGTGTCTGCTGAATATATCGTTTGTTCTCGGGGTTTTGAATCACTAATCTCTATTTTATCGGGAAATAACCCATTTTATTGAACACAATTACTTAACTTGTCTGACAATGTCGGGGAGATAAACAATGTCGACACGCCGTGAATTTATTAAGCAGACATCACTGATAGCCGGTATGAGCCTGGCGGCATCCCTTGGGCTGGCATTGCCCGGCCATGCGGCACAGGGCGTCGACGGCGAAAACTGGCGCATGCCGGATGAAGCTGAAAAACAGCAACGGGCGTTTATCGCTTTCGGTGCCCAGCAGGCGATTTGGGGCGATTTCACCACGGACGTACAAGATGCGTTGGGGCGGATCGCCCGTGCGATTGCCGATTTTCAGCCGTTGACGGTGTTTTGTCGTGCGAGCGAGCGTCGCCTGGCGGAGGAAAAATGTGGCAGCCACAACGTCACCTTCGTCCTCACCGCGCTGGATGATATCTGGATGCGCGATATTGGCGCTAATTTCGTCATTAACGGCGCAGGTGGGCTGGGCGCAGTGGATTTCAATTTCAACGGTTGGGGCAATAAGCAACGGCACGCCGATGATGCGCGTCTCGCGGCCTTCGAAGCCAATCATTACAGTGTCACGAATTTACGGCGTAGCAGGTTGACCGGAGAGGGGGGCGGTATAGAAGTTGATGGGCATGGCACCGGCATCATGACTGAAAGCAGCTGGTTCAACGGCAATCGCAACCCTGGCTGGAGCCGCGACCGCGTCGAGCAAGAGTTGAAAGCGATGCTTGGCCTGAGGAAAATCATCTGGCTACCGGGGATTAAAGGCAAGGATATCACCGATGCTCACGTCGATTTTTACGCTCGCTTCGTCAACCCGGGCGTGGTGCTGGCCAATCTGGATACCGATCCTGGCTCTTACGACAATAAGGTTACACAGACCCATTTGGCTATTCTCAAAAAGGCGACAGATGCCGACGGCCGAAAATTGCAGGTGCACACCCTCTCGCCGCCGTTGCAGCCACGCCGCAGCCGCTTCAGCAAAGGCAATCCTGATTTTGCCGCAGGGTATATCAATTACTTTGTCATTAACGGTGCGGTTATCGCACCCGAGTTTGGCGATGCACAAGCCGATGGCGAGGCGTTCAGGCTGTTATCGAGCCTCTATCCGGAACGTGAAATAGTGCAGCTGAATATCGACGCCATCGCAGCCGGTGGCGGCGGTATCCACTGCGTTACCAGCCAAATGCCTGAGCATGAAAGAAGCTGACGCGGGAGGATTCGAACGCCCTCAGAGCCCGCCGAGCGGCTCTGAGGGAACAGAACGGGTCAATAGGTATGGAAATAGTCCTGGATCACCTGCGGGTTATGGGTTTTGGTCAGCGCCAACATCAGCAGAATGCGTGATTTAGCCGGGTTGAGCGAGTCGGAAACCAGGCCGGGCTGACCGCTATCTTCCGGGACGATACCGCTGCCGGTGCGGCTGGCGCGAACGACCAGCACGCCGGCTTTTTCCGCTTTTTTGATCCCGGCCGAGCTGCGCACCGACACCGAACCGGCACCGGTGCCGGCATAAACAATCCCGTCTACCTTGTGCTCAATGGCTGCGTCATACATGTATTCGGGATCGTCCTGATAGCCGTAAATAATGTCGACTTTCGGCAGCGCGCTGACATTGCGCACGTCAAACACCGAACGGGTGGTATGAACTTTATCCACCCGGGTTTCAAAGTAAGGTTTGCCGCCGACAATCACCCCCAAATAGCCTTCCTCCGGCGCCTTGAACGTGTCCAGCGTGGTGGCGTTGGTTTTGGTGCTGAAGCGGGCGGAACCAATGCGATCGTTCAGCACCACCATGACGCCCCGGCCTGCTGCCTGTTTATCGGCGGCAACGGTCACCGCATCCAGCAGATTCATCGGGCCATCGGCGCTGATGGCGGTCGCCGGGCGCATGGCAGCGGTGAACACCACCGGCTTGTTGCTTTTTACCGTCAGGTTAAGGAAGTAGGGCGATTCGTCCAGCGTGTCGGTGCCGTGGGTGATCACCACGCCGGCGACGTCATCCCGTGCCAGCAGTTCGTTGACGCGTTTTGACAGCTTGAGCAGGATCTCGCTGGTCATGTTTTCACTGCCGATATTGGCAATCTGTTCGCCGTCGACCCGGGCGACTTTCTGCATTTCCGGCACTGCGGCGATCAAAGTCTCAACGCCCAACGCCCCGGCTTTGTAGCCGGTGGTTTGGGTATTGGAAGCTGCCGAGCCGGCAATGGTGCCGCCGGTGGCCAAAATAACGATGTGCGGTAACTCACCGGCTGCGGTCGCCGCGTTGGCGCAACCTAAGGTCAATAAAACAAATGCCACTCTAATTATTTGAAACATAGCGCTACCCCTGATTAAAAAGCCAAATTAGGCGGAGTAGCCAAAGCAAAAAGGGTGCCAGTTGAGCGACTGGCGCAAATAGCGGGACAGCGAGCAGGTCAACGTCGGTATTGCACCCGGTGCGGGAGCGGCCCGCACCAGAATGGATCTCTTTTCAGCGTTGCGGCCCCAGGCCGTGGGTGAGCAGCGTAATAGCATGGCGGGCAATATCTTCGGCGCGCAGCGGGTTGAGGGCGTTATCACGCTGCCATTTTGACGCGGTGGCCAGCGGCAGCAGCGTCATGCCAAACAGGGTGACAATCAGCAGGGATGGCTCCAGATCGGCATGCAGTTTGCCTTCCGCCTGCCAACGAACGATGGACTGCATCGCCGTTTTGCGTTGCTTGTCGCCGAAGCGCTCGTCCATCCGCTGCTTCAATACGCCGCTGTCGCTCATCACCTCGCGCAACCACAGCGGGGCGAACCACGGATGCGCAATGGAGATATCGATAAACCGCTGCGCCAACTCGGTGAATGCCGCTAGCGGATCGTCCTCGTTGGCGTCGAAAACGTCGCCGGCGGCAATTCTCACCGGCAGGAAACGCTCGTCAATCAGCACATCGAGCAGTTGTTCGCGGTTGTGAAAGTAGTAGTGCAACATCGCCGGGGTAACGCCGGCCTCGCGGGCAATGGCGTTCAACGAGGTATCGGCAATGCCCTGGCGGGCGAATAAATTCAACGCAGTATCGAGCAGATGTTCCCGTTTCTCTGCCCCGTTGGCAGCGCCGCTGGGCCGGCCAGGGCGGCGTGGAGAGGCGGTTTTTTTAACGTTTTGTGCTGTCATCGCGGCGAGATCCATTGACCGGAGAAAAGAATAACTCATATATTAATTACTCAGTTAATTAATTACAAGTGGACTCACTCGAATGGGCATTGATAACACGGCAGGCAACGAAGATAACGGCAGGGCGTCTGAACAGGCGCCCTCGATCCGTTTGCTGTTCTCCGCACTGCTGCTGGTGATGCTGCTGGCGGCGCTCGATCAGACCATCGTCTCGACCGCGTTGCCGACCATCGTCGGCGAGTTCGGCGGGTTGGAGAATTTGTCTTGGGTCGTGACGGCCTATCTGCTGGCTTCGACCATCGTGGTGCCGCTGTATGGCAAGTTCGGCGATCTGTTCGGCCGCAAGATCGTACTGCAAATCGCCATCGTGGTGTTTTTGCTCGGTTCGGTGTTGTGCGGGTTGGCGCAGAACATGACGCAATTGATCCTGATGCGAGCGTTGCAAGGGCTGGGTGGCGGCGGTTTATTGGTGGTGACCATGGCGGTGGTGGGCGACGTGATCCCGCCGGCCGATCGCGGGCGCTATCAGGGGTTGTTCGGCGGGGTGTTTGGCCTGGCAACGGTGATCGGGCCGCTGATCGGCGGGCTGTTGGTGCAGCATTTCTCCTGGCGCTGGATCTTCTACATCAACCTGCCGCTGGGGCTTTTCGCCCTGTCGGTGATCGGCGCGGTATTCCAGTCGCGGGTCAACCGGGTTAAACACGAAATCGACTATCTGGGGGCGGCTTATCTCGCCTCGGCGCTGACCTGCATCATCCTTTTTACCAGCCAGGGCGGTACTGTCATGGCCTGGTCGGACGGCCAGCTGTGGTGCATTCTGGCCTTCGGGTTGGTGTCGCTGGGCGGGTTTATCTACGAAGAGCGGCTGGCGAGCGAGCCGATCATTCCGCTGGGGCTGTTTCGTAATCGCACCTTTGTGTTGTGCAGCCTGATCGGTTTTATCATCGGCATGTCGCTGTTTGGGTCGGTGACCTTCCTGCCGTTGTATTTGCAGGTGGTGAAAGACTCGACGCCTTCGCAGGCCGGGATGCAGCTGTTGCCGCTGATGGGCGGCATCATGATCAGCTCGATCGTCAGCGGCAGGCTGATCAGCAAAAGGGGCAAATACCGCATATTCCCGATTATCGGCACCCTGTGCGCGTTGGCAGGCATGATCCTGCTCGGCACGCTGACAAATTCGACGCCGGTGCACCAGCTGTATCTCTATATCAGCCTGCTGGGGCTGGGATTGGGCATGGTGATGCAGGTGATGATTTTGGCGGCGCAAAACAGCGTAGAGCCGCAGCACATGGGGGTCGCTACCTCCAGCGCTACGTTGTTCCGCTCGATTGGCGGTTCGATCGGCGTGGCGGTGTTTGGCGCGATTTTTACCAACGTGCTGCACAGCCGCCTGGCGGTATTGTTGCCGGAGGATGCGCAATTGCCGCGTTCTCTGGGTGCGGCGGCGGTACACCATTTACCGGCGGCCTTGCAGCAAGACTATCTGCAGGCTTTCGGCGGGGCGATCCACTCGGTGTACCAGATTGCCGCCTGGGTGATGGTGCTGGCCTTTGTGCTGACCTGGCTGCTGAAAGACGTGCCGCTACGGCAAAAATAGGGTTTGCCGCGGCGTTTCTCATGCTTTGCGAAGGACTTTTACCGAATCCTTACGTAACCCTGTCAGACTAAAAATACCAGAGTCTATATATTGAGAATAAACGTTCTCAATAGGATAGATATTCGATGCAGAGGAAAAAGATTTTTCTTGTCAGCCTGGCGCTAATGTTGGCCGCCTGTGATGGCAAATCCGGTGGTGCGCCCATGGGAGCGGGCGGCACGCCGGAGGTTGGGGTGGTGACGTTGCACGGCCAACCGGTCACGCTGAGCAGCGATTTGAGCGGCAGGGTGAACGCCACCATGACGTCGGACGTTCGTCCACAGGTTGACGGCATTATCAAACAGCGTCTGTTTACCGAAGGGGCCGAGGTAAAAGCCGGCCAGGTACTGTATCAAATCGATCCCGCCACTTATCAGGCCAGTTATAACCAGGCTGCCGCACAGTTGAAAAGCGCGCAGGCGACGGTGAAATCCAGCCGCCTGAAAGCACAACGTTACGCGGCGCTGGTGAAAGAGAATGGCGTCTCCAAACAGGATGCGGACGATGCGATGGCGACCTATCTGGAGGCGGTCGCCTCCGTCGACCAGTATCAGGCAGCGCTGGAAACCACCAAAATTAATCTCGCTTATACCCAGGTGCGCGCGCCTATTTCCGGCCGCATCGGTATTTCCTCGGTGACGCCGGGCGCGCTGGTTACCGCCAGCCAGACCGATGCGCTGGCCACCATCCGCGCGCTGGATCCCATCTATGTCGATCTCACGCAGTCCAGCAGCCAACTGCTCAGGTTGCGCAAACTGCAGGCGTCCTTAAAACGTGACGATGTCACACCGGTCGCCATCAAACTTGAAGACGGCACGCCTTATAAGCATGACGGCAAACTGGAACTGACGGAAGTGTCGGTGGATGAGTCTACCGGCTCCGTTACGCTGCGCGCCGTATTCCCTAACCCGGAGCATGAATTGCTGCCGGGCATGTACGTTCACGCCAGGGTAGATAATGGCGTCGATCCCAAAGGCATTCTGGCGCCTCAGCAGGGCATCACCCGCAATGCCAAAGGTGAAGCCACTGCGCTGGTGGTCAATGCGCAAAACAAGGTTGAACAGCGCACGGTCACCACCGAACGGGTCATCGGCAGCAACTGGCTGGTCAGTAAAGGGCTGAGCGACGGCGATCGCCTGATCGTAGAAGGCACCAATAAGGTGGCCGCCGGGGTCGACGTTAAAGCCGTTGAAGTGCAAAAGCAGACGGCGACCGGCACGGCTAACGGTGGGGAGCAGTAATCATGGCGCAGTTCTTTATTCGGCGGCCGGTGTTTGCCTGGGTGATCGCGATCATCATCATGCTGTGTGGCCTGATGTCGATCAACTCGCTGCCCATTTCGCAATACCCGGACGTCTCCCCACCGCAGATCGCCATTTCGGCTACCTATCCGGGCGCTGATGCGGAAACCCTGGAAAACAGCGTGACGCAGGTCATTGAGCAACAGCTCACCGGCCTGGACGGCCTGCTGTATTTCTCGTCGACCAGCAGTTCCGACGGTTCGGTGAGCATCAGCGTGACCTTCGATCAAGGTACCGATCCGGACATCGCCCAGGTGCAGGTGCAGAACAAGGTGCAGCAGGCGGAAAGTCGCTTGCCGTCTGAGGTCACCTCGCAAGGGGTAACGGTCAAGAAATCGCAGAGCAGCTTTTTGCTGATCGTCGGTCTGTACGATGAGACCGACAAGGCGACGATGGCCGATATCTCCGACTATCTGGTCAGTAATCTGCAAGACCCGTTGTCGCGCATTAACGGCGTGGGCGACGTGCAGGTGTTTGGTTCGGAATACGCCATGCGTATCTGGCTGAACCCGACCAGGCTGGCGTCCTATTCGCTGATGCCGTCCGATGTGGAGACGGCGATTGAGGCGCAGAATACCCAGGTTTCTGCGGGTAAGGTCGGCGATCTTCCGGCCGGTGCCGACCAGCAACTGACCGCCACGGTCAAGGCGCAATCGCGGCTGCAAACGCCGGAACAATTTCGCAATATTATTCTGAAAAGCGACAGCAGCGGGGCTCTGGTGCGCCTGGGCGACGTAGCGCGGGTTGAACTGGGCAATGAGGATTACTCTTCCAGTGCTCGCCTGAACGGCCACCCGGCGGCGGGCATTGCGGTCAAGCTGGCCGCAGGGGCCAATGCGCTCAACACTGCCAAACTGGTCAAGGCCAAGGTGGCGGAATACCAGTCGTCCATGCCTGACGGCTACAAGGTCGCGTACCCGAAAGACAGTACCGACTTTATCAACATCTCGATTGAAGAAGTGGTGAAGACGCTGTTCGAAGCGGTGGTGCTGGTGGTGATCGTGATGTTCATCTTCCTGCAGAACCTGCGTACGACGCTGATCCCGACCATTACCGTGCCGGTGGTGCTGCTCGGCACCTTTGGCGTGCTGGCGGTGTTTGGTTATTCGATCAACACCCTGACGCTGTTTGGCATGGTGCTGGCCATCGGGCTATTGGTCGATGATGCCATCGTGGTGGTGGAGAACGTCGAGCGCGTGATGCGCGAAGAGAAACTGCCGCCGCGCGAAGCGACGGAAAAGTCGATGAAAGAGATCACCGGCGCATTGGTGGGTATTGCGATGGTACTGTCTGCGGTGTTCCTGCCGATGGCGTTCTTCGGCGGGTCCACCGGGGTTATCTATCGCCAATTCTCCGTCACTATCGTCTCTTCCATGGCGCTTTCGGTGCTTCTGGCGCTGACGTTGGCACCGGCGCTGTGCGCCACCTTGCTGAAACCCGCCCATGAGGAACTGACCGACAAAGGCCTGCTGGGCAAATTCAACCGGGGTTATAACCGGCTGCAGGCGAAGTATGCCGACAAAGTCGGCATGGTGATCCACCGCCCCATGCGCTATCTGCTGATGTACGGTCTGTTACTGATAGCGGCCGCCGTCATGTATATGCGTCTGCCTACCGGCTTCCTGCCCAACGAGGATCAGGGGATGGTGATGGTGCAGTATACGCTGCCGGCCGGCGCTACCGACGCCCGTACCTCGGTGGTCAGCGACGAGGTGAAGGATTACTTCCTGAACAATGAGAAAGCCAACGTCAATACCATCTTTACCATCAACGGTTTTGGCTTTAGCGGCAGCGGCCAGAACGCCGGCATGGCCTTCGTCAGCCTCAAGGACTGGAGCCTGCGCAGCGGCAGCGAGAACACCGCTGATGCGATTGCCAAACGCGCCATGGGGCACTTTGCCAGTATCCGCGATGCTCAGGTGTTTTCGATGAGCCCGCCGTCGATCGACGGGTTTGGCCAGTCCAACGGGTTCACCTTCGAGTTGCAGGCCAAAGGCGCAACGACCCGCGCGGAATTGCAGGCGATGCGTGATCAAATTGTTGCCGCCGCCGGTAAAAATTCTGGCCTGATCGCCGTGCGCGCCAACACCTTGCCGGACACCCCGCAGCTGCAGGTGGATATCGATAATGACAAGCTGCAAGCGTTGGGTCTGAGCGCCGGCGATGTCAGCAGCACCCTCACCAGTTCTTTCGGCAGCACCTATGTTAACGACTTTATCGACCGCAACCGGGTGAAGAAAGTCTATATGCAGGGGGATGTGGCGTTCCGTTCAAAACCGGAGGATCTGGATAAGTGGTTTGTGCGCGGCAGCTCAACCAGCACCGGTTCAGGCACGACCACGACCAGCATGACACCGTTCTCGGCCTTTGCCTCATCCCGCTGGATCTACGGGCCGGAAAACCTGTCGCGTTATAACGGGCTTTCGTCGTTCGAAATCACCGGCGAAGGCGCTCCGGGCACCAGTTCGGGCACCGCGATGGATGAAATGGAAAAACTGGCGGCGAAGTTCTCCGCGGGCAGCAGCTACTCTTGGAGCGGGCTTTCTTATCAGGAGCGCCTGACCAGCGGCCAGGCGGGATCCTTGTATGCCATCGCGCTCTTAGTGGTGTTCCTGTGCCTGGCGGCGTTGTACGAGAGCTGGTCGATCCCATTCGCGGTCATGATGGTGGTGCCGATGGGCGTGGTGGGTTCGCTGTTGGCAGTCACGCTGCGCGGTCTGGAAAACGACATCTACTTCCAGGTGGCGCTGTTGACCATTATTGGCCTGTCTGCGAAGAACGCCATTCTGATCGTGGAGTTTGCCGAAGAGAAGTACCAGCACGGAGAAACGCTGATCGCCTCGGCGGTCGAAGCATCCCGTATGCGCTTGCGACCCATCCTGATGACATCGCTGGCGTTTACCGCCGGGGTGTTGCCGCTGGCGATCTCCACCGGTGCCGGCGCCAACAGCCGAATAGCCATTGGCACCGGGATTATCGGCGGCACCCTTACCGCAACGCTATTGGCAATCTTCTTTGTTCCTTTGTTCTACGTTTTGGTACGCCGGGTATTTGCACGTAAACCGGTCGTCGCCAAACAGGTAGAAACTACCGCGCCACAGGCAGGAGAATAATGTGCTGCAACGTTTGATAACCCTGACATTCCCCCTGTTACTGGCAGGCTGTATTTCTCTGGATCCGGACTACCAGCGGCCACAGGCGCCGGTACCGGCAAACCTGCCGCAAGGTGCCGCCTATGCCACGCCGAGCGGTAAGCTTTCGCTGAGCTACCCGGATATCCCGTGGCGCGATTATGTGGTGGATGCGCTGCTGCGGCAGGTGGTGACGATGGGGCTGAGCAGCAGCCGTGACCTGCGCGAAGCGATCGCCAACATTGAATCGGCACGCGCGTTATACGGTGAACAGCGTTCCGAACTGTTCCCAACCATCAACGCAGGGGTGGATGGCACGCGCTCACGCTCCTTGACCGGCAACGGCAATGCGACCGCGATCAGCCAAAGTTACGAAGCCAGCGCCAGCACCAGTTCATTTGAGCTGGATCTGTTCGGTAAAAACCGCAGCCTGTCGCGCTCAAAATTCGAGACCTATCTGGCGGAGTCAGAGGCGGCAAAAAGTACGCGCCTGACGCTGATCGCCGATATCGTCACCGACTGGGTGAACGTGGCGGCGGAACGCAGCCTGTTGACGGCCGCCAAAGACACGATGGAAAGCGCCAGGCTGTCGCTGGAAGTGACGCGTAAAAACCAGCAAAACGGCATTTTGTCGATGGTGGATGTGGCTTCGGCGGACACGGTTTATCAGCAGGCGCGTTCAGACGTCGCCAGCTACACCACCAGCGTCGCACAGGCGAAAAACGCGCTGGATCTGGTGGTGGGGCAAAGCGTGCCCGAAAGCCTGTTGCCGAGCGGGATCGAGGGGCTGTCCGGTATCATGAAAGACATGCCGGCCAATGTGTCGTCGCAGGTGCTGCTGAACCGGCCGGACGTACTGGAAGCCGAGCATAATCTGAAGTCGGCCAACGCCAGCATCGGCTCCGCGCGCGCGGCGTTCTTCCCGTCGATCAGCCTGACCGCCAGCGGCGGCGTGGGCAGCGGGGAGCTGTCGTCGCTGTTCAGCAAGGGCGCCGGCGTCTGGTCCTTTGCGCCGAGCATCAGCCTGCCGATCTTCACCGGCGGCTATAACACCTCGCAGCTCAACTACACCAAGGCGCAAAAGGATCTGTACGTCGCCACCTATGAAAAAGCGGTGCAGACGGCGTTCCAGGAAACTGCCGATGCGCTGGCGCGCAAAGGCACCATTGGGGAGCAACTGGCGGCGCAAACCGGCTACGTGGCCGCCTCGCGGGAATATTATCGCCTGGCCGAACTGCGTTATCGCCACGGCGTGGATACCTACCTGAACATGCTGGACGCGCAGCGGACGCTGTACACCGCTCGCCAATCGTTGATCAGCGCGCAGCAAACCGAGTACCAGAACCTGATTACGCTGTATAAGGTACTGGGGGGCGGCATTACGGCGGAGAAGCAGGGGGATAGCGTGGTCGCCAATAGCGCGACCCTGACCCGTTAAATTTCTTCGCAGTCAATAAACCGATTACGCAGGGGGTGTTATCACCCTGCGTTTTTATATTTATCCGGCAAGAGAAATGTAAAGAAAGGGAAAATAACCCCGACCCGCAGAACTCGATACAATAAGAAAGGTCAGAGAAATATCGCATCTTTCCCGCAGCCAAATATATTGAGGTTGAAATGGACAGTGATATTCAGCAACAAGTAATTTCCGTTATCGACAGATATAACGCGCCCGGTTTTCTTAAAAAGGGCATTGCCGTCACTCTGAATACCGAGATAAACAAAGAGCTTAGCCTGACCTTGCCGATGTCGGAGACGCTGATGCACGGCTACTTCGATACCTTCGACATAGACAACAGCAGTTATAATCACGAGCTGTATTTTCGGCAGGAGTCAAAGTCGGGAATATTATTCTCCGGGTCGTCTCGCCGCATGAATAACTGGGATCTGGAGATGGAAAGGATCCGGCCGCTGTATGTTTACATGCTGGTACGATCCGCCCGGGCTAAACGCTGGCTTTATGATATCCATTTTCTGATTGAGCAATTAAAATGATGCGAAACCGATGCAAACAACATAACGCATTATTTTCTGTTGCCAGACGCTAAATTAACGCCGCCGGGAAATAGAACTTCTTATGAATACCCTATGGCTTTCACGTTGCAGCGCGCTGCGGTTTGGAGGGCGAGAGTATGGAGGCAGCATCAGAATGATGCCTTGTGTTGTTGGCCCGCATGTCCGATTGCGGGCCATTTTTATACCGGGATTATTGCTCCAATACCTCGGCAAATTTCGCCAGCCACTGCGGATGCGCCGGCCAGGCCGGGGCGGTCACCAGATTGCCGTCAACGTGAGCCTGATCGATACCAATATCCGCATAATGGCCCCCGGCTAACTGCACCTCAGGAGCGCAAGCCGGGTAGGCGCTGCAGGTTCTGCCTTTCAACACGTTGGCGGCTGCCAGCAGTTGCGGGCCGTGACAGACGGCGGCTATCGGTTTGCGTGCGGCGTCAAAAGCCTGCACCAACTTGATCACCTGTGGATTCAGGCGTAAATATTCGGGCGCTCTGCCGCCGGGGATCAACAGGGCGTCATAATCCTCCTCTCGTGCGGCGGCAAAATCGGCATTCAGGATAAAGCGGTGGCCGGGTTTTTCACTGTAGGTCTGCGCACCGTCAAAATCATGGATAGCCGTCATGATGTAGTCGCCTTTGACTTTATCGGGGCAGACGGCATCCACCTGGTGACCAATCATCTGCAATGCCTGAAACGGCACCATGGTTTCATAATCTTCGGCATAGTCGCCGACCAGCATCAGGATCTTTTTCTTGCTCATGGGGAGATTCTCCGGAGGGGGAAAGGATCCCTAACATATAGCTTATAGGGGCAGGGAGCGCGAACCCGTGTCAGGCTTTTTGATACCGCCGTGATTCAGGGGATAGCCCCCTTATTCGGTTCTCTCGGGCCTGTTTTTTCGACACTTTATTGAATTGAGTCCCCCCGCAAAAACAGGCCATCAGCACATATAGATGATGGTTATCATTAAATAAATTGACTTCTTAGATTATGATCATCATGATTGCTGACGGCGGCGCAGTGGGGTACTCCGATTATCCGCCACTCGAATAATGCCGTTGGCGACAGCATGCCAATACACGCCGTACAGCCGGTATCTCTTTAATTATCAATGTGGAAACTAAACTTATGACAACATCTACAGTCCTCATTACAGGCGCTTCTACCGGTATTGGCGCCGTTTACGCCGAGCGCTTCGCGCGCCGCGGCCACGACCTTGTGCTGGTCGCTCGCGACAAGGCAAAGCTTGATACCCTTGCCGATCGTTTGCAAAAAGAACACGGCATTACCGTCGATGTACTGCCTGCCGACCTGACCCAATCCAGCGATTTGACCAAGGTAGAAACACGCCTTCGCGAGGATACTCAGATAGGCATTCTTATCAATAACGCGGGCATCGCGCAGTCCGGCAATTTTATCGAGCAGACGCCAGACTCGATAGAGCAACTCATCGCACTCAACACGACCGCACTGACGCGCCTTTCCTGCGCGGTGGCACCACGGTTTGCGCAAGCGGGTGAAGGTTCGATCGTCAACATCAGCTCGGTAGTGGGGTTGGCACCGGAATTTGCCATGTCTGTCTATGGCGCAACCAAGGCTTTCGTCCTGTTCTTGTCTCAGGGCATGAATATTGAGCTGTCGCCGAAGGGGGTTTATGTTCAGGCCGTACTGCCTGCCGGAACCTATACGGAAATCTGGGAGCGTGCCGGCATCGACCTCAACACATTGCCCAAAATGATGGAGGTGGGGGAGCTGGTCGACGCCGCGCTGGTCGGCTTTGATCGCCGTGAACTCGTCACCATCCCGCCGCTGCACAACGCAGCACGCTGGGATGCGCTCGATACCGCGCGCCAGGCTCTGTTGTCTGACATAAAGCAAGATGAAGCCGCAGAACGGTATAAGGCCGTCTAGCAAAATAACCACTCTCTGCAGATCAATATCAAACGGCCTTGTCGGGTGTTCTGCAGAGAGTTAATCCGTTCCACTGCGGGTTCAAGGCGAAATAACGCCTCATGAAGGTGAAGTGAATGCATTTATCAGCAAACGTAACGCGGAGAATAAATAACAGATGAAAAATAAAACGATGAAAGCACTCACCTTCAAACGTTATGGCAAATCGCCTGAGATAGATTTCACCGAGGTGGCTTGCCCTGCGCTGAAAGCCGATGAAATCCTGGTTAAAGTCTATGCCGTCGGCCTGAACCCGGTCGACAACATGATCCCAACCGGAGCATTTAAAGCCGTACTCTCTTTCCAGCTTCCTGCCACCCTGGGTAGCGATTTGTCGGGGGGCGTCACCGAGGTTGGCAGTCGCGTGACGCGCTTCAAGCCCGGCGATGCCGTCTTCGCCAGCATTTTCGATCAGGGTACGGGGTCTCTCGCCGAATTTGCCGCAGTACCCGAAAGCGCGGCGGCAATGAAACCGGCAAATCTGGACTTCGTGCAGGCGGCGTCGCTGCCGATGGTCGCACTCACCTCCTGGCAGGCATTGAAAGAGCGCGCCAGACTTCAGCCGGGCCAAAAGGTGTTCATCCCCGCAGGCTCCGGCGGTATTGGCACCTTTGCGATACAGTTGGCAAAATATCTTGGTGCAACGGTGGGAACGACCACCAGTACGGGCAACGTGGAATGGGTGAGCAGCCTTGGTGCAGACGAGGTGGTTGACTACAAGCAGCAAGACTTCGAAAAAGTGTTAAGTGGCTACGATGTGGTTCTTGGCACCATCAGGGGCGATTCCCTTGAAAAATCCGTCAGTATCCTCAAGCCTGGCGGCAGTATCGTCTCTCTCATCGGCCCCCTGGATGTGGCGTTCGCCCAGGCCCGGCGGCTAAACGTCTTTTTGAGGCTGGTCTTCGGGTTAATGAGCCGCAAGATAATGCGACTGTCGAAAAAACGAGACGTTACCTACTCATTTCTCTTCGTTCGTCCTGAGGGGAATCAGCTCACCGAGATCGGCAAACTCCTGGAAAACGAGCGTATCAGGCCTGTGATCGACAAGGTATTTCTTTTTGAGGAAGCAAAGAATGCGCTTGCCTACCTCGCTCAGGGGCGGGCGAAAGGCAAAGTGGTCATCAAAATGAATGAATCTACCCAGTGAGCAACCCGGGAAAGGTAATGAGCAGGGAAATATCCGCGTTATTGCCGATGACCGGCACTTAAAAAGGCTTTGCGCTAAAGGGAAATATCCCGGCCCGCAAAGCAGGCCGGGCAGTACAGAACATTAACTCAGGTATTAACCTGGGTAAATGCCACGCTCTTTACGTGCGGTAAGGATACGCTCACAGGCGACGATATAAGCCGCTGTACGCAGGCTGCACGTTTTCTCTTCGGCCTTGTTCCAGACGTGAACCATAGCGTCGGTCATGATCTTGTCCATACGCTCGTTGATTTCGCTCTCGCTCCAGAAGTAGCTGGCCATATCCTGCACCCATTCGAAGTAACTGACGGTCACGCCGCCGGCGTTACAGATAACGTCAGGCACTACGGTAATGTTGCGTGAACGCAGCACGTCGTCCGCATCCGGATAGGTTGGGCCGTTAGCGCCTTCCAGTACCAGCTTGGCGCTCAGGATTTCTGCGCGCTGGCGGGTTATCTGGCCTTCCAGCGCCGCAGGGATCAGGATATCCATGTCAACCGACCAGAAGGCTTCGCTTTCAATCTCTTTGGCGCCAGGGAAGCCCGCGATCTGCTTGTTCTTGGTCTGCCATTCGGTCAGCGCGGCCAGGTCGATGCCTTCCGGGTTGAACAGGGTGGCCGAGTGGTCCTGAATCACCACTACGCGGGCACCGACGCCAACGAACAGACGAGCGGCTTCGCTGCCCACGTTACCAAAGCCCTGCACCGCGACTTTAGCGCCTTCAATTTCAACACCAAGACGCTTGGCCACTTCGCTGCCGGTGACGAACACGCCGCGGCCGGTGGCTTTTTCACGGCCCAGAGAACCGCCGAGGTGAATAGGCTTGCCGGTGACCACGCCAGTGATAGTGGTGCCGTGGTTCATGGAATAGGTATCCATCATCCAGGCCATGACTTTCGAGTTGGTGCCGACGTCCGGCGCAGGAATATCTTTCTGCGGCCCGATGATAAAACCGATTTCGCTGGTGTAGCGGCGGGTCAGTCGCTCCAGCTCGCCTTCAGACAGTTTGAAAGGATCGACGCGGATACCGCCTTTGGCACCGCCGTACGGCAGGTTGACCGCCGCACATTTGATGGTCATCCATGCTGACAACGCCATGACTTCATCGAGATCAACATCCGGATGGTAACGGATGCCGCCTTTGCCCGGGCCGCGCGACAGGTTGTGCTGAACGCGGAAACCTTCGAAGTGGCGGATAGAACCGTCGTCCATCTGCAATGGGATGTCGACAATCAGCGCACGCTTGGGATGACGGAGGGTATCAACCCAACGAGACAGGTCACCGAGGTAAGGTGCAACGCGGTCGATTTGTTGCAAGTAGGTGGCCCAGGCCGTTGTGCTGCTTTCTGAAGCGTAGGATAGCTTTTCCATAACCAACCTTTTTTTATCTAGGTATTTATTTTGTTTAACCGTGGATTACTAAGTGCATAACACTTTTGCGACGCTAAATTTACCATTAAACCTGCCGGTTGTTAGCCCCCCTTGATCGGGCTGCAGGCCGGTTCCCAATGGGTTTTGATGGGTAAAAATGAATAGTTAATTACTTTTGTCGGGAGGTTACGTGGGGTATTCATGCTTTATGCACAAAAAACGCATAAATTTTGCCTTTATCTATTTGTCAGAAGCTTGAATGTGATCAAAAAGTTTCATTTTATTTAAGCATCGTGTTGACAATGCCGTTTCCTGACGGCCGCGGGGAATTCCTGTTAAAACGGCCTGATATCGCGTTTTTATTAAACGAAATCGGCTTCAACTGGCTGATATATTGAAAATCTTATGCCATTAACAAATTGCATACGCAAAATGTGGGCAACAGCGCAGTTCGAAATGTCGTTTTATGATGAGCGGCAATATTCACTTTCCGTTAACAAAATGGCGGGTGGCAATTTTGCCGCTTCTGGCTCCAAATGTTCTATCAACGCAGCGGCGAATCGAGGAGCAAGCAGCTGCAGGACGGCCGCTCTCCCGCTCGGCATTCCACGGCAAGTAAGGTATGCTAAGCGGCTGTCCAGATGATGAAAATCGGCCAATATCATCATGCTTATCGCTACGGAGAAACAGCCCGGTGCTGAAACCCACGTCTCAACTTGAATTATTGCAGTCGGTCGCCGACGGTATCGCAGCCCTGTTTTTCCCTAACGTGGAAGTGGTGATACACGATCTGTCGACCAACAAAGTCGTCTACCTCGCCAATAACCTGTCGAAACGCAAACCGGGTGACGATGCCGGCCTGGACGATTTTGATATCAACAGCGGCGCGCCGGTCACCGGTCCTTACGAAAAGCTCAATTGGGATGGCAAAAAAATGCGCTCGGTGAGCATTCCCGCCCGCGATGAACAGGGTAATCCGAGCTATCTGCTGTGCGTTAACCTGAGCACCGGCATGTTTGAGGACGCCAGAAACGCGCTGGACATGTTCTTGTCGGTGACGCGTTTGCAACCGCAACCGCAGCAGCTGTTCAAGGATGACTGGCAAGAGAAGATCAATACCTTCCTGCATGAGTGGCTCCGCCTTCAGAGCACGTCGCTGGCTTCATTGAGCCGTGAGCAAAAAAAGCAATTGGTGATCGATCTCTACAATGAAGGCGCATTCAAGGCCAAAAGCGCCGCCGATTATATCGCCAACGTATTATCCCTTGGCCGCGCAACGGTCTACAAGTATCTGAAAGAGCTAAAAAAAGGCGAGGGTGCCCCCTGAGAAGCCCTCGCCGAAAAAGCGGGAGGATCCCCGCTTATGCCTCAGTAAAGGGTTAAACGATAAAATCCGTGTTGGCGTTAGCCTGGCCGACGATCTTGAGCAGGAAATCCGGTTGCCAGCCGGTGTTGTCTGCATCGTGACCGCGCAGATCCAATGCCAGAACGCTGTTGCCGCTATTGAGGGTTAAGGTCGCTTCGTGGGCCTCGCCAGTGAACGCCTTGACGAAGTTGATTTCACCGGCAAACGCGCTCAAATCAATTTTGTCGACGCCGGTGGTGAAGTCCTTGATCCAGTCTGGCGTTTTGACGGTGGAATTCGAGGCGGCGGCATAAGCGAAGGTGTCTTTGCCTGCTCCACCCCATAAGGTATCCGCACCTGCACCGCCAAAGATAAAGTCGTTGCCGGCGCCCCCTTTCAACTGGTTGTTCAGTGTATTACCGACCAGAATATCGTTACCACTGCCGCCGATGGCGTTCTCAATGCGGGTGCCCTGAGTAATGGACACATTGCCCTTCAGCCCGCCAACGTCAGAAAACGCGCCCTCGTTAAGGTTAATGCGTTGGTTGCCGGCAAAGCCGGAAAAATCGAAGGTGTCATTGCCACCGGTGTCCCAGGCACTGAAAATCAGTTTGCTGTTGCTGTCGGTGGCCGACAGATAACCGCGCCCGGTATTCGAATGGAAGCCATAAACGGTGCTCGTGTTAAACGCCGTGGTGTTGGCACCGTACAGGTATTGCATACCGGCAATATCATCCATCAACGGGGCTGACGCGTAATAGCCTTTGAAGTCGCCGATAGTGGGGTTGGACGCCGGGCTAACCTCGGAGAAATAGCTCATTATGGAAAACTGGTTGGTGTCTTCCGCGTAGGCTGCGTCATTTCGATAGGTGGGAGCGCCGCCGTTATAGCTTCCCGGGTGATCAAGCCCCAGCGCATGGCCAATTTCATGGGTAAAAACCTGTGCGCCGTAACCCCCGCCTGAGGCAGGATCGCGGTTTTCTGGCAGATCAAGAACCCATACCTGGCCTGACATGTCTTTGCCCCAATCGTCGAGGATAGGTTGGTTATTTTCTAACGTATGCGGATACAACGCATAGTTAGAGTCATCATCTTTAACCTGAGTAAAATTGCCGAATTTGATCTGCGCATTTTGGCTTTGAGAAGCGGGCAATTCCTTAAATTTCAGGTTGGCGACATCGGCCCAGGCTTGCAGTGATGCTTTGGCAAACGCCCTTTGCGTAGCGTCCAACCCGCTTAACCCGCCATCACCATAGCCATTTTGATCATGCTCACTCCAGGTCGGGAAGGCAAAAGTGACCGTTGCGCCTTTGCCTGTCGCCTCCTGGCCTGTGCCATTCCAGGTTAGCAATGGGCGAGCCAGGTTGATCCCTGCCGACTCGGCGCTCTGAGACGCTTTACCATTCAGGGTAAAACTACCGCGCTCCTGATAATGCCAGAAGAGATCGATACTTTTATAAACGGATGGATCATTGCCGTCAGCCAAAACGGACTTATCATATTGGCTATAGATGTAGTTTTTCCCACTCATTGATTGCTGCCCCTCATTTTACCTACTGTTACGGTTTGTTCGGCCACCTGTGCCTTCGCTAATGCCACGATGAACGAGGATATATCGCTGGTGGGGAAAAAGGGCGAAAGGATACGCCAAAATAAATCGATAATGCTATTACATGTGATTGAATCACTTTTATAATCCAGAAAATCTAGTCATGACTCTTTGTGCTGTACACTCTTCCGAGGGAAAAAGTAACTTTCCAAACAGGAAGTAATTGTTTTGAAGAAAATAAAAACAAATGGTTATTCAGATGGCGCCATTCCAACCATTTCAATCGCAACGCGGTACAGTTTCCTGGTGTAATCACAGGATTGCGCTTCTATTTCCTCCACTAAATAGGCCAATACGCCTGATTTGTTGACGGTTTTTTTTCCTGCGGCGATATGGGAAAAGCATTTATCCAATATTGCATAGACTTCTGCATTGATATCTTCCACGTTGCCGGTAAGGCCAAAAATTTTGATGTCTATACCTTGCTTCATTGCTGTTTCTCTCGATGTCGTTGCGTTAACAAAGTGCAGATCTATTTTTAATCATCAAGATGATTATCTGGGGGAAGGGCGGCCTGTAAGTGAGTTTTTATAAAATCTACGCAGCTACGGATGAGATGCGTTTTTTTCTCCTGGCTCTTGATGACCGCGATGATATCGGCAGATTGCCGGTAATGCGGTAAAACCCTGACCAATACCCCAGAGGCCAATTCCGGGGCTGCCCCCCAGAGCGGCAGCATGGCGATACCGTGATTTTTAATCGCCCAGGTTTTGACTACGTCGCTGTGACTGGCGGACAGCGTACCGCTCACTTTAACTTTTTTTTCTGTCCCGTCGTGGCTGTCCGCAAGCCTCCACAGTCCCATACTTTCCTCGCGAGGGCGGTACAGGATACAGTTATGATTGCTGAGATCGTCAAGCTCCGCAGGGGTGCCGTGGCGTTTGAGATAGAGCGGCGAGGCGCAAAGCACACGAAAGCTGGTGGCTATTTTGTAAGCTACAAGGTGTGGCTCTTTCACGCTGCCAATACGGATATCGATATCAATATCGTCTGCAATCAAATCGTTCTGTTGATTGGTCAGATCCAGCCATATGTTTAAGCCGGGGTTTTGCCGCTCCATTAAAGACAATACCGGTGCCAGATGGTTTTGGCCCAAATAAGTATTACAGCTGATCCTCACATTACCGCTGGCCACGTCCTGCAAGGCATTTATGCCAAAAATGGCATCTTCAACGTCGCCAAGAATATCTTTAACTTTACTAAAAAAGAATTCACCGCTTTTACTCAGCATCACCTGGCGGGTAGTACGAACAAAAAGCTTGGTATCCAGAGCTTTTTCAAGCGAATGGATACATTTAGTTACGTATCCAGGTGTAATACCCATTTCCTGAGCTGCCCGGTTGAAGCTAAGCCATTTGGCTACAAGGAAAAACAAGTTTAAATCCCATAACGATATTTGTTTGGGTAAGGTTTTAAGTACGGACATGCAGGCATTCTCATGTAAAATATACGGATATCCCCATCATAAATATCAGGCTGCGATCAATGGGTGATAGACTGCACTTAAATAAGTAAAGTAATCACAAAAATGAGCATTTCCGTGACTGTGCGCAGTTTACCTGAAAAACATCAGCTGTAAATTCCGACCTTTGTCGATGAGTAAATTTCACATTGAGCATTGCTTGCAGGAAACTCATATAACCACATACTATAAACTTATAATTAAATAAATATTCATTGTTTGAAGTTTAAGTCTTCTCCTATTTATTTTTGCCAAAAAAATAAAATAAGAAGGGCGTAGCCAGGAAATTATTTCCCTATGGGAATTTCTCTCTTTACCAAAAAACGATCTGGCTTTAGGGGAAACTTTCCCGGTATCTTCCCGCCAGTTCTGGCGGGGATAACGAAGGTCAACTTCTGCGAGTGGCTAAAGAGTCTTGCGGTAATTTTCCTTCAGGATGTCGACCAGTGCCATAAAGGCCGGCGAACCGTGGCGGCGATGAGGATAATAAAGATGATACCCCTGAAAATACGGGCACCATTCAGAGAGAATTTCTGTCAGTTGCCCGCTCTGGAGATAAGGGGCGACCAAGTAATCGGGTAGGTAAGCAATGCCGATACCCGCCAGCACGGCGTCCAACTGATGCAGGGTGCTGTTTGCCGTGAATTGCCCCTTAACTTTTACGCTGAACTGACGTTTGCCTTTTTCAAATTCCCAGGCATAAACGCCGCTGGTGATTGAATGGCGGATATTAATGCAGTTATGCCGGATAAGATCGTTAGGGCTTTGCGGGGCGGCATATTGCTGGAAATAAACGGGTGTAGCCACCACGCATAATCGCCAGTCCCGGCTGATCCTTACCGCCACCATGTCCTTGTCAATAGACTCGCCCAGGCGTATACCCGCATCAAAGCGCTCCTGGACGATATTGGTAAAGCCGTAATCGATACCGATTTCAATATTAATCTCAGGGTATTTCTTTAGAAAATCTGCCAGCACAGGTCGAATAAGGTACTGAACGGAATCATCGGCACCGGTGAGGCGAATCGTCCCGGTCGGTGTGTTCCTCATCGCCCCCAACTTTTCCAATTCATCGTTTATCTGCTCGAATAAGGGCCCCAGGTTACGCATAAGCATTTCGCCTTCTTCGGTGGGGGCCACGCTGCGGGTGGTTCGGGTCAGCAAGCGATACCCCAGTTTTGCCTCCAGCGTTTTAATCGTGTGGCTCAGGGCCGAAGGGGTAACGCCAATCTCCGCCGCCGCTTTGGTAAAGCTCTGCAATCTGGCAATGCACAGAAACGCCTTTAGATCATCCACTTTGCTTCTCCTCTGGGGCTGGGTTCAGGCGTTGATTGGGCGGGTGCCTGAGTGTGTATCATCTTACCCAAATGCAGGATGAGGGAAAACCATTGATGAATTTTTCTCACAAAAGCGTAAAGATTTTTGGCATTAATTGTTCTAATCATTGTTGCTATATTGACTGCGTCGACAGGCCCTTTACATAAGCTTGAAATGAGGCGTTTAAATAAATGACCTGCGTTCAGGTTTGAGTTTTTATTTCCCGATTTATTTAAACCAACACCGAAGAAATTAACTTCACTATTTCAATCGAGAGTAATCAGATGAAGAAAATAGCTTTATCACTGGCCCTGCTGGTCAGTTCATTCACCTCTATGGCAGCCGATATGTCTAACGGCGCAAATAATTTTTACCGGAGCGATAGAGTAACGACGCAAAAGGTCACCTTTAACAATCAATTCAAAATGAAGATTGCAGGGAACCTTTACATGCCCAAAAATCGGAAGCAGGGCGCCCACTATCCTGCCATAGTCATTGGCCACCCGATGGGGGCGGTGAAGGAACAGAGTTCGAACCTTTATGCGCAGAAACTCGCTGAACAAGGGTTTGTCACGCTGGCTATCGATCAGTCCTTTTGGGGGGAAAGTGACGGGCAACCCCGCAACGTCGTTGCGCCAGACCTTTACGCAGAGGCGTTCAGCGCAGCCGTTGACTATCTGAGAACCCAACCCGGGGTAGACAAAGAGCAGATTGGCGTGCTGGGCATTTGCGGTAGCGGCAGCTTCGTCATCAGCGCCGCGAAAATCGACTCACGCATTAAAGCCGTTGCGACGGTCAGTATGTATGATATGGGCGCGGCAGCGCGCAATGGGCTCAAGCATTCGCAAACGCTGGAGCAGAGAAAGCAGATGATCGCCGCGGCATCCGAACAACGTGATGTGGAGTTCGCGGGCGGAAAAACCGAATACGTCAGTGGTACCGTGCATGAATTGACAGCGGACACCCCAGCTATCCAGCGCGAGTTCTATGACTATTACCGGACGCCGCGTGGCGAATTCACCCCTAAAGGTTCGTCGCCGGCGCTGACTACTCACCCAACGCTGACCAGCGTCGTCAAGTTCCTGAACTTCTATCCGTTCAACGACATTGAGACGATCTCTCCTCGCCCGATGCTGTTCATCACGGGTTCTGAAGCTCATTCGCGTGAGTTCAGCGAAGAGGCCTATAAACTGGCCGGCCAGCCTAAAGAATTGGTCATCGTACCAGGTGCCGGCCATGTGGATCTCTACGACCGAACCGACCTGATCCCGTTCGCCAAGCTGGCTTCCTTCTTCCACGGCAATCTGAAGTAAGCGTTTCGTCTGCGCAATATATAAGGCCGCACACACCAATGCGGCCTTCAACCTGAGTTTATTTCACGGGTAACAGCGTGGAGAAGACGTCGACTAAAAGGACAGGCCATGGAAAAAATCTCTGTGCGGATTGCACTGCTCTTTATGCTGTCGACAGTCGGCACACTACAAGCGGCTCAGGTCAGCTCCGATAACCAAAAGGAGGCTGCGACCAGGCAGGTAAAAATGCATGATATTCGATTAGTCATAGGTTCCACCTCTCTGACGGCAACGCTTGAGGATAATCCGACGGCGCGGAGTTTCGTCAAGCTGCTGCCACTCACCTTAACGCTGAAAGACTACGGTGATGCGGAGAAAATCAGTGGCTCGCTGCCACATCGCCTTTCGCAAGACGCGGCCCCCGAGTCTGATGCCGGCGCCACCGGGGATATTGCTTATTATGCCCCGTGGGGAAACATTGCTTTTTACCGAGGTCCGGGACCTGAAGCCGCAGGGGTTATCAAAATTGGCAAAATCACTTCAGGCATCGAGGCCCTTAACCGACCGGGGATCATGCACGTAACAATCTCCCTTGGGAATTGAATCTGATGTGTATTTGACTGCGTTCATTCATCTTCATTGCCCATAATATGCCCCTGGCGTTTAACGGGGATATTTTCATTTCGGAGTAACCCATGACCACCTCAACCCGATCCTCGTCAAGAAGCTCTCTGGCGAGTGCTGTCGGTTCCATGGCGTTGTGCGTAGCACTACTGATCGCCTCAGAGTTTATGCCTGTCAGCCTGCTGACGCCTATCGCCGGCGATTTGCATGCCACACAGGGCATGGCCGGGCAGGCAATTTCCATCTCAGGTTTGTTCGCAGTGTTGGCCAGCTTGTTTATCGGCCCGATAGCAGGCCGCTTTGATCGCCGTTATGTATTGATGAGCATGACGGTGCTTATGCTGCTGTCACTGATTCTGATCGCTCTGGCACCCAGCTTTTCCTTGTTAATGGTCGCCCGCGCACTGCTGGGTTTGGCCGTGGGCGGTTTCTGGTCGTTGGCTACCGCCACGGTGATCCGCCTGGTTCCTGCGCACCGGGTGCCCAAAGCGCTTGGCACCATTTACATGGGTAACGCGGTTGCCACCGCCTTCGCGGCACCGATTGGCGCCTATTTGGGTGGGCTCGTCGGATGGCGTTGGGTGTTTGCGGGCCTGGTTCCTCTGGTTTTGATCAACCTCGTCTGGCAGGCGAAAAGCCTGCCGTCGATGCCGCCGCAGGCCACCATCCCGGTCACACGTCTGTTCGGTTTGCTCAAACGCCGCTATGTCGCCATAGGTATGCTTGCGGTCATGCTGACCTTTGCCGGAGCCTTTGCCGCATTCACCTATTTCCGCCCCTTTCTGGAAGGCGCGACCGGTGTCGACTCAAACAAACTCTCCTTGCTGTTGTTGGGCTTGGGGGGCGCAGGTTTTGTCGGCACGCATTTCGCCAGCGCCATGCTGCAGCGCAATCATCTGTATCGGCTGCTGGTTTGGTTGCCGGTCTGCCTGGCGGTGGTGACTCTCGGCATGGTCGGTGCGGGCCATGTATTGGCAGGCGTCGCGGTGATGATGGTCGGATGGGGCATGTTGAACGCGGCCATTCCGGTGTGCTGGTCGACCTGGCTTGCCAGAGAGATTAATGACGAACCGGAGAGCGGCGGTGGCCTGATGGTGGCGTCCATTCAGTTAGCCATCATGCTGGGCGGGGCGTTCGGCGGGCACTTGCTGGACTCCATTGGCGTGGACGCCCCCTTGATCGGCGGTGCAGTTTTACTGATGCTGGCGGCATGGGTGATAGGAGACGGACACCGCCTGCAACGGCCAGAGCAGGGGTCTTGATTGGTACTATTGAATTTATGGCTTCCTCTGATATAGTTGTAATATACAACCATATCAGAGAGCCTATTATGCCAATCGCCGAAAGCCGCCTGTATTTACACCCCATCAGGGATGCCTCACGCCACCTGGTGCGTGAGCTGGGTTTTATGGGCAACACCCTGGCGGGGACTGACTTGCCGCCTTCCGCCGTGCATGCGTTGATCGAAATAGGCGATCGGCAGGTTGATACCGCCGCGCAGCTGTGTGCGGTGCTCAATCTGGAAAAATCCAGCGTCAGTCGTATGCTGAACAAGTTAATCAAGGCGGGAGAACTGGCTACGCAACCCAGCGAGCGTGACGCGCGAGAGAAAATTCTGCGGCTGACGGAACAAGGGCGGCAAACCTTGGCGGGGATTAATCGTTTTGCCGAACGGCAGGTGCTGAATGCGCTGGACACTCTGCCGGCGACGGCCAGCGCCGGCATTGCCGCCGGTTTGCAAACCTATGCTGACGCATTGCGCGCTCACCGGGCCGGTGAGACAGCGCCGGTACCGGAGACAGAGATTGTCAGCGGCTACCGACCTGGTTTTGTCGCCAGAACGCTGGAAATGCATATGCAGTATTATTCGCGGGCGGTGGGATTCGGTGCCTTTTTTGAATCTAAAGTGGGTATGGCGCTGGCCGATCTCGCCGGGCGCCTGTCTCACCCGCTGAACGAAACCTGGTCCGCACTCAGCAGCGGCCGAATTGTCGGCTCTGTTTCCATCGACGGCGAATCACTGGGCGATAACCGCGCTCATCTGCGCGCCTTTATCATTGACGACAGCCTGCGCGGCAGCGGTGTGGGCCGGAAATTGCTGAACCGGGCGGTAGCTTTTTGCGATAAACGCGGGTTCCGTGAAACGCACCTGTGGACGTTCAAAGGGTTGGATGCGGCCCGGCATCTGTATGAAAGCGTCGGCTTTGTCCTTGCAGAAGAGCAGCCGGGCGAGCAGTGGGGCCAACCGATGACCGAACAATTATTTATTCGTCCGCAGGGCTGAGCGCTTCAGCGCGGTGAGTTTCCCCCCAGGCACACATCATATCTATGACCGGGATCAGCGTGCGGCCTCGCTCCGAGAGGCTGTATTCGACCTTGGGCGGGATCTGCGGGTATTCCTTTCTGACGACGATGCCGTCTCTTTCCAGCTCCTTTAACGTCGAACTTAGCGTTTTATAAGAGATGGTGCCGATGCAGCGCTGCAATTCATTGAAGCGTAATACCGGCTTATATTGCGCCAGCCAGTACATGATAATCATTTTGTATTTCCCGCTGATCACCGACAGCGTATAGCCATATCCGGTCTGTTCCAGGTCGATGCCCGTTGGGCTGCAGATATCTTCAACGTTCATTTGATACTTTCCTAAAGGTTAGTATATGTAGTCAGTGTGCGTATTTTACATTAAGAAAGCATAGCATATGATGCCCCGGTGAACTCATTGAAAGGGGAAGTCTGAATGAAAACGCTGGTGGTAGTCGCGCATCCCGATATCGAAAACTCGATGATAAATAAAACCTGGCTGAATGAACTGAGGAAATATCCCGATCTTTATACTATTCATGAGTTGTATAAAGTCTATCCAGACTGGCGATTCGATGTCGAAAAAGAGCAGCAACTGATTGAGCAACATGAAAAAATCGTGCTGCAGTTTCCGGTATTCTGGTTCAGTTCGCCGCCGCTCCTGAAGAAGTGGCTGGATGATGTGCTGACCTATGGCTGGGCCTATGGTTCGAGCAGTGGTTATAAGATGAAAGATCGCAAGATTGCGCTGGCCGTCACGGCGGGGATTAGCGAGAAGGGTTACTCGCAGGAGGGCAGATATAAGTACTCCCTGGATGAAATTTTGCGGCCTTTTGAAATCACGATTAACTATGTGCGGGCAAAATACGGTTCATTCCATGCGTTCTACGGCAAGGAAAATACCCCGGACGCCGAAGTTGAACCCTTAAATCATCATGATATTGAACGCAGCGCGTCAGAGTATCGAACCTTTATCGCCAATCTGAACTAGCCCTGCACCGCGCGCGCCGTATTAAATGACGCGCGCGGTAGAGTTATTGATTATCGCTGCTATGCACAGTGAACCCCGAACGACCTGGCGCGATATGCTCTTTCAGGGACAGCTCGGGGATATGGTATTCCCCGGCATTTTGCCGCCGGAACGGAATAGGCGGGGTATCCTGCAGGTTGTCCAAACGTTGCCCGAGTGCCTCGCAGGCTGCGGCAAACCGCACTGGGTCTATCTTGTCGGTTCGATAGAGCACGAACGGCGGCAGGACGTCAAAACCGGGATAATGCAAAATCCCATGCTGGATCGGGAATAAAATGTCATCCATAGGTCCGTTGATCCCGCGCGGGCCGTAATGCGTTTCCCAACCACCGGCGGTGACCATCAGCATGGCGCGTTTTCCGGCCAGCGTACCCTCACCATAGCGATCGCCCCAGTGGGTATCGGAATGTTCCCCCACGCCATAGGCAAAACCGTAGGCGTACACCCGTTCCACCCAGCCTTTGAGGATCGCCGGCATCGAGAACCACCACAGCGGGAATTGCAGGATCACCGTATCAGCCCACAGCAGCTTTTGCTGTTCGCGTTCAATGTCTTTGCTTTGCAGCCCATCGGCAAATGCACGTTGGGAATCGCGTGCAGGATCGAACCGCTCGCCCGTTTGTGTTGCCGTGCTGTCATCCGCGTCGAGCACGGCTTTCCACTGCATGGCGTAAAGGTCGGATACCTGAACGCTATGCCCGGCATCTTCCAGCCGCTTGATTGAAAAATCCCTCAGCGAACCGTTCAGTGACTGCGGTTCTGGGTGTGCGTAAACGAGAAGAACATTCATGGTAGACCTCCGTTGCAAGATAAAAGCAGGGTAGGTTTTTGTCAGGTATAGTAGAAATGAATTTCCAATATTCCAGGTATTACCATGACTAATCTCAGACGACTGGACCTCAATTTGCTGGTGACGCTGGATGCCTTGCTCGCCGAACATAATGTGACGCGAGCGGCGGAGCGCCTTAATTTCTCGCAGCCCTCGGTTAGCGTGCATCTCGCCAAGCTGAGGGATATTTTTGGCGACCCGCTGTTGCTGCCGGGGCCACGAGGCATGCGGCCTACCGCACGGGCCGAGGCGCTGCGCGAACCTTTGCGGCAAGCGCTTGAGGCGCTGGAGCAAGCCGTGGCGCCCGCCAGTCCTTTTGATCCCGCCAGTGCCGGCAATACCTGGCGGGTGGCCGCCTCCGACTATGGTGAGTCGACCATCGTCTTACCCGCCTTGATTGGCCTGCGTTCTTTGGCTCCGGGCACCCGCTTGGCGGTGTTCGAAGCCGTGCCCGCTCGCCTCGCCCGGCAGGCGGAGCAAGGGGAAATTGATCTTGCTTTTCATACTCATGAAGGGGCGCCAGAGAATCTGCGGCGGCGCACCCTGTTTAGCGAACGTTACGTCCTGGCAGGCCGCGCCGGTCATCCTCAACTGGCGGTAACCCCTACGCTGGAACAGTTCTGCCGGCTGGAGCACGTGGTAGTATCGCCGGACGGCGGGGGATTTTTCGGCAATACGGACAGCGTATTATCAGAGGCCGGCCTGCAGCGCCGGGTGGTGCTCTCGGTTCCCCATTTCCTGTTTATCATGTCTGTTCTGGCCAGCTCCGATCTGGTGGCTATGCTGCCTTGGCGGCTGGTGCGCAATAACCGGGCGCTACAGGTGGTTGAAGCACCCATCGAGGTCCCCGGATTCGAAATGGCCATGCTGTGGCATGAACGGTCGCACCGCGATCCGGCGCATCAATGGCTGCGTGAGCATATCGTCGCGGCAGTGAGCTAATGGATGCCAGCCAGCTTCTGGGATAATTCACTAAATCTAACTTTGAATATCAATAGCGCGTTGATATCAAAAAATAGCAGTGGCTACATAAAGCAAACAGATATGCCGCCACTGCTCTTTATCAAGCATGGTGTTTATTTGCTGATAGTTTGTTGCAGGGCAAGAATGGACGAGGTTACGCCCGCGTCCACCGACATGGTTAAATCTTCCATTTCAAGTGATACCCAGTCGTTGTAACCCATCATGCGCACGACGGAGAAGAACTCTTTCCACCATTGCAGATCCTGCCCACAACCGACGGCTACGTAGTTCCAGGCCCGGTTGGCAACATCTTCCACCGGCTTGGTTTCCAGTAACCCGTTAACACCAACCAGTCCACGTTCCAGCCTGACATCCTTACCATGCACGTGATGGATGGCAGGGCCGAGGGCACGCGCCGCCGCGATGGGATCCGCCCCCATCCAGATCAGGTGACTGGGGTCGAGGTTCAGACCCACCATCGGGCCGACGGCATCACGTAGCCGGAACAGCGTTTCTGGGTTCCAGACCAGCATTGAGCTGAAGTTCTCCAACGCAAATCGTTCGACACCGCTTTCCTTTGCCCGGCGTACAAGCCCTTGCCAATAGGGGATAGCCACCTCATTCCATTGGTAATCCAGGCAGTTTTTCAGCGTAGGTGGCCAACTGACGGTATAAGTGATCCAATTCGGGATCGTATCATGAGGACTCGCCGGCGGCAGACCGCTCATCATAACAATCTTTTTTACGCCCAGCAGACCGGCAAGTTCCAGCGCTTTATCGGTGTCGCTTTTATGACGCTGCCCCAGTTCGCCAGGGTCGAGGGGATTGCCGGAAACATTAAGTGCAGCAATCTCCATGCCGCGACTGGCCAATGCCTGGAGCAGATACTGGCGTTTGGTAGGGTTGGTCAACAGTTCGTCGGTCTGCATATGCGGGGCGGAAGACCATCCCCCGGTAGTCATCTCGACACCGTGCACACCCAGCTCCAGCAACCTGTCCAGCATTTGCTCAAAGGGCAGATGGCCAAGGCTGTCGGTACAGAATGAAAGTCTCATGGTTATTTCCTTATTCGTAGTTAACCCAGGTGGCGCCGTTATCGGCAGAACGAACACAGTTTTCAATCCAACGCACGCCTTCCAGCCCGGCGTTGATGTTCGGATAGATCAGCGAATCCAGCGTTTGCCGGTCGCCACGCTGGCTGGCGCTGATGGCGATAGCGAATTTGAGGTAGATGTTGGCCCAGGATTCTGCCAGACCCTCGGTATGAAGAGCGCCGAGTCTTTCATCAGCCAGCGCGCTTTCATCCAGATACGGCATGCCATGATGCAGCGTTTGGTTGGGTTGCCCCTGGACCTCGTATTTCAATTCGCCGGGGTTGTAATCGCTCCATTCCAGGCTGGCCCGCGACCCCACGATGCGAATGCTTTGGCTGTCCATTGAACCTGCATTGATAGACGATGCCCACATGCGGCCGACGGCTCCGTTTTCATAATGCATAAGCACCATGGCATTATCTTCAAGAGGGGCGCGGGAGGGGATGAAACTCTGCCGATCACATAACAGGGATTTGATTTTCATCTCGGGCAAAACCAGTTGCGAAATGTAAAAGGTGTGGGTGGAAATATCGCCCAGCACAAAAGATGGGCCGGCAATTTTGGGGTCAATACGCCATTTCTGCGCGTCGCTGAACTTGTCCGCACTTTCGTTCGAGCTGAAACCATGGGTGTACTGCAGCTCAACCATGCGCACGTCGCCAATGTCGCCTTTGGCGATCATTGCCCGCATCTGCATCAGCAAAGGGTGGCCGGAGAACCCGTAGGTAACCCCGACGATGAGTCCTTTTTCTTCCGCCAACGCTTTGATTTCTTTCGCTTCCACAGTGGTGAAGAACAATGGTTTTTCACAGATAACGTGGATGCCGGCATTCAGTGCCGCCCGGGCAATTTCATAATGGGTTCCATTGGGAGTTGCAATGGTCACTACCTCAATACCATCGATTCTTTTGGCTTCTTCTGTCAGCAGTTGCTGGTAGTTGTCATAACAGCGTTCGGAAGGCACACCCAGATTGATACCAAAATCACGCCCGCGTGCCGCGTCAATGTCGAAAGCGCAGGCAACAAGTTGATAGGCGGTGTTATCGCGTAGAGCGCCTGAACGATGCTTGTAACCGACCTGGCTGAGGCGGCCACCGCCGACCATGGCCCAACGCAAGGGGCGGGTAATACTTTTTTCACCGTTTAACATATTGATTCCTCAAATTATCATTACTGCACCCGGGTGCAGTTCGGGTTAAAAAACGGATGTTTGATGGTCTTTGGTACAGGAGTTATTTCTGACTAATCTGTGCGAATTTTTGGAAATTTTCTTTGGTGACGATCTCGTAAGGTACCCAGTTATACGCCTCTGTTTTTTCGTGATCCAACATAGCCCTTGTCACTTTCACAGCACCTGTCGCCTGGGCTTTGGCATCCTGGAAAATGGTGACGGCCATTTCACCATTCTTGATAAATTGCAGGCCGTCGGGCGTACCATCAATACCGGCAACCAGAACACCGGTCTTTTTGGCCTGCTTTAGCGCCATGATTGCGCCAATGGCCATTTCATCGTTATTGGCGGCAATAGCGTCAATAGGCAGGCCGTTTAATAACCAACCGGACACCACATCAACAGCCTCATTGCGCTGCCATTTTGCCGTTTGCTTTTCCACCACTTTCATTTCCTGGTATTTGGCGATAACAGCTTCCGCAGCCCGGGTTCTCTCGCGTGT
This sequence comes from Serratia sp. root2, assembly GCF_031931805.1. Classification (NCBI taxonomy): domain Bacteria; kingdom Pseudomonadati; phylum Pseudomonadota; class Gammaproteobacteria; order Enterobacterales; family Yersiniaceae; genus Serratia; species Serratia sp. root2. The sequence goes on from NZ_JAUJXB010000001.1 coordinate 1,188,811, forward strand.
TTCTTCGTTGGATAGGGCGCCCATAAGTATTGCCACATTGCCTCGGTAGTTCATTTTTTTCGCCAGCGCTTCCATCTGGAGGGTGCCGCTTAATGCAGCATCCGAACCCACGTAAGCCGTTGCGCCTTCCAGCTTCACTTCCGGTTTACGGTTTACAAATATCAAGGGAATATTGGCGCGTCTGGCGGCGACGATCATCGACTTAACGCCTTGTGTATCTACAGGGTTAAGAATGATGGCATCGACTCCTTGATTGATTAGGTCGTCGACTTGCTGCACCTGTAAAGCCACATCGCCTTTGGCATCAGAAAACTGTCCTTTCAGTTTCTGCGCTTCCAGCTCCTGGGCCATTTGAGTCCGTAATATCGAAATAAAATTTAAATCGAAATTAGCCAGAGCTACGCCGACCTGGTTGGTTTTTGCTTGAGCGGTACAAACCAACATCGAGCTCAATAACATCAACAGCAGTCTTGTTTTTTTCATCTTAGTATCCTGTAAGGGAAGGTTGTTGTTATGGCAAAGCACAGTGAATGGCGCAGTCGCGTTCTGTTTTTTACCCATTCCTGCACCCGGGTGCAATTAGGGGTAAAAAAAAGCTGCGAATATCTTAGAGCCATCCTGAACGGTGAGTTAAATTTCATACAGAGTCAAAATTTGGTCAATAGAGCAAAAGCGGAAAGGGCGCAGTTTGTCACAAAACCGTTACTTTTTGCACCCGATTGCAATTTCTATTTGCAATCGGGTGCAAAAATAAAAACAATCGAGAAAGCCATGCTCAAATGCAGGATGCACCTTTCAACCTTCGGATACAGGTATATGACAAAAACAGTGATAAAACGCCATAAAGCCACCGCCAGCGACGTTGCCCAAAAGGCGGGGGTATCGAAATGGACGGTATCGCGCGCTTTCATCCCCGGCGCTTCCATTTCGGAGCAGGCGCGTGAACGCGTATTGGCTGCGGCCTCAGAACTGGGCTATCGGCCCAATCTCCTGGCACGCAGTTTGTCTCAAAAAAAGACCCACATTATTGGGGTGGCAATTGATGAGTTGAAAAACCCGCATTCGATGATGATGCTCGATGTGGTGACGAAACAACTACAAGCCCGGGGGTATATGGCACTTTTGCTTAATATTACCGCTGGGGAGAACTACCGGGCGGCAATGTCCTTGGCCGACCAGTTGCAGGTAGATGGCATCTTGTTTCTGGGCACATCTCTGACGGAAGAATGGTCTGCGATCGCGAAAGACTTGCATCAGATCCCCTTGGTGCAAGTGTGCCGCAACACCGAAGGGAAACACATTGATATTGTTAACATTGACGGTTATCAGGCTGGTAGAGAGATCGCCAACCTGTTGATCGCTCAAGGGCATCAGCGATTTGGCTACATGAAAGGACCTGACACCCTAAGCAGCCATTTGCTGCGAATGGAAGGATATCGAGACACTCTGGTGGCTGCGGGTCTGCACCTGGATCAGGTATTAACCGCCGGACATTATGATCGGCAATGCAGCTTTCAGCTGATGACCGATTACATGCATTCAACCCCAATTAACGAGCAGGTCGATGCGCTATTTTGTGAAAACGATGTCCTCGCGTTGGGAGCTCTCGAAGCCTTAAGGCAAGGTCCGTTAACCGCAATCGCCGTAGTGGGTTTTGACGATATCGACGAGGCCAGCGCGCCAAGCTGGGCGTTGACCAGTTACAGCCAGCGGCTTGATCGTCTTATCGCGGAAGCGCTGAATCGCCTTATCGATGAACGCGTCACGCCAGAAGGTGAGTGGCGTCAGGGAGAATTGCGCATAAGGGCGTCACACCTGAAAAAAGGGCTTACGCCAAGCTAAGGGTGGCCATTCATCACAGCGAACCGAGGCGCAGATTCGTAATCAGCACTTTCCGACTTAAGGTCCGCGCACCGGCGCGGTATTCTGGCGATAGCCTTTCTTGCCGCCGGAACCTTTTCTATGAAACGCCATCTTCTGATACTGGTTGAACTTGCGCGCGAACATCATGCCCGGCTTGAACTGGCGGGTTTTACTGTCCATGCCGTCAGCTCGGTTGCGGAATGGATTGCGCAAAAACCAAGGGTCGATGTGCAGGCTGTGCTGACCAACGGTTCCATTGGGCTCAGTGCAGACGACATATCCGCGCTGCCGGCGCTTGAAATTATCTGTGCACTCGGTGCGGGCTACGAAAATATCGATCTCGCTACCGCGCAGGTGCGGGGTATTGTCGTGACGCATGGCCCCGGCACCAATGATGCTTCGGTTGCCGACCATGCGATAACGCTGCTGATGGCCATTGCCCGTGGGATCCCTCAGGCCGATGCAGCCGTTCGCCGGGGGGAATGGAAGCAAGCACGGCAACCGCGCCCGATGGTTTTCGGCAAAAAACTGGGGATCCTCGGCCTCGGAAACATCGGCATGCAGATTGCCCAGCGCGGGGCCAGGGGCTTTGAGATGCCCGTGGCTTACCACAACCGCCAGCCGCGTAACGATACGCCTTATGGCTATTGTACAAGCCCGGTTGCCCTGGCCGAATGGGCTGATTTTATGGTGATCGCAACCCCCGGCGGCAGGCAAACCAGCCACATTGTTAACGCGGAGGTGCTTGATGCTCTGGGTCCAAACGGCTTTCTGATCAACATTGCGCGTGGTAGCGTGGTGGATACACCGGCGCTTATCCGCGCCCTTCAACATCAACGTATCGCCGGTGCGGCTCTTGATGTGGTAGAGGGTGAACCCAATGTGCCGCCGGAACTTGCGCAGCTAACCAACGTTATTTTAACGCCGCATATCGCCGGGCGCTCTCCCGAAGCTATTGCTGCAACGGTCCAGTTGGTTATTGATAATCTGTGTGCACATTTCCTGGCCGAACCGCTGTTCACGCAGGTGATTTCAGGTGACAATGTCACTTAATGAGGGCCAGACGTGTTAATTTGCAGTATCTAAACGACCTATTTTGGCGAAATCTGCCGGCCCAAAATCGCTGAAAAAACAAAAGGTGAACGTGTTGAATACAAATATTTATGGTCAGCCAGTTGGCTTTTCCTTGCCTGAGTGGCAGCCGGTATCTCTCCCGGACCATAGCCCGCTTAACGGCCAATACTGTAATCTCTCGCCCCTTGAGATAAGCCACTGCGAGGGTCTATTCCATGCATTTTCTATGGCAGAGGATGACAGAGACTGGACCTGGCTTGCCGCCGAAAGGCCGGCCTGTCTAGAGGAAATGATGTCTTGGCTTAAGAATAAAATCGAAGACAGTAACCTTGTTTCATGGGTCGTGACGGACATAAAAAGTGCAGCCCCGGTTGGGGTTGTCTGCTTTAGCTGTATGGATACGGTTAACGGTGCGCTGGAAATAGGGCATGTTACTTGGTCACCGCTTATGCAAAGAACTGCCATGGGAACTGAGGCCATTTACTTGTTGCTGCATAACGCCTTTTCTCTGGGTTATCGCCGGGTTGTATGGCGTTGTGATTCACTGAATGAGGCTTCAAGGAAGGCAGCCGAGAGAATGGGGTTCATATTTGAAGGGAGATTTCGTCAAGCCATGACCCGTAAACAGCGTAACCGTGATACCGACTGGTTGTCTGTTATAGATACTGAATGGCCGGTCATTGAGAAGTCTCTAGTTGGCTGGCTTTCACCTGAAAATTTCACTGAAGACGGCGTACAGAAGCTGAGGCTTGAGACGTTTTTTCTAAGCAACAAGCCTTGAAGACGCGCCCTTAGACAGCACAATCCACATTCCGACTGGCTTTGAATGTTGGATTGAAAGTCATCGATAGTTATCTGGAGCTGTGCCATTTTGACTGACATGGTTTTAGTTAAAACCGGCAGGGTCTGGGACCTTACCGGTTGAAGAGGTTATTGCACAAAATAAAGGTTTTATTCACCTGTTTTATGATCATGTTCTTTTAAGCCAGGATGCTTAGGCTTATTTTCTGGCGTTACTCGTTGTCGTTTATCTTCTTTTCCGGTCGATTTAGCTATCGGTTTTGGCCCAGGTTTGATTCCCATAACATCTCCGTTACACATAAATGCCTAAAGAGGAGGGTGATAGCTTCGCTGAGACTATCAAAAAGGTAATGGGGGTAACCTAAAGCTAATTCAATTAGTATTTTGGCTGAACATTGAAGTTCGTCACATTATCGGAATATTGTTACAAATTAATGGGGCTAATCTACGTATGGGTTCTTATACCTACCCGAAGTTGAAATGTCACCCTTAGTTACTACGTTCAAATGTCGTGTTCTAAATCTAAAGTAAGCCTAAATGATCGGCACACAATGTTCTATGCTGTATAATCGCATATGCTGCTAAAGTGGCCTTGTTGGTTAACGGATTACAGCACCATTTGGGGTGAAAAATAATTAGGTGCCAGAGTATGGTGTTGGATGGAATAGAAGATCTGATGATCGTATCAGTTATTAGGAAAATATGGAAGCTATCTATATGTGAACAACCGTAGCCTCTGAGAGGCTACGGATTCATTTATAAGAGTTGGGTGAAGGGCATGAACTGAGCTCGTTACCTTAGCATGAGTTAAGAAAAATTTCCTTTTAAAGGTGAAGCAATGAAATGTGCATTAATTTATGACTTTGATGGGACATTAGCGGAAGGTGATTGTGCTCAACATGGGTTAATGCCTGCATTGGGCATTGATGATGTTGCCGATTTCTGGAGTTTAGTGAAGCAGCGAGCAAAGAATGATGACGGGGATGAAATACTGTCTTATTTAGGACTTCTTGCAGAGAAAGCAAATTCTATTAATTCAGATGAACTAAGCTCAAGCAATCTCATTAAGCATGGAGCAGCTATACCTTTATTTCCCGGAGTTGAAGATTGGTTCAAGAGAATCAATTCTTACGCTAAGCAGCATGGCTTGGAACTATACCATTATATAATTTCGAGCGGCTTGGATGCAATGATCAGAGGAACATCAATAGGTAATGAGTTTCGAAAAATCTATGCTTGCAAATATCATTACTCTGCAGATGGGAATAGAGCCACTTGGCCAGGGCAAGCAATAAATTACACTACAAAAACTCAATTTTTATTTAGAATAAACAAAGGGATTGATAATTCGTGGGACAACTCTGCTGTAAATAAATTCATTGAACCAGCATTACGCGAAATGCTTTGTATGATGAAGGCAGTCAACTGGATGTAACCGTTAAAGGTTTATTGCAGTTATTCAAACGGAAAAGCTAATCTTAACAAGAATAGATGGTGGATATATGAAAAAAACAATCATGTTGTTAGGGTTGGTTTTTTGCAACCAGCTCCAAGCAGCCCCGACTGCTGATTTTACGGCAAGTAAGATATGTAAGGCAGCTATAAGTACAATCATGGGTCGTGATCCAAAAATCATTAAAGTAAAAATGCTTAAATCCGGTGATTTTGAACTTAGTTATAAACGACCTACAGATGGTTCGCTATGGGGTTTCGGTTGCAAGTTGACAGGCGATAATCAAATAATGTGGCGTTCTGGAGCAGAGCCGAATAATCGGAATTACATAGGACGCTGGCGTACGGACCCGGCAGATGGTGAAATAACGTATTCGCTCACCGCTGATAAGTTAACTATTAATGATTCAATGGGTAGCAGCAAGAGTTTTTCTAAAACGGATCTTTAAGAAAAGCAGAATCTTAGCGTTCGCCAGTTCAAAAATTGGTTGTTGAGTATGATTTTACCGGTAAATATTGACGCATTCTGTAAGGCAGAGAATGCCAATCTTTCTCAGATTTCACGTAGCGCGATCAAAAAGAAGAGGGCAAATGACGCATTCTGCGGCCGCGAAGATCATCACCTTATACGAACAGCATGCTGAAACCTGGAAAAGGTTGCGGACAACCGATCTGTTTGAACGGCCATGGCTGGACAGATTCCTGAACCTGGTACCGGCAAATGCAAGGCTCCTGGATATCGGTTGTGGTAATGGAACGCCGATCGCTGAATATTTCATTCGACAAGGTTTTGCCGTGCTGGGAATTGATAGCTCAGGATCGATGATCGACTCATGCTTGAAGACATTTCCGCATCAGCAGTGGCGAGTGATAGATATGCGAGAATTGGCACTGGATGAAACCTTTGGTGGGCTGATTGCCTGGGACAGTTTTTTTCATCTTACTCGTAATGACCAACGTCAGATGTTCAAAGTCTTCCGCAAGCATGCTGGCAGCAAAGCAGCATTGATGTTTACCAGTGGCACAAGTGATGGCGAAGCGATTGGCACATTTGAAGGTGAGCCATTATATCATTCAAGCCTGGCGCCGGCAGAGTATCGGCAGTTGCTGCATGAAAATGGCTTTCGCGTTGTGAAGATGGTTTTCGAAGATCCTGAATGCGGTGGACGAACAGTATGGCTAGCGCAAAGCACGATCTGAAGCAGGATGTGGATAAGGTCATGATAAAGGCCAAAACCTCAGAATCTACGTATCCTTATCTAGGTGCGCATAATGTATATTATGTTAAATAGCATGCATGAGTTCATTGTTCATGATTGTCTTCCCCATCACGATAGATCAGACAAGTAGATTTTTGTTCATGTGCGTTATGTTCTCAGGGCTAACTCGTGTGCCTGGTCACAGTCGCCAGTGAATACTAATAGATGTGCCGACCTGTTTGTCCCTTCTCTATCCATGGCGACTCTACCTGCACACAGTTTTTCGAAAATGAAACGGTTTGATGAATAGCCACTCAGGATCGCTGGTATCGAACGTCCAACTTGCTTGGATTAAAACCCCTGCTTTTTTTGATCGCGCTACGTGAAATATGAAAGCATTCGGCTCTTTTGCTACCCACAGATTTGCTCAAAACGCACCAAAAAACGGCCTGTTTTGTGCGTGGCATGTTCATGGCGGCCGTTTCGCGTAAACGTTGCCGCCATGTCGTGTCGTCAAACCGGCTTTAGCTCATCGAGTTCAAAGTAACCGTTATAACCTTTCAGGTAGATTGCCGCACGATGTTGGAACAGCAACAAAGCCTCGGTTCGGGTTTCCGCTTCTGCGTTCAAAATAGTGGAATGCACCCTTTGCCCGATCGTGAACCGGCTATTCCATTGAGCAATTTTCTCGGCAGGCGCCAGCGTAGTAGCGCTGTGTTTAACCCTGTCAATCGCATCGGCGACTTCCTTGATGGCGTCATTTCCGTGACGTTGTAACCTAATTGCCTGCAACTCGTCTTCTGTCGTTTCTGCTTTGATTTTTTCGACCAGGCCACTGACCACTTCGCTGTGGCCCAGCTCGGTAAATTCAGGTGTACCCAGGCTCATCAGATATTGAATGCTTGCGGTCCAGCGCACCGGGCTGGCGATTTGTTGCGCCAGGCAGGTTAACAGCGTGTCATCTTCATAGGGCCGTGCCGTTGTATTGGCAATGACAGGGATCTTCAATGCTGAGAACTGAAAATTTTGCAGGTAACTTTCAAATTTATCCATTGAGTCCCGCATCAACCTGGAATGAAAAGCACCGCTGGTATTCAGAGGAACACACCGCATTCCGCTCTGCTCAAATTCAGTTAACGCTTTTGTGACATCGTCACGCCGACCGGAAATTACAATCTGCGAGGGAGTATTAAAGTTTGCTAAATCAATGGTATCCAGTTTTCTCTCAGTCAAGAATGCCCGCAGTTTCGCTTCACTTACCCCGAGCACCGCAGCCATGCCGCCGCCCGCCGCCTGCGCCATTAATTCGCCGCGTTTCTTCACCAGCTTCAAGCCGGTGGCGAAATCAAAGCACTCTGCGGCCAGCAACGCATTGAACTCCCCCAGGCTATGCCCTAAAACAAAATCCGGTTGGATACCGGTCTCTTGCCGTTTCTTGTAATAAGACAATGCATTAACTACATAAATGGCAGGCTGAGTGTATTGGGTCTTATTAAGCTCGCCATCAGGGTCATCAAGACAAAGGCGCTCGATAGAATAGCCTAATATATCGTCGGCAATACGGGTTAAATTAGGGAACTGACTGAACAGTTCTCGCCCCATTCCTGGCTGCTGGGAGCCCTGTCCCGGGAACATATAAACTCGAATTGGCATAGTCGTACACTCCTTCTCATTGAATCTTTTAGCCACCACCCCTGTTACGCCTTCACCTGCGATAACAGAGTTTCAAGCGATGTCATCCCGTCACTGAACGGGTTTAAGACATAACCGTGTCGACCGGTAAAATCCTGCGAATACTTTAAAAAGTTGGACAAGCTGCCAGTGGCGGAGGCATCAATAAAAAAGTGGTCGCTCATGGTGGAAAATACTGAATCGACCAGGGTGGAAAACTCGACCTTGTCTCGGATGACTTGCCATAAATAACCCTGGGCATCAGCTTGTTGCATCGCGCCGACGGGACGCCCCAGTACCGAGGAATAAACGGGCATCGTTGGCGCGAAACATGGCGTTTTATCCAGTAATTTTTGGTATGAGGGTTTGATCGCATCGATCGAAGCTGAATGGAATGCATACCTGACCGGCAGCGACAAGGACAAAATATCTTGTTCCGTCAGCTTCTGTATCGCACTGGCGACAGCGCTCTGTTCGCCCGAGATGAAGAAGTTTTTGCCGAAATTAACACCGGCCAGCGTGCAGCGAGAAAAGACATCTGCGGTGCGATGAAAAATGTCCGGCGAAGCAAACACGACGGCCAATCCTCCTGCCGGCACATGTTGCTCCAGCAAATTCGCCTGTTCAACGACCAGCCGAAGCGCATCGTCCAGCCGGAGCATCCCGGCGACCACGGCGGCGATGTATTCCCCCAAACTGTGGCCGGCCACTGCGGCGGGTTGGATGCCCCTGGCTATCAACATCTGAGTCAGGCTGTACCCAAAGCAAAACAGCGCCGGGTGGGTATAGCGGATATCGTCAAACTCAGCTGCGGCATCACGTTCGCTATAGAGTTGTTCCAGCAGGTTCACCCCGCTGAGCATATAAACCTTGTGGCAAAGGCGATCCATCGTCTGGCGAAAATGGCCGTCGGAATGATAAAAAGCCCGCCCCATCTGATAGTACTGGCTCCCCTGGCCCGCGAACATAAAAACGAACTTGGGCGGCGTAGCCGGCGGAGAACCCTTGGGGTACGCCTGCCGCGTTGTGGCTTCTTGAGGTTGTGCAATCGGCATTGGCGCTTCGGTAATGCGTTGGTGCAGTTTCGTTAACACATCGCCGGGGCCCACTTCGGCAAAGTCATCACAGCCTTGCGCCAGCAACCAGGAGATAGACTCATACCAGCGAACCGGGCTGGATATTTGCCGGGTCAGCAGCGTCTGATAATCCGTGCCGGGATAAGCCCGGGCCGTAACATTTGACAGAACGGGAATCGATAAAGGCTGGAAAGTAAACTGCGTCAGGTAATCGGCGAACTCCCTTTCGATATCCGACATCAACCGTGAATGGAACGCCGCGCTGACATTTAATTGAACAAAGCGTGCGCCAGCCTCGAGAAAACGAGGCTCTAACGCCAGCACTTCATCATAAGCGCCGGATATGATGCATTGCTGAAGGGAGTTGATATTGGCGATGTCAACGTGCTGAAAACCGCTTTCGGCCAGGATGCGTTCAATATCAGCGACATTGATTTCCAGCACGGCGGCCATAGCCCCCTTGGGGGCAAGGCTCATCAGTTGCCCGCGCTTTTGCACCAGCTTAAGTCCGGTAATAAAGTCAAAAGCGCCGGCGGCAAACAGCGCGTTATATTCTCCCAGGCTGTGCCCGGCCAGGATATCCGGCGGCGCGGCGCCGCGCGCTTTGCGCTCCAGGTAGCTGAGTGCATTTACGGTATAGAGCGCCGGTTGGGTGTACTGTGTCTGGTTTAAAACGCGCTGCGGATCCTTGATGCAAAGTTCGGCAATGTCATACCCGAGAGCCTGACTGGCTTGCGTCACCAGCTCAGGAAATTGTTCGAAGAGGCCATAACCCATCGTGCGATACTGCGATCCCTGACCGGGAAAGGTATAGACTGTTTTCATAAATTCTGCGCCATCCGCTTAAGAATATGAGTAAGAAGGTGAAACATCGCTTTTGAGCAAACTGATCTTTGCCGACAGCATCGAGGCGGCTTCCTGCATCAATATTTCCCCGATTTCATCCACGTGGCGGTTACGCCAGTCTTCATAAGCGGAGCCTTTTACCCATTGATTGAAGGCGCCCAACGCCGGCCCGCAATGCACCTGGTAGTCAACCTTGTTTTCCGGATCGCCGGCTAGCGCCAACCGCGAGCTGTAAGCAAAATACCAGCGGAAGACAGCCACCATTTTACGCCGCGGCTGCCCTTCTATCTTTTCCAGCATTTCTGGGCGGCGAGCTTGATAATATTGCTTCACGTCTTCCCAGACGGCGGATAGCGGCCGTTTAAAATACTTACCTTCAAGCTGATTTTTTATCGCCAGCGGCAGCTCATCCAACGAATTATATTGCTGATAAAGCTGGTAAAGCTTATTGGCGCGAGCGGGGAAAAACACGCCACGCCTAAGCACTTGCACTTTGGCGCCCTGCTCAAACATATCGCCGGCCGGTGCATAGTCGGTATCCTGAATATTGATGTGTTGCAGCATGTCTTTCACTTCGTCACTGGTCGCCGCCTCTACCGAGCACTGATTCACCGAACCGGTGATGATAAAATCAGCCCCCAGCATAAAGGCCGCCATCACGGCTTCCGGCGTGCCGATGCCACCGGCAGCCCCGACTCTGAGCGGTTTCTGATAGCCTTGCCGGGCCGAAATATCCCGGCAAAGCCGGGCAATGGCCGGAAAAAGAACATATGCATTGCCTTGATCGGTATGGCCGGCAGAATCTGACTCGACGCAAATATCCTGGGCCATGGGAACCCGCGGTGCCAGCTCCACCTCTTGCGGCGTCAGCAACCCTTGTGCGTAGAGCTGGGCAACGACATCAGGCGGCGCCGGATTGGCAAAAACCTCGGCGACTTCAGGGCGCGAAACTTTTGCCATCAGCATATGGGGAATGACCAGCTGTTGGTCTTTCCCCAGGTGAATACCGCGCAGCCGGTAAAGAACCAAGGCAGGCGTAATCGCAATATAAGCAGCGGCTTCAATAAAACGAATATCATGGGCCAGGAACAATTCAATCCGGCGCATTTCCTTTTCCGGAAACTCATAGTCAGCAAGCATGTTCATGCCGAATGACTCTCCGTTCAGATCAGACCGAATGCCTAAAATGGCCTCTTGCAACAGCGGCAGGCTTAGCCCACCCGAACCGAAGAAACTCATCATCCTGGCCCGGGCCATCGTCACGACCAGTTTGCGGGATGCAATTCCCTGATACATTGAGCCACTGGAATAGGCGTATTTAACGCCATAGTCCTGGCGGAACGCCGCACTTCCCAACCGCTCAGCCTGAGCCAGTTGCCGTCCTTCGCCTGCCTCAGAATGCGGCAGGTGTTGGCGGCGTTCCGCCAGAGTTTTCACATAGGTCATTATTGCCTCTCATTCACTTACTCAGGCAGTCAGGAAAGCCTTAACGGTAGGCATCCCCTTTCATGGCAAAGGATGGATAGTCTGGAAAGTCTCTTGTCGCCGGATATTTGGCAAACGTCATGACTTCCCGACCATTGGTTAAAACCGTTTTGTCGGCATTCAATTTAAACTCGTAACTCACGTAACTCTGGCCTTCCCCCCAGAGTTCATTGTGCGTGCGGGTATTAAAGGTTGTACGCAGGCCATCCGGGGAGATCACCGCCATTTCGTTCGACTCATAACTGATCACGATTTCTTTTAGCTGATGCGGGGAGCTGGTCGCCAGAATATTGTAGTTTCCGTAATACATCTGATTTTTTGGCGTGGCCTTTTCGCCGTTATGGCGCCCGCCCAGCGGAATACCGCCGTTATCGAGAACCGTAATGTAGAAGCCGCCGTCACGCACAATCCACCCGGCGGCAGGTAATTCCATCCCGGCGACGGAGTACAAGCGATACTCGCCATCCGGATTGCCGGTATAAGGTTTCAATTCAATGCGTTTTTGTGCGACCAGCGTTTTTACATCAATGCCGAATTCCTGGTTAAAATAAGCGATGGCGTCTTCTCTTTTTTGCGCCACCTGCTGCTCATTAAATCCCATGATATGCCTGTAGAAATAGTCACTGGTGCATAGGGTTCCCAGACACCCGGTCACCCCGGGGAAAGGTTCGCTCTTGGTGATATTAATGACGCCGGAGCCCATAAAGGTCAGCACCTGGCTAAATCCCATCGGTTTCGACAAAGGGGTATCTGCATACGTATTGAATGCCATCAATGGCAAAGAAAAAACCGCGACGGCGGCGAACTTTCTTTTAAATAGGTGCAATGACATCGAAATCCTCATCAGTTGTTTTATGGCTAACCGGGTTAGCCTTCCATTTCTCAACGCCCTTCGTTGGCGCTATACATCCAAAGCCGCCACCTCCTCCGGCGATAAACGATCGATCAGCATTTCCGGAACGGGAATGTCCTCCACTTTCAATTCCGGTTGTTCCACCATCAGCGTCAATAAAAAGCCTACGTGCTCAGCAAGTACCTGAATCAGATCCGGCGAGAAACATCTGCGGTCATAGACGAATGGCAGGCTCAGCACACCGTTTGTCTTCAACAATCCCATCAACAAGGGGGCTGCTGGCTCCCTTTCTTCCAGCGACATCGGTAGCAATTTTCGGGCAAAAGCCGTGACCTCAACGAAGCTGTCCCGATCATTGCTGTCGACCGCCAGGCTGCCCAACAGGGTGTGTTCGTGGGCATCGCTCTCTGCGAGTGCGAGTTGCTGATGCAGGGCAACAAAATCAAAGTGCTTATATTTTTGCACCTGCAGGATGGCGTCTTCATAGGTGCGCCACACTTGTTGCAGGTTGAAATGAGGCTGAAGCGTTAATACCAGGGGAACCGATGATGAGAAGTCACCGCATACCGGCTCAAATTCATAGCGGTCTCTGAGGTTGTACGCCATCTGGATCGGTATATTCACGCCGGTGATGCGATACGCCAGCACCGCCAAGGCACAGGTCGCTAGCTGCGTGAGCGTGGTCTTATGGCGGCGATTTGATGCCTGCAATCGGCCAAGCAGCTCATCCGAGACGGGCAGATGATAAACCCCCGCCTTTTCAACGTTTCCGGCTTTGTTTGACTGGTCTTGGCGTGCGATGCATTTGTCGCGCAGCGCAAAGGGCGCGCGTTTGTCGCGTAACTGGCTCAACCAATATGCCGTTGCGCTATCCCGATGTTCGCCAAACTGGTTCAAGGCGAAATGGGCATATTCAGCCGTGGGTTTGTCGCAAACAAACTCGGTGTTGCTGAGCAGCGCGGTATAGCGGAGATAGAGCTCTTGCAGCAGCATGAACAAGGTAAAACCATCGGCATGGAAGTGATGCATCACCAGATAAATCGCGCCCAGATCTGCGCCGTTATGGACAAGATACACATCAAACATCGGCATCCGATCCGCGTGGAACAGCGTCATGTTCACCGACTGCTGGAATCGCGCGAATGTCTGTTCAAACATTGCCCGATCGTTGATATGAGGCCAACAGATTTCCCGGCATTCCAGCGTTAACGCCTCATGCACGACCTGCGCCCACTGTTGTGCGACCAGTTCGGCGCCGGTTCTCAAAATCGCGTGGCGGCGCGCCATGTCGTTCAACGCCTGATTCAACAGCGCCAGATCGATGGGCATCTCCAGCCAAAAGCCCTGGCCGATATTAAATGTTGCGCGTTTTTTCACCTCGGTTTCATTCAGGACGAATGCCTGGATGTGGCTGGTCGGGTAGTAACGTACGCCCTCTTCCAGATACACCCCCAAAATATCCGCCTGATTCGCGTGTTCCAGCGCCTGTCGGGCGCATGGGGCATAGCGGTTAAACTCGACATGCAGATTGGCTGAGTCTTTCCAGACGCCAACGCCCTGCTGCAATAACCTGCCCAACTCGGCGCGCGCCAAGGTCAACTCATCGGCAGTCAAGGCAGCCGCCCGTCGTATCGCCAGCGAGGCCGATTGAATATAGGCTGGGTGCGATGTGCTTGCGGCGTCTTGCGGCACCGGTGCGGAGAGCGGATGAGCGGCAATTTCCCCGGCAATCGCCCTAAGCGTGCCGTGGGTCAGCAGCTCGGCATCGAACGCCGTGACAAACGCTGAGTTGATCCGGTTAAGCAAACGCAGCCCCAACAATGAATCGATGCCGTAGTGCGTTATCGGCTCATCCGGATCAATTTCTGGGCTGGCGAGGCCAGCCAGTTCCGCCAGGATGCCGAGCAATTTTTGCATGACCGGCTGGGCGGCGGCCGGCGCGGGCGTCTGCTTGGGCGCGAGAGCTGCCGATGACTTGCCGGCAGTCGCAGGTTCGGCGTCGCCGGCCCAACATAAACGCGCGTCAAACGGATAGGTTGGCAACGACAACGGGCATTTCTCCGCCGAAGAGAACGCCTGAGCGATATCGACCCCAGCGTGGAAATCCTTGGTCATGAAGTCTATGCCATCGACATAAAGCCGGGCTAACCTCAACCAATTCCCGCTATCGCTCGGATCCTGGATGGCTTGCCGAACGCACGCGACGGCGGATGAGGCCGCATCCTCCGCCAATCGTTGGCCGCCTGGAGCCACTTTGCCCCAATAACCTGGGTCCGCCGGGGTTAAAACCGCACCCGCTATCACCTGTACCAGAAAATGGCGTAACTCTTCGACGCCAGAAACCACGCAGGCGCAGCGGTGGGCGAAATGCGTTCGGCGCAACAACAAGTTGGCCGCCAGCTGTTGCAAATCCAATTCTGGCCTGGCCTGCACAAACTTTTGCAACTCACGACAACGTTGCTGCAGGGCCTTTTCGCTCTTTCCCGACAGTGCGATATACACAGGCCTGGCGCGCTCAAAGCCCGAGGCGGCCGGCGAAAGGCGTTTATCCGCCCCCTCACGCGCTTCCTCGTTTGCATCAGGCTCGGCGACAACAAGGTGAACATTGATCCCCGTCGCCCCGAATGAACTGATTGCGGCCCGACGCAATTGCCCTGCTTCCGCCTGCCAGGGAACCGTTGCCGAATTGATATAAAACGGGCCGTCTTCCAGCGCAGGCAACGTCTCCCGGTCTTCGGTATTCGGCGTGCCGGGAATTGCCCGGTGCTTGAGCGCCAGCAACACTTTGAACAGATGATTCATTCCAGAACTGTGAAACGCATGGCCAATGTTGTTCTCGATGCTGCCCAGTGCGCAGGATTGAGGCGCGCGCCCCTGGCCTCGAAACACCTGGCTCAGGGCGGCGATTTCCGCCGCATCTGCGGCGGGCATTCCCGTGGCATGGGCTTCTACCAGCGTAATGCTCTCCGGACGGATATCAAACCGTTGATAGGTATCGGACAACAGCGCCACCTGCGCCTTGGCGCTCGGGGCCATAATCCCGTGGGTTCGGCCATTGTGGTTGCTGCCCCAGCCTTCGATCACACCGTGGATGCGATCCCCCTCCGCTAATGCCAACGACAGGGGTTTCAAAATAATCACCCCCACCGATTCACCGGGCACCATGCCGCTGGCGCGCGTCGAAAATGCGCCACCGCGATCCGCCTGCGATAACAGCCCAAAGCGGGAAGCGCTGATCAACATATTCGGCGTGGAGTAAATCTGCGCCCCGCCGGCAATCGCCACGTCACATTGGCCCTGCGCTAAATGGTCGCAAGCCTGAGCGATAGACAGCAACGATGACGCACAACCGGCCTCTACGGAGAGACAAGGCCCCTGCAGGTCCAGGCTGTAAGAGACGCGCCCCGGGATCTGGGATAGCGTGATATTCGGCGCGAAGTGCTCGCCTGCGGCAAAGCGCAGCGTATAGTCGCCCCCGCTGCCGCAGAAAACGCCCCAACGCCGGCCGGAGAGCGCATCAGGCCGTATTCCCGCATCCTCAATCGCTTTCCAGCTTTCCTGTAAGAACAGCCGTTCGCAAGGGTCCAGCATCGACGCCTCTTGCGGAGACATGTTGAAAAACAGCGGGTCGAAGGATTTTATCTCCGCGAGAAAAGCGCCGTAGCCTTCATACTGTCCGGCAGACCAACCGCGATCATCCGGCGGCGGCGTAAACGCAGATTGGCCCTGCTCGAGCAGTTGCCAGAGTTCATCCGCATTTCGGGCGCCGGGGAACTGCCCAGACATTCCGATAATCGCAATGCGCTCTCGCCCCGGTTGGCGCGGCTTCGCCACAGGCTTTTCCCCAGCGGCCGTTGTTGTTTTTCTCGCCGAGGCGTTCTGATAAATCGTCCGGCAGCGGTCGGAAATCATGGCTACGCTTTCGCGTTCAGACAACAGATGAAAATGGTCTTTGGCCCGGGTGCGGAACACTTGAGCGCCAGGCAGATAGTCTAGCCATCGCTGACAATGGCTCTCGTCATGGGTGAGCGCTTCGCCCAGAACATGGCGATTGTTTTCAGCTAAAGCGGACGACGAATCGCCCTTGTCCGACCCTGCACCGTTGGACGATGGGCTCAGGGTCATGTAGTGCAAATCGATATCATGGGCATTCGGTAACGCTTTCACCCCGTAGGCCGCCATAGCTTCGCGGTTGTGCTTCAGGATCTGAGCCATATTCTCGATTTTTTCTTGCACCACCGACAACGGCTGCTCCACGCCTTTTTTGAGGCTCCCCTCAGCCAGCCATGCCGCCAGTTTATCGGCGTCAATGCCCATTAATTCCTGCTCCCTGTAGGCAAGGCTTTCAAACGCTACCTGCCCCGACGCCAAAATTTCTTTCAAACTATAGTGCAAAAAGAAATTCGCGCTCATCAACAAGGCGTCGCGATAATCAAATGGCGACGACTGGCGCTGAGGCTCGGGTTGCGGGAACGGCGGCTCCAACAGGATCAGGCTCGAAACCCGGTAGCCCGCCAGTTGCAGTTGCCGGGCCATTTCATAAGCGATAATCCCGCCCATGGAATAGCCAGCCAGTTCATAAGGCCCGGTGGCGTTGCCGGCTTGAAGAATTTCAATATAGTAATTCGCCATGCTTTCGATGCTTTTCAGCGGCGGGAACCGGGTCAGGAAACCGCGCGAATGAATGCCCCATATGGCGTAGTCATCGCCCAGATTTTCAGCCACCTTCAGGTATAAGCCGGTAGACCCCGTCAGCGGGTGGATCCAGAACCGAGAGCGGTCATGTTCCCGCTCATCCCCGGCGCGCAGTTGTCGGCTGAGAGGAATACACTCCGGGTACTGTTTCAACCAGGCCTTTCCCATTTGCCTGCCGTGGGCGGCGGTGCCTTGTTCAGCGCTCAGCGCCGGCGCGGCTTCGGTCTGGCCATTCGTGCTATCGGAAGCCACCGAGGCAAGGCTATCGGCCAGGCGGCCACTCGGCAAGGCGTGCAAATATGCTGACAGGGCATCAATGCTGGGATACTCAAAAATTGCATTAATCGTCACCCCGGCCGCTAATGACCGGTTAAGGGCTTCAATAAAGCCAACTGCATTGATTGAATTTAACCCTAGTTCGGTAAACGGCTGATGGTTGGCAACATCAGCCTCCTCAAAATACAGCGTCTTTATCAGTAAAGAACGAACCTGACGCGTGATGGCGTCAAGCGACGACGTTTTGCTTTCGCTCATCGTTGCATCGCTTGCAGCCTCGGCCGTTTGCGCATGCAGAACCCCAGGCCCGCGCTGCATTGTGGGCGAGAGAGTGGCCCAGTAGCGCTTGCCTTGGAAAGGATAGACCGGCCCCGCGCTGCGCTGCGGTGGCCTTGTCTCTCGGTATAACTCAAACCAATCGATTTCAGCACCGCGGCTCCAGGCGTCGGCTAATGCTTGCCATTGGCGTGCTGCGATCCAGGCCTGAATTTGCTCAGGCGCCGCCGCGTTTTCATCCCCCCACATCTGTGAATTTGTGACATTGTCACCACTTTGCGCACCAATGTGATAAACGCCCGGCGCAGTCTGGCCGGCAATAAACCGCGCTAACTGTTCGCGCAGCTCTGCACTATCCGCCGCGACAAAGGCGACACGTTGCGCCATGGCGTCTCGCCCGGTTTGCAGGCTATAGGCCAGCCGATCAAGCCGCGTTGCCGGCTGGCTCTGGAGAAATTGCGCGCAGGCCTGGACATAGGCTTGCAGCGCTTCGGCGGTTTTTGCCGAAATGGGCACGATCGTAGAATGCGTGGCGGCCCCTGCCGACAACGGCGTTTTTGACGCCTGACCGGAGTCGGGGTCGTCTGCAATATATTCTTCAATCACTGCATGAGCATTGGTTCCGCTGATCCCCGTCGCGCTGATGGCACCCAGTCTGGGCTGCGTGCCTCGGCGCAGCCAGGGCTGATTCTGTCGTTCGATGGTAAAGGGGGTTCGCTCCAGATTGATGTAGCGGTTGCATGTTTCAAAGCGGTGGGTCGCCGGCATCGTCTGATGCGTTATCGCTTTCAGCATGGCGATGAGACTGACGACGCCGGACGCAGCAAAAGTATGACCGATCAGCGGTTTAATCGAGCCTAGCACGCAGCTATGGGGATCGTCGCCGCTACCGGCGAAGGCATCGGCCAGCGCTTGAACCTCAATCGGATCCCCTAGCTGCGAACCGGTGCTATGGGAGATAACGTATTGAATCGCGCGGGGATCAATCCGATAGCGGTCATAGATATTTTTCAGCAATTCAGCCTGGCGCAGCGGATTCGGCGCCGTGATGCCATTGGTTTTCCCATCGTAATTCACGCCGCTGGCTTTAATGCAGCCATAGATCCGATCGCCATCGGCTTTGGCCTTTGACAAGGGTTTCAGCAACACCGCTGCAACCGCCTCTCCCGGCACCAGCCCGTTGGCGCGCTGATCAAATACGCTGGCGTTGCCGTCGGGCGACAGCATCCCGCTCCGATGCATGCTCTGATACACCCACGGTGTCATTAGCAGGTTGATCCCCCCGGCCAGCGCCATCTCGCAATCTCCCTGGCGCAACGCCAGGCAGGCCTGATGCACAGCGACCAAGCCCGATGCGCAAGCCGCGGTCAGGGCCAGGTTCGGTCCTTTAAGATCCAGCGCATATGAAATCCGCGCTGCCAGCGTGGCATTCTGATTGCCATTTATCGACCCTTGCTCGCCGACAAGCATGCCATAATCGCTTTCTTCCGCCCCGACATACACACCGCAAGACATGCCGCGGATGCGCGGCCCCATGTAACCTGCATCTTCAAACGTGCGCCAGGCTTCTTGCAGAAAAATTCGCTGCCTGGGGTCCATGTCCATCGCCTCTTTCGGCGCGATATCAAAGAAAGCGGCATCAAACCGCATGATATCCGTCATGAACGCGCCCCATTGCGGTCCGTTGTCGGTGACGGCGCCCCAGTCCCAACGCGGCTCAGACATCTCGCCGATACAACTTTTCCCCTGAATCAACGCATCCCAGAATTCGTCGATGCTGTCTGCCTGCGGAAAACGCCCGCTCATGCCGATGATGGCGATCGGTTCCTCAGTGATCCCGTTCTCTCCGTGCGGCGCTGTCGCAGAGCCCCCTTCAGGAGGCGGCACCTGGGCAGGCGTCGGCTGAACTAAGGGGCTGGCGGCAGCCCCAGTGTCCTCCGCTATGTGGGGCGACAGCATGGCTTGCAGCGCCAGCGCGTGTTCACGGCAAAAGTATTCCGTTAACCGTTTAACCGAGGAATGACCGAAGAGCACCGTTGGCGCAATGTCGAGATTAAAACGTTGACTCAATTCTCGCGAGAATGACGCCAGCGTGATCGAATCAAAACCGAAATCGGCAAAACCACTGTCCAACCCGATTCGATCAAGCGGAGTGCCGAGCAAGCGATTGATCAGCGTTTTCAGTATGTGGCTGACTTCAGCACGAATATCGGCCGTTTTTCCGGCAGGGAGAGACGGTTGTTGCAGATCGCGTGCGTTACCATCCGTGGCCGCGCCATCGTGCGACGGGCTGGCCGAATAAGGATGCGGGGCCGGCCTGTGTTTATCCAATCCCAACAACTGGGCTGCGCGAGTGGGCTTTCCGGCAATAACCAGATATTGCCCCTCGCCTTGCTGCAGCAACTGCTCGAAGACCTGCAGCCCTTCCGCACTGTTAAGCGCCCGCTGCCCGGTCGCGCTGAGATAGAAACCGGCGCTTTCTTTGTCGTGAGCGCCCATTTTCCCTTCTGCCCAGAAAGGCCAGTTGATAATCAAGGTTTTGCCGCGAAGATGGCCTTGTTTCACCTGCTCCATGCGGTGCTTGCCATAGCTCATCAGGAAACGGTTTCCCATCGCGTAATCGCAAGAACCGAAATCGCCCAGGAATGCGGCGCTGGAGGAGAAATAGCAGACAAAATCCAGCGGATCCTGCGTGAGCAATTCGTCTACTATTTGCGGCCCATCAACTTTCGGCTGCAAGACCGCTTCGAATGCCTGACGAGTTTTGGCAAAGACAGGTGTCCCGGCTTCAATACCGGCGGCGTGAATCACGCCAAGGATCGCCCCCATCGCTTGCCTGGCCTGTGCCAGATTAAAACGCATGGCGTCGGCATCACACACATCCGCCTGGATGTAATGCACCTGTCCCCCCAACCGCACTAAGTCGTCAACCACCGCGGTCCGTTCCGCATTCATGGCGGTGCGGCCCGTCAGAATCAACCGGGCGGAATAACGCTGTGCCAGGTATCGGGCGAAAATCAAGCCCAGGCCGCCGAACCCGCCGGTGATCAGGTAAGTGCCCCCTTGCTTTATCCCCGTTTCCTCCGGCCCCGTCAGAGACGCGGGGCCAGGTTGAACCTGCAGGACGTGCCGCTCTTCATTTTCATAGCAAACGCTTTCAAAATCTTGCGCCGCTATTTGCTGATACAGCCGCGAAAGAGAGGGCTCGGTGATGGCGTGTGCGGCCAATACCGCGCGTTCATCTGCCGCGTAGGCCCCCGAAACAACGCTGGCGGCAATGGCGCATTGCGTGGATGGCAATGCGGCCGTCAGGGAACGCTCGATGCCAATCCACGACTCCAGATAGGCCCGGTCAAGCGAATGGTGGCTGGCGCCGGCCAACAACAGACGTTGTGGCGCCATGCCGGTTTTCACCATCGAAGACAGAAGATGATGCAGCGCGGCATAATCCGGCAAATGGCCGCGCTCTTCCAACGGCCATAGATACAGGATCGCGCTGCGCTGAGGGTCGATCTGCGCCGATTTCAACTGGGTGAAGCAGCGGTGATAGTTCTCCGTCAGTTCCTGTTCCGCGCCCGCATGCGGCAATGAGAAAACGCGTTCTGCGCGGCGTTCCGGCTCGCGGGAAACAAACACCACTTCGGTTTGCGGCGCCAGAGTCTTCATGTGCAATTGCAGCAAACGCTGGCTTTCCGGCTGCGACAAGAAGCAGATCAGCGTGTTGAAGTCTCGGGGTGGCCGGGCGGTGGCCGGCGCAGGCATCTTATGCCACGACTCCGTAAACAGCATCAGCCTCTCGGGCTCTTCCGGGCTGACAGGCGCTGGAGCTGGAGCCGCCGTCTCGTCCGAAGAGGCCGCCGATACGGCGTGAGCGATCCGCCCCAGGTCGTCCGGGGCGGGAAGCCAATGCTTCTCTCGGGCAAACGGATAGCCTGGCAGGCTAATGCGGCAAGGTGTCGCCAGCGGGTATAACTGAGGCCAGTCCACCCTAAAGCCTTCAACCCAAAAACGGGCGATTTTGTGAACGGCGTTTTGCGCAATCCAGCGCTGCAGCAGAGCGGCGCTATCGTCCGCCGAGAGAAAACCGCCGCTCCGGGCGCTGTCTTTGCCGTTGCTACCGGCACTACCCCGCCAGCTCTGCTCAGGCAAACTGGCGTCGTTGGCAAATGCCGCCAGTTTCTGTTCCAGCTCCCTGAGATCCTGTACGACAAACACAACTCGCTCTTCCAATGACCGGCGCCCCACCTGCAGTGTAAAGGCCAGATCTTCAGGCGGCAGTCCGTCGAGATTCGGATGGTTCGCCAGGAATTGAGCCAGATTTCCCGCCATAACCCGCAGCCTGTCTTCATTTTTCGCTGACAAAGGCACGATCAGCGGCTGAGCACTTGCCGCTCTGTGGGAGACAGGCGGCAGAAATTCTTCGACGATCAGGTGTGCATTCGACCCGGTGGCGCCAAATGAACTGATCCCGGCGCGCCGGGGCACGGCAATCGCTTCACCGTTGTGTTCCACCCTTGGCTGCTCCCATGCCTTCGCCTCGCGTTGAATATAGAAAGGTGAATGCTCAAGTTCCAGATAAGGATTCACCTGTTCTGCATGCAACAGTGAGGGCACCAGAGTTTTATGATGCAGTTGAAGGATCACTTTACTGAGCCCACTGATGCCCGCTGCAGACTCCGCATGACCGATGTTGGATTTCACCGAGCCGATCGCGCAAAACTGCTTGTCGGGGGTATGTTGCCTAAAGGCTTTGACCAACCCCTGAATCTCGATCGGATCGCCCAGCGCCGTTCCGGTGCCATGCGCCTCGATATAGCTGATGGTGCGCGGATCGATGCCAGTCTTTTCGTAACAGCGCAGCATTAAGTCAGCTTGCGCCACCGGGCTGGGAACGGTAATACCGCTCACTTGCCCCACATGGTTGATGGCGCTGCCTTTGATCAACGCATAAATATTGTCCCGGTCCTTGAGCGCCTGAGAAAGCGGTTTAAGCAAGACCGCGCCAACGCCTTCCCCGGAGACGAAACCGTTCCCGCCGTCGCCGAAAGTCCGGCAGCGGCCATCGCTGGAGTACATGTCCGCCAGCCCATAGGTCATGTACTTGTAAGGATGCAAAGACAGATTAACGCCGCCGGCTATCGCGACCTTGCTTTCCCCCCGGTGCAAACTTTCCAGAGCCAAATGAAGCGCCGTCAGGGAAGAGGAACAAACCGTGTCGATGGCAAAAGAAGGCCCGTGGAAGCCGCAAAAATAAGAGACCCTGTTAGCGATGGGGGCATGATTCATCGACAGCGGCATGACCTGCCCGCGATTGACGATTTCCGCTGCGATCAGGGCGTAATCGTTATGCATTACCCCCACAAAGACGCCGACGTCGCGCCGTTTATTGGGCCCCTCTTCAGCCACCAGCGTCTCCGGCGTGTAACCTGCATCCTCGATCGCCGTCCAGCAGGTTTCCAGGAACAGCCTCTCTTGAGGATTGAGCCATTGCGCTTCTCGGGGGGATACGCGGAAGAACTGGGCGTCGAAACAGTCCACATCGTCGATAAATCCACCCCAGCGTGAAATCGGGCGGCCCGAAGGGGAAGCGACGCCTTCCAAGACCTCTTTCCGCCATCTCTCTGCGGGAATTTCCGTCACGGAATCTTTGCCGGCGTTGAGATTAGCCCAAAACTCCGCCATGTCCTGCGCTCCGGGGTATCGCCCCGCAATCCCGATCACCGCGATATCTTCATCGCCGCTCGTCGCGGGTTGCCGAATGTCGGCAGCTGAACGAGGCGCCTGCTGTTTCGCGTCGTTCGCTGCGGCATCCGTTTGGCTCTCGCTCGTTGAAATGCCGGCGTTTTGCGTCTGGGGAGAAACGTCCCCCTGTGCGGCGCTTATCTTATCCGCCGCGAGGAACGACATCGGATGCTGCTCAATCAAATACGCGGCAAGTTCACCGACGTTGGTATATTCAAACAGCACCGTCGGGTTCAATTTCACCTTGAGCGACTGTTCCAGTAACTTCACCATATGCAACAGCCCGGCGGAGTCCAAACCCAACTCGTAATAACCGATATCGGTTTCAATCTCTTCAGGGCTTTTCGTCAGCGTATCCGCCAGGATCTTTTTCACTCGCAGCTCAGCGCATTCCAATGCTGAATCATGCTTATCCGCGGCTATGGGTGCAGTGACAGACAGGGTTTCATTTTTCATAGGCTCAATAGGATCGGCGGACATGACGGCGGCAGCGGCCTGCGTCGTCACGGCGGCGTGAGGTTGTGATGCGTTGATCGCCGCAGCGTCGCGTACGCGTTTGCAGGTGAAATTTTTCAGCTCGCCAATCTTTTCTCCGTGGGGCGTAAAGAACTCCATGGTCAGGTACGAGAGCTGCGGAGTTTGTTTCAGCGAGTCACGGCCGATCCGGGTAATACACTGTGCCGATAATGGCGCCGTCGCCCGGAAAGATTCGTAATAAAGCGGCAAGAAGATATCCTGCTGCGCGTTCTGCTCCAGAAACAGGCTCCCGGAGCCGATGGCGCTCCCGTCGATCAACACCGGATGGAACAGATAGTCTTCGGCGCCGGGCAAGGGTTCTTCAGGCACGGCAATATCGATCAGATTTGCCATAGGCAGGTGATAAATGACACCGTCGCCAACCATAGGTCCGCTGTGGCGAATATCGGTTCCGCCAAAGGTCTCATAGGCTTCCCGTAGCCTCAACCACCCGGTGGCGCCCTGTTTCAACGGGGTTAAATCAAGCGTTTCATCAAACGGCGCCGCCTGAACCGAGTGCATTTCCGCACTCATATAGGTCTTCAGTTCTGACTGCCGATGATCATCAAACACTTCGCTGCCTTCAACGCGAAGCTGCCAGTACCCTTGCTCATGTTTTTGGCAACTGATGTACGCCTCCACCGCGTAATCGTCGGCAATGGTCAGGGGATGGTGGATCACCAAATTACGCATTTCCAACCGCCGATAATCCATGCCCTGACGATGGAAAAATTGGAACAGCAGATCGATGTACGCCAGACCGGGCATCAGCGATTGGCCGAATGCCTTGTGATGGCGTAAAACGGGATGATGGCGATTAAAAGGCTGGCTCCAGGGATGCCCGGCCCTGAATAATCCCACTTTCCCAATCGGATAATGGCCGTTTGCAATTGCGCTGCCCGCTTGCCGGTTTTTTTCGGTGAAACCGGAGTCCGACGCGCGGAAAACGGCTTTCGCAAAGCGATAGCCAGGCAAGTGAATTCTTTTGGGCGCCGACGAATAGAAGCTTTGCCAATTAACGGGGAGGCCCTGCAACCAGGCGCGGCCGATAGTCTCCAGTTCTGCATGGGAAAGCCGGTGCAAACCGCGATTTTGATAAGCCTCAGCGCTTAACGGCGGCTGCTTCCTGGCGGCATTCGCGGTAGGGCTTGTCGCGGTTTGTCGGCGGCAAAATGCCTGCAGCTGCCGCAGGCAGTCACGATGATCGCGCACGATCATCAAGAAGCGTTCTGGCATCGCTTCTCGCCCGATTTGCAACGTGTACGCCATGGATTGCATGAAGGCGCGGGCATTCTCTTCACTCTCGGGTCCTTGTCGGACCATCGTCTCCAGCCAGGCGCTCAGCACCTCTGCCTGCGCGTACAGCCGGTCCGGCGTTTTGGCCGACAGAGGAATAATCCAACCGGCGTTGACCGGTTCGGCCGCCGCTTGCGTCGCGACATACTCTTCGATGACCAAATGGGCGTTGGTTCCGCTGTGACCGAAAGAATTCAGGGCCGCCAACCGGGGTTTATCGCCGTGGCCGTGCCAGGCGGAGGCCGAGCTCTGAAGATAAAATGCGGAGTCCTGCAATTCGAATAACGGGTTGATTTGCCGATAATCTTTCAAACCCGGCAGTTGACGATGGCGCATCGATAGCACGATTTTTATCAGCCCAATCACGCCTGACGCGGCAGAAGTATGGCCAATATGCGATTTCACGCTGCCCAGGGCGCAGAAATGCTGCTTTGCGGTCAGCGCTTTAAACGCGCGCACCAGCGCATTAACTTCAATGGTATCGCCCAATTTGCCGCCGGTGGCGTGAGCTTCAAGGTAGCTGAGCTCTTCAGGGTTAATGCGATACTTATGATAGACCTGCTCCAGCAATTGTTGCTGCGCGGTTCCGCTCGGCGCCGTGATGCCGTTGCTGGCACCATCCTGATTGATCCCCGAGGCGCGGATGACCGCGTGGATGGGATCGCCGTCCGCAATGGCTTGATCCAGCCTTTTCAGCACGACCAGCCCAATCCCTTCCGACAGCAGCATGCCGTCAGCTTCCTGGTCAAAAATGGGGCATGCCGCCTTATGGGACAACAGCCCAATACCGGAAAGACTCGCCAGCGCGTCGGCATCCAGCGCCGTAAAGACGCCACCGGCCAGTGCCAGCTCCGTCTCCTGGCGACGCAGGCTTTCACACGCCAGGTGTATCGCCACGGCTGAAGATGAACAGCCGGTATTTACCACCAGTGCCGGGCCCTTCATATCCAGAAAATAAGAGACGCGTGACGCGATGATCGCCTCTGACGAGCCAACAAAAGAGCCGTGATGGTAATTGGCGGGCTCCGCGCCAATAAACACGCCCGCGTTGGCGCCGGACAGCGCTTTGGGGTTATAGCCGGCATCTTCCAGCGCCTTCCAGCTTTCTTGCAACACCAGGCGCTGATGAGGGCTCATCGAGAGGGCGTCCTGCTCGGAAATGCGGAAAAACCCGGCATCGAAACAGTCCCGGTCTTTAACGATACCGCCCCACTTGCAATACGTTTTCCCGTCTCGGACGGCCGCTTCTTTGTCCGTATCGGCAGAATATCTCGCGGGATCCAAATAATGGTGAGGCAAGGCTTCAATCCCGGCATTATCTGCCGCAAGATTGTCCCAGAAACCCTGGATATCTTCGGCGCCGGGGAACTGCCCCGCCATGCCGATCACCGCGATTGCATCCGTTTCGACATGCCGCTGCCCGGAGGCTTTCGCCTCTGGTGCGGCTCTCGGCGACGCAGACTCTCGGCGTCGGTCTGAAGGGGGTTGCGGTATGGCGAGGGGTTCAGCAATAACGCGCAGCTCGGGATAAGCCCGGCAGATATGCGCGCTTAAGGCTTCTATCGTCGCATAGTCATAGAGCACCGCCGGGTTTAGCGCGATCCCCAGTGATTGATTGATCTGATTGATAAAGTTAACGCTGAGAATCGAATCAATGCCAAAATCCGACAATGCCGTCTGCTCATCGATACGCTCAGGTTGCAGGTTGACCGTCTTTGCCAGCCCGTCAATCACGCTGTCCGTAATATATTTCAGCCTGTTTGCATCTTGCGCACTGAGTCCGGCGGCCGGCTCTTTCGTGTCCGTAGGCGCCGGAACCGCCTCGCCGCCCCCGTGGGCGCGGGAGGCGGCCAGCGAGGCGCGCACTGCCTCACTGGCGCTGCGGTGTATATGGCCGCTCAACGAGGCGACAGAACGGTAATCGTAAAGCGCGGCCGGGTTCAGGCGGACGCCAATTAATTCGTTAATTTTATTGGTGAAATTAACAGTCAGAATGGAGTCAATGCCGTATTCTGAGAAAGCGGTTTCGGCATCGATCTGCTCAGGAGAAAGGTTCACCGCTTGCGCCAGAGCAGACAGGATCGCCTCGCTGATGTGCGCCACCATGCGCTCTTCCGTTAGGTCGGCCTCGGGCGCCGTAGCCGGCGCGGCGGGACGAGGGCTCGCCTGTTGTTTTGCAGGCTGATTTCTTTTCTTCGACAGCGGCGCTTGCTGTCGAATGACGCCGTTGCTGAGGGCAACAATAATGGTTTGCCCTAACGCATGCGCTTTCTGCGCCGGAAACTCAACCGAATGAAACCCCTCTTCTTCCAGAATTTCTCGCCAGGTGTCAGGCGCTATCGCCGGGCTGCCTTCAATGCGCAACGCGGTGTCCTGATGCAACCACCAGCCTTTGAGTAGCCCGAACGTCAAATGCGTAAACACGGACTTATCGCTCAGTTCATTGATGATCACCATGCCGCCATTGCGCAAGGCGGCTTTGCAATGGCGCAGCGTGCTCCGGATATCCTTGGTGGCGTGGAGAACATTGGTCGCAATCGCCACATCGAAAGACGCGGGAGGGATCGGCTGCGTCGCCAGGGGTTGCTCAATATCCCACAATGCATAATCAAGAAACGGGCAAGTTGGCCCATAACAACGCCGGGCATGCATCAAAAAGGCTTGTGAGAGATCCGTATACAAATATTGTCGAATATTGCGTTGGTGCGTCATCAGCGCCGGTAAGACCATGGCCGTTGTGCCACCGGTGCCGGCACCGATCTCGACCAGATTCAATTGCGCTTCGCGATCCAGGCGCAACACGCCGCTCACATAGTCGCTGACGGTTTCCGTCAATACCCGATTAAACAAATCTGAAACCGGATTATCCTTATAAATCCCTTCGACCTTTTCCATCGACGCATTGGGGAATAGCACTTCTGTCGCTGGCAGCCCACCGGTCAGGATCTGTGGCAGATTACGCAAACAGGCATCAACCAGGTTCATTTGGGTCATGCGTGCAGGGTCATGACGATGGCCGTCGCGAAAATCATCCCACGCCCGCCATACCGCCTCCGCTTGTTCCGAACTCGGTCCGCGGCAAACCAGGACGCCGTCTCGCCAGGCGATCAATTCGGCTGCAAGCAACAGCCTGATCGACTCGCGCCACCAAAGCTGAAACTGAGGGTCAAGGCCCCAACGATCGGCGTGTTCAGTAAAATCATCCTGATGCGCTGAGGCTGAGAAAACGCCAAGCCGATCGAACTGTAGATACAGAAGTTGAGCCAGCCAGTCGTTAATGGCATGAGGATGATGGGACTGCAACAACACGTCGGTCTCTGTGTCCCATTGATTGTCAGCGATCTTAGGCATTGATCAGCCCCTGATTAAAGGTGTCGGGTGAAGGTTGTCGTTGATGGCTGACCAGCACGGACTCATGCGGATGCAGATTCATCAGTTGCTGTACCGGCGCAGAGGCATTCAGGCAGACGAACTGCCCCTGGTGCTTCTGCTGCAGCAGCGTGACAAAACGCTCAAAACAGGTGAAACCCTCTGCATCACTTAATGCGAAAATGCTTTGGCTGGCCGGCAAACCGGCCAGTGAGGCTTGCCAGAATCCCCAATTGATAATTCCCACCGGATATCCGGCCTGAGCCTGCAAAGTGCGCACCAGCGTGTCAGAGAACGTAATCCCGGCGGCATAGGCCGACAGCGTCGCGGCACCGGAAAACGAGAAGGCTTGACAGGAAGAGAAATAAACCAGGAAATCCAACGATTCCTGCTGGAGTGCCCGGTAGAAATTGAGGCTGCCTGACGCTTTGACCTGCAGTATTTGCCAGAAAGCCTGTTCCGTCGTCTGGCTAATGGCATTCTCGGCGTCAAAAACCAGGCCGGCGAATATCGCACCGTCGATACGGGGGTATTTCAGCTTGATTTGCGTCAGGGCCGTCTGCAAAGAGGCCAGGTCCGTCGCATCGGCCTGGAAATAATCAGGCCGCTCGCCCACGCTTGCCAATGCGTCCAACCGACTTTGCAACGCAGGGCTAGAATCAGGCTGGCGGCCCAACCAAATCACTTTCGCCTGATATTGTTGCAAGAGCTGTCGGGTGATGACGCCACCCACCGTCCCGCTGCCTCCCAGAATCAGATAGACGCCGCCATGTTTGATGGCGTTCTCGTCGCTGTAACTGCGCGGATCGAGACGGAAGAAGGTTTGTCGATAGCGCCGGCCGGAGAACAGGCGAATTTGTTCGCCTCGCTCACTGGGCGCTTCGTTGATGATCTGCTGCAGCAATTTTTCTCGCCGCGCGGGCGATTGCACGTCTCGCAGGGAAACATCCAAATTCCGGACCCTGAAACGGTGATCTCCCTGAGCGATGGAATAAGCCAGGCCGGTAATCCCGGCACCATGGTAACGAATCTCATCGGCTGACAACGCGTGGTTGTCTTGGGTGATCACGGTAAAATCTACCGCATCCTCTTTCGCCAACCGCTGTTGCAGCGATTTTGCCAAACGCAGCAGCTGCAACTCGTTACGCTGCAAACTGGCCGTGAGCGTTGCCGCATCTGCCCATGGTTGGCTATCCGCGCCGTCGGCAATGAAAAAGACATGCTGTATGCCGCCGACGTTATCCAGGCAATGGCCGAGCGCGTTTTCATCCCGGATGTCGCACGTCCAGCGATCGGGGCCGCTCTGCCGCGTTTCACGCGTCGCCGCGTCGCTCAGGGACAAACGCACCAGGCGCGGGGTTTGGCCGCTCAGTTTGGCGATCAGCGCAGTTTCCAGCGCCATCTCCCGCTCCCCCGCGACAATCAGCACCGTTCCCGTCATTGGCGAGGCCGTGATGCTCTCCAGCGGGGCGTCATCCGTTTCCCAGAGCGCGACATGGCTGAAATCATCGTCTGGCTGCGTCTGCGCCCGATCCGGGTTCTGCGCTGCGCTCGCGGTGAGATCGTCGGGCACGGCGTCTGGCGTTTGCGCGGCGCAGACGCTCAACGCCGCGTGGCGGACATCTTTGATCCAGTATTGATCGGTCGCGAATGGATAAGTCGGCAGGCTGATGCGTTTTGGCCGCTGCTGCGGGTATAACCGATACCAATCAACGGCCATCCCCTTCACCCATAACGCCAGGATTTTTGCGTGCTTACGCTTATGGAACCAAAGATCGAGGGTAGCCGTCATGTCTTCGTCAGTGACGAACATGGCCAACATATCTTTATTCTGTCGGACATTACCGCGATACAAGCCATCTATAGCCTCTTCCCCCGACAGGAACTGGCTTAGTTTCTCAGCCAGTTCGTCAAGGGATGAGACCAGGATCCCCAACCGTTGATCCATCGCATCCCGCCCGACCTGCAAGGTATAAGCGAGTTCATCCAACGGCGGCCGCGCCTTGTTTTCAGCCGTGATCCGGGAGAGCAGATTCTGCGCCGCCGCCATAAGGCGCTCGGCGTTCTTTGCCGAGAGGATCACCATGGCGAGTTCCGCAGGCTCTTTGCCCCGCTCGTCCGTTGCCGTTGTTCCGCCGGTGTATTCCTCCAGCACGATATGTGCATTGGCGCCGCCAAAGCCGAAAGAGCTGACGCCGGCCCGGCGAGGTTGCGCCTGCCCCTGCGCATCCTGAGGGGCAAGCCAAGGCTGATTCTCTCGCACGACATAAAAGGGCGAGTTATCCAGTTGGATATAAGGATTGAGTTGTTCAGAATGTAAACTCTTCACCAGCGTCTTGTGCTGCAGCTGCAATAACACTTTGATCACGCCAGCAATACCGGCCGCCATTTCCAAATGGCCGATATTGGTCTTTACCGAGCCCAAACCGCAGTGTTGAGGTCGGTCGTGCAGATCGGTTGCCGCCGGTGTCTTGCGATATAAGTCTTGAAACGCGCTTTTCAGCCCATCGATCTCTATCGGATCGCCCAGCGGTGTTCCTGTACCGTGAGCCTCTATGTACCCGATACTGCGCGGATCGATCCCGGCTTTGGTGTAAGCGCGCTTCAGCAAGGCCGTTTGCGCTTTCGGATTGGGCGCCGTTAATGAATTGGCCCGGCCGCCGTGATTTTCCGCGCTGGAACGAATCAAGCCATAGATATGATCGCCCGACGCTTCCGCCACGCTGAGTTTGCGCAGGAAAAGCATGCCGACGCCTTCTCCTCGCACATAACCGTTAGCCGCGCTGGAGAAGGTTTTGCAGCGGCCGTCCTGGCACAGCATGCCGGCCTTGCTGAAACTGATATACCCGTCTGGGGTTACCAGCGTATTCACACCGCCGACAATAGCCTGTTCACATTCGCCGGCGTTGATAGCCTGAACGGCGCGGTGAATGGCGATCAACGAAGAAGAGCACGCAGTTTCCACCGGCTCACTGGGGCCGTGAACATTCAGGAAGAAACTCATTCGGTTAGGTCCGACGGAGGGGACAATGCCGGTCAGCGAATATCCTTCGATGGGGAGCCTGGCTTCTGAGATGAGACTGCCGTACCCGCTCATGCCGGTTCCCACGAAAATGCCGGTGTCGGTACCGGAGATTTCGCCGGCGCTGTAGCCCGCATCTTCAATGACGTTCCATATGTAAGTCATCAATAAGCGTTGTTGAGGGTCCATCAGCTCGGCTTCTTTCGGCGAAATGCCAAAAAACAGAGGATCAAACTCATCGATACCATCAATGAATCCGCCCCACTTCACCTGGCACTTATTCACTTCACGCAAGGGATCGCCATACAGTGCCCGCCAGTCCCAACGTTGCTCAGGAATTTCGCTGATGCAATCTTTGCCGTTCACCAGGTTGTCCCAAAAGGCGTCCAGATCCTGCGCCATCGGGAAACGGCCCGTCATGCCGACAATGGCTATCGGCTCGTTTGCCGCCGAGGGATAGACTGCCCCTTGTCGAGGCAACGTCCGAGGGGCACGCGCTGTCTCGTCATGACGCTTAGGTTCGCGTGATTGCCCCCCGTTTTCTTGCTCAGTGCCTGCGGCGGGCTGCGCGAGCGGCTCATGTGCGGCAAGCAGCGTTGAGAATGCGGCCGTATGGGTTTGCGCCAGATAAGCCACAAATTCCCCCAGGGTGGAATATTCGAAGAATACCGTTGGCGTCAACGTCAGCGAGTATTGGCGATTCAACAGGTTGGTAAACTCCGTAAGCTGAATAGAATCCAGACCAAACTGAGACAGTTCGGCATGAGGATCGATTCGCCCCGCTTCCAGCTTCCGCAACCTGGCCAGTGACTGCTGCATCAAGGGGAGCAGCTTGTCTTGCAATCCTTTGTTCTCGGCGCTTTCCGCCGCGACGCGCATGTCAGAAGGTCGTGTCTCGGTTGCCGCCGCCGCGCGGCCTGCGGCCGGCGGCGCATTGTCCACCTCTCTGGAAGAAAAACCGCCGAGCCTGACCCAAACATGGCCGGCTTCGTCGCACAGGTCGTAATCCATTTTTTTGACTTTGTCGGTTTTAGCGGACCCGTTTTTAAACCGGGCCCAGACCCACAGGCGTTCGGGCAACGCGCTGGCTCCCTCTCGCGGGAACATGTCCAAATGTTCCAATGCAAACGGCAATGCGAATTCAGGGCGTTCAGTGTCGACCAGCAAACCGGCGGCCATTTGTAATGCCGAATCCATCAGGCTGGGGTGCAAAAAGAGCTGACTGTGGCTCTTGGCCACGCAGGCGGGCAATTCGATGCGGGCAATAGCCTGCGTAGCGCCCTCATCTATCGAGATCACGCCCTGATAGGCCGGGCCGTGAAGAATGCCCATTGCGCTGTAAGCGGCATAACATGCCTGGCTGTCCAGATGCCTGACGGCGCATTGGCGCTGCAGAGCGCGGACATCGATTGCCGGTGGCGCCGACTCCCCGCCAGGCACTATCCCGGCCTGTCCGCGGCAATGCGTGACTCTTTCACTCCCCGTGGCGGAAGCGCCGGTGCTGTATATCTCAAAGCCAAAGCGCGCATCGCCTTCGGGATGCAGTTCGACAGCAACGTGCAACCCCGGTGCCTCTACGCGCATTGGCCGTATCCAACTGATATTTTCCAGCCTGATCGCCGTCGGCTGACCCAAGGCATCGGCCAGCGCCGCCCGGGCCAACTCCAGGTAGGCAACCCCAGGCAGCACTTTCTGGCCTTTAACCAGATGATCGGCCAGAAAAAACTCATCGCCGGTATAGAAACTGCTGTAGCGCTGAGTATAAAAATCCGACGTATTTTGCTGCACTAACGGATGTATGTCCCGGGGCTCCCGACCGCCATACGGCTCTGACGGCGACACCGCCGTGCTCCAGTAATGTTCAAGGTTAAAAGGGTAACGCGGTAGCGACAGCTTGTTAAACGTCGGTGCGCCAAGGGTCTGATGCAGGGGGACGTCGACGCCCTGAACCCACAGATCGATAAGAAAGCGTTTGTCATTTTCCCAATCCAGCGTCGTCAACAAGTCCGACAGCCGGTGATGGCGGTTAAATATGTCGAGCGCCTTATTCTCATCGCGCGCCCCGCTTTTCAGGTAGTAAGCTTTCTGCCCTTGGGCGGCGATAAACTGGGTCAGCTTCTCTTGCAAATTTTCGGTGTCGGTATAACGAAACACCACCCGGTGCTCAAACTTATTGCGCGCGGTCAGATAGAAATATTCCAGCGCGCCCGGCGGGACGTCGGGGGACTGCTGCAAAAAGGCCAGGAGAGATTCCGCATAGTGAATCCACTGCCATTCATGCAGCGCCGACAGCGCCAGAAAGTACCCCTTTTCCTGCGAATGCGCTTCATCACCGGCGTTCTCGTGGCGGTCGTCGTAACCGGAGAACGCCTCCAGCAGCAAATGGGCGTTAACTCCCCCCGCGCCAAAGTTGTTAATCGCGGCCCGGCGTGCGATCTCCCGGCCATTGGCATCCACCAACGGCGGCCACTCTTCCGTCGCCTCATTGAGGTAAAAACGTGAACCTTCGAGCTTGATTTTTTCACTGCAGCCGGTGAAATCCTTGATCCCCGGTTTTTTCCGCGTTTTAAACGCGTGCAGCACACGGATCAGCGACACCAGGCCGGAAGCCGAATTGGCATGTCCCATATTCGGTTTAAGCGTGCTGATTTTGCAGGGCGTGCCCGTAGAGGGCGCCAGGCGCGTGGCTAATTGCGCATCCGCACGCTTGAATCCTTTGATT
This sequence comes from Serratia sp. root2, assembly GCF_031931805.1. Lineage (NCBI taxonomy): Bacteria > Pseudomonadati > Pseudomonadota > Gammaproteobacteria > Enterobacterales > Yersiniaceae > Serratia > Serratia sp. root2. Next base: position 1,223,045 of record NZ_JAUJXB010000001.1, read on the forward strand.
TCTTCGGCATCGGCCAGCAGCGATGAGGCGCCATGAGCCTCAATATAGCCCACGGTATCTGCATCGATACCGGCTTGACGATAGGCGCTGACAATGACCTTCGCCTGTGATTCGGCCGACGGCATCGTGAGGCTGCCGTAGCCTCCGGTATGGTTGACGGCGGAGCCTAAAATAACCCCGTGGATGTTATCTCGATCGTCAATAGCCTGGGATAACCGCTTGAGCAACACGGTAACCGTCGCCTCGGCGGGCAGAAAACCTTTGGCATCGGCCTGAAAAGGGGAACAGCTCGCCTCGCCCCCGAGAATGCCCAGCGATTCCTGTCCCAAATACGATCCGGCCAGCGCATCGCCGAATAACAGGTTAGCGGCGCCGACCAGCGCATAATCCGTCTCTCCGCGCAACAGCGCTTCTTTGGCCTGATGCAAAGCCACGCTGGCGCCGGAACAGGCCGTATCGATATACAAGCTTTTGCCGTTGAAACGAAAAGCGTGCGAGAGGTAATTCGGTAAAGACCAGGACATCATGCCCAATATGGAATAACTCGTAAGCTCAGCCCTGGCGAGAAACGGCGTATAAGCGGCGCCTTCCGAGGCGATATAGACATCGACGTTGGCTTCACGCAGCTGTTGTGGCAAATAACAGGCGTCCTCCAGGGTATGCCACACCGACATCAAGAGTAAACGCGTCCTGGGATCCATGTACTCGGCCTCCATCGGGCCGATATTGAATATGTCAGGATCAAAGCCGGATATATTGTGCAAAAACGCGCCATATCTGTTGCGCATTTCCGGCCCGGGAAAGTGATTGTCAGGCACAGGTGAAAACAGCGACGCTTGCTTATCCAACTTGAAGCAAAATTCTTCGATAGAATCGGCGCCTGGGAAGAACCCGCCTATACCGATAATCGCGACAGCGTCTTTTTTCTCATCCAGGCTCAGACTTTCCGCTATTTCCTTATCATGTATATTATTTAATATTGAGGCGTTTTCACTGTCGTTATTTTGCTTCGTCACTTGCTTCTCCAATCACTTTCCCTGGCGCGGTTAACAGCGCTGCCGCACGCCCCCCATGAGTCTAGTACAACAGGGAAAAATCATAAGAAGGCGTGCATCAATTTTATTCAGGCGAATCGGTTACTAACGGACGGACATTTTTAACTTGTCTCGTTTAAATATCTTGACGGCGCCCGTTTGGCTGTCACGAACGGCGACCAAACTGCCAAAGTTAAATGCTTTCAAGACAAAACGGTCGATCAGTTCCGCTTCGGAAAGCTCTTTACCCAGTCGATACTCTTTTTTATTGAGATCCTGCCAGGATTCATCGGCGCGATACTTAAACCACAGGGGCTTAAGCCGGTGGTACTGCACGTTCTCACCGTCCAGAAATTCCTGCAGCGTCTCCGTCGAAGCCCGATCATCATTAAGGATGTAATAGGCTTTGTCTGCCGGACAAACAATCATGTTGAACTCGCCGGAATTTATCAGGTACTCGCTCATTGTTTATCCCCATTGGTCAGAACATCGCTGGTCGAAGTATAGGCAGAGAAATAGTTCTCATCGCCGATGGTTTTGGATTTTTTCCCCAAGTTATTAAAGATATCGAACTTGAATTTGATGAAGGATGGATCGGAGTTCAGAATGTTGTCGTACACCGGCATCAGCGTCGGAACATCTTTGCCTTTGGTCATGGTATCCAGATTCACTTCCGTCATTCGCATATTGGCCATGATCTGCAACGGTGTGGTGTTGATAACCGCATGCGGCCAGTATTTCGTGAAGAAGATGACATCGCCGGGTTCCAGATCGACATAAAATTTGGGCGCGTACGCATAAAGTGGACTATGGATTTTATGGAAGTTCATATCCAGGCGAGCATCCATTTTGGCTGACATGCCATTGGCGCCGTCAAAGAAGGGACGCAAGATATACCCTAGCCGTGGATCGACGAAATACCACCGTTTTACCCCACTGATCATCAGTGCACAGGAAATATCATTTCCCTGATGCCAGTTGGTTCCCCAGGTGCGAAGATTGCCGACAAATAACTGACTGAAACTATTTGCAGAATGACCATAAAACAGATCAAGTATTTTTTCAGCCCCCACTTCATCGATTAAATCCGGATAGTCGTTAAATATTTCCGCAGAGTTGTTGATGTAATAGCTGACCTTTGAATCCTTGTCCAATTGAGACCGCAGTATTTTTTCCAACTTGAGTTTTTTTAGACTGGTTTCTTTTTCATCATAACCCACCGCGATAATCTCAGTGTCTTTGTAGTGCTCAATCAGGTACTCATGGGTCCATTGTTGAACGGCTTTCGTGTCGTTGAGAAAACCCTTGGCAATAATCGGCGGATTGCTTGCGTCATTGATCATGTGCTGGAATGTATGCCGATCCATATTTGAGAAATCGTAGGACTTCATTTTTATGAACGTATCGGCACAATCCATGTTGGCCAGATCCGGACATTTCGCCTGGAGGTCGGCCAATTTCTTCTCAAACAGGTCGCGTTCGAAGGTGGCCATAAACTCAGGCGCGTTCAACAGCAACCGCATATGCATCATAAAGTGGAAATTCGCCTGTTCCTCCTGATCGAGAAAGAAGTGTGGCATCAGGTCGAAGGCTTTGCGTTGCGTTTCACTTTGAATGTCATACTTTTCCATAAAAGTTTCCTCTGAGACTCATGTTCATAAAAAGGTCATTTCAAGACGATTGAAGTGATGTTTTTTCAGATACTCACTCAACCCTTGCAACGAATTGACTTCCAGGAATACAACCGGCGTCAGTTTGATAGAGAAAAATTTATTCAGATCGACGCAATATTGGTTGACCTCCATTGACTCAAACCCATATTCATCAATATCACTTTCCCACTCGATAATGTCCGGGCTGCACTTCAATACTTTCGCAGCCTGCGTAACAAGGTAGCCCGACAAGGCTTCGTCTAATTCATTCATTGCACACCCCTATTTGAATAAAAAAAAACGGTACAATTGCACCCTTACTCCACGACAGAACGCTGTTCCGCGTTTGTCGGTCCTGCATGATGACCGTCAGCGACGTCGCTATCGTGGAATCCCTCATGCCAGCAGAACAGCTTCCGCAGTGGGTTGGCAGGCAAATGAAGCTTGCGCAGTCCGTCTCGCCACCCTTCGTCCTGCCGCAATTTGGCCCACTCCACGGCATCCCCCGCCAGCCATTTCAACAAGGCTTGCCGCACGCCGTCGCTCAAGGAAGACAACGCTTTCTCTCGCATTGGCGGCGCTTCACGGCTGTCGTAAATGCCATCCTGATGGCCCGTATGCGACAGCCAGCGCTGCAACTTCTCTTGCAATTGCGCAATGCTGGCGGCGCTGACCGCCAGTCTCACGTCTCGATGCTCTCTGCCCTGTTGCAGGGTATATTCGAGCCGTTCCAAATAGAGCGACTCGCGCGCCTGCTGCTTTTCTGGCGTGGGATCCTGTGCTGCGTCGCGTGCAGAGAGGTTTGCCAATGCACGCGGCAGAAAGTCCACGTAATCGCTCACCAGCAGCTTCAATCCGGCCTCATCCGCCTCAGAAAACAGGAAAATGAGCGGCCGCTCGGCCGGGAACCATTCGGCGTGGTGTTCCGTTTCATAGTCTTCAAGCAGCAAATGGGCGTTCACGCCGCCAATGCTCATGGAATGGATGGCGCCGCGCCGTGGGTGAGGCCCCCGCTTCTGCCAGGGACGATCTTCATCGAGCAGTTCAAAACCATCAGTCAGAGTGATCCCTTCGTTCAACGCGCCGAGCCCCGCAATTTTCGCCAGTTGGCGGTGATGCATGGACAGCACCATTTTCACCAGGACAGGGAACGTCGATGCCGTTTCGGCGTGCCCGGTCAACGGTTTGAGTGAACCAATGGCGATAGGCGCCGCCTGGCTGGCCTGCAAGTGGGGGCCATAGACCGACTGGATGGCGACCAGCTCCGCCGCGTCACCCAACTGGGAACCGTTGGCCTCGGGCTCGATATAGGAGATGGTCGCCGGATCGAGCCCGGTCTCCGCGAAGGCGGCGACGATGGCCGCTTTTTGCCCCTCAATATTGGGGCTGTACCATTTCAATGGGGCTTTGCCGCCGTGGCTGACGCCGACGCCTTTGACATTGACGTAAATGGCATCGCCCTGCGCCAAGGCATCGTCCTCCGCTTTCAGGATAATGGCGCCGACCACTTCGCTTTTCACATAACCGTCAGAATCACTGGCGAAACTTTTCGTTACCGGATGAGAGCTGTACAGCGCTTGATCGTCGGTGCGGTTCTGCGCGAAGGGCGAAAGACCCAGCTCCGCGGTGGCGACAATCGCCTGCTGGCAACGCCCCTCTCTGATGGCGCTCATGGCGTGCCTGATCGCAACCAAAAAGCTGGCGCATCCGGTTTCCACGATCTCGCTGAGGCCTGACAGGTTCAGAATGTTTGAAATACGGTTGGCGTAAGCGGAGATCTGCTCCGCCTGGAAACGCCACTGAGCCGCCTGCTGCGGATCCACTTTGGCCTGAATATCCTGATAGCCTGAATGCCCGCGGGTCGCGACAAAAAGCCCGGTCCGTTTCTCACGGAACTGGCTCAGGGTATAGCCGGCGTCCGTGATGGATTGCCAAATGACTTCAAGCAATTTTCGGATCTGGGGATCCAGTTTTTGTGCGTCCTTATGAGAAACCTTGAACAGTTTGCGATCGAAATACTCGACCCCCTCCAGATAGGCACCGATTCTGCTGCTGCCGACCTCTTCTTCATCCAGGGCCATCAGGCGTCTGCGCTTGTCACTCAACGTGGAATGCGCCGCTCGGCCAGCGCGCAGGTTATCCCAAAATGCAGCGATATCCTCTGCCTGCGGGAAGATCCCCGCCATGCCGATGATGCTGATATTTTGCGGCCGCGCCTCTCCCGTGCGCATTTGGCTTTCTTCCGGCTCAGGCTCCGCTTCTGCCAACGGCCCTGGGTTACTCAGCATGGCCAGCCGTTCGCTGAAATGGGTGCGCAGATACAGCTGAATTTCACCGACGGTGTGATATTCCATAAACAGCGAGCGGGAGACTTGCGGGAACGTTTCGCGGATGTCATTTAACAGCGCGATGGACACAACCGAATCCATTCCCAATTCCTCCAGAGCGGTATCCGGGCCGATCGCCGCTTCGGCCACTTTGAGCTGCCGGCCGATCAGCGCAGTCAGGTAAACCTCAAGATCAAAGCGCGCCTCAGCCTTCTGCGGCGCCCCGTCCGCCAGGGACGGCGACGGTATGCCGCCTGTTTTTTCCGGCTGGCGGTGAACGTCATGCGCCAAGACGGGGGGGACGGCGTGTTCCTGTCCTTGAGCGGCGGGAAGCCAGAAAGCCTGGCGGTCAAAGGGATAGGTCGGCAGGCTCAGGCGAAGCGGCTGCTGCCCTTGATATAAGCCCGACCAATCAAACTCCAACCCTTGACACCAAAGGCTCAACAGCCTGGCGTATTTACCGCGCACCACCCATTTCGCGATGGCTTCGCGCAGTTCCTCATCGGCCGAGAATTGCGCCACCAGAGCATTGTGGCTGCTGCGCTGGCCACGGTAGACCTCGCCGGGTTCCTCGTTACCCTGCAAAAAGCCGTCCAGCTTTGCCCTCAGCTCATCGAGGGACTGAACGATCCAGCCCAGCCGCGCCGTCATGGCGTCCCGCCCGACTTGCAGCGTATAGGCCAGATTCATTAGCGTCAGCTCAGGGTTTTCCCGTTGCTGATCCAGATATCGCCTGAGGTTCTGGGCTACGTCACGCAAGCGAACATCATCCCTGGCTGACAGCGGGATCACATAGCGCGATTGCGGCGCCGGCAGTACCGACTGATTGCCGCGATATTCCTCTATCACGATATGCGCGTTGGCGCCGCCGAAACCGAAAGAACTGACGCCGGCCCGGCGCGGCAACGCGTCACCCTGCGCGTTTAGCAATGCGCGCCAGGGGCGATTCTCCTGCACGACATAGAATGGCGTGTTCGTGAAGTCGATATAGGGATTCAGTTCTTCACAGTGCAGGCTCTTCACCAACGTCTGGTGTTTCAGCTGTAGCAACACTTTGATGACGCCAGCAATACCTGCCGCCATCTCCAAATGCCCGATGTTGGTTTTCACCGACCCGACGCCGCACTCCGCCTCAGGATATTTCTCACCCGGATAGAGAGCCTGCATATCGTGAAACGCGGCTTTCAGGCTATTGATCTCAATCGGATCACCGAGTTTCGTGCCCGTCCCGTGTGCCTCAATGTAGCCGACCGTCCTGGGGTCGATGCCGGCATCGCGGTAGGCGCTGGCCAACAGGGCCGCCTGCGCTTTTGGATTCGGCGCGGTCAAGGAACTGGCGCGCCCGCCGTGATTTTGCGCGCTGCCGCGGATGACGCCATAAATATGATCGCCGTCCGCTTCGGCCGCCGATAAACGCTTCAGCAGCAGCATGCCCGCGCCCTCGCCGCGCACATAGCCATCAGCCTGGCTGGAGAATGTTTTACAACGGCCGTCGGCGGCGAGCATGCCCGCTTTGCAGAAGCTGACGAACGTATCCGGTGTGACCAAGGTATTAATGCCGCCTACGATGACCATATCGCAGCCTTCATGACGCAGGGCTGAAACACCGCGATGAATGGCGATGAGCGAAGAGGAACACGCCGTTTCAATCGGCTCGCTCGGCCCATGTACATTGAGGAAATAGCTCATACGATTTGGGCCGACCGAAGGCACAATCCCCGTTGCGGTGAAACCTTCCGCCGGAAGTTTCGCATCGACGATCAGACCCGCATAACCGGTGTTTCCCGTACCGACATAAATGCCCAGCCTACTGCCGGCCAAGGAAGCGGCCGAGTAGCCTGCCTCTTCAATCACTTTCCAGGCATGGGTCATCAACAGCCGTTGTTGCGGATCCATCAGTTCGGCCTCTCGGGGAGAGATACCGAAAAAGAGCGGATCGAATTCCGCCATATCCTGAATGAATCCTCCCCAGCGAATACTGTCGCGATTTTCAGCGTTGTGCACAGCTTGTAGGGAATCCCGCCAATTCCAACGGTCTGGCGGCACCTCGCTGATGCAATCTTTCCCTTGCAATAGATTTTCCCAGTAGGCGTCCAAATCCGGCGCCATAGGGAAACTGCCGCTCATCCCCACAATGGCGATCGCTTCCTGCGCATCGCTCCGGTCGTGAACGGCGGGTGAGGCGGACGGTTTCGGCTGGGGCGTGCGCTCGGCTGAGACATCATGCGCCTCATCGCTTTGCGGGGCTTGCGCCATCACTTGCGCTGCAAACAGCCGGCTAAAGCGCGCCCGATAGCGTTCGGCCAGATAATGCGTCAATCCCGCAACGGTTGGGTACTCAAAAAACACGGTCGGCAGCAGTTCCAGCGCATATTGCCGGTTCAGCTTATTGGCAAAACTGGTCGTCAGTATGGAGTCGAAGCCCAGCTCGCTTAGCTCAATATCGTTATCGATGTCAGCGGCATCCACGTGCAACAGCGCTGAAATTTCCTGCATCAGAAGCGACTGAACCGCTTCATGCAACGCCGATATATCCACCGTTTGGGCGGACGCTTCTTCGGCTATCCGAGGCGCCGACGCAGCCCGTTCAGCCAGGTGTTGCTCCCCGGTCTCCGGCTGGGAGAACGCGGTAAACCTTGCGGCGAATGCGTTCTGATAGGTTGCCGTTAGATAACCGCTCAGCGCCGCAATCGTTGGATACTCGAAGAACAGGGTTGGCAGCAGGTCGAGCTGATAGCGCTGATTCAGCGTGTTGGCGAACCCGGTTGTCAGAATGGAATCGAAGCCCAGTTCCGTCAATTCGAGATCCAGATCGATCTCGGTCACCGCCACGTCAAGCAATGCGGAGACTTCGCGGATCAACAGCTGTTGCACCGCCTCTTCCAGCCCCGTTTTGTCAATCTGCGCCGCCGCATTCTGCCCGCTGCCTGCCGCCGGCTCAACGCGATGCTGTTCATTACCCTTGGCCAATGTCAGGCGCAACTTTTCAATGTCGCCGGCGATCACCAGCACTTGGTTTTCTTCCCGCTCAAGCGCCTGATAGAAAGCCTGCAGGCCGGCAGCCGCAGACATCGCGATCATGCCCGTGTTCTGGTACATCAGGGCTTCAGATGCGTCATCAACCGCCATGCCGCCTTCTTTCCACAGCGGCCAGTTGATCGTCAGACTTCTGCCCATCCGCACCTTAGCCTCCACCTGACGCTGGCGGTAATGAGCGTAAGCATCCATGAAACTGTTCGCCGTAACATAATCAGCCTGCCCTGGATTGCCCAAGGCGGCCGCGGTTGAGGAAAAGAGAATAAAGAAATCCAGCGGATATCGCGCCAGGGCCAGATCCAGGTTCACCGTCCCTTGCACTTTAGGTGCGAGTACGGCCAGAAAATCCTCCGGCGACTTTTTCAGGATGTAGCTATCGCGCAACACGCCGGCGCAATGCAGCACGCCGTTGATGGCGCCGTGCTTCGCCACAACGCTGGCGGTCAGCGCATCAACCGCTGGGCGATCGCAGACGTCAAGCCGGCAGTAGTCAACCTGAGCGCCCAGCGTGGTCAACTGGCTGACGGCGGCTTGGATCCGATCGTTCATCGGCGTTCGTCCGGTGAGGATCAGCCTGGCACCGCGGGTTTGACGGGCAATCTCTGTGGCAAAAATAAGCCCCAGCCCGCCCGCACCGCCGGTGATCAGATAAACGCCCCGCTCTTTCCACGGCATACGGACCGCCTCTGACGCTGCGGGCACGGCGGAGGTTCCGGTGAGTGAGCGCACTTCCCGCCAGGATAAAACCTGGCGCCCCTCCCGCCCGTAGCGTATATGAATATCTTCCGGCACGAGGCTGCTTTCCCGCAGCCTGTCGTTAATCTCGTCGACGCGCGCCGTCGCCTCCAGCTCAATCAGCTGGCCAATAAACCGGCCATTCTCTAAACGCGCCGTTTTTAACACCCCGCAGAGCGCGGCAGCAAACGGCGCGGGCAGCGCCCCGGCAACCGCCACTTGCAACAGCATCGGCTGCTTGGGCCGCCCATCCAACAGGGATTTTACTCGGCCAAACAGGGCCAGCGCCTGCTGCTGAAAGTCCAGGGCGATATGTTCCGCACGGTCCATCGCCGGGAAAATCAGGTCATCCGTCAGGCCCATGGCTTTCGCGACGGAAGGTTCGCCGCAGAAGAGTGTTTGACGGTGGGAGTACGCATGCGGGGCAACGATATCGCCCCGGACCTGTTTACGCGACCATGTCGGCACCAGCAGCAGCGTGCCGTTGCCGGGCGGCGTGGCGGGTTCAGGCGCACGGGCGCTGAATCCCTGCAAATGAACGCAGAGCCGCCCGGCATCGTCGTATAGCTCAACGGTCAGTTTTTGCACTTTCGCCCGCAGCGCAGGCTCTGCGCCATGCTCATACGCAATGCGGGCCCACATTCTGGACGTGCAGCGGTGCAGGATCTCCAGTGACTCCAGTTCAAACGGCAAACCCAGCCGATGATCCTGGGACAATCCCAACGTTGCCTGTAATGCAGAATCCATCAGGCTGGGATGCAGGACATACTCGCCCAGCGTCTCTTTGAGGATTTCAGGCAGCGCCAGCTGCGCAAGCACGCGCCCTTTGGCGACATGCAGCCGTTCAATGCCCTGATGTCCGGCGCCGTACTCGATCCCCAACTGATGGAAAGCCCGGTAACAGTCGGCTTTCTCCAGCGTACCTTCCTGGTGCTCAGCCATCGCAACCGACAGATCGAGCCGGGTTTCGCTAGTCGCAAACGAGTCCGCAACGATCGCTTTTCCCTGGCAATGCGTCTGGGTTTGGCCATCCGCCATCTGAGAACAAATTTCGAACCGAATCACCGTCGGCGATTGCGGCAACAATTTTACCGTCACAGGGGAAAGACCGTTTTCGCCGGCGGCGATGTAAGGGCGAATCCAGACGATCTGAGTCAACTGCAGACGCCGCTCACGCCCCACCGTTTGTTCAACGGCGGCGCGCGCCATTTCCAAATAGGCGACGCCAGGCAAAAGCCGTTTCCCCATCACCACATGGTCTGACAGGAAGAATTCGCCGCCGTCAAACCAGGAGGTAAAGCTGAGCGCGGTCAGATCGGAGGTATTGCGGTGTACCAGCGGGTGCAAACGATAAGGCTGGGATGGGATGACTGGCGGCGTCGCCTCTCCTTTCTCGCCGGCCGTGGCGGCTTTCTCTTTCAACCAGAAACGATCCCGTGCGAACGGGTAAGTCGGCAAGCCGATCTTGCGGGGGGGCATTACCGCGGAGTACAGCGTTTTCCAGTCAACGACGGCGCCCTGTACCCAGGCCGCCAGCAGCTTGCCGTACTCGCCTTGTCGGCACCAGGCCTGAAGGTCTTCATCAGCCGCAGCCAATAAGGCGCTATTGCCCGCTTTCGCATTGCCGCGATAGATCCCCGGCGCCGGTTTGGGGTCGGCAAGGTAGCGGGACAATGTGTCTTGCAAGGCCGGCACGGAGTCGGCGACGAAGGCCAGGCGTTCATCCATGCCTTCGCGCCCCACTTGCAGGGTATACGCGATATCCGCCAGGCTCGGTTGCTGCTCGGTAAACGCCGCAGAATCCAGGTAGGTGGCCAAACCTAGTACGACAGCCTCCAGGCGAGCGGCTTTTTTTGCCGATAAGACAATCGCCACCGGCCTCGTTGAGGAGGCAATATCGCAGCCGGCCGGTTCCGCAACGTACTCTTCGAGAACGATGTGCGCATTCGCTCCGCCGATGCCAAAACTGCTGACGCCGGCTATTCTCGGCAGCGGCCGACCACCGGCGTCTTGCATCGCCGGCCATGGCTGCGTTTCTCGCACCAGGTAGAACGGGCTATCGGCAAGATCCAAATACGGATTCGCCGTCTGCAAATGAACGTTGCCGGGCATTTTCTGGTGACGGAACATCAATAACACTTTCAGGACGCCAGAAATGCCGGCGGCGGCTTCCAGGTGGCCGATATTGGTTTTTACCGATCCGAGCCCACAACCCGCTTCGCTCGGCATGGATTGCCCCCGCTCTTGATACAAGGCGGCGAACGCTTTTTTCAACCCATTGATCTCAATCGGATCGCCCAGCCGGGTTCCCGTGCCATGGGTCTCGATATAACCCACCCTCGCCGGATCGATGCCGCTGCGGCGATAGGCCTGGGTCAGCAGCGCCTGCTGCGCAACCGGGTTCGGCGCGGTGGGCGACGTTGCTTTACCGCCGTGATTCTCGGCGCTGCCGCGGATCAGGCCGTGAATGCGATCGCCATCGGCAATCGCCTGGCGGAGGGGTTTGAGCAGAATGGCGCCGACGCCTTCGCCGCGGCCGTAGCCGTCTGCGCTAATATCAAAGGTTTTGCAACGGCCGTCTTCGCTAAGGATCCCCGCTTCTCCAGCGGTGATGGTGATCCCCGGATTGACGATAATGTTGGCGCCGCCGACCAGCGCCATATCGCAGCTGCCGGCGCGCATCGCTTCTATCGCCCGGTTAATGGCTACCAGTGAACTGGAACAGGCGGTATCAATGGGTTCGCTCGGGCCATGGAGGTTCAGTATGTAAGACACACGGTTAGCCAGCGCGAAGTGAGAAAGCCAAGGGGGATCGCCGATGCCGAACTTATCGTGGGAATACTTCAGCCAGGCGTCTTTGTATTCGGAGGTCGATACCCCGACAAACACCCCGGTGTTGCTGCCCGATAAAGCACTGGCGCGATAGCCTGCATCCTCAATCGTCGCCCAGACCGTTTCCAGGAAAATCCTGAACTGCGGGTCCAATGACTGGGCTTCCCGTGGAGAAATGCCAAAAAACAGCGGGTCGAAGCAATCGACATCCTGCATGAACCCGCCGCAATTCACTTGGGTTTTTCCGGGCGTTTCATGCGGATTTCCATAATATTCCCGCCAGTTCCAACGATCGGCCGGAACCGTGCTGATCAAATCCTGATTCGCTTCCAGCTTTTGCCAGAATTCATCCAGATTGCGCGACTGGGGGAAGCGGCCGCTCATGCCGATAACCGCTATCGCTTCCTGCTCTTGCGGCCCGTCCGTCGCCGCTGAAGCGGCGAGCGGGGCTTTTTGCTGTGGCGCTGACGCATAGGCCGCCGCCCGCCAGCCAAAGGTTTTTTCACCGTCATCCCGCATTGCCAGGCTGGTGGCGGTGATGATTGGAGCCGGCTTTTTGGCGGGCGCCATTTCCACAGCGCCCGCTATTTGCGCGACGGCGTCGGGATAAGTGTCGGCCAGATGGTGACCCATCGCCCTCAGGGTCGAATGTTCAAAGAACACCGTCGGCATCAGCGTCAAGCCATAGGCCTTATTGAGACGACCGGCAAACTCGGTGAAATCGATAGAATTAAAGCCATATTTGGACAGTTCCATATCCAGCTCAACCTTGTTCTCATCGAGCTTTTGCAACTGAGCCACCATGCTGACCAGCATGGCGTGAACGCGTGCAACCCGAACCGGGCCGTTTTCGCCTGCCCGCTGACGGGGCGACTCCTCGCGGCTTGATGAACCTGCGGGTAGCGGACCGCGTGTCTCCGAGAGCCGGCGTCCGATCTGCCCGGCTTCGCCATACATAACCGCCAGCTGTGACTCCGGGCCGTGCAGCCCCAGAAGCAACGCCTCTATCCCCACGGCGGCGGGCATCGGCACCAAACCCGACTGGCGCCTGAGCTGTTCAGCCGCCTGTTCGGAAATCCCCATACCGCCATCGCGCCAAAGCGGCCAGTTCAACGACAGGGTTTTCCCGCGCCGCAAACCATCGGCAACCTGCTGGTTACGCTGGAAGGCGAAGCCGTCCATAAAGCCATTGGCGCAGGCATAGTCAGCCTGGCCGATATTGCCAAACGCACTGCTTAACGAGGAGAACAGCACCATGAAGTCCAGATCGCAATCCCGGGTTGCCTCATCCAAAGCCAGTGTACCCGCGACTTTCGGCCCTAATACCTCAAGCACTTCAGGTTCAGTTTTATTGACAATAAATGCGTCACGCGTGACGCCCGCACTGTGGATGACGCCATTCAATTGGCCCTCATCCTGCAGAATTTGCCCCACCAGGCGACGAACTTGCTCAGGATCGGTCACATCCCCCTGGTAATAAGTCACCTGGGCGCCCTGCTGTCGCAGCGCCGCAAGGCGTTGCTCATTGAGGCCCTGTAAAGCGGAACGGCCACTCAGGACGAAACGAGCCTGATAGCGCCCCCCCAGTTCACGGACCAACTGATAGCCAATACCGCCCAGCCCGCCGGTGATCCAGATAACGGAGCCGGCAGCCATCGGGGGTACATCGGCGGCGTCATTCAGCGCGGTTTGGTGCCATTCCCGCACGCTTCTGCCGCCCGCCGCGTCGTAACAAATCTCGACGGCGCCCTCTAACGCCTGCATTTCGGCACGCAACCGGGTCGGCAGTTGCATGGCCGCGTCAGCGGTATTCGGGTAGCGGATCACTTTTCCATTAAGACCCGGCTGTTCCTGGCGGGCCGTTTTGAGCAGCCCTGCCGCCGCGGACAGCCACGACTCGTTAACCGGTTCCGCCGCCAGTATGAACAGCGCCTGCCGCTGGGCCTGTTCCGTGCAGGCAAGCGAGCTTTCTTTAATTTGGGCAAACAGCTGCTGCAAACAAAGCGTCAATTGCGCCGGTGTCTGATCTGCATCAGACGACAGGCGTATGACCCGGCAAGCGGGCCAGGCGGTTTGCAACGCGGTTTGCCCAGCATCATTCCCCTGCGCCAGGATAAAACATGGCGGCGCGTCTGGAGCGCGTTCAGCGTGCGGGAGAACGGCAATCTGCTGACGGACCCACTGAGGCCGGGCGAAGACCAGCGACGCCGCCGGCGCTGCGATCATTTTCAGCCCCTTCATTTCGACCAGGATATGGCCGTGGCGATCGGTAAACCAGATATCACAACTGACGATCTGCTGCTGCGAGCCGCTCTCTGAAGGGTGTTGGCGAATATAGGCCAACACGCTCCCCGGCAATGACCGGTGGACCCGCAGTTCATCCAGGCTAAACGGCATCAGCAGGCGATCGCTTTGCCGCTCGCCGCCGGTGGCCAACATGATCGCAGCCAAAACGGCCCCGTTCATCAGGGTTGGATGCAGCGCCACCGTCTCGCCGTCAACATCGTCCGGCGTTTCCAGCGCGATCAACGCTTCTTGATGCCCTTGGTCATAGCGGGTGATGCCGAGCAACCTGGGTCCGATCGCCGCCGCGAAAAACTCGGCGCAGGCACTCTGTTCTCTGCGCTGCCGACAGCGCTGCGCGATCTCCTCAAGCGGCAGCGGCTGAAGCGCCTGTTCGCCGGCTGAGGCGGTCATCACTCGAGCCTGCGCGTGTATCGCGCCCTGCGAACTGATCGTGCAACGATAACCCTGTTGATCCCGGCTCAGGTGCAGATCAATATCGGCTCCGCGCGCTCCCACCGCCACGGGTTGCCGCCAGACCACCTGTTTGAGCCCAATGACGGCCGGGGGATCTTCTGGCTGGAGATGCGCCGCCGCCAATTCGCTCATCCACGCCAGCGACAGCATGCCCGGCAACAACCCGCCGTGATCTTGCAAGAAGTATTCAGTCCCGCTTAACGTTTTACGCTGTGAGCTAACCGCCATCTCGTCCGCAGGCTCCGTTTCCGGCATGGCGTCTTGTTCAGACGGCTGGGATACCGACAACATGCGGGTCGAGAAGCCGCGCAAGCTCACGCAGATATGTCCTCGTTCATCGCAGAGGTCGACGTCCATTTTTTGCACTTGCGGATCCGCCGCGTTATCGGTTGTGACCAACCGCAGCCAGACCCAGAGCCGAGTGTCGATGTTGCCAAAGACCTCCAACTGCTCCAGCGCAAACGGCACATAGGCGGCGTCGGGGCGCGGCTCAGAGCCGTGCAGCCCCAGGCTGGTTTGCAATGCGGCGTCGATCAAACTCGGGTGCAAACCGAGCCCCTGCAGGGTTGCCGCATTCGGCAGCGCAATTTTGGCCAACACCTGCCGATCTCCCGTCAGCAACTGCTCAATGCATTGGAATGATTCGCCATACTCGAGCCCCATGCTGCGGAACCTTTGGTAGCACTGCGCCGGCAGATAGTCGGGGCCCGTCATCTGGCTTTTCAGCTGCTCCACATCCAAAGAGCGGCGCGCCGGGATGGCGTCATTCATATGCGACACAATCACGCCCTGGCTGTGGATACTGCGCTGCTGTCCTTCGTTTTCCGAATACACACGATAGTCAACAAGCCCTTCGTTCTGCTCACAAAGCCCGACGTAAAGGGTCATGGTCTGTTGTGCGGCGATCGCCGGCTGAAGCCAAAGAACCTGTTTCATGCTGAAGCGCAGCGGCTGAGGCGTTGCAACCGACGGTGAGGTCGCGCAGGCATAAGCCGCACGCGCCATTTCCAGATAGCAGACGCCCGGCAAAACTTTCTGCCCGTAAACCCGGTGATCCTTGAGGAAGAACTCTTCACCGCTGAACTCAGCGCGAAAACGCAGCTCCCCCAGCGTTGAAGCATTCTCCTGCAGCATCGGATGCAGCGCGTCCCGTGCGGCGGCGCTTCGCGCCGGCAATGACGCGCCGCCCTCCGCCCAACAGCGCTCACGGGCGAACGGGTAAGCCGGCAAGACAACGCAGCGGGACACGTCCGGCAACAGTTCGTCTCCTCTCAGCACGTATCCCTGGCAGTAATAATCCGCCAGCGCGCACAAATTCTCCTGATATTCCTGCCCTGCACTGCGTTGCGATTGGCGCAGCAACGCATCGACGTGTTTTTGAATGGCCGGCTGCCCGATGAAGCCCAGAGGGATACCGTTACCGCGGAACAGATTGGGACGCTGCCCATGTTCGGCCTGTTGCAGGCTAACGATGGCGCCCTCGCGATCTTCGACCACAATAGCCAGGCGGTAGCGGAAATGGCTACGGCCGCGGAGCAACGTATAGCTGATTGCCGCCAGACTCTGACTCTCGGTTTCCGATCTTTGCAAATGCGACAACAGATCGCCGGCCTTGAGATAGAGCGCCTCCTCGGTCTTGGCGGACAAGCAGAGCAGATAATGGCTGCGTTGCTGCTCTGGCGCCGCAGGCGCCTGCGCATACTCCTCAATGAGAAGATGCGCATTGGTACCGCTCATGCCGAAGGCGCTCACCGCCCCCATTCTTCGTTTATCTGCCACCCTCGGCCAGGCACGGGCTGTTTTATTGACGTAGAAAGGACTCTCCGCCCAGGTGATGTAGTCATTTTCCTGTTGGCAGTTGAGGCTTGCGGGAATGATTTGCCGCTGCAAAGCCTCAATCAGGCTCACTGCGCTCAGAAGGCCCGAGGCGGCGAAAGTATGACCGAAATTCGTTTTGGTCGATGTCAGGGCGCAAAAAGCCTGTTTATCGGTGTGCGCTTTGAACGCTTCATTGAGCGCATTGATCTCAACCGGGTCGCCAAGGCGGGTGCCCGTGCCGTGCGTGACGATATACTCAATTTGTGCCGGGCTAATGCCGGCGCGTTGATACACGGATGTGAGCAAATCGGCCTGCGCCACGCCGTTCGGCGCGGTGATCCCGTTAGTCTTGCCATCATAATTGATGCCGCTGGCGCGGATCAGACCATGGATTCGGTCGCCATCGGCCTCTGCCTGCGATAACCGTTTCAACACCAGCACCACGACGGCTTCCCCCGGCACCATGCCGTTGGCGCGCTGATCGAAGGTGTAGCAGGTGCCGTCCTCCGACAGCATGCCTGAGCGCGCCATGATGTCGAAACCTTCCGTCGAGAGTTGCAGGCTGACGCCGGCGGCCAATGCGGTGTCACACTCCCGGTTGCGCAGGCTGGCGCATGCCAGATGGGCTGCGACCAAGCCGGATGAACAGGCCGTATTGATCGCCAGCACCGGGCCATGCAGATCGAGGAAATAGGCCAGGCGCGAAGCCAGAATGCCGTTATGATTGGCGGTGATTTCAACCTGCTCGCTCGCGGTGAAACGGCCGTAGGTTCCCTCTTCGACACCGACAAACGTACCGATGCTGTGCTCTCGCAGCGAGTGTTCTCCATAACCGGCATGCTCCAGCGCTTTCCAGGTCTCCTGCAACAGCAGGCGCTGGCCCGGATCCATGTTCTGCGCTTCCCGTGGCGAAATTTCAAAAAACAGCGGGTCAAACTCCGCAACGCCAGGCATGACGCCGCACCACAGCTGGCGCGCCGACGCGCTGCGTTGCTCTCGGCAAGATTCGTCACGGCCGCGCAGATACGCCTCGCTCACCTGGCTGACGGACGTTTTGCCCTCCGCCAGATAGCGCCACATTTCCTCAACGTCGCGGGCGCCGGGGAACCGGCCGCTCATGCCGATCACCGCGATCGGCTCTTCCTGCGCAGATGGCGCCGACGCCGGGGTATGCATGCCCGGGTTGCGGGCTGATGGAGGAAGTATATGGGCGCTCGGGTCTGCCGACTCGCGCTCACCTGGCGAACTGCCGTAACAGGTGTGCATTAACGCCCCGTGAGTCGCCATAAAGTACTGGCTGAGTCGTGAGAGCGTCGCATGTCCGAAAAACAGGGCTGGCGACACAGCGATTTTCCAGCGCCGGCTGAGAGCGGCGGCAAACTCCGCCAGGCTGATTGAATCAAAACCGAAATCCGCCAGATTCACGTCATGCTGCAAACGATGCCGCTCAATGCTTAAAATATCGCTCACCGTCTGCTGCAATTCCCAAAGCACGCACTGTTCAACCGTCAGACCTTTCATTTCAGGGTGAGAAACACTGGTGGCTGCCGGTCGATTTTGCACGCCCTGTTGACGCGGTCCCCCTGCCAGCAGGCGTTGCAGCGCATCGGACCGGCCGGCCATGACCAGCGCCGCGCCCTCTTCGCCGGCGAGCAACTGTTCGAATACCCTCAACCCTTCTTCACTGCGCAATGCGCGCTGGCCACTGGTTTTCAGGTAAAAGGATGTCGCCTGCTCCCGTTCGGCCGAACCCTGCGTCATGCCGCCGTCTGCCCACACCGGCCAGCCGATAGCGACCGTCTTGCGGGCGGACCGCGCGCCATGGTGGCGGCTGTTGGCGTAAGCCATTTGGAAACGGTTCGCCACGGCATAATCACCGGCGCCAAAATCGCCGAAAATAGCGGCGCTGGACGAGAAGCAAACGATAAAGTCCAGCGCGTGTTCTGCGCCGAACACGCTTTGCCAGGCGGTATCAATCGCCTGAACGCCCTGAACTTTCGGCGCCAGCACCTGATGAACCCCGGCGAGATCTTTCTCCGCCAGCGTTTGCTGCGTTTGCGCCCCCGCGGCATGCAGGATGCCATCGATCCTGATCCCCTGACGCCGACAGTCTGCAAACAGAGACTCCATCTGCGACAACACGCTCACATCGGCCTGGAGGTAGGTAATCTGACCGCCATGTTGTTCGATGGCGCGCAACTCCGCCTGTTTACCCGGCTCAAGCGGAGAACGACCAATCAAGATCACCTTCGCCATAAAGCTTTCGCACAGATAGCGCGCAAATATCCTCCCCAACCCACCTAGCCCTCCGGTAATCAGGTAACATCCGCCCACTTTCAAACAACTTTCCGCTTTCGCGTTTTCATCGTTGTTTACGTCATGAGCGCCGCTTGCCATCTGGACCGGCTCGTACGCCAGCACATGGCGTTTGCCCTGGAGATACAGCGCGTTTTGGCCCGGTTCGCTTTGCAATTCAGCCCAGACGGCGGGAAGCGATGCGGCTACCCCCTGCCAGCGCTCAGCGCCCGGAGACGTATCGAATCCGGCAAACGAAATGCTCGTTTCCGGCAGAACAAGTCGCAAAGAGACGCCGAAAGCGACCAACGCATCGGCGTAACAACGCTCCAGAGCGTCGGTAAAGGCGCTGACGATCAAAATACGGCCGACCTCGAGCCCGCTGGATAACACCCCCTGGAACAGAGGCACCAATTGGTCCATCGCGGTCTCAGGTTCGACGACGCACAACAGCGCGTTTGCCGACTCAGGTTCACCTGCCGTTTGCGCGGTCATCTTCAGTTGTGCAAAGAAACGGCTGCAGGCGTCGGCGTCTGTCTGCACCGCGTGCAGGAACAGCGCCGGTGAGTCCTCACCGGCAATCTGCATAATGCCGGCCCCCAGCGTCGTTTGAACGGCGGCTGGAAGGACGCAAATCACGCGCCGGTTGTCATGCCCGGCGCCGGGATTCACGGCATCCGGCAGCGGCTGCTCCCGCCATCTTTCGCGAACGATCCAAACGGCGTCACTCTGCTCTGCCTCCGCCGCACGACGCGGCGCGAGAGCGTTTGACTCATCCGTCGAGGCGAACCAATAACGTTCCTCCGCGAAGGGATACGTCGGCAGGTGCATCCTGCGCGGCGCGGCATCGCGATATAACGCCGCCCAATCTACCGTCTCACCGCGCAGCCAGGCGGCCAGTTGCAGGCGCGCCAGAGGCGGCGTCTGGCCGGGGTGAAGCCCGTGAGTCACCCCCTCGTCACGCAGCAATGCCTGCGCGGCGGCGGAACGGGCCGTTCCCGATACGTCGGCATAATACAAATCGAGTGAAGCGTTTATCTCCTCTCCGCTGGCAAGATACCGCCCCAACGCTTCCTGCAGGCTATGCCAGCCGTCGCTAAACAACGCCAGACGATGCGGCATCGGCGTTCGCCCGACTTGCAGGGTATAAGCGAGATCGCCCATGCAGTGCGGTTCATCCGCGGCGAGCAGATTGGCCGCCATCTGTTTCAACTGGGCTTCACTTTTAGCGGATAACACCATCAGATACGGCTCATGCCGGCCTGATTGCTCCCCCTGGCGCTTCACCGGCGTCTCTGCGTTCTGCAGTACCAGGTGGGCATTGGTGCCCGTGTGGCCGAAAGAACTGACCGCCGCGAAACGCCGCTCCCGGTCCCAGCGTTTGAGTTCGGTATTCACATAGAAAGGGCTGTCGGCAAAATCAATATCCGCATTGGGCTGGGTATAGTTCAGCGACGGCGGGATTTCTCGCTGTTTCAACGCCAACGCCGCCGTGATGACGTTCACGATCCCGGACGCGGCCTGCGTATGGCCAATATTGGTTTTCGGCGAGGTTAACGCGCAATACTGCTTCTTCTGCACCCCTTCGCGCTGGAAGGCATCGATCAGCGCATTGCACTCAACGGGATCCCCTAACAGGGTGCCGGTGCCATGGCTGACAACATAGTCGATCCGATCGGGAGAAACGCCGCTTTGCCGATAAACCTGTGCGTAAAGCTCACTCTGGCGAACGCCGCTGGGCGCCGTCAGGCCATTGGTTTTGCCGTCATAGTTAATTGCGCTGCCTTTGATAATGGCGTAAACATCATCGCCATCTCGCAATGCGTCCTCATGGCGTTTTAACACCACCGTCGCGCACCCTTCGCCGACCACCATGCCGTTGGCGCGGTGATCAAACGCATAGCAGGCGCCGTCTGGCGAGAGCATATCCCCCATCCGCGACAAACCGTGCAACAGACGCTCCGGCTGGCAGATCAGATTGCACCCGCCGGCCAGCGCCAATTCACTTTCTCCGTTCAAAATACTCTGGCAGGCATAATGCAGGGCAACCAACGAAGAGGAACAGGCGGTGCCGATAGCCAACAGAGGGCCTTTGGTATCAAGGAAGTAACCGATACGCGCCGGCGCCGTTCCCGTATGCACAGAGGTAATCGCAGAGTGTTCGGTCAATGGGTAATCTGATTCTTCCATGCCGACAAAAATGCCGTGCTGTTGCCCGCACCATGCCTGCGGGTCATAACCGGCATCTTCAATCGCTCGCCATGCGGACTGCAACAGCAAGCGATGATGGGGATCCATATGGTGGGCTTCCCGGGGCGAAATCTTAAAAAACAGCGGGTCAAAGCGATCGATATGCGCCATGAAACCGCCCCGGGAGGTTTTCATTTGCAGGTCTTCGCGTTGCCGCCGCCATTGCGGCACCGGCCCAATACTGCTGCGGCCTTCTCGCAGCACTTGCCAGAATTCTGCCGCATTATCTGCCCCGGCGACCTTGATATCGATGCCGATAATGGCGATGTCGCCATTGCCGCTCTGCACCGAACGCGGCGCGACGGCGGTTTGGCGCGGCGCTTTCGCCGCCGCGCCGCTCTGCATGCGTTCGGCAACCACGCGCGCTAACGCCGCCGGCGTGGTGTAACTGAACAAATCCGAACGCCGCACTTTAACCGGGTACGCCGCCATCAGTCGGCTGACGAAGGCGGCAACAGAGACGGAGTCGAGGCCAAGATCGGTAAATGCCTGCCGACAGGCTTCGTCGTCCACGCCATTCATGCCCAGCAGGCGCGCGATTGTCGCTCGCACGTCGGCTTCAGCCTCGGTCAGGCTGCGGGCGTCAGGGGCGCGTTCGGTTTGGGTGGGCAGCGCACTGGGCTGGAACCAGCAATATTCCCGAGCGAAGGCATAATGGGGCGACGCCGCCGGAAACTCGGCGCCCGCAGGGTGAGCGCCGCGATATTCTTCGATCAGGATATGGGCATTATTGCCGCCGGAGCCGTAGCTATGAATCGCTGCGATCCTGGGATGTTCACCTGCCGGCCAGGCTTGCGTTTCTTTCGCAAAAACACAGGGGGTGTCTTGCGTATCGCAATAGTCATTCGGCTGTTCAAATCCCGGTATTTTATGAATTTTATCGGTTTGCAGACTGCGGATGACTTTGAACAAGGCGCCCAGTGACGAGGCGGAATGCATGTGCCCCAGCAGGGGTTTCAAGCTACTGACCCGGCAATAACCCGGCTCGAACGCCAGCCCCTGTTCATTGCAAAGCTGGCTCAGCGCCCGGTTGATCGCCGTCCATTCGGCAATGTCCGCTACCGGCAGCCCCATGCCCTGGGCCTCAATGTAAGACACGCTGCGTGGGTCGATAGCGGCTTCACGGTAGCAGTCTTTGATCAGTTCACAATGCGCATCCGTATTCGGCGACGCCATCGACACGCCGCCCTGCCCATTGAAGTTAACCCGGGTATGCTTGACGACGGCATAGACCCGCCGCCCGGCCTTCTCAACGTCCGCCAGGCGTTCCAAAAGCAAGGTGCCGACCCCTTCCGATCGGATGAATCCATCCCCATTTTCGCCGAAAGAGAACACCTGCCCACGGTGAGTGAGCTGGCTGGCGTCATTCAATCGGTTGGTCACGTCCGGAACCAGCATGATATTGGCTGCGCCGACAATGGCCCGGTCAATGATGCCGGCTCTGAGCGCCAAAGTGGCTCGGTGAAGCGCGACGGCGAACCCGGCGCAGGTCGCATTGATTAACTCACTGGGCCCGGCCAAGTCAAACTGGTAAGAAATCCGGTTGGCTATCATGCTGTCGGCCTGCGTCAGGCCGAACTCGGGCCGATAACCGTGGCGCGCCATCAGCGCGGCATACTCATTGGATTCGCAGCCGATAAAAACGCCGGTCTGCGTTTTGCTCAGGGAGGCGGGAACAAGGCCGGCGTCTTCCAGCGTGTGATAGGTTGACATCAGCAGCAGACGTTGCCGCGGGTCCATCTCTTCGGCTTCGATCGGTAAGATGCCGAACTTTGCCGCATCAAAAGAGGCGATATCGGGAATAAACCCGCCTGCCAGCACCGACCACGGCGTTTCTCCCTCGGTCTCGCCTTGCCGATACCATGCTTCGCGTTGCGCCGGCAATGAAGTGATCAACGTATCGTCGGCATCGAGATGCCGCCATAACTCGGCAATGCTCATACACTGCGGGAAATATCCTGCCAGGCCGGTAATCGCCAAAGGCTCGATATTTCCGTTTGCAGCTAACAGCGTTGATGCCGAATCCGAAGAAGCAGTTTTATGATTATTAATCCACTGCGCAATGAAAGATAATTGTGCTGCTTGCTTACTCATAAAAAGACTTCTCCCGCTTGAGATTAAGGCCAACTAATTGCTGCAAATAACCAAGGGCGTTTTTGACGGCGTCGTAATCCATGCCGAAGTCCTGAAGAAATGCAATTTCATTGACGCCGCACGCCACCGCCAAATCAATTTGTTTCTGGCATTCATCAAGCGGGCCGAATATGCCTCCGGTTTTGAAAAAACGCGCATAGGCGTAATCGAGAATGTGATCAATTTGGCTGTTATCGAAATGCTTATCTCTGGCTTTCATCTGGGGAATAATGCTGCTGCGGATATAAGCCTTGAACGGTTCGCAGACCACCCGCTGTACCCATTCCATGTCCGGATGAACGAAGGTGTGCATCATCAGCGTCACCCGGCCGCTCAGAGGATCCAACCCCGCTTCGGCGCGGGCAGCCCGGTAGCTGCTCACATACTTGCCGAACTCGTGCAGGTCTATCCCATGCAGCATGCCGAAGATGTTATATCCTTGCAGCCCCGCATAGCGAAAACCCGATTCCGAGATGCTGAAGTACCAAATGGCGACCTCTTTTTGAATCGGGCGCGGATACACGACCGTTGGGAATAGCTCCCCGCCGGGGCCGGGAAAATCTACGGTTTCACCGCGCCAGAGCTGTTGTATAACCGGGATCCGCTGGTCGCGTATTTTTGCCCGATCGTCATACGTCTCGGGTGACAGGATAAAGTCCGCTTTGTTCCAGCCGCTGCCAATACCCAGTTCAACCCGACCGTCTGAGAGAATATCCACCATCGCCCAGTTTTCGACGATCTCGACCGGATGGTGCAGCGTATTGGTCACGGCGGCTGAACGCAGGCGCACGTTTTTAGTCAGCGGCGCAAAATAAGCCGCAGCTATAGCGTTATTGGCGTAAATAGAACCAAATTCATAGAAGTGACGCTCAGGGAAGCAAACCGATTCAAACCCGGCCTGATCGGCAAACTCAACAAGCTCGCGGGCAAAACGATATTTATCCCGATCAGAGACATCTTTGCGGACATCAGAAAAAAACAGATAGCTAAAAGAAACGTCTGTCCCAGGCTTGCCGTTCTGCGCTTCGGTCTCTGAGGTGTGGTAACCGGAGAAAAAGTTTTCCAGCTTTTGATTCAGCGTATTCATAACCTGTTCCCTCTTGCGCCAACCTGTTCACGCAACTTTTTCATCAATAAGTTGGGGGTCGGATGATCGATCAGCCAATTCGGCTGCACGGGAAATTTCATCTGTTTTTCCAATGTGGTGCTCAGCTGCATGGCGATAATCGAGTCCATCCCGTAGTCTTGCAGGGGTTTATCCCAGTCAAGATCGTCGCCCAGCTTCATGACTTTCTCGATCCCGAAGGCCAGCACGTTACGCAGTTCGCCGTCGCCTTCTCGCGGTGTCGCCTCGCCGGCGTCTTTGGCCGCTTCGATAGACGCCGTGTTGGCGGCAGGCTCATGCAGCGCCTTCGCAATCGCGGCCCCAACCTCTTGTTGCAACTCAGCCGGCAGATCCTGCAAGCACAAGGAAGAGAGATAATCCGCAAACGCCGCTGGCGTTAATTCCCCTTGCCGATAGCGATCGATGTTTTGTCGCACCGCTTCCGCCGTCGCGCGCGCCTGGCCGGCGTTTACTGCCGTCGTCTGTGGTTCGTCAAAACCCAACAGCACTCTCGCCTTGTTGCGATCGGTCACGGCCACCAAGGCCGTGGCGCCCTCTGCCAGCCCGGCTTGTATCTGCCGTACCGCCGCCGAGGCGTTAATGCTGCCCATGCCCTGCCGCGCCAGATGCGCCAAACGCGCAGGCAACCGCTCGGCATCAACGGCGCCGTCAGTTTCCCATTGCCCCCAGCAAAGAGAAGCCGTGAGCCCATGCCGTTGTTTCTGGGCGACCCGTTGTTGTCGGTAGCGAGCAAACGCGTTCTGAAACGCGGCGGAATAGGCGTAATCCGGAGAGCCTTGAATGCCGAACGCGGCAACGGAGGAAAACATCAGGAAAAATGCCAACGGTTCATTGGCCGTTGCCGCGTCGATGTTCAGGGTGCCTGCGACTTTCGCCGCCAGCGTCTGCCGAAACGCATCCCAAGACTTATTCACAATAGAACCGTCGCTCACCTGTCGGGCCAGCTGCACCACCCCGTGGAGGGTGATGCCTGCAGATCTCAGCTGCTGCATCGCCTGGCCGATCTGGCCGATGTCCAGAATATCGACAGCATGATAAATAACCCGGGCACCAGAGGCCCGGATGCGCGCCAGAATTGGCGCTACCTGGCTTTCAGGGCGGCGAGAGAAAATCACCAACTCTGCCTGATAGTGCTGCCCTAAAACCCGGCAAAGCTGCTCCCCCGTTCCACCCAGGGCACCGACCATTAAATAGGTCGCGCCCGTGCGAAAACACGCATCCGCCGTTTCAGGCCGCTCGGATTCACTGACGTACAACGCGTACTGTCGGCCGCCGGAGAAACGCACTGTCGATGCGCTGATCGCCTGCGTCTGTCTGCTCGCTTCAGGTGCCGACATGCCGTCGCACAGCCAGGTTTGCATCAATTGAAGCGCCGTCTCCCGGTGAGCGGTCTGCGGAGAAAAGATGACGTTCCGGTAGCTATGCCCCACGGTTTCCAGGATCGCAGAGCGCAGCAATCCGCAGAGCGCTTCATATTGCACGGCCGCGGCTGTCAGGCCGCGCTCATAGTCCGCCCGGTGACAGCAATAAAATTGCACCGGGTTTAGCCGGGCAACCGCCTGGATGGCCTGCACGCAAAGATAGGCAAGCCGCAGCCCAGACTCTGCCTCGGCGTCCGGGCTATCGGGCAGGAACAGAAAAATCGCCAACGGCTTATCGGGATGAGGGATCGCCGCGGAGAGCGCCTCTTGCAGCGCGGCGCTCTCCGCCTCCGCCGTTAAGGCATCCTTCGGCAAGGCGATATGCCGCACATCCCAAAGCGGCTGAGCGTTATCGGTGATCTGCTGAATATGCCGACAAACCTGCTCGACGCTCCGATAGTCTGCGGCGGTCTGATCAAGCACCAGAATTTGCCTGTCGCGGTTCGCCTCGATGCGTTCAACCCATGGCGTGTCTTCATGAACATTCACGTCAACCCAGGACTCTGTCGCCCGTAGCCATGGCGTTTCTTCGTCAGCCGGCCCTGTCCCGGCGGCGTTTGACGAAAGTGCCGGCGAGACCACGATGTCTGTCTCTTCGAACCAGCACGGCTGTCGGTAAAACGGATACGTCGGCAAGCTGATTCTTTGGGGGAAACGGCGCTCAGCACCTTCAGCGGCCTGCGGATAGAGTAAATCCCAGGGCAGCGCCGCCCCTGCGGCCCAGGTCGCCGCCAGCGCGTGCAGATCCACCGGCTTGGCGCATTGATGGTGCTCAAGCGCCGGCGGGTTGCCGTTCACCGTTCCTCTGAAGAACGGCGGTGCCGCGATATCCCCGGCGATAAACCGGCCCAGTTTCTCTTGCAGCTCGCCGACCGAGGCGGCGACAAACGCAAGCCGTTCCGTCATGGCCTGGCGCCCGCGCAGCAAGGTATAAGCCAGCCGGCTTAAATCGACGGAGCGGCCGGCCGTTTGCTCCTCCTGGAGCCAGGCCTGCAGATTTTCCGCCATCAACGGCAAACGGTCGGCTCGCATTGCCGATAACGCGATCATTTGCGGCTTATCCTCCGCCACGTCAGCCGCCGGCGGCAGATACTCTTCAATCACCATATGCGCATTGGTGCCGCTGTAGCCGAAAGCGCTCACCGCCGCTCTTCGCGGCTGGTTTTCATCATGTCGCCAGGGCTGGAGTTGAGTATTGACGTAGAAAGGCGAATCTTCGAAGTTAACGTGTTGGTTCGGCTTGATAAAATGCAGCGATGGCGCGAGTTGCCGGTGTTTCATTGACAGCAGCGTTTTGTGCACGCTTGCCATGCCGGAGGCCGCTGAAGCGTGGCCGATATTGCTTTTCACCGAGCCGAGGCCACAGAAACGCTTGCGCGATGTCTGCTCTCTGAAGACGGAGGTCAGCGCTTCAAACTCAATGGGATCGCCGAGTTTCGTCCCTGTGCCATGCGTCTCCACATAGCTGATCGAATCCGGGTTAATTTGAGACTTGCGGTAGACCTCCCTCTCCAGCTCGATCTGGCTGTTGACGCTGGGTGCCGTAATGCCGTTGGTTTTGCCGTCTTGGTTGATGCCCGAGCCAATGATGACGCCATAAATATGGTCGCCGTCCGCCTCAGCCTGAGACAGTCGTTTCAGCACCAGGCATCCGGCGCCTTCGCCGGGCACAAATCCATCCGCCGCATCATCAAACGCTTTGCACTGGCCCTCAGGGGACAACATGCCCGCAGAACACATGCCCATATAGGTTTCCGGCATCAGATAGAGGCTGACGCCGCCGACCAGTGCCAGGTCTATTTCCTCGTTTTGTAATGCCGTGACGGCCAAATGGGTCGCGACCAGCGAAGACGAACACGCGGTATCGACAGGGATGGCCGGCCCTTTCAGGTTAAGGAAATACGGAATTCGCGCCGCGCCGATGGCGAAGCTGTTGCCGGTGCCGGACAGCGGCCGCGGGGAGTTCAACATCAGATGAGCATATTCATAGCTCATTATCCCCATATAAACGCCACAGTTCTGGTGACTCAATTCCTCGGGGCTGTAGCCGGCATCTTCAAACGCCTTGTATCCTTCCTGCAGGAAAAGACGGTGCTGGGGATCCATGCCTTCCGCTTCGGCGGGAGAGATCGAGAAAAAGAGCGGGTCAAAACAGTCGATATCCGTTAATGCCCCTAGCCATTTGCAATACACCTTTCCTTCCGCGCGACGATCGGCATCGAAGTATTGATCGACGTCCCAACGCGCTTTGGGGACTTCACGCACAGCATTGCGCCCGTTCGCCAGGTTATCCCAGTATTGCGCCAAATTGTCCGCATCGGGATAGCGGCCAGCCATGCCGATGATGGCGATTTTCTCTTGCCGACGATGAGAGATGGCGGCCTCTTCTGAGCGTGCGGGCGCGACGGAAGCGGCCGGTTTCAGAACCTCGGGACATGCGTCCTCAGGCGCTGAAACGGCCGCGTTCGGTTTTGGGCGCGGCGTTGCTCTATCGGATTGAGACGCAATATATTCCGCCAGAGCCTGAATGTTGGGGTAGTCGTACAAACGCGTGGCGGAAAGATCGGTGCCCAGCGTCTTGTTTATCTCATTGATCCATTCGGCGCCGATAATCGAGTCCAGACCTAACGCGGAGAAGGCGCGATCGTTCTGAATGTCTTCCACCGTAATGTAAAGTGCATCAGCCAGGCTGGCTTTCAGCAATGGCGCGATCGCCGCAGCCGGCTCGCGTTGCTGATCTGCGGAGTGCGCCGATGCCGCGGTGCCGCTTGGGGCGATAGTCTGCCGGCCGTCATACCAAGGCTTATCCCCGCCATGACGCGGTTCCGGCACGCCACTGAGCGCGATAAACTGCGCCAGTTGCCGAACGCTCGAATAGTCGTATAACCGGGTAGCGGATAAGTCGCTGCCAAGCTGTCGGTTGATTTCATGCACCCATTCGGCGCCGACAATCGAGTCCAGGCCCATTTCAGCGAAGGAGCGATCCGGGTGAATATCCGCCTCGGCGCAACAGAGCGCCCGAGCCAAACTGGCTCGTAATGCTTCGGTGACGCTCTCCAGCGGCCTCTCGCCGCTGCGCGGGTTCACCGTGGCAGCCCCGTTGTCGTCATGGTCCTGGTGCAGTTCACCCCGCTCGTCGCGCCGCCACGCCTGCGCCGAAGCCGCGTCGTCGCCAGCGGCAACCGGTGGATTGGCGTCCTTCTTCGATTTCAGCGGCTGCAGTCGGATCTTTTCTGAATGGCTGGCCCTTTTCATCGGTTCTTTTGCCGGCTGGATGGCCGCGACGGTTACCGTCGGCTGCGGCTGCGTGTCCTTTATCCAGTAACGGCGGCGATCGAAGGGATAGGTTGGCAGCGCCAGACGCGGATAATGCCGGCCCGCGTATAGCTGCCGCCAGTCAACCGCACCGGTCGCCACCCAGGCCCGGGCGACTTCATTAAGCTGCCGGTTCTGCCACCACCGCGCGATATCCTGCGCATCGGCATGGGAAGCGCATTCCGCGCCCTCGTTGTTGACAAAAATGGCCTCTTCACTGGCGTCGGCCGGTGTTTTTTGCGCCAGAATGGTCAGCTGGCGCAAAAGCGACGCCGCATCTTCGGCCACGAATGCGGCTCGCACCGGCATCGCATCCCGCGCCGTTTGTAATGTGTAGGCGAACCGTTTGAAGTGTGTCGCGACATAAGCCGAATTTTGAGTGACATACTGCATCAAATGCTGCGCATAGACCTGCAGCCTTTCGCTGTTCTTGGCTGACAACACGATGATTTCCGGCTCCAGGGCCAAGGACGACAGCTCGTCAGGTTCCTGACGGTATTCCTCAATCACCAGATGCGCGTTCGCGCCGCCGGCGCCGAAAGAGCTCACCCCGGCCCGCAATGGTTGCGTCACATCACCGATCGTCGGCCGTTGCCATGTTTGGCCCTCCTGAAGGACATAGAACGGGCTTTCTTCCAGCTCCAGCAAAGGATTCAGATTCTGGCAGTGCAGCGATTTGGGCAAATATTCATCCTGCATCGCCAACAACACCTTGATGACGCCGGCAACGCCGGCGGCGGTTTCCGTATGGCCGATATTGGATTTCACCGAACCTAATGCGCAGTGCTTCGCCGCCGCGGAATGCAGCCCGTGTTCCTGATAGAGATTTTTAAAGGCCGTTTTCAGGCCATTGACCTCAATAGGATCGCCCAGCGGCGTGCCGGTCCCATGACACTCAATATAAGTAATGCTGCGCGGGTCAACCCCGGATTTACTGTGGGCATCGCGAATCAGCTGAGCCTGGGCATTCGGGTTGGGAGCCATCAGCGAGGTGGCGGCGCCGCCGTGGTTCTCCGCCGAGCCGATAATGACCCCGAGAATACGATCTTTATCCGCCTGCGCGGCTGCCAGCCTTTTCAGCATGACGACGCCAACCCCTTCCCCGCGGGCGTAGCCGTTGGCCTGATCAGAGAACGTCTTGCAGCGGCCGTCCTCGCAAATCATTTCGGCCTTGCTGTACAGAATGTGCATTTTCGGGCTCAGGATCAGGTTAGCGCCGCCGGCTATCGCCATATCACAATCACCGTGCTGAATGCTCATCACTGCGCGGTGGATCGCCACTAAAGAACTTGAACAGGCGGTGTCGATAATTTCGCTGGGGCCATGCACATCCAGCAAATAAGAGAGGCGGTTCGGGCAAAACATATGGGGGATCGCCGTGAGCTCAACAATATCGCGGGATTGGGCATTCAGGACGGTTTCGGCATAGTCTTGCAAATTGATGCCGGCAAATACCCCGACTTTTTTTCCGGCTAATGACGAAGGGGCATAGCCGGATGATTCGATGAGCTGCCAGGTCGATTCTATAAACAACCGATGCTGAGGATCCATGGTCTGAGCTTCACGCGGTGAGATGCCAAAAAAACCCGGATCGAACTTATCCACGTCCTGAATAAAGCCGGCGTATTTAACATTGGTCAACTCACCGTCTTTCGGGTTGCCGTAGATGGCTTTCCAATCCCAGCGTTCTTTGGGAATTTCACTGATGCAATCCCGGCCCTGGTAAAGGTGGCGCTGCAGTGCCTCCACCGAGGAAGACTGCGCAAACATTCCGCTCATGCCGATGATGGCGATCGGCTCGTAACGCCCGCTTGCCGGTGCGCCAATGGGCCGGGCCCGATCGCCCGGCGCAGCGCGCCGTTCCCGTTGTCGCTTGAGTTGATGACTTTTTGCCAACAGCGCCTGAAGGTGCCGGGCTGATTTTTCACCGGCGGCGATGTCTGCCGATGCTGCCGGCCCGCTCCGTTGGCCCTGCGCCAATTCGGCTGACCGGCTGTCATCGCTGTGGGCGGGCGAACGCTGGTAGCGCGTCGCGACATGCTGGCCGAAACGCGTAATGATGATATCGGTCAGTTCCTCAATGTTTCTGGCCTCAAAGAAAATGGCGGCGGAAAGTGACACGCCCAATGCACCGGCGATACGCCCCATGATTTCCGTAATGACAATAGAATCAACGCCGTAGGTCGATATCTTTTCCTCGCTGTCGATTTTTTCCGACGGCAGTTTGAGGATCATGGAAAAAATGCCCAGCACCTCTTGCCGCAATGCCTGGCGGCAGCCATCGCCGAGAGCAGCGGCAAGCGGCCATTCAACGGCGGCGCGAGCAAAATTGGCGTCGGTAGGCATAGGTTTCCTGGCGGATTGCATCAACTCAGCTTCCAGCGCATTCCGGGCTGACTCGTGTAAGTCATGGGTGTTGTTATCTTTGCCTGTCATCGCCTCTACCTTCTGTTGAGTACTTCACGGTACTGCGCCAGTAACTTAAGGAACTTCCAGAGATCGACTTCCCACTGATGCCGGAAAGATCCGATGTAATAGTTCTGCCCCAGATCGGGGTTCTGCTCTTTTTTCATTCGGGTAAAATCGTGCAACCCTTGAGACTGAGCGAAATAAGCCTTGAGGTAATCCACTACGAACAAGCCGTGAGAGCGGGCGGAAACCCCCAAGCCCGTAGCGGAGTTGATATAACCGACAAACAGCAGGTTATTAAAGTTTTTGGGGACAATGTGTAAGAAACAGTCTGGAATGCCGTTCTTCATATCCAGATATTTGCTGTCCAGGAATGGGAAGCGGCGGTGATATCCTGTCGCATAAATAAGGGTATCGACCTCAACCTGCGAACCGTCTTCGAATATCACGGTATGACCGCGAAACTCGCTCACGTCGCCCTTGGGCTGGATATCGCCGTGGCCAATAAAATAGAGCAGCTGAGAGTTCATGATCGGATGGGAGGCATCCAACGGATAATCCGGCTTCTTTAAACCGAAATCCGTACCGTCGTAACCGGCAAGCTTAAAAACCTGTTGTATATAAGCCAGCGTTTCTTCGCGAGTGTTAAATTTATTCCCCAACCCCTCCATCCATCTTGGAGTTGGCATGCCGTTGATAAACTTGGGCTGATAGTAGTAACCGCGCCGCGTGCTGTGGTAGACCGCCTGGCAATGATGAACCGCGTCGACTGCGATGTCGCAGCCGGAGTTGCCGGCGCCAATGATCAAGACCCGCTTGCCCTTGATACGTTCCGGCGTCCGGTAATCGATCGAATGCATGATATCGCCGGCGAAATGGCCACGATAAGCCGATTCAGGATAACGGGCCTCTCGTTGCATGCCGTTGCTGACCAGAACAAAAGAATAAAACTTTCTTTCCCCCGTCGATAACTCAACCTGCCAACCCTTATCCTGCGGTTCAATACGGGTGACGGCGACATTGAAATGGGCTTTCTCATAGACCCCAAAGGTGCGCGCGTAATGGCAGACATACTGATGCATCAGTTTATGGTTGGGATAATGAGGATAATCCTCCGGCATGGGGAAATCCGGATATTGGGTATTGACCTTCGGGGAGATCAGATGCAATGACGGATAGGTGCGGCCACAGCGGCTGTCAGCATTCCATACGCCGCCAAAGTCCGATTCGGCTTCATACAGGTCATAATCAATGCCGCCCTGGTTCAACTCTTTACCGAGGCTGACCCCATAAGGGCCGCCGCCGATAATGCATACTCGTTTTCCTTGTACATCCATCAATGACATCACCTCTTTCAACGGGCTGGCAAAACCGTACGGATTATTCGGTCAGTAATCAGTGTGCTGCGCGATCAGGGTTCGGACGATTCAAGGGTGAGCAAGGCCTCTTCCCTCACCATTTTCAAGTTGCTGAGCCGCAGGCAAAGCGCGCCCGATTCGTCGTACACGCACAGGTCATATCCGGGGAGATCGCCGGTGATCACCAAAGACGCATGTTCCGCAGGCGCGGGGGAAATGCAGACCGTCGCGCGATCTGGAACCGGCTTATAAGTCATGATCGAATCCAGCGAGAAGGGGTACCACTGTCCATGCGCCGGCGTTTGGGGATGACAATAACGATTTAGCGCCGAGAGCAACTGCCAGCAGGCGGTCAGCAGCGCCGGCCGGAACCGTGTTGCCTGCGGCTGATGCGACCGTTGCGCAAAGGCGCTGAGCCGCACCAGCAGCTGTGTGCCGTCAAAACAGATTTTTTCGGCCACCGCGTGGTTGTGTAACCCGCTTTCATCGATTGTCCGTTTGATTTGCAGCGCCGCCTGCTGGTAATGAGGCACTTCCAGTCGTGCTTCCAGCGCCCTCAGATCCTGCACACGGCTGCCGACGCCGGCGGATGCGTTCAGGGCGACCTGACCAAAATGATGAGTCACGGATTGATGCTCTTTCTCGGTCACGCACTGGAAATAGAGACCGTCATCCTCGTGGGAGAAATAGATTTGAATATGGCCATCTACCGCGTCCTGTACGCTGGCCAGTTGTCCCCACAGCAGATAATTCAGTTCAGCCGCATGTCCTCGGGCGGATGACTCGCAGGCGCTCAGCACCTGTTCCAGCAACCATAATCCGGGGAGGCGGTCTTGCGCAGACATTGCGCCTGCCGCCAGCAGGTTCTCATAAGCCGTGAAATCCATCGGCGCATCATGCATTTGCGCAAGCGTACCGGAAACGGGCGCCGCGTCTGCCGGCACGCCCTGAGTCCCCTCGGCAGGCGCAGTGGGCAGATCGACCCAGTAGCGTTCACGGGCAAAAGGATACGTCGGCAGAGACACTTTTCGAGGGCTGAGTGCTGGCGTCCCCGTTAAATAGAGAATATCCCAATCGATATTGACGCCTTTGACCCATATCTCGAGGAGTTTGGCGAACTTGCCCTTGGCGGCCCAAGCTTGTACCAGGCCATGCATATCGTCATCTACGTTAAAAAGCGACAACACATCGCTCTGTGATTTGCTCTTGCCACGGAAGAGCGGATCGCGGGTTTGCTGCTCGCCGTCGAGCGCGGCTGCCAGCCGGCTTTGCAACTCATCAAGCGTGTGCGCGACAAATCCTAACCGCTCACTCATCGCTTCACGTCCGGTTTGCAGGGTATAAGCCAGTGAGTGCAGGTAGGCATTCTCTTCTCCCGCCTGGCCTTCTTGCGCCCGCATCCGGTCAGCCTGTTCGCGTACATGAGCCAACAAATTGACGACGCTTTGCCTGAGCTGCGCGTCGTTTTTCGCCGACAAGACTATCAGCGCAGGTTCGCGCGTGGCGGGTTGCCCGGTAAAGATGGCGGGCGCCTCCTCGCTTGAGAACTGTTCAATCACCAGGTGGGCATTGGTGCCGCTAAAGCCGAACGAACTTACGGCCGCCTGCCGGCGGTGCCCCGCTGCCACGCTCCAATCCCGAAGCTCCCGGTTGACGTAAAAGGGTGAGCCGTCCAACGCAATGTGTTCATTGAGCGCCTGATGCTGCAACATGGGCGGTATCTGGCGATTCTTCATCGCCAGCAACACCTTAAGCACCGAGGCGACCCCGGCGGCTCTCAGGGTATGACCGATATTGCTTTTCACCGAGCCCAATGCGCAGTAATTCGCTTGGCGGGTAAATTGAGCGAAGCTCTGCTTTAAACCTGCAACTTCGACGGGATCGCCCAGCTTGGTGCCCGTCCCGTGAGCTTCTACGTATTGAATGCGCTCAGGATCGATCCCAAAGCGGGTGTATACCTTCTGCTCCAGGCGCGACTGCGCGTTGCCGTTCGGGGCCGTGATTCCGTTGCTTTTGCCATCCTGATTGACACCCCACCCTCTGATCACGCCATGAATGACGTCCCGATCTTCAATCGCCTCTTCCAGACGTTTCAGCAGCACCACCCCCACGCCTTCTCCAGGAACAAAGCCATTGGCACGCTGATCAAAGGTAAAGCAGCGCCCATCTTCCGACAGCATTCCGGCTTTGCTGGTCATGATGTGCATGCTTGGGCCAGCCAATACGCACACCCCGCCGGCCAACGCCAGATCGCAATTGCCCAGCACCAAACTGTCACAGGCCGAGGCCATCGCCACCAAAGAGGATGAGCAGGCGGTATCGATAGCCAGACTTGGCCCTTGCAAATTCAGGTGGTAGGCGATTCTCGCGGCGAGAATCGACGCGGCATTTCCCATAAAGGTTTGCGCATTGAGTTCCATGCCAAAGCGCGCTTCGTAGTCACCCTCGCCGCATCCGACGAAAACGCCGCATCGGCTGCCGGACAAATCGGCAGGGTTGTACCCCGAGTCTTCTATGCAACCCCAACAGGCTTCAAGAAATACCCGCTGCTGCGGATCCATCAGCTCGGCTTCGCGAGGAGAAATATTGAAGAACAGCGGATCAAACTTGTCGGCATCGTCCAGCACCCCCATCCATTTGGAGTAGGTTTTTCCGGGTGCTTGCGGGTTAGCGTCAAAGAACGCCGCTACCGGCCAGCGTTCGGCAGGCACTTCTGAAATGCAGTCGGCGCCGGTGCGCAAATTCTCCCAGAACTGCTGCAAATTCTTCGCTTTCGGGAACTGGCCGGACATACCGACGATAGCAATCGCCTGACCTGCGGCAGACGCCGATTCTGGCATTGCCGGCGAGTCTGCACGCTGGGTGCCCCGCTCTTCCGGCCTGGCGGCCGGCAGCGGCGCCTCATGCCATTGCACCGTAGGTTCGGTCGGCGCCTGACTGAGCGGCGCTGGCGCCACGGCGTAGCGTTGCACCAGCGCGGCGAACTCTTGCAGCGTAGGATAGCTGTATATTTCCGCTGCATTCAGCGCCAGACCGAAGTGCTGGTTAATCTTTCTGATCCAGGTGACGCCGGTTATCGAATCCAGGCCCAAATCAACAAAAGCGATGTCGGGATCGATCGCCTGCGCTTTAATTTGCAACTCTTGAGACAGCGTTTGGCTTAAAAACGCCAGCACGTTGGCCAACGGGGTTTCCACATGGCCGGCGCTGTCTGCGGCCAGGCTGTCGGCGGACAGCGCCGGCACGACGTCTTTGGCCTTATTCGCTTTAACGGCATGAGGGTCAGCCACGGCAGCACTGAGGCCCGCGTTATCGATCACCAACGCGGTGAAGAGTTTCAGATTGGGGTAACTGTAGATGTCGGCGGCGTTGAGCGAGAGCCCGTATTCCGCATTGACTTTTCTCACCCAGGTGACGCCGGTAATCGAATCCAGCCCAAGGTCGACAAAAGGCTGCTCGCTTTCAACGTGCTCGGCTTTGATTTGCAATTCTTCGGTCAGCATCCGCCGCAGGAGAACATAAACTTTATCAAACAGCGCCTGAGGCGTGTCTTGTGCAGGCTGCCCGGTGCCGACGGAATGCGGTTCATTCACCGTCAACGCGTGAGCGCCTTGCTGTGGAGCGATCGATTCCCCGTGGTTAAAATGCCGTTGGATACGCGATAACACCTCTGGATTGCCGACAAAAGTCCGGTCATGCATCCGAAGCTCCTGTGCGTAGTTCACTTCGACGCGATCTCGCAAAGGCTGCGAGCGTTGCGTTTTCCAGGCAACCAGCTCAGCGCGCGATTTCTGGGCGACCGCACTGGCGGCAGCCAGCGCAAAGGGCAACACCCGGGCGCGTTCAAGCACCGGATTTTTGAGCCCGCGTTGCAGGAGCTCATACCCTTTATACTCGCAGGCGGTAAACAGCGCTTCCCTGGCGAGATCCAGGCCCAGCCGGCTGGGAAGAATCAGCGTCGCCCCAGCCCCTGGGGTAAATCCGTAACGCATATACGGACTGTAATAGACGCTTTCCAGACTGAAGATCGCCTCATCGCAAAACATACCTACGGCCCATCCCGGACCGATGCCATGCCCTTGCATCGCAGCGATGACCGGAATTTCACATTCCAACGGCAAGGCGAAGATTTTTTCGTCGGTGAACTTCGCTTCGCCTTTCTGGATCGCCTGCAACGTTTCCAGCGTGCCGCCGCTGGCAAAATAATGGTCATATCCGGTTAGCACCACCACTTTATAAACGTGATGTTGGCGGATATGCGCAAAGATCTCTTCAAAACCGGCTACGAAGGCTTTCGAGAATTTATTACGGCTTTCACGCTCACATAATCGGACCAACAGTACGCCATTGTCATACGCCTCCGCCTCGATAACTGCGGAGCTGAGCACCACTTTGCGCGGCTGGCCAGACGGTGCCGGCAATTGGCCGTTTTCGAACGCCTGCACCCCATTTTCCGGCAGTAACGGACCAGCAACTGCGGCGTCCGGCGTAAACGCGATCGGGCTGTCTGCCGGCACGGCAGAGAGTTGGACCAGCGTGGCCGCCAAATGCTGCTTCAATTGAACCAGCGCTTCTCTGGGCGCTTTCGCCAGCTCCCGCGCCAGTTTCAGGCTTTCCCCAATAACCTCTGCCGACGGGAAAACCGGCATCAGCAGCCCCAGCGTTTTCAACTGTCGGCCTTCCTGCTGCCGCGCGTCGGTCAGCAAGGCCTGAGCGGCAGCGGGCGTGAAACGCTCGCTCAGCAGGTGATACAACGGCTGCGATACCCGTTGATCGCCGCTGGCGTAGTGATAGCGGGCCGTTGCGCTCAAGACGGCAAAATCGCACAGGCAGGCGAGCAACCAGGCATACCCTTTGCAATCCCCAGGCACAGCGGCGATCACAGGAAACGGCATCGTCAGCACGGTACGGTACAAGGCATGCTGCAAAAACAGTTCATGGTCATGCTCAATATCGGCAAGAAATCCCTGCTCATCCCCGCAGAGCAACAGAACGCTGATGTCCGTGCGGCGTTTTAACGCCGTCAACATGTGAGAAAGATGGTTGGCCGAAACCCCGTCGGTGCCATGAAGGCGCAGCGAGAATACGCCCTGGCCTTCATCCGTTAGCGGGATGGAGGCTATATCTGCCTGCAAATCCGCCGACTGGAAGGTTTGCAAGGCGGCCAGCACTCGCTTGCCCGGCGCACTTTCAGCCAAGGGAACGGCCATGATTGCCGGCGAGACATCGGCCGCAGATATCGCCCCGGCATGCGGCATGGCGCGGGCCGGGCTTTCGGGCAACCAGTAACGTTCTTGTTCGAAAGGATAATGCGGCAGATTGGCCACGCGTTGGCGCGCCGTCGGATACCAGGCAGACCAGTCAATTTGCCGCCCCTCCAGCCACTGCCCGGCCAGCCCTCTCAGGTCGTGTTGCTGCATGGCGCGGTCGATCTCCGCCTGCTGCCCCGCGCTGTTGCCTTTATTCCGCTCGCCTTGTGTCACGGCGGCGGTGAGATAAGTTTGCGCAAATGCATGCCGGCTGAGGTAGTCCTCCAGCCCCGATAGCATCTCCGCCTCACTTTTTCCGGCAACCGCCAGACGATGGCCCAAGGATTCTCGTCCAAGCTGCAACGTATAAGCGATATCCTTTAGCTGGCCGAGAGTCTGCGGTGAGTGTTGCTGAAGATACGCTTTCAGTCGTTGAGCCAGGAGGTGCAATTGCGCTTCACTTCTTGCGGAAAGCAACAACAAGGCGGGTTCGTGATCCCGCGCATTAAGCTGTTTTGTTGGCGCCCCTTCGTCACTCGCAGGCTTAAACTCTTCAAGCACCATATGCACATTGGTCCCGCTAAAACCGAATGAGCTCACTGCGGCTATCCGTTTGCCCTCAGCGTTCGGCTGCCAATCCTGAACCTGGGTATTGACGACAAACGGCGTTTCTTCAAAGGGGATCAGCGGGTTCGGTTGGTCATAGTTGGCGCTGGGAGGCAACTGGCGATGTTTGAAAGACAGCAACAGCTTGATCAGCGCGCTGACTCCAGACGCATGAACACAGTGACCGATGTTGCTTTTGACCGAACCAATGGCGCAAAAACCGATGCGTTGGGTTTGTCTGCGGAAGGCATCTGTCAGGGCGGTTATCTCTATCGGGTCGCCCAGTTTGGTTCCGGTGCCGTGGGCCTCGATATAGGTCAGTTCATCGGCGTTGAGATTCAGTTCATCGTAAACCTGGCAAATCAACTCGGTCTGCGAACGGCTGCTCGGCGCGGTGATCCCGTTGGTTTTGCCATCCTGGTTCATGGCGGATCCTTTGATCACGCTATAAATAGGGTCTTTATCGTTAATGGCATCCTGCAGGCGCTTCAGGACAACAACGCCGACCGCCTCTCCCGGAACAAAACCGTCGGCCCGATGATCGAAAGGTTTGCAGCGCCCATCAGCCGACAGCATGCCGGCCTTCGCGCATAAAATATGGAAGTTGGCGGTAGTATGAATTGACACGCCGCCGGCGATCGCCATTTCGACCGCGCCGCTTCTCAAGCTTTCGCAGGCCAAATGCACCGCGGCCAGAGACGACGAAGACGCGGTATCGATCGCCATCGCCGGACCTTTCATATCCATAAAGTAAGCGATGCGCGCCGCCAGAATCGACGAGTCGTTCCCCATGAATGAAGAGGCGTCTAACGGAACACCATGGTGCCGCAGATTAGCTTGGTAATCGCCGGCATCCGCGCCGGCATAAACGCCCCACTTCTTGTTTTTGATGTCCCGGTTGGCATATCCCGCATCTTCCAGCGCGTGCCAGCTTTCCTGCAGGAACAGGCGTTGCTGAGGATCCATCTGTTTGGCTTCTTTACCGGAAATACCAAAGAAAGACGCGTCAAACTTATCAATGTCCTCGATAAAACCGCCCCTGCGGCCGTAGGTTTTATTCGGTTTGGAACGATCCTCATCGTAATAGGCCGCAATATCCCAGCGTTCTGCCGGCACGTCAGAAATGCAGTTGCCGCTTGCCAGCAGCATCGACCAGAACTCGTCAGTGTTCGCAATGCCGGGGAAGCGCGCAGACATGCCAATGACGGCGATATCCCCGCCGTATTGGGCCTGTTCGCCGGCCTCATTCGCGGTTTTTCGGTTTTGATTCACCGGAGCCCTGGCGCGACGGCCAGCATCATCGGCAGGCACCGCGTCTGGCTGTTGCGCCGGTTGCATGCGCGCCACAATGGCAGAGCGATAATTTGCCAGCAGATAACGGCGCAAATCACTGACGCAGCCGTAGTCGAAGAGCACGGTGCTGGGTAGCCTGATCGAGAAAGCGGCGTTCAATTTGACCGCCAGGTTAATGGCGGCGAAGGAGTCGACGCCATACTCGGAAAAGGCTTTGGTCTCGTCGATATCCACCCTTGCCTTCAGGCATTCATGCAGGCTCTGCTCAATGGCCGCATCGATGAAATGCAAAACGGCATCGTTGTCGATGTCGTCTGGCTGATATGCTGTCATCGGTGGGCATGCCCGGTTGGTTTGCGGCAGCGAGAGCCGACCGTGCTGCTCGGCAACCCGCTGCATTTGCCGCGTATCCTGTGATTGCCCGTGCGGCAGAGAGGCGGTCTTCTGCGCAGAAGGCGCATTGTCACTCGCTGAATCCATAGCCTGAGGCGAAGGGGTAAATGCCAGTTCGGCCAAGACGGCGGCTGGTGCGGCATACGCCCAAATACCGGACGACTCCCGCACCATTACCGGGAGGCCGCGCAGGAAGTTTTCCGCCGGCTGGTTTTTATCATTGGCTGTAAAGTGGATCCCCACAGTGTGCTTCTTCCGTTCCAGAGCGATTCGCCCCAGCGCATTCAACACCTGATATTCAACACCGCGTCCCAGCACGCGGCAACTGAGCAATAGACCATCGACGGACAAGGCGTGTTCGTGTTCGGAACACAGGCACAGGCCGCAGATGCCGTAATCGCCAAAGCGGTCGGAAACGCGGATGCTCCAACACCCCTGCTCAGGATGCTGAATGCGGGAAAGGATATCTCCGGCGGAGTATGGCGCTTTGACAAGGTTGAACTGGTTGGTGCGGTGCGTTAGCTGAGACAGCCTTTCCGCCTGATCCGGCGTGGCCGGCTGGAGGGTGACGTCAAGGCCAAGCCCCTGAATGAACGCCTCCATGCTGAATGCACTTTGGCGGAACGCTTCACGCCGGACTTGCTCCTGATAAAGATGGGTGCGTTTTGCATCCTCATCTGTCGTGCTGCGCACGTGATCAAAGGCCCAGACATGCGCCAGGAACCCGGGAATGGCGTCGTTACTCTCCGGCAATTGCAAACTGAGCACCTGCGGGCAACGCGCAGAGACCTCGGCGCATTCAATCGGACTGTCATCAAGAAAAACA
Source organism: Serratia sp. root2 (assembly GCF_031931805.1). Classification (NCBI taxonomy): domain Bacteria; kingdom Pseudomonadati; phylum Pseudomonadota; class Gammaproteobacteria; order Enterobacterales; family Yersiniaceae; genus Serratia; species Serratia sp. root2. The sequence goes on from NZ_JAUJXB010000001.1 coordinate 1,263,913, forward strand.
AAGCTGTCCAAGCTCAGATTCAGCGTTTTTGCCAGATGTTGCAAATTGTCAGATTTGGCGTTCCAGTTGATTTGCACATCAACAAAATCATCCCATTGCAACACCATGTCGTCACGGCTGTCAAAGACCTGCTTTACATCCTCCTGGTTATTCTTGCTCACCAGGCATAGCAACATTCCCCGCTCTTTTTGGCGCAACATAAACTGCTGCAAGGCGCGGAAATTCGCATCGATAGTGATGCCCGCAGCGCCCTGTTCGCCGACTACGCCAGACCACAGCGTGTTATCGCAATCCAGGGCGATCACTTTATAAGGCGGACGCCGGCCGGCATGGGCATGGCGCACGAGAACGGCGGCGATCACATCGAAAAATGCAGGCGTATAGGGAATATGTCCCATTTCATCACGCACGTCATCGTGATAGTCGGTAATACCATAAGCCTGCAGCTGATGATTCAGGTCAATACAGCGAATCTCCGCCTTATCGCCCTGTATGCGATGCATCATCTGAGCGACTTGCGTTAACAAGGTAGCGGAAAACCGCTCACGCATGGCGGGGGAAGGCGGGCAAAGCACGAAGAGCGTCGGGCCTTGACGACGGTGCGGCTGTTCTCCGACCAGGGTAAGCAGATCGTTAAAGTTATCGCGGACGCCTTGTTCAACGGGGGACAAACGCGGCGCATTGTCAGCCTGAACCGCCGGACGTCTGGCATAAAAGTTGGCGAGCCCGGAAGACTTAAGCATGTCCTCTTCCACTACCGCCAGCTCATAACCTTTATCACGCAGCAGTCGGGCGATTTTTTCTGCCGTAACCCCTTCTTTATCATGAACTTCAACTACGATCTGGCGAATATTCGGCCAGACATCATCGGCAATGCTGCTTAAAATGTCCCATTCACATTTTTCCGCATCTACCTTCAACAGATCGATAGTCTTTATATGATGCTCTTGCATGATGCTGGTCAACGAACGCATCTGCACTTGATAAGTTTGTTTTTGCAGTCGTTCGCCGATCATTGCATCCAAATGTTCGCGAATGACCTCACCGTCCATGGCGCCAAGATGCTTGGCCACCTCATTTTCCATGGATTTTTTCAGCGCTTCGCCATCTTCCGCGTCATCGGTATGAAACCCGGACCACACTGAAGAGTTGGGATAAAAAACAAATTCGGCCTCGCCATCTTTGTCGGCAATGCCCACTTGCAACGCTTTGGCTTCAGGCGCATAGAGTGCGAGATTGTTGCGAAGAACGGCGTGGGAAATCGGTGACGGTTCGCAAGAAAAAATACGTAAATCAGGACATTGAGTTATAGCAAACAGGGAAAACATGCCGATGTTGCCGCCAATATCGACGACCACATCCCCTGGCGCAAAGGAAATACCGTGTTTCACGTATGTTTTCTCTACGAAAATTTCTTCGTACAGATAGCGAGTTTCATAGGGTTTCAGATGCGCGATCTCCATACCGTTAGGCAGGACGAAGCGCTCACAATTCGTCAAATGATGATTGATTTGCTCCGGTGAAACCTGAGGAACGCCATTTTTCCTTGGCGCTGGCGCCGCATCATTGGCGATCAGATCTTCTAATCGACACAGAATCGCATTTACGCCTGCGGCGTTTGTCGCCAGCACACTCTGCGGACTGAGCAGCTCCTGGTAAACCTGATTGTACGGTGCAAACGTGATGCGATCATGCCAGTTCAGTTGGGAGAACCAGGTCTGCAGAGGCTCAACGATCGGTTCTGCCGTAAAGGTGGCGGCGATTGCCCATGTTTGCCCCGCCTCCGTTGGCGCGGCGGCAAGCGCGCTCTGTTCACCCTGCCCGGCTTTATGGTATGCCCGTATATGCAAGCCTTTCATCTCCACCAGTACATCCCCCGATTCACTGACTATCAGCACGTCGAAAACCCCCTTCTCAGGCGAGTGTGAAGACGCCTGTCTTGGGACAGAAAAAACATCGCACTTTGGCATTAATGGCTTGTGGATCAAGATATTGTCTAACGAGAAAGGGACATGAATTTGCTCAGGACGGTCACCCCATAGGGTTTTTCTGGCACCAAGTAAAACCGTTTGTATTGCGGCGTCGAGGATGTAGGGAGAAGGAATGCCTGTCAGACTGCCTTCATCCGCACAGATCTGGCCCCAAAAAAGCGTTCGGTTGCAGTGCAGCGCATGCAAACACTGAAAATTGCCCCGGTAATCAATGCCGGCAGACAGAAACTGGCGGTAAATGTCATCACGAGTCAGCCTATGGGTGAAGGTTTGCGCTGTGATATCGGGCAGAGGAAATACGGAGCCAACCGGCCTTTCGTTTGCTTCGGCAGCGTTAAAATCGAATGACACTACGCCCGTCGCATGGCGCTTTGTCGCCTTACCCGGCACCTTTGACGTAACCCAGTAAGTTTTATCATCATCTTCATCGCCAAAAACAATGTTCACCTCGCAGGTCGCCTTATCCAGAGTCATCGGCGAGAACCAGACTGCATTTTTTAACTGCATAGGATAAATGCCATCAGCATTATTAGCGTCGTTATTATTCAATAATGATGACGCAACAAAATGAATATATCCCATCGCCGGAAGAATAGGTTCGTTCAGTACCACATGCCCAGAAACAATAAGACTGCTGTCACTTAACGTGTACGCCGACATCACGACCCCTTCACCAATATGCATGAATAGTTTGGTTAACCTTGGAAGGCTTCTTCACTTAAAGTTCGATTTCAATATATTTAGATCCCAACAACTATAACCAAAACTTAAAATGACACATGGAGCTGTCGCGCAAAAACTATTTCAAAATATTTCAATTGGTTTAAATATTAACATTTAATTAGATTTTCTTAATGAAAACAGGGGTGTTAATGTTAAGTCACACTAAACGTTTTCAGCATGCAAGCCCAACTGGCGAGCGCCCTCCGCCTCGTGTAATGTTGATAAAATGAACAGTTTCATTGAGTCGGCAGTGATAACCACCATCTTGTCCTTACGCCGCGGGTTGCGACTCTGACAGCGTAAAGACGCTTGCCGAGAACGCATTACTGCATGGTCAAGGAAGATACCTGCGGAACGGCTGAGTAACGCAACGCCGCATAAGCAACACCGGGTTAAAAATCACATCAAATTGATTTTAAATGAATAATATCATACCCCTCTCGTTGCTCGTTTACCCTGTCGGGTATCGACTGCCAAAGTGAGTGTGCAGCGAGAAACACGATAGCGGGCACCAGCAGCATAGTTCGGCCACCTTGCATTGCGATGAGCCTATTCCCTCCCGTGGGCAGCTATCCTCAAGGCCGATCGAGCTGCGAAAGCATCCGGATTGGATACAAAAATGCGCCAAAAACAGGCGCTAACTGCAGGTGACAAAACTGTAAAAAAATTGATAAATACTAATTGACACTCCTTTATTTTCCCTGATATAAGATTGCCAACAAAGCAAAAAGTTAAGCATTCTTCATGATTATTCTTGATTGAACTTGGTTATTCCTGGTTAATTCCTGAGGATCAATAATAAAGAAAAGCCGGTTTTTCGATCGAGCTTCATTATCAGGGGATAATTAACCCTGATGTTCCTCTTTGGCGTTGAAATTAAGAAATTCATTCTCATTCATGTTAATTCATACTCACCCATGCAAGTAAGGAGCAGTGTATGAGCCCAAAGAGTAAAGAAGACATATTCAACATCATCGTAAAAAACCTATTGGAAACCCTGCCACACCTGGATGCCGGTGCTATTACTCAAGAAGACAGCATGCGAGATTTAGGCGCCAACTCAATTGACCGTGCGGATATTCTCCTCTCAAGCATGGAAGCCATTGATGTCATATTCCCTCTCCACGAAGCCGCTTCTCTAAAAAACATCGGTGAGTTAGTCAGCTTCCTGCACACCAAAGCGCAGTAACCATTTCATTTGCATATGCTGCTCTGTTGTATAAGTGCGCATTCAGTAAAGTAAGACCAGGGGCGTATGATGAACCATGTCGTTGTGACCGGCTTAGGCGTCTCTGCTGCCAATGGAATTGGAATACCCGCCTTTACTCAAGCTCTGAAGTCAGGCATCAGCGGCATTAAGTGTCATATCAACGAATTTCCTGCAATCAAGGCCAGCCTGGCGGACTACAGTTACAAAACTTCACTGGCATCTTTACCCCTCTCGCAGGAAACGCTGAATCATGCGTTGCGCCTGGGTGCCAAAGCGCCGCTAAGTGCCCGTTTATCGCTCGCAACCGCGCTCGAAGCCTGGCATGACGCTTTTGCCGACGGGTGTCCCTATCCTCCCGAACAACGAGGGGTCATCATTGCCGGGCATAACATCGAACAAAAGTATCAATATCAAATCCGTCAGTCTTATGTTGATCGCCCAGAGTTTGTTCCCGCCAGCCATGCGTTGTGCTTTATGGATACCAACCAACTGGCGCTGATCAGCGAGCTTTTAACCCTTCGCGGAGAAGGCTACACCGTGGGCGGGGCCTCTGCCAGCGGCAACACCGGCCTTCTCCACGCCTACCGGCAAATCGCTTCAGGGGTTACGCAGGCTTGTCTGGTCGTCGGCGCTATGGCGGATTTGTCACCGCCGGAAATACAGGCTTTCAAAAACAGCGGCGCCTTGCTGACTGAAGGCGACGCATGCGATGCCGCGCGGCTTTGCCGCCCTTTTGATCATAATCGGCGAGGTTTTGTCTATGGCCAAGGCTGCGCCTGCCTGTTGCTCGAAAATGAGCAAAGCGCCAATGAGCGCAATGCGCCGATTTGGGGGCGCGTGCTTGGCGGCAGCCTCTGCCTGGATGCCAACCGCGGCAGCAACCCAAACAGCGAAGGTGAGTCGCGCGCGATGCGCCAGGCGCTGCTGGCGGCGAATCGCTCTTATGACTCGGTCAACTACATCAATACTCACGGCACCAGTTCATTGCAGGGAGATGAAACTGAAATTGCCGCCATCAAGCACGCTTTTGGCCCCTACCATCGGGAGATTTGGCTTAACTCCACCAAAAGCCTCACGGGACATTGCCTGTATGCCGCCGCCGCAGTGGAAGCGGCCGCCACGTTGATACAAATGAAAGAGCGCTTCCTGCATCCGAATTTGAATCTGGAAAACCCCATCGACAATGACTGCCGTTTTGTCGGGCAACAGGCTCAAAACCAGCCGATCGCCATCGCGTTGAACAATGCTTTCGGTTTCGGCGGCATTAATACCTGTGTTGTATTGGAACATGTCAGCCAATAACGGCGTAAACCTCCCCTGTAACCTCGCGAAAAGAGGCATTATGATTTCCGTTGGAATTGAAGCGATAAACGCCTTTTGCGGCACAAGCCATATCAATGTCAGGGATCTGGCGCAACATCGTCAGCTGGATATATCACGCTTCGACAATCTGCTGATGAAGCAAAAAACGGTCAGTTTACCCTGTGAAGATCCCGTCAGCTTTGCCGTCAATGCCGCCAAACCCATTCTGGATGCTCTGAGTGATGCAGAAAAAAACAGCATTGAGTTGTTGATTACCTGTACGGAATCAGGCATCGACTTCGGCAAATCCCTCAGCACCTACGTGCACCACTACCTGGGATTAAAGCGAAATTGTCGCTTGTTTGAACTGAAAACGGCCTGCTACTCCGGCGTCGCCGGTTTGCAAATGGCGGTGAATACGATCCTTTCTCAGACATCGCCAGGCAGCAAGGCGCTTGTTATCGCCACCGATATGACGCGTTTCATCCTGGAGGAGGGAAATGCCGCAACGACCCGCCAGGATTGGTCTTTTGCCGAGCCGAGCGGTGGTTCGGGCGCCGTGGCCATGCTGGTCAGCGACAGTCCGCACGTTTTTCAAATCGATGTCGGGGCGAATGGGTATTACGGCTATGAAGTGATGGATACCTGCAGACCTATTCCCGACATGGAAACCGGGGATTCGGACCTGTCATTATTGGCCTACCTGGAATGTTGTGAAAAAGCCTATCAGGAGTACGAGAAACGTACCGCCGACATTGATTATGTGAACACCTTTGGCTATTTGGCCTTCCATACGCCGTTCGGCGGAATGGTCAAAGGCGCTCATCGCAACATGATGCGCAAACTGGTTCGCGCTGCCCCGCAGGATATTGAAGCCGACTTCGCCCGTCGGGTCATTCCCGGGCTAAATTATTGCCAGCGCGTCGGCAATATTATGGGCGCGACGTTAGCGCTTTCACTGCTCAGTACGTTGGCGAATGCCGATATTCAATCAGCACAGCGCATCGGCTGTTTTTCGTACGGTTCTGGCTGCTGCTCCGAGTTTTTCAGCGGCGTAGTCACACCTGAAAGTGCCCGGCGCGTCAGGCAAATGGGCATCGGCGCTCACCTGGACAACCGCCGGGAACTGACCATGGATGAATATGACGCTTTGCTTTACAGCAACCAGCGCGTCAGCTTCGGCACCAAAAACGTCGAGCTGGATCTGAGCCTGTTCCCGCAAATTCATGCAGGATCGAGAGCCTCTCAGCGCCTGGTTCTGAGACGCATCAACCAGTTTCATCGTGAATATGAATGGGTTTGACCATGTCGTCATATCAAACGCTACGATTGCGGCAGGAAGGCTCGGTCTTATATCTGCAAATATACCGGCCTGAAGCCAGCAATACGATCAATGAAGCATTTGCCATCGAGTGTCGGGCGGCCATCAGCGAGTTTCGCGATAAAATCAACATTTTGGTTGTTGAGGGCTTACCTGAGGTCTTTTGTTTCGGCGCAGATTTGCAGGCTATCGAACAAGGAAATATAGCCGGAAACGGTAGCGGTGGCCGGCCTCAGGATCCGGAAATCCTTTATTCTGTCTGGCAAGATATGATGAGCGGGCCTTACATCAGCCTTGCCCATGTCAAGGGTAAGGCCAACGCAGGAGGATTAGGTTTCGTTGCTGCCAGCGATATCGTCATTGCCGACAATCGGGCTCTGTTCAGCCTGTCTGAAATGTTATTCGGCTTGTTGCCGGCCTGCGTACTCCCTTTCCTGATACACAAGATAGGCAGACAAAAAGCGCATTATATGACGCTAATGACCAAGCCAGTGTCGGCGGAACAGGCTCACTGCTGGGGATTGGTTGACGATTATGGCGATAACAGCGACCTGCTCCTTAAAAAGCATATTCAACGGCTTAGCTGTTTATCAAAATCAGCCATCGTGCGTTACAAATCCTACATGGCGGAACTTGATACGCGGGTTGGCGATCAAAAATCAGCGGCTTTGGCGATGAATGTGGAGATTTTTTCAGATGAGGACAACATCAGAAAAATAAACCGTTACATACAAACGGGCAAATACCCTTGGGAGGCCTAGAAATGTCGACGAATGTCATTGATTTTCAGGAGATAGAACCGGGAATCGCCCAGATACGCATGCAAGATCGCGCCTATAAGAACACCTTTTCACGCGCTTTGGTCAATGAACTGATCCTGGCGTTCAAACAGGTTGAAACGACGGAGCGCTATAAAACCGTCATTCTTACAGGCTACGATAACTACTTCGCCACAGGGGGAACTCAGGAAGATCTGTTTGCCTTGCAGGCAGGAAAGGGAAAGTTCACGGACACTAACATCTACAGCCTGCCCCTTGAATGCCCTATCCCGGTCATTTCCGCCATGCAGGGGCATGCCGTGGGAGGCGGCCTGGTGATGGGGCTCTTTGCCGATTTTGTGATTATGAGCAAGGAAAGCATTTATACCGCCAATTTTATGAAGTACGGCTTTACTCCCGGCATGGGAGGAACCCTTATCGTACCGGAGAAACTGGGTCTGGCTTTAGGGGGCGAGATGTTGATGTTGGGGAATAATTATCGCGGCGAAACGTTGAAACAAAGAGGCGTGTCGTTCCCGGTTTATCCCAGGGAGGACGTCGCAGCGGCGGCTTTGTCCATCGCCAGGGATCTGGTAAAAAAACCCCGTTTGTCTCTCATCACGTTAAAGGATCATCTGACCCGAAATCTGCGTGCCCAGTTGCCGAACTATACCGCGCAAGAAGTCCTCATGCATGAGAAAACCTTTTTCCAGCCAGAAGTTCGGCAAAACATCGCCAGGCTATTTGGCAATTAACGCATGCGGCCCCTGCTCAACCCGGTTGAGCAACCGCTAAAGCATCATTGAAACCGATTTGTAAAACATCGACGCGGCAAAAAATGAGATAACCAGCGAGGCGCTGCGATAAAAAAGTACGGGTTTTAACTTGTAATTTGAGTGTTCACTGAAATTAATGAGGGTGCCTGAATAAGTCCATATGAGGGAAACAGGTAATAGTGCCAATAACAAGCAGAGCATGGCATGAAAGTAACTGTCTTGATAAAGAAAAGCCGATGGAGGAATGATAGAGTCCGCAAATAAAAAAGCCTTTGGATTTAGCAACGTTGTAATCAATACCGTGCCGAAAGTCACATTGCCGCGAACCTGATGAAGCGAAAAGCGCCACACCTTTATCGCCAAATAAGCCGCGTAAAATGCAGACATCAACTTAATGATGCTTAACACCGGATTTTCGTGTTGTGCCAAATAGGTAAAAAAGACTCCCCAGGCTGTAACCGCCATAAAGTACCCTATCCATTCCGATAAAATCAGCTTCAGGCTTTTCACGAAACCCTGCGTGTAACCTGCGCAGAACAGCAATGTATTGGTCGGACCAGGAACACTCAACAGCAATGCAATGTATAATGTCACTCTTACATATTCATTTTCGCTAAACATGCTTGAAACACCTCGATTAAAATTAACAGAGATTATTTTTGATCGCGACACTCAGCCTGATTAAACATAAGGATTTCAATTCACACCCGGATAGCGACTCATTTCGCTGCCAATGATTTCAATGATTAATACATGAAGGGTATTATCAGAAAGAGTAAACAGTATCCATTATAAATTAAAATAAAACAACAAATGAGGTAAAATAAAAATGAAATCAAAACCGAAGAACGGCACGCGGCAATTGCCTGTGGCGCCATTATTTCCACCTCAGTTTCTTAATGCCGATAGCATCCTGCGGCGGCCATGTGTGGCAAAACGCGCTGCGGGTAGCCGTGAGGGTTAAGCGAAACCCTTGCAAGCTTTAAATGCGCACACGTAAATCATAATTACATGTATTTAAACTAAAATTTTATCGGCCAGTGTGTCGATAAAGACACGATCACACCAGTTTTTTTATGCCGGGGATCATCTGCATGAAATCATAGAGCGCCATATTGAACCCGCTATTATTTTCAATGACCAATCCGTGGCCAGACTTTGCCACGTTGTAATATTTCGAGAGTTTAAAGTCGCGAAGATAATCTTGCGCCTGATGTTCGCTGACAAACGAGGAGAAACACCCTCTGATTATCGAAATGGGAATCGAACAAGCCTTGGCCGGCGATATCTCATTAGTGCTGTGATTTTCACTATGACTTAAAATGCGTGGATCCGCATGAAAAAAATAGCTGCCATTTATTTTTACCAATAGCTCCCCTGCCAACCACTTAATATCTTTTCCCGGCATTAATGGCCTGGTATTGCTGATGAAACCGGCATACTCATCAATCGACCATGACCTTATCACCGATTTTTCGAAATTTCTCGCCACGTAGTTTGATGGCGTACCGCCACTCATTTTCGGGCAGAAATCAACCATCACCATTCCACACACACCGGATACTTTTCTTTTCAGCAGCTCATTGGCAATTCTCCCCCCCATAGAGTGCCCAATTAAAATAAGCGATTTTATATTCAACTCATTTATAACGAACTCAACGTCATCCGCATAATTGGCAGTATTATAATTGCCATCTTCACGCCAGTCTGATCGCCCATGCCCGCTCAGATCGATGGCAATAACATCGCAATTATACTTACTCGCGATTTCCTGGGCGGTTTTTGACCAAATAAAAGAAGCCTCAGCAAATCCATGAATCATCAGTAAAGTAGTGACGCTATGGCTCTTCGTGTAATGATAATAAAAAATCCGTCTCATGGAGGAGTGACGCAAAAAACCTCGACTGGAATCAAACATTAATGCCACTCCTGATGGTAAGTGGTGTTCAAAGAAAAGAAAGAATAGCGGAAAATTACTCAGAAGCTACTGCCCTACCCGATAACTCAATGGACTCGGTCCAAACGCCCTTCTTTTTTGATCGCGCTACGTGAAATCTGATAAAAGTTGGCATCATTGGTCTTACAGAACGTGTCAAAATACACCGAAAAAAATCATGCTCAGTCCGCCTTTTTGAACGGTCAAAACACATTACGGTATCAGTTTAACAAACTGCATAGCCGCTTCTATCAAATGCAGCCGCAATTTATCATTTCCGAATGCCTGAGGACCAGCCCTGACCCAACCCTGAATCCTGCGGCCACGGGAAATCATAGGAACTATATCAGGTTCACTCAGCGCCCATTGCTCGTGATCTTTACCGAGACGGATAAGCCTACCATCCTCACGGGCACCGAAGATGAGCCGGCCCTCGAGTAATCATGCCTACCCACCAAACATGGCCTTCTCACTCAGTTAAACCAGGAACATTCCTCAGGTCTTCTGCTCGAGCCCCGGGTCACGTGCCATACATATTAACCGCTTTGTCTTTCAGGCTATTGAGTTTCTTTGCCCGAAACCGTGCAGTTTCGGGTAAAGAAATCATAGACGGTCAACTCGCCTTCAGAGCCTGTTCAACGCTGGTTGCCAGCGGAGTCGTCGGGCGGCCGATAAGCCTGGATAACTCACCACCCGCGTCGAATAACGCGCCCTGCGAAGCGCACACATCCCAAGATGCGATCGCATCGGCGAGATCTGCCGGCAGGCCAAAGCTATGCAATGCCGCCGCATAATCAGCTTCAGGAAGATTATGGTATGCGATGTCCTTGCCCGTCTGGCGGGATACCTCGTTTGCCAGATCCTTCAGTGTCCATGCTGTGTCGCCGGCCAATTCGTAGGTCACATTCACGTGGCCGGAACCGCTCAGAATCGCCACTGCCGCTTCTGCGAAATCTTCACGGCTGGCCGATGAAATCCGGCCTTCACCTGCGCTTCCCATAAAGGCACCATTGGCCAGTGCTGCGCCAACGGTGCCGGTGTTGTTTTCGGTATACCAACCGTTGCGCATGATCGTGTAGGAAAGGCCGGAGGCCTTAATCGCGGTCTCTGTTGCCATATGTTCGCCGGCCAGGTTCAGAGGCGAGACGTCCGCGTGGAGCAGGCTTGTGTAGACAATGTGCTTCACGCCCGCCTTCTTCGCGGCGGCGATCACATTGGCGTGCTGGACGGTACGTTGACCGACTTCACTCGAAGAGATCAACAAAAGGCTGTCGATGCCGGCCAGTGCTGCATCGAGCGTGTCCGGTTGCGCATAGTCGGCAGCGCGCGCGCTAACCCCAAGCGATTGCGCTTTTTCCGGGGTGCGTACCAAGGCAACAATGTCGCTGGCCGCCACTTTCTGTTTAAGCTTATCAATAACGATACGGCCTAACTGGCCTGTGGCACCGGTGATGGCAATAGTCATGGCAAAATTCCTTGAAATTTGATTGTGCAGGTTAGTCACGACACGACTATAGATCACATGCTAACTTATAGTAAGTACGTACAAAAAGGTAAGTAAGGCATTATTTCACCTGTCCAAAGAGGCGTTATGACAAACTCCCTGGTTGAACCTTTATCCGAAAAAATGTTGCGTGGCGATGTCATGGTCGCGGCCTGTCCTTCACGCGAAATCTTGAGCCATCTTACCAGTCGCTGGGGCGTACTTATTCTGATCGCGTTAATGCCCGGAACACTGAGGTTCAGTGAAATTCGCCGCAGGATCGGGGGAGTAAGCGAGCGAATGCTGGCTCAAACTCTGCAGCTATTAGAGAGAGATGGCATGATAAATCGCTATGACTACAACATCGTCCCGCTACGCGTGGAATACACGCTCACGCCACTTGGAAAAGAAGCTGCGGCCAAAGTTCGGGATTTAGCGGACTGGATCGAGAACAATTTGGCGGCACTAACACTGGCGCACAATAGCCCCGATGCAGTTGCCTGATAGGGTTTGCCGGTCATTTTCAGCAGCCGGCCCAGGTCTCGAAGAGCAATCTTTACCCTTCGAGGTCTGGTCACGGGATAACTCCCTCTCACGGGCGATAACGTTTCGCCGGCTGAGGTTAACCGCGGGCTTTCAAATGCAACATGGAGTAATGTTCGTAGTGGCCGACACCATTCTTCACAATGGGGTCTTCCGCTGTAATGGCCGCGATATCCTGTTCATCGGCAATTTGGTAGAGCGAGACGCCATAGCCACCCTTTTCATCAATCACCGGGCCATGAGCCACGATCAGGCCTTGGGCAAGCAGCTCGTTCAGAAAGTCACCGTGCTGCTGCATCCATTTTTGTTCGTCGGCAGACATCGTAGTCAGGAAATTAGCTCGCGGCGGTATAAATTTGCACAAGTAATATTTCATGGTCAGTCCCTCATTGAAGTCATTTAAATTTCATTTAAACCTCGCAGACATTATTTCTGTTATGCAGACTTCACGCTTTTCAGAATTTCACCTTCAAAGATTTTTGGCATGTGGTGTTGAAGGAACAGGATTATTCCGCTCATTTTCCCCACAGGATTGCTGAATTTGGGTTTCTTCGCCGTTATCAGGCCGGAAATGGTTTTGATCACCGCATCAGGCGCTTCGGCTTCATCAATGCCCTTCTGCGTTGCGGCCATGGCCTGCTTGCGATAGGTGTTGTAGTCGGCAATGTCACGGCCTTGCGCGGAAACGGCATTGTGTGCCAGGTTGGTTTTAAACCACATCGGCTCGACCATGCTGACGTTGATATTGAATTGATCCAGCTCGAAGCGCAGCGATTTGAAATAACCCTGAACGGCGTGTTTGGACGCCGTGTAATAAGACAGATTCGGCGGGCCGATCAGGCCAACAATAGAACTGACCGTAATGATTTGCCCCTGCTTTTGCGCCCTGAAATAAGGCAGCAAGGCATTGGTCAGCTTAACCGTACCCCAGAAGTTGGTTTCAAATTGTTGTCTGCCCAGTTCAATCGGCGTTTCTTCGGCAAGGCCGGTCACCATATAACCGGCATTATTGATCAGCACATCCAACTGTTTGGTGAACTGGAATAATTCGTAAACAAACGAGGTAATTGAGCTGTCGTCGTCAATATTCAATTTCAACAACCTGAACGGCACTTTAGCCGCGTATTTTTCCGGTTCACGGCTGGTGCCGATAACGGTAAACCCCTGCTGGTGAAGGCTGTTGGCGAGCATCAGTCCAAAACCCGATGATGCACCTGTAATTAAGACGGTCTTTTTCATAATGAGCTTTTCCAAAAGGAGGTGTGGTTTCACATTCCGCAGTGCAATTATCAGTGATGGATAAATGTGCCGCAGGCACATATCGGCACCGCCAGGTCGAGTGATTACCCTGCCTAAGTTAGTATCGTTTTAGTAGCCAGTCAATACTATAATGATAGTAACAAAAAGGTCGGAGAGGACGAGCCTGCATGATAGTATCGTTTCAGTAGTTAGTGAGGTAAAAGCTATGAGCACAAATTCCTATTCTGAAAATATCTGCCCCATCGCCCGCAGCGTCGCTTTTCTTGGCGATGCCTGGACGATGCTGATCCTGCGTGATGCCAATTCCGGGATGACGCGCTTTGACCAGTTCCGCAAAAGCCTGGGGATTGCCCCTACCATGCTGACTAAACGGCTGGCGATGTTGACCGAAGAGAATCTGCTTGAGAAGCGGCAGTATTCGGAGCGCCCATTACGTGAGGAGTATATTTTGACAGAGGCCGGCCGCGACTTTCTGCCGGTGCTTATCATGATTGGCGCCTGGGGTAAAAAGCACCGTGGCGAAGGTAAGTTGCTCCGTCTGCTGGATGCCGAGACGGGAAATGACATCAACGCGATAGCGATTGATACCGTCACCGGGGCGGAAATTGGCACACGCGCAATCCAGATGGCGATCCCGGAATGATAGCCTGCGAGGCTGGCAAAATTCTTTATTGAACGGACAGTGACCACGAGGGATTCGGTATGTGTGCCACAGAAAAACACATGATTGTTGTGGGTGCGGGAATTATGGGGGCATCGATAGCCTATCACCTGGCCAGCCGCGGGATAAAAGTGATCGTTATCGATAAAGGCCAGCCAGCGTCTGGGGCCACCGGCAGCTCTTTTGGCTGGATCCACAGTACGGTGAGTGACGATGCGCCAGATGCCCTTCTTCGCCGCGCTTCGGTGGCGGACTGGCATCGGCTGGAAAAAGAGATCCCGGAACTCTGGGTGAACTGGACGGGAGCGCTCAGTTACGACGATTTCTCACTGGAGAACCAGGCCGACGACAACTTGCTTCGGCAACCGGGCATATCCCGGCTTGAACCCGCGCTGAATAACCCTCCGCCACGGGCCTATTATGCGCAGCAAGATGGAGCCGTTGATCCTATAGACGCCACCCGTGTCCTGCTGGACAAAGCCTGTCGTCTCGGGGCCACGCTGAAAAGCCAGACGGAGGTCATCGGGTTTACCCGAGAGGGAAACAAAATTACCGGTATCGAGACTCCGGAGGGGGTGTTGCAGGCGGATTGCCTCATCCTGGCGTGCGGAACGGGCATTTCCCCCCTGCTCGCTGCCATTGGTACCCCGCTGCCGATCATGGCCTCGCCGGCCATTTTATTGCGGTACGGCGCGACAGGTCACGTAGTTAATACCCTGATTTCAGGCCACGATATAGAAGTTCGCCATACCCGCAACGGGGATATTTTAGCCGCCGAAGATTATCCGGCAACAGGCGGAATCGATGACATCGCCTCCGACACATTGGCGGCGATGAAAATCGCCTTAAAAGGCACAGAGTCGGTGCAGTTGCTTAGCCAATCTGTGGGCCAGCGGCCTGTGCCGGCAGATGGACACCCGGTCATCGGATTTACTGGTGATGCAACAGGCGTTTACGTGGCGGTTATGCATCCGGCAGTGACCTGCGCAGCCACTCTGGGGAGGATGATAAGTGAAGAGTTGGTCACCGGTAAGACGCTGGACATGCTTGAAAACTATCGACCGGCCCGCTTCTCCTCTGGCCAAGGTTGCACTTAACCGGTTCATAGGGTACGGGGTGGCCACCTCTGCAGCCACCCTGAAGTCTGTCATCAGAACCAGGCTTCCCACATTGCGCCGACGTTGAACGAATCCAGCTGGGTATCGTCGTCGGTGCCGTTCACGCGGGCGGTATGTTTGTTATCCACTTCACCGCCGGTAACGTAAAAGCGCAGCATAGGACGGAACTCCGGCCCCATCGCAATCGAAATATTCTGCGACAGCGTGAGTTTCCAGCCGTGGTTATCGCCGCCCTGATCGTAGTCTACCCGTTGGTAGCCGGCCTCCAGCCAGGTTGAATGCACGTCGTTCCACCAATACATCGGCCGCACAATCGCACCGTAGTTGCGGCGATTGTCGGTGCCGTCGGCGTCGTTGGAATAATCATGGAAAGCGAGCAGGTATTCCACCTGCGCCTGCTGGGTAAACTTGTAGTTCCCCTCGAAGCTGGCGTAAACCGCCGTCAACTCGTCCGTTTTGTTGTAGACGCTGTTATCCGCATTGTTGGAGTAACGGGCGATGACTTTATTTACCCCTTTGTCGCCGGTATGGCTCAACACCACGCCGCCCTGCCAGGCTTTCAGGCGTTCATCGCTTTCCACCGCTTTCGAATCGAAGCCATAGTTGGCATACAGTTCCAAATCCAGCGGCCCGACCTTCATGCCGTGAATTTTCGAGGTCAGCGCGTAGTTGCCTTTATCGCCGGTACCTGAGCCGCCGGTACAGGTGATACGTGATGGGTTGGCTTCGTCTTCCGCCACTCTCGGATCACAGGATTCAACGGCAGCGACGGCGGCGACGTCAAACTGTACGCCGCCGATATCAAAGTTCTTCACCCCCGCGCCCTGACCATCGTGATTCATCCAGAAATAGTCGTTGATACCCTGTTGCGGGCGCTGATGAAAATCGCGTCCGGCCCACAGATAGGCATTCGGGTTAGAGGCCAGAATATTGGTGACGCCGGCGTAGGCTTTCTTGAGGTTTACCTCATCGCCCCAATGGTCGATCATCACATTGATATCCCAGATTGCGCCGTTGTCGCCTTTGAACGCCTTAGAGAGCTGGAATTCGCCGCCATTGCCTTCGTTGCCCAAACGGCCCAGCGCGGACGCGCCGTTGTAGGAACCGTCAACGCCGACGAATTTCTGATCGCCGCCCTGGAACTGAGCGCCATAACGGGCATAGCCAGAAAATTTGACGCCAAACGGGATGGCCATATCCGGCGACTGGGCGGCGCTTTGCGGCTCGGTAATCACGTCGGCCTTTTTGTTTACGGCAGCATCTATTTTCGCCTGCCGTTGCGCCAGCGCTTTATCGACCGCTTTTGCCACAATGGCATCGATTTGTTCTTGGGTAAATTCTTGAGCGAGTACGGATCCAGAGCAAAGCGCGGCCATTACCGCCAGCGCCATTGGCAATTTATTATATATTTTCATGGTTATCTCAATTGTACACACGTGATCTTATAAGCCGCCTGAAGGCAGCTTTAATGATATTGTGTGGGCTGGTTTATATTTATATAACAGCCATCCTGTTCTGGTTTAAAAAACAACCGTGCCATCACCAAAACAAGCTGATTCTTTATTATTTGCATGGGTACAGAGCAGTTAAATGATCTTCGTAATTATCTCTCCACTGATGAAATCAAAAATATATTATTGACGTTGGTAAAGATGAATGATCTCTTCCGATAATTCACGCGCCAGTAAAGACGTCATTAAATGATCCTGCGCGTGTACCATAATCAAGGTCATTGGCTGCCGGGCTTCACCGGCATCCTGTTCGATCAGTTTGGTTTGCATCTGATGCGCCTGGCGCGAAAAGCCATCGGCCTGCTGCAGCAGCGCTTTGGCTTCGCCGATGTTGCCTTCCCGCGCGGCGCGTAATGCCTCAAAGCACAGGCTGCGCGACTGGCCGGCGTTGACGATAATCTCCATGACCGCCTCTTCCAATTCAATCATCATTTGTCTCCCGTTCGTTAAACCCATTGTCTGCGGCGGTGGCGGCAAACCACTCTCCGCTTTTCTTGACGGTGCGTTGCTGGCTGGCTAAATCCAATTGCACCAGACCGTAACGATTTTTATATCCGTTGCACCATGACCAGTTATCAATAAACGTCCACATGTGATAACCGAGGCAATTACTGCCTTCGTTAATGCCTTTATGCAGCCATTTAAGGTGTTCGGAAACAAATTCAATACGATAATTATCGTTAATTTGGCCATTTTCAACAAAACGTTGTTCGTTTTCCACACCCATACCGTTTTCGGAAATAAAGCAGCGCGGATTGTCATAGTTAACGCGCAAGTTTGTCAGAATGTCATAAATACCCGGTTCGTAAATTTCCCAGCCACGGTAAGGATTCATTTTTCTGCCGGGCATTTCGTAGTTTTCGAATAACCATTCAGGCATAAAGGGCGCAAGCGGGTTTACGGCGCTGTCGCGGCATTTCACGCGGCGCGGCTGGTAATAGTTAACGCCGAGCAGGTCAATCTTTCCTTCGGCGATCAGCGCCCGATCGCCTGGCTGACAGGCCGGAAGCTGATCCCAGGTTTTCAGCAAAGCCACCAGATCGGTCGGATACTCGCCGCGCAGCACCGGATCGAGGAAACTGCGGTTAAACAGAAGGTCGGCATGATGCGCGGCACTCACATCCGCCGGGTTCTGCGAACGCGGGTAGGACGGCGTCAGGTTCAGCACGATACCGATCTCCCCGGCGTAAAGTCCGGCGCGAAACGCCCTTACCGCCGACGCATGCGCCAGCACCGTGTGGTATGCCACCGTCGCCGCCCGCTTAAAGTCGACCACGTTGGGGTAGTGGAAATCATACAGGTAGCCGCCTTCGACCGGCACAATCGGCTCGTTGAAGGTGAACCAATGCATCACCCGGTCGCCAAAAAGTTCAAAACAAAGCTGCGCATAACGACTAAAGGCCGCGACCACGTCACGGTTTTCCCAGCCGCCCTTCTCCTGCATCGCCATCGGCATATCGAAGTGGAACAGCGTAATAAACGGCTTGATACCCTGCGCCAGCAGTTCATCAATCACGTTGTTATAAAACGCCACCGCCTGCGGATTCACCTCGCCCGTTCCGTCCGGGATCAGCCGCGACCAACTCAAAGAGGTACGAAAGCTGTTATGGTTGAGCTGTTTCAGCAGCGCGATATCCTGGCGCCAGTTCCGATAAAAGGTCGACGTCTCCTGCGGCCCCACCTGCTGATGAAAGCGCCAGGGTTGATTGGCATACCAGGTGTCCCAGATTGTCGGGCCTTTACCGCCTTGCCGGCTGTCCCCTTCGGTTTGCAGCGCGGAGCTGGCGCTGCCCCACCAGAAGTCTTCGGGAAATACGTATTTCATGCTTCGGTTCTCCACAAATATCAGTTGTTGCCGACGGTTCCGGCCAGCGGTGCCCCGTTCTGCGCTTTTTGTTCTTCGGTTTTCATTAAAGAGCGCTCGTAGGCACGCAGGAACGGCAAGTACATCAGGGCGGACATCACCATACAGATGACGCACATCACAACCGGGCTGAACGCCCAGTTCGCCGCCCAAGAGGCACCGATAGGTGCCGGTGTGGTCCACGGCGTGAGCGATACGACCTGCGCCAGCCATCCCAAACGCGTCGCGGTATAGGCCAGTACGGCGTTGACCATAGGAACGCAGACGAACGGGATGAACAACATCGGGTTCATGATGATCGGCGCACCAAACAGGATCGGTTCATTGATGTTAAAGAAGCTCGGCACCACGCCCATCTTGCCGATGGTGCGCAGGTGGGCAACGCGGCTGCGCAATAGCAGGAAAGCCAGCGGTAACGTCGAACCGACGCCGCCAATCAGCAGGTAATGATCCCAGAAACCCTGCAAATAAACGTGCGGCAATGCCGTTCCGGCCGCCAGAGCCGCCTGGTTCACCGACAAGTTCGCCATCCAGAACGGGTTCATGATGCCGGTGACGATCAGTGCACCGTGGATACCGGCGAACCAGAAAATCTGGCACAGCAACACCGACAACAAAATGGCCGGCAGCGAATCCGAGGCGGACACCAGCGGTTCCAGCAGATGCATAATCGCCTGCGGCAGGATCATGCCGGTTTGCGCTTCGATAAACAGATTCAGCGGATGCAGCGTACCAATCACCACCAGCACCGGGATCAGGATCTCGAATGAACGCGCCACGCCGGTGGGCACCTCTTTCGGCAGGCGGATGGTGACGTTGTTCTGCTTGAGCCAGGCATAAACGCGGGTTGAGTAAATGGCGGTGATCAGAGCGGTGAAAATCCCTTGCCCGGAGAGGTACTGAGTGGATATTTTGCCGTCGGCATAAGGGGCCGCCACCAGCAAAAAGGCCATAAATGCCAGCAAGCCGGACATCACCGGGTCGAGATTAAACTGCCGCCCAAGGCTGGCGCCAATCCCCACGGAGATAAAGAAGGTCATCACCCCCATGCTCAGATTGAACGGCAACATCAGTTGTGCGCGATAAGTCTGCGAAAAATCCAGCCAACCACGTGCAAAGCTGTTCGTGGTGTCGGCGGAGAACGGCGGAAAGATAAAGACCAGCATGAACGAGCCAATAATCATAAACGGCAACGCGGCGGTAAAACCATCGCGGATGGCAATGACATATTTTTGCTGCCCCAGGCGGCCGGCCAGCGGAGTGATGGATTGCTCGATGACGGCAACCATTGACTGATATAACGAACTCATAGGAACACCTTTTTAGTGCGCCGCTTCGATCAGCGACAGAGCATAGTCCAGTACCTTCTCACCGCGCTGCATGCCGTAGTCCATCGGTTCAATGGGCTGAACGGGTATGCCTTGGACGGCAGCCTTTTCTGACAGTGTTTTAAGCATATATTTTACCTGCGGCCCCAGCAGCACCACCTGATAGCGTGGAAACTGCGTATCGAACTCGGCTACGCCATAGGCGTCGATCTCGACCGGCAATCCCCTTTCATCCGCCGCCTCCACCATTTTCCTGACCAGCAGGCTGGTGGACATCCCGGCGGAACAACACAGCATAATTTTGTACATCGACAACCATCCTCAACAGGTAAATAACGTGAATTCGGCAATGATTGGATATCATACGGAAACCGTTTTCCATCGAACGAGAGTGGAAGTGTGATACTCATCATGATCTAGTCAGTACAAGGGTTTTTTATTGGATTTGCATCACATATTTTTGCCTCCCCCTTGAGGGTTTTGACATGGTATGGAAAATCGGTTTCCATGAAAAAAAGAAAAGGGTTATACTGCTGGCGGCGATAATGTGAGCCATTACCGGATGGTTTTTTACAGGCCGCAGCTTGGGTCTGTCAGGAGAGAAAGATGTCAACAATCAACGACGTATCACGTTTAGCTGGGGTGTCAAAAGCCACAGTCTCGCGGGTGTTGAGTGGATCGCGCGGCGTTAAGGAAGCCAGCCGTCTCGCGGTATTGCAGGCAGCAGAAGAGCTAAATTACCGGCCCAATGTGATCGCGCAATCATTGCTTAGCCAATCGACGGGTTGCATCGGGGTTATCTGCGCGCAGGAGAACATTAACCAGACCACAGGTTATCTTTATGCGCTGGAAAAACAGCTCAGCCAGCATCAAAAGCATCTGCTGCTGCGTTTCGCCAACACCAAAGCGGGCGTAATGAACGCGCTGGACGAACTCACCTGCGGGTTGTGCGACGACGTGCTGATTATCGGCGCCCGTTTCCCGCTCAACATCCCGAATGACAACGTGATCCTGGTCGATTGCGTTGAGGCCGACA
Source organism: Serratia sp. root2 (assembly GCF_031931805.1). Taxonomy (NCBI): domain Bacteria; kingdom Pseudomonadati; phylum Pseudomonadota; class Gammaproteobacteria; order Enterobacterales; family Yersiniaceae; genus Serratia; species Serratia sp. root2. Next base: position 1,284,734 of record NZ_JAUJXB010000001.1, read on the forward strand.
CGCCCAACAGCATCCAGTTCGACCACGCTTTCGCCACCGAAAGTGCCTGCAATTACCTGATTAGCCAAGGCCGACGCCAAATAGCGTTGATCCATCCGGATGCCGGCGGCTCTGCCGATCAGCTGCTGCTCGGTTACAAGCTTGCACTGGAAAACAACTTTTTGCCGTTCAATCGCAACCTGGTGTTTATGGATTCGACCACCTCTTCCGTCGCGGTACAGGTGCTGCTCAATAACGCCACCACGCTCAATTTCAACGCGCTTCTGGTGGCGGACGAGCAAGAGGCACAGCGGGTGATTACCCAACTACAGGCGTTCAATAAATCCGTACCGGACGACATAATGGTCTTTAGCCTGGCCGGTTCGCTGCATTTACCTGGCATTCCGGCGATCCCCTCCATCGAATATTCAATGGACGCCATGGCGGCGCGCATCGTCAGTTGGTTGACGGAGAAAACCCGGGATATGCTCGGTGCCTGCGTGCTGCGCGGGGATTTGATTATCCCGGATTCACGCAAGCGTTAAACGATTGCCGGCGCCGCCGGAAAACAAAACGGGCCAACAAGGTTGGCCCGCGATCGGTACGGTTCCCCCTGACGACTACTCTACCGCGATAGGCGTCTCAACCAGTTTGGGCTGATTGCTCCCCTGCAGCGTCTTGATCTTGTCCTGATACACTTTCACCTGTTCAGCATCTTTCAGCAAGGTATAGGTCAGCTCGAAGTCGGCACTTTGGCCAGGTTGCAGCTGTTTGATACGTCCTTGTTCCCGTTCAATTTTCACCGGATAGGCATAGTTGGTCCCCGGCTCAATCCCGGTGACGTAACCCTGGCGTTCGGTATCCGTATTCTTCCACAATGTCAGCAGCGGCAACTGGTGGGTATCAAAACCTATCGCCACACCGCGATCCCCGCGCCGGTTGTGCAGCATGGCGAGCGTTTTGCCCTGCGCATCCGCATAAGGCAGGATGTTGAACACCATTTCGTCAAAGCCTTTGGTCGGGCCCTGATAGGTTGCCCAGTCTTTCAGGCCGGCTTTGGCGTAGTCGTTAAAGGGTGAAATTTCCTTGATCGGTGCGCTGAATACCGCACCTTCTTCCAGCAAGGGTTTGCCAAAGTTGCTGTGGTAAATGATTTCGTAATCCCGTGGGTAATCGGCGCGGTTGGTCACGCGGTCATGGATTGAAAACGATTGCGAGCCAGGGATATAGCGCAGTTCAGTCCAGGTTTCCAGGTTGCTTTTTTTGAAGGTATTTTCTTTCAGCAACCCGCGAATACGGACTTCATACGGCGCTTTTTCGGCGATATCGATCACCACTTTCGATGCCGGCGTGTTGCCGGCGCGGCCATGCAATGTGTAAAGCGTACCCTGATCGACGCCAGGGTGCCCGGTCCATTCAAAGCCGCAACGCACCATCATTTCATTAAACCCGTCCAGCCACCCCAACCCATTGCGGCTCTCCAGATTGATATAAGCCGGGTTGACCACCTCGGTTACCGGTGAGTCCCAGCCCAGCCGGACGTCGGACCCCTTCACATTCAGAATATTCATGCCGCGTGTCGGGCTCAGAGCAATCGTCAGGCCGGCGCTGCTTAAGGTGATCACCTTGGAGCCTTCCTGTTTTCCGCCGTGCAGCACCTGTTGCTGTAAGCTGAAGCCTGCCCCCGTGATGTTCAGCTTTTGGCTGTCGGTCTGCCAATTGCCCTGTTCAATGCCTTTTTCCGTGTCGGTCAATACAATGGTCTGCGCGTTTACTGCGCATGAAATCAAAGAGATAACCGCCGAAATTGTAATTAACTTTTTCATGGTGCTGTCCTTAACGTTAGCTGAAAGGTTTTAGCTAAAACAATGAAAAAATAGATCTCGGCGGCCAATTAAAAAGAGAGATAAGTCACTTTTCCGCTAACAACGGGATAACAATGAAAAATAATGGAGTGCATATCACCTTATCAGTGTAATAAACGATGTGTAATCACAAAATTAATCGATATCAATCACTGTAAAGATAACCTCTTGCTGTAAGGTGTCAGCAAAAAAATCCAGCACCGGTAAAATTAAATTTATTGTTTATTATCAATTGATTATTGAAAAATAAAGCCCACAAATAGATTTGCAGGCTTGGCGTTGGGATTACCAGGTTTTACCGATGTTGAACTGGAATTGCTCTGCCTTGTCCCCTTCGTACTTTTTGATCGGGAACGCATAAGAGAAGGACAAGGGCCCCAGCGGCGACTGCCATTGCAGTGCAATACCGGCCGAAACGCGGATATTGCCCGGATCGCCGTAGTCCGGGATCCCGGCTGCGAGCGTTTGCGAGGTATTCTGCCAATGGGTATCCCAGACCGTGCCGGCATCGACAAACACTGAGGTGCGCAACGAATTGGCATAGCGGTCATTAATGAACGGCGTCGGAAATATCAACTCGGTACTGGCAATGGCCATGGCGTTACCGCCCACGGCATCATCGGATTTGTCGACCGGGCAGTCGCTGTAAGCACTCTCCGAGCCGCTGCAATGATAGTAAGCCGCTTTAGGACCAATACTGTTGGAAGAAAAGCCCCTTACGCTACTGGAACCACCAGCATTAAAGTTATCGTAGAACGGCACTTCATGGCCGCCGAAACCATCGGCATAGCCTGCTTTGGTGCGCCCCATCACTATCCATTTATTATCGCTACTCAGCGGCAGATACTGATTGGCGCTGAACGTCACCTTGTAGTAACTGTTGGTCGACCCCGGCACGGTAATCTTGGCGTTCAGGCTGGCGCTGGTCCCGTCAGTCGGGAAGAAACCGCGGTCAAGCGTGTTGTAATTCCATCCCACGCTCGTAAAGAAATCATTGGCCGTGAAACGGGCATCGTTATCGTTGTCTTGCGTGGTGATGCCGGGGTTTACATTGACCGAGTTGAGGTAGCGCCACATGGCCACCTGCGGCGCCATACCGCTCAGGCGGGTATTGGCATAGTCGAGGCCAAGGCCAAGCGAACTGTTTTCGCCGACCGGAAAGCCAAGATTGCCGCCGATGCCCAGGCTTTTCATGGTGTATTCAGAGAGATCGTCATCTTCCGCATCGTAGTCGTTATAAGAGATCTTCCCGCCTAAACTTACGCCGTCCACCGTGAAATAAGGGTCAGTCATCGACAATTCGATATAGGTCTGGGAGTCGCTTTTGGTGCCATTAAAACCGACGGTATTCCCACTGCCCAGCCAGTTGTCCTGGCTGACGCCCACTTGAAAACTGGCCCCGCTATCGGTGCCGTAACCAAGCCCAAAGTTAAAGGTCCCCGTATTGCGCTCTTTAACCTTATAGACAACATCGACCTGATCCGGTGATCCCGGCACTCGCTGGGTTTCCGTCTCCACCGTTTCAAAGAAACCGGTACGATTCAGGCGTTGCTTGCCCTGTTCTACCCGATCGTTGCCTAACCATGCCCCCTCCATTTGCCGCATCTCGCGCCGCAGAACGGCATCTTTCGACGTGCCGTTACCTTCAAAACGGATCCTGCGCACCGAATAACGTTTGCCGGCATCGACATTGACGTGCAGTTTTACCCGCTTGTCCTTCTGATTGATTTCAGGTTCTATCCCTACCAGCGGGAAAGCGTAGCCGTAACGCCCCAGCAGCTGCTTGATGTCATTTTCCATACGCGTGATTTTTGCGCCGTTGTACAACTCGCCCGGCTGGATGTTCGTCAAGGCTTCAATCTGCGGCAAGTACCCCGCCATATTGCCATTCAACACCGCCCCAGACAGCGAGTACTGGCTGCCTTCGGTAAGGTTGATGGTGATATAAATGCCCTTTTTGTCCGGGGTCAGGCTCACCTGAGTTGAATCGATTTTGAAGTTTGCATAACCGCGGTCGAGGTAAAAACTGCGCAAGGTTTCAAGGTCGCCGGCCAGTTTCTGTTTCTGGTACTTGCGATCGCTCGCCAGGTTCCACCAGGGCACGTCATCGCGCAGTTGCAGGTTGGCGAGCAGTTCGTCCGTGCGGAAAGCCTGATTGCCGATCACGTTAATCTGCTGAATTTTGGCTGATACCCCTTCGGTGAACACCAATTTCAGATCGATACGATTACGCGGCAATGGCGTGATTACCGCTTTTACGCGGGCGCTGTATTTGCCCACGCTATAGTAAAAATCCTCCATGCCTTTCTCGATCGAAGACAGCGTGGTGCGATCTAGAGCCTCGCCCACGCGCACCCCCGAAGACTCGAGGTTCTGTTTCAGCATGTCGTCTTTCACCGTTTTGTTGCCGGAGAAAGAGATACCGGCAATCGTCGGCCGCTCCATGACTTTAATAATCAGGACATGACCGTCACGCAGAACCTGCACATCGTCGAAGTTCCCGGTGGTGAACAACGCGCGGATAGTATTGCTGATATCTTCGTCAGACAGCGTGTCACCAACGCGTACCGGCATACTCAGCAAAGCGGCGCCTGGCGCAACGCGCTGGAGCCCTTCAAAGTGGATATCTTTCACCAGGAATCCGTCTGTGGCATAGGCCGACAGGCTGTTAAGGAATAGCATCGCAACAATTGATTTCTTCATCTTGATTGGCATGTCTCGCGTGTTCATAAATACTGCGTCGGCTTTATAAATGCGGAAAAATCTTTACCACGGCCATGCGGAACATCCTTTTTTATCGGCATAGTATTCTCGGCACTGTCATTTAAAGAGATATCCCACTGACTGCCAGTCTTATAAATAATTCAAAGCACCCCCTCGGCCTTTCGCATTATTTTCACAAACCTGACACTCTTAAACTCTTTCGCCAATCGCTTGTGGAATGACAACCGAAAAATGGCCGCAGAGGTAAGGGATGAGCCTTTGTAAGCAAACAATTAAGCGTGCGTAAAAAAAATGGAAATGTGAGTTTTTTGTGCCGTTGTTGCTATAAATTCCCTGGGTACCACACTCCGTGGATATTGATATTCAGGTAGACCTTATGAGCCTTTATCCCGTAATGACATGCCGCGTGCTTTTGATTCTTCCTCTTTTCTATGCGTCAGGCGCATTCGCCGGTGAGTGGTCGCTCGGCGCTGCCGCGGGGAGCGGCATCAGTCCCTATCGTGATACGGACAATACCCTGACCGCACTGCCGCTCATTGGGTATGAGGGTGAAGACTTTTATCTGCACGGGTTAAAAGGAGGCTATCACCTGTGGAAAGACGAACAGAATCAACTGGATGTGATGGGTTATTATTCGCCGTTGCATTTCAAACCCGGCGACAGTGACGACAAGCAAATGAAGCGTCTGAACAAGCGTCGTTCAACCGCAATGGCCGGCGTTGAGTACACCCATCGCGCCGCCTGGGGGGCCATTCGCACGGCACTTTCCGCTGACGTGTTGAACAATAGCAACGGCCTGGTGGGCGATCTGGCCTATCTGTACCCCATCCATCTGAATGACTGGGAAATCACCCCGATAGCCGGTGTAAGATGGGACAGCAAAAACCAAAATAAATATTACTATGGCATCAACGCCGGCGAATCGCGCCGAAGCGGGCTGGCCAGTTATACTCCGGATGACAGTTTGACCCCTTACCTGGAATTGGCCGTGCGCTATCATATTAATAAAAGCTGGGATACCTTTGTCTCTGCGCGCTACGAATCGCTGCCAAATACCGTTAAAGACAGCCCAATGGTGGATAAGTCAAATACCGGCTCGCTCTCCTTTGGCGTTAATTACTCATTCTGATGCGGATATTGTTTGCTTTAATTTTATTAGAGTGCGTGAAGATTTAATGAACAATTACTCCGTTGCCGGCGTGCCCTGATGAAAACGCAGTTGCCATCGCTCGCCGGTCTGATGTTCTGATAACACCCAGACAGATGACCGCAACGTGCGCCTCGTGACATTGCCTGCGGCATCACGCTGAAAGCTTTTGTACGTCAACAACGCCACGCCGTCCGTAATCATGGTCAGCTTGAAATCTTCGGCATGAATCACTGCCCGACCGGTTTCTTGCTCAAGCGCCGCAACGGTTTGCCGCTTATCATAATGCCGCCCCGAGCGGCCTATCTCTTCAAAATCGTCATGCAGCAATTCACTGACAAGCTTGCGGCTGTTGCGCGTCGCCGGCTGATGCAGTTGCATCTCCAGCGATGGGATCATGGCTGAAACAGTCAAAACACGCTCCTTTTTGCTCATACCTGTGGGCACTTTTGGTTCATTTACTCGACGCTTTAGTGACATCGTCACTTTTTTGCCGATGACCCGCTGTCTTCTTTGCCACCAAATCCGAGGTTTTCTGGCACATGCCTTCGATACCCACAGTGGCCAGCTTGCGCTTCGCCTCCAACAACGATTCTCGTTGGGCGCTCAGGGTCGCGATCACCCGGTCGATCTCGGCAAGCCGTGCGTCGAGGTTCTGCGTCAGGCTGTCCTCATAGGCTACGCCCTCCAGCGCCAGCAGATTACTCATGGCCTCCAGCGTAAAACCCAGGCTTTGCCCAAGCTGAATCAAATGCAGCCGCTCCAGCGAAGCTTGTCCATACAGGCGATAACCATTGGCGCCGCGCACCGCTTTGGGCAGCAATCCCTGTTGCTCATAGTAGCGTATCGCCGATGCCGTTATACCCGAACGCTCCGCCAGTTCACCTATCTTCATTTCGCTTGACCTTAAAGTTAACTTTAATCTTAGTCTACATGATATCGCTCCCCGATTAAGGAATCACCATCATGTTTAGTCCGCTTATTCTGCCCAACGGTAGCCGCCTCCCCAACCGCTTGGCAAAAGCCGCGATGGAGGAAAATATGGCCGACGCAGGCCAACTGCCCGGCCTCGCACTGCATCGTTTATACCGTAGCTGGGCGCAAGGTGGCGTCGGTTTAATCATTACCGGTAACGTCATGATCGACGGCCGGGCAATGACAGGTCCAGGTGGCGTGGCGCTTGAGGCGGATACTCCGCTGGAACCCTTTAAAGCCTGGGCAAAAGCTGCGCGTCACAACGGCACGCAAGTCTGGATGCAGATTAATCATCCCGGCCGCCAGGTCATGGCCGCTATGGGCGGCACCGCCTGGGCCCCCTCCGCTATCCCGCTGGAAATGGGGAAACACAGCAAGCTGTTCGCTCAGCCAACCGCCATGAGCCCGACGCAGATCGAGGAAGTCATCACCCGCTTTGCCGCCACCGCATACGCCGCCGAACAAGCTGGATTCACCGGGGTGCAAATTCATGCTGCGCACGGTTATTTGATCTCTCAGTTCCTGTCGCCGCTGGCCAATCAGCGTACCGATCAATGGGGTGGCAGCCTCGCTAATCGCGCACGTTTGCTGTTAGAGGTGGTACAGGCGGTACGTGAGCGAGTATCGCCAGATTTTTGCGTAGCGATCAAGTTGAACTCCGCCGATTTCCAGCGCGGCGGCTTTTCCGAAGACGATGCGAAGCAGGTGATCTTGTTGCTTAACGGTTTGCCGGTCGACTTGGTCGAATTGTCCGGCGGCAGCTACGAAAGCCCGGCGATGCAGGGCAAAACGGCGGATGGCCGTACGTTGGCGCGTGAAGCCTATTTCCTGACGTTCGCCCGCGAGCTCGCAGCGGTCGCCGACATGCCGATAATGACAACGGGTGGTATCGCTCGCAAGGCTGTCGCTCAGCAAGTGCTGGACAGCGGTATTGCGGTGGCAGGCATGGCAACGGCCCTGGCGGAGGTACCCGACCTGCCGCTGCAGTGGCAGGTCGGCAAGGAACCGCACGCGTTGCCCAAGCCGGTGGAATGGAAAAACAAAACGATGGCGGCGCTCGCTCGCATGGCGCTGATCACACGACGCCTGCAAGCACTGGGCAATGGCCATTCGCGCAGCGTACGTTACTCGCCGCTGGTCTCGTTAATCGCTAGCCAACTGCGTACAAAGCGCATAACCCGGCGCTATCGCGAATGGCTCCAACAGCGGGCCTAAGGGTGCGAATGGAATGAGGGGCCAATGCCGGCTTGCGCTGACACAGCCGGCATTGTCTTCGGTCAGGGGTTACCCCACGAACGGGAATCACTGCAGTTGCAGCAATGTGCCGTTCTACACCTTCGGCTGAAAAGTGACGGGCGTTAATGTGCCATTGACCACCTCAGCAATGCTGACGTCGACGGTATAGGCCTCTACCGGCCGGTTGAGCGTATTTGCGATGGTTTGCGCCATGTTTTCCATGCCTATCCATTTTCCTGCGGAACAAGAAATCAGCCTGATGGTGCCCCCGCCGCCGCCGATATTATTCTGTATCGCCTGAGCCGTGGTCTTGGCGGAGGCATACCGATACCGGGTTTGCACATCCTCAGGGAAAGAGAATCGCGGATGGCCATGCACAATCACCGTATCCTGCCCCCCGGTCATCGCCCCCAGATTGCTACCTTGCCATTGATGGGCCTCCCGGGGATTGAACTCCAGAATGGTATTGGGCGTGGTCGTGTCCGTAACGATGCTGAACTCCGTGGCACTCATCTCGACGGGCGTGGTACGGATGCCGCCGATTTTCCCGAAGCCGAAATGCGCGCCCGATGCCATCACGCCGGCTCCCATGCCGACAGCGGTGCTGATGCCGATGTTTTCCCACACTTCAGCACTGAAGAATGCCTGATGCTCGAAGCCGGCAGTGACGCCGGCGGAGGCCACCGAGCCTGAGAAACCGCCGGACGCTGAAGCCGACAGAACACCGACAGCCGTGACTCTCCCGGCCGACCAGCCCGCATTCATCGCCGTGCTCATCGCTCCACGACCGACCGCACCGCCGACGCCGGCGCCGACTACGCCAGAGACCGCTCCCGCCAACAGACTGACGCCCCAGTCTTTGGCGCTCAACCCAGGTTCGCCGCTCGCATGAAGTCCCCATTCCGTGATGCCATTACTGACCGCCGTGCCGGCCACGCCCGCCACCGCGCCGACCGCGATGGCGGCACCCATGCCCGTACCCAGTGCCAACGCTCCCGCGCCACCCGTGAGAAGCCCCACGGCGATACCCGCGATAGCCGCACCGATCACCCACCCTATGCTCAAATCCCCACTGGGATCGCTGCCCATGATGGGATTGCCGTTCGCATAGTTGTAGCGGTTGATAAGGTCGGTGGTATCCCTGCTCATGAAGCGCTTGATGCCGGGATGGTAGTAACGCGCCCTCAGGTAGATCAGGGAAGACTCGGGATCGGTATATTCGGCGGTATATCTGAATGGATTTACGCTGATATCGGCATCAAGATGACTGACTCCCTCTTCTCGCCCATAGGGATCGTAAGCGTAGCTGGCATCCATCCCGCAGGTAGCATTGACGACGCCGACGACGTCCCTGAAGGAGGCGATGAAATATTCGGGAACGGTGAGCCCTGCGCTGTCGACCAGCCGAACGTATCTTTTGCTTCCCTGCGCCAGGTAGTGGCTGGTTTTATCTCCCTGTATCTCATTGACGATATTGGGGGATGAGGAATAGTCGTAATAAAACTGTATCGCCGCGCCACCATTGACCTTTTTGCTGGCCCGCAGCCCATCGGGATAGTAATCGTATTCTGCGAGCAGATTGCCGCCGACATCGCTATATCCAATCAACCTGTTTTGCGCGTTGTAGCGATATGTGCCGCCCGCCCCATCGTCGGTCAAATTGCCATTGACGTCGTAGGCGAAGCTTTTTGCGCCGGACGAGGTGTCGATGCGTAATAACTTGTTGTCCTGATCGTAGGTATAGATTGTCGACTGGCTTATAGCCCCGGCCCTGAGATCTTCCTGGATGACGTTGCAGGCCGCGTCATACCGGTACGCCGTGACGACGACGTCGCCGCCCAGGATTTGTTTCCGCTCTTCCGTGAGCTGGTTGAGGCTATTGAAACTGTAGTTCGCCAGATAATTCAAATTGGCATCTTGTGCAAACGCACCCGAGCTGGATTGCAGCTTGACCAGATTACGGGTGATCGGATCGTAGGAATATTGCGTCTCCAGTAAAACGGGGCTGGTCGCCCCCTCGGAGGTATCGGTGATGACCGCCTGCGCAAGGGAACCGAAACCATCGTAGGCGAAACTGCTCAAGATGCCGTTACTGACCCGGATCGCCTTGAGCTTGCCGCTGTTGGCGGCGCTCTCCTCTTTGCTGTAATAGTCGGTCTGAACGCTGTAGTCCTCTCCGACGATCTGTTGTCGAGTTACCCGGCCGTAATTGTCGTACGTATATTGCGTAACCTTCCCGATGGCATCGGTGAATTTGCTGAGCAGCCCCGTGCCGAGATCATATTCATAAAGGATCCTTTTCCCGTCGGGATAGGTCACCGATTCAATCGCACCGCCCAAACTGTAGCCATACGCGATACTCCCTTTGCTCATCCCCTGGCGGAACTCTTCTATTTTGCGCACCTTATGCGTCAAGGGGTCATAGGTATATTGCTTCTCGCACTGCACCCCCTGGTCAGTCCATGCAACCGATACCAACTGGTTATTGGGGTTGTAGCCGCATGCGAACACCGTGCCCGCATAATCCGTGTAACGGGCTACCAGGCCGATCTCGTTATAGACATACGTATACTGCTGGCCGAGTGCATTGGTGTCGGTGAGCAACTGATTCAAGTTATCGTAAAAACGGGTATCGCCGCCGGCGGTGGCCTCTTTCGTCTCCGGCGCGCTGACATGGACGCCGGTGAATACCGCATTGGTAAATAAATCCCTGGAAATATCCTGGCGTTGCACGATGTCGTCACTGCCTGTCGAGCTGTAGGAGCTGACCTGATTGTTGACATCGTATTGGAAGGCGGCCGCCAGCCATTCCTTCCCTGCCGATGGCTCCCCCGTCAGTGACTTGACGATGTTCGAATAGCTGTTGGAGAGGCTCGTCGCCGACACGCTCTCGGAAGAAAACAGGCTGGAGTAAGTGACTTGGTTGAGCGCATTGTCATGCTTGCTCAACGTGCTCACCTTGACGCCGTTAAAAAACTCCGTCTTGGTTTGAGCCGCGGTGTCATATTCGTAGCGATTGACATTGCCGAGCGCATCCGTCGCCGTAACCAACTGGTTTCTGCTGTCATAGGCGTACAGGATCCGCGAGTCGGCGCCCAGAATGCCTTCGGTCCAGATCAATTGGCCGTTGTCGTTATACCCATTGGCGGTAAGCGTGCGTTCCGCCTTGTCATTGCCGCCGTTGTCGGCGGTTTTGACCCTGTCCGTGAACCCATTGTTATAGACATAAGTCTCGAATCCGTTGGCATATCGGGTCGTGGCCTGGTTGGCGGGATCGTCGAAAATGCATTCTGTCACCACGCCCATGGGATCAGTCGAAGTCAGTTGGCGGCCGATATTGTCATACGTATAGCGGAAACCATAATTCACGGCATTAGCCTGGCTGATCATCCATCCCGTCACCGTATCGATTTCAGTCGTATTCTGTCTGCCTTGCGCATTGGTGATGGTGACCGTCAACACGGGAACGGCAAGGGCATAATGGGTCGAGCTCTCCGTGCTCTCCAGCGCATGGCTTTCGCCATCGGCCCATTCCAGCTTCTCGTAAATAACCTTGCCCGATGCGTTGTAGCGATAACTAATCTTCTTGTTCGGGCTAAATACGTCTTTTCCATCAGCGGATACGACAAAGCCGTCTGTGCTCGTTGCGGTATTCTTCTTGTCATCGGTCAGGCTATTGACGATTCTTCTGACGAGGGTCCCATCCGTATAGTCATAAGTGTCCTGCCGGACGAGCTGCCCATAGCCGGCATAATCGTAAAGGGTTTGCACTTTATTGAGCAGTTTGGGCGTCTCGCCCGCCACCGTGCTGCCATAGGAGCGAACTTCCGTCGGCGCTCCGTAGTCGTCGAAGTCCGATTCTATCTCGCTGATTAACGTTTCCCCCGTATCGTTGTAGATCTCGGTCACGACCTTGATGGGGGTCTGATAATTCGGTATCCGCTTTAGTTCGTAGTACGGCGGAAAATATTTCCCGTCGGTTTCGCTGATGAACGTATTGGTGACCTGCCGGATAATCCGAGGCTGCGCATCCTTGGTGAAGGTCTTCGTCACAAGCTCGAGGTGGAGCCGATTGTACTGATGCTCCACAACGAGCACGCCATCGTCGACCTGGCTCACATAACGGTAATCGTCGTCATTGCTTTGCAGCAGGCTATCTTGATATTTCCCCATGATGTACGTCGGATAACCCGTGTAATCGTGGGCATCGCCGTTGGGGTCATAGGAGTAGGAAACCGACCTTGTCTGGATTTGTCCGGCAGTATCGACATAGCTCTGCCTTGTCGCGGCGATACAATCGATGCGATAAAACTGTGACCGGTTCGCATCGACGTAATAACGCAGCGTGGTGTATTCATAGACGACCGAGACGCTGTTCGGGTAAGTGATCTGAGAAATCAAATCGTTCCTGACCAGCCCGCCCCGATTGGCGATGGTGAACCTTTGCCCCAGCGGATTGACATAACCCACCAGATAGCTTTGGCTATCCACCAGATAGGCAAAGGAGATAGCGTTTTTCCCTCCCTGGGGATAAGCAATCTCAATACCCTCGCCGCTATAAGTAAAGGTGATCGCTTGCCCGGCGAACCCGACGATGCGGGACAACTTGCTGTTATAGACATCGCCCGCTTGCGTGTAATAAAAAATGGCATGGTTGTCCCAGCGGTCCGCGATGCCAATCAATCTGCCGTGAGCGTCGAAATACTGCGTTTCGCCGCTGATAAATTGCAATGTATTGCTGTACTTCAACTGATTATCGTAAGGGAATGTTCCCGAATCGTTGGTGAAGACGAGATCCTTCAGGTTGTAGTAGCGCAAACCCGATTCATACAAATCGTCGATGTAGTAAGCGGACGAACCATTAATGAATACCTGGCTCGCCGCGATATAACTGAATGAATAGCTCCAGCCCAAAGGGAGCCCAAGAAGCGTGATTCCCGAGGCGATCGATTGCGGGCTGTAAACGATGGATGGCGTGATGTTGCTGCCCAAGGCACCAAAGAAAGTCGGCGGCGAAAGGGTAACCTGCAGCGTCCCTGTGCGCGGATCGACCTCATAGCCAAGGGAACTGTAAGTCGGCGCATTGGAATATCCGGGTTCGCTTGACGACGCAGCGAGCAAGTTCGCTTTCACTTTCAGGTTGGCCGCCTGATTTTCGAGCACCTTGACATCAAGATTATTTTTGTTTCCCATGGCACGCCCTATCTATTTGTATTTTATGCGCACGGCCGCCCCTCCTCCCGATATGCCGGTAGCAAGGTCGCCAATGAGTATCCGCTGCCGCCGTCAACTGCCAGGTCAGTAATAAGTTCAGTAATAAGTATTGAACAAAATCATGTCGATCATGGAGCCGGAGGCAAAGCCCGCGAAGGATACGGTCAATCCGGTGCCAAAAGATAAATCGCCATCCCCGGTGACTTTCCCCGCTTCGTAGGTCACGCCATCGCATACCAGTTTGATATAACCGACGACATCATCATTCGTGCACAAGCGCAAAATAGTAAATTTCCCATCTTGCGGGATCCTGAAACTGGCCGACGTACCACCGCCGCCACCGCCATATTTGTTATTGCCAATTTGTATGGAATCGATTTTGCTGCCGCTCTTGATCACCACCTGTTGGCCGCCGGTATCCTGGACTGCGCTGAAAGACCCGCCATTACCGCCGTAAGACATTTGATTTTTACCCGCTAGTGCCTTCATAACTGCCCCCATCGATTCGTTGTCGGATTTGTTATTGGTGCGAGGATCTTTTCGATCCAAGCGGCTTTATCCCGCTTGGATCGCCCCGCCTTTTGGTCGGGGTGTTAACCCACGGACTGGAACCATTGCAGTTGCAGCAATGAATCGTTGTAATCATTATCGGTGTAGTCTTCGCTGGCAAAGATGTATTTGCCAAAGTAAACCGTAGCGCCGCTGGTAATCACATCCTGCGACCAGATCACCTGCGAATAACGTTGTCCGTCATTGGTGCCGATCCAAATAGTGTAATTCCCGGTGGCATCCGCAGCCTGGAAGAACCCCTCGCCTATCTGCGTGGGGGTGCCGCCGCTGGAGCTGGCCCCCTGGGTGGTGAAGACCACGTTTGAACTGCTGTCTTTCAGCTGAATAAATTGGTTTGCCGAGCTTTGAACCAAGGCAGACCAAAAAACTATTTTCCCGGAGGGAATATTGATGGCAATGCCATTGCCATTTACGGGTCCAATTGCCATGTCTTCTGCTCCTCAACCAATACTGTTAAACCAGGTCAGTGTCAGGCAGGTATCATTGAAATCCTGATCCGCGCCGTCTTCACTAATGAAATTGAAACAACTGGAATAAATCTGGCTGCCGATATTTAACGCGATTTCATCCCACATGACCTGAGACCAGGACTGGCCATCGTTATAGCCAATGAAAACGGTATAAACCCCGCTGCCGGCGGTAACAAACGAGCCTTGACCAATTTGGGTCGGCGAATGCCCGCCTGTCGATGCACCTTTACTCTCAATAACCACCTGATTCGTCGAGTCGCGAACCAGAACATATTGTGAGTAAGATGCCTGGACATTGGCGGTCCAAAATAACGTTTTTCCTACGGGTAAGGTGATGGCGATGCCATTACCGGAAACGGGTCCAATGCTCATAAACCTCTCCTGCTTTCAACGGTGCCTGAGTTGATGATGGAACTGCCGTGAGATGGGGCTAACAAACGGGTGCTATTATTGCTTTTACAAACAAAATCAGGCTGCTGCTGTTTTAAGGCATTACAAATGCCATTAGCCATAGCAACCTGGCTTTGCGGGGTGAAGTTATTAGGAAAAGCCTTTGCCGTCATAAATATCGGCGATAGCTGTTGGTAATAACTGTTATTGGTAATGATCGACTGTTGCCAGAATTGCTGAGTGGCCACCAACAATGTCCGCCACGGCGTACCAGCAGGCAGATCTTTGGACTGCACGATATAATTTTTCATCGCCGTGCCGGTCATTAACGTGGTGAACGCTTGCGCATTGAGCGCACATTGGCTGCCCGGCTTGCATGTCGCGGCGCTGGTAACGAAAGCATCTTCAAATAACAGCGGTTGCGGATGTTCTCCCCAAGGGGTTGGCACGACATACAGCGATTTTTGCGTTGACGAATAGAGATTCACGAAGAAAGACTGTTCGGAAAATCCCATGTCGGTGCTGGCCTGCCCGGAGGCGAAAACTTGCTCGGTGCCGCCATTCGGGGCGTTATGATAGGTGTTATTGGTGCACTTATTTATACCGTTAAAAGTACAGGTATCAGACAGTGAAACCAATTGATTAACGACGTCGTTGTCAGGCGGCATTTGCATTGCCTGCTGCAGCGCACCATAACCGTAGGTCTGCACATAAGCGTTGATATAGTCGGCAGGAATGGTCCAACTCCCATTAAAGCTGCCCACCAATTTGGTGACTGACGACGTTTGGGTCTTCAAATAATTCAGCATTTGCGACAGGCTTTGCTGCTGCTGAATCGCCTGATCGAATGCGTAGATAAAGTTCATGCAGAGCCAACTGGGGATCGCCCATAACTTACCTTGGTAAGTGGCCCCCGCCAGCGCCACGGCCCAGGGCACTTCGCCGGTAATCTCGGCGGGATTGATTAACTGATTATCCGCCAGAAAACCCAGATAAAGGACATCAAGCTCCATCACGTCAAACCCATCATTACCCAGCAGGACCGGCAACTCGGTAAAACTGTAAATATTCACCTGCGGATTCAGCACTGCATTGAGTAACACTTGCGGATGCTGCGACTGATAAGTTTGCACAATATAGGCAACCAAACTTTCAAAGTTATCCGTGGGTAGCGTAGGAAGAAAAGGATAAAGCGAAACGTTCAATACTTGCGTTTGCTGCCCATTCAACACCAGGGTTTGATTTGGGCCGCTGGGTGTAATGGTCATCGAGCGGGTCTGCAAGTTATTGCAATTGGCCCAATTGATAACAGGATCTTTCGGCCTGCTGGTGTTCTGCCCCACAAAGAACGACTGTCCCGGCTGCACCTTAATGAACCAATCGAAACTGCTGCCTGAAGAGACCGTCCAGCCGTCAACCGTGCAGGTAATGGGCGATAAAGAGGTGTTTTTCAATATTAGCTGGCCGGCAATAACTGTGGTGCCGCTAAAAAAAGACAGCGTTAATGCAAAGGCGTAGAATAACGCCCGATAAATAGAGTTCATAGAAGCCTCACATAAATACAATAAAAACAGCGCCCTCCTATTTTCGAGGAAAAATAAAAGGCGTAATTATCCCGTGGCGGCACATGACAGAAAAATCAAAGTCACTTTGAATGCTAATTTTTTTACATTTAACTCTGTTAGCGTGATCTTTATATTTATTGAAATGACTTTGAATGTGAAGAGTCGATAAAGTTCTGGGGTTTTTAATCTTCTGAATATAGCACCCCGCTTAATTCCCTGCAAAGATACTCAAATAAAAATTATATATTCATCGGAATACATACTCACCATGATAATAAAATACGCCCGCAATTATTCGATATTTATTGATTTAAGCGGCGCTCCTGCTCAAGGCCGCTACTGGCGCCCTCTGGCGGACGAATCGCCCCCGGCGGTCAGTCTATCGCCATACAAAAAACGTGTCTAAATGTTGTCAGCAAACGTTTTAGCCGTGGGTACAGCCTCAGGGGGGTGGCATGAATGGTCACAAAAACAGCAACATATTGATTGAGACATAAAAACATCAATAAAATCAAGGGGAAATAAGCTATTGAGTCCCAGGCTAAAAAGCCATATATTGGACGCGATTTTTTACCGGGTTTACTTTTAAATTCAATTAATTCAACCAGGGCGTTTTGACACTCCCGGTTGTAGGAGAGATATGATGACGGATAAAGTCCGTATTGACACTTTAGTTGCGAATTCATTAAATGGAAACAATGAAACCTATTTGGCGAGACAGGCCGAATTTGAATCGAATGTCAGAAGTTATCCACGCAAATTGCCACTGGCCATCGCCAAAGCAGAAGGCGTGTGGATCACAGACGTTGAGAATAATCAGTATCTTGACTGCCTGGCTGGCGCCGGAACCCTGGCGCTTGGGCATAACCACCCTGACATGCTGAAAAGCATCCAAGATGTCATTACCAGCGGCTTGCCGTTACATACCCTCGATCTGACCACGCCTTTGAAAGATCGTTTCTCCGAATACCTGCTCTCCTTGTTACCCGGCCAGGGCAAAGAGTATTGCCTGCAGTTCACCGGCCCATCCGGCGCAGACGCCGTTGAAGCCGCACTTAAGCTGGCCAAAAAACACACTGGCCGCTCCGGCGTGATCA
The DNA here is from genome assembly GCF_031931805.1 of Serratia sp. root2. Taxonomy (NCBI): domain Bacteria; kingdom Pseudomonadati; phylum Pseudomonadota; class Gammaproteobacteria; order Enterobacterales; family Yersiniaceae; genus Serratia; species Serratia sp. root2. The sequence goes on from NZ_JAUJXB010000001.1 coordinate 1,301,966, forward strand.
GTTTCTCCGGCGGTTATCATGGCATGACCCATGGCGCGCTGGCGGTAACGGGTAACCTGTCACCGAAAGAAGCCATCAACGGCATGATGCCGGAAGTTCAGTTCATGCCCTACCCGCACCTGTACCGCTGCCCGCTGGGCATTGGCGGCGAGGCCGGCGTCAAGGCATTGACCTACTATTTCGACAACCTGATCAATGACGTCGAAAGCGGCGTACGCAAACCTGCGGCCGTCATTCTGGAAGCCGTTCAGGGTGAAGGCGGCGTTAACCCGGCCCCGGCCGAGTGGTTGCAGCGCATTCGCAAAGTCACTCAGGAACACGGCATTTTGCTGATTATCGATGAAGTTCAGGCCGGCTTTGCGCGTACGGGCAAATTCTTCGCCTTTGAGCACGCGGGCATTGAGCCGGACATCATCGTGATGTCCAAAGCCGTAGGCGGTGGTTTGCCGTTGGCCGTATTGGCCATCAAGAAGCAGTTTGACGCCTGGGAGCCTGGCCACCATACCGGCACCTTCCGCGGCAACCAATTGGCGATGGCGACCGGCCTGACCACCCTGCAGCACCTCAAAGACAACCAGATTGCCGAAAAAGTGGCCGCTCAGGGCGAATGGCTGAAAGCCAAACTGGCCGAGCTGCAAAAACGTTATCCGGTGATAGGTCACGTGCGTGGCCTGGGCTTGATGATTGGCATCGAGATCGTCAAACCAGACGAAGCGCAAGATCATATGGGTTGCTACCCTGCTGATGGCCAATTATCCGCATTGCTGCAGAAAAAATGCTTTGAAGCCGGGCTGATTCTGGAACGCGGTGGCCGTAATGGTTGCGTACTGCGCCTGCTGCCTTCCTTGCTGATCACCAACGATGAGTTGGGTATTTTCCTGGATAAATTTGAACAAGCCCTGTTAGCGGCCGGCGTCAAACCCGTCTGATGTGGAGTGAATGACCGCGATGTCCAAGTTAAACCCGATTCTGGCGGCCTCGGCGCAAAGCACCGAGGCATACCGGCAAGCGATTTCACAGAGTAGCCAGGCCGTTGTGCAATGGCTGCAACAACCCGAGATGTATCAGGGGAAAACCGTTGCCGAACTGCGTGAACGCATTACGCTCGATTTCAATCCACAGGGCCTGGGCAACCAGGCCGCGATTGAACGCGCGATTGAGTACTTTTTAAAAGACAGCCTGTCGGTTCACCACCCGCAGTGCGTGGCGCATTTGCATTGCCCAAGCCTGGTGGTCAGCCAGGCCGCTGAGGTCTTGATTAACGCTACCAACCAAAGCATGGACTCCTGGGATCAAAGCCCATCAGCCACCATCATCGAGATGAAGTTGATCGAATGGTTGCGCACCCAGGTGGGTTATCAGCCTGGCGATGCCGGGGTGTTCACCAGCGGCGGTACCCAGAGCAACCTGATGGGCCTGATGTTGGCGCGCGACGCCTTCTTTGCGCGCCAGGGGCACTCTATCCAGCAGGACGGCCTGGTAGGCAACCTGAGAAAGATTAAAGTCTTATGTTCTGAAAACGCCCATTTCTCGGTGCAAAAGAACATGGCTTTGCTGGGCTTGGGTTACCAATCCGTCACGCTGGTGAAAACCGATCGGTTCGCGCGCATGGATCTGAACGATTTAGCCGAAAAAGTGGCGCAGTCCGAAGCCAACGGCGAACAGATCCTGGCGATTGTAGCGACCGCCGGTACCACGGATGCCGGGGCTATTGATCCCCTGCGCGCTATCGCGCAGTTGGCGGCGAAACACCAGATCTGGGTGCATGTCGATGCAGCCTGGGGCGGTGCATTGTTGCTGTCGGAGAAATACCGCGATTATCTGGATGGCATTGAATTGGTGGACTCCATTACGTTGGACTTCCACAAGCAATTCTTCCAGACCATCAGTTGCGGTGCCTTCTTGCTGAAAGAAGCCCGTCACTATGAGCTGATGCGCTATCAGGCCGCCTACCTGAACTCCGAGTTCGACGAAGCGCAGGGCGTGCCGAACCTGGTGTCCAAATCGCTGCAAACCACCCGCCGTTTTGATGCGTTAAAACTGTGGATGGGCCTGGAAGCCCTGGGGCAAAAGCAGTACGCGGAGATCATCGATCACGGCGTTACGCTGGCGCAGCAGGTTGCGCACTACATCGGCGATCAACCGTCGCTGGAACTGGTTATGCAGCCGCAGTTGGCCAGCGTTCTGTTCCGCTACCTCCCGCCGCAGTTGGCGGCGAGCGGTGATGCGGCGATAGCCTTGCTCAACCAACGGATTGGCGATGCCTTGCTGGAATCAGGTCGCGCCAACGTGGGCGTTACCGAGTTTGATGGCGTTACCTGCCTGAAAATGACGTTATTGAACCCGACCGTCAGCCTGGAAGACATTAAAGTGTTGCTGGCGCTGGTGGAAACCACTGCGAAACAGTTGCCGACCGCTTAAACCCGGTTTACCGTTAATTGAAGTTAAAAGCCGATAGCATTCTGTTATCGGCTTTTTTATTGCAGATTTACGCGTACTCCCCCCATTTACCAAGGCACAACCCGGCCCAGGCAATCGAGGTAATGCAGCCCCGAGCGCCCGGCATACTCACATGAGATATCTTGTCATGCAGTAAATATAAAGCGGAAGACGCAGCGTTTGCAGTTATAAACCCTATACCACTTTCTTTGGCCAACGAGACTAAACAGCATGATGGAACCCGATCTCAACCTACTCATTGCCCTCGACGTGTTACTGGCCGAAGGCAGCGTGGTCGGTGCAGCGCGGCGTCTTGGGTTAAGCGCCTCGGCCATGAGCCGCACGCTCAGCCGCTTGCGCACCGCGACAGGCGATCCTTTACTGGTGCGCGCCGGCCGCAATATGGTGCTGACACCTTATGCCGAAGGGATACGCGAGCGTGCGCAAAATACCGTCTTTGAGGCACGCGCCGTGCTCCGTCCTTCTGCAGCGGAGCTGGATCCGGCCACGCTGGAACGAACCTTTATCCTGCGTACCAACGACGGCTTTGTGGAGGCTTTTGGCCCTGCGCTTATCGCGGCGACGGCAACGGCGGCCCCTTTAGTGCGTCTGCGTTTTGCGCCAAAACCCGAGAAAAGCTCAAAGCCTTTGCGAGAAGGCCTGGTTGATCTCGAGATCGGCGTGTTGGGTGACATGGGGCCTGAAATACGCCTGCAGGCGCTATTCAGGGACAGGTTCGTGGGGGTGGCAAGAACGGGTCATCCGCTGGCGTTACAGCCTGACGTTACCCTGGAGCGCTATGTTGCCTGCGGGCATGTTGTCGCCTCACGCAGCGGGCGGACAAGCGGGCCGGTCGACCAGGCGCTGGCAGAACTGGGGCTGGAACGGAACATCGCCGCTGTGGTGCCGAGTTTTCCCACCGCACTGGCGGTGGCCCAGGCGTCAGATCTGGTGGCGCTGGTGCCCGCATCTTTTCTTATCAATCAACCCATCGTTAATGGGAACGGGGTTGTCGCCGCACTTTTCGCTTTTGAACTGCCGGTAAAAACTCAGGGGATTACCGTCTCGCAAATGTGGCACCCGCGTTCCGAAACGGATCCGGCCCATCGCTGGCTTCGACAATTGGTGTTGAGCGTCTGCCGCCGACAGGCGCCGGAGTCATGAAAAAGCAAACAGATGCCATGACGCGTCACTTATGCCGGAGTAAAACGCCGGATAAGAGTAATAAAAGCTTATACGGTTTAAGGCAAAGAAAATCCAAATGAAGGTTGGTCAGAATAATTACGCAGCGCAACCATTATCATGAAAGGTGTTTATTGAATTGATTCATTTGGTTTTAATAGTGCCCACTATGCAGTACAGTAAAACGATGACGCCCAATCAATCGAAGCACTGCATAGTGGAACGGGAATATTAACGTAATGAATTTGAATTTCTAACCTTATGTAACTAAAAAAACCTAAAAACCCAACCACTTCCGAATATCTGCCTGCGATATCGAGGTATTTCCGCTTTGCGATTTGGATGGAACGTTTGGCGCAGGGTATGGCGGATGGGGTCATTGAGGCTCCCAACGATCACTAAAAAGACCAGGACGGAAATTTCGGCGGTTTCGGCGTAGAACCCCGTTATATCCAAACTCACCGCTATTTGGATGAGACCAACCTGAAGCTGGTCTCGGAAATTGATATGAAGATTATTATTTTATAGAACAGGTCAAATCTTCATTTAGGGTGAAAATTCTCTCCTTATCAATCTCCTCAGTTTTATCACCGCACGGAATGTATTTTGTTGTGAAAGGATTATAAAAGCCAACTTGAATCATTGAATGATCTTTAACCGATGTTGCCTTCCAGTAATCGGTACTTACTGAGTACAACCTTTTTTCATGGGGGTTTAGATATCCCAAGACAGAATCTGATGCAAAATTATTGGCCTTATCCACTGAAAAAGCTGGATAAACTTTTTTCTTTGAATTATTTTCTAAAGTATAGATATGTGGTGCATCAGGTTTGTAGTTACCTTCAGTTTCAATGCAGTTCCCAGTGATTCTCCAGCCATGGTGTGATGTAACAATCATTGAATAGTTACATCCTTGACTATTTCCATGGAGGGATGAAGGTACTGACTTTTCAGTAATGCTGGTACCATTTTCATCTTTGACGGAGATTGAAATACTCTCCTGTGGAGATACAGGATTTCGTGAATCATAGAATCTTGTGTCTTTGCCCTCTTTGACAACAGTCTGTCCATATTTTAGCTGATAGTGCAAACCCTCTGGATTTTCTAAATTAAAACTGTCAGCCATAGCTAAACTTGAAAAAGAACCCAGAATAGCGACCGGTAGAAAAATGTTTAATTTCATTTTGCCCCCATAAAAATCAAATTTAACCTAAATAATTACTTAACTAATTGATAATAATCTCAACAAAAATGTCATTTAAACATTAGTTACTATTGCAGATATCTGCAACCTCCCTTAAAAGAAAAACTATTTTCATTGAAATTAAAACAAATAATTTTATAAAAACCAGATAGTTATACTGACTTTAAGATCGCAGAAAAAAAGATCGCAGGATGTATAGGCTGGAGGCATGAGCATATATTACACATCCATATGGCAGGCGCATTTTACTGCATTATGGGAATGGGAAGCTTCAGCATCGTTTAATACCGCAATACACCAAGCTTGAGACAAGTGGGGAGCATGCAGGTTAGCCGCATTGACGCGCGATACGAGCCCTCATGAATGGATTCACGGGATGTCGGCGCTCTGCATGCTCCTCACCTATAGCACTAGGCGCAGCTATTTAGAATAGTAAACATGAAGGAATATGTCGGGAATCATTAACGGAAAGATCCACGCTTGCCGGAAAAAATAACGGCAGAACAATGCCGCAACTGCCGATAAATAATCAATCGGTTACAACGCAGATTAAATAGCCTTGCAAAATCGCGTTAACCGCTGCAAATATCCTCTTCCTTGGCACGATTACCGTACCGTTCAGAGATACACTGCGAGAAGCACGGTCCGCCGCTACACTGTGCCAGACGACGCTACCCTGTCGCTTCCCGGCGCGATAATATGGCTCGCATAATCCTGTCGCCGCCTCATGCCGGTCATTTTTACAGTGGAACTCATGACACTCTTATCCCCCTTGCCTGTTTTTGACGGCCATAACGATTTGCTGCTCAAGCTTTGGCTGGAGCACCCTGACGATCCCGTTGCCGCCTTTTACTCCAGGGTGGAAAACGGTCATCTGGACTTTGCACGCATGAAATGCGGCGGTTTTTTCGGCGGGTTATTTGCGGTATTCATCCCCCCGGCGAGTTATATCGCGCAGATGCGTAACCAGACCGAAGAGCAAGCCCTCGCCAGCTATGATCCGTTGGCGATCACCGAAGCGCAGATCGCTATCATGTATCAGTTGGAGCAGGCGTCCGAGGGCCGGTTACGGATATGCCGCACGGTCAGCGAGATAGAATATTGCCAACGCCATCAACTCATTGCCGCCGTGCTGCATATCGAAGGAGCCGGCGCATTGGATGCAGAACTGACGCGCCTCGATCGGTTTTATGATTGGGGTGTACGCAGCATAGGGCCCTTCTGGAATCTGCCCAATGCGTTCGGCGAAGGCGTCAGCGGGCCATTTCCCGCCTCCCCGGACAGTGGTGCGGGTTTAACGCAGGCTGGCAAAGCGCTCATCCGGGCCTGCAATCAACGCCGTATCATGATCGACGTTTCGCACATGAATGAAAAAACATTTTGGGACACGGCGGCGCTCAGCGACGCCCCTCTGGTCGCCACTCACTCAAATGCCCATACGTTATGCCCGCAACCGCGCAATCTGACCGATGCGCAATTAGAAACCATCGCACAACGCAATGGTTTCGTTGGGGTTAATTTTGGTACCGCGTTTCTTCGCGCCGATGGCAAACGTGACAGTGCAACGACACCTTTGACAGAAATTGTTAAACACATTGAGTTTTTGATCGCTAAACTTGGTGAAGATCACGTCGGATTCGGTTCTGACTTCGATGGCGTGAACATTCCGCAACAGCTTGGCGACGTGAGCGGTTTACCGCGCCTGATGCAAGCATTGTCACAGGCTGGTTTTGATGACCGGTTATTGGAAAAACTGGCCTGGCGTAATTGGCTCAGAACCTTGGCCGCTTCTTGGCGCGAATAAAAACTTACTTTTATAAGGTTGCGAATTTCATCACATTTCATCAACATCGGGGCCGCGCCGGGTGAGATCGATTTTGTTACCTGGCTTGTCCCATCTTGATTCACACAACAGGAGTATCGTTATGACTACTTGGACCAAACCAGAATTTGTTGATCTGCGTCTGGGGCTGGAAGTAACACTGTACATTTCCAACCGTTAATCGCCCCATCTGCCCGTTCCCCCGGAGCGGGCAGTTCTTTTCCCCTTTTTCTGGTCATTACATGCAGATTAAAGTGCTCGGCTCTGCAGCAGGCGGCGGTTTTCCACAATGGAACTGCAACTGCAAAAATTGTCAGGGGGTACGCAACAAGACGCTCAACGCCTCGCCCCGGACACAATCCTCGATTGCCATCAGCGACGATGGTAAAAACTGGGTGCTGTGCAACGCCTCTCCCGATATTGGCCAACAACTGCTTGCTTCGCCTGAATTGAACAACCCCAATGTGCTTCGCGGCACCGGTATCGGCGCCATTATCCTGACCGACAGCCAAATCGATCACAGTGCAGGCTTACTCAGTTTGCGTGAAGGTTGCCCACACCACGTTTGGTGCACCCGCGAAGTTCACGACGATCTCAACACCGGTTTCCCGGTATTTACCATGTTGACTCATTGGAATGGCGGCTTGATTCATCACCCTGTCGTTCCACTGGAATCGTTCCAGACGGCGGTTTGCCCAAGTATCCGCTTTACCGCAATACCGCTCTTGAGCAATGCGCCGCCTTATTCCCGCTATCGCAACCGCCCGTTGCCAGGCCACAACGTCGCCCTGTTTATTGAAGATACGCTGAGCGGCTCCAACCTGCTCTACGCCCCCGGCCTTGGCGAGCCGGACGACGCGCTCCTCCCCTGGCTACAGCGCGCAGATTGCCTGCTGATCGACGGTACGCTGTGGCGTGACAATGAGTTGGCTAGCCTCGGCGTCGGCCATAATACCGGCAAAGACATGGGCCATCTGGCGCTGGCGGAAGAACAGGGTCTGGCGGCATTGCTCGGCAGCCTGCCGGCCAAACGCAAGATCCTGATCCACATTAACAACACCAATCCCATTCTTGACGAAGATTCCGCAGAGCGCCAAAGCCTGACCGACGCCGGCATTGAAGTGAGTTGGGATGGGATGAACATCGAATTGTAGGTGAGTACCATGACACAGCAACAGCCACTTTCGGCACCGGCGTTCGAAGCGGCGCTGCGCGCCAAAGGCGCCTATTATCATATCCATCACCCGTATCATATCGCGATGCACAACGGTGAAGCGACGCGGGAACAGATCCAGGGCTGGGTGGCTAACCGCTTTTATTATCAGACCAGCATCCCGATCAAGGATGCGGCGATCATGGCCAACTGCCCGCACCCGCAAACGCGGCGCAAATGGGTGCAGCGCATTCTCGATCACGACGGATACGGCGGTAGCGAAGGCGGAATTGAAGCCTGGCTGCGTCTCGGCGAGGCGGTGGGTCTCGAGCGCGACATCCTGCTGTCTGAGGAGTTGGTGTTGCCGGGTGTGCGCTTCGCGGTGGATGCCTACGTCAACTTCGCTCGCCGCGCATGCTGGCAAGAAGCGGCATGCAGTTCGCTGACCGAACTGTTTGCGCCGCAAATCCACCAGTCGCGTCTTGATAGTTGGCCGCAGCATTACCCGTGGATTGACGCGGAAGGTTACGATTACTTCCGCAGCCGTCTTGGACAAGCCAACCGCGACGTTGAGCACGGGTTGACGCTGGCGCTGGATTATTGCGATACCGTGGAGAAACAACAGCGCATGCTCGAGATCCTGCAGTTCAAACTGGATATCCTCTGGAGCATGTTGGATGCCATGAGCATGGCTTATACCCTTGACAGGCGCCCTTACCACTGCGTGACCGACGCGCGGGTGTGGCACAACCGGAGGCTGGTGTAATGACGCTGAACCGAGAACAAACCCCGTTATTCCGGCGCGGTTATCGCCTGCAATGGGAAGAAGTGCAAAATAGCCATGTCATCCTCTATCCGGAGGGCATGGCCAAGCTGAATGAAAGCGCTGCACTTATTTTGCAACTGGTCGATGGCAAGTCGACGCTGCATGACATCATCGGCCAACTGAATGCCCGCTTCCCGGGGGCGCCGGGGTTGGCGGACGATGTGGTCGAGTTTTTCCAACGTGCCTACGCGCAAAAATGGGTGATTTTCCGTGACTGATATAACCGCCGCCTCTGCGGTGAATCCCCCGCTCTGGCTATTGGCGGAGCTGACCTACCGTTGCCCGTTGCAATGCCCCTACTGTTCTAACCCGCTCGATTTTGCCGCTCAGGAGAAAGAGCTGACCACCGAACAGTGGATAGACGTATTCCGTCAGGCCCGAGCAATGGGCAGCGTACAACTGGGCTTTTCCGGCGGTGAACCGCTGGTACGCAAGGATTTGCCCGAGCTGATCGCCGCCGCGCGCGATCTGGGGTTTTACACCAACCTGATCACCTCCGGCATCGGCCTGACCGAGAAAAAACTGCAAACCTTCGCGGACGCCGGGTTGGACCATATCCAGATCAGTTTTCAAGCCAGCGATGAAACGCTAAACGCCGCGCTGGCGGGATCCGCCAAGGCATTCCAGCAAAAACTGGCGATGGCGAAAGCGGTCAAAGCACTCGGCTACCCGATGGTGCTCAACTTCGTGCTGCATCGCCACAATATCGATCAAATCGACCGCATCATTGAGCTGGCCATTCAACTGGAAGCCGACGATGTCGAACTGGCGACCTGTCAGTTCTATGGCTGGGCGCAATTAAATCGCGAAGGCCTGCTGCCGACTCGCGAACAAATCGCGCGTGCGGAAGAGGTCGTGAAGCGCTACCGCGAAAAAATGAGCGACAGCGGCAATCTGGCGAACTTGTTATTCGTCACGCCCGATTATTACGAAGAACGGCCCAAAGGTTGTATGGGCGGCTGGGGCGCAATCTTTCTGAGCGTGACGCCGGAAGGCATGGCATTGCCCTGCCACAGCGCACGTCAGTTACCGGTGAAGTTCCCTTCGGTGCTGGAACATGACTTGCACCACATCTGGTATCACTCCTTTGGTTTTAATCGCTATCGCGGTTATGACTGGATGCCGGAGCCATGCCGCTCCTGCTCCGAAAAGGAGAAAGATTACGGCGGTTGTCGTTGCCAGGCGTTCATGCTGACCGGCGACGCCCAAAATGCCGACCCGGTGTGCTCTAAATCGCCGCACCATGGCACCATACTGGCCGCACGCGAGGCCGCCAACCACACGCAAATCGGTATTGAACAACTGCGTTTTCGCAACGCCGCCAATTCGCGGTTGATCTTCAAAGGGTAAAACATGCAACGTCACGCCTCGTCAGTGCGACTCGGCAACGGATTGCAAATCAATATGATAAGCGATCCCGCAGCGACCCGCTCCGCCGCGCTGATGCAGGTCGATGCGGGCAGCTATCACGAACCTCTCACCTGGCCGGGGCTGGCGCATCTGCTGGAACATATGCTGTTTCGCGGCAGCGAACGATTCCCGGCGCTAGAGGGTTTGATGAACTGGACACCCTCTCAGGGAGGGCGTCTTAACGCCACCACTCAGGCGACGCGTACCTGCTTCTTTTTTGAGGTCGGCCCCGAACAATTTGATACCGGCGTGGACCGTCTGATCGATATGCTGATCGCCCCGCTGCTGGCAACGGAAGCGCTGGATCAAGAAGCCGATATCATTGACGCCGAATATCAGTTACTGCGCACAGAGGGAGAAACACTCTGTGAAGCGGCACAGCAGCAAGCATTTGACGGCATCGCGGCGATGCATCGTTTCCATATCGGCAGCCGCGCCGGCTTTGGCGAGGATATGGCGGTACTGCGCTCTGCGCTGCAACAGTTCCATCAACGGCATTACAACGCCGCTAACATGACGCTGTGGCTGCAAGGGCCGCAGTCGCCGGAACAATTACGCACCATGGCCGAAGAATATGGCGCACGCATTGCAAAAGCGGATAACCATCCACCACCTGCCGTCTCACAGGCTGTTCCGATAGGCGACCGCACGCTCGATTTGCCGGGCGCACCGCAGTTACGCTTGACCTTTGCCCTCAATCAACCGCCTGCAACACAGCGCCATTGGTTGCGGCTGCTGGAGTGCCTGCTGCTGGACGAAGCGCCTGGCAGCCTGATGGCCTGGCTGCGCGCTGAGGAATACTGCGACGCTGCCCGGTTAATTCACGCAACATGCGGCGAGGCGTGTTCACTGCTCACTCTGGCGTTCACCGTCATCCGGGGCACCGCCGCAGAGGCGGCCGCCATTGAAGCTGCCCTGTTTGGTTGGTTGGAGCAATTGACCGGCCTGACCGAACGCCAGCGCGAACACTATAGCTGCCTGGCTAATCGGGCATTTGACCGTCTTGCCCCCCTCGAACAATTACGGGCGAACGCCTTTGGCCTGCCGCCGGTGCAAGCGACCGACCCGTGGGCAAAACAGATCGCCATGCTTTCGTCTGCCTCAATGAGCCGTTTATCTGTACGACCTGGTGCTGGCGGCGAAGTCACCGAGTATCGGGGATTACCTTTAAAACTGACCGTCTTCCATCCGGAAAGCGCGTCGCCTGCCACCGCGCGCTTCACTTTCTTCCCTGTCGCTGCCGTATCTCCACATAACGCCCCCCCGCCCGTCGGCCAGGTACCGTTAAAACATCTGCCTCACGATGAGGGCTCTCCCGTGTTGCTGTTGCGGCCCGCGCCGGATGTGCTTTTTGAGCCACAACGAGGTTATCTCCTGCAATCGGCATTGCGTACCCTGGCGGCAGAGTTGGCGCATCAGGATGGGCATCTGAGCGTCGAACGTCACCAGGGAGTATGGTTGTTGCAACTGGCCGGAGAGGAGGCGTTGATCTATCGCGCCGTCAATGCCATCAACCACCGGCTGGCGGCGATGTCACCCGCGATGCAGCGTGACGCAACGAGAACCTTTCAGCGAGCGCAGGCGCGGGAACAAGGCGACATCGCCATCCGTCGCTTATTGGCGCAGTTGCCGGCCGCCTTGTCGGTAGGATTAACGCCGGACCGGGTGAGTTGGCAAGCCACGCTGGTCGGCGGGAATGAGGTTTTACGACAAGGGTTGGCGCATTTGCTCAGTGATTTTCCTGAGCCGATAGTCACCGCCGGGGAATACCGCATTCGTACGCCCGCAGAGCGCGTCGCGCTCTCGGAAAGCGGCGATGAAAATACCCGGTTATTGTTTTACCCGCTGCCGGAAACATCGGCCAGCGCGCGTTGGGCTCTACAATTGCTGGCGCAGATTTATGCCCCGCGTTATTTCCAGCGTCTGCGCGTCGAGCGAAATATTGGTTATGTCGTGCATTGTGCTTATTACCGTTGCGTCGACGTCGAAGGTATTTTCTTCGCGTTACAGTCGCCCAAATATACCATCGCGCAACTGGATCATTATACCGCAGCATTTTTGCAGCAAATGAAGCTGGAATTGGCGCAGTTAAGCGACGGCGAACTGGCCGCGGCAAGAAATATCCTTCTGCGCAGGCACTCCCGCGGCAGCGATCCCGGATTTCAATATGCACGCGAAAATGTCTTGGAAAACAATCCACTGCCAGAATATCTTGAGCAAATTAACCGGGATATATTGTCTTTCTGGCACCGACGCATCTTCGCGTCGTTCTAAAAGTGAGTAATATCCGGCTTTAAAAGCAACATATCCTTAACAGCCTAACGAATCAAATGGTACAATCCTCCGTATTCACTGTTTAATTTTTTGCTCCGCGCCTTGCCTCAATGCAAGGCGCGGAGCAACGATTACACTTTGGTAAACGAGCAGTAAGAAACATTATTTTCGGAGACTGACTGAACATGTCTGATTCAAATGCCCGGCCGGGTATAAAACTTAAATTATGGTGTTGTTTATTCGGGGTAATTCTTGCCGTTACGGGCTTGTTTTTCGCCATTGCCGGCGGAAAGTTAGTCTCGCTCGGCGGCAGCGCTTACTTCCTGATTGCCGGTATCGTCACCCTGCTTTCCGCAGTTCAATTCTTCCGTCGCAAATCCTCGGCAGTCACGCTGTTCCTGCTGGTTTTCATCGGCACGCTGATTTGGTCAGTGGCCGACGCCGGTTTTGATTTCTGGCCCTTGATTTCACGGCTGATGGTGCCAACCGGCCTGATGATTCTGGCCTTCCTTAGCTGGCCTGCGCTGCGTAAACCGGAAGGGAAAGCGCCGCTGGCGAAGCTGTCTTACCTGCTCTCCGCCGTGCTGGCTGTGGGTATGGTCGGCGCTTTCGTGCAGATGTTCCAGCCGCACCCCACCGTCGCTTTCAGCGGCCAGCAGTTGCCGTTGATCCCGGTAGATAAAACCAAACAGCAAAAAGACTGGGACAACTACGGCAATACCCCCGGCGGCAGCCGTTTCGTGGCGCTGGACCAGATCACTCGCGACAACGTGAAAGATCTGAAAGTCGCCTGGACCTTCCATACCGGCGATACGCCGATCAGCCCTGGCGGCAACGGCGCAGAAGACCAGCAGACGCCGCTGCAAATCGGCAACCGCATCTTCTTGTGTACGCCGCACAACAACGTCATCGCCGTTGAAGCCGACAGCGGGAAAGAGATCTGGAAGCGTGAAATCAACGCGCAATCGCAGGTCTGGAACCGCTGCCGCGGCCTGGCCTACTTCGACGCCACCAAAACCCTGCCACCGCCGACGGTCCCAGGTTCAACGCCTGCGGCACCGGTTCAGCTTGCGGCCGGCGACAGCTGTCAGCGCCGTATTCTGATGAACACCATCGATGCGCGTCTGGTAGCGATCAACGCCGATAACGGCGAATTCTGTCAGCACTTTGGTAACAACGGCATCGTCGATCTGAAAGCCGGCCTGGGCGATGCCTCGGATCCGAAATACCAGCTGACCTCCGCACCTACGCTGGCGGGTACCACCGTCGTCGTGGGCGGCCGCGTGGCTGATAACGTGCAAACCGACATGCCTGGCGGCGTGTTGCGTGGCTTTAACGTGATCACCGGTGAAATGCGCTGGGCGTTCGACCCGGGCAATCAAGACCCGAACGCCGCGTTGAAACCGGGCCAGACCTTTGTGCGCAGCACACCGAACTCCTGGGCACCGATGTCCTACGATCCGGCGATGAACACCGTGTTCATGCCAATGGGCAGCTCTTCTGTGGATCTCTGGGGCGCTAACCGCAACGCGTTGGACCACAAATACGGCGCGTCCATTCTGGCGCTCGACGCGACAACCGGGAAAGAAAAATGGGTTTATCAGACCGTACATAACGATCTGTGGGATTTCGATGTCCCGATGCAACCTAGCCTGATCGATTTCCCGATGAAGGACGGTACCAGCCGCCCTGCACTGGTATTCGGCGGCAAAACCGGGCAGATCTTCGTGCTGGATCGCCACACCGGCAAGCCACTGACCGAAGTGAAAGAGCTGCCGGTGAAAACCCGCAACATTCCGGGCGAGCAGTATTCGGCGACGCAGCCCTTCTCTGTCGGCATGCCGCAGATTGGCGCTGAAAAGTTAACCGAATCCGACATGTGGGGCGCAACGCCGTTCGATCAGTTGATGTGCCGCATCAGCTTTAAATCGATGCGTTATGACGGTCTGTTCACCGCGCCGGACACCGATCTCTCACTCAGCTTCCCGGGTTCGCTGGGTGGCATGAACTGGGGTGGATTGTCTACCGATCCGAACAACCACTACATCTTCGCCAACGATATGCGTTTGGGCCTGTGGGTGCAGATGATCCCGCAAAAAGCCGACGCCAATGCGCCAGCCAGCAACGGCGGCGAATCGGTTAACGCCGGTATGGGCGCCGTGCCGTTAAAAGGCACCCCTTACGGCGTCAACAAGAACCGCTTTATGTCACCGCTGGGCATTCCGTGCCAGAAACCGCCATTCGGCACCCTGTCCGCTATCGATCTGAAAACCCAGAAAGTGGTGTGGCAAGTACCGGCCGGTACGGTGCAGGACACAGGGCCATTCGGCATTAAAATGCGTGCCCCAATGCCGGTAGGCATGCCAACGCTGGGCGGCACGCTGGCAACCCAGGGCGGGCTGGTGTTTATCGCCGGTACCCAGGATTACTACCTGCGGGCATTTGATTCATCCACCGGTAAAGAAGTGTGGAAAGCGCGTCTGCCGGTCGGCAGCGGCGGTACCCCGATGAGCTACGTCTCACCGACCACCGGTAAGCAGTACATTCTTATCTCTGCCGGCGGCGCACGCCAGTCACCGGACCGTGGCGACTACGTGATCGCTTACGCGCTTGATAAGTAACGCTCAAGGTTAGCAATAACGCCAAGCCCCTTTCGCAACGACAGGGGCTTTTTTTACGTCTTTTACAGCTCAAAAGTTACAGTGAAATGCGCAATGATTCAGGCAAATGCACGATCAGGTAATCCAAAAACGCCCGGACCGCGGGATTCATGTTCTTCCTGCTGGGAAATACGGCGTGAATAATACGTTCATGGGTGGCCCAGGGTTTCAATATTTGAATCACCTTCCCTTCAGCAATGGCCGGATAAGCGATGATGTCGGGAATAAGCCCAATACCAACGCCATTCACCGCCGCTTCCAATTGCACCCTGGGATTTAGGCAAAACAACATCGGGTCATGGGTAATGGTGATCCCTTCTTCGGTGATATTATTGATGAGTTCCCATTTTTGCTCGCCTTCCAAACGATCAAGCACAGAGCTTAACGTATGCATTTTCGTTAATTGCGTTGGCGATCCCGGCATGCCGTGTCGCTTCAGGAATCCGGGGCTGGCGACAAGTATCAGGCGACTGGTTGCCAGCGGACGCGCAATCAATCCCGGTTCCTCGTCAATACACCTGCTGGCCCGCAGCACCAAATCCATACTTTCTTCAATGACCTGAACGTGCCTGTCCGTAGCGTCTATCGTTACGCGGACCTGAGGATAGCGGGTCATAAACCCCGGTAAAATCGGCGCCAAGTGATATTGCGCCAATACGGTGAGGGAACTTACCCGTACCAACCCGGAGGGCTCCGCCGTTAACTCAGATACCGAGTCATAAGCCGCCACGCCCTCTTTAACCATATCTGCGGCGCGCTGGTGCAATATGCGCCCTGCCGCCGTCAGGGCAAAACGGCGGGAATTTCTTTGAATCAGACGTACATTAAGCCGTTCCTCAAGCTGGGTCACGCGGCGGCTCAATAAAGACTTCGTTAATCCGGACTGACGTTCGGCGGCGGTATACCCCTTGTGTTCGGCCACCAGATAAAAATAATAGATGTCATTAAAATCCATTGTAATGTCCTGTTTTGAGGCCGGTCATTTCATCAATTGCTGCACGGCCATTATGATAGCGCCCAAAGCGCCAACCAGAGCAACCAACAGGAAATAATCTTGACCCGCCAATAGCGTAGCCTGTTGCTTCACCATTTGAGCCACCCAGGCAAAGGCCATATTGTCCGCCACCGGCGTAGCCACCTGCCGGGCATACAGCGTGCTGACTTGCGCAAGGGTATCCACGTAACGGGGATTATTGGCAGTGATCTCGGTATTCAGCACCGCATAGTGCACTGTAGCGCGCCACTGCATACCGATGGTCGCGGCAGAAATCCCCAGTGCCATGCAGAGTTGAGCGGCCATGTTTTTAACCTGCTGAGCATGAGAGAAAACCGTTTCATTCTGCTGGACCTCTCGAAAAGTGTGCATGGCAGTAGTGGCCATCACCAGCATGATGAAGATGCCATTGCACAACAGCGCCGGCAGGATATCCGACATGATATTGGCCGTCGGCGTTAATCGGGACATTATCCAGCCATAGGCCGCTAACGCGAGAAACCCGCTAACGAAAAACTTCTTGGATGCAGGCCGTCTAGTCATGATGAAGCCCATCATCAACCAGGCGACCAATGCGGATGACAGCCCCAACGCATGCCAATTCCCCACCGTGCTCCAACTGAACCCTAAAGCTTGCTGGAGAATTTGCGGAATGATGTAGTTATTGGCCCCTAGCACCAGGTAACAAAGTGAAAACAGTAATAACCCGACAATATAGCGCCGATTGGAAAACAGCGTTCTCACCATCAGCAACGGCTCGCCATGGAAACGCACCATACTGTTAAAAAAGTAAATCAAGGCGCATAAACCCGTCAGAGCGATAATCGACAGAATCAGCAAATCACTGAAAAAATTGTAGTTTGAGCGCTGCAATGCCCACAGCATGGCGAATGCCCCTCCCGCCAGCCACATCAGCAAGAAAGGATGAGACTGGCTTTTTGTCAGTTCCGGCGGCGTCTGCCAGGGTAAACAAAACGACGCGGTCACAAAGACCACCAGCGCCACGGCTATCAACATCAGGAAAAGTGCGGACCAGGTATCTTCACTCACGGCCAGCGCGGCAAGAAAGGGAGACAGTGCGGTCCCCAACGCCAGGCCGGAGGCAAACACCTTGATGCCAGTGAAGCGCAGTGGGCTGGGCGGCAACAGATTAACCAACACCCGCGCCCCCGTCATGAACGAAGCTCCCCCCACCGCCATCACCACCCTGCCAAACAGGAACGGATAATAAGCATTGCTTTGCGCGCAAATCCAGGCACCCAGACTGAAAATAGCCAGTGAACCCCAAATATATCTCCGCCACCCCATTCGTTCGACCAACCAGCACTGCATGGAGATCATTACGATCGCCACGCAGGCATAGGCTGCGGTAATAAAGCTGTATTCTTCTGGCGAACTGCCGGTTTCGCCCATAATGGGAGCGGCCGCAAAAGCGATCATCCCGACCTGCAAGAAATCTAGCGTGGTTAGCAGAAATATGGTCACGAGCAACAGCGTTTGATGAGCGGGACGGGTAATGTGCCAGGATGATGTATTAGCCATTTTGCTTTAGGATCTCCTGAATAATTGCCGCTGCCTGCTCATCTTCCCGATCATAAACCGACGTTTCCCAACTCTGGCGATGAGAGGGCAGCGTTGATAGCGCGGTACCGGCAGTACTGGTATCGACAGAGACCGTCATCGACAAACCAGGCCGTAAAGGATGCTGAGCCAACTCGTCAGGATCCAAAGCGATCCGAACAGGGACTCGCTGCACCACTTTTATCCAGTTCCCCGTGGCGTTTTGTGCCGGCAACAACGAGAAGGCGCTACCGGTTCCTGGTTCAATCCCCACGACCTGGCCGTGGTAACGTCTCTCGTGGCCATAGAGGTCCGAGGTCAGCGTAACCTTATGCCCGGCGCGCAGGCTGCCCAACTGCGTTTCTTTGAAGTTGGCCGTGACCCAGACAGCGTCAAGAGGAACCACCGTCATCAACGACGCCCCGGCGGTAACATGCTGCCCTACCTGCACTCTGCGCTGGGCAATAAAGCCGGCTACGGGAGCGATAACTTGCGTACGATGATAGTCGAGCCAAGCCGCACGCAGGGTTGACTCTGCTTCAAGCACATCGGGATGCGTTTGCAAAGTCGTGTTTTCCGTCAGCGTTTGCGCCGCCTGATACTGACGGACGGTCACATTAAGGGTCGCCTGCGCGTTGCTCAGAGCATCGCGTGAATGCGCCAGTTCTTCTGTGGAAATAGCAATACTCTGTCGCAACCCTTCACGTCGGTTGAAATCAGCCCTTGCTTTATCCAGTGCTGTCTGGTCCACGGCGATCGCCGCTTTCAATTCCGCCAGCACCGCATATTGGTTGCGTACCTGCCGTACCGCAGCAGCCAACTGCGATTTTGCCTTCTCCAGCGCTAAACGGGCATCAATCGGGTTGATGGTGACCAGGCCTTCTCCTCGCTGAACATAATCGGTGTTGTCTGCGGCTATTTGCGTAACCGTTCCCGATACCTGAGCCGTTACCTGCACCAGATTACCCTCAACATAAGCATCTTCGGTCATCAACGAATCGTGGTTTCGGATTGTCCAAGCGGCATAAACGGCAGCGCCGGCCAACAGCACTGCCGACAGCAGCAATAGCCGCTGTGTTTTATTTGGAACGGGTTTGGTTTTGTGCTCTTCATTCATCGCGTCATGCTTCCTGGAGGGGATGTCAGGGAGCCTATCGTCGTCTCGAATAAGGAACAATACTGAAACATGTGACGCTTGGTCCTAAAAATAGGACAACAAAGGCGAGTGATCTGTGCTTCATTGCCAATGCGACGCTGTACTGGATCGGTACACTCATCGTAAAAAAGGGAAATTTCAGCGAATCCGTTTCGCTGCCGCCTGACCTCTGCCATGGTTAATGGGCATTGAATTAAGTGACATAATGATGATTAAAAAACGGCCCTCATTTTACAAGAATAATCCTACTGTTTTACCCGGCATTATATCTCATTCTTCCAATCGGATTTTTATCGCGCCAAGCCCGGTTATTGGCATATTCCCGCAGGCACGAATATTATTAAAACAGTTCCTTTTGGAGCGAATCTCAGGCGGTTTTCATAAAGGAACAAGACATGAACGTTTTACCTGATCACGGTGATGACAATCATCCTGTTGATATAGCTAATGTAATCTTTGACGGTTTACCGAATCTCATTGGCGTGGGTAAAAGCCTGGGCGGACACTTTAATAAAGGGTGGCGCGAATATACCGGTGGAACCTCGTTTGATAATGAGGATGACGGCTGGTTGAAAGCCCTGCATCCGGCTGACTATGCGCCGGTGCACAGCCTTTGGCAGCAGGCAATGGCTACCGCCACCTCGTTCGTGAATGAAAGCCGCCTGCGCCATTGCAGCGGTGAGTTTCGCTGGTTTTTGCTGTCGTTCAACGCCGCCAAAGATCCCCAGCCGGGAGTACCGCGCTGGTCCCTTACCTGCGTGGATATCCACGAACAAGTACTGGAAAAACACATCATCGCCGCGACTTTGGCTGCACAGCAAAACATGCTCGATGCCAGCGTCGACTGCATCAAGATCATCAATAATGACGGTTCGTTGTTGCACATGAACAAAGCCGGCTGCATTGCCCTTGGCCTGGATGAAAACCAAAAACAGTTTGGCATGTCGTGGCTGGGGCTGCTGCCGGTAGAAATACGCAAGCGCGGCAGAAAGGCGCTGCGTAAAGTGTTGAATGGCCGCAATGCCAGGTTTGCCGGCCTTAGCGGCGCGCCGAATGGCAAGATGCAACACTGGGATAATATCCTCAGCCCGGTCACCGATAAAAATGGCCGGATACAAAATATATTGTGCGTTTCCCGCGATGTGACCTCGCAAAGAATAGCGGAAAAGCGTTTGCTGATCGCCAGTGAATATGACGAACTGACCGGCTTGCCTAACCGACGGTTATTCAAGAAAAAGTTAAAACAGGAAATGAAACGCGCCCTGAGCAACAATAAATTGCTCGGGCTGATTCTGTTGGATCTCGACCACTTTAAACTGGTTAACGACACCCTTGGGCATGCCGCAGGCGATCATCTGTTGCGCGTGTTGTCCAAAAGACTCACGGCTCACCTGAACCCCTACTCTTTTGTTTCCCGGCTCGGCGGCGATGAGTTTGCGGTGGTCATCAGCGACATAGAAGATGAACAGGATATCTTCAAAATCGCCAATAATTTTCTGCTGCAACTCGAATCGCCGATCACCCACGGCGGCAAGGCGCTGCATTGCGGCATGAGCATCGGTTGCGCCGTTTATCCTCAGGATGCCCACGACCCGTCGGAACTGATGAAGTGCGCCGATACCGCGCTGTATGAGCTTAAGGACGGCGGCCGCGGCGGCGTTTACATGTTCAATCAGCAAATGATGGAGAAAGCAAAGGCACGCGCTTCACAGCTGAACCATGCGCGGCAGATTGTGCGCGATAACCGCATCCGCCCCAGCTATCAACCGAAGGTCAATTTGGCCAACGGCGCGATCGTGGGTTTCGAGGCGCTATTGCGCTGGTATTGTCCGGTGAAGGGCATGCAGTTGCCGGATACCGTCAGTGAAGCCTTCAGCGACTATGAATTGGCGACAAAAATCAGCGAAGCCATGCAGATGAAAGTCTTTGCCGACATCTCACGCTGGATCGACGCCGGCGTAGACGTCTTGCCGGTATCGTTGAATGCGTCCCCTATCGAGTTTTTACGCGACAACTATGCCGAAACCTTCCTGCAACGGTTGCTGATGTTCCGCATTCCGCACCACCTTATCGAGCTGGAGGTCACCGAACATGCGTTCAACAAACACGGTTCGAAGTATGTTTTGCGGGCCTTGCAAATGCTCAAGGAAATGGGCATCAGGATTGCGCTCGATGACTTTGGCACCGGGCATTCGGCCTTTACGCATATCATGGATTACCCGCTGGACTGCATTAAACTGGATTGCGATTTTATCCGCCGCATGAACGACGAGCCGGCCATATTGGGCATCGTCGAAAGCATGGGGATTCTGGGGCAGAAATTGTCCATCGATATCATCGCCGAAGGGATTGAAACCGAGCAGCAACGCCAGACGCTGTGCAACGCCGGTTTTTATTTTGGACAGGGCTTTTTATTCAGCAAGGCCGTTGAGGCGCCCAACGTGCTCAACATGCTGCGGGCAAATGTGCGCGATAACGAAGAAATCGACGACTAGAATTGCGGCGAGGAGTCCTTTCTCTGGCTAACCATTCAGGTACAACCTGATTTTTCTAAAATTAGTTAGTTAATTTTGTTCGTTCACAGATTTAGCGGCTTCGAGGATAGTGAGCAGACCGCCTCAACAACATAATAATGCAGGTAATAATCATGATGTATAGCGCTAAATTAACCGCAGCGGCGGCACTTCTGAGCATGTCCTTCATCGCCAATGCCGCACCGGGAATTGATCTGATCGCCAATGAAACCCCGATAAACACGGTTAAAAGCCCAGAGGCCGTAGCCAAGATCCCGGCGGGATTTAAATTCGTGGAACCGGGTACGCTAACCGTCGCCGTGTCGATATTGGGTAGCGGTCCACCGTTCGGGCTGTACGCACGCGACAATAAAACGGTGATTGGCAGCGAGTCGGATATTGCCCGGCTGGTCGCCGATGGGCTTGGGCTAAAACTCAAACTGGTGCCGACATCCTGGGAAGACTGGCCGCTGGGGGTGACCTCAGGGAAATACGACGCGGCAATTTATAACATCACCGTCACCCAAGAGCGTAAAACCAAATTCGACTTTGCCACCTATCGCCAGGATACGCTGGGCTTCTACGTGAAGGCCGACAGTAAAATCACCTCGATAAAATCCGCACCGGATATCGCCGGCAAGAAGATCATCGTCGACTCCGGCACCAATCAGGAAGCGGTGTTGCTGGCGTGGGATAAAGAGAATCAGGCCAAAGGGCTGCCCGCTCTCCAGCCGATCTACGTCACCGACAAAGCGGCCTCAACGCTGGCGATCCAATCCGGCCGGGCCGACGCGACTTTCGGGCCGAACGTATCCGGCGCTTATCAGGCTAAATTAAACGGCAAAACCAAGCTGGTCGGCATAGTGCCGGGTGGCTGGCCGCGCAGCGCCAACATCGCCGTGACGCTGAAAAAGGGTAACGGCCTGGTTGATGCCGTGCAGGCTTCGCTCAACAGCGCCATCGCCAACGGCAGCTACCTGAAAGTGTTGGACCGCTGGGCGGAAAGCGACGAGAAAATCGAACATTCTGAAATCAATCCGCTGGGGTTGGGCGACTGATCTTCCTGCTTTCAAGGCGCCGGTTCTCAGCACCGGCGCCTGTCTTCTGCACCTTGGCGTTTTCGCCAGCCGGCTACCCCATCACTCATCCATCTGCACCAAGGCGTTCTTTCTCCATTTTGCGATAAAGCGTGCTGCGCGATACGCCCAGCGACTTGGCCGCACGGCTGATGTTGCCGTTGGCATTTCTGATGGCGGCAAACACCTCCGGCTCGGTTTGCGAAACGGCGTTGGTCTCCGCGCAAAGCGGCGGCAACGCGTTGAACTGTTCCGGCAGATCCTCAAGGGCAATCAGGTTGTCGTCATCCGCCAACGCCAGCAGCACCTTCAGCGTACTCAAAAGCTGCCGCACATTGCCGGGCCACGAATAGCGGGCCAACGCGGCCAGTGCGTCCGGCGCCAGCCTGATGCCGCGCTTATCGGCACCCAGCTCATGCCAAAGGCTGAGGATAAAGCGATCAACATGCGCCCGCTGCCGCAACGGTGAAATGCACAGGCTGAACTCCTGAATGCGGTACAGCAGATCCTCGCGGAATTCCCCCGCCGCCACCAGGGTGTTCAGATTGCGGTTGGTGGCGCAGATCAGCGTAAAATCCACCGAACAGGCGTGGCGGCTGCCCAGTGGCGTGACGGTTTTTTCCTGCAGTACGCGCAGCAACCGCGTTTGCAGACTCAGCGGCATATCGCCAATCTCGTCCAGGAACAGCACCCCGCCGTCGGCCTCCCTGATCTTGCCGGCGTAGCCTTTGGGATTGGCGCCGGTAAAGGCACCGGGCGCGTAACCAAACAGCTCGGACTCGATCAGGTTTTCAGGCAACGCCGCGCAGTTGATCGCCACGAAGTTGCCCTCCCGCCATTTGCTTTCCTGGAACAGCCGCCGGCTGAAGTGCTCCTTGCCGCAGCCGGTTTCCCCGGTAATGCACAGCGCAAGGCCGGCGTTCACGATCCGCAACGCTTTCTGTTTGTCTGCGCCGTCCCGATCAAAAGGCTGAACAAAGGGCCTGACGACATGCGAATGCCGCTCAGGCATCTCCAGCAGCGAGTAATAACGGCGACGGTTCGCCGCCCGTGTCTGACATGGCGCGTTCAGCGTCTGTCGCGACAGCTCCGGGAACAGCGTGGCGAAATCCAGCGCCCCAAAGGACGCCGGTGAAAGGTTAAATTCTTGCATCGCCAGCCGGTTGGCGGCAGTAAGAACGTCATCGCGGAACACCAGGATCAGTTCGTGCGCAGTACCGAGGGTATGCGCATCGCTGTGCAGGCTGAGCGTCCAGTGGTGAGCCGTGACGGTGCTCTTCACCCATTGATGTTCAATGTGCCGAACCGCCTGCAGAATCAGTGACCGGGCATCACCGTACGGGCGTTGCACCGGCGTTGAGATATCCAGCACCCCGCCGATTTGCCCGTCGGGCCGAAAAATCGGTGCGGCGGAGCAATAAAGCCCCGAATTCTGACTAAGAAAATGCTCGTCGCCATTCACCTCGCACAACTCTCCCAGCGCCAGCGCGGTGCCGATCGCGTTGGTGCCCCGCTCTTGCTCCCCCCACTGATTGCCTGGTGCCAGCGCTATGCGCGACGCTTTGCGCAAGAAATGGGTATTGCCGCAGGTCTCCAACACCAGCCCGCTGGCGTCAGACACCACAATGATGGAAGGTTGCCGATTGATTTGGCCCTCCAGACGCGCGATTAGCGGCTGGGCCAACTGTGCCACCCAGCCGTTTTGCCCGCGCACTTCATTCAGCACGGTCGGCCGAACAAAAGGAACGTGGTCGTCGGCCCGGCTCAGCCCGTAGTGCTGGCTGCGCTGCCAGGACTCTGACAGTGGGCTGGGGAGAGGCCTGCTTTCATGGTCGGAGGCGAACCCCGTTACGGCTGTCCGGTCTTTATGCAACATACCTTTCTCCCGCGCAAAAGTGTTGCATTTTTGTATCATGAATGTGTCCCATGCGTTGCGACATGGGACACAAAAAATAATAGAAATGAATGATAAATCACCATTTTTATTGCCGATAGCGGATATTTTCACTCATTAACACATTGATAATAAATGGTTTTATAAATAAACATCTGGAAAATGGAACAATGTGGCATAGGCAATGCTTATGTTTAGGTACGGTGCCACAGCCTGGCATCCCTCCTACAGCCCGTGTTCCTTTGAGAGGTGTTTAACATGAAATATGTCCATCCCGGTTTGCCTGGCTCGCTGGTTTCTTTCAAACAACGCTACGGCAACTACATTGGCGGCAAATTTGTCGAACCCGTTTCCGGTAACTACTTTACCGACACCACCCCGGTAACCGGGAAAACTGTCGCCGAGTTCCCGCGCTCCGACGCGCAGGACATTGAGCGGGCGCTGGATGCGGCACACGCCGCCGCAGAGGCCTGGGGAAACACCAGCGCACAAAACCGCGCCAACGTGATGCTGGCCATCGCGGATCGCATGGAATCGCAGCTGGAAATGCTGGCGCTGACCGAAAGCTGGGACAACGGTAAGCCGATCCGCGAAACGCTGAATGCGGACATCCCGCTGGCGATCGATCATTTCCGCTACTTCGCCGGTTGCCTGCGCGCGCAGGAAGGCACGGCTACAGAGATTGACCAGTACACCCTGGCCTACCATATTTACGAGCCGCTGGGCGTAGTTGGGCAGATTATCCCGTGGAACTTCCCGCTGCTGATGGCGGCCTGGAAACTGGCCCCGGCGCTGACCGCCGGTAACTGCGTGGTGCTCAAACCCGCAGAACAGACGCCGCTCAGCATTTGCGTGCTGCTGGAGTTGATTGGCGATCTGCTGCCGCCAGGCGTGCTCAATGTGGTTCACGGCTTTGGCAAAGAGGCCGGAGAGGCGTTGGCGACCAGCAAGCGCATCGACAAAATCGCCTTTACCGGTTCAACCCCGGTGGGCAGGCATATCCTGGCCTGTGCGGCGGAGAATATCATTCCCAGCACCGTGGAGCTGGGCGGGAAATCGCCCAATATCTTCTTTGAAGACATCATGCAGGCCGAACCGGAGTTTATCGACAAGGCGGTTGAGGGGCTGATCCTCGGTTTCTTCAATCAGGGTGAGGTCTGTACCTGCCCTTCACGCGCGCTGATCCAGGAGTCAATCTACCCGCAATTTATGGAGAAAGTGCTGGCGCGCATCACCACTATTCGCCAGGGCGACCCGTTTGACACCGACACCATGATCGGCGCGCAGGCGTCCCAACAGCAGTTCGACAAGATCCTCTCTTACATCGAAATCGCCAAAAACGAAGGCGGGAAAATTATCGCCGGCGGCCAGCGAACCAGCCAGGAACAGACGCTGCAACAAGGTTTTTATCTCCAGCCGACGCTCATCACCGGTAATAACAGCATGCGTTTCTTCCGTGAAGAGATCTTTGGGCCCGTCATCGGTATCACCACCTTCAAAGACGAAGCCGAAGCGCTGGCACTGGCCAACGACACCGAGTTCGGGCTGGGCGCAGGTCTGTGGACCCGTGACAGCAACCGCGCCTATCGCATGGGTCGGGCCATCAAGGCCGGACGCGTCTGGACCAACTGTTATCACCTCTACCCGGCGCATGCGGCCTTCGGCGGTTATAAAAACTCCGGCGTCGGCCGCGAAACGCACAAGGTCGCACTGTCGCATTACCAGCAGGTGAAAAACCTGTTGGTGAGTTATGACGCCAAACCGCAGGGCCTGTTTTAACTGAATGTTGCCCGTTCCAACCCTACAACTTCTCGAGGTCTGAAAAATGAAAACGATGAAAGCTGCTGTGGTGACTGCGTTTGGACAACCCTTGGTGATTAAAGAGGTTCCGATTCCGGAAGTCGCGCCCGGCAAAATCGTGGTCAAGATAGCCGCCACCGGCGTGTGCCATACCGATCTGCACGCCGCCGACGGCGACTGGCCGATCAAACCCAATCCGCCTTTTATTCCCGGGCATGAGGGCGTCGGCCATGTGGTGGCGGTGGGAGCAGGCGTTACCCACGTAAAAGAAGGCGACCGCGTAGGCGTGCCCTGGCTTTATTCCGCCTGTGGGCATTGCGAACACTGTCTCGGCGGCTGGGAAACGCTGTGCCATTCCCAGCAAAATTCGGGCTATTCGGTCAACGGCAGCTTTGCCGAATACTGCCTGGCCGATGCCAATTACGTGGGTATTCTGCCCGACAACGTCGATTTTCTGTCTATCTCACCGATCCTCTGCGCCGGCGTCACCGTCTATAAAGGCCTGAAAATGACCAATACCAAGGCCGGCGACTGGGTCGTCATCTCCGGTATCGGCGGCCTCGGGCATCTGGCGATCCAATACGCCACCGCCATGGGGTTGAACGTGGCGGCTGTCGATATTGACGATGACAAGCTGGCCTTCGCCAAAAGCCTGGGCGCTTCGGTAGTGGCCAATGCGAGAAACGTCGATCCTGGCCGCTTTTTCCATCAGGAATTCGGCGGTGCGCACGGCGTGCTGGTGACGGCAGTGTCGCCCAAGGCGTTTGAACAGGCGACTACCGTGATGCGACGCGGCGGCACCATGGTATTGAACGGCTTGCCGCCGGGCAGCTTTGACCTTTCAATATTCAATATGGTGCTGGACGGCACTACCGTGAGGGGGTCGATTGTCGGTACGCGCAAGGATCTGCAAGAGGCGCTGGATTTTGCCGGCCGTGAGAAAGTCGCGGCAACCATCTCGGTAGAGCCGCTGGAGCAAATCAACGACATCTTCGGCCGCATGCGTGAGGGCAAAATCACCGGCCGCGTGGTGGTCGACATGTCGCTTTAAGTCAAGGTGTCAGGGCACGGGTAACCCAGTGCCCTTTTTATTCGCGTCGGCAATGGTCTGGTGAATGAATCGCATTTTCTCCAGCACCGGTGTCGGCAACACAAAGGGGTAAAGATCGGCATGCCCCATCGAACGATTGAGCTGGTTCAACGCCCAGGAGACCGGTAACCAGAGCGCGATCAGGCGATCAAAATCGGGCGTCTCCCCCGAATGGCTGAAAGCGGCGTCTGGCGCGGTGAAACCGTAAGCTGCCGCCGTGTCCAGCGTGTCGCGAATATGCAGATAATGAGCAAAGGTTTCCGCCCAATCCTCTGCAGCGTGCATGGTGGCATAGGCGGAAACGTAACATTCATGCCAGCCCTCGGGAGCACCCTGCTGGTAGTGCCGATCCAGCGCTTGCTGGTAATCCGCATCCGGGTCGCCAAACAGATCGATAAACGCCTGCCGCCGTTCGGGCTCAATGATCAATAGGTTGTAATAGTAATGCCCCACCTCATGGCGAAAGTGACCCAGTAACGTGCGGTAAGGTTCACCCATAGAGATACGACGCTGCTCGCGGTGAACGTCATCTCCCTCCTCCAAATCCAGCGTAATTACGCCGTTCGCATGGCCGGTGAGCACCTGGCGCCGCTCGCTGGAAAGCAATTCGAAGATCAGCCCGTTTTGCGGGTCGTCATTTTTACTGACGATCGGCAGGCCCAGTTCGGTCAACTCCAGTATCAGGCGGCGCTTGGCCGTTTCGGCTTCGGCAAACAGCGGGAGCGCTTCCGCATCATCATCCGCCGGCCGGGTTTGGGTCAGGCGACACGACGTACACAGATCCCCTTCTTGCTCCACCAGCCAGTTGCACTGCGCAATATGCATATTGGCGCACAAATGTCCCTGTTCCGGCTCGTCGTCGCCCACAGGGTCGGGCGCCGCGATAACCATCAATCTCCGGCCAGGCAAATCGAAACCCAAAGAGCTTGAACAGGACAAACACAGCGAATTTTCAAACGACAGCTGCTGCCCGCAGTTCGGGCAAGAAAAGTTACGCATGGTCAGGTTTCCTTAGCGGCAGAGGACGTATGGGCGCTGGCGCCAGAGACAAGTCAAGGGTAGCCAGACGGCCTTGGGTTCGTCAAACGATCCGGTTCAGACCTTGGTCTTGGTTTTGGTGATTTTTGTCGCTTTGGCGGGGTTACCGGCAACGAATTCCAGGGTTGGCGAGTAGTAAAAAGGCAACCAGGCATTGTAACTGCTTTCCCACTCCCACTTTACGGGGCAAGGCCACAGAATATCTTCATATAAAATGTAATAGACCCATCGCCCATGCGGACGGCGCGGTTTAGCTGTGCTCATAGACACTGACTTCTCTGGCCCGAACGGTTACATGATGGCGCTCAACCGCCCGAATTGGCATAGCCGCCGACAACAAACAGGGTCAACAGAACCAAGGCCGCAACAATAATCGCAATAGGGAAAAAATAGCCGATCTTCATTTTTAATTCTCTTTGTCAGCAGGCGTTACGGAGCAACAAGCAAATTTAACATGGACGGTGGTCGGCTAGCCATCTTTCCCGCTATTCAGGTATCCATTGATGGGCTAATCAGTGCAGCCTGTTGAAACTTATTGGACCTCTCTGGGGTAGACAACATGAATATTGGCCATCATTGGTGCAGGTGGGATTGGGGTAGCTATCGCTCGTCGTTTCGGGTTTGGATGAGATAGCGATTTTGGCGGCTTACTTTGCTTGACCCGGACGCCGGGTTCGTTACCGGCAGCGATCTGCTGATAGACGGCGGCGGCGCACCAACTGGCTGGTATTACCCACCGATGCGGCGGTGAGTGTTACTATCACCCCGCCTCTCTCATAGCCTCTTGACGCAGGATCGATTGGATATACGTATTTGTGCGTTTTAACGCAACAAAATCCCCTCTATCTACGATACGACCTTTTTCGATGACTATAATTTCATCAGAAAAATCGAAAGTAGAGCTCCGGTGGCTGATGTTACATATCACTGCATGGGGATAACTGCGTTTAATATTTGCTATCACCCCCCTCTCATTGATGACATCAAGTGCCGAGGTGATTTCATCAAGAATAATAATTCTGGGGTTCCTTAAAAATAAGCGCGCCAGAGATAGCCGCTGACGCTGACCGCCTGAAAGCGTCATGCCATTGTCACCAATATTGATATCCAGCAAATTCGTACTGTTATCACTCGCCAGATCGTCGAGCCTGGCCAGATTCAACGCCTGGGTTAATTGCTCATCCGTGGCTTCAGGACAGGCGATTTTGAGATTGAATCGCAGTGTATCCATAAAAACATAATCATTTTGCGATATATGAAAAATCACATCCGACCGTTCCCCCGCAGAAAGATGATTAATGTCTCTATCATTGATGAGAATATCTCCTCGATTGGTTTCAATCTGGCCTGCCATGAGTTTTGCAATGGTACTTTTTCCTGAGCCACTGCTGCCAGTCAGAGTAACAAAACACCCTTTGGTAATTTCCAAATTGAGATTGTTAATAATATATTCATCTGCATTTTCATACGAAAAAAACACATTTACCATCTTTAACGAATCGACAGTCCCAGCCCAAGGTTGGCCCACACGATCTCCCTTGGTCATACCAAAAAACGATTGTATAAAACCATGCAGGGATATCGTCGATTTTTGTAGTGCAGTGTACATTGAACCAATATTTTCCATAGGGGATGACAGCAATAATATATAGGATGAAATCATAATAAAATGGCTTATATTTATGTTACCAATCGCAGTCTGATACAGAGAGTAGATAAATGATGATCCAAAAAAAACAATATTACAAGCAGACTCAATCAACAGGAATCGCATATCTTCCTTTAAAAGTCGCTCATGCTTGGTTTCGATATTGTTTAGCAATTTCTCGTAGCGACCAAACAGATAATCATATGAATTACATACTTTAGCCGCCCCCATGTTTTTTACACTGTCGGTGATTAGGCTGTATTTTTTTACTGAGGTTGTATAGAAATCATTGTATAGATCTACAATTCCAGGATTAAAAGTTCTTTTGATAATAAAGTAAATCGAGAAGTAAATTATAAAAAGAGCAGCAACAATATAGTCCCCGGAGGAAATTATGATGATAATACTGAATATCAACTGCAGCAAGGGAGGTATAAAGTTATGTGAAATATTTCTAAGTACGACAGTCAACTCATCTATAGCCTGATTCAGACGCTGTGTGACATCACCTGTATTTTCATTGTTCTTTATAGCATTGTCGTCATAAAATAAATTTTTGAAATAATCATTCGTCATGCTTATTACAAGGTTATTTTTCAAGGAAGTTAGTAATATGAAATTTAACGCTGAAGACAGTTTTCTCAAACTCATAACAACAATGTAGCTTAGTGCAAGCAAGTAAATGACAACTGGAAAATCAAGCTGTTTACTGTCAATTACGCCAACCAATCTCGCCATAATAACTGGTTGCATGGAAATCAAGATGGTAGAGAAGAATGAAATCGCTATAATGACGAAAAACTTGATCTTGACGGGTAGTTCGGAAGTCTGTTTAAAGTACCTGAGTATAAACCAAAACTTGTTCATCTAGGTTCCTTTCGTCATGGCAATGAAACATAACGGGGGCCCCCGTTATGTTTTTAAAAGTTTAGAATCTGTTAAATCTTCTGTAACCCAACACCGGATCGATTTTATCGACCTGCGTATCTGTCATAGTTGTTGTTTTTATCAATAAAAGATCTTTTTCAGTTAACATACAGTCTCCTTTTATCAAATTAAATAATATATGTAGCATGCAATTGTACAATCACACACTAAATATATTATTCGCTTGATCTCATATGAATGAGGTCAATGCATTTACAGTAAAATATGATGATGGGTTCCCAGTCTAGAAATAAGAATGCTTCACGTAAACTTAAAACGTATCCACTTCTGGCTATATGGCATAGCTCTGTTATCGGGATGTAGTTTTTTGCGTCCCTCTCCAAAATCACATTAAACAACATTCTAGATACGCGCCCATTACCATCACTCAATGGATGAATGTGCATCAAAAAAACCGATGCGACAATTGCGCAAAAAAGTTTATTTTCTTTGCTTTTATTTAATATAAACGTTCTTAGCAATCCTAACTCTAACGATAAAAAATCAATATCCAAGAATTCTGTATAGCTGCCGTCTGCTTCAGGTACAGTCCTGACATTGACGTTTCGAATGGTATTATTTTCATTTAATGAGCGGCCAGCATATTCAATGAATCCATTGAAGCTGTCGTCATCTTTTACGATATCGAGTAATTTTACCTCAAGAGAGCTAAAAACCGTAAAGTCGTTATGACTGTCATCGTTCTCGTTGGCGAACATGTCATTATCAACATATGGACTCAAACGATGTTGTAACACATAAAAATCATTGTTTTTTATTATTTTCTTAACACCACACACAAACCTATCGTAATTATGACCTGCCGCAATCCCATCCTGCAAAGTTGATTCGGCTTTGATTAGAGCCCACCATGTTTCTTCTTTTATCTTTTCATACTGAGGGTAGCTCAGTCGTAGCAACTTGATCACATTCCCTTGTAATAAGTAGCTTTTCATAAAATACTCCATTAGTGTCACATTCCTGATTAGTTTAAGCATCCTAATCTATTCATTTGACACCCACATTTCATATTTATTACTTTTTCTAACGGTACTACTCTACTAATGGCCCCTTCTCACGACGCCAGGCCACCGCCGCCTTTATAGGGTGTTTTACCGGCAATCTTCATGATCTCCGCCCCCAGGGTGACGAAGGGTGCGCGGCGGCTGGCGTAGATTAGCCCGCCCGCCTGGGCACGTACCGCTTTTACCGTATCGGTGATCGGGTCAATGATTTCCGCTACGGCTTCATCCGCCTCCACCCACTCCCCCGGCTGGCGCAACGGCAGCAAAATGCCGCTGGCTGGCGCGGTAACAATCTCCCCGCCGGCAAACGGCAACATGGCAACCTCCAACTGAGGCATTGCCGGCGGCTCGCCCGCAATTGCGCCACGGTGCTGCAAATACCGATAGAGGCGTTCGGCATCGTTGCCTGCCAATTGGTGCCCGATATCCTGTTGCCCGCGCAGTTCCAGCGTGACCGCCATGCAGCCGGGTTGCAGGTTTAACGCGGGATGCCGCTGCGCCAGCCGATGCCACGGCAGCCCACAGGCTTCGTCAAACGAGCCGCCCCCGCTGTCTTGCGAAAGCAGCACCGCGCCAATCCCCATACAGCGCGCCAGATCTTCCGCCTGCTCGCGCCAGGCCGGATCGGCATACATATGCAATATCGCGCGGTCATCGCAATGCAGGTCCAGCACCACATCGGCGTCGCAGGCCAGTAACAGCAATTGCCGGCGCAGGGCTTCCACCTCGCTGCGGTCCGGCATAGCATGCAAGGCTTCGCGCATCGCAGCGCGTACCTGCGGCACGGCAGGCTCCGACGAGGCAAAGGCCTCCTGGTGCAACAACAGAGCCAGATCGGGAAAGTCGCGGTTGAAATTGCGGCCACTGACCAGATCAAACCGCCCGACGCCGCCGTTGAGCAGCACCTGCGCCAGCCCCAGCGGGTTGGCGATCGGGACAATGATTATTTCACTTTGCAGTTCACCGCGCCGTTCCGCCTGGCTGAGTAATCTTTTAAGATAATGCAGCACCAGCATGCCGGGCACCTCGTCGGCATGCAGACCGGCCTGCAGGTAAATCTTTTCGCCCTGGCCGGGCTGACCGAAATGAAAACTGGTGAATTGGCGCTGCCCACCCAGGGCATGTTCAGGTAACTTATGATGTTTACTTTTCATTGGACGCCCTATCTGTGGAAAAAAAAGCCCGGCTTGATCGAATCGACAAAAAAATCCTTGAAATACTGTGCCGGGATGGCCGCATTTCCTATCAAAAGCTCTCCGAGCAGGTCAATTTGACCGCTCGCCCCTGTCTGGAACGGGTGCGCGGGCTGGAGCGCGACGGCATTATCCGCGGCTACAGCGCCATTATCGAACTGCCGGAGCCGGAACCTGCCTTTGTGATACAGGCGCAAATCGCGCTGGCCGATCACGGCCATTCCCAGCCGGCGTTCGAGCAGGAGATGCGCAATACCCCGGAGGTGCTGGATTGCTGGCTGGTCAGCGGCAGTTTCGATTTTCTGGTGCGCATCGGCTGCCGCAGCATGGAAAGTTACCGGCTACTGGCCGACGCCTGGCTGACCAGCAAAAAATTCCGGGTGGATAAAATCGTTACGCTGACCGAGTTGCAATCCATCAAACGATCTTGAGTCGCCTCAGTCTCGGCGAATAAAGGCCAGCCAGCGCCGTTCTGCCCGCGAAAACAGGAAAATCAGCAGAAAGGTGCAAAGCAGATAGAGCGCCGCCGCCATCAGGAAGGGAATAAACGGCGAATAGGTGGCGGCGTAAAAAGCGCGTGCCACCCCGGTAATGTCCAGCAGCGTCACCGTGCTGGCCAATGAAGTGGCGTGCAGCAGAAAGACCATCTCGTTATTCAGCGCCGGAATACCCCGCCGTAACGTCGCCGGCAACACCAGCCGGCGAATTATCTGCCACTGGCTCATGCCAAACGCCTCACCGGCAACCCACTCCTGCTTTGGAAAGGTGCCCATCATGCCGGCCAACAGCTCCGCGACGTAGGCGCTGGTATTGAGCACCAACGCCAGCGTGGCGCAAAAGGTGGCGTCACGAAACAGCAGCCAGAAAGGCTGATCGTTCTGCCAGCCCAACTGCACCACGTCGAACTGCGACAGGCCGTAGTAAATCAGCATCAATTGCAGATACAGCGGCGTACTGCGGAAAAAATAGGTCACGCAACGGATCAACCAGGACAGCGGGCGCGGGCCATACACCTGGCCGACTGCCATCAGTACCGCCAGCAGCAGCCCCGGCACCACCGACAGCAAAAACAGTTTGGCCGTCAGCGCCAGCCCCGTCACATCCGAGCCGTCGCTCCACAAGAAAGTGGGCGCCACTTCCAACATATCTTGCAGAGTCATCAGCGTGCTCCTGCAGCGGTCGAGGAAGCCAGAGCGTAGCGGCGCGCCAGCAGGCTAAAGCCCCAACTGGAGATCGCGGTAATCACCATATAGATCAGCGCCACCAGGAAATAGAACAGGAAAGGTTTTTGCGTCGCTCGCCCCGCCTGCTCCGCCAGCCACACCATGTCTTCCAGCCCCAGGATCGACACCAGCGCCGAGGCTTTCATCAAGCCGAGCCAGTTATTGTTGATCCCGGGAATGGCGAAACTCAGCATTTGCGGCAGCAGAACGCGGCGAAACACCTGCCCTGGGCGCATGCCATAAGCCATTGCGGCTTCCAGTTGCCCGCGCTCAACGGTGAGAAAAGCGCCGCGAAAGGTTTCCGTGTAGTAAGCGCCAAACACGAAACCAATCGCCAGCACGCCGGAGATAAAGGTGTTGAAGCGCAGCGGCCCCAACCCCAGCAGGCCAAGAAAGCCGTTGACCAGCATTTCGCCGCCAAAGAACAGCAACAGCATAATCACCAGTTCGGGAATGCCGCGCACCAGCGTGGTGTACCCCGTCGATAACCAGCGCAGCCAGCGCGGGCCGAACAGCTTGATCAGCGCATTGATCAGGCCGAGCGCCAGCGCCACCGCCAGCGAAACCAGCATCACGCATAACGACAGCGCCGCGCCGTGTGCCAGCAACGGCAAATACTCAATGACCATTCCCGGCCTCCCATTCTTGACTTGATGCCGGGCCAGCCGGCGTCAGCGCGCCGGTTTAGCCGCCGTAAATGTCGAAGCTGAAATATTTTTTC
Source organism: Serratia sp. root2 (assembly GCF_031931805.1). Taxonomy (NCBI): domain Bacteria; kingdom Pseudomonadati; phylum Pseudomonadota; class Gammaproteobacteria; order Enterobacterales; family Yersiniaceae; genus Serratia; species Serratia sp. root2. The sequence continues at coordinate 1,336,794 of NZ_JAUJXB010000001.1, forward strand.
TGGATGGCGTCATAGGTGCCGTCGGCACGGATGGCCTTAATGGCACCGTTGAGCGCGTCACGCAGCGCCGGGTTGTCTTTGCCCACCGCGATGCCCACGTCGGAGGATATGCTGCTGTCCGTAATCGCCGGGCCGGCGAAGGCAAACTTCTGCCCGCGCGGGGTATCGATAAAGCTGCTGGCCGCCTGGGTATTGTCCTGCAACGACGCATTAATCCGCCCGGACATCAAATCCAGATAGACATTGTCCTGGTTGGCGTAAGAAACGATCTTCACGCCCTGTCCGGCCCAATGTTTCTTCGCATAGGTTTCATGAATGGAACCGGTCTGCACGCCGACCGTTTTGCCTTTCAGGCTGGCGGCATCCGGCAGCAACGGGCTGCCCTTGCGCGCCACCAACTGCGCCGAGCTGCGGTAGTAGCGATCGGTGAAATCCACTTCTTTCTTGCGCTCGTCGGTGATGGTCAGCGAAGCGATAATGGCATCGAACTTACGCGCATTGAGCGCCGCGATCATGCTTTCAAAAGGCTGTTTGACGAAAACGCATTTGGCATGCAGCTGCGTACACAGCGCATTGGCGATATCGATGTCAAACCCGGTGATCTCGCCGCTGGGCGAAAGCACGTCAAAAGGCGGATAACCGCCGTCGACGCCAAAGCTGATGGTATCGAAAGACTGGGCCGCCGCCGGGCCACCCAGGGCCAGGCTGGTCAGTAGAACCGCTAATGTTTTTTTCATGGCTGAGATCCCCGGTGAAAGAAAGCGCTAGAAACGAAGTGACAGGCAGGTCAGGCCGCCGTCCATTTTTTTAAATTCGCTGGTGTCGAGCTGAACGATAGGCATGCCCAACTTTTCGATTTGGGCCAGCGTGTGCGGGTAACCCTGTGGGGTGATCAAGGTATCGTTGATCCACAGCGTGTTGCCGGCGTAGGACTCCGCTTCGGGGATAACGATAGCGTTAAAACCGCTAAAGGCAGGATGACGCTGGTAGTCTTCCGTCAGCAACAGGGTGTTGCGGCCAACATAGTTGACGATGGATTTCAGGTGCAGTCCGGCGCTGACTTCAATGGCGGTCACCCGGTAGCCATAGGGTTCGACCGCAGCGGCAAATTCGCCAATGCCGGCTTCATCGGTGCGCGCCGTCAGGCCAATAAAAAACTGACGATCGACCAGCAGAACGTCGCCGCCGTCAAGGTGGCCGCGCCGGCTCATCCGTACCACCGGGCGCTCGCCTTCAAACAGCGGCGCAATGGTGTCAACCTCGCCCTGGCGGCTCGGCGCACCCGGATGGGTGATCACGGCCAACTCCGGCATCACCACCGCCGTGTCTTCCACAAAGTGGGCGTCCGGAAAGGCCGGAGCTGCCGGTAACACCGTCACTTTCAGCCCCAGGCGCAGCAAGGTATCCACATAGGCCAAAAACTGGCGGCCGGTGGCGGCGATATCCGGCGCACCCAATTGAGCGGTGGTCTGGCCGCTGCCGCAGCTATCGGCAGGCAGTCTGGCAATGGCTTGTGTAAAGTGCATGGGCGATTCTCTCGAGTGAAATGGACGGTAGGTGTTCTTCGATTATCAAACAGATACCGTCGCCAATCAGGTTGAATCCGCCTGTCGGCACTCTACATTTACGCTGTTTATCGCTCCGCTGACGACCTATTCCGCTGTACGCCGTGCAAAACCGCCGCCCTCACGGCAATGGCGCCTGCGCGCCAGTGATGCGTGGCATCACCTCTTTCATCAGTTCAAGGAATTTGCGCAACCGCGCCGGATAATAACTGGCATAAGGGTAAAGCAGATAAATCGGCAAGGGCGCGGCGTGCCAGTCCGGCATCAACGGGGTAAGCAGCCCCTGCTCCAGATCCTGTTTGACCACCCATGATGACAACATGGCTACCCCCACGCCGTTCAGCGCCGCCTTGCGCACGGCATAAAGGCTGTCGGTACTCAGCCTGGGGACGATGTCAAAACGGTAATCTTCGCCGCTGGCGGTATGCGTCAACGTCACTTCATTGCGATAAAAACTGTTTAGCGCCAGCCAGGGCAACTGCGCCAAATCACCGATCTGCGCCAGCGGCGTATGGCGCGCCAGCAGTTCAGGCGCGGCCACCACAATGCGCGGTACCTGCGCCAGCAACACCGCGACCACCGAAGGATCGGTCACCGCGCCGACGTGGATCGCGCAGTCCACGCCTTCAGGAATGAAATCGGGCGAATGATCGTTGAGCGTCCACTCCACGCTGGTCTGACGATAGCGCTGCAGGTAATCCCCCAACGGCCCAATCAACTGATCCTGGCCAAAGGCATGCGGCGCGCGCACCCGCAATACGCCCACAGGTTCATCGCGCACGCCGCGCAGTTCATCCTCCATGATTTGCCAGTGTTCAATCAGCTTGCGCGCATGCTGATAACAACGTTCGCCGTCGTCCGTCAGCTTCATGGCGTGAGTCGTGCGCTGGATTAATTTAACGCCGAGCAGTTGCTCCAGCACCTGGAGACGCCGGCTAATGGTGGGCTGCGAGGTGTTCATTTGCGCCGCCGCAGCCGAGAGACTGCCGCTGTCGACAATGCGCACCAGAGTTTGCAGCATGGCTATACGGTCGCCATTGGGAAATGGATTCTTATTCATACGTATTACGTATAACAGTTTTACCTGTACAGGGGCTACAGTTTCCGCCGAAAACTGGCAAGAATAGCCCCACTTTACTCGTTCTGGATAACCATCATGAGCCTGATTTCATCAGCCACCCCCGCGCCAGACAATGCGCTTTCCGCCAAAATCGTTTTCCTGCTGGCCGCCGGTGCCGGTCTGAGCGTGGCGTCCATTTACTACAGCCAGCCGATGCTGAGCATTATGGGCGACACGTTCCACGCCGGGGTCAGCGATACCGGCATGGTGCCCACGCTAACCCAGGTGGGCTATGCGCTGGGCATCCTGCTGCTGGCCCCGCTGGGCGACCGTCACGATCGCCACCAGATCATCCGGATCAAGGGCGTGCTGCTGGCGCTCACCCTGCTGCTGTGCGGTTTTTCTTCTTCATTTCCGCTGTTGTTGCTCAGCAGCCTGGCGATCGGTTTGGCCGCTACGGTGGCGCAGGACATTATCCCGGCGGCCGCAACGCTTGCTTCAGACGCCAATCGGGGCAAAACGGTGGGCACGGTAATGACCGGGCTGCTGGCCGGTATCTTACTCTCGCGCGTGTTCAGCGGCGTGGTGGCGGAATATTTCGGCTGGCGCAGCGTTTATATGCTGGCGGCATTGGGGGTGCTGGTCATCACCCTCACCATCGGCGCGGTACTGCCGCGTTTCAAACCCAATACCACGCTGAGTTACCCGGCGCTGCTGCGCTCATTGGGGAAACTGTGGGCCGACTACCCGGAACTGCGGCGCGCGGCGTTGGCTCAGGGCTTGCTGTCAGTCGCGTTCAGCGCTTTCTGGTCGACGCTGGCGGTGATGCTGGCGGAAAAATATCAGCTTGGCAGCGCAGTAGCCGGCGCTTTTGGGCTGGCTGGAGCCGCCGGTGCGCTGGCAGCCCCCCTGGCAGGCATGCTGGCCGATCGTCACGGGCCGGACTATGTCACTAAAATCGGTGCCGCCATGGTGGTGTGTTCATTCGCCCTGATGTTTCTGCTGCCCTGGCTTGCGCTGCCCGCACAACTGGCGCTCATCGCGCTGAGCGCGGTAGGTTTTGATCTCGGTATCCAGGCGACGCTGGTGGCGCACCAGACCATTATTTACGCCATCAACCCGGCTGCCCGCAGCCGCCTGAATGCCATCCTGTTTACCCTGGTGTTTATCGGCATGGCGAGCGGGGCCGCTCTCGGCAGCAAAGTCCTTGAAAGCGCCGGTTGGTCGGGCGTCGTATTGCTGGCCACGCTGGCAGCGGCGGGCGGCCTGGCACTGCGAATGCTGGCCAAGCGCGCACCGTCGCCTGAATAATGAAGCCGTCCGACAATAACCGCAGGTTCTGCGGTTATTGTTGATTGGCCGCCACAAACTCCGCCAGATTCTGCTGAGTGATGGTTTTATAAGGCACCCAGTTGTAAGCCTCGGTCTTTTGCTTTTCCAGCAGCGCCCTGGTGACCTGCACCGCCCCGGTGGCCTGCCCTTTGGCGTCCTGGAAAATGGTCAATACCATGCCGCCGTTTTTAATAAACTGCAGGCCGTCCGGCGTACCGTCAATGCCCGCCACCAGGATGCTTTTGTTTTTAGCCTGGTTCAGCGCCATGATGGCGCCAATCGCCATTTCATCGTTATTGGCGGCGATAGCGTCGATCGGGCGACCATTCAGCAACCACCCGGACACCACATCCACCGCTTCATTGCGCTGCCATTTGGCGGTCTGCTTTTCCAGAACCTTCATGTCTTTATATTTGGCGATCACCTCTTCCACCGCGCGGGTGCGTTCACGCGCCTCTTCGTTGGACAGCGCCCCCATCAGGATCGCCACATTACCGCGATAATTCATCCGTTTCGCCAGCGCCTCCATTTGCAACTTGCCCCCCTCCGCCGAGTCCGATCCCACATATGCCATGGCATGACCCAGCTTAACTTCCGGTTTGCGGTTGACGAAAATCAGCGGGATGTGGGCACGCTCGGCGGCATCCATCATCGGCTTCACGCCCTGGGTATCCACCGGGTTGAGGATAATGGCATCCACCCCCAGGTTGATAAAATCGTCCACCTGCTGCACTTGCAGCGCCACGTCGCCTTTGGCATCAACGAACTGGCCCTCCATGTTCAACCGCTTAAGCTCGCTCACCATCTGCGAGCGCAAAATGGACACAAAGTTGAGATCGAAATTGGCCAGCGCAACGCCGACCTTATAAGTTTTCGCCTGGACGTTAAAGGCCATAAACAAACTGAGCAATATCAACGATAAGCTTCTTGTTTTCATGATGTCATCCTGTAGGTTGAGATAAATTTATTATTAAAATCAATGCATCACTCTTCGTCCCGGGCAACAGACCACAGCCCGGGTTTACTGCGGTTATAAAGTGAAATGGTCGCGGAACTGTTGCAGCGCCGCGGTGCTGTCATCGGATGCCCATCCTTCCAATGCCACTACGCCCCGGTAGCCGATCTCGTCCAACGCGCGGGCGATGGCCCGGTAGTTGATTTCCCCGGTCCCCGGCTGTTGCCGCCCCGGTACGTCGGCCACCTGGATTTCGCCTATCGCCGGCCCGCAGCGGCGAATAAGCTCGATGAGATTGCCTTCGCCGATTTGCGCATGATAAAGATCGAGGTTCATCTTCAGCCCAGGGCTGTTGACCGCCTCAACCAATGCCAACGTGTCGCAGGCTTTGGCAAAGGGCGTGCCCGGATGGTCCCGCGGCAGATTGAGGTTTTCCAACGTGAACACCTTGCCGGCGCGTTCCCCCCGTTGCGCCAGCTTGCTCAAGGTATCGGCCGCCTTCAGCCACATGGCACCGGTCACCACCTCCACCGGTTTCACCGGTAACCCTTTGGGATCCAGGCCGGTGCCGTGCAGATTCAGGCTGGGACAGTTCAACCGTTGGGCGATGGCGAGCGACTGTTCCGCCGTTTGCAACAGCTGGGCGATATCCTCGTCGTCGGTCAGGTTGCCGGCGAGATAACCGGTCATCGAAGTAAAACGCGCGCCAGTGCCAATCAGCGCATCAAGATCTTTATTTTCCCAGTTCCAGATCTCGACGCCGAAGCCGAGCGCATGAATACGCGCTACGCGTTCAACAAACGGCAGATCGAGAAACACCATCTCGGCGCACACTGACAGCTGATATCCGGCCATTATTGTCTCCCCAGCGTGATCGGTTTGCCCTGCTTCACCGACTCGATACACGCCAATGCAATCTCCAGCGCATTGCGGGCATCCTGTCCGGTCGCGCGCGGCGTTTCCCTCTGCTGGACACAGCGGGCGAATTCAGTCAGCTCCGCCACATAAGCGTCATGCAGCAGGTCGGTATCCTGACGCGAGGTTTCGATGGCGATGCCGCCGGCGTGATACCGCACGCAGTTATTCAGGTTGATATTGCCCGCCTGCAGCATCCCTTTGCTGCCAAACACCTCGCCGCGCACATCGTAGCCGTAGACCGCCTGGAAGTTGGCTTCTGCGGTGGCGATGGCACCGTTATCAAAACGAATGGTCACCACGGCGCTATCCAGTAACCCCTTATCCTTGAAGTCCGGGCGCACCAGCGCATCCGCCAGCGCATACACCTCAACCGGCCTGGTACTCGGGTTGAAGTGCAACAGCGTGTCAAAATCGTGGATCAGCGTTTCCAAAAAAATGGTCCAGGCGGGGATCGGCGCCGGATCACGCAACTGCGGATCGCGCGTTACCGATCGGGAAAGCTGGGTAACGCCATTCTCCCCCTCCTTCACGGCGGCAATGGCGGCGGCAAAACCGCTGACAAAGCGGCGATTAAACCCCACTTGCAGCACGATACCCGCCTGTTTTGCCGCGGCGATGGCCCGATCTGCCTCTTCCAGCGTGATGGCCATCGGTTTTTCGCAGAACACATGCTTACCGGCCCGGGCGGCGGCAATCACCCATTCCGCGTGGGTACGCGCCGGAGAGGCTATGACCACCGCATCAATTTCGCCGTCATCCAACATGCTCTGCAAATCGCTAAAGGCGCTGACGCCCAGCCTGTCCGCCAACCGCTGCGCGGCGCCCGGAAACGGATCGGCCACGGCAGCCAAAACGGCACCCGGCACGCGCCGCGCCAATGACTCCGCATGGAAAGTGCCCATTCGGCCGGCACCAATCAGACCAACGCGCAAGTTTTGGGGTGAATGACTCATAGTGATTCCTTATGTGGGTTAACGCCCTTGTCGGGCAACGGAGTTCACTGTGGGTATTGCAAAGGGGATGCCAGCGCGAAAAGCAGGGAATCTGTGAGGCGCTGCACAGATAGTCACAGCGGAGTGACAACTAAATTGACATGTCAATTTCACATGTCAATAAAATGAACATTACATTCCAAACTGGAGAGCCGCATGCACACTGCCGCCGGACTGATGCCGATCAAAGACGAGAGCGACCCGATATTCAGCCTCCCGGAAGGCCCGGAGGCCAGTGAATGGGACAGCCTGTTTTGGCAAGGCTGGCAAGCGTTTAACGAGGGAGGCCAACCCGGCTGGATCCGCAAGTCGATCCTGCAATCCTGGCAGCGTTCGCGTGAAAACGGCATTGACCCCGAGGCGTTCGTGTATCACTCGCCGCCGGCAGATAAGTTGCTGGTGATTCTGGCGAAAAACAGCGAGCTGATTAAGGTGGCGCACAGCATCATGGAAAACCTGCTGGCCTACAACCCTGACGGCCACATCAACCTGACCGACGCCAACGGCGTCACCCTTCACTACTGCGGCGCGGATTTGACGCCGGTCGGCAGCATCCTGCGCGAGGACGTTCAGGGCACCAACTGCACCGCGCGCTGCCTGCGGGAACAGCGCCTGGTGTATGTGTTGAGCGGTGAAAACTGGAAAATGGCTCTGCGTCAGCGCCATCGCCAATGTGCCGCGGCGCCGGTGCGTAACGCTGAGGGTGTGATGATCGGCGTGCTGACGCTCACCGCCACGCCGGATAACTTCAACGCCCACACCCTGGGCACCGTACAGGCGGCTGCGGAGGCCGTCGGCCAACAACTGCAGTTGCGTCGGCTGCTGGCGGAACAACAGTCCATTCTGGAAACGCTGAATGAAGGCGTTATCGTCTGCGATCGCTACGGCAGGCCGAAAACCGTCAATCGCTACGCACGCCAGATTTTTGACGGGCTGGAGCCTGGCGACCTGCCTATCGATCAGTTGCTGCGCCCGCAGTCCGGCTCGTTGCTGACCATGCCGTTTTGCAACGATCGGGAAATGGTCTTTATGCCCGAAGGCAAACCGGCCCTCTCCTGCGTGATTTCACTGATGCCCGCGCCGGATGACGGCCGGGTGCTCTCCCTGCGGGAGAATCAGCGTATTCGCGCTATCACCCGCCGCGTGATGGGCGTCAGCGCCAGCTATACCTTTGACATGATATACGGCCATTCCAGCCGCATACGGGAAACCATCACCAAGGCGCGCACCAGCAGCCGCAGCGACAGCACCGTTCTGCTTACCGGCGAGAGCGGAACCGGCAAAGAGCTGTTTGCCCAGGCAATCCACAACGGCAGCGCACGCAGCAATGAACCCTTCGTTGCCGTTAACTGCGGCGCCTTGCCGCGCGATCTGGTGCAGAGCGAGCTTTTCGGTTACGTGGATGGCGCCTTTACCGGCTCGCGGCGTGGCGGTTCCGCCGGCAAATTTGAGCTGGCGGATGGCGGCACTCTGCTGCTCGATGAAATCGGCGAAATGCCGCTGGATGCGCAAACCAGCCTGCTGCGCGTGCTGCAGGAGAGTGAAGTTTTGCGGATCGGTGCCACGCACCCGGTGAAGGTCAACGTACGCATCGTGGCGGCGACCAATTGCGATCTGGCGCTGGCAGTGGAAAAAGGCGCTTTCCGGCGCGATCTGTATTATCGCCTGAACGTCATCGCCCTCTCTGTTCCGCCGCTCAGAGAACGACGGGAAGATATCGTCGGTCTGGTTAACGGCTTTGTGCACAAACTCTGTACGCGCATGAAAAAGATCCCGCCGCAGGTATCACCGCAGGCGATGGCCTGCCTTAGCGCCTGGCACTGGCCGGGCAACGTGCGCGAACTGGAAAACCTGGTGGAACGAATGGTGAACCTGTGCGAAGGGTTGCAGATCGACGTGGGCGATCTGCCGGAGGAAATCACTCGTGGTCGCAGTGAACCTGAAGCCGCACCCTCCGCCAGGCTGGAAGATAACGAACGTACCCATATCATGCAGGTGATTGAATCCAGTGGCGGCAATCTGCGGCAGGCCGCGCGCCTGCTCGGGCTATCGCGCACCACGCTGTACAATAAAATCAATAAATGGCGGATCGATTTGACCCTGTTGCGCCCAGACCGGCCTGCTTGACAGGACTGCGGCGGCATTCGATGATGAGGAAATCTTACCGCCCAGGCCCGTTCAATGAAAACGTCCCCCGCTGTCACCATTCACTATTGTTCGCAATGCAACTGGCTGCTGCGCGCCGCGTGGATGGCGCAAGAATTGCTCCACACCTTCGGCACCGATTTGGCCGCCGTGACGCTGGTTCCCGGCACCGGCGGCATTTATGAGATCACCGTGGATGGCTTTGTCATCTGGGATCGCAAAACCGAAGGCGGCTTCCCCGACGCGGCAGCGCTCAAACAGCGTTTGCGCGATCGATGCTTCCCTGAGCGGCCATTAGGCCACGTGGATAACAAAGGCGTTAAAAGTTAAGGCGCGACGGCCACGGCCGCCTGACGCAATTGCCCTATGGCCGCCGGCATATCCAGGCCAAAACTCAGCAAGGCGTTGTCATCAATCACCAGCAATTGCCGATGCTTGCCTGCGGGGGTAAACGCCAACCCCGGCAGTGTCCAGATATTCGCTTCTCCGCCCATCCGTTGCAGGCTGGCCTTGCCTATCACCAGCAACTGCGGCGCGGTGGCTACCAGCCCTTCCTGAGTCAGCGACTGATAACGCGCCACGCCAGCCAGGGCATTTTCCAACCCTACGCTGCGAATGGCGCCATCTGCGGCGGTGCCGCTACCGGCGCCCATTGCCGTTATGCCAGTATGCGCCATGATAAACAGCACCCTGACCGGCAATCGATGAGTCGGTACGGCGGCCATCTGACGATCCAGCTTGGCCTGCAGGGCTTTCCCCTCTTTTTCACGCCCCAAGGTGGCGGCAATGACGGCGATCTTTTCGTCGATCGCGCTTAATTCGGGTTTACCCGTCACCGTCACGACTTTCACCCCAACCTGTTCGACCTGCCGCAACGCCAAAGAGGGTTGCGCCAGTTCGCTGGCGATCACCAACGAGGGCTTCATCGCCAGGATCCCCTCTGCGTTGAGCTGGCGCATATAGCCGACATTCGGCAATGCCGTGGCTTGCGGCGGTTGTTGACTGGTACTGTCGCGCGCGACCAGCGTTTGCCCGGCGCCCAGAGCATAAATAATTTCCGTGACGTCTCCGCCGATCGCGATCACACGTTCGCCGGCAAATACCGAAAACGGCAGCGCCAGTAATCCGATAACCCATGATTTCATCCGAAGTCTCCTTTAAGCGCGGATGGTTAGCCTCATGAAAGCGCAACAGCCGCCTTTCATTGACGAAAGGCGGCATAAGCACTAACGGTGGATCATAATGCGGTAGTTAGAAATCCACGTTGACGCCAAGCTGGAAGGTTCTTCCCGGCATGACGGCCAACGCATTGTCGTAGGCATCTTGACGGGTTGAGTCCGTGAGTTCACGGCTGCTCAGGTAATCGCGGTATTTCCTGTCGGTGATGTTATACACGCCGCCGCTCAGTTTCACATTGCGGGCAACCTGCCAATAAGCGGACATATCCACCAGGCCGTAACCCGGCACGCGCAGATATTCCGTGGTGGCGTCGGTGAGCGTACTGCCGCTGGCGTTGTTGTAGCTTTCACGGTTGGTCGCCGTCGCCTGCTTGCCTTTGACGAAGGTTGCCGTCACCGCCGCGCCGTAGCGTTTCGCCGGATCATCCCACGCCACGCCCACGATGGCTTTCATTGGCGCTACGCTGTCGATATCGACATATTTATCGCCGGAATAGCTGGACTTGGATTTGCCCTGGTTATATCCCAGCGCAAAATTCGCGCTCAGCCCGTTCACCTGCTCGAACCAGGTGCCAAAATTCAGCCTGGTGCTGATCTCTGCGCCGTAGATATAGGCTTTATCACGGTTTTCCGCTTGATAAATGGTGTAGATATTGGAAGGCACATTAGCGAACTTGTCCGGGCTGCTGGCCCGTTGATAACGGGTATACGCAATGAAGTTTTTATAGGTGTTGTAGAACAGCGACGTGCGCATTGTCACCCCGTCCACGACGTCTCCCTTCATGCCCCATTCCAGATTGTTGCTGGTCTCGGTGTTCAGATCGGCGTTGCCGATCAACGCATACTGCGCCGTGCCCGCATAGCTGGAGCCGAGATTCCATGAGCCGTAAAGCTGGCTGGCGTTCGGGAACTGTGCGCCACGCTTGTACTGCAGATAGGTCATCAGCGCCGGCGTAATAGCGTACTCGACGCTGAGAGACGGCAATATCTGGGTGTCGGTGTTGCTTTTACCGTATAACGTTTCCAGCTCGGACTCCGTCAGCACCGTGCTGCCGGTGGTCAGGCTGGTCAGGTTCTGCGGCTTGGTGCTTTGGTGAGCCACGCGCACGCCCGGCACCACGGCAAAACCGTGCCCGTCGAGATCAAATTGGATCTTGTCCTGCACAAAACCGCCCAACGCGTAGCTGCGGCTGTTTGATTCCGGTTGCATGATGGCCGTGGACACGCTGGGGGCCGGCTCTTCACGGAATGGCCGCTCGGTATCGGTTAACCTCGCGTTTAGCCCTCCGCTCAACGCATGACGCCCCAGCGTTTTGGTTATCAGCGTTTCAAAGCCGTAGGTATTGACGTTGTAGTCGGAGTAAACCCGCTCCATGCTGCCGGTACTGGTGGGCATGTAAGTGTTGTCATGCGCCTGGGTCTGTTGGTAATAGGCTTTTGATGTCAGGGTATCGACGAAATCATTGTACGGTGTCCATTCATCTTTCACGCTCACCCCCCAGCGGCGCGTATTGCTCTGCTGTTGGGCGGTACCCAGGATGGCGCTGCCGGCCGAGTTCCAACTGTCGTAATGGGTATGGTTGACTTTATCGTAGTAATCCACCGTACCGGTGAGTTTATGTTCGTCATTTGGCTGCCAGATACCGGACGCCATCAGCGCATTGGAATGCCAGTTGGCCGGGTAAGCCTGGTAAGTGCCACTGTTGTTGCGCGTTTCCTGGCCGTCACGGCGGCTATAAACAAACACCCCGCGAAGTTGGTCATCGCCCGCAGCTGCGGTAATGCCGTTGTGCCAACTGCGGTTGGACGAGTCGTAATCGCTCTGGTAACCGAAGTAAGTTTGCTTGGACGGCGACAGGTACTGATCCGCCGACTTCGGCGAAAACGAAACAGCGCCGCCGATAGACGTATTGCTACGTTCAATCGAGGTCGCTCCCGATTCGATATCCACCTGGCCGTACATGTAAGGGTCAATATAATCCCTGCCGATGCCAAAGGTGTTAAGGCCGGCTCGGCTGACATAGCTGCGCCCGGTGGCGTCTGGCTGCGGAATGCCGTCGACGTCCAGGCCGACGCGATTGCTCTCCAGGCCGCGAATGTTATACCCGGTATAGCCGCTGCGATCGAAACCGCTTTTGCCCGAGGACGATCCTCCACTGACGCCAGTGGCGCTAATCAGCGGTTCATAACGCATTATCGAACCGAAATCATTCCCCCCTTTTTTCTGCATGTCTTGCGCGCTAATCGTGGTTATTGTCCCGGCCTTTTTCTCAATCACGGGCGCGACAACCGTTATTTCCTCTTCATTTTGCGTGGTCTTTTCTAATGGAGTTTTATTTACTTCAGCATTAGCGTTAAGGGAACTGCCGATCAACGTCCCCCACAGGATGGAATGCCCGATAATTCCCTGGTAATTAAAAGTTTTGCACATGTATTAGCCCTGCAATAATTATTGGTATTTGCTCGCAGTTGCTTCGCCCCCGGCAATTAATCGGGATTAAGGGTATTAACGAAAATTAACAGTTTTATAAGAAGGGTCTTTCTGCGTAGACTTAATAAAATACATGTTAATGATAATGCTTATCATAAGCAATATCATTAAAACCCTATTATATGCATTGATGAAATATTTCCTGACCGCTTACGAAATCCTTACAAAGCGGTTCAGGCAATCAGTGTGCGAAAGGATTGTCATGAAGGGGGGCGAATAAAGCCATAAGAGAACGGTGGGCATCACCCACCGCATGCATGCTTAAACGATAAAGTCCGTGGCGGCATTCGCCTGTCCGACGATTTGCACCAGGAAGTCCGGCCCGGCATTGCCGTTGATATTCAGGGCTAACTCACTCAAATGCGTTTGCGCGTCGTAAGACAACAATGCCTCTCCCGCCTGGCCGCTGAGGTTCTCGACAAAATGAATAAAGTCGTTGCCTTTATCGCCGTGGTTAAAGAAGGACAGATCAATTTTGTCGATGCCGGTTTCAAAGTCCAGGATCTTGTCAGGGGATTTGAATGGCGAATCACTTACCGCGGCGAAAACGAAAATATCCTTTCCGCTGCCGCCTGAGAGTTGATCTTGCCCACCGCCGCCGTAGATAACGTCGTTACCGGCACCGCCCTTGATAATATTGGCAGCGTTATTGCCGACAATCACATCATTGCCTGAACCGCCAATGGCATTTTCAATGGTTGCGCCCAGGGCGATGGAAACGTTGGCCTTCAATCCACCGACGTCGGAGTAGGAGCCTTCCGTCAGGTTAATGCGTTGGTTCTGTGTATATCCCGAGAAATCAAGCGTGTCGTTGCCACCCGCATCCCAGACGGAGAAAATCAGTTTCTGGCTGCTGTCTTGAGCGCTGTAAAAATCCCGGCCGGTATTGGAATTGAACCCATACACCGTATCCCCGGTGCGCGTGGTGGTATTGGCACCATAGAGATACTGAATGGCGGCGATATCGTCAACCAGCGGCGCTGCGGCAAAATGGCCACCGTTATCGCCGCCGGTCACAGCTTCATCCCAATAACTCATCACGCTAAACTGACGGGTATCTTCGGCATAGGTCCCTTTCTCATAACTGGGATTCTGGCCGGCATTGTAAACACCCGGGTGATCCAGCCCCAGCGTATGCCCAATTTCGTGAGTGATGCTCAAACGGCCGTAGTTACCCAGTTCGGGGTGCAAGTTGGCGTAAACACCATCTCGGGGATCCGCGTAATCGTAATTGATGTTGAACCAGCTTTGACCGTCGGTATTATGCCCACGGTAGTCGTTACCGGCACCGGTGTAAGGCTTAATCGCATAAGCCTGAGTATTACCCTCATAATTGCCAAAGGTAATGTTGGACTTTTGCTCTGGGCCGACCTCAACAAAAGTCAGGTTTGCGACATCCGCCCAGGATTGCAAAGAAAGCTTGGCTTGCGCCTGCTGTTCGGCAGTAAAGGCGCTAAGACCGGTATCTGGAGAACCGAAACGGGCATTTAAATTACTCTGATTATAATCCCAATCAGGAAAGGAATAAGTGACGGTAGCGCCTTTGCCGGTGACATGAACGCCATTCCAGGTTTGTTCACTGCGCGCTATTTGCTTGCCGGCCTCTTCCACACCGAAAGAAGGCTTATTATTGAGGGTTAAACCATTACCTCTATTATGGTAATTCAGTAAATCATTAACACTGTCCCAACCGCTTGTTTTTCCATTCAGGGAATTTTCCATATCCATCTCCAGTAGGTTAATTCATTTCCGTTATATATAATTCGCTTACGATATAAAAGATTGCTCCCCTCCTATATTTCAGCATTTAAATCGTAGTACGATTTCCCGATAGCTCAATATATATTGATAAAATAAATTATGGCGGAGTAAACAACTACAAAATCGCCGGATATTGAATTGGAATTAACTCCCTGTCCCGAGCGCCTATAATCTGGATGAAATTTGCCCTTCACCTCGCCCTGCTCGCTTGCCTTTTGCCAGGCCTCTTGCGCTATACTATGGGCCACTTTTTGTAACGAACTCAGATGACTATGGAACGCTTTCTAGAAAATGCCATGTACGCCTCTCGTTGGCTGCTTGCACCGGTTTACTTTGGCCTGTCGCTGGCCTTGCTGGCGCTGTCGATAAAATTCTTCCAGGAGATACTCCATGTTCTGCCGAACATTTTCTCCATGGCCGAAGCAGATCTGGTGCTGACGCTGTTGTCGTTGATCGACATGGCGCTGGTGGGCGGTCTGCTGGTGATGGTGATGTTCTCCGGTTATGAGAACTTTGTTTCGCAACTGGATATCAGCGACGACAAAGAAAAACTGAGCTGGCTGGGCCAAATGGACGCCACCTCACTGAAGAACAAGGTGGCAGCCTCGATTGTCGCCATTTCGTCCATTCACCTGTTGCGGGTGTTTATGGATGCCAAGAACGTGCCGGACAATAAGCTGATGTGGTATGTGATCATCCACCTCACCTTTGTGCTTTCCGCCTTTGTGATGGGTTATCTCGATAAGCTGACGCGTTACAAAAAATGATCCCCTCGTTAGTCGCCCATAGCCTGGGCGGCTAACCGCATCCCCTCCCTGCTAAAAAACCTGTTAATCAACACATTGACTTGTATTTTCGATTTTATTCTTTAGTGACACCGTCACCAGTCATCCCTAATGTGCTGGCATGCTCATTTTCATTTAGTGCATCTAATGATAATGACATTATAATGTCATTACATTCCCGCCGGGCGCATAAGCCACCGCTGGCCGAGCTTCGTTCCGCTGACAGGATCCAAAATCAATCATGCCGCTGAATGGTAATCCACTACAGTACCAGGATGTTCAATCTATCCTGCCGCACCGGTTCCCCTGTCTGCTGGTCGACCGCATTCTGCCCGCCGGCACGTCGATTACTGATGGGCGTTTAAGCGCCATCAAAAACATTACCGCCAATGAGCCGACTTTTTGGACCGGCCATCACCAGACTACCGTTTTCCCCGGTATCTTGATGGTGGAAGCGCTGGCGCAAAGCACCGGTCTGCTGGCCCACTACTTTCTCGGCCCGCTGTCGCAAGGCGAGCATTATTACTTTGCGGCCATTCAACGCGCCCGTTTCTACCGCTCGGCCCAGCCCGGCGACCAGTTGCGCATGGACGTCGCCTTTGTCCGGCAACGGTCCGGCATTGCCCGTTTTTCCGGGCTGGCCACGGTCAATGGTCGCCGCATTTGCACTGCCGAATTTATGTGCGCCCGTAAATAAGCCCCCCGTTTTCTCAAGGAGCCAAAGCGAAGCTACCATGTCTATTGTTGATAAGTTGCTAAATAGTATTGATTTTTCTCCCCGTGGGCAGGTGATCGCTCGGGAGGAAGACCACTGCGGCGAAATTATTGTTTCTGACCACAAAGACTATCGCACCCTCCGTTTCGACGGCATTTGCGAGCAGAGTAAAATGTGCATCAGTGCGCCGCAGGTGCCGGTTCACAACTACATCAAAACCATGCTGATGGCGGTGGCCTGGCAGCCCCCTTCGGCGGCGTTGATCCTCGGTCTGGGCGGCGGCAGCCTGGTGCGGGCATTGCATGCCTATGATCCCGGCATGCTGCTGGAAGTGGTGGAACTGCGCCCGGCGGTGGTGTCTGTAGCCCGCCGTTATTTCACCCTGCCCGCTGACGAAACGGTCATCTTGCACACCGCCGATGCCGCCGATTTTTTGCAGGCTCCCGCCACGCGGCATTATGATCTGATATTTTCCGATCTCTACAGCGCCTTCGCGATGGACCCGCAGCAGGGTACGCGGACTTTTCTGGAACAATGCGCCGGTCGCCTTTCGCCTCACGGCTGGCTGGTGCTGAACTATCACGAAGTCCCCGATGAAGGCACGCTGCTGTATCACAGTTTGCACTGCGCGTTTAAAACCGTTCTTTACTGCGTGGCACCCAGCGGCAATGTCATTATTTACGCTACGCCGGGCCATCTTGAGACGCCGCTCAGCCTGCTGCGCCGCCTTTCCGCCGCCGTCGGCCCGACCTTTGGCTGTGATTTGGGTTTTCTGTCGCGCAAAATCGAACGGCTGCATTTTAGCTAAGGCGGTGAATTAAATAGCCGATTAGCCAGTATGTTATTATCATTTGATTATCATCCTCTGGAGGAATCCTCATGGAAAAGAAAACGGCGCGACTGACGATACTCATCGATCCGGATAAGAAAAAAGCCCTTGAAGAGCTGTGTCTGCAACAGGACGTCACCCCTTCTCAGGTGATCCGGCAACTGATACGGGACTATCTGCACAAGCATCAGGTGGAATACCCCAGCCAACCGACCCGTTCCAATCCCCGGGTGGATAACACCTGACCCGAGTTGAAGCCGGATGGCGCACGGAATGCGCCATCTGAAACCTCCGGATTCAGCCCTGACGTTTCCCCGCAGAAAACCCGTGCCGTTTAGCCACGGCCGCGACAGCCAGTGCGGCCAACAACAGCGCCAGCGCGGCCCAAGGGAAAGACGCCGGGCCATACCGATCAAGCAAAATCCCGCCGAAAATGCCGCCGCCCGCAATGGCGCTGTTCCAGGTGACTACGTTCATGGCCAGCGCCGTATCCGCACCTTCACCGGCGGCATCCGCCAGTGCGGTCTGCAATAGCGTCGCCGCACCGCCGAAACTCAGCCCCCATAACACCATGCCAACATAGATCCCCCCCGCATTCTGGAGTGCCACGCCCAACAGCACACTGGTGGCGGCAAAGAGCGCGAGGCTGGTCAGCACCGCAGTTCTCAGGTGGCGATCAACCACCCGACCGGTTATCCAGATCCCCGCCAGCGACGCCAACCCGAAAATAAGCAACACCGCATCAACCCGGTCGCCAAGCCCGGCCGGCGTAACAAAGGGCGCAACGTAGGTATAGAGAATGTTATGAGCGAACATCCACAACAGCACCACACCCAACACCGATCTGACGCCAGGGATCATCAACACCTTGTACAGCGGCATCCGTTTTTCCCCCGTCAGCCCCGGATAATCCGGCACCTTTGCCAGCACCCAAACGATTAACGCCAACGACAGCAGCGACATAACGCCAAAGGCGGCCCGCCAACCGACCACCGACCCCAGCCAGGTCCCGAGCGGCACACCCAACGACAGCGCTACCGGTGCGCCTACCATTGCCACCGCCATCGCCTTGCCCTGAAGATGAGATGCCACCATCCGGCGCGCATAACCGGCAAGCAGGCTCCAGGCCAACCCTGCCGCCGCGCCGGCAAAAAAGCGCGCGGTCAGCGTCACCGCAAAGCTGCCCGACATGGCAGTGATCGAGTTAAAGAGAAAAAACCCCGCAATAGTCAGCAGCAAAACGTTACGTCGCCGCCAACGCTGAGTGGCGAGCGTCAACGGAATGGCAGCCAGTACCGAACCCAGCGCGTAGGCGGTGATCATCTGTCCGGCAAGCGAAGACGACACCTGCAGGCCGGGTGCGATCTGGGCCAGCAAACCGGCGGGGAGCGTTTCGGTAGCAATGCAAATAAATCCCGTCATGGCTAATGCCAGCAGCGCGGCAATAGGCAAACGCTGTGCCTCCTCGTGGATCGCCCTGGCATCTCGGCAATAGGTAGTTGTTTGGCTCATGGTTTATCCATTTATATATCGATCGGTATAAATATAGGCGACAGCGAAATGCACTCTTTTGCCAGGGTGCATTTCGGTCAGTACGTCACTAGAACTGACTTATGTATCGAGTGGTATAATTATGCTAAGGGGCTATCATCTGAGTGTCAACAAGATTTATACTGGTCGGTATATAACTTACAAACGTGGAGTCAGTCATGGCGCAAATGGGTCGCCCTCGCCGGTTCGACCGCGACGAGGCCGTTCAGCAGGCATTGCATCTGTTTTGGCAGTACGGGTATGAGGCCACGTCTCTGGCTCAGCTTAAAGCGCAGATTGGCGGCGGCATTACCGCACCCAGTTTTTATGCCGCCTTTGGTTCGAAAGAGGCGCTGTTCAGAGAAGCGGTTGCCTGCTATCTCAACAGCTATGGGCGGGTCAATGATGCGCTCTGGGATGACTCTCTGCCCCCCAGAGAGGCGATTGAAACCTCCCTGCGCCGCTCGGTGAAGATGCAGTGTGAAGATCAACATCCCAAGGGATGCATGGTTGCGTTGGGCGTAATGTCGGGCGCTGCGGAGGAGCATTCTGCGGTCCTGAAACCGCTTGCCGATTCGCGCCGGCGTACGCTGAACGGTTTTATTCACTGCATCAAAAGAGGCATTGCCGGCGGCGAACTGGCCAAGGATACCGACGCTGCCGCCATCGCCACGTTGTTTGACAGCTTCCTGCTGGGCGTTTCGACGTTGGCGCGCGACGGCGTCAGTCATGCGGTGATCGATAGTTCGGTAACGTCATTGCTGGCGGTTTGGGACGCAAATACCAGAGCCTGATAATACCGATGCAGAACAACGCCTGGCCGCGATCACTGCTCCAGGCGTTGCGCCAGCAGGCGCAGCTGTTCGGCAATCTGCTTCAAGTCCTTGTCATTATGCTCGCGCGGCCCGGTGGAATTACGGATCACCAGCTTTGCCGACAGAATCGATGACGCACGCGACGGCTCGCCCTCGCTGGTGTTGAGCACCTTCCTGACCGCTTCCTTGCCCTGTAAATCCAGATCCAGCGAGACGGTGGTCAGCGCCGGGTAGAAGAAGGCGCTTTCATAAGCATCGTCATAGCCAATGACCGACTTTTGCCCCGGTATCGGCAGTTGGTTCTGATGGAAGGCGCTTAGCAGCCCGAGCGCCATTTGATCATTCCCCACCAGTACCGCCGAGAAATGCGGGGTCTCACGCAGCATCTGCAATGCACCGGCGTAACCACTTTGCGCGTCCCAGTTGCCGTGCAGCACCGTGACCGGCGTCAGGCCATAATCCTGCAGCGCCTCCTGCCAGTTCTTTAGCCGCAAATTGGCCGAAATGGAGTATTGCGGCCCAGCCAGCAAGGCAAAGTCGCGGTGCCCCAGTTCGTATAGATACTTGACGCTGGCGCGGGTGCCGTCCGCCGGGTTGAAAGACACGTTAAACACGGAACTGTAAGGGTCAACGTCGAGGAACAGGCAGGTAATGTCATCGTTGTCCGCAGCGATTTTTTCCGCCACCGTTGTCTCCAGCGGTACGTTGATGATGACTTTTTCTACCCGCTGCGATTTGAGATCGTTGATCGAGTCCTGTATGCCATGATTGACGTTCTCATCAATCATTGAAATCAGCACCTGATAACCTTCCGCATTGGCGTAACGTTTTACCGCCGCCGCCACCTGCGAAGGGGCATGCAGAGCCAGGGAAATCGTGACCAACCCCACCGTTCGGCTCTGTTTGCCCACCAACTGCTGCGCCAGGCGATTGGGCACGTACCTGAGCAATTCAATGGATTGCTCGACCTTGCGACGCGTGGCCTCAGAGACATTGGCTGACTTGTTCAATACCCGTGAAACCGTCTGGTAAGACACGCCGGCATGACGGGCAACATCCTCTAACGTGGTGCTTTTAGACTTCATAATCCGTTCCCTGTGATTGCTCTGGACTGATTGTAACAGGCGCCCCCCTCACCGCATAGTTACCCCGATCACATCCATAAAATTTCCAAAAAAGTTATTCGTTCACATGCCTAACCTTAGTGATCTCCCTCACTAACCGTTACAAATGCTGCTGTTTTATTTGCACTAAATCACAATAAATCAACAATGCGATTGTTTGTTGTCATGATTAGCCATTCTATTGCTGCGTGGATGTGAACGTAATACAAAAAACATAATGAGGCATACATGAAAACAAGACTACGCACATTGTCTGTCGCTTTGGCGATGGCGCTTTCCTCACCGGTCGCCTTTGCCGTCGAGACCCCAGGGATCGATTTCCATGGCTACCTGCGTTCCGGGGTCGGCGTATCTCAGGATGGTGGATTGGAAGAATGGCAGAAAAACAAAATTGGCCGCCTGGGCAACGAATCCGATACCTACGGTGAAATCGAACTGGGCAGCGAAGTCTACAAAAAGAACGACGTCAGCTTCTATCTCGACACTATGGTCAGCATGGTATCGGACGGCTCAAACGACAGTGAAACCACGCTGGGGGATGACGCCGAATTCGGGTTGCGTCAGCTTAACCTGCAAATCAAGGGGCTGATCCCGGGCGACCCGAACGCGGTGATTTGGGGCGGCAAGCGCTACTATCAGCGCCATGACCTGCATATCATCGATACCAAATACTGGAACATATCCGGCGCCGGTGCCGGCGTGGAAAACCTCTCCTTCGGGCCGGGCGCCATCTCCGTAGCCTGGATCCGCGGTGACGGCAACGATGTGGATTACCGCGTCGACAACGATAACGACCTCAACATCAACTATATCGACCTGCGCTATGCCGGCTGGAAGCCGTGGACCGGTGCCTGGACCGAGTTCGGTATCGACTATGCGATGCCGAACCCGACCAACAAGCAAAAAGAGTACGGCGGCCTGTACGACGCCGAAAACGGCGTGATGCTGACCGGCGAGATCAGCCAGGATATGCTGGGCGGCTATAACAAAATGGTGCTGCAGTACGCCACCAAAGGTCTGGCGCAGAACATGGTGTCCCAGGGCGGCGGTTGGTATGACGTCTGGAACAACACCCGCGATGCCACCGGTTATAGGGTGATCAATACCGGGCTGATCCCGATTACCGATAAGTTCTCCCTCAACCACGTGTTGACCTGGGGTTCAGCCAACGACCTCAGCGATGCGATCGACAAAAGCAACCTGATCTCTCTGGTAGGCCGGGCGCAGTACCAGTTCACGCAGTACGTGCGCGGCATTGGCGAAGCCGGCGCTTTCTACCAGAAAGACGACCACAAAGACGGCAGCCACTACAAGCAAGGCGGCGAGAAGTACACGCTGGCGCTGGGGTTGGCGGATGGGCCGGAATTCATGTCCCGCCCAGAATTGCGCGTATATGCTTCTTATCTCAATGATTCAGAGCAAGGTAATTCATTCAAGGACGGCACCGCCAGCAATACCTGGAACTTTGGCGTGCAGGTTGAAGCCTGGTGGTAACAGGCATGCCTCGGGGTAAATAACGGCTCTTGATTTATTGGCAGTACCTTAATTTTCTCTCATCATTATCTCCTGTGTCTTTGACGATGCTCTCCGGTTGCTGTCGTCCATTGGTAACCACCCAAGGGTGGTTACCAATTATTTTTTATTCCTGATGATTAACCGAGAAACGCTCAGCCAGTAATTTACGCAAATTATCAGACTGCTTGCCGAATATCGCGTGAACCTCCTGACCAATGATAATCACCCCCAAAGCACCCGACTGCTGCAAGCCTTCCGTATCGACTTTGGCTAAATCCGCCACCGTCACGCGCAAGCGGGTAATACAGGCATCGACATGCCGAATATTTTCTCGGCCGCCCAGATGCCGCATCAGCGTTTCTAAAAAAGACATCTCGACGCTATTATCTTCCACCGGCGATTTCGGGTGCGAGAAATAATGCGTAAAGGCTTTCAAACTGACCATGGTTATTTCCTCATAAGATACAGGCGTAAAAAAACGCCCGTTCGACTGAACGGGCGCAAGGGGAAGAAATTATACCAACTTGCGGGTCAATATGCGGCAGCCCCAGGGCGCCAGAGCCATTTCGCCATGCAAGGTATCCGCATCCGACATATCGACATACACCGCCGGCAGCTCCACGGCTTTTGCCTTGTCGCTGTAGTTTTGCACGATAATAAACTCGGACTCCCCGTCGGTGCGCCGCTGTGCGGTCACGCCCGGCGGCAATAGTGTGTCCAGCGCGCGCGGCAACGCCAGCTCCTGCGCTATCGCCATAAAGAAATCGCGCTGGAAAGAGGCATCGTTGCGCGATGCGACGTACCACGCCTTGCCGTCGCCAAAGCGGTTGACCGTCAACGCCGGGCGGCCGGCATAGAAATCACCGCCGTAGACCGCCTGTGCGGTGGCGCCTTCCAGATTGATCAGTTCGCACAGGTGGCGCGCCTGATAGCTGCCCTGCAAACCCAGCTCGTTGCCCGGCACACCGCGAATGCTGTTGTTCTCTTCGTCCGTCAGGCTGTCGATCTCCTCTGCCCAGATGCCCAGTAACGGCCGCAGTGGCCCCGGGAAACCGCCCAGATGGCACAAATCGCTTTCATTGACGATGCCGCTCCAGTAGCTGGCGACAAACTGGCCGCCCTGCCGGACAAAGGCTTCCGCCCGCGCGGCAAAGCCTTCGCGCACCATATACAGCATCGGCGCAATCACCAGCTTATAGCCTGAAAGATCGCAATCGGCGTTGATGATATCCACCGCGATCCCCTGCTCCCAGAACGGCCGATAATGCTCCACCACCGTCTGTTCATAATACAGCCCGGCGTTGCGCGGCCCCTGCGCATCGTCCATCGCCCAGCGGCTTTCCCAATCGAAGATAATCGCCACCCGCGCCTCGACCCGGCTACCGGCGACCGGTGCCATGGCGGCCAGCAACCGGCCCAGTTCGCTCACCTCCTTGCCGACGCGGGTATCCAGCCGCCCTGAGTGGTCAATCACCGCGCCGTGGAATTTCTCCACCGAGCCGCGGCTTTTGCGCCACTGGAAATACTGCACCGAATCCGCACCGTGCGCGACCGCCTGCAGTGAGGAGAGAATATGCATGCCCGGCTTCTTCAGCTTGCTGATCGGCTGCCAGTTGGTGACGCTCGGCGTCGATTCCATCAAGACAAACGGCTTGCCCTGTTTCAGGCTGCGCATCAGGTCATGGAACATCGCGGTATAGCAGGCCAGACCGGTTTCGTCCTGCCGGTTATGCCACATCGGGTAACTGTCCCAGGAGATGAAATCGATGACTTTCGACATCTGCCAGTAATCGTAATCGTAGAAATATTCCATAAAGTTGGTGGTGGCCGGCAAGTCTGGATTGGCCGCCTTCAGCGGCGCAATTTCCTGCGCACAGAAATCGGTGGCCTGAGTGCTGCAAAAACGCCGCCAGTCCAGGTTCAGGCCGTGAATAGACACCTCACCCTGCGGCGCAGGCGATTCAATCTGCGACCAGTCGCTGTAGGTGTGGCTCCAGAAATCGCTCCACCAGGCCTCGTTCAACTGATCCAGCGTCTGATAACGCTGCTGCAACCAATCGCGGAAATCGCTCTGGCAACGGCTGCAATGACACTCGCCGCTGTACTCATTGGAAATATGCCAGCCGATCACCGCCGGATGGTGCGCATAGCGCTGCGCCAACTCCCGGTTGATCTCATTCACCTTGCGGCGATACACCGGGGATGACAGGCAATGGTTGTGTCGGCCGCCGTGCAACGCCGGTACCCGATTGCGCCCCACGCGCAGCACCTCCGGGTATTTCTGCGACAACCACGCCGGGCGCGCGCCGCTTGGCGTAGCCAAAAATACGTGAATACCCTGCTCATATAACTTATTCAACACCTCGTCCAACCAGGCGAATTGATATTTCCCTTCTTCAGGTTCAAGCTTCGACCAGCTGAATATTCCCACCGACATAATATTGCAGTTAGCCTGCTTCATCAGCTCTACATCTTGCTCCACCATGCCCGGATAATGAGTCCATTGCTCCGGGTTGTAGTCTGCTCCATGCAATAGGCCAGGCACCTTTGCACTCAAAGGAGGAAATTTATTCATCATGATTCCTTAGAAAATAATTACTGAAATTCTTTATTACGGACGGCGCAATTAATTAAATGACTTTAATGAAGGCAACACTTTACCCCGGCAATCAAACAGCGCCTGATTTTCTCGCGCGTTACCATCCTTGCCGGATTCACCGATATATTTCATCCCGGCCGGCGTAGCCCAACCGGCGCCCGGCACGGCGATCCAGGTTGGTTCCCAATAAAACACGCCTTTGCCACGGTTATCCGGCACGTTAATAATGCTCTGCATCAGATCGCGAATAAAATCGGCCTGCCCCTGAACAGTGCCAGGATATCCCCCATCCTGCGCTTCTTTGGCGGAGAAGCTGTTGTCGGTATCGTCGCAATTTTCCAGCCCATAACCGTAAGCGGCCTCAACCACAATCACGTCTTTGTTATACCGCTTGCTGATGTCGTCCATATTGGTTTGCAGCTTCGAGATAGGGCCGTCCCAATAGGTGTACATCGACAAACCTATGACATCGAACGGCACATTGCGCCGGGTTATCTCGTCAAACCACCAACGGAAGGTGTCATTCTTGGTGCCCTCGGCCAAATGCAGCATGATTTTCACCTGTGAAGGCGAATCGAGGTTTTCCCGCAGCCCGGCGATCGCTGCGTTCAGCAACCCGGCCAGGCGATCAAACTCCCCGCCGCCCTGGCCCCAGCTTTTTCCTTCCGGCCATAATATGCCGCCATTAATCTCGTTGCCGATCTGCACCATATCCGGTAACACGCCCTGCTGCTTGAAGCTGGCGATGGTGTCGCGGGTATAGTCATGGATCGTCGTTTTCAGTTGGTCATAACTCATTTTGTCCCAGGCTTTAGGCTTGAACTGCTTGCCGGGATCGGTCCAAAAGTCGCTGTAATGGAAATCCAGCAGCAGCTTCATGCCTTGCGCCTTGACGCGCTTGGCCAGCGCCAGCGTGGTGGCGAGATTATTGTTGCCGGCGCCATAAGGTTGGCCGGCGCCGTCCTGCGGATCGACCCACAGGCGCAGGCGCACATAGTTCACGCCGTTATGTTTGAGAATGACCAACGGATCCTGTTGAACATTGTTCTGGTCGTAGAACTTGCCGCCGTGCTGCTCCACATCCGCCAGGGTAGAAATATCCACGCCCTTGATAAAGCCGGCCGGAACATTGTTCAGCGGTTTAATGATGATGGTGTCCGCCGCAAACGCCGTGGCGGACAGCAGCCCGGCCGCCAGACACAGGCTTAATAAAGCCGGTTTGAATGTTTTCATCGCATTATCCTTTTGTGCTGCCAGAGGTCAGGCCGGAAACAAAGTACTTTTGCAGGGCCAGGTATAAGATGGCGACCGGCAGCGCGATTAACACCGCTCCCGCCGCGTAGGTGGTGTAGCTGGCGCCCATCTTTTGCGACACCAGGTTATACAGGCCGATAGGCAGCGTATATTGGTCCGGAGTACGCAAAATGGTGCTGGAGAGAATGAAATCCCCCAATGGGCCGGTAAACGAGAACAGCGCTACCACGGCGATAATAGGCTTGGAGAGCGGCATGATGATCTCGATGAAAATCCGGAAGTTGCCGGCGCCGTCCATCCGGGCGGACTCGTCCAAATCCTTCGGAATCGCATCCAGATAGCCCTTCATCAGATAGGTGTTCATCGGGATCATCCCCGCCACGTAGATCAACACCAGCGCCATATGGTTGTTGATCAGCCCCAGCAGCTGCGACAGCACAAAAATGGCAATCAGCGCGGAGAACTGCGGGATCATCTGCAACAGCAGGAACAACATCAGGCCGTTCTGCCGCCCCTTGAAGCGAAAGCGTGAAAACGAATAGGCGGTAAAACTGACGCTAATCAACGTCAGCACCATGGTCAGGAAGCTGATTTTCATCGAGTTCCAATACCAGGTCAGGTAATTGACCTTGCCGTTGAACAAGTCGGCATAGTGCTGAAACGACAGATTTTCCGGGATGATGGAGCTACTCAGCAGGCTGTTGCCGGCATTGAGCGACGCGCCGACGGTCCACACCAGCGGGTAGATGATGATGACGGACACCAGAATAATCACCAGCCAGGACAGCGATAAACGCACCCACTTCTCTTTCTTGATGCTCTTTGACATTGCTATCCCCTTAGGCCGCGTCATCGTTCTTGAACGAATGGGTGGCGCGGAACTGCCACAGCGCGATGCCTACCACGAAAATCGACAACAGAATGGTGATGGTGGCGGCGATGGCGTATTGCGAAGACGACATCGTCAGCTTGTAGATCCAGGACACCAGAATATCCGTGCCCCCTGCGTTGGAGCCGGCCACCGCCGGGCCGCCGTTATTGAACAGGTAGATGATATTGAAATTGTTAAAATTGAAGGTGTATTGCGTGATGATGATCGGCGCAATCGAGTAAAGCACCAGCGGTAACGTGATGGTGCGCAGCTTGGTCCAGGTGCTCGCTCCGTCCATGGTCGCGGCTTCGTACAGGTCATCCGGGATCGCCTGCAGCACGCCGGTGGTCATGGCGAACACAAACGGGAAGCCCAGCCAGGTCTGCATCAGGATCAGCGCTGTTTTGGTCCAGAACGGATCGGTCATCCAGGCTTTCGGCGCGATGCCGAAAAACGCCAGAATGGCATTGTTGATCACCCCGAACGAGTCGTTGAACATGCCGGCGAACACCAAAATGGTGACAAAACCCGGCACCGCCCAAGGCAAAATGAAAATGGTGCGGATCAGCGGTTTGAAGCGTAAATCCTTCTGATTGACCAGGATCGCCAACATCACCCCTACCGTACATTGCAGTGTGGTGGCCAACAGCGTCCAGACCACGGTCCATTGCAGCACGTCAAAGAAGGTGGAGCGCCAGATCGACAGGGTGAAGATATTGATAAAGTTCTTGAACCCGACCCAATCAACCAGCTTGGCCGGCGGCGTGTGATACAGGTTGTAGTTGGTAAAGGCGATAGAGAAGCCAAATAGAATGGGGAAGATCACCACGAACACCAACAGGATAAACCCCGGCGTGATCATCAGATAAGGAAAGCCTTCGCTCAGCAGCATCTGGTATTGCTTGCGCACGCTGTTCAGCGCCATACCGGCATCGCGCTTTCTGCCGTTCACCCAGGCGTCACGTATCGACAGGCCGTAAATCGCCAGGCCAAAGCCAATCACCAGTACGCTGAGGATCCCCTCCGCCAACAGGAAAATGGAGTTATCGCGTGGCACTTCACTGCCGAGCGTATACAGCCCCCACAGCCCTTCGGTGAGGAACTGCCAGGTCACCCCGACAAAGCTGCTGAGCAGCACCAGAAAGATCAGCCCTTTCGCCCATTGGCGATGATAGAACTGACCAAACCCGGGGATCAGCGCCAATATCAGCGCCCCCACGGAATGGCTGTATCGGCCGCGGTCGGCGGACAACTTTTCACTTGGAGTGACAATCACACACTGCTCCTTCTTGAAAACGGGAGGAGACCTCCCGTTGCTCGGTTACTGGTTGCTGGCCTGCATCGCTTCGATTTGCATTTTGATTTGTTTGACCGCATCGTCCAGCGCCGCTTTTGGCGGCTGTTTGCCGGTCATGCTCAGTTCCAGCGCCGCGTTGGCCGGCCCCCAGACTTCCTGCATTTCCGGAATGCCCGGCATGGCGGTCGCGTGACTGGCCTGAATGGCTACCGCACTGGCCCTTTCGTCGTTCTTGATGAGCGGATCGTCAATCATCGCCACCAGCGGAGGGATCTCTTTGGTCACCTGATAGCGCGTTTTCACGTAGGCCGGCTGATTGATAAACTCGATGAACTTCTGCGCCAACGCCTTATCCTTGCTCCAGGTGGAGACCACATAGCCTTTCACGCCCAGGAAAGAGTTCATCGGTTTGCCGTTCGGCAAGGTGGGCAGCGGCGCTACACCATAGTTGATGCCCGCGTCGGCATAAGGCTGGAAGGCCCACGGGCCGTTGATCACCGCTGCGGCTTTCTTCTCGGTAAACAGGGAATCGATGGCGTTCAACCCGCCATCACCGATGATGCCCGCCGGGAACAGGCCATCGGCGTAGAATTTTTTCAGGTAGGTCACGGCTTCAACGGCGCCGGGGGTGTTCAGGCCGATATCCAGCGGATTCAGCCCGCCTTTGCCGTCGTTGCCGAAAATATAACCGCCCATGCCGGCGATCGCGCCGCGGCTGTAATAAATCTGGTCAAACTTGGCCAGCAGGCCGTATTTACCCGCCGCACGCTGCTGTTTGGAGAAGTCGTAGTAGGCATCCAGATTAGCCGGCGGCTGCGGCAGCAGATCCTTGTTGTAAATCAGCACCAGCGTTTCTACCGCCTTCGGCACGCCATACAGCGTTTGATTCATGGTGAACGCGCCGATGGACGGCTTGGTGAACGTGTCGGCTGTGGCCTGATCCAGCTTTATCGGCGATAACAAACCTTGCACCACCGCCGCACCCACCTGATCGTTAGGGATCACCAGCACATCGGGGCCGATACCGGCCGGGCCGTCCAACCGCAGCTTTTCAATCTGCTGCGCGAACGGCATTTCCAACACGTTAACCTTTACGTTGTTCTGTTTTTCGAAATCGGCGATGGCATCCTTGATGCCGTCGGACTTCTTGATGTCTTCCCAGACGGTAAGCTGTTGGCCTGCAGCCCCGAGGGCGAAACCGGAATATTGACTGGCCGCCAATGTGGCCAGTACCAGAGCAGTGATTGTTTTGGTTTTCATTACCCACCTCATGTGAAGGTATTACATTTTTGTTTTATCACTTTGGGATTAGATGCTTCAGGCCTGTCACAATGTTCGGTATTACAACACTTAATGCCATAATCCCGTCATTGCCTCGGCTTGTTATACGCTACGCTGAGAACCGCGCCAACTCTATACAATTATCATCATTGTGTGATCGTTATTGCAGAAATGAAAACCGGTGATATGGCTTGAAATCCAGCGCAGTTATAGTCTTTTCAAGACTTTCTGGCCGTTATGACGATGAGAAAATAATTGTTATACGTATTACATAACCACAAAGATAACGGCCAGAAGACGCCCTGACAGGGTTTGCCGATTGATAACTTCCGAGGATCCACAAGATGTCCAGCATAAGACTGAGGAATGTCACCAAGCGTTTTGGTAAAACGGTGACGTTGCACAATATCAACCTTGAGATTAAGGGCGGTGAATTCGCCGTGTTCGTGGGGCCGTCTGGTTGCGGTAAATCTACGCTGTTGCGCATGATTGCCGGCCTGGAGGAGATCAGCGACGGAGATATTCTGATTGGCGAAGAACGGGTTAACGATGTGGCCCCCGCTCACCGGGGCGTCGCCATGGTGTTTCAGTCCTACGCGCTCTACCCGCACATGACCGTCGCCGAAAACATGGGTTATGGGTTAAAGGTGAACGGAACGCCAAAAGAAGAGATCCGCCATCAAATCGAGATGGTGGCAAAAACCCTGCAGCTTACTCACCTGCTCGACAGAAAACCCAAACAGCTTTCCGGTGGCCAGCGCCAACGTACCGCCATCGGGCGTGCCATCGTACGTAATCCCAAAGTCTTCATGTTCGATGAACCGCTTTCCAACCTGGATGCCGAGCTGCGGGTCGATATGCGCCTGCATATCGCCAAGCTGCACCAGGAGCTGAAAACCACCATGGTGTATGTCACCCACGATCAAGTTGAAGCGATGACGCTGGCCGACAAGATTGTGGTCATGAATTACGGCAAGGTGGAACAGATGGGCGCGCCGATGGCGCTGTATTACAACCCTATCAACAAGTTCGTCGCCGGATTTATCGGCTCGCCGAAGATGAACTTTTTACCGGCCACCGTGGTGAGCTGGACGCCGGAGCTCCTGACCGTCTCCATAGGCCCGGACAAAACCCTGGCTCTCACCCTCTCCACCCTGCAAGTCGCTCCCGGCGAGCCGGTTACGCTCGGCATCCGCCCCGAGCACCTGACAACCCACTCCGATTCACCGTTACGCCTTGATTTCCACTGCGAAGTGGTCGAACGGCTAGGTAACAACACCTATCTGTTCGGCCAATGCCACGGCCATGACGGCTTCAAAATGCTGCTGCCCGGCGATGCGCATTTCCGGCCCTATCAAAAATTGCAACCGGGATTCCAGGCCGGGCAATGCCTGGTCTTTGATGCCGACGGCGCACGCATCAGCGCCGATATCGTCATTCCGCAAGCCTGAACCTGCTCCATCCGGCAAGAAGCCATCGACAATGCGCGGTGATCGCGAGAGAGACCCGCGATCACCGCGCGACAATCCCGGTTACACCGCGCCGGTGGCCATGCCATCGAGCCCATCTGATGCCCTGTCGCGACGCTGTCGTTCAGCAATCGCTGATGTCTGCAATCTCACGCGATTCTTGTTTTTTGAATGATATTGTCAGGAGGTCAGCTCATGGCTGTCAGCAAGCAGTTCATGTATTTCCTTTGGCGTTAGCGGCCCGGAAAGAAGCACGCTGACCCAGTGCTCTTTGTTCATATGGTAAGCGGGCAAAATGCCGTCTTTTTTACGCAATGAGCCGATGTACTCCGGCCTGACTTTCACTTCGAGGACATCCAACACAGCATCCGTCTGCAGGCCCAGCTTTGTACCGGGTACATTCATCACGAGAGCGAACCATTTGGCTCCGTCATGATGGCGAAGTACGGCATAACCCGGCAGCTTGCTCCAGAGATATTCCGGCTCGGATTTAAAATGCTCCCGGGCGTAACTGAATAATGTCTCTCTCTTCATCATAATTTCCTTATTTATCCAGATGACCAAAGCGTTCGATACCTGTATTTACTGTCCACGCTATTTCATCAGTATCGTAACGTCACCCCGTCAGAACCAGCGACATGTCCGGGTATCTGGCGCACAGGAAATCGACGAATGCACGAACCTTTGGCGCAGCAAGCCGCCTGGAGGTATGCAATACCCAAAGTGTCCGCTCTGCGCCCGACACGGTGCCCCATTGAACCAAATCGCCACGGGCAAGCTGGTTCCATGCGATGGACTGCGGAATGAGGGCAGCACCACCGCCGGCAATAGCCGCATCCCGGACCATCAGTAACGAAGAGAAGCGCAGCTTTGGGATCGGCTCCAGGACCAGTTGTCCTCCATCGAGACTCCAGTGGGTAAACTGGAAATTCGACGTTACGATACTGGGAACGGGTCTAATTGCACCGGGCGCCGGCTTGAGTATTCCAGGCGCGGCTACGACAACCAGCCTGTCTTTGGCGAAACACCGCCCGACTAAATTGCTGTCCGGACTCGGGTTGATGCGAATGGCGACGTCAAATTGTTCCTCGACGAGATCCACCATGCGATCTTCCGCCACGATTTCAATCTCAATTTCCGGGTAGGCCGCACAAAACTCGGCGCCAATGCGCCCCATCGCAAGCTGGGAGAACAGGACCGGAGCGGCTACACGCAAACGTCCGCGAGGCGTCGAAACACCGTCACCGACCGCCGTCATGGCCTCGGTCACCTCACTCAGCAGACCTTCGGTTCGGGACATCAGCATCTCGCCGGCGTCGGTGAGCTTTAAGCCGCGAGCGCTACGCTCGATCAGCCTCACCCCCAGTTGCTCCTCAAGATCGGCGATCCGTCGCGATAACGTGGCTTTGGAAATGCCGCTCGCACGGCTTGCCTTCCCCAGCCCCTCATTCGTTGCGACGAGTATAAAATCAGACAGCGCGTTCAGGTTCATGGTGTTCCATTTTTGAAACAAGGTGTCTATTTTTTATGCTCTTTGTTTTTTAATTGCAACGGAATACTGTTTCGCTATCAAAACTTGATACGAGGAACTGCAATGAACAACATACAACGCGCGGTACTGATCCGTAACTACGGCGGGGCCGATGCCGCGGAAGTGGCAGAGGTCGAAAAGCCGACACCGGGGCAAGGCCAGGTTCGGGTTCGGGTTCAAGCCGCTGGCGTGAACGGTATTGACTGGAAAGTTCGCGAAGGCCAGGTGCGAAATGCCTTTCCGCTTCCCTTCCCCCTCATCCTGGGTGCCGAGATGGCAGGAATTGTCGACGCTGTCGGGCCCGATGCCTCTCGCTTTCGCGTCGGCGACCGCGTCATGGCCGCAATGGCAGAACTGGGTGCGTACGCCGAGTTCCTGGCAATCAATGAAGCAAGCCTCTCCCCGATACCCGAGGGTCTGGACGACGTTCATGCTGCCGCCATCCCCGTAGCCGCCGTCTCAGCCTGGAACAGCTTGCATCACGCAGGCCCGCTCTATCAGGGCCAGCGGATCCTTATTCATGGCGCGGCCGGTGGACTGGGCGCCTATGCCGTGCAATACGCCAGACGGGCCGGCGCCGAGGTCTTCGCGACTGCGGGTACGGCCGATCTGGACTTTGTGCGCAGCCTCGGCGCCGATTGTGTCATCGACTACCACTCTCAACGTTTCGAGGACGTCGCCCGGGACATAAACCTGGTGCTCGATTACGTCGGGGGTGAAGTGCTGGACCGCTCCTGGCAGGTACTGGCTCAGGACGGCGTTGTGATAGGTACGTCGTCGCCGGACATTCTGACCCGCACGCCGGAAAACCGCCGGGGGCTCTGGTTTATGAATAAGCCCGATCCCGAATTGCTGGAAAAACTGGCCAAAGAAGTCGCCGGCGGCACCCTTCAGTCCAGAATTGGCGACGTCGTGGGCTTCGCAGATATTCCCGGAGCGATCGAACGCAATCGTACTGTTTCACGGACCGGCAAAGTCGTTGCGGACTTTTCTCGTTAACTCTATACCCATGCAGGAGTTTCAAACATGAGCATTCTCGTTACTGGTGCCACGGGCACTATTGGTTCACTCATCACTCAGGGCCTGGCTGACGCAGGTGCCGAGGTCAAAGCGCTTGTCCGCCAGGCGGGTAAGCGCAGGTTCCCGGCCGGCGTCACTGAAGTCGTTGCAGATCTCACCGAGGTCGCCTCGATGCGCGCCGCGCTGTCTTCGGTACGTACGCTGTTTCTGATTAATGCGGTTACGCCCGACGAGGTTACGCAAGCCCTGATCGCGCTGAACCTCGCTCGCGAGGCGGGCATCGAGCGCATCGTTTATCTGTCGGTGATTCATGCCGACAAGTTTACTGACGTCCCGCACTTTACCGGCAAGCACACGGTTGAACGCATGATCGAAAGCCACGACATGCCTGCAACCATTTTGCGTCCGGCTTACTTCATGCAAAACGACCGCATGGTTCAACAGACGATTGAGAACTACTCGGTATATCCGATGCCAATCGGCTCGGCAGGCGTCTCAATGATTGATGCGCGCGATATCGCGGATGTCGCCGTGGCTGAGCTGCTGCGGCGCGACAGAGCATCGTCTGCGCAGGCGCGTGTAACGCTGGAGTTGATTGGGCCGCAACCGCTGACCGGTGCGTCCGTGGCGAAAATATGGAGCTCTGCCCTGGGTCGGGAGATCCTATACGGGGGGGATGACCTCGCGGCTTTCGAAGGCCAACTCACTTCATACAGTCCCACCTGGCTGGCTTATGACATGCGCCTGATGATGGCAGGTATCCAGGCGTTCGGCATGCAAGCCGCTGAAGGAACCGTAGAACATCTCCAGACCCTTATCGGGCACCCGCTGCGTACTTATGCAGACTTCGTTCGCGAGTCTGTTGCCGGGGTTTAACAACCAGACAAAGGGGCGGATTTACTGCCGGGCAGTGCACCGCCCCTTCATCGAACCTGCCTCGTGCGGCTTTTCACCTTCGGGGGAACACTGCGGTGAGAACCCAAACGCCCTCCTGTCGCACACCCCGACCAGAACGTTCAGACTGGGTCAATGGTTACTTATCGTAACGGGACGGGTCGACGTCAGCGATGCTATTCAAAGGGCAGCCAGAAGCGTTTATAAAACCTGTGGCGATTCAGCAGCAAAAAATTGATAAAACCTTACCCTTGTTTCACAATGGCCGCCGTGCGTATTTATGTTTTAAGCCATGGAATGCGTTGTGGCAATCGATGCAGTTAAGGGAGTAATAACATGATGGTACTGGGATTTGTCACGAAGAATGCTCTCGCTGGCTGGCAAAATGTCCCTCTATATCTGCCGCAGTTTCAGTTCTATGAGCGGCATCGCACCGTCATAAATACGGCTTGCCCCGAAAAAATATTACCGGCAATTGCTGCTTATGATATCCAGCAGGATGTCATTATTAAAACGTTAATGTCGGTGCGGCAACTGCCGCAAAAATTACGACGCCATAAATCTGAAAGTGCCAGTAGTCCGTTTGGGCTACAGAGTTTCACTTTGTTGGAAAACTCGCCAACCGAACTTTGCTATGGCTTAAGAGGCCAATTCTGGCGAACCGATTTCGGCCTTGAAGATGTACCGGATATCGACGCCTATTGCGCCGCGCTACGGCCGGGTAGCGCAAAGCTGCTGCTGCGATATCAGGTACAACAACTCGCCCCCGATGAATATGCACTCTGCACGGAAACCTTCATCCACTGCCCTGACAGAGCGACGCGGTTAAAAATGGCCGGCTACTGGCTGGCGATCAGAGCGGGCAGCGGCTGGATCCGAAGAAGGACATTGAAGGCAGTAAAGCTTGCGCTCGAAAAAACGGCCAACAGCGTTTAAGCAGGATAATAATTCCCTCCATTGAGGCTGGCCGCACAGCGGCCATAAAATCTCACTGCGTACACATGCGTTGCTGGCCCGGTGATATTGGTAAAATCAAACGATTAGAAAACAAACAGTGGTTAGGATGACATTGCTGAAAGATGAAAACGTTTAGCCAGTTTCTTTTGCAGAATGATAACGACAATTGGGAACCCCGATGAGGAAATTGCACATACCGCCAGCAACTTATTCACATTTTGTGGTGCCATGCCATGATTAGGTAATAGAAAAGCGGACAGGAAAAATGCGACGGTTGTAATCAGATACATTATTGATGTTTGTAATGAAGAGAATCCAGCTCGTTGCCTGTCATCAGGAAATTGAATCGTAACCGCTGAAGATGAAACCAGACGACTGTAAGATGCACCGAGAAATAAAGTAATAAATAACGCTGCATGCTGATAACCCAGGATGGGTATTAGCAAACTCAGTATAAAGACGATGGTTGAACCTGTAGCCAGAATCAAAGCAGAAAAACGGGTGGTTAACGCGCCTGTAATTTTTGTAGACAGGTAACCTGTAACACCCCCACCGAAGAACAACCAAGGCAACAGGTCTTGCGAAGCGCCCAATTGCTGGGTCATTAGTGGTACCAGAATAGGAATGACCAGCATTGGACTAAACTGTACAAGCGCATTACTGGAGGCGAACAGTACAGTATCCACATCGAGAGACTGCGTGCGGAGCGTGTCGAAAGAGACGGGGTCTTGGGGGATGATGGATACAATCAGTGGCAATGCCAACAAACAAAGTGTACTTATTAACCACAAAGCAACATGCCAACCATAATTTGTGCACAAAAATAATATAGTGGGCACTCCTGCAATGCTTACCATCGAAAATGACGCAATCACCGTCGCCAACATTTTTCCGCGCAAGTTAGTCGGCGCGTTGTTTATCAATATGCTTATACCCACACCCATTGTCGTCCCTCCAACCAGCCCTGCACAGAATCGTAGGGTAAGCAGAAGACTAAAACTGGAGGTGAATGTAGTCAAAAGTGTCAGTAGGCCTAATAGTGCCATATTGGCGATTAAAAAACGTTTCTTATTGAAATGACCAATCCAGTAAAAGGCGATAACTCCCGAGAGGACTGCACCAGATGTGTACATACCGGACACATAGCCTGAGAATGATACGGGAACTGCGAAATCTGCTGCCATAAAAGCAAATACAGGGTTGAACACCATATATTCCAGCGCATTAGTGAACTGGATAAAAGCCATTGCAATGGCTATCCGCATGAGGGCTTTATGATTAAACGTCTGTGTGACCAGTGGCATAGCAAGCAACCTATGGATGAAAGATATCCGAGTTTAACTGCTATCAATGGTGTTCATTGCATGGTAAAAATGGCACTTATTATTATCATATATGGGATAATTGATGCGTTCGGCTCTTGATTTTAATACCCTGAAAGTGTTCATTGCGGTGGTTGAAAGAGAAAGTTTTGTTGGGGCATCGAAAGTCCTTGAAATGCCGACATCAAATGTTAGTCGTTGTATTTCTCAGTTAGAAGAAAAACTGAATCTTCAGCTCATTGAGCGCAGTACCCGACATATGAAACTCACCCAGGCGGGGCACCTCCTCTATACCCGAGCGAAGCCATTACTGGAGGCGCTTGAGCAAACCGAGACAGAATTAACGTTGCGGCAAATGCAACTCAAGGGCCCATTACGTATCTGTATTCCCAATGAAATAGGTCCTGCATTGCTGGGTTCTGTTATTGCCGATTTCGCCTGTCAGTACCCGGACCTGGAGATCAGCTGTGTCACAAATTTGTCAGGTTTCGAATCCCTGCGAGATGATCTGGATTTAGCTGTCATTATTACCCGTGGTCAGATGGATGACAGTGACTACATAGCCCGTCATCTGGTGACTATCCCTTGCACCATCGTTGCAGCCCCCTCCGTCATTCAGCGTTATGGCACCCCTTCTCATATCCAGCAACTTGAAGAATTACCCTGTATTACAACGGTAAGTGCACTGAAAGGTGCTCCCTGGCAGTTTGTCAATAAAAAGGGGGGATTCGAGACAATCAAGGTTAAAGGGCATTATCGGGTAAACAGCGGAGAGATGGCAGGACGCGCTGCGGTATCCGGTGTCGGTTTTGCAATTCTATCGAAACAAGCCTGCCAACCCTACATTAGCGATGGACGGTTAATCGAGGTTAAGTTTGAACAATCGGCAGCCCCATTGCAATTGTTCGCACTTTATTCAGATCGGCGTTACTTGCCCGCTAAAACAAGAGCGCTCATTGATTTCATACATCAGAGATTGAGTCATATACCCTCGACAGATTGTGGTTAAAAAACAGGCTTAACGTACAATAATTTTCGATATCCAAACTGCCCCCCTGTCTATAGAAGGTTCATCCACAGTGATCTTCCGGCTTCACGGCTGGGAAATTTGACATGATCGAGCCGGGATCTGGCTCGCTTCGGTGAGTTTTTACGATTCGAAAGGCTCTGACAGGTCATTGCACTCGTATATAGTTAGTTTGGAATAAATATCACTATTGATGTATTGTCATCGCTATTTCTTCTGCTAACTTCCCTTTCCATAACTACCATTAATAAATAAATTCCTAAGCGACACATTGATTACAGTGCTAACAATCACAGTAAATGGTAGGCTGCCCACCCCGTTCAAACAATGGCATTTTTCAATGTATTGATTTGATACGCTAATACGCGAATTTAACAAAAACAGAACTATCGCATCCTCTTTTTTTGATTATTTAAAAGATTTGTCATCTGTTTTTTTAACGCCGTGATTTACTTGATTATCTAGATATCAACAAAAAAATACTTCATTTATTTTTATGTGTCTGTTGATTTTTTAGTCGCCATTGCTATTGTTGAAGGTGAGTCAAGCACCGCGAAAAACCAACAAATACATTCTATTTTTATACTCACAAATGTATGAGGACCTGACTATGCCCATTAAAAAATATGTCATTCTTGACAGCGACCCTAAAGCTGTCGGGAATAATGATTTCATTCTGCTGGGTTTGAAAGCCATCGGTTTTGCCAGAGGTTGCCCAATGTTATTTGGAGGGACGGCCGATGCAAAAGACGGACCGGTTGACGGCAAGGACTTTGCCTTAAATGTGATAAAAAGAGAAACCTGGGAAGAAACCCTGGAGAATATTGAAGTCAATCAGGTTGTTCGTTATCAGACCTATCCCAATGAGATCAGCGTTTATACCAGCAACAACTTTATCTTCACCGGTCAGGTCACCCTTGGCGGTGAGTTCGCCTGGATACGCAAGGTGAGTAAAGGGAAATTAACGACCTACTTTCAAAATAAACCTTCCGCCACCAAAGATATGTTTGCTCAAGAACTTTTCAGCATGACTGCGGACTCAAACATCCAACCGACCGACGGTGAGTTTGAAGCCTATCTTGGTTCCAACAGCTTAAGCGCCCTTTATTCTTACTGCAAAGAAACCTGTAAATAAATCCGTCATTCATTTATCGCCAATTTTTTATCCGTCGATATTTTCGCACGAACGTGCCAGAATTTTATTGGGTACCTGAGATTATGATCACGCAAGATTATACCTCCGATGAAAAGAATATCGTTAAAGCGGTTATCAACCAGTATAGCAATACCGGCATATTTATTATTGAACCAGGCAATCCATTATTGGTCGACTTCTACGATATCCAATTAAGACTGGCGGGGGTCATTCCAGGCGTTTCGCCGCAATTCACCCAACGCTGGCAACAATCGAAACAGAGTAAAGGTACGGCAGGCCGGCTGAGCGAGGCCGGCAACGGCGACGCCCAGCCGGTTTACAGCATCGTGCGATTGGACTCCCTCGACGGCAGAAGCTATCGCGCTGATGCCATTGGCTCTCTGCCGGTTTCTGCCACCAATGTGACGCAAACGCTGGGTTTGTTTGACGGCGAGGCGATGAATGTTGGCCAGGTAACATTCAACAAAGCCTATATTTACGCTGCGGACTGCGCCATTACCGCGAATGGCGATTATCCGCAAAGCCAGCTCTCCGACGACTTTCCGGTCACGGTCATTTATACCTTTGCGCAAACTATTGGCCAAAATACTTTTTATGGTGCGGAAATCATTACTACGCAAAGCTACCCTAAAAGTATTTACAATGATTCGCCGCGCAGTCTCTATAACCAGGATGCAATAAAAATTTGTTTAACGCGTGACGCTGCAGATTGCGACTATCGTTATACTTACGATGGCGACGGTACGGTACGGGTTCCCATCAAAGGCAATATCACTTATTACGGTACAATAGACATTGTCGAGGGTCGGCCAGTCAATGCCAAAAACATCATTTATCTGATACGCTCGCGCGCCGGCGGCGATCCGGTGACACCTTATAACGATTTAAATATCTTCAACTCGCCCAACACGCAAATTAATAACGATACCTTATCTTGGGATCTGAACTGGTTGAAGTTCAACCAGGTCGACTTTGAATCTGGCGAATGGGTTTATTATGTATTCCGAGTCAATCTGAACGTCGAGGGACGAAACATAATCGCGTTTATTACCAACGCACCAAAAAACATTGAGCCTGATCAGCGTTTTTTAAATACTGCCTCATTAAAACCCATGTGTATCGTTTACGGTTGCCTGGGAGAGAACACGAAAATACTGATGCAGGATGGCAGCGAGAAACTCATTAGCGCCATAAGCACCGGCGAACATATACGGTCGCAACATGGCGGCGCACTCAGGGTCGACGATATCACCACCGGACATGAGCGCCATTATGTTGAAATCACAGCACAAGATGCCAGCAATAAAATACGCACGATTATCGCCAGTTTGGGACACCCTTTTATTACTCAATCGGGTGTGGTCCTCGCGCGTGAACTGTGCCAGACCAGTAAACTTCTTACGCTGGATGGCGAAGCCGAAATTATCAGCATAGTGCAAAAAGAAGGCGACATTAAGGTTTATAACCTGCAATTACCGATAGATACGCCGGCAGATAGCGCGTTTTACGACAATAACACGCTATACGCCAAT
The DNA here is from genome assembly GCF_031931805.1 of Serratia sp. root2. Lineage (NCBI taxonomy): Bacteria > Pseudomonadati > Pseudomonadota > Gammaproteobacteria > Enterobacterales > Yersiniaceae > Serratia > Serratia sp. root2. Next base: position 1,376,714 of record NZ_JAUJXB010000001.1, read on the forward strand.
GGCATATTGGTCGGCGATAACCTGATGCAAAGGCTTTATGAGGATGAATATCATCAACGACCGGTCAATATCCTGAGCAAACTGCCGCAAGAATGGCATCAGGATTACCGCAATCACCTCAACCTGGCGGGTAAATAATATCATGTACCAGGGATACCCGGATTTTCAGCAAATTATCATCAGCGATAGCCAACGGTTTATCGCCACCTATCAGCAAAATGACGCCTATTTCCTATATCCGGGATCCGTCAGTATTCTGGCGGCACATCCGCTGGCCTTCTCGCTGGATATTGTCCGCAGTTACAGTACCGACAGCATTTATGGTTGGTTAAACTTCACTACCGAGCTGCAATTTGCCGGCCTGCAAAGCCTGACGGACTTCAAACAACAATACCCGGATAAAGCCGTAAGGGTGCTGCCGGTGTTACCCGGCAGTCTGGGGTTTGACGTGCCGATCGAGTTCCACAGCCCCCTCCACGGACAAAGCTATGACGCCACCTGGTATTCGGCGCAGTGTATCCAGTTTATTATTTTGCTGAATTCGGCCAGCACCCAACTGATTGAGAAAACGCTGCTCGATGACACCCTGGGTTTTAATGCCCGGCTGGACGGCTTTGTTGAAGGGGTGTCGCCGCGCCTGGCGTATTCCGTCGAGTTTGACCCCCGGGCGCTGATGCTTGAATTGGCCGCCAGCGTTCAGGGCGCCTACCCCGTTGACGGCGGCCGGGTGGCGTTTGACTATGGCCTGTTGACGCAATACCTGTACAGCAATATCGCGCTGCTGCCGCTGAAAATCACCCCAGCATTGCCGATTAACGCCCCCGAGGAAACCTTGCTTTTCAGCCAGGCTTTTCTCGATCGGCTCTATAACCTGCTGGGCTCACCCTATGCCGGCCCCGCCACCAGCAACGCGGCACTGATTTGTCTGACGGTACCGGCGTACGGCGGGCGGGTGATCTTCCCGTTGGAGACGGTGGTGCTGAGCCGCCGACCGCTTTGCTTCATTCTGGATCCTTTCGCCGCCGCGCAGCAAATCGCCAAGGTGTCTCCCGATACCATCATTCACCGTACTACCGCGCCGCCGCTGCCGGCGGGCGAGTTGGAGATCGACGTTTTTTACGCCTTTCCTCTGGGCCTGAAAAACAATGTCTCGATCGATATTCAACTGACCGTGCCGGCCGGTGATATTTACCCTCTTGACCAAAGCCAAACGCAAGTGCTGACGCCAGATAACAGCAGGTTGATCTTCAGGTTTCAAAACAGTGCGCTGGATAATGAAGACTTCTTCTACCAAATTCGCGTCAACTATACGCAAGATGGGGTATGGAAGACCCTGAGCGGTGAACGGCAGCGGTGTGCCGAGCGCGCTCTGGTGCTGGATTATGCCGCGCTGCCCTGCCAGTTTCTGACCATCAGCATTGATCCTGAATTTGCCCGGCAAAGCCGGATTAGCGGTAGTTATCATTCTGCCGGTTGGCTACAGGATCTGGCGTTGACGGCGGCGGCGCCCTATTTCAGTTGCCCGATCCTGGGTGACGATACCTATGCCGACGCGACAGCTTACGCGTTGTCCGGCAGCGAGGCCGTACCGCTCCCGATGCCGATTGTCCAGGCCACCACCATCGGTGCCTACAGCTTCCCGCAGTTTGGTTCACAACAGGCGCGGATCACCGTTCATCTGCCCGCCGAAATGCTCAAAGCCGTGTTGACCTTTCAGGCGCAAAACGACACCCGCACTACGGAACATACCTTCACCCACCCGCAGGACAGCTTCGAATATCAATGGAATGTCACTTCTATTTTTGCTGCCGGATTTCGCTACAAACCCCCTGAGGGCCAATGGTCACCCTACGTGACCGGCGATCAAACGATTGATATCAAGGTGAAAAATAATGACTGACGCTTTGAATCCCCAACAAGGTCTGCAGAATTTTTTCCTGCTCGACAGAGCCTTCGCGTTTCACGATCAAACGCTGCCGCCGGGGCGCTACACCTACGGCAGCGCTGCCCCACAGACGGTGCTGGATACCCCGGCCGGCAAAGTTAGCGCACTGCATTTGCTGACCAGCCCCGGCGGCGGTCTGGCGACCTTTATCGCGCCAAACATGCCGGTCGATACGGCGGCGATCGCGGCCTATATCCGCCAACACTTTGTCCCGGCCCCGGGGGAAATCAGCCTGGAGCAAGGCGATATTCGCCAATCGTTATTCCTGCGTTTTGCCCACCAGCCTGAGTCAGACAGTTATAACGTCGAGTTTGAACAATCAAAAATGCCGCTGACCCACGCCGAAGCCGGCTTGCTGGACAATGCCATTCGTGGGGCCAAAAACCAGGTTTACCTGGTTACGCACGGCCAATTCAACGTCAGCAGCGGCGTCACCGCCAGCCTGGATGCAGACTGGGTCGCGTTTTTGACCCTGGCTTTCAACGAACAGGCGCGCCAACCGGACGCTATCGCCCTGTTGCTCAATCAGCAGATCGATGCCGGCGTGATCATCTTGCTGGAGCAATTTGACAATGCCCCTTCGGAACAGACCCGCGAACTGGTGAGAAACTCACTGGTGAAGACAGCGGCGCAGCTGGTCAGCAACACGTTACGCAACATCCATTCGGTAGATGAGATCCCCAACAAGATCAGCTATGACGTCAGCTACGGCAATAGCGTGCCTCAACGCTATTTGCTGGCGCAGCAGCAAGACATCGCCGTTCTGCTCGGCCAACTGCCCGCCGACAGCATCATCTCTTTTACGCCAACGCCATTGCCGGAGCCCAGCCGACCGGACAAACCGGTCAAGCACCGTCAATGCGTGGTCAGCCTTGGGTTCAATCCTAACGGTTTCAACATCATGTCCATCGAACTGCGTTGGGCGGACCAGCAAACGCCGATGCAGTGGCCCAGCTTCCCGCCGGTGACCTTAAAAACCGAATCGGCGGTCAGCGACATCACCCTCAAAGTGACGTTTTCCGACTACTCCAGCTATGAAAGCCAATTCGGCTGGCAAGACGCTGTCGCATTGACGCCACAAGAACTGGGTTTTTTCAGCGTGATATTTGAAGCAGAACATCTGAAACCCGAATTTAAAACGATTTCAGGCAATGCCACTTATCGGCCTGCAGGACAGGTTAAAAGTCAGAGCTTCAACTTTTCGTTTTCCAACCAGCAGTGGCAAGCCAATTGGTGGATCAACGCCCATTCGGCCGGGTTAAACGGCCGTATAGAGTACCGCTGGCAAGGAAAAACCTCATCGCTATTCCCCAAAACCTACGACTCTGGCCCGCAGCAGGCCAGCGCCAGCCCCATCAAACTGCAATACAACAAGTGATATACACAAGAGGAATTCCCTATGTTAACCACAGCTTTGCAGCAATCGGTCAAAATCGCCGTAACCAAATACCTCGGCATCAAGGAATATGCTTATACCTGTTACGGCGACAGTGTCGACAAGGATATTTATTACGTGGTGCCGGAAATCCCGGTGTTTGTCGCGAGGGAGCCGGAAACCCCGAGCTTTATGTTCTACAAGTATCGCGGCGAAGATACGCAAGGCGGCTATGCGCAATTTACCGTCATGTTGCCGCACCCTGAATTGGACATGCAAGAGAAGATCCGAGCCCAATTGTTTGGCAACATTCAAACGCAGCTGGAAGCGAAATCCACGTTGATTGTTCAGTATGTTAAAGCGGAACAGGCTTACGTGGCGGATCCTGAGAATCCGAGCAAAAAATCGGCTATGGACACGGCGCTGAAAAATACGGGGCTGGACGACGAGCAGGCCGCCAAATTTGTGGCGCTGTACGACAGCAGCAAAGGCAATGACCAGTTCCTCAACCAGTTAATGCCGGAAGACGCGGCTAAAATCAAACTGCTGCAACCGCGGTTTACGTCGGCGCAGGCCTCGCTGATTCTGGATAACAACGATAAATTCCATCGTCAAATCCCCACCACGCTGTCGCCCTCCGGCCTGGGGGATAACAACACCGTGTTTAGCCTGTCGCTAACCGGCGAAGGCGCCACCATGTTCGAAAAAGTGCTGCAAGGCACCGATAAAAGCTCAAGTGTCGCGGTGCGCTTTGACTTCAACCTGGACGCTTCCCTGCCGGCGGCAAAGGTTACGGTCAGTTACGACAGCGAGATCACCAAATCGGTGACGCAAGAGATCTCCTACCACACCTGGTCGGCCGATGAGAAAAAGATTGAGCGCGAATATATCGAAAAAGGCGCCATTAACATCAAATTAGAAACCGGCCTGAGCGCTGCAGAGATGGGCATGACGCCAGAGCAATACATTAAATGGAAAGACGGTCTGCGCGACTGGGGACAAAAACAGGTTGAGCAAATCCTCAGCAGCCAAACCGGGCTGGACATGAGTCTGGAGCTGCTTAATGACGTCGATGGATTTGGCAAATTCAAATCCAGCCTCGACCAGACCAAAAGCTTTACCCGGGTCTACGATGAGAACTCGGTGGTGTCGTTTTCCATTGCGCCGCAGGCCCAGCTGCCGTCGATCCAGTCCATCGTCGGCGAAGAACATCTGGACCAGTACTTTAAAGAGTACGATCTCAATGATCCGTTCTACCAATACCTGCAACCCGAATTCTTTGTCACCGACGATCTGGCGAAATACAACGTCGCCAATATCGTGGTAACCGCCATCTACGACAAGAACAATCAGAGCACCTTGCATTTTTCCCCGGGTGACAGCAAACCGAAAAAAACCGACAAATGGTTTATCAACCCCGAGTTGGGCCGTTCATATAGCTATTCCTACACCGTCAATTTTAGCGGCATGCAAGCCAAGCCCTATCATTCCGGCAAGATCCAGGTCGACAATGAGTTGGTTGTCACCATTAACGTTGCGCAGTGCGGCATCGTTTATGCGGATATAGCGACGCTGCTTGACCCTATGGGATGGAAAATCTTCAGCCAGGTGGTGGTTAAAACGCGATATTCCGATCCGGCGAACAACGTCGATCCCAAACTGGTCAGCCAGGTTGTCAAGGAGTCGTCGCCCCCCACCCCCTTTATTTATCCGATCGGCACTAAAGTCGAACAGCCGATTTATTACTCCGCCGATTACTATGTCCTGGATGGCGACAGCCTGACTTACGTGCCAAGCGACATGGAAACCAACCCGCAGTTACCTGACTATGACGGCATTCGCGGCAACCAAATCCTGATCTCCAACGCCCTGCCGAAGCAGCAGAAATACACCATTATCTTAAAACCTACGCAGAAAGATATTTCACTGATCACCTTCGATATGACGGTGTATTACCCAAAATGGGATTTCAAACAGGTCCAATCCTTTGCCTTGACCGAGTTTGATCCCAAATCGATGACCCAATACCTGACCTTCAACCTGATGCAGCCGGAGAAAGACAATGTGCCGCAAATCAACTACATCGCCGTGGTGTATTTCGGCACCGACAATGACCACAAAGAAGTCACCAAAAACGTGACGAGCAGCATCGTGGTCGTCACGTTTTGAGGGGCTGAGGCAATCCGGGGCAAGCTCGCCTTGCCCTGTTTCCACTGTCACAAACTGGGGAGGTCGCCATGGACAACCAATTGGTCGTGCAAAACATCTGTTTCATTCGCGCCGACCCGGACAGGCCAATTTATTACTACTGCGCCGCCGCACCGGGCATTACCGTGAATGACGACAACCAACCCGCCGTCCAGTTGCAGATATTCAGAAACAGCGACCGACCGGCCACGGTTTACTACGCCACGCTGTCATTGCAAACGCAGTTGGAAAGCAGCCCCGAAGCCGCACGCAAGGCCGCAGACGCCAGCCCGGATATCCCGCGCGATGCGCTGTTATTGCCGTTGCAGGCGATTGCCTGTAGCGCCACGCTGGACATTCCCGGCTTTATTGCCGGCCAAACCAGCAAAACGTCTTTGAGCAGCCAACAGTTTTGCTATCTTTTGGCTAAATTAACCTCGGGCGACGATATCGCCCTGCTGGCGAGCCTGATGCAGGCACCGGCCTCCACGCCGATCGCCGTCAGTTATAAAATCGACTACCTGCAACAGCTGCCGCCGGCAACCTTTGAGCTGGAGGCCCGCTGGGTCCAGGTTTATCAATTCCTGCAAGAGTCGATCGGTTTCAACCTGCTGATTTTTTCCGTCAATATCGAAGAAACCTCGGCGCGACTCATCAGTGAAAAAGTGGTCAGGATCAAAGTCCGGGAAACCGATCCCGACGGCCATATCGAGCAGGCGGCCGCCGAATTGACGCAGATCCTGACCAGCCAGTTTTTTACGCCGGTTTTTGCCCGCGCACCGCAGCAACCTCAGCCTGAGGCCGGTTTTTACCTGCAACGGGTGTCGATTGAAGACGTCGAACAGCGACGCTTAAGCGGCAAACTGAGCGAAACCACGGTGGTGCAGCGGTCGCTTTATCCGCAGGCCCTGTTTGCCGAACTGGTCAAAGGCACCGATTATCAGGCCGACCGGGTGATCACCAAGAGCGATCTGCAGGATGATTTTTTCGCCTTCCGCGAGGTGCGGGTCAACCTGCTGTCCACCGAGCTGGACGACAATATTCAGTTGGTGGTTGCACGCCTGCGTTATGGCGACGACAACCGGCAGTTTAACTTTCGCCGCGGCGATACCGACCCAAAACTGTTTAGAGTGGCCAGCATCCTGGATCCCAAAACCGGCAAAATGCTGTGGCCGGTCGAATATAACTTCGTCGTTTATTTCAATCAGGCGATCGGCGGCGTGACCTCCGTCAGTTCAGGCAGCCTGCAAACCGAATTGAACGATATTTATCTGGATATCGAATCCGTTTATGGCCGCTATGATTTTATGATCAAGGCGGCGAGCCAGTTCGACTGGAGCTGGTATCAATCGGTACTGGTCACGCTGCGTTGCCGTCATATGCAGCGGCCGAACAGCTCCATTTCGAAAAGTTACCAGATTAGCCAAACGGCGCAGCAAGACAGCTATCCGGTCATGCTGCCGGAACCTGATTTGTATCTGTTCGAGGTCAGCAAGGAATACAGCACCGCCACCAACTCGCCCCATATTCCCGCCGAACTCAATGAGCCGACCAGCCAGGATGTCTATCTGTTTTCAACCCTGTATCGCCAGCGCGTGCTCACGCTGTCCGCCAGCATGGATTGGCAACAGGTTGCCATGGTGATCGTTTCTGCCAACTATGCCTATTCACCTACCGATAGCCTGCAACAGGTTTTTCAGTTTACCGAATCCGATGCCGCGCCCCAGCGATTCAGCGCCGATCAACTCGACCCTGAACGGCTCATCGTCGACCTAGACATCTGGTTCACCTACCAACCGGGCCAAGGCGAGGGAAAACCCGCGTACGCTCAATCCGCAACCCTTCAAGACGATATCGACATCGCCAACCTCAATTAAGGAATCGCCATGTTATTACTCAGAGCAAGAACCGAAACCATCAAAAATATTACCTTCTTCGCCGATGACTCCGATGATAACCAGTTCTGGTATTTGCCCGGTGACATCCATATCGCGCAGCAAGGGGAAAGGCCCGTATTTTCACTGATCAAATACACCGGAGATGGCAGTGACCAACAAGGGGGATACATTAACTTTGAGGTAAATACGGCGATTGATGAAGCCGTGCTGGACAGCGCTTTCAGCGACTACCTGCGCAAACTGCACGTTGATCCGAAAAACGCCCGCAAAGCCCAGGTGCCGTATGACAAAGGCACGGTCAACTTTTTTGTGCTGGATGCGAAAAGCACCAACGGCGAGCTGATAAGCGCCCCATGTCCCAGCCTGTTCGGCAATAACAGCGCCATCTTCAGCGCAAAACTGACGCCGCAACAGGCGGTCATTCTGGAAGCCGCCTTTAATCAGGCGCAAGCGCCGGCCGCCGTGGCCTATAACCTGAGCTTTACCGGCATCACGCCGGCATTAAAGGTTGAAGTAGAAGCCCAGTTCGACAGCCTTTACAAAGAGTTCGATGTTAAATTTGGCGCCAACATTCCGATCCCGGTGGAAACCCCCGCCAGTTTTTGGCTGGGCTTTGACAGCGTGATCAAGAAGCTGCAGCAGGATCAAAAGTTGATCATCAAGGTGACCGAGAGCATGCCGAGCGAAGAGGAGGCAAAGGAAAAGGAATGGGCGCTGCAATTCGTTAAAGAGGAGATCCTGAAAAGCTTCTTCAGCGCTTCGCTCAAACCCAACGATGACAGCAATACCCAGGCGAAATCGGCGAGCGACTCGATATTGGATTCGCTGATTTCCAGCGGTAAAGACGGCGAAGAAGGCGGTAAAGGCGGTTTGTTTCCGAGCGCCTCGCTGGAAATAAAACTGGTGAGAATCGAAGAAACCAAGAGCCTGAATTTCAACTACACCTCCTCGAAGGCCCTCAGCCAGTCCGCCGTGCCGCAAAACTTTATCGGCAGCGATATTCTGCATGCGCAAAAGGTTGCCCCCTACTTTATTGAAGTCAACGTCAACGATCCCTTCTTCCAGAAAATCGACTTCACCGTGCTGGGGCCGGACAGTTTCGAGGAATACGGCATCAAGGCCGCAACCTTCTCTCTCACCTACAACCAGAAAATTTACACCGCAGACCCCTTTGTCGCCGATGACGGAAAATGGACCAAGAGTATCGCCCGCAGCAACAACAAAGATGAACTCTTTGTGATCCAAAGCGAGTTTGCCTTCAAGTCCGCCGCCTCATCCGGCTGGGAAGGCCGCAGCAGCTTCCAATCGCCGTCACAGTCGGCTTCAACCTTGCTGAACCTGGATCCCGCAGCGGTGTTGACGTTCAACGAAGTCGCCATCTTCCTCGACAGGAAATTCTCGTGGGAAAATTATAATCAGGTGATCGTCGAGTTGGACTATATCGACGATAAACAGAGCCGGAAAACCAAGAAGTATCCGTTCAGCCAAGATAATAGCGATAGCAAAACCTTTAAATATCGCTGCCCGACCGAGACCCCCTGGGTAGTTAACTACAAAATTCTCTATTTTCTTGTTGGTGGCGACATCGTCACTAAAGACGGCAGTGAAAACCCGCCGGCCATCGTTATCTCGAATCTGGCTTAAGGGGGTGGCGATGGATGAACGTAACGCAGTATTGCCGGCCGCATGGAACGCCCTGATCGGCGCCCTGTGTCGGGAAGCGCCTTATTTACAGGGCGCACTGGCCCCCGAGCTCGCCCGTTTCAGCCAGGCGCGTCTGGCTTCCGGCTGTTTGTCCGCCGCCTTTACCACCAGCCTGCTCGCCTATAACGGCTGTCCGCTCGAGTTTACCCTTTCATCGTCGAAACCCTTGGCGATCGCCTGCACGCTGGATCCTTTTTTGCCGCGCTACGCGGAAGATCGTTCGGTCGATGCTTTTTATCGTCATTACCAGCGCATCACCGCCGCACCGACAGAGGCTTTGCCGGAACCATACCTTGAGGCAGTGAAACGCATGCAGCGGCAAACGGAGGAGCCGCTGCGATTCGGCTCCTGGCTGGGCCGAAAATATGCGCCGGAGGGCGTTAAAACCAAGGTCTATTCCGAGGTACCCGCCGGTGGGTACGACGAAGCCGGCTGGCCCGGCGGCCCGGTGGTTCACCCCAGCCACGCCTGCAGGGAGATCGGGCTGGCGTTGCTGATGGTGGGCTATTATCCGCAACTGCCCGCTTCGCCGCTTGAATACTACTATCAATGGCATAGCGCACAGATAACCCACGCCGATATTGCCGAAGTGATGCTTTTCTTCGGCTGCGGGGATCTGTTTCCCGCCCTGTCGCCGTTACTGGAGCGTGCGCTGCGGCAAACCTTGCGTGATGAAGGTTTTCCTCACACCACTTACGGATTTAGCCTGGTCTACGGTCCGAACGGCGAGCTTGAGAGTTTTACGCTCTTTACCATGGCGCCCAGTTTCTTTGGCGATAATCAGCGGGTATTCCCTGGCGTGGAGGCGCTGTTGGCACCCGGCGGCCAAAGCATGCCTTTGTTGCGGCGCGTCATTGCCGAACGGGTTCCTTTGCAATTCAATGTGGTCGGCTTTTCTGTGGATCGCCAGGGTAATGAGAACATCAGTTGCACCTTCAGCCCGCAAAACGCCCGTTTCGACGCTCAGCCGGTCAGAACGTCGCCATCCTCTGAGCCCGCTGCGCGGCCCGATCTGACGGCGTTACTTGAACAGCAATGCGCCAGCGGCGCCTTTATTTCTCATGCCAGAACGCCGGATGGCCGTTGGCATCGGGATGAAAATGCCTTTGTCACCGCCCAGGTCCTGCGCACTTTGGAGTACACCCGGCAGACCGCGCCTTATATCGAGAAGGCGCTCGATTTCTTGCTCGCCTGCGAAGTCAGGCCATTCCATTTCAGCTTTTGGCCGACCGCAGCCCATCCTTCATGGATGGCGAACCAACGTATCTGCGCTGACATTGACGACACCGCCATCATTACCGAACTGCTCTACAAGTTTGGCCGCATTTCGCTGGCGCAGCTCAGGCAGACAATTTCGCACATGAACGCTTATCAGACAGGCAGGGTCGATCCTCGCCTGAAGGAGGTACAGCATCAATGGGCGGAATGCCAAAGCTTTCATACCTGGATGCAAGACGACAATGACATCCGCCTGCTGGATTGTTGCGTGAATACCAACGCACTGATTTTACTCAATGTACTGAGGGCCGAAACCGGCGTCGTGGCACCGGCCTATCTGCGCATTATTAAGATGTTGAATCAGGCGGTGCAATGGAGCGGCAACAGTTACGACAGGCTCAGTACGCTGACCCCCTATTACGCTCATCCCCACGAATGGCGCGTCGCCCTTGAATACGCCAGACAGCGCGGGATCCCGCAACTCACGCCCGTCATTGACGCATTGGCCCGCTGGCAAGGGCCTGCCGAAGGGCGGGAAAGCCCACTTTACCGCCGGCATGACGGGCGGTTCCTCTGGACCTCGGCCTGCCTGAACCCGTTCAGATCTCTGGCCCATATCCACCACACTGAGGATAGCCATGAATACCTTTCTCAATGATCTGGTCACACTGAACAAAATCATTCTGGATAACGCGCGCGAACAGTTTCCAGACGCCGGGGAAAAACGGTTGCATTACCGCGCCGCGCCGGCCACGCTGGCAGAGGATCTGGCCGCAGAGGTCTGCACCGAGATCGTTTCGGGGGAAACCCGTTACCAGATTGCCACCAGTACGGACGGCACCCACTGGAACATGACGCTGGATTTCGAACTGAGCCGACAGGTGCCGCAAATTCCCTATGTGGTGCTGACCTTCAGTACCTTCGGTAGCGTCGATGAGATGATTTTCGACAAAGTGCTGCTGACCGCCACGGAAAACCGCTACCAGGCGCAGCTTGACCTGGATCGGCTGGAACAGCGCGACGCCCTGCTGCGCGCCCTGTCGGATTACGACGCGCAAACCACGCTGGTGGTCGCCATCGTCACCGATCACGGCATTGTCAACACCATCACTGCGCCCAAAATTTTCTATTTTGCCGAAAACTACTATCCCTATATTTACCAGGGCATAGTGCCGCCACCGCCTCGCCTGCAGTTGATTCTCACTCCGTTGGCCTTTAACGACGTGTGGTACAACTACTATCAGGACTATGTCCGAAAAAATTACCTTTATTATCTGCCGGACACCTTCCTGCTCGCCACCAACGCCGCTGACGACGACAAGCCGATGCTGTCGATTTCCTTCATCGCCCCAGAAAATGCGACGTCGCTGGACGAGATCAAGGTGACATTCGATTACTTTCTGTCGCCCAAGGTGAACCAGGCGCGCGTCGCCGACGCCGCCGAGCAGTTCACGCAAACGCAACCGGACGGCAAGCTGGCGCCATTTGCCAATGCCGACACGCTGACGCTGCAATTGGGCTTGCCCGACGGCAAGACGGAGGAGAAAAATGCGCTGATCAACCTGCAAAGCGGCATCGTGGATTCCTTCACGCTACCCGTCCACCAGTTTGCGCTGATCTGGGATGCGTTATTTGACCGCTCGCCGCAAAACCTGCTGCTCAAGGGCTATCTGGCGGTGCGATTCACCGGTTTTAATCCGGACAACATTCCGGTGATGCTCGCGCTGGACGCCCGATATCAAAGTAAAGTGCGGGAATTTATCAAACAGTCCGCCCCGGTGGACATCAATAAAACCCTTGAATTCAGAAGCGACAGCGGCGCTTACGATCCCTCGGGGCCGAGGCCGATCAAGCGCATTCTGGTGAACATCGCCAACCAAACCATCGAATTGGATAAGGACCATCCTTCCCATTCGGTCAAGGTGAAAATCTCGGTGTTGGAACTGATCCTCAACCCGGACAAAAGCTTGGTTTATCATTATGATCTGCAAGTCTATTACGTCGACGGCGGCATGCGGCCCTATTACGACCAAACCTCGAGTTTTGAGATCATTTACGTTCCGTGAACGGCGCGCCTGCCGTAGGGATTTCAGGTTGTCGCCGGTGCGAACAGCAGGCTGCGCAGAAACAACATGAGCAACTTGCCGGAGGGATCGGCAGCGTTGCCGGTCCGCTGCAAAGCCAGCCCGTGCGCCATCGCCATAAAGGCCGCCGCCAGTTCGTTTTGATCCGCCGGCGGCGCCTTGCCCACCCGTTGAAACAACGAACCGATCACCGCGCCAATTTTTGCCTGATGGACGTCCCAGATATTTTTGTACTCCACGGCAAAGGCCGGACTGCGTTTCGCGTGCAACTGCAGCTCAACCGACAGCATGCACCAGTCGGCTTCGAGATTCAGGGTCGCCGTCCAGGCCTCCAGCGCCGTCAATACTTGCTCCGGCGTATCGATATCACTCTGGGTCAGCGCAGTAAGTTGCGTGGCCTCCGTCTCCATATGGCGTTGTAGCAGTTGCAGCAGCAAGGCTTCCTTAGAGGCAAAGTTGGAATAAAACGCCCCCTGGGAATACCCGGCCTGGCTGGCGATGTCCCGGATTGAGGTGCCGCCGTAACCACCGGCGACAAACAATTGGCGCGCGGTTTCAAGCAACTGCTCACGGGTTTGCTGCTGGCTTTCTTCGCGGGTTAACCGCTTTCTTTCTGTCTTCATTTTCTTCGACTTTAGGCTGTTTTGGCGTAACGGATACGCATTTAAGATATCACTTGATATTTTAAATGTGCACCACTAAATTAAGATATCATATGAACTTTGAAACTCACTTAAGATTTTAATGATGATGAACATGAAAACGGCTTTTGTCACCGGCGCCACCGGGCTGCTCGGCAATAATCTGGTCAGAGAATTGGTTGCAAAAGGCTGCCACGTCAAAGCGTTGGTGCGCTCGCTGGAGAAAGGCCGCCGGCAGTTCGGTTCCATCGAAGGCGTTGAGCTGATCGCCGGCGACATGGCCGATGTGGCCGCCTTTGCCGTGCATCTGCAAGGGTGCGACGTACTGTTCCACACCGCCGCGTATTTTCGTGACAACTACAAGGGCGGCAGCCACTGGCCCGAACTGAAAGCGATCAACGTCGACGGCACGGAACGCCTGCTGGAACAGGCATACCGCGCTGGCATTCGCCGTTTTGTTCATACCTCCTCCATCGCAGTGCTCAATGGTGAACCGGGCATGCCGATAGACGAAACCTGCCTGCGTCGTTCGGAGGATGCCGATGATTATTACCGCAGTAAAATTCTGGCTGACGAGGTGGTTCTGGCGTTTCTGCAAAGCCACCCCGATATGAACGGCAACCTGGTCCTGCCGGGCTGGATGTGGGGACCGGCCGATCTTGGCCCCACCTCTTCCGGGCAACTGGCCAATGACGTGATGAACGGCAAACTGCCTGGCCTGGTGCCGGGCAGTTTTTCGGTGGTTGACGCGCGGGATGTGGCATTGGCGATGATCCTGGCGGCCGAACGCGGCCGACGCGCAGAACGTTATCTGGCCGCCGGGCGGCATATGACCATGCAGCAACTGGTGCCGCTGCTGGGCAAAATAGCCGGGGTTCAAACGCCAAAGCGTACCTTGCCATTACCGATGCTCTATATTGTCGCCGCGCTGCAGGAAGCTTATGCCCGTCTCAGCGGCAAGCCGGTCTTGCTCAGTTTGGCGACGGTGCGTTTGATGGTCAAAGAGGCCAACCGCTCCCATTTCAATCATGCCAAAAGCGAACGGGAACTGGGTCTGACATTCAGGCCGGTAGAACAAACGATCGGCGATACGGTAGCCTGGTTGCGCAATAACGCCGCTGAAAGCTAATCGAACCAGGGGAAAGCCCTTTCCTCCGGTTTATTGCAGTATCGCCACACCCCGAGCCTGAGACAGGTGGGGTCATGCAGGTTAGCCGACCGTTGAGCGCATGGACGCGCGATACGAGCCTCCATGGACGGATTCACGGCGTGTCGGTGCTCTGCATGCTCCTCACCTGTAGTACTCTTAGGCGCGGCTATTTAGGCGGCTTGCGCTTCCACATACTTCAGCGCAGAACGCAATGTGACCTCGCTGAGCGCTATCGGCAGCAAATGAATCGACTCCCCCTGCTGCAACGTGCGTGCAATCAGGCGCTGAACCTGCTCGTCATCGTGAATGTCCACCGCCAATGCGGCCAGGCTGACCGGCAGATCCAACCGCCGGTAAAGCGCGATTAACTGCGTCACGGTTTCCCACTGCTCCAGCAAGGCGCTTTGCACCAGAATACCGTAGGCTACCTTGGTGCCATGCAAGAAGGCATCGGTCTGCGGCAAGGCGGTCAGGCCGTTATGCACCGCATGCGCCGCCGCAATGCGGGTGTAACGATCCCCCAACCCGCCCACCAGGCCGCCGCCGGCGATAATCGCCTCCAGCACGTTGAGGAAAGGCTGGCTCAATTGCCCGTGCGCCAGCGCCTGCAACGCCGCTTCGCTTTCGGTGAGCAGCACGTCGCGCAGGGTCAGCGCAGTATTCAGACCCAGTTGCACGGTCAGCGGCAAGCGTTCCGGTTGCGGGCTGAGCACCGCCGCTTCGTACCATTTCGCCAGCGTATCGCCAATGCCCGCCAGTAAATACGCCTTCGGCGCACGCAGGATAATTTCCGGCTCCACCAGGACCAGGTGATTCGCATCGTTGAAAATTTCGTAGCGCAGCGCCTGCCCCTGATCGTTATACCAGACCGAAAGCGGCGTCCAGGCGGCGCAGGTTGCGGCAATGGTCGGGATCGCCACCACCGGCAGCCCCAGCCGGCGCGCCACCACTTTGGCGGTGTCCAGCACCGCGCCGCCGCCAAGGCCAATCACCACCTGCCGACCCGCCCCCGCCTGTTGCACGATGCTTTGCACCGTGCTTTCGCTGCAATGACTGTTGAACAACACCCTGCGGGCTTCAGGCGCGTCAAACACCGCAGGCAACCAGGGCTTGGCTGCCGCCAGCGCGCGCTCGCCATAAATCCACAGCGCGTTGCCCAACTGTTGCGGCGAATAAAACTGCACCAATCGGTCAATCGCGCCGGGGAAAGCAAAATAGTTGGCGGGGCCGGCGACCACGCGGATGTGGGTATCACTCATGCTCAAGTCCTTATTTTGTTTGCTGTTGCCATCATAGAGACGGGAAAGCCGATGACTAATACTGTTTTGCATTAGCTTATGATTTTTCGTTCATTGTCATCCGACCGGCCGCCGTGGAAACTGGCTGCTTCAATTCATGCCGGTAAAAAAACCATTCCAATGGTAACGATGAATTGTCCTCCCGTTTTTAATGATGCTTGACCACGCAGGGTAAAACTTAATGAAACTGTTCAACACCTCATTACTGGCGTTAAGCCTGTTCGCCGTGTTTCCCGCTATTTCCGCCTCCACTGCCGCACCGGTTCCGGCGGCGATCGCCAACCATCAGGGGCCGATCCGCATTGCGGTGATCCGCAATCTGGGCTCGGACGACAATACCACGCAGTTCGTCACCGGCGCGGTGCAGGAAGGCCGCAAACTGGGGTTTCAGGTCAACACCTTCCTGACCAACGGTGACGACGCCAAATTCCAGGACTTCGTCAATCAGGCGATCAGCCAGAAGTACGACGGCATCATTCTGTCGCAGGGGCGCGATCCTTACTCAACCGCCCTGTTGAAACGCATCGCCGACAGCGGCATCGCGGTGGCAGCCTTTGATACCGCGGTACAGGGCGAGATCCCGGGCGTGACCGTCAGCCAGCAGGATGACGCTTCATTAACCGATCTCTCCTTCGGCCAACTGGTGAAAGACTTCGACGGCAAAGCCAACATCGTCAAACTTTGGGTTGCCGGTTTCCCACCGATGGAGCGGCGCCAGGCGCAGTACCAGAAACTGCTGCGCGACCAGCCCGGCATCAAAGAGCTTGAGTCTATCGGTGCGGTGTCTTCCGACGTTCAGGGCGATACGGCCAACAAGATCGGCGCGATCCTGGCCAAGTACCCCAAAGGTAAGATAGACGCCATCTGGGGAACCTGGGACGCCTTTAGCCAGGGCGCGTACAAAGCGCTGCAGGAGAATGGCCGCACCGAAATCAAACTCTACAGCATTGATATCTCGAACCAGGATCTGGCGTTGATGCGCGCCAAGGGCAGCGCCTGGAAGCTCAGCGTGGCGGTCGATCCCAAGCTGATCGGTGCCGTTAACCTGCGCCTGGTGGCCAACAAAATCGCCGGCGAGAAAACCCCGGCAACCTATGAGTTTAAAGCCGCCGCCATTCCGCAAGCGCTGCTGCTGAGCCACCCGGAAGCCACCAACGTCGCCTCGCTGGCCAAGGTGATCCCTGGTTGGGGCAAATCGGACGATTTCGTTGCCCCCTGGTTCGCCACGCTTGAAGCGCAACAGGCTAAAAAATAAGGAAGGTTAATGGCATCGCAACCGCTTCCCCACCCCGAGTACAGCCGCAACATGCGGCTGATCGGCCACAGCGACCAGGGCGGACGGCCCGATGGCGTACAGGTGATGGTTCACCGGGGCTACGCCTACATCGGCCATATGGTGTCGCAGGGGTTTTCCATCGTCGACGTGCGCGATGCGAAAAATCCGCGCGCCGTTGGCTTTGTGCCTGCGCCGCCCGGCACCTGGAACGTGCATTTGCAGGCGCATGACGATTTGCTGCTGGTGATCAACGCCCGTGATCTGTTTGCCGACGCCCGTTTTGCCGACGAAAAGGTGTATTACACCCGCGCCATCAGCCAGACGGTGTCAGGCAACGACGCCCGCGGCTGGAGCGCCGGGGTACGTATTTTCGATATCTCCACGCCGGAGCGGCCACAGGAAATCGGTTTTCTGGCGCTGGAGGGCATCGGCGTGCACCGCATCTGGTATGTCGGTGGGCGATGGGCGTACGTTTCCGCCCTGATTGACGGCTACAGCGACTATATTTTCCTGACTGTCGATCTTGCAGACCCGCGCAACCCGCAAATCGCCGGGCGCTGGTGGTTGCCGGGCATGCACAGCGCCGGAGGCGAGACGCCAACCTGGCCGGAGGGCAAACGCTACGCCCTGCACCATGCCATTATCAGCGGTGACACCGCTTACGCCAGTTGGCGCGACGGCGGGCTGACGCTGTTGGATATCCGCGATCGCAACCAGCCGCAGCTCATCGCCCACCGCAACTGGAGCCCCCCCTTTGGCGGCGGCACCCACACCGCGTTGCCGCTGCCGGAGCGGGATCTGCTGGTGGTGCTGGATGAGGCGGTGCTCGACAACCAGGAGGACGGCGAAAAGCTGATCTGGCTGTTTGATATCCGCGAACCCGCCAACCCGATAAGCATCTCCACCTTCCCGCAGCCAGATGAACGGGATTACGTCAGCAAGGGCGCGCACTTCGGGCCGCATAATCTGCATGAGAACCGACCCGGCAGCTTTGTCAGCTCGACGCTGATTTTTGCCACCTACCAAAATGCCGGCGTCCGCGCCTACGACATCAGCAACCCTTATCAGCCGAAAGAAACCGGCGCGCTGGTGCCCGCCGCGCCGCAGACCATGATGGATAAACGCCCGGGCCGACCGCAGGTGATCCAGTCCTGTGACGTGTTTGTCGATGCTCAAGGCATTATCTACAGCACGGATTACAACGGCGGTCTGTCCATTATCGAGTATCTGGGGTGAAAATTGGCCGGCGCAATGTCGGCTTTTTACCTGTTTGGGATAGTATGAATGAACAGGCAATGACCCCCAGAACAAGGAGAAGAGATGTTTAGCCATATCACCGTAGGCGTCAGCAATCTGGACAAAGCCGCAGAATTTTACGATGCCATTTTGCTGCCGCTGGGATTAATACAACGCCCGGTAACGCCCGACGGCGGCCCCGCCGCGCGTTGCTGGGTAAAACCGGGGCTGACCTTGCCGCGATTTTACGCCTACGAGCCGTATAACGGTCAACCCGCCGGCGCCGGCAATGGCAGCATGGTGGCATTCACCGCCGACAATGAGAATCAAGTGCTGGCAGCCTATGCCGCAGGCCTGGCGGCCGGCGGCAGCTCCGAGGGTGAACCCGGTGAGCGCGCGAATTACGGCAAAGGTTACTTTGGCGCTTACCTGCGCGACCCGGACGGCAACAAAATTCATCTGGCCTACCGCGGGGACTTGCTCTGATGAAATGTTCGGTATACATCGCCACCAGCGTAGATGGTTTTATCGCCAGAGCCGACGGCGATATCGATTGGCTGCTGCGGCCTGAATACGCCGTATCGCTGCTCAACGGGCTGAGTTTCGAGGAATTTATTGCCGACGTCGATGCCTTGGTGATGGGGCGCAATACCTATGAAAAGGTAAGCGCTTTCCCCGAATGGCCTTATGGCGCCTTGCCGGTGATCGTTTTGTCGTCACACGCGATCGACATCCCGCCTCACCTGCAAAACAGCGTAAGGCGGGAGGCTGGCGCACCTGAGTCAATCGTCGCCCGGTTGGCGAATGAAGGATACCGACATTTGTATATCGATGGCGGCAATTGCGTGCAGCGTTTCCTGCAGGCCGGGTTGATTGACGAACTGACCATTACGCGCGTTCCGCTGTTATTGGGCTCCGGCATACCGCTGTTTGGTGCCGTGGGTGCAGAGCAACGGCTGCGCCTGATCGCCGCGACGCATTCCGACAATGGATTCGTGCAGGAACGTTACGCCGTCAGCGCGCCGAATAGCGGACCCTAAGCCCCCGGCCGCCGAGGGCAATACCCAATGCGGCCAGTGCCAGCAACGCCGCCGCTCCGTAGGTGAAACGCATACCGACGGTCACGGCGACGGCATTGGCGCCGTTGATGTCGGTCGTGTTCGAGGCAAACATAAACAGTGCACCCATGGCGGAGGCACCGGTGATCAACCCAAGGTTGCGCGACAGGTTTATCATGCCGGAAATCAGCCCGCGCCGCTCGGGGGGCGCGTCTTTCAGCAGCGCGGTATTATTGGCGACCTGAAACAACGCATAGCCAAGGGTAACCACGCCAAGCGGTGCCACGTAACCCAAAACCCCTTGCCTTATCGACATCATCGACATGACTCCGGCGCCGGTGGCCAGAATAGCCAACCCCACGGCCGTCATCTTTGGCGCCCCCAGCTTGTCCACTAACCGGCCGGCCGGCACGCCGACCACCGCAGCGGTAATCGGCCCTGCCGACATCGCCAGCCCCGCCTGCGCAACCGCCAACCCCAGGCCGTGCGTCAGGTAAAACGGCCCTACTACCAGCGTGGTCATCATCACCGCCATCACCAGCAGACTCATCATCAGTCCGGCACTCAGCCCCGGCTGACGGAACATAGCCAGGTGAATCAACGGCGATACGGTGCTGTTCTCCACCCATACAAACAGCCCGATACCCAGTGCGGCGGCCAGTAACAGCAGCAGATTAAGCCAACCGAAATCGCCGCGCCCCAGCGTCATGGAGAGCGCATAGCTGGCCAGCGTCAGCCCAAGCAACAAGGTACCGGGGTAATCAAACCTGCCCCGCTGCTTTTGCGGTTCCTGAGCCGGGGTCGGCAGGTAACGGTAAGCGAGAATAAACGCCAACAGGCCCACCGGCAGGTTGATCAGGAACATCGCCCGCCAGCCAAAACCAAAAATCAACGCGCCCCCCAGCGAAGGCCCAAGCGCAGTCCCGATGGCGGACATGGTGCCGAGCAGCCCCATCGCCCGGCCGGTATTGTCTTTACCCAGGGCCTCGCCCACCAGCGCCATGCTCATCGCCATCATGACTGCCGCACCCAACCCCTGGACGGTCCTTGCTGCGAACAGCAGCCCGATGGTCGGCGCAATAGCGCACAGCGCAGACGCAAAGGTGAACAGCGCGATTCCCGCCAGCAGCAACCGCCGCCGGCCGATCCTGTCGCCCAGACGACCCAGAGCGATAATTGAGGTGGTGATGGCCAGCAGATAGGCGATCACCACCCACTGTATCGCCTGGAATGAGGTGTTGAACGCCTGTGCCAGCGTGGGCAAACCGACGTTGGCGATGCTGGTGCCCAGCGACGAGAGCAGCATCGAAAGAGAAAGGCTGGCGAGGATCCACCTTGGGTCTGCGCCGCCGGATTTAACTGTAAATTTCATGTTGCTGACTCCTGAAAGAACCTGTCAGCAGCCTATGTCATCGCCTGACAAGGCGGAAGGCGCAGCAAATGCAGTTTATTAGTGCATCAAACGCCATCTCTGGGTTGTGATAACCAGGACTGGACATGCACGTCATATTTTTCGGAAACAATTCTTTCCTGGCTATAATTAGCGCACTATAAAAAAGACTAGCAACAGAATAATAACCAAAATAAATAGAGCGACGTAGCAATTAACTGACGAACTTTATTTATTGACGAAAATAAAAGGGTTCTGTTAGCATTATTTCCGTATCCTCGCTCTATTTGAAGTTATCAAAAGGAAAGGTAATGGAATGCAATAAAAGAGTGAATGCCAGCGCGTTGGCATTGGGTTGCCTCATGCTGGCCGCATGCGCAGCAAAAAGCCCCGCCGAAAAACACGCTTCCCACTACATTTACCAAATATCAAACGAAAATGATTCGCAAATCAGGACGTTGGTTCACGACAGCATCAAGGCCAGCACGCCGACGTTTGATCAGTTCTACCAGCAGGGCAAATGCGACCGTAGTGCCCATTTGTCCCTGGTGGAGGCCAAAAACAAAGCCGATTACTTATCTAGCGAACAATTTAAAAGCAAACTGGAACTTAATAACATCGTCCTGAATAAAACCTACAAAATTGATTCAAATCAAAATATTTATTCCGTCTTTACGAAAGAAGCCACGGGCGCTTATTGGGATGGCTATAACGGTTTATAATAACCGTCTCTCGCCAGTAAAATGCAGTAAATTAATCGCCACTCTGTTACCCACAGTGGCGATTAATGATTTACCCAACCTCCCGACTCACTGCGCAATAGCCATGATCACACCATACCCTCGCTCGCCACGGCCGTTCCCCGTGGATAAAGCCCGATCTTGACCGCAATCGTCACTACCGCCAGCGCAGCGAACAGCCCCCCACAGAGAATACTGCCCTGCAGGCCCAGCGCATCGATAAACCAGCCGCTGACCACCGAACCGATCGCCACGCCCAAATTGATAAAGGCGATATACAGCCCGGTAGCAAACTCGGGGGCCTGTGGCGCTTCGGATGTCAGCCAGATCTGGGTCACGATCAGGCCGCTGGTGTGCGCGGCACCCCAGAACAAGCAGAGCGCGATCATCGGCCCTGTCTGCGCGCTGCCGTAGCGATACAGCAGCAGATAGGCAGCCGCCAGCACTATCGGGTGCAGTAATGTGGTCGCTATCCGATTTCGGTTCAGCAACTTACCGGCCAACAGGTTACCGGCGACCCCGCCTGCGCCAAAAATCACCAGCAGGATACCCACCATCGGCTCGCGAATGGCGGTTTGTCGACTCAGGTATTCGGTAGCGTAAGCATAAACGGAGAACATGGCGGCAAAAATCAGCACGCAGGCGGCAATATTCAGCCACAGCGCGCCGCTGCGCAGTATTGCCAGCTGTTTGCCGTAGCTAAGTTTTTGCGTAGCGGCGTCGGGGAGGCGAAAGAATAAACCGACGCCCGCCAGCAGATTAACCCATGCGCAAAACAGGAAAGAGGTTTCATAGCTGAACTGGCCGGCGATCCAGTGGGTCAGCGGGATGCCCAGCACCATGCCCATACCGGTGCCGACAAACGCGTAAGCGGTAGCCCGGGTCACCTGCTGTTTGGGATACAACGACGCTGCCGCCACCATTGCCAGCGAAAAATAAATCGGGTGGAACAGCGCCGGCAGGATACGCAGGATCATCAGGGTGCTGAAATTGGCCGCATAAGCCGACAGCACGCTGGCCAACGAGAACACGGCCAACGAAATCAACAGCATTCGCTTGCGGTTGAAGCGCGAAGCCAGCAGCACCAGCAACGGCCCCAGCAAAGCGATGGTCGCGGCAAACAGACCGACCAACCAGCCGGCCTGCGAGGTTGAAATCCCGTAGCGCGCAATGATCAACGGCAAAATACCCACCACGCCAAACTCGATGCAGTAAACGCCGAACAGCCCCAGCGCGATGAAAAAAATCGGCGGCAGGATCTTCATCGTGGCTCTCCCAACCCGTCATACACCGCCTGGCACAGTTCGCCGACAAACGCCCCCGCCATGCCCTCTAGCGCCGTATTGGTGAAGGCCACCACGCTGAGTTGCCGCACCGGATCGACAAACCAGGAATGGCCGTAAGTGCCGCCCATGCGCCAGGTGCCGATCGATTCCGGCGTCTGCGCCGCTTGCGGATCTTTCAGCAGGGTGATCCCCAGACCAAAGCCACGCCCCGGCCAGAACGGCATCGGCAGCTCGCCTATCTGGTTGCTGGTCATCGCCGCTACCCACTCTGTTGGCAACAGCGGCGCGCCGCCCTGGCGTAAGGTTTCCAACAGCCGCAAGAAATCCTCGGCAGAGCCCACCATGCCCGCGCCGCCGGAGGCATAGGCGTTAGCATCTAACGCCCGCGCCGGGGACAGGTTAAAACCGGCCGTATCCTCGATAAAAGGCAAACGATCGGGTTGCTGTAACCGCCGGGGTTCGGGATGGTGGTTGGCGTAAGCCACCGTCAACCGCTGCGCATCCGTGGCAGTAAAGCCGGTGTCGTGCATCGCCAGCGGCCCGGTCACCAACTGCGCCACCGCCTCCGCTAACGGCAAGCCGCTGGCCTGCTCGATCACGGCACCCAGCACGTCGGTAGCAATCGAATAGCGCCACTCGGTTCCCGGCGCCGCCAACAGCGGGGCCGAAGCGATACGCCGCAGGTTCTCTTGCAGGCTGAGCCGGTCATCATCCATACCGTCGGAGACGCCCGCCTGGGCATAGAACCCCTGTTCCGGCTGGAAAAACCGGTAACTCAACCCGGCGGTGTGGGTCATCAGGTGGCGCACCGTCATTGGCGGTTCGCGCCCATCGGCGGTGCGCGGCCGGAAATCCGGCAACCAGCGCGTCACCGGGTCCTCCAACCCCAAACGCCCTTGCGCCATTAACACCAGCGCGGCAGTGGAAACGATAGGTTTGGAGACCGAGGCCAGCCGGAACAGCGCGTTGGCAGCCATTGGCTTGCCGGCCTCTCGGTCCGCCATGCCCGCCGCACGGCGATAAACCCCTTCACCGCCCTGCGCCACCAACACCACCGCACCGACCAGCCGTTTGTCCTCCAGTGCCAGATCGACCGTTTTATCAATAGCCTCGGTAGCCAGCTTGTATTCACTCATGGGTCACGCTCCAGATAGACAGTCAATTCTGTCGCTACCGAGAATAGAGATTGGCGATTAACGGAAAAACAGGCTAGATTTCCCTTCATACCGGACACTCACATCCGTAATAGAGGTAAACATGGATAATCTGGCAGGCGTTTCGGCCTTTGTTCAGTCAGCAGAAACGCTCAGTTTTGTCGCGGCAGGCCGCGTGCTGGGGGTCTCAGCTTCTGCCATCGGCAAAAGCATCGCCCGATTAGAGACGCGTCTGGGCGTGCGGCTGTTTCACCGCAGCACCCGCAGTATGACGCTGACGGCGGAAGGCGCGCTTTTCTTGCAGCGCTGCCAGCGGATCCTCGGCGAAATGGCGGCGGCGGAACAGGAACTGAGCGACACCCGCAGTGCGCCGCGCGGTAAATTGCGCGTCAGTTTGCCCCTGGTGGGCAGCCTGCTGAATCCGGTGCTGGCGGCGTTTATCCGCCAATATCCGCAGATTGAGCTGGAGGTGGATTTTTCCGATCGCCGGGTTGAGGTGATTGAGGAAGGCTTTGACGCGGTGATCCGCGTCGGAGAAACCGAAGATTCCCGGCTGATGAGCCGCCAATTGGGCACCTTCCACCTGCAACTGGTGGCGGCCCCCGGCTATTTGCGTCAGGCGGGTATCCCACAACAGCCGGCCGATCTGCGCCAACACGCCTGCCTGCTGTATAAATTCCCCACCACCGGAAAAGTCGAAAGCTGGCCAGTGGCGGACTGGGACAAAATCCTCGGAGAGGGTCTGCGTGCCAGCGTGGTGTGCAATACCGTCGATACGCTGATTTATCTGGCGGAACAGGGCCAGGGCATCGCCTGCCTGCCCGACTTCGCCGTGAAACAGGCGTTGGCCGGGCAACGGTTGCAGCAGGTTCTCGGCGAGCACAGCCACCATACCGGCAGTTTTAAAATTCTCTGGCCCTCCAGCAAACATCTGGCTCCCAGACTGCGGGTGTTTATCGATCTGCTGAGCGAGCGGCTGTTTCCGGCTTAATCGAGCGAAATGGCTTAAGAGCAATTACGGCTTTGCTTTGCACAAAATTAGCTAAGCCAGCAACGACAGTGCCTGTCGGCGGGCCTCCGCGCGTTAGCTTCTTTCCATGATATTCCATTTTGAAATATGAAAGTCCCGTTCGTTCTTTCGGGGCAAGACAAATCACCACACAATAAAACCTGAATCGCAGGCCGGCTCATAACCGCATAAAAAATCAGGGTTTATACTCTTGTCATCGCTCATAACCGCTCAATTTACCCGTCTGGTGCTGGATACCCAGCCTGATGATCTCGCCCTGTCAGCCGCTCGTCGCGGCCTGATGGACTACTTTGCCTGCGCATTGCCGATCGTCCACGGCGCACTGATCGATACCGGCCTGGCAGCGGTGAAAACGGTGTTCCCGCCGATCGGCATTGAGAACCGCGCCCTGTATTTTGGCTACGTCAGCCACTCGCTGGATTTCGATGATTACCACCCTGCGCTGCGCGGCCACCCCACTACCGTGGTGCTGTCTGCCTTGCTGGCGCTGACCGGCCACCGCGACGATGCCGCCGCGCTGTTAACCGCCTATGCGATCGGCGTAGAAGCTGCCGGACGATTGGGGTTGGCGGCCGGAACCCAGCATTATCAGTTGGGTTTCCACAGCACCGCGACCCTGGGCGCGGTCGCCGCCAGCGCAGCCGCCGCACGCTATTTAGGATTGACCCCGCACCAGACGCAGATTGCACTTGGCCTGGCCGCTACCCAGGCCGCAGGGCTGCGCAGCCAGTTCGGTTCTGCCGCCAAACCGCTGCACGCCGGATTGGCGGCGCGCGCGGCGGTCAATGCCGTGCTGCTGGCGCAGGCGGGCTTTGCCGGCCAGCCGGAAGGCGTGATTGACAGCCTGTTCAGTTCCCACGGTGATGGCCGGCAGCGGCAGGATCTGTTAACCGCAGATTGGGGCGCGCCATGGCGCATCCTGCAACCGGGCCTGGAGTTTAAACGTTACCCAACCTGCGGCGGTACCCACAGCGCGGCCGAGGCCGCCTTCGCCCTGCGTGAACGCTTGCTCGAACAGGGTATTACCGCCGACGGCATTCCTGCCGCCATCCGCCACATTCAGGTCGGTTTTCCGCCCGGCGCGGATACCGCTCCCCATATTCGCCGCCCGGCAAATGGCGTCGAAGCGCGTTTCAGCCTGGAATATGTGATCGCCGATGCACTGTACAGCGGTGCCGTGCCGCTGATGCATTACGGTGAAAACCCCGTTGACCCGATGATTGCCGCGCTGGCGGCGCGGGTGGAACGCCACGCCGACCTGACTGCCCCGCCTGATGAGCGGGATCCGGAGCTGCGTTTCCACCGCGTGACGCTAACGCTGCATGACGGCCGTCAATTCAGTGACACTGTCACCAGAAAGCAAACCGCCGCCCGTCCAACGGACGTCGAAGCCAAGCTGCGCAGCATCCTGCAACTGCTGCCGCAACTGGATAGCGACCGCGTGGTTCGCGACTGCGCCTTGACGCAGCCCGGCGCGCCGGCACGGCTAATCGCGTTATTAAATCAATAATAAATAGAGGAATAATTATGAGTACTTCACCTTCAACACCATCGCGTCAATTACGTCTCGGCCTGTTTGTTCAGGCATTGGGTCACCATGTCGGCGGCTGGCGGGCAGAGGGCGCCAGTGGATCACCGACCGATATTGACTGGTTCACCTGGATCGCCAAAAAAGCCGAAGAAGGCACCTTCGACATGTTCTTCGTCGGCGATGCGCTGGCCACCAGCGTACACCGTCTGCCTTCGACGATGTCACGCCTGGAGCCGCTGACCTTGCTGGCCGCGTTGGCGGTCAACACTCGCCATATCGGGCTGGCGGCCACCGCCTCCACCACCTTCGACCAACCCTTCCATCTGGCGCGCGCCATGGCATCCATCGACCATATCAGCCACGGCCGCGCAGCCTGGAACGTAGTCACCTCTTTCTCCAGCGATGCGGCACGCAACTTCAGCCGTGACGACCTCCCTTCGCACGCCGAACGCTATGAAGTGGCGCGCGAGTTCCTCGAAGCCAGCTACAAGCTGTGGGATGGCTGGGAAAAAGACGCTATCGTGCGCGACAAGCAAAATGGCATCTACGCCATCGACGACAAAATTCACGCGGCCAACCACAAGGGCAAACACTTTTCGGTCCAGGGGCCACTGAATATTGCGCGTTCCCCACAGGGTCGTCCGGTGATTATCGAAGCCGGCTCCTCACCGGCCGGGCAGCAGCTGGCGGCGGAAACCGCCGAGGTGGTCTTTACCGCCGCCGCCACGCTGGAGGAAGGCCAGGCGTTTTACCGCAGCCAGAAAAAATACGTGGCCGAGGCCGGCCGCAACCCGGATCACCTGTTGATCCTGCCGGGCGTGATGCCGATTATCGGCCGCACCAAGGCTGAAGCGCAGGAGACCTGGTATCAGCTGAATCAGTTGGTGGATATCGATAACGGCATCGAGCAGCTTTCCGCCCGCTTCGGCTTCGATCTGAGCGGTTACCCGCTGGACGGTCCGGTACCGGACGTGGGCGCAACCGAAGGCGGCCAAAGCCGGGTGAAACTGTTGACCGATCTGGCCGCGCGGGAAAACCTGACGCTGCGGGAACTGGCTGCGGTAGCGGCAGGTTCGCGCGGACACCGCGTGGTGGTCGGCACCGCCGAAGAGATTGCCGATGACTTCCAACTGTGGCTGGAACAGCAAGGCGCCGACGGCTTTAACATCATGCCCGCCGTGCTGCCAAATCAGCTGGAGCTGTTCGTCGAACTGGTCATACCGGAGCTGCGCCGCCGTGGCCTGTTCCGTGAGGAATACCAGTATTCAACCCTGCGTGAAAACCTGGGCCTGCCGGAACCGGCAATCAACTTCGCCAACGTAAAATCGGCTTAATCTGCAGGGGAATACCATGAAAACTACCGTTAAACGCACTGCGCTGTCCCTGCTGTTGGCTTGCGCCACCATAGCCCCGTTGGCCGCAGGCTATGCCGCCGAAGGCGATGTGCCCTTCAAGGCTGCGCTGAAAGCCACCGCCGATCCGAAACTGCACGACAGCCTGCCTGAGGCCGTCAAAAAAGCCGGTTTTATCGTAGCGGGCACCAACCCGAACACACCGCCGACCACCTTCTACGAAGCGGACAACAAAACCTTGGCCGGGCGTGAAATCGACGTGATGAGCGCCATTGCCGATCGCCTCGGCGTCGCGATCCACTGGAAGGACACCGGCGGTTTCGACAATATCATTCCCGGTTTGAAATCCGGTCGCTACGACGTGGCGCTGGCCAACATCGACGCCAACAAGAAGCGTTTCCAGCAGGTCGACTTCGTCGGCTATTACAATGCCTCCAAGCTGGCGCTGATCGCCCGTAAAGATGCGGCGCTCGGCCCTTACACCGAGCTGGCGCAACTGTGCGGCCAAACCGTCGGCGCCGGTGCCGGCACTTCGCAGGTCACCCGTTTGCAGCAGGCCAGCGACCAGTGCGTCAGCGCCGGCAAACCAGCTATCACCATTCCGATCTTCCCGGATCGCCCGGCCGGCGTGCAGGCGACGATCAGCGGCCGCGTGCCGATGTTCTTCGGCCCGTATGAAGGCCTGCGCTACCAGGCGAGCCATGTTAAAGCGCTGGCGCTGGCCGGCGACATCAATATCGACGGCACCACGGTAGCCATCGCGTTGCCAAAAGGCTCCGAACTGGTGAAACCGGTGCAAGCTGCGCTTAACTCGCTGATTGCCGATGGCAGCTACCAGAAAATCCTCGACGGTTGGGATATCGGTTTCGGCGCGGTGAAAACCGCCGGCATCAACGAAGAGATTGCAAAATGAGTGCGCAACACCCTGCCGATGATGCCGAACTGAGCATCGTCGGTCATCGGCATTACGGGCGCTGGTTCAGCGCTCTGATCGTGCTGCTGATCGTCGGCATTATCGCCAACTCGATGCTGCACAACCCGCGCTTCGAATGGGCGGTGGTGGCGGAAAACCTTACCGAGGCGTCCATCATCAACGGCGTGATCATGACGCTGAAGCTGACGGTGATCTCGGTGATCTTCGGTTTCGCCGGTGGCGTGCTGCTGGCGCTGATGCGCCTCTCCGCCAATCCGGTGCTGGTCGCGGTAAGCTGGTTCTATACCTGGTTCTTCCGCGCAGTACCGATGCTGGTGCAACTTTTCCTGTGGTACAACATCGCCGCGCTCTACCCGCGCATCAGCCTGTGGATCCCGTTTCTGGGCGAGGTCGCCAGCGCGCCGACCAACACCATTATCAGCACCTTCAGCGCTGCGGTGATTGCTCTGGTCATGCATCAGTCGGCCTATGCGGCAGAGATTGTGCGCGCAGGCATTCAAAGCGTGGGCAGCGGCCAACTGGAAGCCGCCAAGGCATTGGGCTATCGCCGTGGGCAGATCCTGTGGCGAGTGGTTTTGCCGCAGGCCATGCGCACCATTTTGCCGCCGGCCGGCAATGAGGTGATCGGGCAGCTTAAAACCACCGCCGTGGTGTCGGTTATCGCCCTGCAAGACGTGCTGTATTCGGCGCAGATTATCTACCAACGCACCTATGAGGTGATCCCGCTGTTGCTGGTCGCCACGCTGTGGTACCTGGTGATGACCTCGATTCTGTCGATTGGCCAGCACTATGTTGAGCGCTATTTCGGTCGTGGTACTCAGGCCACGCGCGGCGGCTGGCTGTCGCGCAACCGCAAGGCTCCAACCGAACTGAACCAGGGGGCAGAACAATGAGCGCAGCCATTCATATCAACCAGGTGCGTAAGTCCTTCTCCGGCACCGAAGTGCTGAAAAACATCAGCCTGCAGATCCCGGCCGGTTCGGTCACGGTGATCCTCGGCCCTTCCGGTTCGGGGAAATCTACCCTGCTGCGCTGCATCAACCACCTGGAAAAGCTCGACGGCGGCACCATCCGCGTGGGTGAACAACTGATCGGTTATCGCCAGAAAGGCAAGCATCTGTATGAACTGAAGGAGCGTGAGGTCGCCGAACAGCGTAAAAGCATCGGCATGGTGTTCCAGCAGTTCAACCTGTTCCCGCACCGCACGGTGCTGGAAAACGTTACGGAAGCGCCGCTGCTGGTGAAAAAGGAAAAGAAAGCCGTGGTGGTCGAACGGGCGAAGGCCCTGCTGACCCGCGTGGGGCTGGAACATCGCATTAACGCCTGGCCGCGCGAGCTTTCCGGTGGCCAGCAGCAGCGCGTGGCGATCGCCCGCGCGCTGGCGATGAATCCCGAGGTGTTGTTGTTTGATGAGCCGACCTCAGCGCTCGATCCGGAACTGGTTGGCGAAGTGTTGCAAGTCATGAAGGGCCTGACGCACTCCGGCATGACGATGGTCGTGGTCACCCATGAAATCGGTTTTGCCCGCGAAGTGGCCGATCAAATCATCTTTATGGATCAGGGGAAAGTGGTCGAAACGGGGACTGCGCAGCAGGTGCTGGATGCGCCTCAACATGAAAGAACGCGTAACTTCCTGGCGACGGTACTCTAAATTGCATCAGGGGGCATTGCGCCCCCTGATCATTGAATTCAGTCGTTTTTTCTGCCGATAGCGGAGAAAACGTTAAACAATTCACCCAGGCCATAAATCGAGCCCAGCAACACGGCTATCATTACCGGCACCAGGATCACCACGGTTGCCAAACTCTCAATCATTTCTAACATCGTTGTCTCCTGGTTTTTTAAACGGAGAAAACCGTTCACAAATGGACGGGAATTTCTCCGAGATACCGCACATTTTATTGTTGGTATTTTCAATTTGTGACATAAATCACACTTGAAGGCGGGTAATGTAACTTACACAGTTACATTAAGACAATGACAAAAAATGCTCTGAGAAAGGCAGGATAAAGCAACGAAACACCGGTGGGACGCTTAAGTGTCCAAGGCGCAAATAATGGCGATAGCAGCCAAATAACGGGAGCAATGATGATAACGCTGAGAATGGCTCGGCCTGCGGATGCACCGGCGATCGCTCGTTTGCACGTACAGGTCTGGCGCAGTACCTACCAAGGGCTGGCGACGCCGGCGGCCTATGCCGCGCTGGATGAGCCAAGGCGGTTGTCCCAGTGGCAAGAAAAGCTGCAACAACCAGGTACAGCACAGGTGCTTTTGGCTGAATCGGCTGGTCAGTTGGTCGGGTTCTGTCTGGTCGACGCCCCTTCCCATCCGCAGTTTGGCGAGCATGCCGAGATAAAATCACTTTTCGTCAGCCACAAACATCAACGTCAGGGCATTGGTCACAGGTTGCTTGGTGCGGCAGCAAGAGAAATGCAAAAGCTCGGCTATAGCAGCATTGCACTGGGGGTGGTCGAAGGAAATGACGGCGCCATGCGGTTTTATCGGGCATTGGGCGGTGCTCCGGCCGGTAACTACATCGATCCCGGTCCGTTATGGCTCTCCAGTAATGTGATTTACGTCTGGCCGGATATTCGCCATCTGGCGGCCGTTAAATAATAAACAGAGCTCAAAATTAAGAATATTTACCTATTCTATTTTTTGCCGGAGGAATACATTCATCTCAACTTCTACCGAGCGATTAATTGCCGTATTTTTAGCCAAGTAATCGATCATTTTACCAGGATAATTCTTATGAACATTAAACGTGTTGCCGGCGTGTTGGTTCTCGTAATGGCTACGCTTTCTGTCACTGCATGCGGGCATATGTCTAACCGCAATCGCAACACTGCAATTGGCGCCGGCGTAGGCGCGCTGGGCGGTGCAGTATTGACCGACGGCAGCACCCTGGGCACCTTGGGCGGCGCGGCGCTGGGCGGTATTATCGGTCACCAAACCAGCCGTTAATGATAACCGAATAATAAAAATCTCAGGCCGGAATATCTGCAACAGCACAGTATTCTTGCCTGATTTAATATTATTTCATTGCGTTTAACCTCTCCCTTGTAAACTTCAGGATTAATTACCTCTCATTACCTAAACGCTCCGCTTAACCACTGGACGGATATTCCGAATGTCTGCCATCATATTGGTGTCAATTCTCTGGCATAACGGAAGAATGATGGGTGGATATTTTCCACTCGTTGCCGACCCAGGCATAGGTGAAAGTATAACGCGCCGAAACGGTTGATTTATCTTTAAAACTGAAGGTATAGGTCCCCGTATCCACGGCTTTGTTACAGCCAATACGTATCGTTCGGCTATCTATCTTGCCAACTGGCTTTTTCTTCAGAAAATGTTCAAAATAATCAATCCGCTCCGCGTCCGTCAGGCGAACTTGATTAGAAACCGTAGGAAGCAAGATGGCATCGCTCAGATAATTATCCGTAACCTTCCTGGCATCTCCAGATTGTAAATCGTCATTCCATTTATCAAATAATGCTTCAATTTGAACCCGATCAACCTTAGCGCAATCGGGGGCCGTTTTGGCCAGGACAGAGCCAGAAATCAACATCAGTATACCTACTACTCCAGGTGATTTTTTCATTTTCATTCCTTTTGTTAGGTTCGTTGCTCCCTATCAGGAATATCAGTGTCAATCTCGATAAACAATTAAATTTTAATATAGTTACTTTAATTTACTATAAATCAGGTAAACATCCCATTACAGGTATTATGGCTGATCCGATGACCGTCGCTTCCGCCCCCTGACGGGTGAAGCCAGGTGCCACCGCTACGGCCCCGGCGCTCGCGCTATCAAGGTAGGGCAGCCGCTTCGGAAATACTCTGCATATTCGCGACATGCAAATCATCATGAACAGGAAAACGGCTATCGGACCCCACGCAAGAAATACATAACTAACAAGCGGAATATGAATTTAAATCATTTACACAATTTATTAATGAATGAATCATAAAGAATTCATAATAAAATCCGCCGTAGACGATTACCGGATAAGCTAATAATCTCTCTTCGTCATTCCTTCAAAAAAAGAAATGGCATTACTGAAGGTAATGACAATACGTCGAACGGCTTCAGACAAGCTCTGATTAGGCTGACAAGTTTAATTCTATTTTCATTATTAAGGATGAGTCATGAAATTATCAAACGTAGTACTTCTCTCGGCAATTCTGGCTTCCTCGGTTGGCATGTCTGCCGTTGTTTCCGCCGCGCAACGTCCCGCCGGCGTTTGCACCTTTATCTACTCGCCGGTTCCCTACGTCACCAAAGACGGCAAAAAAATCCAGGCGCCTAATGCCTGTGTGGCAAAATGGTGGGCGGCTCAGGGCAAATAATTTGGTCTGCGTGCCAACCTATTGCATAACCTGCTAAATAAAGGAATTGGGTCAGTGAGCCCGGACCCAATTCCTGCCTTATTTACCCAATCTCCGTTATAAATAACGTCATTGGTACAGAGAAGATATTATCCCTTCACCTGAGAAACCACGTTCAGCGGTTGAGCGTCCGGCAGAATGTTCATATGCTCCAGTACCTGCGCCATGATCTTGCCGAATACCGGGCCGGCCACCGAACCGCCGAAGTGCTTGCCGGCTTTCGGGTTGTTGACCATCACCACCAGCGCCACCTGCGGATCGCTGGCCGGTGCCACGCCTGCGGTGTAGTTGATATAACCGCCGTCATATTTGCCGTTGGCGCCCATTTTCTCGGCGGTACCGGTTTTAATCGCCAGCCGGTAACCCGGCACTGCGGCGCTGACCCCGCTGCCGCCCGGCAAGGCGTCGCTTTCCATCATATGCACCACGGTTTTCACCGTCTCTTCCGGCAAGATCCGCTGCCCCATGACCGGCGGCGTCACCCGCGTGATCGACAGCGGCCGATAGACACCATAAGAGCCGATAGCGGCATATTCCCGCGCCATTTGCAGCGGTGTAACGCGTAGTCCGTAGCCGAAGGAGAACGTCGCCCGCTCGATATCGGCCCAGCGTTCACGATGCTGCGGCAGATAACCGCTGCTCTCGTTACCGATCCCCAGATCGGTCGGCAGACCCAGACCAAAGCTCTTGTAGACCGCCGGTAGCACGGTGGCGGGCAGCGCCAATGCAATATGCGACACCGCGATGTCGCTGGATTTTTGCAGCACGCCGGTAATGGTCAGTTTGGACCAGTGGCCAACGTCTTTGATCAAGTGGCCGTTGACCCTGTACGGCGTGGTATCCAGCACCGTGTCCGGCTTAATCAGCCTATGCTCCAACCCGACCATCACGACGACCGGTTTTACCGTCGAACCCGGCTCGAAGCTGTCGCTGCTGCAAACGTTGCGAATATCTTTCGCCGGCGTATTGGCATAGTTATTCGGGTTAAACGACGGGTAGCTGGCCATGCCAAGCACCTCGCCGGTACTGACTTTCACCAGCACCGCACAGCCGGAATCGGCCTGGTTGGCCACCACGCCATCGCGAATTTGCGCATAGAGTACGTACTGGATAAATTTATCGATGCTCAGCGTCACGTTCGGCGGTGGCACGGGATCGACGCTCTTGATCACGCCAATCACCGCCCCGCTGCCGTCCTTCTGGTACACCCGCATCCCGTTCTTGCCTTGCAGCAGGTGGTTGAAGCCCAGTTCAATGCCTTCAAGCCCCTGATTGTCCTGCCCGACAATCCCTATCAGCCCGGCGGCATCCTGGCCCATCGGGTAAAAGCGGCTGAAATCCTGCTCGGTGCTGACCCCGGTCAGATGCAGCTTGCTGATGTAGTTCGCGTTATCGTCTTCCACCTTGCGCGCCAGATAGACGAAACGCTTATGGGCGTTGGTCTGAATCAACTTTTGCACGTCCGTCAGCGGCATTTTCAGCACGTTGGCCAGGCTCTGCCAGCGCTCGTTGCCGGTATCGGTATGGGTGTCGAGAATATGCTTGGGATCCAGCACGATATCTTTCGAAGACACGCTCACCGCCAGCGCTTCATCATTACGGTCGGTGATCATTCCCCGGTTGGTCGGCAGCACCTGCGTGCGGATTGAGCGCTGATCCGCCTGGTCCGCCAACTGCTGATGCTCCATCAGTTGCAAGTAACCGACCCGGAACGCCAGCAGGAAAAAGCACACCAGAATACCGGCGCAAATCCAGCCAAACCTCAGTGAGGAATAATTTTTACCGCTCTTTTTTATTAGTGGCGCCACTGTTAACCCTGCGTTTTCATTCGGATTATGTAATTATTTCAGTCTACCCTGACAGAAATATTTAGAAGATTGCAGTTTGTAAGAAAGTAAAAACAAACGCGTTTACTGTTGCACATCCTCACTGTCGTTTAACTCCGGTTTAACTTCCTGACTCTCGTCGGGGTGCGGCGCGTTGGCCGGGTCAAAAATATGGTCAAGAATTGCCCGCGCGGTTGGCCCCGCCACCACGCCGTCACCGCCGCCGTTTTCCAAAATCAATGCCATCGCCACCCGCGGATTTTTATAGGGGGCGAATAACGTGTAGAAAATATGGTCACGCAACCGCACCGGGATCATCTTGGCGTTATAAGTCTGATTTTCTTTCAGACTGAACACCTGCGAGGTGCCGGATTTGGCGGCGATCTGATAAGGCGCGGTATGGAACAGCTTATAACCGGTGCCGTTCGGCAAGTTGGCCATACCGTACATGCCGTTGCGCACAATGCCCCAGTACGGTGACTTGGCATCGCCGATCTGTGCCATTTGCTGCGGCGGTTGGTAGCGACTCACCCGGTTGCCCTGGCGCATGGAATACAGCAGATGGGGCGTTTTCACCCTGCCGTTATTGATAAGCGTGGTCAGCGCCTTCACCATCTGGATCGGCGTGGCGACCCAATACCCCTGGCCGATGCCGACCGACACTGTGTCACCCTGATACCAGGGTTTTTTATGCACCCGCTGCTTCCACTCGCGGCTGGGCAGTACGCCGCGATACTCTTCGTTAAGATCGATCCCGGTCGCCTGGCCGTAACCGAACTGGCTAAGCCAGCTGTGAATGCGATCAATGCCCATTTCAAACGCCACCTGATAAAAGAAGGTATCGGCGGATTCCTCAATCGCCTTGGTGACGTTCAGCATACCGTGGCCACTCTTCAGCCAGTCGCGGTAACGGCGTTGGGTGCCCGGCAGCGTCCAGGTCGGGGCGCCAAAGAAGCTGGTGTTGGGCGTGATCACCCCGGCGAACAGCGCAGAGGTTGCCATATAAGGCTTCACGGTGGACGCCGGCGGGTACAGCCCCTGCGTGACGCGGTTAATCAGCGGTAGATCCGGGTTGGTCAATAAGGTTTTATAGGCTTTGTAACTGATACCCTTAACGAACGGGTTGGGATCGTAACTGGGGCTGGATACCATCGCCAGAATGCCGCCATCGCGCGGATCCTCTACCACCACCGCCGCTCGCTGCCCCTTCAGCACCGACTCGATATACTGCTGCAACGGCAAATCGAGCGTCAGATAGATATTTTTGCCCGCCTGCGGCGGCTGTTCTTTCAGCAGGCGTATCACGCGGCCGTGGTTATCCACCTCCACTTCCTGATAGCCGGTGGTGCCATGCAGTTCCGACTCATAGTAAGCCTCAATACCCTGCTTGCCGATGTTATGGTCGGCGGAGTAATTTTCGCCGATACCGGCTTTATCGAGCCGTTTCACATCGCCATCGTTGATTTTCGATACGTAACCCACCACGTGCGCCAGTTCGGCGCCATACGGATATTCCCGCTGCTGGTAGGTATCGATGGTCACCCCGTCAAAACGGTATTGATTGACCGCAAAACGGGCGACCTCGGTGTCGTTCAGCCCGCTTTTCAACGTCACCGGCCTATAACGGCCGTTGTGGTGCATGTCGTCGCGAAAGGTGGCGATGTCCTCAGGCGTCAGATCGACAATCGGCGTCAGCGCCTGCAACAGCGCGGCCATATTGGCGATTTTGCTGGGAATAACCTGGATCTGGTACAGGGTGATGTTACGCACCAGCGGGATGCCGTTACGATCGAATATCAGCCCGCGGCTGGGCGCAATCGGCAGCATTTTGATGTCGTTCTGATTGGAGCGCGTCTGGTAGAACGCATGTTGCTTAATCTGCAAGTGATACAGGTTGACGATCAGTGCGCCGAAGCAGGCGATCACCAACGCCATCGCCACGCAGGCACGGCGAATAAACAACATTTCCTCAGCGGAATGGTCACGGATTTTTTCTTTTAAGAGGGCCATACGCAGCGCAGTACCTGTCTGACGTCACATTTTCCCCAGATAAATCAGGGCAGTGAAAAGTCGGCAAGCATAGCGTTATTGGCTAACGGCCCCCATTAAAAGGTTGCTAATGAAATGGCATAAATGTTTCAGCATGTTGGAATGTTTCCGGGTGCCTGGCTTTTATGCCGTGCAGGGATTGAGCCTCCCTTTATCCCAATGCTACAATGTGATGCAGATCACACTATTCCATTTTTGCCCGCACTGTTCTCCGGCGCCCTGCCGGCTGCGGCTTTTCACCAAGGATCACGTTCGATGAGTACCATTGCCACGGGTTTGATTATGATGCGCTGGGAACTGCTGAGCGCCGTAATGATGTTTATGGCCAGCCAGTTAAACGTCGTTTGCCGTAAAACCAGCCGTAATGGCATGGCATTCATGTTCAGCAGCCTCGGGCTGTTCACCACCTGCTGGTTCGTGATGGGTTTGATGGGCATCAGCTTCAGCCAGGAAGGATTTCTGCATTTTTGGTCGGTGACCAAAGACGTCTTTTTCGACGTGATGAGCAAAACCCCGACCGACTGGCCAATGCCCTGAGCCGTACTTGACCGCCCTAAGCGCCAGGCAATGGCGCCGACATCTCCAGCAGTATTTTGCCGAATGCCTGCACAGCCGCGCCAGGTTCCGCACCGTTGACGATCAGGGTGAAATCGACGTCGGGTAATTCGGGTAGCCCACACTCGTCCTCGATCACTTTCATCCCCGGCTCCAGATCGCCACTCGCCATGACGGCAATGCCCAACCCCGCCAGCACCGCCGCCCGTAGCCCTTGCTGGCTTTGTGAGGTGAAGGCGGTGTGCCATTCGATGGCCTGACTTTCCAGAGCGGCGATCCCGGCCTCGCGGCTGACCGACGGCGCGGGTAACAATGCCAGCGGCAACGACGTACCCGCCAGGCTGAATGTCTCAGCCGCTACCCACACCAGTTGCGTCCGCCGCAATAGCCTGCCCTCAATGCGGTTAGCCAGCGACATCACGACGGCCAAATCCAGTTCGTTGCCCTTTACCATGCCACAAAGATCCAACCCGATACTGACGTTCACCTCCAACCTGACCGCAGGGAAAGCCCGGGCGAACTGGGATAACAACGGTGGCAATCGTTCCCCCAGAAAACTCTCCGTCAGGCCAAAGCGCACCGCGCCGGAAACGGGTGAGGATTCAAAACGCCGCTGCATGGCGTCAAGCGCCTGCAAAACTTGCCCGGCGTGGCGCAGCATATCTTCGCCGTCTTCGGTTAGCGTCAGGCGGCGCGTAGTGCGGTGCAACAACTGCCGGCCAATCTGCTCTTCGAGCCGACGGATCTGGTGACTGATCGCGGATTGGGTCAGATTCAGTTGCTGCGCCGCGCGCGTAAAGCCGCCGGTTTCGGTAACCGTAACGAAGGTGCGCAGCAGTGTCGGATCAATGTTCATGGCAGACTTACATGATGAAAGTTAATTAATCACGATAAATTAAATCATTTCTATCATGCAACTCATTTATCCAGAATGGCTGTTCGTTTCCATCACCCTCTTTTGTGGAAAAAACTCATGACGCTCTCTCACGCCAGTAAAAACCGACTGGCATTAACGGCAATTTGCCTCGCCGCGCTGATGTTCGGCCTGGAAATCTCCAGCGTACCGGTCATACTGCCGACGCTGGAACGGGTATTACACAGTGATTTCAGCGATATGCAGTGGATTATGAATGCCTACACCCTGGCCTGCACCGCCGTGATGATGGCCACCGGTACGCTGTCTGACCGTTTTGGCCGCAGGCGCGTTTTCATCATCGCCATTCTCGCTTTTGGCCTTACCTCCTTACTCTGCGGCCTGGCCAACGGGTCGACGATGCTGATCCTGGGCCGCTTTATGCAAGGCATGGCGGGCGGTGCCATGTTGATTTGCCAGGTGGCTGCATTGTCGCATCAGTTTCAGAGCGGCAAACAGCGTGGTCAGGCCTTCGGCATTTGGGGCGTCGTTTTTGGCATTGGGTTAGGATTTGGGCCGGCGATCGGCGGCGTTATCGTGGCGCTCGCCAACTGGCAGTGGGTATTTTTGATTCATGTGGTCATCGCCGTTCTGACATTGTTACTGGTGATTTTCAGCGTACAAGAATCCCGCGATCCTCAGGCGGCAAAATTGGACAGTCTGGGGATCGTCACATTGTCGCTGTCGGTTTTTGGGTTGGTCTATTTTATCACTCAGGGAGCCGTGTTCGGTTTCACCAACGTTCGCGCGGGCGGTATTTTTCTTGCGGCAACCCTCAGCCTGCTGCTGTTTATTTGGATTGAGAGACGCAACCCCTATCCGATGATTGAGTTTTCCGTGTTCAGGAATCGGCATTTTTCCGGGGCGCTGATGGGATCCATCGGCATGAATTTCAGCTTCTGGCCCTTTATGATCTACCTGCCGCTCTATTTTCAAATTGGGCTGGGCTATGACAGCCTGACCACAGGTTTGTCGCTGCTCGCTTATACGCTTCCCACGCTTGTCTTCCCCCCGGTGGGCGAGCGATTGGCTCTGCGTTATCGCCCAGGGGCAGTGATCCCCGCCGGATTATTCACGCTGGGGCTGGGTTTCCTGCTGATGAAAACAGGCAGCGGCAGCGAACAGGCCGGCGGATTGGCTATGCTGCCGGGGTTGCTCATCGCCGGCATCGGCCTGGGCATCACCAATACCCCGGTGACCAACACCACCACAGGTTCGGTGTCAAACGCCCGCGCCGGCATGGCGTCCGGGATAGATATGAGCGCCAGAATGATCGCGTTGGCTATCAATATTGCGGTCATGGGGTTTATCTTGCTGGCGGGGGTTTACGCTTACCTGCAACAAACGCTGCCCGAGTCATTGGTTAGCTTGCCACTGCGTTCGGTGGCGGAGCAGATAGTGGCGGGTAATCTCACCGCGTTGAAAACACTCCCCGGATGGGATGCCTTGGCGCCCCTTGCTCAGGCTGCGTTGACGCAAAGTTTTGGCCTGGTGATGCTGTACGGCGGCTTCGGTGCCTGGGCATTGGCTGCGGCCAGCCTGACGATTTTCGCCCCCTGGAAAACCGCAGCCGTAATCCCCAGGTAATCACATTCCGTTATTACTGAATGGTTCATAAAATAAATAAAATATAATCGGGTGGTCTGAGCGTAGCGAGGGCTTATGCTGACCTCAGACAACTTTGTTGCACCCGGCCCAGAGGCAAGCCCTCATGCCCGCACTTTCTTGTTTTTCCCCTGATTAATCCAGAATCCGGCTTAATAGTTAACCGATGTCTGGCCTGGCTGAAGGATACGCCACGCGCCGCCATCAGGAAGCCCCATGATTTCTCCTTCTGCCCGTATTGCCGCCAGCAGCGTCATTGAACCTGGCGTGATTATCGGTGCGCGCGTGCGCATCGGCCCTTTTTGCTTCATCACCGCCGGCGTCGAAATCGGCGAAGGCACCTCTATCGCCTCCCACGTGGTGATTAACGGCCTGACGCGCATCGGCCGCGACAACGTCATCGATCAGTTTTCCTCGATCGGCGAAGCCGGCCAGGACCTGAAATACGCCGGTGAACCGACCACGCTCACCCTCGGCGATCGCAACCGTATCGGCAAATACGCCACCCTGCATCGCGGTACCGTACAAGGTTGCCGCCACACCGCGATCGGCGATGACAACCATCTGCGGGATAATGTGCATATTGCCCATGACTGCATCATTGGCAACGCCACGCATATCGGCAATAACAGTGGTCTGGCCGGGCATGTGGAACTGGGAGACGGCGGTTGGGTCGGCGCGCGTTGTGCGGTGCATCAATTTTGCATTATCGGTGCCCACGCGCGCTTGGCCGACGGCACCCTCGCGGTGCAGGATCTGCCGCCGTTCGTCCAGGCCGGCGGCAACCGCGCCAAACCGGACGGCCTGCATCTGCTGGCCCCGGCCTTTCTGGCCGCCGACGAGCAACAGCAGCGGGTTATACATTCGCTTTACGCTATGTTGTATCACCAGACGATGGCGCTGGAAGACGTGCGGCAAGAAGCCGCCCGTCTCAGCGTGGAATATCCGTTACTGCGGCTGTTCACTGATTTTTTTGCCCGCTCTGTGCGGGGCATCATCCGCTGAACGATATGACCGTCACGCCACTTTATGGCAGCGCACCGCCGTGCCACCCAGATTCACCCGCAGCGATTGCGGCATCTGGCAGCCTTCCCCGGCATACGGACAACGCTCGCGGAAAAAACACCCCAGCGGCAACTGCCGATTGCCCGGCAACTCCCCTTTGCGATCTTCAATAGCGCTGTCGCTCAGCGCACGCCCGGCGCGCGGCACCGAATCCAGCAGCAGCCGGGTATAAGGATGCTGCGGCTGGCGCAATACCTGCGCGGTTGGCCCCAGCTCAACGATCTGCCCCAAATACATCACCGCCACCCGATCGCTCATGTGCTGAACCACCGAAACGTTATGCGAGATCAACACATAGGTCAGATTGCGCTGACGTTGCAGCTCCACCAACAGGTTGAGGATCTGCGCCTGCACCGAGATATCCAGCGCCGACGTTGGCTCGTCCAGCACGATGATATCCGGTTGCGAGGACAGCGCACGGGCGATGGAGATACGTTGGCGCTGACCACCGGAAAACTCATGCGGCAGCCGGTCAATAGACTCCGGACGCAGACCAACCTGTTGCACCAGTTCTGCCGCCAGCGCCCGCCGCTCTGCCACGCCGTTATGCTGCTGCACGTAGACCGGTTCGGTAATAATGCGCCATACCGGCAGGCGCGGGTCGAGCGACGACTGCGGATCCTGAAACACCATCTGCATGCCGCTGCCGAACCAGGAGCCACCAGAACGAGCGCGCAGCAGCTCACCGCTGCTGGGCTTCAACAATCCCATCAGCAGTTGCGCCAAGGTACTTTTGCCACAGCCGGATTCGCCGACGATCCCCAGAGTCTCGCCGCGCATGATGTTGAGATCCAGCCCGTTAAGCGCATGGACATACTCTCTCGGCTTACCGCGCCAGTTATAGCTGGCGGGAAAGCGCAGCCGCACGTCGCGCAGTTCCAGTAGCGCTTCAACGTTCATTTTGCACCTCCAGATCGATAGACTGCGGATGCCAGCAGGCCACCCGTTGCGTCGGGTCAGCGGCTAATGGCGCCAGCTGCGGCGTTTGTCGGCATTGGCCGCTGGCGTAGCTGCACCTATTGCTGAATGCGCAACCCGGCGGCAACGCGCTCAAATTGGGCACCGTACCGGGAATGGCCCGCAGCAGGCTGCGCGGTTCGGCGCGTTCCGGCGCCGCCAGCAACAACCCGATAGAATACGGGTGGCTCGGGTGGTCGATCACCCGCGCCGTAGCGCCGCTTTCAATCACGTGGCCGGCGTACATGACATACACCCGGTCACAAAGCTGCGACACCACCGCCATATCATGAGTAATAAACAGCACCGCCGTGCCGCTGGCGCGAGCCTTCTGTTGCAGCAGGCGCAGCACCTGTCGCTGCACTGTGACATCCAGTGCCGTGGTCGGTTCGTCGGCGATAATCAGCTCCGGTTCGCAGGAAAACGCCATGGCGATCAGCACCCGTTGGCGCATGCCGCCCGACAGCTCAAACGGGTAGCGCTCCATCACCCGTTCCGCATCGGCAATTTGCATTTCACGCAGCAACTGGATCGCCTTGTCACGCGCCTGCCGCGCCGACAGCCGCTGGTGCAGGCGGATCACCTCACACATCTGGCGACCGATTTTCCTCGTCGGGTTTAGCGCACTCATCGGCTCCTGAAAAATCATCGACACCCGGGCACCGCGCAGTTGGCGCATTTGCCGCTCGCTGGCGCTGAGCACGTCGGTGCCCAATACCTCCAGCTTGCCGCCGGTCAGGTTGTAACCGTCCTCGGCCAGCAGGCGCAGGGTCATCAT
This sequence comes from Serratia sp. root2, assembly GCF_031931805.1. Taxonomy (NCBI): domain Bacteria; kingdom Pseudomonadati; phylum Pseudomonadota; class Gammaproteobacteria; order Enterobacterales; family Yersiniaceae; genus Serratia; species Serratia sp. root2. The sequence continues at coordinate 1,419,341 of NZ_JAUJXB010000001.1, forward strand.
CGCCGTTACCGATTTGCCGGAACCCGATTCCCCCACCACGCCGACGATTTCGCCGGCCTTGACCTGCAGCGAGACGCGGTTGAGCGCTTTGACGCTGCCGCCGTAGACCGGAAATTCCAGTTGCAGCTCATCAATCGATAGAACCGTCGTTTCACTCATCAACGCCCCCGGGTTTTAGGATCCAGCAGGTCGCGCAGACCGTCGCCGAACAGGTTGAAGCCGGTGGCGGTGATCAGGATCGCCGTACCGGGAAAGGCCGAATACCACCACTGGTCGAGCACATAGTTGCGGCCGTTGGCCACCATGGCCCCCCATTCGGCGGTCGGTTGTTGGGCACCCAGGCCGATAAAGCCCAGCGTCGCAGCCATCAGGATGGCGGTACCGATATCCAGAGACGCCTGCACCACCAACGGCGGCATGACGTTACGAAGCACATGCCAGCCGATCAGGTGCCAACGCGAGGCGCCAAAGGTACGCGCCGCCTGCATATAAGCCTGATGCCGTAGCGTCAGCGTCTGCCCGCGCGCCAGCCGCACGTAAAACGGAATGCGCACCACCGCAATCGCCAGCATGGCGTTGAACAGGCTTGGTCCGAGCGCGGCCGCCAGCGCCATGGTCAGCACCAGCGAAGGCACCGACAGCATGATGTCCATACAACGCATGATCAACGCATCCACCGTGCCGCCCATCACACCGGAGAAACAGCCGAGCAGCGAGCCAATTCCGCCCGCCAGCACCACCACCGCCAGCCCGGCGGCTACCGACTGCCGGCTGCCGACCAGTACCCGGCTGAACAGGTCGCGGCCCACTTCGTCGGTACCGAACCAATGTTCGGCCGAAGGCGGCAGCAGCCGTGCGGTCAGGTCAATGGCGTCGGGATTGTGCGGCGCCAGCCAGGGTGAAAACAGCATCAAAAACAGCACGCAGAACATGATGGCGGCGCCCAACAGCGTCAGCGGGCTGCGCCGCACCCGATACCAGGCGCGCCGCGCGCCGACAAAGCGCAGCACAGGTGCCGCAGCCGGCGGTTGTTCGATTTGAGCTGGCGGTTGTTCAAATTGAGACATAGTCATTAGCCCTCGCGCCCCATTCGCGGGTCGATCCACAGATAAAGCAGATCGACGATCAAATTAACCATCACATAGGCGAAAGACACCACCACGGCGAAGCCCATCACCGCGGGGAAATCCAGCGCCTGAATGGAATCCACCACGTAAGCGCCCATGCCTGGCCAGGCGAATACCGTTTCGGTCAGCACCGCGCCGTACAGCAAATCCCCCAACGCCAACCCCAGTACCGTCACCGAAGGGATCAACGCGTTCGGCAGCGCGTGGCCGAGTACCACCCGCCAGTGCGAAAGGCCGTTGGCGCGTGCGGTGCGGATATAGTCTTCGCCCAGTTGTTCAAGCATCGCCGAGCGGATTTGCCGCGCCACCACCCCGAGGTGCACGAATGCCAGGGTCAGCGCCGGCAGGATCAGGTGCTGCAGGCTGTTCCAAAACGCTTCGCCGTTGCCGGTCAGCAACGAATCCAGCAGGTAGAACCCGGTAATATGGGTGGGCGGATCCAGCCAGTCGTCCAGCCTGCCGCCGCCGGGCAAGACGTTCAGTTGGCCGTAAAACAAAATGATCACCCCCAACCCCAGCCAGAACGCCGGCGTGGAGATGCCGGTCACCGACAGCAGGCGCACCAGATGATCGGGCCATTTATTGCGGTAAACCGCCGACAGCACGCCGAGCGGCACGCCCAGCGCGATCGCCAGCAGCAAGGCGCAAAACGCCAGCTCCAGCGTAGCCGGGAAGAAGGCGCGCAGGTCGTCCAGCACCGGCCGCCCGGTGCGGATAGACGTGCCCAGATCGCCGTGCAGCAGATCCAGCACATAGTGGCCAAACTGCACGTACAGCGGCTGGTCCAGCCCCAGTTGCTGGCGAATATGCTGGACGATTTCCTCGCTGGCGCGATCGCCGGCCAGCAGGCGCGCCGGATCGCCGGGGATCAGGTGCGAGATGGTAAAGGTGATGACGCACACCCCGAACATCACCAGCACCAGCCCCCAGCAGCGCTGGCGGATAAGGCTCCAAACGTTCATAGTCGTTTCCCGTGGCGCAAGGGGGCAGCCAAACGGCTGCCCGAATTTGATTGCACAATTGTCTTTATGTCCCAGATACCCGGGCCTAGCGCACCGAGGGGCGCTCCGGCGGCAAGCCGCTACGACCCCTTCGGCACGCTCTCCCTAATAATGGGCTTTGGCAATCCTCTGAATAATTACCCGAAAGAGAATTACTTGCTCATCTGTCCAACGTTGAACACCTGTTCCAGCATCGGGTTATACACAAAGCCCTTCACCTCTTTGTTCATCGCCACCTGATAGTTTTTCTGGAACAGATAGACGTAGGCCGCCTGGTCGATGACGATTTTCTGCGCCGCCTGATAATCGGCGGTACGCACTTGCTGATCGGACACCGAAACCGCCTTTTTCAACAGCGCATCCACCTGCGGATCGCTGTAGAACGAGCGGTTGCCCGGCAGCCCTTTTTTGTCGGATTCGAACCAGTAGTTCATGAACATGTAGGGGTCGGCGAAGTCCGGGCTCCAGTTGCCGATGGCGATGTCGTAATTGCCCTGACCGATGCGATCGCGCATGGTGGCGTTAGCCAGCTTCTCCAGTTTGACGTTAATGCCGACTGTCGCCAGGCTGGCCTGCACCGAGAGCGCTATCGCCTCCCAGTTCGGATCGCTGACCGAATAGAGGAAACTCAGCGACGCCGGCTTGTCTTTCACCGCCACCAGTGCGGCCTTGGCCTTGTCCGCATCCAGGCTGTACTGCTGGGCGGCGGCGTCGTAACCCCACATGCCTTCCGGGATCGGCCCGCGCATCTGTTTGCCGTTACCGCCGAGAATGCCCTTCACCATGCCCTGATAATCCACCGCATAAGAGATGGCGCGGCGCAGATCCACCTGATTCAGCGGCGCCTTGCCGTTATTCAGGTACAGATAAGTGACGCGCAACGAAGGAAACTCATTAACCGCCACCTTGTTTTCGCTTTTCAGCGCCGTGAGCTGGTCGATGGGCAGAGATTCGGCGATGTCCAGATCACCGCGCGTCAGTTGCAGGCGGCGGGTGGCGCTTTCAGCGATGATTTTCACCGTTACGCGTTTAAACGCCGGTTTGACGCCGCCGTAATGCGGGTTTGGCACCAGCACCAACTGCTGGCCCTTCTGCCAGCGATCCAGCTTGTAAGGGCCGGAACCCGCGCTGTGATTCGCCAGCCAGGCTTTGCCTTCGTCGGCCGGATTGGCTTTGGCGATCGCCGGGTTGACGATGCCGGCACCGTCATTGGCCAGCGTGTAGAGGAACGGGGCAAACGGCGTTTTCAGCGTGAAACGCACCGTCAGCGGATCCACCACCGTCACCTGCAGATCTTTCGGGAAGGCTTCTGACGGCCCCTGACCGATCTTCATCAGCCGTTCAAACGACCATTTCACCGCCTCGGCGTTAACCTCGCTGCCGTCGTCAAACCTGTTGCCCGGCTTGAGCTTAAAGGTCCAGACCCGTTGATCGTCCGAGGCGGCCCAGCTTTCCGCCAGTTCGCCTTCAACCTGGGTGGAGCCTTTGCCGCCTTCGGTTTTGTATTGCACCAACCGCTGGTAGGCAGGGTAAGTTACCGTCCAATCGTTGTTATCGATGGTCACGGCCGGATCCAGCGTCTGCGGATCGGCCGCTTTGCCGATCACCAGCATATCCTTGGGTACCGCCGCCTGCGCCGGGGCCAAGGTAGCCAGGCCAATAGTGACTGCCACCGCCAGCGCGGCATAGTTAACTTTGCTCATAAACTGACTCCTGGTGTGTTGAGGATGTTTTGTTTTAATCGTAAGAAAAACAGCCGAAGCGATCGGCCAACAGTGGATAGTCACCGGCGTTGGGCAGCTCAAAATGCCACCACTCGCTGGCGATGCCGCAAAACCCCCCGGCGGCCATCACCGCATTCAGCAACAGCCGATTGCGCTGCACCTCGGGAGGGAAGTCGGGGTAAAACGGATGGGAACGCTCGCTCATCTCATCAAAGCCGGTCCCCATATCCAGCGCCGTGCCTGCCGCATCCAGCAGCGTCACGTCGATAGCCACGCCGCGGCTGTGGTGCGAGCCGGTTTGCGTGCTGGTGACATATTGCGGATCCGGGCATGCCAGCCACAGCAGCGCCTGCGCCTGTTGCGGCCGATAGGCGTCAAACACCTTTAGCGATAAACCGGCGAGCCGCGCAGCCCGCAGGCAGCGTGTCAGCCCACGCGCTGCATCGGGGTGCAGCAGACAACGGCTTTCGCGGTAGATAGGCCGGCCGGTCAGGTTATCGGCACCGGCGTATTTCAGCTCTATCGGCAGATCGGGAAACGCCTCGGCCAGATCAATTAACGTTACATTGTCACTCATTACCTATTCCCATGCGGTTAAGATTCAAATTGCCCCAGCTCTTTTTGCAGGATGCGGTTGTTGGCCAGCCGTTGCTCCACCGCTGCGCCGCCCTGTTCCAATACCGAGGACAGCAGAAGGTTGAACAGGCAACTGAGCGGCGCGAGCGAATCCCAAAACTGGCCGGTGTCGGTTTTCACCTGCAGCAGGTCAATCGGGTAATCCCGCGCCCACGGGCAGTAAATGTCGGTGATCAGCGCCAGCCGCAACCCGCGTGCGCAGGCCGCCTGGCAATACTGCCGGGCGATGGTCGAGTAGGCGCGAGTGTCGGTCAGCACCAGATAGGGTGCGCTAAATTCCGAATTGAGCGATTCCACATAGGTACCGGACAACCCGTCGGCGTAATAGACTCTGGGCCGCAGATACTCCAGATGGCTGTAAAAGGCGTTGGCGATGCCGCGCGTCGACTGGATACCGACCACAAACACCGCTTCAGCCTGCGCCAATTGGCGGCTGACGTGGTTGAACGCCTCCCCGTCGGCCAACCGGTAAACGTGTTCTATCGCTTCCAGCTCCAGAGTTAACGCCTGGCGCAACTTTTGCGGCTGTGGCTGATCGCGCCGCCTGCGGTAAGCCCCCAGACGATCGGTGACGCCCCAGGGTTGGTACAGCGCCGTCCCTTGTTCACGCAGCGTGCGTTTCAGATCGTCGAGATTGCGGTAACCCAGGCTGCGCAGATAGCGGCCGACTGAAATGCCGCTGGTCGCCGTGCTGCGGGCGATGCTGTCGGCGGTTTCAAACGGCACCTGCGCCAGATTGGCCAGCAGATAACCGGCAATACGCTTGCCGGTCGGGGTTTGTACCGCGAATGACGCTTCTATCTGTGCGATCACATCAGGATGGTCTGCCATAGTTCGCCCGCTGTTGTTGAGTTGTCATCAAACCGCTGTCTGTTACTCAGATAACAAAGACTGATGATGACAATGCATGGCCTGTGCCAATTGCGGACTTCCTGGGGATATTTCACGCGCGGCGGCGTACGGCGGCGCAGAAACGGCGAAACCAGCGGTTACAACAGAGTCATCAGTTGATAACTATTGCACAACAATTGGGCAATGCATCTGGCAATGCACCGCCATGAACCCGGGATTTTCAATTTTATGACAGCGCTTGCGAAACCAATGCAAAAGTCTGCACGCTCGCAGGATCCGGTCTATGAGGCGCGCCGCGCACCATGATGGCGGGCGTGTCCACGCTGGGCAAACCGCGCTCAACCAGCCAGGGGCCGAGGCTGTTGGCCTGCGGCGTGTCGATACGCACAAACTGGCCGGTGCAGGGCCGGCACAGGGCATCTATTAACGCGACGGCGGAGGCAATATCGGGTGCGATTACCGGGCCGACCATGTTGCCATGACCAAAGCGGCGACGCACCGCGAAACCGACGACAATCCCCTGCTGTTCCAACACCAGCGCCTGCGCGGCACTACTCAGCAAGGTTTCCAGCAGCGGCTGGCGCCGCATGCCGCAAGCGGCGAAATCCAGCTCGGCCAGGGTCGATAGATCCTGAGGCAATGCCGGGCGCAGGATGACGCCCTCCGGCAAAGGCTCGGCGTCGCGGGCGGGCAACGCCCGGCATTGATGCTGTGCCAGCCGCCCCTGTTCGATAAACCCCAACTGCCGATACAGCGGCTTGCCCTGTTCGGTAGCCACCAGGTGCAGCTGATAGTCGGCCAATGGCGCCATCAGCGTCTGCATCATCGCCCTGGCGATGCCTTGCCCGCGATGCCGTTCGTCGACAATCACCAGGCCCAGCGTGGCGCGGTTCTCCCCCCACAACCAGCGCAGAGCGGTGCCGACCGTCTCGCCGTTGGCCACTGCGACCACTCCCGCCCCCAATGCCCACGCCTGCTGCCAGTCTTCCAGGCCGTGAGGCCAACGCGCTTGTTGCGACAGCCCAAACGCCGCCGACAGATCCCTTTCGATCATCGGCCTCAGGTGAATGCTTTGCTTTTCCTCGGGCACGTTTGCCTCCTGATTCAATAGGGATAACTTTGCCGGGTGGCGAAAACCGCCGCCCCGCAGAGTAGCAGATTCGGTTCTGCGTGGTGCATTGCTTAGGCAGCCAAAACTTGCACCCCCTGCGATAAGCCGTTAGGGTAAATTGTGATTCGCATCACAATTTTCACTTAGGGGAGTCACGGCGTCGACGGCAAGCACCCTCTACAACGCCACGCACCGTTTCCCCGTCGGTCTAGATGACAACAAAGTAATCAACCTATTTATCAGTGAATTGTGCACGATACAATGGAGATGAAATGCTGAAGCCGAGCCCCAACCTGTTAATTTTCACCGATCTGGACGGTTCGCTGCTGGATCACCACAGTTACCGCTGGCAGGCGGCGCAGCCCTGGCTGGAGCGGCTGGCGCACACCCAGACACCGCTGATTATCGCCACCAGCAAAACCGCCGCAGAAGTCGCCCCGTTGCAGCGGCAACTCGGGCTGAGCCACTGGCCGTTTATTGCCGAAAACGGCGCACAGATTGTCTTCCCCGCGCAATGGCGCGATCGCCCCGACTATCCGACCAAGCACCTGGGGGCAGATTACCCCAGCCTTTGCGCCACGCTGCGGGAACTGCGCAGCCAGACCGGTTTTACCTTTCAGGGATTTGCCGATGTGGATGACGCAACCGTCGCGCAATGGACAGGTTTAACGCTCGATCAGGCGCATCTGGCACGCCAGCGCGCCGGTTCTGAACCCCTGAAATGGGCCGGTAACGATGAGCAACTTGCCCAGTTTCGCGCGCTGCTCGCGCAGCACCACCTCGAGTTAACCCAGGGCGGACGCTTTTATCACGTGATGAGCGCGGCCGTCAGCAAAGGCAATGCCGCCCGTTGGTTAACCGCGCGTTACCAGTCAATGCAGGCGCGCCCTTTCACCACCCTCAGTCTGGGCGACGGCCCCAACGATATTTCCCTGCTGCAAGCCAGCGACCTGGCGGTGTTGATCCGGGGTCAGCAGGCTAAACCTCTCGATTTACCGGGCTGTTTCTCCGGCCAGCTGTACCGTACGCGCCTGCAAGGCCCCCAGGGCTGGTGCGAAGGATTGGATCATTTTCTGATTAACGGGAGATCTCACCATGAGTGATTTTTATCAAGATGGCATCATCACCAACTTTCACCATCTCGCGCAGCGCGAATTGTCCGAACTGGAATACGAGTTGCAGGTCTTTTCCGGCCGCAACACCATGGGGCTGATTCTGCCTTCGCTCTATTCCGAGCTGGAAGGCCCGGCGCTGGACAAGATCGTCGATGTTTTGGCGCAGGTGCCCTATCTGGAGGAGATCGTCATTGGCCTGGATCGCGCCGGCCATGAGCAATTCCTGCATGCAAAAAGCTTTTTCTCACGCCTGCCGCAGCGCCACCGCATTTTGTGGAACGACGGGCCGCGCCTGACGGCGATTGCCGACCAGCTCAGCGCCGAAGGGCTGGCGCCCAACGAGCCGGGCAAAGGCCGCAACGTGTGGTTTTGCGTCGGCTACACTCTGGCTTCGCGCCGCTCCAGCTGCGTGGCGCTGCACGACTGTGACATTGTCACCTACGATCGCCGCATGTTGGCGCGCCTGTTGTATCCGGTGGCTAACCCGCATTTTCATTACGATTTCTGCAAGGGTTACTATGCCAGGGTGGCTAACGGTAAGCTGAATGGTCGGGTTGGCCGGTTGCTGGTGTTTCCGCTGTTGAAATCGCTGCAGAAAGTGTACGGCAATTCGGATTTTCTCGACTACCTGCGCAGCTACCGCTACCCGCTTTCGGGCGAGTTCGCCATGCGCACCCACATTCTCAATAACCTGCGTATTCCCAGCGACTGGGGGCTGGAGATCGGCGTATTGTCGGAAGTCCACCGCAACACCGCCACCAGCCGTATCTGCCAGGTGGATATCGCCGATAATTACGATCATAAGCACCAGCCGATGTCGGAACAAGATCCGCATAGCGGCCTGCAGCGTATGGCCGGCGATATCACCAAGGCGCTGTACCGCAAATTGGCGATCCAGGGGGTACCGATCACCAGCGATTCTTTTCGCGTACTGCGCGCCACCTACTATCGCACGGCGTTGGATATGATCGACGCCTTTGAGCACGATGCCAAAATGAACGGTCTGGATTTCGATCGCCACAGCGAAGAATCAGCGGTCGAACTGTTCTCTCGGGTGATTTCGCAGGCCGGGCAAGCCTTCAGCGAAAACCCCGGCGATAAACCCTTTGTACCAAGCTGGAACCGCGTACAATCCGCCTTCCCGGATATTCTCCAGCGGCTGTATGACGCCGTAGAACAGGATAACCAGAAGTAACTGCCAGCACCCGCCGCACGGCGGGTTTTACTTTTCCTCACTCATTTCCCCCCATGCCTGATAACCGGTGTTATTATTATTCTGCTCAATAATGTCTTCTTAATTCAAAGTGGTACGACAAGTTGATGGAAGCGTGGAAACTCAATCTGATTTCGGTCTGGCTCGGCTGTTTCTTCACCGGGCTGGCGATGAGCCAGATCCTCCCTTTTCTGCCGCTGTATATTGAACAGCTCGGCGTCAGCGGGCACCAGTCGCTCAGCATCTGGTCAGGGTTGGTGTTTAGCGGAACTTTTTTGGTCTCTGCGCTGGTATCGCCGCTATGGGGCAGCCTGGCGGACCGCAAAGGCCGCAAGCTGATGCTGCTGCGCGCTTCGCTGGGGATGGCGATCGTCATTGTGTTGCAGGGTCTGGTGACCCACGTTTATCAGCTGTTTGCGCTGCGCGCGCTGATGGGCCTGACCTCCGGTTATATTCCCAACGCTATGGCGCTGGTGGCCTCACAGGTGCCGCGTGACAAAAGCGGCTGGGCGCTGGGCACTCTGTCTACCGGCCCGGTTTCCGGGGTGATCGTCGGCCCGCTGCTGGGGGGCCTGATGGCTGACCATCTGGGCCTGCGCGTGGTGTTTTTCGTCACCGCCGGGCTGATGTTCGTCAGCTTCCTCATTACCTTGTTCCTGATAAAAGAACGCCGCGTCGAGGTGAAAAAGGCCGACCGACTGAGCGGCAAGGCAGTATTCCAGTCGCTGCCTTATCCGGCGCTGATCGTCACGCTGTTCATCAGCACGTTGATGATCCAATTGGCGAACTCCTCCATCAGCCCGATCCTGACGCTGTTCATCAAGGATTTGTCCGGCGACAGCGGCAATATCGCCTTTATCAGCGGCATGATCGCGGCCGTTCCCGGCATTGCCGCGCTGGTTTCCGCACCGCGTCTCGGCCGGCTTGGCGACCGTATCGGCACCGCTCGCATTCTGATGGCGGCATTGGGGTTGACCACCCTGCTGTTCGCCATCATGGCCTGGGTGCAGACGCCGCTGCAATTGGGGATTTTACGCTTCCTGCTGGGCTTTGCCGACGGCGCCCTGATGCCTGCGGTGCAAACGCTGCTGCTGAAGTATTCCTCCGATCAGGTTACCGGCCGCATTTTTGGCTATAACCAGTCGTTTATGTACCTCGGCAACGTGGTCGGCCCGCTGATAGGCTCCAGTGTTTCCGCCTTGATGGGTTTCCGCTGGGTGTTTGCGGTAACGGCGGCGCTGGTGCTGATCAATTGCCTGCTACTGCGCAGCCAGTTTAGAAAGGTGGAAAGCGTACGCAAGTGAGTAACACTGTGGTTCAGAACAGGGAAAGTGCCGTTAGCGGCACTTCCCGATTGACGTTCCGGTTATTGCCTTAACTCTATTTGGACAGGCTAAACCCGCATCGCATCCAGTGCAGCGTTGCTGATTGTCAGTACAGACTTGATGCTTTGCTCAATCCTTTCGATAATCGCCGCTCTCGGGCCCGTTCGCCAGGCATCGCTTTTGTAGAATTCATCCTGGGCGTTTTCAAGATGTTCGACACTGTCAAAAGCTCGGATCAAAAAGTACGAATCTGCATCGTGCAAAGAGTTTCCAAAGCGGACGACGTCGATCCCCACCTTAAGATGCAAAGGGACGCTGGTTTCCGTCATGATTTTGTGAAAATCGCGGCCAGTCCCCTTCTTGAGGGTGTAGGTGAGTATCTCTAGGGTTTTGTTTTCCATCCATGATCCTTCATAAACCAACAGCAAAATTCCCTAACGGGCCATGATTGTAATTCAGTCACGCAACCAGGGCGTGAAAGTGACGCCGATCAGCAATCCTTCCGGGCTGAGGAGACGGGTGACGCTCTGGCCCCAGGGCTCTTCGCGGTTGGCGACCAGCAGGCGGTAACCCTTGTCGAGCAACCCTTGGGTGGCCAGCGCCATATCGGCGACGTCAAACTCCATCCATGCCTGCGGCACCGGCAGATCGGCCGGCCATCGTTCGCTGCCGAAGCAGGATTGCGCCGCCTGCGCCAACGGCCACAAGGCAAAGTGCTTCCCCCCTTCCAGCGCGCCATGCTCGGCCAGCAGATAATCGGCATTGCCGGGCATCGGTTTGAGCGGCAGCCCCAGCGCGTCAACATAAAACGCCTTGCTGTGCTCCGTTTGCTGGGTAATTGGCCCAAATCCGGCGATAAACAACACGCCAAGCCCTGCGAACTGCTGTTCCATGTTCTCTCCTGTTAGGGTTAACGCCCTTGCCGCATCTGCATAGGGGAAAATCCATAAGCTGCTTTGAAGCGGTTGCTGAAATGACTGGCGGAGCTGAAGCCGCATTCCAGCGCAATCTGCGTCAGCGGCAACAGGCTGTGGCGCAGCAATTTTTCCGCCCGTTGCAGTCGCATGCACATTACAAACTGATGTGGCGCCAGGCCGGTGTCATGTTTGAACATGCGGGCAAAGTGGTATTCGCTCAGCCCGGCCTGCGCCGCCAGATCCGCCAGCAGCAGCGGCGTGTCGAGATGCTATTCGATATACTCTTTCACTCGCCTGGCTACCGCCGGTGCCAGGCCACCGCGTACCCTCGGCAAAGCCCATTGCAGCTGGCTGTAGCGCTGAACCAGATGCGACATCAGTAAGGTTGTAGCGCTGCTGAGCGCCAACTGATTGGCACGTTCCTGCCAGTTGCAATTAAGCAAAAACTGGCGATACAGCAGCGTAATTTGCGGATCCTCGGCGAAGGCGCGCGGCTCGAGAGTGATCGCCGCCGGGCTGCGATCCCAGGTTTGCTCCGCCACCTGCCGCAGATGCCGGTCGGTGCAATAAACATGCACGAAAGACAAATCGCTGCGCACATCCCAGGTGGATTCATACTGGCGAGGCATAATGCAGAAACGGTCCGGCCCGCCGCCGTTCTTCCAGCCGCCGGGCACTTTTTGATAGCACTCGTAGCCATCGGCGACATAGAGGCTCAGGGTATGGTGATCGGCGCTTTCCTGGGTAATGCGATCGTCACGGTTGGACCAGGCGGCCAATTCCACGCCGGAACCCAGCTGCACGCTGTTATGCAACCGCGCTTTATGCTCCCGCAGTGTTTCAAACGCCTTGTATCTGGACATCGCCGGCCCCGCTTCGCTGAATTGTCTTCAGTGTAAAGAGTGACGCCATACCGCACCAGCCTACGCCCCGCGCTTTTGCTAAAAAAAGCGCAAGAATATGCAATTGTTCGCAAAGCGCTGAAAGCGCGACAGCGAGCAACGACGGATACTGCGACAGTCTATTTTGCCGGAGTCATTCATGAACGTGCTGTTGTACCTTGCCGTGGTGCTGATTTGGGGCACCACCTGGATTGCGATTACCCTGCAACAGGCAGGACCGGTAGCCATTCCGGTGTCGATCAGTTACCGCTTCGTGGTTTCCGCCGCGGTGATGTTGCTGATCCTGCTGTTGGCCCGCCGCCTGCGCCGCATTGCGCCGCGTGATCACCTGTTTTGCATCCTGCAAGGCTGCTGCGTGTTCGGCTTTAATTTCTACTGTTTCTACCATGCGGCGGCCTATATCAGCAGCGGGTTGGAATCGGTGATTTTTTCGATGGCGGTGTTGTTCAACGCCGTCAACGGCATGATCTTCTTTCGTCAGCGCCCCAGCCCAAACTTGCTGCCTGCGGCGGTACTGGGCCTGACCGGGATCGTCGCCCTGTTCTGGCAGGATCTGGTTGCCACGCAAATGGCGCCGGAACTGTTGAAAGGCATCGGACTGAGCGCGCTCGGCACCTACGGTTTTTCGCTCGGCAATATGATCAGTTCACGCCATCAACGACGCGGGCTGGACATTCTTTCCACCAATACCTATGCCATGAGTTATGGCGCAATCCTGATGGCACTGATCGCTTTGGCCCAGGGCGCATCCTTCCAGATTGAGTTCAGCACCCGTTATATCGGCTCACTGTTGTATCTGGCGATTTTCGGGTCGGTGATTGCCTTTGCCGCTTACTTCAGCCTGCTGGGCCGCATCGGCGCAAGCGCTGCGGCCTACAGTACCCTGCTGTTCCCGCTGGTGGCGCTGAGCATCTCGACACTCTATGAAGGTTACCAGTGGCACCTCAACGCGGTGATCGGCCTGTGCCTGATCCTGTTGGGGAATCTGGTGATGTTTGCCAAACCCGGCATGTTCGCGGCGTTATGGCGGCGGGCGGCGTAAGGAGAAACTGCAATACAGCGACGAATCTTACAAGCGCCCCCATAGAATTAACCGGGCTGTGCCATGTACCGCAGAGTAGATAATCAGCCAAGTTTAATTAGGCCTTAATAGACTGGAGGTGTTCATTGGTCACCGACAAAATGATCATACTGCAACCGACAGGCCCTGTCGTCTGCATCAGTCGCCAAACAGAGATCAACGTCTGCGGCGAACCCGCGTTCAATCAACTCCCGCGCTGAGCTGCACTGGCGCAATGCGGTCGCAGGCAACGCATGGAAGCTTGCCGCCGCCGCCAGTGCTTCCGGCGACGGGTTTCTTTCTGACAGTTGGGCGATGACCCCGCCAGCAACCAGCCAGTCCTCAAGTGCTGGTCGCAGGCTACCGTCCGGCCATTTTTCACCGCTGGGGACCACCAATATGTTTCGATACGCCGCACAGGCAATGGTTGTCGCTTTAAGGTTGCGCAGGCAAGCGCAGAATACCGCAGCCCCTGAGTCTCGAGCCTTAAAGGCCAACGAGGAGCCATTGGGGGACGGGAGCACCAGCTTGGTCAGCGCAGGGATAGTGACCAACGAGAGTGGGGAAAGAGAATACACTGCGCCATCAAAACGCCGGGTGTTGCTGGCCGTTACCGCGCCTAACTTGCTTGCATAATCCTTGGCCGAGTCATCTTTCCAGACATAGGGATAGACGCTGGCTCCCCGTTTGGTTGCCACGCTGACACAGGTTGAAAACGACATCACATCGACAATGATGACGCAATCAACGTCGCCCGCCATGTGCTCGATGGCGTTTGATCCCCACTCAAGACGAACATCGAATGGAAGTTGCGAAAAATAACCCATCTACGGCTCCATAACGAAAAAGATTTCGTGGCGCTGAGCATCTCGACACTCTATGAAGGTTACCAGTGGCACCTCAACGCGGTGATCGGCCTGTGCCTGATCCTGTTGGGGAATCTGGTGATGTTCGCCAAACCCGGCATGTACGCCGCGTTATGGCGGCGAGCGGCGTAAGGAGAAACTGCAATAACAACGGTCGATCTGGCATGCCGCCTTACCATCTTGGGGCATTCTATCAACTCGTACACTCTAGGCCGGGAACGGGCGCTGTACCCATTCCCGGTCATAATGTCTGGTAATCAGTGCGTTATTGCCACACCTAAATGTGCAACCAGCCATTAATCAGCGTGCAACTCTGTCCACCAATCCATGGCTCGTCGTGAATAAAACGAACGCTAACCCGGCCTTCTCGCTGCAGTTGGGTCCCTTGTCGAACCTGATACCCCTGTGCCGTCGAGCCACCGTCGGGGAAGTTATTGGCCTTCAACAAACGGGCCAGGCACGCATTAGCGCTGCCAGTCACGGGATCCTCAACCAACTGATCCCATTCAACCAAAAACGCTCGCATTTCGTAATCTGCGGGACCACCTGAAGAATAGGCACCATAAATCACCACGCCATCAACATGACAGGCAATTTGCAGCTTTTTAATCATGGCATGATCCGGTGTCACCCTCAGGCAGGATTGAGCGTTTGGCATACGTACCATGAGCCAGCGAATACCCATATCGGCAATCACCGGCATCGTATCTGTTTCAATAACCGCCTGCTGAAAAGCGGCCTTTAGCAGATCCCTTTCTCCAACCGCCGGCGTTCGAAACGTTACCGCCGGTGCGGCAAACGCCAGGGTTCCGTCAGGTAAGATATTGACCGCAACCAGACCAACCCCGCATTCTTGCATCACTATCCCCGGCTGTTTGGTCACCAACCCCGCCTCCAATAATGCATGGGCCGTACCCAATGTCGGATGTCCGGCAAAGGGCAACTCTTTTTCGGGGGTGAAGATACGCACCTGATAATCTGCAACCGGATTGGTCGGTTTGAAAACAAACGTCGTTTCCGAAAGGTTGGTCCAGCGAGCCAATGAAAGCATCTGCATTTCATTCAACCCCTCAGCCTCCAGGATCACCGCCAAGGGATTCCCCTGCAATGGCGAGGTGGTAAATACATCCACCTGCTTGTAAGCGCGTGGTATCACATCATCTCTTTGGAGCATTTGCCGTAATCCGCTATATACAAGCCTTGATGATAGCTCTGTTAAATGGCTTACATCAATTTATCAATCTGCCGCTATTTGAAGGGGCCACATGGCAACCGTTACTGTTCCTTCCCCGCTAACCATTGACGGAAGGCTCGTCGACCATGGAGAGATTAAAACGGCGTCATCACGTAGGTCCTTGAGATGCTCTGAGTGACGATACTGCCGGGAAGAAACCGTGGTATTGCAGGATTGTCTGGAAGGCGCTGCGTGCATTCCGCCGCTGATGTCCACCACGCTAAGGTGCACGGCCTGCTCACTCAACCATTGGCGAAAACCTTCCTCTCCTTATCCTCACATATTTAAATATCGATCAGATGAATCATCGGTTCCCTCTGTTGATGCAGGAACCTGATGATAAATATATCTTGGTCACGAACACGATAAAAAATTGCATGCTGCTGATGATCAAATCGACGTATGCCGGGTTTTATCTCTGCATATTCACGCCCCATACCAGGAGCCATAATCAGAGTTTGCAGGCAGTTTTCCATATCATCAGTGTAACGATCAGCCTGCTTTGTACCGAAGTTCACCAAGGTATATTCGTAGATCCCGGCGAAATCATCGGCAGCCAGGTTCGAAAGCTTATACATTGTGCTCACGTTTCTTTTTAGCCGCGATCTCGCGCAAGCTTAACGCGCTTTCCCCACTACGCTCACCATTTTCAAGAGCAAGCCGTAAAGTTTCAATGTGATATTCTTTTTGCTCAAGCAGACGTAATGCAGTTCGCATCACTTCACTGGTGGAGCCATAGCGGCCGCTGTCAACGAGTCGACTGACAAAGGCATCCAGTTGTTCACCAATGGTTACGCTGGTTGTTCTAGGCATAACTCCTCCTGTGTGAATTACTAACACAAATTATCCCCCCCGCAATGCCAGACGTCAACGCCGGCAACTTTGCTATCATCATAGACACAGAAGATGTTTCCGCCCGGCCACAAAAGCGACAGTAAGGAAACCGATGATCAACCTTTACCCCTTTACCCCGTTGCGCGCATTACGCCGCATTGCCCTGACAGGAGCCGTTATGAGCCTATTGTTATGCAGCAATACCTTCGCCAGTTCGTTGCCGCTGCTCGCCCCTTCCGCGCTGAAAGGGCACTGGCAGTTGACCGACATCGAAGGCAAGATCGCCGCCTGCGACGTTGAACTGAGCGATGAACGGATCGAAAGTACCAACGCCTATCGTTTCACCGCCTCATCGCAGTGCCTGCAACCGCTGGCGCTCACCGAGTTGCCGGTAGCCTGGCGCCCGACGCCGGACGGTATGACGTTGACCAACGCCGACGGCAGCAGAGTGGCGTTTCTGGCACTGACCGCCCCCAAACGCTACGAAGTCATGAACCACGACGGTAAAGCCCGCTTTGTGCTGACGCCGCGCTGATCAGGCTACCAGCAGCCCGAGCAGCGCACCGCCCGCCAGTACCCACAGCGGGTGAATGCGTTTGTTCATGCTCAGCAGCGTGGCCAACGCGATGATCGCCGCCAACGGCCAGCTCGGCGCAGAGGCTTCGGCAATCAAGACCCCGCTGGCCGCCACCAACCCGACGGTGACCGGCACCAGTCCGGTCTGCACGATGCGCCGCCAGGGTTTGTCCTTGAAGCGCCGCCAGGCGCCCATCACCAGTAAAGTCACGATCGATGACGGGCCGAACTTGGCGACGGAGGAAACCAGCAGCCCCGCCCAGCCGGCCACGTGCCAGCCAATCAGCGGCACGATCATCATATTCGGCCCCGGCGCGGCTTGCGCCATGGCGAACAGCGCGCTGAACTCCTGTGCGCTCATCCATTGATGAACCTCCACCACCTGACGCTGCATTTCCGGCAGGATAGTCATGCCGCCGCCGAACGCCAACAGCGAAAGCTCGGTGAAAATAATCGCCAGCGAGATCAATACGCCCATCATGAGGGCTTCCTCCACCACAGCAACAGGATGCTCAGCGGCGCCAGCACCAACATGGTCGGCAACAGCGGCAGGCGCAGCCAGGCGATGGCAATCAGGCACAGCGCCACCATCCCCAGCGCCAGCCATTTACCGCGCAACGGCCACAGCATTTTTATCCCGGTGGACAGCAGCAACCCGGCCGCAGCGGCCGCCAGCCCGGCAAACACGTGCTGCACATGCGCATCATTCTGGAAGCGGGCGTAAACCATCCCCAACCCGACCACGATCGCCGTCGGCGCGCTGATCAACCCCAGCAACGCACAACAAGCGCCACGCAGGCCGCGGAACTCCATCCCCACCGCGACCGAAAGATTGATCACGTTGCCCCCCGGCAGAAACTGGCATAGCCCGAGCAGCTCGGTAAACTGTTCACCGCTCAGCCAGCGCCGATCCTCCACCAGCATATTGCGCGCCAGCGGCAGCACGCCGCCAAACCCCATCAACCCCAGCATCAGAAAGCCCCAAAACAGCTCCCCATTGCCCGGCGGTGCCGCAAGCCGGGTGTTGTTTTTTACCGCATCCGATTCAGACATTGGTCGTTCCACATCGCTTATTTTGATGCCTGGTATGATGCGCGCCGTCATGCCATGATGTCTAATGCATTTCGGAATCAATAAGGATACCTTTCAGGTATGTCAATGATCGAACTTCGTCGTCTGCGGGCGTTCGTTACGGTAGTTGAAGAAGGCAATATCACCCGCGCCGCCGAACGGTTGTTTATTCAACAGCCGCCGCTGACCCGCCTGCTGCAGGGGCTTGAGGATGAGCTGGGGGTAAAACTGTTGCTGCGTCTGCCACGTGGCGTGCGTGCCACCGAAGCGGGCAGCGTGCTGTTCAATGAAGCGCGTGCTCTGTTGGCACGCGCCGAACTGTTGACCGAAGCGGTGCAGCGTGCAGCACGCGGTGAACAGGGGCATATCGCCATAGGTTTTACCAGCTCCGCCGCGCTGCATCCGTTTGTTCCTAACCTGTTGCGCCGTTATCGCGAGATCCTGCCGGGCATCACCACCCAGCTGGAAGAGGCCGGGAGCGGCGAACTGTTGGATGCGCTGGTGGATGAGCGGCTCGACGTGGCTTTTGTGCGCTCGCCGGTCAGCGGCATTCCAGGCCTGACCATTGAGCCGGTGCTGCGCGAACCGATGCTGGTCGCCCTGCCAATCGGTCACCCGCTGGCTTTCGACAGCGAGCAGCCTTTGCCACTACTGTCGTTGGCTAACGAAGCCTTTATTCTCTACCGCCGCCCTGCGGGCCAGGGCTTGTACGATGCCATTTTAGCCGCCTGCCACCGTGCCGGGTTCAGCCCGCGCGTCATTCAGGAGGCCCCGCGCCTGCCCGCGACGCTCAGCCTGGTGGGGGCCGGTTTGGGGCTGTCGATAGTACCGGCCTCGATGCGGCGGTTGGGCGGCGACGGCATCGTCTACCGGGCAATCAGCGACGAAGCCCAGCTCAGTGCGCCGCTGTACCTGGCGCTGCGCAGCAACCGCACGTCCCCCCTCATCCAGCGCTTTCAGGCGTTGGTCGCCGAGGCGGTCAGCGCACAACATTCCGGCTAGTCCTGCTGGTCGGCGATACGCGTCAGGTGAATCACCAGATACAGCAGTTCATCGTTCGACATTTCCATCTCCAGCAAATTCTTCACATAGTCGCGGATCAGCAGCGCGCCGCGATAGGCGTTCGGGTACTCCCTGGTCACCTGGGCAAAGATGAAGTCGTCTTTCGACGCCATCTGTTGCCCTTCGATCATCCGCTGAATAAAAAACTGCATATGTACCAGAAAACGCGCGTAATTGAGCGAATCAGTATCGATATTGACGCGAAAGTGGTATTTGATGATATTGAAAATGTCTTTCAGCATCTTGACCGACAGCAGGGTATGTTCCATGTTCTGCACGTCGGTCTGTCCGTTAACCAGATGGAACGCGATATTCCCCGCTTCTTCTTCCGGCAGAGTAATGTCAAGCCGCTGATTGATGTTCGCCAGCGCCTTTGCCGCCACCGCGAACTCCTGCGGATAAAAGCGCTTCACCTCGTACAACAGCCGGTTTTGGATCGCGATACCCTTGTGATAGCGCTCAATGGCAAAGCTTATGTGGTCCGCCAGAGTGAAGAAAATCTGCTCATTAATGCGGCCATTGAGCTGCCGATTGGCCTCGGCGAGGATCATCTGCACAATCTCCAGATGCTCCTCCGGCGTGTTTTCCATCAACCGCAGGTAATCACGGCCCTTTTGGCTGTTTTGCACCACATACACTTTCTCAATAGCGGCCGGGTCGAGAACGTCACCCACTTTGCTGTTAAAGCCAATACCCTTGCCCATGACGATAGCTTCGTTGTTATCGCTGTCTGTTGATAGCACCAGGCTATTATTGAGTACCTTAATGACTTTCATCGTCGCGGCCATCACCCTTTATTTTTATTAGCGTTGCCGGCCATGAGTGGCAATCAGCCGTTGATACCAGTCAAAACTGCGCTTTTTGATACGCCGCAGATCTTTCAGATCCTGCTCACCCCGGTTTACATAGATAAACCCGTAACGCTTGGCGTAGCCCTGATGGGTGCTGACCACGTCTATCGCCGCCCACGGGCAATACCCCATCAGTTCAACGCCGTCGTTGATCGCCAGTTGCATCTGTTCAACGTGCTGGCGCATAAACTCAATGCGGTAGTCATCATTAATTGTACCATCGGCCTGTAACTCATCCGGGGCGCCTATGCCGTTTTCAGTAATTAATATCGGCAGGTGGTAGCGTTCGTAGGTTTTGCGCAGCGTCAGGCGCAACCCGACCGGATCTATCACCCAACCGTAACGGGTTTTGCCGACGAACGGGTTCTCCGCCGCGCGATACACGCCCGGTTCCCCCAGCATGATTTGCTGATCGCCGGCGCGGGCACTGATGTCCGAAGCATCGCCCCGGCTGGCGGCGATGGTGGCGGTGGAATAGTAGTTTATCGCCACGTAATCCGGCTTGCCCTGCAGCAACAGCGCCGCATCGCCCGGTTCCATTTGCGGCGCCAGGTCGCGATCCTGCAAATATCGCCAGGCCAGCGCGTTGTAGCGCCCATGCACCGCCACGTCGAGGAAACTCCAGCAGCGCAGCGTTTCCCAGTTGTGCGCGGCGATGGCGTCCAGCGGATGGCAGGTTTCCTGATACATCGAGGTGGTGTTAATCGCCGGGCCAATTTTGCCGGAGGGGCAGCGTTGGTGGCACAACGCCATCACCCTGGCCTGCGCCACCAGCATGTGGTGGCTTTGCTGATACAGCACCTGTTTGGACGGCAACTCGCCGCCCTTCGGCATGCCAATCGCGCCCGGATGCAGGATCATCGTGTTCTGTTCATTGATGGTCAGCCAATATTTTACCCGATCGCCAAAGGCGTCAAACAGCACCGCCGCATACCCGACAAACGCATCGATAGTGGCGCGATTGGACCAGCCGCCCTGCTGTTCGAGCACGTAAGGCAAATCGAAGTGATAAAGCGTCACCACAGGTTCAATGCCGTGATGCTGCAGTTCATCGATCAGTTGCCGATAGAACGCCAGCCCGGCGGCGTTAACCTCGCCGGTGCCGTTGGGCAGCACCCGCGTCCAGGCGACGGAAAAGCGGTAGGCCTTCAGCCCCAGCTCGGCGAACAGTTTCACGTCTTCGCGGAAACGGTGATAGTGATCGCTGGCAACTTTGAAATCGGCGGTTTCTTCAGGATGATCGAGCATATCGACAATCGACGGGCTTTTACCGTCTTCATCCCAGGCTCCTTCCACCTGATAGGCGGAGGTAGAAGCCCCCCACAGAAAATCTGCGGGGAAATCGTCCAGGCGTTGATAAATCATGCCGGCTCCTTGGGGGTATTGAGGGCGATGATCGTCTCGCCAAAGCCCACGCTGCCCGGCTGACGGCAGCTCAACTGCGGGAAGGATTCGCTGTTGATCACCAATACCGGCGTAGTGATGTCGTAACCCAACCCGGTTATCGCCGCAATATCAAAACGCACCAGCTCATCCCCCACCTTGACCCGATCGCCAATCTGCAAGTCGGATGCAAAATGCCGGCCAGCCAGATTGACGGTGTCGATACCGATATGCACCAGCAGTTCGACGCCGTTGTCGCCCTTGATGCCCACCGCGTGCATCGACGGCAGGAATGTCGCCACCTCGCCGTCCAGCGGCGCGCGCAACACCCCTTCCTGTGGCCTTATCGCTACACCCTGTCCCAATAACCCCTGCGAGAACACGTCGTCGTTAACCTGCTCCAGCGCCACCAGTTGGCCTGACAGCGGGCTGAAAATCTGCTGCTCATCACCGCCGATGGGGGCCACGGCCGGTGCGGTATCCTGCTCTTGCTCTTCAACCGGATCGTCAAAGCCGAGGATCCAGGTCAGCGCGAAGGTCACCACGATGGCAATGGCGCAGGTGATCAGCGCATGGACGATATTCATCGGGTTTTCACCGATAAATGCCGGCAACGCCGCCAATCCCGGAGAGACGAAGGCATAGCGCACCAGCCCGCTCAGCCCGGCATAGATACCGGCGCAACCGCCGCCGATCATCGCCGCAATCAGCGGTTTGCGCAGCTTCAGCGTAACGCCATACAGCGAAGGCTCGGTGATCCCCAGCAGCGCGGTGAACCCGGCGGAAGACGCCAGCTGGCGCAGATTTTTGTTTTTGGTGCGGAAAGCCACGCACAGCGTCGCCGCGCCCTGCGCGATATTGGACGCCAGCATGCCCGGTCCGTTAATCATTTCGAAACCGTTTTTGCTTAACTGGCCGGTGGCGATAGGCGTCATCGCCCAGGCGGTGCCGGTGATCACCAGGAAGGGTTGCAGCCCGCCCATCAGCATCGGGATCAGCCAACTGGCCTTGCCGTCGACGATGGCCGCGCCTGCGGCGACCAGGTCGTTAAGAAAAATACCGAACGGCCCGACCACCACCAACGCCAGCGGCGCCGTAACCAACAGGATAATCATCGGCTTGGTGAAAAACTTGATCATCGTCGGCGACACTTTCTCCGCAAAACGCTCGATATAGGACATCAGCCACACGGTGAAAATAATCGGCAGCACCGAACCGGCGTAGTCCGCCAGGCGCACCGGAATACCGATAAAGTCAATCGCGGTGCCCGCCGCCAACATCTGCGCCAAATTGGGGTGCAGCAAGGCACCGGCGATGGTCATCGCCAGTATCGGGTTGCATTCGAACTTGATCGAGGCGCCGTAGGCCAGCAATACCGGCAGGAAGAAGAAGGCCGCATCGGCGATGGTGTCCAGCAGACGATACGTCGGGCTGGCAGCGTCTATCACACCGGTCAGTTTGAGGATCGCCAGCAACGCCTTGATCATCCCCGCCCCGGTGATCGCCGGGATCACCGGCGTGAACGTGGTGGAGATGACACTGATGATCCGCGAAAACACCCCGCCCCTGGCCTGCTGTTTCTTCTCGCCCTGTCGGCCACTGAGATCGCCAATCTCTTTTTGCAGCGTGCGGAAGGTTTGCTGCACGTTATTGCCGACCACGATCTGAAACTGGCCGCCGCGCTCCACCACGCTTATCACCCCCGGCAAGGCCTCAATGGCTTTCGCCTGTACCTTGCTGTCATCGTTAAACTCCATGCGCAGACGCGTGGCGCAGTGCGTCAGTTTGCTGACGTTAGCTTTCCCGCCCACCCGCGCCAATATTTCCAGGCCCAACTGTTTGTAATCCATCGATTTTCCCCGGTAAAAAAGCAAAAAAAAAGACCAAAATGAAAATGCGCCTCATCATGATGAGAGGTGCATTCCTATTTTGGTCTTGCCTGCCTGAGCAGTAACACGCCGTAATAAAAATGTCTGGCGACCACGAAGATCGCGACGGAAGTATCGCCATAGTTGCGATTTTTCAGCAACTGCCTTCGTCAAACTTTGCGAGCGACATCACTCTTCGCCGAAAATGCACTGCAATGTCGCCCGTTGCCCCCTGCCATGCTCTTTTTTGGCGCAGGCCGTCACGGATGAACGGCGAAGGGGAGAAACTCCCCCTTCGCCGTTCGTTACTGTTTGCGTTGTTCCGCGACCTGTTTCGCCGTGACCTTCCCTTGCTTCTCGCCAAACTGGCCGACCACATAGTTGGCCACCGCCGCCACTTCTTCGTCCGAATATTGGGCGCCGAAGTCAGGCATGACCTCATGCTGCTCCCCGATGCTGATGCGGGTGCCTTTGAGGATCGCCTGCACCACGCTACGGCCCTGCGGATCGTTCACCGCCGTGCTGCCGACCAACGAAGCGTATTTACTTTGGCGGCCAACGCCGTTCCACTGGTGACAGCCGCTGCAATCACCGGCAAACAACCTGCGGCCCAACGAATCCTCTTGCCCGCCCGGCAGCACTGCACTGGAGGACAACGCGCCCTTCGGTTGCAGGTTCACCGCACTGGCACTGTCGCCGGCAATAGGTTCTATGTTGCGCAGGTATTTCACCAACGCCTGATTATCCTCCGGCGTCAGATACTGCAGGCTGTTTTCTACCGCCTCCGCCATCGGGCCGGCGGCACTGCTGCGCCCCTCTGCGTGGCCGGTCGCCAGATACTGCGACAGTTGTTGCTCGCTCCAGCCGCCGATACCGGTCTGTGCATCCGGGGTGATATTGCCGGCGAACCAGCCCTGGATCACCTCACCGCCGAGGTTCTTGCTCTGGTTAATGCCAAAGGCCAGATTGCGCGGCGTGTGGCATTCGCTACAGTGCCCCAGCGCGGTCGCCAGGTAGGCGCCGCGATTCCACTGTTCATCCTGGTTGAGATTCGGTTCGAAGCGTTTTTCATGGAAGAACGCCAGATTCCAGAACTTCATGCCCCAGCGTTGATTGAACGGGAATGGCAGATCGTTTTGCGGGTTGGCCTGTTTCACCGGCGGCAGGCTGAACAGATAAGCCTTGATCGCCAGCACGTCGTCGCGGCTCAACGCAGTGTAAGAGGTGTAAGGCATCGCCGGATACAGGTTACCCTGCGGACCGACCCCCTCACGCACCGCGCGCACAAACTGCTCGTCGCTCCAGTCGCCAATACCGGTTTCTTTGTCCGCGGTAATATTGGTGCCGTAAATCGTGCCGAACGGCAGTTTAAACGCGAAACCGCCGGCGAAAGGTTTGCCGCCCGGCGCGGTGTGGCAAGCCACACAGTCGGCGGCTCGCGCCAAATATTCACCGCGCGCCAGTTTATCGGTAATGCCGGCCGGCGCGCCGGCGATAGGCGCGGCAGGCTCCGGCCCGACCGGCCGCAGCAGGGTAAACAGCGCATAGCCGCCGGCTATCACCACTACCGCGACAATCAGCCATAACAGCCATCTCAGGGCGTTGCTCATGAGTTTCTCCCTTAATCCAACGCCTTGGCGGCCTGGTGGATGGCGGCGCGAATGCGCACGTAAGTAGCGCAGCGGCAAACGTTGCCGCCCATCGCCGCGTCAATATCCGCATCGCTCGGGTTTTTGCTCTGGGCGAGCAGCGCGCTGGCACTCATGATCTGGCCAGACTGGCAGTAGCCGCACTGCACCACGTCCAGATTTACCCACGCGTCCTGCACCGCTTTACCCGCCGGTGTTTCGCCGATCGCCTCGATGGTGGTGATTTTCTTGCCGACCGCCGCCGAAACCGGCGTCATGCAGGAGCGTACCGGCACGCCGTCCAGATGAACGGTACAGGCGCCGCACATGGCGATACCGCAGCCAAACTTGGTGCCGGTCAGCCCGGCTTCATCGCGCAAAAACCACAGCAGCGGCATGTGGGTATCGCCATCAAACGTCAGCGATTGGTCGTTAACGGTTAAAGTAATCATGATGGTCTCCTTGGAGGGACGCTGGCGTCGCTGTTGGGACGGTGTAAGGGCAGACTAAGCGAGGTACGGGGCCGCCCGAGTAGCGCCAGCGCATTGCCGACCGCCGGGCCGATAGTTGGCACGCCCAGTTCGCCCACGCCAGTGGGTTTCTCGGTTGAAGGCACGATAATCACCTCGATTTCCGGCATTTCATCAATCCGCAACGGGCGGAAATTGTTGAAGTTGGATTGTTCGATCCTGCCGTCTTTTAAGGTGATGTTGCCGTACAACGCGATACTCAGGCCGTAGCCGATACCGCCCTCAATCTGCGCGCGGATCACGTCAGGATTCACCGCCACACCGCAATCCACCGCACACCACACCTTGTGTACGCGCGGAATGCCGCCTTCGCCGATAGACACTTCGGCAATCTGCGCTACCCGGGTGTCGAACGCCTTGGCGACGCCAACGCCGCGCGCCCGGCCATCCACCACCTTCGCACCCTGCCAGTTGGCGGCTTTCGCCACCGCTCGCAACACGCCGGCTTCGCGTGGCGCATCCCCCATCAGCGCCAGCCGCCCTTCCACCGGATCCTGCCCGGTTTCCTGCAGCAACTGATCGATAAAGCTTTCCACCGCATGGCCGGTATGGGTGCTGGCAACCGATCTCAGCGAGGTGGTCGGCACCTTGCCCGGCACGATATGGGTATCGCAACGGAAACTTTCGAAGGTATAAGGCAGTTCGCTGGCACCTTCGATCATCATCTGATCGACACCGTTGACCACCAGCGCCGCCATGGCGCTGTTGACCGTCCAGGAGTGGCCGACGACGGTATCGGTCCAGCCCACTACCTTGCCGCCCCGGATCGCCCCGCGTAGCCGGTGCAAAATCATCGGACGGTACCAACCGTTGCGGATGTCGTCCTCACGCGTCCACACCACCTTCACGCCATGACCGGGCCCTATAGCCTTGGCGGCGGCGGCCATATCCGCCGCCAGATCCGGCCCCAATGTGGGGTTGCCCAGATCGATGCGTCGGCCGAAACTGCCCCCGGCCAGAATGGTTTCGATTTGCACTTTTTCCGGCGGCAGCTGGAACAGATCGCACAGCTGTTTATGGTCGAGAGTTTGGATCTGGCAGCCGTAGCGCGCCTTGACGCTTTCGCCGTCCCAGAACAGATAACCGTCGAGCGGTTCCATCGGCGCATGGGCCACATAGGGGAAGGTATATTCCGCCTCGATCACCTTGTCGGCCTTGTCGAAAACTTCGTCCGGCTTGCCGCGGCTGGTCGCCACCAGGCCGGTTTTTTGCGCCACCTGGCGGAATTCGGCAAAAATTTGCTCGGTATTGCGCCTTTCAGCCTGGGAATCGTCCCACTCTACCTGCAATTTTTCGCGGCCCTGGATTGCCGCCCAGGTATTCTTGGCGTAGACCGCTACGCCGGTGTCGGTCTGCTTCACATCCACTACGCCGGGCACCTGCAGCGCCCGGCTGGCGTCAAATGACGCCACTTTACCGCCAAAGCGCGGCGATTTTTTTATGGTGACGGTCAACATGTCCGGCTCATGAATGTCCTGCGTGAACTGCGCGCTGCCGTTGGTCTTCGCCAACGAATCCACGCGGTGCAGGCCGCTCACTTTGCCGATCAGGGTAAAATTGGCCGGGTCCTTCAGCGTCAATCCTGCGGGATCCGGCGGCGGGAGTTTAGCGGCCAATGCGGCAAATTCGCCGAAGCCCGCTTCGCGGCCGCTAGCAGCATGACTGATCTTGCCGGCCTGTACGGTGATCTCCTGCGCTGAGGTTTTCCAGCTCTGAGCGGCGGCCTGAACCAGCAACGCCCGCGCCATGGCGCCCATGCGCCGCATTTGATCATAGGCGTTGGCCACCGAACTGGAACCGCCGGTGCCCTGGAAACCGAATGACAGGTTTTTGTAGACGCTGGTATCCACCGGGGCGGCGACTACGCGCACCTGCGTCCAGTCTGCGTCCAGTTCCTCTGCGACCAGCGTCGCCATGCCGGTATAGACGCCCTGGCCCACTTCGGTGTGTTTGCTGATGACGGTGACGATGCCGTCTTCGCCGATCTGTACGAAGGCGTTGGCTTCAAATGCGTTGCTTTCTGGCACGGTGGCGGGAGTGGCGCGTGCCAGTGCACCGGTCGACGGCAGATAGGCGCCAATCACCAGCGCGCCTGCGCCGACGATAAACCGCCGCCGCGTAAGCGGAACTTGCGATATTGTCATTGCTCATAGCTCCAAAATGTCGCTCAGGATGATTCCTTGCGATGAGATCGTTTTTTTTATGTGAAATGTCGGCTGCGTCCCTGACGGGATGTAGAACAACAGAACAATAATTAGCGTAGCCTATTATTCAGTCAGCCTGATGTGAGGCGAGCATTTTCTGTTGTGGGATCGTGCTCTGTATCCCGCCGAGGCAAGAAAGCGCACCTGTGCTATAAAAAAGATCTTACCGGGACATCTATGGGCATTAAGGCTATGTCGCAAAACAAGAGATTTCGTTTATATCGTCCATTACATGGGTTAAACCATACTTTTGGCGATCAGTGGTTTGCTTTGAAGGCCGAGGCTTTCGCCCGTTTCTTCGGCACCCCGACCTTTTTGATGGGGCAAACGCTGCTGGTTGGCGTCTGGATCTACCTCAACCAGGCGGGCTTCGCCAAGTTTGACCCTTACCCTTTCATCCTGCTCAACCTGGCGTTCAGCCTGCAGGCCGCCTATGCCGCGCCCTTGATCTTGCTGGCTCAAACCCGCCAGACCGAGCGTGACCAGGCGCATGCGTTGGCCGACGCGCAGCACCGGGAAGATTTGGATGAGGCGATGGCGCAGCGGCAAACCCTCGTCGAACAGCAATCCGAACAGCTGCTGGCATTGTTGAAACAAAACACCGAATTAACCACCCTGACCAAACAGATGGCCGAACGCATTGAAAATCTGGCCATCCAGTTAACCCAGCGCGAACGCCTGTAACTACCCGATCGGCGACCATCAGCTAATTCGCCAAGCGATCGAGCAGCGGCCCCAGCGCAACGCGTGAATGCCGGTGGAAGCCGCTGACGCCCTCGGCGCTCAGCAAGGCGTCCAGCACCGCGTATTCAGTGGCGTCCGCCGCCGCGGCGAACAGCGGTTCCAGCCGTTCATCCGGCAACGCGGTTCCCTGCAGGCGGGTGGAGAACGCCAGCGCGATATCGCCGGAACCGTGCCCCCAATGGCTGCCCACGCGCCCCAACCCAGCCCCGGCGCGTTTGGCGATGCGGCTGAGTTGCCGGCTGTCCAGCACCCGGTCGCAGGCGATAATGATGATGACCGAACCGGCCTCTACCTGCGGCGGCGGGTCCGCCAATTGCGCAGTCAATGCCGGCCCGACGCGCACGCCGCTCAGCGTGAGGGACTCCAGCGTGCCAAAGTTGGCCAGCACCAGCACGCCCAGGGTGGCCCCCAGACCGGGGCAATAGCGCGAAGCGGTGCCGATGCCTCCTTTCAGGCCGAAACTGCTCATGCCGCGCCCGGCGCCGACGCTGCCGCGCGCGAAGCCGATCCCGTGATTGTCCAGCGCGCTGAACACGTGCTCTTCGCGCACCGGCATTGCCTGAATATCGTTGAGATAACCGTCGTTGCATTCCAGTACCACGGGATTGATGGTGGCGCTGTCGCGGCCGATCTGCGGGTAAAGCCGGCAGCTGCGCCGCACCATGGCGTTGAATAAGGTGCCGACGGCGAAGGTGTTGCTCAGCAGGATCGGCGTTTGCAGCACCCCCAGTTCGTTGAGCTGCACCAGGCCGAGCGGTTTGGCGAAGCCGTTCAACACCGCACTGCCGCAGGGCAACGGCTGATTGAACAGGTCGCCCGGCGGCATAATGGCGGTCACGCCAGTCTGGCACTCGCCGCTGTCCAGCGTGTGATGCCCCACGGTGACGCCGCTCACGTCACACAGGCTATCCGTCGGCCCGGGTAAATAACGCGCCCCCGGCAGGCGACGGTGGCGCCGCCAGTAACTCAGCAGATTATCCAGGCTCTGTCGTTCAAAGACTTGGCTGTCTGTCATAGTGACCTCGTCAGGCGCAACCCGTTTGTAAAACAGCATATCGCGCAATGCGGCACCCCGTAAATTGAAAGCCGAAGCCGACGAGAAAATATTCTTTTTCGGCTTCGGCCGGGCATGCAAAGGGTCTCAGCGTGCCCGCCCCAGCCTGGCAGCCCAATATGGCAAGCAGGCAGGATACGAAATATTTAAGCGTGTCACTGCCAATAAGAACGAATGATGGCGAGTCGATTTTGGGGATGGAAATCGTCGTTTTGATGCTGTGATTAACGCCGCAAGTTATCATCTGCCGTATTTTTTCATGACCGGCAAGGCAGTCTTAACATTGATGTTCAGGGCGGTCATATGAAAGACGCCAGATCAACACAGGGCAGGTTCATGCCCCGCCATGGCACATCGGCGCACCAATTTGCATCATCGTTCCTCCGCCACCCCGCTCACCGCCCCCTTTCGCGGGCTGGTACGGAAATTGCTTCTCCCTGTTATGGCGACAAAGGAGAAGAAGAACATGAAAGCAATCATCATAGGCGGCGGTATCGGTGGGCTGTGCGCCGCCATCGCATTGAAGCGCTGCGGGATCGAGGCCGAGGTTTTTGAAGCGGTTAAAGAGATCAAACCGGTGGGTGCGGCGATTTCCATCTGGCCGAACGGCGTTAAGTGCCTTAACTATTTGGGGATGAAAGAACCCCTGCGTCGGCTCGGCGGCCCGATGCACTATATGGCCTATCAGGAATATCTGCACGGCCAGACCCTGACGCGTTTCAGCCTGGATCCGCTGATCGCCAGCGTCGGCGAACGCCCCTATCCGGTGGCCCGTGCCGAACTTCAGGCCATGCTGCTGGAGACCTACGGCCGTGACAATGTACGCTTTGGCAAGCGCGTCAACGGCCTTGAAGAGACCGAGGATGGCGTCACCGCCTGGTTCGAGGACGGCAGCCAGGCCAGCGGCGATTTCCTGATCGCCGCCGACGGTACCCATTCGGCAATCCGCCCTTACGTGCTCGGGCATGGGGTGGATCGCCGTTATGCCGGTTACGTCAACTGGAACGGGTTGGTGGCGGTTGATGAATCCATCGCCCCGGCCGATCAATGGACCACTTTTGTCGGTGAGGGCAAGCGGGTTTCATTGATGCCGGTCTCCGGCAACCGTTTCTACTTTTTCTTCGACGTTCCGCTGCCTACCGGGCTGGCGGAAGATCGCAGCACCGTGCGCGCCGATCTGCAGCGCTACTTCGCCGGCTGGGCCGAACCGGTGCAGAAACTGATTGCCGCACTCGATCCCGACACCGTCAACCGCATTGAAATTCACGATATCGAGCCCTTCGAACAGCTGGTGCGCGGCCGAGTGGCGTTACTGGGCGACGCCGGTCACAGCACCACGCCGGATATCGGCCAGGGCGGCTGTGCGGCGATGGAAGATGCGGTGGTGCTGGCGATTGCGTTACAAACCAACTCGCTGGGCATCGAAGATGCGCTGCTGCGTTATCAGGAGAAACGCAGCTACCGGGTAAAGGATTTGGTGCTGAAGGCGCGCAAGCGCTGTGACGTGACGCACGGCAAAGAGATGGAGATCACCCGCAGCTGGTACGAAGAGCTGAAAACCGAAACCGGCGAACGCATTCTCTCCGGCATGAAAGAGACTATTCTGGGCGGGCCGCTGGCCTGATCCGCACCCCTTCTCCGGCCAGGAGAAGGGGCAATTCTCAGGGCCTCAGCGTACAAATACGCCCCGCCGACAGCTCAATGACCCTGTCCGCCGAGGCGATAGTTTCCGGCCGATGAGCGATCAGTAAAATCGGCAGGCCAAGCCGGCGCAAGGTGCGGCTGACCAACATTTCGTTGGCGACGTCCAAATGGCTGGTCGCCTCGTCCAGGATCAACAGCTTCGGTTCTTTATACAGCGCCCTCGCCAACAGCAATCGCTGTTTCTGCCCGGAAGACAAGGTCCCGCCCATTTCACTGATTAACGTCTGGTAGCCCATCGGCAGTTGCTCAATGTCCCGATCCAGCTGCGCCAACCTGGCGCACTCGCCAAGTTTGTCTTTGTCCATTTTCGGTGAGAAAAACGTAATGTTGTCGGCAATGGAACCACGAAACAGCTGATCTTCCTGCAGCACCGCACCGATATGCCGACGAGTCTGTTGATAATCGGTACGCCGGTGTTCAACGCCCAACGTGCGTATCACCCCCGCAGAGGGCGGATATAATCCCAGCACCAACTTGGCCAAGGTGGTTTTGCCGCTGCCGGACGCCCCCACCAACGCCACCACCTCGCCGGGCATGATGTCCAGCGAGACTTGCGACAGGATCTCCCGTTCGGTTCCTGCGTATTTAAAGCTGACCTGCTCCAGGCTCAGAACCGGCAAATCGGCCGGCCAGACGCCGGCCGGGGACACCGGGCCCTGGTTGCCGGCCTGTGACGCTGCCGCGCCTTCACGCGGAGTCAACAGGATATCGGCCAACCGCTCGTTGTAAACGTCCAGCATCCGATAGGCGACCACGTTGTCTATCAACCCGTTTATGCTGGCCGAAAATCGCCCCTGAAAAGACATATAGGCCACCAGCATCCCCACCGAGAACTCGCCGGCCAGCACCGAGCCGGCCCCCAGCCACAGCACTGCCGCTGCAACTACGCTGCCGATAACGGTCTGCATGATGCCGTACACCATCATCAGTTTGCTTTCGCGCAGTTGGGCATTGCGTCGGGCGACGTTCAGGTTACGCCAGGCAGATTCCCGCGGCATCAGCGCGCCATTCACCCGCAGGCTCAACACGCCGCGCAGGCTTTCCAGAAAATGGCTGGACTCCTCGGTGCCGGCATTCCCGCTGTCCTGCGCCGCTTTCCGCAGCGTGCTGAACCAACAAAGGCGCAACAGGCCGTAAACGGCGGCGGCGGCCAAGGCTACCAGGGTCAACTTTGCGCTGTAGAAAAACATCATGGTCAGCGTACCCACCACCAACAGCACGTCCAAAAAGGCTTCGAGCAACGTTGTGGTCAGGGTGTCCTGTATGGTGTCGACGGCATCGAATTTGGCGCTGATATCCCCCATGTTGCGTGCCTCGAACCAGCCTATCGGCAGGCGCAGCAGATGGTGAAACACGTTGGCCGTCCACTGCATATTGAAGTTGACCGCCATGGTCAGCGTCGCCCACTGCCGCGCCAGTTCCAGCAGCATCTGGGTGCCGGCCATCAGCAGCATGGCGATGACGATCAACGTCAGCAGGCTGGCGTCCAGCGCCACCAGCACCTCATCGATCACCAGTTGGTTTATCAGCGGGCCGATCAGCGCTAGCACCTCCAGCGCCACGGCGAAGCAGAAGATCCTGGCCAGCGCAGGTTTTAGGCCGTGCGTTTTGCCAATCAACATTGTCAGGCGGATCTTTTCCCTGCGATCCTGAGCTTCAAACCGGTGGTTGGGCGTCAGCTCCATCGCGATGCCGGTAAAATGACGGTTCGCCTCTTGCAGGCTCATTTTCACCTGGCCGCGCGCGGGATCGTGCATTTCCAGCGTTTGCCCCCGTACCCGTCGCAGAACGGTAAAATGATTCATGTCCCAATACAAAATGCAGGGCACGGCCAGCAAGTGCAGTTCGTCCAGCTCCAGCCGAATGACGCGGCCGCTTAAGTTCAAGCCTTCGGCGTACTCCATCAGTTGCGAAAACGTCATGCCAAGCTGCGAGACATGACATTCCGCGCGCAGCGTTCGCATATCGACCCGGTGCCCATGCCAACCGGCTATCATCGCCAGACAGGCCACCCCGCACTCCGCCGATTCCGTTTGGCGGATCAGCGGCAGGCGCTTTCGCCACCCCCAGTTAATCATCTCTGTTACGTCCATGCTTACATCCTCCCTTGCAGGCTCCATAACGGCTCCAGTAGCCATTCGTACAGGCGACGGCTGTCCAGCTCAATGTCAGCGGACACCGCCATGCCGACGCGCAGCGGTTCCTGCCTGCCGTAAGCCGTAATGGTGGTTTTATCCAGCGCCACGATCACGCGGTAATGCCCTTCGTTTTCCTTCCAGACCAGCGGATTTTGCAACAGCGCGTCGCCGGCGCTGAGGCTGGCATGCGTGATGGTGCGGGTAGAACCGTACTGCACGCCAAACTTTTCATAGGGGAACGAGGCAAAACGCAGGCCGACGCGCTGGCTGGGTTTGATAAAGCCCACCGCCTTGCTCGGGGCAAAAAGCTCTACCTGCAACTGCGCCCCGTCCGCCACCATCATCAATAAAGGATCGCTGGGTTTCACCGTCTGCCCGGCGCGGGCCAGCACTACGGCGACATACCCGTCTACCGGCGCAGTCAGCGTATTGTCGCGCTGGGCGCCGAGCTCTATTTTTTGCTGATCGATGCCCTGCAACTGGCGTTCAAGCTCGGCGTCCCGCCCCTGCTGTTGTTGCTGGAGAGTTTGCAGTTCCGAGCCTGCCGCCGCCAGTTCGCGCTTTAACCTCAGCTGCGCCTGCCGTTGGATTTCGACCTTTTCCCGCATCGTCGACAGTTCCATTTGCTTTTGCTGGAATTCGATTTCGGACACATAGCCTTTGGCTATCAGCTTGCGGTAACGCGCCATCACCGAATGCGAGAACGCCGCCTGTTGTTGAACCAGCGCCAACGCAGAACCCAGGCTGGTCAGTTCGTCATTCAGCTGCGCGATACGCTGTCGCACGCCGGTTTGCCGCAGAGCGCTGGTCGCCCGCTCTTGTTCGCGCTGGTGTTCCAGCATGCGGTATTGCTGATCCAGTGACGCAGCCACCGACGCCAGCGCGCCAACGCCCTGCCCGTTGAAATGCTCGCCGCTGAGCCGATAAAGCGGCTGGCCGGCCTTAACCGCCGCCCCTTCTGCCACCAGACATTCAGTGACCTGCCCGGCGTTGCGGGCAACCACTTTGATCAGCCCGCTGGAGGGCATGACCACACCTTCCAGCCGCGCTTTACGGGTATATTCGCCCAGCATCAGAAATAGCAGGATAGCCAGCACCAGCACACCGCTGGCCCAGGCATAGGCGGTTAAACTGAGGCTGGGCGGAATAACGACTTCGCCCTCGGCCTTTGTCGCTTGTGCGGCGAAATAGCCCTCTCGATAAAGCTGGGGCGGACGTCCTGTCATGGGGATTACACCTTAAGGCCCGTTTATAAACCGGCGGTTATTTTCCTTTTCCCGCACTTTTCCCCATGCGGATACACCAATGTAGCGCAATAGAAAGGCATTTTATTGTAGCAATCATGCCCACCGGCACGCAGAAAATAATAATACACTTCGCCCACCCATCAGGGATATCGATATTAAACCAGCCACCAGACTGGCTTAGCCCCACAGCTCTGAATAAATCATGGGACAATGAAAAGACGAGAAATATGCCAACAAAAATCGCCACACCTTTGCTTTTCAACGATTAACCCCACCAAAAACAATATAACTCAACCACGCAGACTATATTGCATTAAAAATTACCGTTTAGGATAAAATTACCAACGGCAGGTTCCACCATTATAACTACCAGACCTTTTTTCCGATGCGCCCTGCGTCCATTTTCCGCCGCCAATCATATCTATCTCTGATTTTGTTAATATTCCCACAACTCCCTCCAACGCCATTTATGATATTTTTTACGAACCACACATCTAATCATTTTGCTAATTGTATAAACACAAAAAACAACCAAGTCAACAATAAACAAAGGAATAAATAAAATAATTACATATCAATTAAAGGTATAACTTAATTAAATCATCAAAATATTTTTATACCTTCACTTAACATCAACAACTAAAAAAACCGCCCAAATTAATTAAATGAACAACCAGGATAAAAACTGAAGTCATCACGAAAAGCGATTCGATTTATGCAACTGAACGCCAAACAATCTCAATATTCAGGATTAATAACCCGATGAAGAAAAGATGGCGAAACAGCGGCGGGCGGCAATGGCGGCGCGCAAGCTGGCGCCGTTGCCGTTGCCGTTGCAACGGCGGGTGGCGTTCCTGCAGCGGCCATAACGCCGCTAATGGCTGCCCGGATTGGCGCGCAGCCTGGCTACCTGAGCTTCCACCTCTCGCCATGCCGGTTTGTGGCCGGCATAGCGTTGACGCAGGTAATTCACCAGATCCGCTACCTGCCGATCGGAGAAGCTGTCCTTGAAGCCCGGCATAAAGCCCAGATCCGCGGTGGCCGGTTTGGCAATGCCTTGCAGGATCACTTTGATCAGGTTATCCGGCCGATCGCTGAAAATATTGGTGTTATTGGCCAAATCAGGACTGACGCCAAACAGCTGCGGCCCACCGCTGGCGGCGCTGTGGCAAGCCTGGCAAGCGCCCTGGAACAAACGTTCGCCGGCCTGTTGCGCCAGTGCGGGTTGCAGACTTCCGGCCAGCTGTATCTGCGGTTCCACGTTTAACGTTGTCGGGGTGCTCAGGGAGATAAGATAGCCGGCCATCGCCCGCACGTCCGATTCCGGCAGCGTAGCCAGTTCGCTGACCACCGGCCCCATCGGCCCGGCCGCCACGCCGTGTTCGGCGGAGTGGCCGCTGCGCAGATACCGGAACAGCTGTTCTTCGCTCCAGGGTTTGTCCGCATTGGCCAGTTGGTTCAACGCCGGCGCTTCCCAGCCGTCCACCATCGCCCCTGCCAGGAAACCGGCGCCGCCCTTTTCCGCCCCCATCAGGTTACGCGGCGAATGGCAGGCGGCGCAGTGGCCCAACCCGTTGACCAGGTAAGATCCGCGATTCCACTGCGCAGTTTGCGTGGGGTCCGGTTGGTACTCGCCCTGACGTAGAAACAGCGCATTCCAGCCGGCCATCAGCGGGCGCAGATTAAACGGGAAACGCATCTGGTTAGCCGGGTTGCTTTGCGCGACCGCAGGCTGCGACATCATGTAGGCATACAGCGCTTGCATATCGCCGTCGGTCATTTTGCTGAACGAAGTATAAGGAAACGCCGGATACAGATGGCGGCCGTCGCGACTGATGCCCTGGCGCATCGCCCGATCGAAAGCGGTAAACGACCAGTTGCCGATGCCGGTTGCCACGTCCGGGGTGATATTGGTGCTGTACAGGGTACCGAACGGGGTTTCCATCGCCAGGCCACCGGCGTTGGTCGCCCCCTCCGAGGCGGTATGACAGACCGCGCAATCCCCGACGGCGGCCAACTGGCGGCCTCGTTCCAGGGTCGCGGCGGACCAGGTGCCTGCGCCCGGTGTGGCGACCGGTGCAATCGCCGTCCGCCACGGCAGCGCCGTAGCCGCGACGCCCAACAGAGCGCCGAGAATACCCGCCGCGCTACCGAACCACCATTTGCTGCGCCTGGGTTTGGTCGCCGGTGCAGGCTCTTCCCGGGCGCTATCCGGGCCGTTCAACGCCTCGCGCAGTCGATCGGAGGTGATCGGCAATTCGCGAAAGCGAATGCCGGTGGCGTCAAACACCGCGTTGGCGATGGCCGCCGCGCTGGGTACCGACGCGGACTCACCGGCGCCCAGCGGCGGATCGTACGGCCTCGGCATCATCACCACATCGACCTCCGGCACCTCCGGGAAGGTCAATATCGGGTAAGCGCCCCATTCCTTGCTGGAAATCGTCGATTCTTCGAAGGTGACGCGCTCTTTCAATACCCGGCTGGTCGACTGGATCACGTTGCCGTGGATCTGGTGACGCACCCCGTCCGGATTGACCATCATGCCGGCGTCATGCCCCACCACAATACGCGTGACCGCCACTTCGCCGCTGGCCTTGTCGATCGCCACGTCGGCGACCCAGGCCGCCCAGGCGGCGCCAAAACCGGGAAACTTGCTGTGTATATAGCGCGCATAAGCGAAACCGCGCCCGCGCAGTACGCCGTCTTCCGCCGGTGTCTGCATCGGTTCGGTATGGGGTGTCCAGCCGGCGCGTTCAGCGGTGCTGCGCATCAGTTCGGTGGCGCGCTCATCGTTGATGTAACGCAGCCGATACTCCAGCGGATCGACGCCGGCGGCGTTAGCCAGTTCGTCGATA
Source organism: Serratia sp. root2 (assembly GCF_031931805.1). Taxonomy (NCBI): domain Bacteria; kingdom Pseudomonadati; phylum Pseudomonadota; class Gammaproteobacteria; order Enterobacterales; family Yersiniaceae; genus Serratia; species Serratia sp. root2. The sequence goes on from NZ_JAUJXB010000001.1 coordinate 1,456,173, forward strand.
TAAGACTCGTGCGCAAAGGTATTCGGCAACGCCGACACGCCGCGCATCCAGGAAGCGCGCACAATCGGTGCCATATCCTCAATGCTGACGCGCAGCGCCGGGTAGTCATAAGGCGGCACCGAGGTGCGGTCGCCCATTTCATAAGCCACCGGCACGGGTTCCACCCTGCCGGTCAGCAGCAGCGCCAGCGTCGGCGCGCCATTTGAGGGGTAATAGGTGCGAAAATCGTAGGCGACGGGATGGCCTGCGGCGTCCAGCCCGCCATCGACTTCCATCAGCTGTGCAGTGCCCTTCGGTTCCCACAGGTGTTCCTGCTCGCGCGTCAGTTGCACCCGCACCGGGCGGCCCACCGCCCGCGACAGCAACGCCGCATCGGCGCATACGTCGTCGGCGCAGTTGCGGCCATAACAACCGGCGGCTTCCATGCGGATAATGTCAATCTGCGCTTCCGGGTATTCCAGCAGCCAGGCGAGGTCGGCGCGCAGCAGGTGCGGATTTTGAGTGCCGGACCAGACTCGCAGTTGCTGCGGCTGGTAGTCCGCCAACGCGCAAGAAGGGCCGATAGAGGCATGCAGCTGGTACGGCCACAGATAGCTGCGGGTGAAACGCCGATCGGCGGACGCCAGCGCCGCATCGACGTTACCGGTGTCATGCACTACCCGCGTCGAATGCGGATTATCGCGCAGCGCCTGTGCCACGTCGGTCATCTGCGGCAGATTGCGTCGCCAATCCTTCCAGCTCACCTGCAGCGTCTGCGCCGCCTTGATCGCCTGCTCCTCGCGCTCGGCGACGATACCGATAAAGTCGCCGATCACCACCAGTTTGACGATGCCGGGAATAGCGGCGATCGACTGCTCATCCACTGCCAGCAGGCTGGTGCCGACGAACTCACCGCTGTCGTAACCGGCGTACGGCGGTCTGATCACCCGGCCATGCAACATATTCGGCAGGCGCATGTCGTGCACATAGGTCGTTTCGCCGGTCGCCTTGGCCGGAATATCGACCCGCGCAGTGCCGGTGCCCACCAGCCGGTATTCGGCCTGCGGTTTGAGCGGCGCGTCGCCGGAAATCGGCAACTCGACATGCACGCCCGCCACCAGCTCGCCGTAGGTCAACGTCTGCCCTTGCGGGCCCACAATAGCGCCGTCGCTCAACGTCAGTTGATCTACCGCGCTGTTAAAACGCTGCGCCGCCTGTTGCAGCAGCCAGCGGCGCGCCTCGGCGGCGGCATTTCGCAGCGGCACGGCGGAAATCTGCAGCGTGGCGCTGGCGATGGTCGCCCCCTGGTTTGGCGTACTTTCGGTATCACCCAGCACCATGCAGACCTGTTCCATTCGCAGATACAGCTCTTCGGCGACGATCTGCCCCAGCGCGGTGCGCACACCGGTGCCGAGATCGACATGGCCATTAAAGGCGTAGACCTCACCGCTGTCGCAAATGGCGATAAACAGCCCCTGCTCTTTGGGTTTCAGGGTAGGCGTTTGGCCTTTCGGTACCAGACCCGGCGGCGGCTGGATCTGATCAATAACCAGTAGCGTGCCGTTACGTTGCAGTAATTCGGCCTGGCTCGGCAATGAGAAACGGGCGTCAGTCATGCGGGGTTTCCTCACTGCGGCAGAGAATAATGGCGCGCTGAACCGCGCGCAGGATTTCGATATGGGTGCCGCAACGGCACAGATTGCCGGACAGCGCCTGGCGGATTTCGCCGTCGCTCGGCGAAGGGTTGCGATCCAGCAGGGCTTTGGTGGTCATGATCATGCCGTTCAGGCAATAACCGCACTGCGCGGCCTGCTCTTCAATAAAGGCGCGTTGCACCGGGTGCAGGTGATCACGATCCCCCAGCCCTTCCAGCGTGGTGATCGCTCTATCGGCCACGCCCAGTGCCGGGATCACGCAGGAGCGTGCGGCAATGCCGTCTATCAGCACAGTGCAGGCGCCGCATTCGCCGAGGCCACAGCCGTATTTCGGGCCGTTTAGCGCCAGATCGTTGCGCAGCACCAACAGCAGCGGCGTGTCCGCCATGACCTGGGTATGAATGTTTTTTCCGTTCACCGACAGCATCAACGGATGCTCCGTCAGCGTTTTTACCGCCCCCTCCCTGGACGTTGGCACTTCAGATATCGCCATTCTCGCGTCTCCGCCTGCGCTCCGGTTATACCCGTCATCTTTCAAGCCGCAGCGTTGTTACCTGCACTTACGCATCCCCAGTCACTTACCGGAATAAGCTCCTGAGGATGCGCAAGCTGGGTGCCTGGCTGCAACTTGAAAGCTATAGGGTATGTATTGTGGGCCGTGACCTCGCCGCAGGCCACTCACCGGACAACCGCAGTTACGGGGAGCCAATCAGCCTGGCGGCTGGTCTTCCAGCATTTTATTGAGCAGGAACATCAAAGCTACACGTTCGGCCGGATTGAGCGTACCGAAGGTTAATTCCGTGATCTTCGCCGCATGCGGCACCGTTGCCGCCAGCAGTCCGACGCCGGTATCGGTCAACCCGACCACCACTTTGCGCCGGTCTATCGGATCCGGCATTACGGTGATCAGCTCGCGCGCCTTGAGGCGCTCGACGATACCGCGAATGGTGGCCTGATCGACCGCCGTCACCTGCACCAGTTCGGTCAATGAGCTAGGCCCCATGTCGCGTACCGCACACAGAGTAATAAACTGCACGGCGGTCAGTTGCGAATCCCCGACGTTCTGCTGGAATATCGCCACGTGGCGTTGATAAACCTTGCGCAGCAGGTGCCCGACTTGTTCAGTAAAATGGTAGTTTTCGGCTTTGCCGTCATCGGCGGCCGAGTATTCGGGGGGCGTCATTGCGTTACTCTCACCATCTATGGAAACTACCGAGAATAGTACAAACCCCCGCGGTTAACAGCAACGGTTAACCCTGGCGCACCCGTGATGCCTCCGGCGCTACCACTTCCCCTTCAGCCACTACCGTCAGGCCATCCAGGCTGATGTCGCAGCGACGCAACGCAATATCCATGTGGCACGGCGTTTTTCGCGTACCGCCGACTTCGGTATTCGGGCCGGTGGAGAACAGGAAGTTGCCGTAAAATGCGCGCGCATCCATGCACATACCGTCGTTTTTATCGTGCAGGCCCATTGCCGTCCATTGGGCGCGCGGTTGCAGGCCCCAACCGATATGCGAGATGCCGTACACTTCCGGATCCTTGAAATACTTCATGTATTCACGCAAATATTCCGCTTCGAAGCCGCCGTGAATACCCGTCACGAAGCCTTTTTCAATCTCCAGCGTAATGCGTTCACGGGCATAGCTCTTGAACGGCAGCAGGATATCGCCGACGTCCAGCACCAGCACCCCTTCCGCCTGCTCTTCATTCGGCCAGGTGAACAGAAAACCGCTCGGCCAGTGATCCCAACGTCCCGGCTCGTCGGCATAACCGTATTCGGTCACCGTCGGATATTGCCCCAAGGGTGCATGAAAATCGCTGCCGGCGGAGGATGTCACCCGCATCAGCTTCGCCTGTTCCAGCACCGCAGCCGCCGCCAACACTCGCGCCTTGTCTTCTGAGTCAGGCAACATCCGTGCCAACACCTCCGGCGGCTCGACCGCCAAAAGTATACGCGTGCCGGTTTTCAATATTTGCTCCTGCTCCGGCGAGTGCAGCAACATCATGGTGTCGACGATCAAATCGGCGGCTTCCAGCGCACGCTGCGCGGCAGGGTTGCCGGTCAGCGCCGTGTCGCCGCAGTAAGCGGTCATATCATTGCCCATCGCCCGCGGATGGTTGAACGAGGGGAGCTCCACCGTATAAACCTTGGCCCCCAACCGCAGCGCGGCATCGGTGGCGGCGCGCACCGTACGCGCATCGGAATAGTGGCTTTTCAGGATGGCTACGCTCTGCGAAGCATCCACTTTCGACAACCTAAGCACCTGCTCGAACAGTTGAACCAACTGACTCTCATTGACCGCCATGGTGTATCTCCCGTCTCGCTAATGAATGACCGACGCACTTGGCGCTGGTGAGGTTATTTTGCACAAATTAAAGTGAACACACTCTTTTAATCATCTAAGACTAAAATTCAATGAGAAGCAAGCCGCTAACGCCACCCATAAGTAAATCCTATTTTATGCCTGCAACAGGCTGTGATTAACATGAGTTTACCAGCAAGTTGCGTCCCATTAGCGTGAGCGAGATCTAAATTAACACTTGTGCAACTTTGCGATATTAAGTGTATACACTATAAATTACTCGTCCGACATTGTTGCGGACAACGCGTAAAAAGACCAACAGTCAGGGGAAAAACGATGAGCAAACAACAACGCATTGCCGTAGTTGGCGCAGGCCTGGGTGGCGCTGCCGCCGCCGGTCTGCTGCAAAAAGCCGGCTTTACCGTCGATTTGTATGAGCAAAGCCCGGTGTTTTCGCGGCTCGGTGCCGGTATCCACATGGGCCCGAACGTACTGAAGATTTTCCGCCGCCTCGGCATCGAACAGCCGCTGGAGCAAATGGCTTCGCACCCGGATTTCTGGTTCAGCCGCGATGCCGAAAGCGGCGATTATCTGTCGCGCATTGAATTGGGGGCATTTGCCCGCAAAGAGTACGGCGCGGCATACGTGACCGTGCATCGTGGCGATTTACAGGCGTTGCAGATGGCCGCTCTGCAACCGGGCAGCGTGCACTTTGGCAAATGCCTGAGCAAGATTGAAGATCGCGGCGACGAGGTAGTGTTGAATTTCGCCGACGGCACCAGCGCCACCGCCGATATCGTGATTGGCGCCGACGGCATCAATTCACGCATTCGCGAACACCTGTTAGGCGTCGAAGCGCCAACCTACAGCGGCTGGGTGGCCCACCGCGCACTGATCCGCGGCGAGAAACTGGCCAAATACAATTTGAGCTTCGAAGACTGCGTGAAGTGGTGGTCGGCGGATCGCCACCTGATGGTTTATTACACCACGCAAAAACGCGACGAATACTATTACGTCAGCGGCGTACCCCACCCGGCGTGGGATTTTCAGGGCAGCTTCATCGACAGCAGCCGCGAAGAAATGTACGAAACCTTCGCCGGTTATCACCCGATTGTACAAGCGCTGATCGAGTCCAGCGAGCAGGTCACCAAATGGCCGCTGCTGAACCGCAAACCGCTGCCGTTGTGGAGCGAAGGCCGTATGGTGCTGCTCGGCGACGCCTGCCACCCCATGAAGCCGCATATGGCGCAGGGCGCGGCGATGGCGATCGAAGATGCCGCCATGCTGGCCCGTTGCCTGCAGGAAACCGGCCTGACCGACTACCGTACCGCCTTCCAACTGTATGAAGCCAACCGCAAAGAGCGCGCCTCTCGCGTGCAGGCAGTGTCCAATGCCAATACTTTCCTGCGCACGCAGGAAGATCCGGCCTGGGTGTACGGCTATGACCTGTACGCACAGGCGCTGAAATCGGAGAACGCCGCATGAGCCGTTTCCTGTATGGCGCCAACGTGCAGGCCAACAGCATCCGCCAGCACTATCTGCGCTACGGCGGCCAGGGTCCGACGTTGATCCTGATCCCCGGCATCACCAGCCCGGCGATCACCTGGGGGTTCGTCGCCGAACGGCTGGGAGAAAGATACGACACCTACGTGCTGGATGTGCGCGGGCGCGGCCTGTCTTCCAGCGGCCCGGATTTGGCTTATGACGCCGAAACCTGTGCGCAGGACGTCAACGCTTTCGCCGCCGCGCTGAAGCTGGACAGCTATTCGCTGCTCGGCCACTCCATGGGCGCGCGTTTTGCCCTGCGCGCTGCGGTGCTGCAACCGGCCGGCGTGCGCCGGTTGGTGCTGGTCGATCCGCCGGTTTCCGGCCCCGGCCGCCGCGACTATCCCGGTAAATGGCCGTGGTACGTCGATTCCATCCGCCAGTCGCTGCCGGGGATGGATGCCGAACAGATGCGCACCTACTGCCCGAGCTGGAGCGAGGAGCAGCGTCAGTTGCGCGCCGAATGGCTGCACACCTGCTATGAACCGGCCATTCAACGTGCCTATGAAGATTTTCATCAGGTAGACAGCCACCGCGACTATCCCGACCTGAGCATGCCGACGCTGCTGATGGTCGCGGGCCTGGGTGGCGTGATACTGCCGGAAGATGAGGCGGAGATCCGCGCGTTACAACCGGAAATCACCCTCGCGCACGTGGCAAACGCCGGGCATATGATCCCGTGGGACGATTTTGACGGTTTCTTCCGCGCCCTGGGCGATTTTCTGGATTAACTTAGGAGCATTTTCCATGACCAAAAATTACCGTATCGGCCAGATCGTACCCAGTTCCAACACCACGATGGAAACCGAAATTCCGGCGATGTTGACCGCGCGCCAGTTGATCCGCCCTGAGCGTTTTACCTTTCATTCCAGCCGCATGCGCATGAAGCATGTGAGCAAGGCGGAACTGGCGGCGATGGACGCCGAATCAGATCGCTGCGCGCTGGAGCTTTCCGACGCGCAGGTCGACGTGCTCGGCTATGCCTGCCTGGTGGCGATCATGTCGATGGGGCTGGGTTATCACCGTGAATCACAGGCCCGGCTGGCAAAGGTTACCCAAGACAACAATGCTGCCGCACCGGTGATCAGCAGCGCCGGCGCGCTGGTCAGTGGCCTGAAAGTGCTCGGCGCCAAACGCATCGCGCTGGTGGCGCCTTACATGAAGCCGCTGACCCAAATGGTCGTGGACTACATCGAACACGAAGGCATTGAGGTCAAGGTGTGGCGCGCGCTGGAGATCCCGGACAACCTGGCGGTGGGCCGTCACGATCCGGCCAAACTGCCGGGAATTGTCGCCGAGATGGATCTGAGCGACGTAGACACCATTGTGTTGTCCGCCTGCGTGCAAATGCCGTCTTTACCTGCGGTATCCACCGTTGAAGCGCAAACCGGCAAGCCGGTGCTGACCGCCGCCATCGCCACCACCTACGCCATGCTGACCGCGCTGGAGCTGGAGCCGATCGTGCCCGGCGCCGGTGCCCTGCTGTCCGGCGCCTATTAAGGAGGAAAAATGGCATCCGCAGCCGATAACTCTCTCATCGATAACTACAGCGGCGTCTGGGGCAACCGGATCGGTTTCGGCCGCCGCCCGGCGCTGCTGGTGGTCGACTTTATGCAGGCTTACACCACCGAGGGCGCACCGCTGTTCGCCCCCGGCGTGGTCAGCGCAGTCGACGAAAGCATGGCGCTGTTGGCCACCGCACGCCAGGTGAGAATTCCGGTGATCCACACCAATATCCGCTATCATGCGGGGCATTTTGCCGATGGCGGCATCTGGGTGAAAAAAGCGCCGGTGATGAAAGACATGGTCGAGGGCAACCCGCTGGCGGCGTTCTGCCCCCAGGTTGCGCCGCTAGCGACCGAGGTGGTGTTGACCAAACAATACGCCAGCGCCTTTTTCGGCACGTCGCTTGCGCCGATGTTGGTGGCGCTCGGCATCGATACCCTGCTGCTGGCCGGGTGTTCCACCAGCGGCTGTATCCGCGCCAGCGCGGTGGACGCCGTGCAACACGGATTTCGCACTATCGTGGTGCGTGAATGCGTGGGTGACCGTCACGCCGGCCCGCACGAAGCCAATCTGTTCGATATCGACAGCAAATACGGCGACGTAGTGACGAAAAAGGAGACCCTCGATTATCTGAACCGGCTGTAACCCAGAGTTTCACCTGCACGGAGAGCTGAACAATAAAGAAGGCGCGGAAAGCGCCTCAAAAGCAAACACACAACGCTCCTCCTCCGGAGGCCACTATGCACCACCTGGAGACATCATCATGGCCATTGTTGAAACCCCGTTAGCGGGGAAAGCGGGAACAGAATCGCTGCTGTACCGCAAAATCACCTGGAAGCTGATCCCGTTTCTTTGCCTGTGTTATCTGGCCGCATACCTTGACCGCATCAACGTCGGGCTGGCCAAGCTGCAGATGGCCGATCAACTGCAACTGAGCGAAGCCGCCTTTGGGCTGGGTGCCGGGCTGTTTTTTGTCGGTTATATCCTGTTTGAAGTGCCGAGCAACCTGATCCTGCAACGCGTCGGCGCCAAGGTGTGGATTGCCCGCATCATGATCACCTGGGGCCTGCTTTCCGCCGGCACCCTGTTCGTCACCACCCCGAATCAGTTTTACGCCATACGTTTTTTGCTGGGCGTGGCGGAAGCCGGCTTCCTGCCCGGCGTGCTCTATTACCTGACGCTATGGTTCCCCACCTATCGTCGTGGCCGCATCATTGCGCTGTTCATGATCGGCCTGCCGCTGTCGAGCGTAATCGGCGGCCCGATCTCCGGCTGGATCATGGGGCATTTCGATATGCGCCACGGGCTGCACGGCTGGCAATGGCTGTTCCTGCTGGAAGGGATCCCCAGCGTGCTGCTGGGCGTGATCACCTTCTGGGTGCTGCCCAATAATTATCGGCAGGCAAAATGGTTAACCGAGGACGAGAAAAAACGCATTGAGCAGGATCTGGCGCATGACGATGCCGAAGCCAGCCACAGCAAGCACAGTTTCCGCGACGGTTTCTTTAACCTCAAGGTGTGGATGTTGGGCGGCATTGATTTCTCGATCCTGCTCAGCGCCTATGCGATGGGGTTCTGGATGCCGACCTTCATCAAAACTGCCGGGGTCACCGACATTACCACCATCGGCCTGTTGACCGCGCTGCCGAGCGTCGCCGCCCTGTTGGGCATGCTGCTGATTGGCACCAGTTCCGACCGCATGCGCGAGCGACGCTGGCACATCATAGTGCCGTTTATCGTCGGCGCGATGGCGATGGCCGGCAGCACCTTCTTCACCCATAACGTGATCGCCACGGTGCTGTTGTTCTCCATCGCCCAGGCGGCGATCATCGGCGCGGTGCCGGTGTTCTTCAGTCTGCCCGCCACTTTTTTGCGCGGTACGGCGGCGGCAACCGGCTTTGCGCTGGCCTGCTCGCTGGCGAATATCGCCGGGTTGGTGAGTAACTCGCTGATGGGTTTGGCGCTGGACTTGACCGGCAAAAGCGGCGGCGCGCTGTGGGCCTTTGCCGGTTGTCTGCTGCTCAGTTCGCTGTTGGTGATCGCTCTGCCGGCCAAGGTGGTTAATCGCTGAAGAGGTTGGGCTCCGTGCGCGGAGCCCGGCTTATTGGCAGGTAAAATGCCTGTCCGCAGCTTCCCCCATGCGCTGCAACAAGCGGTGGCCGATATTATTGGTCCAGTTAAAGCTGTTTTGCAGAACCACCACCGCCGTCTTATGGCGCAAGTCCAGGCCGATATAGCTGGAGTAGCCGCCGATAAACCCCACTTGATAGGTAATTTGCTGGGCACCTACGTCATCCACTACCCAGGCGATGGCCGCCGCCTCTTTACTGCGTGCAAAGCGCACGGTCAGCGAGTCTTTCAGCGCCTTGTCCAGCGCCGCCGACCCGGTAGGCTCGACATGCGCCCGCGCATAACGCAGTAAATCGTCGGCATCGGTATAGAGCCCGGCGGCGCCGAGCATATAGGAAGAAAAACGCCAGTCGGGCACCGGCTGCCCACGGCGGATAAACTTGGGCTGATCGCCGGCATGGCCAATGGCGCGTTGCGGGTAGCCTGGCAACTGCTGCGCATCGTAGCGGGTATGGGTCAGCCCCAGCGGCTGGAGGATGTTTTCGGTGGTCAGACGATCCACTGTTTTGCCGGTGCGCCTTTGCAAGATGTAATCGAGCAGCGCATAACCCAGGTTGGAATAGCGTGGCTCTTCCACTGTTGGCGCATCGAAATGCGCCAGATAATCGAGAAATTTTGGCGTATCCAGCGAGCGATAGAAATTATCGCCGGTAAACAGATAACGTGCGAAGGCGCCGAGCATATCCGGCGTCATCATCTGTCGCGGCAGGCCCGAGGTATGAGTCACCAATTGCAGCAAGGTGATTTTTGCCGCATCCGGGCTGAGCGGCGTGCCTGCCGGCAGCAGCGTCGCCAGCGTATCGTTCCAATGCAGCACGCCTTTGTTGACCAGCACCACCGTCACTTCGGCAATAAACCCTTTGCTGACCGACCCCACGGCAAACAGCGTGTTGCCGTTCATCGGGTAGCCCTGCCGCGTATCGGTTACCCCGTAGCCAAAGGTGCGCGCTTGCCCGTTCGGCGTAAGGATCCCCACTACCAACCCCGGCGTTTGATGGCCGTCGATCATCGGCCGCGCCAGGCTGTCGACTTCAGCCTGCAGATCGCCGCTGCATGCCAAACGCCGGCTTTCCAGCGGCGAAACATCGGTCGGCATGCGCGACAACGAACCGCAGGCGGAGATCAGCAAAGGGATGCCAAGGGCGACACAGCACTTGAGGGGGATTTTTATCTTCATTGCTCACAGGCCAAAATTAACCGGCGCATGATAAACCATTGCACCAGCAATGCCTCGACTTTCTGCCGGCGTTTTTACCGGCCCACTCGACAGTGGCTAGCGGGCTGTGTCGTTTATCCCCTCAGAACCATCAAGCTGCCAAATAAAACAGGGGCGCAATTTCTTGCGCCCCTGTTCGCCGAACAGACATCACAATATTTTATTCGTCTTTCAGCCCGCGGTTAATCAGCATCGGCTCGATACTGGGCTCTTTGCCGCGCCAGTCGACGTACAGTTTTTCCAGATCCTGGCTGTTGCCGCGTGATAGCACCATGTCGCGGAAACGCTGGCCGTTCTCCGCCGTCAAGCCACCGTGCTCGGTGAACCACTGGAAGGCGTCATCCGCCAGCATTTCGGTCCACAGATAGGCGTAGTAACCGGCGGCATACCCGTTGCCCCAGATATGCTTGAAGTAGCTGGAGCGATAACGTGGCGGCACGTAGCTGAGATCGATTTTATCCTTCAGCAGCGATTCGGCTTCGAACTTGTCCACGTCCTGCTGCGGCTGATCCGCGCTCAGCATGTGCCAGTGCATGTCCAGCAACGCGGCAGACAGCAGCTCGGTCATGTCATAACCTTTGTTGAACTTGTCGGCCTTTTTGATTTTGTCGACCAGTTCCTGCGGCATGGCTTCGCCGGTTTTATAGTGTTTGGCGAAGTGCGCAAAGACTTTGGGATCGCTGGCCCAGTGTTCATTGAACTGTGAGGGGAACTCGACAAAGTCGCGCGCGGTATTGGTGCCGGACAGGCTTGGATACTCCTGATCGGCAAACATGCCGTGCAGCGCATGGCCAAACTCGTGGAACATGGTGATCACGTCATCGTACGACAGCAGCGCAGGCTGGCCCGGCGCAGGTTTGGTGAAGTTGGCGACGTTGTAAATCACCGGCTTGGTGCCTTTCAGCTTCGACTGTTCAACGAAGTTGCTCATCCAGGCGCCGCCGCCCTTGTTGTCGCGCTTAAAGAAGTCGGTATAGAACAGCGCCAGCGATTTGCCGTCTTTATCGAAGACCTCATACACGCGCACGTCCGGTTGGTAGACCGGGATGTCCTTGCGCTCTTTAAAGCTGATGCCATACAACAGGTTGGCGGCATAGAACACACCGTTGTTCAGCACGTTATCCAGTTCGAAGTAAGGTTTGATCTGCGACTCATCCAGATCGTATTTCGCCTTGCGGACTTGCTCGGCGTAGAACTGCCAGTCCCAGGCTTCAACCTTGAAATCGCCTTTCTGCTGATCGATTACCGCCTGAATGTCTTTGGCTTCTCGTTCGGCGCGCGCGGTGGCCGCCGGAACGATATTGCGCATAAAGCTCAGCGCCGCATCCGGGGTTTTGGCCATCTGGTTTTGCAGTTTCCAGGCGGCATAGTTCGGGAAGCCCAGCAACTTGGCCTGCTCGGCACGCACTTTAGCCAGGCGCGCGATGGTCTGGCGGGTGTCGTTGCCGTCGCCCTTTTCCGCCCGGTTCCACGAAGCGTCAAACAGTGCCTTGCGGGTATCTCTGTCTTTCAGGCTCTGCAACTCCGGCTGCTGGGTGGTGTTTTGCAACACCAGCAACCACTGTTTGTCCAGCTTGCGCTCGCCGGCAGCCTGAGCCGCCGCCGCCAGTTCGCTTTCCGACAGGCCGTCCAGCTTGCCTTTGTCGGCGATCGCCAGCGCGCCGTCTTTGGTCGCCGCCAGCAGCTTGTTGGAGAACTGGGTGCTCAGCGTCGCCGCTTCCTGATTCAGTGCTTTCAGCCTGGTTTTATCGGCATCGGACAGGTTGGCCCCCGCCAGTTCGAAGTTCTTGTAAGTCACTTCCACCAGGCGGCGCGATTCCGCATCCAGCTTCAGCGCATCGCGCTGCTGATAAATCGCCTTGATGCGCGCGAACAGCTTGCCGTTAAGCATGATGGCGTCATCCAGCGCCGCCAGTTTCGGCGAACTTTCCTCATCCAGCTTTTGCAGCGCGTCGCTGGTATTGGCCGAGGTCATGGCGCCAAATACGTTCATCACCCGCGTCAGCAGCGCGCCGGCCTGCTCCAGAGCCACAAAGGTATTTTTAAAATCAGGCTTGGCCGGGTTATTGGCGATCTTCTCCACCTCCTCCAGCTTTTGCTTGATACCGGCGTCGATCGCCGGAGCGTAGTCGCTTTCTTTAATCAGATTGAACGGCGGCGCCTGGAATGGCAGACGGCTCTGATAGAAGAACGGGTTCTCGTTCTTTTTGTTCTCGTGCTGGTTGGCTTCACCGGTCACGTTAGCCTCCTTAGCCTGGCCGCTGGGCAACGCGCTATGACTCGCGTGCGGGTTGGTTTCTGCTGCCTGTGCCTGCGAGCCCAGCGCCATGCCGATCGCCAGCACCAATGTAGATAAACGCATCAAATCGAAACTCCTCCATGTTCACAGAATAAAGTGCACGGGGAACCCAGTCCCCAGGCCACATCCTAGCTTAGGCGCAGTTGGCAGTTTGAGCAAAAACAAGTGATTAGAATGGGGTGTCCCGTTACAGGACACCGCGTTGCTGAATGCAGTCTGGACTATATCTGAAGGATTCAATCAAACAGGTAACCACTCTGAAAGGGTTATTCGATTTCTGTGCCTGCCTCTTATCTCAACATCATCGATTCTTTGAAATCACGCCACTCATGTATTGATTCAAATCGCGCAGATCCTGAATCCGCCAGGAGAACGGCGGTAGCTTTACCCCATTCTCTCGCAACGTTTTTGGAATCAGGTCTCCATTTGGACGAAGTATTATCGACGATACAATAACGCCCGGATAATCATTGAGGCGTGCTTTGAAAGCGGGGGTTGTCAGATCAGGTGGAGGCGGATTGGTTTTATCAGCCAATGGCCCCGTGCCTTTGAGATCGGTTCCGTGGCACATGCTACATCTCTGTGAATAGATGTTTTTCCCATTGGCATTATCCGCGAAGGAGAATGAGGCTTGCATTAACGATAAAGCGCCTAGCGAAGCGATGAACAATGCTTTCATTTCCATATGGCCTTGTTGTATGAGTCAGTGCTGAATCGAGGGCAGTCCCCGGCGGTGCCACTGCAACACCCCATTCTCACGATAACATTTGAGCCGCGATAAGTTGCCTCTGATTAATAATATGCATAACCGGTTTTTTCAAGTCCGTAAACCTACCTATCCCATTATTAATAAAAGTCAATCTGCTGATACAGAAAGAGCAAAAAGGCGGGGTTATAAACCCCGTCCCCCCCTCCCGTAACAAGCAATAATCTCCCCGGCCACCGCTACCGCGATCTCCGCAGGCAGTTTGCCTTTGACATCAGGCAAACCCAGCGGGCAGCGCATGGCGGCCACCGCCTGTTCGCTGATGCCACGCTGGCCAAGCTTGTATTCGAAGCGTTTACGCTTGGTCAGCGAACCAATCAGGCCAAAGTAACCGGCATCGCCGCGGCGCAAAATACGCTCTGCCAGCGCCAGATCCAGCGCGTGATCGTGGGTCATCACGATGAAATAACTGCCCGGCGGCATGGCATCGACGATCTCCAGCGGCTCATCGCAAATCTCTTGCTGCACGCCCGGCGGCATCGCCGCAGGGAACTCCGCCGCACGGCCATCTACCCAACGCACCCGGCACGGCAAGGTGGCGAGAATGCTCGCCAGCGCACGGCCCACATGCCCGGCGCCAAACAGCGCGATGTGCGGGCGCGGCGGGATCAAGGGCTCGAACAATACGCTGGTGGTTCCGCCGCAACACTGGCCCAGTCGCGCCGCCAGCGGGAAACGCTCCAGCCGCAGCGTGGTGCCCCCCTGTTGCAACATTTCACGCGCAATCGCCAGCGCCTGGAACTCCAGGTGCCCCCCGCCGATGGTATTGACCGCCCGTTCGGCGGTCACCAGCATTTTGGTGCCGCGGTTGCGCGGCGTGGAGCCCAACTCGTCCACCAGCGTCACCAGCACGCAGGGCTCGCCGCGCCTGCGTGCCTCTGCCAGCGCCTCAATCCATTCGTCCATCGCCGTTCTCCCGCGTCAATTCAGTGACAACGTCACTTGCCAGCATCTGTTGCACGCCCCACAGCACCCGTTCCGGCGTGGCCGGTGCGTCAATGTTGGGTTGCAGGCGGTAATCCGCCAGGCTGGCGACCGCGTCCTTGATCGCGCACCAAACCGAGATCCCCAGCATAAACGGCGGCTCGCCCACCGCTTTGGAATGGAACACCGTATCTTCCGGGTTTTTGCGGTTCTCCAGCAGCGTGACGCGCAGATCGGCGGGCACATCGCCAATCGCCGGAATTTTGTAGCTTGCCGGGCCGTTGGTCAGCAGCCTGCCCTGTTCATCCCACACCAATTCTTCGCTGGTCAGCCAACCCATGCCCTGCACAAAGCCACCCTCAACCTGGCCGATGTCAATAGCCGGGTTCAGCGAGTCGCCCACGTCGTGCAAAATATCGGCGCGCAGCAGTTTGTACTCGCCGGTCAGGGTGTCGATCAACACTTCCGCACAGGCCGCGCCGTAGGCAAAGTAATAGAACGGGTGGCCGCTGGCCTTGTCGCGATCGTAGAAAATTTTCGGCGTGCGGTAATAGCCGGTGCTGGCGAGCGAAACCTGATTGAAATACGCCTGTTCAACCACCTGCTCGAAGCTGAAATAACGCTCGCCCACCCTGACCTGGCCGTTACTGAAGGCAATTTGCTCGGCGCTGACCTGGTGCTGTTTGGAAAGCATGTCGATCAGCCGCTGTTTAATGATTAGCGCGGCATTTTCCGCCGCCTTACCGTTCAAATCGGTACCGGACGACGCCGCCGTCGGCGAGGTGTTCGGCACTTTTCCAGTATCGGTAGCGGTGATCTGAATACGTTCAATATCCACCTGGAACACTTCGGCGACTATCTGCGCCACCTTGGTGTTCAGCCCCTGGCCCATCTCGGTGCCGCCGTGGTTGAGCTGAATGCTGCCGTCGGTGTAAACCAGCACCAGCGCACCGGCCTGGTTGAGGAAGCTGGCGGTAAAAGAGATGCCGAACTTCACCGGCGTCAGCGCCAGCCCTTTTTTCAGGATCGGGTTTTCGGCGTTGAAACGGCGGATAGCCTCGCGCCGTGCCTGATAATCCGCGCTGTGTTCCAGTTCGGCGGTCATTTCCTGCAGCAGGTTCTGCTCCACCGGCTGGTGGTAATGGGTGATGTTGCGTTGGTCCTTGCCGTAATAATTGGTCTTGCGCACCGCCAGCGGATCAAGCACCAGATAGCGCGCAATATGGTCCATAATCTGTTCAATCGCCATCATGCCCTGCGGCCCGCCAAAGCCGCGATAGGCGGTGTTGGAAGCGATATGGGTTTTGCAGCGATGGCCGGTAATCAACACATCTTGTAGAAAATAGGCGTTATCGGCGTGGAACATGGCGCGATCGACGATTGATCCGGAGAGATCGAGCGAATAGCCGCAGTTGCCGGCCAGGCTGATTTTTATTCCGTTCAGCAGCCCGGCATCATCAAAGCCAACGTCATAGTGAATATAAAACGGGTGCCGTTTGCCGGTGATCAGCATGTCGTCATGGCGATTGAGGCGCATTTTGACCGGCCGCCCGGTCAGGTGCGCCACCACCGCACACAGGCACGCCGGGCCGGCAGCCTGGGTTTCCTTGCCGCCGAAACCGCCGCCCATGCGGCGCATGTCGAGGGTGACCTTGTGCATCGGCAGATTGAGCACCGAGGCCACCAGTTTCTGGATTTCGGTCGGGTTCTGGGTGGAGGAATACACCAGCATGCCGCCGTCCTCGGCGGGCATCACTGACGCGATCTGGGTCTCCAGATAAAAATGCTCCTGGCCGCCGACGTGCAACTCGCCCTGTATGCGGTGCAAAGCCCGCGCCAGCGCGCCGTCGGCATCGCCGCGCCGATGATGGTGCGCCTCCTGTACCACGAAGCCTTCGCGCAGCGATTGCGTTACGTCCAGCCGCGCCGGCAAATCCTGATACTCCACCTTCACCGCTTGCGCCGCCCGCCAGGCGATCTCCGGGTCTTCAGCCGCCACCACCGCGATCACCTGCCCAACGTACTCGACCGTTTCCTTCGCCAGCAGCGGATCGCCGTGGGTCAGTGGCGCAATATCCAGCTCGCCCGGCACGTCCTGCCAGGTGATCACCCGCACCACGCCGGGGAAAGCGTAGCAGGCCGACAAATCCAGCTTGATGATGCGCGCATGTGCCCGCTCGCTCAGCTTGGCCGCCAGATGCAGCTGATTTGGGAACTCCAGCCGATCGTCAATGTATTGCGCCTCGCCGCTGACGTGTTTGTCGGCGCTTTCATGTTTGCGGCTGCGGCCCACCCCGCTGGTTAACGGCTGGCGGAAACGTTCGGCCAGTTGTTCCTGCGTCGCTTCAATGCGTTTGTTATTACTCATGAGCCGTCACCTCGATCGCCAACTGCGGCGCGGTCAGCGCAATGAAATAGCGGCGCAGCAGGTTTTGCGCCACCAGCAGGCGATAACCGCTGCTGGCGCGAAAATCGCTGAGCGGCGTAAAGTCCTGCGCCAATGCCTGCACCGCACGTTCAACGGTGGCGCGTCGCCAAGGCTGCCCCACCAGTTGCCGCTCGCATAACAAGGCGCGTTTTGGCGTCGCTGCCATGCCGCCAAACGCCAGCCGGGCACTGCAGATAATGCCGTGTTCGATCCTCAGGTTAAAGGCGCCGCACACCGCCGAAATATCGTCCTCCAGTCGTTTGGAGACTTTCCAGGCGCGGAAATCCGCCGGTGCGGTGGCCGGCAGCACAATGCTTTCGATAAATTCCCCCGGCTGCAACGCGGTCTGGCGGTATCCCAGGAAGAAATCGGTCAATGGCAACTCACGCCGCACATCGCCGCAGCGCAGGTTCAGCATCGCATCCAGCGCCAGCAGCATTGGCGCGCCGTCGCCAATCGGCGAGGCGTTGGCGATATTGCCCCCCAAGGTGCCCTGGTTGCGGATCTGCTGCGAGGCGAAACGCGCCAGCAGTTCGCCGAAGGCCGGGTGATATTTTTCCAGCAGCGGATACAAGTCGCTCAGTGCCGCCCCGGCACCGATCGTCAACCGTTCGCCCTGCCAGCTGACTTGTTTCAACGCCTCAATCTGTCCAATGGCGATCAGCAGCGGCAAATCCTGGTGACGCTGGGTGACTTCCAGTGCCAGATCGGTGCCGCCGGCCAACAGCTTGGCCTGCGGGTGTTGCCGATACAGCACCGCCAGTTCGTCGATCGTTTGCGGCATCAGGCAGCGTTTGCCCGCCGCTTCCAGCGGCGTCGCTGCGCGGATGGCTTGCAGGCGCTGCAAAGTTTGCTGTTGCTGGCGATCGAAACTGTCCTCATCCTTGATGCCGCAGGCTTGCTGCGCCGCCGCCAAAATCGGCCGGTAGCCGGTGCAACGGCACAGGTTGCCCGCCAGCGCCTGCTGCGCCTGTTCACGCTGATATTCTCCGCCGCTCTTTTGCAGGCAGAACATCGACATCACAAACCCCGGCGTGCAAAAACCGCACTGCGAGCCGTGGCAATCGACCATCGCCTGCTGCACGCTGTGCAAATGGCCATTGTGTTTCAAATCCTCCACCGTGATCAGCTGTTTGCCGTGCAGGGCGCTGACGAACGTCAGGCAAGCGTTAACGCTGCGGTAACGCAACTGCCCGTCTTCCTGCTCCGCCAACACCACGGTGCAGGCGCCGCAGTCACCGGAGGCGCAACCTTCCTTGGTACCGCAGCGGCCCAGGTTGCGGCGCAGATAGTTCAGCACCGTAGTGTTGGGATCGAGCGCGCTTTCACTTTTCAACGTTTGATTGAGCAAGAACTGGATCATGCAGCCTCCTGGTGTGCGGCCATGCGGTAAACCACCTTGCCATCAACGTAGGTGCGATAAACGTTGCGGTCGTCCCCCAGCGTCATCAGCAAAAATAGCTGGTCCGCCAGCTCGCGGCTGTTTTCATGACGCAGCTTCTGCAACGGTGACACCGCCGGATCAAGGACCACAAAATCCGCCTCTTTACCGACGGCGAAATTGCCAATTTTGTCATCCAGCGCCAATGCGCGCGCACCGCCCAACGTGGCGTGATAGAAGGCTTCGCAGGCAGAGAGTTTATAGCGCTGCAACTGACCGACTTTGTAAGCCTCGCCCAACGTTTGCAGCATATTGAAGGTGGTGCCGGCGCCAACATCGGTACCGATGCCCAGTTTCACCTGTTTTTGCCAGGCTTTTTGCAGGTTGAACAGCCCGCTGCCGAGGAACAGGTTGGAGGTCGGACAAAAAGCGATTGCCGAACCGGTCTGGCACAGGCAATCCCATTCTTGCTCTTCCAGGTGCAGACAGTGGGCGAATACGCTTTTCTCGCCGGTCAGGCCGTACCGGTGATACACATCCAGATAGCTGCGGCTCTCCGGGAACAGCGCTTTCACCCAAGCGACTTCATCCAGATTCTCGCTCAGGTGGGTATGCAGCCAGGCGTCGGGAAACTCTTCACGCAGCCGCTGCACCTGCGCCAACAACGCTGGCGTGCTGGTGGGCGCGAAACGCGGCGTTATCGCATAGCCCAGACGTTGTTTGCCATGCCAGCGTTCTATCAGCACTCGCGTTTGCCGGTAACTTTGCTCCGGCGTTTCCAGCAATTCGTCCGGTGCATGGCGGTCCATCATCACCTTGCCGGCGATCAGGCGCATGTTCAGCGCCGCCGCCTGGCTGAACAGCGCTTCAACCGACTGCGGATGTACCGTGCCAAACACCAGCGCCGTGGTGGTGCCGTTACTTAACAGCTGTTGCAGGAAGAACGCCGACATCTTGCCGGCGTGCTGTTCACAACAGAACTGGCTTTCGGTCGGGAAAGTGTAGTGTTTCAACCATGCCAACAGCTGATCGCCATAAGCGCCGATCATTTCGGTTTGCGGATAATGAATATGGGTGTCGATAAACCCCGGTACGATCAGCTTGTCCCGATAATGTGTCACCTCAAAACCGGGTGGCAGCAGCGGTTCGCCCTGCTGCCAACTGCCTAACCAGGCAATGGCACCTTCATTTAGCAACATTAATCCGTCGGGAATATGCCGCAGTTGCTCATTCAACTGCTGCGGGCTCTCCACGCAGGCAGCGATATCGAAAAAATTGCCACGAATAGCCGTGGTGAATTGCATGCTCATGTTGCCGTTCCTTTTCTACCGACCCACGTAATGCACCCTGCTGAATGAACTCAGCCCGGTGAAAGACGGCGGTCTTTTTTATCGTTTGCAGATGTTGATTTAAGGATAGCAAAGGGTGTGCCACATGCCGCGACAATTACAACAACCCTTTTAAAAACAATAAATTAAAATAATAATCATTTATTTTAAAATTCACGAAAAATAACATGAAGAATAAGCAACCGATTGCCTGCGGATTTAAAAAAACGGTTGCACCAATGCCGGGCATTGATGCACGTCACCTCAGACAGATGATTCTCACTCCGATGTTATTCAATCGCATTAATACTCACTTAAATCATTCAGATAAAAACGGTTTCAAATGGCGATAATTTAATTTCTCAGCCATTTAACTCATTAAAAATATTTATAGAACAGTATTGATCTATATCAACATGTGCGCCATTATCGTATGGCTTTTTATTAATCAGCGCTATTATGGAAAGGACTCAAAGATGCTCGCAACCAAATAAAATAATACCTCTCACCTAAAAAATAAACGGATTGCAATGAACTGCGGTTGAAAAACGTTATGCCTATATTTTATGAGCATGACGCGTACATTAACGTTCAATTTTCACACTGAACCATCACGTTGTAATCACACAAGGAAAAGTATTTATGCTTAACCCTACCGTTTTACATCAATATAAAAACAAAACCCGAGATTCCGCGTCACTGATGCCCGATATGTCAGGAAAAAATATCCTGATGGGATTCTGGCATAATTGGGCCCCCGAACCGGGGCAAGGCTATAAGGGCGGCATGTTCACTGAAATGTCGCTGACGGAAATCCCTCAGGAATACAACGTGGTAGCCGTGGCATTTATGAAAGGCAGCGGTATCCCGACGTTCAAACCTTATCGCTATTCCGATGCGGAATTCAGGCAACAAATCAATGCGTTGAATGCACAGGGTCGTGCCGTGCTCATCTCCCTTGGCGGCGCTGACGCACATATTGAGCTCTACGCCGGCCAAGAAGAAATGCTGGCCTATGAATTGATCCGGCTGGTGGAAACCTACGGCTTTGATGGGCTGGATATTGACCTTGAACAATCGGCAATTACCTTTGCAGACAACCGCACGGTTATTCCCGCCGCGTTACGCATGGTTAAACAGCATTACGCTCTGGAAGGTAAAAACTTTATTATCAGCATGGCCCCGGAATTCCCTTACCTGCGCGATTCCGGCAGTTATCTGGCTTATCTTAAAGCACTCGAAGATATTTACGATTTTATTGCGCCGCAATATTACAATCAGGGCGGAGATGGCGTTTGGGTCGATGAGTTAAATAAACTGGTTAAACAAGACGACGACGCCATGAAAGAGGATTTTCTTTATTATCTCACCGACAGCCTCACTCACGGCACCCGTGGTTTCACCTCAATCCCGGCGGATAAATTTATTATCGGGCTGCCCGCCAATATTGATGGTGCAGCTAATGGTTATGTTATTAACCCGCAAGACGCCATTAATGCGCTTGAACGCCTGGATAAAGCAGGCAACCCGATCCGTGGCCTGATGACCTGGTCGGTCAGCTGGGATGACGGCGTTAACAAGTCCGGGCAGCCCTATGATTGGGAATTCGTCACGCGTTACGGCTTTTTGACCGGCGGCGGTAGCGGCGAGAAACCTTCTGCACCCGCCAACCTTGTTGCCACAGCGCAAACCCAGGACAGCATTACCCTTTCCTGGAGCGCATCCAGCGGCGTTTATCCCATTGCCTACTACTCCGTCTTGCGCGATAACCAGAAAATTGCCCAGCCTACGGCAACCCGTTTTACCGACAGTGGATTGACCGCAGGCACCCAATATCGTTACACCGTTAACGCGACCGATACCGAAGGTAACACGTCCTCAAACAGCGCCCCGTTGATTGCCGGTACCCTGCCCGGCGCTGCACCACAATGGCGCACAGAGCAATGGTATAACCGTGGCGAGCGCGTCAGTTATGCCGGCAATACCTATTTGTGCATTCAGGAACATACCTCTAACCGATTCTGGCTCCCTTCTCTGGCCGACATGCTTTGGCAGATCGAAACGCGTCGATAATCTCGCACGGCTTTTACCGAAAATTATTACTATCTCATTGAATAAATGGAGAAATATAATGGCTAACGCACGACGTAATCGCCCGCGTCATGGGCATGTGTTTTCCCCCGAATCTCGCGCCATCTTCGCCTATCAAGAAGGCAAATTGACGGATACCGATCCGAGCTCTCTGGAGGCAGGAAAATTCTTCCCCGCCACCGCAGGCGGATTGCATGATCCGATCGCGCCAACCGACGATATCAGCAATGTGCCGGCGGCAGATGGACAAATTGCCAGCGGCGGCTGGCCGGGTGCACTGTTCCTCGACGAGCCCGGCACTCAATGGCGTCAACATGAGGTCAAAGCGGGCCAGCCCCTCACGGTGTCCTGGGCATACCATGCTCTGCACCTCACGCGTCGCTGGAACTATTTCATCACCAAGGTCGATTGGGACCCGCAACGCAAACTCGCGCGTGACCAGTTCGAATCGGCGCCCTTCTATAAAGCAGAGCTGTCCGCTCAGCCGCATTGGGATCACCAGGCGGCATTAACACCGCCAGAGCCGACAATTCATCAGCTGACGCTGCCGGAAAGAAGTGGCTACCATGTGTTGCTCGCCATCTGGGAGGTCGCCAATACCGGCAATGCGTTTTATCAGGTTATCGATCTCAACTTCACCGATGCCGGCGGGAACGATCGTCCGACCCCTCCGGGTGGATTGCATGCAACCAACGTGACCACAAACTCGCTTGAGTTAGCCTGGTCCGCTTCCAACGGCACGCACCCCATCACCAGCTACTCCGTTTTTTGCAACGGCGATCTGTTGGTGAAACTTGACGCGCCGACGCTCGGCTATACCCATAAAAACCTGGCCCCGGACACGGACTACACCTATTTCGTCTCCGCCACGGACAGTGAAAATAATCAATCGCTGCCGGGGAATTCAATCGTTGCTCGTACGCTCGTTGAAGGGGGTGAGGACAATCCGCCTGCCGCACCGGGTAACTTGCACTCAATGGGCGTCACCGCCGATACGGTGCGTTTGATGTGGTCAGCGTCGACAGGCGGCCATGCGCTTAAGCATTATTATGTGTATCGTAACGGTATTCAGGTAGGTACCACGTCGCCGACACAGCATGAATATACGGATGTCGGGCTTAGCGCAAACACCGAATACCGCTATTTTGTCGCAGCAATAGACGTGCGGGATTACCTGTCCCTGCCCAGCAATGTGTTGATCCTGAACACCAGCGGCGGTGGCAACATTCCGGAATGGGCGCTCAATACGCGGTATGAAGTGGGTGACAAAGTGCGTTATCAGGGGAAAGCCTACCAATGTATCCAAGCCCACATCTCAAACGAGGGGTGGAACCCGGCGGAAACCGTCACTGTTCTTTGGAATGAAATCAGTGCATTAGCACGGTAATTTAGCCTCACGCCAAAGGCTCCTTTCAGGAGCCTTTTTTACGGCTATTTCAACAGCACTTCATAACGTGGGTTAAACTCGTCGAACAACGGCAGCGCCGCCGCCCCCAATGCTGCGGTATCCGCACCGGTGGTCCCCAGCCGCACGCGCAGACCGTCGAGGTATTTGCTGCGCACCGAACGGTGCAAGGGCGCCAATCGTTTGATCAACTGTTCCACAATGCTTTCCGGCATCAGCCCGCCAATAATCACCGCTTCGGCATCGAACATGCACTCTATGATGTTGATCGCCTGGCGCAACGCAGGCACCGCAGAATCCAGCCAGAGGTCGATCTGCGCCTGCGGCAATGCCAGCAGATCCTGCGGCATGGCGCGCATCGGATCCAGACCGCAGCTTTCGTACGCCGCCTGCAAGGAGACGTAACGCTCGAGGCAACCCTGGTTGCCGCAATAACAGACACGCCCGCCCGGTTGCACAATCATGTGGCCTATTTCACCGGCATTGTGCGCATGGCCGGTATAAATGCGCCCATCAGTGAAGATCCCCGCCCCAAGGCCGGTACCGAGATACAGATAAATAAACGAATTGAGTTGCCTGGCCACGCCGTGCAAACGTTCGCCGATGGCGGCGACGGTGGCGTCGTTCTCCAGCGTCACCGGCAGGCCGCTTTGCGCGTTAAGTTCAGCCACTACATCGATATTTTCCCAACCGTTGAGGGTAGTCGGCCCGACGGAGGAGATCCCTTCCACGCCAAACGGCCCCGGCATCACCACCCCGATGCCCAGCATTTTTGCCCAGGCCATCTCCGGCTGTTGGCGCATTTCTTGCAGTACATCACAAATCAGTTTCAAGGTCGCAGCAGGTTGCGGCTTTTGCACCATAATCAGCCGATGGAAACGAACGCTCCCTGACAGATCAACGACGATGATCAGAAGCGTCTGGTGATCCAGATGGATGCCGATGGAATACGCACTGTCCGGGTTCAAGGTCAACGGCGTCGCCGGTTGGCCTCTCCCTCCGGCACGGCGCGGCAGGTGCGAGGAGAGAATCCCGGCCTGTTCCAGCTCTGTCGCGATGTTTGAAACGGTTTGCGGCGTCAGTGAGGTCAGCCGGGCTATTTCGGCACGGGTCAGTTCGCCGTGCAGACGGATCGCCTCTATCACTACGCGCCGGTTGTGTGCACGAGCATGTTCAAGGTTAGTGCCGGATGTCGTCATAACTGCCTATGCAGAAAGGGAAATCGGTGTTTGCAGTATGGTGCCCTCCATTAAAGCAATCAAATTGATTTAAGAATCTTTTTAACACCGGAGAACGCACAATGAAAAGCCCTACCCGCGCCGTCAAGGCCGCCTGTACCCTGTCTGCCCTGGCGTTTTGCCTCTCAAACGCCTTTGCCGCACCTACGCAAATCAACGCGCTGTTTATGACCCAGGCTGCTTATAGCGAAAACGATATCCGCGCCATGACCGCAGATTTCACCCAACAGCACCCGGATATCACCGTTAATCTCGAGTTCGTCCCTTACGAAGCGCTGCACGATAAAATCGTCGCGGCACGCGGTGCAGGCAGCAACGGCTACGATGTGGTGCTGTTCGACGCCATCTGGCCGGCCGAATTCGTTAAGTTCGGCCTGTTGCAAGACGTCACCTCGCGCATCAGCGCCGACGACAGCGGCAAGATTTTCGACGGAGCCATGACCACCGTCACTTATAAAGACAAGCGTTGGGGAATGCCGTGGATCCTCGACACCAAATATCTGTATTACAACAAAGCCATGCTGGCCAAGGCCGGCATCAGCGCTCCGCCGAAAACCTGGCAGGAGCTGGCGCAGCAGGCAGAAATCCTGAAACAGAAAAACGTGGTCAAATATCCGCTGGTATGGAGCTGGTCGCAGGCCGAGGCGCTGGTTTGCGACTACACAACGCTGGTGTCCGCCTTCAAGGGCCAGTTCTTCCAGCAGGGGAAAATCAACTTCTCCACCCCTGGCTCGTTGCAGGCTGCCGGCTACATGAAAGACTCGCTGGACAAAGGGCTGACCAACCCGAACTCACGCGAATATCTGGAAGAGGACGTGCGTAAAGCCTTCTCTAACGGCGACGCCGCCTTTGCGCTCAACTGGACCTATATGTACAACATGGCCAACGATCCGAAGCAGAGCAAAGTGGCCGGCGATGTCGGCATCGTGCCGGCACCGGGCTCGGTTGAGGGGCAGGTTTCCGCCGTCAACGGGTCGATGGGCCTCGGCATCGCCAAGGCCAGCGCCCACCCCGATCAAGCCTGGCAGTACATCAGCTACATGACCTCCCAGCCGGTGCAGGATAAGTACGCCAAACTGAGCCTGCCGATCTGGAAATCCTCCTACGACGACCCGGCGGTGCAGAAAGACCAGGAGCCTTTGATCGCCGCCGCCAAACAATCGCTGAACGTGATGTTGTCGCGCCCTGAAACCGCCGATTACTCGCGTCTCTCCAATGGGTTGCAACAAGATTTGCAGCAGATTCTGCAAGGCAAGGTGACGCCGCAAGCGGGCCTGGACGCAGCCACCAAAAGCGCTGCGCGGCTGCGTTAAGGGATGACGATGCTCACTTTGCCCCAACGTGAGCGGCGTCAGGCATGGGTGCTGCTGGCACCCATGCTGCTGATGATGCTGCTGTTAACCGCCTGGCCGCTGGGCCGCACCCTGTGGCTGAGCTTTACCGACGCCGCATTGGTCGGTGACGGCGTAACGCCGGCCTGGGTCGGTACCGATAACTTTCTGTATGCCCTGACTGACCCGGATTTCCAGGCTGCGCTGTGGCGCACGCTGTATTTCACCGTGGTTTCGGTGGCGTTCGAAGGGGTGATTGGCGTGTTGGTGGCGCTGCTGCTTAACCAGCAATTCCACGGCCGCAACCTGCTGCGGGTGCTGGTGATTTTGCCCTGGGCGCTGCCTACCATCGTCAATGCGACAATGTGGCGGCTGAACTTCAACCCGGATTACGGCAGCATCAATGCGCTGCTGACTCAGCTTGGGGTCATTGATCATTACCGCAGTTGGCTGGGCGATCCTGCCTCGGCGATGAACGCGGTGATGTTGGCGGATATCTGGAAAAACTATCCGCTGATTACCCTGCTGACGCTGGCGGCACTGCAATCTATCCCGGAGGATCTGTACGAGGCGGCCCGGCTGGACGGTGCCTCCGCCTGGCGGCGATTCCGTGCCATCACCCTGCCCGCCATTCTGGCACCGCTGGCGGTGGCGCTGGTGTTACGCACCATCGACGCTTTCAAGGTGTTCGACATCATTTACGTGATGACCCGCGGCGGGCCAATGGACAGCACCAAAACCCTCAGCTTCTTCGTTTATCAGGAATCGTTCAGCTATCTGCGTGCCGGCAGCGGCGCCGCCTACGCAGTGCTGATGACCTTGCTGTGCGGCTTGCTGATCGCTCTCTACATGCTGATGCTGTTCCGCCAGCGCCGCAGGAGCCTCGCCGATGAAGCGTAAAATCCGCCTGATACTGCGCTACGGCGCCGCGCTGCTGCTGGCGCTGTCGATCCTCGTGCCGATGCTGTGGCTATTCTTGATGAGCGTCAGCTCTTCCGCCGATCTGACCCGCATACCGCTGGAATGGCTGCCGCGCCGCTGGGACTTTTCGCGCTACGGCAGTTTATTGTCGCTGCAGGCCGGCCAGCCTGGAGCGCTGTTCCTGCACGCGCTGTTCAACAGCCTGCTGGTGGCCTGCGGCGCCACGCTGATTTCGCTGCTGCTGGCGATCCCGGCGGCGTTCAGTTTTTCACGCTATCCGGGCCGGGACGGCTGGCTGTTCGCCAGCCTGGCGATTTACATGGTGCCGCCGGTCGCCTTCGTGCTGCCGCTGTACTTTATTTTGCAACAGCTGGCGCTGCTGAACACCCATCTCGGCCTGGCGCTGGTCTACTGCTCGCTGATCCTGCCGTTCCTCACCTGGATGCTGAAAAACCAGTTCGACGCCCTGCCGATCGATATCGAACAGGCGGCGCGGCTGGATGGGCTGCGTCAGTGGCAGGTACTGCTGCGCATTACGCTGCCGCTGGCAAAACCCGCGCTCGGGGCCTCGGCGCTGTTCGGCTGGTTGCTGGCCTGGGACGAATTTTTCTACGCGCTGCTGTTTACCAGCAATATTCAGGCACAGACGCTGCCGGTGACCATCGCCGGTTTCACCGCCGGGCGCGCCACCGATGACGGGTTGATCGCCGCCGTCGGAATTTTGGCCGCCATACCGCCACTCTTTATTGCCATTTGGCTGCAAAAAACGCTGGTCAGCGGCTTAACCAGCGGCGGCAGCAAGGGCTGACTTAAAAGGGAAAGAATTGACATGATGAATACCAACACCAGACCCACTTTGTACGTGGTCGGTAATATCAACGTCGACGTAATCATGAGCACCCTGCACCAGTGGCCGCAGAAAGGCACCGAGGCAATGCTGGATCACAGCGAACTGCGCCCCGGCGGCTCGGCCGGCAACTGTGCGCTGGCTTTGGCGGCGCTGGAGACGCCTTATCGGCTGGTGGCCAATCAGGGCAACGACTATTTCAGCCCCTGGCTGGCGCACCTGTTTCCGGAAAGCTCGCTGTATTGGCCGACCTACAGCTGCGAAACCTCGCTGACCTTCGGCGTGACGCACCCCGACAACGAACGCACCTTTTTCAGCAATCAGGGGCATATTACCCGCCTGAGCCAGGACGACGTGCTGCACCAGATCCCGCTGTTCGCCGGCAACGGCGACACCGTGCTGTTATGCGGCACCTTCCTGTGTACCACCTTGCTGACGGATTACCCGGCGCTGCTGCAAACCCTGCGCCAGCGCGGCTACCGCATTGCAGTGGATACCGGCTGGCCGCCGCAGGGCTGGAGCGACGCGCTGCGCGGGCAGATCGCCGACTGGTTGCCGTTCTGCGACATTCTGCTGCTGAATGAGGTGGAAACCTGCGGCATGGCGGGCCATGAAGATCTGTACACCGCCGCCCGTACCCTGAACCGCCAACAACCGGCCGATGCCGCCTGCGTGGTGAAATGCGGCCCGGACGGCGCACGCATGTGGTGCGGCGAACGGCTGCTGCAGGCGGCCGCGCACCCGATCAAGGTGGTCGACACCATCGGTGCCGGCGACAGTTTCAACGCCGGGTTTCTGACCGCCTGCCTGCACGGCCATTCGGCCACGGTGGCGCTGCGCTGGGGTATTCGTGCCGCCAGCCACGCCATCAGCAGTTCGCCGCGTCAATATCTGGACTGGAATACCCTGAAAACCTGCGCCGGAGAGATGATCTGATGGCAAGCGTAGAACTGGTGAAAGTCGCCAAATATTATGGCAAACAGCGGGTGCTTAACCCGCTGGATCTGATCATTCCCGACGGTAGCTTTACCGTGCTGGTCGGCCCCTCCGGCTGCGGCAAATCCACGTTGCTGCGGTTGCTGGCCGGGTTGGATACGCTATCCGATGGCGCCATCCTGCTGGATAAAAAGAAGATTAACGATCTGGACCCCGCCGATCGCGATATCGCCATGGTGTTCCAGAGCTATGCGCTCTATCCGCATCTGACCGTGGAGGAAAACATGGCGTTTCATATGCAGGTCATGAAAGTCAGCAAAAGCGAGCAGCAGAGCAAAGTGCAGCAGGCGGCGCGCATTCTGGCGATCGATCACCTGTTGCAGCGCTATCCAAAGGAGTTGTCCGGCGGTCAGCGCCAGCGGGTGGCGATGGGCCGTGCCATGGTGCGCAATCCGAAGGTCTTTCTGTTCGATGAGCCGTTGTCCAACCTCGACGCCCAACTGCGCATGGAGCTGCGCGCCGAGATTAAATCGCTGCATCAGCAGTTCAAAACCACCACGGTGTACGTCACTCACGATCAGATAGAGGCCATGACGCTGGCCGATCAAATCGTGGTGATGAAAGACGGCAATATCGTGCAACAGGGCCGGCCGCTGGAGATCTACGACGCGCCCGCCAACACCTTTGTGGCGCGTTTTATCGGTTCGCCGCCCATGAATCTGTTGGACGGCATCGTCACCCCGCACGGCGATCGCCCCGGCGTAACCTGCGGTGAGTTGTGGTTGCCGCTGCCCGACAAATGGCGGCAGGCGGTGCCGGGCAGTAACGTGATCCTCGGGCTGCGCCCGCATGATTTTCTGCTGGTGGAGGTCAGCGAACAGCCGCCCGCCCAGCTTCGGCTGATGGAGATCACCGGTGATGTCAGTCTGTTGCACCTGACCTGGGGCGGCTACCGGTTGCATGTGCAGTTCAACGGCAGAATCAACGCCGAAAGCGGCCAGCCACTGTGGTTGGCACCCAATATAGACGCAATCCACTTGTTCGACGCCGCCAGCGGCCAGCGGTTAAGCGAAAGTTGAGTATTGATTATCAGTGGGTTCGGCCTGAAAAGGCCGGGCTAAAACAGGCTGTTCCCCTCTGAGAGCGCAGATCGCTGCGCTCGCTAATCATCACCTGCTTAACCTCTTTTTAACCTGTGTACGATGCGCTATGCTCGAAAACTCGTCCGGATTAAATTTTTTTGAAACGGGGTTTCTTGTCATGCCTGCATCCTGCCTGTGTTCCACCCGACGCGCTTTACCATGAGCTGGTTTTCACGTGCCAGTGCGCTGCCGTTATTGGTGGCCGGCGCCTTCTTTATGGAAAACCTCGATGGCACGGTGATTGTTACCGCGATGCCGCAGATGGCGGCCGCTTTTGGCGTGCGAGCGGTGGACATGAACATCGGTATTTCCGCCTATATTCTGACGCTGACGGTGTTTATTCCGGCCAGCGGCTGGATCGCCAATCGCTTCGGCGCGCGCAATATCTTTGCCGCTGCGGTAGTGATTTTTACCCTGGCCTCGGTGCTGTGTGCCGCCAGCGTTAATCTGCCCACTTTCACCGCCGCCCGCATTTTGCAGGGCTTTGGCGGCGCGCTGATGGTGCCGGTCGGCCGGCTTGTGGTGCTGCGCAACACCGCCAAACCGGACCTGATAAAAGCCATCGCCACCATTACCTGGCCGGGGTTGGTGGCGCCGATCCTCGGCCCGCCGGTCGGCGGTTTCATTACCACCTACGCGTCATGGCACTGGATTTTTCTTCTCAACGTGCCGCTGGGCGTCGCCGCGCTGTGGCTGGCCTGGCGGTTGATCCCACAGGAGGCACCGCAGAAAGGCGTGCCGTTTGACGCCACCGGCTTCATGCTGACCGGCATCGCCTGCTTTGGGCTGATGTTCGGCCTGGACCTGATCAACCACCCGCAGCTCTCCTGGCCAGTGCCGGTACTGTGCATCCTCGGCAGCCTGACGCTCGGTGCGCTGGCGGTGCGCCACGCCAAACGCACCGCACACCCGTTGATCAATCTGTGGGCAATGCGGATAAAAAGTTACGCCGTCACTATTTGGGGTGGCGCCTTGTTCCGCATCGCCATTGGCGCCGTGCCCTTCTTGCTGCCGTTGCTGTTCCAAATCGGCTTTGGCCTCAACGCCTTCGACGCCGGGCTGCTGGTGCTGGCGGTGTTTGCCGGTAACCTGGCGATGAAACCTTTTACCTCTGCCATACTTTACCGTTTCCGCTTTCGCACCACGCTGGTGGTGAATGGCCTGCTAAACGCCGCCACTATTTTTGCCTGCGCGTTGTTGACGCCGCAAACCCCGACCTGGCTGATTGTGGCGTTGCTGTTCGTCAGTGGGTTAACGCGTTCCATGCAGTTCACCGCGCTGAATACGCTGGCGTTTTCCGAAGTGCCGCAACCGCAGATGGGCGGCGCCAACACTCTGTTCACCGTCTCGCAGCAACTGGGCAGCGGCCTGGGCATCGCCATCGGCGCGCTGGCACTGCGGTTGGCGGAAATGCTGATGCCGCCGTCGGCCGATCGCCTGCCGCTGGTCGATTTCCAGTTGGCGTTTGGGGTTATCGGCGTCATCGCCCTGCTGGCGGTGGTAGACAGTTTGACGTTGAATCCCGAGGCCGGCAGCGAAGTCCGCCGGAAAAAATCCCCTTCGTCGGCACCGGCTGGCGCTGATGAATCCACGGCAACCAAGGCAAGGAGTTAAACGATGCAATACCGTCAGCTTGGCCATTCAGGCCTGAAAGTTTCGGCGCTTAGTCTCGGCACCATGACCTTTGGCGGCGCAGGAAAATTCGCCAAAACCGGCGATACCGGCGTTGACGAAGCCCGCAACCAGATAGACCGCTGTATCGACGCCGGCATTAATCTGTTCGATACCGCCGACGTCTATTCCGCCGGCAAATCGGAAGAGATCCTGGGCCAGGCGCTGGGCAAAAAACGCCAGCAGGTGCTGGTCGCCAGCAAGGCGCGCTTCCCGATGGGCGCCGGCCCGAACGACGCGGGGCTGTCTCGCCATCATTTGATCCGCGCCTGCGAAGCCAGTCTGCGCCGGCTGAACACCGATTATCTCGATTTGTATCAACTGCATGAGTGGGACGGCGTGACGCCGGTTGAAGAAACCCTGCGCGCGCTGGAGCATTTGGTCAGTAGCGGCAAGGTGCGTTACGTCGGCGTGTCCAACTTTTCCGGCTGGCACCTGATGAAACACCTCGGCACCGCCGGACGCTTGGGCCTGGTACGCCCGGTCAGCCAGCAGATTCATTACACGCTGCAGGCCCGCGAGGCAGAATATGAACTGCTGCCGATCGCAGCGGATCAGGACGTCGGCGTCCTGGTGTGGAGCCCGCTGGCCGGCGGTTTGCTTTCCGGTAAATACCGCCGCAATCAGCCTGCACCGGAAGGCACCCGCCATCTGGCCAACTGGGGCGAGCCGCCGGTGCGCGACGAGGAACGGCTGTACGATATCGTCGACGTACTGGTGGATATCGCCCAGTCGCACGGCGTGTCTGCGGCTCAAGTCGCCCTTGCCTGGCTGCTGGCACGGCCCACTGTCACTTCGGTGGTGATCGGCGCGCGCAACGACAATCAACTGCAGGACAACCTGCAAGCCGCCAATCTAACCCTGAGCGAAGAAGAGCTGCAGCGGCTGGAGGAAGTGAGCCGTCCGCCATTGATTTATCCTTATTGGCACCAGGCCGCCACCGCGCCGGACCGTCTGTCGGACGCCGACCTGCTTCTGCTTGCTCCGCACCTGCAGCAAAAATAAGTCGCATCTGCCGTTAATCAACGTAGTATCGATGATCCGCCCCGTTTTGACGGGTGCGG
The DNA here is from genome assembly GCF_031931805.1 of Serratia sp. root2. Classification (NCBI taxonomy): domain Bacteria; kingdom Pseudomonadati; phylum Pseudomonadota; class Gammaproteobacteria; order Enterobacterales; family Yersiniaceae; genus Serratia; species Serratia sp. root2. The sequence continues at coordinate 1,488,282 of NZ_JAUJXB010000001.1, forward strand.
ATTTTTTGCCGTTTTGGCCTGAAAAGCGAGGTAATAATAATGATTCACAGTGACCTTTCTCAGTGCCGCCTTAACACCGATCGGTTGTTGATTGCTCCATTTACCGCAGCAGACGCCGACGAGGTTTACCAGGCGATTACCCCAACCTTGACGCGCTTTATGAATTTTGAACCGGAGGCGTCACCGGAGGCCTTCGCCAACGTCTGGCAAGCCTGGTTACCGCTGATCCGTGAAGGCGAAGAAGTGATTTTTATTGCCCGTCTGCGCGACACCAAACAGTTTGTCGGCATGGGCGGCGCGCACGACCTGCACAGCCAAACGCCGGAACTGGGCATTTGGGTAAAAGAGACTCAGCACGGCAACGGCTATGGCCGCGAAATTGTCCACGCCATAGCGGTCTGGGCCAGCGAGCGCTACCGGCCACAGCACTTTATCTACCCGGTGGCCGAGCAAAACACCCCCAGCCGACGCATCGCTGAATCCCTTGGCGGCGTGGTAGCCGGCCGGCGCGAAAACACCAAATACGACTGCGTGGTCTACCAGGTTCCGCCACAGCTTTAAAGGTTTTACCGGCCCGGCCCCTTACCCATCCTTTAGCGGCCAGGCCTCCTTTTCTCTTTGTTGCCAACTGACCGAAAACCGCCCGCTTGCCGGCATCGATGGCTGTTTTTTACCGCACATGCAGATAACCGCTGCCACTTGATGTGGGATTATGCTAATCCTAATAGTATGTAGGGTATAAACACTTGAGGAACAGTCACATGATCATTTTTGTCACGGGCGCCACATCAGGTTTTGGCGAGGCTATCACGCGGCGTTTTATCCGCGAAGGCCACCAGGTAATTGCTACCGGCCGCCGCGTTGAACGCCTGGAAGAGTTGAAAGACGAACTGGGTGACGCGCTGCACATCGTCCGCCTGGACGTACGCAACCGCGCCGCAATTCAGCAGGTGATCGACGAGCTGCCTGCTGCTCTGCGCCAGATCGACGTGCTGGTGAATAACGCCGGCCTGGCGTTGGGATTGGAACCTGCGCACAGAGCCGACGCCGACGATTGGGATACCATGATCGACACCAACACCAAAGGCCTGGTGAACATGACCCGCGCCCTGCTGCCGGCGATGGTTGAACGCAACATTGGCCATGTGATCAACATCGGATCCGTCGCCGCCAACTGGCCGTATGCAGGTGGCAACGTTTACGGCGCGACCAAGGCTTTCGTCAAACAGTTCAGCCTGGGTCTGCGGGCCGATCTGCACGGCACGCGTATCCGCGTCACCGACATTGAGCCTGGCCTGGTGGGCGGTACCGAGTTCTCCAACGTGCGCTTCAAGGGCGACGATGGCAAAGTTGACAAGATCTACGACGGTGCCAATGCGCTAACGCCGGAAGATATCGCCGAGTCGGTGTTCTGGGTCGCCACCCTGCCGGCCCACGTCAACATCAATACGCTGGAAATCATGCCGGTCAGCCAGTCCTTCGCCGGGTTGAATATCCACCGCGAGTCCTGACGCTTCCCGTACCGCCGGATTATCCGGCGGTACGCCAGCCTGAAACGATAATCAGCATCCCCGCCAACGCCACACCGGCACCCAACCAATCCAGCGCCGACAGCTTGACCCCGTCCACCACCCGCAACCACAGCAGCGCCGTTGCCACATAAACGCCGCCGTAAGCCGCATAGACTCGCCCGCTGGCTGCCGGATGCAGCGTCAACAGCCAGACAAACAGCATCAAACTGGCTGCTGCCGGCAGCAATAGCCAAACGCCGGCGTTTTTTTTCAGCCACAGGTAGGGCAAGAAACAGCCTATAATTTCGGCTAACGCGGTGGCGAAAAATAGCAGGGTAGTCTTTAACATGGGTGATGCTTTTCTCTCAGTAAAGTAAACGAAGCGGCGCTTGGCTGGTGCAGTCTCCGGGCTAGGTGGTATATTTATTGCCACGCCTGCGGGCGCGATTAAGCCGGTGTTGCCTTCCTCCGGCAACACTAACTCATAAGGATGAAACGATGAAAACACTTTCTACACAACGACTGCTGCGCGGGATGCTGCCGGTCGCCATGTTGATGCTGATGGGTGCCTGGCAGGCTCCGACGTTGGCTGCCACCTGCACCCAGGGCAGCACCTGCGTAACCGTCGATGGCAGTAATAGCGGCGCCATGGGCACCGAAGCCGCTCGCCAGAGCAAAGAACAGTTTAACGACACCAAATCTCTGCGCCATAAGGTCAACACCCGCGTCGAGAAAGAGTTCGACAAGGTAGACAAGGCAATCGACAGCGAAGACCGTTGCGACGATAGCCTGAACGTTAATGCCTACTGGGAACCGAACACCCGCAAGTGTCTGGATCGCCAGACCGGTCGTCAGATTAATCCTTAATCTCGTCGCAGCCGGCGGCGAACGTTAACCTCGGCCGCCATTGCTGCTATTGTGACAACGGAAGCTCATGCTCAAATAAGGACGAATTGATGAAAAAAACGCTTATCCTGGGTGCACTGCTGCTGACCGCAGCCCCCCTGGCAGCCCTGGCCTCATGCGAAAGCGTGAAGGCGGACATTTCACAGAAAATTGTCAAAAACGGCGTACCGGAATCCGGCTTCAAGCTGGACATCGTACCCAATGACCAGGCTCAACAGGCTGGCGGATTAGTCGTTGGTCACTGCGAAAACGACACTCAGAAAATTGTCTATACCCGCCTGAGCAACGGTGACGATAACGGTGACGCGGCCCAGACAGGCACCAGTCAGGACACCAAAACCGCGCAATAACCCCAGTTCAGGGCGCAACCGCGCCCTTAGTTTTTTCTTTTTTTACTACGCCTGTTCCGCCTCTTCACCCTCACCCTGCGGCCTATGCCGTGCGGGGATCAACATCGCCGCTGCCAACGCCAACAACGAAATCAGTGCGGAAACCAAAAACACCCAATGTAACGAAGCGGCCACCTGCTGAACCATATCCGCCAGTTGTTCCGGCGTCATGGCGCCGCGCACTGCCGGCTCCATCAATTGCTGCACCGGATCGGCGGTTTGCGGCAGACGGTGCTGCAAGTTTAGGTTCAACGTAGCGCCCAAAATAGCGGTGCCGATGGCCGACCCCATCATTCGGGTGAATACCGTACAGGCGGTAGCTATGCCGCGAATGCTGTGATGCGCGGCGTTTTGCACCGAAACCAAAAACGTGGTGTTGCACAACCCCATGCCGGCGCCCACCATAAAAGCCGCCACCCGCCCCCACAGCAGACCACCGCTCGGCTGCAGCAGCAACAAGATCAACCCGCCTGCCAGCAACAACAGCGCCCCCAGTAACGCGGTGGTACGATAAGACGTCATCAGCATCAGCCGCCCGCTCAGGGTGCTGGCCAGTGGCCAGCCAATCGACATCAGCGCCAACGTGGTCCCGGCCTCCAGCGGCGTTCCTCCCATTACGCCCTGAATAAAGGTCGGCAGAAAGGCGCTGATCCCCATCATCGCCGCGCCGATCACCACCCCACCAATATTGCCGGCCACAATCACACGGCTTTGCCACAACGCCAACGGGAACAAAGGTTCTGGCGCGCGGCGTTCCTGGCGGATCAGCAGCATCAGCGAAACCGCCGCCAGCAACAACAGCGGCAACACCCACCATCCCAGATTTTCCGCCTGCAGCAACGACATGAGCAGCGCCGCGACAAACAGCGTCAGCCATGCCGTGCCCGCCAGATCCAACGCGTGTTTGCGCACCCGTTTACTGGAGGGCAGATAGCGGCCGAGAAAAAACATAGCCAGCAGGCCAATCGGCAAATTGACCCAGAACACCAGCGCCCAGGGCAAATGCTGAACGATAAACGCCCCCAGCAACGGGCCAATGATTGCCGACACGCCCCACACGCTGGACAGATAGCCCATGACCTTCGGCCGCTCGGTAGCGCTGTAGATATCGCCGATAATGGTGGTCGCGATCGGCATAATCGCCCCCGCACCCAGCCCCTGCAACAGCCGAAAACCAATCAGCCAGTACATATTGGGCGAAAAACCGCACAAGACCGATCCCAGTAAAAACAGCGAGGCGCCAAAGAAAAACACCCGCTTGCGGCCCAATAGATCCGCCAGCCGGCCATAGATCGGAATAGTGATGGCCTGCGCCAGCAAATAGACCGCAAAGACCCAGCCCAGCAGCGAGAAACCGCCGAGATCGCCAATGATGGTCGGCATCGCCGTGGCGACAATGGTCGCCTCGATGGCAGACATAAACATTGCCAGCATGCAGGCGATCAGAATCAGCGGGCGATGAGCGAGAGGTGCAGATGAGTCGTTAGTTGTCATAGCGTTTTTGGGCTCTGGATTCTTATTGTCATCAAATTATATCCGCCGGGTTAAACGCTGCCGTAAGCTGTGTCTACTTCCCTGTTTTCAATGGCGAAAAACGCATCATTTGAACACTTGGTGACAACGTCACCATAGATGAGCGGAATGTTTCGCTTCGCCGTTGAAACCACGATCCCAGCGGCGAATCTGTAAAGATTCTCTGGCCTTCGGCCGGACCGGCAAGCACAATGCTCAGCTGAACCTTTCATTTTTATCACGATTTTACCGCCTCATGAAACGATTGGTCCACCTGCATCATTATCGCGCCCTGCTGCGCCGCCTGTTTATCGCCATCTTTCTGGGCATTGCCGCCGCGTTGGTCGTTTGGCTGTTTCACCGCGCGATGCTCGGGCTGGAGTGGGTATTGCTCGATCACGAAGATGGCAGCCTGGTGGCCGCCGCCGCTGCATTACCGGGCTGGCGCAGAGCCTTAACTCCGGCTCTGGGCGGCCTGGCGGCAGGTTTTTTGCTGTGGGTTTATCAGCGTTATCAGCATCAGCGGCAAATAGCGCCTACCGATTATATGGAAGCGATAGAAACCGGCGACGGGCGGCTCGATGTCAGCGCCAGCCTGGTTAAATGCCTGGCTTCATTGCTGGTGGTGTCCAGCGGTAGCGCTATCGGCCGCGAAGGCGCGATGATCCTGCTGGCGGCACTGGTGGGATCGGTATTCGCCCAACGCTTTACCCACGAAAAAGAGTGGAAACTGTGGGTAGCTTGCGGTGCCGCCGCCGGTATGGCCAGCGCCTATCACGCGCCGCTGGCGGGCAGCCTGTTTATCGCCGAAATTCTGTTTGGCACCCTGATGCTGGCTTCGCTCGGCCCGGTAGTGATTGCCGCCGTCAGCGCGCTGCTGGTGACTAATTTGCTCAACGGTGGCCAGGCGCCGCTGTATTTGGTGGAACCACTGCCTGCGCCCTGGCCGGTACAATATCTGTTGATGGCGCTGCTCGGCGTGCTGGCCGGTATCTGCGGCCCGCTGTTTCTGTGGGCGATGTCGGCTTCCGGCCATGCGTTCCGCTCACTGCGCCTGACGCCGCCGCTACAGCTGGCGCTGGGCGGATTCATTGTTGGTTTGCTGTCGCTGCTGTTTCCTGAAGTGTGGGGTAATGGCTACAGCGTAGTGCAATCTCTGCTCAGCGCACCGCCCGGCGTATTGCTGGTCGGCGCCATTTTGATCTGCAAGCTGCTGGCTGTGCTTGCCAGCAGTGGTTCCGGTGCGCCCGGCGGCGTGTTCACCCCAACGCTGTTTGTCGGGGCTGCGCTGGGTTCGGTGGTTGGGCAGCTGTGCGCCACCTGGCCCGAGTTGGGTGCTGCCGTGCCGCTGTTGATGGCGTTGACCGGTATGGCAACCTTGTTGGCCGCCACCACTCACGCGCCAATCATGGCCGCGCTGATGGTGTTTGAGATGACCGGCGAATACACTCTATTGCCCGGTATTCTGCTGGCCTGCGTGATCGCCACCACCGTGTCGCGCGGCTTGCGTTCGGTGTCGGTCTATCACAATGCCTAACGGCTCAGCAAAGGCGAAATATCGAGGTAGTGCGCCAGTTCGCGCTGCTCGGCGCGCGGCAGATACGGGATTTCCCCCAACAGCGGCGCAGGAATGCGCTGGCGCAAGGCTTCGATAGTTTCTGCGTAATGCGCCAGCCCCGGATTAATCCGGTTCGCCACCCATCCCAACAAAGGTAAACCGTCATTAATGATCGATTGTGCGGTCAACAAGGCGTGGCTGACGCAACCCAATTTGATTCCCACCACCAACACCACCGGCAATTGCTCCTGGATCACCCACTCGGCATAGGGCCGCAGATCGTTCATCAGCACGCGCCAGCCGCCGCTGCCCTCCACGACCACGGTATCGGCTCTGGCGGACAGACTCTGCAACCCGCTGCTCATCATGCCGTAGTTGATATCCTCGGTGGCATGAGCGTGAAACACCTCATCCAGACAGGTGATGGGATTAATTTCCTCGTACGACAGCGGCAGGGTCGAAGATGCCTGTAAAACCAAAGCGTCTTTATTGCGAATGCCTTCGCTGGTTTCCTGACAACGCGCCGCGATCGGCTTATAGCCGGCGGCCGAACGGCCCTGCGCGGCCAGCGCCTGCAGCAAGGCGCGGGAAACCACGGTTTTACCGACGTCGGTATCCGTGCCTGTTACAAATAAACGCTTTAACATGTCTTAATTGCCCCGAAATGCTCCATTAACAACCCAAATATCGCCGTAATATGGCGAAGGAGACGAACGGGAAAATTCTAGGGGATGCTGAGCGAACGGGGCTTGAGGTAGCTCAATCTTTTATCGTTAAAAGATAAGTATTACTGATATTACCCTTGCAGCAGTTGTACCAGCAACGAGCCGTTGTACAAGGCTTCCTTCACCAGAGCGGCGCCGGGCATGGTGCCCTTGTTGAAGAACTGAGTGGATTCCACCTGCACATGGTCGCTGTAGGCCGGCAGCGATTGCTGACGAATGCAAGAGGCGATGGCCGGATGCAGAATTTCCGCCGCACGGTTCAGCGGGGAACCGACCAGGATTTTTTCAGGATTGAACAAATTGACCATGATCGCCAGAATACGCCCCACGCTGTGCCCCACGCCCAGAATGATATCTTTGGCCAGTTGATCGCCCGCCAGCGCCGCATCGCACAGGGATTCTGCCGTCAGCGGCACGCCGTGCAGGCTGGAGCTCATGGAGGTCGCGAGACGCTGTTGGGCGATCTCCAGGATGTTTTCAATACTGGCGACGGTCTCCAGACAACCGTGGTTACCGCAGTAACAGCGTTTGCCGTAAGGGTCGACCTGCGTATGACCAATCTCCACCACGCTGTGGCTGCCGCCGTGCAGCACTCGCCCACCGGTGATCACGCCTGCGCCGACGTTGTGGTCGATCACCACCTGAATCACGTTCTGGCTGCCGCGCGAAGCGCCGTACAGCGCTTCGGCCATGGTCCAGGCGCTGATATCGTGCTGCAGGTAGACCGGCAACCCGGTGCGGGTTTCCAGCGCCGGCCCCAGAGGCATGTCCACGACATCGTAAAACGGCATACGGTGCACCACGCCGGAGGCCACATCAATCATGCCCGGCAGGGTAATGGCGATCGCCGTCAGGCGCTCAAGTTTGCTTTGATGGCGGATAAAGAACTGGTCGACTTCGCCGAGAATGCGTTTAAGCAGCGGTTCAGGGTGTTCGGCGTCCAGCGGCAGAAGCTCTTCTACCACCAGTTTGCTGCTGATATCGCGCAGCGCCAGCGTAATGGTGCCGCGGCTGATGCGAGCGGAAAGGTAATGCCAGGCTTCGGTGTCAAGCACCAGCCCTACCGCCGGTCGCCCGCGGCTGCCGACTTCCTGATATTCGTTTTCTTTAACCAGATGCGCTTCCAGCAGCTCGCGTACGATTTTGGTGATGCTGGCGGGGGCGAGCTGCGCACGTTTGGACAGTTCTATACGCGAAATTGGGCCCAGTTCATCGATTAGCCGATAAACTGCCCCTGCATTTGTTTGTTTGATTTGATCGATATGCCCAGGCTGCCCAACAGCAATCACAAACCTGCTCCTACTATTTTTCGCGCTTCTAAATAAAGACTAGAGGCTATGGTGGGGCTTTTGTAATACAGCGTCAACTATTTGATTCGTTATGTGATTTGCAGCACAAATTCCCCCTGCTTTCGCCGCGGATTGCGTTTTATTTGTGCAGCATTCCGTCACGGCAGCAGCAGTGTCATCAACGATTTGGCTGCAGCGGTCAGCGCTCTTTGGCGGTGATGCACCAACCAGACTTCGGTCATCGCCTCCGGTTCCGCCAGCGGCAGGTATTTCACCCCATCGACTTTCACCCGGCCAAAAGACGCCGGCAGAATAGAGATGCCCAGCCCGGAAGATACCAGGCCGATGATAGTCATCGCTTCGCCGACTTCCTGGGTGATGTAGGGCGTGATCCCCGCTTTGGCCAACAGCGACAAGATTTCGTCATACAACGCCGTTCCCACCTCTCGCGAGAAAAACACAAACGGCTCTTCCGCCAGATGCTGGAAACGCAGCGTGCCGGGCGCAATATGGATTAACGGATGCCCTTCCGGCACCACCGCGACCAATGGCTCGCATAGCAACAGTTGATGCTTCAACATGTCCGGCAAGCGCGTATTGCGCATCACGCCCAGATCCAGTTCGCCGTTAAGCAAGGGTTCGATCTGTTGCTTGGTATTCACTTCGCGCATTTTTATATGCACATGCGGGTGCTGTTGGCGATAAGCCCGCAAACTGCGCGACACCACGCTGATAAAAGGAGCCGAAGAGGTGAAACCAATGGTCAACTCACCCAGTTCGCCACGCTCCAGTCGCGCGGCCTTTTCCGCCGCACGGCCGACCTGATCGAGCACCTGATAAGCCTCTTTCAGGAACATTTCCCCCGCCTGCGTCAGGCTGACGTTGCGGTTGTTACGCGCCAACAAACGCGCGCCGACCATTTCCTCCAGCGCCTGGATTTGCTGGCTGAGCGGCGGTTGCGAAATGCGCAAACGTTCCGCCGCCCGACCGAAATGCAATTCTTCCGCCACAGCGACAAAATAGCGCAGGTGTCTCAGCTCTATATTCATACTTTAAACGTCTTAATTTGAATTATTAATATATTAGACAAAAAACTGGGCTCTCCCTATCATTTTGTTAACCCATGATGTACCTGTTTAAATCGCCCGAAGTTCGGTAAGGAAAGACTGTGACAACCCCTGTGCGTTCTGCGGCAAGCATGCCGTCGACGCTGGCCGCCAACGACGATGCGGCTGCTGCGCCAAAAGCCAAACGCTCCACCCTGAATAAACTCCCTTACATCGAACGCGGAACGCCGCAGTTTATGCGCGTTACCCTGGCGCTGTTTTCCGCCGGGTTGGCTACCTTCGCCCTGTTGTATTGCGTGCAGCCGATCCTGCCGGTTCTGTCACAGGACTTTGGTATCTCGCCGGCGGAAAGCAGCCTGTCGCTTTCGGCCTCCACCGGCCTGTTGGCGATCGGCCTGATGTTTACCGGCCCGCTGTCCGATGCGATCGGCCGTAAATCGGTGATGGTGGTGGCGTTGTTGCTGGCGGCAATATGCACCCTGATTTGCGCCTTTATGACCAGTTGGCACGGTATCTTGCTGATGCGTGCGCTGATTGGGCTGTCCCTGAGCGGCGTGGCGGCCGTCGGCATGACTTATTTAAGCGAAGAGATCCACCCCAGTTTTGTCGCCTTTTCGATGGGGCTTTATATCAGCGGCAACTCCATCGGCGGCATGAGCGGCCGCCTGGTGACCGGGGTATTGACCGATTTCTTCTCCTGGCGCGTGTCGCTGGCGGTAATTGGAGTATTCGCGCTGGCCGCAGCCTGCATGTTCTGGCGCATTTTGCCCGCTTCTACGCATTTCCGTGCCAGTTCGCTGCGCCCGCGTACCCTGCTGATTAACTTCAGGCTGCATTGGCACGACAAGGGGTTGCCGCTGCTGTTTGCCGAAGGCTTTCTGCTGATGGGCAGCTTTGTCACTATGTTCAACTACATTGGCTACCGTCTGCTGTCCGATCCTTATCACCTCAGCCAGGCCATTGTCGGCCTGTTGTCGGTGGTGTATCTGACCGGATCTTACAGCTCGCCGAAGGCTGGCGCGATGACCTCTCGTTTCGGTCGTGGCCCGGTTCTGCTGGCTTCAATCGTGATTATGCTGATCGGGATCCTCATTACCGCCTTGGCGCCGGTAGCGATTATTCTTATCGGCATGATGCTGTTTACCGCAGGTTTCTTTGCCGCCCATTCGGTTGCCAGCAGTTGGATTGGCCGCCGCGCACGGCGCGCCAAAGGCCAGGCGTCTTCTCTTTATCTGTTCTGTTATTACGTCGGTTCCAGCGTGGCCGGTACGCTCGGCGGCGTGTTCTGGCACAGTTTCGGTTGGAGCGGTGTCGTAGCATTTATCAGCATGATGCTGCTGCTGGCTCTGTTGGTGGTGCATTATCTGAAGAAGCTGCCGGAAGCGGCGCGCGTCTAACCCCCTCACCTTGCCGCCTGCCTGCGGGCATAAACAGGCGGCAACCTTAATCCCCCTGCCAGGCTGGACCACTGGGAGCCTGGTGTTATCACTGTGGTCGAGGTTGCCCTTTCGTTTGCCGTTCTCTTATTGTATGTTGTAACTAAAATGCGAGGTGAATGATGGATAAATACGGTCTAATCGGCAGAATGAATACGTGTTTCACCGAGTTGGAGCAGGCACTGGCAGCGCTCCACCAGCAAATCCTGCCGCTGCGGCTGCTGGCGGCGCGGGTGTTCAGCCTGCCGGAAATCGAGAAGGGAAAAGAGCACGCGGCGGTGGAACAGATCGCCGTCGAGCAGCATGTTGGCCAGGCGGCGCGTGCGCTCGCGCTGGAGCACTATCAGCGGCTGTTTATCCATCACAATAAACACAACGTCAGCAGCAAGGCGGCGGTACGCCTGCCCGGCGTGATATGTCTGGCGGTGGAACTGCCGCAATATCAGGCGTTGCAGGCGCAGATCGCCCTGATTAATCGGCTTAAGGCCGAACTGGAACAAATTATCACCGTCGATTCGGGCCTGGCGCCAGAGCAGCGGTTTGATTTCGTCCACACTCACCTGCATGGCCTGATCACCCTCAGCGCCTATCGCGCCATCACCGCCCTGAGCAACCCTGATTCGGTCCGCTTCGGTTGGGCCAACAAACACATTATCAAAAACGTGAAACGCGACGATATCTTGGCGCAGCTGGAAAAAAGCCTGAAGGCCGGGCGCGCAGTGCCGCCGCATAACCGCGAGCAGTGGGCCGAACTGGTCAGCCGCGAGATCGATGACGTCAGCCGCCTGCCACAACAGGCGGTGTTGAAAATCAAACGCCCGGTGAAGGTACAACCGATCGCCCGCGTGTGGTATCAGGAGCAGCAAAAGCAGGTGCAACACCCCTGCCCGCTGCCGCTGATCGCCCTGTGCCAGGTGGAAAGCGGCGCACAGGTGCCAAAGATTGGTGAACTGCTCAATTACGACGCTGCGGCGGTCAAACACAAGTACAAACCCGATGCCAAACCGCTGCGGCTACTGGTTAAACGGCTGCATCTGTATACCGACGCGCCTACAGGCTGAGCGCGTATCCCCGCAGGCGGTGGCCGTCCGGATCGGTGGCAACGAAGGTATAACCGAAATCGAGCGACACCGGTTGCTGGATAATCTCCACCCCCAGCTCACGCCACTGCTGACAAAGCGCGTCTACGTGCTGCGATTGCTCGCACAGGAAACCAATCTCACCGCCGCCACCGGCAGCCGTTGCGACCGGTTCTACGGTATGCTTCGACCACATCGCCAGTTTAAAGCCGTTACTCAGCACAAACAGCGCGAAGCTGGGTGAAAACTCCACCGGCTCCCGCGCCAGTAACCGGCGATAGAAAACGACGCTTTTTTCCGGGCTGTCGACGTAAAGCAGAGTCATGTTTGGGGTTGTCATCAGACTGGCCTCATGGCTGAAGGGAACCGGCGGCTCCCGATAGCGGTAAATTAGCGCGCCCTGCTGACAGTTTTTGGCAGTAGTGATTATGGTTTACTGGGGAGTGATGCCCTGGGTTTTATACCACTCTTTCATCAATACGCGACGGCCACGCGGGTAGCGCTGCGCCAGCGGCGTAGCCAAACGAATGCGATCAAGCCGGAAATGGCGAAACGCCTGGCGCAGTTCGCACCAGGCGACCAGCATGCGCACCTGTTCAAAATAGCCGAGCGCAAATGGCCACAGAGTGCGTTCGCTGACGCTGCCGTCGCGATCACAGTAATCCACGGCGAGCTTGCGCTCCTGGCGAATGATATCGCGGATCAACACCACCGTTTCGTCTGCCACCTGCACCACGTCTGTCGGGCCAATCAACAAAGTGTTGGCCTCCAGTTCATCGCGCAGCATGGCGGGCAGGACGTCGGCAATTTTCGCCAGCGCATTATTCGCCGCGCCGGCCAATTGGGTGTCTCCGCGCCGCGACACCCAACGCATTCCCAGCACCAACGCTTCGATTTCCTGCGGCGAGAACATCAGCGGCGGCAGCATATAACCAGGCCGCAACACATACCCCACCCCGGCTTCCCCGACGATCTCCGCCCCCTGCTGCTGCAACGTGGCGATGTCGCGGTACAGCGTGCGCATGCTGATGTTCATTTCCTGCGCCAGCGCATGGCCGGCGACCGGATAACGATGGCGCCGCAGGATCTGCATCAGATCCAGTAAACGCTCGGTGCGTGACATGCTTTTTCTCCAAAAAAAGGGCTTACCCCAAGTAAGCCCTTAACCATGCATTCAATCAATTACTTCTTCATGCTGCCGACCATCTCTTCCGGGCGCACCCATTGGTCGAATTGCTCTTCGGTCAGGTAACCCAGGTTCAGCGCTGCGGCTTTTAGCGTCAGCCCTTCTTTATGGGCTTTCTTGGCGATTTCCGCCGCTTTGTCATAGCCGATATGGGTATTCAGCGCGGTAACCAGCATCAAAGATTCATTCAGCAACTGGCTAATGCGATCGCGGTTGGGTTCGATGCCCACCGCGCAGTGCTCATTAAAGCCCTGCATGCCATCGGCCAGCAGCCGGATAGACTGCAGATAGTTGTGGATCACCATCGGGCGGAACACGTTCAGCTCAAAGTTGCCGGAGGCACCGCCGATATTCACCGCCACGTCATTGCCCATCACCTGCGCACACAGCATGGTCATCGCCTCGCACTGTGTCGGGTTGACCTTGCCCGGCATGATGGAGCTGCCCGGTTCGTTTTCCGGGATGGAAATCTCGCCAATGCCGCAGCGCGGGCCGGAGGACAACCAGCGCACATCGTTGGCAATTTTCATTAATGAGGCCGCCAGCCCTTTCAGCGCGCCGTGGCCGTGCACCAACGCATCGCAGGTCGCCAACGCTTCAAATTTGTTGGGCGCGGTAACGAACGGCTGTCGGGTCAGGTCAGCCAGCGCCCTGGCGACGCGCACCGCATATTCGGGATGAGTGTTCAGCCCGGTCCCCACCGCCGTACCGCCCAGCGCCAACTCGCAGATGTGTGGAATGCTGGCTTCGATATGCTGCAAATTATGCTGCAGCATCGCCGCCCAGCCGGAAATTTCCTGGCCGAGCGTCAGCGGCGTGGCGTCCTGCAGATGGGTGCGGCCGATTTTGACGATATCGCGGAAGGCTTCCGCTTTGTCGCTCAACGTTTTGTGCAGCACTTTCAATTCAGGGATCAGATGTTCGCGTACCGCTATCACCGCCGCCACGTGCATCGCGGTCGGGAACACGTCGTTGGAGCTCTGGCTCTTGTTTACGTCATCGTTTGGATGTACCCGCCGCTCTTCGCCGCGCACTCCGCCCAACAGCTCGCTGGCGCGATTGGCCAGCACTTCGTTCATGTTCATGTTGGTTTGGGTGCCGGAACCGGTTTGCCAAATCGACAGTGGGAACTCGTTGGTATGCCGATCCGCCAGCACCTCATCGGCGGCGTTGACGATGGCGTTAGCGCGCTCGGCCGGCAGCAGACCCAGGTCCCTGTTCACACTGGCCGCAGCGCGTTTGGTCAACGCCAGCGCATGGATTAAGGCGGTCGGCATCTTTTCAGAAGAGATGCGGAAATGCTCCAGAGAACGCTGAGTCTGCGCCCCCCATAGCCGATCGGCCGGCACTTCAATCGGTCCCATAGAGTCTTTTTCAATACGAACGGCTGCCATCACGGTCTCCTTAGTACAATTCCTAAAAATGTACGATTACGCCAACGCGCTCATGCCCGCCGGCACACCCAACCAGTATAGTGACATAATAACTATTCGCATTAAGAGAGTTGCCTCACAGCATTTTTTCTCCATTGTCAGGGTATTGCATGGCCATTATTTTTTTGTCGAGCCTTCCTGCCCTTTTCTGAGACGTAGATGAGAGCCCACAATAAAAAAGCGCCGTCTGGCACTCTGGTTATTTATTCTCAGCCGAGGGATTAATGGTGGTGTTGATTATAGGCATTAATTCTTTGGTCCTGCAGGTGATTGATTTCATCATAGGCATCCTGACGTTCATTGTGGCGATAAACCCCCGCACCTATCGCACCGGCAACGGCGGCAACAGGATGAGCGACCGGGGCGGCGGTTACCACCACCGGTGTCGGTGCGATCACCACGGGATGAGGCACCACCACTACCGGGCGCGGCGCCACAATCACCGGTCTGGGCGTGACCACCACCGGCCGGGCAACGCCATAACCATAAGCATGGGTGACCACGACGGCCGCATTGGCACCTGAAGTGCACAAGACCAGAGCCAGTAACAGTTTTTTCATCAGCACCTCTAATTTAGCAATAATCAATGAGTGGTTTATTTGCATGCACTGTATAGCGGCGCCGCCAATTAAATTTAGCTAGCTGTGTGGTTACCGGTAAAAACCAAATAATTATGATGAAAGAGATATTCAGCCGGTAATAATTCACGTCAAAAAACACAGTTTGAAATAGAATGAATGAAAACAACCCAAAGCCGCTGTTTTATTCCAGCGTTAATCCCGGAGTTAACATTTAGCATTGCAACACGCTATTCACCGGCAAGCGGGGTGGCGTTTTTTTACCCACCCCCGTCCTTGCCAACCGACGTCGGAATTGTGACAGGGGTTGCTATCACGTTATACTTTCCCGGCCTTGAGGAACGGCGCCGTCGCGCCACTTGTTTGATCGCGCCCCGCTTTTACGTCAAGGTTCGCGTGTAGGATTAGGCGCACAAGGTTTTTTCACTGTCAGATACTTACCGTCGCCTCGACGGGAATGCAAAGGATGTTTATCAAGATGCAAAAAATGACCAACGCAGTGCAAAACTATGCATGGGGCAGTCACGACGCGTTAACCCGGCTGTATGGTATCGCTAACCCGCAAGGGCAGCCGATGGCCGAGCTGTGGATGGGCGCTCACCCGAAGAGCAGCTCCCGCGTGGCGGATGCCAACGGCAATTTGCGCTCACTGCGCGACGTCATTGATGAAGACCAATCCAAACAACTGGGCGCCGACGTTGCCCGCCGTTTTGGCGAACTGCCGTTCCTGTTTAAAGTGCTGTGCGCCGACCAGCCGCTGTCGATCCAGGTGCACCCAAGCAAGTCCGCCGCCGTTGCAGGTTTTGCCAAAGAAAACGCCGCCGGCGTTCCGCTGGATGCGGCCGAGCGCAATTACAAAGACCCGAACCACAAACCGGAGCTGGTGTTTGCGCTGACGCCTTTCCTGGCGATGAACGGCTTCCGCGAGCTGTCCGACATTGTTTCTCTGCTGCAGCCGATCGCCGGTGCGCATCATGATATCGCCGCCTTCCTGCAACAGCCTGACGTTGCGCACCTGTCAACGCTGTTTGCCAGCCTGCTGGCGATGAGCGGCGAGCAGAAGTCACTGGCGCTCGGGGTGCTGAAAGCCGCACTGAACAACCAACAGGGCGAACCCTGGGATACTTTGCGCTTTATCGCCGGTTTCTACCCGGACGACAGCGGCCTGTTCTCGCCGCTGCTGCTGAATGTGGTGCAACTCAAGCCGGGCGAAGCGATGTTCCTGTACGCCGAAACACCGCATGCGTATCTGAAAGGCGTGGCGCTGGAAGTCATGGCCAACTCGGACAACGTGCTGCGCGCCGGTCTGACGCCCAAGTTTATCGATATTCCTGAATTGCTGGCCAACCTGCAGTTCCGTCCTCAGCCGGTTTCCGGCCTGTTGACCCAGCCGGAAAAGCGCGGCGATGAGCTGTTCTTCCCGATCCCGGTAGAGGATTTTGCCTTCTCGCTGCACGATCTCTCCGCCGCACCGCAGACGCTGGCTCAAAACAGCGCGGCCATCGTGTTCTGCGTTGACGGCGAAGCGGTACTGGAAAAACAGGGCCAGCAACTGGCGCTGAAGCCGGGTGAGTCCTGCTTTATCGGTGCTTTCGAGTCCCCGGTCAGCGTTAGCGGTTCAGGCCGCATCGCGCGCGTTTATAATCTGTTGTCGTAATCACTCGGTAAATTTCAGCAAATTAGTTGCTAAAAAGAGTGGGTTACCTTCACAATTAAACGCCTGCGGGCGTTTTTTTGTTGGCCCAAATTTGCCCATCCATCTGTTTACAACAGATGGCTTAATAAAGGATGAACAGAACTATGAAAAAATCGTTAGTCGCTGTCAGCGTCATTGTGGTTCTTGGCGCGGCATGGACCGGGGCTTCCTGGTACACCGGCAAACTGATCGAGCAACGGATGGGTGAAGTGGTTGATAACGCCAACAGCCAACTGAAAGCCTACCTGCCGAAAGCCGGTGTCAAACTGGGTTATGAAAATTACCAGCGCGGCATTTTCAGCAGTAAAATCCGTTACGTGCTGCGCGCAGACGGCAGCGTCACCACCGACGATGCCGCACTGAAGCCCGGCGACGAAGTGGCGTTCCTGGAAACCATCGATCACGGCCCTTTCCCGTTCGCCCAGCTGAAAAAATTCAATCTGTTGCCGAGCATGGCCTCGGTGCATACCGAGCTGGAAAACACCCCGGCAACCAAAGGCCTGTTTGACATTACCAAAGGCAAGTCGCTGTTCACCGCCGACTCGCGCATTTCATACAGCGGCGATACTTCGTCGGCCATCGACGTGATCCCGCTGGAATACGCCAAAGACAAATCGGCGCTGAAGTTCAGCGGCGCAACCATCAATGCCGATGTCTCGCGCGATATGAAAGCCTTCACTCTGGACGCCAGCAGCGACAGCGCCGTGATCAGCGGTCCAAACCAATTCGGCCAGACCGAACAGGTTACCTTGCAGGGTGCCACGCTGAAGAGCCAGACCCATGCCGGCCAGTTCGATCTCAGCCTCGGCGACCAAAACATGGCGGTGAAGCAGATCAAGGTTGCCGTTGACGGCAAAGATACCCTGACGCTGGACGGCTTTAACCTGGCGAGCAAATTCGGCGAGAAAGACAACAATCTGAACGGCCAGATCGATTACACCATGGATGCGCTGAAGATCCAGAACAGCGACTTCGGTTCCGGCAAGCTGTCGCTGAAAATCGACAAACTGGACGCCAAGTCGCTGAAAGAGTTCGCCGACCGTTACAACCAGCAAGCGCTGGCGATGCTGCAACAGGGCCAACCCGTCGATCCGGTTGCTTACCAGCAGCAAACCACCGATATCTTGCTGCAAAATCTGCCGCTGTTGCTGAAAGGCAACCCGAACATCAGCATCGCACCGCTGAGCTGGAAAAACAGCAAGGGTGAAAGTACCTTTACCCTGAATCTGGACCTGACCGATCCGGCGCAGGCAGGCTCCCCGGCACAATCTCCGGATCAACTGATTGCTCGTTCGGTGAAAAAACTGGACGCCAGCCTGAGCATTCCGGTCGCAATGGCCACCGAAACCACGTCACAGACGGCGCTGCTGCAAGGCTATAGCGCGGAAGAAGCACAAAAACTGGCGCAACAGCAGGTGCAGGGGCTGGCGGCGATGGGCCAGATGTTCAAACTGACCACCCTGAAAGACGACGTGATTGGCAGCAGCTTCCATTACGCCGACAACCAGGTTGATCTGAACGGCAATAAAATGACGCTGCAAGAGTTCATCGGCATGTTCGGCCTACTGGCCGCACCGGCAGAGGAAGACGCACCGGCTCAGGACGCCGCTCCGGCACCGGCGCAGTAAGCAGTCAATCCCTTCGTTGGGGCTCCTTTACGGAGCCCCAGCTTTATCCCCCGATTCCGTACACCGCATCGCGGATCTGCTGCGGATACTGCCCACTCATGCCTTCAAACGCCGTGTTGGTCAACGCCACCACGCTTAGCGCCGCCTGCGGATCGCAGAACCAGCTGTGGCCATAGACACCGCCCCATTGCAGGGTGCCGTTGTGCTGCGGCGTGGCCGCCAGTTGCGCGTCTGTCAGTACTGCACCGCCAAAACCAAACCCCCAGCCCGGCCCCTGAACTTCGGCTTCAGCCCCAACGTGCGGCTGGCGCATCAGCGCCACGGTTGCCGGCTGCAAGATACCCTTACCGCCAATGCGTAACGTCTCCACCAGCCGCAGTACATCGTCGGCGTCACCGACCATGCCGGCCCCGCCAGAGGCATAAGCCAACGGATCAAGCGCTCGTGATGGCGACAGTTCGATATCAAAACCGAAACCTTCCGGCAGCGTCAACCGCATACCCTCTTGTATCGGCTCCGGCCTGGCACTGGTATCGTGATAAGCGGTCGCCAGGTTGTCGGCATTGGTGGTGTAAAAACCGGTATTGCCCAGCCCCAACGGCTGCGCGACCCAGTGTTCGAACACCTGCGGCAACGGCTCGCCCGCCGCCTGCTCCAGCACCGCGCCCAACACATCGATCGCCAGTGAATAATTGAACAGGCTGCCGGGTACTGCCAGCAGCTCCGCCTGCGCCAACAACTGTAAATTCTGCTCCAGCGTTAGCGACGACAACGCCATTCCATCTTGAATGCCCAACCGCTGATACGGGCCGTCCGCGGGCTGGTTCAGGCGATAATCCAGCCCTGCGGTGTGGCTCAGCAGGTGACGGATTTTAATCTCCGGGCGGTGACCGTCGGCCAATGCCGGGGTGAACCACGGCAGCCAGCGGCTTACCGCATCGTCCAGGCCCAATTTTTGTTGTTCGATCATACGCATCGCCGCCAGCGTGATATAAGGCTTGGACACCGACGACAGGCGAAACTGCGTTTCACGCCGCATAGGCCGCTGCAACTCGCGATCGGCATAGCCGGCGGCCCCGGCATAAACCAGTTCGCCCCGTTGCGCCACCAGCACCACGCTGCCCACGATGCGCCCTTCGTCGATCGCCCGTTGGCTGACCGCCTGCACTCTTTCTGCTAATGACTGATTCGCTGTCGACATGTTTTGTTGTTCTCTTTGAAGGAATAGAATCAGTCTATCCTGTGTATTATAAAATTAAATATCGGGTTACTTAACGAATCATTAAGCAGGAATTAGCGATCGATGAGTTCACTGTTACAGTTACTGCCCTTCTTCGAAGCCGTCGCCCGGCTGGGCAGCTTTACCCAGGCGGCCAACCAGCTGGGCGTTACGCCCCCGGCGGTGTCGCAAAACATTCAGGCGCTGGAAACGCGGCTGGGCGTCAGGCTGTTCAACCGCACCAGTCGTTCGGTACGGCTGAGCGATGAAGGGAAGATTTTTTACCAGCGGGTGGCACCGGCCATGAGCCAAATCGACGTGGCGGCGGACGATCTCCGCACCCTGCGCGGGCAACCTTCCGGCCTGCTGCGCATTACCTTGCCGCAACTGGCCGCGTCCCTGCTGGTTATGCCTTATCTGGAGGAATTTCAGGCACGTTACCCCGAAGTACAGCTTGAGCTGTTTACCGACGACCATTTTTCCGATCTGGTGCTAGGCAGCTTCGATGCCGGCATCCGTATGCGCGCGATGTTGCAGAAAGACATGATTGCGGTGCCGATCGATAACGGCCAACGGCGGGTGGTGATCGCCTCTCCCGGTTATCTGGCGCAGCACGGCGTACCGCTTACGCCGGCGGCACTGAGCGAGCATAATTGCCTGCGCTACCGTTTCCCCGGCAGCGGCAAATTTGAGCCCTGGTATTTCAGGCAGGATGACGGGCACCTGGCGCTGGAAGTCAGCGGTGGGCTGATTTTTAACGAGGACAGGTTGATTAAAGACGCCGCGCTGGCGGGTCTGGGCATTACCCAGCGCTTTCGCAGTACGGTGCAACGCGAGCTGGAAAGCGGGCAACTGGTGGAAGTCTTGGCGGATTACGCCGGCGATTCGCCCGGTTTTTTCCTCTACTTTCCTGCCAGCCGTCATATGCCGCTCAAACTGCGGGTATTTATTGATTTCATGCGCGAGAAACAGGCGTTGCAGAAGAGGCCCCAGAGCGCCATTGCGGCGCCCTGAGGCTGCGACTTAGGGTTTTTCCAACGCTTGCACGATGCGGTAAGTGGCCGCCACCCGATCGTCATTCGGGAACCATTTGTTGGCCAGCATCACCACGGCAATCTTTTGCTTGGGCAAAAACACCGCGTAGGTAGAGAAGCCGCCGGTCGAGCCGGTTTTATTGAACCAGGCCGCGCCCTGTTCCCGTTGCGGCGGCGTGATGGCGGTGGCCGGGGTACCGTTCATGATCATCCCGGCATTGTTGCCCTCCGTCAGGCGCGCCAGCTCCACCGGATAAGGATAGCTTTCCCACATCAGATCCTGGGTGAATACCCCCGCCCGGTAATAGCCGGTATGGGTGTCATCCAGCGCCTTGCGCCATTTGTCCCCCACCTTCGCGACCTGCATATTGGCCTCGAGGTAGCGGATCAGATCCTGCGCGTTGGATTTGACGCCGTAGGATTCGGCATCCAGCGGCCCCGGAGTGACGCGCACCGGCTGGTCTTTTTTGTTGTAGCCCTGGGCGTAATTCGCCATTTGGCCGGTCGGCACGTTGATGTAGCTGTGTGTCAGCCCCAGCGCCGGGAACAACTTTTGTTCCATCGCCTGAGCGAAGGGCTGGTTCAGGCTTTTCGCCGTGATCATCCCCAGCATACCGATACCCAGATTGGAATAAACGCGGGTGCTGCCTGCCGGTTTTGCTGGCTGCCATTGCTTGTAATAGGCCATCAGTTGCGCGTCGTTGGTCACCTCGTCCGGCACAAACAGCGGCAGCCCGGAGGTGTGAGTCGCCAGATTCAGCAGGCTGACATGGTCAAACGCGCTGCCGCGCAGTTCCGGCAAGTAACGGCTGGCCGGTTCGGCGAACGACAGTTTTCCCTCATCGTTGGCATAGGCCGCCAGCGTGGCGGTGAAGGTTTTGCTCAACGAGCCGATTTCAAACAGCGTCTGGTTGGTGATGGGTTTGCCGGTCTGTTTGGACGCCACGCCATAATGATAAAACTGCTGTTTCCCCTCCACCGATACTGCGATCGCCATACCCGGCACGCCATACTTTTGCATCAGCGGTTGAATGATGGCATCGATGTCGGCTTTATCGGCAGCATGACCTGCCGGGATCGCCAGAGCGGTCAGCAACGCCACCGCCAGCTTATAGGTTCTCTTCATATAACAAGCTCGTTTTGTTGAAGGGTTGCCGCCAATAGATTTTTTTGTCAATCGGCGTAACCGTTTCCTTGAGTGATTATACCCTGCGAATTTCACGTTGCAGCCTACAACGCTGCGACCTGAAAGGTATGGGCATCTATTATTCCTTTGCTCGTCGCAGGATAACTGCAACGAGTGCGCAAAATATCGGTGTTTATCCCTCGCCTGACAAGCGATAATAATTTCACCTAGTCAAAAGAAAAACTTATAGGTTGTTATGCGTAACCGACTGCCGCTGAACGCACTGCGTGCTTTTGAATCCTCTGCCCGCCACCTTAACTTTACCCGCGCCGGGCTGGAACTGAGCGTGACCCAGGCTGCCGTCAGCCAGCAGGTGCGAATGCTGGAAGAACAGCTGGGCATTGTGCTGTTCAAGCGCCTGCCGCGCGGTCTGGACCTTACCGAAGAAGGCCAGGCGCTGCTGCCGGTGTTAACCGAATCCTTTGACCGCATCGAGTCGGTACTGCAGCAGTTTGAAGGAGGCCATTTTCATGAGGTACTGACGATTGCGGTGGTCGGTACCTTTGCGGTCGGCTGGCTGATGCCGCGGCTGGCGTCGTTCAGGGAGGCCCACCCGTTTATCGATCTGCGCATCTTGACCAATAACAATCTGGTTAACCTGTCGGCGGACGGCTTGGATTTCGCCATTCGCTTCGGCGAGGGGCTGTGGCCCGCGACCTGCAATATCAAGCTGTTTGACGCGCCGTTGACGGTGTTGTGCCCGCCGGCAGTCGCCGTGCGGCTGCGTTCACCGGAAGATCTTAAAAACGAGCTGCTGATGCGCAGTTACCGCAAGGATGAATGGGAACGCTGGTTTGCCGCCGCGCAGATCGCCCCCTGGCGCATTAACGGCCCGGTGTTCGATGCGTCGCGATTGATGGTCGAGGGGGCGATAAACTGCGGCGGTGTGGCGCTGGCTCCCGCCAGTATGTTCGCCCGGGAGTTGCAGGGCGGGCTATTGGTGCGCCCCTTTGCCGCCGAAGCGAACCTGGGCGGCTATTGGCTGACCCGTCTGAAATCCCGCGTAATGACCCCGGCGATGAAAACCTTCGAAGGCTGGCTGCAACAGCAGGCCCGGCAAGAACAGGCTTAGGCTGAACCGCGCTTGATCAGTCGCGGCGGCAGAATGACGTTTTGCGCCGGCAGCCCGGCGTCGCCAATCCGCTGCAACAAACGTGAAGCCGCGCTGCGCCCAACCTCCAATGCCGAGCTGGACACCAGAGTCAGCGGCGGTTCGGTCAGTTCGGCTTCGGGCACGTCGCCAAAACCAATCAGCGCTACCTGCTGGCCATAATAGGTGTCCACGCCGTCCGAACCTATGCTGCGCCCGCTGCGCACAATGCCGAAATAAGCGCCCAACGCCACCGATGCCTTGTGGCACACCAGCGCGCTGATGTTCGGGTATTGGCGTAGCAGGTTTTCCGCCGCCTCCGCCGCCGCCCGCTGATGGCAATCGCATTCGACAATCCATTCGGATCGAAATGGCAACCCATACTGCACCAGCGTGGCGCAAAAGCCCCCCAGCCGTTCCGCACGGGTCAGTGAGCTGCTCTGGCCCCCCAGATAGGCAATTTGGCTGTGGCCGCGTGCGATCAGGAATTCTGTGGCCATCTTGGCGGCCTGCATATTGTCCGGGCGCACCACGTCGACCCCTTCCAACCCGTTCGAGCGCGCAGCGCACACCAGAGGGACGCCCTGCTCTGCGGCCTTTTCCTTCAGGCCCGCAGCCGAACGCATACCGCCCGCCAACACCATACCGTCGACGCCGTGTTCCAGCAGGGTTTCAAAACAGCGCATCAGCCCTTTGCCGTCGCGGCCGCTTTGGGTGAGGAACAGCACTTTGCCGTGCGCCTCCAGCACCTCACTCAGGCCCGCGGTCATTTCGGCATAAAAAGGGTCGCAGATGTCGCGCAGGATCAACCCTATCACGCCAGATTCACCGCCACGTAACGTCGCCGCCTGGCGGTTGCGCACATAGCCCAGGCGTTCGATCGCCTGATTGACCCGCGTCACGGTGGTGGCCGAAATACGTCCCTTGCCGCTTAGCACCAGTGAAACGGTGGTGACGGAGACGCCGGCCTGTTGTGCGACATCGGTGATGGTGATCTTTTTGATGGTCATAACCCCTGCATGTCCGATCCTGGGCATAGTGTGCAAACGCTGTAGCTTGAAAGCCCCAGGGTCTGTCTCTGAAGCAATGGTATACCGAATCTCTTTGTTCGGTAAAACGTTTTACTGACGTAATCATTGTCACGGCAAAGCACCGACCATAATTGTGATTAGTGGCGCATTTTTGCTAGGTAAAACGTTTTATCTTATTTTTACCTAACAGGGGAAACATTACTTTTGCATATTTTTTCGCCAGGAGCCGCCGGTTATGCCAGCATCTAAAAAACAAAAAATAACGCTCTGGGAGTTTTTCCAGAGCCTGGGCAAGACGTTCATGCTGCCCGTCGCCTTGCTGTCTTTTTGCGGCATCATGCTGGGGATCGGCAGTTCGCTGAGCAGCCGCGATGTCATCACTCTGCTGCCTTTTATCGGCCACCCTGCCTTCCAGTTGCTGTTCACCTGGATGAGCAAGGTGGGTTCTTTTGCCTTTAGCTTCTTGCCGGTGATGTTCGCCATCGCCATTCCGCTGGGCATGGCGCGTGAAAACAAAGGCGTCGCCGCGTTCTCCGGCTTTGTCGGTTTTGCCGTGCTCAATCTGGCCACCAATTTTTATCTGACCACTACCGGCATTCTGCCCACCGCCGATCCGCTGGTGTTAAAAGCCAATAACATCCAGAACATCCTCGGTATCCAGTCTATCGACACCGGCATTTTGGGCGCGGTGATCGTCGGCATTATCGTTTATCTGCTGCATGAGCGTTTCAATACCATCCGCCTGCCGGATGCGCTGGCGTTCTTCGGCGGCACCCGCTTTGTGCCGATCGTCACCACCCTGGTGCTGGGCCTGTGCGGGCTGGTTATTCCGTTGATTTGGCCCTGGTTCGCCGCCGGCATCAACGGCCTCGGCTGGGTAATCAACGGCGCGGGCGCTTTTGGCCCGATGATTTTCGGCACCGGCGAGCGCCTGTTGTTACCCTTCGGTTTGCACCATATTCTGGTGGCGTTGATCCGCTTTACCGAAGCGGGCGGCACGCTGGACGTTTGCGGCCACAGCGTCAGCGGCGCCCTGACCATTTTCCAGGCGCAGCTCTCCTGCCCAACCACCACCGGCTTTGCCGAAAGCGCTACCCGCTTCCTGTCGCAGGGTAAAATGCCGGCATTCCTCGGCGGCCTGCCGGGTGCGGCGTTGGCGATGTATCACTGCGCCAAGCCGGAAAATCGACATAAAATCAAGGGTCTGCTGATCTCCGGCGTGGTGGCCTGCGTGGTCGGCGGCACCACCGAGCCGATCGAGTTTCTGTTCCTGTTTGTGGCGCCTTTCCTGTACTTCATCCACGCCATTCTTACCGGGCTGGGCTTCACCCTGATGGCGCTGCTGGGCGTGACCATCGGTAACACCGACGGCAATATCATCGATTTCGTGGTGTTCGGTATCCTGCACGGCACCGCCACCAAGTGGTATCTGGTGCCGATTGTCGCCGCCATCTGGTTTGCCGCCTACTACGCCATTTTCCGCTTCTCCATTCAGCGCTTTAACATCAAAACGCCGGGCCGCGAGAGCGATACCGCCACCAGCCAAAGTGCGCCTATCGGCGCGGTCGGTAAATCCGGTTATAACGTGCCGGCCATTTTGGCGGCGCTGGGCGGCAGCGAGAATATCGTGTCGCTGGATAACTGCATCACCCGCCTGCGCCTGTCGGTCAGCGACATGAGCAAGGTGGATGACGCGGCGTTGAAGGCCAACCGCGCCATTGGCGTGGTGCACCTCAATGACCATAACCTGCAAGTGGTGATCGGTCCGCAGGTACAATCGGTGAAAGATGAATTAGACTCACTGATAGCGGCAGCGCTTCCTGCCGCCGCCCTGCAGGGAGCTTCACATGTTTGATTTTTCTACTCCGGTCGATCGGCACGGTACCTGGTGCACGCAGTGGGATTACATTGCCGACCGCTTTGGCAGCGATGACCTGCTGCCGTTCACCATCTCCGATATGGATTTCGCCACCGCCCCCTGCATTATCGAGGCGCTGCAACAGCGCCTGCAGCACGGCGTGCTGGGCTACAGCCGCTGGCAACATGAAGATTTTCTCGGCGCGGTGCGCCACTGGTATCAGCGGCGCTTCAACACGCCGATCGACACCGGGATGGCGGTTTACGGTCCGTCGGTGATCTACATGGCTGCACAGATGATCCGCCTGTGGTCAGCGCCGGGGGAATTCGTGGTCACCCACACGCCGGCCTATGACGCCTTTTATAAGGTGATCCTCGGTAATCAGCGCCAACTGTTGGCCTGCCCGTTGCACAAGGACGGCGACCAATGGCTGTGCGATATGGCGCACCTGGAAGCGCTGCTGGCGCGGCCGCAAACCAAGATCCTGCTGTTGTGCAGCCCGCATAACCCGACCGGCAAGGTGTGGAGCGTGACGGAGTTGCAGCAGATGGCAGAGCTGTGCGAACGCCATGATGTACGGGTGATCAGCGATGAGATCCATATGGACATGGTGTGGGGTGAGAAGCGCCACACGCCATGGAGCCAGGTGGCGACCACGCCCTGGGCCCTGCTGACCTCCGGCTCCAAAACCTTCAATATTCCGGCGCTGACCGGCGCTTACGGGTTTATCAGCGACGATGCCGCTCGCGACGCCTACACCCAACTGCTGAAAAGCCGCGACGGGCTGTCTTCGCCGGCGGTATTGGCGGTGGTGGCGCACATTGCCGCCTATCGCCACGGCGAACCCTGGTTGGATGCGCTGCGCGATTATCTGCAAGACAACCTGACCTACGCCGCCGAACGGCTGAACCAGGCGTTCCCGGCGCTCGACTGGCAGCCGCCGCAGGCCACCTATCTGGCCTGGATCGATCTGCGCCCGCTGGGCATTGATGACAGCCAGCTGCAACAGGTGCTGATCGACCGCGAGAAGGTCGCGATTATGCCGGGTTTCACTTACGGCGAAGAGGGCCGCGGCTTCCTGCGGCTGAACGTCGGTTGCCCACGCAGCAAGGTGGAAGCCGGCATGGATAAACTGATTAACGGGCTGAGGTTTGTTCTGGGCGAGGGTTAGTCGTCCGGGCCGGTTCGGGCCTGCCGCCGGGGGTTGAGCAACCGCCCCGGCTCTCCAGGAAAGGGCGCTACGGACTACGCCCGCTCTTGCAATCAATACGGTCATTCAGGGCGAACATGTTCGCCCTCTGCTCATTACGCCAGCGGGATATCCTCCAGGCGGTAATAGACATTCAACCCGCGTTCATTGGCCAGCAATACGTCGTTATCCGCCCCCGCCGATGCGCCTTCAATGCGATAAATGGCCTGGCATTGGGCAATCAGCCGATGTGCCACCGGGTAGAGAAACGCCTCGCTGACCGCATCCCCCAATTGGGTTGAACCGGCCGCCGCCGCCAGCGGCAGCGCCAGCCATTCGCCAATCACCGGCACATGCCCGCACCGATACACCTCGAGCGCCGCCTGCTCCAGTCGGTGCAGGTTAGCGGCAATACGTTGCGGATCGCCATCGGTGCCGCTGCGGTACGGGCCGGCTATCAAAATCAATTGAGCACTCATAGGTTATTCTCCAGGGTATGATTAAGCGCCACAAACTGCAGCAGCATAATGGTCTTGGCATCCACAAGGGTTCCTTGCCGAATGGCGTGCAGAGCGTCCGTCAACGGCATCTCGATCACCTCGAGGTCTTCGCCTTCCGCCTCCACCCCGCCGCCGTCGCTAACCCGGCTGCCGGCAGTGTATTCCCCGACAAAGAAATGCAGTTTTTCGGTCACCGAACCGGGGCTCATATAGGCCTCAAACACCTTTTGCACGTTTTGCACCCGATAGCCGGTTTCCTCCTCCGCTTCGGCGCGAATGCGCTCCTCCGGAGAGGCATTGTCCAGCAAGCCGGCGGCGGCCTCTATCAGCATGCCGTCGTGGCCGTTGACGAACACCGGGAAACGGAACTGGCGCGTCAGCACCACCTTTTGCGCCTGCCGGTTAAACAGCAAAATGGTCGCGCCATCACCGCGATCGTAGGTTTCGCGGCTTTGCCGTTGCCAGACGCCATCACGGCGTAAAAAATCGAAGGTGGTTTTTTTCAGCAGATACCAGTCATCGGACAACACCCGGGTTTCAACGATACGAACCCGATCTTTAGTCGCAATCATATTGGCCAACTCCACAACTCAGGAAAGGAATTGGATACTATCGTGCAGTTTCGTGTATGATCAAGATATTTCGTGCAACGGAAATTTAACGGGACAACAGGATGCTCACCAGTCAGCGCAAAAAAATTATTCTGGAAAAACTGGCACAGGACGGACAGGTGCTGGCCAAACAGCTTAGCGAAATGTTCGGGCTGTCCGAAGACACCCTCCGCCGCGATCTGCGTGAGCTGGACAGCGAAGGGCTGCTGCAAAGGGTCCACGGCGGCGCGTTGCCGGTCTCCCCCGCCATCGGCACCTTTGCCGAAAGAAACGGGCAGGAATCCGCCGCCAAGCGCGCGATCGCCAAAGCCGCAGCAGCGATGATCATTCCAGGGCAAGTGGTGATCATCGATGGCGGCACCACCTCCGCCGAGCTGGTGAAACAGCTGCCGCCCACGCTGGAGGCGACTATCGTTACCCACAGCCCCAGCGTAGCGGTCGGGTTGGTTGAACACCCCAAGGTAGAGGTGATCCTGATCGGCGGGCGCCTGTATAAACACTCGATCGTCAGCGTAGGTGCCGCTGCGGTGGAAGCCATGTCGC
Organism: Serratia sp. root2; assembly: GCF_031931805.1. Lineage (NCBI taxonomy): Bacteria > Pseudomonadati > Pseudomonadota > Gammaproteobacteria > Enterobacterales > Yersiniaceae > Serratia > Serratia sp. root2. Next base: position 1,516,536 of record NZ_JAUJXB010000001.1, read on the forward strand.
ACATCCGCGCGGACATTTACTTTATGGGCGTGACGGGCGTGCACCCGACCGCCGGGCTGAGCACCGGCGATCTCGAAGAAGCCTATATCAAGCGCGCGCTGGCGGCGCGGGCGGCGGAAACCGTGGTGCTGGCCTCCGCCGCCAAGCTGAACGCCGCCTCCCAGTATGCGATTGGCGACATCACGCTGGCGCAGAGCATCATCGTCGAACGCGCGACCGATGCCGCGCTGATCGCCCCGCTGGAACAGGCCGGGGTCACGGTGGTGAGAGCCTGAGCAGCGCGGCCAAATAAATAACTTAATAAATGCACGGTTATTAAATGGCTGTGTTTAATACCGCAACACCCCAAGCTTGGGACGGGTGGAGAGCATGCAGGTTAGCCGACCGTTGAGCGCATGGACGCGTGATACGAGCCTCCATGGATGGATTCACGGCGTGTCGGCGCTCTGCATGCTCCTCACCAGCAGCACTATTAGGCGCAGCTATTTAATCCTGACCCCATATTGAGGGATATTAATTTTCGTCTTCGTCTCACTGCCACAAAAAATGCGAGAGTAATCACATTTCATTAAACTGATCCCGGCCCAATCCGCTATTATCCCACCTTATAAAAAATTCCACAGCGAACCACTTGCAACATATTGATTATCAATAAATAGTCACCTTTCCTCTTTTGTTTATCAAAAACAAAAACGAGATAAAACTCACAAAAAAACCACCATCAATAGTGCTGTCAAGGTCTTCCAAGAAAATGTTTGTGATTGTTTTGTGATATCCCCTGCAAATTTTAACGATGCCAAAAATAACAATGACTGCAACGGAACAGACTGGGAGAAGGCATATGAAAATCGGCGTAGTAATAAGCGGCGGCGATGTCAGCGGCATCAACAACTTTATTTTCCAGGTCGCCAGGCTGGCACAGGCAGATATCGTTCTGTTTAACGGCGGAATACCGGGATTACTGGCTAATCAATATCATTCCATCGCCAGACGCGACCTGGTTGATTTCGCCATTTCATCGATGCCGATTATCTCTTCAGGCCGCACGGCAAAGAAACTGGTCGCCAGTGAATATGAAACTATCGGCAAGCAACTTAAAGCTCTGCACATCGACGTGCTTATTATGGCCGGCGGCGACGGCTCGCTGCAGTTTTTAAATACGCTCAGTGAGTTTGGCGTTAACTGTTTTGGCGTGGGCATGACCATCGACAATGACGTTTTCGGCAGCGGCTACACCATTGGCTTTTCTACCGCCTGCGAACAGGTGATAAAAGAAGTCTCCAAGCTGCGAAATACCGGGCGCGCCCTGCCGGGCCGCGTATTTATGATTGAGCTGCTCGGGGGTTACTGCGGGGAGCTGACGCTGCAATCGGCGATAAAATCCAATGCGGACTTTGCCCTGATCCCGGAGTGCCAACACCCCTTGAGCGCATTGGCGGAGAAAATAACCCACCGGTTGGAGCAGCAAAACAGCGTTATCATTTTATGTTCGGAGGGATACACCAAAGAATATTCGCCAGGTTTCCAGGGGGCGATCGACACCATGATTAAACAGCTGGAACCCAAGATTGGCGTGCGTATTCGCAAAACCATCGTGGGGTACGGCTTGCGCAATGGCGATCCCACTTGCGAAGAGATCTATCAGGGAACACTTATGGCCAGCGAAGTCGTGCGCTGTATTCATTCCGGAATGAAAAACAAGGCCGTCATTATTAATGCCGGCAACCAACCTATTCCGATTGATTTAATCAGCATGCAAAAACGTTTGGTCGATACCGAAGGACACCATTACAAACTCGCCAGGCAGTTAAATATAATCTGAGGAGATGTCCATGCTTAAAATACTGTGTGTTTGCGGCTGCGGCCTCGGCTCCAGCTTTGCCATCGAAATGAGCGCAAAAGCGGTGCTGAAAAAATTAGAGATTGAAGCCGATATTGATCACACTACGATCTCTGAGGCCAGCGCCTTTAAATCAGATATTATTCTCACCCAAAAAACCTTCGCCGATATTTTAAATGCCGACGCCAGCGAAGAAGAAAAAAAACGGGTCATTGTTCTCCACCGGCTCACCGATAAAGTGGAAATAGAGCAAAAGATTGTGGCCTTTTTGAAAGAGCGCGACATGAAGGACCCCCATCATGAATAGCCTGATCGATTTTATCGTCAAAGATCTGCTTGGCCAGGCGTCGATCCTGATTGCCTTTATCGCCATGTTGGGATTGTTGCTGCAGAAAAAATCCACCGGCAAGGTCGCCGAAGGCACGTTCAAAACGCTGTTGGGCTTTCTGATCATGATGGCCGGCATCAACATCATCGTCGGCGCACTGACCTACCTGAACAGCATATTCACCCACGGCTTCGGCATGACCGGTTACATCACCGACGTGGCCGCCATTGCCGGCCTGGCCAACCGCGAACTGGGATCGGAAGTGGCAATGACGCTGCTGGTGATTTTCGCCGTGAATATCATCATCGCCCGCATCACCCCGTTCAAATACATTTTCCTGACCGGGCAGGCGTTGTTGTGGATGGCCACCATCGGCGCGGTGATCGGCTATAAAGCCGGGCTGACCGGGATGCCGCTGATTTTGACCGGCGGGATCTTTGGCGGCGTGATGGCGGTGTTGATGCCGGCACTGGCGCAGCCGGTAGTGCGCAAAATCACCGGTTCGGACGAGGTGGCGCTGGGGCACTTCTGCACCATCGGTTATCTGGTGCAGGCGGCGGTCGCCAAGGTGGTCGGCAAAGGGTCGCGTTCCACCGAGGATCTGGAGTTACCCGACAACTTCAAGTTTCTGCAAGACACCTATCTGTCGATGGCGGTGGTGATGATCCCGATGTACCTGATCCCCGCGCTGGCGGCCGGGCCGCAGTTCATCGCCCAATACGCCGGTGGCATGAACTACCTGATGTACTCCTTTATGCAGGCCATTCAGTTCGTCGCCGGCGTGTTTATCCTCTACAGCGGCGTGCGTCTGTTGCTGAATGAGCTGGTGCCGGCGTTTCGCGGCATTGCCATGCGCATCGTGCCGGATGCCCGCCCGGCGCTGGATTGCCCGGTGTTGTTCCCCTATGCGCCCAACGCGGTGATTGTCGGCTTCCTGGCCACGACCCTGGGCTCAATCATCGGCATGATCGTTTTCCCGATGTTCGGTCTGGCGATGATCCTGCCCGGTCTGCTCACCAACTTTTTCGCCGGCGGCACCGCAGGCATTTTCGGTAACGCCCTTGGCGGACGACGCGGCGCGATGATCGGCGGCGTGGTTCACGGTCTGTTCATCACCTTCCTGCCGGCCATTCTGGTGCCGATGCTGGAAAGTTACGGCTTTGTCGGCGTGACCTTCAGCGATTCCGACGTCATCAGCAGCGGCCTGGTGATGGGGCATGCCTTCCAGGGCAACTGGCTGTTCATCACCCTGTTCATTGTCTTCGTCACGCTGATTGCGTGGTTTGTTAACGGTAAATCAACCAAACACCATGAGGGAAAAGTCCATGAAACTCTATAATTTCAACGAACTGTTGTCCGTTGCCAAAGCCCGCGACTTCAAGGCGATAGGCTCATTCAATCTCCATTGCCTGGAGATGCTGCCGGCCTTTTTCAGGGCGGCCAAGGCCACCCACAGCCCGCTGATGATCCAGATTTCCACCGGTACCGCCGAGTATCTGGGTTACCGGCTGCTGGTTGATTCGGTGCGCTCGCTGGCGGCAAGCGAAGACGTGCCCACCTGTCTGCATCTGGATCACTGCTCGGACATCGCCTCCATCGAGACGGCGATTGATGCCGGTTTCAGTTCGGTGATGTATGACGGTTCGCATCTTGATATGGAAGAGAATATCGCCAATACCCGCAAGGTGATCGACATTGCCCGCCAACGTAACGTCTCGGTGGAGGCTGAACTGGGCGCTATCGGCGGCTCGGAGGACGGCAAGGCAGTCGCGGAAGAGGACATCTGTTTTACTACCGTAGAAGACGCCAAGCGCTTTGTAGACGAAACCGGGGTCGATATGCTGGCCGTGTCGGTCGGTACCGTTCACGGGCTATATACCGGCAAGGCGCATATCCAGCACCAGCGCCTGGCGGAAATCACCGAGGCCACCCATACCCCGCTGGTGTTGCATGGCGGCACCGGGGTCAGCGATGACGATATGCGGCGCGCGGTAGCCGGCGGCATTGAAAAGGTCAACGTGGGCACCGAGATGAACGTGCAGTGGGTTGGGCGCTGCAAGCAGACGTTTGAAAAAGGCAAAGTGAACGACAGCGTGCGCAAATTCCTGATCCCGGCCAATAATGCCGTCACCGAAGTATTAACGGAAAAGATCGGTCTGTTTAAATAACGGTTGATATTAATGACAAGGTGCCTTTAAGCCCGAGATACCCGGGCCTAGCGCACCGAGGGGCCATTATGAGACACATCCATGTGTCCCACCCTTCGGGCCGACATAAAGTCGTTCCAATTTGCTCCAGGCAAATTGGTCGGCGGCAAGCCGCTACGACCCCTTCGGCACGCTCTCCCTAATAATGAGCTTTGTCAGCAGTCTGAATATCGTTATTTTCTTTGTAATATATACCCTGTGCATTTCAGGTCGCGGCCAAGCGGTTAACTCATCTGTCCCGGATCCCCAGCTATTACAGGGGCGCTGCATGCTGCGCTCGCTGAGTCGGGGGTGGATATATTCGCCCTTGCAGGGGCCGATTGATACACCATGCTGCGGCGTGAAAAGCGCAGGTATAGACTGGAGAATATATGTTTAATTTTATGAAGCGTCAGCGGGAAAAAGAAATACTGCCCGTCGCGAATTACGATGATGAAGCCAATGAAATTGCAGCCGAAATTAACGTACTGGAACGGCGGTTGGCGGCAACGCCGGCGGACGGCGATATTCATAAGACATTAATGCTGGCCTATAATCGGGCAGTAAAGCTTTATGCCAAAAGCCAGAATCATCGCCACCATATCGATGCCGTTTTTATCAAGATGGACGAGCTGCGCAATATTATCAGGAAAAATCTCTGAGGGATCATGATGACAATTAAACAACTGCTGATTGAAGCCGGCGCCATACAGGTCGGCGTCAAGGAAACGGACTGGAAAAAGGTCATTACGCTGGCGGCGCAGCCCTTGGTGGATAACGGCTATATTCACGCCTCTTATTATCAGGCGGTGATCAGCAATACGCTGGCCCATGGCGCGTACTACGTGTTTGACGAAGGCATCGCCATCCCTCACGCGCGGCCGGAGTGCGGGGTGATTAAAAACTGCTTCAGCATGGTGTTGCTCGAGGAGCCCATCGCCTTTCGGGACAGCGAAAAGGCCGATATCGTCATCCTGTTCGGCGCAACCGACAGTAACCGGCATATTGAAGACGGCATTCGCGCCATTGTCGATTTGCTGGACAATAAAGAGCGGCTCGACAAGCTCCGCGCGGCGAAAATATGGCAAGAGGTGGTGGACATATTATGACTCTGGCAAGCGGAAAAACCGTCATTCTGGTCAATGGCGTTCCTGCCTCCGGCAAAAGCACCGTCGCGCAGGCTTTGGCACAGCATTTCGGCCTGCCTTATCTGGCCATCGACGGCATCAAGGAACCTTTTATGTCGCGGCTGGACAACGTGGATCGGGGGCTGAACCGGCGGCTTGGCTGCGCCGCTTATGAAGCCATTTGGTCAATCGTGGCACAGGCGCCCGAATGCTGTACTTACGTAATCGACGCCTGGTTCGGCTTTCAACCCAGGGAACAGTTGCGCCATTACTTGCGTGAAGCCGGGGTGACGCATCCCCTGGAGGTGTGGAACCAGATTTCCGGCGAGCTGGCGGCAGAACGCTATGGTTCGCGCATCGGGCAACGGCCCAAAGGCCACCCCGGTGCAGAATATTTGCCTGAATTGCGAGCGCTGGCCGAACGCGCCGCCCCGATGGCCATCGGCCCGGTGATCCGGGTTGAGCAGGCCCAGCCGGTGGAGATAGGCAGGATTGTCGATTGGCTGGCGGAGTACGGCATCGGTGGCGATAACATCGGTAAGCGGATGGCAGGTTGATGCTTTCCGCGACTGCGGGTCAGAGCAAACGCGGGAGCTTCTCCCGCCATTGCACAAAAATGCGACGCCCTTCGCAATTAATGTGACTTTAATCACTTTTTTATGCAACGTAATGGCAATTTTCATTCTTTTGTTTTTATACTGATATGCACTTTACCTACAACAAAATAACGAGTGCAGATCATGATTGACTCCCGCCTACCGCTTACCGACATTCACCGTCATCTCGACGGCAACATCCGTGCGCAAACCATTCTCGATCTGGGCCGTCAGTTCAATCTGACCCTGCCCGCCGACGAGCTGGAAGCGTTGCGCCCGCACGTGCAAATCACCCATGCCGAACCGGATCTGATCAGCTTTCTGCAAAAACTGGACTGGGGCGTGGCGGTGCTGGGCGACCTGGATGCCTGCCGCCGGGTTGCCTATGAAAACGTAGAGGACGCGGCCAATAACGGCCTGCACTATGCCGAGCTGCGCTTCTCGCCGTATTACATGGCGATGAAACATCATTTGCCGGTGGCGGGCGTAGTCGAAGCGGTGATTGACGGCATTCGTTCCGGCGTTCGCGATCGGGGTATCGATGTCCGCCTGATCGGCATCATGAGCCGCACCTTTGGCGAAGCGGCCTGTCTGCAAGAACTGGAAGGCCTGTTGGCGCACCGCGACGGCATTACCGCGCTGGATCTGGCCGGTGACGAGCTGGGCTTCCCGGGCAGCCTGTTCCTCAGCCACTTCAACCGCGCCCGCGACGCCGGCTTGCGCATTACCGTGCACGCGGGCGAAGCCGCAGGTCCGGAAAGCATCTGGCAGGCGATCCGCGAGCTGGGTGCCGAGCGTATCGGCCACGGGGTGAAAGCGATTGAGGATCCGGCGCTGATGGACTTCCTGGCTGAACACGGTATCGGCATCGAATCCTGCCTGACCTCCAATATTCAGACCAGCACCGTCTCTTCCCTGGCCCAGCACCCGCTGGCGAAATTCCTGCGCCACGGCGTGCTGGCCTCGATCAACACCGATGACCCGGCGGTTCAGGGCATTGAGATCGAACACGAATATCGGGTAGCGGCGCCACAGGCCGGGCTGACGCCGGCTGAAATCCGCACCGCACAGGAAAACGGCCTGAAAATGGCGTTCCTCAGCGAGCAGGAAAAGCAGGCTCTGCGCGATAAAGTGCGAGGCTGATGAAGCAAGGGGCGCGTATAACGCGCCCCGGTTTATTTCACCGCCAGCGCCTCTCGCTGTTTGGCTGTTTTGCGCGCATAGCGCTGCGCCAGTACGGCGCACACCATCAGTTGCACCTGATGGAAAATCATCAGCGGCAGCACCATGGCCCCCACCGCAGCGGCCGGAAACAGCACGTTAGCCATCGGAATGCCGTTCGCCAGGCTCTTTTTCGAGCCGCAGAACACAATAGTGATTTCATCGGCGGTATCGAACCCCAGCCAGCGCGCAGTGTATGTGTTGATAATCAGCACCACCGTCAGCAGCACCAGCGACATCACCAGAATGGTCAGCAACGACCAGCCATCAATCCGGTGCCAGATGCCTTCCACCACCGCCGCGCTGAACGCGGTATACACCACCAGCAATATCGATGAACGGTCAGTGATGTTGATCAGTTTACGGTGGCGATCGACCCATTTACCGATCAACGGTCGCGCCAAATGCCCCACCACAAACGGCACCATCAATTGCAGGATTATCGAACCGATGGCGTGCAGCACATCGGTGTTCCCACCCTGGGTATGCATCAAGGCCCCCACCAGCAGCGGCGACAGGAAAACGCCGAGGATACTGGACGCCGAGGCGCTGCAAATCGCCGCAGCCACGTTACCGCCCGCCGCAGAAGTGAAAGCGATGGCCGACTGCACCGTCGCCGGCAACGCACACAGATACAGGAAGCCCAGATAAACCGTCGGCGTCATCAGCCCCGGCACCATCCAATTCATCGCCAGTCCCAATAGCGGGAACAACGCGAAAGTGCTGAGAAACACCACCAGATGGAGTTTCCAGTGGCTCATGCCGGCGATAATCGCCTCACGCGACAGCTTGGCGCCATGCATAAAGAACAGCAGCGCAATGGCAGCGGTTGTCAGGCGTTCGAAGAAGGTTTTCCATACCCCTTCGCAGGGGAATATAGAGGCGACGATCACCACCACAATCAGGACCAACAAAAACTTATCAATGCGCAGACGCTGTAACCAGGACATGAACAGGGATCCCTCGAAGAGTAAAACGGGTTCGACAAGCGAACCCGGAACCATAAATGGCGGAAGCTACGGCGATCAGACTACCGGTAACGCCCTTTGCTGTTTCGCAGATTCAATGCCCAGCTCGATCATTTCCATCACTTTGATGGCGTCGCCGGCCGGCACCGGGTTTTCGCCCTCGCCGTTAATCGCATCGCGGATTGCCGCGTAATAGGCCGGGTAGTTGCCGGGAATGCTCAGCAACGGCTTCTCCGCCAGCACGCCATCGCGTGACAACGTCACTACACCGTCGCGCATATCGTAGCCCCAGTCAGCCTGCGGCAGGCGCTCACCGGATTTCAGGCGGTCCTCCTGCGGATCCAGCCCAAACTTGATAAAGCTGCCCTGAGTGCCATGTACGATATAACGCGCGGTTTCCGCCGCCGCCAGCACCGTGCCATGCAACACCACCCGGCGGTGGCCGTAGTTCAACACCGCATGGAAATAGTCCACCGATTGCGAGCCAGGACGCAGTTCGCCCAGATCGACAAACAGCGTTTCCGGCTTGCCGAACAGTTGCAACGTCTGATCGATCAGGTGCGGCCCCAAATCGTACCAGATGCCGGTGCCGGCGCCGGCCTGTTCGCGCCAGCGCTGGCGCACTTCCGGCCTGAAGCGATCGAAATGCGATTCAAAGTAAACCACTTCACCGAGCGCGCCGTCTTTCAGCAACGTCTTGAGCGTGAGGAAATCGCTGTCCCAGCGGCGGTTGTGGAACACCGACAACAGTTTGCCGCTCTGTTCCGCCTGTTGTTTCAGCTCTTGCGCTTGTGACAATGTCACGGTAAAGGGTTTGTCTACCACCACGTGCTTGCCGGCGGCCATCGCCTGCTGCGCCAGTGGAAAGTGGGTATCGTTGGGGGTGGGAATGACGATCAGATCGATAGACGGGTCGTTGAACAATGCCTGCGGATCGCTCACTACGGTCATCGCAGGCCAGTCGGCGTGCACTTTGCCTGCATCGCTGCTCGACACGGCGGCCAGTTCTACGCCCGGGGTGCCGACAATCAGCGGCGCATGAAAGGTTTTGCTGGCATAGCCGTAACCGACCAGCCCAACCCGAATTTTTTCTGCCATGGTATTTCCTCTTGCTGGCTCGCTATAGACCCATCCGATTTGACACCATGACGCAGGCGGGAACAAGAAGTAAATGAGGCTGCGTCCGGCAATGGCGGGCCCGGGCACAGCCTTGGGTTAACTGCTCACCGCCGCGTAAGGCGATTCGCGCCGGCTTTTCGCCGGGTAGTTAATCTCCAGGCTGCGGCGCCGGAAATCGCTTGGGCTGACGCCGACCCGCTTGCGGAATACGCGAGAAAAATAGAGTTGATCGTCGTAGCCCACCACCCGGCCGATAGTGGCGATCGACTCCTGCGTGGTCTGCAACAGCAGCTTGGCGCGGATCACCCGCTGATCCTCGCGCCAGCGCAGGATATTGATGCCCACCTGCTCACGGAACAGGTGCGCCAGCCGCGACGGCGACAGGCAGACATGGCGCGCCACCTCGTCGATGCGCAACTCGCCCGCCAGGTTGCCGGTGATGAACTGACAGGCTTCTATGACGCGCGGATCCATGATTTTCTGCGGGCTGAGCGGATCTTCTTCCATCGCGCGCAGCAACAGGCGTTCCAGCAGGTTCATGCCCAGCTCTTCCGCAAAACGGCGGCCGGAACGCTGGGTCTGTTCGATATTGGCGAACAGCCGATCGAATTCCAGCAGCAGGTTATTGTTTGGCAGCGTCAGGCGCCCTACCTCATGGGTTTTGCTGTGCCATTCCAGCCAATCGGCCCAATAAGCGCGCGGGCGGAAATAAACCCAGCGGTGATACCAACAATCGCTGTCCGGTGAACGGCCGTAGTAATGAGGTGCCTTGGGAGGAAACAGCAGCAGGTCGCCGGGATTGCAGTATAAGGTGTCCTCGCCGTCGAACACCTTGCCCTGGCCCTTGATGGTCAGATTGAGAATATAACCCTTCATGCCACCGGGGCGGTCGATAAAGAAATCCAGCGGGCCGTCCGCCATGATCGGCGTCAGCCCGGCAACCAGATAGGCGTTGAAGGTGTAACCCGGTAACAGCGGGTTCGGTTGCGGTTCCTGTGCCATGCGATGATACATCGGTCCTCCTCAAACGGCTTGTATTGTGAGGTTGATGACAAAGTTGTCTTTGAGTCCGAGATACCCGGGCCTAACGCACCGAGGGGCGCTCCGACGGCCAAGGCCGTTACGACCCCTTCGGCACGCTCTCCCTAATAACGGGCTTTGTCAGCAGTCTGGTATACGTAGTGTATCGGCCCGGCAGATAACTGCTCGGGCCGATGGCAGAACTGTGAGCAGGGTTAGCGATTTTCTACGCCGTGCGTTTGGCCTGCTGTTTGTAGCGGTCGAAAATTACCGCCGCCAGCAGGATCACGCCGCGTACCACATATTGCGAGAACGGCGAGATATTCAGCAAATTCATCGCGTTTTCTACCGTCCCGAGGATCAGGATGCCGGCAATAACGTAGGAAATCTTGCCGATACCGCCCTTCAGCGACACCCCGCCCAGTACGCAGGCCGAGATCACGATCAGCTCATAGCCGATCGAGGTCATCGGCTGGCCGCTGGTCATGCGCGAAGCCAGAATGATGCCGGCGGCGGCCGACACCAGACCGGACAGCACAAAGATGATGATTTTGGTGCGCACCACCGGTACCCCGGCCAGCCGCGCCGCCTCTTCGTTGCCGCCGATCGCCAGCGTATTGCGGCCAAAGGTGGTTTTGTTGAGCAGGAAACCGAACAGGATCAGGCAGGCGACGGTGATCCAGATCGGCGCAGGCAGCCCCAGCCAGTTGGCGTAGCCCAGGGTGAAGAAGCGTTCGTCTTCAATGCCCACCGCCTTGCCGTCGGAAATGATGTAGGCCAGGCCGCGCAAGATCTGCATGGTGGCCAGCGTGGTGATCAGGGCGTTGATTTTCAGCCGAGCGATGACAAAGCCGTTAATCAATCCCGACGCCACGCCCAACAGCAGGCCGGCGCCTACGCCGATCCACAGGCTTTCGGTCAGGTTGATCACCACCGCGGTGGTGACCCCGGCACAGGCGATGACCGAGGCGACGGACAGATCGAAGTCGCCGGAGGCCAGGCAAAACAGCATGCCGCAGGCCACCATGCCGGACATGGATATCGCCAGCCCCAGCCCTTTCATGTTGATGAAAGAGCCGAAGTTAGGCACAAACACTATGCAGGCGATAAACAGCACCGCGAACACCACCAGCATGCCGTAGCTGTCCCAGATACGCGCCAGCCCCCGGCCGCTGCGGTTTTTCACGGAATGGGTCGTTATGGTCGACATCTCTTTCTCCTTCACAATCAGGCCACCGCCGTAGCGGCATCAGGGGCAATATCGGGGGTGCGCAGCATCGCCAGGCTGAGGGCTTTCTCCTCGCTGGCATCGTCGTGCAGTAACTCGCCGGAAATGGCACCTTCGCGCATCACGATGATGCGATCCGCCAGCCCCAGCACTTCGGGCAAATCGCTGGAAGCGAACAGCACCGCGATGCCCTGCTGCGCCAGTTGGTAAATCACATGGTAGATTTCATGCTTGGCGCCGACGTCGATACCGCGCGTCGGCTCATCCAGCAGGATCACTTTCATTTCTTCCGACAGCCAGCGGCCCAGAATCGCCTTCTGTTGGTTGCCGCCGGATAAATTCATAATCAGCTGACCGGCACTTGGGGTTTTGATATTCAGCGCACGGATGTGGTGGTCGGCATTGCTGATTTCCCAGCCGTTATTGATCAGGCAGCCTGCGCGGATACTTTTACGCCGCGCGCTGATGTTGATGTTGTCTCGCACCGAATGCACCGGAATGATGCCGTCCGCCTTGCGGTCCTCCGGGCACAGCATGATGCCGGCGCGGATAGCGTCTATCGGCGAACGGATGTCCAGCCGCTGGCCATCCAGCGTCAGTTGCCCGCTACTGACCCGCGTGGCGCCGAAAATGCCCTTCATCAGTTCGCTGCGCCCGGCGCCCACCAGGCCGAACAGCCCGACAATCTCCCCGGCCCGCACGTTCAGATCGATAGGGGTTTTGACGCCAGGTGCCTGCAATCCCTGTAGCATCAACCTAACCGGCCCCAGCGCACGCGGCTGATAACCGTAGACGTCAGCGATATCGCGGCCCACCATCGCCTGCACCAGTTGCGCGTTGTTGACCTGGCTCATGTCGTCAAAAGTGCGCACATAGCGGCCGTCTTTGAATACCGTAATGGCATCGCTAAGGGCAAAGATTTCCTCCATACGGTGCGAAACGTAGAGGATCACCCGCCCTTCGGCGCGCAGTTCACGGATCACCCGGAACAATTGCTCAATCTCCCTGGCGGACAGGGAACTGGTCGGTTCGTCAAACGCGATCACTTTGGCGTTGCGCGCCAACGCCTTGGCGATTTCCACCATCTGCCACTGGCCGATCGACAGGTATTTCAAGGGGGTATCCGGGTCGATATCCAGCCCGAGATGTTCCAGCTGCAAGCGGGATTCGTAACGCAACAACTTGCGATCCACCAGCCCGAGTTTGGTCGGCAACTGGCCGAGATAAATGTTCTCCGCCACCGTCATTTCCGGCACCAGATGCAGCTCCTGGTAGATAATCGCTACCCCGGCGTTCAAGGCATCGGTGGTGTTGGCGAACTGTACCGGCTGGCCTTTCAGCTGAATTTCGCCCTGGGTCGGCGCGTAGTTGCCGCTGAGAATTTTGAGCAGCGTCGATTTCCCGGCGCCGTTTTCCCCCATCAACGCGTGGATCTGCCCGGCCTGACAGCTGAAACTGATATCATCCAGCGCCTTCACGCCCGGGAAGGTTTTACCGATGCCTTTAAACGTCAGATACGGCAATGCGGCGGTCATAATGCGATCCTCCTGCGGTCAAAAATGCCGCCCGGCGTTAACGCGGCGGGCGGCTCGGTGATTACATCAGGCCTTTTTTCTGCAGTTCGGTTTTAAAGTTGTCGCGGGTGATCAGCACCACGTCGGTCACTTCGGTAAATTTCTGCGGTTCCACACCCTTCTCTACCCAGTCGTGCAGCATCTGAATGCTTTTGTAGCCGTGAATGTCGGGGCTTGGCAGCAGCGACCCGTAGAAACCGGTAGCCTGCGCCTTGGACAGTTCGCTGACCGCGTCCACACCGTTGATGCCGATGCCGATCACGTTCGGTGCCTTGAAGCCCTGGCCTTCGGTTGCGCGCACGCCGCCCAGTACGGTGTTGTCGTTCATGCCGACAATCAGCCAGTTTTTCACTTCAGGATGTTGCACCAGCATCGAGTTGGCGGCGTCGAACGCCCCAGGAATATCGTTGGACTTGGTCGGTACCGAGTAGATTTGTTTTTCCGGGAAGCCGGCCGCTTTCAACGCGGCAATCGAACCGCCGGTGCGGCGACGGGCGGTATCCAGCTCATCGGCGGTGATCGCCATCACGGCGCTGTCCGCCGGTTTCCAGCCGCGTTTGTTCATCTCTTTCCACAGCTCCTGGCCCTGTCGCTCACCGATTTTGGTGGCCGCCATCATCACCAGCGGCACGCTGTCCATAGGTTTGCCTTTGGCGGTGACGAACTGATCGTCCACGGCGATCACTTTCAGGTTGTAACTGCGCGCCTTGGCGACGATCGCCGAGCCGAGTTTCGGATCCGGCGTGCAGATGACAAAACCCTTGGCTCCGCTGGCCGCCAGACTGTCGATGGCGTTAAGGGTTTTTTCCCCGTCCGGCACCGCGATTTTAATCACTTCAAAACCGAGATCCTTACCGGCCTTGTCGGCAAATTTCCATTCGGTCTGGAACCAGGGTTCCTCTGGCTGCTTGACCAAAAAGCCCAGCTTCATGGTCTCGGCGACAGCCGAATGTGACATAACGGCCGCCAGCCCCAGTGCCGCCAGCGCCTTAGTGAATTTATGCATGATGTTCTCCGCAGTTTTGTTCTCTTCGGCGAATAAATTTGCTCACCGTGAAAACGTTATCATTAGGGTGCCTGTTGTCGGCGTGACGCTTGTTTTCGCGGCATCGACCAACACCAGCTGTAAGACGGCTTAAGTTTTAGCGGGTATTTGTTGCCAAAATGTAGAGCGCTATCACATCCGTGGAATACAGCAGATATGTGCATATATTTAGCGAATTCCGCCAAGCATCAACTTATGACAACCGTCACAAAATCACTGTGCGAAGCAGAAAAGTGCATACTTCCAGCTAATGGCTCCTCACCTGCCCACCGCTCCGGCTCCTATGGTTGTCACAGCGTATTAACACATCAGGAGTCAACATCATGACGGCAGGCGCTATTGCCCTGGGATTGGACTTCGGCAGCGATTCGGTGCGGGTATTGGCGGTTGACTGCCATAACGGCCAGGAATTGGATACCGAAGTGGTTTACTACCCTCGCTGGCAACGCGGCGAATTCTGCAACGCAGCAGAGAACCGATTCCGCCACCATCCACTCGACTATATAGAAGCCATGGAGCAGGCGATCGTCAGCCTGGTGCAGCGAATGCCCCCGCAACAACGGCTGCAGGTGATCGGCATCGGGGTCGATTCGACCGGCTCCACGCCTGCGCCCATTGACGCGCAGGGCAAGGTGCTGGCGCTGCGGCCGGAGTTTGCCGACAACCCGAACGCCATGTTTGTGCTGTGGAAAGATCACACCGCCATCGAGGAAGCCGACGCCATCAACCGGCTTTGCCGCAGCGGCGATTTCCCCGATTATTCTCGCTATATCGGCGGTGTTTATTCATCCGAATGGTTCTGGGCCAAGATCCTGCACGTTTCGCGTCAGGACGCCGGAGTGCGCCAGGCCGCCGCCTCCTGGGTGGAGCTGTGCGACTGGGTGCCGGCGCTGCTGTCCGGTACCACCGCTCCACAACGTTTGAAACGTGGACGCTGCAGCGTCGGGCATAAAACGCTGTGGCACCCCGACTGGGGCGGCCTGCCGCCGAAAGCGTTCTTCGCCGCGCTCGATCCGTTGTTGGTCGAAGATCTGCCCTGGCCTTTGTTTGAAGATTCCCACACTGCCGATTTGCCGGTCGGCACGCTCACCGCCGAGTGGGCCGCACGCCTCGGGCTGTCTGAGAGCGTGGTGCTGTCCGGCGGCGCATTCGACTGCCATATGGGGGCGGTAGGCGCCGGGGCGCAACCCTATACCCTGGTGAAGGTGATTGGCACCTCCACCTGCGACATCCTGATCGCCGATCGCCAGCGGGTCGACGGGCGCGCCATCGAAGGCATCTGCGGCCAGGTCGACGGCAGCGTGGTGCCGGAACTGATAGGCCTTGAGGCCGGGCAATCGGCCTTTGGCGATATGTATGCCTGGTTCAGCCGTTTGCTGAGTTGGCCGTTGCATGAAGCGGCGAAAAACCACCCCGAACTGCAACCTCAGTTGACACAGATTGAAGCCGGCCTGCTGGCCGCGCTAACCGAATCCTGGGCCAACAATCCGTCGCTGGATCACCTGCCGGTGGTGCTGGACTGGTTTAACGGCCGCCGCACTCCCTACGCCAACCAGCGCCTGAAAGGCGTGATTACCGATCTGAACCTCGGCACCGATGCGCCGACGCTGTTCGGCGGATTTATTGCCGCCACCGCCTTTGGCGCCCGCGCCATCATGGAGTGCTTCGAACAGCAGGACATCCCGGTAGATAACGTGCTGGCCATGGGCGGTATTGCGCGTAAATCACCGACGATCATGCAGGCCTGCGCCGACGTGATGAACCGCCCGCTACAGATTGTCGCCTCCGATCAATGCTGCGCGCTCGGCGCGGCAATCTTCGCCGCCGTGGCCGCCGGCCATTTCAGCAGCGTGCCCGAAGCGCAGCGCCAAATGGCCTGCGGCATCGAACGCACGCTGCAGCCGGATCCGCAGCGTGTCGCCCGCTATCAACAGCTTTATCAACGTTATCAGCAATGGTGCCTGGCCGCCGAGCCGCGTTACGCCCCTGGCGCAGACTCGCCATGCTGAATTTCGATACCCGACACTAACCCCCAGGAGTCTCTGATGGATGCATTTAAGCAGCATGAAGTCTGGTTCGCCATCGGCAGCCAGCACCTGTACGGCCCGCAAACCCTGCAACAGGTCAAGGCGCACGCCGAACAGGTAGTGGAAAGTCTCAACCGCGAGGCAGGATTGCCGGTAAAACTGGTGCTGAAACCGCTGGTCACCACGCCGGATGAAATTACCGCCCTGTGCCGCGACGCCAACTATCGTCAGGAATGCATCGGCATCCTGACCTGGTTGCACACCTTCTCGCCGGCCAAAATGTGGATCGCCGGGCTGTCGATCCTCAACAAACCCTTGCTGCAATTCCATACCCAGTTCAATGCCCAGGTGCCCTGGGACAGCATGGATATGGACTTTATGAACCTGAACCAGACCGCCCACGGCGGCCGTGAGTTCGGCTTTATCGGTGCCCGCATGCGCCAACAGCACAGCGTGGTTGCCGGCCATTGGCAGGATCCTGAAGCACACCGCCGCATTGCCCAGTGGATGCGCGCCGCCGCCGCCAAACAGGCGAGCCGGCAGCTGAAAGTGGCGCGTTTTGGTGACAACATGCGCGAAGTGGCGGTGACCGAGGGTGATAAGGTCGGCGCGCAGATCCAGTTCGGCTACTCGGTCAATGCCTATGGTATCGGCGATTTGGTCAGCGTGATCAATGAGGTCAGCCGCGGCGATGTGGACACCCTGATTGAAGAGTACGAAGCCAGCTATGTGCTGAGCGACGCGGCGAAAATCAACGGTGAAAAGCGCGAGAACCTGATCGACGCGGCACGCATCGAGCTGGGGATGAAACGCTTTCTGGAACAGGGCAATTTCCAGGCCTTTACCACCAACTTTGAAGACCTGCACGGCATGAAGCAGTTGCCAGGGCTGGCGGTGCAACGTCTGATGCAACAGGGCTACGGCTTTGGCGGCGAAGGCGACTGGAAGACCGCCGCACTGCTGCGCATCCTGAAAGTGATGGCCGATGGGCTGAACGGCGGTACCTCGTTTATGGAGGATTACACTTATCACTTCCAGCCGGGCAACGATCTGGTGGTCGGTTCGCACATGCTGGAGGTGTGCCCCTCAATCGCCAAAGAAAGCAAACCGCTGCTGGACATTCAACCGCTCGGCATCGGCGGCAAGGCGGATCCGGCGCGACTGATTTTCTCCACCCCGGCCGGCCCGGCGGTTAACGCCAGCCTGATCGACATGGGCGACCGTTTCCGTCTGCTGGTCAATCAGGTGGATACCGTGGAACAGCCGCACCCGCTGCCCAAGCTGCCGGTAGCACGCGCCATCTGGCGGGCTCAGCCGACGCTGGCCACCGCCGCAGAAGCCTGGATCCTGGCCGGCGGCGCGCACCACACCGTGTTCTCCCAGGCGCTGGACGCAGACCAACTGCGGCTGTACGCCGAGATGCACAACATCGAGTTCTTGTTGATCGATAACGCCACCGCTCTGCCGGCGTTCAAAAACGAAATCCGCTGGAACGAAGCCTACTATCAGCTTAACCGCCGTTAATCTGTCGGCAGCCGGGGGGAAAACCGGCTGCCGGTAGCCAAACGTGCTGCCCTTGCCCCCAGATCCCGACCATCCGCTTGATATTGATGACTAACCCCCTATTACCCGCTAAGCTATGCGGCTTCATGTCTTACCCAGGAAGCCGTTTATGTCTCAAGCTGAATACACCCGTATTGGCGGTTGGTTGCTGGCCCCGATGGCCTATATGATTGTCACCCTGCTTAGCGCCAGCCTGATGATGCTCCTGTATGGCATGGCGATTTTCATGCCGGAATCGCGCGAATATCTGCTGACCAACGCCCAGGCATTTACCCTGCAATGGTATTTTTCGGTGCTGACCACGCTGGCGATGTGGTGCTTTACTTTGTGGCTGCTGTGGCTGTTTTGTCAGCGCTCGCAGCGTTTCCCCAAGCTGTTTTTGGTATGGCTATTGATCACCGTGCTGCTGGCGATAAAAGCCTTCGCCTTTGCGCCGGTGCCGGACGAGTTGGCAGTGCGCAGTCTGGGTTGGCCGCTGCTGATGGCAGCGCTGCTGGTCCCCTATATGAAGCGTTCGCAACGGGTAAAAGGCACCTTTACCGAGCGCTGAATCCCGTTGTAGCACGTTTTATGCGGATAATTGTGTAAATTTTCGCCAAAAAAGGGCAAAAAGAGCAATAACCCTGCTATCCCTATGTTGTCGTTACGCCGCCAATTCCCGATAATAGGCGGCTTTTATTTTTTTAGGCATCGCAATGACCGAATACCTGCTCCTGTTTGTCGGCACCGTCCTGGTGAATAACTTCGTTTTGGTGAAGTTTCTTGGCCTGTGCCCGTTCCTTGGCGTATCCAAGAAGCTGGAAAGCGCCATCGGCATGGGGATGGCCACCACCTTCGTCATGACGCTGGCCTCCGTCAGCGCCTGGGTGATCAACACCTTTATCCTGGTTCCGCTGGATCTGGTGTACCTGCGCACGCTGTCATTTATTCTGGTGATCGCCGTTGTGGTGCAATTTACCGAGATGGTGGTGCGCAAAACCAGCCCGGCGTTGTATCGCCTGCTGGGCATCTTCCTGCCGCTGATCACCACCAACTGCGCCGTGCTTGGCGTAGCCTTACTTAACGTCAATCTCGGCTACAACTTCCTGCAATCGGCAGTGTACGGCTTTAGCGCCGCGGCCGGCTTCTCGTTGGTGATGGTGTTGTTCGCCGCCATTCGCGAACGGCTGGCGGTCGCCGACGTACCTGCGCCGTTCCGCGGTTCTTCCATCGCGCTGATCACCGCCGGGCTGATGTCGCTGGCCTTTATGGGCTTTACCGGGCTGGTGAAATTCTAATGACGGCGTTATGGATTGCTATCGCTGCGCTTAGCGCCCTCGGCCTGTTGTTCGGCCTGGTGCTGGGCTTTGCCGCCCGCCGCTTTGAAGTGGAAGAAGATCCGGTGGCCGAACAGGTCGACGAGATCCTGCCGCAGAGCCAATGCGGCCAGTGCGGTTACCCCGGCTGTCGCCCTTATGCCGAAGCCGTCGCCAACGGCGAGATGATCAACAAATGCGCGCCGGGCGGCGAGCAGGTGATGCTGAAACTGGCGGAACTGCTTAACGTCGAGCCGCAACCGCTGGGTAGCGAAGCCGCCGTCGAGCCGGTGCGCCAGGTGGCCTATATTGATGAAGCCAATTGCATCGGCTGCACCAAGTGCATTCAGGCCTGCCCGGTGGATGCCATCGTCGGTGCCACTCGCGCCATGCACACCGTAATTACCGATCTCTGTACCGGCTGTGACCTGTGCGTTGCGCCGTGCCCTACCGATTGTATTGAAATGAAACCGGTCGCCACCACCACTGCCAACTGGAAGTGGGATATGAAGACGATTCCGGTGCAAGTGATCCACGTGGAGCAACATGCTTAATCTGTTCGCCGCCTTCAAAAAAGACCGGATTTGGGATTTCGACGGCGGGATCCATCCACCGGAAATGAAGACTCAGTCCAGCGGGACGCCGCTGCGCACCGCTCCGTTGGCCGAGCGCTTTATTATTCCCCTGCAACAGCATCTTGGGCCGGAAGGCGAGCTGTGCGTCAACGTCGGCGACCGGGTGTTGAAAGGCCAACCTTTGACCGTTGGCCGAGGCCGTACGGTGCCGGTACACGCACCGACCTCCGGCATCGTCAGTGCCATCAAGCCGCATATCACAGCCCATCCTTCCGGGTTGGCTGAGCTGTGCGTGACTATCCAGGCGGACGGCGAAGACCGTTGGTGCGAACGTGCGCCGGTGGCGGACTACCGCCAACTGGCGGCGCAGGAGCTGCTGCAACGCATTCATCAGGCCGGCATCGCCGGGCTGGGTGGCGCCGGTTTCCCGACCGCCAGCAAACTGCAGGGCGGCATGAGCGGCGTGGAAACGCTGATCCTCAACGCAGCCGAATGCGAGCCTTATATCACCGCCGACGACCGTCTGATGCGCGAACACGCCGACCAGATTATCGAAGGCACGCAGATTTTGCGTCACCTGCTGCAACCCAAGGTTACGCTGATTGGCATCGAAGACAACAAGCCGGAAGCGATCGATGCACTGAAGCTGGCGCTGCGCGATCAACCGGGCATCGCCCTGCGGGTGATCCCGACCAAATACCCTTCCGGCGGCGCCAAACAGCTCACCAAGATCCTGCTCGGCAAGGAAGTGCCGCACGGCAAGCACTCTTCCGCCATCGGCGTGCTGATGCAAAACGTCGGCACCGCTTTCGCCATTAAGCGCGCCATTGTCGACGGCGAACCGCTGATCGAGCGCGTGGTGACCCTGACCGGCGATGCGCTTAGCCAGCCGGGCAACCTGTGGGCACGCATCGGCACGCCGGTGCAGCATCTGTTGAATTTTGCCGGCTTCCAGCCGCAGGCACAGCAAATGGTGGTGATGGGCGGCCCGCTGATGGGCTTTACCCTGCCCGCCCTTAACGTACCCATCGTTAAAATCAGCAACTGCATTTTGGCTCCGTCGGTCAGCGAAATGGCACCGCAGGAGCCTGAACAGTCCTGTATCCGCTGCGGTCTGTGTGTCGATGCCTGCCCGGCAGGCTTGCTGCCGCAACAGCTTTACTGGTTCAGCCGCGGCGAAGAACACGAAAAAGCCCGCAATCATAATCTGTTCGATTGCATTGAATGCGGCGCCTGCGCCTTTGTCTGCCCAAGCAATATCCCGTTGGTGCAGTACTACCGCCAGGAAAAGGCCGAGATCAAAGCCATCGATCAGGAAGCCGCGCGCACCGCCGAAGCCAAGGCGCGTTATGAAGCCAAGCTGGCGCGACTGGAGCGCGAAAAACTGGCGCGTGAAGAACGCCACAAAAAAGCCGCGGTCAAGTTGACCGATGACGATCAGGATGCCGTTCAGGCCGCTCTGGCGCGCGTACGCAGTAAAAATGCCGCGCCGGCGACCGGCACGGTGAGCGGTGATGCCCCAGACAACAGCGAGATGATTGCCGCCCGCGAAGCCCGCAAGGCGCAGGCACGCGAACGTCGCGCTCAGTTGGAGACGACAACCGCTCCAGATGCGGCAACGGTCGCCGAAGGTGAAGACCCGCGTAAAGCGGCGGTTGCCGCCGCGCTGGCACGGGTAAAAGCCAAAAAAGCCGCGCAGCAGGCTGGTGGTGAAACGCCTGTCGATACTGCGCCGGCCGAACCGGCAACGGCGGTGACGGAAGAAGATCCGCGCAAGGCGGCGGTCGCGGCGGCCATCGCCCGCGCCAAAGCCAAAAAAGCCGCGCAGCAGGCTGGTGGTGAAACGCCTGTCGACGCCGCGCCGGCCGAACCGGCAGCGGCGGTGACGGAGGAAGATCCGCACAAGGCGGCGGTCGCAGCGGCTATTGCCCGCGTCAAAGCCAAAAAAGCTGCGCAGCAGACTGGTGGTGAAACGCCTGTCGACACCGTGCCGGCCGAACCGGCAGCGGCGGTGACGGAGGAAGATCCGCGCAAGGCGGCGGTCGCGGCGGCCATCGCCCGCGTCAAAGCCAAAAAGGCCGCGCAGCAGGCTGGTGGTGAAACGCCTGTCGACGCCGCGCCGGCCGAACCGGCAGCGGCGGTGACGGAGGAAGATCCGCGCAAGGCGGCGGTCGCGGCGGCCATCGCCCGCGTCAAAGCCAAAAAGGCCGCGCAGAGTCTGGCTACGGCCGAGACGGAAAGAGAGTAACGGAGAAAGCGCCTTGCAGAACGCAAGGCGCTTTAGGCTGTGTCCCTTGATGGAACTGCGAACGCACCAAAGATCATTAAGGGACGCAGCCTAATCAATAGAAATCAGATAGGTATAATCGACGTCGATCTGACGCATCTTCGAGTCCTGATTCCATTCTTTGGTTTGAATAATTTCCATTTCTACGCTGCCCTGCACCTCATGACGCAGCCCCGGCATTACGTGGGTCACCAGATAAGCGAAGAACTGCAAACACTCTTTCGCCGTACCCAAATGGTTGATAGAAATATACTCTCGGCCAGGAATATGAATATTGTCGATCTGATGCCCCGAAAGAATATCCTTTTTGTTCTCCGCCTCCACCGCCATCACGTGAGTGGATGAGCACTGCTTGTCATCACGGTTACGGGCGGAGTGGATGCTGTATACCCGACGACAGTCCACATTCAGCCCGCGGAAGAAATCGGTGAAAATCTCGTCCTTCATCGCCATGCAAGAAGCATGTTCGATTTCCGTTTCGGCGGCAAAATCCAGCTGGCGCGAGAAGCCAACCAGTTGCATATCCGGCAGCGTTACACGTTTCACCTCCGGATAGTAATCGGCCGCGAAACTGGCGTCGAAACTGAAACGCGGCATCAGGTTCTTCACATCCCATTTGTCCATCGAGCGATAACGGTTGGGCGTGGTGTCGAAACGCTGTTTGAACATGCGCGTAAAGGTCTGCTGGGAATCAAAGCCCAATTCGTCTGAGATATCGATGATCGAACGGTGGGTAATGCGTAACGCTACTGCGGCACGCGTCAGAATG
Source organism: Serratia sp. root2 (assembly GCF_031931805.1). Taxonomy (NCBI): domain Bacteria; kingdom Pseudomonadati; phylum Pseudomonadota; class Gammaproteobacteria; order Enterobacterales; family Yersiniaceae; genus Serratia; species Serratia sp. root2. The sequence continues at coordinate 1,539,304 of NZ_JAUJXB010000001.1, forward strand.
CGTGAACGGATATAGGTGGCGAGTTGAATGCCGGTGATACGCTTGAATTTGCGCTGCAGGTGCCATTTGGAATAGCCGGAAATGCGCGCGACTTCGTCCAGGTTTGGCCGTTTCTCCAGATGTATCTCAACCCACTCAATTAATTCTTCAATAAAAAATACATCTTCATTAGTCATTATTATGCATTCACTAACTTAATAATACTCGGGATAATAACTCACATGGATTATGTAAAAGTTGTTATTTTGTGCGAAAAAATGTACCAAAAATAACATATAAATCCTGTGGTTGTGGCCTGACTCCGGCCCGCGGCGCCAACAGTTTGGCTACGGCATGCCCAAGCTAGCGCAGTTTTACCGCGAAAAAAAATCCGATCGCGCCACAGGCCGGTTAAACCACAGCGCAACCCGTGCTAAAAGCCTAATAGCCCTACAATTAAGACGTATTACCCTTTCAGTGATTGAGGTAGAATGCAGCGCTGTTATTTTCCCTGCGCCTCCGCTGTGAGGCGCGTAGAACCTGCCGATGCACGGCAAAGATAGGTGTAGTGATTCTATGAAGTTCAGGCCGGTACAACAAACAGCCGCCAAAGGCTTGCACATCGCCAGTTCCCCTTTCACCCATAACCAGCAAAGCACCAGTCGCATCATGCTGTGGGTCATGCTGGCTTGCATTCCGGGCATGGCGGCACAGGTGTGGTTTTTCGGCTACGGCAACCTGATCCAAACCGCGCTGGCGATGATCGTCGCACTGCTGGCGGAAGGCGCTATCCTCGCTCTGCGCAAATTGCCGGTACGCACCCGGCTGGCGGACAACTCAGCGCTGCTGACCGCGCTGCTGCTCGGTATCAGCCTGCCGCCGCTGGCTCCCTGGTGGATGATTGTTATCGGCACCTTCTTTGCCATCGTTATCGCCAAACAGCTTTACGGCGGCCTGGGGCAAAACCCCTTCAATCCGGCCATGGTCGGTTACGTGGTGCTGCTGATCGCCTTCCCGGTGCAGATGACCAGTTGGCTGCCGCCGGATGAACTGCGCGCCACCGCCCTGTCGTTACAGGATACCCTGCTGGCTATTTTCAGCGGCCATACCACGCAGGGCGCCACTATCCACGAACTGCAAATGGGTATTGACGGCATCAGCCAGGCGACTCCTCTGGACGGTTTCAAAACCGGTCTGCGCAGCGGTCATAGCGTCGAGCAGATGCTGCAACAACCGCTGTTCGGCGGCACGCTTGCCGGCATCGGTTGGCAGTGGATCAACCTCGGCTTCCTGGCGGGTGGCCTGTTTATGCTGGCGCGCCGTCTGATTCACTGGCAGATCCCGTTCAGCATGCTGGCGACCATCGCCTTCTGTTCCGGCCTGACATGGTGGCTTGATCCCGCGCAGCAGGCATCGCCGCTGATCCACCTGTTCTCCGGCGCCAGCATGTTGGGCGCGTTCTTTATCGCCACCGACCCGGTCAGCGCCTCCACCACCCCGAAAGGCCGCCTGATTTACGGCGCGCTGATTGGCGTGCTGGTGTGGTTGATCCGCGTTTATGGCGGCTACCCGGACGGCGTGGCCTTTGCCGTGCTGCTGGCCAATATTACCGTGCCGTTGATCGACCACTACACGCAACCGCGCGTGTACGGTCATCGCTAAGGAGCCATGATGCTGAATTCAATGAGAAAGCATGGCACCACGCTGGCGGTGTTCGCCGCAGTGACGACCGGTTTGACCGCCGTGGTGCACAGCCTGACGCAGAAAACCATCGCTCATCAGGCGGAACTGCAGCAAAAAGCGCTGCTCGATCAAGTGGTGCCGCCGGAAAACTACGATAACAACATGCAGACCGAATGCTTCCTGGTCAGCGACCCGGCGCTGGGCAACGGCGCCCCGCACCGCCTGTATCTGGCGCGCAAGAACGGCCAGCCAACGGCGGCGGCACTGGAAACCACCGCACCGGATGGGTATTCCGGCGCCATTCAGCTGTTGGTCGGCGCCGATTTCAGCGGCACCGTGCTCGGTACCCGGGTTATCGAACACCACGAAACCCCGGGGCTGGGAGACAAGATTGAGCTGCGCATTTCGAACTGGATTTCGTTCTTCAGCGGCAAGAAAATTGAAGGCGCGGACGACAAGCGTTGGGCAGTGAAGAAGGACGGCGGCATGTTCGATCAATTCACCGGCGCCACCATCACGCCGCGTGCGGTAGTCAACGCCGTTCGTCGCACGGCATTGTATATGGAAACGCTGCCGCCTAAACTCGATACCTTACCTGCCTGCGGAGCCAGCGAATGAGTGAAGCAAAAGAGTTGATTGTCCAGGGGCTGTGGAAGAACAACTCCGCCCTGGTGCAATTATTGGGGATGTGCCCGCTGCTGGCCGTCACCTCCACCATTACCAATGCCCTGGGGCTGGGGCTGGCGACCACGCTGGTGCTGACGCTGACGAACGGCTCCATTTCGGCGGTGCGTCGCTGGGTGCCAAGTGAAGTGCGTATTCCGATTTACGTCATGATCATCGCAGCGGTAGTGAGTATCGTGCAGATGCTGATCAACGCCTACGCCTTCGGCCTTTACCAGTCGCTGGGGATTTTTATTCCGCTGATCGTCACCAACTGCATCGTGGTCGGCCGCGCCGAAGCGGTAGCGGCTAAAAAACCGATCGGCCTGTCGGCACTGGACGGCCTGGCTATCGGCCTGGGTGCCACCGGCGTCATGGTGACCCTGGGAGCGATGCGCGAGCTGCTCGGCAACGGTACCCTGTTCGACGGCGCAGATATGCTGCTGGGAAGCTGGGCCAAGGTGCTGCGCATTGAAGTAGTGCATTTCGACAGCCCGTTCCTGTTGGCCATGCTGCCGCCTGGTGCCTTTATTGGCCTGGGCCTGCTGTTGGCAGTGAAATACCTGATTGATGAACGGATGAAGGCGCGCACCGCCAAAGCGTTAGTGGCCGAACCGATGCGGGAACAAGGACAAGCAGAGAAAGCGTAATGAATAAACTCAAACGCCTGGAAATTCTGACCCGGCTGCGTGACAACAATCCGCAGCCGACCACCGAACTGGTCTACACCACGCCGTTCGAGTTGTTGATTTCAGTACTGCTTTCCGCACAGGCCACCGACGTCAGCGTCAACAAGGCTACCGCCAAGCTTTATCCGGTGGCCAATACCCCTGCAGCGTTGCTGGCGTTGGGCGTCGACGGCGTCAAAAGTTACATCAAGACCATAGGCCTGTTTAACAGTAAGGCCGAGAACGTCATCAAAACCTGCCGCATGCTGCTTGAACTGCACGACGGCGAAGTGCCGGAAGATCGCGCCGCGCTGGAGGCTTTGCCCGGCGTTGGCCGCAAGACCGCCAACGTGGTGCTCAACACCGCCTTTGGCTGGCCGACCATTGCGGTAGATACCCATATCTTTCGCGTCTGTAATCGCACGAACTTCGCGCCGGGCAAAAACGTTGATCAGGTCGAAGAGAAGTTGCTGAAGGTGGTACCTGGCGAGTTCAAGGTCGATTGCCACCACTGGTTTATCCTGCACGGCCGTTATACCTGCATCGCACGCAAACCCCGCTGCGGTTCGTGCATCATTGAAGATTTATGCGAGTTTAAAGAGAAAGTTTACCCCGAGGCTTAGCCCAGGTCACACAACGTCCGAGATCGCCTCTGGCGGTCATTTACGCGCACCGCAAGACATATCCTCTGAAGTTTGCCGGGCCAAATCGCTGGCCTGTAAACAGCTCCACACTCAAATGGCCCATCGCTTTGGGCCACGTCCCATAAATCAACCCTCGACGTTGCAGCCGCTCGAACTCGAGCTTGCCTGCCCTTATCTCCGGTCTTGAACAAGGCTCCTGACGCTGCTGTCTGTTGCAGATATAACATTCTGCACGCGCTACCCTGCGTGCACCACTTGCTCCTGCTACCACCCTATTTTTTATCAGAAATGTGATGCCGAGCAGCAGTAACCTTGGTGATTTCGTGGATTTCAGTGAAAAACTCACCCCGATGTTATTTTCAAGCAAAAATTTAGTCGAAAATTGTGGTATCAATCACGCTTTCACGATCACATTCCCGTCACAAACGTCAGCATCACTCCCTTGAATTTCTATAATTTTACAAAACACCAATTACTCACAACAATAAAGCGGCTTGGCAACCACAGACATTGATATCAACCAATAAAATGCAAAATAGCAGAATATATCCCTAATTAAATTCCGTATAGCTTTTAATCAAAACAAAACTTCGTCAAAACAAATCAAGGCAAAAGTTCATGCTGCGTAATATTTGCAACATGGTTGTTTCACAACGCGAACGTTATATGTAACAGAGTATGACAAACGGCTTGCCTCGTTGACAAAGATAGTGAACATTAACCGCCGTCATCCCATCCTATAACAACGCAGAAGGATGCAGTCCTGCATCACCTTTTGCAATTTCTCGTCTCTCAGAGGCGGGGCAGTGAAAAATCAGAGGTACCAGTGTCAACTGCAAACAACAACAGCAAACACCCTGAAAGCGTCAGTCTTAACGCCTTCAAACAGCCCAAGGCGTTCTACCTGATCTTCTCGATCGAACTGTGGGAACGTTTCGGTTATTACGGCCTGCAAGGCATCATGGCGGTTTATCTGGTCAAAATGCTTGGCCTGAGCGAAGCCGACTCAATTACCCTGTTCTCGTCCTTCAGCGCCCTGGTGTATGGCTTCGTTGCCATCGGCGGCTGGCTGGGGGATAAAGTGCTGGGCTCCAAGCGCGTAATCGTGCTGGGCGCGCTGGTGCTGGCCGTCGGTTATGCCATGGTGGCCTACTCCGGCCATGAAATCTTCTGGGTCTACCTGGGCATGGCGACCATCGCCGTGGGCAGCGGCCTGTTCAAGGCGAACCCGTCCTCCCTGCTGTCGACCTGCTATGAGAAAGACGATCCGCGTCTGGACGGTGCATTTACCATGTACTATATGTCCGTCAATATCGGTTCTTTCCTGTCGATGCTGGCGACCCCGTGGCTGGCGGCGAAATATGGCTGGAGCGTCGCGTTCTCACTGAGCGTGGTGGGCATGCTGATCACCCTGGTCAACTTTATGGTGTGCCACAAATGGGTGAAACAGCACGGCTCCAAACCGGACTTTAAACCGCTGCAGGTCAAGAAGCTGCTGATGGTGCTGGTTGGCGTCGTGGCGCTGGTCGCCCTGTCAAGCTGGCTGCTGCACAACCAGATCATTGCCCGTTGGGCGCTGGCGATTATCTCCCTGGGTATTGTTGTCGTGTTCGCAAAGGAAGCCTTTACGCTGCATGGCGCAGCGCGCCGCAAGATGATCGTTGCCTTTCTGCTGATGCTGGAAGCGGTGGTGTTCTTCGTGCTGTATGCCCAGATGCCGACCTCGCTGAACTTCTTCGCCATCCACAACGTCGAGCACAGTATCCTCGGCGTGGCATTTGAACCTGAACAGTATCAGGCGCTGAATCCGTTCTGGATCATGCTGGCCAGCCCAATTTTGGCGGCACTGTACAACAAGATGGGTGACCGTCTGCCAATGCCGCACAAGTTCGCCTTCGGCATGATCCTGTGCTCTGGCGCCTTCCTGGTACTGCCGTGGGGCGCCAGCTTCGCCAACGAACAGGGTATCGTTTCGGTTAACTGGTTGATCCTGAGCTATGCGCTGCAAAGCATCGGTGAACTGATGATCTCCGGCCTGGGTCTGGCCATGGTGGCGCAACTGGTGCCGCAGCGCTTGATGGGCTTTATCATGGGGTCCTGGTTCCTGACCACCGCCGCCGCCGCGCTGATTGCCGGCAAGGTCGCCGGATTGACCGCCGTACCAAGCGACATCAACGATGCGCACGCTTCACTGGCTATCTACAGCCACGTGTTTATGCAAATTGGCATCGCCACCGCCGTCATAGCCATTCTGATGATGCTGACCGCGCCGAAGCTGTACCGTATGACGCTGGACACCGCAGAAGATACCCATAAGAAAGCGCAGGCCGCTGCAGCGGTTAACTGATAACGGTTTCAGACAGACAAAAAACGGGGCGTATCAACACGCCCCGTTTTTTATTTCAGCCTCTCTCTTCTCAACCCGGCGACTTGCCGCTCAGGGTAGCCCACATGAATTCGCTGACCAACGCGCTGTGGAAGGCCGCCTGTTTCTTGTCGGCCGCCGCGCTGTGCCCGCCCTCGGTATTCTCGTAAAAATACGCCTGCTGATAGCCCATTTGCTGCATGCGCGCCGCCATTTTGCGGGCGTGCGACGGATTGACCCGATCGTCGCTGGTGGCGGTGTAAAACAGCACCGGCGGGTATGGCACATCCGCTTTGATATTGTGATAAGGCGAGAAGGTTTTGATGTACGCCCATTCCTCCGTTTTGGCCGGATCGCCATATTCGGCAATCCAGGAAGCACCGGCGGAAAGCTGGGTATAACGCTGCATGTCCAGCAATGGCACCTCGCAAACGATGCAGCCGAACAGCTGCGGGTATAGCGTCAGCATGTTACCCACCAGCAGCCCACCGTTACTGCCGCCACGCGCGCCCAAACGCTGTGACGACGTCACTTTCCGCGCAATCAGATCCTGCGCCACCGCGGCAAAATCCTCATAAGCGCGATGGCGGTTCTGCTTAAGCGCCGCCTGGTGCCAGGCCGGCCCATATTCCCCGCCGCCGCGAATATTCGCCACCACATACACCCCACCGCGCTCCAGCCAGGCCGGTGCCTTGCTGCCCATATAACCCGGCAGCAGCGACACTTCAAAACCGCCATAACCGTACAGCAGCGTTGGGTTGCTGCCGTCCAGCTTGATGCCTTTGGCCGAAATCTGGAAATACGGCACGCGGGTGCCGTCACGGGAAGCGGCAAAATGCTGGCTGACCTGATAACCGTCGGCGTCAAAGTCCTGCGGCCCCTGCTTGAGCAGCTCTGCCTCGCCGCCGTCGAGACTCCCCAGGTACAGCGACGTCGGCTGCAGGAACCCGCCAATGGTCAGGAAATAATCGTTGGTTTCATCGTCAATCCCCCCGGCGGAAATGGTGCTGATGGCGCCCGGCTTGCCGAGCGGCCTGCGCTGCCAGCTTTTGCCTTGCGGCGTCAGCACTTCCAGCCGGTTCACCACGTTATCCATGATGCTGAGGATCAGGTGGTCGCGCGTGCCGCTATAACCGCTCAGCGCCGCCTGCGCGGTCGGCGTGAATAACACCGTCAGTTCGCGTTTACCCGCCAGATAATCATCGAAATGGGCCGCGAGCAGCGAACCTGAAGGATAGCGCGCGCCGCCCACCTCCCAGTCGCTGCTCGGTTTGATCAATAGCCATTCACGATGCGTGCTGAACTCTGCGTCGGCGGGAATATCGATTTTGATTTGCCGATCCTGCGCAGTCAGCACAAAGGTTTCACGGCGGTAGAAATCCAGGCTGCGCCCCACGTAGTTGCGCTCAAACCCCGGCGTATGGTCGTGATAGGCAAACACGGCCATGTCCTGCGGTTGCGCCTCATACAGCGTTTGGGCGGCGCTCAGCGGCGTGCCGCGCTGCCAACGTTTGGCGATGCGCGCGTAACCGGATTGGGTCATCGAACCTGCGCCAAAGTCGGTGGCGACAAACAAGGTATCTTTATCAATCCACGACGCCTGGCTTTTCGCCACCGGCAACGCGAAGCCGTTTTTCACGAACGCTTTGCTGACCAGATCAAACTCGCGTATTTCGGTGGCGTCGCCGCCGTCCGGCGACAATTCCACCAGGCAATAACGATACTCCGGCGGTAACGGCTCGGAACCGTGGAACACCCAGTCTTTGCCCTCCGCCTTGCCGAGCGCATCGATATCCAGCACCGTTTCCCAGGCCGGCTTGGCCTTGCGATACTCCTGCAGCGTGGTACGCCGCCATAGTCCACGCGGATTGGTTTGATCCTGCCAGAAGTTGTAGTAGTAATCGCCGCGCTTGGCGACCCACGGAATTTGGCTGTCTTTGTTCAGGATGTCCAGCACCTGTTTTTCCAACTGCTGGAAGCCTTCGCCCTGAGCGAAACGCGCAGTGGTACGCTGGTTTTCCTGCTTCACCCATGCCTGCGCGGCCTTGCCCTGCAGCTCTTCCAGCCACAGCAACTCATCGGTGGCACTGGCGCCGCCCTCCGCCGCCATCGCCAGGCGGACACTGTTCGGTAATGAAGTCATCGCGAATACGGCTCCTGCAGTTTGTGCACTGAGTTTAATAAACTGGCGTCGATTGCTAACCGGCAAAATCAAGTTCTCCTTCCTGGATAAATAAGACTCATTTTCAACAAGGTAGATCGTTGACGCAACGGAGTCAAAGCCTGCGCCCGTACCGTTGAGTCAAAATTTAGGATAGTGGATCAGATCGTGAATGCGCACCGTCTCCTGGCTGGCGTTGCGGTAAGCATGTGGCCGATCGGCCTGAAAGCGCATCGCCTCGCCTTCGGCCAGGCTGTGCCACTGACCGTCGACCGCCAGTTCCAGTTGGCCGCTGATGACGATCACATGTTCAATGACGCCCGATTCGTGCGCCGACGATTCGCTGAGCGCCCCCGGCGCCAGATCGATGACGAACATGTCAAAACCCAATTGCCGGTCAAACGGAAACAGCGGCACCACCCGCATATCGGCGTTGTACTGATTGAACACCGGCGCATCGCCGTAACGATGCAGCGTGGTCTGCTCTTGCAACGGCGAGATCTCCAAAAAAGCGGAAAACGCCACGTTAAATCCGGTGGCGATTTTCCACAGCGTCGCCACCGTTGGGCTGGATTCGCCACGTTCTATCTGCCCCAGCATCGCCTTGCTGACGCCGGTATTCTCAGCCGCCTGAGCCAGGCTCCAGCCGCGCTGCGCACGCAGCGATTTCAATGTTTGCGCCAGATGGCCGGACAGTTCCTGCATGATTCCTCCTGCTGAATTCCGGCTGATTATAGCCACTTGTACGCTATAACGCACGGTGCTATGCTCATTCATCATCGTGCGCTATAACGCACAATCACAGCCGGAGTCTGCCATGCGTCCTGCCATCTCCTTGCGCCATTTGACCCTGCCCGCCGTTATGGCCGGGTTTGTAGCGGTATTGGTAGGCTACACCAGTTCCGCCGCCATTATCTTTCAGGCCGCGGCGGCCGCCGGCGCCACGCCATTGCAGATCGGCGGCTGGCTGAGCATGCTTGGACTGGGGATGGGCGTGACCTCGCTTGGGCTTTCGTTGTATTACCGCACGCCGATCCTGACCGCCTGGTCGACTCCCGGCGCGGCACTGCTGGTCACCAGCCTGCCCGGTACGCCGATCAACGAAGCGATTGGCGTGTTTATCTTCGCCTCCGGTTTGATCCTGCTGTGCGGCGTCACCGGGCTGTTCGCCCGGCTGATGGACTTTATTCCGCAGGCCATCTCGGCGGCGATGCTGGCGGGGATCCTGCTGCGCTTCGGCCTGGACGCTTTTGCCTCTCTGCAGGTAAATTTTGTGCTCAGCGCCGGGATGGGACTGGCGTATCTGGTGAGCCGCCGCTATCTGGCGCGTTATGCGATTGTGCTGACGTTGCTGGTCGGGCTGGCCATTGCGGCGTTGCAGGGCACCATTCATCTTTCTCGGCAACCGCTGGCTTTCGCCGTGCCGGAATTTATTGCGCCGCATTTCACCTGGTCGACGCTGCTTGGTATTGGCGTGCCGTTCTTTGTGGTGACCATGGCGTCACAAAACGCCCCCGGCATCGCTACGCTGAAGGCCGCAGGCTATAGCGTCCCTACTTCACCCCTGATCAGCTGGACAGCGCTGACCGCACTGCTGCTGGCACCGTTCGGCGGGTTCTCCGTTTGCATCGCCGCCATTACCGCCGCCATTTGCATGGGGCCGGACGTGCATCCCGACCCACAGCGCCGTTATATGGGCGCCGTGGCCGCCGGGGTGTTTTATCTGTTCGCCGGGCTGTTTGGCGGCGCTATCGGCATGTTGTTCAGCGCGTTGCCGACGGCGCTGATCCACACCATTGCCGGGCTGGCACTGCTCGGCACTATCGCCGGCAGTTTGCAACGCGCGCTGCAGGATGAAAAACAGCGCGATGCCGCTCTCATCGCCTTCCTGATCACCGCCTCCGGCGTGACGTTACTCGGCGTCGGTTCTGCATTTTGGGGAATTATCGGCGGTGCGATCGCGCATCTCATTTTGTCGCTGCCGCGGCGCACAATAGATTAATCCAGGCGTAATTCTTTTCCGCTTCAGCGATCTTCTGCTTAACTGTCAAAGGGGCGATTATTGCCCCGCTTTGGATCCGTTAAGGGAGTCGCTATGCCATCTTCCGAGCTGATTGATCTGATTCAGCGTATCGATTCCGCCTATCGCCAGTGGACGGGCGGCGGCCTGCCTGGGCCGCAGGCCGCTACTGCCGACCAGCATTTTCTCTGGCTGCACCAACAGGCACCGTACAGCCTGTTGGCTCACGGAGGCGGCGTGGACCCGGTTTTTATCTACGCCAATCATTGTGCGCAGCAGTGTTTCGGTTATTCCTTCGATGAATTTATTGCGCTGCCTTCGCGATTGAGCGCCTCGCCGGTAGATCGCGCGGAACGCCAGCAATTGCTGGATAAGACCACCAGCCAAGGCATCGCGCAGGGATATCAAGGCCTGCGAGTCGATAAATTTGGCAACGCCTTCACTATTTATGATTGCGCAGTATGGCAGATCCCGGGTGGGGGTCAGGCCGCACTGTTCTGGCCACAGCCGAAACGCCGCCCAGGCTGGTTTAACCACCGGAGAACGTGCACGGTGCAAAACGATAAAGGTTGATGCGTATAGCTTCGGCAGGCTTAGAGGCTTTTACCACCACAGTCGATCATTAAGTAACATTGTCATGATGGAGCATATGGCTTATGAATGATAACGCCGCGCTGTTAGCCCAGCGACTGATCCGCAATATCGAAGATGTTGAAAAAAATCACGATCGCCGCCCGCCGTTGTATGACAGCGTCGGCGCCCGTTTAGGTACCGGCACCGCTGCCAATAAGCTGGGCGCGTCCATCGACGTGGTGGCACCAGGCATGCGTTCCTGCCCTTATCATTTTCACTATGCGCAGGAAGAAATGTTTATCGTGCTGGAGGGAAACGGGACGCTACGGGTCGCCGGTGAGCAATTGCCGATCAAAAGCGGTGACGTTATTTTTATCCCGCCCGGCCCGGAGTACCCGCACCAAATCATCAACACTTCTGCGCTACCGCTGAAATATCTTTCCGTCAGCACCCGTGAGCAGCCTGAACTGGTGGAATATCCGGACTCAGGCAAGTTTCAGGCAACAGCCCAGCGCGGCAATGGCCAACAGGTGCACTATCTGCAACGCCCTTCAGCGTCGCTCGATTATTGGGAGGGTGAACCCTGAGTCCCCATCCGGCAGGGGCAGGCCCAACGCGCGCGCGGCCTGCTCCGCCACCCGAAAATCGATATCCGCCGCTTCGCCGTCTTCCATAAACCAGGCTGCGGACAGCCCCGCCCAGGCGAGGATCCATTGCAGCAAACGCTGGCGTTCCAAGCCAGCCAATTGGCAGACCTGCTCCACGCGGCGCTGGAAAATATCCGGATCGGTGGCAATGCCGTAATTGGGGTTGCAGAAGATATTGGCGTAGTCGAAGGCGCGTTCGCCGTAGAGGCGTTTGGGATCGATCACCAGCCAACCGCGCTCGCCGAAATCCAGCACGTTGTCGTGATGAATATCGCCGTGCAGCACGCTCTGTTCCCGCGGGCTGGTCAGCAGATCCGCCGCCGCCGTCGCGCTGAGCCGCAGCATGCCGCCGTGGGCTTGCGCCGCCGGCCATAACGAGTTGAACCACAGGTGCAGCGGAATAAGCTCCGGCAAGGGCTGCGAACGCGGCGCATGCAAGCGGGCAACCACCTGGCAAAGAATGGCCGTCGCCTGCCTATCGTCGCCGTCGCGCACCATTTGCGCCAGCGATCGGTTGCCCTCGGCACGCTCCAGCAGGATGCCGTCCTCGTGCCAGGCCAGCACTCGCGCAGCGCCTTCACCCTGCCACCAGCACATCAGTAACCCGCCGAACTTTTCTTCCTGTTCGCGGGCGATTTTCAGCATGGCGGCAGCACCCTGATAACGCACCGGCATCAGCAGGCTGCTGTGAGTTTCAAATGCGTTGCCGTCAGGTTCCAACTGCCAGCGTTGCACATAGGGAATAAAGGCCGGATTCATTGCGGTCAGGCGTCCTTATTGATGGCAATCACGGTGAAAAATGGGCGCCGGTGATACTATTAGACATCAACAGTTCCCGGCGTATTCCCGGTGTTAATTGCAGTATCCTAACCAAGTTTGCCTATTTTTTTAATTAATCTTGCGGGGTTTTTATCATGACGTCATTGAAGCGCATCAATTATCCGCACTTGCCTGCGCCGGGCGGGCCTTATGTCCACGCGGTACGTCACGGCGATACGCTGTATGTCTCAGGGCTAACGGCTTTCGCCACCGAAGCTCAGGGGCAAACGGCGCAGCAGCAGACGCAGGCCATTCTGGAACAGTTGGCAACCATTACCGCCGCCGAAGGCACCAACCTCAAAGCGCTGATTAAAATCACCGTATTTTTAACCGACATCGGCGATCTGCAGGCAATTCGGCCCGTGCTGTTTGATTATTTTGACGGTGCGCTGCCGGCCTGTTCGCTGGTCGCGGTCAACGCACTGTTCTCGCCACAGGTTAGCGTGGAGATCGACGCCGTCGCAGCGCTGTGACATTGGGCGCTATAACGCGCCCTCATCCAGCTCGCACGGGCCGACTTTGAACCAGGCCTTCACGATCTTGCCCTGTTCGACTTCATAAATGGCGATCACGTCCATTTTGCCGCGCCCCTGCGGGAAATTGCGCGTAACCACTTCCTGATCGATCACCATGCTGCCCAGCGCCATGCGTTTGACCCGCTCACCATACAGGCTTGGTTCCCTGAAGCGCGCAATATGGCGTTCGCGGATTTCCGCCTTGCCGCTGGCCAGCAGCGTATCGGGGTGTTCGTAATACTGCGCGTCTTCCGCCCAGTGCGCCATAAAAGCGTCAATATCGCGGGCGTTATAGGCATCAAGCTGCTGCTGAACCACCTCTTCCGGGCGTAGCGTTTTGTTGTTCATAATATCCCCTGTTCGTAGTGAACCTGACTATGACAGCGTGGCGATTTCATCAACCCGATGATGAAAGACATAAGGGTCGGAAATTAAAGCGAAGGCTTCATCGTCCCGATAAGTGACTGCTACCTGATAATCCTCACCGGCGAAGCGTTTTATCGCCGCCAGAGACTCCCAATAGGTGGCCAGAAAGAAGTGCGCATACTGGCCCTGGATCTCTTGTCGAACAAAAGCACCAAGATTTCCAGCCGTAGCTTCAGCATGCTGCAGCCCTGTGACAGTTAAATGATCGGCAAATCCTTGCTGATGCTGTAGCGGCACACACCCGTGCCAGGTTCTGACTATCATCGCACCCCCAAAAATGAATAAAAAAACACAAATACTGAATAGATAACGTATCATGTTTTAGCGTTTATTCACTACCCCGTGCGCAGATTTTCAGCGAAGGAATGCCAGCGGGAAAAACAGCGGCGCGGCACGCGTTAACCTTTGCCGCCATCAGGAATATTCTGGTAATTTATCACCAAGAGAATTATTACCCGCGGAAAGTTATGCAGCAAAAACCGGTTATGCACGAAGCCAGACAGTTAAAGCGACTCAACGCAGCCACGCGGCGGCAATCCCATATGTACAAATGGATTGCCTTTATCGCGGCGATGGATGCTGTATTGGTGTTTTGCTATGACCGAGATATGCGCAACATTACCTTTTCAGGCGCAGTCGCGCTGGTGTGCGGCTATTTGTGGATCCGCGATCGCAACAAGGCTCGCGGTTACCGGCGAGAATACGATCGTAAATACGGCAAGCACAGCGGCCTTTAGTCCTGCATGGCTTCCAGCACTTTAGCGCTGTCCACGATTTGCACGAACTTGACGATTTTCCCCTCGCGCAACTGATAAATATGCGCAAAGGATGCCGTGAACGATTTGCCGGTCGCGCCATAGGTGCCATGATAGAACCCTTGGGCGATCACGTTTTCGCCGGCATCATAGAAGTGTTCAACGTCAGCGCGGTAGCCTTGCCATTCTGCCCCCAAGCGCTGATGAACATTTTTAAAAATGGCCTGCGGCCCAACGTAGGTACCGGCATAAGGAAAGCCTGCCGCTTCGGTCCATTCTGCATCGGGCGCCAACGCCGCCAGCAGGTTACGACCGTTCTCTTCGGCACTGCCGCCCTCATAGGTCGCGCGAACGATTTCCAGATTCGTTGGCATGTCTTTTCTCCTGTGGCTTTAACGGGATATCCCGGCCATGCCCCGCAGACACAGGCTAACACCAGGCGGGGATGACCGGAATAACGCTATTGTAAGTTGCTTATTCCGGTACAAAAACCGTAATTGCGGCAATAGTCTATTGCAATACAGTAAACAATTCTGTTGCTGCAGTGTCATAACCGCCCCATCGGCGGCTGCTATGATAATTAACGATTACCGCCAACAAGGAGCAAAAACGTGCATTTTCCACTGCTGCCACAGGCATTGCTGCGGCCTTTCTCACCCCATCAGGAACTGGCACAGGCGCTGTTGCCGCTAACCCTCGATTCCGACGATGGCTCGCATGACGTTGCCCACTTGCACCGTGTATGGAAGAACGCCCGCCAGATCAGTATGCAGGAAGGCGGCGACCGGCGCATCTTGTGTGCGGCGGTGCTGTTGCATGACTGCGTCGCGGTAGAAAAAAATTCGCCGCAGCGCCACCTGGCGTCACGCATGGCGGCGCAAAAAGCCGCGTTGACGCTGGCGCAGCTGGATTGGGAAGCGCACGACATCGCCAAAACGGTCCATGCCATCGAAGCCCACAGTTTTTCTGCCGCCATTACGCCGGAAACGCTGGAGGCGAAAATCATCCAGGATGCCGACCGTTTGGACGCCATCGGCATGATTGGCGTGGCGCGCTGTTTCTATATCGGTGGGCGTATGCGCAGCGCGCTGTACGATGCCGCCGATCCGCTGGCGCAACAGCGCCAATATGACGATAAGCGTTTCACGCTGGATCACTTCGAAACCAAACTGTTTAAGCTGCAGGAAGGTTTTCAGACCGCAGCCGGCCGACAAATGGCACAAGAGCGCACCGAGCGCATGCGTCGTTTCCTCAGCGAGTTGCTGGAAGAGATGTGAAAATCGCTGTTAATGCTTTCAAGGTGTCGATTCCGTTACGCTACCGGCATCTTCGCCGCGATAATTGCTGTACACTGTTAACCATCTTCACTGACCAGGCCACAACGATGAAAAAACTGACGCTGAAAGACATGACGGAAAGCGAGCAACGTGAAGTAAAAACCGAGCTGGACAAAGCGCGTAAAAACCTCGGCCGGGAATTGACGAACGCCGAGAATAACAAGACCAAGGATGAAGTCGTGGCACGCATCATGGCCGCCCGCGAGAAAATTGAAAAAGCCACGCGCGCCGAACGTAAAGCCAACCGGGTCAAACCCAGCGGCGAAACCTTCAGTTGGTCCGCTTCAATCAGTACCCGCCCCCCGCGTTAATGCCTTAAGAAAACCCCGCCAGCGCGGGGTTTTTTATTGCTCCCGATTCATTAGCCAAACTCATCAGCCCTTTCGAATCATGAATAACAATGTTATCAATAAGTTGTAAATTGACAGCATAATGAAGAATATTCATTATCGGGGAACATCCTCTGGCACTTTCTTATCTTGCTTATCTGTCGTTTGCACTGAAGGAACTTATTATGGCTTCATTCTCCGGTATTTGGGTTGCGCTGGTTACACCATTCAACAATAACGCCGTCGATCTGCCTGCGGTTAAACGGCTGGCGCAATACCTGATCGCCTCTGGCGTCTCCGGGTTGGTGGTCTGCGGCACCACCGGTGAAGCGGCGGCGTTGAGCAAAGAAGAACAATTGTCGGTACTCGACGCGGTATTGGACGTCGTGCCGGCCAACCAGGTGGTAATGGGGCTGTCGGGCAATAACATGCTGGATACCCTGCAGATGCAGCAGGAGATCCAGTTGCGCGACATTGCCGGGGTGCTGATCCCCGCGCCCTATTACATCCGCCCATCGCAATGCGGCCTGGTGGATTACTTCACCCAACTTGCCGATGCATCGAGCGTGCCGGTGATCCTGTACAATATCCCGCAGCGCACCGGCATCGTGATGGAGTTGCAAACCCTCAGGCAGATCGCCCGCCATCCGCAGGTGAAGGCGATCAAAGACTGCGGCGGTAACCCGGATACCACCATGGCGCTGATTGACGACGGCGAGATCGACGTAATGACCGGCGAAGATAATCTGATCCTCACTACCCTGTGCCTGGGCGGCACCGGGGCAATTTCCGCCTCCGCACATATTTATCCGCAGCGCTTCGTGCAACTGGTACAACAGGTCGCCAACGGCGATCTGGCTGCCGCGCGCGCTAACTTCTATGCGCTGTTGCCGATGATCCACCAGATGTTCAGTTTCCCCAACCCTGCCCCCGTCAAGGCCGCTCTTGCGCAGCAAGGCCTGATCCGCAACGAACTGCGATCGCCGATGCAAATCGCGCCACAGGCGTTGCAACAGCGCATTGCCGCTACTCTGGCGCAGCTACAGCCGGAGGATGCGCTGATTAGCTAAATTTGTTAGCTAACCCGCTGTAATTTTAACGTTATGGAACTAGGATCAGAGGTTAAGCATGCCTGTCATTCATCACAATCAAGGAGCTTCCGATGAAACTGTTCTATAAAGCCGGCGCCTGTTCTCTGTCACCGCATATTGTACTGCGCGAGGCGGGCCTGGATTTTACGGCGGAAAAGGTCGATCTGGCGCAGAAAAAGACCGAAAGTGGTGCAGACTACCTGACCATCAACCCTAAGGGACAAGTACCGGCGCTGCTGCTGGATGATGGCAGCGTGCTGACCGAGGGCGCGGCGATTGTGCAGTATCTGGCGGATCGCGTTCCTGATCGCAACCTGATCCCGGCGGCGGGTACGTTGTCGCGTTATCATGCCATTGAGTGGCTGAACTATATTGCGACTGAATTGCACAAGGGATTCAGCCCACTGTTTAACCCGAAAACGCCGGATGAATACAAGGCCATCGCACGCGCCAAACTGGAGCAGCAATTCAGCTATTTGAATTCCGTGCTGGCAAAGCAGCACTTCCTGTTGGGAAACCGGTTCAGTGTGGCGGACGCCTATCTGTTTACCGTTCTGCGTTGGGCCATTGCCCTGCAGTTTGATCTCAAAAAATACCCTCAGTTGGCGGCGTATTTTGATCGCGTGGCTGCACGGCCAGCGGTGGATGCGGCGTTGAACGCCGAAGCTTTGAAATAATCCCCAAGCCCCGGCGGCGCTGCCGGGGCTACAGAGTTTAGAGTTTTACCGCGTTGAATTCGCACTTCGGCTGCACGATGCGATCCTGTGCCGCCACTACCTGCAATTCGTACTCGCCCATTGCCTGGGTTGTCAGCATCACCTCATACACCGCCGCAGTCACATGCTCCAACGCCTTATCCAGCGCCACGCCTTGCAGTAAATTAACCAGTAACAGGCCGCTGGTCAGATCGCCTACGCCTACCGGTTGGCGAACGCCAAAATCCACCAGCGGGCGGCTGATATGCCAGGCTTCATCTGCCGTGACCAACAGCATTTCGAAACAGTCGATATGATAGCCGGCGCGGCTCAGGTGTTTGACCAGCACCAGCCTCGGCCCTTTGGCGATCAGTTCACGTGCTGCGCTTACCGCTTGCCCAACGTCAGTCACTTCCCGCTGGCTCAGCAGTTCCAGTTCAAGCAGGTTTGGCGCAATCATGTCGCTGCATTGCAGCGCCTGGCGGCAAAAAAACTCCGCCACGCCCGGCGCAACGATGCAACCCTTTTCAGGGTGGCCCATCACCGGATCGCAGAAATACCAGGCGTTCGGATTAGCCTGTTTGACCTGCCGAACCACCTCGAGAATATGGCTGCCCTGCTCCGGTGAACCGATATAGCCACTCAGCACCGCATTGCAGTTTTTCAGTTGATCGATGGCCGCAATCCCCTGAGCGATCTCCGTCAGGTGGCTGGCCGGCATTACGCAGCCCGTCCATTTGCCGTACTGGGTATGATTTGAAAACTGCACCGTGTTCAGCGGCCAGACGTTAACGCCCATACGGCGCATTGGGAATTCAGCCGCACTGTTGCCTGCATGCCCAAACACCACATGCGATTGAATAGAAAGAATATTTTTCATCTTAATTGGGTTATAACCTTGCCAAAGCCTGACCATGGGTAATGAAACACAGTGGATAAGCAGTTGTTCACTGCCACATATCATACTCTAACCGTTAAAATTGAAAAACAAAAAAAACCATTTAAAATAAATAGTTAGATCAATTTCAGCAAGAATGCATCTCTGTGACAGAGTGTCATAACCGCAATAATCCTGGCGTTTTTCCTAAAAATGAATTTAAAAACTTAGCAACCTCTTGGTACCAGCTAAGAGGGGGAATACTCAGCATTTTATCCTCTTGAAGTAATCCTTTATTGCAACTACGTTTAAATTCGGTATTTAACACATAAATCTAATTTTTTACGTCTTTAGAATAATAAAAAATAAATTTATAGGATACTAATTATTAGCGATGGTAACTTTCTCTTTTGGAGAAAAAGCAAACATTTTCTTATATGATCTTCTTGAATAACATTCAAATTATCAACCACTTACCATGTTACAGTTTGGGGAAACCATGAGCACCATTAACTATCAAAAAGACGTTGCCGCTCTTTATTACGCCTGCCTGGGGAAAAAAGCAGACTCCGCCACGCTGATTTTCTATGCCGACGTTTTATCCGCCGGGAAAATCGATCAAACATTCTTGGTCAATAAATTCGTTGCAGCACAAGATGGCCAATCACGCTATCAACATCTCAGCAATGAAGAAAAGGTCAGCTACGTTTACTACAATATAACCGGTAAATCCCCTTCTGCGAACGTACTTGCGAATTGGACCGCTGAGTTGAACCAAGGCCACTCAGTGGGATACATGGTTCAGACTCTGGTGCGTGAATTCCGGGATTATAACGGTAATAATGCGGAATATGTCGACGGCGCAGCAAAGCTGGAAGATACCATCAACAGTTCACTTTATCCCGCCTTCAACCAAGGACCCGAACTCTATTCCTCCGCAGCCGATATTCAGGCAATCTACTATGTGATTGGTGGCGTGATGGTTGCCGACGGCATCAATTTTTGGGCTCAAGCATTATACAGTGGTAAAAATACACTAAGTCAAATTGCGCAACACTTCATAGATACCCGACCTAAAACTGCCGATTTGAGTAATGAAGATTTCGTCAAAAAAATATTCGGTCTGACGTTCCAAGCTTCCCCCAACGACGCAGAATTAGCCAAGTATCTTTCCGGCCTTAACAATTCGTCGGAGAGTCGTGGTGAAGTCGTTGTAAGAATGATAGAGGATATTCGAAACGATACGGCACCTCCCAAGGCAAAGGATGCATTCCTCAGCGCAACGCATGTCTACGCCGCCGGTGAACTGCCGGCCGCCCAATACAAAGAAACGGTTGCCGCACTCTACCTGGCCATCGCGAAAAGCGATGCATCAGCATCAACCCTTGATACCTACAGCAAGTTTTTAGCAGCCGGTAACTCTGAGCTAGCCTTGGTAAAAATACTTGCTAAATCATCGCAATTCAGCGAGGCCAGCAATTTCAAGAAAATATATAATGATTTGTATGACATTAATGGCTCAGTTTCAGAACAATTTTACCAGGCCATTCTGCTAAAAAGTGGTAATGACCCCTTGAAAGCAACGTTGCTGATTATCGACTCTCTCCGTAACGGAAAATATCCATTAGATAATGATCAATCTCCGAACCCTTCACTGATAAAACAGTTCAATGCAAGCATTGGTGAATCCTTGGGTTATCAAGAAAAAGCCACATTGACGCTAAATAGCAATGGCGGAGTCCCAACTGGCACAATTAACTCCAGCAAGTTGCACTCATTGTCATCCGCAGAACTGGCCGTTCTTAAGGACGTCAAGATTAATGCCAATATCGATCTGCAGAAAAGTCTTGATCTCTCCGGACTAAATGGCATAAAGGAGATCACTCTCAGCGGGGACTATGCCACCAATAAAATATTGCTAAATTCGATTGCTGACGCGTGGATTTCCCCAACATTGATTCTTGATACCAAAAACATAGAGACTTCCGGTGGTGGCGCAGACCTGACAAATTTCAGAGTCGATAAAGAAGTTATTGTCAGCGATGGGACCGATATTGCCAATGCCAAATTCAATCTGATTTTTGGGCCAAATGAGAATAGCCTGCTATTTTGGAACGGGAATGCAACGGACACTACAGGGAACATCGTCAGCGAAAACTTTACCGCCCAGACAACGAATTTCTACTCCACCTACGACAACTATCTTATCTCGGCAAACTTTTTTACCAAAAATATCTATATTACAACGAATCAAAATGGTGACGACAGTACAGAAACTATCGGAAACAGTGGCAACTTCAAGTATTTTTCTGCCTTTGATCTGACTAACTACGTCGGGAAAACAAATGTTTATCGCGACGGCTTATTAGTAGGTACTCAGGACGACAAGGTTTTTGATTTCGGCCTGGCTACACAGCGAGGTACGGTGAATGGCTGGGACGGACTGACCGTTTCCGGGGCGGTAAATAATGTTCATGTGATTAATTTTCATAAGGGCTACGGATATGGCAATGACGATAGCAATATCCTGCGTTACCGGGAAGATGCCGGCGCCGCCAGTACACTGCATATTGAAACGGCTCTCTTCACCAAAAATATATCGTCGGATATCGCTCTAAGGGTGCATCTGGGCGAAGACGAAACCGACCATATCAACGCAGGTACCCTGAGTCTGACTACCCATTACCAGGGAACGGTTAATAATAGGTCCCTGATCATTGAGACGCGGGCTGAGAGTGGCACTCTAAGGCTTGCCGGAGGTGACAATAGCATTACAGATATCAGCTTAAATGGCGCAGCGGTACATCCCCATACCCTAAATCTGACTATTGCCGCAGACTTTAGTGATTCATTAACTTATGTTGGCATCACACCGAGTGATGACCGTTTGCAAGATCATATTATCAATTTGCATATGGAGAAGGGAGGATCTGGTGGGGGAGCATTTTATCAGACATTACTTTCTCTCAATGACAACACTCCCTTTCAAACTGTCATAGATACATTAGCGGGCGAACAGTTGCTCGTTTCCGGCGGCGGTTCAGGGGATAATCTGCAGGTAATGGGAAATACGACTATTATCGACGACACTAGTAGTAATGCCGCAGACACCTATCGTTTTGCCGACAGTAGCATAGATAACCTGGTTACCAGTATTGCTCCAGGTAGCCGAGACAAAATACTTGTCGGCGATGAAAATCACCAGTGGGTCTTTGGCTCCGGAGGTTATAAAGAAATGACCGTTTATGGCAGCGTCACTGGTAACGATGCACTTAATGCACAATTTAACGCCTTAGACCCCAGCCAATCTAACTCTGCGAAAAATATGTTTAGCGCAATACTGGCTAATGTGACAGAAGGGAAAAGCCAGGGTCAACTGTCCGAAGTAGGCGTATTAAAACTGGATAAGGCATTGTATGTGATTATTGATAAAAATCTCGATAAAATATTTGATGACAGTGACATTGTCTTTTCCCTGGGGAACAGAGACCCCTACCAAACCGCAGTTAGCCTGCATTATAAATCGCCTCCCATACAACTAACGGCAGAAAGCTCAGTGATAGACAGTGCGCTATAACAACCTCGGTAATGAAACATGAATACCGCAGGCAATGTGATTAAATCAAAAATGAAGAATAAATAAATGGGGGTCTTATGAGTTTACTTCAAGCGCAACATAGTCTTTCTGCCATTTACATGGCTGCCCTGGGTAAAAAAGCGGATACCAGCACCCTTGATTATTTTGGCAGGCAATTAGAAAATAGTAAGACCAATCCCACGGCGCTCGCCAATGCGCTGATTAACTCTCGTGATGGGCATAATCGTTACGATGGTCTGACTAATAGCGAGAAGCTTAGTTATATCTTTAAAAACATTACTGGGTCTGAGCCAGATAGTGTTACATTAGAAACGTTAATGTCAGAAGTTGAACATGGAAAATCTTTGGGTTCCATTATCATTGGTGTCATCAATAAAACAGAGAGTTATAACGGCACGGATGCTACCGCATTACAACAAAAAGCGCATCTCAACGATGTCATAAACACAACCCTTTACCCTTCTTTCGACAAAACCGTTGAATATTCCGCTTATGCCGCTGACATCCAGGCAGTTTACTATGTCATAGGTGGAACAATGGTATCCAGCGGTATTAATTTTTGGGCCAATGAATTAATTAACAGCCCGGAAAAACTTAATAAAATAGCTCAAAACTTTGTTAGCACTCGTCCTTCACTAAATAACTTAAACAACAATGATTTTATAAAATTAATATTTAAGAACACCTTCGATAAAATACCCACATCGCAGGAGTTGTCCAACTATCTCTCTGGCCTCGAAAACAATACAGAAACAAGAGGAGATGTTGTGGTCAGAATGATTAATGATATACGCAATGATGACAGCAACTCTCAAGCCAGCATTCACTTTAATCAAGCGACAAAAGTCTATCTTTCCGGCGAAATACCTGATTTGAAATACCAGGAAGTCGTAGCCTCTTTCTACCTGGCCATCGCAAAAAGCACTGTACCTGCGACTGCGCTTGACACATACAGTAAATATTTAGCGAGTGGAAAAACAGAGACTGATTTACTGAAAGTATTGGCTAACTCACCTCAATTCCATCTGGCTGAAAACTTTGCTGTAGTTTATCAGTACTTGTATGGCACTAAGCTGACCGCATCAGAATCACAGGCCATTTTGCTAAAAGCGGGTAATAACAAATACCAGGCAACGAATCTTATCGTTGAATCGTTCAGAAACGGTGAGTTTCCATTGGATAATCATAGTTATCCACTTGATAAAAAGTTGGTCATTAACTTTGAGAGCGAAATCAATGCAGCATTAAACTATTTTACTGGTCCGGCAACGCTAGAGGTCTCTGCAAACGGCGGTAATCCTTCCGGCACGTTGAATACAGGTAAGATGCATCAACTCTCTAATGCTGAACTTTCGCAGCTGACTCAAATCACTCTTACCGCAAGTACAGAACAAAGCGTTGACCTTTCATTCACTAAAGTAACCAAAATCACGCTCAACGGAGAATATTCCACCAGCAACGTGGTACTGGACTCCATTAATAAATCCGCAAAAGACATCACTCTGATGCTTGACGGCAATAGCCTTCAACATGCAGGTCCAAGCGTCAACTTAGGCAACGGAAACGTCGAGGTCATCGTCAGCGCCGCGGCCGATATCGCCCATGCCAACACGCAGCTAATTTTCTCTCCCAACGCCAACAAAAGTATCCTGCAAGGCCTTTATTGGGACGGAAATGGGCACAATAATGGCGCCAACCAGGTCAGCAGCACATTTACCGCAAAAAGTAGCGATCCCAGCGCCACAAAATCCACTATTTCCGCGAATTTCATTACTAAGGATATTTATCTGACGACTCAGCAAGATGGCTCGCTGAGTGGAGTGATCAAGAGCAGTTATGATCAGTTTTTCGGTTTCCAATATATCGACCTGACGCATTATAAAGGTACCGCAAATATCTACCTTGACGGCGCGCTGGTCGCTACCGAAGGCGCGAAGGTGTTAGATTTTGGCGTAGCCACCCAAAACGCCACTATTAATAACGCACAATATGACGATGTTGGCTCGCTGACCCAGGCGGCAGTGTCTGCCGGAAATTATACTGGGCAAAATGGCCTGACAATTTCCGCTTACTCTGGCGAAATACATGTGCTTAACCTGACACCCGCTCAATATGACTACTCGCCATACAGCCTGGCTTTCAATGGTGACGTGACGTCAGACAGTAAAGTGTATTTGAGCTACACGCCGAACAATGCCACGCAAGCTGAACTCCAGAGTTTTGGCATTCGTTTGGCTTCTGCGGGGTTACAGAAACTCAATGCAGGCACCGTGGATATCTCAGCCGCAGGCAACTATATCGGTGCGTTGACTATCGTCGCCGAGGGCCAGCAGACCGAAAAAACCCTCACCCTGTCTGGGGCGAATAACCATATCCAAAGAATTGAACTGGATGGCACCAACTCCAACACTCTGAACCTGACCATTTCGCAAGACTTTAGCGACTCGCTGAAAACTATCAGCGCCATTCCCTATGCAGACCACCGTGCTGCGGACATCATTCTGAATTTAAACGCAGAAAAAGGTGGCACCGGCGGCAGCGGTTTTTTCACCACGTTATCGGGTCTGACGAATGCGTCCCCCTTCTCGGCGATTACCGCGCAATTGGCTGGCGATCAACTCAGTGTGGGAAACAACGGCTTCAGCAGCGCTAGCGTGACCATTAATCACGCCACGGTGCAGGGAAATACCACGCTTGAAGCCGCTGCAGTGCTTAACTTTGCCGACAGTGGCGTCGATAACCTGGTTTCTCTGTCGAAACTTGCAACCAAAACGCAAATTAATGCGGGCACTGGCGACCAGCAATGGACTTTTTCCGCCACAGGCAACAAGACCATGCAGGTTTACGGTAGCGTGTCCAAGCCCGCAGAAGTGAATGCCTTGTTCAACAGCGTTGACATGACCGGGGTAACCACCGCCAACACCCTGTTTGGCAAACTACTGTCTCTGGTCACCCATGGCGCCAGTCAGGGGCAGTTGGCCGAAGTGGGTGCACTGAAGCTGGATCACAGCATCTATGTGATTATCGATAAGAATCACAATCAGTCTTTTGACGACCAAGACATTGTTTTTGCACTTGGCAATCAAACATCCGAACTGGATATTTATCAGACCGCAGTGAACCTGCACTATCAATCACCGGTAGTGAGTCTGACCGGCTCGAGTCAAATAAACACCGAAACTTTTGCTTGAACGTCAATACAATAAGGGGGAAACCCCTTATTGTACAATGTAATTAAATCAACAGTAAATATATTTCCCTGGCGGAATCTGTTAAGCGAATTTTTAGGAAAATATGAATAAAAACTTAAATTTAACATATTCAGCCTCAAAAATTTCACACCTTAATTTTATTTCAAAAATATGGGGGTCTACTTAATGAATAATCTTTTAGCACAACATCAGGTCGCAGCCATTTACCAGGCAATGCTGGGGAAAAAGGCCGACCTTGCCACCCTGAATTACTTCGGTTACAAAATAGCCAGCGAGCAACTATCTCTGTCGGGTCTGGCCAATAGTTTCACCCTGGCGCAAGACGGAAAAAATCGTTATGACGGGCTAAATGACAATGAGAAGATAAATTATATTTACGCCAACATTACCGGCACTCAACCAGATGCTGCCACGCTCGCAAAACTGGTAGCGCAAATACAGCACGGCACCGCTTTGGGAAGTATAGCCGTCACCATCGTCAATCAGATTGAATCCTACAACGGCAGCGACGAAACAACATTATCCCAGCAAGCCTACTTGCAAAAAAACATTAATACCACGTTGTTCCCGGCCTTTGACAAATCAACAGAGTTCTCCCCCTTTGCTGCTGATATTCAGGCGGCTTATTACGTTCTCGGCGCAGCTCAGGTGTCCAGCGGGATAAATTATTGGGCCGATAAACTCATCAACACCCACAATAATCTAGACAAAATCGCTCAGGTATTTATCAACGATCGTATTCAACTGCTTAAGTTGAGCGACGAAGATTTCGTGCGTAAAATATTCCACAATACCTTTGGCAGTAACGCCACAGCACAAGATATTATTAATTATGCCAGTGGATTGCAGAACCACACCGAAACGCGTGGTGAAGTCGTTGTCAGAATGATCCACGATATCCGAAATGACAACGACCACCCGGCAGCTAAACAACTCTTCACAGCGGCAACTCATGTCTATCTGGCCGGTGAACTACCGGCATTGCAATACCAGGAGGTAGTCGCATCATTTTATATCACCATCGCTAAAAGTTCCGTCCCTGCCAGCGCTCTGGACACATACAGTAAAATGTTGGCCGCGGGTACGACAGAAGCGCAATTGCTGAAAATTCTGTCAGCATCATCGCAATTCAGTACCGCAGAAGACTATGGCGTCATTTACCAACGTTTGTACTACAGTACGCTTACTGCAGCCGAATCGCAGGCCATTTTGCTTAAGGCGGGCAACGATAAACTGACGGCGACCCTACTGGTTCTCAATGCTTTCCGCGATGGGAAGTATCCACTGGACAATCACCCCATACCTCCAGCACATTCATTGCTACAGAACTATGAAAACAACCTGGGAAATACGTTAAATTATCAGAAAACTTTTGACGGCGTATTTTCCCTTTCCGATAACGGCAAACTGCTGGCAGATATCAATACTCACCAAACACATGAATTGACTCATGCGGAAATTGCATCATTGACATTATTGAACCAATTTAATATTAACGCAACTGCCAATATTGCCGTTGACCTGAGCATGGTCCCGTTTATCGGCACCACTAAAATTGTGCTTTCCGGTACCTATGCCACCAGCGCTACGGTATTGAATTCTCTTGGCAATAAAACCGTCGAACTGTTGCTTACAGATGCAAATATAAAAAATTCTGATGCAACTCAATCGTTGAAAACGACTATGGCAACGGTTGAATCCGGGACCGATCTAAGTAACGCCAAGATCAATCTGCTAGTAGAAAAACAATTGTATTGGGCAGGTAACAGTGTCAATGGCGGTGCCAATCATATCGGCAATGGCTTCCTCGCCCAAAGCAATGCTGATGTATATTCCAGCTATAACATGTTATCGGCCAATTTTATTACCAAATCAATTTACCTTACCAGCAATGATAACATTAACTTCGAAGGAAGCATCGTCAGTAATGTCAGCCAGTTCCTCTACTTCACCTACATTGATCTGACAAATTATCGTGGGACTGGTGAAATTTATATGAATGGTCAACGTGTTGCGACTGAAGGTAGCAAAGTCTTCGACTTTGGTTTATTCAGCCAAAATGCCAGCATTCACAATTCGTCTTATGATAACGTCAGCGCTTTGCAACAAGCTGAATTGCCTAAGGCAACCATACATAAGGAATTTACCGGCGTGTATGGAGGTGTGGTTTCCGCTTATTCAGGTGATTTGACCTTACTCAACGTCGGCAATGAAAAATTTACGATTGGCGGCGAGTTAACTAAAGACAGTAGCATCAAAATTTATGATACGGCGCAAAGCGACACCAGTTTCAGATTGGAATTTACCGAAGAAGCCAGCCACATTCAGGATCTGAACATGGGCACCTTTAGCTTTACCTCAGATCATAAAGAGACGTTGGAAATCTTCATGTTCAGTAATCTTGATACAGTACAGAACCGAACGTTGACGCTTGGCGGCGGGGACAACTCGATTTCCGATCTGCTGTTGAATGGACGTATGTATACGGGTGATAAAGCCGTAGCGCTCAATCTGACCATTGCCGCCGACTTTAGCGATAACCTGCACACCATCCGTGGCAGTGACTATGTCGACCGCAGATACTACTCCGACATGAAACTGAAATTGGTAGCGGAAAAAGGCGGTACCGGCGGCGGCAGCTTCTATAACACCCTCAACTCTCTCGCCAATAAAGGGGATTTCACCCACATCATCGACGATCTGGCTGGGTATCAATTAACGCTCGACGATACCGGTCTAACGGTACTCACGGCAAATGTCAAAGGCAATACCACCTTAGACCACGCACGGGCATTAACCTTTGCTGACAGCACAATCGATAATATGGTCACATTGAATGGCGGTTACCAAAATAGCGTCATTAACGTGGGAGATAATGGAAACCCATGGATTTTCTCCAAAGCTGGCGATAAAACCGCCACGCTGTATGGCAGCGCCACCTCTCAGGCAGAGATCCAGAATGCGTTTAGCGGCCTGACTGCAGCTAACGATGCGCAGGACTTGTTCTCACAGATCTTGGCGAAAATGACCCATGGCGCAAGCACCAATAACCTGTCGGAGGTCGGATTGCTAAAGCTGGACAAATCGGTGTATGTCATTGTGGACAACAACCACAACCAGGCGTTTGATGCCAATGACCTGGTGTTCTCGATTGGCAATCAGGACCCGTATTTGGCAGCTGTTACCCTGCATTATCAGGCTCCAGCCATTGACGTCAATGGTGCTGCGGCCGAGAGTCATTTGGCGGAAGCTTTAGTGTAAAACAAAATCAGGGACAGCCGCACGAACCTGACTGATGTTTGCCCATAAAAAAACCGGAGGGTAATACCCTCCGGTTTTTTATATTCAGACGAACTTATTTCCAGTCGACCAGGCAGTAATGCTTTTTACCCCGGCGCAACAGCGTGTAGCGGCCGAACAGACGATCGGCGTCGCTGAACGCGTATTCGGCGTTGGACTGTTTCTCACCGTTGATGGTCACCGCGTTGGAGCCGATCATGGTGCGCGCCTGGCCACGTGACGGCACCAGTTCAGCATTCACCAGCGCCTGCTGCAGATCCGCATCGCCATCCAGTTTGATGGTTGGCATACCGTCCTGCGCCAACTGGGCGAAGTCCGCTTCGGTCATGTCGTGCAGCGCGCCGGAGAACAGGCTCTGGGTGATGCGCTTGGCCGCAGCCAGCCCTTCCGCGCCATGTACCATGCCGGTCACTTCTTCCGCCAGCACATACTGGGCGCGCGGCGCTTTGCCGCTGTTCTTGTCTTCTTCTTCCAGCGCGTTGATGTCTTCCAGGCTCATAAAGGTAAAGAACTTCAGGAAACGGTAAACGTCGGCGTCGGCGGTGTTGATCCAGAACTGGTAGAACTTGTACGGGCTGGTTTTTTCCGGTGCCAGCCACACTGCACCGCCTTCGGTCTTACCGAACTTGGTGCCATCTGCCTTGGTAATCAACGGCACGGTCAGGCCGAACACCTGTTTCTGGTGCATGCGGCGAGTCAGATCGATACCGGAAGTGATATTGCCCCACTGATCGGAACCGCCAATCTGCAGTTCCACCTGGTGGCGGTTGTACAGCTCGGAGAAATCGAAACCCTGCAGCAGGTTGTAGGAGAACTCGGTGAAGGAAATGCCCGAATCGTCACGGTTCAAACGTTGCTTCACTGCCTCCTTGTTGATCATCTGGTTCACGGAGAAATGCTTGCCGATGTCACGCAGGAAGGTCAGCACGTTCATGCCGCCAAACCAGTCATAGTTGTTGGCGGCGATAGCGCTGTTGCTGCCACAGTCGAAGTCAAGGAACGGGGAAACCTGTTTGCGGATCTTTTCCACCCACTCATTCACCGTCTCGGCGGTATTCAGCTTGCGCTCAGCCGCTTTGAAGCTCGGATCGCCGATCAGACCCGTGGCGCCGCCTACCAGCGCGACCGGCTTGTGGCCGGCCAACTGGAAGCGCTTCAGGCACAACAGGGGAACCAGATGGCCCAAATGCAAGCTGTCAGCGGTCGGATCGAAACCGCAATACAGTGCAATTGGCCCTTGCGCCAGTCGCTCTGCTAACGCTTCCTCATCCGTAACCTGGGCAACGAGGCCCCGCTCTTGCAGTTGTTTAATCAAGTTGCTGCTTGCCATCAATGACTCCATGTATAAACGAATGCACCTTTGTCGGTACACGACCTTTCGCCCACTGGCGAAATATAAAATTCAGGGTAGCGCATAGAATAAAGCGCCGGCGGCATCAGTGCCAGCGCTTAAGGGGGATTTTCAGTCTTCAGGGCGCCAGTCGGTCAATTTTCCAGTCATTCCCATCGCGCTGATACAAAAAGCGGTCATGCAGGCGGTGTTCGCCGCCCTGCCAGAACTCGACAGAATCGAAATTAACGCGGAATCCGCCCCAAAAACTCGGCAACGGCACTTCGCCCTGCTGGAATTTTTGCTTCAATTCGAGGAATTTGCTCTCCAGTACGCCGCGGGCGGAAATACGCGATGACTGCTGCGATACCCAGGCGCCGATCTGGCTGTCTTTCGGCCGGCTGGTGAAGTACTTCATCACCTCCAGCGTGGACAGGCGCTCTGCCTTGCCAAGGAAAATCACCTGACGATCGAGCATGTGCCACGGAAATAGCAGGCTGATGTGCGGGTTTTGCGCTAACTGTTGCGCCTTGCGGCTGCCGAGATTGGTATAAAAGACCAGCCCTTTGTCGTCAAAATGCTTGAGCAGCACGATGCGCTGATAGGGTTGGCCATTTTCATCCACTGTAGCCACACACATGGCGGTAGGATCGGCCAGGCGCGCATCGCAGGCCTGCTTCAGCCAGCGTTCAAACAACTCAAGCGGATTGACGGTCAGATCGTTGCGGCGCAGGCCGCCACGGGTGTATTCACGGCGCAGGTCCGCAACATCAAACTCATTATTTTCAATCATCTGGTTTATCAACCAACCGAAAAATTCGTCGTTACATTCTGCGCCTGCAGCGCCAGAATCTCAATCGTTCTGACGCCGCCGTCGGCCGATCAGTTAGCCAGTACGCAGTCGCTTATAATCACCTTGTCATTACGTTCGACATAGGCGTTTTGGCCCTTCGACCAGAAACTGTACTTGCCGTCGCTGTATTTCGCACCGGACATGACCAGCACCTGTTTCAGCTTCAGTTGCTCGCCATCCATCAGAAAGCTGGCCGTGCTGTCCTTACCGTCCAGCGACACCGTCAGCGGCATAGTGCCGCATTGGTAATGCAGCGTCTGGCTGCTTTGCGGCAATACGTAACTGCAGCCTGCCAGCGCCAGCGCGCCTGCGGCAATAATGATTTTTTTCATGCTATTGCTCCTTAGGGAAATCTGTCGATTTCTATCCTAACAGAGCTAACGGGCCCCTAAAGGCAAAACCGGATAAATCCCACCCAGCAGGGTTTCACGGCTGGCGCCGGTGACCGACGGCAGGTTGCCGGCCTGTCCGGACAGGGTACGAAACGCCAGCCAGGCAAAGGCCAGCGCTTCCATATCGTCACCACTGACGCCGAAATCGTCGGTCAGACACACTTCGGTTCCCGGCAGTAGCGCGGACATCCGCGCCATCAGCAACGGGTTGCGCGCCCCGCCGCCACATACCAGCAAACGCTCGCAACCACCCGCCAATTGCACCTGCTCGCAAATGCTGGTCGCCGTCAGTTCCGCCAAGGTGGTTTGCACATCAACGGGGCTAACTGCCGGCAAGCCCGAGAGCTGGCGCTCCAGCCAAGCGGCGTTGAAATACTCGCGACCGGTGCTTTTCGGCGCAGGCAACGCAAAGTAAGGATCGGCCAGCATCTGTTGCAACAGCGGCAGGCAGACGCGCCCCTCCATTGCCCATGCGCCGTCTTTGTCGTAAGGCTGCGAACGATGACGCCATACCCAGGCATCCATCAGCATATTGCCCGGCCCGGTATCGAAACCGCGCACCGGCGCGCCTGGCAGCAGCAACGAAAGGTTGGCGATGCCACCAATATTGAGCACCATACGGCGCTCTACCTGATGCGCCAACAGCGCCTGATGAAATGCCGGTACCAGCGGGGCACCCTGGCCGCCGTAGGCCATATCGCGGCGGCGGAAATCGCCGACGGTGGTGATATTGGTCAATGCGGCAATGCGGTTGTTATCGCCCAATTGCATCGAGAAGCGTGCATCACCTTCAGGTTCATGCCACACCGTCTGGCCATGACAACCAATAGCGGTGATGTCATGCGCCGACATGCCGGTTTGTTTCAGCAAGCCAAGCACCGCCTCGCCAAACAACACGCCAAGCTGCGCATCCAACCGGCCCACCGCAGAAAGCGTGGTCTGCTGGCCCTGGCACATGCCGAGAATGTCTTGCTTCAGTTGGATCGGCATCGGGTGGCTGTAACTGGCCTGCTGCGCGACCATTCGTCCGTCGATTGCGGCAAGCACCACATCGACGCCATCCAGACTGGTGCCAGACATAACACCTATATAGCGGCCTGACTTCATAGCAACATCCTTTAACCCGCACGGGGAAGCAAACTTTCAACCGATAAATAAACCAGAATTAGACCATTAACGCCATGAATTATGATGTCTTTTTTCACCTCTGTGAGCGATGCGCCTGTTTTTAGCGGTCGGCCACGGTGATAAAGGTGGCTAAACCACGGCTCAACCCGCAACGGAATTTGTTCCGGCCCTGTCATAAAGCTAAACCACCGTTTATTATTGGTTGAACAGAGTAAAGTTAAGCTGCGTGCAGTGACGGGCATGGTGATGTACGTGCGTTTACGCCATACTTTGTCTATTATTTTCACTGAATCTGGGCCTGGAAAGGTTTCCCAGGTTATGGACTACCACAACAGGAGTTTTATATGATCAAGCGTCTTCTCGTCGTTGCCGTCGCCGCAGTTACGCTGGCAGGATGCGCCAATGAATCCATGTCCGGCGATGTCTATTCATCCTCGCAGGCCAAACAGGTTCAGACCGTGACTTACGGTACACTGGTTTCTGTCCGTCCAGTCAAAATCCAGGGGAGCGACAGTTCGAATACCATTGGGGCGATCGGCGGTGCGGTACTTGGCGGCTTGCTGGGTAACACCGTAGGTGGCGGCACCGGCCGTACCCTGGCAACCGCAGCGGGCGCAGTAGCCGGCGGCGTAGCAGGCAACAGCGTCGGTGAGCTGGCTGGGCGCACCACGGGTTATGAGTTGGAAATCAAGACCGACCAGAAAGAGAATATCGTGGTGGTTCAGAAGGCTGGCGCAACCAAGTTCAGCGTGGGCCAGCGTGTGCGTATGGCCCGCACCGGCGACACCATTACCGTCTCTCCGCTGTAAGCGGAAGCTGGAAGGTAAAACCGGAGGCCAAGGCCTCCGGTTTCATTTCCGATGCTGTGAAATCTAATCAAACAAAGAAATCGTTATTATTGTTTATTTTGCAATTCAGAGATGTTTTGTTCCAGCTTGCCAATCAATCCTACCAACAACTGCACTTCATCCGTGGTAATACCGCTCAAAATCTCACCGCGCGTAGAGCTGATGACGCTGTCCACTTCCCTGATGATGGGATCGGCCGCTTCAGTCAACTTGATACGCTTTGCACGCCGATCGTTAGCGCAAGTATGGCGAGTAATAAGCCCCTTCTCTTCGAGTTGGTCCAGCGTTCGAACCAGCGAAGGTTGTTCAATGCCGATTGCCTTGGCCAGTTGGATCTGCGACTGCTCCGGCGGTAGACGATTGATATTGTGCAGGGTGACCCAATGTGTTTGCGTGAGCGCCAGCGGCTTTAGCCGATGATCGATAAGCGCGCGCCAAACACGAACTAATCGTGCTAAATCTGAACCTAATGATGACTCCACTTCCCCCTCCTTATAATTAGCATGCTAATATAACTATCCAAAGTTTAGACCATTCTGAGTAACTCACATTAAAAACACAAATGTATATAATGTATGTTGTAGAAATAACCACCACTTTGATCAGTTATTGTTTATCCGTTACGCAAATATTTAACATATTCACTCGTAGGGATTGTTAATGTGAATAGTTCATGGCTTCACGCCACCGCCCCTCTGCCCGATTTGGTGCTCGGCGCCTCACTCTATTTCCCACCCATATTTAACGCTTTTTTGCTCGGGTCGGTTTTATGGCTACTGGCACACCGCCTGTTGCGAGACTGGATTTATTCCGGCGAAATTTGGCATCCCATGTTGATGGATTTGTCTATTTTCGTCATCGCCGTCAGCGGCTCCTTATGGATTTTAGCGAGTTGGTAACTCATGACGCATAAAACGTTAAAATATTTTTCTACGGTAATCGTCTGCGCCATTGCCCTATGTGCCGGTTGGTGGTTATGGAATTATTATATGCAATCCCCGTGGACCCGTGATGGAAAAGTGCGCGCCGAGCTCGTCAATATCACACCGGAAGTTTCTGGCAGATTAGAGAAAATAACCGTACATGACAATCAATTCATACCTGCGGGAAGTCTGATTTTCACTCTCGACCCGGTGCCATACCAGATTGCGCTGGACAATGCTGAGGCCGCGCTGGCAAAAGCGCAGTCCGATCTGGCCAAAGCGGAGCATGAGGCGGCACGTCGTCGCAGCCTGCCAAAAAACGTTATTTCTGCCGAAAATATGGACGAGTCAAATTTAGCCGCGCAAGCAATGAAAGCCGCTTATAAAGCTGCTGAGGCTAATCTGAAACAGGCTAAATGGAATTTAAGTAAAACTAAAATGTACGCGCCTGTCGATGGCTATATCACTAATTTGCAAGCACGAGTTGGGAACTATGCCAGCGCCGGCACGCCGTTGGTTGCGTTGGTCGACGCACACTCGTTTTACGTGCTCGGCTATTTTGAAGAAACCAAGCTCAAGCATATAAAAGAAGGCAATAAAGCGGACATCGTTTTATATAATGGCAACATTCCTCTGCAGGGCCTGGTGGAGAGCATTGGCCGCGCCATTAACGATCAAAGCGTCGACAGCAGCAGCGATTTATTAATGGACGTGAAACCCAACGTTCCCTGGGTGCGTTTGGCGCAGCGCGTGCCGGTGCGAATAAAATTGTTGAACGTACCCGCCGATCTGCCCTTGGTGGCGGGCACCACATGCACCATCGCCATTCATCAGTAAGGCTAACCAGTGAACCTGCCCTTCTTGGAATGGAAGCGTACCCCCTGGGGTAAGGCTACCGGCGGTCAGTGGCGCTATGCGCTGCGCAACTCGCTGGCCATGTGTCTGTCATTGTGGGTGGCGTTCGTCCTCAATCTCGACGAGCCTTATTGGGCGTTAACCTCCGCAGCGGTAGTCAGTTTCCCCACCTTCGGCGGCGTCATCAGCAAAAGCATAGGGCGCATTATCGGCAGCCTGATCGGCGCTGCCGCGTCAGTGGCCATTGCCGGCCATTGCCTGAACGATCCCTGGCTGTTCACCTTATTTATCGCCGCCTGGATCGGTTTGTGCACTTACATTTCCAACCATTATCAGAACAACGTTTCCTATGCGTTTGCGCTGGCGGGCTATACCGCCGCCATCATCGCCTTCGGCACGGTCAACGTCACCGATACTCAGCAGATCTTTGATATCGCTCAAGCGCGCGTCTGCGAGGTCATCACCGGTATTCTGTGCGGCGGCGTGATGATGATGATCCTGCCCAGCACCTCTGACGATGAAACCCTGCTGACCTCGTTAAGACGCATGCACCTGCGGCTGTTGGAACATGCCGCCATGTTGTGGCAACCGGAAATCACCGCTCAAATGCGTACGTCGCATGAGGGGGTTATCGGCCAGATCCTGACCATGAACCTGCTGCGTATTCAAGCATTCTGGAGCCACTATAGACTGCGGCGGCAAAATAATGTGCTCAACTATATGCTGCACCAGCAGCTGCGCCTTACCAGCGTGATCTCCAGCCTGCGCCGCATGTTGCTGAACTGGCCGGATCGCCCGGCCAATCTGGCAGCCGTCCTGGATCAATTGCTGACTGAGCTGCGCGATCCCGCAACCGACAAATACCGGCTGGCACGTATCCTGCAGCAGATAGCGCCTCAGGATCCGACAGATTATCGCCACCGCGCCTTCTGGCTGCGGCTGCGCCATTTCTGCTGGCTGTACCTGCGCTGCATTCGCTGGCTGCAAAGATTGGAAAGCGTCACGCCGGCCAGCGATATCCAACCTCCTCACGTGACTTCTCTGGCGCGTCATACCGACAGTTACGAAGCGGCCTATAACGGCCTGCGTACCTTTTTATGCATTATTATCGGCTGCGCTTACTGGATTAACACCCAGTGGGATGCAGGCAGCTCAGCGCTGACGTTAACCGCCATCAGTTGTGTGCTCTATTCCTCCACCCCTTCACCGATCAATAGCATCACCACCTTGTTGAAAGCGGTATTGCTGCTTTCGGTCGCCTGCTTTGTGGTGAAATTCGGTCTGATGATCCAAATTGACGATTTTTGGGTATTCTGCGCCTTCCTGTTCCCCATTCTGGTCACCCTGCAGATGATCAAACTGCAAAATCCCCCCTACGCCGCGCTATGGGGGCAATTGATCGTATTTATGGGTTCTTTTCTCACCGTCACCAACCCGCCGAGTTACGATTATCAGTCGTTTATCAACAACAACATCGGCAAGATTGTTGGGGTATTGTTTGCCGGTCTGGCATTCCAGATCCTGCGGCCCAGTTCTGACAAACGTAAAAGTCGGCGTATTATTCGCGCTCTGCGGCGCGACTTTAGCGATCAACTGAGCAAAAAACCGCAGCAGAGCGAGAGCCAGTTCGAATCTCTGATTTATCACCGCATCAGTCAGTTGAATCAAAGCCAGGATCAGGAGGCTCGCAGCTGGTTATTGCGCTGGGGCGTGGTGCTGCTCAACTGCAGCCATATCGTTTGGCAATTGCGTGACTGGCAAACTCGCTCCGATCCGCTCTCGGCGGTGCGGGACGTCTGCATTCACTGTCTACGGGACATTATGACCGAGAAAGGCGTGCAGCACCGATCTCTGGACGCCACGCTGCTGGAACTGCTGCGCATGAGCAATGCGTTGGCGCACCACCCTGAACAGGCGGCGCGCGATCTTGCCGGATTGATTTGGCGGCTTTACTGTTCGTTGCAGCAGCTGCAACAGGCGATCAACCCGCCTGACAACGCGGCGGCAACATCCACCGGCCGTTAAACCCGGTTATCCCTTAATCACACCGCAGGCGAAACGTTCGCCCCCGCCACCCAAGGGTTTCGGATGGTCGGAATGGTTGTCGCCACCGGCATGTACCATGAGTGCTTTGCCGGTTATTTCGCTGATTTTTTTCAGCCGCGGTGCCAGCACCGGATCGCTGGCCATGCCGTCTGCCGTGACATAAATGGCCGGCAGATCGCCCAAGTGGCCGTCTGCGTAAGGGCCAAGGTGCTTGCCGGTTTTTTGCGGATCAAGATGCCCACCCGCTGCCAACGCCGCTACCGCCTTACCCTCTTTCATACCCGGCTCGCAACTGCCGTTCTCGTGCACATGAAAACCGTGCACGCCTGCAGGCAACGCTTTTAACTGAGGGGTAAACAGCAGGCCGTAAGGCGTTTCGCTGATCGTGACTTTGCCAATCTCTTGGCCAATTCCCTGTCCGGTCACCAGATTCATGTCAACATCCACCGTTGCCGCCTGCGCGACTCCACAGGCCATCAGGCCGAAGGCCGCATACCAATAATGTTTCATCAATCACACTCCATGAAATATCTGTGAACCTTGAGTATAGGGTAACGAGTGATGCCACCGCTCAGAATGGGGATAAATCTGGCGATAAGATTCGCATTATTAATAATTCACACTAATAATAATTTTACCGCCCGTGGTCATCCGACCAGTTGTCGTTCGGTTTGTTCTGTTCATCTACACTCGCTGCCAGCGCTATTTGATAAGTAAACAAGCCAATGCAGCAAACTCATAAGGAACTGATATGGGCATATTTAATTACCGAGACCTCGATGATGCGAAATCAAAAACGTTATTTTCCGATGCGTTGGCGATTTCTACTTACTCGTACCACAACATTGATAATGGTTTTGACGAAGGCTACCACCACAACGGCTTCGGTTTGGGCTTGCCGTTTACGCTGGTTACCGCGCTGATTGGCAGCACTCAATCACAGGGCGGACTGCCCGGCATTCCCTGGAATCCCGATTCGGAAAAAGCAGCGTTAGAGGCGGTTAATAACGCCGGCTGGACCCTGATTAGCGCTAACCAGTTAGGCTATCAGGGCAAAACGGATGCCCACGGCACCTATTATGGCGAGAGCCTGGGTTACACCACCGCACAGGCTGAGATCCTGGGGAAATATGACAGCGCAGGCAACCTCATCTCGATTGGTATTGCCTTTCGCGGTACCAGCGGGCCGCGCGAGTCATTAATTACCGACAGTATCGGCGATCTGATCAACGACGTGCTGGCAGGCTTTGGACCAGAAGGCTATGCCGACAATTACAGCCTGAAAGCTTTCGGCACGTTATTGGGCGATGTGGCTAAATTCGCCCAGGCACATGGCCTGACCGGTGATGATGTCACCGTCAGCGGCCACAGCCTGGGCGGGCTGGCGGTGAACAGCATGGCAGCGCTCAGCGACGATAACTGGAAGGGTTTCTACGCGCAGTCCAACTACGTGGCGTTCGCCTCGCCCACGCAATATGAAACAGGCGGCAAAGTCATTAATATTGGTTACGAAAACGATCCGGTATTTCGCGCGCTGGAGGGTACCACACTAACGCCGGCATCTTTAGGCGTCCATGATGCGCCACAGGGATCCGCTACCAATAATATCGTTAATTTTAACGATCATTACGCCTCTGCCGCCTGGAATGTTCTGCCCTTCTCCATTCTGAATATCCCGACCTGGTTATCCCACTTACCGTTCTTTTATCAAGATGGGCTAATGCGGGTGTTGAATTCAGAGTTTTACTCCCTGACCAATAAAGACTCGACGGTGATCGTTTCCAACCTCTCCGATGTCACCCGCAGTGATACCTGGGTAGAGGATTTGAACCGCAATGCCGAAAAACACAGCGGCCCGACCTTTATTATTGGCAGTGACGGCAATGACTTAATCAAGGGCGGCACCGGCAACGATTATCTCGATGGGCGCGCCGGCAATGACACTTTCCGTGACGGCGGCGGGTTTAACGTTATTTCCGGCGGCGAGGGAAATAACACGCTGGACTTGCAACAGGCATTGAAGAAAAACGAAGTGGCTTACGATGGCAATACGCTTTATTTGCGTGACGCCACAGGCGGCATCACTCTGGCAAGCGATATCAGCATTTTACGCACTAAAGAAACCTCGTTATTGATCTTCACCAAAGAAGTAGACCATCAGGTGACCGATACCGGGCTGAAATCAGGTTCCAGCCTGACAGCCTACGCCGCGTCATCCAATGGCAGTGACGGTGCCGATACCCTGCATGCCAGAGCCAGCGACAAC
Organism: Serratia sp. root2; assembly: GCF_031931805.1. Lineage (NCBI taxonomy): Bacteria > Pseudomonadati > Pseudomonadota > Gammaproteobacteria > Enterobacterales > Yersiniaceae > Serratia > Serratia sp. root2. The sequence continues at coordinate 1,578,302 of NZ_JAUJXB010000001.1, forward strand.
TGGTTATTTGGCAAAGGTGGCGATGACCAGTTATTTGGCCATAGCAGCGGTAATCTGACGTTTGTCGGCGGTAACGGCAACGATACGTTGCAGAGCGTCGGCAGTAACAATACCTTCCTGTTCAGCGGGGATTTTGGCAGCGATAAAGTGTACAACTTTGGCACCGCCGACAAGCTGGTCTTTCTGGGGACTCAGGGTGCCAGCGGCGATTTCCACGACTATGTTTCGCAGCAGTCTGATGGGCTGACCTTGGCCTTCGGCGAAAATAAGGTGACGCTGATCGGCGTAACCGCCGAAAGCCTCAACGACAGTCAGGTGGTGTTGGCTTAAATAACTTAAAATAAAAAGCCGGGCTATCCACAGGCCCGGCTTTTCTGATGGCGATATTGGCTAATGCTTAAGGCACGTCGTAACCCAGCGCCGCCTTGCGGATGCGGAACCACTGTTGGCGGTTCAGCGTCAGTTCCTGCGCCTTCAGCGCCGAACGCACACGCTCAATCTTGCCGGAACCGATGATCGGCAGCGGCGCAGACGGCAGACGCATTACCCAGGCGTACACCACCTGCTCGATAGACTCTGCACCGATTTCCTGCGCCACCGTCTGCAATTCATCACGCAGCGCCTGGAACTCTGCGTCGCTGAACAAGCGCCCCCCGCCCAGACAAGACCAGGCCATCGGCTTGATGCGCAATTGCTGACATTGATCCAAGGTACCATCCAGAATGGCCGGCTGATGGATCGGTGAAATCTCAACCTGATTGGTGACCAGCGAGAACGGCAGACGCGATTGCAGCAACGTAAGCTGCGCCGGCGTGAAGTTGGAAACACCGAAATGGCGCACCTTGCCGCTTTTGTGCAGAGCGACAAAGGCTTCCGCCACTTCATCGGCCTCCATCAGCGGATCAGGGCGATGAATCAGCAGCAGATCCAGATAGTCGGTATGCAGAAGCTCCAGTGAACGTTCGGCGCTGCGCACAACATGATCGCGGTCGGTGTTGTAATGGCCGATGGGGTTGCCCGGTTTGGCAGTAGTGGCGATCCCGCATTTAGACACCAGTTCCATCGACTGACGCAGCGACGGCTTGAGACGCATCGCCTCGCCGAACGCCTGTTCGCAGGCATAGCCGCCATAAATGTCCGCGTGGTCGGCGGTGGTGACACCCAGTTCGATATGCTGTTCGATAAACGTCAGCAATTGCTGCGGCGTCATGCCCCACTCCATCAAACGCCAATATCCGCAAATCAAGCGGGAAAATTCAGGCCCCTGCGGCGCGAGTTGAATACGGTTTACCATCGTTAAAACCTCATGACATTGTTTGATGTCAGCATACACAAGCGGATAAGAGCGTGGGAAGCGGAAAGCTGCGTTAACGTGCGGCAGATCAGGAATGGCTCAGAACAGCGACGGCTGTTCCGGTTGCGGTTCATCAGGCTGTTTATTGGCGCGTTGCAGGCGCAGGAAGCGTTGATGGCACAGGCGCAGCACATCGCGTTTTTGCGCGTCGCTCATTTGCATCCAGCCAAAACGCTCCTCGCGACTGCGCAGGCAGCCACGGCAAAAACCGCGTTCATCGGCCTGGCAAATGCCGCGGCACGGGCTGGGGATGTCGAAAAACTCAAGTTGCTGCGGCACACGTCCTCCTGCATTCTCTTGCTAATTGAAGACGCCATTGGCACCGCTGGCAAGTGACTTTTCAGTATGGCGGCGAAAATAGTCGCGCAAATAGTGCAGCGCCTGCCGATTTTTCTCGGGCATCGCCCTTTCCAGCGTCAGCGCATGCAGCCGCAACGGCGCAGGCCGCCATTCCGGCATCAGTTGGATAAGCTCCCCGCGCTGCAATTCGTCCTCAATTTCATTCAGCGGCTGAACCGAGATCCCGAGGCCGCTGCGAGTAAAGGCACGCATGACGGTCATGCTGTCGCTGACAATCTGCCCTTCCGCCAGCCGTAATTTAAGCTGCTGCCCGCTCAGGTGGTGCAAATCCAAATGTGTGCCGCTGTAAATACCAGAAATCCAGCGGTGTTGCATCAAAGCCTGCGGCGTCTCCGGCACCCCATGCTGGCTGAGATAACGCGGTGCGGCGCAAAGCACCATCGGCCACTCGGCCAGCGGGTGGGCGATCATATTCGCATCTGCCAACTGGCGGTTGACCCGCAGCGCGATATCGATTCGCTGCTCAATCATGTCGACGATCCGATCGTCCGCCAGTACGCGCAACGTCAGTTTGGGGTGCGCCTGCAACAGCGGCGCCATCGCCTCCGCCAGCGGGCGGCCGCCAATACCGATTGTGGTAGCGATACGCAGTTCACCCACCAGGGTGTCACGCAATTCCGCCAGGCGCTGTTCCGCCTGTTGCGCCTGAAACAACATCGCTTCGCAGCCGGGATAGAACGCCGCACCGGCTTCGGTGAGCGCCAATCGCCGCGTGGAGCGGTGCAATAACGGCACGCCGAGCGCTTTTTCCAGCGAACGCATATGCTGGCTTACCGCCGATGGCGTCATGCTCAGCCGCCGGGCGGCACCGGCCAGTGACCCTTCCGCCACCACGGTGGCGAATACCGCCATTCGATTCAGTTTATCCACGATTATGAAGTTTTACTTAATCAAGAAAGCATGAATATGGCACTAATCAGGTCTATTGTTAAGTACTAGAGTATAGCTAATCTCGCAGGCCAGGCTGGCCTGCCCCCACAGACAAACCCTATTTCTGACAGGAGCAAACAGATGAAAGTAGCCATTATTGGAGCAACCGGTTTTGTTGGCCGCCGCGTGGTAGACGAAGCGCTGGCGCGCGGCTTGCAAGTGACGGCGATTGCACGCCAGCCCAAGGTTCTGCCGGACACCGCCAACCTGACCGTAGCGCTGGGTGACATCGCCGACACCGAATGGCTGGCGAAACAGCTGGCGGGCCAGGACGCGGTGATCAGCGCCTATAACCCTGGCTGGGCGGAAGAGAATCTGTACGAAAAAACCAGCACCGGCGCGCAGAAAATCCTGAACGCAGTGGAAAAAGCCGGCGTTAAACGCCTTTTGGTGGTCGGCGGTGCCGGCAGCCTGGAGGTCGCACCGGGCGTCGAACTGGTAGACACCCCTCAGTTCCCGGAAAATATCCGTCCGGGCGCGCAGGCAGTGCGTGATTTACGCAACAAACTGCGCAATGGCTCTCCACTGGACTGGACCTATCTTTCCCCTGCTGCGTTGCTGGAACCCGGCAAGCGCACCGGCCAGTTCCGCCTCGGCACCACCCAGTTACTGATGAATGGCCAGGCACCGGCCGGCATCTCGGTAGAAGATTTGTCGGTAGCCATTATCGACGAGATCGAAAAACCGCAGTTTATTAAAGCGCAGTTTACCGCTGCTTATTAATCACCCCGGCAGACCGCGAGGAACGCGGTCTGCCGGCTGTAAACTAAACCAAAATTAAACGAACCCGCCACCATTCTGAATCTCTAAGGTTTTCTTAAGTTTCATCCTGTAAATTTCAGCGCATTACTCATTATCAGGATTCAGATTCGGCAATGTGGTTACGTCAACGCTTACAGTGCAACAGCCTGGGGTTTATCCTCGCCAGCGCCTTGTTTTTCACTCTGTTCCAGAACGCGTTATTCCTGCATAAGGCCTGGTCGTATATCAATTTCGATAACGTCCACAACCTGATCTTCGCCGCCACCATGCCGGTAGTGATTTTCTGCGCACTGAACATTATCTTCAGCGTATTGACCGTGCCTTTCCTGCGCAAACCGCTGATGATTTTCTTTCTGCTCGGCAGCGCAACCGCCAACTACTTTATGTTCAGCTACGGCATAGTTATCGACGGCAACATGATGCAAAACGCCTTCGAGACCAATCCGCAAGAAGCAACGGCGCTATTGACGCCGCGAATGGGGTTGTGGCTGGCGCTACTTGGCATCTTGCCTGCGGTGTTGGTGTGCTTTACCGACATCCGCAAAACCCGTCCGTGGTGGTATATGGCCGGGCTGCGTGCCGCCAACGTGATGCTCTCGGTGGTGGTGATACTGATTATCGCCGCGCTGTTTTATAAGGATTACGCCTCGTTGATCCGCAACAACAAAAGCGTGGTGAAAATGCTGACGCCATCGAACTTCGTTTCCGGCACCCTCAAGTTTACCCAACAGCGCTATTTTACCCGTAACCTGCCGCTGGTGAAAATCGGCGAAGATGCACGTAAAGGGCCGCTGATCGCCGGACAACAAAAGAAAACGCTGGTGGTCCTGGTCGTGGGTGAAACCGCCCGCGCCGAGAACTTTTCGCTGGGCGGCTACGAGCGTGAAACCAACCCGCGCCTCAAGCAAGACAACGTGGTGTACTTTAAAAACACCAGTTCCTGCGGTACCGAAACCGCGATCTCTGTCCCCTGCATGTTTTCCAATATGCCGCGCAAAGATTACGATGCCACTCTGGCGACCCACCAGGAAGGCATGCTCGACGTACTGGCGCATGCAGGCGTCAATGTTCTGTGGCGCGAAAACGACGGCGGGTGCAAGGGCGCCTGCGATCGCGTACCGCACGTCGATATGACCAAGCTGAAACTGCCGCAGGATTGCGACGGCGACGTCTGTATGGATAACGTGCTGCTGTATAAGCTGAATGACTATATCAACGGCCTGAAAGACGATAGCGTGATCGTGCTGCACCAGATGGGTAGCCACGGGCCGGCCTATTTCCGCCGCAGCACGCCCGAGTTCCAGAAGTACTCGCCAACCTGCAACAGCAATCAGATCCAGGATTGCACCCATGAGCAGTTGGTGAATACTTATGACAACTCACTGCTGTATACCGACGCCATGCTGGACGACACCATCAAGCTGCTGCAACAGCACAGTGACAAGTTCAATACCGCGCTGGTTTACCTCTCCGATCACGGCGAATCCCTGGGTGAAAATGGTATGTACCTGCACGGTACGCCTTATGTGTTCGCCCCCAGCCAGCAGACCCACGTTCCTTTCCTGATGTGGATGTCCGCCGACTATGAGCGCAACTTCAAGGTTGATCGCCAGTGTCTGAGCAACATGGCCGAAAAGGATGAGATCTCGCAAGATAATCTGTTCCATACCCTGCTCGGTATGCTGAACGTGCAAACTCGCGAGTATCAGTCGCAACTGGATATTTTGCAGCACTGCCGCAGCGGAGCATGAAGGCTTAACTTCTGCCTCCCGCTCGGGCAAAATACCGCACTTCGTCACCGGCGTTTTTACGCCGGTTTTTTTATTGTTATTGACCTAGACCAATCGGTCTATTATGCTTATCCCCATTATGACAAAACATGCACATTGCCCTGTAGATACCCGTGAACATCTGCTCGCTACCGGCGAGACACTTAGCCTGCGCCTGGGTTTTACCGGCATGGGGCTGAGCGAACTGCTGACCACGGCGGGTGTGCCGAAAGGCTCGTTCTATCACTATTTCCGCTCGAAGGAAGCCTTCGGCGAGGGAATGTTGCAGCGTTATTTCGAACACTACGACACTGAAATGCAACGGCTGTTTAGCGACGATAAAAGCGACGCTCGCCACCAGCTGCTGAGCTATTATGCCCAGGCGATCAGCTTCCATTGCCGCAGCGAATGCCATAACGCCTGTTTGGCGGTGAAACTCTCAGCCGAAGTGAGCGACCTGTCGGAACCCATGCGCCACGCGTTGGAAACCGGCACCGCACGGGTGATTGGTCATCTGCAGGATGCCATCGAGCGCGGCATCCGCGAAGGATCGCTGTCTATAACCATGAGCCCGGCGGCCACCGCAGAAACGCTGTATTCGCTGTGGCTTGGCGCTTCGCTGCGTGCCAAAATCCGCCGTTCGGTCGCCCCGCTGACCAGCGCGCTGGAAAGTATTGAATTGCTGTTGCGCCCGCCGCAGCCGTAAACGCAACACCCGAGCTTTACCGAAAAATCACCCTGTTGGGCAGCTGTTTAACTCGCACTAGTCGACCGGTCTATTAATATAGGATGCACTATGAAGATTGAAAAATTGTTCTCCCCGCTGAAGGTTGGCTCTGCAACTTTGCCAAACCGCGTGTTTATGGCCCCGCTGACGCGTCTGCGCAGCATTGAGCCTGGCGATATTCCAACGCCGTTGATGGCGGAATATTATGCCCAGCGCGCCAGCGCCGGGCTGATCGTTACCGAAGCCACCCAGATTTCTTTCCAGGCGAAAGGCTATGCCGGCGCTCCGGGGCTGCATACCCCAGAGCAGATCGCCGCGTGGAAAAAAATCACCCAGGCCGTACACGATAAAAACGGCCATATCGCCGTTCAGTTGTGGCATGTGGGCCGCATCTCTCACACTAGCCTGCAACCGGGCCAACAGGCGCCGGTAGCCCCTTCCGCGATCAATGCCGACACCCGCACTACCGTGCGCGACGAAACCGGTGCCTGGGTACGGGTTCCAACTTCTACCCCGCGCGCGCTGGAAACCGAAGAGATCCCGGGCATTATCAATGATTTCCGCCAGGCAACCGCCAATGCGCGTGAAGCCGGTTTCGACTTTGTCGAATTGCACGCGGCCCACGGTTATCTGCTGCACCAGTTCATGTCGCCAGCCTCCAACCAGCGCACCGATCAGTACGGCGGCAGCATCGAAAACCGCACACGCCTGACGCTGGAAGTGGTCGACGCCACCATCGCAGAATGGGGTTCAGATCATATCGGCATCCGCATTTCGCCGTTGGGCCCGTTCAATGGTCTGGATAACGGTGAAGATCAGGAAGAAGCGGCGCTGTATCTGGTCGAAGAGTTGAATAAGCGCAACATCGCTTTCCTGCATATTTCCGAACCGGACTGGGCCGGTGGCAAGCCTTATTCCAACGCCTTCCGCGATTCAGTACGCGCCCGCTTTAAAGGGGTGATTGTCGGCGCAGGTGCCTACACCGCCGAGAAAGCCGAAGAGCTGATCAACAAAGGCTTTATCGATGCGGTGGCCTTCGGCCGCAGCTATATCGCCAACCCGGATCTGGTCGAGCGTTTCAAACAGAACGCACCGCTGAACGAACCGCAAGCGGAAACCTTCTACGGTGGCGGCGCCGAGGGTTACACCGATTACCCTACGCTGTAAGTAAGATGAAAAGCCCGCCGGTGTGCAAATGCCGGCGGGCTTTTTGCTGTTTATCGGCAAAGCCGCTGGCGCGGGTAAAGGTCGCTATCTGTCGAACAATGCAAGTGAAATTAATGGGTCACCAACCTCGCCCAACGTGCGATCTCATTGGCATCGACAGTACTCATTATTTCCCGAAACCAAACGGTAAATCTATCTGGGCTCCGTTTTATCTCATCGGTTAATTGCTGGATATCCATCCACAACCAGCTATGGGCTTCTGCAGGATCCCCCTGAGGTTCGCCATCAAATAATCCCACGTAAATATGATCGAACTCGTGCTCAATTAAGTCGCCCGGCACCTCTGACCGATAAATGAAGCTGGAGACCTGCCGCAACTCGCTGCTGAACCCCATCTCCTCCTGTAGCCGACGCTGCGCCGCGGCTGTCGTCGCCTCTCCCCAGCGCGGGTGGCCACAGCAGCTGTTGGTCCATAATCCACCCGAATGATATTTACTGAAAGCTCGTTGTTGCAGCAGTAAACGCCCCTGGCTATCGAATATGAAAATTGAAAACGCCCGGTGCAACAACCCTTGCTGATGTATCCGCGTTTTTGTTTGCGAGCCGATGGAATTATCATCGGCATCAACCAGAATCAGCATTTCATCCATTAATGGCCTCCTTCGGCAAGAGCGATGACTTCGTACTGATAAAAACCTGACCAGACTCAAATTTGCGATCCAACCCTGGCCTGCTACCAGGCCCCGATCCCCTTGAGGGGGGTTAATAGTACTTATTTCCCTGATTCGACCGACAGCATACTGTGCGGTTATCATCAGCATAGTCGATGCACTGGTGACGTTGTCACCTTTATCTTCATGCCTTAGCCATGTCGATACATTGAAATCCCTTATACGGCAACGCTATACTGGATTGGCTTCAATCCATTCGCCGTTGACGACGGCACACCCAATCAGAGGAATTATGCGCTTACTCCATACCATGATCCGCGTCGGTGACCTGCAACGCTCCATCGACTTCTATACCAAGGTATTAGGCATGCGCCTGCTGCGCACCAGCGAGAACCCTGAATACAAATACTCGTTGGCCTTTGTCGGTTATACCGATGAAAGCGAAGGCGCAGTGATTGAGCTGACCTATAACTGGGGCACCGACAGCTACGAAATGGGCACCGCGTTCGGCCATCTGGCGTTGGGCGTCGACGATGTGGCCGCCACTTGCGACAGTATTCGCAGCGCCGGTGGTAAAGTGAGCCGTGAAGCCGGGCCGGTCAAAGGCGGCACCACGATTATCGCCTTTGTCGAAGATCCGGACGGCTATAAGATCGAACTGATCGAGAACAAACATGCCGGTCAGGGTCTCGGCCACTGAGACCGATAAGGGGCGCTTTCGGCGCCCTTCTTGTTATGCCTGCGATAACCGCCTGCAACCGGGCGTAAAATTTGCCATAATGCGCGCTGTATTCGATGAAGATAAGAAACTGATGGCCGAAAAAAGTGATCTTAACGCCCTGAGTGGTCGTTTTCGTGGGTTTTATCCCGTAGTGATAGATATAGAAACCGCCGGATTTAATGCCAAAACCGACGCGCTGCTGGAGATTGCCGCCGTTACGTTAAAAATGGACGAAGAAGGCTGGTTGCAGCAGGATGAAACCCTGCACTTTCACGTTGAACCTTTTGAAGGCGCTAACCTGCAACCCGAAGCGCTGGCATTCAACGGTATCGATCCACATAACCCGTTGCGTGGCGCAGTCAGTGAATACGATGCGTTGCACACCATTTTTAAAGCGGTGCGTAAAGGCATCAAGGATCGCGGCTGTAACCGGGCGATTATCGTGGCGCACAACGCCAACTTTGATCACAGTTTTCTGATGGCCGCAGCAGAACGCGCAAGCCTGAAGCGCAACCCTTTCCACCCATTCGCCACCTTTGACACCGCAGCGCTGAGCGGGCTGGTGTTGGGGCAAACCGTGTTGGCCAAAGCCTGTATTGCCGCCGATATTCCGTTCGACAGCACCCAGGCGCATTCGGCCTTGTACGACACCGAACAAACCGCTCAACTGTTCTGCGAGCTGGTTAACCGCTGGAAACGCCTTGGCGGATGGCCGCTGGCCATCGGTGATGCTGACACTACCCTATAGCTTTCAAGTTGCAGCCAGGCTGCCCAGCCAGCTCATCCCCAGGCGCTTACTTCAGTCAAGTAACTGGGGTGACAAATGCTGCTCACAGCGGCCCCGAAGGGGTGTGGCCCATGGAAGGGCCACATAACTGAGTGCAGGTAACAACGCTGCAGCTTGAAAGATGACGGGTATAAACTACAAATAAATCGGGCGGCCCAGTAGCACTGGCGCCGCCCGATGTCTTATTGCAATAAACCCGAGTCGTTATGGCTGCTGGTCTTCTTGCTCTTTATACTTCTCTGCCGTTTCTTTGATCAGCTGCTGCAGTTCGCCGCGCTGATACATTTCAATAATGATATCGCAGCCGCCTACCAGCTCACCGTCTACCCACAGCTGCGGGAAAGTCGGCCAGTTGGCATATTTCGGCAACTCGGAACGGATATCCGGGTTCTGCAGAATATCAACGTAGGCAAAGCGCTCACCACAAGCAGACAATGCCTGTACCGCTTGCGCAGAGAAACCGCAGTTTGGCAGTTTCGGTGAACCTTTCATGTACAGCAAAATAGGGTTCTCACCGATCTGCTGTTGAATTTTTTCAATCGTCGTCATTTATTGCTTCCTCAAGCCACATCTCATGGCTACAACATGCATCACACTGGCTATTGTAGCGGCTGGAACAGTCGCAAGAAAACGCCATCTTTTGCAAGGGCATTCCCCCGTTGCCAATCGCGTCTCACCGGCAAGGCCATTCCGGTTAAAACATACGCTCAGAATAACATTTTTAATCCGACCATTTCACTAATATATTTTTCCGTCGCTCAGCACCTTTTAATAATTCCGGCAACGGGGAAAGGTGATTTTTTATACATCAATGGATTGATTTTTCAGCGAAAAAAATGCCGTTAACGTTTTCTCACAATATGGATTATCATTTATGAGTTCTTCGCTGTTTTATATGGCGAAATTGGGGAATACTGTCATTCTTTCGATATCTGTTCCGGGGCCAAGGTTGGTAACGTCGACATGCGTTTAATTCTTACGCTTTTTGTGCTGTTGTTTACACAGCTATTCTTAAATCTGGCGCACGCTGCGCCACAGGCGCGTGTTGCCGCCGAGCAGCGCAAGAGCCACGTTAATGAAGCTCGGCCGGATGACCGCAAGAAAAAGAAAGCGGCAAAGACCAGCAAAAAAGTGAAAGTCACTGCGCCGCAAAAAACTGCCAAGGTTTCCAAAGCCAAAACAGAGAAAACCGCTAAAAAGATCGTTAGCGCCAAATCGAAACACTCAACCCAGAAAATAGCCAAAATCAAAGTAACCCCGCCGAAAAAGGGTTACAAAAAAGGCTATGGCCGCCACCGGGAAGCCGGTATGGCCACCGCCAAACTGGTGCGTGACGATAAGCCACTGAAACTCAGCCCGGCGCACAAAAAGCGCTATCAGCACGCCAAGCAAACCGCCATGGCCAAGCTGATGGATCAAATGGGCAAACCTTATCGCTGGGGCGGCACTTCGCCGAGAACCGGCTTCGACTGCAGCGGCCTGATTTATTACGCCTATAAAGACGTCGTGAAAATCAAGATGCCGCGCACCGCCAACGAGATGTATCACCTGCGCGACGCAGCGCCGATCAAGAAAAACGAACTGGAAAGCGGTGACCTGGTATTCTTCCGCATCAACAACCGCGGTGTGGCCGATCATGTCGGCGTCTATCTGGGCAACGGCAAATTCATTCAGTCTCCGCGTACCGGCGAGGAAATCCGTATCAGCCAGCTGGACAACGACTACTGGCAAAACCACTACATTGGCGCGCGCCGTGTGGTAACGCCGAAAACCATTCGATAATATCCCCCGCGGCTGGCACTCTCCCAGCCGCCCCCTCGCAAGCTACTGCAATCACTGTAATCGTTCTGGCCTTCGGTGCTTTCGCCGTGCTCTGACCACAGTGTAACGAACCCACATGAAAAATTTCCGGGCATGGGTGTGGCTGGCTATTTGTGAAAAATATGACGTACTGGCGGGAAAACGCGAACAGGCGCAGCGGACTGCGCCAGTGTGACAACCGGGGATCAGTTCAACGCCGCGGTGAAGCTAAAAGCAATAATAACGGCCAGCGCGCACACAGTAGTGAACAGTGACATTTTCAGATCGGTATCCATTACAACTCCTTTTCAGACGGGTTTTCCCAAGGATAAAAGGCACACAATTAATGCGTCAAACCATTTTCCCACAGTTAGGGAATAAAATCTTGTTATCATTTCCCGGTTTATAATACCGATTACCTCTTCCACTTTGGCTCAATATGGGACAAAATTCGCAGTTCACAACTGCGTACCGGCAAAAATGCCCCTCCTTGACCAAACGCTGACGACTTCAACACACTAAAAACTCAGCTTCGCTTATTTGGAAGAAGGATCTACGCAGGCAAACGATTAACATCACACTTACATGCTGCAACATGTGAGTTCAGGAGTCATTCTTTACATGGCAACGATTAAAGATGTGGCCAAACGCGCTGGCGTTTCCACCACCACCGTTTCGCACGTCATCAATAAGACTCGTTTCGTCGCCGAAGAGACTAAAGCGGCCGTCGGGGCCGCGATCAAAGAGCTGCATTATTCTCCCAGCGCCGTGGCGCGCAGCCTGAAGGTCAATCACACCAAATCTATTGGCCTGCTGGCCACCTCCAGCGAAGCGCCCTATTTTGCCGAAGTGATCGAAGCGGTGGAAAACAGCTGCTACAGCAAAGGCTATACGCTGATCCTGTGTAATTCGCACAATAACCTGGACAAGCAACGCGCTTATCTGGCGATGCTGGCGCAAAAACGCGTCGATGGCCTGCTGGTGATGTGCTCGGAATACCCGGATCAATTGCTGGGGATGCTGGAAGATTACCGTAACATCCCAATGGTGGTCATGGACTGGGGCGCAGCACGCGGTGATTTTACCGATACCATTATCGACAACGCCTTCGAAGGCGGTTATCTGGCAGGCCGCTATCTGATCGAGCGCGGGCACCGCGATATTGGCGCCATTCCGGGCCAATTGGCGCGCAATACCGGTGGAGGTCGCCATCAGGGCTTTTTGAAAGCCATGGAAGAGGCCAATATCGAGGTACGCGACGAGTGGATTGTTCAGGGCGACTTCGAACCGGAATCCGGCTACAAGGCCATGCATCAGATATTGTCGCAGAAACAACGCCCAACGGCGGTATTCTGCGGCGGCGATATCATGGCGATGGGCGCTATCTGTGCCGCCGATGAGCTGGGGCTGCGAGTACCGCAGGATATTTCAGTCATTGGCTACGATAACGTGCGCAACGCGCGCTATTTCACCCCGGCGTTGACGACGATCCATCAGCCCAAAGAGCGTTTGGGTGAGATGGCGTTCACCATGCTTCTGGATCGCATCATCAGCAAGCGCGAAGAGTCACAGGTCATTGAAGTGCATCCGAAGCTGGTTGAACGCCGCTCGGTCGCAGACGGCCCCTTCATCGATTACCGCCGCTAGTCACTCACTATCGCCGGGAGCCAAAGCGGTTTCCGGCATCACTTCACTCAGCCATTCCTGGTTCAAGGTTTCACTGTCCCCCAGGTAGTCCAGTAACCAGGCCATCGCCGGCGACGGGGTATTTTGCTGCCAGGTCAGGCAGCATGGGCTGGCGGGAAATGGCTGCTGCAGTTGCAACGCCACCAATTCGCCACGCTGCACCAACGGCAGCACCTGATGCGCAGGCATCATGCCAACGCACAAGCCAGCGCACAAACAGTCCACCGCAGATGCCCAATCCGGTACCACCAACCGCCGCTGGTTATCCAACGTCCAGGTAACACGTTTGGGCAGATTGCGCGAGGTATCCTCCAGACACAGGGAAGGGAAAGGCCGGAGCTGATCATCGTTCAGCAGGCCATCCAACGCCGCCAAAGGATGCTGCGGGCTGGCGACACACAACCAGCGCATATCGCCCATGTCACGAAAGGCAAAGCCGCCGCCGACAGGCACCGCTCGCGTAGCGCCGATCGCCATATCGGCGCGGCCGTCCACCAACGCATCCCACACGCCGTTAAACACTTCCGGTTGGATCAGCAACTCAACATCGGGGAAATGACGGTAAAAATCCAGCACCAACTGGCGGCTACGCTGCGGCTTGACGATGATATCCACGGCAATTTTTAATTGGCCGCGCCAACCATTGGCCACCTGCTGGCACTGCCTGCGAGTGTCGAGCATTTTTTTGATGACACCGCGCGCCTCCTGAATAAATATCACGCCGGCCGGCGTCAGTTCTACATCACGATGACGCCGCTCAAATAGCGGAACCGCCAACCATTGTTCCAGTTGCCGTACGGTATAGCTAACTGCCGAAGGCACCCGGTGCAGTTCCTGCGCCGCCGCACTGAAGCTGCCGGTGCGGGCGACCGCATCCACTACGTCAAGAGAATATTCAGACCACATGGTTTTTGCCTTCAATTTTTTTAACAGCACTTCGCAAATATTACCGTTTCACAAGCAGAGATCCAGCCGGATACACTTGCCGGCGCTAAAAACCTGCGACAATAAAATACTAATGAGAAATACCATGCGAAATTCCTTTGGTTTTATGTTCTATCTTGCCGGCCTGAGCATGCTGGGTTACCTGGCCACCGACATGTATCTGCCCGCCTTTGGCGTCATGCAGCAGGATCTGCAAATTTCCGCCGGCGCAATCAGCGCCAGCCTGAGCATTTTCCTGGCCGGTTTTGCCTTTGCTCAACTGCTCTGGGGGCCGCTCTCCGATAATTTGGACCGTAAACCCGTGCTGCTGATCGGCCTGGCGTTGTTTGCCCTGGGCTGCCTCGGCATGCTATGGGTGCAGAATGCCGTCCAGTTGTGGTCATTGCGCTTTATTCAGGCGATCGGTGTGTGCTCAGCCGCCGTCACCTGGCAGGCGTTGGTCATAGACCGCTATCGTGAAGGCAAGGCCAATCGCGTATTCGCCACCATTATGCCACTGGTCGCACTTTCACCTGCACTGGCACCCTTGGTAGGGGCCTGGCTGCTGAACCACATGGGATGGCGGGCAATTTTTGCCGTTCTACTGGGTATCACCGTCATTTTGCTGCTGCCGACGCTGTTGCTGAAGGAAAGCGCCAAAAGCGCGCCATCTGCCCAACAGAAAAACTCCCTGAGCTTCTTCCAACTGCTGAAATCGCCGGTATTCAGCGGCAACGTCACCATCTTTGCCGCCTGCTCTGCCGGTTTTTTTGCCTGGCTGACCGGCTCGCCGTTTATTCTTGGCGATATGGGTTACAGCCCCAATGATATTGGCCTGAGTTATGTCCCGCAGACACTGGCATTCTTGTTAGGCGGTTACGGTTGCCGTACGGCGTTAAATCGCATTAACGGCAACACCCTACTGCCGTGGCTGCTGGTAGGTTATGGCATCAGCATGGTGGCGTTATATCTGGTGGCAACAATGACCGAGCCTACGCTGACCACATTATTGATTCCATTCTGTCTGATGGCGCTGGTCAACGGAGCCTGCTACCCGATCGTAGTGGCGAATGCGTTGATGCCCTTCCCGGAAGGGACGGGTAAAGCCGCAGCCCTGCAAAATACATTGCAGTTGGGGTTGTGCTTTGTCGCCAGCCTATTGGTTTCGGCCTTTATAGCCCAACCGCTGTTGGCGACGGTAACGGTAATGGTTTCAACGGTCGTATTAGCCGCGTTGGGCTATATGTTGCAACGGGGAAAAGTGGTTGATGATGCACAGACGGTGCGACAGAAACATGCTAACTCTGCGTCATAATTACCATAACTAATAATCACTTAAAGAATATTTTTGCCGAGTGCGATTTACTGTTGAGTCAGCGCCTCGGCAAGCCTATACTCAAAACGACCTTTTAAAATAACACTTTTATAATCTTATTATCACAAGTAGCTGTTGTGTACGCGTAAGGCGTCACACTTTTTTAAGGATTTGTTTATCCCGTGCCTATTGCGCTGGAGTCTTCTTAAAATTTTCCTCTGTTCATAGTCGGATATCAGACGCCAAGGTGACTTTTCATCGTAGGTAAACGTATGCACCCACAGAAATTGTCTAAGCTATTTTCTGGCGGGTCATAAGTCAGAAGAAGGTGATGGAGAAGCTATGAGTTCATCGTGTATAGAAGATGTGAGCATTCAAGACAACCCATGGTACCGTATCGCTCATGAAATGCTCAACATGGCCGGTATTGAAATAAACGGCTCACGCCCTTTCGATATTCAGGTTAAAAACCCTAATTTTTTTAAACGCGTGCTGCAGGAAGGTTCTCTCGGCCTGGGCGAAAGTTATATGGACGGCTGGTGGGAATGCGAACGGCTGGATATTTTCTTTCAACGCGTAGTCAGCGCCGGCCTTGAAAAGAAACTCCCCCACCATTTGAAAGACACTCTGCGTATTGCCGCCGCGCGATTAACCAATTTGCAATCGAAGAAACGCGCCTGGATTGTCGGTAAAGAACATTACGATCTCGGAAACGATCTTTTTACGCTGATGCTCGATCCCTATATGCAATATTCCTGCGCCTATTGGAAAGAGGCGACCACGCTCGAAGAAGCGCAGGAAGCCAAGCTGCGAATGATTTGCGAGAAACTGCAGCTGCAACCAGGCATGAAATTACTGGATATAGGTTGTGGTTGGGGAGGTCTATCCGCCTTTGCGGCGAAAAACTATGGCGTTTCCGTTGTGGGCGTAACCATCTCCGCCGAACAGCAAAAGCTGGCGCAGGAGCGCTGCACCGGGCTGGACGTTGAAATCCTGCTAAAGGACTATCGCGACCTGCACCAGCAGTTTGATCGCATTGCCTCCGTCGGCATGTTTGAGCACGTTGGCCCAAAAAATTATCGCACCTACTTCAAGGTGGTAGAGCGTAATTTAAAACCGGACGGCCTTTTCCTGCTGCATACCATTGGTTCGAATCGGACAGATATGAATGTTGACCCGTGGATCAACAAATATATCTTCCCGAATGGTTGCCTGCCTTCAATCACGCAAATAGCCAAAGCCAGCGAGGGGCGTTTCGTGATGGAAGATTGGCACAATATTGGCGCCGATTATGATCGTACGCTGATGGTCTGGTATGAACGCTTCAGGCAGGCCTGGCCGCAGTTGGCCCAGCGTTATTCAGAACGTTTCGAACGCATGTTCAGCTATTACCTGAATGCCTGTGCAGGGGCATTCCGTGCGCGCGATATTCAATTGTGGCAGGTAGTGCTTAGCCCGAAAGGCATTGAAGGCGGTATCCGCGTCCCACGCTGATTAATGCAATAAAGAAACGACCCCGGTTTGCACCGGGGTCGTTTTATATTATTCGCTAACCAAGGGTTGATCAGCCGCAATAAACCCGAATGATTTTATCATCGCTGTCGCCCAGGAAGTTCAGGCGACGCAGGTTGAAGTCCATAGTAACGGCCGAATTGTACGGAATAGCGCGTACCTGAGATTCAATCTGAACGCCTTCCAGCGCCGACATCGGTTTACCGACGTAACTCTGGTATTGCGCTGCACCACAGGTATCATTTTCTGCATCAACGGCCTGATTGGCCGTGTCCTGCTCAGGTGAACTGCTACAGGCACTCAGCGCCAGCAGCGCCGTTAACATTAACGTTTTCCCATAAAACTTCACGCGGTTACTCCTCTGTGGTTATTGTCCGTCAGATCTTCTGCGCCAGCGCGCTCGCCGTCGCCATTGCCGCTTCGCGGCTCGCCAACACCCGCTCAACGGTGTCTACCACCGCCTGCGTTTGTGGATCGATCTCAATATTCACCTTGTCACCCAGGCGTTTTTTGCCCAGCGTGGTACGGTCAAGCGTTTCCGGGATCAGATGAACGCAGAAACGGTTATTCACCACCTCTCCGATCGTCAGGCTAATACCGTCAATGCCAATAAAACCTTTGTGCAGAACGTATTTCATCAGTTCCGCATCCGGCATGCGCAGCCATACCTGGCGATTATTTTCGGAGGTATAAATCTTGGCGACTTCCGCCGTGCAGATAATATGGCCGGACATCAGGTGGCCGCCAATTTCATCGTTAAATTTGGCCGCCCTTTCGATATTGACCACGTCCCCCAAAGCCAGCTCGCCGAGATTGGTCAGGCGCAACGTTTCTTTGATCAGATCAAAACTGACGCGGTTGCCTTCCACCGCGGTGACGGTAAGGCAGCAGCCGTTATGGGACACCGACGCCCCGAGCTCCAGCCCTGGCAGCAGTTCCGCAGGCATCTCGATGACGTGGGTGCGGAAGTTGGATTTTTCATCAATGGCGACCAGCGGCGCGGTGCCTTGTACGATACCGGTGAACATGTGAGCCTCTTCTTTCTGAAAATGTTTTAAAGCGCTTGGGGCAGTTTGCCCCAGTTGGCGTGGAAAACCAAACCCGGGGAGGCAAAAAGTCCGCGCCTGCGCATTTAATAACTATTTCGTCACAACATTTGCTTAACGACGCCGAGCGCGTACAATCTTTTGGACAAAATTCCGCTATTTTTAATTGTTGTCCTTTCGCGACGACCCTCCCTCAATCATAAATAATATAGAAAAGGTGTATGCGTGCAGAAGTACTTCATTGAAGCGCGTAGTTTATTGGCCCTCGCAATTCCGGTAATCATCGCGCAAATATCACAAACCGCAATGGGTGTGGTCGATACCATTATGGCCGGAGCTTATAGCGCCACGGATATGGCCGCCGTCGCCGTCGGTACCTCTATCTGGCTACCGGCCATTCTGTTCGGCCACGGCCTGCTGCTGGCGCTGACTCCGGTAATCGCACAGCTTAACGGCGCCGGCCGCCGCGACCGCATTGCTCATCAGGTACGCCAAGGGTTTTGGCTGGCTTCTGCGGTCTCTGTCCTGATCATTTTCGTGCTGTATAACAGCAAGTTCGTGATCGACATGATGCACAATATCGATCCGCAGTTGGCGGATAAAGCCGTTGGCTACCTGCATGCCATCATGTGGGGCGCGCCGGGCTATCTGTTCTTCCAGGTGCTGCGCGGCCAATGCGAAGGGTTGTCGAAAACAAAACCCGGCATGGTGATCGGCTTTCTCGGCCTGCTGGTCAATATCCCGATTAACTATATTTTCATCTACGGCAAGTTCGGTATGCCGGAGCTGGGCGGCGTCGGCTGCGGCGTGGCGACCGGCAGCGTCTACTGGTTCATGTTCCTGGCAATGCGCTGGTATGTAAAACGCGCACCGTCGCAACGTGACATCCTGCCGCACGAAGGCAGCAACCGCAGACCGGATTGGCCGGCGATGAAACGCCTCATCGGCATCGGTCTGCCGGTGGCGTTGGCGCTGTTTTTTGAGGTGACGCTGTTCGCCATCGTCGCCCTGCTGGTCTCGCCACTGGGCATCGTTTCCGTGGCCGGGCATCAGATTGCGCTTAACTTCAGCGCATTGATGTTCGTGCTGCCGCTGTCGCTTGGCGTCAGCGCTACCATTCGCGTCGGCTTTCGGCTCGGCGAAGGTGCGGTCGAAGGCGCGCGGATTGCCGCCTATGCGGCTATCGGCGTCGGCATTCTGATGGCCTGTTGCACCGCGCTGTTTACCGCCACCTTCCGCGAACAAATCGCCCTGCTGTACAACGACAGCCCGGCGGTAGTGGCCATGGCATCGCACCTGATGTTGCTTGCGGCCATTTATCAGATTTCCGATTCTATTCAGGTGATCGGCAGCGGTATCCTGCGCGGTTATAAAGATACCCGATCGATCTTCTTCATCACCTTTATCGCTTATTGGGTGCTGGGCCTGCCAAGCGGCTATGTGTTGGCGCTGACCGATGTCCTGGTGCCGGCAATGGGGCCAAGCGGATTCTGGATTGGCTTTATCATCGGCCTGACCTTTGCCGCCTTCATGATGGCGGCGCGCATGCGCTGGCTCCAAAAACAGCCTGCTGCGCTGATCCTGCAGCGTTCCGCCCGTTAAACTTCGCCACCGGCCGGTTGATTCGGCCGCCGGTGGCTTCTTCGTCCATGTTTGCAGAAAAAAACGCCGCACTGCACACAAGCTCATCAATCGCGTGAAATACCGGATAAAATTACGTTTTTCTCCTTGCCAGCACGCGGGTAGCTCGTTAATATTCGTCCCCGCTGTCAGCCATGACAGACAGGAAAAGATGCGTCCGTAGCTCAGTTGGTTAGAGCACCACCTTGACATGGTGGGGGTCGGTGGTTCGAGTCCACTCGGACGCACCAAATTCCTAAAGCAGTACAGTGCGTCCGTAGCTCAGTTGGTTAGAGCACCACCTTGACATGGTGGGGGTCGGTGGTTCGAGTCCACTCGGACGCACCAAATTTCTAAAGCAGTGCAGTGCGTCCGTAGCTCAGTTGGTTAGAGCACCACCTTGACATGGTGGGGGTCGGTGGTTCGAGTCCACTCGGACGCACCAAATCATTATTTCCTCAGGTTCACCCTTTCTGTTCGATACTTCCATTACCCTAAACTGCCCATGCGATCGCGTAAGTTTGCTTTTCTAACCGCTAGCCGTACCCGATATCATCAGGGCTAACACCTTTTCAGGACAGGTTTAATGCTGACATTTACCGCTGAGACTCCGTTTGAAAAACTCGACAATGGCCTCCTCCGCCGCCAGGGCATAATGAGCAATGGCGCCCAGGCTGCAGAAGTCAAATTCGAAGCTGGCACCTTCGGGCAATTGCAAAAGCGGGAGCATTCATTGCAAACGCAGGTAGTTGCCGGTGAATTTGAATTCACCGTTGGCGGTGATACTCAGATCCTGGTGGCCGGTGAAACGATCGTCATTCCCGCCAACACCGCCAGCGGGTGCTTCTGTCTGACCACCGGCACGCTGCTGGAAATCATCACGGCAGATTGATTATGGCAATTGTGGCGTTCACAGTAAGGTTATTTGCGCAACAAACACCTGCTGGTGATTTGCATTTGCG
Source organism: Serratia sp. root2 (assembly GCF_031931805.1). NCBI lineage: Bacteria > Pseudomonadati > Pseudomonadota > Gammaproteobacteria > Enterobacterales > Yersiniaceae > Serratia > Serratia sp. root2. The sequence continues at coordinate 1,598,415 of NZ_JAUJXB010000001.1, forward strand.
CCACATTTGCTGCTGATTTGACGGTTCCGCCGTTGATCACCGGTTTTTTATTTTGTTTCCCGTCGCTTAGCCTTTATAATGCGCAACGTCTTTCAGTTGAATGGTTTCAGCCCTTGATCTGCGAAAACGCAATAACAACACATTTTCATCTCATCATGTTGCGCAGCATCCCTACGCCCCGGCGCGGGCTGAATTTTTCCGCCCCATTTCAACTCTGGTCACCTATCCTTAACTGTGTTTTGCACCACCAGGCGCGACTCAAATTCCATACCGGTGGCCTGGCCGCTGGTTTTATTCGTTTTTTTATCCATCACAACTTGTAGAAAACTCCGTCATGAAAAAGACCAAAATTGTTTGTACCATCGGTCCAAAAACCGAATCGGAAGAAATGCTGACCAACCTGCTCAATGCAGGCATGAACGTAATGCGTCTTAACTTCTCCCACGGCGATTACGAAGAACACGGCAACCGCATCAAGAACATGCGCGCAGTAATCGCGAAAACCGGTAAAAACGCCGGCATCCTGCTGGACACCAAAGGCCCGGAAATCCGCACCATGAAGCTGGAAGGCGGTAAAGACGCGGCGCTGGTCGCCGGCCAGACCTTCACTTTCACTACCGACCAGAGCGTTATCGGCAATAACGAACGCGTTGCCGTTACCTACGCCGGCTTCGCCGCCGATCTGAAAATCGGCAATACCGTGCTGGTTGACGATGGCCTGATCGGCATGGAAGTCACTAACGTGACCGAGAACGAAGTGATCTGTAAAGTGCTGAACAGCGGTGACCTGGGCGAAAACAAAGGCGTTAACCTGCCGGGCGTTTCCATTCAACTGCCTGCGCTGGCTGAAAAAGACAAACGCGACCTGATTTTCGGCTGCGAGCAAGGTGTCGACTTCGTTGCCGCTTCCTTTATCCGCAAGCGTTCAGACGTGCTGGAAATCCGCGAACATTTGAAAGCCCACGGCGGCGAGCAGATTCAGATCATCTCCAAAATTGAAAACCAGGAAGGCCTGAACAATTTCGACGAAATCCTCGAAGCCTCTGACGGCATCATGGTAGCTCGTGGCGATCTGGGCGTAGAAATCCCGGTAGAAGAAGTGATCTTCGCGCAGAAGATGATGATCGAAAAATGTAATCGCGCACGTAAAGTGGTGATCACCGCCACCCAAATGCTGGATTCGATGATCAAGAACCCACGCCCTACCCGTGCTGAAGCCGGCGACGTGGCGAACGCCATTCTGGACGGTACTGACGCCGTTATGCTGTCAGGCGAGAGCGCCAAGGGTAAATATCCGCTTGAAGCCGTGACCATCATGGCCACCATCTGCGAGCGTACCGATCGTGTGATGCCAAGCCGTATTGACAGCCTCAATGACAACCGCAAACTGCGCATCACCGAAGCCGTCTGCCGTGGTGCCGTTGAAACCGCAGAAAAACTGGACGCGCCATTGATTGTGGTTGCCACCAGCGGCGGTAAATCAGCCAAATCCGTGCGTAAATACTTCCCTAACGCCGTGATTCTGGCCCTGACGACCAACGAAGTCACTGCCCGCCAATTGATCCTGACCAAAGGCGTTACGCCGCAAATGGTCAAAGAAATCGCCTCTACCGACGACTTCTATCGCATTGGCAAAGAAGCTGCGCTGGCCAGCGGCCTGGCGCAAAAAGGCGACGTTGTGGTGATGGTTTCTGGTGCTCTGGTCCCTAGCGGCACCACCAATACCGCCTCGGTACACGTGCTGTAATATAAAACGTGACATAATTGTCTTGACCAAAACGCCGCTTTGCGGCGTTTTTTTTAGCAGTAGTAAACTGTTTTCTCAAAAACGCAACCGCCGATTGCTCATTATTTAGCTAATTACAAATCGGAGTTGTCCCATGGAATCCAGCTGTTTTCCCTAGATTTTTTAACTATTTCTCAAAAGAAGATGCAAGTTTGAGCGAACGATCAAAATAAAGCACTCCAATACAAAAAAATTATTCTCTTTCGAAAAAAGTTTGTGTAATACTTGTAACGCTACATGGAGATTAACTCAATCTAGAGGGTGTTATAATGAATCGTACTAAACTGGTACTGGGCGCGGTAATCCTGGGTTCCACTCTGCTGGCAGGCTGCTCTAGCAATGCTAAAATCGATCAACTGTCTTCTGACGTTCAGACTCTGAACGCTAAAGTTGACCAGCTGAGCAACGACGTGAACGCAATCCGTTCTGACGTTCAAGCAGCTAAAGACGACGCAGCACGTGCTAACCAGCGCCTGGACAACCAAGCTCACGCTTACAAAAAGTAAGATAGCTTCGGTTATTGAAAACGGCGCACATTGTGCGCCGTTTTTTTTGTTTGCAATTCCTCTTTCCCCTCGCCTCAGGCGAAAAAAAGGGTCCAGCACGCTGAACCCCTCAGAATTATCAGTTATAACCCGTTTTTAATTCACTGAGCTGATAGGTGCACCCTTGAACAGGCCCTTATTCGCTTCCTGCGGGGCTACAGGCGCCAGAGATACCTCAGATGGGTTCTGCCCCAGGTTAACCAACACCGGCATGCCAGAGCGGCGTACAACCGCACTGTCGAACACTGCACGATCGGTCTGCGTATCCTCAACAAAGGTTCTTTCGGTTTTGGACAGCGTAATCGGCATAGTCTGCGGGTCATCGCTTTCGGTTCTCGACAGCGGTTGATGAACTTCGACATAACGCTTGCCATCCGGCTCCACGGAAATTTTCACCGGATCGTTAATCACCTGCACGCGGGTGCCGCGCGGCACCATGTTGAACAGCGCTTCGATATCCTTCGGACGCAGGCGGATGCAACCGGAGCTGACGCGCATGCCAATACCGAAATTGGCATTGGTGCCGTGAATCAAATACTCGCCGTGCCCCATAGCCAGACGCATGGCAAACAGCCCCATGGGATTGTTAGGGCCGGCCGGTATGACCGCCGGCAGCGTCACGCCTTTCGCCTGATAACGTTTACGGATGTTGGCCGTTGGTGTCCAGGTCGGGTTCGGGATCTTCTGGCTGACTGAGGTCACCTGAAGCGGAGTATGCATGCCGGTCTGGCCAATACCGATAGGATAAACGATGACTTTATTCTCGCCTTTCGGGTAGTAGTACAGGCGCAGTTCGGCCAGATTGACCACTATCCCCTCACGCTTGGTGTCCGGCAGCAACATTTGGGTCGGGATGGTTAATACCGAACCCGTCTTGGGCAGGAACGGATCCGTACCTGGATTGGCCTCCAGCATGCCCAGCAGACCAATTTGATAGTCGGCGGCAATCGCCTCCAGTGGGCGGCCATCGTTAGGTACGGTATAAGTGGTGTTCTCGCCAATCAGGCGGCTATCCGGCGGCGGCAGCGGGTACTCGGTCGCGCTGGCGGCTTGGGTGCCTGTCAGTACGGTGGCGAATAGCATGCCCATTAAACTCAACGCACGTTTCATTATCATCCCTATATGCTTATTACGGTTCGGCCACAAGGCTAGCTGGCACCTGACGGCAGGTAAATCAGACAATACCTGATTAATACTAGCAACGCTGGCATTAAAGGCAATAAGTCCTCTAAAAATCAACATGTTATAACGTAATCGCACAATAGGATTGTCAGTGGAACGTCAATGAGTAAGCTGCTGAAATATCACTGATTTGCTGTACTTACAGGGGTATTGGAGGAGGTTTGTAAAGGCTCGTTGACACAAGAAATATATTCAACGCATCAATAAGCCCTTTTGGATATCAAAGCAGGATCACGGCAACTGGGCGGCCTTGATGCGGATAGCGCGGATCATCGCCTCCAGCCCTTGGGAACGCGAAGGCGTCAAATGCTGACTAAGCGCCAACTCGGCGAAAAAGGGGCGAACATCAAGCTCGGTGATCTGCTGCGGCGTCATTTGGTGATACAGAATAAACACCACCGCCAGCAACCCTTTGACGATGGCTGCGTCGCTGTCGCCGTGAAATTCGACGCGCCCTTGCTCGTCGGTATGCATCACAATCCACACTTGGCTCTGGCAGCCGGAAATCAGGTTACCCACCTGGCGTTCGGCCTCGTCAAGCGCCGGCAACTTCGCACCCAGTTCAATCACATACAGGTACTTATCTTCCCAGTTGAGGCAACGGGAAAAATTACGTACCAATTTATCTTTATCCGGCAAGTTCGCCATGAGGATCCTTTCAATAATTCAGGGCCGGCATGCCGGCCCCACACAACTGTCTGCAGGCATTTTCCGCCAGAGAACGCCACAAGAGGCGCCCTCGACCTACCCCAAGAGTTTTTGGATACGCTGCAACCCTGCCACCAACCGGTCAACTTCATCACGCGTGTTATATAACGCCAACGAAGCGCGGCACATGCTCGGCACATTATAGAACGCCATCAACGGCATCGCGCAATGGTGACCGGTACGAATGGCAATGCCGTATTGATCCAGGAAACTGCCGACGTCGTAAGCGTGATGCTCACCCAGGTTAAAGGCAATGACCCCGGCGCGCTCTGCCGGACCATAAATTTTAAGCATCGGCACCTGTTTTAGCGCTTCGAGCGCATAGTGCATCAGCGACTGCTCGTAGTCGTGAATCGCCTCCAGCCCCAGCGCGTTAACGTAATCAATCGCCGCGCCCAACCCCATCATGCCGGCCGTATTCGGCGAACCGGCCTCAAAGCGCCACGGCGGCTCGGCATAGGTGGTGCCATTAGTCAGGCTGACCTGTTGTATCATCGCCCCCCCGCCTTCCCACGGCGGCATCTGCTGCAACAGCGCCTTGCGGCCATAAAGAATGCCGATGCCGGAAGGCCCATACAGTTTGTGCCCGGAAAACACATAGAAATCGCAATCCAGCGCCTGTACATCCACGCGCTGATGCATAACGGCCTGAGCGCCGTCTATCAGCACCTTCAGGCCCGCAGCCTTCGCCTGCGCGATGATTTCACGCACCGGGTTAACCGTGCCGAGCACGTTGGAAACCTGAGTCATCGCCAGCAATTTGGTGGACGAGTCGATCAAACCCGGCAACTGTGCCAGATCCAGAGTGCCGTCCTGCTGCAGCGGCCAGACCCGCAGTTGAAGCCCGCGTTCTTGCGCCAGCATCTGCCAGGGAACAATATTGGCGTGGTGCTCCATCTCGGTGATGATGATGCTGTCGCCCGGTTGCAGGAAATGGCGGCCAAAGCTGTTTGCCACCAGGTTAATGCCCTCGGTGGTACCCTTGACGAAGACAATCTCTTCCGCCGAGGCGGCGTTGATAAACGCCGCCACTTTTTCGCGCACCGCTTCCATGTCCTGCGTCGCTTCTGCGCTCAGCGTGTGGATGCCACGGTGTACCGCAGCGTAGCCATGGCGATAAAAATCCAGCTCGCGATCGATCACCGCCTGCGGTTTTTGCGCACTGGCGGCACTGTCAAGGTAAGCCAGCGGCCGGCCATTGACTTCACGCGCCAACAAGGGGAATTCGCTGCGCACACGTTCAATCGGAAAACTCATGCTGCCTCCCCCGGCAGGCGCTGCGCTATGCGCGCCAGCACCCATTCGCGGATGACATCGTTGCCGATGCCCTCGGTCAATTCAGCGGCAAAGGCAAAGATGATCATCTGCTGCGCTGCGTGTTTATCAATGCCGCGCGACTGCAGATAGAACAGTTGCTCTTCATCAATACGCCCGACAGTGGCGCCGTGACTGCATTTCACGTCATCGGCGTAGATTTCCAACTGCGGTTTGGTGTCCACCTCCGCCACCTTACCCAACAGCAGGTTGTGGTTGGTCATCTGGCCGTCGGTCTTGATCGCATGTTTGGCGACTTTGATCATGCCGTTGAATACCGCCTTGGCGCGGTCGCTGACCACCGTTTTATGCAGTTGACGGCTCTCGCAGTAACCTTTGTTGTGCTCCAGATAGGTACGGGTATCGCACACGTCCTTGCCCACCGGCAGCACCAGGCTGTTGATCACCAGGTTAGAGCCTTCGCCGTTCAACTGCGCGCTGGTGTTATGCCGCGTGAGGCCGGCCCCCAGCAGGAAACTGTCGCTTTTCACCCGCGCATCGCGGCCAATCACCAAGTCGTTATGCGCAAAGTGGTAACTCACCTGGCTTTCGAACGCCAGTTTGCAGTGACGCAGCTCCGCGTTGTCTCCGATGCTGGCTGTCAGACGCGCGCCGGTGAAATGCGCGGCATCGTTCAGGCTGACATAGTGCTCGATCACCTCCGCCCGCGCATTGCGAGCGACGTCGAGGTGATGGCGATGATGCACGGTGTTCACCGCGCCCGCCGCGCCGCGCCCGCTGCTAATGTGCAGCAGGTACAACGGCCGCGCAGCGATCTTGCCGGCCGCCACGCGGATCATGCTGGTCTCCTGCGCCAGACTTTCGGTCAGGTGCAGAAAAATTTCAGGTTGAATCGGCTCCGGCAACGCCTGCGGCGTACCGTAGGGAGTGACGTCAAACTGGTATTCGCCCAGCTCGCTGTCGCTCAGCGCGGCGTTGAAACGCCCGTCGACAAACACCAGCCGATAAGCATCCAGATTCAGCGCCAGCGCATCGCGTTGGGCGGCGGTGATCGGCTCTACCTGCGGCTCAAGGAACTGCTGCTCCAGTAACCCCTCCAACGGAGTATATTTCCAGTTTTCATGCTTGCGCGTCGGCCAGCCCAGGCGCAAAGCCTGCTGCCAGTGCGCCAGAGCATGAGCGGAGTGCTCGCCGCCTCGGGCCTCGAACAGGCTGTAAAGCTGTTGCAACGCGCGCGAGTTATTGTTGGTCGGTAAGCCAGCCATAGCCCTGCTCCTCCAACTGTTTCACCAGGGAGAAATCGCCGGACTTCACGATGCGCCCTTGGGAAAGAACATGGACATAATCCGGTTTGATGTAGTCCAGAATACGCTGGTAGTGCGTGACGATGATAAAGGCGCGCTTGCCATCCCGCAGCGAATTAACGCCGTTGGCGACGATCTTCAGCGCGTCGATATCCAGGCCGGAGTCGGTTTCATCCAGAATGCACAGATCCGGCTCCAGTGCCGCCATCTGAAGAATGTCATTGCGCTTTTTCTCGCCGCCGGAGAAGCCGACGTTGACCGAACGGGTCAGCAGATCCGGGGGCATATTCAACAGCTCAATCTTTTCTTCGATGAAATCGGCGAAATCGAAACGATCGAGCGGTTCTTGCTGGCGATATTTGCGCACTGCATTCACCGACGTCTGCAAGAAGAAATGGTTGCTGACGCCGGGGATCTCCACCGGATACTGGAACGCCAGGAACACGCCTTCACCGGCGCGATCTTCCGGAGCCAACTCAAGCAGGTCCTTGCCCTTGAAGGTAACCTCGCCTTCGGTCACTTCATACTCTTCACGCCCCGCCAGAGTGGCGGAGAGCGTACTCTTGCCCGAGCCGTTCGGCCCCATGATGGCATGCACTTCACCCGGTTTGATCTCCAGGTTCAATCCCTTGAGGATCTCATTGCCTTCGGCGCTGACTTTTAAATTCTTGATACTTAACATGCGATGTCCTTAGGTAGCGCTGCTGCGCTGTAAATCCGGCGTTTAGCCCACGCTGTGTTCCAGGCTGATGGCCAATAACTTTTGCGCCTCGACGGCGAATTCCAGCGGCAGTTCAGAGAACACGTCCTTGCAGAATCCGTTGACGATCATAGAGATGGCATTGTCTTCGCTGATACCGCGCTGCAAGCAGTAAAACAGTTGGTCATCGCCGATTTTCGACGTGGTCGCTTCGTGTTCCAGCTGCGCGCTGTTATTGCGGGCCTCCACATACGGGAAAGTATGGGCACCGCTGTCCGGCCCTATCAGCATCGAGTCGCATTGGGTAAAGTTACGCGCGTTTTCCGCACCCGGCAGGATCTTCACCAGGCCGCGGTATGTGTTCTCGCTGTGCCCTGCGGAGATACCTTTGGCAATGATGGTCGATCGGGTGTTCTTGCCGATATGGATCATCTTGGTGCCGGTATCCGCCTGTTGATGGCCGCTGGTCAGCGCTACCGAGAAAAACTCGCCGATTGAGTTATCGCCCTGCAGGATCACGCTCGGGTATTTCCAGGTGATCGCCGATCCGGTTTCCGACTGGGTCCAGGACATTTTCGATCCCGCACCTTCGCATAACGCGCGCTTGGTCACGAAGTTGAGAATGCCGCCTTTGCTGTCACCGCCGGAGAACCAGTTTTGCACCGTTGAATATTTCACTTCGGCGTCTTTGTGCAGGATCACTTCCACTACCGCCGCATGCAGCTGATAGCTGTCGCGCACGGGGGCTGAGCAACCTTCGATGTAGCTGACATAGCTGCCTTCATCGGCGATCAGGATGGTGCGTTCGAACTGGCCGGTTTTGGCGGCGTTAATGCGGAAATAGGTCGATAGCTCCATCGGGCAGCGCACGCCTTTCGGCACGTAGACAAAAGTGCCGTCGGAGGCCACTGCGGCATTCAGCGCGGCAAAGAAGTTATCGTTGGACGGCACTACGCGGCCCAGATACTTGCGCACCAGATCCGGGTATTCCTGAATCGCCTCGCCGAACGAGCAGAAAATCACCCCGCTTTCAGCCAGTTTTTCGCGGTAGGTGGTGGAGACCGATACCGAGTCGAAGATCGCGTCTACCGCCACTTCGCTGCCTTCACGCACCGGCACGCCGAGTTGGTTAAACGCCAACTCAACCTCGCTGGTCAGGTAGCTGTTTTCGGTTGCCGCGCCGGGTTGCTGTTCGGCACCGGGCTGGGAACCGCAGGCGTCGTCACAGCTGCCGCAAGAGGGCGCAGAATAATAGCTGTAATCCTGGTAGTTCAGCCGGTCATAGTTCGCTTTCAACCAGTGCGGCTCTTCCATTTGCAGCCAGGCACGGTAAGCCTCCAGGCGGAATTCCAGCATCCACTCAGGTTCGTTACGCTTGGCCGAAATGGCGCGCACCACGTCTTCGTTGATGCCCGTCGCCAATTCATCGGTATCCAGTTGGGTGAAAAAGCCCTCCTTGTAGCGACCTTCGCTGACCCAAGCCTGCACTTCATTAGGCATTTCTACATTGCTTCGTGTCATGTTGATTGCATCGCTCAAACGCCAAAGCTCTCGCCGCACCCGCAGGCATGCTGAGCTTTAGGGTTATTGAATTTGAATATTTGATTCAGCCCTTCACGGACAAAATCTACCGTGGTGCCATCGATGAACGGCATGGCTTTCAGCGGCACATACAATTTGGCGCCATCGCGCTCAAACAGCAGGTCGTCTTCCGCCGGGGCACGGGTGAGATCCAGCACATAGGCAAACCCGGCGCAGCCTGATTGCTTCACCCCGAGCTGCAGCCCCTTCACTTGCGGATCCTGCTGCATCAATTTAGTAATTTGTTGTACGGCGTTGTCACTGAGCAAAATGCCTTGCCAGACATTTTCGTCCAGAGAAAAGGTGCCGACATTTTCCGTTTGCATATGGCCTACCTCACACTCGTGTTTTACCGCAGCCAATCTGGGTTGCTTATATGTTAGTGATAACAATTATCACTTCAACCGTTTGTTTTGCGGGGGTATCCGCCAAAAGCCCGTTTTTGGGTTGCCAAAGACGGCAAGCACACGGGACAGTCTGAGCGCCTGGCACAGTCCGATGGAGACGCGTTCATTTTATCCTTATGAATTTGCTGTACATCCTGTATCACCGCCCTGACCAACCGCTGGCCCATCCCCTTTACAGCGCCGGCTTTTATTGTCGACGTAAACATTCATAGAAAATACCTATTTCAGCATTTTGTCTGTCTCAAAAATGCGTTTATCGACAATTGGCGGTGTTTTCCGTCTTCTGTACCGCCCTCCCGCACCGGCCGAAAGCGCCATCATTGATTAAAGTTTAGCCGCTACTGACTGATATTGGGCCGTAGCAGGGCAAATGCAGCCCCGATGGCCGATAAAAATTTCAACAGAATGATTGATCGTGAACGCATCTGTAAATATGATAATGATTATCATTCAAAATTCAGATGGCGCGGGTATAATGAGTATTTCGATCAGTGCGTGGCTGTTGGGCAAAATTGATGACTATAAATTCAGCGTGCGCGATGCCACGGTAGATTTCTACATGGCGGAGGCATCGCTTAGGCGGCCAGAGTGCAATATCAACCATCTGAAACGCTACAATAACGTCAGCCTGAACATGGCCAATCTGTGTCTGGAAAACGGTGATGATGAAAGTTATTTGCACGCGCTGAGCAAACTGCATAACCGGCTGATCGTTGAAATCAACAATCCGCAGCGCTGCCAGCTGTTTCGGGTTCAGAGTTATCATTTTGCCCGTCATACCCTGACCTTGATCTGCCAGAAATATGCGATGGAAGGCACTTGGGAGAAGGCTAACGCCTTCCAGAAGGACTTCGTCAAGCGGGTGCCATTCCAGCTCTAAACGCCTGCGGAACGGCAACTGAGCACCCGCAGGCAAAGCGCCTGCGGGTGGCAGGATCAGTCGATCACTGCGGTGGTCAAGCGTGAAGTGCAGCACAACCGGTCACGCGAATCGAATATCTCGATCTGCCACACCTGATGCCGCCGGCCAACGTGCAGTGCACGGCACACGCCGCGCACCTGCCCTTCAAACACCGCCCGCAAATGGTTGGCGTTGATTTCCAACCCCACCACTTTCTGTTCCCCTTCGCTGCACAGATAGCCGGCCATCGATCCCATCGATTCCGCCAACACCACCGATGCCCCGCCGTGCAGTAACCCGAAAGGTTGCCGGGTACGGTGGTCTACCGGCATCGTGGCTTCAAGAAAATCGTCTTCCAGCCGGGTGAAGTGAATCCCCACATGGCTCACCATGCATCCCTCACCGGAGCGGTTTAACTGCTCCAGCGTCGTTTCTCGTTTCCACAATTTCACGCAATCATCTCCAGAAGTGCCTGTAACGGGTGGCGAACGCCGTTACCCTCAATGCGTTTGACCTGGCTGCGACAGGAATAACCGGTCGCCAGACAGCGTTGCCGCGGCAAACGTTGCAACGCCTGATGCCATGATAGCTCATAAATCCCGAGCGAATTCTCCAGGTTCTTCACTTCATGTCCGTAGGTACCCGCCATGCCGCAACAGCCCACGCTGACGTTTTCCAGCCTGGCCCCGAAGCGGGAGAAGATCGACGCCCAATGCTGGCCGCTGGCCGGCAGCGCCGTGGTTTCGGTACAGTGGCCAAACAGGTACCAGGCTTCGCCGGTCGCCGGTTGTTCGGCACGTTCCGCCAGCAGCTGTTGCAGCCATTCATGCACCAGTTGCACCTGGAAGTCACCGCGTGTTTCGCCGAGGATCTCGTTATATTCGTCGCGATAGCAAAGCACCAATGCCGGATCGACCCCAACCAGCGGCATCCCGAGCCTGGCCACTCGATTGAGGAAATCGGCGGTTTTGCGCGCGGTGCGGGCAAAGCGAGTCAAGAAGCCTTTGATATGCTGCGCCTTGCCGTTCGGCGAGAATGGCAGCAGCACCGGCTGGTAACCGAGCTTTTCCACCAGCCGTACAAAGTCCGCCACCACCTTGGCGTCGTAATAGCTGGTGAAGGGATCCTGCACGATCAGCACATGTTGCTCACGCTGTTCGGCGCTCAACGCCTCAAGTTGCTCCAGTGTCATGGTCAACGCGCCGTGGCCGGAAAGCTGCTGACGCAGCGTCGGGCTGGAGAGCATCGGCAAATCGACCATACCGATAGCGTTGCGGCTCAACTCGCGCACCCAAGGCTGGCGGAAGAAGAAGTTGAATACCTTCGGCGCTTTCGCCATCAGCGGCGTGTAGCTTTCAACCCCGGCGACCATATAGTCGCGCGCTGGCCGCAGATAACGGGTGTGATACAGCTGCAGGAAACGCGAGCGAAAACCCGGCACGTCAATTTTAATCGGGCATTGGGTAGAACAGGCTTTGCAGGCCAGACAGCCGGACATCGCCTCTTTCACCTCGTGCGAAAAATCATATTCGCCTTTGCCGGCATACCAGCTGTTGCGGGTTTTCTCAATCAAGGTACGGAAGCTAAGACGCTGCTGCGGCAGTTGCTGTTCCAGCACCAGCGGATCGACCCCCTGTTCGGATAACAGACGCAACCATTCGCGCACCAGCGCCGCACGGCCTTTTGGCGAGTGAATGCGGCTACCGGTGATCTTCATCGACGGGCACATCGGGCTGCGCACATCAAAGTTAAAACACAGGCCGTTGCCGTTACACTCCATGGCGCCACGGAACGAGGTGCGCACCTCTATCGGGATGCGACGATCGAGCGTGCCACGCTTGGCCGCGTCCACTTTCATCATTGGGGCATCAACGCCCAACGGCGGGCAAATTTTACCGGGGTTAAGGCGGTTATTCGGATCGAACGCGGCCTTGATGCGGCGCAACTCTTCGTACAACTGCTCGCCGAAGAATTCCGGGCTGTATTCAGCGCGGAAGCCTTTGCCGTGTTCGCCCCACAGCAATCCTCCATATTTGGCGGTCAGCGCCACCACCTGGTCGGAAAGCTGCTTCATCAGCACTTCTTGCTGCGGATCGCACATGTCGAGCGCAGGCCGCACGTGCAATACGCCGGCATCCACGTGGCCGAACATGCCGTAACTGAGGTTATGGCTGTCCAGCAATTGACGGAATTCGACAATGTAATCGGCCAAATGCTGCGGCGGCACGCAGGTATCCTCGGCGAAAGGAATAGGTTTGGCGCGCCCTTTGGCGTTACCCAACAGCCCGACCGCCTTCTTGCGCATGTTATAGATCCGCTCGATGCCGACCAGGTCCCCGCAGATCTGATAGCCAATCACGCCGCCCTGCTTCTCGCTGATTAACTCGTCCAACCGCAGACACAGCGTTTCCATCTGCTGATCGATCAGCGCCTTGTCATCCCCGGCAAATTCGACGATGTTCAGACCCAGCATCTCTTTATCCGGCACGTTGGTGATCAATTCGCTCACCGAGTGCCAAACAATATCCTCCCGCGCCAGGTTCAGCACCTTGGAGTCAATGGTCTCCACCGACAACGCCTTGGCCTCCACCATGAAGGGGGCGTTGCGCAGGGCGGAATCAAAGGAATCATACTTTACGTTAACCAGGCGGCGTACCTTCGGCAGCGGCGTGATATCCAGCCGCGCCTCGGTGATAAACGCCAGCGTGCCCTCTGCGCCGGTCAGGATACGCGTTAAATCGAAGGTCTGCAGATCGTCGCTGAACACATGCCGCAGGTCGTAGCCGGTCAGGAAGCGGTTTAGCTTGGGGAATTTTTCCAGGATCAACGCACGCTGGTCACGGCAGCTATTCAGCACCCTATGGTAGATCCGACCTTCGACGGTATCCTCCATAGCAATCGTTTCCGCAAGCGGTGTCGGCATGGCGCGGGTATCGATCATGTCGCCCCCCAGCAGCACCGCCCTCAGGCCCAGAACGTGATCGGAGGTTTTGCCGTACACCAGTGAACCTTGACCGGAAGCATCGGTGTTGATCATGCCGCCCAAGGTCGCGCGGTTACTGGTGGAAAGTTCCGGAGAGAAGAAATAGCCGAACGGCCGCAGATACTGGTTAAGCTGATCTTTGATGACCCCGGCTTCAACCTTCACCCAACCCTGTTCGACATTGATTTCAAGAATGCGGTTCATGTGGCGCGACATATCGACCACAATGCCGGTGTTGAGGGCCTGGCCGTTGGTGCCGGTACCGCCGCCGCGCGGGCTAAAGGTCAGTGCGCTGAAACGCTCCTCTCCCGCCAGGCGCGCAATCAAGGCCACATCCGCCGTTGAACGAGGAAACACCACCGCGTCTGGCAACAGCTGATAGATGCTGTTGTCGGTCGCCATCGTCAGCCGATCGGCGTAGCTGGTCGCAATATCACCGTTGAATCCGTTTTGTTTTAAGGCTTCCAAAAAGTCGAGCACCCGTTGAACGAGGCCGGGCGCCTGAGAAATCTGTGGGATCATTCGCTTTTTTGACCCTGTCTGTCTATTTTTTATGCGTTAACATACGCTGAATCAGGTCTTTACCCGTCGCCTTTCAGGCTGCGGCGTTGTAGGCTGCAACTTGAAATTCATAGGGTATATTCAGACCCACCCTACTTTTTATTGATGATGAAAACTAACATACTCGTTTAGTGAAGGCATTCACATTATCACAATTCCCCCACTGCAGAATGACGCACGATAAAAGGTGCGCCGTATTGTGAAAAGTGGCGAAAATGCACCATGCTTAGCAGGTACAAAGGATTTAACTTACCAGGATGAGAACCTAATTCATGACACTCCCGCAATCCCGATACGATTTGCCACGGATTATTTTTGGCGTGCTGTTTATCGCCATCATGATCGTCGCCTGTTTTTGGGTCATTCAACCGTTTATTCTCGGTTTTGCCTGGGCCGGCATGGTGGTCATCGCCACCTGGCCACTGTTGATCAAACTGCAAAAAGTACTCTGGGGCCGGCGTTCGCTGGCGGTCCTCGTCATGACGCTGCTGCTGATCCTGTTGTTCATCCTGCCGATTTCGCTGCTGGTCAGCAGCGTGGTGGATAACAGCGCGCCAGTCGTTGCCTGGGCCAGCACCCCCGGCAAGCTGCATATTCCCGATCTGGCCTGGTTGCAATCGATCCCGATGATCGGCAACAAAGTTTATAACAGTTATCACACTCTGGTGAATGCCGGCGGCGCGGCGCTGCTGGCGAAGATCCAACCTTACTTCGGTCAGACCGCCACCTGGTTTGTCGCGCAAGCGGCGCATATCGGCCGTTTCCTGCTGCACTGTACGCTGATGCTGCTGTTCAGCGTGCTGCTGTATGCGCGCGGTGAACAAGTCGCCCTGGGTATTCGCCACTTTGCGGCGCGTCTTGCGGCCGAGCGCGGCGACGCGGCGGTGGTGCTGGGTGGCCAGGCGATCCGCGCGGTAGCGCTGGGCGTAGTGGTGACGGCGCTGGTGCAGTCGGTGCTGGGCGGGATTGGTCTGGCGGTATCCGGCATTCCTGCCGCCACCTTGCTGACGGTGCTGATTTTCATTTGCTGCGTGGCGCAATTGGGGCCGCTACTGGTGCTGGTGCCGGCGATTATCTGGTTGTACTGGAGCGGCGACACCACCTGGGGCACGGTACTGCTGGTATGGAGCTGCGTGGTCGCCACGCTGGATAACGTGCTGCGGCCGGTGCTGATCCGCATGGGCGCCGATCTGCCGATGCTACTGATCCTGTCCGGCGTTATCGGCGGCCTGCTGGCCTTCGGCATGATCGGCCTGTTTATCGGCCCGGTGGTGTTGGCGGTATCTTATCGTCTGCTCACCGCCTGGATGGACGAAGCGCCTGAACCCACGGCCGATCTGGACGAAGTCGCCAAAGAGTTGGAAGAGCGGTAATTCCCCTATTCTGCCCGGGCTACCGGGCAGAATACCCTCAGCAAGATCCCGGGGCATTTCCTGCCTTTGAATTCACTCTCCGCCATAATATCGCAGCCCCATGCCAGTGCATTAATTGAACATGCTGGATAAATACATCTTTATACCGTCGAGATGAAACAAGCAATCTGAAAAATAAACCGTGAGGCACGTATTGATTAGGATGATTCTTAATGACTAGTGACCTTTAAATATTTAGTATTATTAGCATATATTGCTTCAAATCACTGATTTTAAAGCAAGCTTTCCAAACAATGTAATGCCATACATGTGAATTGCTGTGTGTAGTCTTTGCCCGTCTCTTGATGGGCTTTTTTTTATTCTTTTTTTAGCCACATTTATTCCCCCACCCACATCATCTACATTCATCAATAAAAAAACCGTAACCTGAGTTACGGTTTTACGTCAGCAATTAATCTGCGGTGAAGCGTTATTTTTTCTTCGACAGATTGATCCAGGTTTGCACCACGGTATCCGGATTGAGGGACAGACTATCAATGCCCTGCTCCATCAGCCATTCGGCGAAATCCTCGTGGTCGGACGGGCCCTGGCCACAAATACCCACGTATTTGCCATGACGCTTCGCTGCCTGAATCGCCATCGACAGCAGTGCCTTCACCGCTTCGTTGCGTTCATCAAACAGTTCCGACACCACGCCCGAGTCACGGTCCAACCCCAGCGTCAGCTGAGTCATGTCGTTGGAGCCGATCGAGAAGCCGTCAAAGTGTTCCAGGAACTGATCCGCCAATAGCGCATTGGAGGGGATTTCACACATCATGATCACTTTCAGGCCGTTCTCGCCGCGCTTGAGGCCCTGACGCGCCAGTTCTGCAACCACCGCCTCCGCCTGCGCCACGGTGCGAACAAAGGGCACCATGATCTCGACGTTGGTAAGGCCCATTTCATTGCGCACGCGTTTTACCGCATCGCACTCCATCGCAAAGCAATCACGGAAACTGTCCGCCACATAGCGGCCTGCGCCACGGAAGCCCAGCATTGGGTTTTCTTCGTGCGGTTCATACTTCTCGCCGCCCACCAGATTGGCGTATTCATTGGATTTGAAATCGGACAAACGCACGATCACGCGTTTCGGCCAGAATGCCGCGCCCAGTGTGGCGATCCCTTCCGTCAGACGGCCCACGTAGAACTCGACCGGATGGTCATAACCCAACATCAACGCCTTGATTTCGTTCTGCAATGCCGGGGTTTGTTGATCAAACTCCAGCAGTGCCTTTGGATGGACACCAATCATGCGGTTGATGATAAATTCCAGACGGGCCAGCCCCACACCTTCATTCGGTAAACGGGCAAAATCGAAGGCCCGATCGGGGTTACCGACGTTCATCATGATTTTCAACGGCAGATCCGGCAGCTCAGTCACTTCGGAGCTCTGTACGGTAAAGTCGATCATGTCGCTGTACACGAAGCCGGTATCGCCTTCCGCACAGGAAACGGTGACTTTCTGGCCATCTTTCAGCAGGTCGGTTGCGTTGCCACAGCCGACCACCGCCGGAATACCCAGCTCGCGAGCGATAATCGCCGCATGGCAGGTACGGCCGCCACGGTTAGTGACTATCGCCGCCGCTTTCTTCATGATCGGTTCCCAGTCCGGGTCGGTCATATCGGTAACCAGCACGTCCCCCGGCAGAATACGATCCATTTCGCTGATGTTATGGATCACTTTCACCGGGCCGGCACCGATGCGATGGCCGATAGCCCGCCCTTCCACCAGCACCGAGCTTGTACCGTTAAGCTGATAACGCTCCATCGTCTGCTCGTTGGAACGTACGGTTTCCGGACGCGCCTGCACAATCAGCAATTTGCCGGTATGGCCGTCTTTGGCCCACTCGATATCCATCGGGCGGCCGTAATGTTTTTCGATCAAAATCGCCTGATGCGCCAGCGCTTCCACTTCCTGGTCGGTCAGAGAGAAACGATTGCGTTGCTGCTCTGGCACATCTTCAATTTTTACCTGCTTGCCGTGATCCTGCGATGGTGCATACACCATGCGGATTTTCTTCGAGCCGAGGTTGCGGCGCACGATAGCCGGATTGCCACGCAACAGCGTGGGTTTATGCACATAGAACTCATCCGGGTTCACCGCGCCCTGCACCACCATTTCGCCCAGACCCAAGGCGGAAGTGATAAACACCACCTGATCAAAACCCGACTCGGTATCGATGGTGAACATCACGCCGGAAGAGGCCAGATCGGAACGCACCATGCGCTGTACGCCGGCCGACAAGGCTACGCCGCGGTGGTCATAGCCCTGATGCACGCGATACGAAATGGCGCGGTCGTTAAACAGCGAGGCGAATACGTGTTTGATCGCCACCATGACGGCGTCGATGCCCTGCACGTTGAGGAAAGTTTCCTGCTGGCCGGCAAAAGAGGCATCCGGCATGTCTTCCGCAGTCGCGGAAGAACGCACGGCAAACGAGGCTTCCGGCTCGCCGTCCGCCAACTGTTGGTAAGCCAGGTTAATTTCACGCTCGAATTCCGCATGGAATGGCGTATCGATGACCCATTGGCGGATTTGCGAACCGGCCTTGGCCAGTTGAGCAACATCGTCAACGTCAGTTTGATCCAGTAATTGATAGATGCGCTGGTTAACACCGCTTTGCTCGAGGAAATCGTTAAACGCCTGTGCGGTGGTGGCAAAACCGTTTGGCACGGCCACGCCCAAATCGGAAAGATTGGTGATCATTTCACCGAGGGAGGCATTTTTGCCGCCGACACGGTCAACGTCGTGCATGCCGAGCTGGTTGTACCAAAGCACATTACGCAAGTCTGGGCCATTGTTGGACATCGAGACAATCCTTATTGCTATCAGTAGGGTATAGACGGATTTAATTCATTTGCTTTCTTGGGCACCGACAAAGCGGAGCCAATTCAGACTAGCACAATGATCCATAAGAAATGGAAAGGTGAATCGATCAACCCAATGAAGAAAGTGGATTTTCGGAAAATTACCTGAACGGCGAAATTTGTCCGGAACCGTTCCCTGTCGCACTAAAAGCTTAAATCTCAACAAATTAAGTATTTTTTAAACTTCCGTTTTAAAAGCCATGCCAATTGCCTGTCTTTGATTGAAATTACGCCAACATCCTGAGTAAGCCCCTCAAAAAGACAAGTCATTTTTCTCATAAAAATTAAAATAGCGTTTCAACATAAAAAAACTCACCTTCATTATTTCCTCGATCGCGAAAATTAGTGAGCTACTCTGCCTGCATTATCACATTTTTTTTGCTCGCCCCTTTACCGCGGGATCGCCTGAAGCCCATGATACCGTTAAGCAGGCGATACAACTGCATCACCGTTTCAGGTAAGGAGCCTCGGGTGGAAAGAAGCGTTTTTTATATTTCGGATGGGACGGCGATCACCGCCGAAGTGTTGGGCCACGCGGTTTTGTCCCAATTCCCGGTCAAAGCCACGACCTTTACGTTGCCCTTCGTTGAAACCGAAGCGCGGGCTCGGGCGGTCAGCCAGCAGATTAACGATATTTATCGCGACACTGGCGTGCGCCCGCTGGTGTTTTACTCCATCATTTCGCCGGAAGTGCGCAATGTCATTACCCAGAGCGAAGGTTTTTGCCAAGATATCGTACAGGCGCTGGTCGGCCCGTTGCAGGGTGAACTGGACGTTGAACCCACGCCGGTGCCGAACCGCACCCACGGGCTGACCGCCAGCAACCTCGGTAAATACGATGCCCGTATCGCTGCCATTGACTACACGTTAGCCCATGATGACGGCATATCGCTGCGCAATCTCGATCAGGCTCAGGTCATATTGTTGGGCGTATCACGCTGCGGCAAAACCCCCACCAGCCTGTATCTGGCGATGCAGTTCGGGATCCGCGCCGCCAACTATCCGTTTACCGCCGACGATATGGACAATTTGCATCTCCCCGCCGCGCTGAAACCGTTTCAGCATAAACTGTTCGGGCTGACTATCGACCCGGAGCGGCTGGCCGCCATCCGCGAAGAGCGCCGCGAAAATAGCCGTTATGCCTCGCTGCGGCAGTGTCGGATGGAGCTTGCCGAAGTAGAAGCCCTGTTCCGCAAAAACCAGATCCGTTATCTGAACACCACCAACTATTCAGTGGAGGAAATCTCCACTAAAATCCTGGATATTCTTGGAATGAGTCGCCGCATGTTCTAGCCCGCACGGCCCGCCGCTAATTGCGCGCTATTACGCTCTCCGGCAGGGACATTTTTCCTGCCGCTTGCCGCTAATTTCCCGCAGGCCATGATTTTTGTGCTTTTTTTAGTGGCTTCGATCAACAGAACACAATTTCTACGGTTGAATTCATCGGTTTTTACGTTATTGTGATCGCCATCACTTCCCGGCACTCCTGCCGCAGCGAAGAAAAGTCTTTAGAGAAAATCATGCACAAAACAGATGAACTGCGGACCGCGCGCATCGATAGCCTCGTCACGCCGCAAGCATTGGCGGAGAAGCTGCCGATCTCGGCGGAAATCGCCGATGGCGTGACAGCGTCACGACAACGAATTGAAAAGATTCTTACCGGCGAAGATCGTCGCCTGCTGGTGGTTATCGGCCCCTGCTCCATCCACGATTTAGATGCTGCCATCGATTATGCCGGTCGTCTGAACGCGTTGCGCATTCGCTATCAGGATCGCCTGGAAATCGTGATGCGCACTTATTTTGAAAAACCGCGCACCGTGGTGGGTTGGAAAGGTCTGATCTCGGATCCGGCGCTGGATGGCACCTTCCAGGTAAATCGTGGCATCGAAATGGCGCGCCGACTGTTACTGGAAGTCAATCAGCTCGGACTGCCGACCGCAACCGAATTCCTGGACATGGTGGTTGGCCAGTACATTGCCGATTTGATCAGTTGGGGTGCCATCGGCGCACGCACCACCGAGAGCCAGATCCACCGCGAAATGGCCTCTGCACTTTCCTGCCCGGTGGGCTTCAAGAACGGTACCGACGGTAACACCCGCATCGCGATTGACGCCATCCGCGCGGCACGCGCCAGTCACATGTTCCTGTCGCCGGACAAAAACGGGCAGATGACGATTTATCAGACCAGCGGCAATCCTTACGGTCATATCATCATGCGCGGCGGCAAAACGCCGAACTACCATGCCACCGATATCGTTGCCGCCTGCGATAGCCTGCGCGAATTTGAGCTGCCGGAGCATCTGGTTATCGACTTCAGCCACGGTAACTGCCAGAAACTGCACCGCCGTCAACTGGAAGTGGCAGAGAATGTCTGCCAGCAGATCCGAGCCGGTTCCGCCGCCGTCACCGGCGTGATGGCAGAAAGTTTCCTGGTGGAAGGCACGCAAAAAATCGTTGCCGGCCAACCGCTGACTTACGGCCAGTCAATCACTGACCCGTGCCTGAGCTGGTCCGACAGCGAACAGCTGCTGGCCATGTTGGCCGATGCGGTAGATACCCGCTTCTGAACCTGTTCACCGGGGTGGCGACATCCCGGTTTTTCAACGTTCCCTTCACTCATCTATACTTACGCCAATCAAGCCCGCAGACGCTATAAACCGCGCCCCTGCCAACAGGATGTGGAGTTTCCTGCATGAGCCATTCACTGTTATCCATCCCCTGCGTCACTCTGCAAGGGGAACACAAAACTCTGGGCGATTTTCCTGCCCGTGCTTATCTGGTGGTCAATACTGCCAGCAAATGCGGCTTTACTCCGCAATACCGTGGTCTGGAAAACCTCTGGCAGTACTATCGGGAGCGCGGCCTGATGGTGTTGGGGTTCCCGTGCAATCAGTTTGGCGCGCAAGAGCCTGGGGATCCGCTGGAGATCGCCAATTTTTGTACGCTCAACTACGGCGTCAGCTTCCCGCTGTTCAGCAAGGTGGAGGTTAACGGCCCCGGTGCGCACCCGCTGTTCAACGAATTGAAACGCCTGGCGCCGGGCGTTCTGGGCAGTAAGCGCATCAAGTGGAACTTCACCAAGTTCCTGCTGACCGCCGACGGCCAGCGGGTGAAACGTTTCGCGCCCATCACCAAACCTGAACGCCTGTTTGACCGCATCGAAACCCTGCTGAAATAACCCCTTACTTTACGGGCTGGGCGTGCCCGGACCGCTCCGACAGCCCTTCTTTCAAAAAGGTTCCATCGGTAAGAAAATTTTCCTTGATGTAACCTTTCGTTCACATGATAATGATTATCAATATGATATTAATTACCATTTAATGGTCTGTTTTATAAACAAATGACGATGGATAATCACAATACCCCCCCACATGTCCAAGACATCCCCGGAGCTGAACGCAGCCTGGTCTCGCCTCCTTGCTACGACAGCGCTCAGTTGCTTGGTGCAGACGGCGTAGCGATCATCCTCCATCAGGGCCAGCGTTACCAACTGCGGCAGACCAAAGCCGGGAAATTAATCCTGACCAAATAATCCCTTATTCCTTAATGCCAGCCACCCCGATCGCGTCGATCCAGGCAGCCAGCAAATCCATTGATATGTTTAAAACATATGGAGAGTTGCGACATGCCTCTGACCCCTTGCACCCGGCTGCGTTTATCCGCAGTGAGTTTGGCGATTGCCTGTGCTCTGCCGACGGTGACTTTTGCACAAACCACCAGCACAGTTTCTTCTTCTGTCGGCACCCCGGCAAAAACCGATAAAACCGGCGAAGACGCCATGACCGTTGTCGCTACCGGCAATCAGCGCAGCAGTTTTGAAGCGCCGATGATGGTTACGGTAATCGAAGGCAACACGCCGGAAAGCCAGACTGCGTCGACCGCAGCCGATATGCTGCGCCGGGTGCCCGGTATTACCGTCACCGGCACCGGCCGCAGCAACGGCCAGGACATTATGATGCGGGGCTATGATCGTCGGGGTGTACTGACGCTGGTGGATGGCATCCGTCAGGGAACGGATACCGGACACATCAATGGCACCTTCCTCGATCCCGGTCTGATTAAACGCATTGAAGTCGTACGCGGTCCGGCCGCTCTGCTGTATGGCAGCGGCGCGCTGGGGGGCGTGGTCGCCTATGAAACGGTCGATGCCGCCGATCTGCTGCTGCCGGGTCGTGACAGCGGTTTCCGGGTATTCGGCACCGCAGCCAGCGGCGATCACAGCTTGGGCATGGGGGCCAGCGCCTACGGCAAGACCGACAATCTCGACGGCCTGCTGTCGTTCGGCACTCGCGACGTCGGCAATTTGCGCCAGGGCAACGGTTTTGACGCGCCAAACGATGAAACCATCAACAACCTGTTGGCCAAAGGTACCTGGACTCTGGACGAAAACCAGTCATTGAGCGGCAATCTGCGTTACTACAACAATCGGGCGCAGGAGCCGAAAAACCCCCAGGAGCCGACCAGTTCCAGCGGCAACCTGATGACCGACCGCTCCACGATCCAGCGCGATGCCCAGCTCAGCTACCGCCTGAAACCTGTTGGTCAGGAATGGCTGGATGCCGAAGCGAAAGTGTATTATTCCGATGTGGCGATCAACGCCCACAACAACGGCAGTGAAGATGAAGCGCGCAAGCAAACCACCCGCGGCGCAAAACTGGAAAACCGCACCCGTTTGTTTGCCGATACCTTCGCGTCGCACCTGTTTACCTATGGTTCGGAAGCTTATAAGCAAGAACAGACGCCGGGCGGCGCGACAGAAAGTTTCCCTCAGGCGAAAATCAATTTTGCTTCCGGCTGGCTCCAGGATGAAATCACCCTGCGCGACCTGCCCATCACCCTGCTTGCCGGCACCCGTTACGATAACTACAAAGGCTCCAGCTACGGCTATGCGGATGTCGACGCCGACAAATGGTCGTCACGAGGGGCAATCAGCATTACGCCAACCGACTGGCTGATGGTGTTCGGGTCTTACTCCCAGGCGTTCCGTGCACCAACCATGGGGGAAATGTATAACGACTCCAAACATTTCTCGATCCCCATGGGGCCGACCACCATTACCAACAACTGGGTGCCAAACCCGAATCTGAAGCCGGAAACCAACGCGACGCAGGAATATGGCTTCGGCCTGCGCTTCGACGATTTGCTGCTGGCAGACGACAGCCTGCAATTCAAAGCCAGCTATTTTGACACCAAGGCCAGAGATTACATCACCACCGACGTCACCATGGAATTGGGCCGTGGCCCGCGTGGCCCCTATTGCATCAGTTGCACCACTTTCTCGACCAATATTGACCGCGCAAAAATCTGGGGCTGGGACGCCATGCTGAGCTATAAAACGGCGCTTTTCGGCTGGGATCTGGCTTACAACCGCACACGCGGCAAGAACGAAGCCAGCGGCGACTGGTTAAACAGCATCAACCCTGACACCGTTACCAGCACGCTGGATATCCCGTTGGGTGAAACCGGTCTGTCGACCGGTTGGGTCGCTACCTTCGCCGAACGCGCCACTCGCGTGGAAACCGGCACCGCCGAGCAAGGCGGTTACGGCGTCAACGACTTCTACCTGAGCTATAAAGGCCGCGAACGCCTGCAGGGCGTCACCACCACAGTGGTGCTGGGCAACGCCTTCGATAAAGAATATTACTCGCCGCAGGGCATTCCGCAGGATGGCCGCAACGCCAAACTGCTGGTCAGTTATCAGTGGTAACCTTTTGAATACGGCGGGCAAGCCGATTGCCCGCCGCTTGAACCACACACAGGAGCATAACCGATGAGCAATAACTTATACGCCAGTTACCAGCAGGCAAAAATTGATAATCCTGGCAAATACGCACGCGATCTGGCGGAGCTGCTGGGTGTCAGCGAAGCGGAACTGACCCATGCCCGCGTGGGTGAAGACACCCGCCGCCTGCGAGCCGACGCACGCACCCTGCTGACCGAGCTGGAGCAGGTTGGCGTCACCAAGTCCATTACGCGCAACAGCTATGCGGTGCATGAGCAAATGGGCCGCTACCTTAACCAACACCTGAATGGCCACGCAGGGTTGATTCTTAACCCCCGCGAGCTGGATTTGCGCCTGTTCCTCAATCAGTGGGCCAGCGTATTTGCCATGAGCGAAACCAACAAACGCGGCGTGCGCCACAGCATTCAGTTCTTCGATCATCAAGGCGACGCCCTGCATAAGGTGTACACCACCGAGGAAACCGACCTGGTGGCCTGGATGGCGCTGGTCGAGCGCCATCTGAGCGCAGAAAACCCGGCTCTGGAACTGAAGGCGGCAGACGCCACGGTCGGCAACGCCGCACCGGACGCCGAAAAAATTGACCGGGAATGGCGTGAAATGACCGACGTTCATCAGTTCTTCCAACTGCTGGGCCGCCATAAGCTGACGCGTCAGCAGGCTTTCCGCGCCGTCGGCAACGATCTGGCGTATCGGGTGGATAATAGTGCCTTGGCGCAGTTGCTTAACGCCGCTCAGAATCTGCAAAACGAGATCATGATTTTTGTCGGCAACCGAGGTTGCGTGCAGATATTCACCGGCCAAATCGAGCGGCTGATGCCGCAGGAAGGCTGGATTAACGTGTTTAACCGCCGCTTTACCCTGCACCTGATCGAAGGCGCTATTGCAGAAAGCTGGATCACCCGCAAACCCACCAAAGACGGCTTCGTTACCAGCCTGGAACTGTTCGCCGCCGACGGCACGCAAATCGCCCAACTATACGGCCAACGTACCGAGGGCCAGCCGGAACAAACCCAATGGCGTGAGCAGGTTGCCGCGCTTGAACCCAAGGACATTGCCGCATGAAAGCTCCATTGTCCCGCAGTCTGACGCTGTGCCTTGCGCTGGCGTTGCCGTTCACCGCTGCGGCGGCGGAACGTATTGTCTCGATAGGCGGTGACGTCACCGAAATTGCCTTCGCCCTTGGCGCGGGCGATGAGATCATTGCACGAGACAGCACCAGTCTGCAGCCGGAGGCCGTAAAACCGCTGCCGGATGTCGGCTATATGCGTCAACTCAATGCCGAAGGCATTCTGGCGCTGAAACCCACGCTGGTGCTGACCACCGAACTGGCTGAGCCGGCGCTGGTGCTCAAGCAGTTGGAGGAGAGCGGCATTAAGGTGGTACGAATTCCCGGCGACACAACCTTGCAGGCGGTGCCGGAAAAAATCGCGGTCATCGCCCAGGCGCTGCAACGCACCGACCAGGGCAAGCAACTGAGCGCCCGTTACCAACAACAGCTCGCTCAGGTGAACACGTCATCGTTGCCGATCAGGGTGTTGTTCGTCATGAGCCACGGCGGCATTACGCCGATGGCCGCCGGGCAGCATACCGCCGCCGATGCAGTCATCACCGCCGCAGGGCTGAAGAACGCGATGCAAGGATTCAACCGCTACCGCCCGCTGTCGCAGGAAGGCGTGATCGCCAGCGCGCCCGATCTGCTGCTGGTTACCACCGATGGCGTTAAGACCCTCGGTGGCCTGGATCAGCTGTGGAAACTGCCCGGTCTTGCCCTCACGCCTGCCGGCAAAAACCACCGCGTGTTGGTGGTCGACGATATGGCACTACTGGGCTTTGGGCTGGAAACGCCGGCCGCGCTGGCCAAACTGCGTAATGCGGCGGAGCAAAAGTAATGCCCGGTCGCCTCTCTCCACGCGTGATCATTGCCGGCCTGCTGGTGCTGCTTGCGCTATTGGCGCTGGGCGCCGCCAATATGGGCGCACTGACGCTGTCGTTTCGCACCCTGTGGCAAGCGCCGTTCAGCGATACCTCTTGGCATATCTGGCTGAACATCCGCTTGCCGCGTGTGCTGTTGGCGGTGGTCATCGGCTGCGCACTGGCGGTGTCCGGCGCCGTCATGCAGGGGCTGTTCCGCAATCCGCTGGCCGATCCCAGCCTGTTGGGCATCAGTAGCGGCGGTGCGCTGTTCGTCGCGCTGATTATCGTTATGCCGCTGGCCCTGCCGCCGGTCATTGTCCTGTATGGCCACATGCTGGCGGCTTTCCTCGGCAGCATGATGGTGTCATTACTGATCTACGGCATCAGTCGCAGCGGGCACGGTGGCCTGTCACGCCTGTTGCTGGCGGGGATCGCCATCAACGCCCTGTGCATGGCGGCCATCGGCGTGCTGTCTTATCTCAGCAGCGATCAACAGCTGCGTCAGTTTTCATTGTGGATGATGGGCAGCCTGAGCCAGTCACAATGGCCGACGCTGGTCGTCTCTGCCTCTTTGATCCTGCCGGCGGCCCTCTTGACGCTGTTACAGGCACGCCGCCTGAACCTGCTGCAACTGGGCGATGAAGAGGCGCACTACCTTGGCGTAAATGTCCAACGCGCCAAACTGCAACTGCTTCTGCTCAGTGCATTGCTGATTGGTGCGGCGGTGGCAATCAGCGGCGTCATTGGTTTTATCGGCCTGGTGGTACCGCATCTGGTGCGCATGCGGCTCGGCGGCGATCACCGCTGGCTGTTGCCCTGTTCCGCGCTGGGCGGAGCCTGCCTGCTGTTGGTCAGCGACACGCTGGCACGGACACTGGTGGCACCGGCGGAGATGCCGGTCGGGCTGATGACCAGCCTGATTGGCGGGCCTTATTTCTTATGGCTGGTCATGCGCCAGCGGGAGCGTACGGGTGGATAACGCATCAAGCCTGACGGCACAACAACTACGTTACAGCCTGGGTTCGCGCCGGTTAATCAACGACGTTTCGCTAAGCATCGCCAGCGGCGAAATGGTGGCGATTATCGGGCCGAACGGCGCGGGAAAATCGACGCTGCTGCGTCTGCTGACTGGCTACCTGTCGCCGGGCTGCGGCGAGTGCCAACTCCTCGGGCGGCCATTGGATCAGTGGCAGCCCCAACAGTTGGCCAAAGTACGCGCGGTGATGCGCCAGCACAGCGATCTGGCCTTTCCGTTTACCGTCGAGGAAGTGGTCAGCATGGGCAGGTCACCACACGGCAAGCGTCATGTGCAGCAAGCGGTGCAGCAGGTGATGGCGCAAACCGATTGTCTTGAACTGGCCCAGCGGGATTATCGCCGCCTGTCCGGCGGTGAACAGCAACGGGTACAGTTAGCTCGCGTGCTGGCGCAGCTTTGGCAACCGCAGCCCTCGCCTTCCTGGTTGTTCCTGGACGAACCCACCTCGGCGCTGGATCTCTACCACCAGCAACATACGCTGAGGCTGTTGCGTTCACTGACGCGGCAACAGCCCATTGCGGTATGCTGCGTACTGCACGATCTGAATTTGGCCGCACTGTATGCCGACCGGATTTTATTGCTGCATCAGGGGCGCCTGGTTGCGGTGGGCACACCGCAGGAGGTCCTGCAGGCGGATATTCTGACCCGCTGGTATCAGGCCGATTTAGGCGTGGTGCACCACCCGGAAGTGGCGTTGCCACAGGTTTATCTGCGCCAGTGAATAGCTCGCCGTGCTTGTCCAGGTTTCAGCCCGGCGGTTTGTAGGGCGCAACATGCTGCGCCCGCATTAGCCTGATGTCGCTTGAAATACGTCGGGTATTTCAACTCGAACAGGAAATCTCCAGATGTTTGCCCCAATCCGGCGGCAAGGCGGCGAGATCGTCGTATTCGGCCACGTCGGCAAACGGCGTCAGCAACGCCTGATGCAGGCGCGCCAGCTTGCTGACATCATCCTGTTCGGCACGCTCAATCGCCTGCTGCGCCAGATAATTGCGCAGGATTAATTTGGGATTTGCCGCCTTCATCGCCTGCTGCCGTTCACTGTCGCTCACCTGCTCTTGCTGCAAACGTTGCCGATATTGCCGATACCACGCGTCGAATGCGCCGCGATCGATAAACTCATCCCGCAACGGCGACTGTGCCTGTTGCTGTTCCGTCTGGCTCAGCAAGCGGAAAGTACGGGTATAGTCACGCCCCTCTTGTGCCATCAGGCTCAACAGCCCGGTCAGCAGATCGTTATCCTGCGTCGACTGGGTGAAAAAGCCGAGCTTGGCGCGCATCTGTTCCCCGTAGGCGCGCATCAACGCCGGCTCATAGGCCGCCAGCGCCTGCTGCAACTGTTCGGTGGTCATCAACCCGGACAGCGCCTGCGCCAACCGATGCAGGTTCCACAGCGCGACGGCGGGTTGGTTATCAAAGGCATAACGCCCCTGATGATCCGAGTGATTGCAGATAAAGTCAGGTTTGTAATCATCGAGGAACGCGTAAGGGCCATAATCGATAGTGATGCCCAGAATCGACATATTGTCGGTGTTCATCACGCCGTGAGCGAACCCGACGGTCTGCCAATGTGCGATTAAACGCGCAGTGCGTTCAACAACGTCAATAAACCAGGGTAAATAGCTGTCGCCGTGATCTTTCAACTGCGGCCAATGACGGGCGATCACAAAGTCTGCCAGCTGTTGCACCTGTTCTGGCTGTTTGCGGTAGTAGAAATGCTCAAAATGGCCGAAGCGCACATGGCTTTCCGCCACGCGCAGCAGCATCGCCCCGCGCTCTGGCTGTTCACGAAAGACGGGCTGCTCGCTGGTCACCAGGGTCAAAGCGCGTGTGGTCGGGATCCCCAGATGGTGCATCGCCTCGGAGGCCAAAAACTCACGGATCGCCGAACGCAATACGGCACGACCATCACCCATCCGTGAATACGGCGTTAGCCCAGCCCCTTTCAGATGCCAGTCCATGCTGCGGCCGTCCGCCAGCTTTTGCTCGCCGAGCAAAATGCCGCGGCCATCACCCAATTGCCCGGCCCAAACGCCAAACTGGTGGCCGCTGTACACCTGAGCTAACGGCTGCATGCCGGGCAACAGCGTTTCGCCCGACCATATCGGGCTCTTGTCCTGGCTAAACCAGCTTTCGTCCAACCCCAGCTCCCGCGCCAGAGGTTCGCTGTGATACAGCAGGCGGGCGCCCTTCAGCGGCGTGGGTTTCAATTCGGTATAAAAACCGGGTAACTGATGGTGGTAAGCGTTTTCAAACTGCGGCATAGGCCCTCCGTTTCCGCTTAGTGTAGAGCCTGAGCGTGCGGATTAACACAGAGGAAATGCAGGGAGAACGCCTCTGCCGGGGATCCATGCAGAGGCGGAGGCGTGGCGTTTACACCAATACGGCGTAAGCACCTTGTTGCGCCGATGAATCGGGGGCGTTATCAGCGAGAAGAACATGATAAATAACAGGACCGGAATCGCAGCAAAAATCATCCGATCCATTATTCCGCTGAAGCGCCCGGCGCTATCAATTATTGCCATTGAATTCTTCGGGCGTTATCCGCAAAGCGGCCAGATTATCCACACCAACGCTGGGCCATAAAAACCCCTGCAAACCAAAAACACCGGCGTGTCTGAGCTTATTAAAATATTCCTTCTTCTCTATGCCGCAGACAATCACCCCTTTGCACAGCAGATTGATATTCTTTAAGAGCGAGTCGATGACCACGTCATACCCTTGGTGGGCAAAAAGCTGCCAGTAAAAACGTTTGTCGATTTTCACATAGTCGAACAGGCCATCATACAATGCGGTCAATGTCGCCTGCCCTGAGCCAAAGTCATCCAGCCACAGGGTGAAAATCTCGCTTAGCCGGCTGACCTTGGTATTGTTTTTTCCCGCTGAAAGATTCGGAAAACCCTCACTGATTTCGAACGCAATAAACGGCCATTGCCGCAGGCGTTGACACAGCAGATCGTCAGTGAGGATCATATCGACAAGAGTTTCTTCGATATTGAGGGTCAACAGCACGTCGTGTTCGACAAACCAACCGGCATGTTGCTCTACCAGCCTCAATTGCTCATGAAATAACTCAATCCTTTGCGAGGCGGTCAATAAATTAATCCCAATGTCAGCGGGCATGGCCAAATCACCGTCCAGGCTATTGAAACGGCATAATATTTCTACCGCCAGCAGCCTGCCTTCCATTGAGTAAACAGGTTGAAAAACATAGCTACTAATAAAGTCAGCTTCGAATTGGATTTTCATTTTAATGCCACAGGCAGAATGGCGAGCAGGCCATCGTATATCAATATATTTTATCGATCAATCCCCCTGGGATTAATCGGAAATATCAATGTAATTACCAATAAGTTATCATTTAATTGATAGATTAAAGCTATTCGTAACTCACGGAAAAATGAATAAAAAAACAATTTCACTTATGGCAAAACCTGGACGTCACGAATAAACCGGGAAGGATTTAACTTAAGTGATGGCACAATTCTTAAAATTTGACTTATCTTCATTGTTTTAATTAAAGAAATTCCTATTCGATAAAAAACAGACAAATCTTGATCAAAGCTATTCCGACCCCACCCCCAGATAACTGATTAAATTTAATAACGCATCAATTCACGGCGTTATTCCCGGCATTGAAACAACCCAAAAATGCCCACCTTGATTTTTAGCGGATTTATGCTGTAGCGGAATTTACGATTTTTAGACGAGAAGAGGCTGCAAGAACCGAGGGCCACAGGGTTTAAAAAGGGATGAGCCGCCTCATCCCAGGGTGCCGGAGCCTGAATGTTATTTAATCGTCTCGACCAACCATTGCCGCAGCTCAACCAACTCGGCGGCTTGATCGGGAAACTGCGCGATCAGGCTATCACAGCAACCTGCCACAGTGTCACTGCGATAGGCACTCCCGACCAACCTCTCGGCCAACTGTTGCAACGGTGCAGGGTTAAGGCTATCGGTGAAAATCTGCGCCCGCTCAATGACGCCTTTCTCCACATCGAAGAAGATATCCACCCCGCCCCAGACAAACCGCTCATTCAGCAAATGGCTAAATGCAGGCGCTTTGCCGAAATTCCATTCCCAACTGCTTTGCCTGGCGAATTGGGCGGCGAAATCCGGCAGATCGGGGTAAACATCCGGAGAAATGATTTCCGCTGTGGCGGTATCGCCATAATGGTCAAAGAATGCCTGCGTCACGGCGTCACATACCTGCCGATGGTTGATATCGGGCAGGAACTCCGCCAGGTTGGCGACGCGAGAACGCACAGAGGTGATGCCCTTTGCCTGCAATTTTTTGGGGTCCGGATTAAGGTAATCCGTCAGGCGGTTTAGATTGGCATTCAGCAACAACGTACCGTGATGAAACCCACGATCCGGAGTTTCACGGTAGGCCGACCCGGATATTTTACGCACGCCTTCTGCGGTGTCGATCACCAGATCATTGCGTCCGGATGCGGTGGCGGAGATCCCCAATTGAGCCAGCGCCGCCAGAATAATGCCGGTGGACACGGTTTTGTCGTAACCGGGTTTCCCGGCCATAAAGGTAAAACAGGTATTGCCCAGGTCGTGAAATACCGCTCCGCCCCCACTGCTGCGCCGCGCCAGCCGGATCCCATCTTGCTCCATCCGCCGGGTGTTGCATTCTTTCCACGGGTTTTGTGACTGGCCAATGACCACGGTTTCGGCGTTGCGCCATAAGAACAGGATTTTCTGCGTGGTCATCTCGCGGAAGATGCACTCTTCCACGGCAAGATTGAACCAGGGGTCGTAGGAGTCGGAAATCAGTAAGCGTAAGCTATTCATGGCGGTCACCGTTAAAGACGTGATGCCACCATGATACACCTAATCAACGGGTTAACGCTAAATACGCCGCGCCTGCCAGTAGGCTCGCTTCCAATAGACATTGTCCAGCGAGGAGCGAATAACGCCACGGCTGGTTGAGGCGTGAATAAATTGATCGTTGGTGTCGTAGATGCCGACGTGCAAGCCATTTTCACCCGCGCCGGTTTTGAAAAACACCAGATCGCCCGGCATCAGTTCATCCCGGGAAACCTTGGTGCCAAGTGAAGTCTGTTCTTCGGTCGAACGCGGCAGCTGCATGTCGAAACGATCGCGGAAAGTACGATAAACAAAGCCGGAACAATCGACGCCGCCACGATCCATACCGCCGTAGCGATAAGGCGTGCCGTACCATTGCCGCAGTTGCTCATTCAACTGAGCCACCACCACGATAGAATCGGCCAGGCGCCCACTGGGCGGCGGCGCATGGCTGCTGCAACCGGCAAGGATTAAACTGACTAATAAAAACCAAACACGCATCCGCATACGATCCCTTCATTGAACCCGTTGCCGCATCATGCCACCCGGTCAACCACACCGCCAGCGAGGCAAAGCCGGCACCACGTTAGGAGAGAGCTATTTGGCGCTAATTTATCTCTCGCATGGGGAAAAAGGCAAGCGCTGTGAAGGAGATAATCACGATGACGCCAATTTTTGCGCTATTGGGCGGCTTTTACCTCAGCCTTGCTGTTAATCAGCCACACCCCAAAAAGAATAAACAGCGTGCCGAGCGTTTTCAGCAGGGTGGCAGATTCATTAAACCAGGGCAGGATCACCGCCGCCAGATACACCAGCGCATAGCTGACGCTCAGCAGCGGATAAGCGCGGTTAAGCGGCAGATGATGCAGCGCGAAGAACCAGCACAGCATAGACAGCGCATAGCCAAAAATGCCGCCGCACACTGCCAGCAACGGCAGACAGTAATGCATGAGCAGCACCGGCGTCACGTCGGCGAACGATATCAACGGGATTTGCGCCATGCCCCACTTCATCAGCAGTTGCGCCAGCGTAACCAGCAGCACGCTGGTGGCACCCCAGGCGTAGCCCCTCATGGTTGCAAACTCATCAGCAGGATCCCCAGCATAATGGACGCTACGCCGCACCAGTGGCGCAAAGTGGTCGGTTCCTGAAACAGCCAGCGGGCGGCCAGCGTGACCAGCACGAAATTCAGGCTGAGCATCGGGTACGCCAGGCTGAGCGGCAAACGTTGCAACACGTTGAGCCACACCGCCATGCCGGCTCCCAGCAGCAACACCGCCAGCGCCAACCAGCGCAGCGTCGGCCCCCGTCTGACGTCCGGCGGCAATTGCCAACACAGAGCGGCCTGTTTCTGGCACAGCTGCCCACCGCAGGTGAGCAGGCTGACTACAATCACCAACAGGTAACCGATCATCATGGTTGTTGTTGGTACCAAACCAGCGCCAGGCGGTTCATCTCAACAATCTTGTCTGCAGCCGGTAAGTTTTTCGGCACGTGATCCCCCCTCGACAATTGCAATACCAGCGAGACATCGCCCTGTTTTCGCGCCTGTGCCAACCACTGCGGGAAATCTTCGTCGCTGATGAAATGGCTGCGGGCATCCGGATAGTCCAGACCATACCCCACTTCGCCCTTTTCGCTGAACATCAGCACGTCGCTGCGCTTCAGCTCCCAAGCCAGGCCTGCGGCTACGCCTGCGCTGTCGGTCAGCACATAGCGGCTGTCGCTCAGCGCAGTGATATTAGCGCGCATAAAACTTTGCGGCTGTTTGGAGTCGATCACCTGCTGCGGGATCGCATAGCCAATCAGCAGGCACAACAGCAACGGACAGGCAGCCGCCCAACGCCAATGGCGTGCATTATCACGCACCGATACCACGGCGAAAATTAGCCACCCGGCAAAAGCGATAATACCGATAATTATCTTCGGCCATTCCTGTGCGCTAAACAAGTGCACCTTCGGCAACAGCCCCGCGCCGATAATCAGCAACGCCAGCACGCAAATCAGCCCAAACAATCCGTTTAACAACGCATTGACTTTGAAGGCTTTACTGCGCATCAGCGCCGCATAATCCTCGGCATAGGCGGCTATCAGCAGTGCCAGCGGTGCCATGCACGGCAGA
The DNA here is from genome assembly GCF_031931805.1 of Serratia sp. root2. Taxonomy (NCBI): domain Bacteria; kingdom Pseudomonadati; phylum Pseudomonadota; class Gammaproteobacteria; order Enterobacterales; family Yersiniaceae; genus Serratia; species Serratia sp. root2. The sequence continues at coordinate 1,632,261 of NZ_JAUJXB010000001.1, forward strand.
ATATAGGTCGGCAGCTTGCCCTTGGCGATGCTGAAGAAGATCAGTGGCATCACGACCCAGCTAAGCAGGAAAAACAGCTCAGGTCGGCTGATGCGTTCACGCCAGCCCTTGATCAGCGCCCCTGGCAGCAATGCAGCCCATGGCAGCACCCCGGCAAACAGAATCGGAATGTAATACCAGAACGGTGCCTTATGCTGCGCATTGTCCTCGGCAAAGCGCTGAATATGCTCCACCCAGAAGAAGTAATTCCAGAAGTCCGGCTCTCGTTGGGCAATGGCCAGCGCCCAAGGCAGGCTAAGCAGCACCGCCACCACGATCGCCACCGGGCCGTAAATCAGGAGATCTTTAATCCGTCGTTGCTGAATGACAATCGGGATCACCGCAATCACCGGCACCGCAAGCGCCAGGAATCCTTTGGTCATAAAGCCCATGCCGCAGGCTAGCCCCAGCAATACGTAACCGCCAAGTTTTCCTTTGGCCGTGGTGGCTTTCAGCGTCAGGTAATAGCTGACCATCGCGGCGGTCAGCCACAAGGCGATCATCGGATCCAGTACGCTGTAAGTGCCAATGCTGAACACCAGCACCATCGACAGGAAAATCAGCACCGCCAGGCTGGCGCGGCGCGCATTGCGCCACATCAGCATCGCCAGCGCAAATACCAGCAGCGCGGTCATGCCTGTGCTGAATACCGAACCGAAACGCACCGCAAAATTGGTATCGCCAAACAACCATTGGCTAATGTTGTTAAACCAATAACCGGCTACCGGCTTTTCAAAATAACGCAGGCCAAGCAGATTAGGCACCACCCAATCGCCGCGCTGCAGCATCTCGCGGCTGATCTCGGCATAACGGGTTTCATCCGGCTGCCACAACAGGCGGCCATTAAGGGGAATCAGGTAAACCAGAGCAAAAAAAATGGCCAGCAAAATGGCCCATGATCCTTTTAGCGCCTTCATGAATCGTCCTTCACATCGGTTTGACAACCCAGCCAACCTTCGCGGCCGGGGAAAGGAGCGCGCTTGATGCGGCCCAATGGCAATGACGCCAAATCGTGCGGCAGCAGTTCGCTTAACGGACAGAATGCTATGCCCTGCCGTTGCGCACGCTGCAGTAACTGTTCGAACATCGCCGCCTGCGACATCCCTTCCACTTCGGTATGTATGGTGTACACCGGCACGCCGCGATCGTTTTCAATGGCTTGCAAAATGTAATCGTTGAAGTCGGCCATACTGACTTCACTGCCAATCACCTCATCAAAGGTGGGCAGCGTTACCGGGATTTGAACGGTGCCCATGCGACCATCGCTTAACAGCGGGCGGAATGGATAGGTGCCCCGGCAATCGCTGTTGTAGTGAAACCCGAAACGCTGCTTCACCTCCAGTACCCGCGTGTCCGCACGCCAGCCGGCGACCGCCGAGCATCTTACCGGCTGACCAATGCTCGCGGTTAGAGCATCCACGCCCCGTTGAACCTGTTGCGTCAATTGCGTCTCGGACCAGCGGCCGACGTTCGCCTGCCAGCCCTGATGATCCCAGGCGTGCAGCCCCACCTCATGCCCGGCCTCGGCGGTGCGTTTCATCAGCGGCCCCAGCGCGCGGGAAATATTGCGCCCCGGCCAGGCGGTCCCGGCCAGCAGGATATCCCAACCGTACAGTGACGCGGCGTTCGAACGCAGCATTTTCCACAGGAATTTCGGACGCAAAAGGCGCCACAGATGGCGCCCCATATTGTCCGGTCCTACGCTGAAGAAGAAACTGGCCTGGATATCGTACTTGTCGAACAGTTCCAGCAACTGCGGCACCCCTTCCCGGGTGCCGCTGAAGGTATCTACATCAACTCGCAGACCGACTTTCTTCATTCACCTTTACCTTCCTGAACGGTAGTGCGCAGGAAGTAATCCAACGTGTCTGCAACGGTCTGCTGCATAGCAATGGTCGGTTGCCAGCCCAGCAGGCGGCGGGCATTCTTGATGCTCGGCGTACGGTGCTCAACGTCCTGATACCCTTTACCGTAATAGCTGCTGCTTTCCACATCCTTGAAACCGGCAAACGGCGGGAAACTGTCGCGCAACGGGTGATTGTTGAAGCTCTCGAGCAGCATTTCCGCCAGTTCACGGATGCTGGCTTCGTTGGTCGGATTACCGATATTGACGATCTGGCCGTCACACAAACCGTCGCGGTTTTCGATAATGCGAAACAGTGCTTCGATACCGTCGTTGATGTCTGTAAAGCAGCGTTTTTGTGCCCCGCCATCCATCAGTTTGATCGGCGAGCCTTCCACCAGATTGAGAATCAATTGGGTGATAGCGCGAGACGAACCGATACGCGCCGCATCCAGATTATCCAGGCGCGGTCCCATCCAGTTAAACGGGCGGAACAGCGTGAACTTCAACCCTTCCTTGGCACCGTACGCCCAAATCACCCGGTCCAGCAACTGCTTGGACACCGAGTAAATCCAGCGCTGTTTGTTGATCGGCCCTACGATCAGGCGCGAGTGGTCTTCATCAAACTCTTTGTCGTCGCACATACCGTATACCTCAGAGGTCGACGGGAAGATAATGCGCTTATTGTATTTCACACAGTCGCGGACGATTTTCAGGTTTTCTTCGAAATCCAACTCGAATACGCGCAGTGGGTTGCGGGTGTATTCGATAGGCGTCGCAATGGCCACCAGCGGCAGCACCACGTCGCATTTCTTGATGTGATACTCGATCCACTCCGAGTGGATGCTGATATCCCCTTCCACAAAGTGGAAGCGCGGGTTATCCAGGAAGCGGCTGATGGCATCCGAACCGATATCCAGGCCGTAAATATCATAACGGTCATCACGCAACAGGCGTTCTGTCAGGTGGTTACCGATAAAACCGTTAACGCCCAGAATCAACACGCGGGTTCTGCGTTTCATTACCGCATTGGCCTTCGCGGCCAGGCGCACATCGGTCACGATACCCATTTCTTGCGCCAGACGGCTGCCCTGTACGTACAGACCGGCCTCGTTTTGCCCGGCGACGATTTCCAGTGCGCCTTCACCGCAAGCGATGATCAGCGGCGAGGTGCTAAGCACTGTGCCCGGCTGTTTATCATGCTGGGCATCCAGCACGCGGGCGCGCCAGACGATCAGCTTACGTTGGCCGAGGTAGCTGAATGCGCCAGGGTATGGCTCGGTTACCGCACGGATCAGGTTGTTGATTTCCTGCGCGGATTTATGCCACGAAATTTCACCGTCTGCGGCAGTGCGGCGGCTAAAATAGCTGGCGTCGGCTTCATTTTGCGCAGTGAATGAGGCGGTGCCGTTTTTCAGTTTAGGCAGCTCGTCTTTCAGCAGCGCCTGCGCCGCTTCCCGCACTTTTTTGTGCAACGTCAGCGCCGTATCCTCAGCGTCGATCGCCACTTTACGTTGACCAACGATATCCCCTGCGTCCGGGCGTTTGACCATTTTGTGCAGCGTGGCGCCGGTTTCGGTTTCACCATTGACCAACGCCCAGTTCACCGGTGCGCGGCCACGGTAACGCGGCAGCAACGAACCGTGCAGGTTGAAACCGCCAAGCGGCGCCAGCGACAGGATCTCATCGCTCAGCAGGTTGCGGTAATAGAATGAGAAAATAATGTCCGGTTGCATCTGACGGATGCGCTCGATCCACAACGGGTGGTTAACGTCTTCCGGCGCATAAACCGGCAGCTCCAATTCAGCGCCCAAACGGGCTACGGAGGAGAAGAAGTTGTTCTCACCAGGATCGTCGGTATGCGTGAATACCGCCTGAACGTCATAACCTGCGTCAGTCAGCGCTTTCAAACCCGCGCAGCCAATATCATGGTAAGCAAATACAATAGCTTTCATCATTCTTCTTCCTGAGTATTGTGAACCGGCTGTTCGCCGACCACTTTCTGAACAAAATAACGAGGACGAGCGCGTACGTCGGTATAAATGCGGCCGATGTATTCTCCCAACAGGCCCATGCCGACAAATTGAGCGCCAATAAAGGTAAACAGCACCGCAAACAGGGTGAACACACCGCCGCCCGACCATTCAGGCCCCATAATCAAACGCAGGGCGATCAACACCACCGCCAGCACAAAGCCTGAGAGCGCCACCACGCTACCCACGACGCTAAGCATACGCAGCGGCGTCGTCGTCAGGCAGGTGAGCAAGTCGTACATCAGGTTAATCAGCTTCATCAGGCTGTATTTGGAGTCGCCAAACTCGCGCTCGGCGTGCAGTACGTCGATTTCGGTGGTACGCCGGGCGAAGGTATTCGCCAGGATCGGGATAAAGGTGCTGCGTTCGTGGCAGTTCAACATGGCTTCGATAATATGGCGGCGGTAGGCACGCAACATGCAGCCGTAATCCCCCATCGATTTACCGGTGGCACGTTGGATCATCATATTGATAATGCGCGAGGCGCTTTTGCGGAACCAGGAGTCCTGACGGTTGGCGCGCACGGTACCCACTACGTCATAGCCCTCTTCCGCTACCCGCACCAGGCGCGGGATCTCTTCCGGCGGGTTTTGCAAATCGGCGTCCAGCGTAATCACCAGATCGCCGCTCACCTGATTGAAACCGGCCATAATCGCCGAGTGTTGGCCGTAATTGCGGTTCAGCAAAACGGCAATCACACAGCTGCCCGGTTGTTCTGCCGCCGCGGTCAGCATGTCGGCAGAGTTGTCGCTGCTGCCGTCATCGACCAGGATAATTTCATAAGGCTGAGTCAGTTGTTTACAGGCGGCGGTAGTACGCTCAAGCAAGGCAGGCAAACTTTCCTGCTCGTTGTATACCGGGATCACCACCGAAACTTTTTTTATCGGTTCAACGCGAGACACGTAATGACTCCACAACAGAAGATAAAGCGTTGACCACGCGATCGACATCGCCGTCGGTCATATCAGGGAATAACGGTAAGGTGCAAAGACGCGCCGAGTTCCATTCGGTGTTCGGCAACGCCAGTTGCGGATAACGTTCGCGGTAGAATTTCTGAGTATGGGCAGCGCGGAAATGCAGGCCGGTACCGATGCCCAACGCCTTCAGGCGCTCCATCAGTTGATCGCGGTCGATGCCGCAACGCTCGGCATCGACACGCACCATAAACAGATGCCAGGCGTGGTCATGCGGGTAATCAGGCAGCCCCAGCGGCTGGAAAGGCGAGCCTTCCAGCGCGAGCAAATAACGCTGGGCCAGCGCTTTGCGGCGGGCGTTCAACTGCGGCAAACGGGCTAACTGCACGACCGCGATGGCCGCGTGAATATCCGAAAGGTTGTATTTGTAGCCCGGTTCCACCACCTCGGCCTGTGGCTTGCGGCCCAGTTGTTGGCGATCGAAGGCGTCAACCGCCAGGCCGTGAAACTTCAGGCAACGCACGCGATCCGCCAACGCATCGTCGTCGGTGGCAATCAGGCCACCCTCGGCGCAGGTCAGGTTTTTAATCGCATGGAAGGAAAAAATTGCCGTGCCGCGCGCACCGACCCACTCGCCATTGTAACGGGCACCCACCGCATGGGCGGCATCTTCAATCAGGGGGAGATTGTGGCGTTTTGCCACATCGCGCAAGGCATCCATCTGCAGCGGTGCACCGGCATAATGCACCGGGACAATGGCTTTGGTTTTGGCCGTAATGGCGGCTTCGACGTCGGCGGCGCTGACCATCAGCGTATCGCGGTCAACGTCAATCATCACCGGCGTCGCGCCAAGCAGTTCAATCATGTTGAGGGTGGAAACCCAGGTTTGCGAAGGTGTGATAACTTCATCACCCGGCCCAATGCCCAGCGCCATCAGGGTGATGTGCATACCTGCAGTGGCGGAACAAACGGCGATGGCGTGTTTACATCCGAAGGTGGAGCAGAATTCGCTTTCCAATTGCTGATTCTGCGGCCCGGTGGTGATCCAGCCGGAGCGCAATACCTTTTCTACCGCTGCGATTTCTTCATCGCCAATAGCCGGGCGAGAAAAAGGTAAAAATTCATCCATAGTTAACCCCAAACTCATCAAATTTCTTTAATGACACTGTAGATCTCTTTTATTTAACGAATATTAAACGCCAGAGAGAATCGTTCCTGGTGGATTAACTGCCAATGTACGGCCGCAAGCTTAACTAAACCTTAAGATGAGATTAATTACCAGCTGGCTATCAGACTTGAGCGAGCATCAATAAAAAAACAAATATCATATAAAAATCAAATAACTATAGTTATAAATAATTACTTACTTATTTTATTTGAACTAAATCAGCGTAGCACGTCAGGGACGGTTTTCAAGGCGGGAGAGTTAATTTAAAGGGGAAAAAGAAATAACGGCCGATGGTTAGCCGTCTATTTATATCGAGTCCGTTTAATTTACGTTTAAGCAGGTTTTCTCGCTACGCGGTCTTGGTCATGATCCAACGCTGATCGCCGACCGCCTGCAAATGAAAATCCACATCATAAATCTGTGAAAGCAATACCGGTTCCATCACTTCTCGCGTAATGCCCTGTGCGACCAGCCGCCCCGCGTGCAGCAGCCAAACCCGATCGGCCTGCTGCAGAGTGTGATTGAGATCGTGGGCGCAAACCAAAGCACTGCGTCCGCTCTGGCAAAACTCGCGAAGCAGACGATCCAGAGCGACCTTCTGCGCCACATCCAGACTATTGGTCGGCTCATCCAGCAGCAGCAGTTGACTGTGTGGGTTAACCGTCGGCCACACCTGCAGCAGCACCGCAGCCAGCCGCACCCGCTGCCATTCACCGCCGGACAGCTGAGTCAGCATCCGTGGCAACTTGTCCATCAGCTTTAAACGTTGGCAAAGATAGAGAATGGTGCTCTCCACAACGGCTTCAGCGGCGCCCGCCGGCTGGTGCAGCGCCAGATATTGGAACACCGGCATCAACGCGACAGGGGGCTGTTGCTGGCTTAAATAAGCGCGGCGCAGCGCCAGTTCATTCCCCTGGTAACCGGCCAACGGTTGCCCCGACAGCAGAATTTCTCCCCTGCCGGGCAGCATGCCCGCCAACCGTGCCAGCAGCGTACTTTTACCGGCACCATTCGGGCCGATAAGGTGATACTGCAACCCGGCATCAACCTGGGCTGAAAATGGGGCCAAACGCCCTTCTACCCCAACATCACTGAGTTGCAGCATGTTCGATTACCGCTCCTTGTTATGCGGCGAGGGCCTGTTTCACGGCGGCTACCAGCGCAGGATCTTCCGGCGTCGTATCCGGTGAGAAACGCTGAATCACCTGGCCATCGCGCCCAATCAGGAACTTCTCAAAGTTCCACAGGATATCGCCGGTTTTTTTCGGTGCACGGCCTTTGCTGCTCATACGCGCCAGGAATTCGCTACCCTCTGGTGCACTGGCCTGCGGTTTTGCGGCAATCAGCGCCTGATACAACGGATGGCGGTCGTCGCTGTTCACCTCAATCTTGGCAAACATCGGGAACTGCACACCGAAGGTTCCGCGGCAAAACGCCAGGATCTCTTCATTGCTGCCAGGTTCTTGCCCCAGGAACTCATTGGACGGGAAGCCCAGCACCTCAAAACCCTGTGCCCGATAGGTTTCGTACAACGCTTCCAGTCCTTCATATTGCTTGGTCAAGCCACATTCCGACGCCACGTTAACCACCAGCAGCGCTTTACCTTCATATTCGCCCAGGGTGGTGGATTGATTTTCGATCGTGTTTACCGGAATGTCATAAATAGGTTGAGACATAACTTTATCCTCTTGTTTTGCTTGCAGGTGAACAGAGAAACTACCTTACGCTTTTTACCCGGGTCAGTAACCAGATAAATAGCGGTGCACCGAGAGTAGCGGTCACCACCCCAATGGGCAATTCTGCCGACAACAGCGTGATGCGCGCCACCACATCAGCGGCCAGTAACACGCCGCCACCGGCCAGCGCGCATCCGGGCAGCAGGTAACGCTGGTTGGTCAAGCCGCTGAGGCGCAGCATATGCGGGATCACCAGCCCGACAAAACCAATCACCCCGGCCAGCGCCACACTGACGCCCACCAGCCAGCCAATCGCCAACACCAGCAGGTTGCGCCACAGATGCAAGGAAAGCCCGAGTTGGCGTGCCTGAATCTCCCCCAAGGCCATAAAGTTCAGCGCCCTGCCTTGGCAACACAGCCAAAGCAGCACCGGCAACAGGGCCAGCACCAACCACTTTTGCCGCCAGTCAACGCCGCCAAACCCGCCCATCATCCAATACATCAGTTGGCGCAGATCCAGGCTGGAACTGAAGTACACCGCCCAGGTCATCACCGCGCTGCAAACGATACCCAGCGCAACCCCCACCAACAGCAAGCGCGCATTGGTCAACCGCCGGCGGCGGGCAAAGCTCAGCAACAGAAAAGTCATGATTAACGCACCGACGATAGCACTGAGGCTCATCAACGCCACCGGCAGCAAACCGTTACCCAGCAACACCGTCAACACCAACGCCACACCGGCACCGTTCGCGACACCGAGCAGGCCAGGCTCGGCCAAGGGGTTTTCGAATAGCGCCTGCATCACCGCCCCGGCCACCGCCAGGCTGGCACCCACCAGCATCACTGCCATCGCGCGCGGCAACCGCAGTTGCCAGACGAACAGCTGCGCGGGTTCGCTCAACCACTGTGAGGGCCAGAGCCAAACGTCACCGGCACTGAGGCTGAAAACAAAAGCCACCGCAACGCCCAGCGTCAACAACCACAAATGACGTTTGTCGCGAGTACGTTGATTTTGGAGCAATAAAGAAAAGGTCTGGCTGGTCGGCATAGGCGCGCGATTCCCTGCAGGCCGTATTTGCGGCCGAATAATTGACGTCTGAGTCAAATATTAGGGGGTTAGCGTCTGAAGGGGAAGCGTTGCATAAGCACAATGGCAGGAAAACGGCGGCTGCCCCTGCCCGTCGCCCGCAGGTGATGGCAAAAGCAGCCGCTGTAGAATCAATTAATGGCGTTGGCCATTGCCATTCGGTGGGTAGGGTTCGCCATTGCCGTGGCCGTTACCACGGCCATTATCATTGCCACGTCCCTGGTCGTTACCGCGACCATTGTCCCGGCCGCCGTTATCATGACGGTTACCGTTATCATGATTATCGCGCTCGCCACGGAAGGGATTACCGTCGCGACCCGGGCCAGGGTGCTCATAGCCGCGCGGTGGCTTCGGTTGCCAACGGCCCCCGTCCCAGTACATGCCACGGTTATTCCGCTCCCCCATGCCACGGCCCTGATGAGCATGCCACCACTGCGGCGGACGCCAGTCGTAGCCATCCCAATAGTAGCCACGCCGGTCCTGATCGCCCAGATGTACCGAGACGCCCGGCACGTTGATATCTATAGAGACATCCGCCTGCGCAGCCACCGGCAGCAGCAACGGTAAACAAACCAGCAACAGGATCTTTTTCATTTATGTTCTCACTTTATTTTTCTCGCTGGAGTGGTTATATCAGCGCATTTATTTAGCGCCTATCTCACCAATGCCTATTTTCAGATCGTTTTCATCTCCCTTACGCAATCCATACACTCCCCCATGCAGTTTAATTAATATAATTACTGACAGCGCTTAACGAATAACTGACGCACGTATCCGTTCAGGGTTATTTATAATTACTCCAACAACCACCGGAGAAACATTATTATGATTAAACGTATTGGACTGCTATTGGTCGTGGCCGTGCTGTCTTCAGCGCTCAGCGCTTGCTGCTTCGGCCCACACGGAGGCGGCCATCGTGGCGGCGGTGGACCGGGTCACTACTACAACCATTATTAACCATCAAGGGGCCTCGGCCCCTTTTTTAGTTCACAATGCAATGCACATGAAATAACTATAAGAATAATCCGCATAAAATATATTATTTTCAGCTAATGGGCGGATGAGAGTAATATCATCAACCGATTCTTATAGCGAAGTAATTTAAGAATAAACCGAATTTAACGCAGAAAAAGAAAAAGGCCGCAAAAGCGGCCTTTTTGGTTTCACGCAACTTACTCTTTCGGGCTGGCGTTCTCTACCCGACTTTTCAGCTTTTGCCCCGGACGGAAAGTGACCACGCGGCGCGCAGTAATCGGAATGTCCTCGCCGGTTTTCGGGTTACGCCCAGGACGTTGGTTCTTGTCACGCAAATCAAAATTGCCAAAACCTGACAGTTTAACCTGCTCACCGTTCTCAAGAGCACGACGCACCTCTTCGAAAAACAGTTCTACCAGGTCTTTGGCATCCCGTTTGCTAAGCCCAAGCTTTTCAAACAGGTGTTCTGACATTTCAGCTTTAGTAAGCGCCATAGGTTCAATCCCTCAAGGATGCTTGGAATCGCTGTTTTAGAGCCTCTACACATTTTGCAACGGTAGCGGCTATCTCCTCTTCTTCCAGTGTACGAGCGGTATCCTGCAATACCAGACTGATAGCCAGGCTCTTATCACCCTCTGCCACGCCCTTGCCACGGTACACATCAAACAAGTTTACGCCAACTACCTGATTTGCGCCAACTTTCTTACACTCTGCCAAAATATCTTCTGCGGCGACGTTTTCAGCCACCACAACGGCGATATCGCGGCGGTTTGCCGGGAAGCGAGAAATCTCCCGCGCTTGAGGCACGGCGCGGCTTGCGACCTTGTTCCACTCCAGTTCGAACACCACTGTGCGGCCGTTAAGATCCAGTTTACGCTCAAGTTCCGGATGAACCACACCGATGAAACCTACGCGTTCACCCTGTAAATAAATCGCCGCGCTTTGCCCCGGATGCAGTGCCGGATTGGCCTCTGCCTTGAACTGAATTTCGGATAATTTACCGGTCAGCTCAAGTACCGACTCCAGATCGCCTTTTAAATCATAGAAGTCGACCGGCTTACGCGCCAGATCCCAGTGTTCTTCGTGCGTATGGCCCGCAATCACCCCTGCCAGCATGACATCCTGACGGATACCCAGATTTGCCGCAGTATCAGGCACAAAGCGCAACCCACTTTCAAACAGGCGCAGGCGGCTTTGCTGACGATTCTGGTTATACACCACCGCAGACAACAGGCCAGTCCACAATGACAGGCGCATAGCCGACATCTCTACCGAGATTGGGCTTGGCAGGATCAACGCCTCTTCGCCCGGGTGCAGCAAGGCCTGCACTTTAGGATCGACAAAACTGTAGGTGATCGCTTCCTGGAAACCATGATCGACCAGCATGGTCTTCACGCGTTTCAACGTCAGATCGGCTTCACGATGCTTGGTCATGACCAGATCGGCCCGTACCGGCACGTCCGGAATATTGTTGTAGCCATAAACGCGCGCGACTTCTTCTACCAGGTCTTCTTCGATTTCCATATCGAAACGCCAGCTAGGTGCCACCGCGAGCCAGTTATCACCCTGCTCGGTCACCTGGCAACCCAGACGACGCAGAATATCGCTTACCTGCTCGCTTGGTACTACATGGCCAATCAAACGATCCAGTTTTTCACGGCGCAACTTAATAGTGGCGCGCTTCGGCAGTCCGCTTTCGGTGGTGACATCAATAACCGGACCGGCCTGACCGCCGCAGATATCAATCAGCAGGCGGGTAGCACGCTCCATCGCTTTGTATTGCAGCGCAGGATCAACCCCACGCTCATAGCGATGTGAGGCATCGGTGTGCAGGCCCTGACGACGTGCGCGGCCGGTAATCGACAACGGGCTGAAGAAAGCACACTCCAGCAGCACATCCTGGGTCTCGTCATTCACCCCTGAGTGTTCGCCACCAAAGATGCCCCCCATCGCCAGCGCTTTCTGGTGATCGGCAATCACCAGGGTGTCTGCATTCAGTTTGGCTTCGTTACCGTCCAGCAACGTCAGAGTTTCCCCTTCCCCGGCCATACGCACTACGATGCCGCCTTCAATGCGGCTCAGGTCGAAAGCGTGCATTGGCTGGCCAAGCTCCAGCAGCACGTAGTTGGTGACATCAACCACCGCGTCAATGGAGCGGATGCCGCAACGACGCAGTTTCTCACGCATCCACAGCGGGCTGGGGGCTTTAACGTTGATGCCTTTGACTACGCGGCCGAGGTATCGCGGGCACGCCTGCGGCGCATCAACGCGGATCGGCAGCGTATCATTGATAGTGGCGGCAACCGGGCTCATGTCCGGTTCGGTCAGCGCCACCTGATTCAGCACACCGACATCTCGCGCTACGCCGATGATGCCCAGACAGTCTGCACGGTTAGGCGTTACGCTGATTTCGATCGTGTTGTCGTTCAGCTTCAGGTATTCACGGATGTCGGTGCCAATTGGCGCATCTTCCGGCAGTTCGATAATACCGTCGTGATCGTCAGAAATTCCCAGTTCGGAGAACGAACAGAGCATGCCTTCAGAAGGCTCGCCGCGTAATTTGGCGGCTTTAATTTTGAAATCGCCCGGCAACATTGCGCCCACGGTGGCAACGGCCACCTTCAGGCCAGTACGGCAGTTGGGCGCGCCGCAGACGATATCCAGCAGGCGATCGCCGCCGACGTTGACCTTGGTCACGCGCAGTTTGTCCGCATTCGGATGCTGACCGCATTCAACCACATGACCAACCACCACACCGTTGAAAACGCCGGCTACCGGTTCCACGCCGTCCACTTCCAGACCGGCCATGGTAATTTGATCGGATAATGCTTCGCTGCTGATGGCCGGGTTTACCCACTCGCGCAACCAGAGTTCACTGAATTTCATGTGATATTCCCGCCTTACTTAAACTGTTTGAGGAAACGCAGATCGTTTTCGAAGAACGCGCGCAGGTCGGTAACGCCATAGCGCAACATCGTCAGACGCTCCATACCCATGCCGAAAGCGAAGCCGGAATAGATTTCCGGGTCGATGCCCACGTTACGCAGAACGTTCGGGTGCACCATGCCGCAGCCCAATACCTCCAGCCACTTGCCGTTTTTGCCCATAACGTCCACTTCAGCGGACGGTTCGGTAAACGGGAAGTAAGACGGACGGAAACGAACCTGCAAATCCTCTTCAAAGAAGTTATTCAGGAAGTCGTGCAGCGTGCCTTTCAGATTGGTGAAGCTGATATCTTTGTCGACAATCAGGCCTTCCATCTGATGGAACATCGGAGTGTGCGTTTGATCGTAATCGTTACGGTAAACGCGACCCGGCGCAATAATGCGAATTGGCGGTTGCTGGTTCTTCATGGTACGGATCTGCACGCCGGAGGTTTGAGTACGCAGCAGGCGTGTGGCATCGAACCAGAAAGTATCGTGATCGGCGCGCGCCGGGTGGTGCCCGGGGATGTTCAGCGCGTCGAAGTTATGATAATCGTCTTCAATTTCCGGGCCGGTCTCAACGGAGAAACCCAGTTCGCCAAAGAAGGCTTCGATACGATCGATGGTGCGGGTTACCGGGTGCAGCCCGCCGTTTTCCATACGACGGCCCGGCAGGGAAACGTCAATAGTCTCTGCTGCCAAACGCTCGTTCAGTGCAGCAGATTCCAGCGTATTTTTACGCGCGTTCAGCGCATCCTGCACAGCCTGTTTTGCCTGGTTGATCACTGCCCCGGCCGCCGGACGTTCTTCCGCCGGCACGTCGCGCAGCGATTGCATCTGCAAGGTAAAATGGCCTTTCTTGCCTAAATATTCGACGCGTACCAAATCCAACGCGGCAACATCCTGGGCATCTTCTACGGCTGCTTTGGCATTGGCAACCAGCTCTGCGAGATGTGGCATTGCTTTCCTCTTCCTCTGGCCGATATGGCCCTAAGTAATGACTGATAATTTATGTTATCTGGCCTATGTCATACCCACAGGATTTCAAGCTACAGCCAGGCGGCAAGTGGGTGAATCACCGGGAGCTTAGATGACTAAGTAACTGGGGTGAACACACGCGGCCAACGCCGCTGTAGTTTGAAAGACAAAGGGTATGGCTAAAAACAAAAAAGCCTCCACAGGGGAGGCTTAGGCGCTACTTTTCGTTTCTTTTCTTACGCGCAAAGCCTCCTGAGATCAGGCGCTAAAGTAAAAAAAGAAACGAAAAATAGCAGCGTGCATGATTGATTAACCTTGTCGATTGATTGTCCACCAGTGATATAGCGGCGGTCAATAAAAGTCAATATTTGTGCTAAAAAACAAAGATTAAAAGAGGGAGCAAGCTCCCTCTTTTACTGACTTACGCCAGTGCTGCTTTCGCTTTCTCAACCAGTGCGCCGAAGGCCACTTTGTCGAAGACCGCGATATCAGCCAGGATCTTACGGTCAATTTCAATAGAGGCTTTTTTCAGGCCGTTAATGAATTTGCTGTAAGACAGGCCGTTCACACGAGCTGCTGCGTTGATACGTGCAATCCACAGCTGACGGAACTGACGCTTACGTTGACGACGGTCACGGTAAGCATACTGACCTGCTTTGATTACTGCCTGGAAGGCAACACGATAAACGCGCGAACGGGCACCGTAGTAACCTTTCGCTTGTTTTAAAATTTTCTTGTGACGTGCGCGTGCAATTACACCACGTTTTACGCGAGCCATATGCTCTCTCCTAAAGTCTTATTCTGGATTCAAAAAAAATGGCTTATGCGTACGGAAGGCACGCAACAACCAGGACCATATCGTTTTTAGACACCATGCCTTTCGGACGCAGGTGACGTTTACGCTTGGTTGCTTTTTTGGTCAGAATATGACGCAGGTTAGCATGCTTACGCTTAAAACCACCGCTACCGGTTTTTTTGAAGCGTTTGGCTGCACCACGTACAGTTTTAATCTTTGGCATTTTAATTAAATCCACTTCGCATTGTTAAACAACGATCAGTAAGGCGAATAAAACCCACACAACGCAAGCGTTGCGCGGGTTCGATTACTTGGAAGCCTTTACTGTCTCTTTTTCGGTGCGAGCACCATGATCATCTGACGGCCTTCGATCCGAGTAGGGAAGGATTCGACAATGGCCAAATCAGAATCTTCACACAGGTCTTTACGGACGCGGTTAAGCACTTCCATACCGATCTGTTGGTGCGCCATTTCACGCCCACGGAAACGCAGGGTGATTTTGGCTTTATCGCCATCTTCCAGAAAGCGAATCAGGTTGCGTAGTTTGACCTGATAGTCGCCATCATCGGTACCAGGACGGAATTTGATTTCCTTGACCTGAATGACTTTTTGCTTCTTCTTCTGTTCTTTGGTCGACTTGCTCTTCTCGTAGAGGAATTTGCCGTAATCCATGATTCGGCAAACTGGCGGTTCGGCATTTGGGCTGATTTCTACTAAATCAACACCCGCTTCCTCAGCTTTTTCAAGAGCTTCATTCAGACTGACAATACCAATCTGCTCGCCATCGACGCCGGTTAGGCGAACTTCTTGCGCGCGAATTTCTCTGTTAATGCGATTAGGACGCGCCGGTTGAACTCGTTTTCCGCCTTTAATACTTTATTCCTCCAGTTGATGAAGACTACGGCTGCGAATCTCTTTCAGCAGCTTGTCTACGACTTCGTTTACGTCGAGGCTTCCCAGGTCTTTGCCACGGCGGGTACGAACGGCAACTTTGCCTGATTCGACCTCTTTATCACCGCACACCAACATGTAAGGAACCCGACGTAAAGTATGTTCGCGAATTTTAAAGCCAATCTTCTCATTTCTCAAGTCCGCTTTAACACGAATCCCTGCATCTTGCAGTTTTTTGGTCAATTGCTGGACATAATCAGACTGGCTGTCGGTGATATTCATCACCACCACCTGCACCGGAGCAATCCAGGTTGGGTAGAACCCAGCGTACTCTTCGGTAAGGATACCGATGAAACGCTCCATGGAGCCCAAAATAGCGCGGTGGATCATTACCGGTACCACGCGATCGTTATTTTCGCCAATATACGATGCGCCTAAACGACCCGGTAAGAAGAAATCGAGCTGCACGGTACCACATTGCCATGCACGATCCAAACAATCATGCAGAGTAAATTCAATTTTTGGTCCGTAGAAGGCGCCCTCACCCGGCTGATATTCAAACGGAATCCCGTTTTCGGTCAGCGCGGCAGCCAAGTCGTCTTCCGCGCGAGTCCACATATCGTCAGTGCCGATGCGCTTCTCAGGGCGGGTGGAGAGTTTAACCGCAATTTTTTCGAAGCCAAAGGTGCCGTAAACATCATAGACCATTCTGATGCATTCGTTCACTTCGGCGCGCACCTGCTCTTCGGTACAGAAGATATGGGCGTCATCCTGAGTGAAACCACGCACGCGCATCAGACCGTGCAGAGAACCCGAAGGCTCGTTGCGGTGGCAACTGCCGAACTCGCCCATACGCAGCGGCAAATCACGGTAAGACTTCAGGCCCTGGTTGAAGATCTGCACGTGTCCCGGGCAGTTCATCGGCTTGATGCAGTACTCGCGGTTTTCCGACGAGGTCGTGAACATGGCGTCTTTATAGTTTTCCCAGTGGCCGGTTTTTTCCCACAGCACACGGTCCATCATAAATGGCCCTTTCACTTCCTGATACTGGTACTCTTTGAGCTTCATGCGCACAAAGGCTTCCAGCTCACGGAAAATCGTCCAGCCGTCGTTGTGCCAGAACACCATGCCCGGCGCTTCTTCCTGCATATGATACAGGTCGAGCTGCTTGCCGATCTTGCGGTGGTCACGCTTGGCGGCTTCTTCCAGACGTTGCAGATAGGCATTCAGCTGTTTCTTGTCTGCCCATGCGGTACCGTAGATACGCTGCAGCATTTTGTTTTTGCTGTCGCCACGCCAGTAAGCGCCCGAGGTTTTCTGCAGTTTGAAGTGATGGCAGAAACGCATGTTTGGCACGTGCGGACCGCGGCACATGTCGATATATTCTTCATGGTGATACAAGCCAGGACGGTCGTCATGGCTGATGTTCTCATCCAGAATCGCCACTTTGTAGTTTTCACCACGCGCGGCAAAGGTGTCGCGGGCTTCTTGCCAACTGACCTTTTTCTTGATGACGTCATAATCTTTGTCGGCCAACTCATGCATCCGCTTTTCCAGCAGATCCAGGTCTTCCTGCGTCAGGGTGCGGTCAATATCGACGTCATAGTAGAAACCGTTGTCGATCACCGGGCCAATGGCCATTTTGGTGTCCGGCCACAGCTGCTTGATGGCATGGCCCAACAGGTGCGCACAGGAGTGGCGCATGATTTCCAGACCTTCGGCGTCCTTGATGGTGATGATCGCCAGTTGCGCATCGGATTCGATCAGATCGCCGGCATCAACCAGTTCACCGTTTACACGGCCGGCAATACAGGCTTTGGCCAAACCAGGGCCGATATCAAGGGCAACATCCAGCGGGGAAACGGCGCGGTCAAAATGACGCTGACTTCCGTCAGGAAGAGTAATAACAGGCATTAATGATTCCTTATCTACAGTGGTGACCCACACGACAGATCACATGAAGAAATACAATATCGTTTAACTACATGGTGTTATCGACGCTATCCAGCTTTACGCTGCCAGATATGTACACTCATACGTGCACAATTTAAAATGCACTATGTTGTTACGCCATAACGGAACGGGCAGTGTAACACTATGATTAGCGCGCCATCTACCGGAGAGTTTGTCAGGCATGCCCCCCACTTGCCGGCCGACGTATTTTAAAATCTCGGCGAGCGGTTTACCCGCAATGAGCAAGCAACAACATTGCGTAATCAGCTATGGCGAAGCTTGCCCGCTACCGCTATTCTGTCGCCACTAACGACTGAATTGAGACACCCCCTCGCATCATGAACCGGTTATTCAAGTTACTTGTTGGCGTCTGCGTAGTGCTGGCCGCGAGTTTTGCTCTGCTTCACCTCGGCACAGATCGCCACCCGCGGGCCATTGCGGTCAACGAACCGCCGATGGAATGCGAAGATACCCCGGACATCGCCAATGACTGCGTGAACGACGACGACGCCTCAGCAGACCCTGCGCCCGAATTGACGCCACCCAATACGCAGGGCTGAACGGTCATCAATTCCGTGTCAACAGTGTGAATTTTCAAACGATATCCCTCTATCACCATTGCTGGTGATCTCCCGGCAGGCTACTCTGTTATTTTACGTCGCGCTGTAGCGTTAACTGAAAACAGGGGTCTGCTTTATGTCGAGTATCATGCAGTTATTCCAGGCCATCGGATTGGGTCTGGTGTTGTTACTGCCGCTGGCCAACCCACTTACCACCGTGGCGTTGTTGCTCGGCCTGTCGGGCAATATGACGCGTGAAGAGCGCAATCAGCAGTCGCTGATGGCGTCGGTCTACGTGTTCCTCATCATGACGGTAGCGTTCTACGCCGGTCAGTTGGTCATGAGCACCTTCGGCATCTCCATTCCCGGCCTGCGCATCGCCGGCGGGCTGATTGTCGCATTTATCGGTTTTCGCATGCTTTTTCCACAGCAAAGCGCAGAAGAAGCGCCGGAGGTGGAAACCAAATCAGACGAACTGCGCAAGAAAACCTCGGCCAACATCGCCTTTGTGCCACTGGCCATGCCAAGCACCGCCGGCCCGGGGACGATCGCCATGATCATCAGTTCGGGATCAAGCATTAAAGCTAATGTGCTGGGATTCGAGCACTGGGTTCTGTTGGTGGCGCCGGTGGCGATTTTTCTGTCGGTGGCGGTAATACTGTGGGGTTGCCTGAGAAGCTCCGGTGCCATTATGCGTCTGGTGGGCAAGAGCGGCATTGAGGCAATCTCGCGCCTGATGGGGTTCCTGTTGGTGTGTATGGGCGTGCAGTTTATTATCAACGGCGTGCTGGAGATTATCTCCACCTACACGCCTGCGGCCTGATAAAACGGGCGCGGATCAATGAACCGCGCCCGCGATGCTTACTTCCCTACCGGTGCCTGAGCACCCAAAATCCCCTTGCCTTCCGGCACTTCGGTAAAGCGGCTGAGGATCTCGCTGTAGGTTTTCGCCGGATCCAACGCTTTGAACTGATTCGGATAGATAAACTTCGCCAGATACTCCAACCCAACAATATTGTACGGGTGGTTATAGAAGTTGTGGTAAATGCCGTAGAAACGACCCTCTTTCACTGCCGAGAGTTGGGCAAAGCCCGGGCGCTGTTTCATGCGGTTGAAAGCGTCGTCGACCTGCTGCTGGCTAACGCCATACCCAAAGGGCACTGCGGCATTGGTTTTACTGGCCCACTGGGAGCCGGAAACGATATAGGCGTCCGGTTTCATGCTGATCACTTTTTCCAGCGACACGTCGCCGGTCGCGCCGGGCAGCAGTTCGGAACCCAGGTTGCGCGCACCCACCGCCTCGATCATCCCGCCCCAACCGACGTGCGAATGGGTGAAGCAGCAAGACTCAAGCCCATTCAGGCCGGCTTTCGCTTCGATAAACACCAGCGGTTTTGGTTCCACCGCTTTGGTTTTATCGAGGATGCTCTGATAATGCTGCTGATAGAAATCGGTGTATTGCTTCGCTTCGCTCTCACGGTTCAGCGTCTCCCCCAACAGCTGGATGCTTTTCGGGGTGTTTTCTACCGGCTTCAGCATGGTATCGATAAACAGCACCGGAATGTTCAACGCTTTCAGCTTGTCCAGCACGCCGGTCTGGCTCAGAGAAGGTTTGGAACGTAACTGCGCCACCATCAGATCAGGATGTTTCGCTATCACGCTTTCCAGATTGATCTCGCCCTTGTCGCTGAAGCCCATATCGATAATGTTCTTCGCCTCAGGCCATTTGCTCTGCAGGATTTTCCAGGTCTCACCGTCGCTTTTTTTCAGCAGGTTGTTCCACGCCACCAGCCGGGTGAAGGGATCGGCGCGATCCAGCAAGGCCAGCGTCAAAATATCGCGCCCGTCCTGCACCACGATGCGCTTCGGCTCTTGCTTAATCGTCACGCTTTCGCCAGAGGTGTCGGTCAGGGTCAACGGATAGGTGGTCGCCATCGCCTGAGCAGAGAAAACGCAGGCGCAGGCAAATGCCAACAGGGTGATTCGACGGTGCACGTAAAGCTCCTTAGCGTAAAAAATTATCGGTAAATAATAATGAGAATGGCTTCTATTATCAAAGATAACGCTAAGCAGATTACGCTTTAATTGAAAATGGATGTGAATCAGGAGGGAAGCTTGGCGCACCGGTTTCGGCGCGCCATAGAGGTTAAACCAGGCCGTAAATCAGCGCAGAAAGCGCAATCAGCCCCATCACCAGCACGAAAATATTGCTCAGCGCACGGTAGCGGCGCATCGCAGGTACCGCACGCACGGCATACATCGGCAAAATAAACAGGATTACCGCAATCAACGGGCCGCTGATAGTTTCGATAATATGCAACGCGCTGGGGTTCCACACCGTGGCCGCCCAGGTCAGCAGGAACAACAGTACGGCAGAAAGGCGGTGCGTGATGCGCGAACTTAACGGCTTACCGACCGCCCGCGTCAAACCGTCAATCAGGCTGGTCGCCCCTTCGGTAACGCCAAGCGAGGTGCCAAGGTAAGATTTGGCCATCGCCAACATCGCCATCACCGGGCCAAGATAGGCAATCAGCGGATTGGAGAATTTGTTCGCCAACGTGGTCAGCACGGTGATGTTCTGATCTTTCGCCTGCTGCATGTCCGCATGAGACAGGCTCAGCACGCAGCTGAAAACAAAGAACAGCACGGTGACGCAAATCAGCACGTAACTGTAACGCATGATGCGTGCGCAGCGGCGTTCGGCCTTGTCGCCATACAGGCTTTTCTGGGTAGAAGCGAAGGACGAAATAATGGGCGCATGGCTGAAGGAAAACACCATCACCGGTACCGCCAGCCATAACGAATGCCACAAATCCGGGCTGCTGAACTGGGTGTTGGCCAGACCACTGACGAAGTTCGCCGTCTGCCAGGTCGGCATCAGGTACAGCGAAATGCCCATCAGGAATACCAACAGCGGAAACACCAGCATGCCCATCGCCGCGACAATCGCGTCTTTACCGCGCAACAACACCAGATTCAGCACCACCACCACCGCCAGGCTCAGCCAGATGCGCGGCAACGGCGTCAGGTGAAACTGATGGATCAGGAAGCTGTCCAGGGCGTTGGTAATCGAAATGCTGTATACCAGCACGATCGGGAAGAACGCCATCAGGTACAACACCATGATGATTTTTCCCGCCAGCACGCCAAAGTGCTCGACCACCACATCATGGATATTGCCGTCGCGGCTGGAGCCGGAAAGCACAAAGCGGCTCAGTGCGCGATGCGGCAAGTAGGTCAGAGGAAAAGCAAACAGTGCCATCAGTAACAGCACCAGCGGGCCGTTCAACCCGGCATTGATGGGCAGGAACAACGTACCTGCGCCGACAGCGGTGGCATAGAGACCAAACATCCACACCGTATCGGTTTTGTTCCATTTGGCCGATGGGGTAACGGCCTGCGTACCTGAATCGGGAGAAATCGTACTCATAGGAAAGCTCACCTTACTCTTCAGCGACAACGATTGCGCTCAATGGGATATCCTTCTCCGCGAATTTTTTAACATTAATCAAGGAATTAATGCAGTATTTCATTCTTGTGCTTGATAAAAGGACGGCAAAGGATAATTAAAAACGCTGCTCGGGTCTATCTCTTGGCGGCTAAGTGCGCGCTTCATGAACGATTTTCAGTGCGGGAATGGATGGTGAGAGGCGAAAAAACAGGGGCCCCTTGAGGCCCCTGGCGGTTTACTTGTTGGCGTCCGGGTGCTCCGGCACTTCGGCGCTCCCCATAGCCTTCTCGTCGCGGATCATCGAGCGGTCTTTACGCACGCCGGCCACGTCGGAAGCATCGATGGGCTTGGCGCTGTTGCCCCAGCTGGAACGGATAAAGTTGACCACGTCCGCCACCTGTTGGTCATTCAGGCGCCAACCAAACGGCGGCATGGTGATGTTGGACACAGCCCCTTTCACCGCAGGCGTGGTATTGCCGGTCAGCACGATGTGGATCAACGAGGTCGCATCGTCGGTTTGCACCACCGGGTTGCCCTTCAGCGCCGGGAAGGCGCGTTTGTAGCCCACACCGTCGGTACGGTGGCAAGCCGCACAGTTATCGACGTACAACGCCGCTCCAGGCTTGCTGTCGTTACCGCGCCACAGATCCTTGGCAACGCTGTCCTCGACAGGTGCCGCCTGCTGCTTACCGTCTTTCGGCGGCAGCGTTTTCAGGTAGCGCGAGATCGCCGTCAGGTCTTCATCGCTGAGATACTGCAGGCTGTGCTCCACCACGTCGCTCATGCCACCGAACACGATGGATTTGTCGTTGCGGCCGGTTTTCAGGAACTCGGTCAGTTCGGCTTCGCTCCAGCTTCCCAACCCGTCTTTATTGTCGCCACGCAAGCTGGAGGCTACCCAACCGTCAATCGGCGCGTTGCTGCCGGACAGGTAATTGTCGCCGTCGTTATTGCTCAGCGATTTTTCCTGCATGGTAATGCTGCGCGGCGTATGGCAGGCACCGCAGTGTCCCAGCCCTTCCACCAGATAGCGCCCGCGCTCGATCACCGGATCGGCTTTGGCGTCAGCGACAAAATCCGCCGGCGTCGGCGCAAACATGCCGCGCCAAATGCTCAGCGGCCAGCGCATTGACAGCGGCCAGGGAATGTCGGAATCCTTGTTGGCCTGCTCCACCGGCGGCACGCCGTGCATGAAATAGGCATACATGGCGCGCATGTCGTCCTCTTTCACCAGCGCGAACGACGGATAAGGCATCGCCGGGTACAAGGTGCTGCCATTTTTGGCTACGCCCTTGCGCACCGCGTTGTCGAAGTCCTCAAAACTGTAATCACCGATACCGGTTTTTTTATCCGGCGAAATATTGGTGGAGTAAATGGTGCCGATCGGCGTTTCCATCGCCAAACCGCCGGCAAACTCTTTACCGCTTTTACCGTTGGTGTGGCAGGCCACACAGTCACCGGCGCGCGCCAGGTACTCGCCGCGTTTGATCAATTCGCTGCTGACCGTCGCGTCCTGCGCCCAAACGGAAAAACTCAGTGCACTGAGAACCAGTGCGGGAACAAATGCTTTCATCAATCGCCGTCCTTATGCCTGCACCAAAGGGCCTGGGTTTTTCAGATACTGTTCGCGAATAGCGCGGGCAGACCAGTATGCCAACGCGGCCACGGTACCGGTCGGGTTGTAACCCAGCCCTTGCGGGAAGGCTGAAGCCCCGATGGAAAACACGTTGTGCACGTCCCAGCTTTGCAGATAGCGGTTTACCGCGCTGGTCTTCGGATCTTCGCCCATCACCGCACCACCGTTCATGTGCGTGGTCTGGTAACTTGTGGTGTCAAAATGGCTGTTGGCATTTTTCGGGCTGCCGGCGATCAGTTTCGGGTTCATCGCTTTGGCGATCGGCGCCATTTTGTCGTACATGAATTGCGCCATCTTGACGTCGTTTTCCTGCCAGTCGAACGTCATGCGCAGCAGCGGCTGACCAAACACGTTCTTGTAGGTGGGGTCGAGATCCAGATAATTGCTGCGGTACGACTGATGCGCGCCGTGGGCGTCCATCGACACGTGATGGGTGTAAGCGTCCGCCACCGCCGCTTTCCACTTGCTGCCCCAGGCCGGGGTGCCCGGAGGCGTCGGCAAGCCGGAAATCGGTTTGGTGCCCGCCTGGTTGACCCAGAACGGTGAACCGCCGACAAAACCTTCTTTGGCATGGTCAAAGTTATCGGCGTTGAAATCGTCCACCCCGACGCCGTTGCCACCGGCACCGATGAACGGGTTGGTGAACACGTCCTTGTCGAAGAACGCCTTGATGGTGGTCATGTTCTGATAAGCGAAGTTACGCCCGACAACACCCTCGCCGGTCACCGGATCGTAAGGTTTGCCGATGCCGGACAGCAGCATCAGGTGCACGTTGTGGAACTGGAAGGCCCCCAGGATCACCAACTCCGCCGGCTGTTCGATCTCGCGGCCCTGCGCATCGACGTAATTCACGCCGGTGGCGCGGGATTTGTCGGCGCTCAGGTTCACTTTCAACACGTTGGCGTTGGTACGCAATTCGAAGCGTTTTTCCATGCGCAACGCCGGCAAAATATTGACGTTAGGCGATGCCTTGGAATACATGTAGCAGGCGTAGCCGCTGCAGAAACCGCAGAAGTTGCACGGCCCCATCTGCGCACCGTAAGGGTTGGTATAGGAGTCCGACGTGTTGGCGGAAGGCAGATTATACGGGTGATAACCTACCTCCAGCGCCGCCTTCTCGAACAGTTGGGCGGAGAAGGTATTCTTCTGCGCCGGCAGCGGGAAATCGCTGGAACGATCGGCCGCAAAGCGGTTGCCGCCCTTCTGCGCCACTTTCTGGCCCTTGATGGTCCAGGCGGTGCCGGAAGTGCCAAACACTTTTTCGGCTTTATCGAAGAACGGCTCCAGCTCGTCGTAAGTCACGCCGAAGTCCTGAATAGTCATGTCTTTCGGGATAAAACTCTTGCCGTAGCGTTCTTCGTAGTGGCTGCGCATGCGCAACTCGATCGGGTCAACGCGAAAATGCACCCCGGACCAGTGCAAGCCCGCCCCGCCCACGCCGGTGCCCGGCAGAAATGCCGCCAGTTGGCGATAAGGCACCGCAGTCTGGCTGGTATTATGCCGAATGGTCACGGTACTTTTCGAGAGATCCTGGAACAGTTTGCGGCGGATATTATAGGTCAGCTCGTCAATCACCTGCGGGTAGGAGCCGTCCGGATAAGTATCGCGCATCGGGCCACGTTCCAGCGCCACCACGTTCAAACCCGCCTCGGTCAGTTCCTTGGCCATGATCGCGCCGACCCAGCCGAAACCGACGATCACCGCGTCTACTTTTTTCATTACCGTTGCCATCGTTATCCCCTCTCCCCACGAATTGATACCGGTGGGAAGGGATAGCGTTCCCCTCGCTCAACCCAGTCCATAAAGTCGGCGCGTGCGCCCGGAAAATTAATCAGCTTCCAGCCGACCATGTCTTTGTTACCGCCATGGATCGGATCGCTGAAGAAACCTTCGCGGGTGTTTTGCAGCAGGTAGGAGAAGAACAGCTTGGAAGGCAACTGTGAGAATTCTGCCTCACCAGACTCAAATTTTTGCAGCAACGCATCCTGCTGTGCGGCGTCCAGCTCTGCAAAGGGTTTGCCGGCGGTTTTCTTGCAGTAGGCATCCGCGTCACTGATACCCAGGTTGTATATCTGTTTCGGCACCAGCGGCAGCTGGTAACCCATCTCTTTCGGCACATCCGGGTTGAAAGGCCCTTGCATGTACCAGATTGAACCTGTGGCATACGGAGTATTCATCTGGCGATCGATAAACTCCGGCACGCCGGCTTCCAGCGCACCTGGGCCGCGATCGTCAGCCGGGATCAGGCGCGCTGCGGCGGCCTTGATAAATGCCCATTCTTCCGGAGTGAAAAACGTGGGCTGGTAGTCCGTTGGGGTGTCTGTAGCCGCGACAGCAGGCATGGGTGCCGTCAGGGCGCTGACGCCGCTGCCGCCAATCACCGCTGCGGGAATTAAAGTCATCGATTTCAGCAGGAAATCGCGCCGTGAGTTGTTAGTTTTATCGTCCGACATGTCACATTCCATCCAAAGATAATCACAACTATTTAACCTCAACCTTGTGATCATTGCGGGATTTAAAAATAATTTGTTACGTATTTGTCTATTTTTTGAAGGTTACTTTGTGAACTCAAGCCAAAATGTTACCGGTAACTTATTGAATGAACGTAAAGAATTATCCGCTAATGTAAATTTAACTATTTGTGCGGTTTTTGAGGTAACAGAATGGGAAATAACGAAATATGAGAGAGATGTCGCGATATGGCCGCGCCGAAAAGAAAAACCGGCCGCTGCGGGCGACCGGTTTTAGCAAGAAATAAAGCTTACTGCGACATCGCCTGGTAGGCCGTCGTCACCTTCCATAAATAGCGCGGCGCCTGTGGGGCCGGATGCTTTTTCTGGATGTGCTGATAAAACTCATCCGGGCTCATCTGATTAATGCGGTTTACCGCCACCCGCTTGTCTGATGCGAACGTGCGCAACATGGCGCCAGCCCCATTGACATAAGAAACGATGGTGGCGTACTGCAAGGTCTGTGGGTTGTTGATCCCGGCTAGCTGCTGGCTTTGAAGAATATTGATATAGGCCGTTCCCAGATCAATATTAACCGCCGGATCCTTCAACTCACGCGAGCTGGGCTGCCCGCTTCTTCCTTTCAGACGATAGGCGTCGCGCCCGGCGGTAGAAGGTTTCAGCTGCATTAATCCCACGGCATTCGAGGTGCTGACCACGTTCGGGTTGAACCCGGACTCCACCTGAATAATCGCTTTAATCAGCGTTTCGTCGACGCCATAACTGCTGGCGGCCTGACGAATGTAATCGTTATAGGCTACCGGTGTTCCCGTTCGGTTGACCGGTGCCTGCGGGGGAGTTTTTAACCAACCGCCACGCGATGTGCCACTGCCTGAAATAGTACTTGTCGTTTGCGGGTCTTTGGCGCACCCCGACAAAAGCAACATTGCCGTCAGGCAACCGATTTTTGTTTTCACAGAATCCCTCACTCCTTTCAATGGGTTGCGTAGCATATACAACTTGTAAGGACGCCTGCATGATTTTTTTGGTCTAATCTCAAGCTATCCATATACCAAGAGGTGATTTATGAGTCAATCTGCAACGACGTGTTTTGTGGTGACTTTCCACTATCAGGAAGAAGGATTGGCTGATTTGGCCAAGCTTACCGGACAATTAACCCGTGATGGATTTGTCACTTCGGTGACAGACGAACAGGGCGTTCCGCATCAGTTGGGCAGCAACAGTTTTGCGTTTATAACTCCATTGAATCAAGAAGATGTTCAACAGTTGGCGCAGAAGCTCGGTGAAGTTGCCTTGGGGAAAACCCCGGAGGTCGACATAGCTCTCTATGAGGAGTACGTTAAGCGGTTACATACGGATACATAAAATGCTATAACTCACCTGACGGTATTATTGGTTCAATGGATTGATAGCCTGCCGTCAGCTTAAAGGTGACGCTTGACTTCGCTTCAATTGATATTGATAATCATTTTCATTTGAGCCAGGAGATGTCACCATGCCTTTGAAACAACGTGTTTTTCCCCGCCAGTCACTCATTCAGGTCAGAGCCTTTTACCGCCCTTTTGCCCTGCTGTGTCTGCTGTTCGCTGCGGGCCTCGCCAGTAATGCCGCACTAGCAGAAAAGAAACTGCGCGTGGTGACGACCTTTACCATCATTCAGGATATCGCTCAAAACGTGGCCGGCGATGCCGCCGTGGTCGAGTCCATTACCAAGCCGGGAGCGGAAATCCACGATTATCAGCCAACGCCGCGCGATATCGTTAAAGCGCAGCACGCCGACCTGATCCTGTGGAACGGCATGAACCTCGAACGTTGGTTCCAACGCTTCTTCGAGAATATCAAACAAGTACCCGCCGCCGTGGTGACCGAAGGCATCACCCCGCTGCCCATCCACGAAGGTCCGTATAATGGCAACCCGAATCCGCATGCCTGGATGTCCGCCAGCAATGCGCTGATCTATATAGAAAACATCCGTAAAGCGCTGGTGCAGCACGACCCGGCCAACGCAGAAACCTATAACCGCAACGCCAAAGCCTATGCCGCCAAAATCAGCGCGCTGGACGCCCCGCTGCGCGAGCGCCTTTCGCGTATTCCCGCAGCCCAACGTTGGTTGGTTACCAGCGAAGGCGCATTCAGCTATCTGGCGAAAGATTATCAGTTGAAAGAAGTCTATCTGTGGCCCATTAATGCCGACGAGCAAGGTTCACCGCAGCAGGTTCGCCGGGTCATCGATACCGTACGTGCCAACCGCATTCCGGTGGTGTTCAGCGAAAGCACCATCTCCGACAAGCCGGCCAAGCAGGTAGCGAAAGAAACCGGGGCGAAATACGGCGGCGTGCTGTATGTCGACTCGCTATCCACCCAGAACGGCCCGGTACCGACGTATATAGACCTGCTGAACGTCACAGTACAAACCATCGCCAAAGGATTTGATCAATGACCACCGAGGTTTTTGTCCGCCCTGAGTTGAGCGTTGATGACGTTACCGTTACCTACAACAACGGCCATACCGCGATTCACAACGCCAGTTTTAACCTGAGCGGCGGTGCCATCTGCGCGTTAGTGGGCGTCAACGGCAGCGGCAAGTCGACGCTATTCAAAAGCATCATGGGGCTGGTCAAGCCCACCACCGGCCGTGTGCAGTTGAACGACAAACCGGTGGCGCATGCGTTGAAGAAAAATATTATTGCCTACGTCCCACAAACCGAAGACGTCGACTGGAACTTCCCGGTTCTGGTGGAAGATGTCGTGATGATGGGCCGCTACGGCAAGATGAATTTTCTGCGTATTCCCGCTCGGGAAGATCGATTACGCGTCGATAAAGCGCTGGAGCGCGTTGGTCTGAGCGAACTGCGCACCCGCCAGATCGGCGAGCTTTCCGGCGGGCAGAAAAAACGCGTATTCCTGGCGCGAGCGCTGGCGCAGCAAGGTTCCGTGCTGCTGCTGGATGAACCCTTCACCGGGGTCGACGTCAAAACCGAGAACGCGATTATCGATCTGCTGCGCGCGTTGCGTGACGAGGGTCACCTGATCCTGGTTTCCACCCATAATCTGGGTAGCGTGCCGGAATTTTGTGACCGGGTGATCCTGATTAACCGCACGGTGCTGGCCGCCGGCCCAACCGAAACCACCTTTACCCAAAGCAATCTGGAACAGGCGTTCGGCGGCGTGTTGCGCCATATCAACCTGTCCGGCCCGGATCTGCACGACGATAACGATCCGCGCACCGTGACGGTATTGACCGATGACGAACGCCCGGCGGTGTTCTATGGCCATACCAAAAGCGACCCTCCTGCGCAAAGCCAGCCAAAGGAGAAACACCCCTGATGCTGGAAACTCTGCTGCAACCCTTCAATTACAACTACATGGTCAAAGCCATCTGGGTCAGCGCCATCGTTGGCGCCGCCTGCGCGTTTCTATCGGCTTATCTGATGCTGAAAGGCTGGTCGCTGATGGGCGATGCACTGTCGCACTCGGTGGTGCCCGGCGTCGCCGGGGCCTATGCCCTTGGGCTGCCGTACGCCGCCGGGGCCTTCTTCACCGGCATGCTGGCCGCGCTGGCCATGACGCTGGTGCGCCACGTCACCCGCCTGCGTGAAGACGCGATCATCGGCTTTATTTTTTCAACCTTCTTCGCCGTCGGGCTGCTGATCATTTCACTCAATCCTACGTCGATTAACGTGCAGTCGATTATCTTCGGCAATATTCTCGGCATCGCCGACGAAGACGTGCTGCAGGTCGAGATTATCATCGGCGTCTCGCTGCTGATTCTATGCCTGGTGTGGAAAGATCTGCTGGCGGTGTTCTTTGACGAAAACCACGCGGTGTCGATTGGCCTGTCGCCGCTGCGGATGAAAATTCTGTTCTTCACCCTGCTCAGCGCCTGTACCGTCGCGGCATTACAAACCGTCGGAGCGATTTTGGTGATCGCCATGGTGATTACGCCGGGCGCCACCGCCTATCTGCTGACCGACCGCTTTAGCCGATTGGTGATCATCGCCATCGTCATCGGCGCGCTGACCAGCGGTATCGGCGCCTATCTGAGCTTCTTCCTCGACGGCGCTACCGGCGGTGTGATTGTGACCCTGCAGACGCTGGTGTTCCTGGCGGCGTTTTTCTTCGCACCCAAGCACGGCCTGCTGGCGTCCCGACGCCGCGTAGCCCGTGAACAAAACGGAGGCCACTGATGGAAACCCTGTATCAACTGCTCAGTGAGCCCTTCGCCTACCCGTTTATGCAGCGGGCGATCCTGGCCGCTATCGTTACCGGCGGGGTGTGCGCGGTGCTGTCGTGCTATCTGGTGCTCAAAGGCTGGTCGCTGATGGGCGATGCCATCTCGCACGCCGTGCTGCCCGGCATCGTCGTGGCATTCGTGCTTGGCATCCCGGTGGTTATCGGTGCATTTTTCTCCGGCATTTTCTGCGCGGTGGCCACCGGCTATCTGAAAGAGAACAGCCGGGTGAAAGAGGACACGGTGATGGGCATCGTTTTCTCCGGCATGTTCGCCTTCGGGCTGGTGCTGTTTTCCCGCGTCGATACCGACCAGCATCTGAGCCACATCCTGTTCGGCAATATGCTGGGCATTACCGACGCGGAGCTGAAGCAAACGCTGCTGATTGCCGGCATTACGCTGGTGGTAGTACTGCTAAAGCGCAAGGATCTGATGCTTTACTGTTTCGATCCCAGCCATGCCAGGGTGATTGGTTTGCCGGTGAAGCTATTGCACTACGGTTTGCTATGCTTGCTGGCGCTGACCATTGTCGCTTCGCTGCAAGCCGTCGGGGTGATTCTGGTCATTGCGATGCTGATAGCCCCGGGCATCATTGCCTTTATGCTGTGCCGCAGTTTCGATCGCATGCTGATCATCGCAACTCTGGTATCGGTATTCTCCTGCGTGTTCGGCACCCTGATCAGCTTTCACATCGACGGCGCGACCGGCCCCTGCATTGTGATCGTTCAGGCGATTGTGTTTGTTATCGCCCTGCTCTACAGCAAACTCAGGCCGTTACAACGTCACGAAGAGGCGTTACTCAACGAGAAGCCCTAACGCTGGCGGCGGTGCGCACTCTCACCGCCGCTTATCATTATTGCTGCCGGTAGATATCTGGACGGACGATATGCCAGACATAGTCCTGACGATTTACTGCTTCATATCCCACTTTTTGATACAGCCACGGCGCGGTGCCCGTCACCAGCATAATGCGCCGTAGCCGTTGCAGCGTCGGGTGTTCCAGCATACAGTCCATCAGCCAGCGGGCCAGCCCCTGCCCCTGATAATCCGGCGCGACAAACACATCGCACAGATAACCGAAGGTAGCGTAATCCGTCACCAGACGCGCAAAACCTATCTGTTGCCGGTGATGATACAGGCCAAAACACAGGCTGTTGTCGATGGAAAGTTGCACCGTCTCCCGCGCAATACCAGACGCCCAGCTCGAGGTGGTCAAAAATGCGTGGGTGAACGCCAAATCTAATTCACTCTTATCCGTATCGATCAGGTATTCGCCGTGCTGCCATTGCTGCTTCTGCGCCATGACTTCCTCATCCTATTGATTAGAAAAATTATCTTATATCCCCACCCTTGCCACCAGCCGGATAAACATCGCTCCGGCGCCGCAAAGTTGCAATAGGCTGCGTGCTTAAATGAATCAATAGCGTATATACTTTGAGCAAATGCGAATGGCGAAAAAATCGCCTGCCATTGGCGCCAGTGTGCGCCAGGTCGTGTTTTCGGAACGGTAAAGACGCTAACCTAATGAATTCGCAGGCAACACAGAGGGGGTGTACCATGTGGCAAGCCGTTAGCCGTCTGTTAAGTGAACATCTTGGCAGCGCAGACATCCGCGAAAGGACTGAACTGCCCGGGGGAGAAATCCACCCGGCATGGCGCGTGAGTTACGGTGACAACGAGGTATTTGTCAAATGCGATGCCCGCGAAATGCTGCCGATCTTTACCGCTGAAGCCGATCAACTGGCATTGCTGGCACGCAGTAAAACCGTGCGGGTGCCGCAGGTTTATGGCGTCGGCAGCGATCGTGACTACAGCTTCCTGCTGCTCGAGTACCAGCCGCTGAAACCCTTCGACGCCCACGGCGCTCATTGCCTCGGCCAACAGCTGGCCCATCTGCACAAATGGAGCGAACAGCCGCAGTTCGGCCTCGACTTCGATAACGATCTGACCACCACTCCGCAACCCAACGCCTGGCAACGCCGCTGGTCGGAATTCTTTGCCGAACAGCGCATTGGCTGGCAACTGCAGTTGGCGGCGGAGAAAGGCATGACCTTTGGTGATATTGATGAAATTATCGACGTGGTGTATCTGCGCCTGCAGCACCATCAGCCGCAGCCTTCACTGCTGCACGGCAACCTGTGGCCGGGCAACTGCGGTATGACTACCAACGGCCCGATCCTGTTCGATCCCGCCAGCTACTGGGGCGATCGCGAATGCGATCTGGCGATGCTGCCGCTATACCCTGAGCTGCCGCCGCAGATTTATGACGGTTACCAAAGCGTCTGGCCATTGGAACATGGGTTTATTGAACGCCAACCGCTGTACCAGCTGTATTACCTGCTTAACCACAGCAATCTGTTCGGCGGCCAGCATCTGGTCAAGGCCCAGCGTGCGGTAGAAGCATTGCTGCACCCTCAAGTCCGATAGTGTCAAGGCGCCGAATGCAGCGCCTTGACTTAGCCTCGCCTTAAGCCGCGCCGGCCAATTGACCAAGTAACTTGATGACGAACCAGGCAATTACCGCGATCACCACCGGCAAAATGTACAGCGGGAAGTACTGCAGAAAAATGGTGTGATGTGGCAGCGTAATGCGTTCTTCCAGTTGCGCGCGCGTATGCCCTTCATCGCCCTTGGCCTGTTCGAGAATCATCTGGTCCTCCAGGCCTTCGCGGATAAACTTCACCTGGCGCGACATGCGCGCACCTGAGGCTTGCAACGCCAGCCCGACAAAAATCAAAAAATAGATAATGATAAACATCAGATTGGCACCGCTGAACAGGCTTCTCGCTACGTCCGGCACCGGCGAGTTATACCAGAAGATATTCAGGAACGGCGTATTGAAGCGCACCATATCCACCATCACGTGGACGAAATCCAACATCACCGCATTAATGCCTTTGGTCTTCTCACTGTGTTGATAGAAAAACAGCAGCAGCGAGATCAGCGTTGACAGCAACGCGGGGATGAAAACCACCCAGCCAAGAATTCGTTTCACAATGGCGATGCGCCCAGCCTGTTGATACGTCATGTGTTCCCCTTGTAAGCGACGTAACCGTAATTGGCTAAGTCTACCTGTAGTTACTGAAACTCGCCCACCGTTTTCTTTCGCCTCGCTGTGCTACAAGCGTAGCCGGGATTGGCCGTTTTCAACAACTTAACGGCGACAACGCATTCTCATTAAATGGCTATCATAGTTAATGCAATCATTCTGAAAGGGGGCGTAATGATTCGCCTGATTATCCTGTTACTGGGCCCACAGGCGCTGCACGGTCAGCGGCGCGCGTTGCTGTTGTTTGGCTGTGCATGGATGGCCGCCGGTTCGTTGATGTTAGTTGACGTGCTCGAAGATGGCCGTTCGGTGTTGGCGCTGGATGCACTGGCAGTGGTGCTGGCGCTCGAGGGTTTGGTAGCGATCTCCGCCGCGCTGGTGATTGGCTCCGCCGCCAGCCGACCGGTATTACTGAAGGGCCTGGGATTTCTGATGATGGCCTTTTTGGTACTGGATGTCCCGGCAGACGACAACATTGTCGCCACGCTGGTGTTCGGCAGCGCGTTGTTGCTGGACGGTTCCGTGCGTATCGCCTCTTCTACCCTTATCCAGCACAGCCGCTGGAAACCGGTCGCGCTGGCCGGCGGCTTCGAAATCTTGCTGTCGCTATTTATTTTTACCGACTGGCCGGTGCCGCACCGCATGACGGTCCCCTTTTGCGTCGGCGTCATGCTTTTGCTGTCGGGTTGGGCGGTGTTGCGCATAGCGCAGCGGCTGGAGAGTTTTTCCCTGAACCGACACCCGCCTGCCGCTGCGCTAACGGCTCAGGCCGATCCCTTGACGGTCTATGTCTGGACGCCGGTGGCGGCGGCGAAAGATGCGCGCCGGCGCTACATTGTTGACCGCTATATCGCAGCGGTGGATGGCGGCGGCAATATCTCCACCGGGCATGCTGCTCTGGCGCTGGAACCGGATTTGTACATCAGCCATTATCCGCTTAATGACATCAGCCATTCAGTGCAAGATTTCCGTCAGTTACTGCACTCCGGCGAGCAAAATAACGTCGACGGCCGCTTTTTGCCCGGCTTGCAGCAAGAAGTCGCAGCCTGGTGCGCACCCGACAAAAAAATCCGGTTCCGCCGTTATAACCCGGCCGCCTTGCATGCCTTCTGGCAAGGGTATCGCCAGGACACAACCTACAACCTGACGCGCCGCAACTGTTCCACCGCGGTGATTCTGGCGCTGGACAGTGCGCTGGAGGGCGTGCTGGGCGACAAGCCTCTGTGGCGTCGTTTTCTGTTTTTGATCCTCGACCCTCATCTGTGGATGCTGGCGATGCTGCGTAGCCGTGGCGAGAGCATGACCTGGACGCCGGGGCTGGTACTGGACTATGCGCGCATGCTGCAACAGGTTACCGAGCAACAGCACCGGCGCTGGTGGTCAAAACTGCGAGATCTGTGGCGTATCCTGCGCTTCGGCAAGGCCTCCAAAGCGAATGCGGCGCAATCAGGCAGGCAAAAATTTTAGTCTGGTTCCCGGCGATGATAAAGTGGCGGGTACATTCACCGACCCCGGCAGGAGTTAATCGCTAATGGCCTATTCGCAACGCATTGAGACCGCTATTTTTGATATGGACGGTTTGTTGATCGACTCAGAACCTCTGTGGCTACAGGCGGAACTGGATATCTTCGGCGCACTGGGGCTGGATCTGTCTGACCGCCATAAACTGCCGGACACCCTCGGGCTGCGCATCGATCTGGTGGTAAAAATGTGGTATCAGGCCATGCCGTGGCAAGGCGTTTCGCTGGAGCAAGTCTCTGCACGGATTATCGAACGCGCCATTGAACTGGTGCATGAAAAACGGCCGTTGCTGCCGGGCGTGCAACAGGCATTGGAACTGTGTCGCAGCCTGGATCTGAATATCGGCCTGGCCTCCGCATCGCCACTGCACATGCAACAACAAGTGTTGAAGATGTTCGATCTGGCGGGGTATTTCGACCAGTTGGTGTCCGCCGAGTCTCTGCCTTACAGCAAACCGCACCCGGAAGTTTACCTTATCGCCGCCGAACGTCTCGGCAGCGATCCGTTGCGCTGCATCACGCTGGAAGACTCGTTCAACGGCATGATTGCCACCAAGGCCGCGAGAATGCGTTCAATCGTCATCCCGGCGCAAGAGTATCGCCACGACACGCGCTGGGCACTGGCGGACCATAAGCTCGATACCCTCGAACAGCTCACGCCCGCACATCTGGCGTAATCTTCGCGGCGGCGTTATCCCGCTGCCGCCCTGCCTCTCTTTTATCTTCAGATTCCCCCCACTAATTTTCAAAAGCATGCCTTAGGTCAAAAAATAAATAAAACATTATTTCATTTTTATTGAATTAACGTGCCGCCATCTCTATGCTGGGACATCGAGAAAGCGCCGGGTAGTCGGCGAGCGCTGTCACTGCCACGCAGCGCAACCCTGCCGTTCGGCGCTTTCTCCCGCGTTTCTTTAGCCAAAGGGGCATTGAGATGGACGTCCGTCAAAGCATTCATAGCGATCACGCCAAACAGCTCGACACCGCCGGCCTGCGCCGCGAATTTCTTATCGAGAAAATCTTCGAAGCCGACAGCTACACCATGACCTACAGTCACATTGACCGCATCATCATCGGTGGCATCAACCCGGTAAGCAAAACGGTGACTATCGGCAGTGAAGTAGGTCAACAACTTGGCGTCAGTTACTTTTTGGAGCGCCGCGAGCTGGGCGTAATCAATATCGGTGGCGCTGGGATCATTATCGTTGACGGCGAAACCTACGAAATTGGCCATGAAGAAGCCCTGTATGTCGGCCAGGGCGCTCAGAACGTCGGCTTCAGTAGCCTCGACCCGGCTAACCCGGCCAAGTTCTACTACAACAGCGCCCCGGCGCATACCCGTTACCCGAATCGCAAAATCACACTGGCAGAAGCCTCCCCCCAGACGCTCGGCGACGACGCCACCAGCAACCGCCGCACCATTAATAAATTCATCGTGCCGGACGTGCTGCCGACCTGTCAGCTCACCATGGGCCTGACCAAACTGGCACCCGGCAATCTGTGGAATACCATGCCCTGCCACACCCACGAACGACGCATGGAAGTTTATTTCTATTTCGATATGAATGCCGAAACGGCGGTATTTCACATGATGGGCCACCCGCAGGAAACCCGTCATCTGTTGGTGCATAACGAGCAGGCCGTGATCTCGCCAAGCTGGTCCGTTCACGCCGGCGTAGGCACCCAGCGCTACACCTTTATCTGGGGCATGATTGGCGAGAACCAGATCTTTGGCGATATGGACCACGTTGCCGTCAGTGAACTGCGCTGATCTCCTTTCCCCTGTCATGGCTGCGCGGCACCCTGCCGCGTGGTGAGAGAGTATGATTATGATTGCTGATTCTTTTGATTTAACCGGTAAGGTGGCGCTGGTGACCGGCTGCGACACCGGCTTGGGCCAAGGTATGGCTGTGGGTCTGGCCCAGGCGGGCTGCGATATCATCGGCGTCAACCGTAGCCGCCCGCAGCAGACTCAGGACAAGGTCACGGCACTCGGTCGGCGTTTTCTCGATCTGCACGCTGACCTGAGCACCATCGATGTCATCCCGCCCCTGCTGGAAAATGCCATCGCCGAATTCGGTCACATTGACATTTTGGTGAATAACGCCGGCATCATCCGGCGCGACGACGCCATCGATTTCAGTGAAAAAGACTGGGACGATGTGATGAACCTGAATATAAAAACCCTGTTTTTCATGGCACAGGCGGCGGCAAGGCAGTTTATCCGGCAAGGCGGCGGCGGTAAAATCATCAATATCGCCTCAATGCTTTCCTATCAGGGGGGCATTCGCGTGCCATCCTACACCGCATCAAAAAGTGCAGTGATGGGTGTGACGCGGCTGTTGGCCAACGAATGGGCTAAGCATGGCATTAACGTCAACGCCATTGCCCCCGGCTACATGGCCACCAATAATACCGAGCAGCTGCGTGCCGATGAGGATCGTAACCTGGAGATTCTGGAGCGTATCCCGGCCGGGCGCTGGGGCCTGCCGGAAGACATGATGGGGCCGGTGGTATTTCTGGCCTCTGACGCGTCGGATTACGTTAACGGCTATACCCTCGCGGTCGATGGCGGTTGGCTGGCGCGCTGACGTGAAGTTTATCCGCACCGGGCTCTGCTTACAGAGCCTTTTTTACCTCCGCGGTTATCACAACGCGCAATGTATCATCGCGTTACGTAACAACTCCTTGTAAAACCGGGGAAAATAAACAATTAGTTACAGGGTAACTGCTTCCGCTACTGGGAATTTTCCCATATACTGGATAAATTAACAGTTTACCAGCCGGAACAACAGCAGCATGACCGCGGAAGGACATCTTATTTTCTCTGTCGCTTGCGCGATTTTCGCCAAGAAGGCCGAAGTGACTCCAGAACTGGCCACCGGAGACTGGTGGCACATCATTCCTGCCGCGCTGCTGACCTCACTGCTGCCCGATATCGATCACCCCAAATCGGTACTGGGCCAACGCCTGCGATGGATCGCCATTCCCATCTCCCGTGCCTTTGGGCATCGCGGTTTCACCCACAGCCTGCTGGCGATCGTCGGCGGTATGGCACTGTTCCAGTTAGACGTGCCGCGCAGTTGGCCAATTCCGCCCGACGTGCTGCATGCAATGATCATTGGCTATTTCAGCCACCTGTTGGCCGACATGCTCACCCCTGCCGGCGTGCCGTTGCTTTGGCCCTGTCGCTGGCGTTTTCGCCTGCCGGTGCTAAATTCTCAGAAAGGCAACCAATTGGAGCGCGCCCTGTGCCTGTGCCTGGTGGCTTTCGCCATTTACTGGCAAGGGGATTGCACTATTCCAGTGCAGTCCTATTTTGAACAAATCAAAAATATCAGACTGTGATCACAAAAAATCGGCCACTAAATATTCACAAAGTATATTAATCAAACAAATCCATATTCAAAGTTATATCAAATTCCATTTGGATATAAGTGAGCCGTTGCGCAAACTGTTACGATATTTGGTATCGCTACACGTTGGTGCGTAGCCGTTTTTATATAAGAAAAATGATTGGAGACATTGGGGATGAATTTTCCGCTGGTAATTAACGTGGTGGTTTTTGTCGCCCTCCTTTTGCTGTTGGCGCAAACCCGCCATAAGCAATGGAGCCTGGCGAAAAAAGTACTGGTCGGCCTGGTGATGGGCGTAGTGTTCGGCCTGGGCCTGCAACTGGTGTATGGCTCGGACAACCCGGTACTGAAAGAATCCATCAGCTGGTTCAACATTGTCGGTAACGGCTATGTGCAACTGCTGCAAATGATCGTGATGCCGCTGGTATTCGCCTCAATCCTGAGCGCGGTGGCCAAGCTGCATAATGCCTCTTCACTGGGCAAAATCAGTTTCCTGACTATCGGTACTCTGCTGTTCACCACGCTTATCGCCGCGTTGGTGGGTGTGCTGGTGACCAACCTGTTTGGCCTGACCGCGGAAGGCCTGGTGCAAGGCACGCAAGAAAGCGCGCGCATGGCGGCCATCCAGAGCAACTACGTCGGTAAAGTGGCGGATCTGACCGTACCTCAGCTGGTGTTGTCGTTCGTGCCGAAAAATCCGTTTGCCGATCTGACCGGTGCCAGCCCGACCTCGATCATCAGCGTAGTGATCTTCGCTGCCTTCCTGGGCGTGGCTTCGCTGCAATTGTTGAAAGACGATAAAGAGAAAGGCCAGCGCGTACTGGTGGCTATCGACACCCTGCAAGCCTGGGTGATGAAGTTGGTGCGTCTGGTGATGAAACTGACCCCGTACGGCGTGCTGGCGTTAATGACCAAAGTGGTGGCCGGTTCCAACATCCACGACATCGTCAAACTCGGCAGCTTCGTGGTGGCGTCTTACCTCGGTCTGGCAATCATGTTTGGGGTACACGCCCTGCTGCTGGCCTTTACCGGCGTTAACCCGGCGAAATTCTTCCGCAAGGTCTGGCCGGTCATCACCTTCGCCTTCACCAGCCGCTCCAGCGCCGCCAGCATTCCGCTGAACGTCGAAGCGCAGACTCGCCGTCTGGGCGTACCTGAGTCCATCGCCAGCTTCTCCGCTTCGTTCGGTGCCACCATTGGCCAGAACGGTTGTGCCGGCCTCTATCCCGCGATGTTGGCGGTGATGGTTGCCCCAACCGTTGGCATCAACCCGTTAGACCCGGTGTGGATCGCCACGCTGGTGGGTATCGTCACCATCAGCTCCGCCGGCGTTGCCGGTGTGGGCGGCGGTGCTACCTTCGCCGCGTTGATTGTGCTGCCTGCGCTTGGCCTGCCGGTCACGCTGGTCGCCCTGCTGATTTCGGTCGAACCGCTGATCGACATGGGCCGTACCGCGCTGAACGTCAGCGGTTCAATGACCGCCGGCACCGTCACCAGCCAATTGATGAAGCAGACGGACAAAAGTATCATGGACAGCGAAGACGAAGTGGAACTGGCTCACCAGTAAGTTTCGTCCGCAATAAAAAACCGGGGCTGCGATGCTCCGGTTTTTTTATGTCTGCGGTAGCGGTTCGTTGATTTATTTCGGCAATCGCCTGGCGCACGGCAAGTGCCAAACAATGAAGGCACGGCAGGCCGTGCCTTGACTCATCCAACGCCGGCGGGCTCAGAATGGGTAATCGTGGTAGCCCATTTGCTCGGAAATGTTGCGCGCGGCGGTATGCAGACGTTTAACGTAATCCGCCTTGGCATCTTCAGAGAAACGGATGGTGGGGAACGAGATGCTCAGCCCGGCGATCACCACGCCAAAGCGATCGAATACCGGCACCGCAATGCAACGTAGCCCCTCTTCCTGCTCTTCAATGTCTTCGCCCACCCCGTGCTCACGAACCTGATCCAACACCGACAGCAGCGCAGCGGCGCTGGTAAGGGTATGCGGCGTACTGCGGGTAAATTCAATCTGCGACAGGATTTCTTCCACTTCAGCACGATCGCGCCAGGCCAGCAACACCTTACCAATAGCGGTGCTGTGCAGCGGGTTACGGCGACCGATGCGTGAATACATACGCAGGTTATACATTGAGTCGATTTTATGGATATAGACAATGCTGTCTTCATCCAGCGCACCGAGGTGAATGGTTTCACGGGTGTGATTCGACAGCTCGCGCATCTGAATATCGGCGCTGCGGATCAGATCGACGTTCTGCAGCGACTTGGCGCCGAGTTCAAACAGCTTGAGAGTAAGCGCATATTTTTCCGATTCCCCTTCCTGTGAGACATACCCCAGCGACTTCATGGTCTGCAGAAAACGGTAGACGGTGCTTTTGGACATCATTACCCGTTGGGAAAGCTCAGTAATGCCGATCTCGCGTTCCTCGCCCAGTGCTTGCAAGATGCCGAACACTTTCAGCACTGATGAAACAGAATCCGGTTGTTTATCTAGATCTGCGTTAGCCATGGTAAATATCCTACTCAGCTTTTTCTGTTTTAAGAAATTTGAACAAGGGTTTCAGTATACGCGCAAGCCCTGATGCCACGCAATGGAGCCAAAGGGAAATGCCAGAAGATGAAGGGATTAGGCCTGCCCTCATCGGTTATTACAATTGAGCCGGCCAGTGAAGGTGCAATCATCGGCGAATATGATTAGCATATTAATATTCCCCCGTATTAATACTTTTGAGATCAACATGCGTTCTTGTACTGACGGCCTCCCCGTCCCGCAACGCTATGGGGCTATCCTCGCCATCGCCCTGGGCATTACCGTTTCCGTGCTTGACGGTGCGATCGCCAATGTGGCGCTGCCCACCATCGCACGCGATCTTAACGCCAGCCCGGCCAGTTCGATCTGGGTGGTCAACGCCTATCAATTAGCCATTACCATTTCACTGCTGTCGTTGGCCTCGCTCGGCGACCTGATTGGTTATCGCCGCATCTATCAGGCCGGTTTGCTGGTGTTCAGCATTACCTCGCTGTTTTGCGCCCTGTCCGATTCGCTGGTGACCTTGACCCTTGCCCGCGTGCTTCAGGGGTTTGGCGCCGCCGCCATCATGAGCGTCAACACAGCACTGATTCGCATTATCTATCCGCAGCGTTTTCTCGGGCGCGGCATGGGCATCAATTCGCTGATTGTCGCCTTTTCGTCGGCCGCTGGCCCCACAGTGGCGGCGGCGATACTGTCCGTGGCTTCCTGGCAATGGTTGTTCGCCATTAACCTGCCGATTGGCATTGTGGCGCTGGTGCTGGGAATGAAGTTCCTGCCCGGCAACAGCCAGAAAAGCAGTAATCAGCGTTTTGACCCGACCAGCGCCGTGATGAACGCCCTGACCTTCGGGCTGTTGATTACCGCCATCAGTGGCTTTGCCCAGGGCCAGAACCTGACGCTGATTTTCAGCGAGATCGCCGCACTGCTGGTTATCGGTTTCTTCTTCGTCCGCCGCCAACTGCGACAAGAGTTTCCGC
The DNA here is from genome assembly GCF_031931805.1 of Serratia sp. root2. NCBI lineage: Bacteria > Pseudomonadati > Pseudomonadota > Gammaproteobacteria > Enterobacterales > Yersiniaceae > Serratia > Serratia sp. root2. The sequence continues at coordinate 1,673,331 of NZ_JAUJXB010000001.1, forward strand.
TGCTGCCGGTCGACCTGCTGCGCATCCCTATTTTCGCCCTGTCGATGGGCACCTCCATCTGTTCCTTCGCCGCGCAAATGCTGGCAATGGTCTCGCTGCCGTTCTTTTTGCAAAGCACGCTGGGCCGCGATGAGGTTGCTACCGGGCTGCTGCTGACACCCTGGCCGCTGGCGATTATCGTTATGGCACCGATCTCCGGGCGACTGGTGGAGCGGGTTCACGCAGGGTTATTGGGCTGTATCGGGCTGGGAGTCTTTGCCCTGGGGCTGTTCCTGCTGGCGCTGTTACCGCATAACCCATCGGATCTGGACATCATCTGGCGCATGGTGCTGTGCGGCGCCGGCTTCGGGCTGTTTCAGTCGCCGAATAACCACACCATTATTTCTGCCGCGCCCCGCAACCGCAGCGGCGGTGCCAGTGGCATGCTCGGCACTGCCCGCCTGTTAGGACAAACCTCCGGTGCCGCGCTGGTGGCACTGATGTTCAACCTGTTCCCCACTTCCGGTACTCACGCCTCGCTTATCCTGGCCGGCGCCTTCGCCACGCTGGCGGCAGCGGTCAGCAGCCTGCGTATCACCCAACCGCGCGCGGAACCGGCGGAACACAGCCCGCAAGCCAAATAGCAGACATAAAAAAACCCCGGTAAACCGGGGTTTTTAACATTCTCAACGTTACTTCAGGTACTGACCTGAGCGCAGTGCTTCGATACGCTTATCGAGCGGCGGATGCGACATGAACAGTTCGCTGAACGACTTGGATTTGCCGTTGATGCAAAACGCCATCATGCTGCCCGCTTCCTGCGGTTCGTAGCTGGTTTTCAGGCGTTGCAGCGCTGCAATCATCTTCTCGCGGCCCACCAGTTTGGCGGAGCCTGCATCGGCGTAGAACTCACGGTGGCGTGAGAACCACATGGTTATGATGCTGGCCAGAATGCCGAACACCAGTTCCAGCACCATCGACACGCCGAAATAAATCATCGGGTTGCCGTTGCTTTCGCCTTCACCGTCGCGGTTGCCGAGGAAGCCGGCGGCGACTTGCGCAATCAGGCGAGAAATAAAGATCACGAAGGTGTTCACGATGCCCTGAATCAGCGTCATGGTGACCATATCGCCGTTGGCGACGTGGCTGATTTCGTGCGCGATAACCGCTTCCGCTTCATCCCGGCTCATGCTTTGCAACAGGCCGGTACTGACGGCGACCAGCGAAGCATCACGGCGTGCGCCGGTGGCGAAAGCGTTAATGTCCGGTGCGTGGTAAATAGCGACCTGCGGCATGGCAATGCCTGCCTGCTGCGACTGACGGCGCACCGTTTCGAGCAACCAGTTTTCGGTTTCGTTACGCGGCTGTTCAATCACTTCCCCGCCTACGGAGCGCAGCGCCATCCATTTGGACATCAGCAGTGAGACAAACGCACCGCCGAAACCGAACAGACCGGCCATAATCATCAGGCCCTGAACGCTACTAGATTGGATTCCTGTCAGGCTGAGCACCAGCCCGAAAACCAACATCACCGCCAGGTTGGTGAGCAGGAACAGAGCTATACGCATCATAAAATGTTTACTTCCTCATAAATGTTAACAAAACGCTGCCTTGGATACCCTAGATCGTATGGGCATTCGTCACAGTTTCAAGAGTTGCACGCCATTAACCTACTAAAAATACGAAACTTTACAAAATCGGCATTCCAGCATGGCTTTTCAAATTGTAAACGATTGTTGCACAAGGCGGTGGTTTTTCTGACGGCAAGTCAGTGGCGTTTGTTATTCAAATGCCCGAGGTGGGTATAGGCAAAACCTTGGGTATATTTCAACCCATAGCCCAAGGTGCGGTCAAAGCCGATATGAGCACACCAAATCAGCGACGTCATCAGCCAGTACGGCTGTGGGGAGAAGACAAACGCGAAGGCGCACAGTGCCGGGCCGATATAGGAATGAGCAAGATTATAGCCGATAGTCCCCACCTTTTTGCCAAACGCATAACCCAGAAACGAAATGTCCGGTATCAGGAAGCAGGCGGCAAACAACCACCAGCCGTAGTGTTGGCTATGATATACCGCTACGGACAACAACAGCACCAGCAGCGACTCAAGCCGCAGAGTAACGCGCATCGGGGGAGTTAGCTCGCTCATCATTGCCTCACAGAATGTTTGACGCCTGAATGCGCCTTCAGCGGCGCTTAACAAAAAACGCACCCGAAGGTGCGTTTTTTATTTACTCGACTGCATTATTTAGCCGTTGGCTGCGCCTGTTCAAGGTGAGCCAGATCCAGCGCGATATGCACGCTTTCATCCAGGTATGGGTCCGGCTCCTGGTAATCCTTCGGCAAATCTTCCAGCGCCTTCAGCGGTTTTTTACCTGCGCGCTGCAGACGATCGTTAATGCGCTGCAAACGGGTAGCGTCATCATCGTGGTTCTCTTTCTCGCGCTGGGCAAGATTGAGTGAGACGATGTTGCGCTTGTCTTTCAGCGCCTTGTAATGGGCGATATCCTGCGCGATGTACTGGAACTCCGGATCCTTGGCTATACGCTGCTCGTGGTCTTTCAGCAGTTCAGGATCGAAAGGTGTCAGGTCGCCGGTTTTGCTGTAGGTAGCCGCGTTGATGCTGTCCCACGGCATGGCGTTGTCTTCAAACGCCTCGCCGGTTTCCGCTGGATCGACACCCGTAGGCATCAGGATATCCGGCGTTACGCCCTTACGCTGGGTGCTGCCGCCGTTAACGCGGTAGAACTTCTGGATGGTGTATTGCACCGAGCCCAGCGCCGGCCATTCCGGCCGCAGCATCTGATCGTAAATGCGGTTCAGCGAACGATACTGCTGCACGGTACCTTTACCGAAGGTCGGTTCACCGACAATCAGCGCACGGCCGTAGTCCTGCATCGCCGCAGCAAAGATCTCGGAAGCCGAGGCGCTGAAGCGGTCAACCAGCACCACCAGAGGGCCTTTGTAGTAAACGATGCCGTCAGCGTCGGCGTCTTCACGCACTTTGCCGTTGTTATCCCGCACCTGTACCACCGGGCCGCTCGGAATGAACAGACCGGAGAGCGAGACCGCTTCGGTCAGCGCGCCGCCGCCGTTGGTACGCAGATCGATAATCAGACTCTTGACGTTCTGCTTGGCCATTTTCTGCAGTTGCACTTTCACGTCATCGGTCAGGCCCACGTAGAAGCCAGGAATGTCCATCACCGCGACTTTCTCTTTGCCGACGGTCTTGATGGTCATTTTCACCGCACGGTCTTCCAGACGGATACGTTCGCGGGTCAGCGTAACGACGCGGGTTTTCGTGCCCTTGCCGGCCGGCAGGATTTCCAGGCGCACTTTGCTGCCCTTCGGCCCTTTGATCAGGGAAACCACGTCGTCCAAACGCCAGCCAATAACATCGACTACAGGTTTCCCCGTCTGGCCGACGCCGACAATGCGGTCACCCACGGTGATAGCCTTGCTCTTCGCCGCCGGGCCGCCCGGTACCATGGAGTTGATCAACGTGTAATCGTCATCCATCTGCAGTACCGCACCAATACCTTCCAATGACAGGCTCATCTCGGTGTTGAACTGTTCGGTGTTGCGCGGAGAAAGATAATTGGTGTGCGGGTCGATCTCGTGCGCAAAGGCATTCATCGCCAGTTGGAACACGTCTTCGCTGTTGCTTTGCGTCAGGCGCTTAATGGCGAACTGATAGCGCTTGGTCAGCGTCTCGCGGATTTCTTTGTCGGTCTTGCCGGTCAGCTTGAGGTTCAGCTCGTCATATTTGACTTTCGCATCCCAGAGACTGTCCAGTTCGGCCTTGTCTTTCGGCCACGGCGTTTTGCTGCGGTCGAGATCGATAGTGTCGTTGCCGGTAAAGTTCATCGGCTTTTCGAGCAACGACAACGCATAGGTATAACGCTCAAAACGGCGTTTCTGGGCCAGATTGTACAGCGCGTAAGGCGTATCCAGCTTACCGCTTTTCAGTTCTTCGCCCAGTTGATTGCGCTTGTCGGCGAACTGCGCCACGTCGGAGGCCAGCAACACGTTATGGTTGTAGTCCAGCATATTCAGGTAACGATCGAAGATCTTGCCTGAAAAATCCGCATCGAGGGCAAACTGACGGTAATGAGAGCGAGTGAAGCGCGAGGTTACGCGCTCACTCACAGTAGCATGCTGCGGCTCCTGATGAAGCTGAGGCAGTTGGTCGATGCGGATGTTGGCTGTATCCGCTCCGTAACTGACACCCGCCCACAACAGACCCGCGACTGCTGTTAATCTGACAAATTTGTTCATGCCTTGGTTGGCCTCCGTATCAGAACTGCAAGTGTTCTGCGCGCACAATCATCGCCAGACCGGAAGAGAGCTGCACACGTACGCCATCTTTAGCGATTTCAAGTACGGTTGCAGCCATCGCGCTCTGGCCTGCTCTGACTTTGATTTCTTGGCCAATTTGCAGTTTAGAGATATCCGTGACTGGCACATGACGCTGCTGGCCTTCCTCTTTTGCTGCACGAGGTTGACGAGCTTGCTGTGGACGAGTTTGTGGGCGCGGCTTGCGGTTCTCCGGTGCGGCTCCGCCTTCGCGACGTGCAGCAGGTTTTTTACCGGCTGGACGTGGACGGCGTGGCTCGGCATCGGCTGATTCACCGGCAGCTTCACGTTTTTTGGCATTTTGTTCGGCACGCTGTGCCTGAACGCGCGCTTTGGCTTCTTCAAGCTGTTGGCGGGCATGATCGACATGCTGCTGTTCCAGCTCACCGCACGGGTTACCGTCCAGATCGACGCGCTGCGCGCCAACTTTGACACCGTACAGATAACGCCAGCTTGAGGTGTACAGGCGCAGTGCAGAACGTAATTGCGTTTTGCTTAAGCTTTCTTCCCCCTGAACACGCTCTACCAGATCTTGAAAAATACCGATTTTCAACGGGCGAGCTTCGCCCTCGGCGCTAAAGCAGAGCGGAAAACGCTCGGCAAGAAAAGCAATGACTTCTTTACTAGAGTTCAACTTAGGTTGATTTTCCATGAAATTTCCTGATTACAACGGGTTGCCAACAAGCCACAGGCATGAACAGGCGTCATTATAATGACGTCATCGGTAAATGCCACGTTAACCGTAGATCAACTTGCCGCCACAGTGACGTATTTCGCACTATCACAGTGTTCCAGTTGCACGCAAAGCCCCGCCACCACTGCTTCCAGGCCCAATTGGTCCTGTTCGTCGAAACGTTGATAAACTGTGCTGTCGATATCAAGAACGCCGATGATCTGACCGCGAACCTGCAGCGGCAGTACGATTTCCGCATTACTGGCCGCGTCGCAGGCGATGTGGCCCGGGAACGCGTGGACATCGCCAACGCGCTGCACGCGATTTTCCGCCACCGCGGTTCCGCATACGCCCTTGCCCACCGGAATGCGCACGCAGGCGATTTTGCCCTGGAACGGGCCTAGCACCAGTTGGTTGCCGTCCATCAGGTAAAAGCCGGCCCAGTTGACGTCGTCAAGACGTTCATTAATCAACGCGCTGGCGTTGGAAAGTGCGGCAATGAAGTTGGTTTCCCCGTCGAGCAACGCACTTAAGTCGCGTTTTAATTCCGCGTAGAATTCTTCTTTTGTCATTTGTTAACCATGGTTATCTATTCCCGTGCCGAATAGAGTGAAACACAGGAACCAGTCATAATGTGCGCAAGCTACAATAGATTTGATTTTCTATTGTATATCATGCAGGTAGTTTCGCTGTCTTGCCATTTTCCTGTCGGCTTGCCCCCAGCATAATTGCTATTGCGCCGCATTGTCCAAAGCAATCATGAGACGTTTTGAAACAGGGAGTTAGCGTAAGGAGCGCACGATCAAACACCCTGGTTTTTATTCTTTTAATATCAATAAATTGAGGGTCAAGACGAACAACGACGCTCAGGAGCGGCACAAGGTTTCACCACCGGCAGCCCGCAAACGACTGCCGTGACTATCGACTGCCGTGACTATAATGAAGCCATGTCCAGAAAGGCCAACCTCGAAAACGCTGCGGTGATGGCCGGCCCGCATTGCTCTTCCTACAAAAAATGCGTATAGCCATCGGGTTCTTCATCTGTCGCTTCACAAACCCCTGCCGGGCAAGGTATGTTTGCCTCGCAGAAACCCTGTTTACCGCCCCGCGCTTTACCCGAAGCGGGTTACAGCAGGTTTATTTTTCAGCTACGCTACCCATCCGGCGGGCTTTAGAGCAGCTTTTGTCATGATGAAAATACACGCGATCACCGGCCCCCTTTCCAAAGCACGCCACCAGCGCTGTTGCGAATGCGACCTGCTGTTCGTGTTACCGCCGCTGAACGGCAATCAGGCCGCCTACTGCCCGCGCTGCAATGCTAAAGTGGTGCATGGCCGCGACTGGTCGATGACCCGCCTGACCGCCATGGCGGTCGCCATGCTGCTGCTGATGCCGTTCGCCTTCAGCGAGCCGCTGATCAGCATCCGCTTGCTTGGCACGCGCATTGACGCCAGCCTGCTGGAAGGCATCTGGCAGATGAGCCGCCAGGGCGACCCTCTCACCGCCAGCATGGTGGCGTTCTGTACCTTGGGTGCCCCGCTGACGTTAGCGCTGTCGCTGCTTTACCTGCGTTTCGGCCATGCCTTCGGCATGAATTTACGCCCGGTACTGCTGATGCTGGAGCGCTTGAAAGAATGGGTGATGCTCGATATTTACCTGATCGGCATGGCGGTAGCGGCGATAAAAGTCAAAGAGTATGCCGATATCCAGGCCGGAAGCGCGCTGATCGCCTACCTGTCGCTCACGCTGCTCAGCATCCTGACTCTGATCCACCTCAACCTGGAACAGCTGTGGGAGCGCTATTACCCGCAGGAACAACCGGAAGGCCCGCCGGCGGCGCTGCATGTTTGCCTGTCGTGCCATTTCACCGGTTATCCGGACGATCGGGGACGCTGTCCGCGCTGCCATATCCCCATGTGTCACCGCCAGCCTTATAGCCTGCAAAAAACCTGGGCGGCGCTGATTGCGGCGATGATCTTGCTGATCCCGGCCAACCTGCTGCCGATTTCCATCGTTTACGCCAACGGTGCACGGCTCGAAGACACCATTTTCTCCGGGGTAGTGTCGCTGGCGACCTCCGGCAACGCGCCGATCGCCGCTATCGTTTTTATTGCCAGCGTACTGGTGCCCTTTACCAAAGTCATCGTACTGATCACCCTGCTGTTCAGCATTCATTTCAAGACCTCGCACAGCCTGAAAACGCGTATTCGCCTGCTGCGGCTGGTCACCTGGATCGGCCGTTGGTCCATGCTCGATCTGTTCGTTATTGCGTTAATGATGTCGCTGGTGAATCGCGACCAGCTGTTATCTTTTACTATGGGGCCGGCAGCCTTTTACTTTGGTTCGGCGGTCATTTTAACTATTCTTGCCGTAGAGTGGCTGGATAGCCGATTGATTTGGGATGCACATGCAACAGGAAACGCCGAATACACCGACTGAAGCGCGGGTCAAAAACAAGCGCCGCATTTCGCCATTCTGGTTACTGCCGTTTATCGCCCTGCTGATCGCCGGATGGCTGGTCTACAGCAACTTTCAGGAGCGCGGCAGCACGGTTACCATCGATTTTCAGTCTGCGGCGGGCATCGTCGCGGGCCGCACCCCTGTGCGCTATCAAGGGGTAGAAGTCGGCACCGTGCAGTCCATCAGCCTGAGCAAGGATCTGCGCAGCATCGTGGTTGAAGCCAGCATCAAGAGCGATCTGGAAGATTCGCTGCGCGAAGGCACCCAATTCTGGCTGGTTACGCCGAAGGCTTCACTGGCCGGGATATCCGGCCTGGACGCGCTGGTAGGCGGTAACTACATCGGCATGATGCCGGGCAGCGGCAAAGAACAAACCCATTTTACCGCCCTCGACACCCAACCCAAATACCGGCTGAACACCGGTGAGTTGATGATTCACCTGCACGCCGACGATCTCGGCTCGCTCAACACCGGTTCGCTGGTGTATTACCGTAAAATTCCGGTCGGCAAGGTGTACGACTACACCATCGCGGAAGGCAATAAGGGCGTCACTGTCGACGTGCTGATCGACCGCCGTTTCGCCAATCTGGTAAAAGGTAACAGCCGTTTCTGGAATGTTTCAGGCTTTAAGGGCGATTTCAGCCTGGCGGGCGCTTCGGTACAGGTTGAGAGTCTGGCGGCGCTGGTCAACGGCGCGATAGCCTTCGATTCACCGCCCGACGGCCAACAGGCCAAGGCCGACCAAAGCTATGACCTGTATCCGGATCTGGCACACAGCCAACGCGGCGTGAACATTACGTTGGATCTGCCCAGCGGTAATAACCTGAACGAGAACCGCACGCCGCTGATTTACCAGGGGCTGCAGGTGGGCACCCTGACCAAGCTGACACTGCAGCAGGACAGCAAGGTCACCGGCGAACTGACCGTCGATCCCTCAGTGGTGGATTTGATGCGCAGCGGCACACGCATTGTGATGCGCAGTCCGCGCCTCAGCCTTAACGACGCCAAAATCAGCCAACTGCTGACCGGCAATACCCTGGAACTGGTGCCGGGCGACGGAGAACCGCAGCAGCATTTCAACGTACTCGACAGCAGCGAAACCCTGCTGCAACAGCCGGGCGTGCTGACCGTGACGCTCAACGCCCCGCAAAGCTACGGCATCGACGTAGGCCAGCCGCTGATTGTTCACGGGGTTAAAGTCGGCCAGGTAATGAGCCGCGCACTGACCGACAACGGCGTAGTCTTCACCGCCGCCGTCGAAGCCCAATACCGCCGCCTGCTGCATAAAGACAGCAAATTCGTGGTCAACAGCCGCGTCGACGTCAAGCTGGGGATCGACGGCATGGAAGTGCTGGGCGCCAGCGCGCAAGAGTGGCTGGACGGCGGCGTGCGCATCATCCCCGGCAGCAAGGGTGAGCCGGTCGGCCAGTATCCGCTGTATGCCAACGCCGAGAAGGCCGAAGCCGGCATTGTCGGTAACAGCCCAACGCCAACCCTCACGCTGAATGCCGTCAGCCTGCCGGACGTGCAAACAGGTTCGGTGGTGCTGTACCGTAAATTCCAGGTGGGTGAAATAGTTAATGTTCGCCCGAAAGCCAACGAGTTTGAGGTAGACGTCTATATCAGCCCGGAATACCGCAAACTGCTGACCAGCGAAAGCATCTTTTGGGCCGAGGGCGGCGCCAAGGTACAACTGAACGGCAGCGGCCTGACGGTGCAGGCTTCGCCGCTCAACCGGGCGCTGAAAGGCGCCATCAGTTTCGACAATCTGCAGGGCGTTACGCTGGATAAAGGCGCCAAACGCGTGCTGTATGCCAATGAAACCGCTGCCCGCGCGGTGGGCAGCCAGATAATCCTGAAGACCTACGACGCCAGCAAGCTGTCACCCGGTATGCCGCTGCGTTACCTCGGCATCGATATCGGCCAGGTAGATTCGCTGAAACTGGCGCCGGAGCGTAATGAAGTGCTGGCCAAGGCGGTGCTGTATCCGGAATACGTGCAAACCTTCGCGCGTCTGGGCAGCCGTTTCTCCGTAGTGTCGCCGGAAATTTCCGCTGCCGGAGTCAGTAATCTCGATACCCTGCTGCAGCCGTATATCAACGTCGAGCCGGGCCGCGGCCGCGAACTGCGCAGCTTCGAACTGCAGGAAGCCAGCATCACCGACTCACGCTATCTGGACGGCCTGAGCGTGATCCTCGATGCAGCGGAAACCGGCTCGTTGCAGGTCGGCACGCCGGTGCTGTTCCGTGGCATGGAAGTGGGCACCATCACCGGTTTCTATCTCGGCGCCATGTCCGATCGCGTCCACGTTGCGCTGCGCATCAGCAAGAAATATCAGCACCTGGTGCGCAACAACAGCGTGTTCTGGCTGGCCTCGGGCTACAACTTGCAGTTCGGCCTGACCGGCGGCGTGATCAAGAGCGGCACCTTCCAGCAGTTCATCCGCGGCGGCATTGCCTTCGCCACCCCGCCAACCATTCCGCTGGCGCCTAAGTCGACGCCGAACAAGCACTTCATGCTGAATGCGGAAGAACCGAAAGACTGGAAAGAATGGGGCACCGCGATCCCAAGGGATTAACCGTGTAACCCAATGCCGGCAGGGGGTATCCGCTCCCCCTGCCGGCCCATTTTATGCTAGAATCCCGCCCTTGTTTTGATTGCTGCCAGAGAGCTCACCCCGTGGCCAAACCTGCCTCCGTTATTTTGCCTCCCGCTTTTCTCGACGCGACGCGTGCCGTCATGCCCGCCGAACTGTCGATGGACGATTTTATAGCCGCTTGCCAGCGCCCGCTGCGCCGCAGCCTGCGGGTGAATACGCTGAAGATCAGCGTCGCCGACTTTCAGGCGCTGGTGCAAGGTTATGACTGGCGGCTGGAACCTATTCCCTGGTGTGCGGAAGGCTTTTGGATCGAGCGTGAAGATGAAGAGTTGCGACTCGGCAGCGCGGCAGAGCACCTGAGCGGCCTGTTTTACATTCAGGAAGCCAGTTCGATGCTGCCGGTCAGCGCCCTGTTCGCCGATCGGGAAAAACCGCGTCGGGTACTGGACGTTGCCGCAGCGCCGGGTTCCAAAACCACCCAGATTGCGGCACTGATGAACAACCAGGGCGGTATCGTGGCCAACGAATACTCCGCCAGCCGGGTCAAAGTCCTTCACGCCAACATCAGCCGCTGCGGCGTGAAAAACGTGGCGCTGACCCACTTTGACGGCCGGGTGTTCGGCGCGGCGCTGCCGGAAAGCTTCGACGCCATTTTGCTCGACGCCCCCTGTTCCGGCGAAGGCGTGGTGCGCAAAGATCCGGACGCCATGAGCAACTGGTCACCGGAAAGCGTTACCGCCATTGCCGCAACCCAGCGCGAACTGATCGATAGCGCTTTCCATGCGCTGGCCCCCGGCGGCGTTATGGTCTACTCCACCTGCACGCTCAACGCGCAGGAAAATCAGCAAATCGTCAACGGCCTGCTGGCAGCGTATGGCGATGCGGTGAGCATTGAACCGCTGGGCGAGCTGTTCCCCGGCGCGGCAAAGGCGCTGACCGCCGAAGGCTTCCTGCACGTCTTCCCGCAGATCTACGACAGCGAGGGTTTTTTCGTGGCGCGGCTGCGCAAGAACCATTCCGTTGCCCCGTTGCCAAAACCGAGCTACAAACTGGGCAAATTCCCGTTCACCCCGCTTTCCGGCAAAGATTCGGCCGTGGTTAGCCAAGCCGCTGCGGCTTCCGGTCTCGCCTGGGATGAAACCAGCCGGCTGTGGGCGCGCGATAAAGAGATCTGGCTGTTCCCTGCAGAACTGGAAACGCTGGTCAGCAAAATACGCTTCTCACGCATCGGGGTGAAACTGGCCGAGTGTTTCCCTAAAGGATACCGCTGGCAGCATGAAGCCGTCATTGCGCTGGCCGTCGCCGACGGCAAGCAGCGTTTCGAGTTGGACGCCGCGCTGGCGCAAGAGTGGTATCACGGCCGCGATCTGTATCCGGAAGCACCGCCGCAGAGTGATGAATGCATCGTGACCTACCAACAGCAGCCGCTGGGTATCGCCAAACGTATCGGCAGCCGGATTAAAAACAATCTGCCGCGCGAACTGGTCCGCGATGGTACATTGGATTTCCATCAATAGTTTATAAGTTGGCCGGGAAACTCCGGCCAATTAACACCGCTAATAATATTCCTAACGATAAGTATTACCCTTCTAATAATTCTACATTCATGCCTTCACGCTTCCCAGACGGCGAAATACCGATATCTTTCAAAATAAAGAAACTTTTTAGCCTCCTACCAAGACAATTCCGAATTCTTACTCTATTAATTAACCTATAAAGAAATTAATACGTTCGGCCCCCTTTCTCGGATGGGCTTTTGCGATTCTCTCTGGCACAGCAAGGAATAAAATATGAAAAAGACTCTGGTGGCATTGTCCTCGGTAGCAATCTTGCTGTGCGCAAACGGCGCAGCCAATGCAGCGGGTACCATTCAGGGCAACCTGGGGGTGACGTTGACCATCGGCGCAGGCTGCGTGGTGGGCGGCGGCAACAGCAGCGGCACCGCCAATGATTTTGGCTCCATCAGCTTTGGCACCTACTCCTCGCTTGCAAATATTATCGACGCCAGCGCAACCGGCTCCGGCGGCGCCGGCACGCTGTCGCTGACCTGCACCGACGGCACCGACTATACCGTCGCGTTGGACAACGGGCTGCACGTAACCACCGGCAGTCAGCGCCGCATGGCCAGCACCGCCGGCGCCTTTATCAATTACAACCTCTATCAGGATCAAGCCCGCGCTACCGCCTGGGGCAGCGGTGCCAACGCCCTGACCGGCACCGGTACCGGTGTGGCGACCCCTCTGATTGTCTACGGGCGCGTTCCGGCAGCAGGCAGCACGCCGGCGGCCGATACCTACAACGATACCGTGACGATGACGGTAACCTGGTAAGGGTGCGGCAGGCGGTTTTCGGTTGCGGATTACTGGCGTTAAATCTGGCGGTTTACGCCGATAGCAAAACCGCCAATATTGGCGTCAGCGCAACACTGCTGAATGCGTGCGAAGCCGGCAGCAGCTCGGGAGGCAACGTCAGTTTCGGCTCGTTGAACTTTGGCACGGTGTATTTTCTCACTACCGCCGTCAGCGTAGCCGGGCAACAAAATTCCGGCGCCATCCGCGTGAAATGCAACAACGGCACCAGCTACAACGTGCTGCTTGGCGGCGGGCAAAGCGGCAACACCGCCGCACGCTACCTGCAAAGCGCCGCCAGCCAACGGGTAAACTACAACCTGTACACCAACAGCGCCCACAGCGTCATTTGGGATAATCTGACCGGGGTCTCGCAAACCGCTAACGGCCAGGATAACTGGTTGCCGGTGTATGGCATGATCCCGGTGCAATCCACCCCGCCGGTCGGCAGCTACACCGATACCGTACAGGTGACCATCAATTGGTAACGGCAATGCGCATTTCAGCCTGCGGGCTGCTGCTCGCGATGACGGCGGCCCCGGTAATCGGTGACACCGGCGTCAACGACTTGCAAAAGAGTACGCCGTTCACCGTCAATGCGACGGTAGTAAAAGGCTGCGTCTTGGGCAGCGGCAATAGCGATGTCACCACCTTCGGCACTCTCAGTTTTGGTCAGATCTCTTCTTTGGCCAGCAATATCAATATTGTATCCAGCGCTGGGGCCGGCTCAGTGCTGTTCCGTTGCAACCCGGGTCTGAGCGTCACGCTGGCGCTCGGCGTCGGCAACAACGTCACCGGCTCCATCTCCGCAGGACGCAAACTGAAAAATACCCTGACCACGGAGACACTGCTTTATCAGCTCTACCAGGATAACAACTACTCCACGCTGTGGGGCGATGGCGGCAACGGCGGCAACGCGCAGGTGATCGCCGCCACCGGCAGTACCCAGGAAATCAAAGTTTATGCCCGTCTGTTTTCGGCCAGTACCCTGCCCAGCAGTGGCACATACAACGATACGGTCTTGCTGACGGTAACTTATTAAGTATTTTGAATAAGGATTTAGCTATGCGTATTCCCTTCTCCCTGCCGTTGACGGCAGCGCTGCTGCTTGTCGGCCAGCAACAGGCGCTGGCTGCAGCGTCGATTCTGATTTGGCCCATCGATCCGGTGATTGAAGATCAACAGCCCGCAACGGCGCTGTGGCTGGAAAACCGCGACACGAAACCGGTCTATATGCAGGTACGGGTACTTGGCTGGAGGCAAACCGACGGCAAAGACGATTACCGTAACCAGAGCGAGGTGATCGCCAGCCCGCCGGTCGCTTCGATAGCGCCGGGCAAGCGCCAACTGATCCGACTGATTAAGCAGACCCCGCCGCCCGCAGGCCAGGAACGCGCCTACCGCATTCTGATTGATGAAGTGCCGGTAAAAGAAAACGACAGCTCGTCCGCACCCGACGGTGCCCAAATGGGATTGAAATTCCAGATGCGTTATTCCGTACCGCTGTTTGTCAGCGGCCAGGGTATCTGGACCAAGCCGGATCCTGAAAAGCCGCGCGACTACGCCACCGCCAGCCAACCGCAACTCAGCTACCGACTATTGCAGCAAAGCAGCCAACGCTGGGTGGAAGTGCGCAATCAGGGCATTGTGCACGCGCGTATCTCCAAAGTAACGTTACAGGGAAAAACGCTCAATGCCGGGTTGATGGGCTACGTGCTGCCCGGTTCGCAAATGCGCTTTGCCGTGCCGCCTTCAGGCAGTTTCAGCAGCGGTACACTGCAGGCGACGGTCAATGACAATAAACAACCAATGACCTTCCCGTCTTACTGAGTTTCACGTGCGGTTAACAGGGAAGCCATCACCCAGCGGCAACGGATTCGCGCTGAAACCGTTAGCCTTCGCCGTAGTCTGTACAGTGGCCACGCCGTGGCTACCCTGCGCGTACGCCGATGATTTGCCGCCGCCTCCCAGCGCCATCAGCATGCCGGATACCACCCTCTATCTGGAGCCGGTGGTCAACGGTCGCCAGACCGGCAAAGTGGTGCCGGTGAACTACCGTGGCGGTCACTATTACCTCACGCCGCAGCAATTGATCGACGCCGGCCTGCCGGTGGAGGACAAACAGGCAAAAGAAATTGCGGTCGACCTGTTGAAGCAGGTGGATGTCACTTACAGCGGCGAAACTCAGCAATTGCTGATCAACATCCCCAACGACTGGCTGCCCAAACAGAAGTTCAACGCGCAGAATCCGCTGGATCGCCTGCCGGCGCAAAGCAGCCTCGGCCTGCTGTTCAATTACGACGTTTACGCCAGCCAAAGCAACACCAACGGCCAGCCGGGCTACCTTTCCGCCTGGAGCGAACAGCGGCTGTTTGACGGTTTTGGCGTGGTAGCCAACACCGGCATCTTCCGTGGCAGCTTTAACGGATCCGCCGGCGATAGCCAGGAGAGCCGTTATATTCGCTACGACAGTCAGTGGCGTTACACGGATGATGAGCGCCTGCTCAGCTATGCCGCCGGCGATCTCACCACAGGTTCACTGCCCTGGAGCAGTGCCGTGCGCATTGGCGGCGTTCAGCTGGCGCGTAACTTTAACGCTCGCCCGGATCTGATCACCTACCCTCTGCCGCAATTTTCCGGCCAGGCGGCGCTGCCCAGCAGTGTCGATCTGTATATCAACAGTTATAAAAACAGCACCACCAACGTCAATCCCGGCCCCTTTACCCTGGATACGGTGCCGTACATCAACGGTGCCGGCGAAGCCAGAGTGGTCACCACCGACGCTCTTGGCCGCCAGGTCAGCACCCTGGTACCCTTTTATGTTGCCAGCAACCTGTTGCAGGCCGGCATGAGCGACTTTAGCCTGTCCACCGGTGCCCTGCGCCGCAATTATGGTTTGAATTCAGCCGATTACGGCCAGTGGGTCGCAACCGGTAGTGGGCGTTACGGTGTCACGGATTGGTTGACGATGGAAGGCCGCACCGAAGCGGCGGCGGAACTGGCGGTGGCTGGTGCAGGCGCCGATATCCAACTCGGCCAGTGGGGCGTGTTTAACGCATCGTACAGTTACAGCCAGGCCGGCGACAACGCGTTTAACGAGTATCAACCTTCGCGCCAGATAAACTATTACGATCCGCTGACCGGCAAACCACTGCCGCAGCCCGATCCACAAAGCGTCTACCAATACACCAGCAACCGCGGCGATCAAAGCAGCTTCGGTTACACCTACAGCAACCGGTATTTCAGCCTCAATGCCCAACGCATCCTGCGCAGTGCAGGCTTTGGCGATATTTCGGTTTATAAAAGCGACTACCGCCTGAGCCGCCGTACCGATCAGCTCACAGGTAGCCTGGGGCTTGGCCGCTTTGGCAGCGTTGGCACCGGCTATTTCGACGTGCGTGACGCCATCGGCACGCGCACCCGGCTGGTCAACTTCTCTTACAGTCTGTCGTTATGGCGCAATATGAGCCTGTATGCCTCGGTAAACCGGGAGATCGGCAACAGCGGCTACAGTACCCAGTTACAGCTCTCCATTCCCTTCGACAGTTGGGGTACCGCCAGCGTCAGCGCCGCCCGCGACAACAACAACCGCTGGAGCGAACGCGTCAGCTACAGCCGCGCCGCGCCGACCGACGGCGGCCTGGGCTGGAACCTGGCCTACGCGGATGGACAAAACGGCAGCAGCTACCGCCAGGCCGACATGACCTGGCGCACTCACCTGCTCGAGACCCGCGCCGGAATGTACGGCAACAGCGACGATTATACCCGCTGGGGCGAAGTGAGCGGCTCGCTGGTCATGATGAAAGGCGATCTGTACGCCACCAACACCATCAACGATGCCTTCGCCCTGGTTTCTACTCAGGGTTACCCGGACATTCCGGTGCGCTATGAAAATCAGTTGATCGGCGTGACCAACGCCAAAGGCTATCTGCTGGTGCCGACCGTGACCTCGTATTACCACGCCAAATTCCAGATTGATCCGCTCAATCTGCCTGCGGACGTTGCCATTCCTACCGTCGAGAAAACCGTGGCGATCCGCGATCACAGCGGTTTCCTGGTCGATTTTCCGGTCCAGCAGATCGCCGCCGCCGACGTCAAACTGGTCGACGCACAAGGCAAGCCGCTGGCCAACGGCAGTGAAGTGGCGGTTATCGGCGGCAGTCAGCGCAGTTATGTGGGCTGGGACGGTATGGCCTATCTGGATCCGGTGCAGCAGCACAACCGGTTGAGCGTTATCCCCGCAGACGGCGGAGCACCTTGTCAGGCGCAGTTCAGCCTGACAAAAACGCAGGGCATTCAGAGCATCGGGCCGATCGTTTGCCAGTAACCCATTATGGAGAAAGATATGATTCGGGGATTCAAAGCGATATTACTGACGCTGATGCTGCTGGCAGGCCGGCAAGCGCTGGCTGACTGCGCCACCACCAATGGCAGCGTGACGCTGCCTGGCGGCAGTTCTTTCAGCGTCTACAACGGCCCGACCAGCGCCCAGGGCACCGCCGGGCTGAACTGCACCGGCCTCG
The DNA here is from genome assembly GCF_031931805.1 of Serratia sp. root2. Taxonomy (NCBI): domain Bacteria; kingdom Pseudomonadati; phylum Pseudomonadota; class Gammaproteobacteria; order Enterobacterales; family Yersiniaceae; genus Serratia; species Serratia sp. root2. The sequence continues at coordinate 1,690,269 of NZ_JAUJXB010000001.1, forward strand.
GTCTGTCGTTGCTTTCGCAAAACACCGTAACGGTGAAAATCACCTCAACCACCCACAATATGGCGATAGCCAACACCGACGGTTCCGGCGATCAAATCCCCTACCTGATTTACCCCGATTCGAATTACCAATACGCGTATAGCGTCGGGCAAACCATCGATTATAGCTCATTGAACCTGCTGTCGCTGATCCTCATCTCCTCCAACGTCAATTTCCCGCTGTATGTCAGGACCACCGCCGGGGCTAACGTGCGCTCAGGTACCTATACCGATACCGTCAACCTGACCTGGAACTACCATATCTGCGGTCTGGGCGTGCTTGGCTTGTGTATCTGGTGGGATGGTGTCAACAAGCTAAGTACCGTGACCATTACCGCCGTGATCACCAAAGACTGTTTGCTTGGCACCGCGCAAAACGTCAATTTTGGCAGCATGGCGCTGGTGGGCCAGTTTAACCCGGTGAACCAAAGCATCACCCTCACCTGCACCAAAACCGAGGGTTACAACACCTATTTTACCAACGGCAATAACCCGGTTACCGGCTGGCGGCAGATGAAAAACGGCACCAGCAATTTTATGCAGTATCAAATTTACCTGCCCAATACCACCACCGTCTGGGACAGCACCCACAAGCAAAGCGGCGCCGGGACTGGGCTGGCGCAAAGCATTCCTTATCTGGCGGTGATTAACCCTGCACAAACAGAAAGGCCGGTCGGTACCTACCAGGACAATCTCAGCTTTGTCGTGGAATATTAGCCTCATGCGCTAGTCGCCGGCGTCGATTGTTGCCAGTTTGTATTTTTTATGTGGCATTTTTTGCTCATTTAGCTATGCTCAAAGAGATGGCCTTAACTGGTCATACCTCATACCAGCAGATCGAGCAAGGAGTTCCAATGGGCAAAACCGTAGTAAAAATAGGCAGTTTTGAGGTTGATGATGCGCATTTGTCCTCCTCGTCCGAGCAGGCCAGCACGCTGACCATTCCCTGCAAGTCGGATCCCGACTTGTGCATGCAATTAGACGGATGGGATGAACATACCAGCATCCCGGCGACGCTGGATGGCAAGCATTCGCTGCTGTTTAAGCAGCATTACGATCGGCAATCCGATGCCTGGGTGATGCGGCTGGCATGAACAACAATGAACTGAAAAACGCGCTGTGAGCCCCAGGGAACACGGCGCGTTTTTTTATGTGGTGGCTATGTGATGGCGATACCGCGACCGGCGAAGAAACGGCCAAAAACATTCAGCGGCAACGTCACCTGTTGGCGCGTGACTGGGCTGTCGCCGGATGGATTGTGAAAGGTCACGCCATCAGCCTCAACGGCAGTAACCAGCACCAGATGGCCGCCCCGCTGCGGCGGCGTCTGATCGGGCTGACGAATGCTCGGGTGTACCGAAGCCATGAAATAACGCCGCTGCGCCAGCAATTGCGGCAACGCCTCCGCGTCGAGACCGACCCGCACCTCAGCGTCCAACGCAAACTCCTCACGCACATAATCGACAAAAGGCGCGTAGATCAGCCCTTTGATGTTTTCACCTTCACGGACATAGGCGCCGTACGGCAAGCTGTGGCGCGCCAGTTCCAACACCGGCGGCGCATCGCCGTTACGGTGGCTCAGTACCATTTTCAGGCAGGCCATACCGCAAACGTGATTGGCCCATTCGATATATTCCGCCCGATCGCGCGCCCCGCTGCGCGCCCAGTTGGCGTCATCTGCCAACGTCGCACGCCCGGCAATCAGATCGGCCGCCAGTTCAGGCGTCGCCCATTGGCAAACGTAAGGGACCGCAGTCGTCAAATCAGAAAGTCTCAATCACTTTGAAATTCATCAGCACCAGCGTCATATCCGGTGAAAACAGTTCGTACTCTTCAAAGAAACTCTGCAGCTCTTTACGCCAGTACGCCAGTGAACGATCGCCTTCCCCTTCGGCATAGGCATGCGCTTCATCAACCTGATCGTAGGTTTTCATCTCCACCGAGGTCAGCTCTACCGCACAGACCGGAACATTTTTACCGTCAACGACCACAAACACGTCGCCGGCCAGCGGAATGCCTTCCCCGTCGAGGTTCGAGCAGGTGGCGGTCTTGGTGCCGTTGAGGATCAGCTTGACCACATCATCAGCCTGCTGCTCGGTGTTGCCGAACGCCCAACGCTCGGTGTTCTCATATTTCTTCGGAATTGCGTCTGCCATTGCCTTACCTTATTAAATGAATCATTGTGCAAACAGAATAGTACAACGTATTCCCCGCCGCCTGCACCTGCCGAATTCGCCGCGCCGCGGCGCAAACCCACACTATTTACAGGTTTTTTACGGTAAATCTCTGTGCCTGCACCAGGACAACAGGCATACTGTGATCGATATTCACACCATGGCTAAGGCCAGGCGGTAAAATGAAAAATGACGACAAAGATCCCGATGACACCTTCAGTGACTTATTAAAAGTCATTGCGCTGGTCGTGATTGCTCTCTTTGTTATCGGCGGCTGGTACTTCAGCTGATCAATAGAACAGGAGATCACCTTGGCAACCAAACGCATGCGCACCAAGCACTGGAAGATGTTTTTGATTCTGTTGCTGATCTGTCTCGCCCTATTGTTATTGCGTTGGGCGGCAATAATCTTCGGTTAACGCCGGCCCGGCCGAACCCCGGTGCCGGTTTCAGTTATCCGTTCGCCCGGCGTTTTAGCCACCGGCTCCAGCAACTCCCGCAAATAGGTTATTCGCGCTTCCCCCTGTGGCAACCACAGACGGCATAACCGATTTTGCACTTCTGCCCGCCGGCTCAGGCGATAATATTCCGCCAGTTGATCGACCAGTTTCATCACGCACTCTCCAGATATTCGACAGGATCAGTATTGGGCGAAAAAACCAGAAGAAACACTGATGCCTTATTTTTTATGCTTCCGGTTTTAGCGTTGTGCGACCGGTGCAGTGGCGAACCCCGGGACCAACTGCTACATTGACCAAAAATCACCCAGCCGAGGTAAACGATGATGTTCTCGGAGCAGGAGATAAAACCCGTGTGGGATGAGGTCGCCCGTTTGATTGGTGACAGCGTGATGCAACTGCGCCATCGCGGCGAGGTTTTATCGGTAGAAACACTGGCGAAGCACCTGGCGCGGCAGTTGGCGGAAAGCAACGATATCGAACGCCGGATCCTGATCGGTGCGGCGATCAACATGCTGAAAGATGGAAAGTGAATCGCCAACCGGAATGGTTGGCGATTCGGCAGAAGCCCGAGGTATGCAAGCCCGGCCTTCTGCGCGCTACTATGTCAGCCTGACCCGATGAAATTAATAGGAATTATCGCGTTTTTACCAAAAATCACTATTTTTGTTGCTCTGGTCTATCAACGGCAAAATAAAAAACCGGAGGAATACCCCCGGTTTTCCATCATAAATTTTGGGCTCAGATTAACCACCCCAGCAATAATGTCGCGCCAATCACGGTAGAGGCGCCGCCAATGCGCGTGGCAATCTGCGCGAACGGCATCAGCCCCATACGGTTGGACGCAGAGAGGATCGCTACGTCACCGGTGCCGCCCAGACCGCTGTGGCAGCAGGTGACGATCGCCGCTTCAATCGGGTACATTTTCAGGTAAGGCGCAATCAGGAAGCTCACTACGCCCATCGACAACACCACCGAACCGCAGACCACCACATACCCCACCGAGAACACCGCCACCACGCTTTCCAGCGGCACATACAGCATGCCCAGGCCAATCATCAACGGCCACACCAGGGCGGTAGAAACGAACTTGTAAAAACTGTGCGCACCGGTTTCCATCGAAACCGGGATCACCCGGCAATATTTGCACAGCACGGCAAACAGAATCATCAGCACCGGGCCGGGAATATGCACAATGTGTTCAAACAGGCCGCCGACGATAAAGAAGGCGCAGATCACCAGCAGCCCACCGCCCATCAGTTGGAAATCGACATTGCCGTTGGTTTCCTTGATGGCGAACACTGCGTTTTCCTGCGCCGAACGGATCAGCATGCCATCCCCGCTCAGCGCCTTGCGCTGCAAGCCGATACGCGCCAACACTCCAGCCGCGACGATAGCGAAGATATTGCCCAGCACCGCCGCCGGCGCCAGTTGCGCCACGTAGACGTCCGGTGTCGAGCCTAAAATGGCGGAATACGCCAGTGACAGCGGCAAAATGCCCTCGCCGATACCGCCACCGATGATCGGCACGATGATAAAGAAGAAGGTGTGATAGAAGGTAAAGCCAAACAACTTGCCCACCAGCAACCCGGTGGCCACCGCCGTTATCGTCCCGACCACCAAAGGCACGAACATGCGGATCATGCCCTGGATCAGAATCACCCGATTCATGCCGAGTATGCTGCCCACCACCAGACTGGCGATAACGAAGTACAACAGGTTGGCTTCTTTCATCAACAGATGGACGGTGCCCATCACGTTGGGCTGGAAGACATTGAAGTAAACCAGAACCGAAGGCACCATCAGGCACAAAATGGCCGGGCCGCCAATATCCCGCAACACGGGAATGCTTTTACCTAAATGCGCCAGCGCGAAACCCAGCGTCATAATCACCGCCAGGCCGCCGATCATATTCTTTGGCAAGAAGTTGGCGTAAGCCGACAGGGTAACAATGGCGCAAATAGTGATAAACAACGCGACCGGAACCGCGCCGATATCCATTTGTCGAATTTGGTTAATTAATCCTGATGAATCAGGTAGCGGCGTATCTTTCTCACAGGCAATTTCTGCATTTATCTGTTTCATTATTCACCCTGCTGACAAGTGTTCGTTGCGGAACGGTTCGCCTAACCACATGCGAAGAACGTTATTAAACAAAAACAACTGCTTATAATAAATTTTATTGCGTGCTTTCGTTTTTTAATAATGGAAAAAACAGTGGACAGCCCAGACAATATGATAAAAAATAAAAATACAAAACTAAATTGCGTTGCGTTAATTCAATATTGTGAGCCCCAGCCAATGTTGGTTTTAATTAATTATCGTCAGCATTTTGTAATTAAATTAATCAGGTGAAAATTCACTGCTATGCTATAGATGGAAGTAAAAATCCGTGCGTTTATTAATGAGAACCGGAGCAGTAATTAGCTGAATCCGGTCAGCTGTACCCGGGCCTCTTCTCTGCACGCGGCACCGTGCGAGAGTGAGGCACATAATATATGCCGTATGGCTTTCATCTTTACCAATGCCCCAACGGCTTGAAAGGCTACGGACATAGAACCGATAAGGAAGTAGATATGTCTTCAATCGCTGTTACCCCACAAACGCTGGCCCGCTACGGTATCCATCAGGCTACCGAGATCGTCTATAACCCAAGTTACGAACAACTGTTTAACGAGGAAACCCGTGCCGATCTGCCGGCGCTGGAGCGCGGTACGCTGACCCGGCTGGGTGCCGTTAACGTCGATACCGGCGAATTCACCGGTCGTTCCCCGAAAGACAAATACATCGTCCGCGACGACACCACGCGCGATACCGTCTGGTGGTCCGATAACGGCACCGGCAAAAACGACAACCAACCGCTGTCGCCGGAAGTCTGGCAGCACCTGAAAACCCTGGTGGGCAACCAGCTCTCCGGCAAACGCCTGTTTGTGGTGGATGCATTCTGCGGCGCCAATGCCGATACCCGCCTGAAGGTGCGTTTCATCACCGAGGTGGCCTGGCAGGCGCACTTTGTCAAAAACATGTTTATCCGCCCGACCGACGCCGAACTTGCCGGTTTCGAACCGGACTTCGTGGTCATGAACGGCGCCAAATGCACCAACCCGGACTGGCAACAACAGGGCTTGCATTCAGAGAACTTCGTCGCCTTCAACCTGACCGAACGCATTCAGTTGATCGGCGGCACCTGGTACGGCGGCGAAATGAAAAAGGGTCTGTTCTCCATCATGAACTACCTGCTGCCGCTGCAAGGCATAGCTTCCATGCACTGCTCGGCCAACGTCGGCGAACAGGGCGACGTTGCGATATTCTTTGGCCTGTCCGGCACCGGCAAAACCACCCTCTCCACCGATCCCAAGCGCCAGTTGATCGGAGACGACGAACACGGCTGGGACGACGACGGCGTGTTCAACTTTGAAGGCGGCTGTTATGCGAAGACCATCAAGCTCTCGCAGCACGCCGAGCCGGAAATTTATCAGGCGATCCGCCGCGATGCGCTGCTGGAAAACGTGCAGGTGCTGGCAGACGGCAGCATTGACTTCGATGACGCCGGCAAAACCGAAAATACCCGCGTGTCCTACCCGATCGACCACATCGAAAACATCGTCAAACCGGTGTCCAAGGCCGGCCATGCCAAGAAGATCATCTTCCTGACGGCGGATGCCTTCGGGGTGTTACCGCCAGTTTCTCGCCTGACGCCGGAACAAACCCAGTACCACTTCCTGTCCGGCTTTACCGCCAAGCTGGCCGGTACCGAACGCGGTATCACCACGCCAACCCCGACATTCTCCGCCTGTTTCGGCGCCGCGTTCCTGACGCTGCACCCGACGCAATACGCCGAAGTGCTGGTGAAACGCATGGAAGCGGCCGGTGCCCAGGCCTATCTGGTGAATACCGGCTGGAACGGCAGCGGCAAGCGCATCTCCATCAAGGACACGCGCGGTATTATCGACTCGATTTTGAACGGTGAGATTGAGCACGCCGAGACCTTCACCCTGCCAATCTTTGGCCTGGCGGTCCCGACGGCGCTACCGGGTGTTGATCCTTCAATCCTCGACCCGCGCAAAACCTACGCCGATGAATCGCTATGGCAGGAAAAAGCACAGGATTTGGCACAACGCTTTATCGATAACTTCGCCAAATACACCGTGAATCCGGCCGGCGAGAAGCTGGTGAGCGCCGGACCCAAGCTGTAAACACTCCCTGTTTTATCCGGGCGCCTGAAGGCGCCCTTTTTATTTCCATGCTCCGTCCAGAATGGGTGAAACGACCGGTAGTCAGGCTGTATCACAGGCAGGATGCCAGTCCCATCGGCAGCACATATTTGCAAGCCGTAGAAAAACGCTGCTCCTCTGTCACCGAACAGGGCGATGGCCGACAGATAATAGACTGTGCTCCTCTCTCCCCTTTACCGGGCCGACTCAAGCGGCAGAAACGTCTCGGCAAAAATGTCAGGCTGGTAGCCTGCGGCGGCAAAAAGATGCCGGCGGGACTCGTCGATCGCCGCACGGAGCAGTGCGCTGTCCACTCCCAGCACCTTGCCGTCGCGCTTGACGACGCGCCCGCCAATCATGACAGTATCAATATTGCTGCGTTCGGCCGCATGCACCACCGTGCCGAATGCGTTGCCTGACGGGTAAAGGTTAATGTCCTCGGTACGGATAAGGATCAGGTCGGCCTGTTTTCCCGGTGCCAGGCTGCCGATTTTGTCCTGCAACCCTGCACAGGCGGCGCCGTCAACAGTGGCGGCTTTCAGCAGGTTCTGGGCCTGCTGGGTCACCGGAGGATGCTCTGATCCGCAGCACTGCCGCTGATGCATGCCCATCACGCGCTGCAGGTAAAATGCCACCCGCATCTCCATAAACATGTCGCCGCTGTAGGACGTCTCGTTATCCACGCTCAGCCCCGGGCTAATACCGTGACGCAGGGCTGACTGCAAGGCGAACATTCCATCCTCGATACCGTAGTGTGCATCTGAGCGCGGACATACGTTGACCCGCACACCGGCCTCGCGCAGAATTTGCCATCCGGCGTCCGGCAGTGCGGTGCAGTGGTTAAAGATGTTATCCGTGCCCAGCAGCCCTTTCCGGTGCAGCCCTTCCAGCTCCGCCGCCATTTCTCCCCCGAAAAACTCGGTGATAATCGGCAGGCCCAACCGCCGGGCTTCCGCCCACAGTTCAGGTTCCAACTGTGCCATCACGGCCAGCGAAACCAGGCTGTTGTCCTCTTTATTGAAATACTTTTCCTGCAGACGCTCCAGATTGCCGGGCCAGTGGGCCTTGTCCCACGCCCCGGACACGGGTGCGCCGGAGGCGTGTACCGACCGGATACCGGCGTCAAGCAACGCCTCGACGGCAGCATCGGAGTGTGCGCCGGTGCGGCTGTTGTGCGAGTTATCGATAACGGTGGTGATGCCGGCGTCGATGCAGCCCAGTGCGGTAAGCAGGTTGCCGATATACATGTCAGCCGGGCGATAGTATTTGGCAAAAGAGTAGTGCGTTGCGTTGCAGTAGTCTTCAAGCGTTGCGGCATTCGGGTTAAGCCGGCGCAACTGCCCCTCCCATGAGTGGCGATGCGTATCGACCATGCCCGGCATGGCAATCATGCCTGACGCGTCGATAACGACGGCGTCGCCGGCATCAATGCTTTTACTTATGTCCGTGATGGTGCTGCCTTCGATAAGAATATCGCCACTGACCAAATTGCCTATATCACCGTCCATGCTGAGAACAGTGGCGCCCCGGATAAGTGTCCGGGGGGCCGGCGAGTCAGCGGCCTGCACTATATTCCGCGTATAATCAGTCATCTTCAGTTCACCTTTTTTGAATGTTGTGAAGCAAAGGTAAGGAAAGTGATACTTCCGAAAAAGAGGGTTAAACTGTTTTCATTATTCAGCAATCACGAACAATAACGTGTCCCGGTTGCTTCTGTTGCGGCTTAAGGAAAAAGAATATGGACCGTATCCAGGCAATGCAGATTTTCGTCCGTGTGGCAGAGGCAGGGAGCTTTATTCTCGCGGCGGAAACGCTTTCTTTACCGGCCTCAACGGTGAGCAGCACGATTAAAAATCTTGAAAAATATCTGCAGGTGCGCCTGCTGAACAGAACCACGCGGCGGGTCAGCCTGACGACCGAGGGCGCACAATATCTGGCGCAATGCCGGGAAATACTCGAGCTGATTGAGCATACGGAGTCCAGCCTGACTGATTCCGTAAAACGGCCGCAGGGGCGTTTGCGGGTTGATATGCCTGGCGGCATTGCGCACTTTGTAGTCATGCCAAACCTGAAAGACTTTTACAGGCGGTACCCGGATATCTACCTGATGATAGGCGTCAACGATCGGCAGGTAGATCTCGTTCAGGAGGGCGTAGATTGCGTCATTCGAACAGGAGAGCTCAATGACTCAACGCTCGTTGCTCGCCCGCTCGGCAGGTTTCGCTGGGTGACCTGTGCTTCTCCAGCCTATCTCGGAGAGAAGGGTATTCCGCAGACCCCGGAAGACTTGTCTCACCACCGAGCCATCCATTATTTTTCAGGACACGCCAGGCGAGCGGGTGAAATGTGTTTCTTCAGCGGCACTGAAAAAATATCGGTCCCGGTCAACGGCGTTGCCGCCGTCAATGAGACAGGGCTCTACATAAAGATGTGTCTTGAAGGATTCGGGCTGGCGCAGCTTGCGGAGAGAGTGGTATCAGAGCATCTGCAGGAAGGCCGGCTGATCGAAGTTCTGGCGGACTGGCAGCCCGCGTCCGTGCCGGTTACCCTACTCTATCCGCATCAGCGTTTTCTCTCGCCGGCCGTGCAGGCATTTACTGACTGGATAACCGGACTTATTAAAGGTTGATCGGTCAACGTGAGTGGACCGGTGCATTTATCGATTCCGCGAAGCCATGGCATCCCGTACCAGCCCCGGCAGCACCAGCGCCAACGCCGCCGTAATGCGATTGCCGATGTCGCTGCCCGGCGGCAACAGTCCAAGCGCCATCTGGCGCAAGGGTTCGGCCATCACCATCGCCAGCAGCAGATCGCTGGTTTGCGCGCAGTCCAACTCGCGCAGCCACCCGCGTTGCTGCTGACGTTGCAACCAGTCCGCCACAATGGTCCGACCGCGTTCAATACCATTGCGCTGATAGGCTGTCAGCATCGCCTCCCGCCCAGGAAACTCGCTCTGCAACAGGCGAAAGATCCCCACAGCCTGCACGCTCAACACCTGTTGTGCAATGGCGCGCAAGCCCTGCTCAAGCAGCGGCTGCACCTCTGCCGCCCGCTGCGCATCCTGTTCAAACGTCGGCCGAAAAGCGTCGGTCCAACTGGCTATCGCCTGCATCACCAGCGCATCGCGATTTTCGGCAAAACGGTACAGGGTCTTCTTGGCCATGCCGGCCCGTTTCGCCACCGCGTCCACGGTGGTGGCGGCATAACCCTGCGTCAGCAACAGCGCCAGTGTGGCCTCAACCGCCGCCGCGCGCAGCTCCGCCTCCGGAGCCGAAGGCCTTCCGCGCGAGCGCGGTTCGGCATCGTTTTCATTTGCCATGATGGTTCCTCGAAATCGTTGACAGAGACAGCATACCGGCATAGCCTTAATTAGGAAACCAATATCGTTTCCTAATTAATAAGGATGACCGCTATGACACATCAATCGCTAATGCTCCCTTGGGGCGTTAATGATATCAACGAGTTGCTTAAACCGGAACCGCTGCGGCTGGAGATGGGACTAACGCGCAGCGCCGACGGTTTGCTGACCGTTGCGATCCGCACCGATCTGCACGGTTGCAAGGGCCGTATGCTGGACTGGTGGTTTACCTTTTTTGAGACCACCCAGCACATTCGCTGGTGGCACCCGCACGATCACCTTGAGCACCGCGGCTGGGACCGGCACTGGAAAAAAGGCGAAAGCTACATTGGCGCCAGCATCGAAGCGGTTGAATGGCTGGCGGAGCTGCCGCCGGTGCCGGCCCGGCTCAAGTTTCACGCCGCCGAAGATTTTTTTGCCACGCAACAGCTGCAACAGGCGCGCGACACTCAGGCACTGTCTGCCGCCATTTGCGCCCGTATCGGCTTCGGCGAGCAGGTAGCGCTGGACGACAAGGGCGACCCCCGCGACGGTGAAATGCTGCATTTGGCGCGCGACACGACCTACGGCTGCGTGCTGCGCAGCCGCTTTCTGCTGGGTAAATCCTGCGCAAACGCGCATGACGAGCTGCCGGACGAGATTGGCTTTAATCTAATGCGCCACTGCTACAATGAATTCAGCTATCTGGCGCAGTTCCTGCCATCGTTGTACTACGCCGAAAATGGCCGCGAAGCGGCACCGTTACCCTGGTGAACCCCCTTCACACTTCCCGTTGAAAATAATTGATTGTTTTGTCATATGAATTTAGAAGTGGATGACAACAAGTCAAACGCACGGGAGCGGGAATGGACGTACAAACGACGGTTATTGACGCACGCCAGTCACGTCAGGCATTACTGGCCGGATCGGTCGGCAACTTTATCGAATGGTATGAATTTGGCGTTTACGGTTTTCTGGCCACCGTCATCGCCGCCAATTTTTTCACTCTGCAGGGTGAAAGTGAAATCACCAGTCTGATACTCACCTACGCCGCCTTCGCGCTGGCATTTTTCTGCCGCCCGATCGGCGCGGTGATTTTCGGCCGCATCGGCGACCGGATCGGTCGCCGGCCGACGCTGATTGCGGTATTGCTGCTGATGACCCTGGCTACCGCCCTGATCGGCGTGATGCCAACCTACGCCTCTATCGGCGTCGCCGCCCCGCTGTTGCTGACCCTGCTGCGGATGTTTCAGGGGTTATTCGCCGGCGGCGAATTCGGCGGCGCGGTATCGCTGATGACCGAGTTCGCGCCCAAGGGGAAACGTGGGCTGTACGGCGCCTGGCAATCGCTGACCGTGGCATTCGGGCTGTTGGCCGGTGCAGGTCTGGTGGCATTGCTGGCTGCGCTGCTGACGCCGGAACAGTTACATGACTGGGGCTGGCGCATTCCCTTCCTGTTGGCGTTGCCGATGGGCGCCGTGGCGCTGTGGTTGCGGCTGAAACTGCAGGAAACGCCGAGCTTTAAACAGGCGCAGCAAAGCGGCGGCGAAACGGCGCAAGCGCCGGAGGTGAAGCTGGGCAGTGTACTGAAAACCATTCTGATCGGCATTGGCCGTATGATGGGCTGGTCCGCCGCCGGTTACACCTTCCTGGTGGTGATGCCGTCCTACCTGCAAACCTCGCTGCACGCCACCTTCCAGCAGGCGCTGGTAGCCACGGTGCTGGCCAACGTCGGCTTCGCCCTGACGATTCTGCCCGCCGGTATTCTCAGCGATAAGTTGGGGCGCAAGACGGTGATGCTGACGGCGGTCATCGCGGTGATCCTGTTCACCTTCCCGCTGCTGCACCTGCTGCAAGACCCGCAAAGCTCTCTGCTGACCAAAGGCATGGCGGTATTGATCGCCGGTGCGGTGGTCGGGATGCTGGCCGGTCCCGGCCCGGCCATGCTGGCGGAGATGTTCCCGACCAGAGTGCGCTACACCGGTCTGGGGCTGGCCTATTCGCTATCCAACGCGGTATTTTCCGGTTCTGCGGGGTTAATCATCACCGGTTTGATCAAGCAGACCGGCAATCTCGATATTCCGGCTTACTACGTGGTTGCCACCTCGGTGGTCAGCCTGTTTGCGCTGATGACCCTGCGGCGCGACGATCATCTGCGCTCGCTGAACGAGCGTTAATCCTGAAGGGGCGTATAGCGCCCCAAATTCGATCCGCTGCGCAATTTTTGTGCGCCGCTATAGTGCATCCCCCTGACCACCGTTTCAATGCCCCTCTAATCCCGCACGAAAAACACCTGATTATTCATAATTATTAATAAGTTGAAAAATAATTCCCACCGCTGTTCGCAGTTGGCCCTTAACTTGCTCCGCCTTGTATATACATGGACGGACATTACCGACACGGACATCACTATTTCTCACCAGTGCGAAAGACGAGGGTTCTCCCATGAAGCAACCAATAAAAACGCTGCAAAAAGTGCTCGCCACCGCCTGCTGCCTCAGCATGCTTGCCGCTCCGGCGTTCGCCGCCGAAGCTCCCTTGCCCAAGCCGGAGGCCGGCACCTTCAAAATGGGCATCGAACCCTGGTTGGGCTACGGCCAGTGGCACGTAGCCCATAGCCTTGACCTGTTCAAACAACAGGGGCTGGACAAGGTCGATATCATCAATTTCGCCGAAGATAAAGACATCAACGCCGCACTGGCCAGCGGCCAGATCGACGCCGCCAATATCGCTACCCACACCGCCATGGGCATGGTTTCCGCCGGTCTGCCGGTCAAAATCGTGCTGCTGCTCGATCAAAGCCAAACCGCCGACGCGCTGATTGTCGGCCCAGGCATCAAAGCGCTGAGCGATCTGAAAGGCAAACAGGTGGCGTACGAAGAAGGCACCACCAGTGACATCCTGCTGCACAGCGCCCTCGCCTCCGCCGGCATGAAATGGAGTGACATCGTGCCGGTGCCGATGCCTGCCGACGCCGCAGGCAGCGCGCTGATCGCCAAGCGCGTCAGCGCCGCCGTCACCTACGAACCTTACCTGAGCGTGGCGAAGAAACAGGATGCCGGCGTGAAAACGCTGTACAGCGGCGAGTCCGATCCGGGCCTGATCAGCGACGTGCTGGTGGTGCGCGACGAGGTGATCAAGACCAAACCAGGCCAGGTCGCCGCCATGATTAAAAGCTGGGATGCCGCGTTGCAGCATTATCAGCGCAACACCGCGGCGGATCGGGCAATCATTGCCAAACAGGTTGGCGCCAGCCCCGCCGATCTGACCAGCGCGTTTGACGGCGTGAAGTACTACTCGCTGGCGGAAAACAAGCAGGTCCTGAGCGAGCACTTCGCCAAGCACACCTTTGCCCACGTGCTGAAAGCAGCCACGGAAGCCAGGCTGGTGAGCAAACCGGTCACGCCGGAAAACCTCATCGACGCGCGATTCGTTAACGGTCTGTAAGACGGATTAGCGCCGGCCGACGGTTTGTGACCGGCGCAACTCCCCACCAAAGGAAAACCCGATGAGCTCGATAAAACTGGATGCGCCCAACGCGCGCACTCATCTGAAAACCGCCCCACCGCCTGGGCGGCGCAGGCGCAGACCGCTTGGGCTGATGGTGATCGGCAAAACGCCGTCACGTGGGCTGTTCGTCGCCATCGCCGTGGCGGTGTTCGCGCTGCTGCTGTTGAGCTGGTGGCTGGCGACCCGCAGCGGCGCGGTACCGGCGATTTTTATGCCCACGCTGGACGGCGTATGGCACCGCATGGTCAGCCTGGCGCAGGACGGTACGCTGTGGAGCGATATTCGCAGCAGCCTGTACCGCATCTCGGTGGCCTTTCTGATCTCGTCGGTGATGGCCATTGTCATCGGCGTATTGGCCGGCTGTTACGGATTTTTCAAAGCGGTCACCGAACCGCTGGTGGATTTTGTCCGCTATATGCCGGTGGTGGCCTTTGTGCCGCTGACCATTTTGTGGACCGGCACCGATGACGTACAGAAATTCCTGATCATCTGGATCGGCACCTTCTTTCAACAGGTGCTGATGGTGATCGACACGGTAAAGCGCGTGCCGGGGGATTTTGTCGGCCTGGGACGCACGCTCGGCATGCCGGACCGCAATATCCTGTTCAAGATCGTGCTGCCCAGCGCGCTGCCGGGCATCTGGGATGCGTTGCGCATCAGCCTCGGTTGGGCCTGGACCTGGCTGGTGCTGGCGGAACTGGTGGCTTCCACCTCAGGGCTGGGCTACCGCATCGTGGTGTCGCAGCGCTTTTTCCAGACCGACACCATTATCGGCTACATCCTGCTGCTGGGGCTGCTTGGGCTGATCACCGATCAACTGATGCGCGCCGCCGAGCGCGTGTTGTTCCGCTACAACGCGAGGCGTAAATAATGGCGACTCTAACACTCAATGGCCTGAACAAAAGTTTTCAGGTCGGCAAAGGTGCGCGGCAGGTGCTGCATGACATCGACCTGACGCTGCACGACAACGAGTTCGTTTCTGTGGTCGGCAGTTCCGGCTGCGGCAAAAGCACCCTGCTGTCGATCGCCGCCGGGCTGGAGGATTTCGACAGCGGCAGCGTACGCGTTGACGGCCTGGACATTCGCGGCCCGGGGATCGATCGCGGCGTGGTGTTCCAGTCCTATACCCTGCTGCCGTGGCTGACCGCCCGCCAGAATATTGAATTCGCCCTAAAGGCGGCGGGCTATAACCGCAGCGAATGCCGTGACATCGCCGACGACCACCTGGCGCTGGTCAAGCTGACCGAATTCGCCGATGCCTATCCCAACGAGCTGTCCGGCGGCATGAAACAGCGGGTGGCGATTGCCCGCGCGCTGTCCTACCGGCCGAAAATCCTGCTGATGGATGAACCCTTCGGCGCGCTCGACGCCATGACCCGCCACCAGATGCAGCTGCTGCTGACGCGCATCTGGGAAACCCATCGCCTGACGGTGATGTTTGTCACCCACGATATCGAAGAGGCGGTCTACCTGTCGGACCGTATCGTGGTGATGGGGCCGGGCAAAATCGATACCACCTTTCAGGTCGATCTACCGCGCCCGCGCAGCGAAGAAGTGAGCGGGGACGCACGCTATATCGATCTGCAACGTCAGGTTCTGAAATCTATCCGGGAACAGGCTTCCCAACACGAATTAGCTTAGGAGCATCCCCATGTCGCACACAGTGACCTTTCACGATCTCAGCCACAGCCGGCAATTGCCGGAAGCGCTGTTCCAACGCACCGAAGCCGACTTGTCGTTCTTTATCGAGCGGGTGCAACCGATTATCGCGGCGGTACGCGATGAAGGCGATGCCGCGCTGCAGCGCTTCGCACGGGAATTCGACGGCGTGCAGGCCGAGCGGATGTCGGTTCGCGTCGAGCAAAGCGAGTTCGACGATGCCATGGCGCGGCTGGATCCCGCCGTCACCGCCGCTATCGCCTATGCCGCCGGCAATATTCGCGCGTTTCACGAAGCGCAAAAACCGGAGGAGATGTGGCTGAAAGAGATGCAGCCCGGCGCTTTTGCCGGCGATCGTCACCTGCCGATCGATTCCGTGGCCTGCTATGTGCCGCGCGGAAAAGGTTCGTTCCCCAGTGTGCTGCTGATGACCGCGATCCCGGCGCTGGTGGCGGGCGTGCCCCGGCCTGTGGTGATCACCCCGCCCGGCCCGGATGGCAAAGTCGATGATGCCACGCTGGTGGCGGCGCAGTTGGTCGGCATCCGCGAAATTTACAAGTGCGGCGGCGCACAAGGGGTCGCGGCCGTGGCTTATGGTACTGAAACGGTGCCAAAGTGCCTGAAGATCGTCGGCCCCGGCAGCCCCTGGGTGGTGGCCGCCAAACGCCAACTGGTGCAGATGATCGATCCCGGCGTGCCGGCCGGCCCCAGCGAAAGCATTATTTTGGCCGATGACAGCGCCAACGGTGCGCTGGCGGCGCTGGACTTGATCATTGAATCGGAACATGGCCCGGACTCCTCCGCCTGGCTGGTGACCTCCAGCCGTCGGGTCGCGGAACAGGCGATCGCCGCGCTGCCGGGTTACTGGGCGCAGCTGGACGAGAAACGCGCCGGCTTCTCGCAAAGCGTGCTGTGCGGTGCCCACGGCGGTGTGGTGCTGACGCAGGACTTCGCCGCCGCAGTAGAGTTTGTTAACGGTTACGCACCGGAGCATCTGGAGATCCTGGCGGAAGAGCCGCTGGCGGTGATGGGCCAAATTCGCAACGCCGGTGAAATCCTGCTGGGCAATTACACCCCGGTGACGTTAGGCAACTTTGTGCTCGGCCCCAATGCGGTGCTGCCGACCAATGCCGCCGCCAAGGTGGCCGGACCGCTGTCGGTATTCGACTACATGAAACGCATTTCGGTGGGTTACGTCACCCGCAGCGGTTACGACGCGTTGGCGGAAAAGGCGCACGGTTTTGCCCTGTATGAAGGCTTCCCCGCACACGCGCTGGCGGTGTCAGCGCTGCGTAAAACCCTGCTCGATCGTCAGCCCTGAACAGGCAGCGAGGTTACGATGACCGATAATCCTATTTCCCGCGCCGGCCGGGGTGAACCCCTGGCGGCGCAGGCCAGAGCACTGACCCACGCCGGCGAATGGCGGCAGGCGGCGGACAAACTGCGCCAACTGGTGTTGGAGATCACCGGCGTGGCGGTGGGCGAGTTGACCATCAACCGCGATCAGTACAGCCTGAACTCGCTGAACGGCCAGTTGCAATTGGCCGACGGCCGCGGCCTGTTCTTTAAATATCATCACGAGGAAGGTGAAGACCACACCATCGAGGAGTATTACAACGCCGAGCTGCTGCGCAATAACGGTTTCCGCGTCGACGTGCCGCTGTATGCCTGCGGTGAGCCGGGGCGGCAGATCCTGCTGTACCGGTTGCGCCACGATCGGCGGCTGGCCGACGTGTGCCGGGAGATCGAGTTGCAGCAGAGCTGGCCGCAGATGGCGCCGGTGGTCGATGCGCAGCACCGCGCCGATGCGGAGATCCTGCGGATGACGCTGCCGACGCTAAAAATCGGCCAGCCTGCAGCGGTGGCTCGCGAACCGATCCACCAGCTGTTTCATCACCGGCTGGTCAGCCCAGGCGCCACACCGGGATTGGGCGGCCGGGTGGCGCAGTTCTACGTGGGCAAAACCTTCCGGCTGGCGCAGCAAGCGTTGAGCTGGGCGCAATTGCAAGACCTGCATTGGGAAATCAACGGCGTGCTCTATCGCCATACGCTGGGAGAGCTGTTGTTGCAGGCCGGCGAGCTGCTGGCCCCGGTTGCACTGGCGCAGCACGGCGTGGTGATCGCCCACGGCGACGCGCACAACGCCAACGTATGGTACGAAACCGATCGCCCGCCGCCGCAGTTGGTCAGCTTCGATCCGGCCTTCGCCGGGCGTAATATCCCGGCGCTGTTGGCGGAGATCAAAGCGACTTTCCACAATATTTTCGCTCACCCGTTCTGGCTGTACGAACCGCAGCGCTGCGCGACGCATTACCGGGTGGCTGCCCGTCTGGAGGGGCAACGGCTGATTGTCGAGCATGACTGGCAGTTGACGCCCTTGCGCGCCGCCTTCCTGCAGGACAAAGGCGCGCTGTACTGGCGGCCGCTGCTCAGCGAACTGACGATACGCGGCTGGCTGCCGCATAACTGGCGACGGTTGATGCGGCTGGCGCTGTTCTGCTGCCCGACGCTGGTGCTCGATCTGCGCGCCGGTGGCGGCAGCGGCCATACGCCGGAAAGCTCGGCGCTGGGCTTCGCCATCGCCATGATGCTGGGCAGCGAACCCGTCGACGGCAAGGACGTGGTCAGCCGCTGGTTCACCGCCATAGATCCGCAGTTCGGCGGTAAGGTATGAAAGCCATGCGCTTTAAGGCAGAGGCCCGCTAAAACCTTTTGGCTCCCTGAGGAGAATGTATGCAAAACACCCATTTACCGCCGGGCCTGGCCCCCTTTTCATTGCGCGGCAAGCGCGCGCTGATCACCGGCGCTACGCGGGGGATTGGTCAGGCGCTGGCTATCGGGCTGGCGCAGGCCGGTGCGCAGGTGATCGTCGCCGGGCGACAACGCGCCGCGCTGCAAGAGGTGGTGCAACAGCTGAATAACTGGGGGGAACACCCGGAAATGCTGCTGCTGGATGTCCAGGATCCGGCATCGATTGAAACCGCCTTCGCCACGCTGGCGGGCAAACCGCTGGATATCCTGATCAACAACGCCGGTATCGAACGCCTGTGCCCGTCTCTGGAGGTGGATGAAACGCTGTGGGACAACATCGTCGGCACCAACCTGAAAGGCGCTTTCTTCTGCGCGCAGGCGGCGGCACGCCTGATGGTCGAACAGGGCAGCGGCTGCATCATCAACCTGTGTTCATTGACCAGCGAAGTCGGCGTACCGGGGGCTACCGCTTACGGCGCGTCGAAATCCGGGCTGGCGGGCATGACGCGCGCGCTGGCCAGCGAATGGGCCACCCACGGGATCCGGGTCAACGGTATCGGGCCAGGCTATTTTCAGACGGCGATGACCGAGGTGTTTTACCAGGACAACGGTTGGCGCGAGTCCATGCAGGATAAAATCCCGCTAGGCCGCTTTGGCAAGCTGAGCGACCTTACCGGCGCGGCCATTTTCCTCGCCGGCCCGGCGGCGGCCTACATCACCGGCCAAATCCTGTATGTCGACGGCGGTTATCTGGCCAGTATCTAAATGCGGGCGCGGGGGCGAATGCCCCGGCCCCATCCTCTTTCCATCCCCTTGCATCCATCCAGTGATGACGATCACAATGCAAATATGTTAACGTTAACTTTTGTGATTAACATCGCAATCCGCCGTGTTGATGGCTTTATTTGGCGAAAGGTTAACGTTAACAATAAGGCTGACATTATCCATCAGGGCATCTCACATGAACCGCGAAACAAAAAAATATTATGTGCTCCTAAGCGGCCTGTTGTTTTTCTTCTTCTTCACCTGGTCGGCCAGTTTTTCACTGATCTCCATCTGGCTAAACCAAAAAATCGGCCTGAAAGGCACCGAAACCGGCCTGATCTTCTCTGCCATGTCGATCATGGCGTTGTGCGCGCAACCGCTGTACGGGTTTATTCAGGACAAGCTCGGGCTGCGCAAGCATCTGTTGTTGTTTGTCGGCACGCTGCTGCTGCTCACCGGGCCGTTCTTTATCTATGTTTATGCCCCGCTGCTGCAAACCAATCTGGTGGTCGGCGCGCTGGTTGGCGGCCTGTTCGTCAGCCTGGCGTTTAACGCCGGCATTGGCGCGCTGGAATCCTATACCGAGCGCGTCAGCCGCATCGTCGGCTTCGAGTTCGGCCGGGCGCGCATGTGGGGATCGCTGGGCTGGGCCAGCGCCACTTTCTTTGCCGGCTTTATCTATAACATCAATCCGAACATCAATTTCTGGATCGCCTCGGCCTCGGCGGCGGTATTCCTGCTGTTGCTGTGGCAAGTGCGAGAGCTGAAACCCAACGCCATGGCCGGGCTGGAATACGGCAAGCCGGAAAACCTGAAGTTGCAGGACGCCCTGGCGTTGCTGCGCCTGCCGGGGTTCTGGGCGCTGGTGGTGTTCGTGCTCGGCACCAGCATCTACGGCGTCTTCGACCAACAGTTCCCGGTGTACTTCGCCTCGCAGTTCGCGACCCACGAGGAAGGCAACCGCATGTACGGTTTCCTTAATTCGCTGCAAGTGTTTCTGGAGGCCGGCGGCATGTTCCTGGCACCGCTGCTGGTCAACCGCATCGGTATCAAACAAAGCCTGCTGCTGGCCAGCAGCGTGATGGCGGTACGCATGTTCGGCTCCGGCTTCGCCAGTGGCGCGCTGACGATTTCCGCCATGAAACTGCTGCATGCCGTGGAATTGCCGATCCTGCTGGTGGCGATGTTCAAATACATCACCACCCGCTTTGACAGCCGCCTGTCCTCCACGCTGTATCTGGTGGGCTTCCAGTTTATCAGCCAGATCGTCGCCGGCATTCTGGCACCGCTGGCCGGCCTAGGCTACGACCGTATCGGCTTTGCCGATACCTATTTGCTGATGGGCTGCGCCGTCGCCGGCACCACGCTGATCTCCTGTTTCCTGCTGCGCGGCGAGACTCCCACCCGCGCGCCGCAATTTCAATCCACGATAAAATCAAGTGAGCCAATCCAATGAACAATGCCTTAGCTCAAGCCGACCATGCGGTCGAAACCCTGCGCGCACAGCGTCAGGACGATTACTACCCGCAATTTCATCTGGCGCCGGCCGCCGGCTGGATCAACGATCCCAATGGGCTGGTGTACATTAACGGCGTTTATCATGCGTTCTATCAGCACCACCCCTACGACGAAAACTGGGGGCCGATGCACTGGGGCCACGCCATAAGCCGGGATCTGGCGCACTGGCAGCACCAGCCGATAGCCCTGGCGCCCGGCGACGATTACGACAAAGACGGCTGTTTCTCCGGCTGCGCGGTGGACGATAACGGTGTGCTGACGCTGATCTACACCGGCCACGTCTGGCTGGACAAAGTGGGCGATGACGATCAGGTGCGCGAGGTACAGTGTCTCGCCACCAGCGAGGACGGCGTGCATTTCGTCAAACACGGGCCGGTGCTGGCGCCGCCGGAAGGCATTCAGCATTTCCGCGATCCCAAGGTCTGGCGTGAGAGCGATGGCTGGTGGATGGTGGTCGGAGCCAAACAAAAGGGACTCGGGCAGGCACGGCTTTATCGTTCAAAAGATCTGCGTGACTGGCAGTTTGACCGCGTGCTGGACGGCGCGCAGACGTTGCATCAGGGCTATATGTGGGAGTGTCCGGATTTCTTCCCGCTTGGCGAAAAACAGGTGCTGCTGTTCTCGCCGCAGGGGCTGGCGGCGCAAGGCTATCGCCATCGTAACCGCTTCCAGAGCGGCTATTTGCTCGGTCACTGGCAGCCGGGCGCCGATTTCAACGTCACTCAACCTTTCTGCGAACTGGACGCCGGGCACGATTTTTATGCGCCGCAAACCTTCACCGCCGCCGACGGTCGCCGCCTGCTGTTCGCCTGGATGGACATGTGGGAATCGCCGATGCCGAGCAAGGCACACGGTTGGGCCGGTGCGCTCACCCTGCCCCGAGAACTGACGCTGAATGCCGAAGGCGAGGTACTGATGAACCCGGCGCGGGAACTGGCGGCGCTACGCGGTATACCGCAGACGTTTGCCGCAACGCAACTGCGCAACCAACGCCAGGCGCTGGCGGAGAACGTGCAAGAGCTGACGCTGTCGTTGGATCTGGCCGCCAGCGATGCCGAACGCTACGGCATCGCCATTGGCAACGCCGCACGGCTGTACGTGGATAATCAAGCGCACAGGTTGGTGTTGGAGCGTTTCAGTGAGGAACCGGGGCTGTGCGGTTGCCGCAGCGTGCCGCTGCCGGCGGGCGACACATTGTCGCTGAGAGTGTTCATCGACCGTTCATCGTTGGAAGTGTTCGTCAATCAAGGCGAAGCCTGTCTGACCAGCCGCATCTACCCGAGCGACGGCCAGCGCGGCGTGAGCCTGTTTGCCGAAAGCGGCCAGGCACAGTTTGGCGCGCTGCAGGGGTGGGAACTGGAGAGCATCCGGGCCTGATTGCCCTGGGGGTTTGATTGCAGGGCGCGCCGGTCGTGCCCTGTTTGATCACATCGACTCGCGCAGCAACAGCGGGCAGGTAACCTTCACCGTCTCGCAGTGATCCAACTGGTTAATCAGGTGCAGCGCCGCCTGACGGCCCAGTTCATAATGCGGCAGTTGCACCGTGGTCAGCGGCGGCAAGAACAGTTGACCGATGCCGACCATGTTGTCATAGCCCAACACCCCCACCTGCTGCGGGATCTGCCAGCCCTGCGCCAACAGCACCTGATACACCATAAACGCCACCCGATCGTTGCCGCACACCACCACATCGCAATCGCGCTGTCCCGGTGCGAAATGCCGTTCCAGCAGTGCCACGCAATCGCGGTAGCGCTCGTCGCCGTCGGTCAGATCAAGGTGATACTGCTTCAGTTGTTCTACGTCGCCGCCCGTTTCACGCCAGGCGCGCTCCAGCCCACGACGGCGCAGCCCGGCTGCCAGCGTATTTTCCGGCAGGTGAATGCACAGCGGCGCCCGGTAGCCTTTGGCGATCAATGCGCGCATGGCGTCGTACTGGCCCTGTTCGTCATCAGGAATGTAGCTGGCCACCCGGTTGTTCCGGCTGACGCAGTTGGCCAGCACCAGCTTTTTATCCAGTAACTTGGGCGGCACGGTGACCTGTCGCAGCCCCATGGTGGTGAAAATCACCCCATCCGGCCGGTGCGCCAGCAGCAAATCTATGGTGTGTTCGGCGCTGTCGTCGGCGAACAGGTTGACGACAAAGCTGTTCCAGCCGTGTTCGCGCGCGGTCTTTTCGATCGACAGGATCATTTCCACCGAGAACGGTGTGGTGGCGGTATCCAGCGCCAGCACGCCGAGCGTCTGCACCCGGTTGCTGTCACCGCGAATGCGCCGGGCCGAGAGATCGGGCACGTAATCCAGTTGGTCAATCGCCTGCTTGACGCGCTGGTAGGTGTCTGGCCGCAGTTTGCCTGGCTCGTTGATGGCGCGGGAAACCGTCATCAGCGACACCCCGGCAAGTTTTGCAACGTCTTTCAGCGAGGCCATGCGCCCTTCTCTGTTGTAGGATGGAAAACCAAATAATCCCACAACTTAACGCCGGACTCTACCCCTTGCGCACTCTGTCGGCCAGTTCATGTACCCGCTGCATGGCTTGCGCCAACTGGGTGACGGTGACCGGGTGCGGCATATTGGCCATATCCGGCGCGTCAACCGCCGCCGCCATAATGGCGTTGATGGCTTGATTGTCCAGATCGTCGGCGATATCCGCCAAATGCAGCGGTATCCGGCAGGCCTGCGCCAGCCGCAACGCCGCCAGCAGTTCCTCGTCGCTGCGCTGTTCCAGCGCCAGCAGGCACAGGTTGCCGTAACCGACCAACAGACCATGACCAAAATTGCGCGTCTCGTCGCAGACGGTAAAGCCTTCAAACAACGCATGGGCCGCTGCGGCATGTGCCCCGCTGCCCATTACCGAGGTCAGCCCGGCGAACAGGAAGATGGCATCCAGCGCCTGCTCCAGCGCGTCATCGGCTTGGCGTCGCTCCGCCGCCTGACAGGCCGCAGCCCCGTACTCTTCAATCAGTTGGTAACAGATGCGGCTGTTGGCCTGTGCCGCCAGCGCCATGCCGTTCAGTGCCGCCGGGTGGCCGATGGCGCGATATTCGTACCATTTCGCCAACGTATCCCCT
Organism: Serratia sp. root2; assembly: GCF_031931805.1. NCBI lineage: Bacteria > Pseudomonadati > Pseudomonadota > Gammaproteobacteria > Enterobacterales > Yersiniaceae > Serratia > Serratia sp. root2. The sequence continues at coordinate 1,713,761 of NZ_JAUJXB010000001.1, forward strand.
AACCCTGCCGCCAACCAGCGGACGGGTGCCGCGGCCAACAGTTGGCTGTCAATCACTGCCGCCGCCGGAGCATGCGGCAGGTGCAGCATGTCGCGAAAGTGGCCATCGTCATGATAGCGAATGGTCAACGGCGTAACGGCAGCGCAAGTGGCGGCAATGGTCGGCACGGTGATGACCGGCAATCCGCAGGCCGCACCCACCGCCTTGCCGGTGTCAATGGCCTTGCCCCCGCCCGCCACGATCAGCATCTGCGCCGCCGCTGAATGCGCCAATGCGGCCAGCCGCGCAATCTGCGTTTCACTGCATTCACCGCCATACTGCTCGCAGCCAACCAGCTCCACCGCCGCCGCACGCAGGCCATTGCCTATGCTCGCCTCGGTGATTGCCAGCCCACGCGCGCCGCCAATCAGCATCGCCCTTGAACCGTAGCCGGCACACAGCGGGCCGATCTCCTCCAATGCTCCGGCACCGCGCACCACGCGCGCCGGGAAAGCGATTTGCGCTAAAGACATCTCAGGCTCCTTATCACCGTTCATTCACCGGCCGCAGCAGATGCGGCCCCAATTCCTGCACGCTGCCACAACCCAGCTGCGCCAGCGTGCGGTCAATTTCTTCGCTGAAAATCCGCAGTGCCTGAGTCGCGCCTGCCTGCCCGGCCAGCGCCACGCCGTACAACAACGGGCGCCCAAGCAGCACGGCATTGGCGCCCAGCGCCAGCGCTTTCACCACGTCGGTGCCGCGCCGGAAACCGCTGTCGATCAGGATCGTCGCCGTCGGCCCACAGGCGGCACGCACCGCCGGCAACAGGCTGATGGGTGCCACACAGCCGTCGAGCTGGCGGCCACCGTGGTTGGACAGCACGATGCCATCCGCCCCGGCATCGAGCGCCTGACGGGCATCCTGCGGGTGCAGAATGCCTTTCACCAGCAGCTTGCCCGGCCAGCATTGCCGTACCCAATCCAGCGTCTGCCAGTTCAGCGCGGCGTCCATCTCGCGGGCGAAATAAGCGGCCCCGCTCAGGCCCCGCTGCCGCTCCGCCGGCAGATAGGGCTGCAGGTTGCCGAAGCCGGGCATGCCCGCCGGGCGCAAAGTGTGCCATAACCAGCGCGGGTGCAGCGCCACGTCGCACAGGCTGGCGAGGGAGAGTTTCATTGGCCGCCGGTAGCTGCGTCGATCGCGCTCGCGGTTGCCGAAATGCACCGCATCCACCGACAGCACCAGAGTGTTGCAGCCTGCGGCCAGAGCGCGTTGCAACAGCCCGGCGGTCACCTGCCGATCGCGCAGTACATACAGCTGGAACCAGTGCTGCCCCTGACCATCGGCGGCAATCTCCTCCAGCGAGGCGGTCGACACCGTGCTCTGAATATAGGGAATGCCGAACGCCCGGGCGCTGCGCGCCAGCATCAGATCCGCCTGATAGCGCAGCATGCCGTTGTAGCCGGTGGGCGCAATCAGCAGCGGTGCCGCCAGTTCCTGCTGCCAAAGCCGAATGTCGAGCGCGCGGCGGCTGGCATCGCGCAGCACCGGCGGCACAAACTGCCATTGGCTAAACGCCACTCGGTTCCCGCGCAGCGTGTGTTCATCTTCCGCGCCGCCCGCCAGGTAACGGTAAGCGAAACGCGGCAGGTAGCGCCGCGCCGCACGCTGTAAATCCGCCACGTTGAGTATCGCCCCGCTCATCAGCGCGCCGCCTCAGCCAGCACCTGTCGCAACGCATCGAGAAAACGCCGGTTATCCGCCGCGCTGCCGATCGATACCCGGATGAACCGCTGATAACCGGCTTCGCGCCAGGGTTTGACGATGATGCCGTGCGCCAGCAACGCTTCGGCTATCCGCTCGCTCGGGTAACCGCAATCAAAAAACAGGAAATTGGCGCTGGACGGCGCCACATGCAACCCCAGGGCACGCAACGCCGTCGCCATCGCCGCGCGCGCTTCGCTGACCCAGGCGACGCTGTCGGCCACATGCTGCCGATCGTGCAATGCTGCCAACGCCGCATTCTGCGCCGCCCGGTTAATGTTGAACGGCGTGCGCACCCGATCGAGCAGCGACACCAGCTCGGCGTCACAGGCCAGACCGTAACCGACGCGCAGCCCGGCCAACCCGTAGGCTTTGGAGCAGGTGCGCAGCACAATCCACGGTCGTGACTGTAACGGCAGCAGCTCCAGACTGTCCGGGTAGTCCGCCTGGTCGGCGCAGTATTCGTAATAAGCCTCGTCGATCACCAGCAGGCAGTCTTGCGGCACGGCGGCAATCAATTGCAAAAAGTCATCGCGACCGAGCATGCAGCCGACCGGGTTCGACGGGTTGCTGAACACCACCATCTTGGCCGGCCGTTGCAACGCCAGCCGCCAGGCGGCCAGATCGAACTCCAGCGCCTGATTGACCGCCACCAGCGTTACCTCCGCCCCCATCATGCGCGGGTAGATTTCATGCAGCCCAAACGACGGCAGCAGGGTCACGACCCGGTCACCCGGATTAATAAACGCCAGACACAGCATTTCCAGAATGTTTTCCGAACCGTTGCCGATCACCACCTGCTGCGGAGGGATGCCGGTCAGGGCGGCGATTTCCGCCCGTAACGCCTGGCTGTTTGGGTCGGGGTAAACGCCGCTATGCTGAGCCAAATCGCTCAGTGCCTGTTGCACCAGAGGGCTGGCGCCAAACGGGTTTTCGTTGCTTGCCAGACGGGCAATTTCAGTGACACCGTAACGGTTACGCACCGCCTCGCTGGATAACCCGGCGTTGTAGGCGCCAAGCGAACTCGCCTGCTGGCGCGCCAGGCGGCGCACCGCCTGCGCTGCGGAAAAAATGGCTTGCATCCTCACCTCATGGGTTGAGTATCGGTAAAGTCAAAAAGCGCATGAACCCCTTCCCGGCGAATGGGAAGGTTTCATGGTCTGACGGGGTTTAGTGCAGGCTTTGCAACGTTTCGCTGCGGACCTCTTCCGTGACCTGCGCCTTGATCGCCATAAACTCCGGCGACGTTTTCAGGGTGTAATCGCGCGGATGCGGGAAATTGACCGGCACTTCGGTTTTGATCCGCCCCGGGCGCGCGCTGAAAATCGCCACCTTGTTGGCCATAAAAATCGCTTCATCGATGTCGTGCGTCACGAACAGCACCGTCTTGCGCGAGGCTTCCCAGATGTTGAGCAACAGCTCTTGCATCATCACCCGCGTCTGGTTATCCAGCGCGCCGAAAGGTTCGTCCATCAGCAGGATTTTCGGATCGTTGGCCAACGCGCGGGCGATGGCGGTGCGCTGTTGCATGCCGCCGGAAAGCTGGCGCGGGAAATGCCGTTCAAAACCGCGCAACCCGACCTTGTTGATGAAATAGTCGCTGCGTTCTTTCTGCTGCGCCGCGCCCACACCGCGTTCCTGCAGGCCAAAACGGATGTTCTGCTCCACCGTGAGCCACGGGAACAGCGTATAGCTCTGAAATACCATGCCGCGATCGGCGCCTGGCCCCTCTACCCGCTGGCCATCCAGCCACACCTCCCCCTGCGTCGGGCTGTCCAGCCCGGCAATGATGCGCAGCAGCGTGGATTTGCCGCAGCCGGAAGGCCCGAGAATGGTGATGAAATCATTCTCCTGCACCTGGTAATCGACCGGCAGCAGCGCCTGCGTCTGCTCGCCATGCGGCCCGGTAAAAATCCGCGATACGTTTCTGACATTGAGCTTGTCGGCTTTCATCGCAGAGAACTCCAGATAAACAGGCGTTTGTTAGCCGCCTTGAACAGCAGATCGGACAGCAGACCGATACAGCCGATAACGATAATGCCGAAGATAATCTGCCCGGTGTTCAACAGCGCCTGACTGTCGACAATCATGTGGCCGATACCGCTGGAAGAACCAATCAGTTCGGCGACAATCACGTAGGTCCAGGCCCAGCCGAGCACCAGACGCAGCAGTTCGGCAATCTCCGGCGCCGCGCCAGGGATCAGCACCCTTCGTACCACGCTGCGATTGGAGGCGCCCAGGGTATAGGCCGCCTCCACCAGATCGCGCCGGGCGGCGCCGACGGTCACCGCCACCATCAGCACTATCTGGAAGAATGAGCCGATAAAGATCACCAGAATTTTTTGCATTTCGCCGATACCGGCCCACAGGATCAGCAGCGGCACAAACGCCGATGCCGGCAGATAACGGCAAAACGAAACGAAGGGTTCGAGAAACGCTTCCACCAGTTTGTACGAACCCATCATAATGCCGAGCGGCACCGCAATGGCCGCCGCCAGCAGGAAACCGCTCAGCACCCGGAACACCGTCATGCCGATATCCAGCGAGAAATCGTACTCGGTGAACAACAGTACGCCTTCGCGCAGCATGGTGAGCGGATCGGCCAGAAACGTCGGCGACACCAGCCCGGTGAAGGTCGCCAGCCCCCACAGCGCCACAAACAGCGCGAAAAAGGCCAGGCCGAGAAACCCGCGCAGGCGCCCGGCAACCGGCCGTAACGGCACCATCATCGGGTTATGCCAATGCGGCTTGGCAGGCGGCAGCGCCGCAGGCTCCCGTTCCAATTCCGCCACTGGACTGAGGGGTGAATTCATTTCGGACTCCTCCTTCATGGCTGGTTTACGTAGCTGGCGTCATACAGCGTGCCGATGTCCGGCAGTTTGCGGATCACGCGCATTTCCAGCAGCAGCGCCGCGGCCTCTTTGCTGAAATCGGCGATTTCACCGCTGAAGAACTTGCGGTTCTGCTCGCGATCCTGCCAACGCAGGTAGCCGGCGGACTCGGCAAACTGCTTGCCGCTGGACTTCACCGCCGCCCCCATGATTTCGTAGGATTTATCCGGCTGCGCCTTGATCATGTCCAGCGCGTCGAAATAGCTCTCCACCAGCGCTTTCGCCGCCTGCGGGTTTTTCTTCAGCCAGTCAGGCGTACAGCCCAACGTATCCATCACCATCGGGTAATCCAGCGTGGTGGCCAGGATTTTGCCCTGCTTGGGGTTGTCGCGGACCGTCGACAGGTAAGGTTCGTAGGTCATCGCCGCGTCGTTCTGCCCGGCATTGAAAGCCTGCGCCGCCGCCTGCGGTGACAAGGTGGCCAGCTTGACGTCTTTCAGCGTCATGTGGTTTTTGTCCAGGATCCATGCCAGCGCAAAATAGGAGGAGGTGCCGGGTGCATCGACGCCCACCGTCTTGCCCTTCAACTGCGCCACGCTACTGATGCCGTTACGCACCGCCAGCCCGTCGGCCCCGTAGGATTTGTCCAACTGCACGATTTGCGTGATTGGCACGCCGTTGGCGTTCCAGGCGACGTAGGTTTCCACCGTGGTGGCGGCGCACTGCACCCCACCGGAGGCGATCGCCAGATGGCGGTCTTTCTGCGGGATCATTTTCAGATCGACATCCAGGCCATGCTTTTTGAAAATCCCCGCCTTGTCTGCCAGCGTTAACGGGGCGAAGCCGGTCCAGCCGGAGATGCCGATCGCCACCGGCGTATCGGCCGCCTGCGCGGCCGTCAAACCGCAAAATCCTGTCGCTGCTGCCAGGATCGAAAGTGTCCCCATTGCCGTTTTCACGGAAAAGCCCTTGCTCATGCTGTGCTCCTGTCTTGCCGATAAAACGCCCCACCGCGGGCGCCAGAATGGCTCTGTATAATCTTGTCTATACAAGCGAAGTGACTGGAGCAAAGACTGTGCCAAACGCGCAAGCGGCGTGGACGGCGGAAAAAAGGATTTCAGGCGCGGGGATGGCGGATGCGGGTGAATCATGATGGCGCAGGCGGCGCACCTAATTGGAGCAAGGGCGCCGCCTGCCGGATGAGCGGATTAAACCGGGTGAATATCGGCCCACAGGGCCAGGCTTTCTTTCGCCAGCGGCATCAGTTGCCCGTCGTGCTGTTCGGCCGGCCACCAGCCGCCCTGGCGTGCAGCCAGCGTGATGCCACCCGCCAGCGACCAGGTTCCCCGCAGCACATACAGCACACCGGCGTGGCCCGCCGGCAAGGTCACGCCGGCGGTGATGCGTTGCACCTTGGCCACCCAGCGCCCACGCCGGGTCATGATGTTAAAATCCTGGCTGGCGCCGCCCAGCAGCCTGGCGTCCAACGCCACGTCGCCGGAAAAGGCAAAGGGCTCGCCGACCTGCGACAACCGGTGATCGATTTGCCCCGCGCTGAACAAATGCACGCCGTCGCCCTCCAGCAGAGTAATCGAGCGGTCGATGCCGTCAAATGCCGAAAACGGGCCGTCCTGCGCGATGGTGGCAATGCTGGCGCGCCAGTCGAAATCCTGCGCACCCGGTGGCCAACAGGCGATCTCACGGGTTTCGCCGCCGCCGTTGCGCCAGGGCGTCACCGGCAGGGAATCAAAATCAAAACGGGTCAGGCTCATCACGCCTCCTGCTGGAAAGTTTTCAGCACCTGCAGGAATTCCGCGCTGCTCTGCCGTTGCAACGCGTGACGCCCCTGTTCGATCACCTGGCGGCCGCCGACGAAGACATCGCGGATTTGTTCTTTGCCGCCGGCGAACAGCCAGCGGTTGAGGATCGAGGCATCGGGTGCGGCGGCCAGATAAGGATCGTCGCCATCGAGTACCAGCCAGTCGGCGCGGTAACCGCTCTGCAAACGGCCAATCGGGGTGCCACAGGCCTGCGCCCCACCCTGCAATGCCTGTTGGTACAGCACGTCAGCCACCGCCGGTTGTTGTGGCGTGGTCAGGCGGTTACGGCGCTGATCGCGCAGCCGCTGGCCGTATTCGAACCAGCGCAACTCTTCTACCACGTTGAGCGACACGTGGCTGTCGGAACCTATGCCCCAGCGGCCCTGATGGTGCAGATAGGCGTCACCGGGGAAAATGCCATCGCCCAGGTTGGCCTCGGTGGTCAGGCACAGGCCAGCCACCGCCTGGCTGCGCGCCAATTGCTCCAGCTCCGCGCGATCGAGATGGGTGGCGTGCACCAGGCACCAACGCGAGTCCACCGGCATGTGCTCATACAGCCAGGCCACCGGGCGTTGGCCGCTCCAGGCCAGGCAATCGTTGACCTCTTTTTGCTGCTCGGCGATATGGATATGCACCGGCAAGGCGCTGTCCGACGCCGCCAGGATCTGTTGCATCTGGCTCAGCTCTACCGCCCGCAAGGAGTGGAAGCACAGCCCCTGGTTTTGCAGCGGTTGGTTCGCCACCTGACGGGCAATCACCTGCTGCTGTTGCAGGTAGCTGTCCGCATCCTGAATAAAACGTTTTTGCCCGGCTTGGGCGGGCTGGGCGCCAAAACCGGCATAGCTGTACAGCACCGGCAACAGGGTCATGCCTATCCCCGCCTGCTGCGCCGCCTGGCTGAGCCGGCCGGTCATTTCACCGCGATCGGCATAAGGGTTGCCGTCGGCGCCATGATGCAGATAGTGGAACTCGGCAACCTGGGTATATCCTCCCTTCAGCATTTCGATATACAGTTGTCGGGCGATAACTTCCACCTGCTCCGGAGTCAGTCGCTGCACCAGGCGATACATCAGATCGCGCCAGGTCCAGAAACTGTCCTGCGGGTTGCCCGCGACCTCTGCCAGCCCGGCCATCGCACGCTGAAAGGCGTGGGAATGCAGGTTCGGCATGCCCGGCACCACATCGCCGTGCAGGCGAATGCAGCCTTCGGGATCTGAATCGGCAATCACCTGTGCCAGGTGACCGTGCGCATCGACGTCCAGGCGGACGTTATGCGCCCACCCCTCAGGGAGCAGAGCGCGTGAGGCAAAATAAGCAGGCATGGCAGTATTCCACTGTTAGTGTAATGGCTAATAACGCGCGAAGATCACGCATCCGAAAATGCACAGGCCCATCGCATTGCTGTGGCGAACCGGCCCCTAGTTGTATATACATATACATACGCCAGCATCAACAGTAAACTGGTGTTATTATTTTTTTATTTGACGAGGTTAACGTCGTGGTTGATCAACAGACCCTGTTACAACTGGCTGCTGCAATGAGCGATACCCCCGCCCCGATCTACCAAAGGGTCAAGCAGGCGATCGTAAACCAAATCCGTGCGGGCCATTGGCTGCCGCACCAGCGTGTGCCCTCTGAAAGTGAACTGGTGGCGGAACTGGGCGTCAGCCGCATGACCATCAACCGCGCACTGCGCGAGCTGACCAGCGAAGGTTTCCTGATCCGCATGCAGGGCGTCGGCACCTTCGTCGCCGAGGCCAAAGCGCATACCGCGCTGCTGGAAGTGCATAACATCGCCGACGAAATCGCCGCACGCGGCCATCGCCACAGCAGCAAGATCCTGCAACTGAAAGCGCGGCCGGCCAGCGAGGAAGAAGCGCTGGCATTAGGTATCCAACCCGGCCAGCAGCTGTTCTATTCGCAGATCGTGCATTACGAAAATGATCTGCCGGTGCAGGTGGAAGACCGCTGCGTCAATCCGGTGGTCGCGCCCGATTACATGAAGCAGGATTTCGACCGCGTTACGCCGTATATCTACCTGACGCAAGCCGCCCCGCTGACCGCCGGCGAACACATTGTGGAAGCGGTAGTACCGACCCGCCAGGAGCGCGACCTGCTGCAACTGGAAGATCACGAACCGGGTCTGTTGATTCACCGCCGCACCTGGTCCGGCAAAAACGTAGTCACCTCGGCGCGCCTGTTGTATCCCGGCAGCCGCTACCAACTGTTTGGCCGTTTCACCAGCGACGTTTAATTCCCCCGCGGGTGCAGCCTTTGCGCCCGCTCTCTCTTCGCGATCACATCCCGATAACAAATTTTTACCCCGCCTCTTGTGACAAACCGGTGAATGCGCTAGGTTGTTTTTAATTGTATATACAACCATGTGGGAGCCAAGGCTCCGGCGGAGGAAAGCAATGACGTCTGAGATTCACTGCGACAGCCTGTGGCACGGGGCCGACATCGTCACCATGCGCGACGGCAAGTATCACACCCTCAGCGATGGCGCGATCGCCGTGCGCGCAGGCAAAATCGTCTGGGTGGGCGAATATGCGGCGCTGCCTGCGGGGCTGACAGCGGATGAAACGGTGAGATTCGACGGCGGTATCATCACGCCGGGCTTTGTCGACTGCCATACCCATCTGGTGTTCGGCGGCAACCGCAGCGGCGAATTCGAACAGCGCCTGAACGGCGTAAGTTATGCCGAGATCGCAGCTCAAGGCGGCGGCATCATTTCCACCGTCAAAGCCACCCGCGACGCCGACGAAGAGGCGCTGCTCGAGCAAGCGCTGTTCCGTTTACGGCCCCTGTTGGCGGAAGGCGTAACCTGCGTGGAGATCAAGTCCGGTTACGGGCTGACGCCGGAAAGCGAACTGAAAATGCTGCGCGTGGCGCGCCGGCTTGGCGACATGCTGCCGGTTGAGGTGAAAACCACCTGCCTGGCGGCCCACGCGCTGCCGCCGGAATACGCCAACCGCGCCGACGACTACATCGATCTGGTGTGCAATACCATTATTCCTCAGGCCGCCGCAGCCGGGCTGGCAGACGCGGTCGACGCCTTCTGCGAGCATCTGGCGTTCTCACCGGCGCAGGTTGAGCGGGTGTTCGCCGCCGCCGAAGCCGTCGGCCTGCCGGTGAAGCTGCACGCCGAACAGCTTTCCGCCCTCGGCGGCAGCGAGCTGGCGGCGCATCACCATGCTCTCTCCGCCGATCACCTGGAATATGCCACTGAGCAAGACGCCCGTGCGATGGGCGATGCCGGCACCGTCGCGGTGCTGCTGCCCGGCGCTTATTACCTGCTGCGCGAAACCCAGTGCCCGCCGGTGGATCTGTTCCGCAAGCACCGGGTGGCCATGGCAATCGCCAGCGATGCCAACCCAGGCACTTCGCCGGCGCTGTCGCTGCGCCTGATGATCAACATGGCTTGCACGCTGTTCCGCCTGACGCCGGAAGAAGCGCTGGCAGGCGTCACGGTTCACGCGGCCAAAGCGCTGGGCCTGCAAGAGAGTCACGGCACGCTGGAAGCCGGCAAGGTGGCGGATTTTGTACACTGGCCGATTTCCCGGCCGGCTGAACTGGCTTACTGGTTGGGCGGACAACTGCCCTGTACGGTGATTTTCCGAGGAGAAGTACGTCAATGACCATTCGCGATCCCTATGATTTTCAGGCCGGCAGCCTGCCACTGCTGATCAGCATTCCCCATGCCGGCACCCGATTGACGCCGGCGGTCGAAGCCGGTTTGACCGAAGAGGCTCGGCCGCTGCCCGATACCGACTGGCACATCCCGCAGTTGTATGATTTTGCCCGCGCTATGGGTGCCAGTGTGCTGGTCGGCAACTACTCGCGCTTTGTCATCGATCTTAACCGCCCGGCCGACGATAAGCCGCTGTATACCACCGCCACCACCGGCCTGTACCCTGATGTGCTGTTTGACGGCCGCCCGAGTTTTTTGCCGGGCAAAGCGCCGTCGGACGATGAGCGCGCCGGCTATTTGCAGCAAATCTGGCAGCCCTACCACCAGCAACTGCAGGATGAACTGGCGCGACTGAAAGCCAAACACGGCTACGCGCTATTGTTCGATGCGCACTCCATCGCCTCGGTGATCCCACGGCTGTTCGACGGTAAGCTGCCGGATCTCAACCTGGGTACCAACGGCGGTGAAAGCTGCGCCCCGGCGCTGAGCGATCGTCTGGTTGCCTGCTGCGAACGGCAACAGCAGTTTACGCACGTGCTTAACGGCCGTTTTAAAGGCGGATACATCACCCGTGCTTATGGCCAGCCGCAGCAACAGCAGCATGCGATTCAGCTGGAGCTGGCACAGGTCAATTACATGTCCGAGCAATACCCCTTTGCCTTTGAGCCACAGCGAGCGGCCGCTTTGCAACGCCTGCTGAAGCAAATGATCGATAGCCTGCTGTCCTGCGAGCTACCACGTTAACCCACCGCCTATGCCCAAGCCGGGGCGACTCCCTTGCCCCGGCGTCACCAAGACGTCACTTCGCCTCCTGATTTTTTGGCATAAATCATGCCTCCTTTCCTGTACCCGTTTCAATTTGCGTACTGCATCGCAGTTTGAGTGAAAACCCTTGTATCTGGTCGGAACAGCGCACAAAACAGCGGCATAGGGATTGCACGGTACGCCACAATCTGCCGAAAAGCCCGGCCGTTGCCCGGCAATAAACCCCGTAAACCTTTCCCCGGCAACCTTGACTGCCAGGGGGCGGGTGTGCGGAGCAAGGCCCAAAATTGATCACCCACTCTGGAGGCTACCATGTCTGAAACCCCGTTAAACTGGCGTGCCGCACAGGCCGTTGCCGATCGTCTGTTGGCGAATTGGCGCTTCGATGGCGAACCCGGTGGGGCAATGACCCTGTTCGATGCCAGGCAGATACGGGCAACCGCCAGCGCCGGCCTGGCCGACCTGGCGCAAAATACCCCCTTTACCGCCGACAGCGTGGTGCGCTACGCCTCGATTACCAAGCACATCTTCGCCGCATTGGCGCTCAACGCCACCGATAACGCCCTCAGTCTGCACGATCGCCTCGGCGATTTGCTGCCTGATCTGCATGCCCCGTTGGCAGAGGTGACCGTCGGCCAGGCGTTGGACATGACCAGCGGATTGCCCGACGTGCGCGAAACACTGGGGCTGCTCGGTATCTCGGTACATACGCGCAGCGATGCACAACCGGTGATGCAGTTCCTGCAGGGGCTGCGCGGGCTAAATTATCCGTCCGGCAGCGAAGTGGCCTACACCAATACCGGATACCGGTTGGTTGAAGCGGCGCTAAAAGCCAAAGGTTATGACTTCGAACAACTGGTGCAACAGCATATTGCCAAGCCGCTGCAGGTTCAGTTGCGGGCGCCGGAAAGCTGGTTTGACGTGGTGCCCGGGCTGTCGCCCGGCTACTGGCGTTCCCCGCAGGGTTGGCAACTGGCCAGCGCCGGCCTGCACCTGTCCGCCTCCGGCAGCCTGGCCGGCAGCGCCAATGCCCTCACCCGCTGGCTGCAAACGCTGCTGGCTGATGAAGGCCCGGGCCACGGCGTGTTGGCGCAGCTTGGCGCCCCGCGGCGGCTCAATCAGGGCCAGCTCAGCGCTTACGGTCTGGGATTGGCGCATACCTCGCTCGGCTCGCATTCTTTACTGGGCCACGGCGGTTCGCATGCCGGTTACAAAAGCTATTTTCTGCTGACGCCCGATCGGCAGGCTGGGGTAGCGCTGGTGGCCAACCGCGAGGATTGCGACAGCTTTGGCATGGCGCTACAGGTGATGGCCGCCCTGCTCGACGAGGCACTGCCGCAGCGCAGCACCGCCATTCCCGACGGCATTTACGCCACGGTGGCAGAGCCTTACTGGCTGGAGGTGAAAGACGGTAACCTTAGCTATTTGGGGATCGGCGAACCGCTTTACCAGGCCGATGACGGCTATGCGGTGTCGCTTTCTGCCCATATGCCAATGCGGCTGAAATGGACCGGTGAAGCGGTTGAAGGCGAAGTGGGCCACGTGGCGCGCAGCTTCCTGCCGGTAACGCCCAACGGCGACTGTCTGAAACACATACAGGGTCTCTGGTATCATCCACAATACCGCACCGCCTTCGAGATTTGCGGCGATCGGGTGCACATCGGCGTGGGTCCGGCGGCGCAGACCGGCACTATCAGTTCGCTTGGCCACGGCCGCATGCTGGTAGAAAGTAGCGACGGCCCGTGGCTAAAGCGCTTTTGTCTGTATTTTCGCGGTTACAGCGTGGATCTGATAGCCAACCGCAGCCGGGTACTGACTTTTCAGCGCGGCAGCGCCAGCCACGATTAGCCACGCCGCTCACCCCATCTTGCCGGCCCTGACTGCCAGCAAGGCGGTGAACAACCGCTGCTTGTCGGCTTCGCTGAGATTAGCCTGACTGATGGTGCTGACAAAAGCGCTCCGTGCCTGTTCTGTCAATGGCCCGGCTTTTAATTGCTGCGCCAGCCGTTGCAGAATGCGGTTGCTTAGCTCGGCGATCTGAGGCCGCACGCTGTCCAGCGGGCGCGGTTGCCAACCGCTTTCCGGCGTCGCCAGCCAGTCTGCGCGATAGCGGTACTGAATCGCCTTGGCGGCATCCATCTGCGCCACGATAAACGGCCGCACCGAGAGCGGGTCCAACCCTAATCTGCCCGCCTCCGCCTCCGTACTGGCCAGCACCTTGGCTTCCTGGGCAAGATCCTCGATCGGCAAGTGCTGCCGAGCTTTGTAACCGGCGACGTCTTTCATATAAGCCAGACGCTGGTTGACCAATTCGCCCAGCGTCCCCCCGTCGCCTGCCAGCGCCGAAAAACTGGCCAGACAGCAGGCGAACAATAACGCTCTGAACATAACGCCTTCCTTTTTGTTTACCCAAATGAAAACAGAGTTCATCACAGTCGCCACCGCTCAGGCAACTCTCCATCGGAAAGAAAAAAGCCCCGCCGAAGCGAGGCTTTGAGTCGAAGACGCCGGGCGTCAGTCAAACACGCCGTTAATCACCGAAGCTACAATGGCGGTGCTCAATGCCACCAACACCAGATCGTTACCGGCAATACGCCATTCGTAACCCGGATAGGACGGCAGATCGCGCAGCATTGAAGAAGGCACCATTTTCTTGGCGATGCCTGGAGGCAGCGGTTTGCCGCGTGCCAGGTTCTTGGCGATGCCCGGCGGCAAAGAACGATAACCGGTCAGGCCGTAATTCAGCGCAAGCGAACGTACCCGATCGTGAGAGATATTGACCGACACCAGATCGCGTTCGTCACCTTTGGCTTTATGGCCCTTGTCTTTATTGCCTTTGACGTGGTCGCCGCTATTGCCTTTGCCGCTGTTGCCGTGACCATTACCGCCACCGTTGCCTTGACTATTACCGTGCCCACCGCCGTTGCCGTTGCCATTGCCGCCTTTATCGGCGAACACTGGCGCAGAAGACAGACCCAGCGAGACAATCAGCGCCAGTGCCGTGAGAGTTGTACGTTTTTTGTTCATGCTATGACTTCCTGCCTGGGGTATTACATTAACTATAGCGGTAATTCCCCCCATAAAGGATAAGGAAAACTCCGAGATTGTGAGCCATGAAAAGGCGACCGGACCGGCCAGAGCAAGGAGAGTGATGAAAGATTATTCCAGCGCAAAACTATTCGAAAAAACCGAACCTAGCGACAAGATTTTTCTTGCAGCAAAATAAGCCTTACAGTACCTTGAAAAGGTACTAAAAAGAGTTAGTCTGCTCTTTTTCGTCGCACCTCAAAATCTTATTTTATCGTCCAGAATGATAAACTGAATGCTTCCCGCCTCTCCGTGCGGGATTCTTTTTTTACTAAATTTGACGCCTGTCGCACCATCCTGGTGCTTTATGTTGAGATTTGGTAGCCAATACTTTAAATTCAGCGTCTGAGAAACCTTAACCTCCCGCGGTGGCCAGTTGGCAACGGGTGGGCGTTCAGGAGCAAAAGACATGCAAATGACCCTCATGGAATATATCACTCAGCACTTTAACGGCGATCTTCACCGCTACGCGCAATCCGAAGGCGTGAGCCGTGAACAAATCATCCATTGGATCGATAATGAATGCCACGTAATCAAAGGACGATTATTTATGCCGGTGAGACATTTACCTGGTGAACAAGCGCAGTGATAACAAAAAAACCCCGCCAAAGCGGGGTTTTCTGTTTCTGATACCACGGAAAATCAGAAGTTATAACCGGCCACGAGGTAATAAGCCCAGCCTGTAGATTTAATTGGGCCCTGCGGCGTACCAATCTCCGAGCCATCTTGCCACTGGCCGCCGTTATGGAAGTAACGGGCCACGAACGAGTAGTGCCAGTGATCGTAGTTCAGCGCCAGAATGTGGCTGGAAGCGATCGAATTGCTGGTGCGAACCTGTTTGCCGGTGCCGTCGGTCCAGTTGCTGTCTTTGCCCAGATCGGAACCGAAGTCAAAGTTGGTGAAACCGATGTAGCTCAGGTTTCCGCCCCACACTTGGGTCAAGGGCACAAAGTATTTCACCTTGAAGCGGTAACCATCCCAGCTGTTCTCATTGGCAGCCTGGTAGTTTTCCCACTGGTATTTGGCATAGATGTTCATCGACAGGCTCATCGGCAGGCCGGTATCGATGTCCGTACCCAGCCCCATGTACCAGGTATTCTGGCGGCCTTCGGTGTTATGACCCAGATCATAGATATAGTTGTTGGCGAAGTACCATTCTTTGAACGGCCCGAAGCTCAGATCCGTGCCGGTCAGCTTGTCGATGGAGAAGCGCGGTTCGATCTCCATAAACAGCGGTGAACCCTTGTCCCAGATGCCGCGGTCCGGCGTATTGCCGACACCGAAGAACTTGGGCACATCGACGTAGCCATAGAAATCGAACCAATCTTTTTTGGCGAAGGCTTCGTATTCAAGATACAGATCATTGTTCAACTGCGGCCCGAAACGGGTGTGGTAGCTGCCCACCACGTTAACGCTCTGATGCCACCAATCCGAGACGAATTGGCTGTCTTTGCTATCAGCCATTGATGATGCACTGTAAGACGCTGCGAGCAATACACCTGCTGCTAGAGCTATTTTTTTCATTTTTATTACCACATGCTTAAAGGGCCATTTCCTGCCCGTTAGAAAAGATGACAATGAGTCTGACGACACCTGGCGTTACCCCCGCTGACGATTTCTCGGGCGACGCGCGCATTATAGAAATCACCGAGTGTAATAATCTGTGATCCAGTTATGCATTTCGCGAATAGGTAATCGATTGCGTTCACATTTGTCAAATTATGTTTCATGCAAATTCACGTTCGATGTGATTTTTGTCATGCCCGGTGATTTATAAAGCAGTTTTTGTGCCAATTGTGTACAACACCCAAAACGAGTGCAGATGACATTTTTCGAGGTTAAAAAGCCGGAACGAATTGGCCGGCAGAGAGGAGGATGACAGGCAACATGAGAGCGTTAACGAAGGAAAGCGCTACTGACGGCGTTAACCGAACATATTGCCGAACATACGCTGCAGAAAGGGTTTTTTCTTGCGAGTAATGGTGTTGCCGTTATATTGCTTTTGCGATTGCTTGTTAAAGTGACCGAAAAGCTGTGGATTGCGGTACTGTTCCAGGGTGTAACCTGCCGCCAGCGCTTCGTGATAGTACTGTTCAAACAGTTCGCGCAGATCGTCACGGTAATGGCTGTAAATTTTGCCGTCGAACCAATGGCGACGGTTTTCAGATTGCAGGCGCGGCAACGAGAAACGGTGCGAGAACTGGCTGCCCATGTCTGAGTAATGCAATGCCTTCAACGCTTCCAGCGGCAAATCGTCACCGTCGAGATTGCTATATTCCGGTGCCAGGGATTCAACATATTCAGGGTGTTGTTCAAAGAACTGCTGCATCTTTTTATGGCCATGCCGGTCACGGTGCAATTCTTCGAGCGGCGGCAGAAAATGCGCCGCCGCTTCGCAATCCCACAGCATTTCACCCAACCGTAAATCCTTGCCGCTGCCCGATGCTAATATGGCTTTCCCCTCTTCCATCGGATGGTGCCAAATTTCTGCAATGTCGCTGAGATACAAGACATCGGCATCCGAATAGAATGCGCGCCCCTGAAAATTACAGAACGCAGGAATACCCCAGCGGAACGCCGAAAAAGGCGTAGCCCAGCATTCCGTATTCCAACCAACGCCTGCGCCGTTGGAGTGCCAGAAACTGGCGGGATCCCGTGAAAGCCTCATCCATTCGATATGGACGGGAATGGATGCGTGTTTACGCAGGCTATATTCCAGAACCATCATCTGTTCCAGATCGCAATCATTCGGATCACAGCCAATAAAAATACGGGCGGTATCTGCCGGTTGTGTCATAGTAATTCAGTCAACATCCCTATAAGCCACATCAATCCTGTAATATTAACAACGACTATCAGAATATTCTAATGGCAAATGGAAATCCTTATCATTCCCCTTAATGAAAAGGAATGATAAGTTGACACAATCGTTTGAATTTAAAAAATAAATCAAAAAAACAACCTGATGTATCCGTTCCTATTTTAAGATAAAGCAGAACGGATATTTACGCTTCAGCGTGCCCCCGGTACCGCTTTGGCAATATTTTCCTGACGGAAAACCACTTCCTGCCCCGGTGCCACCTCCCACTCTTTGGGTGGGATATCCACCTTCGGCGCAGCGGCAACTACCGAGCCGAAAATCAACTTGCCTTCCCGGCGCAGAATGCCGACATCAAGCTGGTATTCATGGCGCAAGTTAGCGGTGGTCAGGCGCACTGTATCACCGCGCATATAGTTTTCATCGTCAATCACTGGCTGCTGAATGAATTGGATATCGTCTCTCATTTTTATGTTCCTTCAGGTACTGTCGCTAGTTAAATTCTAGCCCACTATCCCAGGGTCGACTGATAATTTCCGTTACTTTCCACGGGTTGCCCGCCAGCAGATCAGCGAACCGAGGGTGACCATCACCACGCCCTGCCAGAAACTGACCGTCAGCGTAGTATCGAGCACCAGCGCGGCAAAGACCGCCGACAGCACCGGCGTAAAATAGGATACCGTCGCCAGCAGCGTCATGTTGCCGTGCAAAATGCCGACATTCCACGCCGCATAACCGGCCCCCATCGCCATACCGGCACACAGCAGCGTCAGGCTCACCGGCCAGGTAAACTGCATGCCGCTTTCGTCGCTGAAGGCATATTTCAGCCACAGCGCCACGGCGGTCAGCGTAATAAACAGCACCACCCCGTTGCTGCCCTGCGCAATTTTTTTGGTCAGGTTGCAATACAGCGCCCAAATCACTGCGCCGCCAAAAGCCAGCGAATAACTCAGCGGGTTACTGCGCACATTCTCCAGCATCTGCGCCGGCGACCATCCGCCCTCACCGCTCATGATCCAGCCAATGCCGAACAGCGACAACAACAGCCCGGGCAGCAGCCACCATTTGGCTTTTTGCCCGTTGAACACCAGCGCCATCAACACGGTAAAACAGGGCCAGAGATAGTTGATCATCCCCACTTCTATCGCCTGCAACCGGGTATTGGCATAGCCCAGCGACAGCGACAGGCAGATCTCATAGCTGACAAACAGCAGGCTGCCGAGGATCAGATAAAGACGCGGAAAATGACGCAGATTCGGCAGGCGGAGCACCAGCAACAAAAACAGTGCACTGACGCTGTAGATCATCGCGGCACCACCGATCGGCCCCAACCCTTCGCTAACGCTGCGTATCAGGCCAACGACGCTGCTCCACAGCAGGATCGCCAACAAACCGAGCAGCGTGGCTTTGTATGGGGTGGGTAAAGAAAACATGAAAGCCATCCAATGGGTTATTTTTTATCGGAATTTTCACTCTACTGCCGGACGGCAGAAAAAGAAAGGCGGGAAAACCCGCCTGATTTCGTTATTGCTGCGGCTGCCGCTCAAACTGCGGCGGTGGCTGACGGAAACGCCGGGTGAGGTACACCAGATAAGCAAAACCGAGTGCCGCCCAGATCAACCCCATGGTCAGAGAGCTTTTTTCCAGGTTCAACCACAGCACCGCCACCGTCAACGCACCAATCAGCGGCAGTATCAGGTAGTGGAAGCGGTCCTTCCAGCTCTTGTTGCGCCTCTCGCGAATAAAGAAATGGCTGATGACCGACAAGTTAACGAAGGTGAAGGCCACCAGCGCACCGAAGTTGATCAGCGCCGTGGCGGTGACCAGATCAAAAGACAGCGCGGACAGCGCCACCAGCCCAACCATCAGCACGTTCAATGCCGGCGTGCGCCATTTAGGGTGAATATAGCCGAAGAATTTTTCCGGGAACACGTTATCGCGCCCCATCACGTACAGCAGCCGTGAAACGCTGGCGTGCGACGCCAGGCCGGAGGCCAGCGTATTGATAAAGGTAGTGCAGAGGAAGATGGCCTGGAACAGCTTGCCGCCCACGTACAGCGCGATTTCCGGCAGCGCCGCATCCGGCTGATGAAAACGCTGAATGGAAGGGAAAAACAGCTGGATAAAGAACGACACGCTGATAAAGATCACCCCGCCGTACAGCGCGGTAAGGAAGATTGCACGCGGGATCACCTTGGCGGCATTGGGCGTTTCTTCACACAGGGTGGTGACCGCATCAAAACCGAGGAACGAGAAGCACAGGATGGTAGCGCCGGTGATAATCGGCAACAAATGCGCGTTCTCACTGATGAACGGCTGCAAACTCCATACCGTTCCTACCCCTTCGCCGTTGCGCAGGCCGTGCACCACCAGGTAGATAAACACCAGAATAATCGCCACCTGGGCCAGTACGAACAACGTATTGAAGTTCGCCACCAGATTGACGCTTTTCAGGTTAATCGCCGTCATGATGATCACGAACCCCACCACCCAAATCCAGGGCGGCACCTCGGGGAACAGCGCGGTCAGGTAAATTTTCGCCAACAGCGTGTTGATCATCGGCAGGAACAGGTAATCCAGCAGCGAGGACCAGCCGACCAGAAAGCCGACGTGCGGGTTAATCGCTTTCTGCGCATAGGTGTAAGCAGAGCCGGCGGTCGGGAACTGGCGTACCAGCTTGCCGTAGCTGATGGCGGTAAACAGCACTCCGGCCAGCGCAAACAGGTAGGAAGAAGGCACATGGCCGTCGGTGACGCCGGACACGATGCCGAAAGTATCGAATACCGTCATCGGCGTCAGATACGCCAGGCCCATCATCACCACCTGCCACAGCTTGAGGGTCTTGCGCAGTTGCGGCTTGGCCGCCGGATTACAGTCGGTAGCATTAATCGTCATAGCGCTTCCCCTCGTTGTCCTCTGCTGGTAACCGTTTGGCGTCATTCAGAGAGGCCGCGGGGAAACTGCTGCTCGGACGGCGGGAAAAGCGATATGAAGGTAAACGAACTCGGCCAGCGAATGGCCCGTATTCACTGCGGCACAGGCAGACGCCCGCGCTGACTGACGGAAGGGTAATGGCTGTCATGGTTATTTCCTCGCCGGCGTCCTGTACGCCCAGATGGAAGAAATGCGGTACCGCAGCGCGCAGCTTCGCAGGCCACAGGATAGCCGGCGCAATGCGCCAGACGCGCGCGGTAGGTTCGGATTGAGCGGGATCAGGCGTTTTTCAGCATCCACTCGATTTCGGTCTCGGTGATCAGGCGCTCGAACTGCACCATTTCATCCGTTTTACAGGCCAGGTAAACATGGCTGAACCTTTCGCCGAGCAGCGCATTCA
Organism: Serratia sp. root2; assembly: GCF_031931805.1. Classification (NCBI taxonomy): domain Bacteria; kingdom Pseudomonadati; phylum Pseudomonadota; class Gammaproteobacteria; order Enterobacterales; family Yersiniaceae; genus Serratia; species Serratia sp. root2. The sequence continues at coordinate 1,733,847 of NZ_JAUJXB010000001.1, forward strand.
GCACCGGCTGGTGTTCGAATTCGTACAGCGCATCGCTCTGGCGGATCGGGAACGCCAGTCCCTCCTGCTCCAATCCGTTGCCGGTCACCGGCTCTTGCAGCGGCAGCGGCGTTTCCAGCCCGTAAACCATACCCGCCAGAATGGTCGCCATCACCAGATAAGGGTTGGCATCGGCGCCGGCCACGCGGTACTCCACGCGGTGGCTATCGCGGTCGCCGCAGGGGATGCGCAGCGCCACGGTGCGGTTGTTATGGCCCCAGGAAGCCTGGGTCGGCACGTACATGCCCGGCTGGAAGCGGCGATAGGCATTAACGTTCGGTGCCAGCAGCGCAATAGAAGAAGGCATCAGGGCAATCATCCCCGCCAGCGCCTGCTTCAGCAACGCGGAGTCCTCGCCGTCGTCATCGGCGAATACGTTGTTACCCTGTTTGTCGAGCATGCTGATGTGCACGTGCATGCCGCTGCCGGCGTGTTCTTCATACGGCTTGGCCATAAAGGTCGCGTGCATATTGTGATTTTCCGCCACCATGCGGATCAGGCGCTTCAGAGCCAATGCGTGGTCGCAGGCTTGCAGAACGTTATCGGTATGATGCAGGTTTACCTCAAACTGGCCCGGTGAGGCTTCCGCCACCGCGCCGTCCGCCGGGATGCCCTGCAAACGCGCCAGCTCGTCGATGTCGCTCAGCACGTCGGCGAAGTGATTAAGGTTGTCGACGGAATACACCTGGCTTTGGGTATTGCGCTCCTGAGTGCCTGGCGCACACGGCGGCTGAAGATAGCCTTCCGAGTCGCGCTGACGATCGATGAGATAGAACTCCAACTCTACCGCTACTACGGGGGAAAGCCCGCGCTGACGCAAACGCTGCCACACTCGGTTCAGCACATTACGCGGTTCAACGTCAAAGGGAGTACCATCTTCATCCAGCATGGTGAGTAATACCTGGCCGATATATTGCGGGTCCGCCGCAGACGGCGTCAGCGTGCCCGGCACCGGGACACAGATATGATCCGGCTCACCCAGTTCCTGCCCCAGCCCGGCTTCTTCTACTACGTTGCCGAGAATATCCATCGCAAACACCGACGCCGGGAAGTAGCAGCCCTTCTCCAGCTTGCTCAGGCCACTGACAGGTATGCGTTTGCCGCGGAAGCTGCCGTTGAGATCGGTCAGCAGAACGTCAACGTGCTGAGTCAATGGATAACGTTCCAGGTATTTCTTCACTTCACGCTGGAACGCGCTACTTCGCCTTTCTTCGTTGTGCTGAACAAAGTTTTCCACTTCTACTAAGTTGGTCTGCATGATTCACCCGCCATTTATGTTTTTGTCTGTGGTTCCCACACCTATTGACGTCGATATTTTTTGACCATCGCGTTCAATATAATGCCCACCAATGAAACATAGTTGCAACAAAATTGTTTTGCAAGTGTTAATTTGAGTTTGAATATTGCCCATTTGACTGCTAGATTTATAAAATATTGAACGAAAACGGCACTGGAGAAGCTTATCGTTCATAATTTCGAACAACCCAAGGGGATAGCATGGGCAATATATTTAACAGACCGATGGTCGGCGTAGTGATGTGCAGGTATAGGTTAAACGAGCATCTCACTCAGACCTTGCAAGAAAAGTACCTGAATGCAGTGATCACCGCCGGAGGGCTGCCGATCGCCCTGCCGCACGCGCTGGCGGAGCCCACACTGCTGGAAGAATTGCTGCCGCACCTCGATGGCATTTTGCTGCCCGGCAGCCCCAGTAACGTGCAGCCGCACCTTTATGGTGAAAACGGCGATGAGCCTGACGCCGATCCCGGGCGAGATGAATTGAGCCTGGCGCTGATCCGTCACGCGCTCGACAGGCGCATTCCCCTTTTCGCCATTTGCCGCGGCATGCAGGAAATGGTGGTTGCCACCCAAGGCACTTTGCATCGTCGATTGTTTGAACTGCCCGAACTGCTCGAACACCGTGAAGATCACGACCTGCCGCTGGATCAACAATACGCCCCCGCCCACGAAGTCATCGTTCAGGAAGGCGGGCTGCTCTCGCAACTGATACCGGATTGCAACAGATTCTGGGTTAACTCACTGCACGGGCAAGGGTCAAAAACCCTCGGCCCCAACGTCCGCATCGAAGCCCACGCCGCCGATGGGCTGGTGGAAGCGATCAGCCTGCGTGACCAGCCCTTCGCGCTGGGCGTGCAATGGCATCCGGAATGGAACAGTGAGGAGTATGCCCTGTCGCGCCTGTTGTTCGACGGCTTCATTACCGCTTGCCGGCACTACCAAAAGGAAAAACGCCTATGAGCGATGTCAGCTTGGCACCGGGAAAACGTCTGTCGCAGATCCGCCAGCAATTAGGGTTGTCACAGCGCCGCGCCGCCGAACTGTCTGGATTAACCCACAGCGCCATCAGCACTATCGAGCAGGACAAGGTCAGCCCGGCCATCAGCACGCTGCAAAAACTGCTGACGGTGTATGGGCTGTCACTGTCGGCGTTTTTCGCCGAGCCGGAAAAGCCGGATGAGACGCGGATTGTCATCGATCATGAAGATCTGATCGAGATTGGCAGCCAGGGGGTGTCGATGAAGCTGATTCACAACGGCGACCCCAACCGCACGCTGGCGATGATGATCGAAACCTACGAACCGGGTACCACCACCGGCGAACGCATCAAACATCAGGGGGAAGAGATAGGCACCCTGCTGGAAGGCGAAGTGCTGCTGCAGGTCAACGGGCAGAACTATCACCTGTTGGCCGGCCAGAGCTACGCCATCAACACCGGCATTCCCCACAGTTTCAGCAACACGTCGGCGCGGATTTGCCGGATTATCAGCGCCCACACGCCGACGACATTCTGATCAACGGAGCAAGGCATGGACTTCCATCACCTGCAGTATTGGCAACACCGGGCGCAAGCCCTGAATATTGAGAACCGACTGTTTATTAATGGCCGCTATCAACAGGCCGTACAAGGCGAAACCTTCGCCGTGGAGGATCCTGCCGCTCAGCGCGAATTGACGCAGGTGGCGCGGGGGAGCAGCGCCGATATCGATCTGGCGGTCAGCGCGGCGCGCGAGGTGTTTGAGCGCGGCGACTGGTCACGGGCCGCACCGGCGCAACGCAAGGCTACCTTGCTGCAGCTGGCGGCATTGATGGAGCAGCACCAAGAGGAGCTGGCACTGCTGGAAACGCTGGATACCGGCAAGCCGATCCTCCACAGCCTGCGCGACGACGTGCCCGGCGCTATCCGCTGTCTGCGCTGGTACGCCGAAGCTGTCGACAAGGTCTACGGCGAAATCGCCCCCACCGGCGGCGACGCACTGGCGTTGATCGAACACGAGCCGATCGGGGTGGTGGGCGCTATCGTACCCTGGAACTTCCCGTTGCTGCTGGCCTGCTGGAAACTCGGCCCGGCGTTGGCCACGGGCAACAGCGTGATCCTCAAACCTTCGGAGAAATCCCCGCTGAGCGCGATCTATCTGGGCAAGCTGGCGCAACAGGCCGGGTTGCCGGACGGCGTGCTGAACATCATCCCCGGTTACGGCCAGGATGCGGGCAAGGCGCTGGCGCTGCATAACGACGTCGACGCCCTCACCTTCACCGGCTCCACCCTGGTCGCCAAACAGCTGATGATCTACGCCGGTCAATCCAATATGAAACGCGTGTGGCTGGAAGCCGGCGGCAAAAGCGCCAATATCATTTTTGCCGACTGCCCGGATCTGGACAAAGCGGCGCAGGGCGCGGCGGCGGGTATCTTCTACAATCAAGGGCAAGTGTGCATCGCCGGTACCCGGCTGCTGGTGGAAGAGAGCATTCAGCAGGAATTCTTGCAAGCCCTGCGCAAGCATGCGGCAACCTTCATGCCGGGGGATCCGCTCGATCCGACCACGGTGATGGGCACGATGATCGATCAGGCCCACTGCGAAAAAGTGGCCGATTATATCGAGCAAGGATTGAGCCAGGGCGCAGCGCTGTTCCTTGACGGGCGCGAGCACGCGCGTAGCGGCCATGCCGGTTACCTCGGCCCGACCATTCTCACCCAGGTGGATAACACCATGAGCGTGGCGCGCGATGAGATTTTCGGTCCGGTTCTGGCGGTAACGTCGTTTAACGGCGAACAGCAGGCATTGCAGTTGGCCAACGACAGCGAGTATGGCCTGGGTGCCGCCGTCTGGACTCGCGACCTGTCCCGCGCCCACCGCATGGCTCGACAGTTAAAAGCCGGTTCGGTTTTCGTCAATAACTACAACGACGGAGACATGACCGTGCCGTTCGGCGGCTACAAGCAAAGCGGCAACGGTCGCGACAAATCGCTGCATGCGCTGGATAAATTCACCGAACTGAAAACCACCTGGATTTCGCTGGAATAAGGGCACCCATCATGACTGAACACGTAAAAAGCTACTATGCGGCTTCGGCCAACAGCCATCAGCCCTACCCGCAACTGAATGAATCTATTGAATGCGACGTTTGCATCGTCGGCGGCGGCTACACAGGTCTGTCTTCTGCGCTGTTCCTGGTAGAGGCCGGCTACAACGTGGTGGTGCTGGAATCCGCCCGCATCGGCTTCGGCGCCAGCGGCCGTAACGGCGGCCAGTTGGTGAATTCCTACAGCCGCGACATTGACGTCATCGAAGAACGCTATGGTGCTGAAAGCGCCCGGGTGCTCGGCAGCATGATGTTCGAAGGCGCAGAGATCATTCGCAGCCGTATCAAGCGATACGCCATCGAATGCGACTATCGCCCCGGCGGTATCTTCGCCGCGTTGAACAACCGGCAATATCATGCGCTGATCGAGCAGAAGCAGAATTGGGAACGCTACGGCAATACCCAGTTGGAACTGCTGGACGCCGAGCGCATCCGTGAGGAAGTGAACAGCGAACGCTACGTCGGCGCACTGCTGGATCACAGCGGCGGCCATATTCATCCGCTGAATCTGGCGCTCGGCGAAGCCGAGGCTATTCGCCTGCAGGGCGGGCGCATCTTCGAGCAGTCGGCGGTGACCCAGATCCGCCACGGCGAACCCGCGCTGGTCAGCACCGCAGGCGGCCAGGTGAAGGCCCGCTATGTGATTGTGGCCGGTAATGCTTATCTGGGCGATAAGCTGGAGCCCAGGTTGGCGAAACGCAGCATGCCGTGCGGCACGCAGGTGGTGGCTACCGAACCGCTGGCGCCGGAAGTAGCGCAGTCGCTCATCCCGCAGAATTACTGCGTGGAAGACTGCAACTATCTGCTGGATTATTACCGCATTACCGGCGATAACCGCCTGCTGTACGGCGGCGGCGTGGTGTATGGCGCGCGCGATCCGGACGATATCGATAATCTTATCCGGCCAAAACTGTTGAAAACCTTCCCGCAGTTGAAAGGCGTACGCATCGACTACCGCTGGACCGGCAACTTCCTGCTCACGCTGTCGCGCATGCCGCAATTCGGTCGGCTGGAGAATAATGTGTATTACATGCAGGGCTACAGCGGCCACGGCGTGACCTGTACCCACCTGGCGGGCAAGCTGATTGCCGAACTGATGCGCGGCGATGCGGAACGTTTCGATGCCTTTGCCAAGCTGCCGCATCTGCCGTTCTTCGGTGGCCGCAACCTGCAAATCCCGTTCACCGCAATTGGCGCAGCCTACTATACGCTGCGGGATCGGATTGGGGTGTGATACCGAGAGGCCCGGCGTGCCGGGCCTCCGTACTCATGGTTATACGATCTTCGGTTGACCGTCTGATGCGGTCGCGCCGCCGTCAACCGGGATGTTGGCGCCGTTGATAAAGCTGGCGTCGTCGCTGGCCAAAAACGCCATCACCGCCGCCACTTCTTCCGGCTCTGCCGCACGCCCCAACGCAATACGCTCGTTGAACTTGTCGCGGATTTCCTGCGGCCAGCCATTGGTCATATTGGTTTTCACCAGGCTCGGGCACACCGAGTTCACGCGTACGCCGTCACCGCCGTGATCCAGCGCCATGGCGCGCGTCAGGTTGACCACCGCCCCTTTCGCCGCGCAGTAATAAGCCGCCCCCCAGTCGCCGCCCAGGCCGGATACCGAGGCGGTGTTAACGATACAGCCCTTGGTTTTCAGCAGATGGGGCATCGCGAATTTTGAGCAGAACACCACGCCATCGATATCCACCCCGGCGATGCGCCGCCAGTCGGCTACGCTGGTTTCCAGCACTGTACCCGCCACGTGCACACCGGCATTGTTCAGCAGCACGTCGATACGGCCCAACTTCGCCGCCACCTCGTTCATCATTTTTTCAACTGCGACCGGGTCGGAAACGTCGATGTGCACCGCCATCGCCCTGCCTTTCGGCAGCGAAGCGGCAACGGTATCTACCGCGTCCTTCGCCCAATCCGCCAGCACCACCACGGCCCCCTCGGCGGAAAATCGGCGTGCCGCCGCTTCCCCCATCCCGTTGCCTGCTCCGGTGATCACTACCACTTTATTGTCGAAACGCATGAGACCTCCTCCATGTGAATATATTTCTATAAATCATACAAATCCTGCTGAGATCCGAGGATAAAACTCATGGAGGGCAAGGGCCAGTCAAAACGTGCGTTTTATTAATCATAAAGAGGTATCACCTGGCAATTCAGCACATAAGGCCAGGCATTATCAGAATTAAGCCAATGCTTTGATAGCAATGATAAAATTAAGAGGGGAGACTATTTCAATGAGGGATTATCAGTAATCTATAAGTTCAATAGCGTCCCTATACCGCCGTTCGTTGGATAAGCGGCAGTAATAGGACATCATCGCCGCTTCGTTTAGCGGCGGCGATGAACAGGCTTATTTCTTGTCGATTGGGATCACCAACAGATCAACCTGCAGGTGATTGATGGCCTGTCGCGCCGATGACATTAGCCGGCTCCAGATATCCTGGTGATGACCAAAAATCACCAAATCAATGCCCTTCTCCTTCACCGCCCTGTTCAGCTCTTGCGTCAGTTCGCCACGGCCGATAATCACCTCCTCGACCGGATAGGATGACTGGCCCTTGATTGCATTCAGCATATTTTTCACGCGTTCCGAAAAAGTAGCATCGGTGTAGTTGTATTCACCCACGCCCAGTTCGGCGTAATAGCCGGTACGGTGGATATCGATATAGATCAGGGATAACCTGGCATTGAGAGCGCCGGCCAGTTTGGCGCCTTTACCGAGCAGAAACTCCGCGTCTTCGCTGAGATCGGTTGCGACAACGATATGTTGATAAGCCATGATGCTGCCCTCCACATTGCGCTGATGAACACAAATGGCGCCCCCGACAGGGGCTTTTCACGTGCTTCTTATACAGTTCAAGTTTAGTTCAGCGGTGAAATTATCGCCTGCACGTTGCCTTTATCGTTCTTTTTATAGAACGATGAATCCTGAGTTACCTCTCTAGCGGAATTTTCCCCTGGCCCTACACTGTTCGTAAGCACTGAGATTACATCTTGGTTAGGAAAAATTAATTGTTATCAACCCCCCGATTACAGAGGAAAACAAGATGAGCGCCCCAGCAAACTTTAATGGTCAGCGTCCTGTTATTGATGCCAATGACGCGGTCATGCTGTTGATTGACCACCAGAGTGGCCTGTTCCAAACCGTTGGCGATATGCCCATGACCGAACTGCGCGCTCGCGCCGGCGCACTGGCCAGTATCGCTACTCTGAGTAAGTTGCCGGTAATTACCACAGCGTCAGTACCTCAAGGCCCTAACGGCCCTTTGATCCCTGAGATCCACCAAAATGCACCTCACGCACAATATGTTGCGCGCAAAGGCGAGATCAACGCCTGGGATAACCCGGACTTTGTTGCGGCCGTTAAAGCTACCGGGCGCAAAACCCTGATTATCGCCGGCACCATTACCAGCGTTTGCATGGCCTTCCCGTCGATCAGCGCCGTTGCCGAAGGCTATAAGGTATTTGCCGTCATCGACGCTTCAGGCACCTATTCTAAAATGGCGCAGGAGATCACTCTGGCACGCGTGGTTCAGGCCGGTGTCGTGCCTATCGATACCGCTGGCGTGGCCTCTGAACTGCAGGGTAGCTGGAACCGCGAGGATGCACAGCAATGGGCCGAGGTTTACACCAAAATCTTCCCGGCGTATCAACTCTTGATTGAAAATTACGTTAAAGCCCAGGACGTGGTGAAAAATAATGAAGTGCTGGATTCCCAGCGCGGGTAACGGTCATGTTATGGCTGGCCCGCTTCACATTGGGCCAGCCTGTTCGCCGGGGCGATAAGCATAAAAAAACCCCGGCGTTTAGCCAGGGTCATCAATGTTTGCCGGTTACTTTCCCGGCTGTCATGTTATGGCGTAAGCGTCCATCGAACACTCCAACGTTACGCAGCCTAAGCACAACTTTTTCACAACAGAAAAAAAGACTGAATCAGTGTCGTTATTAAAGTGGCGACGCCAATCTGTTTTTCTGTTGAGAATATTTATCGCAACTAAAAATAGAGCGAAATATTCAGGTTTAGATAAACCCCGGGTAATCCCGGAGTTTATTCGGGCAACGCTTTTATTTCTCATCCGCTCCGGCTTAAGCCATCATCGCTATCGCAAGAAATAAAACATTACCTTAAATCATAAAACGACTACGTTGCCTGCTGAAGGGCCTTTTGCACCACTTTCGATGGTGAACTCAACGCGCTGACCTTCATCAAGAGTTTTGAAATCATTGCTCTGAATGGCAGAGAAGTGCACGAACACGTCTTTGCTGCCGTCTGCCGGAGAGATAAAACCAAAACCTTTACCCGCATCAAACCATTTTACCAAACCAGTCATTTTAGTAGACATAGATATTTCCTTTATATTTTGAGACGCCATACGGCGATAGAGGTCTGTTTTTGTTGGAAACTTATTGGGCACTAGAGAAGGTAATTCGCGGGAGAAGAGGTATCTATGGGATATCACTAATACTGAGAACTGCTTTACTAAAACTGCTTTCATAAGGTCTGTACTACAAACCGATGACGCTATTTACACACAGCCAGATTATTTAATCAAGGAATATTTATAATTATATTTATTCACACTATGAATTTATTACGTACGCCGCGAAGAAAACTCGCCGCCGAGAAAGGCGGCATACAGACAGAAGAGAAATTTTCCGCTCCGCACGATATCAGGATGGATTGTGGCCGCGATTCATTATAAAACTGCTGATATGTTCCTTTCTGATCGGCTGTAACATGATGATCGATATGCCCGCAGTCATCGCCGTCTTCACCCTGTATGTGGTCGGCGTAGTGGTACCTGGCCCCAATTTTGTCGCCGTAGCGCATAAAGCCGTCTCTGCCCGGCGGGCGGAAGCCTTCGCCCTGGTAGCCGGTATCGTGCTGGTCAATTTGTTCTGGGCCAGCGGCGCAATCCTCGGCATCGGCCTGGTTTTTGCCCTCTTCCCCTGGCTGGCGATGGCGGTCAAAATCGCCGGGGCCGGCTATCTGATTTGGTTTGGCTGCCGTCTGTTCGCCAAAGCAAAACCCGCCTCGGGTTTGATAAACGCAAACTCTCGTGCAAAGAGTGGATCCCGCGTCGCCTTTCTGCAGGGTGTCGCGACCAATATTGCCAATCCCAAATCTGTCGCCTTCTACGCGGCGGTATTCTCGTCAGCGGCGCCGGCGCATGTCTCAGCGGCGACCTTCGCCGCCATGCTGGCGGAAGTGGCGGTGATTGCCGGTTGTTGGTACGGGCTGGTCGTCCTGGTGCTGTCGCACGCCCCGATCGCCAGCGCCTACCGCCGCAGCAAAGCCCATATCGACAGGATCTGCGGCACGTTGATTGTTGGGTTGGGAATACGGCAGTTGCTGCGTTGACGGTGGCATGCCGGCCCAATTTATAGGCTGAGTCTCAGGAAAAAAACATGAAAATAACCGACCTCCCCTTCGGCATCACTGACTGGCAAGACATCGCCGCAACGGAGCATCCAGGCGTTACCGGCATGGCCTACTGGCGAACTCGCCGGTTCGGCGACCTGCGCGTCAGGATGGTTGAATACACGCCCGATTACCTTGCCGATCACTGGTGTACCAAAGGCCATGTTCTTCTGTGTCTGAGCGGTGAGTTACATACCGAGTTGGCCGATGGCCGACGCTTTGTTCTGCTGCCGGGCATGAGCTATCAGGTGGCGGACGACGCAGAACCGCACCGCTCGTCAACGCAAGGTGGAGCGCGGTTGTTTATCGTCGATTGATGCCTGCGCCGGCTTCCAGGCGTTGCCTGCTCCTCAGCAGTCAACCGCTCTAACCGATAATCGCAATACCCAAGCGCTCCATGATTTGGAACGCCTGATAACTGTCCAGTTTGACCCCTTGCAAATCGATGCCACGCACGTCCAGTTCGCCCAATTCGGAATTGGTCAGGTCGCAATGGGTAAAGTTGGCGGCACGCCAGTCGAACGAAGAAAATTCGCCCCCAGAGAGATCGGAGCCGCTGAAGGTCGCGCCGAGGACCTGCGCCCCATTCCAGCGGTTTTCCCACAGCTCGCACTTCTCCAGCACCACTTTCGAAAAGTTGGCGTAGCTGAGGTTGGTTTTGGTGATGTAAGCGCTGCAGAACCAGGTGCGCGTGGTGATCATGTTCATAAAACTGGCACCGCGAAAATCGGCGCCCTGGGCGCGACACTCGCGGATTTCAATGCCCAGCGCACTGGCATTTCTGAAGTCTGCCATCGATAAATCGCAGCTTTTGAAGCCGGCGTCTTTCAATAGCGCGCGGCTGAAATTGCCGCCTTGCCGGCTCTCGCGATCATAAAACTGGCAGCCGATAAACTCGGTGCCGGTCAGATCTGCTCCCGAGAAATCACAGTTGCGAAAAATGCCGTTTTCAATCTTCTCACCGGTAAACCGGTTACGACCAATTTTTTCACCATCCAAAACCAGCGCCATGCAACCAACCTGTTTATTTATACAGTTATCGGCGCATTATAAGCCGATCCTCTCGGCCGAGAAAACCGCTTTGGCGTTTTTTCTCCGCCGGAAAGCACAAAAAAAACCGCTTTGGTATATTTTCCCGCCGAAAGGCACAAAAAGAGCCGTCATGCGCCGTGAGGGGGGTTATGCCTGCCTGACCTTGATGCGGTTCATGTTCATGCCGGCGGTCTGAGCCTGCAATGCGCCCTGTGCAATCAAGGCGTACAAACGGAAATTAAGAAAGGTATCCCCCACCAGATAAGGCGAGTTCACCATCGCTTCGCCCACCACCCGCGAACCCTGGGTGTAATCTGCGGGGCAGGCATCCAGCAATTGGCGGTCGTAAAAATTCTGCGCCTGGCCGTGCACCGCGTTTTCCGCAAAGATCCGCACCGGCGCATTCTCCGCCAGCAGACGCTGCCAGTCGGCGGTGAGTGCCGTTTTGTCTTCCGACGTCAGCTCGCGCCGTCGGATCCACAGCGGCTCCAGCATCTCCGTCGTACACCAGCCGGTGCTCGGTCGCCCGGTGTGTTCGGTTACGCTGACGACAAAGATGGGGCGTTCGCCAAGTAGCGGCAGCAACGCGCGCAGCATCAGTTGTTCGTCGGCGTTATCGGCGACCCACAGGGTCACTTGCCCGGTGACGGCGGCAAGCTGCGCTTTTAACGTCGTCACACCCGCCTGGCACTCTTCAGAAGTGTCCCACTCAGGTGCGTTAACGGATTGGTACAGATCGCGAAACCAGCGGGTTCTGGCCTGCAGCGCGCTATCGTCGTCGAGCGCATACAGCGGCCCAAATGACAGCCGGTCGGGAAAATCCAGCACGTCCTCTCCCGGGTAAGCCAGCCGTACACAACTGCCCGACAATACGATATGCACATTCTTCATCAACGTTCTCCTCACGCTCTTTCCTAAGATAATCCTGAGGTCGATTTTACAACCTTTCCCGTTTCGCTCTATGACAAACAATCCGAATATGTCGGACAAAATGCAAAAAACCGCCCACAGGGGCGGTTGATGATGGGACGCTGGCGCTTACTTCAACGCTTCCTGAATGGCATCCGCCATGGGGCCAATGTGCTTTTCGGCGGCTTTCAGTTGAAAATCCACGCCGTTGCCGTCGTTGGTATCGGACAATGTAGCCTTGATCAACTCCAGCGCCGCCTGCACCGCCACTAGCCTTTTATGCTGTTCGTCCGTGACAGGTTTGGAGCTCATCGTCGCCGGGTAGTATTGCTCTAACATCGTTCTCTCCTTGTGATTGGGCCAAGCCCTACCCTACCAGCCTTTCCCCCGGTTCTCTAATGAGGCAGATCACTCTATCGTCCCACAGAAGGCCTGAGTGGCGAAAAAGTGAACTACAATGGAACGAACCGACGTTTTCAGCAGGTGAACCCCTATGTCCTTTCAAGGAAGCTGTCACTGCGGCGCCGTCACCTTTACGGTGAAGGCCGAACTGCCCCATGAAGCCTTAAGCTGTAACTGCTCGATTTGCCGCCGCAAAGGCATGTTGCTGGCGTTCTTCCCTATCGATACCTTCGAGCTGAACAGCGGTGAAGACTTGCTGCGCGGCTATACCTTCAACAAACACATTATTCAGCATCAGTTCTGCCAAACCTGCGGTACCGAGGCTTTTGCCTACGGTAAAGGTCCGGACGGCGCGGCGATGTGCGCCATCAATCTACGCTGCGTGCCTGCTCTGGCGCTGGATGGGTTGAACATACACCCGTTTGACGGTGCCAGTGCCTGAATGGCAACAAGGCGGGAAATATCCCGCCCTGTTGTTTTGTCCGCTACGCCAAATAAAACACCGGTTTTAGCGCTTCGCTTACCGGGCTATTATCGGCATGGCTCGGCATTAAATCGCGCATCGACACCCACCAGCGTTGGCACACGTCGGTGTCGGCCACCGCCTGCCAACGAGCCTCGGATTCAATCTCGACTACCGCGAACAACAGGCTGCGCCCGGTATCCAGAAAGATACTGTAGCGATGCGCCCCATGCTGTTTCAGCGTCTGCGCCAGCTGACGGCTGGTGGCATAGCCCATGTAAAACTCATTAAGGATGTCGCTAAAGGCCCGCCACGCCGGCGGGGCTTTAGCGAAATTCAACCCAGCTTGCACCGGCATCTGCAGAACGCACGCAGTTTTCCACCCAGCGCACCCCCATCGCCCCGGCATGCACGTCGGGGTACCAGAAATCTGCCAGGAAAGCCTCGTCCCGCCGATCGGTGGCGTCCATCGCCAGCGCAAAACGGCGGTACAGATTTGACCAGGCTTCAAACAGCCCCTCGGGATGACCGCCGCCAATCCTGTCGTCCGCCAATGCGGCGTGATCCAGATAGGGCATGCCCCGCTCCAGAATGCGCACCGGCTCGCCCTGTACTTCAAAGCGCATTTGGTTAGGCTGTTCGTCCCACCATTCCAGGCTGGCCTTCTCGCCGACGATGCGTACCTTCTGCCCATGCATCGAGCCGCTGTTGACCGCCGAGCACCACATCGAGCCAACGGCGCCATTGTCGTACTCCATCAGCACATAGGCGTTGTCTTCCAGCGGAGTACGGGTTTTGACAAAGCTCTGGCGGCTGCACATCAGACGTTTGACCTTCAATTGCGGCACCATGGTTTCCGCCAGGAACAACGGATGGGTAGCCAAATCACCCAATACATAGCTGGGGCCGACAAAACGCGGATCCACCCGCCAGCGCGTGCTGGGGTTTTCCTGCTCCACCGCCGTGGCGTGAAAACCGTGCGAGAACTGCATGTTGATAATGCGAATGTCGCCCAACAGACCGTCGGCAATCATCTGCCGGGCCTGCAAAATCAGCTGGTGGCCGGAATAGCCGTAGGTGACGCCGATAATTTTTTGCCGTTTTTCACACAGCTCGACCAGCGTTTGCGCCTCTTCGGCGGTAAAGCACAACGGTTTTTCGCACACTACGTGCAGGCCGGCCTCCAGCGCCGCCTGGCAAATAGCAAAATGGGTGTTGTTTGGCGTGGCGATGGAAACCGCCTCAATACCGTCCGATCTCGCGGCTTCCTCGCGGAATAACTCGGCATAGTCCGAATAGCAGCGCTCCGCCGCCACGCCCAGACTTTGCCCGAAGCTGCGCCCGCGTTGCGCGTCAATATCAAACGCGCCTGCCACCAAGCTGAAAGTCCCGTCGCGCAGCGCGGCAGAACGGTGGATATAGCCAATTTGACTGGTGCCGCCGCCGCCCACCATGCCCCAGCGCAGGGAGCGTTCCAGAGGTTTAATGCCGTTGATCATCACGTTTCTCCTGATTAAAAACCGACTGTTCGCAAATAATTAAGGCTTTCCATCACATCCTGCAGGCTGCCCTGCACGTTGCGCGGATCGCGTTCCTGCTCAATGGTGATCCATCCCCGGTAACCGCGTGCCGCCAGCAATGCGCGTACCGCAGGGTAGTCAATGGCCCCCTGGCCCAACGGACACATCACCCCTTCCGCGCAGGCGGTAAAGAAATCCAGCCCACGCGCCAGCACGTTGCGGAAGACTTCCGGGTCAACATCCTTGAAATGCAGATAATCGATACGCGCAAAATAGGTGTCGAGCCAGGCCACCGGATCCATGCCGGAGTAATACAGGTGACCGGTATCCAGGCACAGCCCGGCGGTGTGATGCGGGATCTGGGCAGCCAGCCGCTCTATTTCATCGGCGAACTCGATACAGCCACCGGCATGCGGATGGATCACCGGCCTGACGCCATATTCCCGCCAGGCAATCTCGCTGACCGTTTTGATGTGGCCGATCATCCGGTTCCAATCCGCATCGCTCAGGCGCGGCGCCTGTGCATACTGGCCGGCCAATTTGGCCCGCTGCGGATTGCCGAAATCGATAATCACCAGATACGGCGCGGAGAAAGACCTGCCCTGAGTTTTCTGCGCTTTAGGCGCCTGAGACAAATTGCGGCAAATGTTGTGCGTCAGCGCGAGGATATGGCTGAAGTTTCGCTCGCTGACCAGATCATCAAAAATGGTACCGGCCACCAGCGAAAGCCTGTGCCGCTCCAGTTCCGTGCTCAAGGCTACGGCGTCTATCGGCAAGTAGCCCCACGGCCCCAGTTCTATGCTGCCGTAGCCGGCGGCGCTCGCCTCCTGCAGCACTTTCCGGTAAGGCGGAAGATAGGGATTTTTAGGGTCGTCCACCCCCCAACTGCAGGGCGCATTGGCAATCGGTAAATTCATCGTCTTGGTTCCGTTTCGAGCAGCATGTAACGCCAGTATCAAACAAACGTTTCGAAACAACCAATGATGAAACTTTCATTTTTTGATGGAGATCGCGTTAAATTTGATAGTTAAAATGATGGTTTTTTATCAAATACAGGCAGGCCGCGACCTGCAAGATAGCGACGCAACTCAGGGGAAAAAGGCCCGCAGCGGGGCCGGCGATCAGATATTTTCTTTGGTGATCAGATCAAAGCGGTTAATGACGTGCATAAAACCAGGGTGTTCGCCGCCGCCGGCGGCGACAAAGCTGTTGATGACCGACGCGGCGAATTCATGAATGCGGTGCGTCAACATCAGATCCAGCGTGCCGTCGATCAACGCCATCTCCGCGTTTTCCACCGGGCCATGACAAACCAGCATCACGTCGTGCTGCCTGCCGCTCTCCCGCAACGCGGCGATAATCCCTTCCACGCCGCCGCAGGGCGCGTACAACGCCACCAATTCGGGGTGCTGCGCCAACATACTCAATGTCACCTCTCTGGCGCTCTCGGCCCGTTCATGGCTGCGTAGCGGCTCCAGCACCTGGTGTCCACTTTGGTGTTCGCGCAGGTAAGAGCGAAAGCTGATTTCGCAGCTTTCCTGGCACAGGAAGCGATTATCACCGATGATAACCCCAACTTCCCCCTGTTTTCGACACATGCGCTCTACCGCCCAGGCAGCCGTGCGGCCGGCCTGCTGATTATCCAGACCAACATAGCCGGCCCTGCTGTGCACTGACAGATCCGACAGCAGCGTAAACACCTTAACGCCCACGCGGCAAGCTTCTTCGACCGCATAACGGATCATCGGGTTATCCAGCGCCACCACCCCCATCACATCCACGCTCTGGCTCAGTTGCGTAATGGCAGCGGCGGTATCGCTTACCGCGCTGATGTCATGAAAAATGAACTGCGGCGGATGGGCCAGATCGCAGTACGGCGCGGCCTGTTCCAGCAGGCTTTCCGCTAACTGCGCATAGAAAGAATGTTCGCGGCGCAGCAGGATAAAACCCATTTTTAGCCGCACCGGCGACTGCCCGGCCGCCTCGAACAACCGGTGAGACTTTTCGAGGGCAAAACCCAGTTTTTTCGCCGCCGCGATAACTTTGCGTTCCGTTTCCGGCCGTACCGACGTGCGCCGGTTCATCACCCGGTCAACCGTAGCAATGCCGACCCGTGCTTCCCGGGCAATGGCGCTCATGGTGGTTTTCTTGCCTGCCATACTCTTCCTCATCACGATTTTGATAAAAACTATCATGGTGGCGATGACGGAGGAAACCCGGCCAGGGGTTTTGTGTGATCGGGCGCGTTAATCGCGATTTGAGTCGTTGCAGAGAGCGGTCAAAAGCTCGAAATGAACGTTTTTTGGGCAGGCGAAGCAACAATTGAACTGCTGCTGTTTTCGCCGTAACGCATAGTCTGATTTTATCCCCCGGAGCGAATCATGATATCGACAAAATCTGACGCCATCGCGTCTGCAGCGCCCAATGCCACCCAGTGGCCGGCGATCCTGAACATAGTGTTCGCCGGTATTGCGGCAGCCCTGCAGGTGGGCAAAGCGACGATTGCATTACCGGAGTTGCAACGCGAGTTCGGCCGCTCGCTGGAGTCATTAAGCTGGGTAATCTCGGCCTTCCCTTTCGTTGGCGTGTTCAGCGGCATCCTCGTCGGCATTTTGGTCCGCCGTTGGGGCGATCGCCGCTTGCTGTGCCTTGGGCTGGTGATCATCAGCGCCGCCAGCTTTGTCGGCGCCGGCCTGCATAACTTCAACGGACTGATCGCCACGCGGTTCATCGAAGGCCTGGGTTTCGTCATCGTCGTGGTCGCCGCCCCGGCGGTACTCAATCGCGTGGTTCAGCCGCAAAAGCGTAATCTGGTGTTTGGCATCTGGAGCACCTTTATGCCGGCGGGCATCGCCCTCTCGATGTTTTTCGGCCCGTTGCTCGGCGGCTGGCAACAGAGCTGGCTGGCGAGCGCCGCTCTGACGCTGTTAGCGGCGTTGTTGCTGCCGCTGACGACCCGCCGGGAGGCTACCGGCTCCGTGGCGGCTTCACACATCGGCCTGCGCCAGGCGTTGTCTCGCCTGTTGCGCGCACGACAACCTGGGCTGCTGGCGCTGATATTCACCAGCTACAACCTGCTGTTCTTTGCGGTAATGGCTTTTTTGCCTCTATTTTTGATGCAGCACGTCGGGCTGTCGCTCGCCAGCACGGGCAGCATCAGTGCCGCGATCATAGCCGTCAATATGATTGGCAATCTCTCCGCCGGTTTACTGTTGTCGCGTGGGATCAGCACCAAAGCACTGCTCACCGGCACCTTTATCGCCATGGGGCTGACCGGCAGCGGTATCTTCTTCTCGGTAACGCCGATGAATATGCTGATACCGCTGTGTTTTTTGTTTTCCGCCATCAGCGGCATGCTGCCTTCTACCCTTCTCGCCGCCACGCCGATGTCGTCACCGGAACCGACCCTCATCCCACTGTGCCTGGGGTTGGTGATGCAAGGCAATTATCTGGGCCAGGTGATCGCCCCCATCGCGATAAGCAGCATCGTCGCCAATGCCGGCTGGTCCGCCCCCGCCGCAATGGTACTGGCCGCCGCCGCATTGGGCGTGGCGTTGGCATTGCGACTATCAAGCCGACAATAAAGACAAGTAAAAAAGGCCGCTTGCGCGGCCCTGTATTCCCGTAATGATTACTTCACTCGCCACATGCGGTATTGGCCCCAAAAGCCATTTTCCGCAAGGTATTCCTGATCTGTCCCATCGGCGATGATATCGAGGGTTTTTCTCATCCCCATCGACAGAACATTACAGTCATTGCTCACTTTCAGTTTGTGTGGGCCTTTATCCAGATAGGCAATGGCGTATTGATTCTGCCGCAGCAGGGCAATTTTAGTCTCATCGACCGCCACCACAAACCGGCAGGTACCACCGCTGCCACCACCGATAAACTGCTTATTTCTGGTAACAGTCACTTTACTCTGTACCACATTTTCTTTTTTCTCAGCATATTTGGTGCTCAACACTTCATCCGCCGGGCCATATGGCCTTGCACAGCCTACCAGAGTAAATAATGCTGCCGCTAATAATAATATTTTCATTGTAATTCCTGATTAATTAAAGCGTTACAATGATAACACCCTGTCGTAAAAGGGAAAATAAAACTCTCGATCAAGCTGTCTGCCAGCCGGAAAAGGAATACGATTTCCCCCTGCGCCGCAACGCAGCCAAAGGGCGCTGTGATACTGTGGTTATCTGGATGCCCCCTGTTATACGAGAGCGAGTATGGCTGTATCTATTGAAGAAACCGCGGTGACCGATACCGGTTTTGCTGCGTTGGTGACGGCGCTGGACGACTACCAGCAACCGCTTTACCCCGCCGCTTCATGCTATTCGGTGTCGGTTGAGGAAATGACGTCGTCAGAAACCTGCGCTTTTGTCGCAAAAAGCGCAGGCGGCTACGCGGGCTGCGGCTGCCTGTACATTTCAGAGGGTAAAATTGCCGAGATCAAGCGCATGTACGTTGATCCGCGCTTTCGCGGGCAAGGTATCGCCTACCGGTTGATCGAGGTTATCGAGCAGAAAGCGCAATCGCTGGGTTATGGCGAACTGTATTTGGAAACCGGCGTTAACCAACCCGAGGCGATCAGCCTGTACCGAAAAGCCGGCTACCGACAGACAACGCGCTTTGGCAACTACTCGCCTGATCCGCTGAGCGTTTATATGATGAAGCGCCTGATGGGTTAGACGTAATGCAAGACATCCGATCTGAGCGGGAGATTCAACGGCCGGCGTTTAACTTATGGATTTCCGCCGCCCTTTCCTCGCCCGAACGCAACGTCTGAATAGCGTAATTTTATTTTTTATCCGCCATGTTCAGTATGCCCTGGCAAATCACTACAGTTATCTTGATGGATATGGCCAATGGTGCTCCAGCCCTGACAGTGACAACGTGCCCGTGGCTATCAGGTAAATCACCAAACCGCCAAAAGCGATCGCTACCAACATCTCAATGAATTTAAGTCGTTTATGCTCAGTCATTTGCCTACCTCTGCGTTTCAGGTGAAAATACCTTCACCTAAAACGTAGATAACCCGCTCCTTCACATCAAGGTGAACTCACAAAATGAAACACAATCAATAAGATTTATTGATAATTTACACAAAAACCCGTGAGCAATCCGGCTTACAGGCTATAGAACCTCCGCTCGCCAACAATCTGCTAACTGTTAAATCATTGTGATGCTATGGTTTGTTTGTCACCGCGCGTCAATGTCGGTGAGCACCAAGATTCACCGATAAAATCTATCATCAGAGGGACTGATATGATGTCTAAAGGTATTTCAAAGGGATTCTTTATTCTGATCCTTTTCATCGTCACCGCCGCTTTTCTGGACGTACTGGGTCCCTATTACTCGTCGGTGCTCTGGGCCATCATATTGGCCGTGATTTTCCACCCGCTGAAAAACAAGCTTAAGCAATACCTTGGCGACCGCAACGGCCTGGTCTCATTGTTAACGTTGCTGGTGATCTGCCTGATTGTGTTCACCCCATTGGCGATCATCGCTTCGTCGCTGGCGCTTGAATTCAACGTTCTCTACGAAAAACTGCAGAACAACAATACCCAACTGCCTGCGATGCTGGCCGAAGTGATGCAGCATTTACCCAGTTGGGCACGGCATTTTCTGGCGGAGCATAACCTCGACAGCGCCGCGGAAATACAAAAGCAGCTTTCCGAAGTGGCGCTCAAGGGCGGGCAATTCCTGGCGGGCAGCGTATTCCTGATCGGCAAAGGCACGTTCAACTTTGCCGTCGGCTTTGGCATCATGCTCTATCTGCTGTTCTTCCTGCTGAAAGACGGCCCCTATCTGGTGACCCTGGCGCTTGAGGCGCTGCCGCTGTCCGAGCACGTTAAACACCACCTGTTCGTGAAGTTCGCCGCCGTATCCCGCGCGACGGTGAAAGGCACCGTGGTGGTGGCGATTGTGCAAGGCGCCCTTGGCGGCCTGGCATTTTACATCACCGGCATCGATGGCAGTTTGCTGTGGGGCGCGCTGATGGCCTTCCTCTCCATCATCCCCGCCGTCGGTTCCGCCATTATCTGGGTACCGGCAGCCATCTATTTCTTCGCCACCGGCATGCTGTGGCAAGGTGCATTCCTGGTCGGGTTCTTCGTGGTGGTTATCGGGTTGGTCGACAATATTCTGCGCCCGTTGCTGGTCGGCAAAGACACCAAGATGCCGGATTACCTCATCCTGATTTCCACGCTGGGCGGGATGGAGATTTACGGCATCAATGGCTTCGTTATCGGCCCGTTGATCGCCGCGCTGTTCATCGCCTGCTGGAATATCCTTTCCGGCCGCGACAGCGAGGAAACCACCGACGAGATTGATGAAGCCTTTATCGAAGAAGGCAAAAATCATCCTGATGCCGGTTAAGTTGGGCTTCGGGATTCTGTTGTCAGTTCCGTGATTTGCCTGTAACGCAGGAAAGGTCGGACTAAACCGACCTTTCCTGGCTGGAACCGAACACCTAATGGGGTTTATGGGGTTAGGTTAAACGTAGACTCCTGAGGATACTTCATTACAGCCGTTTTTGCGGGATCTGCTGCAACCCATGACTGCGGACTGCGCCACGATGCCAAGGACAAAGTACCCGCTAATTTAGGCTTGGCGGTATAATTGCCAGCAACCACCGTTGGCCCCCATGACATGAAACCACTCCCATCACCATCAACCACAATTGGCGGATTGGTCGTACTTTTCATATTGGACAATGTGATTTGGCCAAAAGTAGGCAATGAAGCCGCAGTCACATAAATCACCGTACCATTAATACCATCGACCAGAACATTTTTAATGACAGGCGCACCATAGGTTTCAATGAACGTAGTTGTCGAGAGGGAACCCCCTGGATTATAAGCTTCGATGCTTCCTATATTGTTCTTTCCGTTCAGGTAAATTGTTCTGTTTACTGATGTATTTCCCACGCTACGCATGTAAACCCGGCCAATATTCATACCATTCGCCCGTAAAAACACCGCATTACCAAAGTCGACATAGGCGTCACAAATAATGGATGAGATATGAATTTTATCAATTGTATTTTGCAGCACATCATCAGCAGAAATGATTATCGGCGCGTAACCAACAAAACCGCCACTGATATACACATCACCAACCAAGATCTCTGAGGAGCCGGATTGAATAATCACCCCGGCGTTAATCGAACCGATTGAAACATCACCAATTGAAATACTTTTACCGCTAATCCAAACACCTACCCCCAAGTTACCGGAAATGTATGTTGACAGATAAATACTGCCTACATTAATTACACCTGAAACATTGACGTATTCACCGGCAATAGCCAATCCGCCCGCGCCGGTGTAACGACACTGCACATCGGAGATGTTGACATACTTGCAACCGTCCTGATGTCCGTCCTGCCCAGTGCTGATTAAACATCCCCTTGCTGCTGTAGTTTTCTCTTCACTATCCGAAGGAATAACACCGGCATACTCCACGTTAATGTTATGACAAGAGACGAATTGGCTATAAATGACAATGGCATCACCGGCACACCAGCCACATTTAACGTTGCTAATATGGTTGTTATTATTTCTTTCCGACCAAACAGAGTTTCTTAAATCATCAGCAACGACATTAGTAGTAAAAGTATTGCCAAATACGCGAAAAGCATTGGTAAAACCGGAAATGTTTAGATTGTTAGCGTAGCCGTTGGCATAATTTAATGCATGGCAACTTGCAACATTCTCCCATTTTGACGTCGTGTGGACCGGCCCTGTTACGGTGAAGTTTTCATAGTTTTTCCCTGAGGTATATCCTCTTTTACTGCCATCAGCCAATATTTCGTCCCACATACTGCCAGTCGGATCTGTCCAGATAAAAGAACAGCCATTACCATTAATGGTTTGCATTTCAGCGCCGGCAGGAAAAACAAGTTGGCTGGTCACTTTATATACCCGCCCCGCGGTACCACACACGCTGTTACCCGTGTTGATCGCCAATTGCCAAGCCTGAGTATCGTCGGTAACACCATCACCTGCAGCGCCAAATGATTCGGGGGTAGTTATTACAGAACATGTTTGCAACATACTCATCTCTCCAGTATCAGTTAAGTGTCCAGACAGAGGTTGCCAGATAGGCATATGACAAGATACGAGGATGTATTGTGTGGTGTACCAGCGACCGTTTACAGGATAAACCCGTTTCTGCATGCCGCTATTCCTCCTGTAATCACATTCTGAGAACTGTCACTTCCGTCAGCCATTGGATGAGTTATGTCTCAATTGAATACTCTGTTCACGGTTCTCTGAGTGGGTGACAAATCGGACACTTTGCTGGTGGGGTTGCCGGGCAGGAAGAACACCTAACCCATCATCGTCCAACAGCCCCGAAAAGCGGCTGAGCGCGGCTTGATTGTTAATGCAAAAGGGGGGATATTTTCATCCATATCTCTCGAAAAGGATGTCCCATGAGCGCCGCCTGGATCAAAGCGTGGTTTACCTTCGCCACCGTTTACACCTGCATTGCCCTCAGCAAAGAAATAAGTGAACAATTCTTCGCCTGTGCCCAGTGGCCCAAATTTGTCGGCGCTATCGGCATGCTCGCCATTGCTTGGGCTGCACGCGCCAAACTGAAAGAAATGAAATAAGGTCGTTGATCATAAAAAATGGGAGCCCAGAGGCTCCCGTTTTTATTCAAATTGACCCGGCCCAAATAGCGTTGACACGTTTTCCCCTTTCATTCAGGTACTCAGGGGCGGAATTCCAATATAGGATTTTTCAAGGCATCATAAACGGCTGGTGAAGGCGGTTTGGGAAAACGGGCCTTTGTGGCCGCCTTTATCGCGGCACGACAAAGATCAGGGTCACCTTCTTCGGCTCGCGCATTTATAAGCATGCCATCCGGTGCCAGCATAAGTCTTAAAGAGCATCGTTTACCGGTATATGAGCCGGCGTCTTGAAAATGGCTTTGAATAGCGGATTGTATCTGCGCGGCATACTGGCTAGCCTCCGCCCCAGGTACAGGTGCTGTTTTACCTTCGAAGGCAGCAAACATCGCATCGACACCCTCATCAGACGGCACAGGTTTAATCGCAGAACTCGTCTTCACACACCCCGTCAACAACAGCGCGGCGATAACAAGCGATAATGCCGGCGCGCAAATCCTAAACCCCAAATGAACTCTCTTCATGATTCCCTTCTTTAATAGAATATCCGCAGGAAAGAATAATAAACCAACACAGGCAAATTTAAGCAGGTTTAGGTCAATGTCTTGCAAACCCGTTGTCGATTTTCGCATCAATCATGCGAGCACACAGGGATAGGGAGGCCGTACATTTGCAGTGCCAAGGGATTGAGCCATCGGCCATAGCGGGTCGGCGATACGAAGTCTGCCAGGTATGCGGCGGATGTTCGTTGAGGCTGAAATGCAAAAAGGCCACACCGGAGTGCGGCCCTGTGATTACGCGATTTGTAATCGATTTTTCAATGGTGAATGCCGCTGTGTGGCATTACTGGATGGATTACAGGTTGGTACATTTATTTGTGATATCACTGCGCCAAGACTTACCCTTATCCTTGACCTTGCAGTTATGTGCATCTCGATGGCTTAACACTTTACCGGAGCAGTTCTTCGCGCTATAGCACGTACCAGCAGCCGCAGACGCGGTTAAAGGAAGTAAGAGGCAGGAAGATAGAACAACTAAAATCGACAAATTTTTCATAGCATGTGTCCTTATGCGTAAGTTCATAAATTGGTCTTTTCGTTGCGCGCACAACAACTTTAAAATAGCCCCATCACACTGTATGTCCAACTTTTGTGCTGATTCGTATATTGAATGTTTAGGTAAAAATCCGATTTATATAAACATGTCAGAGCTTTCAACTACCCTTATCTCTCGAAAATCACCGCACCAATGACCGTTACGACTCACTTCCGTCGTAGTTCATTCAGAGACAGGATGTGTTTGCGTTGCGGTTGACTGGAGGCTAAAACGATAAGGGCCAAGCATAAGCTCAGCCCTGTAATCGTTGAACCTCATAGTAGAAGTGATTTCTTGCTTGTTCTTGTTTTGAAAGTAAGTCTTTCTGTAAAGCCAGATGAGAAAACCGACTAAGTGTTTGATAACTTGTTTTGATAACCGTTGCACTTTGAACAATAAAAAACGGGAACCATCAGGCTCCCGTTATCATTTAACGCTAAAACACACTTACATATGTTTAACGATAGCGTCGCCAAACTCTGAACATTTCAGCAGCTTAGCGCCTTCCATCAGGCGTTCGAAGTCATAGGTCACGGTCTTGGCAGCGATTGCGCCTTCCATGCCTTTAACGATCAGGTCAGCCGCTTCGAACCAGCCCATGTGACGCAGCAGTATTTAAACAAACATCCACTAACGATATAATTTAATTTAAGTTAAAAAAAACAACACTCATTGTTAGTCTCCATTTAACCTATTCATACCCCTTTGAGTTTAATAACTTTTTTTTGGGTTTTGATAACTAATAATTAACTCGTAGCGGTGATTTCACATCATGCTCAGTTTAACTGACAAGAGGAACCGATACATACGTAGGTACATGTACTTACTATCATGTAGATAATGCAACTTCCCATCATCGTATAAAAAATATTACTCCATTGTTATTTAAAAACAAAATTCTCACTATATAACTCATGTACCGACCTTTGGAGCTCCAACCCGGTAACTTCTCCTTCCGAAAATTTATTCGTCATATCAATTATATTGCTCCAACCTTCACTTATTTTTGACTTTGAAAATAAATGTTCTGTTGCCACCCAAGAATCGCAACAATTCAAAAAAACCTGATTGAATTGGTTAAATTTTCTAGCCTCATTAGCTGCATCTCTATCTCCCCCAGTTAATTCGAAACAAGAGTCGACGTATTTTTGCCCATAAACTACCTTTACTTTGTCGAGGTAATCAGGATATGAATAACACGCCGTCTTAAGTGCCATCAGTGATTTTTTAAAATCCATTTTAATTTTTAGTATCTCTTGTTTTTTCCAAGTATCAATAGCTCTCCAGGCTATACCTAATGTAATCAAGGAAATAGTCGTACTCACTGCAGTTAACAGCATAGTAAAATAAGCCCAACCTGCAGCCTCTTGGGCAACACTGACAGCGTCTCTAGCCGCAATCATATTTTCATAGGATATATAATTAGCATCCATTTTCAGCCTTATCTATAATAATATTAGCGATTACATCAGAAAATATTCACTTTTCTTCCACTGATACTCATCTCCGCTGTAACACTCATATCGAGTATTCAAGTCTAGCCAACCCACCAACATCAGATTAACCGCTACGATGCTCTCATAAGAGCAATGCGAAGTGTGATCGTACTCAAATAGAGATCCGTGCCTACTACCTTGATGTACTGGTATCTGTACTAAAATTTTCCATTGTATTAGATAACACCCACACCTAACACATAACGTGCCTCCAGCCCCCATCCGCTCTTATGATTAATCAACGTGAAGACAAGTGTATCTCACTCCTGTCAAGCATGGTTATGGGTCAGACTGGTGGGTAGAAATGAAACGCAACCCATTATCAATACACGCCGTTGAAATCGCAGCCACCATACGAATGTTCAAATCACTGTGGGTTCATAGCTACACATGGCACAAAGTGATGTCAAATCAAACGAAGTATACACAAGAATGCATATTGAGTTAATTAAATCTCCACAATTTGATGCAAATGATTTAATTTTAAATCTAACAATTTTAAAAATCAATCAAATTGAAATTTGAACATTGCACCAAAAAAAACTAACATACATGGGAATATACAAATGGAGGTTTGCAAATGGATATCAGACAATACACAGAACTTGTAAAACTTATAGAGTCAAGTGGTTTTAATCCTTGGGCAATAGCTGTAATGATATTACTTAGCGGTCTTATTGCTTATTTTTGTGCATTTCTAAGCGCATCTCAGTCTGAAAAAGGAAAAATGAGCGCAATTAATGAAAATTTTGAGAAATTAAAAAAACAACTAGGTGAAAATACAAAGCTAACTAAAAGAATAGAAACACAATTCTCTGAAAGGCTATGGATTAATCAACAGGTTTGGTTGAGAAAGCAAGAGATCTACGAAGATATATTTACTCAGCTTGATAGAATTTCTAGACATGCAAAGCTTGAAGTCAGCCATTATTGGACTGCATCACACTATAATGAAGGGCCAGATATTCAATATGGCATGAGCGATGCTGAAGCTAATGAGATATATAAAGAATGGAAAAAGGATCAGGAAGCTTACAACGAACATGTCAATAGTGAAGCATTTAAAAATGGGAAAAAAGAATCAACTGAACTACACAAGAAGTCATTAAAACACTTAATAGAAATTACATTTATAAAAAGTGTTTTCCTATCTAGCGAGACTCAGAATGCTATAGAGTCCCTGGTAACAGCAGCCGATCGTAGTTATTATGATGAAGATTCATGGTACGATTACGTTACAACTTTAGATTCCACTTGCCAGCAAGTCATCGGCACAGTCAGAAAGGCATGTTCAATTGAACTATCAATAAATCAACCAAGCGAAACAGTAAACCCAACGGTAACTAATTGATTTATAATTGTAAAATTCACACCTAAAAGTCTGTGTGTTGCCCGCCAATTTTGGCTAGAATGTAATTTCGATAGATCTTGGAGCAATTTTCTCTTGAACGTGCAGTGACACTTGATACTGGCAAATGAAAACATAACATTGCTCAAAGACTTTGTATTACATCCTATCGGAAATTCAGCCAGCAATATCAGAAACGATACTGTCGACCTGATTAAGCTTATTGTACCTATATTCGTTTAATACACCCGAGAGCGCGGTAGATCACTCAGTCGCGTCGTTTATGCCGACGACAGTAGCTCATGTTTCATTGACCATGACTGATGTGCCCCTTGCCCAGCGAACCATAGCTGGGCCCTGCCCGAGTTATTGATGCGATCAAGCACACCCATCACAAGCTTGGTAGTCACTAGGTTACCCCATTACCCGGATGACCAATTCAGCGCAAATCTTCCTGGCTGGCAAAAGATGATCGAATCCGGCAGAAAAAAAGCCAACGCCGTGATCGCCACCGTCAGTACCAAATTCACCCTTTCAGAAGCTCAAACCGAAGCTATCCGTAAATTGGAGCCTATCGATGCAAATCATTAACGTACAGCAGGGTTCTGCTGAATGGCACGCGCTGCGCGCCAAACACTTCACCGCCAGCGAAGCGCCAGTGATGATGGCCGCGTCCAGCAAAATGCGCCGAGACGAACTGCTGAGCATGAAAGCCACCGGAACGGAACGCGAGATCAGCGATTGGGTGCAAGCCAACCTTTTCGACAAGGGCCACCAGCAAGAAGCAACGGCGCGGATCATCGTTGAGAGCATGATCGGCGAGGATCTTTATCCAGCGACTGCTGTCGATGACTATTTGTTAGCCTCGTTCGATGGTATGACCATGATGGAAGACACGCTGTTCGAACATAAAATGTGGAATGCCAGCCTGGCGGAAGCCGTGCGGCAGCAGGAATTGCCGCCGGAATATTACTGGCAGTTGGAGCAGCAATTGTTAGTGAGCGGCGCAGACCGCGTAATTTTCGTTTGTTCCGATGGCACCGAGGAAAACTTTGTCTCGATGGAATACCGGCGGCAGATTATACCTGCCAACCGGTTGATGCTGTTGCGCTGATGTCGGAGGTGAAATGAAAGAGCGCCCAGTGATGCCGGTCAATGAAACCGCTCAGCTCATTCACGCAGATTGCATGGAAGCCATGCATCTAATCGGCGATGGCTCAGTTGATATGGTGTGCGCTGACGTGCCCTACGGCACCACGCAATGCGCTTGGGACTCTGTTATTGACCTTGAGCTGATGTGGTCACACCTACACCGTATCGCCAAACCAAATGCCGCTATCGTGCTATTCAGCGCGCAGCCGTATACCTCTGTTCTGGTCAACAGCAACATCCGGAACTGGAAAACAGAGTGGATTTGGGAAAAAGGCAACGCGACTGGTTTCCTAAACGCCAAGAAGCAGCCGCTACGCGCCCACGAAAACATCCTCGTGTTCTATCGCGGCATGCCGACATACAACCCGCAGTTTACTGAGGGGTACATGAAGAATGCAATGCTGCTAGCACTCGTTACAGCCCAACGGCAGGGTGATATCAGCAAAATGCAGTTTACAGACGTCTGGGACGGACACTTACACGTTGAACAGATTAAAACGGGGGCGAAAGTCGCCATTCCCTTATCTCTTCACTGCGATGCCATTGGTATGACTCTGGAGCAAGTGATCACTCAATGTCGGGATCACATCGTAAGCCCTTATTTGGTCCACTACACGCACAATACGGCAATGGCCAGGCGTGGTGGTATGGTCAAAGCCAACACGATCAGCACCAGCTTTAAAAAAATTCGGGAGCTATCGGGGTTGTCATGGGACAAAGGATCGCCCCCTACTTTTCATGAAATTCGGTCGCTTTCGGAACGCGTATACAGAGAGCAAAAAGTTAATACCAAGGATTTATTAGGACATAAAAGCCAGCGTCAAACTGACCGCTACAATGATGCTCGAGGTAAAGAATGGAAGGTTGTGGGCATATAAAATTAGGTCAACTTTTAAGCAGTTTTGCAGAAGAATTTTGCAGAAGAACTTTTTGAGAGAGGAAAAACTACGGGGGCCGAAGCCCCCGTTGACATTTTCAGCAGTGCTGAAAATTACATGTGCTTAACGATAGCGTCGCCAAACTCTGAACATTTCAGCAGCTTAGCGCCTTCCATCAGGCGTTCGAAGTCATAGGTCACGGTCTTGGCAGCGATTGCGCCTTCCATGCCTTTAACGATCAGGTCAGCCGCTTCGAACCAGCCCATGTGACGCAGCATCATTTCTGCGGACAGGATGATGGAACCTGGGTTCACTTTGTCCTGGCCTGCATACTTAGGCGCGGTGCCGTGGGTCGCTTCGAACAGTGCGCAATCGGAACCGATGTTGGCGCCCGGTGCGATACCGATACCGCCAACCTGTGCGGCCAGGGCGTCGGAGATGTAGTCACCGTTCAGGTTCATACAGGCGATCACGTCGTATTCCGCCGGGCGCAGCAGGATTTGCTGCAGGAAGGCGTCGGCGATCACGTCTTTAACCACGATCTCTTTACCGGTGTTCGGGTTCTTGATTTTCAGCCATGGGCCGCCGTCGATCAGTTCGCCGCCGAACTCTTCGCGCGCCAGTTCGTAGCCCCAATCCTTGAAGGCACCTTCGGTGAACTTCATGATGTTGCCTTTGTGAACCAGGGTCACGGAGTCACGGTCGTTGGTGATGGCGTATTCGATCGCCGCACGTACCAGACGTTTGGTCCCTTCTTCGGAACATGGCTTGACGCCGATACCGCATTGTTCCGGGAAGCGGATTTTCTTCACGCCCATTTCGTCGCGCAGGAACTTGATCACTTTGTCTGCTTCGGCAGAACCGGCTTTCCATTCGATACCCGCGTAGATGTCTTCGGCGTTTTCGCGGAAGATCACCATGTCGGTCAGCTCTGGCTGTTTAACCGGACTAGGGGTGCCCTGGTAGTAACGCACCGGACGCAGACACACGTACAGGTCCAGTTGCTGGCGCAGAGCCACGTTCAGGGAGCGAATACCGCCACCGACCGGGGTAGTCAGCGGGCCTTTGATGGCAACGCGGTAGTCACGGATCAGATCCAGAGTTTCTTCCGGCAGCCACACGTCTTTCCCGTAAACGTGAGTGGATTTTTCACCGGTGTAGATTTCCATCCAGGAGATTTTACGTTCACCGTGGTAGGCCTTTTTCACAGCCTCATCAACCACGTGAATCATAGCAGGGGTAACGTCAACGCCAATGCCGTCGCCTTCGATGAACGGGATGATCGGGTTATTCGGAACAACCAGTTTACCCTGGGCATCGACCGTAATCTGTTTACCTTCTGCCGGAACAACTACTTTGCTTTCCATCAACCTCTCCTTCAAGCGCAATTTTTGTTAATGCTTTGTAAGATGCGTGTAGATACTACTCGAATATTCAGTCCGCGCCAATCCGAAACGGATTCGGTTATAATGCGCCTATCATCCGTAATCTCAACTGTTATGAAAAAATTCCCTGTTAAAAATCACAACGTTAAACGATTCAGCAAGCCGAACGCCGCCAAACCCGCTGTAGCACAGGGTCCGCGCCGCGTGGTGTTATTCAATAAACCCTTCGATGTGCTCCCCCAATTTACCGATGAGGCCGGCCGCGCCACGCTGAAAGAATACATTCCTTTTCCCGATGTATACGCCGCTGGGCGACTGGATCGCGACAGCGAAGGATTATTGGTGCTGACCAATGACGGCAAGCTGCAAGCGCAACTCACCCAACCGGGCAAACGCACCGGCAAAGTGTATTACGCCCAGGTGGAAGGCGCGCCGCAGGACGCCGATCTGGCGCCGCTGCGCAGCGGCGTTACGCTTAAAGACGGCCCCACTCTGCCGGCGGGCGTGGAGCTGGTCTGCGAGCCGGAATGGCTGTGGCCGCGCAACCCGCCGATCCGCGAACGCAAGGCGATCCCCACCGCCTGGCTGAAAATCACCCTGTTCGAGGGCAGAAATCGCCAGGTGCGTCGCATGACAGCGCATATCGGGTTCCCTACCCTGCGCCTGATTCGCTACAGTATGGGCGAGCTTTCCCTGGGCGCCTTACAACCTGGCGAATGGAAAACCCTTGATTCGCTGTAGCCAGCCGCGGGAAAAACCAAGGGTATGCCAGCACATCAACCAGCCGCTGCAAGAGGCCGTTATGTTTAAACCGCACGTCACCGTTGCCTGCGTGGTTCACGCCGCCGGGAAGTTTCTGATCGTCGAAGAGACCATCAACAATAAAGCGTTATGGAACCAGCCGGCCGGCCACCTGGAGGCCGATGAAACCCTGGTGCAAGCCGCCGAACGCGAACTGTGGGAAGAAACCGGCATCCGCGCCACCCCGCAATCGTTCCTCAAGCTGCACCAGTGGATCGCCCCGGACAACACGCCGTTTTTGCGTTTTTGCTTTGTCATTGAGCTGGAGCACCCCCTGCCCACCGAACCGCAAGACAGCGATATCGACCGCTGCCTGTGGCTGAGCGCCGAAGAGATTTTGCAGGCACCCAACCTGCGTTCCGCACTGGTTGCGGAAAGCCTCCGCTGTTACCAGCAGCCGGAGCGCTACCCGCTGTCGCTGGTCAGCAGCTATAACTGGCCGTTCTGAGATGAATAAGTGCCGTGCGCCCGCGCGGCCAACGTGGTAAAATCCTGCGCTTGTTTTTTATCGCACGGTTCGTGTTCAAGTTCGTGAGACTCCCATGTCAGATAACAGCCAGAAAAAAGTAATCGTCGGTATGTCCGGCGGCGTCGACTCTTCCGTTACTGCCTATTTGTTACAGCAGCAGGGCTATCAGGTCGCTGGGCTGTTTATGAAGAACTGGGAAGAGGACGATGACGAAGAATATTGCTCCGCAGCGACCGATTTGGCCGACGCGCAGGCGGTATGCGACAAACTCGGCATCGAGCTGCATACGGTGAACTTCGCGGCAGAGTACTGGGACAACGTTTTTGAGCTGTTCCTCGAAGAGTACAAGGCCGGTCGCACGCCGAACCCGGACATCCTGTGCAATAAAGAAATCAAATTCAAAGCCTTCCTGGAATTCGCCGCAGAAGATCTGGGGGCTGACTTTATCGCCACCGGGCACTACGTGCGCCGCCAGGACGTGGACGGCAAAAGCCGCCTGCTGCGCGGCGTCGACGGCAACAAAGACCAAAGCTACTTCCTGTACACCCTGAGCCACGAGCAGGTCGCGCAAAGCCTGTTCCCGGTCGGTGAACTGGAAAAGCCGGAGGTGCGCCGCATCGCCGAGCAGCTGGAGCTGGTTACCGCCAAGAAAAAAGACTCTACCGGCATCTGCTTTATCGGCGAGCGCAAATTCCGTGATTTCCTCGGCCGCTACCTGCCGGCGCAGCCAGGCCCTATCGTTAACGTCGATGGTCAGACCGTCGGCGAGCACCAGGGGTTGATGTATCACACCCTCGGCCAGCGCAAAGGGCTGGGCATCGGCGGTATGAAGGACAGCAGCGAAGATCCGTGGTACGTGGTAGACAAAGACGTCGCCAACAACGTGCTGGTGGTCGCTCAGGGGCATGATCACCCGCGCCTGATGTCCACTGGCCTGATCGCGCAGCAGCTGCATTGGGTCGATCGCCTGCCGCTGAGCGGGCCATTGCGCTGTACGGTGAAAACCCGTTATCGCCAGCAGGATATCCCGTGCACCGTTACGCCGCTGGATGACCAGCGCATCGAAGTGCGTTTCGACGAGCCGGTCGCCGCCGTCACCCCAGGCCAGTCAGCCGTGTTTTATCAGGACGAAATCTGCCTCGGCGGCGGCATTATCGAACAGCGTTTACAGGAGTAACCGTGGCGAAGAATTATTATGACATTACGCTGGCAATGGCTGGAATCAGCCAGTCGGCGCGTCTGGTCCAGCAGCTGGCGCACGAAGGGCAATGCGATAAAGACGCCTTGCATGTCTCGTTGAGCAGTTTGCTGCAAATGGATCCCCCTTCCACGCTGGCGGTGTTCGGCGGCGAAGAGCGCAACCTGAAAATGGGCCTCGAGACGCTGATGGGCGTGCTCAATGCCAATAACAAGGGGCCGGGTGCCGAACTGACCCGCTATACCATCAGCCTGATGGTGCTGGAGCGCAAGCTCAACGCCAACAAGCAGGCGATGAACCAGCTTGGCGAACGCCTCGGCCAGCTTGAGCGCCAGTTGGCGCATTTTGATTTGGAATCGGACACCATTATCAGCGCGCTGGCCGGCATTTATGTCGACGTGGTCAGCCCGCTCGGGCCGCGCATCCAGGTGATAGGTTCGCCGGCTATCCTGCAGAACACGCAGGTGCAGGCCAAGGTTCGCGCCACGCTGCTGGCCGGCATCCGTGCCGCCGTGCTGTGGCAACAGGTTGGCGGCAGCCGCCTGCAATTAATGTTTTCTCGTAATCGTCTGTTTAAACAGGCGCAAAATATCGTTGCTCATTGTTAATCGATCCCAGGAGTTGCTACCGATGGAATTATCCTCACTGACCGCCGTTTCACCCGTTGATGGACGCTACGGTGATAAAGTCAGCGCACTGCGCACCATTTTCAGCGAATACGGTCTGCTGAAATTCCGCGTGCAGGTTGAAGTACGTTGGCTGCAAAAACTGGCCGCCTGCGCAGAAATCAAGGAAGTTCCCGCTTTTGATGCCGACGCAAACGCTTTCCTCGACAAGATCGTCGCAGAGTTCAGCGAAGAAGACGCACAGCGCATCAAGACTATCGAACGCACCACCAACCACGACGTGAAAGCGGTTGAGTATTTCCTGAAGGAAAAAGTGGAAGCCGTCCCTGCCCTGCAGGCGGTCTCCGAGTTCATCCACTTTGCCTGCACCTCAGAAGATATCAACAACCTGTCCCACGCGTTGATGCTGCAAACCGCACGTCAGGACGTGGTGCTGCCGTACTGGCGCAAAATCATCGATTCGATCAAGGGCCTGGCGCTGGAATATCGCGATATTCCTTTGCTGTCCCGCACCCACGGCCAGCCGGCGACCCCGTCGACCGTAGGTAAAGAATTCGCCAACGTGGCCTACCGCATGGAACGCCAGTTCCGTCAGCTGGAACGCGTTGAGATCATGGGTAAAATCAACGGTGCGGTCGGCAACTACAACGCCCACATCGTCGCTTACCCGGAAGTGGACTGGCACCAGTTCAGCGAAACCTTCGTCACCTCGCTGGGCATCACCTGGAACCCGTACACTACCCAAATCGAACCGCACGACTACATCGCCGAGCTGTTCGACTGCGTGGCGCGCTTCAACACCATCCTGATCGACTTCGACCGTGATATCTGGGGTTACATCGCCCTGAATCACTTCAAGCAGAAGACCATCGCCGGTGAAATCGGTTCTTCCACCATGCCGCACAAGGTCAACCCGATCGACTTCGAAAACTCCGAAGGCAACCTGGGCCTGTCCAACGCGGTGCTGAGCCATCTGGCCAGCAAACTGCCGGTTTCCCGCTGGCAGCGCGATCTGACCGACTCCACCGTGCTGCGTAATCTGGGCGTGGGCCTGGGCTATGCGCTGATCGCCTATCAGGCGACCATGAAAGGCATCAGCAAGCTGGAAGTGAACCAGGCGCACCTGCTGGACGAGCTGGATCACAACTGGGAAGTGCTGGCCGAGCCGATCCAGACCGTAATGCGCCGTTACGGCATCGAAAAGCCGTACGAGAAGCTGAAAGAGCTGACCCGCGGCAAGCGCGTGGATGCCGCCGGCATGCAGGCGTTCATCGACGGTCTGGCGCTGCCGGAAGAAGAGAAAACCCGCCTGAAAGCCATGACCCCGGCAAACTATATTGGCCGCGCCGCCACCATGGTTGACGAGTTGAAGTAACCTGTCTGGTTAGAAAACAAAAAGGCGGCCAAATGGCCGCCTTTCGTATTTTAGCGTCTCAACGCATAAACGCCTGCAAGCGCTGTTTCTGCTGCCCCTGCGCGTTGAAGTTGCCGGGATTTAACCACTGCTCGAAGGCGGCTTTAATGGCCGGCCAGCGATCCGAGGTGATGGAGAACCAATCGGTATCGCGGCTGCGGCCCTTGGTGATCACCGCATACCTGAACCGGCCCTCGTAATTGAAACCGAATCTTGCCGCCGCCTGTCTGGACGGCGCGTTGTGGCTGTCGCACTTCCATTCACATCGGCGATAACCCAAATCATCGAACAGGTGCCGCAGCATCAGATAAACGGCCTCCGTTGCGCTGGAGCGTTGTTTCATCGCCGGCGACCAACTGACGTGGCCAATCTCCAGCACGCCGTTGCTTTCATCGATGCGCATATAAGCTACGGTGCCGACCGGGGCGTGGCTCGCGCTATCGAACACCGTCAGGTTCACCAACGCGGGGTTGGCCTGAAGCTGGGTCAGGTGTTGCAACATCGCCGCCGGGCTGTTCGGCCGTTCGATCGACAAATAGGTCCAGTCGCGGCCATCCGGCGCCAGCTGGAATGCGCTGAACAGGGCTGCGTGATCCCGCTGCGGATCAAGCGATTTCAAAGAGCAAAAAGCGCCGTTAAGCGGCTCTCCGGCAGGCCGTTGCGGCGCCCGCCAATCGGTTAATGGCTCGCCCACCGGCTGCCCGAATTGATTGAACGCCATAAAGCCCCTCGCAGCCTGTAATTAACGGGTATAGATGATAAACGAACTTCTTTTGCCTATTTTGTCGTACAGCGAGCGCGCCGGGGCATTATATTCCTGGGTCATCCAGTAAACCCGGTCGCTGCCCTTTTCATTGGCCAACTGATAAGCCTGCTTGAATAACTTTTCGGACACCTTCTTGCCGCGTGCCACCGGGGAAACATAGAGATCTTCAATATAGCAATAACCGGCAGAGCTCCAGGTTGAGGGGTGGAAAATCAGGTTCATCAACCCCAGAAGATTGCCGTTTGCGTCTTCCGCCACCAGCCCATAGACCTGCTGATCCGAGCATAAGCGCTCAAAAGTGTGCTCGGTAACCTGCGCGGCAATTTCCGCACGATAAAAATGAAGATATCCCTGCCACAGATCCAACCACTGCGATTTATCGCCGTTTTGTATTTTGCGTACCACAACGTCATTGTTTACCGGGTGCATAGTGCCTCTCTGGTTTTAAGATATTATTTCCACAGGAGAAATAATCTAATGCCAACAGGGTACACCGGCCATTGCGGGCTGAATACAGACCAATTAACAACAGCGAGCAGACCAATTTGGACGACATAAACGCCCTTAATCGGCCTGCGGCAGTGCGCTGAAAATAGAGGATAATTTTTTGATGAATTTTACGATTTCATCCGGTGTGTAGGCCGAGAAGCCAAACACCAGCGCCCCTTCCCGAGGTTGGCCGGTGTAAAAATCCGCCAGCCCATAGACCTTCATTCCCTGCGCGGCGGCGGCCTGAATCAAACGCCGCTCGGTAGCCGCATCCGCCAGCGGGCAGACCAATTGCAGCCCGCCCTGCGGCAGCGGCGGCCGGGTCCAGGCAGCAAGATGTTGATGGACCGCCGCATGCAGAATATCGAGCCTGGCCTTATACAGCTTGCGCATATTCCTTAAGTGTTCGGCATAAAAATCGCCATTTAAAAAGCGGAACAGGGTCATTTGCGGCAACGCAGAGGTATAACCATCCTGGAATTGTTTGGCAGCCACCATCGGTGTGATTAACTGTGGCGGAACGATGATAAAACCAATGCGCAGCCCCGGAAACAGGGTTTTGCTGTAGGTGCCGATATACAACGTGCGTTGGTTTTTATCCAGCCCTTGTAACGAGGCCCTGGTCAGCCCGTCATAATTGAATTCGGAATCGTAATCATCTTCAATAATCCAGCCCTTGTGCCGCTGCGCCCATTCCAGCAGTTTTAATCTTCTGTCGATGCTGAGCGAGTGCCCCAACGGATAGTGATGAGATGGCGTGACATACACGCCCCGCCCGCGATGGCGCGCGTCAATTAATGCATCGATATCCATTCCGTCTTGATCGACCGAGACAGGCTGGGCGATGATCCCCGCGGACTGCACCAGCTTTTTAGCCCCCTGATAACCCGGCTCTTCGACAAATACCCTGTCGCCAGGATTGAACAACACCTGGGTACACAGCGACAACGCCTGTTGGGAACTGGTCACTACGATCACCTGCTCCACACTGGCCTTAACGCCCCTTTCGCGCCGCAGGTACTCAATGATCTCGCCCCTCAGCTCCACCACTCCCTGGGGATCGGCATAACCCAGCAAACGTTCGCCGTACTGCCGAACCGCCAGCCTTTCCAGTTGCAACCAGCTATCTATCGGGAACAGCCGCAGGTCAGGCAGCGACGGCGTGAGTGAACTGGCGCGGCTGGTATGCGGCACATGGGCGGCCACCAGCAACGAGCGACCATGCGCGCTCAGTTCCCGCTCCGCCAGCAGTGCGCTTTCGGCATCATCCGCCGCCAACAGCTCGCGGCCAATCAGGGTGCTTCGCTGATAACTGACAAAGCTGCCGCGCCCCACCGCTCGGGCAATGTAACCTTCGGCTTCCAGTTGGGCATAGGTCAGTTCGACGGTATCGCGAGAAACGCCCAACCCGGCAGCCAGCACCCGGCTGGGGGGAAGTTTCGCCAGATATTGCAGCTCCCCGGCAGTCACCTGCTGTTTGATGGTCAGATGCAGCGCCGCCTTGCGCGTCATCCCCTGTTGCAAATGCCGGGCAAAGCTGGCCTGCAGGGCGTCTGGGGAGGTAGGTTGCCTGCTGTCAATGCGGTGTTTCATGGTGCTCCGGGTCAAAGGGGGCTTTACCGCCCCACTTTACCTTATTTCTGCTCCTTGGCGGCATGTTGGGCGCTCGCTCTAAACCCAGTCCGTTGTAAATAAAATGTTTTGAAACAGATCATTTATTGTTGCATTTGCCGCACAAGTCCTACACTTAAACGACCATATAGTTAGCAAGCTAATTATATGGCAATTCTGATTTTCAAGACCCGCCCCCTGCCCGTTTACTGCCGCTGGATAGCGGCGGCGCAGGCTCGTATTACCTGCACGGGCATTTACTGTGAAACATGTTCAAGGTGGAATTATGTCGCAACAGCACAACCCCACGCCGCCTCGGCGTAATTTTCTAAAAAAGTCCCTGGCGTTAATCCCGCTGGCCGCTGCGGGTAGCAGCATGCTGGCGCTGGAAGCGAAAGCCACGCCCGCCACCGGCGTCTCTGCCCACTATGTGCCGGTTTATTTCAACAACGACGAATGGCGTTTTCTGCTGGCAGCCTGCGATCGGCTAATCCCGAGCGATGCGAACGGCCCCGGCGCGGTGGATCAGGACGTGCCGGTGTTTATCGATCGGCAAATGGAAACCCCCTACGGCCACGGCGGGCTGTGGTATATGCATCCGCCGTTCGTGCCTTCCGCGCCAGAGTTGGGCTACCAGTCCAAATTGACGCCACGTGAAACCTATCGAACCGGCATTCGCGAGGTTAATGCTCATTGCCGGCGGCAATTCCAAAAAGTCTTTGCCGATCTCGGCCATGCCGAACAGGAACAGTTGCTGACGGCGCTGGAACACGGCCGGCTGGATTCCGATGCTCTACCCGGCGCGCTGTTTTTCAATCAACTGCTGACCAACACCAAAGAGGGGTATCTGGCCGACCCGGTTCACGGCGGCAACCAGACGTTGGCCTCATGGAAGCTGATCGGCTTCCCCGGTGCGCGGGCAGATTACACAGATTGGGTCAACCGGCCCAATCAGCCCTATCCTCTCGGCCCGGTCAGTATCTCAAGCAAAAGGAATGCATAAATGAGCGCAATTAAAAAACCGCCGGTAGACGTGGTGATCGTCGGGTTTGGCTGGACCGGCGCCATAATGGGAATGGAGTTGACCGAAAGCGGTCTGAGCGTACTGGCGCTTGAGCGCGGCGAACGGCGTGAAACCTATCCGGACTTCGCCTACCCGCGCATTGCCGACGAACTGACCTACGGTATCCGCCTGAAACTGGCGCAGGAAATGGCGAACGAAACCGTGACCGTGCGCCACACCCCGGCCGACTTCGCGGTGCCCTATCGCCAGCTCGGTTCATTTCTGCCAGGCAACGGCGTCGGTGGCGCCGGTGTTCACTGGAACGGCATGCACTGGCGCGCACTGCCTTCCGATCTGAAGCTGCACACTACCCTGACGGAAAAATACGGGGCCAAATGGATCCCGGAAGGCATGACGTTGCAGGATTATCCCCTCAGCTATCAGGAGCTGGAACCCTACTTCGATAAGTTCGAAAAGGTGTGCGGCACCGCCGGTAAGGCCGGCAACCTGCAGGGAAATATCATCAAGGGCGGCAACCCGTTCGAAGGACCGCGCAACAGCGAATACCCGACGCCGGCGCTAAAACAGCTCTACTCAGGTTCGCTGTTTGGCCAGGCCGCCGAGTCTCTGGGCTACCACCCGTTTCCCGTTCCCGCTGCCAACTGCTCAGAACCCTACGCCAATACTTACGGCGTCCAGCTTGGCCCCTGCAATTTCTGCGGTTACTGCGAGCGTTTCGGTTGCTTTATGTACTCCAAGGCGTCACCGCAAACCACCATTCTGCCGGTGCTGACCAAGCGTAAAAACTTTGAGCTGCGCACCCAGGCGCAGGTGATCAAAGTGAATCTGGACAGCGGCGGCAAAAAAGCCACCGGCGTCACTTATATCAACGCGCAGGGGCAAGAAATCGAACAGCCGGCCGATCTGGTGATCCTCAGCGCCTTCCAGTTGCATAACGTTCGCCTGCTGCTGCTCTCCGGCATCGGCAAACCTTACGATCCGGTGACCGGCGAAGGTGTGGTCGGCAAGAATTACGCCTACCAGATGAACAGCGGCATTTCGCTGTTTTACGACAAGGATACTCACTTCAATCCGTTTATCGGTGCAGGCGCGGCCGGCACCGTGATCGACGATCTGAACGGTGAAAACTTCGATCATGCCGATCTGGGCTTTATAGGCGGTGCCTATATCTCCGCTACCCGTACCGGCGGGCGGCCGATCCAGCAAATGATGCTGCCGCCAGGTACTCCCGGTTGGGGCAGCGGCTGGAAACAGGGCATCAAGGATAACTACCCGCACTCGATGAGTATCGGCTCCGAAGGCTCGGTGATGCCGTACCGCGATTGCTATCTGGATCTGGACCCGACCTACAAGGACGCTTACGGCCTGCCGCTGCTGCGCATGACCTTCGACTGGAAACAAAACGAGATCAAAATGACGCAGCACATCACCGGTAAAATGGTGGATATCGCCAACGCCATGAAACCCGGGCAGATGGCGGTGTCGGTGAAGAAAACCGGTGACCATTACGATGTGCGGCCTTATCAGTCGACGCACACTACCGGCGGCGCCATTATCGGCGACAGCCCGGCCACCAGCGTGGTGAATAAGTATCTGCAGTGCTGGGATGTGCCAAACGTGTTTGTCACCGGCGCCTGCGCCTTCCCGCAGAACCTGGCCTACAACCCTACCGGCATCGTCGGCGCGCTGGCCTACCACTCGGCCGAGGCGATCCGTAATCAGTATCTGAAGAATCCCGGCCCGCTGGTTCAGGCCTGACGGCATCACAAGGAGCTTATATGAAAGGATTTACCCCTTCGCTGTTAGCGCTGGTGATGCTGAGCGCCGGTGCGGCACAGGCGGCCGACGATGCACAAAGGATCCGACACGGAGAATATCTGGCGCGTGCGGGCGACTGCGCCGCCTGCCATACCGCCCCCGGCGGCGATCCCTTTGCCGGCGGCCTGAAAATGACCACCCCGATCGGCGCCATCTACTCCACCAACATTACGCCGGACAAACGGACCGGCATCGGCGAATACAGCCTGCAAGAGTTCGGCGACGCATTGCGCAAAGGCGTGGCACGCGACGGCACCCGGCTGTATCCGGCCATGCCTTACCCGTCATTTGCCAAAATCAGCGACGAGGATGTGCGCGATCTTTATCTGTACTTCACCCATCAGGTTAAACCGGTAACACGGCAAAATAAGGACAGCGATATTCCCTGGCCGCTGAATATGCGCTGGCCACTGGCGCTATGGAATCTGGCGTTTCGCGAGGACGGCAGTTACCGGCCGGATGCCAAACAGAGCGCAGAATGGAACCGCGGCGCCTATCTGGTTCAGGGCCTGGGGCACTGCGGCACCTGCCACACACCGCGTGGCATCGGTTTCCAGGAGAAAGCGCTCACCCAAAGCGACAGCGCCTATTTGAGCGGGGGCACGCTGGAAGGCTGGCACGCCGCCAATCTGCGCGCAGACCCGGTCAGCGGGTTGGGCAATTGGCGAACGGAAGATATCACTCGCTTCCTGAAAACCGGCCACAACTCAGGGTTTGCCGCTTTTGGCTCGATGGTGGACGTCGTGCAGGACAGCACCCAGCACCTGAGCGACGCCGATTTGCAGGCGATCGCCGACTACCTGCAATCGCTGCCGGGCGACAGCCGGCAAAAACCGCCGCAGGCCGACGCCAAAACGGCGAAAGCACTGTTTAGCGGCGATGTCAGCCGGCCCGGCGCGCAAGCCTATCTGGATAACTGCGCCGCCTGTCACCGCAGCGATGGTCAGGGTTATCGCGATACCTTCCCGCAGTTGGCGCACAACCCGGCGCTGTTAAGCGAGGACCCCTCTTCGCTGATCAGCATTATTCTCAACGGCTCCCGCACGCCGATGACCGTCAGCGCCCCCACCGGGCTGACCATGCCGGACTTCGGCTGGCGGCTGAGCGACGAACAAGTCGCCCAGGTGGCCAGTTTTGTGCGCAGCAGTTGGGGTAATCATGCCCCGGCGGTGACCGCAGAACAGGTTCGTGAGATCCGTGAAAACAGCGCGGTAAAACCCACTCGGCAGTAATTATTCCCGGGCGCACCCTCTGCGCCCGTCACTTTTCATCCCGCAATAACCCGCGCTTTAGATCGCTCCTTCAACACCCGTCGGTTTAAG
This sequence comes from Serratia sp. root2, assembly GCF_031931805.1. Taxonomy (NCBI): domain Bacteria; kingdom Pseudomonadati; phylum Pseudomonadota; class Gammaproteobacteria; order Enterobacterales; family Yersiniaceae; genus Serratia; species Serratia sp. root2. The sequence continues at coordinate 1,775,550 of NZ_JAUJXB010000001.1, forward strand.
TTTGGTTTAACTTTGCTCCGCCATTGTTTATCCGGCGTTTATTAGCCCTTGCCGATAATGACGGCGAACATAAAATCGATAGCGCTTATTTCCCGCCAACGCTCTGCGTCTCTTGCGGTAACAGCGGGTTCTACCTACCATAACGTCAACATTCACGATCAATGGGTAAGGTAGCCGCACGCTATCCCTCGCACGCTGAAGAGCGTGTTACCTTTTATAGCGGGGTGACAGGATGTTCACCCGCATAGCCACAGGAGTCCGCCATGCGAGTATTGGTTGTTGAAGATAACGGTTTGCTGCGCCACCACCTTTCCGTACAGATGCGCGAGATGGGCCATCAGGTCGATGCTGCGGAAGATGCCAAGGAAGCCGACTATTTCCTGCAGGAACATGCGCCGGACATCGCGATTGTCGATCTCGGCCTGCCGGGCGAAGATGGCCTGAGCCTGATCCGCCGCTGGCGCGCTCACCAGATGAAACTGCCCATTTTGGTGCTGACCGCACGCGAAAGCTGGCAGGACAAAGTGGCGGTGCTGGAAGCCGGCGCCGACGACTATGTCACCAAACCCTTCCACCTGGAAGAAGTGATCGCCCGCATGCAGGCGTTAATGCGCCGTAACAGCGGCCTGGCTTCCCAGGTGATCGTCTTGCCGCCATTCCAGATCGATCTGTCGCGCCGCGAGTTGAGCGTCGGGGAACAGCAAATCAAACTGACCGCGTTCGAATACACCATTATCGAAACCTTGATCCGCAATGCCGGCAAAGTCGTCAGCAAAGACTCACTGATGCTGCAGCTGTATCCGGATGCTGAACTGCGCGAGAGCCACACCATCGACGTGCTGATGGGCCGCCTGCGCAAAAAATTGCAGGCTGAATATCCGCAGGAAGTGATCACCACGGTTCGTGGCCAGGGCTATCGTTTCGATGCGAAGTGAACATGATGTTCAACAAGGATAAAAAACCTTTTTCGCTGCGCGCGCGCTTTTTGATGGCGACCGCCGGGGTGATCCTGGCGCTGTCGCTGTCTTACGGCCTGGTGGCGGTGGTCGGCTATATCGTCAGTTTCGACAAGACCGCCTTCCGCTTGCTGCGCGGCGAAAGCAACCTGTTCTTCAGCCTGGCGCAATGGAAAGACAACAAGCTCACTATCGCCATTCCGCCCGACCTCGATCTCAACTTCCCTACCCTGGTGTTTATTTACGACGACAAGGGCAATCTGCTGTGGAGCCAGCGCCAGTTGCCGGAGCTGGAAAAGCGCATCAACAAAGAGTGGCTGGAGAAATCCGACTTCTACGAAATCGATACCGATACCCGCATCAGTAGCGAAGTGCTGGGCAACAACCCCAAAGCGCAGGATCAGCTGAAAAACTATGACGACAACGACCAAAATGCGCTGACGCACTCCGTGGCGGTCAACACCTACGCGGCAACCTCGCGGCTGCCTGCGCTGACCATTGTGGTGGTCGATACCATCCCGCAGGAGCTGCAGCGCTCGGACGTGGTCTGGGAATGGTTCAGCTATGTGCTGCTGGCCAACCTGCTGCTGGTGGTGCCGTTGTTGTGGCTGGCGGCTTACTGGAGCCTGCGCCCGATCAAGGCGCTGGTGAATCAGGTCGGCGAGCTGGAGAACGGTGAACGCGAGCAGCTCGACGAGAATCCCCCCAGCGAGCTGCGCGGTCTGGTGCGCAATCTGAACATTTTGCTGCGCAATGAGCGCCAGCGTTACACCAAATACCGCACCACGCTGTCCGATCTGACCCACAGCCTGAAGACGCCGCTGGCGGTGCTGCAAACCACGTTGCGTTCGCTGCGCACCGGTAAACAGACCACCATCGAAGAGGTCGAACCGATCATGCTGGACCAAATCAGCCGCATCTCGCAGCAGATTGGCTACTACCTGCATCGCGCCAGCATCAGTTCGGGGCAAACGGTCCTGACCCGTGAGATCCACTCCGTACCCGCGCTGCTGGATAGCCTGACCGTGGCGCTCAACAAGGTGTATCAGCGTAAAGGCGTGGTGATCACGCTGGATATTTCGCCGGAAGTGACCTTTATGGGGGAAAAGAACGACTTTATGGAAGTGATGGGCAACATATTGGAAAACGCCTGCAAATACTGCCTGGAGTTCGTTGAGATTACCTCACTCCACTCCGAAAAAAACCTCACCATCGTCATCGACGACGACGGGCCGGGCATTCCGGAAAGCAAACGCGAGTTGATCTTCCAGCGGGGCCAGCGCGTAGACACTCTGCGCCCCGGTCAGGGGTTGGGATTGTCCGTTGCGGCGGAGATTATCGAGCAGTATGACGGCAGCATCAGCATCAGCGACAGCCCGCTCGGCGGTGCGCGCATGCAGGTCACCTTCGCCCGGCAGCACGATTCCCATCATCACGAATAAATTCTGTCGTTCCGGCCCCGATCCACGGGGCCAAACTTCCGTTATAATCGCACTCAGGCTCACTCCTTTCTGCTGGAATAGAACATGGATTATCAATTAGATCTGGACTGGAACGACTTTTTGCAACGTTACTGGCAAAAGCGTCCGGTGATTCTGAAGCGCGGCTTCAAAAACTTTATCGATCCAATCTCCCCGGATGAGCTGGCCGGGCTGGCGATGGAAAACGAAGTGGATAGCCGCCTGGTCAGCCACCAGGACGGCCGCTGGCAGGTTGCGCACGGTCCCTTCGAGAGCTTTGACCACCTGAGCGAAAACAACTGGTCGCTGCTGGTACAGGCGGTGGACCATTGGCATGAGCCTTCCAGCGCACTGATGCGCCCGTTCCGCCAATTGCCGGACTGGCGGATGGACGACCTGATGATTTCATTCTCGGTCCCTGGCGGCGGCGTTGGCCCGCACCTCGATCAATACGACGTCTTTATCATTCAGGGCACCGGCCGTCGCCGGTGGCGCGTAGGCGAGAAGGTGCCGATGAAGCAGCACTGCCCGCATCCGGATCTGCTGCAGGTTGAGCCTTTCGACGCCATTATCGACGAAGAAATGGAGCCGGGCGATATTCTGTATATCCCGCCGGGCTTCCCGCATGAAGGTTACGCGCTGGAAAATGCGCTCAATTACTCGGTGGGCTTCCGCGCACCGAACGGCCGCGAGTTGATCAGCGGCTTTGCCGATTACGTGCTGGCACGCGAGCTGGGCAGCCAACGTTACAGCGATCCGGACATTCAGTTGCGCGACCAACCGGCGCAGATCTTGCCGCAGGAAGTCGACGCCCTGCGCCAGATGATGTTGGATCTGGTTCAGCAACCGGAACACTTCCAGCACTGGTTCGGCGAATTCATTTCCCAGACCCGCCACGAGCTGGACGCCGCGCCGCCGGAGCCGCCGTATCAGGCCGGAGAAATCTACGAACTGTTGCAACAGGGTGAGCCTTTGCAACGCCTGGGCGGCCTGCGCGTGCTGCGCGTTGGCGATCGGTGCTTTGTGAATGGCGAGCTGATTGATACCGAACATCTGCAAGCCGCCGACGCGCTGTGTCAGCACTTCAGCGTTAACGCCGCCATGCTGGGCGACGCCATCGACGATCCGTCGTTCCTGGCCACACTCACCGCGTTGATCAACAGCGGTTACTGGTATTTCAACGACTAAACCCGATAACCGTCGGATAGGGCCACCCGCTTCGGCAGGTGGCTTTTTTTTCATCACGCCCCCGGCACCGAACTCCACCGAGGGGAAATACTCAGTACTTATTAAAAGTTTAACCGCAAAAATCCATACCGGTATTTTCCTGAACTCGAGTTAATAAAAACATTTCCTACGACTCCCCCTCGTTCCTTTCCTGGCTTCGTCCAATATCCATTGAGCAAATGCTTGTATTGGCTCCCTGCTTAATTCGATCGGCTCTGGGAGAACGAGGCAAAAGGTTTTGGCGATCGTTTTCCCCTCTGGCCACGGCGCGACCAACCTTCCTCGCGCAAGTTCGGTATCAACGTAGAGGCGCGGCACCAATGCAACACCGAGGCCGGCCAATGCCGCTTCGATCAACATGGCATGGAGATCGTAGCGTGCCCCCATCGCAGGATGGGTCAGAGGGATCCCCGTCTCCTGGGAGTAGCGTTGCCAAGCCTCAGGGTTTTGCCGTCGGTGCAGACGCGGTAAGGTGTCCAGCGCGCTTGTCCCCTCGCCTCCCGTCAGAATGTCAGGATGGCAAACCGGAACCAGCACCTCATCCAACAGGGGGTGAGTCCGCATTCCCGTCCAGGCCGGGTGTTCGAAATGGATTGCAGCATCGAACCCACTCCCGGCCAGCACAAAGGGTTCCATGCGTTCGGCGAGATGCACAGTGATGTTCGGATGCTTCTGTTGAAATCGTGACAAGCGCGGAATGAGCCATCGCATCGCGAAAGTCGGGATGATAGCAATATCCAGGCTTGCACCATCGCTCGGCTGCCCTGTCAGGTATTGACTGTCCCGATCCAGGCGGTCAAGCAACTCACGGATTTGGGTCGCATAGCGTTCCCCGTTCGGCAGGAGCCGGACGCGATTTCCGATTCGCTCGAACAGCGTGACGCCAAGGAAGGCTTCCAGACGACCAATCTGACGGCTGATGGCGCCTTCGGTTAGAGACAGTTCATTCGCCGCGCGAGCGAAGCTGCCATGACGTGCGGCTGCCTCGAATGCCATCAGTGAAGTGTTGCTAGGGATCTTCCGGCGCATAAGCGTTCCTGATTTAGGCCTCGGCAGTCGGCCTACCTTGATTTTTTGTCACTGAAGCATACCGAAAAATCGTTTTTTTCGCTGCCTTTCGCGCTCTACCATGACTTAACATCAATAAGGCGTTCGGTCGAGAGTGATCTAATGATTTATACAGTCGAATGCAGCTTTGCCGATCCAACCGGCGAAGCTGAGTGGAATGATTTTTATAGTCTGGAAAAACTGCCCGCACTCATTTCGGTAAGCGGGTTCCATACCTCGCAGCGTTTCAAGGCGCTGAGCACCGGTTGCCCTGTCTACCTTGCCCTTCATTCGATCGACAATCTCGATGTTCTTCAGGGAGATGAGTATCGTCAGAAAGGCGGCGGCAATTTCGCGCGCTGGCAGCAACACATCACCGACTGGCACCGCACTCTTTATGGTGGCCTCGACCGTGCACCTGCCATCGGTGAAGACGAACACCTGGCGACGAGTGCAGTCGGCCCGGAACCGCTCATCGAAATGGGCCTCACGCCTTATCGGATGCCGGCTGTCGCATTGGAGAAATGCCCTGAAGTTCGGTGGCTGGCGAAGCTGGGGCGCCCCCTTGAACAGGGTCTGGAACGGCTTCCGAAGGGCGTCCACCTCTATGTGCCGATGACGAATCAATTGACGAAAGGCAGTATTAGTGAGGAGTACGATGATGAATAACATGAAATTTCCAAGCCGGCAGATTGGGGCGTTTTCGATCACCGCCATCAGTGACGGATACCTTTCCGCAGGCCTGGATTTGCTCTCCAATATCGATCCGATGGATGCGTCAACGTTGCAACAAGACGCAGGTGCGAACGATCCCTCTTCTATTCATATCAATTGTTACCTGGTTCGTGGCCATGGCCGCACGATCTTGATTGATGCGGGTGCCGGGGGATTTAAGCAATGGGGCGGCAAACTGAAAGCGAATCTTGCACTTGCCGGCGTACAACCCTGCGACATTGACACTATTCTTCTGACTCATGCGCATCCCGATCATGTCGGGGGGCTGGTGGACCCGTCCGGGGACGCCGCCTTTCCCGATGCAGAATTGGTGGTCCACCAACATGAGCTCTCTTTCTGGGAGGATGACAGCAATCTCAGCCGGGCGAGTGAGCGCGCTCGCGGCAACTTTCTGTTTGCCCGGAAGGCGTTCGATAAGTATCGGGAGAGGATTCGCACGTTTACGGATAATGAAGTTCTCCCTGGCATCAGTGCGCATCCCCTTCTGGGGCATACCGCAGGGCATTCCGGTTATCGCCTCGAATCCGATGGCCACAGTCTGTTGATTTGGGGGGATATCGTTCATTTCCCCCAAATCCAGATTGCTCGCCCCGACGTATCCATTGCGTTTGACCAGGATCCGCGGGTTGCCGCCGAAACACGATCAAAGCTGTTGGATGTCGTCAGCTCGGACAAAACGCTTGTCGCCGGCATGCACCTGGGAGAACTCGGCTTTGCACGTATCGAGCGGACAGGTAAGACCTACAAAATATCTTACGAATCTTGAGCGTCATCCCTTCCTTTGTCCGCCCGTGAACGGGCGCGGGCCATTGCTTATACCTGCAACGCCAGCGCCCGGTAGCCGTTCAGTTCGTTTTCCGCCATGCCGACCTGTTTCGCTGCCGCGCAAATCTGCCGCCAGGTGTTGTCGTCTATCGGGATCCCCCGTTGCAACCGCGCCTCACGGTTCGCTTCTTCCCATTCGCCCGGTACCTCAATCGGCTTGCCGTCGCTTGGCGGCGAAGCCTTGACCCAGTCGACAAACGCCTCGGCTTCGCTTTGCATCTCTGGCGCTTCAAAGGCTTCCGGATTAAGGATGATGGTGGTCATGCAGTTGAAAATGGCGCTGCTGTCGGATTTCAGCGTGGCGTTATGGGTAGTGCGACCGCCGGAGAGCGCGCCACCGAGAATTTCGCACAGGGCAGCCAACGCATAGCCCTTGTGGGCGCCGAACGGCAGCAGCGATCCGAAAGGTTGTTCGTGCATCACACTGGGTTCCGTGGTCGGCCGGCCTTGTTGATCAATCAGGTAGCCCGGTGCCACGCTCAGGCCTTTGTTGTAGGCCACACGCGTTTTGCCGTAGGCGATGCCGCTGGTGGCGAAGTCCAGCAGCAGCGGTTTTTTACCCTCACGCGGGAAAATCACGCAAAACGGGTTGGTGCCAAAGCGGCGATCGCTGCCGCCGAACGGTGCCACCATCGGGTCACCTACCACGTTGACGAAATGAATGGAGATAAAACCGGCGCGCGCGCACTGCTCGGCCCAGTGGCCGATGCGGCCGATATGGTGGGAATTATGCAAAGCCACCGCCGCCAGCCCCAACTGCCGGGCGCGTTCGATCCCCTTGTCCATCGCTTCACTGGCCACCACCTGGCCAAACCCCTGGCCGCCGTCAATCGTCAGCACCGCGCCGGCGTCACGCACCACCTTGGCATGAACGTTAAGCTGCAACTGCCCTTCCGCCAGCGACGCCATATAGCTTGGGATCATGCCGACACCATGCGAATCATGCCCGGCCAGATTGGCCTGCACCAGATGCTCAGCCACCAGCGCAGCCTCCCGATCCGTGCTGCCAGCGTGGCGCCAAATGGCCTGTACAAATTGCTCAAGGCTTTGGCTGTCGATACGGTGTTCGGTGCTCATAAGGCGGGTCCTTGCGCTAAAAAGAGGTTCACAAACACTAGGAGCAAAGCGTGATTGCGGCAAGCAATTATGACAACGGCAATCAACGCGCTCTGGCGCGCTCGGCCGTCAGCGCCGCGATACGCATGATGACGGCCACCGCCTGCTCCATGCCCTCGAGCGAGACGAACTCGTGCTTGCCGTGAAAGTTGTAGCCGCCGGTAAACAGGTTCGGGCACGGCAGGCCGCGAAACGACAGCTGCGCCCCGTCGGTGCCGCCGCGAATCGGCTTCATTACCGGTTCGATATCGCAATCACGCATCGCCTGCTGCGCCAGCGCGATCACATGCGGGTGCTCAGCCACATGCTCGCGCATGTTGTAATAGCTGTCTTCGATCGTCACATCTATATAGCAATCGCGCGGCAGGCCTTTGCCCACCTGGCGTGCCACTTCGATCATCCGGCGTTTGCGCGTCTCAAAACCTTCATGCTCGAAATCACGCAGGATGTAGTGCATTTCGGCACGTTCAACGCTCCCCTTGATGCTGCTGAGGTGGTAGAAACCCTGGTAGCCGGCGGTGGTTTCCGGCGTTTCATCCGCCGGTAGCGCCTGCTGAATGCGGGTCGCCAGCGACAATGCGTTAACCATTACTCCTTTGGCGCTGCCGGGATGAACGTTGTTGCCGACAATTTTAATTGTCACCGAGGCTGCATTGAAGTTTTCGCATTCCAGCTCGCCGACACCGCCACCGTCCACGGTATAAGCCCACTCGGCGTTGAACTCTTCTACGTCAAACAGCTGCGCACCTTTGCCCACTTCTTCGTCCGGGGTAAAGGCCACGCGAATATCGCCATGCGGGATGTTGCGCTGTTGCAACCGCACCATGGCGGTGAGGATTTCGGCAATGCCCGCTTTGTCATCGGCGCCGAGCAGTGTTTTGCCATCCGCGGTGATCAGCGTCTGCCCCAGCATTTGGTGCAGGATCGGGAACATCACCGGCGACAGCACTTCATCGCCAATGCCCAGGGCAATATCGCCGCCGCGGTAACTTTCGACAATCTGCGGGTTAACGTGCTTACTGGTAAATTCCGGTGAAGTATCCAGATGGGAAATAAAACCAATGGCCGGCACCGGCCAGGCAACGTTGCCCGGCAACGTCCCCATCACGCAGCCATGCTCGCTGAGCGACACCCGTTCAAACCCCAGTTCAATCATTTCCTGTTGCAACGCACGCGCCAGCTTCAGTTGCCCGTCGGTACTCGGCACATGTTTGACGTTCGCTTTAGATTGCGTGTCGAAAGAGACGTAGTTAAAAAAGCGATCAAGTAGTTTATTCATGGTATCCGCCCTCAGAATATCGCGTTTCATTATGCGGAACCGATCCGGATCAAATATTGAGACAGGTCATTTTTAACCAGAATTAACGGAAATCATTAATTCCCGAGATGTTTGCAATCTCGCCAGCCGTCTCCAGCCTGACAGCCGTCCACATCCTGATGTGATCGCCCTCACGCCTGGTACCTGTTGTCAGCCGCTGACCACAGGTGCCTTTTTCGGGCAACCGATTGCAACGCCTAATTATTCCACCTATAACTGATTCAAGGCAGAGGTTGCCGCATTCTTATCCTTTAATTTCGCCACACCAGGGAGTTTTATCAGCAACGTCGTTATCCACTAAAATATAAAAAAGGAACTGCCATGAAAGGTATTATTGATAATATCTTAAGCAAGCTGCAGACTTTCTCGAAAGCCATGATGGGGCCGATATTTTTTCTGCCGGTGATTGGCTTGATTCTGGCATTAAGTTCTATTCTTACCAACGCCACGCTGGTGAATGAAAACTCCGGCGTCTTTCATATTGGCAAAATGATCGGGGATACCTTTTGGCCGTTGTTTGGCAACCTCGGGCTCATTTTTTGTATTGGCATTACCTACGGTCTGGCAAAGGATAAAAAAAGCGAGGCGGCGCTGGTAGCCGTGATGTGCTTTATTATGTTCCTCGGTGCCAACTCCTCTTATTTGCAGTTGAGCGGCCACGTCGCGCAGAAAATTAACGGGGAATACTACGGGACCGGGCAAACCGAACTGCTGGGCTTTACCGTGGTGGATATGGGCATTTTCCTCGGCCTGATCCTCGGCATCACCATCGCCTGGGTGCACAACAAACTGTGCAACGTAGAGTTGAACGGCGTGTTCTCGGTCTATGGCGGTTCCAAACTGGTGCTGATCGCCATGACGCCGGTGATTATGCTCTACGCCGTCGGCTTCAGCTACCTGTGGCCGGCCATTTCGCACGGCCTGATCGCCCTGACCGGCTTTATGAAAAGCTCCGGCTCGCTCGGCGTGTTTGTCTACGGTTTCTTCGAGAAATTCCTGATCCCCACCGGGCTGCACCACTTTATCTGGTCGCCGTTTCAGCTCACCAGCATCGGGGGGTCGATAGTCCAGGACGGCCATACGGTGTCCGGCTCGCAGGCGATTTTCCTCGCCTATATGCGCGACCCCGGCATCTCTCCACTGATGAACGACGCGTTGCGCTTTTCGCAACAGGGCATGGTGACCATCTTCGGCCTGTCCGGCGCAGCGCTGGCCTTCTACCGCACCGCCCGGCCCGAAAAGAAAATGCTGGCCAAGGCCATACTGATCCCGGCCATCACCACCTCTATTCTGGTGGGCATTACCGAACCGATAGAGTTCACCTTCCTGTTTATTTCACCGCTGCTGTGGGTGATCCACGCGGTGCTGACCGCGCTGTCGCAGGTGGCGTGCAACCTGTTCGAGGTTCGCCCCTGGGGCGCCAGCGGCCTGATCGAGTTCCTGGTGTATAACCTGCCGCTGCCGGTCGCCCTCACACGCTGGCCACTGTATGTGGTGATTGGTCTGGTGCAGTTCGCCGTGTATTACCTGGTGTTCAAAACCCTGGTGCTGAAACTCAACTTAAAAACCCCGGGGCGTGAGGATGACGATGAGGTCAAACTTTATTCCAAGCAAGACTACCAAAATAGCAAAAACCTGCCGAACGAATTAAGCGGCATTATTATTCGCGCCCTCGGCGGCAAGAGTAATATTGTTTCCGTCGATAACTGCTTCACCCGGCTGCGGGTGGAATTAAAAGATATGCAGCTTATTGACGAACCCGCATTAAAAAGCACCGGCGCCAAAGGCGTGGTGAAAAATCGAAATGAGGTTCAGGTGATCTATGGCGTCACCGTCGGCAAGGTAAAGAATCAGGTCGAAAAATATTTAGCGGCATTATAACGTTTATTCATAGGGAGACTTGTCATGAAATTAACCGTTCTGGGCGGCGGCGGCGTACGTTCGCCGTTCCTGGCCAAATCCATTGCTTATAACGCGCACCGCATCGGCGTGACCGAAGTGGTGTTTATGGATACCGACCGGCAAAAACTCGCCGTTTACGGCGCTATCGCACAGGGCGTATTCGAACGCATCCGCAGCGACATCGCCTTCAGCCTGAGCAGCGATGCCCGCCAGGCGCTGAGCGGCGCCGATTACATCATCACCACCCTGCGCATCGGCGGCGAGGAAGGCCGCATTCATGACGAGCGCATCGCGCTCAACCATCAGGTGTTGGGGCAGGAAACCACCGGCGCTGGCGGTTTCGCCATGGCAATGCGTTCCATTCCGGCCATCATCGATTACTGTCGTCTGATCGAACAGGTGGCATCGCCGGATACGGTGCTGTTCAACTTCACCAACCCTTCCGGCATGGTGACCGAGGCGATCATCAAATCCGGCTTCAAACGCAAGGTGTACGGCATTTGCGACGCGCCCAGCGAGTTTATCCGTGAACTGGCAGAGCTGCTGGGTTGCCGCGAGGCCGAGTTGAGCGTCGACTGTTTCGGGCTGAACCACCTGTCGTGGTTTCGCAACGTGCGGGTCAACGGCCAGGAGGTGACGGAGAAATTGCTGGCCGACCCGCGCCTGTACCGCGATACCTGCATGAAATACTTCTCGCCGGAACTGGTGGCGCTGTCCGACAACCTGATGCTCAACGAGTACCTGTATTATTACTACTACCGCGAACAGGCGATCGCCGCCATCGTCGGTGCCGGGGAAACCCGTGGCGAACAGATTGCGCAGATTAACCGGCAAATGCTGGCGGACCTTGCCGAACTGGACATCCCCCACCAATTGGAGCAAGCCTTCAGCGTGTATTTCAGCCACTATCTGACGCGTGAAAACTCTTATATGCAGCGCGAATCGAGCCAGGGCAAGGTGAAAGAACGTGAGATGCTGACGCTGCAACAATTTATCGAACAGCCAGACAGCGGCGGTTACGCCGGGGTGGCGATAGACATTCTGGAAGCGGTGAATAATGGCCAGCAAAAACGTGTGGTGGTGTCGATGCAAAACAATGACACGCTCGATTTCCTGCACCCGGAGGACGTGATCGAAATCAGCTGCGAATTGAGCAACGCGGGCATTCATCCGGTGAAAATGCGTGATATCCCCGATACCCAGAAGAACCTGATCGCGCAAGTCAAAGAGTACGAGCGCCTGGCGGTCGCGGCCATCCTGGAGGGCAACCGCCAGAAGGCCATCAAGGCGCTGATGGTGCACCCGCTGGTGAATTCTTATTCGCTGGCGAAAACCCTGGTCGAGGAATATCTGCAGGCCCATCACCAATATGCCGAGCACTGGCGTTAAGCGACGCGGCGCATACCCTCAGGGGATGCGCCGTTCAAACCAGGCCTTGACCAGGTTCTCAAACCCCAGCAGGCAATGGCCGAAAAACGGATTGGGGTAGTAAATATCGTGGTCGTACTTCTGCCGATCCTCATAAAGAAAGGTCATGTCTGCCTGTCGCGCCAACGGGCTGTCGCCGTCGCCGCAAAACGCCGCCAGCCGGATATTGTTGCGCTTTACCGCCTCACTCCAGCTCAGCGCCGAATTGCTGTTGCCTGACTTTGAAATCACAATCACCATATCAAAGCGGAAACGCATCTTCTGATCGAGGATCTCGAAATCCGGCCACAGCGACAGATAACTGTCGATCCCCAGCGTCATGAATTTGTTGTACATATACTGCGCCACAAGCTGCGAGAAGCCGCTGCCGTGGATCAGGATCTTGCCGCTGTCGAGCATATCGAGAAACTGCGCCTGCTGCTTTTCATCGGCCGGTGCGGCCAGTTGCGGTTCCCCCTGCAACGCCGGCGCCATCACCAGGTTGAACTTTATGAAATACACCAGTTCCAGATAACCGCGAAAACCGAGTTTCTTTGCCAGCCGCACCAGCGTCGAGGGCGAGCTGTGGCAGCGGACGGAAACCGCCCGGATGCCGTCGTCGATGCAAGCGTCCGGGTTGTCGAAAATAGCGTTGAGGATGGTGAGATCCGTTTTGCTCAGATCCGCCTGGCTGAATACCTGTTTGAAATTCACCGCGCCTCTGCCCATTCAGTAAAAATAACGGCCGGTCGGCTGACAAGACCAGAGCGCAACCTGCTGCGCTCTGAACTGCAGGTTAAGGCCGATCGGCCCGTTCGACTTTCCCTACCAGGAATTTGTGCACAAAGCGCGGCACCACTTCACTGGCCTGGCCATAGTGTTTCTCATCGAACTGGCTTTCCACCTGGCTGGGTTCCAGATTCAGTTCCATGGTATGCGCCCCGCCCAACCGAGCCTCGTGCACAAAACCGGCCGCCGGGTAAACATGGCCCGAGGTGCCGATGGCAACAAAGAAGTCGGCCTTGGCCAGCGCCTGATAGATTTCGTCCATGCCCAGCGGCATTTCGCCGAACCACACCACGTGCGGGCGCAGCGGTGCCGGGAACTGGCAGCAATGACAGCGATCGTCCACGCTGAGATCTCCCGGCCAGTCAAACACCTGCCCGGAGCTGGTGCAGCGCGCCTTCAGCAATTCGCCGTGCATATGCAGCACCCGCTTGCTGCCGGCGCGCTCATGCAGGTTGTCGATATTTTGCGTCACCAGCAGGAAGTTATCCCCCAACCAGGCTTCCAAATCCGCCAGCGCGCGATGCGCGGCATTAGGCGCGATTTCCGGCGTTTGCAGTTGTTGGCGGCGCGCATTGTAGAACGCCTGCACCAGTTGCGGATCGCGCTGGTAACCTTCCGGCGTAGCGACGTCCTCCACCTGGTGTTCTTCCCACAAACCGTCCGCAGCACGGAAGGTGCGGATGCCCGATTCCGCTGAAATCCCGGCCCCGGTCAACACCACCACAAAAGGCTTTTTCAGCTCGGCCGCCGCCATGGTGTCGCGATGGAAAATACGTGAACGAAAGCGCTGATGCAGCACATGCTTGCTCTTACGAAACTGACACAACCGATGGCGAGTGTGCATTAACTCTCTCCTTACCTTTCCCTGTTTTCCAAATTGAGGAACGCCGCCCCGCGCACGCCGCCGGCATCGCCATAGCGTGCTTTCTCGATCCGCGGCAGCTTGGCCACGCGCAGCAAGTGCGCCGGCAAACGCTGTGGCAACGCCTGGTAGATCGCTTCAAAATTCGACAACCCGCCACCGATCACCACCAGATGCGGATCGATAATGGTCAGCAGATTCCCCAGGCATATCGCCAGGACGTCCATAAAACGCTCAACGTGAGCCACTGCCTGCGGCTCACCTGCCTGATAATGCGCAATGATCTGCTGCGCAGGCAAGTGCTGCTGATAAAAGTGAGCGTACATCCACTCAAAACCGCGGCCCGATATGTAATTTTCGATGCAACCCTGATGACCGCAACCGCAGGCAACGCGAGGTATATCACGCCCCAGCACCTCGAGCGCATCCACCGGCAACCGGAAGTGGCCAAATTCGCCGGCGATGTAATTGCGCCCGGACACCACTTTGCCCTCCACGATCAGCCCGCCGCCCACGCCAGTGCCCAGAATAATGCCCAGCACGGTCGGATAACGACGGAACTCTTCGTCCCAGGCTTCCGACAGCGCAAAACAGTTGGCGTCGTTGTCGACGCGCACGTCGCGGCCAATCAGCTCCGCCAAATCGCGCGGCAGCGGCTGCCCCATCGCCGCCGGTACGTTGGAGGTGAACAACGTACCGTCATCATTGGGCAACCCCGGAATGCCGATACCCACTTTGCCCCGCAGCCCGCAGAACTCGTCCGCCTCAAGGGTCAGGTCACGCAGCGTGGTAAGCAATTGCCGGTAGTCGTCGCGCGGCGTCGGTACCCGTTTCTGCCAGATGCGATTCAGATCCGCATCAAATACGCCCAGCTCAATTTTGGTGCCGCCCATATCGAAACCGTAGTACATAACCCACCCTCAGGCTAAAAAAAGGGGGCGGCGTTTCCGCCACCCCTGATTTTCATTATTGTCCGCTCAACACTCGCGCCGGATCGATACGGCTGGCGCGCCTGGCCGGATACCAGCTGGCCAACAGGCTGAGCACCAATGCGGTCGCCAATACAATCACCACGTCCAGCCAGTGCAGCTCGGAAGGCAGGAAGTCGATGAAGTAGATATCTCCCGACAGGAACGAGTGCCCCATCAGTTTTTCCAATCCTTTGATGATGTTGGTCAGTTGCAGCGAGGCGATCACCCCGACCACCACGCCGCTGACGCTGCCCACCAGCCCGGCCAACAGGCCGTACCAGATGAATATGGCGCGGATAAAACCGTCTTTGGCACCCAGAGTGCGCAGCACGGCGATATCGCCGCTCTTGTCCTTCACCGCCATCACCAGCGTGGACACGATGTTGAAACAGGCCACGCCAATCACCAGCACCATCGCCAGATACATAATGGCGCGGATCATCTGGATATCGCGGTACATGTAGCCGTAGGTGCCGATCCAGCTCTTGATATAAACGTAGGAATTGGTGACTTCGCCCGCGTCGCGCACCAGTTTGTTGGCGGCAAACACGTCATTCACCTTAATCGCGATACCGGTCACGCTGTCGCCCATATCCAGATACTGCTGGGCATCGGCCAGCGGCACCATCGCCAGGCTGTGGTCCAGTTGGCCGCTCAGTTGCAGAATGCCGGTCACATGCAGACGGATGCGTTTTGGCTGCAACAGTTTCATTTGCGGATCGCTGTTGGGGATCATCACCGTGACGTAAGAGCCCTGCTTCACGCCCAGCGCATCGGCCACGCCCTTGCCGAGGATCACCTGCTGTTCACCGCTTTTGAAATTGGCCCAGGCATCGCCCTGCACGTATTTCGGCAATGCGCTGAGCTGGCTTTCCTGCTGTGGGTTGACCCCTTTGACGCCAACCGCCCGCAGCTGCGCGCCGTTTTCCATCAGGCCGGTAAAGTTGATATAGGGGGCGGCGGCCAGGATGCCCGGCACCTTTTCCACCCGCTGCAAGATTGACGACCAGTCTTTGAACGGCTGTTTCACCGGCTCAATCTCACCGTGCGGCACCACCGCCAAAATACGGTTTTTCAGCTCGCGCTCGAAGCCGTTCATCGCACTCAGCCCGACGATCAACACCGCCACGCCCAGTGCAATGCCAATGGTGGAGATCACCGAAATCAGCGACACCATGCCGCCGCGCTTGCGGCCCCGGCTAAAGCGCAGCGCCGTCAAAAAGGAAAGTGACGCACCCGCCATTACTCGGCTCCCATCAGGGTCAGTTGAGCCTGCAGGTGACCGTCGGCCATTTCCAGCTGGCGGCTGAGACGCTTGGCCAGTTGCAGATCATGGGTCACCACCAGGAAGGCGGTGCCCTGACGCACGTTCAGTTCACCGAGCAGATCAAAGATGCTGTCGGCGGTGCGCTTGTCGAGGTTACCGGTCGGCTCGTCCGCCAGTACCAGCGAGGGATTGTTCACCAATGCACGCGCGATCGCCACACGTTGGCGCTCACCGCCGGACAGCTCCGAAGGCCGGTGTTTACTGCGTTTTTCCAACCCGACCGCCGTCAGCATTTCCAACGCCTTTTCCTGCGCCTGGGCCGGTTTCATGCCGCCGATCAACAACGGCATGGCGGCGTTTTCCAACGCGGTAAAGTCCGGTAACAGGTGGTGGAACTGATAAATAAAGCCCAACTGGCGGTTGCGCAGTTCAGCCTTGGCCGCCGACGACAGGGTATTCAGCGACTGGCCTTTGTAGATCACCTCGCCGGAGGTCGGTGAATCCAGCCCGCCCAGCAGGTGCAACAGAGTACTTTTACCGGAACCCGAGCTGCCGACAATCGCCATCATCTCGCCTGGCTGCATGGCAAAGCTGACATTACGCAGTACGTCGGTATGCAGATTGCCTTCCTGATAGGTCTTGCACAGGTTTTCGCACTGCAGCAAAAGATGGTTACTCATAACGTAAAGCCTCAGCGGGTTGTACGGCGGCAGCGCGCCATGAAGGGTAAAGCGTGGACAACAAGGAGACCGCCATCGCCGCCACGGCGATAATCGTCACCTGCAGCGGATCGACCGCCACCGGCAGCGACGCGCCGTCAATCAATGCACCGAGGATCGGCATCAGGTTATTCAGGTTGGTGGCCAACAGCACGCCCAACAGCGTACCGAGCAGCGAACCGATAATACCGGCGCTGGCGCCCTGCACCATAAACACCGACATGATCTGTCGGCGGGTCAGGCCCTGGGTTTGCAGAATGGCGACTTCGCCCTGCTTCTCCATCACCAGCAGGCCGAGCGAAGTAATGATGTTAAACGCCGCCACCGCCACAATCAGGCTGAGCAACAGCCCCATCATGTTTTTTTCCATGCGCACCGCCTGGAACAGCTCCCCCTTGCGTTCACGCCAGTCTTTCCATTGCGTCCCCTGCGGCAGTTTCTGCTGGCTGAGGGTATCGACCGTCAGCGGCTGTTGCAGGAACAGACGCCAGCCGGTGATGTTGCCGGCCGGGTAGCGCATCAGGCGCGAAGCGTCTTGCTGATTGACCAGCATCTGGGTGCCGTCCACCTCACTGTTGGCGTGGAAGGTGCCAATAATAGTAAACAGGCGCTGGCTGGGAATACGGCCCATCGGCGTGAACTGGCTGGCGCTTGGTATCATCACCCGCAGCGAGTCGCCGCGTTTGACGCCCAGTTGCCCGGCAAGCTGCTCGCCGATGATGATATTGTACTGGCCCGGCTGCAGCTGTTGCTGTTTGACGTTCACCAGATACTGCGTCAGCGGATCGGCTTCGTCCGGGTTCACACCGAGCATCACGCCGACCGCCACGCTGCGGGCGCTTTGCAGCACCACGTCGCCGGTAGTCAGCGGCGCAACGCGGCTGACGCCCTGCAACCCCTGCGCCATCGACGCTGGGATCTGCTGGGGATTGATCGACCCCTGCGGGCCGGTGATCAACGCCTGCGGCATCAGGCCGAGGATATTGTTTTCCAGATCTTTTTCAAAACCGTTCATCACCGACAAAACGGTGACCAACGCCATGACCCCCAGCGTAATGCCGATGGTGGACAGCCAGGAGACAAACCGCCCAAAGCGGTCTGAGGCTCGCCCGCGCATGTAGCGCAGGCCAATGAATAACGCGACAGGTTGATACATGAAATCCGTTTTGTTGCCGTAGCTTAAGCAAAGTGATCAAGGATAATAAAGGCTATACCTCGTTTAGGGAACCACCCAGACGCCTTTTATTCCGCCTATTGCGCATTGCGCCGCAGCATCTGCCCCAGAGCTTTGAGTAAGGGCGCTGCATGCTGCCCCCCCGTTTCAGTCGGGGCAAATGTATTCGCTCCCCCACGGGTTCTGTCAGGAACAGAGTTGAACGCTGCAGCGTGAAAGACGGCGGGTAGTTAACCGGCATCTCGCTTTAACAGGTTATAAACCGACACCCGTGAAATGCCCAGCGCCTCCGCCGCCATGGTGGCCGCCCCGCGCAGTTGCAGATAGCCCTGTTGCTTCAATAACTGGATCACCTGAAAACGTTGCTCGGAAGAAAGCGCACGCGGCTGGGTGGCATGCGACGCGGCAAAATTGTTGATCACTGCAGCGATATCCGACAGCGAACGGGCCCCCTCCGCCGCCGGCTGCGGCACACTCTGCACTACCGCGGTCAATTGTTGCAAGATGGCGTTGACACTGTTGAAAATTGAGACGTCCAAATTAAGGCAGATGGCCGCCACATAGACGCCTTCACTGTTGCGCAGACCAATCGAGGTGCTTTTGGCCGGACGCCCGTCCGGGAAGGCATTGGCGTAATTTTGTACCACGTCCGGAAAGTCCGGCGAGGCAATGCGCTCCAGCCCCATTTCACTGGCGGCGTCGCCAATACTGCGGTTCGACAGATTGTTGGCGATGGCGACGATGGCATGGTCCGGCTGTGTCAGATCGTGCAATACCACTTCACAACTGGGGGCAAACATCATACCCAGCGCCTGGACAATTTTTTCCGCTTCGCGCAGCAATAGCGCATTTTCCTGCCTGAGATCGCTCATTAACTTAACCATTTGACAAAAACTTTACAAAGAGTAAATTAAAAATTCCGGACAATCAATCTCTCCTTCATCCCCGCGAGGTCGCCATGAGTTCAACGCCCCACTGTATCACCGCCGCCGATATCTCTACCGCCGCAGAAATCCTGGCCGGACATGCCCGCCACACGCCGGTCATGACCTCGCATCAGGCCGACAACCTCACCGGTGCAAAACTGTTCTTCAAATGCGAGAACTTCCAGCGCGTCGGTGCCTTTAAGTTCCGCGGGGCGTACAACGCGATCGCGCAACTGAGCGAGGCGCAGCGCAAGGCCGGAGTGATCGCCTTTTCCTCCGGTAACCACGCGCAGGCAATGGCGCTGGCGGCGCGGGAACTGGGCGTCAACGTCACCATAGTCATGCCGAACGACGCGCCGGCAACCAAGCTGGCGGCGACACGCGGCTACGGTGCCAACGTGGTGATTTACCAACGCCACAGCGAGAACCGCGAAGAGATTACCCAGCGATTGGCCGCAGAACAGGGTCTGTCGATAGTCCCCCCCTATGATTACCCACAGGTGATTGCCGGCCAGGGTACCGCCACCAAAGAGCTGATAGAAGAAGTCGGCCCGCTGGACGTGTTATTGGTGTCTACCGGCGGCGGAGGCCTGCTTTCCGGCAGCGCGATAGCGGCCCACCACTGGTCGCCGGGCTGCCGGGTGTTCGGTGTGGAGCCACAGGCGGGCAACGACGTGCAGCAAGCTTTTCGCAGCGGGCATCCGGTGCGCATTCCGGTGCCGAAAACCATCGCCGATGGTGCACAAACCCAGCAGGTGGGTACACTCACCTTCCCGATCATTCAGCAGTACGTAGAGGATATTTTGACGGTCACCGACGCGCAGCTGTGCCGGCAAATGCGCTTTTTTATGGAACGGATGAAAATGGTGGTCGAGCCAACCGGGTGCCTGGCCGCCGCGGCAGCGATGAATTCGCTGCTGGATTTGCGCGGTAAAAAAGTCGGGGTGATTGTCAGCGGCGGCAACGTCGACGTGGATAAAATCGCGCAATACCTCGCTATAGGCGCGCAAGAATAATGCCTTCAGTGGGTTAACCATATCCGCGAGGCGAGCAGTTCACCCTGGCCTGGCAGGGGCGCTGCACGCTGCGCCCGCATTAGTCATAAACGACGCTGGCGCTTGAAAGACGACGGATATGGCGCTTTTACCTATGTCAGTTTGCTGGCCAGTGGGCTAGTATTACCGGGTAAAGGCGCTTTGTTATTTGTGCCAGGGCGAAATTTAACACATTGATTAAAGATACCTTAATGAGCACCTCCGATAACCGTAACCGTTCTGCATCGTCATCCTCCCGTTATTCCCTGCCCGAACGCGCGGGCGACTTGCGCCAGTTGGGGCAGCTAACCGGCGCGGCCTGTGCCGTGGAGTGCGCCGAGATCGTCGAACGTCATAACGGGCCGGTGATGCTGATCGCCCCAGACATGCAGAACGCCCTGCGGCTGCGTGACGAAATCCAGCAGTTTACCGATCAAATGGTGACCACGCTGTCCGACTGGGAAACCCTGCCCTACGACAGCTTCTCGCCGCACCAGGAGATTATCTCCGCCCGTCTGTCGAGCCTGTACCACCTGCCGACCATGGTGCGCGGCGTCATCATTCTGCCGGTCAATACCCTTATGCAGCGCGTTTGTCCGCACGAATTCCTGCACGGCCACGCGCTGGTGATGAAAAAGGGCCAGCGTCTGTCGCGCGAAAAACTGCGCGCCCAGTTGGAACAAGCCGGCTATCGCAGCGTCGATCAGGTGATGGAGCACGGCGAATTCGCCACCCGCGGCGCGCTGCTCGATTTGTACCCGATGGGCAGCGAGGAACCTTACCGCATCGATTTCTTCGACGATGAAATCGACAGCCTGCGCATCTTCGACGTCGACACCCAGCGCACGCTGAGTGAAGTCGAGGCCATCAACCTGCTGCCGGCCCATGAATTCCCGACCGACAAAACCGCCATCGAGCTGTTCCGCAGCCAGTGGCGCGAACAGTTTGAGGTGCGCCGCGACGCCGAACATATCTACCAACAGGTGAGCAAAGGCACCTGGCCGGCCGGCATCGAATACTGGCAACCGCTGTTCTTCAGCCAGCCGTTGCCGTCGCTGTTCAGCTATCTGCCGGCCAACACGCTGATCGTCAACACCGGCAATCTGGAGAGCGCCGCCGAGCGCTTCTGGCTGGACGTCAACCAGCGTTACGAAAGCCGCCGTGTCGATCCTATGCGCCCGCTGCTGGCGCCGGACAGCCTGTGGCTGCGGGTTGACGCGCTGTTTGGCGAATTGAAAGCCTGGCCGCGCATGGCACTCAAAACCGAAGCGCTGCCAGCCAAAGCCGGCAACACCAATCTGGACTATCGCGCGCTGCCGGATCTGGCGGTGCAAGCCCAGAATAAAGCGCCGCTGGACCAACTGCGCCGCTTTATAGAAAGCTTTGACGGCAGCGTGATTTTCTCGGTCGAGAGCGAGGGCCGCCGCGAAACGCTGCAAGACCTGCTCGGCCGCATCAAACTCGGCACGTCGTTAATTCAACATCTCGATCAGGCGGAACCGGCCGGCCGCTACATGATGGTCGGCGCCTCCGAGCGCGGTTTCCTCGACGGCATACGCAACCGGGCGCTGATCTGCGAAAGCGATCTACTCGGCGAACGCGTCAGCCGCCGCCGACAGGACAATCGCCGCACCATCAATACCGATACCCTGATCCGCAACCTGGCGGAGCTGCATCCCGGCCAGCCGGTGGTGCATCTGGAACACGGCGTCGGGCGTTACGTTGGCCTGACGACGCTGGAAGCCGGCGGCATCAAGGCCGAATACCTGATCCTGTCCTACTCCGGTGAAGACAAACTCTATGTGCCGGTCTCTTCGCTGCACCTGATCAGCCGCTATGCCGGTGGCGCAGATGAAAACGCGCCGCTGCACAAGCTGGGCGGTGACGCCTGGACTCGCGCACGGCAAAAAGCCGCGGAACGGGTGCGGGACGTGGCGGCCGAGCTGCTGGATATTTACGCCCAGCGCGCCGCCAAATCCGGCTTCGCCTTCAAACACAACCGCGAACAGTATCAACTGTTCTGCCAGAGCTTCCCGTTTGAAACCACCCCAGATCAGGAACAGGCAATCAACGCCGTGCTGAGTGACATGTGCCAGCCGCTGGCGATGGATCGGCTGGTGTGCGGCGACGTCGGCTTCGGCAAAACCGAAGTGGCGATGCGCGCGGCCTTCCTGGCGGTGGAAAACGGCAAGCAGGTGGCGGTGCTGGTGCCCACTACGTTGCTGGCGCAGCAGCACTTCGACAACTTCCGCGATCGCTTCGCCACCTGGCCGATTCGCATCGAAATGATGTCGCGTTTCCGCAGCGCCAAAGAGCAACAACAGATCATGGACGACGCCGTCGATGGCAAAGTGGACATTATTATCGGCACCCACAAACTGTTGCAGAGCGATCTGCGCTGGAAAGATCTGGGGCTGCTGATCGTCGATGAAGAACACCGTTTCGGCGTGCGCCACAAAGAACGCATCAAGGCGATGCGCGCCGATGTGGATATCCTGACGCTAACCGCCACGCCGATCCCGCGTACGCTGAATATGGCGATGAGCGGCATGCGCGACCTGTCGATTATCGCGACCCCGCCGGCCCGTCGTCTGGCGGTGAAAACTTTCGTGCGCGAGTACGACAGCCTGGTGGTTCGCGAGGCGATACTGCGTGAAGTGCTGCGCGGCGGCCAGGTTTACTACCTGTACAACGACGTGGAGAACATCGAGAAGGCCGCAGAGAAGCTGGCTGAACTGGTGCCGGAAGCGCGTATCGCCATCGGTCACGGACAGATGCGCGAGCGCGATCTGGAGCGGGTGATGAACGATTTTCACCACCAGCGTTTTAACGTGCTGGTCTGTACCACCATTATTGAAACCGGCATTGATATTCCCAGCGCCAATACCATTATCATCGAACGCGCCGATCGCTTCGGGCTGGCGCAGCTGCATCAGTTGCGCGGCCGCGTAGGCCGTTCGCACCATCAGGCCTACGCCTATCTGCTGACGCCGAATCCGAAGGCCATGAGCACCGACGCGCACAAACGGCTGGAAGCCATCGCTTCGCTTGAAGATCTCGGCGCAGGCTTTGCGCTGGCCACCCATGACCTGGAAATCCGCGGTGCGGGCGAGCTGCTGGGTGAAGATCAAAGCGGCCAGATGACCACCGTCGGCTTCTCGCTGTACATGGAACTGCTGGAGAGCGCGGTCGACGCGCTGAAAAACGGGCGCGAGCCGTCGCTGGAAGATCTCACCAGCAACCAAACCGAAGTGGAGCTGCGCATGCCGGCCCTGCTGCCGGACGATTTTATCCCGGACGTGAACACCCGCCTGTCATTCTATAAACGCATCGCCAGCGCGAAAAACGACGGTGAACTGGAAGAGCTGAAGGTGGAACTGATTGACCGCTTCGGCCTGTTGCCGGATCCGGCGCGCAACCTGTTGCAAAGCGCGGCGCTGCGCCAACATGCGCAGAAACTGGGGATTAAGCGCATAGAGGGGAACGAGCGCGGTGGGTTTATCGAGTTTGGCGAAAAGAATCGGGTCGATCCGGGTTACCTGATCGGTTTGCTGCAAAGCAATCCGCAAATTTATCGCCTGGATGGGCCAACCAAGCTGAAGTTTATGCTGGACCTGACCGATCGCCAGAAGCGCCTGAAGTTCACCGAGGAACTATTGACCGCATTCCGCGAGCATACGTTGGCAGCCTGACTGTCAGCCCCGGCGGTAACGCTATTGCCCGGCCTTGCCCGGCTGCGGTTCTAAGTTATCGCCAAGCTGTCTATCCCGTTTTTTCGGTTCAGGATACTCTGTGCTCAGCCAAGCTTAATGGGGGTAGCCATGAATATTGATGATGAGTTGCGTGCGCTCAGCGAACAGGAAGCCACGCTGACCTTTAGCCATTTTGACTCTGCAACCGCCTGGGAGCTGGGCGCGGCGCTGAAGACCGCCGCAGAGCAACGGCATCTGAGTATCGCCATCGAAATCCAGCTGGCCGGGCAGACGCTGTTCTATTACGCCATGCCCGGCACCACGCCGGACATCGCCGACTGGGTACGGCGCAAACGCAACGTGGTGAATCACTTTCACAAAAGTTCTTACGCTATCGGCCTGCGCTTGCAACAGCGGCAGGCAACGCTGGAGGAGCGCTATGGCCTGAGCGTGCGTGACTACTCGGTGCACGGCGGCGCTTTTCCTATCAATCTGGCAGGCATAGGCTGCATCGGCACCCTAAGCATCTCCGGTTCGCCACAGCTGGAGGACCATAACCTGCTGGTCGGCACGCTGGCACATTTTCTCGGTTTATCCCTGCCCTCGTTGCATTAAGCGCTAAAAGTCTCGTTATCTTTTCCCACCCGGCCGCCTTATCCGCGGCCGGCCTGCCTTTTCCGCTTCACCCTTCCAATCAAAATAGCGTAACTCCGATTTTCTGCGTCCCTTTGATGTATATCTAGGAATCGCTGCCGTAACTGGCGTAGTGTGTCTATCAGCTATTCGAGACGGACCTTACCTGGCCCGCCATTCCGTTCTCTTTTATAGACTTGGTCCGCACCTTAGATGAAAACGCACGAAATTACCGGCATCCGGCCGTTCAGCGCGCTGATTGACGCCTGCTGGCGAGAACCCTATTCCCTGCAACGCCTGCTTAAAGATGCCATCGCCGGTGTCACCGTCGGCATTATCGCCATCCCGCTGGCGATGGCACTGGCAATCGCCAGCGGCGTGCCCCCTCAGTACGGGCTCTACACCTCGGCAGTCGCCGGCATCGTCATCGCCATCACCGGCGGTTCGCGCTACAGCGTCTCCGGCCCCACCGCCGCCTTTGTGGTGATCCTCTATCCGGTATCGCAGCAGTTCGGCCTTTCCGGGCTGCTGATCGCTACCCTGCTTTCCGGCGTGTTTCTGGTGATTATGGGGCTGGCTCGCTTCGGCCGTCTGATTGAATATATTCCCCTGTCGGTCACGCTGGGCTTTACCTCCGGGATCGCCATCACCATCGCCACCCTGCAAGTGAAGGATTTCTTCGGCCTGCAACTGGCGGCGATGCCGGAAAATTATGTCGGCAAGGTTTACGCCCTATTGCAGGCGCTGCCGACGCTGGATATCGGCGACACGCTGATCGGCGCGGTCACGCTGCTGATACTGGTGTTCTGGCCGAAGCTCGGCCTGCGGGTGCCCGGCCATCTGCCCGCGTTGCTGGCGGGGATGGCGGTCATGGGCATCCTGGCGCTGTTCGATCATCAGGTGGCGACTATCGGTTCCCGTTTCAGTTATCTGCTGGCCGATGGTAGCCGTGGACAGGGTATCCCGCCGATCTTGCCGCACCTGATGCTGCCGTGGGATCTGCCGGCCGCTGGCGGCAAGCCGATGCCGCTGAGCTGGCAGACGCTCTCCGCCCTGTTGCCGGCGGCATTTTCCATGGCGATGCTGGGCGCCATTGAATCGCTGCTGTGCGCGGTAGTGCTGGATGGCATGACCGGCAAAAAACACAACTCCAACACCGAACTTATCGGCCAGGGCGCGGGTAACCTCATTGCGCCGTTTTTTGGCGGCATTACCGCCACCGCCGCCATTGCGCGTTCGGCGGCCAACGTGCGCGCCGGCGCTACCTCGCCGGTGGCGGCCATTATCCATGCGTTGCTGGTGCTGCTGGCGTTGCTGGTACTGGCCCCCTGGCTGTCCTGGCTACCGTTGTCGGCGATGGCGGCGCTGTTGCTGATGGTGGCATGGAACATGAGCGAAGCGCACAAGGTCATTTATCTGCTGCGCAGGGCACCAAAGGACGACATCCTGGTGATGCTGCTGTGTCTGTCGCTGACGGTGCTGTTCGATATGGTGATCGCCATTACCGTGGGCATAGTGCTGGCCTCGCTGCTGTTTATGCGGCGCATTGCACGCATGACCCGCCTGAGCGAACTGAGCGCCGGAAACGGCCGCCTGGTGCTGAGAGTGAATGGCCCGCTGTTTTTCGCCGCCGCCGAACGCATCTTTAATGAATTGCTGGCGCGCAGTGAAAGTTATGACGTGATTGTGCTGCAATGGGACGCGGTGCCGGTGCTGGATGCCGGGGGCTTAACCGCCCTGCAACGTTTTATTGAGGCCCTGCCCGCAGGCAAGCAGTTGGCGATCACCGATATTCCGTTCCAGCCGTTGAAAACGCTGGCGCGGGCGCGGGTACAGCCGATCGAGGGAAAACTGCATTTCTACCCGACGCTGCCGGAAGCGCTGGCTGCGCTGGGCGATTAAAAAAGCAAAAGCCCGACAAATCGGGCTTTTTCAGACGCGGAAACCGGCTTAGTTGCTGGTATCCAGCTCCGGGAAGCTCTTCACCAGATCGTCGATGGCTTTCATCTGCACCAGGAACGGCTCCAGCTTGTCCAGCGGCAGCGCGGATGGGCCGTCGCACTTGGCACTGTTCGGCTCCGGGTGCGCTTCGATGAACAAACCGGCCAGACCCACCGCCATGCCGGCGCGCGCCAGCTCGGCAACCTGCGCACGACGACCGCCGGAAGCGGCGCCGAACGGATCACGGGTCTGCAGGGCGTGAGTAACGTCGAAGATCACCGGGTGGCCGCCGGTCACGTTTTTCATCACGTTGATGCCGAGCATGTCGACCACCAGGTTATCGTAGCCAAAGTTACTGCCACGATCGCACAGGATCACCTGATCGTTGCCGCCTTCCTTGAACTTGTCGACGATGTTGCCCATTTGGCCCGGGCTGACGAACTGTGGCTTCTTGACGTTGATTACCGCGCCGGTTTTCGCCATCGCTTCAACCAGATCGGTCTGACGCGCCAGGAAGGCCGGCAGTTGGATAACATCAACCACTTCTGACACCGGCTGCGCCTGCGACGCTTCGTGCACGTCGGTGATGATTTTCACGCCGAAGGTTTTTTTGATTTCTTCGAAGATTCTCATCCCCTCTTCCAGACCCGGACCACGGTACGAGTGAATGGAAGAACGGTTGGCTTTGTCAAAAGAGGCTTTGAAAACGTAAGGAATGCCCAGTTTTTGCGTTACGGTCACGTAGTGCTCGCAGATGCTCATCGCCAGATCGCGCGATTCCAGCACGTTCATACCGCCAAACAGCACAAACGGCAGATCGTTCGCTACGTTGATGTCGCCAATGCTAACTACTTTCTGTTTCATGCTTTCGCCTTTGTTGATGTTATACCCGTCGCCTTCCAGGCCGCAGCTTGAAATGCACAGGGTATTTTAAATGAATTAATGCAGCGTAACCTGTTTAGGTTCAATCGAGTGGATCTGTACTTTGATCACTTCGCTGATTGGATCTTCAGGACACTGTTCGACAAAATAGTTGAGATCGGAAATAGCGATATGGTTGCATTCCAACTGGGCGTAAATCAGCCCGCGGTCGCGGATCTCGTAAGGATCGTCCGGATCGAAGCACAGCACCGTTTCGCTGGCACGCAGGGCCATTTCCATCTGTTTTTCTTCCATCAGGGCGGCTTTCAGCGTATCCAGCATTTTACGCACCACCATGATGTTTTCCGATTCATCGAGATCGTCGTCTTCCAGTTCGGCGCCCAAGCCCAGGTTGCCCTTGATCCACACTTCCAGCTGATGTTCGTTCAGCGTTTCGCCGTTCAGCGGGTTGATCAGCCACAATTCTTCATCCAGCCAGTCTGCACGCAGGATCAGCTGGGTGGGGAAAATAACCGGCAACAGCGGTAAATCGAGATGATGGGCGATATGCAGGAAAATGGTGCCGAGCGAGACTGGCGTACCCTGACGCCCTTCCAGCACCTTGTCGAGCCAGATGGCGTCGGATAGCCGATACACGCCACCGGCACCGCCAAAACCCCAGGTTTTGAAGAACAGCTCAATGAGTGCGTCCAGTTGCTGTTCCTGGTTGAGATCCTGCGGCATGGCCGCACGCGCATCGTCGACCAGCTGTTGCAGCTTGCGCTCGACTTCGGCGACGGGAAAATCACGCCGCACCGACTGCGATACCAGGATTACACCCTCGCTCAACAGCGAGGTGTTAAATTCAAAATCAGCAATGCTACTCATAAGTATCCCATCAGAAAGGGTAATTTCGTCGTGGCAAGTTTAATTATCAGGTACAGACAGCCCAGCGCCAGTACAAACGCCAAGGTGCGCAGGTTCTGGCTTTTGGTCTTCTTGCCCAATGCGACGTAACCAAGCAGGATATAGATAATAACGCCAAACAGCTTCTCGGTCAGCCATGAGTCCATGCCCAGCAGCGGATAAAGCTTGAACATCACCACCAGTGCAATACCGCTGGCAAACAACACCGTATCATTAACGTGCGGCGTTATCTTCACCCAGCGCTTGTTCAACATGGCCGAATTGCGCCACTTCCAGAAGAAACGCAATACAAACAAGGCAATACTGAGGGCGACCGTCAACAAATGCAGATTTTTTAACGCCGTGTAGACTGCCATATCGCTTCCTTTTTTTTATTCGCTGTGTGCTTCGTTATTGTTGGTTTTCAGTTACTGCGGCCATTGGCCAAACGTCACGCGATCGTTACCACCGTAATCACGACGTGTAGCGACCGAAATAAAACCGGCGGCCTGCAGCAGCGTGCGTACGCTTTCCCCCTGCTGCCAACCATGTTCAAGCAACAACCAACCCTGATACTGCAGATAATGCGGTGCCTGCTGCACGATGGCGGTCAAATCCGCCAGCCCGTGCCGTGGCGCCACCAGCGCGCTGCTCGGCTCAAAACGCACGTCACCCTGCGCCAGATGCGGGTCAGCCGCGTCGATATAGGGTGGGTTACTGGCGATCAGGGCAAAAGTCTGGCCGGCCAGCGGTTCGAACCAACTGCCCTGCAAGAACCGCGCATTAGCGATCGCCAACTTCTGCGCGTTATGCTGCGCCAGCGCCACCGCTTCCGGCTGCAAATCGACGCCGGTCACCGCGCAATCCGGGCGTTCGCTGGCCAGCGCCAACGCAATGGCACCGGTGCCGGTACCCAGATCGAGGATGGTGCAGGGAGAAGGCGGCAAACGTTCCAGCGCCAGTTCCACCAGGCATTCGGTGTCCGGGCGCGGGATCAGGGTTGCGGGTGATACCGACAACGGCAGCGACCAAAACTCGCGCTCGCCGATCAAATAAGCCACAGGTTCGCCGCGTTCGCGGCGCACCAGCAGCCTTTCCAACTGTTCTTGTTCCTGCGGCGTCAAAACGGTTTCGCCAAACGCCATCAGGAAGGTTCTGGCCCGGCCGGTCACGAAGCCCAGCAGGATCTCGGCATCACGTCGGGCGCTTTCGCTCTGCGTCAGCCGCGCACTTGCCGCCTTCAGCCAGGATTGATAATCCATTACTCAAGCTCTGCGGACAGCGCGGCGAGCTGATCGGCCTGATATTCCTGCACGATCGGCTGAATCAGCATATCCAGCTTGCCTTCCATCACCTCATCCAGACGGTAAATCGTCAGGTTGATGCGGTGATCGGTCACCCTTCCCTGCGGGAAGTTGTAGGTGCGGTTGCGATCGGAACGATCGCCGCTACCCAACAGGTTGCGGCGGGTTGACGCCTCTTCCAGCTGGCGTTTGGCCATTTCGGCGGCGCGGATGCGCGCACCCAGCACCGACATCGCCTTGGCTTTGTTCTTGTGCTGCGAACGCTCGTCCTGGCACTCCACCACGATGCCGGTCGGCAAGTGGGTGATACGGATCGCCGAGTCGGTGGTGTTGACGTGCTGACCGCCGGCACCGGAGGAGCGGAAGGTGTCGATTTTCAAATCGCCGGCATTGATCTCCGGCAATTCGGCCTCCGGCACTTCCGGCATCACCGCCACGGTGCAAGCGGAGGTGTGAATGCGCCCCTGCGACTCGGTTTCAGGTACGCGCTGCACGCGGTGGCCGCCGGATTCAAATTTCAGTTGGCCGTAGACGCCGTCGCCGGAGACCTTGGCAATCACTTCTTTATAACCGCCGTGTTCACCTTCGTTGGCGCTCATGATCTCGACGCGCCAGCGGCGCGTTTCGGCATAACGGCTGTACATGCGGAACAGATCGCCGGCGAAGATCGCCGCTTCGTCACCGCCGGTACCGGCGCGCACTTCCAGGAAGATACCGCGTTCGTCATCCGGGTCTTTCGGCAGCAGCAACAGTTGCAACTGCTGTTCAAGTTCTTCCGTCGCCGCCTTGGCCTGCTTCATCTCTTCCTGCGCCATCTCGCGCATTTCCGGATCGTCCAGCATCATTTCTGCGGTGGCCAGATCGTCCTGCACTTGGCGCCATTCCAGGAAACA
Source organism: Serratia sp. root2 (assembly GCF_031931805.1). Taxonomy (NCBI): domain Bacteria; kingdom Pseudomonadati; phylum Pseudomonadota; class Gammaproteobacteria; order Enterobacterales; family Yersiniaceae; genus Serratia; species Serratia sp. root2. Next base: position 1,805,515 of record NZ_JAUJXB010000001.1, read on the forward strand.
ACGGCTGACGTCGGTCAGTTGCGAATATTCGCGCGACAGGGCGCGGAACCGATCCTGCTCGGCAATAACGCCGGCATCGCCGAGCAGCGCCTGCACTTCTTCATGGCGCTCTTGTAACGCTTCCAGTTTGGCAACAATAGAAGGCTTCATGCGTGGTATTAAACCCTGTTAAAAGAGAAAACTAATGCTGATCCAGCCCGAGGCTGTCGCGTAATAACTGCAACCGCTCCACGTCGCCGTCGCCGGCGGCCTGCTGGAGGGATTTGGTAGGGGCATGAATAAGGCGGTTGGTCAGCCGGTGGGCCAGTTCGTGGATAACCTGCTCCACGTCAGCGCCTTGCGCGATGGCGGCCAGCGCTTTGCCTTCCATTTCGGCACGGATCTGGTCGGCTTGCGAGCGGTAGTCGCGAATGGTTTCCACTGCACCCTGCGAGCGCAGCCAGGCCATAAAGTTGGTGCTTTCCTGCTGAACGATCGATTCCGCCTGCACTGCCGCGGCTTTGCGCTGCGCCAGGTTGTTTTGGATGATGGCGTGCAGATCGTCCACGCTGTACAAATAGGCGTTCGCCAGCTTACCCACTTCCGGCTCGATATCGCGCGGTACGGCGATATCCACCAGCAGCATCGGCTGGTTGCGACGCGCTTTCAGCGCTCGCTCCACCATCCCTTTACCGATGATCGGCAGCGGGCTGGCGGTAGAACTGATGATAATGTCGGCATCCGCCAGACGTTCGTCGATTTCCGGCAACGTGATCACTTCCGCGCCGACTTCGTCAGCCAGCAACTGGGCGCGTTCGCGGGTTCGGTTGGCGATAATCATATGCCGCACTTTGTGCTCGCGCAGGTGACGCGCCACCAGTTCAATGGTTTCACCGGCGCCGACCAGCAGCACGTTCAGATCGGCCAGCGACTCGAAGATTTGCCGCGCCAGCGTACAGGCGGCAAAGGCCACGGAGACTGCGCTGGCGCCGATTTCTGTTTCGGTGCGCACGCGTTTGGCGACGGAGAAGGATTTTTGGAACAGGCGTTCAAGTTCGCCGGAGAGCGACTGGCCGCGTTGCGACTCGGCAAAGGCTTTTTTCACCTGCCCGAGGATTTGCGGTTCGCCCAGCACCAGCGAATCCAGCCCGCTGGCCACGCGCATCAAGTGGCTGACGGCGTCGTTGCCGTGGTGCCAGTACAGGCTTTTGCTCACTTCTTCCGGGCGCAGGTGATGGTATTCGCACAGCCAGGCTACCAGCTGTTCGTGAAGATGTTCCTGTTGCTCCACGCTGAGATAAAGCTCGGTGCGGTTACAAGTAGACAACACCACACCGCCCTGCACCAACGGTTGTTGGAGCAAGCTGGTCAGCGCCTGATCGATAGACTCTGGGGAGAAGGTCACCCTTTCACGCAGAGAAACCGGAGCGGTTTTGTGATTTATACCTAACGCCAGCAGGGTCATTGCTTCGAGTAATACTTCTGTTGGTACGGGTTCTCGTTGAACGGCATTCTACTTGATGCGCGAGATCAATAAAAGTAACAACCGCATCTTCCGTTCAATCACTGATATAGCCAAAGCCAATCAATGAATAATAATAAATTCAAAAAGTTAAGTTTTATCCAGATCAATAAGCGCACTAAATTTTAGTTTGAAACGCGACGATCCGCACAGTATTCATCAATAAGTTATCCTGATTTAACGGTTATGGCCGCCCAAATAGTCAGCAGAGCTCTCTTCATCGCCGGTTACGGTGCCGGCATGCTACGCCGGCACCTTTAGGCTGTCGCGGCTTATTTAGCTGCAGATAACCCGTTGAACCTTACGTCGCTACAGCTGAAAAAGGTTTCTCTCGCGGGATCCTGCCGCTCCCACTGCACATACAACAGCGTTTGCTTCCCGTCGGCACGATCGGCCGGGATCTTGACGTCAATCTGATAGACGCCGGCATATTTGACCTGGTTGCCTTTGGCCGGCGGCGGAACTATCACTTTAGTCACCTCAAGCTGTGTCAGATCGCTCCATTTCAACTTATCCGTAGCGGCATTGAAACTCGGCTTGGCAAGCGACACCGTCCACTTGCTCGGTTCATGCACCTGGGTGGCATCAAAGTAGAGCGTGGCCTGACCGTCTTTCACCGAAACACTGCTCACCTGCCAGTCGGCATGCGGCTGGTCGATGCCTTCAAACTTGGCGATGCCCGCCGAGCACAGCTGGCCATCAGGGACCTTATCTGACGGATGCTGTGTGCCTTCCAGGTTTTGCGAATAAGCGGGCCATTCGGTAAACATCTGGCGGCGTTCCCAAATAGGGATGGTCTCCGCTTTGTACAAAAAGGCGTTTCTGCAGGCCGCATTAGGCATGTTCGAGCCATCATCCGGGTGGTTGTACCCGCCGTCCTGTTCACAAATCACCTGACGCGCCTTGGGAATCAAGGTAGCGCCGTGCTTTGGCCCGATCGCTTTCGGTTCGGTATTCTCGGCGGCATGCGCCGGCATCGTTAATGCAAACAGCATTCCTGCCAACAGAGAAAAACGCTTTTTCATACGAAATACCTTATTTTCATTATGTGTAGGGGGTTGAAATACATCCGCATCGCCTGCGTGACGCAGATGATGTGCAGATGGATAGCCCTGCTATCCATCTGGCCTTACCAGCATAGACATCTTTCCAGTAAATTGCATAAATAAAATTAATCAATTACCACTGATTATCGAATGAAATACGCATAATTACGCGGTTATTATTCAATAAACATTAATTTAATTGCTAATACATGCTGTTTTGGCACAACACCGACGTGGGTTACAACCGAAGATATTCTCGCGGCCGGCGCGGCACGACTGAGCGATTGTGTTAATCTTATGGCAACCAAAAGCTCAGCCGTCAGCCGTTAAAGCGCCTGTTATCCCGTCAAAAAGACGGTGATATTCGGAAAGGGAGCCTGTTGACGCTGTCGCGTTCCCCCGCTAGCGTGAACGTTGAAAAAAGATTTCGCTGTGCATGCCCGCAAGGACAAAAGGACAAGAGAAAGTTATGCCAATCCGCAAAGTTAGTTTGCTACGTCTGATCCCGCTGGCCAGCCTGGTGCTGGCCGCCTGTACCACCACCAAGCCAAGCGGCCCGGCGACCAGCCCAACCTCACCGCAGTGGCGCACCCACGAGCAAGCGGTGCAACAGCTCGGGCAATATCAAACCCGTGGCTCTTTCGCCTATCTGTCGGACCAGAAAAAAGTCTACGCGCGCTTCTTCTGGCAGCAATTTTCGCCGGAACGCTACCGCCTGCTGCTGACCAACCCGCTTGGCAGCACCGAGCTTGACCTGAACGTGCAACAGAACGTGGTGCAATTGACGGACAACCAGGGCAAGCGCTATGTCAGCGACAACGCCGAAGAAATGATCCGCAAACTGACCGGCATGGCGATCCCGCTGGATAACCTGCGCCAGTGGATGCTCGGCCTGCCGGGCGAGGCCAATGATTTCACGCTGGATGACCAGTACCGCCTGAGCAAGTTGACTTATCAGCAAGGCGGCCAAACCTGGACCGTGGATTACCAGGACTACAACAGCGATCTCAAGCCGCAGTTGCCAAGCCGCCTGGAGCTGAAACAGGGCGATCAACGCATCAAACTGAAAATGGATAACTGGACCCTCAAATGATCCGCCAGTGGCCATCTCCCGCTAAACTAAATTTGTTTTTGTACATTACCGGCCGGCGCGAAGACGGTTACCACCAGCTGCAGACGCTGTTCCAGTTTCTGGATTACGGCGATACGCTGACCATCGACGCGCGGCAGGATGACGCCATCCGCCTGCTGACGCCGGTGGATGGCGTGCCGGACGAGCAAAATCTGATCGTCCGCGCCGCACGCCTGCTGCAACGGCATTGCATCAGCCACGGGGTCAACACGGCCCCGCGTGGTGCCGATATCGGTATCGATAAGCGCCTGCCGATGGGCGGCGGGCTGGGTGGAGGCTCTTCCAACGCCGCCACGGTGCTGGTAGCGCTTAATGAACTGTGGCGCTGCGGGCTGAGCGACGACCAGTTGGCTGAGCTGGGGTTGACCCTGGGTGCCGACGTGCCGGTTTTTGTGCGCGGTCATGCGGCGTTTGCCGAAGGCATCGGCGAACGATTGCAGCCGGCCAATCCGGCAGAAAAGTGGTATCTGGTGGCACATCCGGGCGTCAGCATCCCTACCCCGGTTATTTTTGGCGACGCGGAATTAAAAAGAGACACCCCGGTTCGCCCGTTAAATGTGCTGTTGCAGGCAACTTACGCAAATGATTGCGAACCAATCGCAAGAAAACGTTTTCGCGAGGTTGAACAGCTTCTTTCTTGGCTGTTAGAATACGCGCCGTCACGCCTGACTGGCACAGGTGCATGTGTGTTTGCTGAATTCGACACAGAAATCGCCGCCCGTCAGGTGTTAAATCAAGCTCCGGAGTGGTTGTGTGGTTTTGTAGCGCGTGGCGTTAACGTCTCTCCACTACATCGCATCCGTTCCGGGCAGATTGAACCGTAGTTCTCGTTTCGCTGCGCAGAGTCATGCACACCTGGCCCTGTAATCCCTGCGCCGCTGCGGTTTCAAGTTAGTTTTTACACACCCGTATGATATTGCGCCGGCATCGTTAACTGCCCCTTAGCGAAGGCCGTACGACAATATCTTCTCTGGACGCATGCCTGAGGTTCTTCTCGTGCCTGATATGAAGCTTTTTGCTGGTAACGCCACCCCGGAACTAGCACAACGTATTGCCAACCGTTTGTACACCAGCCTTGGTGACGCCGCTGTAGGTCGTTTTAGCGACGGCGAAGTGAGCGTGCAAATCAACGAAAATGTACGCGGCGGTGATATTTTCATCATCCAGTCCACCTGTGCCCCTACCAACGACAACCTGATGGAACTGGTTGTTATGGTAGATGCCCTGCGTCGCGCCTCCGCAGGCCGTATTACTGCTGTTATCCCTTACTTCGGTTATGCCCGCCAGGATCGCCGCGTGCGTTCTGCTCGTGTTCCCATCACGGCCAAGGTTGTCGCCGATTTCCTCTCCAGCGTAGGGGTTGACCGCGTATTGACGGTGGATCTGCATGCTGAACAGATTCAAGGCTTCTTCGATGTTCCGGTAGATAACGTGTTCGGTAGCCCGATCCTGCTGGAAGACATGCTGCAACAGAATCTGGTGAACCCAATCGTGGTTTCCCCGGATATCGGCGGCGTAGTGCGCGCCCGCGCTATTGCCAAACTGCTGAACGATACCGATATGGCTATCATCGATAAACGCCGCCCGCGTGCGAACGTTTCTCAGGTGATGCACATCATTGGTGACGTGGCAGGCCGTGACTGCGTGCTGGTTGACGACATGATCGACACCGGCGGTACCTTATGTAAAGCGGCTGAAGCGTTGAAAGAACGCGGTGCCAAACGCGTATTTGCCTACGCGACGCACCCGATCTTCTCCGGCAACGCCGTGGAAAACATCAGGAACTCGGTGATTGATGAAGTGATCGTCTGCGACACCATTCCGTTGTCTGCTGAAATCAAGGCACTGAAAAACGTACGCACTCTGACGCTGTCCGGCATGCTGGCTGAAGCCATCCGCCGTATCAGCAATGAAGAGTCAATCTCTGCGATGTTCGAGCATTAATTCATTTTCTTTTGGTGCGGCGCCCTGCCGTACCGGAAGAACCTATTGCCCGGCAGCAGAAAAAGAAAAACCCGTTGGTGCGCAAGCAGCAACGGGTTTTCTACTCGTAGTCAAACATGACCTTAGACCTGAGTGCGCGGCAGATCTCCTTTGCCGTAATGCCGCTTCCCTTACGTTTTTTTAATCAATGCGACGAACGATGCTGATCGTTGCGGCAGCGTTTATCGAAATGTTTTACCCACCAGTAACGATCCGCAACCTGCTCGCGGCCGCCGATACGTGCACCGACCAGCCACAACAACGCACCGACGAAAATACTCATGACGGCGCCATGGGCGAAAAGTTGCGGTAAATCGAGCTGCGATACTTCAGCAAGAATGTTATATCCGACACCGCCGATCATCACGACCAGCCCCAGCCCCATAAAAAAGTTGCCCATTCTGCACGCGTTTCTACGTTTCATATGTCACCTCCATAGCGTTATATGCCAACCGGGATAACTCAGCAAAGGGTTAACCCTCTTTGATAAGTTAAGTATAGTCCCTGGTCCGACAAGGGGTTTGCGGAGACGATCACAAATGGTAAAGAAAACGTGACAAATCTTTACCTTATCCGGTTTATTAGCCAACAAATTGAATTGTTCTTCTAATGAATTATTCAATTTTCAGCCTATGGCAGAATCAATGCGCGGGGTTGGGCATCAGGATTTTGTCATTCGCGGCGGCGGCAGGTAGACTAATGCCCTTTCCATTATCTCGATCATAGCGAATTTCCCAGTGAGCAGTATTAAATTGATAGTCGGCCTGGCGAATCCGGGCGCTGAATATGCCCAGACGCGGCACAACGCCGGCGCCTGGTACGTAGATTTGCTGGCTCAGCGCCATAACCAGCAGTTGAAGGAAGAGAGTAAATTCTTCGGTTACACCGCACGGCTCAATCTGGCGGGCAACGACGTGCGCCTGCTGGTACCGACCACCTTTATGAATCTGAGCGGCAAAGCGGTGCTGGCGATGGCCAATTTCTACCGCATTGAGCCGGACGAAATCCTGGTGGCGCATGACGAGCTGGATATCCCGCCGGGCGTCGCCAAAATCAAACTTGGCGGCGGTAACGGCGGCCATAACGGGCTGAAGGATATTCAGAACAAGTTCGGCAATAACCCGAACTTCTACCGTTTGCGCATTGGCATTGGCCATCCGGGCGATAAAAACAAGGTCGTAGGATTTGTGCTCGGCAAGCCACCGGCCAGCGAGCAAAAAATGATTGATGAAGCGATAGATGAAGCCGCCCGCTGCACCGAAGTTCTGCTGACCGACGGGTTGGAAAAAACCGTGCGCCGTCTGCACAGCTTCAAGGCGCAGGCCTGAGGGTTACCGCAGCGGGCATGCCGCCCGCTGCGTGCTGCGTTACGTCCGCACCTTAAAGGTTTCCTCGCCGACGTGACTGTCATCGGTCCGATACCCTTCTTCAGCCACATAATATTGCGGGTCGTCCAGCTCATGGCTGCAAAACGGACCGGCCCGTTTCAGCAAGCGCACGCAATCGCCGCTCAGGTGGCGCAGGCGGATGGTTTTCCCCGCCGCCAGATAGCGCGCCGTCAGCTTATCGATCGCCTCTACCCCGCTGGAATCCATCACCCGGGTGCCGGCAAAATCCAGCACCACGTTCTGCGGATCGTTTTTCGGCTCAAACAGGTCGGCAAACGCCGCCGTGGAGCCAAAGAACAGCGGGCCGTCGAGTTGATACACCGCCACTTCTCCCTCAACCTGGCGCTGACGAATGCGGATGCGCGCCTGCTGCCAGGCAAACACCAGCGCCGAGATAATCACCCCGCTGATTACCGCCACCGCCAGATCGGTAAAGATGGTGATCAGAGTCACCAGCAGCATTACCAGCGCATCCATCTTCGGCATGCGGCGCAGACGGCGCAGCGAACTCCATTCAAAGGTGTTGTAACACACCACCAGCATGACCCCGGCCAATGCCGCCACCGGCAACAGGCCGATATAGCCCGACAGGCTGACCACGAACAAAATCAGTAACAATGCACCCACCACGCCGGAGATACGCCCGCGGCCGCCTGAGGTGAAGTTGATGATCGACTGCCCAATCATCGCGCAGCCGGCAAAGCAGCCAAATAGGCCGCAAATCGTGTTGCCTGCACCCTGAGCGATGCTCTCGCGGTTGCCGTTGCCCTTCTTGCCGCCCATTTCGTCAAGCACCGTCATGGTCAACAGCGATTCAATCAGGCCGACCAGAGCGATCACCAGCGCGTACGGCAGCACCACTTTCAGCATTTCCAGGTTGAGCGGCGCCATAGGCAGGCTGAAATGCGGCAACGCGCCAGAGATATCCGCCAGATCGCCGACCCGCAGCGTATGCAGATTGAGCCCGATCGCCAATGCGGAAACCACGATCAGTGCCGCCAGCGAAGCCGGGATCACGCGCGTCAGCCGGGGGAAGAACACCACCACCAGGATCGCCAGTACCACCAGCCCATACATCAGCGGCCCCTGCCCGGCAATCATATGCAGCTGCGCCAGCATGATGACAATCGCCAGGCCGTTAACAAAGCCGTGAATGGCGGGCAGCGGCACCAGCCGAATAAATTTGCCCAGCCGGAACACGCCGATCAGGATTTGGATAGCGCCGGCGAAAATCGTTGCCCACAGTACGTATCCCATGCCGTGCTGCGCCGCGAGGCTCATCAGCACGACCACGATCGAACCGGCAGCACCCGACACCATGCCCGGCTTGCCGCCGAACAACGCCGTTACCAGGCCGATAATAAAGGCGGTGTGCAGCCCGACGATGGGGGAAAGTCCGGCGACCAACGAGAAGCCGACCGCTTCCGGGATCATCGATACCGCCACCACAAAGCCCGCCAGGACCTCGTTCTTGACGTCCGACAGCCTGATATTGCTCAGGTTAAACATGGATTATTCGCTTCTGACAGATAAAAAACACATCCCCGCAGAGCGGGAACCAGGGCCGCAAGACGCGGCAAATGATCGGGCGGAGAGCACTCAGGGTGGACTGGGCAAGAAATACATCCGGCGCGTTTCCTGTAGGTTAATCAGAAGTGTCAGTATGTGTAAATGTGATCCAAATCTCAATCGAAAACCGGCCGCCCTATCCGTCTTCCCTGTGTACCCTAAATAATTGGAGTTGCATCAAGGCAGCAAGTGTGAGAATCCCCGGGAGCTTACTCAGGTAAGTGACCGGGGTGAACACTCGCAGCTAACACAGATGCAGCTTCAAGTATGACGGGTACACAGTCAGATCGAGATAAACGCCCATTACGTGTATAATGGCGGCATTATTTTGCCATTTATGCAGTGGGTTAACCCTAACCGGCTGATAGTTAAGATATTTAAGGTGATAACAACATGGGATTCAAATGCGGTATCGTCGGCCTGCCTAACGTAGGCAAATCCACCCTGTTCAACGCGTTGACCAAAGCGGGTATCGAAGCAGCCAACTTCCCGTTCTGCACCATTGAACCTAATACCGGTGTGGTGCCGATGCCCGATCCGCGTCTGGACAAGCTGGCAGAGATCGTCAAGCCTCAGCGCATCCTGCCAACCACCATGGAATTCGTCGACATCGCCGGCCTGGTGAAGGGCGCATCCAAAGGCGAAGGCCTGGGCAACCAGTTCCTGACCAATATCCGTGAAACCGAAGCTATCGGCCACGTGGTGCGTTGCTTCGAAAACGACAACATCATCCATGTGAACAACAAAGTTGATCCGGCTGACGATATCGAAGTCATCAACACCGAGCTGGCGCTGTCGGATCTCGACACCTGCGAACGCGCAATCCACCGCGTGCAGAAGAAAGCCAAAGGCGGCGATAAAGACGCGAAAGCCGAACTGGCCGCGCTGGAAAAATGCCTGCCGCAGCTGGAAAACGCCGGTATGTTGCGCGCGTTGGACCTGACCGAAGAAGACAAGGCCGCCATCCGCTACCTGAGCTTCCTGACGCTGAAACCGACCATGTACATCGCCAACGTCAACGAAGACGGTTACGAGAACAACCCGTACCTGGACAAAGTGCGTGAAATCGCCGCCGCCGAAGGTTCCGTAGTGGTTGCCGTGTGCGCCGCCGTGGAATCCGACATCGCCGAGCTGGAAGACGAAGACCGCGCCGAGTTCATGGCCGAGCTGGGCCTGGAAGAGCCGGGTCTGAACCGCGTGATCCGCGCCGGTTACGAGTTGCTGAACCTGCAAACCTACTTCACCGCCGGCGTAAAAGAAGTGCGCGCCTGGACCATCCCGGTCGGCGCTACCGCCCCGCAGGCGGCCGGCAAGATCCACACCGACTTCGAGAAAGGCTTTATCCGCGCGCAAACCATCGCGTTTGAGGACTTCATCACCTACAAGGGTGAGCAAGGCGCCAAAGAAGCCGGCAAGATGCGTTCGGAAGGCAAAGACTACATCGTCAAAGACGGCGACGTGATGAACTTCTTGTTTAACGTCTAAGCTTCAGCTTCGCTGCCAACAACAAAAAATCCACGCAATTGCGTGGATTTTTATTTAACGGCAAGATGCTTAGTTCTGCTCACCGATCCACTCCCCAATACATTTCTCGAACACCATTTTCAATGGCCGGAGTCACAAATGACCGCCGCTATGTTAGCGCGTATCCACTCAGCCTCTTCGACGGGCCACCAACTGATCGTAAAACCCGCGTTGACGATGATATGTTCGAACAGAACGCGTTGAGCTCTACCGTTACCCTCCCGAAAAGGATGGATCATGTTCAGATCGCCAAATTGCTCGGCCACTGTATCGATCAAGGCGGAACGCTCCCACCCTTCAAACCAATCCTTTCGCGCCATGATGTTAAAGATTTTGGCAGCCTCTGGCTCGATTCGAGTAAGGCTGCAAAAACGCGTGTCGCCCTTTGAGATGTCAATAGTGCGAAGCTCACCAGCCCCATCATAAATATCGGAAAATAAACTACGGTGAATTTGCTGAAGGTAGATCAGATCATAAGGGGGAAGGGAAAAATCGATCTAGTCAACCGCAATCTCTGAAAGATCACGTTCGGCCTGTACGAGTAACACATCATCCTGAAGGTTTAACCGATTACGTAGCGTGCTACTACCAGGGTAACAATAGGGCGTCCAAAAGTCAGGCCAGTTTCCGATACGTACGTAGAACAGCTTCGCGTTCGGGTAGCTCGCGTTTAGACTCCGCCTCTGTGACTTCATAACCTTCTAAACGTAGACTGGCAGCGTAGTTAGAACGACGTGTCTTGGCACAGTAGGCTACTTTGGCTTGCAGACTGGTCTTTTTCACTGAAAACACCTTATCTTGAAAACCCACAAAATATAGCTTAATTATACGGAATCCCCGACTAAAACCCATCCCGAAAAATAGGCCATATCCTGTGGCAAAGGTGAAATCTTTTCCCTCCCCCCGGCTACCGCCGCACCAGCACCCGATCCACCAGCCCCCACTCAACCGCCTCGTCGGCCGTCATAAAGCGGTCGCGATCCAGCACGTGTTCGACCTCTTCATCGCTGTGGCCACAATGTTCGGCATACAGCCGGATCACCCGCTCCTTGGTGCGCCGCATCTCTTCGGCATGAATAAAAATATCCGATGCCTGGCCCTGAAAACCGCCCAACGGCTGATGAACATGCAGGCTGGCATTGGGCAATGCCGCGCGGTGGCCCGGCTCCCCCGCCATCAGCAGAAACGACCCCATCGAGCGGGCGGTTCCCATGCACAGCGTATGCACCTGCGCATTGATGAATCGCATGGTGTCATAAATGGCGAAGCCGCTGGTAATGGCACCGCCGGGTGAGTTGATGTAGAGGTGAATGGGTTTTTCCGGGTTCTCCGCCTCGAGAAACAGCAACTGCGCACAGACCAGTTCGGCGGTGGCGTCGTTGACTTCGCCATTCAGAAAGATGATGCGATCGCGCAATAACCGCGAGTAAATATCAAAGGATCTTTCCCCCTGGCTGGATTGTTCTACCACCATCGGGACGAGCAGCATCGCTTCACGCATAGGTGAACTCCGTTTGTCAGATACAGGCCAGATGAATGAAAGGTGTCAGGCGGCGCGCATAAGGGGTTGCCCGCTGTCGTTGGCCGCCGTCAGGCGTACGTCGTCCAGTGCATGGATAATGCGCAACAGGCTGCCGCCATCGGTGCCGGGCCGGATTTGCAGCGTTACCGTACTTTCGAGGAATGGCGGTTCGTCATCGCGCATCCGATAACGGATTTCCTCACCCGGTATCGAAACCACCGGCTCGGCATCGGCCAATACCTGTGGTGGCAACCATTGTTCGCGCAACTCGGGGATGCCAATCGCCCGCCAGACTTTCTCCGGCGGTGCGTCGAGCCGGTATTCGAGGAGCAAAGGCTCGCTTCGTTTTTCGCTGCCGGTATCGTTCATTGGTCCATGTCCTTGAGCAAAATGTTCAGCTTGTCGACCTGTGCCGGCCAGAAGGCACGGTACTTATCCAGCCAGCGGGCTATCAGCGCCAGTCCTTGGGGATCGACTTCGTAATTGACGAAACGGCCCTGCCGCTCCTCACACACCAGCCCGGCGTGGCGCAACACTGCCAGATGTTGGGACATGGCCGATTGGCTGATTTGCATGCCTTCGCGCAGCCCACTGGCATTCATACTGCCAATCGCCAGCTTTTCGAAGATGGCGCGACGGGTGGGATCCGCCAGCGCTTTGAAGATGTCATTTTCATTCATGACTACACATTAGTACCCACTTATCTAATGCGCAAGTTTTCAGCATGAGATAGTCATTTGCCTATTACAGAACGAGGAAAAGGGGTAGGCAGCCGGGAGACGACAAACCGCGCAGCCGCGCGGTTTGTTTATGCGTTACTGTTTAATCGGGATCACCAGCACGTCGACGTTCAGCTGATTGATGGCATGGCGGGTCGATGAAAACAGGTTGTTCCACAGGTCGTGATGATGGCCGAAGATCGCCAGATCTATCCCTTTATCCACTACCGCGTTCTGCAATTGTTCAATAAAATCCCCGCGCCCGATAATCACCTCGTGGATCGGGTAATTCACATTTTGGGTCATCGGTTCCATCTCTTTTTTGATCTTGTCGTCGAAAGATACACCGTCGTAGCTTCTCTCCGAAAAGCCAATCGCCGCGTGATAGGTATCGTAATGAACGTCCACGTAGATCAGGGAGAGCCTGGCCTTCAAAGCGGCGGCCAGCAACGCGCCTTTTTCAACCAACCGTTTGCCGTCATCGCTCAGATCGGTGGTAATTAAAATATGTTGATAACACATAGCGCCTCCTGTCATTGACTCGGTAGAGAGCCGAGGCTCCGATATCCCATCAGGGTTATATCGTTATGGTTAATTTTAGTTCAGAAACGCGGCAATCGGACGGGGATATTACGCAGAAGAATGGCCCCGCCGACGGGGCCTGAGAGGGATCAACGCACGCGCTGCACTTCAAACCATACATTGCAAACCGACAGAATCAGCGTGTTGGCGTCTTTCACCAGCACGTTGTCGCCGGGTACGCCTTCGGTGCCTTGATCGGTGATGCCTTTAATCTCGGTATCGGCATGCTGGATCGCCACCCGCTCAACCGAAGGCGTGCTGATGCCCAGCATCGGGAAGTCAATGTAGGAACTGCTGCCGGAATTGTCCTCGACAAATTCCTGCGCCTCGACCGTGCTGAGGGTCGCGCCCTGATTTTTCAGCGCGGTGCCGTTCCAACTGAAGCCGTCGGCCTGATAGCTGATTTTGCCGCCGACCAGGCTTTTTGCCTGCTGTTCGTCCCAGCAACCCACGGTTTGCGTCGGCAAAATCTTGCTGACATGCCAGTTACCCAACAGCGTTTTTGGGATGGGTTCAACCGCCGCCTGCTGGCCCTGCTCCGCCGCCTGTACCTGCGTCGCCGATACGCAGGCCAACACCACCAGCGGCAGCAGCGCCTTGCTCCAGATGTTAAATCGCATTGTATTTTCCTTTCGTGAATTCTGCCCCTGCCGGGCCTGCGGACATCATAATAACCCGGTGGATCCGCAGTCAAAACAAACCGGAGACCAAGGGCACAAACAGAGCAATCCTATAACCCTTATTTCACGCCCGGCGACGCCTGACGTTGCTCATAGCAAATCGCTATTAATCATAGTGAATCCGTCTTTTGTTTTATCCTGACGTTTACTTAGAGTCATCATCACTGCTTATCCTGCAATAACCAGCAGGCTATTTTGACAAGGACTCTGGGAAAATGACATTTACGCTAAAAAAACTCGCCGCAACGTTGGCGGTAACCGGCACTCTGCTGCTCACCGCCTGCGGGCCAGCGGATCAAGACAGCCACCATATTAAGGTCGGTATCAGTTCCGGTATCGATCAATCGATGTGGGCAGTGGTGCAGAAGGTCGCCAAACAGAAGTACAACCTGGATGTGGAAGTGGTGACGTTCAATGATTACGTGCTGCCCAACGAGGCATTGAACAACGGTGACCTGGATATTAATGCCTTCCAGCACCGGCCTTACCTGGAAAAACAAATTCAGGAACGCGGTTACAAGCTGGTCGCGGTGGGCAATACCTTCGTTTACCCGATTGCCGGTTACTCGAAAAAAATCACTTCGCTCAGCCAACTGCCGGACGGGGCGCAGATCGCCGTGCCGAACGATCCCACCAACCTCGGCCGCTCGCTGCTGCTGTTGCAAAAACAGGGGCTGATCGTTCTGAAAGACGGCGTCGGCTTGCTGCCTACCGCGCTGGATATCGTCGGGAATCCGAAGAAACTGAAAATCGTCGAGATCGAAGCGCCGCAGTTGCCGCGCGCGCTGGACGATAAACAGGTAGCGCTGGCGATTATCAATACCAACTATGCCAGCCAGATCGGCCTGTCACCGGCCAGGAACGGTCTGTTTGTCGAAGATAAAAACTCGCCTTACGTCAATATTTTCGCCACACGCATCGATAACAAAGACAGCGAAAACGTGAAGGATTTGGTCAAGGCCTATCAGACCGATGAAGTGGCCGCCAGCGCGGCCGACATCTACAAGGGCGACGCGGTGAAGGGCTGGTAACGCCTACAACAATGGCGCTGCGTGCAGCGCCATATCCTCAGCCAGCCGGAGTCACTGTTTGGCGATGTACTTTTGCATAGTGGCCGGCGTCACCAGTTCAAACGGGATCCAGTAATACGGCTCCAGTTTTTCACCTTTGATCATCCGCTGCGCTACGTCGACCGAGGCTTTGCCCTGGCCAACGGCGTCCTGGAATACCGTCACCTGCATCTTGCCGGAAGACAACGCCTTCAGGCCGTCCGGCGTGGCATCGATGCCGCCGATCAGCACCTTGCTGTCACGCTTGCCGGCCTGCTGCAACGCCATGATCGCGCCAATCGCCATCTCGTCGTTGTTGGCGGCGACAATATCGATGGATTCACCGTTAGTGACCCAGTTCATCATCAAATCCATGCCTTCGCTGCGCGAGTAGTTGGCACTTTGCTTCTGCACGACCTTCATGTTCGGGTACTTCGCTACCACCTGCTCCACGTCTTTGGTGCGTTGCAGCGCCCCGGCATCTGTCAGGTTACCGATCATGATCGCGACATTGCCCTTGTAGTTCGCCAGGCGCGCCAACTCTTCCATTTGCAGGGTGCCGGACTCTTTCTCGTCGGAACCGACAAACACCACACCGGAAGGCAATTTGCTGTCGCCCGGCGTGCGGTTCACGTACACCAGCGGAATACCCGCCTTCGTCACCAGTTTGGTGATGGCCGGCGTCCCCGCCGAATTAACCGGATCGACAATAATCGCGTCCACGCCGGCACTGATAAAGCTCTGCACCTGATCGGTCTGGCGGCCAACGTCGCCACGTGCGTCTTCGAACTGCACGGTGATACCGCGCGCCTTGGCCTCTTTGTCTATCGAGTGGCGGATAATGGTCAGGAAGTTCTGGTCAAAATAGGCCATCGACACGCCGATGGTTTCCGCCAGCGCCGAGGTGGAACAGCTGAGTGCCGCCACCAGCACGATTTTTTTTAAGTATTTCATGGTAATTCCCCGGAGATAAAAAAATACCGCCGACCCGACTGCTTCGGCGGCAATTCACGGCAATCAGTGTTTTTTGCGGTTACGGTGCATGTCGATCGACACGGCAGCGACGATAATCACGCCTTTGATAATGTCCTGAATGTAGGAGTCCACGCCGATAAAGGTAAAGCCACTTTTAATCAGCCCGAGGATCACCGCGCCGATCAGCGTGCCGGTAATGCGCCCGACGCCGCCCATCAGGCTGCTGCCACCAATCACCGCCGCGGCGATGGCGTCCAGTTCGTAAGACATCCCCATGCTCGACTGGCCGCTGCTGACGCGCGCCGCCAGCACCACGCCCGCCAACCCCGCCAGGCCACCGGCGATGGTATACACCGTCACCAGGTATTTATTGACGTTGATGCCGGATACACGGGCCGAGGTCATGTTGCCGCCGATGGCATAGATGTATTTGCCGTAACGGGTGTGTTTCAGCGCGATATGGAAGATCACCGCAATCACCAGGAAGATAATCACCGGCATCGCGCCCTGGCCGATCGAGGTGAAACCGTCGGACAGGAAGCTGACCGGATTACCCTGGGTGTAATACTGCGCCAGGCCGCGCGCCGACACCATCATGCCCAGAGTGGCGATAAAAGGCGGAATGCCAGTGCGGGTAATCAGGAAACCGTTAATGAAACCGCAAACGATGCCCACCCCTATCCCTGCGCCGATCGGGATCGCCGCAGGCAAATCGAGCAGCGCCGGGTACATCGGTGAAATGCTGTCGGAGGTTTGCGCCAAACTGGCCGCCACCACCGCCGTCAACGCAATCAGCGAGCCGGAAGAGAGATCGATACCGGTGGTGATAATGACCTGGGTAACGCCGACGGCGATAATGCCGATAATCGCCACCTGCAGAACGATCAGCAACAGTCGGTTGGGATTCATCAGGAATGACTGATCGCGGATATACCAGCCGAGAATTTCGAATATCAGCGCGATGCCGATCATCACGATAAAGATGCCGGTGTCTTTCGGCATTTTGCCGCTCAGGCCAGAGAACAATGGCGCTTTACCCGCAAGCGGCTTCTCGATTTTTACATTACTCATGGTGGTTCACCTATGCGTTATTCAGAGGCCAGCGCCAGGATTTTTTCCTGATCCGCTTCTTCTTTATCCAAAATGCCGGTAATACGGCCGCCGTGCATGACCATTACCCGGTCGCTCATGCCAAGGATCTCCGGCAATTCCGAGGACACCAAAATAATGGCGACGCCACGGTTCGCCAGCTCGCTGATCAGGCGATAAATTTCCGCTTTCGCCCCCACGTCGATACCGCGCGTGGGCTCGTCGAGAATCAATATTTTCGGCTGTGCCAGCAGCCAGCGGGCGATAAGCACCTTCTGCTGATTGCCGCCGCTCAGGTTATTGATGATTTGATCCATGGTCGGGGTTTTGATGTTGAGCTTTTTAATCTGCTCCATGCAGTCTTTGGCCATTTGCACATGGCTGACAAATCCGTTCTTGCCGATGTATTCCGACAGGTTGACGATACTCATGTTCTCGACCACCGACAGCACCAGAAACAGCCCGGACTTTTTGCGATCTTCGGTAAGAAAAGCCAGCCCCAGCTCGATGGCCTTCGACGGGGAATCAACCTTTGCCGCCTTACCCTCGATAAAGATGCTGCCACCGTCCGCCGGGTGCATGCCGAACAAACTTTCCATCACCTCGCTGCGGCCTGCGCCCACCAGCCCGGCGACGCCGAGGATCTCGCCGCGTTTAACGCTGAACGAAATATCGTGGAACCAGTCCGAACGCCGCAGCCCTTCGACCCGCAGCACTTCCTCGCCGATATTGTTGTTGAACTTGGGGAACATTTGGGTCAGTTCGCGCCCTACCATCATGGTGATCAGCGACTGCTTGGTCAGGTTTTCGGTTTTGTCGCAGGCGATAAAGGTGCCGTCGCGGAAAATACTCACCTCATCGGTGATGGCAAAAATCTCGTCCATCTTGTGGCTGATATAAATAATGCCTTTACCCTGTTCGCGCAGCTCGCGAATGATGGCGAACAGGTGCCCGACCTCGCTCTCGGTCAGCGCCGAGGTCGGCTCGTCCATAATCAGGACGTCTGCGTTATAGGAAACCGCCTTGGCGATCTCCACCATTTGCTGGCTGGCGATGCTAAGTTCGCCGACCAGGGTCTCCGGTTTTAACTTGATGTTCAGCCGCGCCAGCAGATCGCGGGTTTTCCTGTTCAGTTCGTCATGATTGACGAAGCCAAGCCGCACCGGTTCGCGCCCCAGCCAGATGTTTTCCGCCACCGTCATGTAAGGCACCAGGTTAAGCTCCTGGTGAATCATGGAAATGCCCGAATGCAGCGCCTGCAGCGTGTCGCTGAAGATCACCGGCTCGCCTTTTATTTTAATGGTGCCTTCATCGGGGTGATAAATGCCGATTAAACATTTCATCAGCGTGGATTTTCCCGCGCCGTTCTCTCCCATTAACGCGTGTACGCTGCCTGGTTTGATTTTAATTGAGACCTTGTCCAGCGCCTTCACGCCGGGAAACTGCTTACTGATGCCTTCAGCCTCAAGAACATAAGGATACATACTGATAACCTCCGCCGTTCGTCAATGCATCCCTGCCGTATTTACCGCCGTGTGCCGGGTCAATACGGCAAGGGATATATACCCGTCGCCTTTCAAACTGCAGCGTTGTTACCTGCTCTTGCTTACCCCAGTTACTTACTAAAGTAAGCGCCTGGGGATTAGCAAGCTGGGCGCCTAGCTGCAGCATGAAATTCATAGGGTATAGCCGCGCTGCTTTAACGCTTATTTTCTGTTCTTGTCGGCAAATTCCTGATAATTGGCCTTGGTGATCAGCTGGTACGGGATCAGGACGTTGCTTTCCACCTTCTCGCCCTTAACCAGCTGAATGGCGGTTTGCACTGCGCCCTCGCCCTGCCCTTTAGCGTCCTGGAATACGCTCAACGCCAGATCGCCCTTCTTGATGAACTCCAGCGCGTCCGGAGTGCCGTCAACGCCGGCCACCAGCACGCCACTTTTCTTCGCCTGCTTGAGTGCCAGGATCGCGCCGATGGCCATTTCGTCGTTGTTGGAGGCGATGGCATCAATCTGCTGACCGGTCAGCACCCAGTCGGTGGTAATGTCGACGGCTTCTTTACGGCCCCACTTGGCGGTTTGTTTGTCGAGGATTTTGATGCCGGGGTACTTGGCCGCCACCTCTTCCACGCCGCGGGTACGGTCGCGGGTCGCTTCATTGGACAGCTCGCCCATCAGGATCATCACGTTGCCCTTGCCGTTCATCTGCTTGGCCAGCTCTTCCATTTGCAGCTTGCCTGCCAGTTTGGAGTCTGAGCCCACGTAAGCCATGCCCGCCGGCAGCGTGACTTCCGGGCGACGGTTAACGAACACCAATGGGATCTTGGCGTTTTCCGCCAGTTTGATCATTGGCTTCACGCCCTGGGTATCGACCGGGTTGAGGATGATGGCGTCGACGCCCTGACTGACAAAGTTTTCTACTTGTTGAATTTGCTGGGCAATATCCCCTTTGGCATCTTCAAACTGACCGCTGACGTTGCCGTCCGCCTTCATTTTGCTCTGCATTGACTGGCGCAGGATGGTGAGGAAGTTGTCATCGAAATAAGCCATTGAAACGCCGATCTTGATGTCTTTTGCCAACACGCTGGCCGGCAACATGCACATCAGTACCGAGGTGACGATCAGTTTCTTCAGCTTCATGTTCTGTACCCTTTAATCGTTAGAATGAAGAGGCCTGTTGATTTGACAGCTAATGAAAAATATTTTTTACATTCAAACAACAATCCGGTCGGTGTTATCCCTTTGATACGGCAGATTTACCGCTTTTTCTGCGTATTCGGGCGGTGTGTAAAATGTTGATCGATATCTCAAAATAGAACAAAAACAATGTATTGAAATAAACCCTCTAACAAAGCAGTAACGTCATCACGTCATTATCAAATGTTTATTTCATAATTGAGATTATTGAAACTTTTTAACTCAAACAAGCGAAACATGCGTTTTGGAATGACCAAGTAACAAAAACATGACACGGATCTAACAAATGACGCAAAAGCCATCAGCCGACTACGTCCTTTACTGCGTTCAACCGCAGTTAACGCCCACGGCAATGGAAAATGGCGCGACGATTTCTCAGTAAATGTGCGAGCGGGCGCGCAGTTTGCGGTTTCCACATTTCATGCTCATGCTTACTCAGCGATACTGGACATATCCCTATTTTCAGGAGGATCTGACATGCAGCTCAGCAGTAAGGTACGGATGAACCGGCTGTTTAATAACGGTAAATGCCTCGATGTGGCGATCGACCACGGCATCGCCAATGAACCGGATTTTTTAATCGGCCTGGAGGATATCGAACGGGTCATGGGCAGCCTGATCGCCGCCCGGCCGGATGCCATTCAGGTTAACTACGGCCAGGCGGATTTGCTGCAACGCTCGCCGCTGCGCGACAAACCGGCGCTGGTGATGCGTACCGACGTCGGCAATGCCTATAATGCCGCCCGCCACCGCGAAATGTGGGCGGTGCTGCATAACCCGGATGCGCCGATCCTCGCCGCGCTGCAGATGGATGCCGCAGCGGTGGTGGTTAATCTGTATCTGATCCCCGATGAACCGGGCATTTTCCGCCAGTGCGTGGAGAACATCGGCCGGCTGCGCCATGCCTGCGATCGCTACGCCATGCCGCTGATGATCGAACCGCTGGTGATGGCCCCGCCCGGCCAGGGCGCCGCTTATGGTTCGCTGGGTGATGTGGAAAAAATGGTGCCGCTGGTGCGGTTGGCGCGTGAACTGGGTGCCGACATCATCAAGGCCGATCCGACCGAACGGGTGGAGGATTTTCACCGCATCGTGGAAGCGGCACGCTGCCCAACGCTGGTACGCGGCGGCGGCAAAGGCGAACTGGGCGCAGTGTTGGAGAAGTCTGCCGCACTGATGGCGCAAGGCGCATCCGGCATGGTGTATGGCCGCAACGTTTATCAGCACAGCAACCCGTCAAAAGTGGTCAGTGCGCTAATGGCGATCATCCATCAGGGTGCCAGCGGCCAACAGGCGCTGGAAATCTACCACCAGCCCTGAATACGGCTTTTGTAACTAAAATAATCCCTCGCCCGGCGGCAGCATGTTATAACCTGCTGCCGGTCACTACCCTACGACCTATTCCCCGCAAGAATCGTTGATATCGCCATTCGGAGAACCGCCATGCCAAAACAACGGATCCCGCTGAAGCTCAGCACCACACTCACGCTAATGGTGTCCGCCATTATTGCTTCGGTGCTGCTGGTGGTGTTCGCGCTGTTTTTTGTGCAGATGAACCAAGAGGGGCAGGCTCAGTTGCAGCAAAAAGCGATGGCTATTGCCAATACGCTGGCGCTCTCCTCCACCGTGGTCGACGGCCTTGAACGTCAGGATCGCAGCGGCGAAATCCAGCGCTTTGCCGAGCAGGTGCGTAAGCAGAACGAGCTGCTGTTCGTGGTGGTGGTCGATATGAAAGGCATTCGCTACTCGCACCCCAAACCCTGGCGCATCGGCCAGCATTTTATCGGCGAGGATCTGGAGCCTGCGCTGCACGGCAAAAACAATAGCGCCATTACTCGCGGCTCGCTGGGGCCGTCACTGCGGGTTTTTGTCCCGGTCTATGACGCGCAACGGCAGCAGATCGGCGTAGTGTCACTCGGCATCGCACTGGATACCGTCCGCCGGGTGCTGGGCGAAAGCCGCTGGATTATTTACTGGACCATCGCCTTCGCCGCGCTGGTCGGCACGCTCGGCACTTTCTTCCTGGTGAAGGCGTTGAAACGCATCATGCTCGGCTTTGAACCCTACGAAATTTCCAACCTGTTCGAACAACGCAACGCCATGCTGCAGTCGATTAAAGAAGGCGTGATCGCGGTCGATAACCAGTCGCGCATTACCATTGTCAACGACGAAGCCAAACGGCTGCTGCGTCAATGCGGGCCGCTTGAGAATTTGCTGCTGGAATCCGCCAGCAAGCATTGGCCGGCCCAGTTGCATCTGGCGGAGGTATTGGCCAGCGGCAAACCGCTACGCGACCGGCAGATCAGCTTTAACGGCAGCGAGTTGTTAACCAATACCGTGCCGGTGATCGTCAAAGGCCAGGTTATCGGCGCCATCGCCACCTTCCGCGATAAAACCGAGGTCAGCCAACTGGTGCAGCGCCTGAGCGGGATGGCGCACTACGCCGATGCGCTGCGCGTGCAGTCGCATGAGTTTATGAACAAGCTGCACGTAATCCTCGGCATGTTGCATATGAAGGCTTATCAGCAGTTGGAAAACTACATCATCAATACTGCCAGCAACTACCAGGAAGAAATCGGCGCGCTGCTGCGCAAGATCCAGTCTCCGGAAGTCGCGGGGTTCTTTATCGGCAAAATCAGCCGCGCTCATGAGGCCGGCATTGAGTTGACCATTGATGAGACCAGTCTGCTGCCGGAAAGCGACGATGCGGAAACTACCCATGTGCTTATCAGCGTGCTGGGTAATCTGATTGAAAATGCCATCGACGCCATCGACGGCGTTGAAGGGCATGAGATCAACCTGAGCTTCCATCACAATGAGAATCACTTACACTGTATTGTCAGTGATGACGGCCCCGGGATCGATCCGGCTATCGGCGCACGTATTTTTGAACAGGGTTTTTCCACCAAAGGACCGGGGCGCGGTATCGGGCTGGCGCTGATCCGCAGCAGCCTGGAGAAGCTGGGTGGCAGCATTGATTTCGACTCTGAACCGGGTGAACTAACCCAATTTTTTGTGCATATTCCCTATCGGGCCAAGGGCTGAACCCATGATTAACGTATTGATTATCGACGACGATCCGATGGTTGCGGAACTCAATAAATACTATCTGAGCCAGGTCAGCGGTTTTCACTGCCAGGCGACGGTCGCCACGCTGGCGCAGGCGCGCGCGTTGCTGGCAGACGCCAGCGTCACTGTCGATCTGGTGCTGCTGGACATCTATATGCAGCAGGAAAACGGGCTGGATCTGCTGCCCGGCCTGCGCGAGCTGGGTGAAAAAACCGACGTCATCATCATTTCTTCCGCCAGCGACGTAGACACGGTGCAGCGAGCGCTGCACTACGGCGTGGTGGATTATCTGATCAAGCCTTTCCAGTTCACCCGATTCAAAGAGGCGTTGAACAACTACCAGCAGCAGTCGCAAATACTGGCGCAACGCGAGTTCTCGCAGAGCGACGTCGACAGCCTGCTGCGCCGCCAGCCCAACAGCAGCGAAGGCAAGAAACTGCCGAAGGGGCTGACCGCCATCACGCTGAGCACGGTGTGCGAATGGATTGAACAGCAACATGACGGCGAGTTCTCCACCGACAATCTGGCCAACGCCATCGGCATTTCTCGCGTTTCCTGCCGCAAATATCTGATCTATCTGGCAGAAAGCGGCATCCTTGGCACCCGTATTCTGTACGGTACTACCGGCAGGCCGGTCTATCTTTACCAACTTAAGCCGGATGCCATCGCCATGCTGAAAGAGTATTGCCGGCCGGCCTAGCCGATCAGAAAATCCAACAGCGCCGCCAAAAAATCATCAGGCCGCTCAACGTTGGACAGATGCACCACCGGCAATATCAGTAACTCTGCGCCCGGCACCGTACGGGCCAGCAATTCACCCTGCGATAACGAGGTGACGGTGTCATCCCTGCCGGCGATCACCAGCGTCGGCGCCAGAATCAATGCCGCCGTACGGCGCATATCCAGCTCGCGAACGGCGGCAAAACACCCGGCCAATCCCTGCACGGAGGTGGCCAGCAACATGGCGCGAAATCTGGCCACCGTCGCCGCATGCTGCTGCCGGTATTCTGCCGAAAACCAGTTAGTGAGAAACCCTGCCGCGACGTCATGCATATCAGCCTGCCGCAGTTCGGCAATCCGCGCGTCCCATTGCCCTGCCGGCCCCAAATAAGACGAGGTGTTGGCCAGTACCAGCTTTTCGATCCTCTCCGGCGCGTGTACGCCGAGCCACTGCCCAACCATGCCCCCCAGCGACAGGCCGCAGAAGAACACCTTATCGAGCCGCAACGCATCCAGCAGTTCAATCACGTCGCGCCCCAGCCTGGCGACCGAATAGGCTCCCGCAGGGGCGTCTGACGCGCCGTGCCCCCTCCCGTCGTAACGCAGCAGGGTAAAATGTGCGGATAGTGCCGTGATTTGATCGTCCCACATCGCCATTGTGGTGCCAATCGAGTTGGATAACACCAGAATCGGTTTATCGGCTGTGCCGTCAAACCTGTAGGCAATCTTGCAACCGTCACCGGCGGTAATAAAAGATAAGCTGTTCATGATCACCCCGATAGCCCTGAACGCGGGAGGATCCCGGCGCCCTGTTTCCACTATGCTATAGAGTTAAATAAGGATGACGAGCGCCTTAAATGACCGGCTGTGTAGCCTGACAGGAACCCATTTTGAGCATGAACGATCGCCTCACCGGCATTACTACCTTCGTCCGGGTGGTCGAGGCCGGCAACTTTGCCCTGGCCGCCGAACGCCTGCACCTGACCCGCTCTGCGGTGGGTAAAGGCATCGCCCGCCTTGAGCGGCGCCTCGGGGTCTTGCTGTTCCATCGCAACGCTCGCGGCCTGAGCCTGACCCAGGAAGGCCAGGCCTATTACGATCGCTGCCTGCGCGCGTTAAGCGAACTGGATGCCGCCGACGCCGAACTGGATACTGGACGGCGAGAGCCGCAAGGCACTTTGCGGGTCAGCGCGCCAAAACTGCTGGGCCGCCACTGCATCACCCCAGTGCTGATGGCGTTGGTCGACCGCTACCCTAATCTGCGGATCGATATCGCCTTCAATGATCGGGTGGCGGATTTGGCTGAGGAAGGTTTTGATCTGGCAGTACGTATCGGTCCACTGGATGACAGCGCAAACATCATTGCCCGCCGGTTGGGCAGCCAGCATCTTGCGCTGTGTGCGGCACCGATTTATCTGGCCGCGCGCGGCACTCCGCAAACCCTTGCCGCGCTCGATGGCCACAGCGGCATCGCCTACCATCGGTTTGGCGAGGACGTCGGGTGGCACCGATTACAGGCCGATGCCGCTACCTGTAAGCTGAATATCGATATCCGCTTGCGACTCGACGATCTGCACTCGCTGGCCGATGCCGCCGTTGCCGGCGCCGGGCTGGTATGGCTACCCAACTGGCTGCTGGCACGCTACCTGCGCAGCGGCGAATTGGTCGCGGTGCTTGACGACATTCAGCTGTTACCCAACGATATCCATGCCGTGTGGCCACAGACCCGCTATCTTCCGGCCAAAACCAGGGCTGCGATCGACGCTCTGTTGGAACAGATGCCGACGAGACTGCTGGGGATCAGCGACGGTGCTTGAGATTCGGGAAAGCCATATCGCGGCCAGGTAACCTGCACGTTGCGCCCTGCTGGGGTTTATTGCCGCAACGGCGCTCGCCGAACATTGTGCTATTGCGCCGTCTGTTTGCCTGCTCGCTGGCCCCCTGTTGCCGTTCCCGCTCAAACGCCTTTTCATTGGCCAGTGCCACGCCTTCGGCGCTCCATATTTTATGCTGTAGCCCGCTGCGTTTTTGTTGGTAATCCTCGGAGACTTTGTTATCCAGCGGTAGCGCAGCGTGGTATTGCAAATCAACCAACGCTTGCGAAGAGAAAGAACAACACTGTGCCACGCAGGCCAGAAAAATCCGTTTCATTGATACACTCCCAACATGATATTTACCTGACTCCACCCACGGCTCAGCACCCCACCTGCCGCCAGTTGATCCAGACGCGACAAAAAGTACCGACATACAGCCGATGCGCGCCTATCACCGGGATCGGCAACCGCCTCACGGCCAGGCAGCGGTTAACCGCCGATGCCAGGCCGCACTGTGATTCTTTGTGCTGATGGGGATACGCAACGGTCAGCACAGGGGGTAACTCTGATTCCCGTTGATGGATAGCGGCCTCCAGCGCTTTTCGCCGTGCGCGCAAATCGGCAAGCCGCGCCTGTTCCGAGCGAATTTGCTCTACGTACCAGAGATGTTGCAACAGGCCGTTAAACCGCTGCCGATAGTCAACCGCACCGTCATTCGCGCCGGCGGTTGCAGGCTGAGCGTGCCGGTCGACGAATGAATAGCAACAGCCAGATGCGAGCAAGGCGAACGCCGCCGCAACCACAGAGGTCAATTTCAAAAGCATAAACTCCATTAATGCCGTAAGGGGCTAACAACCGTCGATAAGCAAGGGCTGTTCTTCACGCGGCAAGGCCGACGGATGTGCTTCAGCCGTGGCAGAGGCAGTTTTTCCCTGGGTCTTGCAACCTTTACGCAGGGCCAGCGTCGTGTTTTCGCTTTGCGTCGATACCGGAGGCCGCTGTTTTTCATGCCCCATTTCGTCCCACAGGCCGTGGGCCATTTCTTTCAGTTTCTTGCGAAACAGCACGGGCGAGACCTCTTCCTGCTCCCGTTCATAACGAGCGGCAGCGGCCGGGTGGCACCAGGGTAATAATAAGAATAGGAAAATAACGGGGATGCCCTTTTCCACAATAAACTCCTGTAATAAGGCCCATGCAGGCGCTCATTTCCATTAAATCAAGAGAGGCATTATTTGCCCTTAAAGCAAACATCACCCAAGAACAAATACATTAGCCGAAAAACAGTAAACCTTAATTAAATAGGTGATATTGAGACTTATAATTCGCAGGCATAATATATTTCTGCGGGTTAACGATCCCACAACCTTGACCAGTCCAGGGTTCCGCCGATACCAGGCGAACCCTCGTGCAATACGGAATAGGCTGACTCTCCACTGCTGATGCGTTGTTTCTGCTCCCGCGTTGCCCGCGCCGGCGGATCCCAGGAGGAATGCGATAAATCTGCATGAATAGCGCTGCAGCCACTCAGAAATATTATCAGTACGGGGATACCATGACTCAATGCCATATATTCTCCTTAAAATAGACTTAACCGTCGGCCGCGGTAAATAAAAAAGACACTTTTTTTAGTTTATTAATCAGAATGCCCCTTCGAGAACGCAGAAACAAAACGCATCACTGTTAAATAATGTGGCGAATGATTTAACTTAAAATAAACAACCTGTTTCACCGCAGCGGCAATTAAATTTTTCAAATAGAGTGCGGCGCGCAAAATGCGCTGCCGCGTCAGTCTTCGCTATCAGGTTCCCAGGCCAGCAGATCGCCCGGTTGGCAATCGAGAATGCGGCAGATTTTGTCCAACGTCTCCAACCTGACGCCTTTGACCTTACCGTTTTTCAGCAACGATAAATTTTGCTCAGTGATCCCCACCTGCTCCGCAAGCTCCTTCGATCGCATCTTCCTTTTGGCTAACATGACATCAAGACTTACTATTATCGCCACTCTATTCTCACACGAAAGAAAGCTGTTCTTCATTCAGCCGCAACGCTTCCAGGAATACCCGACTAAACACCAGGATTGCGCAGCCTACGATCAACGAACGTACCGACTCGCTGTTGACGCCATAATAAATTATTAACAGCATTTTTTCACTGGCGGTCAGTATCATCACTTGCAACATACCGGCCAATGAAGGGAACAACACATCGACAATCAATAAAATGCCGATGATCTGCAGCAACAGCATATTGTTGCGCTGCCAGACATTGCCGCGATAAAACTGATAAAACAGCCCGGCACCGCACAACAGCGCGCTGTAATAAGGCGCATAGGCGAACATATCCAGCAACAAGGTGGCAAAAATCGCCCAGCGCTGCTGCGGGATGGCGTAGGCATTCAGCTCCGGGTAGTAGTCGCGATAGGCGGCCACGATGCGGTTGAACGCCTCACCCTGCACCCAGCCCTGGACAATCATGAACATCTCCACGCCGGTGCTGATAATCAGCATCGCCATGATCAACAAACATAAGCAACGTACGTAAAGCGGAAGGTGGATCCGTGGCGCAGAAACCATAACGAGTCATCCGTGAAAAACAGCAATAAGTTATCGTAAAACGATAATTTATTGCTGTCAACGTTCAAGTGGACTGATGAGTAGCGACTGGAACAGCCAGGTATGGGCGTAAAAAAGCCGGGATAACCCGGCTTTTTCCGAATGCTCGATAGGCTTAGACCAGTTCGATCACGTCGAACTTAACTTCACCGCTGAGATCCGCTTCGTAATCAACGCCCTGCAGACCAAAGCCGAACAGACGCAGGAACTCGGCCTTATAGCCCAGATAATCGGTCAGCTCATTGATGTTGCTGTCGTTGATCTGCGCCCAAACTTCACGGCAGGTGTTCTGCACGTCGTCACGCAGTTCCCAGTCGTCCAGACGCAGACGGTGCTTCTCGTCGGTGTCTGGTGCAGTGCCGCTGTACAGCTTGGTGGCGAACAGGCGCTGGATTTGCTCGATGCAACCTTCGTGGATCCCCTGAGCCTTCATGATTTTGAAAACGATGGAGATATACAGCGGCATCACTGGAATGGCAGAGGAAGCCTGAGTCACTACCGACTTCAGCACCGCAACGTAAGCCGCGCCGCCTTTGGCCTTCAGCTTCTGATCGATGGCCTGAGCCGCGCGATCCAGATCTTCTTTTGCTTTGCCCAGCGTACCGTGCCAGTAGATTGGCCAGGTCAGATCGGTACCGATGTAGGAGTATGCGACAGCCTGCACGTTGTCTGCCAGCACGCCGGCTTCTTCCAGTGCGTCCATCCACAGTTGCCAGTCCTGTCCGCCCATCACTTTGACGGTATCGGCAATTTCTTGCTCGTTGGCTGGTTCAACCACGGCTTCTACCAGCACGTCTTTGTTGGTGTCCAGCGCCACGGATTTGTACGGTTCGCCGATAGGTTTCAGCGCCGAGCGCACCACTTCACCGGTTTCCGGCATTTTACGCACCGGGGAAGCCAGCGAGTAAACCACCATGTCGATCTGACCCAGGTCCTGTTTGATCAGGTCAATAACGGTTTGACGGCATTCGTTGGAGAATGCGTCGCCGTTAATGCTTTTCGCGTACAGGCCTTCTTCTTTAGCTGCCTTATCAAAACCGGCAGAGTTGTACCAGCCGGCAGAACCGGTTTTGCCTTCGCTGCCAGGCTTTTCAAAAAATACGCCGATGGTGGCCGCACCGCTGCCGAACGCAGCATTGATACGTGACGCCAGACCGTAACCGGTAGAGGCACCAATCACCAGCACCTTTTTAGGCCCGTTTTTCAGTTCGCCACGGGATTTAACGTAAGCGATTTGCTCGCGGACGTTGGCTTCACAGCCTGCCGGGTGAGCGGTGGTGCAGATAAAACCACGAATTTTAGGTTTGATAATCATAGTAATTTTGTCTTGGTAGCTAAAAACCGAAGGACAATATACCTGATTTTCACAATATACTTAAGACAGGTGCATTGCAGAATCGCAACAAGCCCAGTGAGCAGACCAGTCTCGCCCGGTAAACTCAGGCCGCAGAGAGTGATCATAAAGCGTGATGACCAGGGGAGTTTACGTAGAAAAGCACCTTGCCGGCAGGCTGAGCAAGCCGCAGCGGACGTCGGCTGGGTACGCGGCCTCAGGTCAGGATTTTCGGCCCTGACCTGCCGGGGCGTTATCAGACCTTTTTCTTTTCCAGCTGTTCAACCAGCGTATAACGCAGTGAGGATGCATCGGCCGGTACGTTTTCCGCCTGGGTCACCTTAACCTTCAGACGATAGCGGTAGCCCGGTTCAAAGGTGAAGCCTTCAATCTGGCTGTAAAACATTTCCCACTGCCCTTGTATTGAATGACGCACCTGCATGCATTTCATCGGGGAGACGCCCATGCAATCCACCAGCGCACTGTTAACCAGCAACACTTCCGTATGGTCACCCTTGTTTTTCTTGGGTTGGTTCACTGAGGTTCCCTCTTGGCTGCAGCCAGCCAGGCCGGCTAATGCAACAAATAATAACGCTTGGATTTTCAATGTAATGCACCATTGACTGTTTGGGTGGGAGGGATAGTAACAAAGCCATTGCCGCTGAGGCCAGCGGCATGCTCCGAATTTATCGGCGAGCCGGGATAGCCGGCCCGCCGTTTTTTCAGAACTGCACGTCCGCAGTTTGTATCAACTGGGCAAAAGGACCTGACAGAGTCAGATTATGGTGCCTGATTATCGCCTCGGCGTTCAGCGCCGGCGTATCGCTGCAGGAGTGCGCATCAGCGACCAGCAGCACCTGAAACCCCAGCTCGCTCGCCTGCCGACAGGCGGTATCCACGCAATATTGCGTCTTCATTCCCGTTATCGCCAACCGGGTGATACCACTTTCTTTGAGTTGCCCGGCCAGCCCCGTTTGATAGAAACAGCTGGGCCGGTTTTTATCTATAACCCTGTCCACTGCCGTATCGATTGCCAGGCGAGGATGCAATTGCCAAAAATGACTGCCGGCTGCGATCGGTGACCCTTCTGGCCCGGCATGGCGCACAAAGAATATGGGGCAGCCCGCATCGCGCGCCCTACCAATCAGCGCGTTGATATTGGCCAGAACGCGTTCGCCTTCATAAGGCGGCTCCGGGCCATCGTACATGCCTAGCTGCATATCAATAATCAAAAGTGCGGTACGGTGATGATGTTGTTGCATGTGGATCTCCATCTTTACCGGCCAGGACGGAGCATAAAGACACCCCGGCCATGGCTGGCGGGGCTTTGGGGAACTGCGTTTTTAGCTCACGCACACCCTTGCGGCCCGCCAGAAAAAGGCGGTTGTCGTGGTGGTGGTGGCGGTGAGCTGGGTATATTTCATCACTCGATGATGCTTAAGGTCGGCAGAGGAGTCAATGAGGTTTAGAGGATAGATATTACCCATTGCAACGAAAAAGCCCTGGCAAATTTGCCAGGGCTTTTTTGAGTACTTAGCTTTGAGAGGCGACCGTAATGTTTTGAGTCGTTATTTGTTCACAATAACTTTCCTGCATATCAAACGAGTAATTAAATGCCCAACTGGCACCGTCTTGAGCGACAACCGGCACGCCCACGCCAGAGAAGCAACGCCCCTCCAACGAGACAGCCAAGTAGTAGGCGGCAGCTGAATGCAACACTTCGTCGTACACCGTTACCGGCTTAATTGGCAACGGCAAACGGCCGAGGTACTTGTTTAAAAGGACCGCACCTTGGAACTCCCCCCCTACCACTACCTGGGTTAACGCTTTTGCCTGCTCCGGGGTTAGCGTCACACAGTTATTCTTATCAATAATCAGCTTTGTCATTTTAGTCTCTTTGTCCATAGTTACTGTATCCATATACAGCAAATGGACTCTATCAACTTATTGACGGGATATCGCATGACTGACGGTGTGCCCTTGTTGGCAGGGCTTAATCCACAAAAACATAAATATTGATAGTTTCATAAGGTCGAAGTAAATAATAAACACACCAGGCTATTAATCACAAGCAGAAAAAAATCCCCATAAAATATTAAATAAAAATACAGTTATCTTATTAATTATATCCATGGTGATAAAACACTTTTAACCATATAAATCGCATGGCAATTAATATCTATGTATCATCAGAAACAGGTCAATGAGTGAAATAGAAAATCAAGATAAACATAATTGGTTACCCAACACCCTCTGACAGCTTTATCGTCCCCCCTGGCCGCGGGTTAGATTTTGGCCACACTTTTCCGCAGCCTGGCATTAGCTGCCGACCATCTAAGTTCTTGTCTGCTGGAGTGAGTCTACAAGCCATTGAACGATCTGAACCAACATGGCGACAGAGAAAGAAAAAGGGTGAAACTCGATATAACAGGCAGGTGTGATAAGTGATTGCCTTAGATGTAAGCTACTGTTTTAAAAAGCAAACAAAAAAAGACCGAATACGATCCAAGAGAATAAAAATACAATGATTTCAATGAACTAGGCATATACCCAGGATATAGTGGCGACATAGTGGCTACATAACTTTGTCGCCATCATCATTTGGAAAATCAATCAATTTACATACATTATTTTAGATTTTTTACTAATCATGCTGAAAGTTTCAATTCGGCTCATGGCTCATCTGTCTTATTCGACTAACAACTATTGGCATTGGTTTTAATTCATAACAATCTAGTATCTCGGATACTTGCCTTGATGAGAATAATTTAGGCTGATAATTTCTAATGACATCTGACTTCTTCGAGCCAGATCTCATTAGTAGCAAGGTGTAAACCTCTTTAGCTGAATCTGTTGAAAGAGAGAACCGGCTATCTACTTTTGAGAACGCCTTGGCGATCCCCTCCAAGATTTTTATTTCTCTCTCGGGTGTCCTATCTTTTCTAAAATCATCTACCCATGCAGATAAAGAGTCAGGAAATATATTCCCTAATATTCTATAAGCTATAGAAACTCTTCTTTCTTGATCATTGGTTAGAGTTGAACAGAATTTATTCTGTGCATAGATATCTTTAATATGAACCCAATGGGAAGGTTTCGTGTTTTGTAACTCCGCATTATCAAGTATTTCTGGGATGTTTAAAGGATTATTAATTGACACACCATGCTCAACGTTAATCTCATTACAAACTTCTAGGATGATATCCTTACCAACCTCTAATGGAATGCAGAAAAACTCCCTTCTAGTACTTATCCTATACGCCCTCAAATTGAAGTGTATAATTTTCTCCGCCCTTTTGTAGTCAATCACTTCACATGCAAAGACGACATCGAAAGGTTCTGGTACACCGGTCGCACCATTAAAAATTTGTGTTGCCCTTTCTAAGGGGTAATTCTTTGTAAACCCAATTTTGAAAATATTCCTCTGAAACGAATTATTTTTAAGCATATATACATAGCCAGAAAAATCAGTCAAAATTGCTCTCCATATTCACAACACCACTGATGACATAGCTATAAATTAATACATAACCTGCAAAACGGTGGTTAAACCACCGCTTTGCATAATGTCACATATTTATAATTCCGGAAATTATCTTCCCTCTATTAATTCGATTACCTCTATCATTGCTAGCTTGCAATGCTGCCTTATAATAAATTTCTGGTTCAGCGTTGCTCGAACTATATCGTCCCGCAGATACATCATCGACCTTCATATAAAATTCATCCAAATACTTACGAACATTAGATGCACTTAACTTAACACCTTTTAAGATTAAAGATTTATAAACCTCAACAAATAAAGTATAAAAATCTGCTTTCTTCATCGCACGGCTATTTGGATTAAAATTAAGTGAATCAATAAATTTTAAGGTGACATTTATATTACTTAACAACGTATCACGATTAGGAAATTCTTCATTAAACTTCTCCAAAAAAACTTCTAACTCTTTATCCCGATTGAAATAAGTTGTCATTATAGTTACAACTAAACCAAGACAGTATCTAACATCATTCATTCTCTTAATATCAGATGAGGTAAATATTTTATAGTTATCAAAAAAATCAATTTCAGATACTTCTTCACCAAATTTTTTGAACTCGCCACCATAACGAGCATTGTCTATTTCCATCGCGTTAAGGCCATAGCTCGTAGAGTTTATTTTTTTGAAAACGTCCCTTATAACATCTATAGACATTGCTCCCAAGTCTCGAACTACCACGCTATATTCTAGAAAATCAATTTGTCTTTGCACATGGAGATCAGAATATTGTGGAAGATCCTTAGGTAAACGTAGATCTGGATCACCTTTAAAATATTGATAAAGTGTTGTAACTCTTTGTTGTCCATCAACCAAAACTTCCGATCCCTCCCCTGTTTTCGGGTCCACTTTCCCTGCGGCAATATAAATTTCCGGGAATGGGTAACCATCTACAACTGTTTTTATAAACTCAACTTTATCTTTATTGGTCCAAACTAAACGCCGCTGAAAATCAGGTTGAGGGATAAGAGTACCTGAGCCTACTGCAGTTAGGATAACTCTCAAACGTCGATTAGATGCTGAAGTGTTCATTGTGCTAACTCCGATGCGCATTGTTCTAGACAGGCTATTTGATATTTTTCCAAGAAAAATGAACTGTAATATATACCAGCTGCGATTTTATAATCACCATATTCTCCTGAATTTGTCATTGCAGTAAAAAACTCCCACCAGTCACTAGAGAAAGCAAAATTAACACTAGGTGGGAATTTATCAGGTCTAATCCAACCTGCTGAGAGATATTTGAAAAAATTATTTTTTGTAGGCCAATCAGCTCTGCTATATTTATATTCCATTGCCGACTTCCATATCTTTTCAAAAAGAATAGGTGATACTATGGCAACATCAATATCGGATTCGTCGTTAAAAAACTCAAACCTTCTCGCCGGTTTGATACTAAATCCAAGTTTGCATGATCCTACGATAAAGACATTATCAAAACCAATCTGGAACTTATCACATATTTTATTTTTTAAATTATAGCTTTTACCCGAATCTATTATTTGACAATCAGGATGTAATATATAGCGCCTAAATGTATCGGTGGCACTATTAGTACCTAGGAAAGCTTTGAAACCATTAAGATATTCACTCACCTTATCCCCTTAACTTCACGGTATTTCATGAATAGTGAAATAATTTCATCGTTATTCAGATGCTATTGTTTTTAATACTTTCCCAGAGCATATTATAGCCCCCGCATCGCATTCAAATTCAATAACTTCAATGGAAACTTTTATTTTATTCCCAGGAATCCTGGATGTGACATAAACATCATATACTCCATCAACATTTAATAAATATTTTCCATTTCCTAAATTATAGTTGGAAAAATCTACAATCCAAGAGGTTTCGTTTTTATCAACGATCCCTACACATTCAGAAGGCTCGGAGACAAGACTAGGATCACATACCCATGAACCAACTTTAATAAGGTCACCAGTGGAAATCGACCAACGAGGCAAAGTCACGGAAGTTATCTCTTTTGGCGTTAAATTGAGGTTACCCGGATTACCTTGCCCTGTAGCAAGCCAGAGTAATGAAACTCCAGTATCTAGGGCACAAGCAACAACAGCATCCCCCGGGAAATATTCACGCCGCACCCAAGTACTGATAGTTGCAGTGGAAATATCCAAAAAATCTCCAAGTTCCTTTTGAGTTCGGAACCCATATGCATCTAGCATTCTTCGCAGCACAGGTTTGCCACCTGCGGCTTGGATTCTTTCATATAAGGCTTTGCCACGAAGTGTGGATTTGCCAATTTCGATATTCGAATTTGCAAATTTCCCGGTTACTAGCCAAGTAACATCGGCGCCAGTATCCAGAGCACAGCGCACTATAACCGTGCCAGGGACCTGCCCCCGCAATAGCCATCCACCCACGTTACTGCTGGAAATTTCCAGTTTTTCAGCAAGCTCCTTCTGCATGGTAAACCCATAAGAAGAAAGGATTCTTTCTAAAACCTCTGACGCCACAGCGTTTTCTATACGCATCAATACAACCTTAAATTCGATTTTCGTATTTACAGATACAAAAAACGGATCTACGATGAATGCACACCACATGTAACACCGTAGAACACAAACCACTAACCGGAGATATTGCTTTATGTCTCATGATATTGCAAACCCCCAGGTCGCCCCCGCCGCGCCTTTTTCACCTGCGCAGATTGCAAACATGTTGCTGCCTGGTCTGAGCGGCGCCATTCTGGAAGCAGTGCAGCGCGCAGTTGCTATGCACACCTCCCCGACAATGTCCAAAGAGGACTTCATTGCCGTTAACGGTATCAGCGCATCCGTGCTGGAGAAATGGATCGCCAACGGCGTTGTGCTACTGGCGCCAACCCCTACCACCACCGTGAAGCAGAACCGAAAGAACCAGAAGACCGGCGAGATCGAAGAGGTCACGATGACCAAGCACGGTAACGCCCTGATCAACCTCGAAGCGTGGCGCGAGAAAAACCGCCAGGTTGCGATCAAATGCCGCTACATCCGCGGTTAATTCGATTATTCGAATTTTGAAGGGCTAAACCATGTTTGATTATCAAGTCTCTAAACAGGCGCACTACGAAGAAGCCTGCCGCCGATTCGCGACAAAGCACAACATCAAGCAGTTGAGCGCTGATGCTGGCATGTCCGCTCAAGTGCTGCGCAACAAGTTGAATCCAGACCAGCCGCACCGCCTGACGGTTGAGGAATTGCTGACGCTGACCGACCTCACCGAAGACCCGACGCTGATCGATGGGATGCTGGCGCAGCTGCACTGCCAGCCGTGCGTACCGATCAATGAGCTATCCAGCGGCAAAGTCGCGGCGTATGTGCTGAATGCCACCTCAGAAATCGGCAAGGTCGCTGCCGAAGCAGTTGCAGATGGCGCCATGACCGCCGCGCACCGCGGTGCGATACGCGAAAGCGTTAATGCCGGCATTCGTTACATGACGCTGGCAGGCCTCGCCATTCAGTCCCGCATCCATACCAACCTGAACGCGTGATCGTGAAAGAAGCAGGCGGCCAAATGGTTGTAGAAACCGTCCCTGAGCCGGAACCACCTTACGCCGATCAGTGGGCGCCTAATGAGTGACTTTATTCAGATTGAAGACTGGCTGGTCGCCCTCACCTCACAGCTAAGCCCAGCAGCGAGGAAAAAGCTAACTCGCCAGTGGGCTAATGAATTGCGCCGCCGCCAGAGACTGCAAATCAGCCAGCAGCGCAACCCGGACGGAGCCCCGTATGCCGAGCGAAAGCCGCAAGGCCGAAACAAAAAGGGGCGGATACGCCGGAAAATGTTCAGCAAGCTGCAGACCACTCGCTTTATGAAAACAGCAACCACGGCAGACGAAGCCGCCGTTTACTTTGCCGGCAGCGTTATGCGCATTGCGCGCGTGCACCATTACGGCCTGCGTGACAAAGTAAGTAAGCGCGGTCCAACCGTGAAATACGACGCCCGCCAATTATTTGGACTGAATGATCCAGCCATCACCGCCGTCGGCGACATCCTAATCGACCACTTAAGTAAATAACTGTTCACATGATAAATTTCGAGCGCGACAACACGGAAACCTTTAAATCCGAAATATATTCAAAGTATCGATTTGAATATTGAAAGATACCTTTCGAATGTTCCGGCATCATGCATCCTTTGCATTAATTCATTTCTTTCTCGGCTAAAGCGTCTGGCATCCTTAATGAATCCAGTCAACTCAAACATTTCCAATGATTTTTCGTAGGGAACATCTAATTCTTTATGAATTATCGCAGCAAACTCGTTTGCGAGGAGCCAAAAGCTCTCATTCGCTTGTTTGACGGCTTTTTCAACTCCAATGCCGGGCTCTTGACCTATAATCGAATCATCATCCAACTGCATTGTCATACGGTGCTGCAAAGTGCCTGAGTTATGTGCAGGCCCCAAGAGATATGACCAAATTATCAGGAAACGAAAATCACTAATAACAAAACTGCGAACATTGGATGAATAGTTGATTTTAGGAACGTCTAAAGAGGCAGAGCCAACATACACAGATAAAAAAAGAGATGAGCTTTTAACATCCCACTCACCCAAGTTTTCTTCAACGCTCCCTTTTGATAGTTTTTTCATATCGTATCTTTCGGGGGTAAGATTAGGGACTCTGTGGCTATAGACTTGTACAAACCCTGATTTATCTTTAATAACTGGCGTCACCACATGAGTATTTATTACTTCGCCATTGTTTTTTTCAAAAGTATGCTTAATAAAATTTATTTGCTCTTGACTTTCCATACTCCGATGAAATGAATAACGCTGCTGTTTTATTTCACAATCAGCGGGATTAGATTCGCCTAGATCACGAAAATGGCTAGCATGTTTTAAAAGAAGAGCGACGTCATCTCCTTTTCTTAACTCGAACCTCATAATTCGTCTAGCGACACCATCGATATTAATGGTGATGAATATTTTCTTTATTATATTTTTCTCATCTGTTTCAAAGCCATCCTGAGATATATTCATCATAAACACCCTTTATAAATATTACCTTACTGGTTTTTAAGTGGCGAAACGTAGATTCATTTAATTAATTTTCACGCTGCATTGTGCCAGCAACCAAACAATAGCGCCAACATGCGGCCATCGCAACTCGCATGGCAGGCTGTGCCAATGAATACACAACTTTCTGAACTACTGCGCCTGCTGACCAATCTGATCCGAATCGGAACCATTTCCGAGGTCGATACAGAGAACGGCCTATGCCGTGTGCAAACAGGTGGGCTTGAAACCGCGCCGATCAAATGGCTGACCATGCGCGCAGGCCGCGCACGCACATGGTGGGCGCCGTCCATCGGGGAGCAGGTGCTGATCTTGAGCATGGCCGGTGAGCTGACAACAGCTTTTGCCCTGCCTGCAATTTTTTCGGACGCTAATAGCATTATTTTAATCAACAAGATGATATATGTACGCATCAATATTTTGTGAAATACTTCACGCACTAGGAGATTGTTTTTTTAGCGGCATAATAGGCTTGCATTTTAATACCTTGGTTGAAATTCCATTGCTAATATTTCTAACTAAGTCCCCACAAACACGGCATGCCATATTAAAATATTCTAAATTTGGCGCCATATAGATATCTGAATTATCAGGCATTCCAACCTCACCTAATTTCCTTATGTATATATCGTTTTTCATCCACTGATTGTGTATTCCCAAATCACGCCTCGCTTTAATTTCTATATACTTGTAGAATTCTTCTTTAATTGTTCCACTATCCACCCCTAGAAGGTCGCATATAGAGTTCATATACTCTTTAGGCTTTTTGTACATAATTCCATTTAAATACTCCTTAGACTTAATCTCTAATATCTCTTCTTTTGTCAACTCTATAACCAATTTAAAATCAACGGTCTCTTTAGCAATCTTTTGCGGGTATTTTTTTAATATAAACATCGATATCTCAATCATGTAATCTTCAAATGCGGAGACTAAAGAGAAAAAACATAGCGATGGCATATACCTCATCAAAACTTCCGCTTCTAACTCCCCTGAATTTTTTTGCTCAAGGGATTTACTCAATGATTTTTTGAGGTTAGATAATGCTAAACTTTGTGCATGAACTTCATAAGTTGAACAGGTGTGTATTGAATAATGAAAAAATGCAATGGAATTAAAAAGAACAGTTGCCTTATCAAAATAGCTTGCAGTGATCAAGTCAAGCTGTTTAAAATCACTATTAATCATGGTGCATCCCAATTAACAAAAATATCAAACAGATAGTACAATATGAAAATTTTGATATAAATTCAACTGGTATCTAATCCGTGCAATCAATAACTCCAAGTTACGAGTTGAGATTTAAATCAACTTGAAAGAATGAATCAAAATGTACTGCCCCATTCCTTGGATCTTGGAGTTCCCTATCAGTGGCGGCAAAGTGGCGACAGAGGAAGAAAAAGGGTGTAATACGGTATAACAAGAGGTGTGATAAGTGATTGTTTTACTTGTAACCTACTGTTTTAAAACGATAAACAAAAAAAGACCGAATACGATTCCTATATTCGGTCTAGGGAAATGGCTCTTGGGAGAGAGCCGTGCGCTAAAAGTTGGCATTTTGTGCAGGGCTTGTTCAGCCATGCACTTTAAGAGTAGCTTACCGCGCTAGTTTTGCCAGCCTCACACACGGGCGGTGACAGTTACGTTTTGAAATTAATCCCGCGCAATTTGTCAGTGCCGATTAACCTCCGGCTAAGCCATTGTGGGGCAAGCCATTAGTTGGCGCACAGCTTTTCGGCGCGCTCCAGGTATGGCGCCGTACTCATTTTTTTGCCGGGATTGGCTGCGTCATCCAGCAGGATCACATCCAGCGGCTGGGCGCGCTGCTGCCCCGCTTTCACCTGCGCTTCTGCGGCGGCGTTGAGCGGGTATTGCATCAGCGTGCTGTTGTTAAGCACAAACAACGCGCCGCCGCTGCGGCATTGCAGCGTCACTTCTTCTTTGGTGAACGCCCATTGCTTACCGTATTCCAGCTTGGTGATGTTAACCAGTTGGTCTGCCGCCAGTGCGCCGGTCGCGGTGGCCAGCAGCGTAATGCCAAGTAATACCGATTTCATGTTATGGCCTTAAGGTTGCTATTTGATTCAATTTTCCCGCAGTTTAGGGGCATCCGGCAAGCCGCAATGTTATACCGGCGCATAGGTTGCAAATAAACTGACCAATAGCAGCACGCCCGCGCCCAGCACAACCTCAATCCAGCAGGCCAGCACCAGCCCGCGCTGTGCCAGCCTGGGCACGCTGCTCATCGCCGGTACGATGGCGTAACGGTTGGCCAGCGCCACCATGACCATCAGCGCCACCAACGCGGTTTTGAACAACAACAGACGCTGGTATGGCGAAGCCACATCCAACGGCCAGTTGCCGAGAATAATCAAACTGTTAATGACGCCGGTCAATATCACCAACGCCACCGCCAGGTGTCCCCAGCGCGAGAAACGTATCAAGGTGCTCACCGCGTCGCTGCGCCACTGCGGTTGAGCGAGGTAACGCAGGCAAATCAACAGCGGCAGCAGGCTGCCAAACCAATAACCGGCGGCCAACAGGTGCAGCGCATGGTTAAAACGGTGCAGTGCGCCGAGTGCGCCCCCATGCATCGCCGCATGGCCGATAAACGCCATGCTGACCAACAACAACGTGGAAAGCAGCGCCAAAACCTGTGCGCGGCGCTGATCCGGCAGCCACAGGCTTAACAACGCCAGCAACGACATTCCCAAATGCCAGCGCCAGATCTCGCCGAAGGTGGTGCCCAGCACCGCCCACCAAACCTCGGGTCGCCAGGTATCGGCCCAGCCATCTCCCATCTGCCCGGCCTGAATAGCCAGCAGCGCCACGGCAGAAAGCCCGGCAAGCCAGGTGCCGGAGACCAGCAGAGGACGCACGTCACGAGAGAGATACGGGGAAAGGCGCTGCGGCGACAATAAGGCGGTGAACAGGCTGGTGCCAAACATCAGCATCACCGCCGCAAAGTGCACAAAGCGACACAGGACAAACAGGGCCGCCAGACTCATGCTTAGTTAACGGTGAAGCTGTACTGGCCTTT
Source organism: Serratia sp. root2 (assembly GCF_031931805.1). Taxonomy (NCBI): domain Bacteria; kingdom Pseudomonadati; phylum Pseudomonadota; class Gammaproteobacteria; order Enterobacterales; family Yersiniaceae; genus Serratia; species Serratia sp. root2. The sequence continues at coordinate 1,846,115 of NZ_JAUJXB010000001.1, forward strand.
GGTTTTATGACCGTCGACCGAAACCACATGCCAGCTGACGTTATATTTGCCAGCGGCCAGATCGTCCTCGATAGGCAAATTGATCTGGGTGTTGTTGTTTGCCTCAATCTGCAATTTACCGGTTTTCACCTTGGCGTCGTTCGGGCCGGTAATTTTCACGCCGCTGAAGTTAGGCTCAATGCCTTCGGAGAAATTGAGCGTCAGCACCTTCGGTGCAGGGCTGACGATGGCATCTTCCGCCGGCGTCTGCACTTTCAAATGGGCATGCGCCAGCGCCTGCTGCGAGGACAGCCCGACAAACAGCACGAAAAGGGTAGAAAGCAGACGATATGAAGAACGAATTTTACCGATCACAGTGATATCCCTTAAAGCAATAATCGAGGGTGATAAGGGTTAAGGCCGGCGGCCGGAACCCACCGCAGATGATTGCGCCACGGGTAAACAGAAGAACAGGAATAACGGCTAACCCGCTGTTTTTAACTCTCTACCTTCCCTGTAGCGTATCGAATTAAATGATAACGAGACTCGATCCGTAAGTCGAGCAGAACGCTGGCATTCTGCGATCTGGCAGCACGTATCGCTGCTAAACCACGTTAAATGCAGGGCATAAAAAAACCGCGAACCAGGCAAAGCCCGACACGCGGTTTGTCAGCGGGGGTTATTAGCCCTGGCCGTTGCCGTTTTCACCGGCTGCACCCATTTTCTTCAGATCTTTATCAATGAAGAACAGAGCTTTGCCGCTGCTGCCCACCAACGCCAGTTTATCCAGCACGGATTTGAACAGTTTCTCTTCTTCGTGCTGCTCAGCGACATACCACTGCAGGAAGTTGAAGGTAGAGTAGTCATGAGCGGTCATTGCCGCGTGCGCCAGTTCGTTGATCTGGCGAGTAATCAGTTGCTCATGTTCGTAAGTCTGTTGGAACACGTCCGCCAGGGATTCGAACTCAACCGGCGGCGCGGCGATGGTGCCCAGCAGCGGCAGGGAACCGGTATCACTCAGGTAATCGAACAGACGTTGCATGTGCTGCATCTCTTCCTGAGAATGCTCTTTAAGAAATGCGGCCGCGCCTTCAAAGCCTTTATCGCTGCACCATGCGCTCATTTGCAGGTACATGTTGGCGGAATAAAATTCCAGATTCAGTTGCTCATTCAGCTTTTTGGTCATTTCTTGCGTCAGCATAATTTTCCCTTTTATTTTGCAGGTATCGATTTAATTTTTCCGCATTATGCCTTGGCAAGAACAAAATAAAAACACCTGATTTATATTACACCCAACTTTATTTTTAAATAATTAAAAATCAATTAGTTATATTAAAACTAAATTATTCATCTAAATTATTATGATAATTATTTTCATCTGTACATTTAATCAAAAAGCGAATCATTCTTATTTAATAAAACAAATAGATTGCATTGCCTTCGGCATAATAAATAATCGCTGATGGCCAACGTTATTCCCACCGCCCCGCTCTCCTTGCGCTTCAGGCTTGCCAAGTGCCGCCGGGTGCATTACCTTCTGCGCTGATCCAATGCGGTAACAGTAAGGAGAATACGGTGGGTTACAATCTGGCAGAGCTTTCCAAAGAAGAGATGGACAAAGTGAACGTTGATCTCGCGGCTTCCGGCGTGGCGTTTAAAGAACGCTATAACATGCCGGTGATCCCGGAAATGGTTGAACGCGAACAGCCGGCGCACCTGCGCGATTATTTCCGCGAACGCGTAGCCTTCTATCGTGTCGAATCACACAAGTATTCGCGCCTGCCGTACGAGCCGAAATCCAGATAAAAAAACCCGCCGTTATGGCGGGTTTTATGTCATTTTGCGGCAAACCTGTCGGTGGCCAGCATCAACTGATGCAGGATACCCGGTTCATCGAAGGAGTGCCCGGCCCCCTCCACGATATGCAGATCCGCCTCCGGCCAGACCTTCGCCAAATCCCAGGCATTTTGCACCTGGCAAGCCATATCGTAACGGCCATGGATGATCACCGCCGGGATATGACGAATCAACGGAACGTTGCGCAGCAACTGGTCGTCGCTGTCCAGGAAGCCCAAGTGGGTAAAGTAGTGGTTTTCGATGCGGGCGAACGCCAGCGCAAAGTCATCCTCACCAAAGGAGGCGGACTCGGTACTTGGCAACAGCGTTACCGTCTCCCCTTCCCACACGCTCCACAGCTTCGCCGCTTCAAGCTGCACTTGCAGGTCCTTTGAGGTCAAACGCTGGCGGTAGGCCGCAATCACGTCCTTGCGCTCTTCTTCGGAAAGAATCGACAGCACGCGTTCCCATTTCTCGGGGAAGAAGCGCGAAGCGCCATCCTGGTAATACCAGCTAAGCTCCTGCTTACGCAGCGTGAAAATACCCCGCAACACCATTTCGCTAACGCGCTGCGGATGGGTTTGCGCATAGGCCAGCGCCAGCGTCGATCCCCATGAGCCGCCGAACACCAGCCATTGATCCACGCCGGCCATTTCACGCAGGCGTTCAATGTCCTGCACCAGATGCCAGGTGGTGTTGTTGTCCAGGCTGGCGTGCGGTTTGGAGCGGCCGCAGCCGCGCTGATCGAACAGCAGTACCTTATAGCGCTGCGGATCGAACAGTTGGCGGTGATAGGAGGAAATACCGCCACCCGGCCCGCCATGAATAAAGACTGCCGGCTTGCCCTTCGGGTTGCCGCTCAGTTCCCAGTAGATCCGGTGGCCATCCCCTGTGTCCAGCCAACCGCTGTCATACGCTGCTAACGGCGGGTACAAACCTCGTAATTGTTCCATGGCGCTTCCGTCTCTCTGTGGTCGTACCCTCATAAAAGCCGAAGCGGCCCATCAGGTCAACGGTAAAACCCGAAAACTCCTACACTCTCCAACAAGTTAACGTGCGTTTGCTTAAAATGACTGCAAAATACCCTTTGCCTCCTGCAACCAATCTGCGGATCAGCCTCTTTTGCGCAAATGCGGTTCGCGCATTTCCTGAGCGGTTTTCGCTTCAATGCTCAGTTCCGCCGTTGGCCGCAATAGCAGACGTGCCAGGCCAATAGGTTCTCCGGTTTCCAGGCAGTAGCCATATTCGCCGTTGTAAAGCCGGGTCAGCGCCGCGGCGACCTTCGGCAACAAACGGCTTTCACGGTCCAACTGGCGGAACAATAATCGCAGGTCCTCTTCACGCGCGGCTTTATCCGCTTCGTCGCCGGATACCTCACCGCCGTCGATGTCCCGTTTCAATGCATCGATGTGTTGCAGCAGTTTTTGCTGCTCTTCCAGCAAACGTTGGCGAAAAAACGCCTGCTGCGCCGGGTTCATATAATCAGACTCCGGCATGGCCAGGAGCTGTTGTGGGTTTAACAAGGAAATAACGGTCATTGCGTTCTCCGGCTAGTTTTAACTGTTATATTATAACATATCAAATAAATTAAGCAGCCTTCCTCAAGAAACAAAATACTCACGCTTAACAAGCGATTAACCAAAACACATGTTTTCATGCTTGCATCCGACGTGAGTAAGGGGGTTAATGGCAGAGCAAACCACCCACCCATAGGTAACTGAGAGGCCAACATGAGTAAGGGAATGGATAGCAAGAAAAATGCGAAGAAGAAGCCGTTGAAAACCCCTGCAGAAAAACGTGCAGGCAAACGCGCCAAAAAAGGGCAAACGTCCGGCGAGTAAGCGAACTTCTAACCGTAATTAAACCCGCCGAGGCGGGTTTTTTGTTGCCCGAAATTACCGGAGTGCATACCGATGCCGCACTTGACTATCGCCGCCGCTCAGTACAGCGCGGTGGCGGCTGATATTGACCGCAATTTGGACCACCATCTGACATTTATCCGTCAGGCCGCTGAACAACATGTGCAGTTGCTGATTTTTCCTGAACTGTCGCTGACCGGGTACGAGCTCAATGCTGCCGGTCGTTTAGCCCTTACGCTTGACGATCCGCGTTTGCAGCCGCTAGCCGCCGCGGCTAAACAACAACAGATGACGCTTGTTGTCGGTGCTCCGGTCAATGATGGCACTGAATTGTTTATAGGCGCACTCACGTTCAGCCCCGACGGCAACCGAAATGCCTACACCAAGCAACATCTGCACGGTGCGGAAAAAGAGATATTTTGTCCCGGCAATGGTGGCCCACTGTTGACGGTCAACCAACGACGGATCGCCCTGGCGATTTGCGCTGACACCGCGCACCCAGAGCATGCCGCCGATGCCGCAATAGCCGGTGCTGAGATCTACGCCGCCGGCGTGTTGGTTTCTCACGCAGGTTACCCCACCGACAGCTCTAATTTGGCGAGTTATGCGCAACAACATGGCATTGTCACCTTGATGGCTAACCATGCCGGCCCTACCGGCGGCTGGATCCCTGCCGGCAGAAGCGCAATATGGGATGAAACGGGCCAACAGGTAGCCAGCGTACCGGATAGCACCCAAGGGTTGCTGATTGCGGAAAACCGCCCCAACGGTTGGCACGGGCGCTACTGCCGGTTAAGCTAACCTCTGTGTAGTGACCCCCGAGGAAACCATGATTTTGCGTGTAATTGATACTGAAACCTGCGGGCTGGACGGCGGTGTGGTGGAAGTCGCCTCCGTCGACCTGATCGACGGCCAAATCGCCAACCCGATGAGCGATTTAGTCAGCCCCGATCGGCCGATTGGCATTGAAGCTATGGCTATCCACCATATCACCGAACAGATGGTCGAGGGTAAACCGCGCATCGCGGTGGCGATCGGCCGCTATCTGGGCAGCCCCTACTATGTGGCGCACAATGCGGCTTTCGATCGCGGCGTGCTGCCGGAAATGCGCGGTGCCTGGATATGCACCATGAAGCTGGCGCGCACTCTTTACCCGGACATCAAATACGGCAACCAGTATCTGCGCTATGCACTGAATCTTGAGGTGCAATTGCCGCAAGATACCACGCTGTACCCGCACCGGGCGCTGTACGATTGCTATGTCACCGCCGCACTGCTGCAACGCATCATCAAGGATTCAGGGTGGACGCCGGAACAAATGGCGCAAATCACCGAACAGCCGGTGCTGCTGAAGAAATTCAAGTTCGGCAAGTATCGCGGGCAGGAAATTGATCGCATTGCACAGGAAGATCCCGGCTATCTGCGTTGGATGTTGAAGTCCATTGAAGATCTCAGCCCTGACATGAAGCATACGCTGAAATACTATCTGATTGGTTGAAAAAGCGGGCAGCAACCGCCGCCCGCCTGCAGGTTACTCCGCCAGCGCCAAAATAAAGGCGTACTCCAGCGCAATGTCCTCATAGGCTTTGAAACGCCCGGACTTGCCGCCGTGGCCGGAATCCATATCGGTATATAGCAGCAACTGACGATCGTCGGTTTTCAGCTCGCGCAGCTTCGCCACCCACTTGGCCGGTTCCCAGTACTGTACCTGCGAATCGTGCAGCCCGGTGGTCACCAGCATGTGCGGGTAATCTTGCGCTTTCACCTGATCGTACGGGCTGTATTGTTTGATGTAATCGTAATACGCCTGCTCGTTCGGGTTGCCCCATTCGTCGTATTCGCCGGTGGTCAGCGGGATAGACTCATCCAGCATGGTGGTGACCACATCGACAAAAGGCACCTGCGCCACGATGCCGTTAAACAGCTGCGGCGCCTGATTGATCACCGCCCCCATCAGCAGGCCGCCGGCGCTGCCGCCCATGGCGAAGACGCGTTTGGCATCGCCATAACCCTGCGCTATCAGCGTTTCGGTCACGTCGATAAAATCGTTGAAGGTATTTTGCTTCTTGAACAGCTTGCCATCCTCATACCACAGCTGCCCCAGTTCGCCGCCACCGCGAATGTGTGCCAGGACGAAGACAAAACCACGATCCAGCAAGCTCAAGCGGCTGGCGCTGAAGGCCGGATCCATACTGCTGCCGTAAGAACCGTAGCCGTAAACCATCAACGGGTTGCTGCCGCGAATAAAACGATCCTGGCGATAAACCAGCGAAACCGGTACCTCGACGCCATCACGCGCCTTCACCCACACCCGCTCGCTGCGGTAATTTTCCGGCGTGAAGTTTTTCACTTCCTGCTGTTTGAGCATTACGCGCTCGCCGCTGTCGAGATTAACCTCATACAGCGTGGTCGGCGTGGTCATCGAAGAGTAACCGTAGCGCAGCAGTTCGGTTTCAGGTTCCGGATTGTAGGCCAGCCAGGTGGTATAGGTCGGATCGTCAAAAGCGATGCGTTTCACTTCACCGCTCTGCCAGTGGATCTGGCGCAGTTGAGTCAGGCCTTCGCTGCGCTCTTCCACCACCAGCCAGTCACGGAACAGGCTGAAGCCCTCCAGCATCACCTCGATACGCGGGGCGATAAGCTCCTGCCACTGAGCTTCATCCGCCTGCTCGCTCTGATACAGGCCAAAGTTCTTGCCGTCCTTGTTGGAGCGGATATAGAAATGCTGATGGTAGTGATCTATGCCGTATTCATGATCCTTGCGGCGCGGCACAAACATCTGCGGCGTGCTGTCGGCGCGATCGGCATCCAGCAGCAAAATCTCCGAGGTAGTGGTACTGCTCAGGTGGATCAGAATAAAACGTTCGGAGGTGGTTTTTTCCAGCCCTACGTAGAAGGTATCGTCCAGCTCTTCGTAGATCAGTTCATCGTGCTGCGGATCTGTGCCCACCACGTGGCGATACACCTGATAGGGCAGCAGCGTTTTGGCGTGTTTGCGCACGTAATAAACGGTGGCAGAGTCGTTCGCCCATTCGAAGCTGCCGGAGGTGTTTTCCAGCACTTCGTCGGCCCAGCTGTCGTCGCTCAGATTTTTAAAGCGAATGTCATACTGGCGGCGTGACAGGAAATCCTCCGCTACCGCCAGTTTCTGGTTATCGGGGCTGACTTCCAACCCGCCGAGAGTGTAAAACTCGCGTTTTTCAGCGCGCTGATTGCCGTCGATCAGCGTATCCCAGCGTTCACTTTCTGCCTGCGGCTGACGAACATAAATCGCGTATTCGTTGCCCGGCTCGAAACGGGTCTGATAACGGTAACCGTGCCTGACATAAGGCACCGAGTGCTCCTGCTGGGGAATACGCGCCACCATCTCTTCATACAGCGTTTCACGCAGCGCCTGCTGCGGTTTCAACATTGCGTCGGTAAAGGCGTTTTCCGCTTGCAGATAGTCCAGTACCTGAGGATCTGCGCGCTCGTCGTCGCGCAGCCAATAGTAGTCATCCACGCGCGTGTCGCCGTGGGTAGTGATAGGATAAGGCCGTTTTTCTGCCTTAGGGGGTGTCATCATTGCTAAATCATCCGCTTACCTTGATTAAGGCAAGAGTGACACGATTCCCCCCGGCTTGCCAAGCGGCGCTACGCCAGCTCGCGTTTTTTCTCGTTGACGTCGTTTTCAATGCCCTGCTTGACGTCCGCAGGGATCTTCAATGACTGCGCCAACGCATCGAGATAGCCACGTTCCATAAAGTGATCGACGTCGATCACCATGCAACTGAGGTAATACACCTCAAGCGCCTCATCTTCGTTTTTCACGCTCTGGGCGATCAGATCCGGGTTTAACGGCTGGTCGATCGCCTCCTGTACCCATTTTTGCGCTTCCTCACCCACCTGCAGCTGTTCCAGGCTGTGGTCGATGGCGCGCTTTTCTTCCGCATCGATATGGCCGTCGCTCTTGGCGGCAAACACCAGCGCCTGCACCAACCGTTTGGCGCGCAGATCCACCGGCGTGGCCTGCAGACCGTACTGCGGTTCGTCCTGATGAGTTTCTTTCACCCGTTGCTTGTATTTATTCCACAACACCGCGCCAACGGCCGCGCTGCCGCCGATAATCAAGGCGTTTTTGCCGAACTTGCCCACCAGCTTGCGTGAAGACTTGTTTGCCAGCAAAACGCCCACCAGCCCCCCCAATGCGGTCGGGGCCAGCAGTTTGCCAATGCCTTCCGCCCCACCGATGGAACCGGCCTTTTGCCCAATCATCGATTGAATCTGCTGCATCCAGTTATTTTTCATGCTCTACCCTTTGCGTGAGGAAACGAGGCGCACAGGCACGGAAAAGCCAACCGCCGATGAACCGTCAGATTAGGGGATTTTTTGTCAACTTACGTATGGGGGATGAAAACCTGTGTTTAGCGCGCAGAAAACGATGACGGGCCATGCAGGCCCGCCATTTTTAGTGCTTCAGCCTTCTTCTTCGCCCGGCTGTTCTTCGTCCTGCTCATACTCAGCCAGTTCGTCACGCATCGCCTGAATCGACTCACGGGCCAGCAGCGCCAGCGTACGATAAAAACCGGTCGTGGCGTGCGCTTCCACTTTACCGAGGAAACGGCCGCACCAAGGCAACAGGTATTCGTCAAACAGGGTGATTTGCGCCTGGACTTCGTCTTCCTGCGATTGATCTTCCAGCCAGGAGGCGGCCAGCAGCAGAGAGCCGAAGTGATCGGCCGGCGCTTCGCCAAGCGGCATGCCGCGTTGCTGCAGGAAAGTGCGGACTTCCGCCTCCGTTGCCCCTTCCACATAAGCGGAACGGAATGGCGACACGCTGCATTCGCTGCCGACAAACATCGCGTTGAAATCGGCGGAAAGCAGGTTCACATCGCATCCCTGCTGCAAGCGCGCCAGCAGTTCGTCCTGTTCCAGCGGCCAGTGTTGCTGCAGCTTACCCTCTTTAATCAGCGTAAACAGCGGCACCAACAGCGGATCTTGCGGCTGACGGTAAAACAGCGTACCCAGCACGCGGCAAACAACGGAAAACTCATTCATGATAATGCCTTATACAATACGGAAAATTTGCCGGGACGATGTCATAAATCGGCCAATTCCGCAATCGCCGGCTTGCCGCGCCGCTCGAGAAAATCCAGTAAACGCCGTGGGCTGACGTTGAGGATCCGTTCCTGCGGGAATTCCACTTCAGCGATGATGCGCTCACAGTGCTCGAAGCCGCCGAGTGAGAAAGCGATATGTGAATCCGACCCCAGCGCCAACCAACCGCCTGCATCACGCACTGCGGCGGCAATCGCCCGGCAATTGTCCTCGCTGCCCTTGCGTGAATGGGTGAATGACGAGTTATTCAGCTCCAGCGCTACTTCATACTTCGCGGCCGCTGCGGCGACCGCCGCGATGTCGATCGGGTACCTCGGGTTGCCGGGGTGGCTGATAATGTGCACATCCCCTTGCGCCATCGCGGCAATCATCGCTTCGGTATTGGCCGCCTTGTCTTGCGGCGCAAACACCGGTTCGTGGAAACCGGCGATGATCACGTCGATCGCGTTCAACATCGGCCCCGTGCAGTCGATATCGCCCTGCAGGTTTTTGATGTTGGCTTCGATGCCGCGCAGAATACCCACACCGTCTACCAGGCGCGGCCAGACGTGCATGTTCATAAAGTGCCAGTAATGCGGCGCATCGGCCATATCCGGGCCGTGGTCAGTGATGGCGAACAGTTTGATGCCCTTTTGATGGGCTTCGACGATGTAATCATGCAGCGTGCTGTAGGCGTGGGTGCTGGCAACGGTGTGCATATGCAAATCAACAGGGTACATTATTTCTCCTTCTGGCGGCCTGCCAAAGGGACGACGGCAGACCGGGTTTCTTGTTAGCTTAGCAGGTGAGTCACCGAAAGGTCAGTAGCCAAGTTGCACATCCACCACCCCTGCCGGCGTTTGCCCGGCCTCTAGAGTGCGGATATTGGCCGCTATCTGGTCCATCGCCTGTTCCGGCAAGGTGATGGCAGCAATATGCGGGGTAATGGTGACACGCGGATGACGCCAGAACGGATGGGTTTGCGGCAGCGGCTCGTTGACGAACACATCCAGCGTGGCGGCGGCAATCTGCCCCTGCTCCAGCGCCTGCAAGAGATCGTCCTCAACCAGATGCGCGCCGCGGGCGATGTTGATCAGATAAGCTCCCGGCACCAAATGCGCGAACAGGTGGCGATTGAGGATACCGGCGGTTTCCTGCGTGTTGGGCAACAAGTTGATCAGCAACCGAGTGCCCTCGAGAAACGCAGTGCGCTGCTCTGCGCCGGCAAAACTCTCAACGCCATCGATCTGCTTGGGGCTGCGGCTCCAGCAGCGTACGTGAAAACCGAACTCCACCAGCTTTTGCGCCACGCTTTTCCCCAGAACGCCTGCACCGAGGATGCCAATGGTGAAATTATCCTGTTGATGGGGATCGAGCGGCTGCCATTTTTGCTGTTGTTGCAGCAAGTGATACTCGTCGAAACGACGGAAGTAACGCAGCACGTAGCTCAACGCATATTCCTGCATCTGCTGCGCCATGCCTGTGTCCTCCAGGCGCAGCAGCGGGACGCCCGCAGGCAGCGTGCCGGGATGTTGGCGCTCTTGCTCGAGAATGGCATCTACGCCCGCCCCCAGAGCAAATACCCCTTTCAGTTGCCGGCGGTTAGCCAGCATCTCCTGCGGCGGACGCCACGCCAGCGCATAATCCGCCGGGCGATCGTCGCCGGGTTGCCATTCGCGAACGTTGGCCTGCGGCAGACGCCGTTTGATGCCGGTCAGCCAATCCTGGGCGTTAAATAAAGGGTGGTAATAAATGATGTTCATCAGTCAGGCTCCGTCTGTTTTTTATGCATTTCCATCCAGACTTCCGCGATTCGCCGACAGATGCAAGCGCTAAAGCCAAAAACGCAAACAGCCCCGACCAGTGGGGCTGTTTTTTATCCTGCGGGGATCTCAGGCAGCGACGGGGGCGTCGTGCCTTATCAATCGGCGCAACAGCGGGATCAGGATCAACATCACTACCCCAACGCCCGCCGCCCCCCAGCCCAGCGCACTGAATATTTCGCTGTAGCCGGGGTTGGTCAGCGCCGGAGTGCTGCCGCTGTTTTCCGGCATCAGGCCGGAGACATAGCCTGCCAACACCGAAGCGACGCCGGTGACCATCATCCAGCAGCCCATCATGACCCCTTGATAACGCGGTGGCGCCAACTTGCCGATCATCGCGTAGCCGATAGGGGAAATCATCAGTTCGCCAATGCTCTGCAGTATGTAGCTGATCGCGATCCATTTAAATGCCACCAGCCCGTCGCCGCCTGCCAGGCTGATGCCCAACGGCAACACCAGCATGCCCAGCCCGATGCAGAACAGCGAGCCGGAGAATTGCAACGGGATATCGATATTGCAGCCGCGAGCTCGCAAGCGGTTAAACCACCAGGCCATCAGCGGCCCGCCCACCACAATCACCAGCGTGTTGATATTCTGGATCCACTGCGGAGCGACCTGGATACCGTAGACGTTCAGGTTGATATTGTGCTCGGAAAACAGCATCAGCCCCATAGGCGCCAACTGGTACAACGCCCAGAAAACCAATGAGCCCAGTGCCAGAATCAGATAGGCCACCATGCGACGGCGCTCTGTGCGCGGGTGGTGACGCAGTGTGACCACGCACAGCATCAGGAAAATCAGTACGCCGAGGCCAATCACAAAGTGGCCGCTGAATTCCGCATGGGTCAGCATCACCCGGATAATGGGCACCAGCGCCACCAGAACTGCCAGCCCCACCAGCATACGCCAGCGGTATTGCGCGCGGCTGGCGTCATGCAGCGGTGTGTTGAGATCGGCCAGAATGCGCCAGCGGCTGACGGCAACGATAATCGCCGCCGCATTGCCCAACGTGGCAAACAGGAACAGCGCGCGGTAGTTTTCGCTCAACTGGAAATAGCCGGCCACGGTAAAACCGACGAAGAAGCCAAGGTTCATCCCGGCGTAGTTCCACAAAAACGCCGACTCGCGCCGATCGTCATCCGGCTTGAAGCGCTGGGTGAGCATCATATTGATGCAGGTGACGTTCAGCCCGCTACCGGTCAGGAACATCGCCAGCCCCCAGTACAGGCCCCAAACGCCCGCCACGGCAATCAGCGCGCAGCCGATTACCTGCAGCACCATACCCAGTACGAACAGGTTCCGGTTACTCAGAAAACGCCCGCCCAGGTAACCGCCGAACATATGCAGCCCATAGTTGAAGGCGCCGAATACACCCATCATGGCGTTAGCGCTGCCCTCGCTAAAGCCCAGGCGTTTGGTGGCGTAAAGCACCAACGTGGAGTACAGCACGGCAAAACCCAGCGTGGCGAAGATTTGGATAAAAAACAGTGCCCCGGCGCCCGGGGGAATGGCATGGCGCTGATGCGCCGCCGGCATGGAGTCCGATGGAGTCAAAGTGAACCTCTGCTGCATGATGCACGTCGTATTTCAAGCCGCAGCGCCGCTGGCTGTCAGTTGAAATTCGTCGAGTCTGTTATTTTATGATCAGTCCCTGTCTGCGTTATCGCCGGCGTACGGCCCGGCAACCTGCGCGGCGGTGTGATATTCCTTGCCAAATCCTCCGCGTCAGCAGCGATCTATTTAGCGATACATATGACTAATAATCCAGTATTAATGCATATAACAGCACAGCATAAGACTTGGCTGCTGGTATATTGAGCTGATGTATACCAAGGCGCTCAAACATTATCCTGAGAGATAATTTAGCGCCATTATTATCCCTCAGGCACGCGTTGCCCAGCGGTTTATCGCTCGGGAAATCAGCAAATTGCTGCAACTTTAGCTAAACAGTCATTGTTATGTCACAAGAGGGTTGACGCTGAGATCAGATTCTCCTACATTAGCGCCCGTCGACAGCGCAATGCGTTAGCGATGCTACAAAACGGTGAGGTGTCTGAGTGGCTGAAGGAGCACGCCTGGAAAGTGTGTATACGCGTAAGTGTATCGAGGGTTCGAACCCCTCTCTCACCGCCATATTCTGAAGAGAAAGCCTGGATTCGCGTCCAGGCTTTTTTGCTTTTATAAATCCCCCCGCCGAGAGGGGTGAGAAGCCTCGACAGGGTTTGACAAAACGCATTGCGTTTTGGACCGCCAAAGGCGGCCCGCAGGGTGAGCGTAGCGAATCAACCCCTCTCTCACCGCCATATTCTGAAGAGAAAGCCTGAACGCAAGTTCAGGCTTTTTTGTTGTCGGCAATACAGGGAAAATGCCCGCAGACCTGACCGTCCACAGAGTTTGCCGCCATTTTCAACAAACTGAGCAGCGCGTGAGCGGACGCGCCGAAACGCAGAAATTCTGCTTGACCGGATAGCCCCCACTCCCTATAGTAGCGCCCCGTTGCACCAGCGAGTACGCAACGAAAAAATACGGTGAGGTGTCTGAGTGGCTGAAGGAGCACGCCTGGAAAGTGTGTATACGCGTAAGTGTATCGAGGGTTCGAACCCCTCCCTCACCGCCATATTTTAAAGAGAAAGCCTGGATTTGCGTCCAGGCTTTTTTGCTTTATAAATCCTCCCACCGGGAGGGGTGAGAAGCCTCGACAGGGTTTGACAAAACGCATGCGTTTTGGACCGCCAAAGGCGGCCCGCAGGGTGAGCGCAGCGAATCAAGCCCTCCCTCACCGCCATATTTTAAAGAGAAAGCCTGGATTCGCGTCCAGGCTTTTTTGCTTTATAAATCCCCCTCCGGGAGGGGTGAGAAGCCTCGACAGGGTTTGACAAAACGCATCGCGTTTTGGACCGCCAAAGGCGGCCCGCAGGGTGAGCGCAGCGAATCAAGCCCTCCCTCACCGCCATATTCTGAAGAGAAAGCCTGAACGCAAGTTCAGGCTTTTTGGTTGCCTGCAATCCGCCTCAGTGTGCGCGACTGGCGGCAATCTGCGGCTGCATCACGGCGCGGCGCCAGTCGCCCGGGGTCTGGCCGAATTGGCGTTTAAAACTGCGATTGAAGGATTGCTGCGAGTCAAAGCCGAGTGATATCGCCACGCTGACGATAGGCTCGCCGCTGTTGGCCAGGCGCTCTGCGGAAACCTTCAGTTTCTGCATACGGATATACTCCCCCAACGCGTAGCCGGTCTGACGTTTGAACATGCGCTGCAGGTGCCATTTGGAATACCCCGCGCGGTCCGCCACGGTATTGATATCCAGCTTCTCTTCCAGATTGTTGTCAATCCACTCAATCAAATCAGTAATAAAACCCGTGCTGTTCATGCTGACGCTCCCATGACATTGGCAGGTAAGTCCGCTGCCCGATATCACTACGTTGCAGCAGTTTCGCATTAAATGCAATTTTTATTATTGCATTTATCGGATAGGCGCTTCTATAATCCACCCAGTTAATGTAACCGATATTAATACATTAATGTGACAACAATGTGTTTCAAAACCTAACGTTGTGTCGATGAACGACACAACCGCTCTGCCGCCGGTCACAGGCCAGGGACGTTACCCGGATAACAGGGCCGGGTGTATGGCCTGACCGCGCTCACCCATGGAATAAAAATAATGCCAAGCCAGCCAAACTCATTGTTTAACGCTCACAGCATCGGTTTCAGCACGCGCCTTTCAGCGGTAGCGCTGCTGGTCGCCCTGCTGGCAGGGTGCGACAACAGCGTCGCTCAAAATGCGGCTCCCCCGCCACCGGCCGTCAGCGCCGCTGACGTGGTGATAAAACCCATCAGCCAGTGGGATGCTTTTAACGGCCGGATCGAAGCTGTGCAAAGCGTTCAACTGCGCCCGCGGGTTTCCGGCTATATCGATAAGGTGAATTACACCGAAGGCGATGAGGTGAAAAAAGGTCAGGTACTGTTCACCATCGACGATCGTACCTACCGCGCCGCCCGTGAACAGGCTCAGGCCGAACTGGTACGAGCGCGCAATCAGGCGGCGTTGGCCCGCAGTGAATCCAGCCGTACCGAGAAACTGATCGGCACCCAGGCGATCTCGACCGAAGTGTGGGAACAGCGCCGATCCTCCGCCGCACAGGCGCAAAGCAACGTGCTGGCGGCCCAGGCTCAGCTCGATATCGCGCAGCTTAACCTCGATTTTACCCGGGTGACCGCCCCGATCGACGGGCGCGCCAGCCGTGCCATGATCACCGCCGGTAACCTGGTCACCACCGGTGATGGCGCCAGCGTGCTCACTACGCTGGTGTCGCTCGATAAGGTCTATGTCTATTTCGACGTCGATGAAGCCACCTTCCTGCGTTACCAGAACATGGCGCGCGACGGCCAACGCAGCCAGGATCCGCAGGCAAAATTGCCGGTCAAGGTCGGCCTGGTGGGTGAAGACGGCTACCCGCATCAGGGCGTTGTCGATTTCACCGATAACCAGCTGAATGCCGGCACCGGCACCATTCGCATGCGCGCCCAGCTCGAAAACCACGAGCGCCGCTTCACTCCTGGGCTGTTTGCACGGGTGCAGATGCCCGGCAGCGCCGAGTTCAACGCCATGCTGATCGACGATAAATCGGTGATGACCGATCAGGACCGCAAATTCGTTTATGTCGTCGATAAGGACGGCAAGGCTCAACGGCGCGATATCGAAGTGGGCCGCGTGGCGGATGGATTACGCATCGTGCAGAAAGGCCTGGCGGCAGGCGATCGGGTGATCGTCGATGGCATGCAGAAAGTGTTTATGTCAGGGATGCCGGTCAATGCGAAAACCGTCGTGATGGCAGCCAACACGCCCGCTTCCGCAGTCAACTAAGCCACCAGCAGAGAACCCTGACTCATGGACTTTTCCCGTTTTTTCATCGACCGACCGATCTTTGCCGCGGTGCTGTCGATCCTGATTTTCGTCGGTGGCGTTATTGCGATCCCGCTGTTGCCGATCAGCGAATACCCGGACGTCGTCCCTCCGAGCGTGCAAGTGCGCGCCCAATACCCAGGCGCCAACCCGAAAGAGATTGCCGAAACGGT
The DNA here is from genome assembly GCF_031931805.1 of Serratia sp. root2. Taxonomy (NCBI): domain Bacteria; kingdom Pseudomonadati; phylum Pseudomonadota; class Gammaproteobacteria; order Enterobacterales; family Yersiniaceae; genus Serratia; species Serratia sp. root2. The sequence goes on from NZ_JAUJXB010000001.1 coordinate 1,861,765, forward strand.
GGCTACGCCGCTGGAAGAGGCCATCAACGGCGTCGAACACATGATGTATATGAAATCGGTGGCCGGTTCTGACGGTGTGCTGGTGACCACCGTCACCTTCCGCCCGGGTACCGATCCCGATCAGGCGCAGGTACAGGTGCAAAACCGCGTGGCGCAAGCCGAGGCACGCCTGCCCGAAGACGTGCGCCGCCAAGGGGTCACCACGCAGAAGCAGTCGCCAGCCCTGACGCTGGTGGTGCATCTGGTTTCCCCTTCCGGTAAATACGACTCACTGTATCTGCGTAACTACGCCACCCTGAAGGTCAAAGATGAGTTGGCCCGCCTGCCGGGCGTCGGCCAGGTGCAGATTTTCGGCGCCGGTGAATACGCCATGCGCGTCTGGCTGGATCCAAATAAGGTCGCCTCTCGCGGGTTGACTGCCTCTGACGTGGTCACCGCCATGCAGGAGCAGAACGTGCAGGTTTCCGCCGGCCAACTGGGCGCGGAGCCGATGCCAACGCGTAGCGATTATCTGCTTTCCATTAACGCCCAGGGCCGCCTGCAAACCGAGGAAGAGTTCGGCAATATTATCCTCAAGAGCGGCGACAACGGCGAGATAGTGCGTCTGCGCGACGTAGCGCGCATTGAAATGGGGTCCGGCAGTTATGCGCTACGCGCCCAGCTCAATAATAAGGATGCCGTCGGGATCGGTATCTTCCAGGCTCCGGGCGCTAACGCCATCGAGCTGTCCGACGCGGTGCGGGCCAAAATGGCCGAACTGTCGACCCGCTTCCCGGATGGCATGAGCTGGAAATCGCCGTACGACCCCACGGTGTTCGTACGCGATTCGATCCGTGCAGTGGTAGATACCCTGCTCGAAGCGGTGTTGCTGGTGGTACTGGTGGTGATCCTGTTCCTGCAAACCTGGCGCGCCTCGATCATTCCGCTGTTGGCGGTGCCTATTTCCATCGTCGGTACCTTCGCCGCGCTGTACCTGCTGGGCTTCTCGCTCAATACGCTTAGCCTGTTCGGGCTGGTGCTGGCGATCGGTATCGTGGTCGATGACGCCATCGTGGTGGTGGAAAACGTCGAACGTAATATCGAGGAAGGTTTATCGCCGCTGGCGGCGGCGCACCAGGCGATGCGCGAAGTGTCCGGGCCGATCATCGCCATCGCGGTAGTGCTGTGCGCAGTGTTCGTGCCGATGGCATTTTTGTCCGGCGTCACCGGGCAGTTTTATAAGCAGTTCGCCGTCACCATCGCCATTTCGACCGTAATTTCGGCCATCAACTCGCTGACCCTGTCGCCGGCGCTGGCGGCATTGCTGTTGAAACCGCACGGCGCCCCGAAGGATATGCCATCGCGCCTGATTGACCGGTTGTTCGGTTGGCTGTTCCGTCCGTTCAACCGCTTCTTTGCCAGCAGCTCGCAACGCTATCAGCGTGGGGTTTCCCGTGCGCTCGGTAAGCGCGGCGCGGTGTTCGTGGTGTACGTGCTGTTGCTGTGCGCCGCGGGCGTGATGTTTAAAACCGTGCCCGGCGGATTTATCCCGACGCAAGATAAGCTTTACCTGATTGGCGGGGTGAAAATGCCGGAGGGTGCGTCGCTGGAGCGTACCGATGCGGTGATCCGCAAAATGAGCGCCATCGGCCTGAGCATCGACGGGGTGACGGACGCGGTAGCCTTCCCGGGGCTGAATGCATTGCAGTTTACCAATACACCCAATACCGGCACCGTGTTCTTCGCGCTTGAATCTTTAAGTACCCGTACCCGCAGTGCGGCGCAGATCAACGCCGAGATCAATGCGCGCATTTCGCAGATTCAGGAAGGGTTCGCCTTCTCAATCATGCCGCCGCCAATCCTCGGTATCGGGCAGGGTTCCGGTTATTCTCTGTATGTCCAGGATCGCGCCGGTCTCGGATATGGCGCACTGCAAACCGCGATCAACACCCTGTCGGGCAGCATCATGCAAACGCCGGGGATGAGTTTCCCGATCTCGTCTTATCAGGCCAACGTGCCGCAGCTGGAAGCGAAAATCGATCGCGACAAAGCCAAGGCGCAGGGTGTGCCGCTCAACGCGCTGTTCAGCACGCTACAGACTTATCTGGGGTCGTCGTACATCAATGACTTCAACCGTTATGGCCGCACCTGGCAAGTCATCGCGCAGGCCGACGGCCAATTCCGCGACAGCGTGGAGGACATCGCCAACCTGCGCACCCGTAACGACAAGGGCGAAATGGTGCCGATTGGCAGCATGGTCAACATCAGCACCACCTACGGGCCAGACCCGGTGATCCGTTATAACGGCTTTCCGGCGGCGGACCTGATTGGCGATGCCGATCCGCGCATCCTGTCGTCTACGCAGGCAATGAGCGAACTGACGACGATGGCCGCCAAACTGTTGCCGAACGGCATGAATATCCAGTGGACCGATCTGAGCTACCAACAGTCGACCCAAGGTAATGCGGCGATTATCGTGTTCCCGGTGGCGGTACTGCTGGCGTTCCTGGCGTTGGCCGCGCTGTACGAAAGCTGGACGCTGCCGCTGGCGGTGATCCTTATTGTGCCGATGACCATGCTGTCGGCGCTGTTCGGCGTCTGGCTGACCGGCGGTGACAACAATGTGTTCGTGCAGGTGGGGCTGGTGGTGTTGATGGGGCTGGCCTGCAAGAACGCCATTTTGATCGTCGAGTTCGCCCGCGAGCTTGAATTGCAGGGCAAAGGCATTATGGAAGCGGCGCTGGAAGCCTGTCGCCTGCGGTTACGACCGATCGTAATGACCTCCATCGCCTTTATTGCCGGTACCATCCCGTTGATTCTGGGCCACGGCGCCGGTGCCGAAGTGCGCGGAGTGACCGGTATCACGGTGTTTGCCGGTATGCTGGGCGTGACGTTGTTCGGGTTATTCCTGACGCCGGTGTTCTACGTAACCCTGCGCCGCATGGTGACGCGTAAAGCACAGCAGCAAACGGCTTAAAAGTTCGCCTGCCCGCAGTGGCAGGCATAAAAAAGGTCGGGCTAAGCCCGACCTTTTTCTTTGCATCAATACCGCAGATTATTTATCCGCAGCCTCCGCGAGTTTCGCCGTTTCTGCCACGTATTCCGCGCAGCTACGCTTATCGCCACGCGCCAACTCGGCCAGCGCATCCGCAACTGTATGGCGCTCCAGCACCGCCAGCGATGCCTCTTCAGCCTCATTCACTACCGACTTGAAATACCAGCAGGCATTGGCGCTGACCAGACAGCGGGCAGGCCCTTCCGGCCGCGCAGCCCAGATACGCTTATCGTCAATGACCGACAAATAGATATCGCGCAGGGTGATCTCTTCCAAAGGGCGGCCAAGGTGAATCGAGCCGTTACGGCCCAGCGTGGAAACGATAATGCCATTTTTGGTCAACGGCACCATCAGCTTGCGGATGAAACTGGGGTTGGCTTCCAGACCGGCGGCAAGGATCGCGCTGGTCGAACGCAGGCCCTGCTTTTCAGCCAAGGCTACGCTAAGTACCATTTGCAATGCTGTCGGAAAGCGGAAATCTAGCATGTCTTTATCTCTGTCTCCGGGAGACCAAAATATCAGGCTTGGCCGGTGCGGCATCGCGCCATAACACCCGCTCAATTGCACAATAATATAACAAATATTGCCGCATTATTGAAGTTATGCCCTGGGAAATCGCACGGATACATTAGCGTAAAAGATACCGTTGGTGCCGACTCGACGTAAAGCGGCGGCGGCATAAAGCAGAAACCCGCGTCAATATTAATGCCGCTCGCTTAACTGCGTTAAACGATCAGAACTAACACTGTCCGCGGGTTTAATTCTTAAACTGTGATCAGGCTTTGTTCAGCACCAGTTGGCCGCTTTTATCCAGCGGGATCTGGGTACCGGGATCGTGATCCATACGGATCTTGCCCTGCTGATTGCCAATCTTGTAGGTCACATCGTAACCCAGCATTTTCTGTGATTTGTCGTAAACCGTTTTGCAACGCTGTTGCGTGCTGGTGGTGGTATCGTTACTTTGCATTGCACCCTGCACCTGATTACCGGCATAACCGCCACCCAGTGCGCCAACTACTGTCGCAACGTCACGACCGCGGCCGCCGCCAAACTGGTGACCAATCACGCCACCGGCTACCGCACCCAACACGGAACCGGCAATGCGGTTTTCATCCTGCACGGGCGCACGGTGAGTGACGGTCACATTGCGGCATTCCTGACGCGGGGTTTTGATGGTTTCTTTGATCGGCGTTGCGGCGAGCACCTGCGCAAATTGCGGACCGGAAGAAAACACATCCATGCTTGCCACCGCGGCAATACCCAGAGCGGCTGCAACGCCAATCCCAACACCGGCTAACATTGACTTGTTCACAGGAAATCCTCCTGAAAGTGTTACCACGCATTTGTACCGGGAACGCTACCTACATTGCGCCGCGCTTATTATTTTTGCGCATGGGCGGCACGTGGTATCCCGGTTTACGGCGTGCGCGACGCGCCGTCTGTAAACGAGATAAAGTCTGCACAATGTTCCGGATCCCCGCAATAAGACAATGTGACCAAAGATGCTGGAAATCACGCATCTCCCCAGTGTTTAGGAGGAATCTTAAGAATTTTACCCATGCCGACGAAATTTTGTGCTGGCCATTAATCCCGCAACCGCCGATGCTGCCTGGCTCAGACATAAAAAAACCCACGCGGGCGAACCGGCGTGGGTGAGTCGACAACTGCAACTTTTAGTGCATTTTCAGACGCGGGCGGATCACCCGGTTGATGCCGCCAACCAGCATCATCAGACCGGTTTTGATGTAGCCATGCAGCGCGACCTGATGCATGCGGTACAGCGAGATATAGACGAAGCGCGCGATGCGCCCTTCTACCATCATCGAACCGCGCATCAGATTGCCCATCAGGCTGCCGACGGTGCTGAAGCGGGACAGCGAGACCAGAGAACCGTGGTCTTTATACACGTAAGGTTTCAGCGTCTGGCCGTTCATCAGCGCCAGAATGTTGGTGAAGCAGCGTGACGCCATCTGGTGCGCCGATTGGGCACGAGGCGGCACAAAACCGCCGCCTTCTTTCGGGCAGGAAGCGCAGTCACCGATGGCGAAAATGTTCGGATCGCGCGTGGTCTGCAGCGTCGGCTCCACCACCAGTTGGTTAATGCGGTTGGTTTCCAACCCGGCGATGTCCTTCATAAAGTCCGGCGCCTTGATGCCAGCAGCCCATACCATCAGATCGGCATCGATAAATTCACCGCCCTTGGTATTCAGGCCGTTGGCGTCCGCGCTGGTGACCATGGTGTTGGTCAGTACGCGTACGCCCAGTTTGTTCAGTTCCTGGTGCGCAGCGGCGGAAATACGCGGCGGCAACGCAGGCAGAATACGCTCGCCCGCCTCTACCAGAGTCACGTTCAGCGCGCTGTTGTCCAGGCCTTCGAAACCATAGCTGTGCAGCTGTTTCACCGCATTGTGCAGCTCGGCGGACAGTTCCACGCCGGTGGCGCCGCCGCCGACGATGGCGATGTTCACTCGCCCTTTCTGCCCCGGCTGCGCCGAGAACTTCAGGAACAGGTTCAACATTTCATTGTGGAAACGGCGAGCCTGATGCGGGTTATCCAGGAAGATACAGTGATCTTTTACGCCTGCGGTGCCGAAATCGTTCGAGGTGCTGCCCAGCGCCATAACCAGAATGTCGTAAGGTAACTCGCGCTCAGGCACCAGTTCTTCACCCTGTTCGTCGCAGATTTGCGCCAACTGCAGCGTTTGGGTTTCTCGGTTAATGTTGGTCAGCGATCCCAGCTGGAAGCTGAAATTGTGGTTGCGCGCGTGCGCCAGGTAACTCAGCGCGTCCACGCCGTCATCAAGGGAACCGGTTGCTACTTCATGCAGCAAAGGTTTCCACAGATGGCTGTGGTTACGGTCCACCAGCGTGATCTCGGCTTTGTGCTTGCGGCCGAGCTTATGGCCCAGACTGGTCGCCAGTTCCAGACCACCGGCGCCACCGCCGACAATAACGATTTTTTTCTTTGGCGTTGTCAAAATAACCCCCTAAATGTGAACCAATTGTTACCCAAGGGTAAATAAATAATATCCTTAGATTACATAGGGTTCGCTTAAAATAAACCTGCTATCTAAAGTCAGAATAGCATGTGAGGTTATTTGGTCATACCAAAATTGATGTACATCAAACTTTTTTGGTTAAAGGCTGGACGAGGGGGATTTTTGAGGATTGTGATTCAAATAGTTAGCGCTGCGTCACAGTTTTAAATTTTGCCGCCGGCCTGGCAAAATCGGGGGTTTTTGATAAAAAATGCCGCAATTCTTGCCGGTAAAAAGCAATCACTGCGGCGGCGTCAGGCGTTATGAAACTGTTAAAGCAGGCTCTTGAACGCCTTGATGCGTTGCAGATGCGGGGAGATATTTTTGAACTTGTGGGTCTGTTGCTCATCCCAGACGATTTCATAGTAGTGGTGCAGCAGCTCCGCACTGCGCTGGCTGTCCAGTACCTCATCTTGCCGGGAAAGCACCACCAGGCAGCGATCGCGGTTTTTTTCGCGGAAATCCTCGACACACTTGGTGGCGATATCGCGGTACTCCTCCGGCCTGTCGATTTTGCCGTGCATATGTTCTTCAGGGTACAGATTAGGGTTGAAGATCACCTGCCGGATGCCGCACAGGAAACCGATGCGTTCGGCCCAGAACCCGCCCAGGCCCACCCCACAGATCAGAGGATGCTTATCCCCTTCCTGCTGAACCGCCTTGTCCACCTCTTTCAACAGATGCTGCATATCATGGCGTGGGTGCAAGGTGCTGTAGCTGATAAAACGCACGTCCGGATCAATGAACTGCAGTTGTAAAACCTTTTCATGATTGCCGGGACTGGTGGAATCGAAGCCATGCAAATAGATAATCATATGGTTCCTCGCAACAAGCTGAGGACCGCGCCGCAGCCCTCATCATTTACTACGCCGCATTACGACGCCCTGGGTTCACCCGGCGCTACGCTGTTTATGTTCTTCCCAGCGTTCGCTGAGCGCGCTCAGCTCTTTATGCGCCTGCTGCCAGCGCGCGGAATCACGCAATTCCTGACGGGTGAACTGACCGCGATGATATAACTGCTTCACCCGCTCTGCTTTGACCGGGGACAGGTTATCCAGCACGCTGACCGCGCCCTGACGGTTATTGCACACCAGGATCATGTCACAGCCGGCATCCAGCGACGCCTGGCCGCGCTCAGCGTAGCTGCCCATGATGGCGGCCCCTTCCATCGACAGATCGTCGGAGAAGATAACGCCGTCAAAACCCAGCTCCTGGCGCAGAATTTGTTGCAACCAGTATGGCGAACCGCTGGCCGGACGCGGGTCTGCTTCAGTATAGATGACGTGCGCCGGCATCACGGCGTCCAGCAACTGGCGGTTAATCAATTCGCGGAATATCGCCATGTCATGCTCACGGATCTGCGCCAGCGGACGTGGATCGCGCGGGGTTTCTTTATGTGAATCTGCACTGACGGCGCCATGGCCGGGGAAATGCTTGCCGGTAGTTTTCATCCCGGCGCTGTGCATGCCCAGGATAAAACGCTCGGCCATCGCCAGCGCCTGTTGCGGGTCGCTGTGGAATGAGCGTTCGCCAATCGCCGCGCTGACGTGGCCGATATCCAGCACCGGTGCAAAGCTGATGTCGATATCCTGTGCGATCATTTCCGCCGCCATCAGCCAGCCGGCCTCCTGCGCCAGACGCCCAGCCTCATGCGCTTCGTTCAATGCCGCGAACGACTGCGCCGCCGGCAGGCGAGTGAACCCTTCGCGGAAACGCTGGACGCGCCCGCCTTCCTGATCCACCGCCACCACCAGCCGATCGTGGGAAGCCTCGCGGATTTGGCGCACCAATTCACGCAGCTGCTGCGCATCGTGGAAGTTACGGGTGAACAGGATAAGCCCGCCGACCAGCGGGTGTTTTAAAATCTCGCGTTCTTCGGCATCCAGCTCATAGCTGGCGACATCTAACATTACTGGGCCCACGGCCACCTCACTTCATTATTCATTTAGAACATGGGGATGATGATAAACAAAAACGCCGGCGCTGCACTGCGCCCCAACGTAAAAATTCGCTATCGCCGGTCTGTTGCCAGCGCACTTCAAACCATAACAACATCAGGTAATCCACCCACGGCAACCAGCGCTGCACCTGCGTGCTCAGCAGCGGCAAGTCGTGGTAGCCCTCGTGGACATAATGCCGCAAAAAACGCAGCTGATTATCCGCAGACCACGCGTTGCCGCGAAACAGTGCGGCAATCTCCAGCGCGATGTCACCGTCGGCGGCGTACTCCCAGTCAATCAGCCGCACTCCTTCGCCCTGTGCAATCACATTGCCCGGATGAATATCCATGTGCAGCGGAGCTATTTTCAACGGAGAAGGCTGGCTGGCTTGCAAGAAACGCTGATGCAACCGCAGCCAGGCGGGCGTCGGACGCCGGCGATCCAACTGCTGCCAGTAGCGGGCAAACTGCCGATGCAGATTCAACGGGTAACCGCTGAGCGGCCGCTTGTGCAAACGGGCAACCAGCCGCGCCAGATCGCCCTGTTGATTCAGGCGCGTAAAATGCGCCTCGGTGACAACGTCACCAGGCAGCCATTCCAGGATAATCCACTGATTGTTCTGTATTAAAACCTGCGGACCCAAACCTTCGCCGGCGCTGCGCAACACCTTAGCCTCTCGCCGCCGGCTAACGCCAAGCGCGGTTTTCTCTGCGCTTTGTTGGCGCGCCAACAGTTGCACGCCCTCGCCTTCGATACGCCAACTTTCGCCGGTCAGCCCCTGCACCGGGCTGAAACGACAACCGGCGGTTTTCACCGCCGGCAGCTCGCTTTCAATCAGTCTTCGCAGCGCGGCCTCAGCGGGTAACGGCGCCATTGCCTGACCAGACGATTTCACCGGTTTGCACCAGCATCAACTGCATATCCAGCGTCGGAGACTTCACGTCGCCGCTGACATCGCTGTACAACACGTACTGTGCGCTGACGATACGCGCCAGGCCAATCGCCTTACTGCGCGACCCCAGACTGTCATCCGCCGACAGGCCCAAGGTTTGCTTGGCGGTCGCCAATTGCGCTTCCGGCACGATGGAGAAGGTTTGGTTCGACGCCAACGCCTTGTGCAGCGCGGAGGTGGCTTTAGCCGTTTGCAATGCGCCGTTGGTGTTGTTCTTCACGCTGTCCAGCAGCAGCACGCTGCCCGGGTTGACGCCGTCGGCTTTCAACATCTGGTTCACCAACGGCTGCACGCTGCTCAGCCAGTCAAGTTGCTGAATTTTTGGCGGTTGCGGTACCTGCTCGCCAATGGGCGGCTGGGGTTGCGGCTGCGGCTCTACCACCACCGGCGGTTTGACCGGCTCGACGGTGGCCGGCGGCTGCTCCGACTCTGGGGGACGTGACAGACAGCCGCTTAACATCAAGGCGGCCAGTGCGACAAATAGATACTTTTTCATTATCCCTCTCCAACTAAAGCAAGAGCTTACAAGAATAGATGCAGACGCACGCGTTTGGCATCGAGGTTGCCGTTAATCGAGTAAATTTCGGCGTCGGAATTCGGCGCAACGGTAATGGTACGCGGCTGTTCAAAGGGCCGGATATCCAGCCCCTGATTGTCATACCAGTAGAAACGGTAATGTACCGTTACCGGTGTTGTTTGGCTGTTGCTGAGCACCGAGGTTGCCATCACGCGCCCGGAGGCATCCGCAATCGACGGATTATCAGCCACTATACCTGCGGTAAGCACCGGCGAATCCATCACTACCGTCTGCCGTTCGTTGACCGCAATGCCGGGCCGAGTGCTGCAACCCATCAGAATTGCGGCGGGTAACGCCAGCGCCATCAGACAACGCAGGGTTTTGCTATAGCGCATGGTTGACCTCGGTTAGCGGGACAGCAGTGGCCCCAACGAGCGGCCACCGACCAGATGCATATGAATATGATAGACCTCCTGGCCGGCATGGCGATTGCAATTAACAATCAGGCGATAGCCATCTTCGGCAATGCCTTCCTGTTCGGCAATTTTCGCCGCGGCGGTGATCATGCGGCCCAGCGCGGCTTCATGCTCGACGGTGACGTCGTTCACCGTTGGGATCAGGATATTGGGTACGATCAGAATATGGGTCGGAGCCTGAGGTGAAATATCACGGAACGCGGTAACCAGTTCGTCCTGGTAGACCACATCAGCAGGGATTTCGCGGCGGATAATTTTACTGAAAATCGTTTCTTCGGCCATCTGGCATTCCTTGTTGAGGAAAATAATCTGTACGCAGTATGAGTGACAAATTCTACTGCTTTCAACCTGATTGCGCACTTTCCGCGTCGAGTGATGCAGAATCAGGCAACCCACCAGGCTACCGACGCCTCTGTCATGGGATTACCGCGGCAATCATCTGATTTTTTTCACTTTGGTTATTCACTATTGTTGCTTTACTTGCCAGTTGCCACCGCCAATAGTAACTCCATGATTAACAACGGATAGAGAACATGATGCCACTCAAAACCCTGGCGCTGGGCGCGCTGCTGCTGTGCGGTGCCGCCCAGGCGGAAAGCAAAAGCATTATCGATCTGCAGGCCAATCAGCAACATTTGCGCGCGCTCAAAAACCCGGCCGCCGTAGCCTTGATTCCGGCGAATTACCATTTTGCCGTACCGGGCAAGTTAACCGTAGCGGTGGCGTCTGAAAATTCCCCGCCGCTTGCGCTATTTGCCGAAGACAATAAAACGTTGATCGGCAGCGACCCGGATATCGCACAACTGGTGGCGGACAGTCTGGGGCTGGAACTGAATCTGGTGCCGACCTCCTGGGAGGACTGGCCCCTTGGCATTACTTCCGGCAAGTACGATGCCGCCATTTTTAATATTGCCGTCACCAAGCTGCGGAAAACCAAATTTGATTTCGCCACTTACCGCGTAGATACGCTGGGTTTCTATGTGAAATCCACCAGCAAGATCGCCTCAATCAACCAGCCGGCGGACGTCGCCGGACTGCGGATTATTGTCGGCTCCGGTACGAATCAGGAAAATATCCTGCTCGGCTGGGATAAACAGAACCGCGCCAACGGGCTGGCACCGGTGCAACCGATTTATGTCACCGATGACGCAGCCGCCAACCTGAGCATTCAGTCCGGGCGCGCCGACGCGTTCTTTGGCCCCCACTCTACCGGTGCCTACAAAGCGGCGCTGACCGGCAGAACCAAAATGGTCGGCATCGGCCCTAACGTCGCCTACGTAGCGGTGACCACCAAAAAAGATAACGGCCTGGTTGCCGCCATTAACGCCGCCATCAACGGTGTGATCGTCAGCGGCGAATATGCCCAGGTGCTGGACCGCTGGGGCGAACATGATGAAAAGGTAGAGCGTTCCACCATCAACCCACCGGGGATCGGCGATTAGTCACCGCTCAATTGCGGGGCGTGCGCACGCATCCACTCGGCCAGAGAATCCAGCGTCGGACGCAGGGACTTGCCCAGCGCCGTAATCCGGTATTCAACGCGCGGCGGGACTTCCGGGAATACCTGCCGCGTAACCAGGCCGCGCTGCTCGAACTGCCGCAGTTGCCGCGTCAGCTCTTTCTGGGCGATTGGCGCCACCGCGCGCTGCAACTCACTGAAACGCACCGGGCCGTCGATCATGATAAGCCTGTAGAGGATCGGGATTGCCCATTTCCCCGCGACCAGATTAACAAACCCCACCATAGGGCATGGCTCGTCTGTTGCCGGCAACGCCGTTAAATTTTTTTCCGCTGCCGAAAGCGCCACTGTCGTCATTTCATCCCATCCCGTACCTTGGTATCCAAAAGGTGCCTACTATGCAAAAGATACTATAGCGCAAATAATGAGGCTACCAACGGGAAACAGGAGGCAGGCTATGTCACGACTTAAAGGTAAATACGCATTGATCACCGGCGGCACCAGCGGGATTGGTCTGGAAACCGCACGCCAGTTTATTGCCGAAGGCGCCACCGTGGCGATCACCGGCCGCAGCCAAAGCGGCCTCGACGCAGCGGGGAAAGCGCTGGGCGACGTGCTGCTGTTGCGCAGTGACGCCGGAGATATTCGCCAACAGCAAGCTTTAGCGCAGCAGTTGGCCAGCCACTGGCCGCGCCTTGACGTGTTGTATATCAACGCCGGTGACGTCACCCACCTTCCGCTGCAGCAATGGGATGAGCAGAGCTATCAGCGGCTAATGGACATCAATCTCAAAGGGCCATTTTTTTTAATCCAGGCGCTGCTGCCGTTATTAGCGAATCCAGCCTCGATTATTTTGTGCGGTTCGGTCAGCGCACATATCGGCCTGCCGCTAAGCAGCGTTTACGCCGCCAGCAAGGCCGGCCTGCTGTCGTTGGCCAGAACGCTTTCCGGTGAATTGCATCCGCGCGGTATCCGGGTCAACGGCCTGAGTCCAGGCCCGACCGAAACCCCGGCGTTAGGCAAGCTGGGGTTGAAAGAAGAGGATGAACAGGCGCTGCGCGACGACATCCGCGCATTGGTGCCGATAGGCCGCATGGGCACACCGCTGGAACTGGCAAAGGCGGCGGTGTTCCTCGCGTCTGACGAATCCGCGTTTATGGTTGGGGCCGAACTGCAGATTGATGGGGGAGTAGGCAATTTGTAATTATGAAGTATCATTCACTGTTGGGTAGAACCCAACGGTGAAATTAAGTTACGGAACAGACAGTAAGTTAAGTAATATTATTATTGGGTGATAATAATAAAATATCGCTTTATTGATACGTTCTTTAACTGCGTCTAGCCTTAGTATTTCTCCAATTTGGATGGTGAAGACTCATGGCAAGCCAAAAGAACAATCAAAGCGTAGGAATACTGGTAATCATCGCCATCGCCCTTTGGTTCGTATTCAAGTCTGACAATAAAACAGAAAAAAACACGCCGATACCGCAATCCGGCACCTCAGTGGCCAATGTTTATACCCCAATAACCACAACGGCGTCAGAAAGCAGCGAACAGCCCCCTCAACCACAAAGCGATATCCCTCAGTCAACGAAATATGTAGCGGCCGATCGGCTCAACGTTCGTAACGCGCCGAATGGTAAAGTCATTACGTCCTTAAAACGTGGACAAAGTATCACCGTTTACCAAGAGCGCGATAATTGGGCAAGGATCACGCCGGGTAACCAATCGAGCCAATGGGTTTCTACAAAGTCATTGTGTCATGGTGATAGGTGCTATCAAAAAAACCGCCAGGCACTTGCGCCTGCGCCAAAGCAGCCGGTATATCGGCCAGCGCCAAGGCGCAATGTGGAAAGTGATGCCGAATGCCCCTGTTCTTCAGGAAGAATATGTATAGGCCCGCGTGGCGGGCGGTACTGTATTACTTCGGGAGGAAACAAACGCTACGGCGTGTAATAAACCGCTGGCGACGGTTATTGAGTAATACCGGCCAGGGAAGTGAAGTATGGCTGTCGGCTTAGGTATCCTGAAAATGCACACATGGTAAGCATGGTAATTATTTCTCAGGTAACATTTTTACATACGCTGATATAAATCATGCGCTTCATTTACATCAGCCTCCTGATGGTCACCGATAACCCGTTCTACACTGAATAGGCAGGGCGTCGTGCGGATCCCAGACCGCCAGCCGCAACCAGACTGACCTTAGGTTATCCCCCACCCTCAATTGCTTTTTCCTGAATCGCTATGGCTCGGATTTACCGTACCCTATGCATCAACGGACATTGAGATCATGAAAATCAGAACCTTCGTTCATACCGCGTTGCTGGTGATACCGATAGCGTTTAGCGGCATCGCCCAAGCCAGCGATCAAACAATCCCTTGGGCAAAAAATACCGGCGACGTCGAGTCCAACCATATCGCCGCCGTCGGCCAGAACCTGAATGCCGGCCACCAGCAGGTGACCAAAACACAAGAAGGCGTATGGGCGGCTAATACCGGCAGCATTTCCAACGATGAGAAGGCCCTGACCGGTGGTCAAAACTCGGGACCGAAAACGACGCCTTAACGCGAGTTATAGATAGGAGACAAGCCGTGCCCCTAACAACCGCACGGCTTATCAATCAGCCCAAACCCGGAATAGCCACGCCGAACGTCTGCAGCAACAGCACCATGTTGAGCAGGATGATAATCACCGTACCGATGATCGATACCAGGCTGGTGAGGCGGCTGTTCACAAACTCGCCCATGATGTCGCGGCGGCGGGTAAACATAACCAGAGCAATCATCGGCGCCGGCAACGCCAGGCTAAGCACCACCTGACTGTAGACCAACGCATCCGTCGCATTGACGCCTAACGCCACCACGATAAACGCCGGGATCATGGTCACCAGACGACGCACCCATACCGGGATACGGAAGCCGACAAACCCCTGCATAATCATCTGGCCCGCCATGGTGCCCACCACCGAGCTGGAAATACCGGATGCTATCAGTGACATCAGGAAGATCCCGGCGGCGGCGGCACCAAACAACGGGGTCAACGTATGGTATGCCGTGCCGATCTCCGCCACGTCGCTGTTGCCTGCATGGAAGGCGCTGGAAGCCATAATCACCATGGCGATATTCACCAGCCCGGCTATCGCCAGCGCGATCACCACCTCGATATTGGAAAAACGCAGCAGCTTGCGCCGTTCGCCGCTATTGCTGGCCGGCGTTCGGTGCTGGGTCAGGCCCGAGTGCAGGAAAATGGCATGCGGCATTACGGTGGCACCGATAATACCGACGGCAATGGTCAGCGCCTGCGCATCCGGCAATTGCGGCGTCACCATGCCGGTGCCCGCCGCCAGCCAGTCGACCGGCACGATAAACATCTCGGCGAGATAGCACAGGGCAATGACCGCCACCAGCCCACCAATCATCAGCTCAACCGGGCGGAAACCTTTCTTTTCTACCATCAATAACGCATAGGTGATCACCGCCGTCACGCCCATCCCCGCCAACAGCGGCATATGGAACAGCAAGGCGAGTGCGATAGCCCCACCCAGAAACTCCGCCAGATCGGTGGCCATGGCCGCCACTTCGCTGAGCAGCCACATGCCGATCACCACCGGGCGCGAGAATTGATCGCGGCACATTTCCGCCAGATTGCGGTTGGTGACGATGCCCAGCTTGGCCGACAGCGCCTGGAACAGCATGGCAATCAGGTTGGCCATCACCACTACCCACAGCAGGCTGTAACCGTATTTTGAACCGGCCTGAATATTGGTGGCGAAATTGCCGGGGTCCATGTAGGCAATAGAGGCAATCACCGCCGGCCCGGCGAACAATAGCGGCGTAAACGCGCCGCGCTTGCGCCCGGCCAGTGCGTTACCAATCGCCGTATTGGTCCGTTCGGTTAACGATGTGGTGGTTGCCGCCTCACGCATATTTTACCCTCAATGTTATTCTGGTTATTTTTCACCCAACACTCAGAGCAATGTAGCATCGGCTACACTTTATGCAAAATGGAAGATACCTTACCTTTGTGTACAAATATTTCTTATTGTCATTGAATGCGGCTGCCGAATTGATAATGCGTCGCCATTAGACTAACGTAGGGCAGGATTCCAGTAGTCTGGAACTCACTGGTTTAACCTATAAAGGACGTCCCAGAATATGGTAACAAGCGCGCCAGATAACGCCGAACGCCCTATCTTAGCTGAAATGCCGGATGAGGCCGAGCACGCCCTGCGTTTTACCCGCGCCCGTGAAGCGCAGTCGAATGCGTTGATCGAAGATTACGTAGAACTGATTGCCGACCTGCTGCTGACCACTCGTGAAGCCAGAACCACTGACATCGCCCGTCGCTTTGGCGTTTCCCACCCCACGGCGATCAAGAACATTGCACGGCTGAAGAGCGCCGGATTGGTAGAGTCACGCCCGTATCGCGGGGTATTTTTGACTGAAGAAGGCGAACAACTGGCGCAGCAAGTGCGCCGCCGACACCGTATTGTGGTCGACCTGCTGGTGTGCCTCGGGGTGCCGACTGAAACGGCGGAGCTGGACAGCGAAGGGATTGAGCATCACATTTCTAGCGACACTCTGGCGGTGTTTGAGCGTTTTCTGCAAAGCCACGCCGAGAAATAAATCCTGCCAATAAAAAAGGGAGGCTTTCGCCTCCCTCAAAGCTCCCCAGCCTGAATTAGTGATTACGGATGTATTCGTCCATATCGGTTTTCAGGTTGTCAGATTTGGTACCAAAGATGGCCTGAACGCCAGAGCCTGCGACAACAACGCCGGCAGCACCCAGTTTTTTCAGACCAGGCTGGTCAACCTTGCTCACGTCCGCCACGCTAACGCGCAGACGGGTGATGCAGGCATCCAGATTGGTGATGTTATCTTTACCGCCAAAGGCCTGAACCAAAGCCGCAGACATCTCAGAACCGCCCTGAGCAACCTGCTCGGAAACGGTGTCTTCACGGCCAGGCGTCTTCAGATCCAACTTGGCAATCAGCACGCGGAAGATGGTGTAGTACACCAGACCGTAGATGATACCCACGATTGGGAACAACCAGATCTTGCTGCTGTTGCCGCTCAGCACGATGAAGTCGATCAGACCGTGCGAGAAGCTGGTGCCATCGCGCATCCCCAACAGGATACAGATCGGGAACGCCAGACCAGCCAGAATGGCGTGGATTGCGTACAGGATCGGCGCAACGAACATGAAGGAGAACTCGATCGGCTCGGTGATACCGGTCAGGAACGAGGTCAAGGCAGCGGAGATCATGATACCGCCAACTTTAGCGCGGTTTTCCGGCTTGGCTGAATGCCAGATGGCAATAGCGGCAGCAGGCAGACCGTACATTTTGAACAGGAAGCCACCGGACAGTTTACCCGCAGTCGGGTCACCCGCCATATAACGCGGGATATCGCCGTGGAACACCTGGCCGGCCGCGTTGGTGAATTCACCGATCTGCATTTGGAAAGGTACGTTCCAGATATGGTGCAGACCAAACGGCACCAGCGCACGTTCAACGACGCCGTAGATACCAAACGCCACTACCGGGTTCTGATAAGCAGCCCACTGGGAGAAGGTCTGGATAGCCGTACCGATCGGCGGCCAGATGAAGGACAGCACTACGCCCAGAACGATCGCCGCCAGGCCGGAGATAATCGGCACAAACCGCTTACCGGCAAAGAAGCCCAGGTATTCAGGCAACTGAATGCGGAAGAAGCGGTTAAACATGTAGGCAGCGATAGAGCCGGAGATAATCCCCCCGAGCACACCGGTATCCGCCAGGTGTTTAGCCGCAATTTCTTCAGCCGGCAGGTGCAGAACCAAAGGTGCAACCACCGCCATGGTTTTCACCATGATGCCGTAAGCCACTACCGCAGCTAACGCAGATACACCATCGTTATTGGTGAAGCCCAGGGCAACACCGATAGCGAAAATCAGCGGCATGTTGGCGAAAACTGAACCGCCGGCTTCCGCCATCACGTGAGAGACTACCGCAGGTAGCCAGCTAAAGTTGGCGGAACCGACGCCCAGCAGAATACCTGCGATTGGCAATACGGAAACCGGCAGCATCAGCGACTTACCTACTTTTTGCAGGTTTGCAAATGCGTTCTTGAACATAGTTGAGTGTGCTCCTGAGTAATAGTGCTTTGCTACTTCTCGCGATTCTTCGCGTTGCAAGGGGGGGAGAAAAACCCCTGCAATTCAGGGTGTCTGAGCACCCCTTGAATTTTTACGCAGAGTAAAATAAATAGCCTGCGCAATGTTTGATGGCAGTCACGTTTCGATGAACAAAGCCGGGTATTTTTCTTAAATCGATCATTTTTTATCAAAACAGACGAAAAAAAGCCCAGCCATCGCCATAAAACGGGTGGGAACATTACCCGTTTCAGCGATTAATTACGAGCTTAAAAAAAATTCCGACATCAATGACTACAGCTAAGCCTAGGCCAAGGATTATAGTTCGATGTGAAATAAGCGTGAAAAGTTGGCGGTGGTGGTTTCGGCCAGCGTTTCCAGGCTCACGCCCTTCAATACCGCCATGTATTCAGCCACATCACGCACGTAGGCAGGTTGGTTTTCTTTGCCGCGATGCGGCACCGGAGCAAGATACGGCGAGTCGGTTTCAACCAGAATGCGATCAAGCGGCACGTAGCGCGCCACCTCACGGAGTTGCTCCGCATTGCGGAAAGTCAGGATGCCGGAGAAGGAAATATAAAAACCCAGATCGAGCAGCGCTTCTGCGGTAGCGATATCTTCGGTAAAACAGTGCAACACGCCGCCGCAGTCCTGCGAGTTCTCTTCACGCAGGATCGCCAGCGTATCTTCACGCGCGTCGCGAGTATGCACGATCACCGGTTTGTTCAGCGCACGGCCAATGCGGATATGCTCACGGAATGACGCTTGCTGCAGCTCGAGATTGTCTTTCTGATAAAAGTAATCCAGCCCGGTTTCTCCCAGCGCCACCACCTGCTCTGCCGCCGCCAAACGACGCAGCTCTGCGTAATCGTAACCGCCCTCGAGATTCAGCGGGTGAACACCGCAGGAGAACGCCACGTCATCGCGTGGGCCGATCAACTGCGTCATGGCCTGATAACCCGGCAACGTGGTCGCTACCGCCAGAACGTAGCCGACATCGCGCGCCTTGGCTTTCGCCAGAGCATCATCCACGTTTTGATGCAGCGTTTGGTAATCCAGGCCATCAAGATGACAATGCGAATCTACTAACAACATAATAGTTAACTCTTTTACAACGAATGAGGATGAGAATAGCCGGTAGCGCCGAGCATCTGCTCCCAACTGAGTAATCGTTCGGTCAGCAGCAGCTCACGATTGACGCCGGTTACGTTAAGCAACTGATGGCGGCAATTGAGCCATTGCTGTACCACTTGTTGCAGCGAGGTGCCGCTCAGGCGGCTGGCCAATTGGTGCACCAGCGGTTGCTGATCCTGATTAAGCACAAAGCTCGCCGCGCCCTGCTGCCACTTCATGGCGTCCACCAACAAGGCGCATAGCCAGTGCAGCCGCTCCGCTACATCTTCGTGATTCAGCACCGGCAACAGCGACAGCATGTCATGCTGCGGCAAGGCGACATTCAGTGCAGCGCACAAAGCGCTGCGCTGCTGCCAACGCTCGGGTTGCAGCAGTTGCTCGGCGGCCAGCGGTGCCCCGTCGTGCAGCCGCAGTGCGGTGAGGAGATCCACCGAATTGCCCGGCGTTTGCCGGTTCAACCACTGCAAACCGAGCCGTTCATCCGGGCTGGCGAGATGCCAATAGAAACAGCGGCTACGCAATGTCGCCAGCAGCCGTGAAGGCTCGCGGCAGCTCAACAGGAAATAGGTTTTTTCCGGCGGCTCTTCCAGCGTTTTCAACAGGGCATTGGCCGCCGCTTCGGTCAGCAACTCTGCCTGCGGCAACCAGATAACCTTGGCGCCCCCCTGCTGGGCGTGGGAATAAAGGGTTTCGATCACCTGACGGATAGGCTCGACACCCAGGCTGCTTTTTCCCTTTTCCGGCGCCAATACGTGATAGTCCGGATGGTTCCCCGCCAGCATAAGCCGGCAGCTATGACACTCGCCGCAGCTTTTCTCGCCGTTACGCCGCTGACAAATCAACCAGCGGCTTAGACCATAAGCCAGCGCTTCATCGCCATTGCCCACTGAAGCATGCAACAACAGGGCATGATGGCCGCGACCGGCTGCATATTGCCCGACCAACTGACGGTAAGGCGTGTTGAGCCACGGGTACCAGTTCATTACACCCCTTCCTGCCGTAGCCATTGGCTGAGGCAACTGCGGATAGCCGCCGTCACCTGTTCCAGCGATTGAGAGGCGTCAACGGTGACGATAGAATCGTCCTGCGCCGCCAACTCCAGATAGCGCGAGCGGGTGCGTTCAAAGAACGGCAGCGCTTCCTGCTCAATACGATCCAGTTCGCCGCGCGCACGGGCGCGCTGCAGGCCAACCCGCGGCGGCAGATCCAGATAAACCGTCAGGTCCGGGCGGAAATCCCCCAAAACGGTGTCACGCAGCGAGGCCATCAGCTGTTGATCTACGCCGCGGCCGCCGCCCTGATAGGCCTGTGATGACAAATCGTGACGATCGCCGACCACCCAGGCACCACGCGCCAGCGCCGGTTTGATAACCGTTTCTACCAGTTGCACGCGGGCCGCATACAGCATCAGCACTTCGGCTTTGATGGTCGGCAATTCGCCGTCTACGCCACGTTTGAACAGATCGCGCAGCTTTTCCGCCAGTGGGGTACCGCCCGGCTCGCGAGTAAAGACAATGTCGCTAATGCCGTGTTCGCGTAGCACGTTGACCACGGTATCGCGCGCGGTGGTTTTTCCCGCCCCTTCAAGCCCTTCGATAACCACAAATTTACTTTTCATTCTTTTCCTTAAGCACCTGGCGATAGGCGCGCACCGCCTGATTATGGCTTGCCAGGTTAGTGGTAAACTGGTGGCCGCCCTTGCCATCGGCGACAAAGTACAAATAAGGCGTCTTCGCCGGATTGGCGGCGGCTTCCAGAGAAGCCAGGCCCGGCATGGCGATCGGCGTCGGTGGCAGGCCGTTGATCACATAAGTGTTGTACGGCGTCGAAGTTTCCAGATCTTTGCGGGTAATGTTGCCATTATAAGCATCACCCATCCCGTAGATCACCGTTGGATCGGTTTGCAGGCGCATGCCAATGCGCAGGCGATTAATGAATACCGAGGCCACCTTGGTGCGCTCTTCCGGCACGGCGGTTTCCTTCTCGACTATCGAAGCCATGGTCAGCAGTTCTTCCGGTGCCTTGTACGGCAGGCTGGTATCGCGGCCCGCCCAGGCAGCGTCCAGCGCCTTGACCATGCGCAGATGAGCGCGCTTGAGCAATGCGATATCGCTCATACCGGCGGTATACAGATAAGTATCCGGATACAGGCGCCCTTCCGGATGAGCCCCCTCCGGCAGACCCAGCGCCACGGCGATTTCCGCTTCGCTTTTGCCCGCCAGCGTATGTTTGAGGTATTTAGATTGCTGCAGCACCAATAGCCAGTCGCGCAAACGCGAGCCTTCGATAAAACGCGCGCTGAACTGGGCTTCTTTACCGCTGGCCAGCAGTTTGAGCATCTGGCGCACCGTCATGCCCGGCGTAAAGCGGTAGGTGCCGGCCTTGAACTCCGCCAACTGCGGCTCCAGCCGCAGCAGCCACGGGAACCAGACACCGTTGCGAATCAGCTTGTCGCGCACCAGCAACTCTTCCAGCGCTACGCGTCCGGTGCCGGCCGGCAGTTTAAAAATGGCTTCCTGCTGGATCGCCAATGGCGTATCAGCAAAGCGTTCAACCTTCTGGTAACCCCAAAACAGCAGGGCCAATACCAGAACAACAATAATAGAAACGACCTTCAGCTTTCTTTTCTTCATCAATCAGCCATCGTTAACAGTGTGGGCGCAAAAAATCATAGAGTTGACGCGAGCGATAACGCCAGGATTGCGCTGTATTTACCGGCAGCAATGGCATCAGCGCGTTGCTCACCAGCACTTCTTCGGCGTCGGCAAGAGTGACCAGCGGCTCGCTGACGTAGTGCAATGAATATTCACTGCCCGCCAGCAACTCAATCACTCTGCGGCGCATCAAACCAGCCACGCCGGCCTGGCTCAGATCGGGCGTAAATACCGCTTTCCCTTTGCGCCAGAATAAATTAGCCGCACAGCATTCCACCAGCATACCGGCAGTGTCAAGCACCAGCGCCTCGTCGGCAGCCGTCTGGTCAAGATGCGCGCGGATCAACACCTGCTCCAGGCGGTTCAAGTGTTTCAGCCCCGCCAGCAACGGATTACGCGCCAGAGCCACCGGGCTGAGCGCCAGGCTGATTCCCTGTTCGCGCCACGAAAGGTAATGGCTGGGATAGGCACTGCGAGAGACAATCCGCGTAGGATTTTCACACCCCTGCGGGCTGTAACCTCGTCCGCCGCTGCCGCGCGTCACTATCGCTTTGACCACGCCGAGCGGGATAGATTCTGCCGCATGCACCATTTCAGTTTCAAGAGCCCCCCAATCGGTATCCGGCATCATCAGCCGCTGTGCCGCCTGTTGCAGGCGCTCAATATGCCAGGAAAGCAGCTCTATGCTGCCATCGATAACCCTGGCAGTAGTAAAACAGCCATCACCGAACTGCAAACCGCGATCGCTTGGCGCTAACGCACCCTGCTGTTGTCCGTTAATCCAGTACATATTTCCCCACACTCTCCTCGTTATGCCGGCGCTCAGCGGCAAGGCCCCTGGAAGTGGATGGCGTTAATGTGGCAACTGCGCGGCTGCTGCAGCACAAAACGCATCGTTTCCCAGATCGAACGTGCGTTCAGCACGGGTTGCTCCGATTGTTCGGGTGGCTCGTCATCCAGGCCGCACATTTCAAAATCCGGCGGATAAAAACCCGTCACCCGAATGTTTTCCGCGGCCAGGTGGTGCGCGATGTTATGGCAAAAGCCCCCGATCCCCTGCTTGGCGGCAAAAAACGCCGGATGAGCACTCGACCCGATGAATTGAGGTATGCCGCACGCCGACACCATCACCATAATGTCAGCCCCGGCCGAAAGCCGCAGGCTGGGCAACAGTGCGCGGGTCAGTAAAATATTCCCCGTCAGCCCAGAGTTGATGGTACTGATGACATCGACATCATCTTTGTTCTCCAGCGCACCCTCAAGCCATTGGGCTGCGCTCAATACCAGGATGTCGATCGGCCTGTCGTCCTGCAACAGTTGATCGACAAACGCCCTAAGCGAAGCAGGATCGGCTATATCGCACTGGTAGGCCTGCGCCCGCCCGCCTTCGGCCCGTATGATTTTTTGAGTTTCCCTTGCGCTGCTGAGTTGTCGGGCGCAGATATCCACGTCAACACCCTCACGCGCCAGCCAGACCGACACGGCTTGCCCAAAATCGCGCCCGCCCCCCGTGACCAACGCACGTTTTCCGCTCAACATACACTTTCTCCTGCTTATCTAACCATGGATTTACTCCGACTTTTGCCGGCAACCTTCCACCAGTAAAGCCTATTCCATTAATTTTTCAGCCAAAAAAGTGCGGAACTCATTTTTTCACCGGTAAACAACCATAAAAAAACCCGCTCGAAAGCGGGTTTTTACAGTCTGCCAGCAGACACATCACACCTTGCGGAAGATCAGCGAACCGTTAGTACCGCCGAAACCAAAGGAGTTACACAGCGTGTACTGCAGATCGCTTACCTGGCGCGCTTCGTGCGGAACGAAGTCCAGATCGCAACCTTCATCCGGGTTATCCAGATTGATGGTTGGCGGAACAGCTTGATCACGCAATGCCAGCACGGTGAAGATCGATTCAATCGCACCTGCCGCACCTAACAGGTGGCCGGTCATCGATTTGGTCGAACTGACCATCACGCGCTGCGCATCGCTGCCAAATACCGACTTCACTGCCTGAGTTTCGGCGGTATCACCGGCCGGCGTAGAGGTGCCGTGCGCATTGATATACCCGATTTGTGACGTGGTCACACCGGCGTCAAGCAAAGCGTTTTCCATTGCCAGCGCGGCGCCCGCGCCGTTTTCCGGCGGAGACGTCATGTGATAGGCATCGCTGCTCATCCCAAAACCGACAACTTCGGCGTAAATCTTGGCACCACGTTTCTTGGCGTGCTCGTACTCTTCCAGCACCATCATGCCGGCGCCGTCGCCCAGGACGAAACCGTCACGGTCTTTATCCCATGGGCGGCTGGCCGCCTGAGGGTTTTCGTTGCGGGTCGAGAGCGCACGCGCTGCACCGAAACCGCCAACCCCCAGCGGAGTACTGGCTTTCTCTGCTCCACCGGCCAGCATAACGTCGGCATCATTGTAAGCAATGATACGCGCGGCATGGCCAATGTTATGTACACCTGACGTACAGGCGGTGGCGATCGAAATACTCGGGCCACGCATACCGAACATAATGGTCAGGTGACCTGCAATCATGTTCACGATGGTCGACGGCACAAAGAACGGACTGATTTTCCGTGGGCCACCGTTAACCAGTGAACTGTGGTTTTCTTCAATCAAACCCAGGCCGCCGATACCGGAGCCGATAGCGGCACCAATGCGGCTGGCGTTAGCCTCGGTGATATCCAGCCCCGCATCCTGCATGGCTTGCATGCCGGCAGCGATCCCGTACTGGATGAAGGCGTCCATCTTGCGCGCATCTTTGCGAGAGATGAAATCCTCTGAATTAAAGTTCTTTACCAGGCCAGCAAATTTGGTCGCATAGGCAGTGGTATCGAAATGGTCGATCAGGCTGATGCCACTCTGACCGGCAAGAAGAGCGTTCCATGTGGACTCTACAGTATTGCCGACAGGAGACAACATGCCCAGTCCGGTCACAACTACTCGACGCTTAGACACGTTTGTCCTCCAAGGAGGGAAAATATGACACTAGGGATAGAAAAAACTTAGGCGGTCGAATGACCGCCTAGATATGTTCTCTTACTGCTGGCTAGCGTTGATGAAATCAATAGCTGCCTGAACAGTAGTGATTTTCTCAGCTTCTTCGTCTGGAATCTCAGTATCGAATTCTTCTTCCAGTGCCATTACCAGTTCAACGGTGTCAAGAGAATCAGCGCCCAGATCTTCAACGAAAGAAGCGTTATTTAAAACTTCTTCCTGTTTAACACCCAGTTGCTCAACAATGATTTTCTTAACGCGTTCTTCGATAGTGCTCATACTCTTAAATTTCCTATCAAAACTCGCTTTCGCGATGGTTTTCGTAGTGTATAAAATGTTGAAAAAGATGCAACTAAATCCCGGCTGGTCAAACCACGATTTTACGCTATTTTGCGGTTTTTACCCCAAATAACGCAAATAGTTTTCGCATTTTTTAAATCATGTACATGCCGCCATTGACATGTAACGTTTCACCGGTGATGTAGCCAGCCTCATCAGAGGCTAAAAATGCAACAGCGCTGGCGATTTCTTTAGCATCCCCCAGCCGATTGGCTGGAACTGATGACAAAATGCCTGCACGTTGATCATCTGTCAACGCCCGTGTCATGTCCGTCTCAATAAAGCCAGGTGCCACGACGTTGACCGTAATGCCACGCGAAGCAACTTCACGTGCCAAAGACTTACTAAAGCCAATCAGACCGGCTTTAGCCGCCGCGTAATTAGCCTGCCCTGCGTTCCCCATGGTACCAACTACGGAACCGATGGTGATGATCCGGCCAAACCGCTTTTTCATCATAGCTCGCATTACCGCTTTTGACAGACGGAATACGGAAGTCAAATTAGTGTCCAGGATATCCTGCCACTCATCATCCTTCATGCGCATCAGCAGGTTATCACGCGTAATGCCGGCATTATTCACTAAAATGTCGATTTCGCCAAATTCAGCACGAATAGATGTCAGAACGCTGTCGATAGATTGAGCATCAACCACGTTCAGCGCAAACCCTTTGCCGTTTGCACCCAGATAGCTGCTGATAGCCTCAGCACCGCTTTCACTGGTGGCGGTGCCGATCACTTTAGCGCCACGTGCTGCAAACGACTCTGCAATAGCCCGGCCAATACCCCGGCTAGCGCCGGTGACCAGAACAACTTTACCTTCGAAGCCCATTATTTTCCTCTTTATTGTTCAAGCGCCGCTGACAGGCTGGCCGCGTCATTAACCGCTGCCGCCGTCAGGGTGTCAACAATACGTTTAGTCAGACCGGTCAGAACCTTACCCGGACCAACCTCTAGCAGCGACGTAACGCCCTGTGCTGCCATAAATTCTACGCTCTCGGTCCAGCGCACCGGGCTGTACAGCTGGCGTACCAGCGCACTGCGGATGGCTTCTGGATCGGTTTCAGTGCGCACGTCGACGTTATTCACCACCGCTACCTGCGGCGCGCTGAAGGTAATTTCCTGCAACGCGACGGCCAGTTGATCTGCCGCCGGCTTCATCAGTGCGCAATGCGAAGGTACGCTCACCGGTAACGGCAACGCACGCTTGGCGCCAGCGGCTTTACAGGCAGCGCCTGCGCGCTCAACCGCTTCTTTGTTGCCGGCGATGACAACCTGTCCCGGCGAGTTGAAGTTCACCGGAGACACGACCTGCCCTTGAGCGGACTCTTCACAGGCTTTGGCGATAGCATCGCTATCCAGGCCGATAATGGCGAACATCGCGCCAGTGCCTTCCGGCACCGCTTCTTGCATCAGTTTGCCGCGCAGCTCAACCAAACGAATCGCCGCCTGGAAATCCAGCACGCCCGCACACACCAGCGCCGAGTATTCACCCAGGCTGTGGCCCGCCATCATCGCAGGCGCTTTACCGCCCTGTTGCTGCCAGACGCGGAAAATCGCCACGGAAGCGGCCAGCAATGCCGGCTGCGTCTGCCAGGTTTTGTTCAGCTCTTCCGCCGGGCCTTGCTGCACCAACTGCCACAGGTCATAACCCAGAACGGACGAAGCCTCGCTGAAAGTTTCTTCAACGATCGGAAATTGCGCCGCCAAATCGGCCAGCATGCCAAGGGACTGAGACCCTTGACCAGGGAAAACAAAAGCAAATTGCGTCATTTTTTCTTCCTGTTAATCAGAAACGGACCAGCGCCGAGCCCCAGGTAAAGCCGCCGCCAAAGGCTTCCAGCAGCACCAGTTGGCCGCGCTGGATCCGCCCATCACGCACAGCTTCGTCGAACGCTGCCGGGACCGAAGCGGCAGAAGTGTTGCCGTGACGATCGAGCGTCACCACCACTTTCTCCATTCCCATACCCAGTTTTTTCGCCGTCGCACTGATAATGCGCAGGTTGGCCTGGTGTGGCACCAGCCAATCCAACTGCTCGCGGTCCAGATTATTGGCTTGCAGCGTTTCTTCCACAATGTGAGCCAGTTCGGTAACCGCAACCTTGAATACTTCATTGCCGGCCATGGTGACGTAGGCCGGCTTGTCTTGATCCTGACGATCCTTGAACGGCAGCGTCAACAGGCCACCGTAAGTCCCATCGGCATGCAAATGGGTAGACAGAATTCCCGGCTCTTCAGACGCGCCCAACAACACCGCACCCGCGCCATCACCGAACAGAATGATGGTGCCGCGATCTTCAGGATCCAGCGTACGCGACAGCACGTCCGCACCGATCACCAGCGCATGTTTCACAGAGCCATTCTTGACGTACTGATCGGCCACGCTCAGCGCATAGGTAAAACCGGCGCAGGCCGCCGCCAGATCGAAGGCCGCACAGTCTTTAATGCCCAGCATCTGCTGCACCTGGCAAGCAGAGCTGGGGAATGCGTGGCTCGAGGTGGTAGTCGCAACTACGATCAACCCGATGTCTTCTTTAGCCACACCTGCCATTTCCAGCGCTTTTTCAGCAGCATGGAAGCCCATCGTCGCCACGGTTTCATCGGCGGCAGCGATACGGCGTTCACGGATACCGGTACGCGTGACGATCCACTCGTCAGAAGTATCCACCATTTTTTCAAGGTCAGCGTTGGTGCGCACTTGTACGGGTAAATAACTCCCCGTACCGAGAATCTTTGTATACATGTACGATCAGTCACTCTTAGGTAATACAGCTTCAAGGCGCGCAGCAATCCTTTCAGGGACTTGCCGCTGCACCGCCTGCACAGCCTGTTCGATTGCTACTGCAAACGCGTGTGGGTTCGCAGCGCCGTGGCTCTTGATTACGGTGCTGCGCAATCCTAACAGACATGCGCCATTATACTGGTCGGGGTTCAGGTGGCCGAACCGCTTTACCACCCGTTTTTGCAACCAACGGCCTAACAACTTTAACCACCACGCCTGCTTGCCACCGTCTCCGGATGATTTCAACAGCGATAAAAATACTCTTACCACCCCTTCCATGGTCTTCAGGGTGACGTTACCCACAAAGCCGTCGCAGACCATTACATCGGTTTTACCGGTGAGCAGGTCATTACCTTCCAGGTAACCAATATAGTTGATTGCCGGAGTATTTTTCAGGACGGCGGCCGCTTCGCGAATATTATCCAGGCCTTTGGTCTCTTCTTCACCGATATTCAGCAGCGCCACACGAGGCTGCGCAATACCCACCACCTCTTCGGCCATCACCGCGCCCATTACCGCAAACTGCACCAGCATGGTGCTGTCGCATTCAACGTTGGCGCCCAGATCCAGCACTACGGTTTTGCCGCGCTGCTGGTTCGGGATCACGGTCATCAGCGCCGGACGTTCAATACCGTCCAACGGCTTAATCAGCATTTTCGCCAGGCCCATCAACGCACCGGTATTACCTGCACTGACGCAGCCCTGCGCATCACCGTTTTTGGTCAGTTCCAGCGCAATGCGCATAGACGTGCCACGGCTGGCGCGTATCGCTTGTGAGGGTTTGGCGTCGCCGGCAATGACTGATTCAGCAGGCACGACTTGCAAACGCTCCAGAAGAACCGGATCGGCTTTGGCAAGTAAAGGAGAGATGGCGTCGGGATCGCCGACCAGCAGGAGATGAAGCTGTAAATTAGAGGCCAGTGCCTGCAATGAAGCAGGCACTGTGACGCAGGGACCGAAGTCCCCGCCCATTGCATCTAACGCCAGGGTTAGACGAGTCAAGGTACCGCTACTTAGCCGATAACCTTGCGACCGCGGTAGAAACCGTCGGCAGTGATGTGGTGACGACGATGAGTTTCACCAGAAGTCGCATCAACAGACAATGTGGTGGTGGTCAGAGCATCGTGTGAACGACGCATGCCACGCTTGGAACGGGTTGGTTTATTTTGTTGTACGGCCATGGACCTTACTCCTTAATTACTTACGCTTTAAACTGGCTAATACGGCAAATGGATTCGGTTTCTCCGCCTCTGCAGGCAGTTTGCCAAATACCATGTCCGCTTCGGACACTTCACAGTGTTCAGATTCATGTAACGGGACGACAGGCAGAGAAAGAATAATTTCGTCTTCAATCATTGCCAACAGATCGACTTCGCCAAACTCATCGACTTCGATCGGTTCGTACGCTCCCGGTAATGCCTCAGCCTGCTCATCATTGACGACCGGGCTAAAACAATATGTTGTGTGGATATGACGTTCAAACGGGACGCCACAGCGTTGGCACATCAGGGTTACCTGAACGTCCGAATGCCCTGTTATCACCGCGAGGCGTTGGTTATCAATATCGAACGATAACGAAACCTCAACATCACTATCCACACTGACCACGGAGTCGGCAACACGTGTAACCTGCTCAGGCGCATAGGAACCAACATAGTCCAGGCGTTTCTGAGCGGTACGTACCGCATCAATGGTCAAGGGTAATTTTACCTTTTGCATAGGGCGCGCATATTAACTTTGTAACGACGTAGAGTCAAAGAAAAAGGCCGTAAAACGGCACCTTTCACCAATATTCGCTTCCTCAGCGGCGGACAGTTTAAAATGCTCACTCTATTTACGCTACGGTTTGCGAAAAAATATTATGCAAAGACTTCTTCTTGCCTCCACCTCGACCTATCGCCAGATGCTCTTGGAAAAGCTGCACCTGCCCTTCGTTTGCGCTGCCCCGCAGGTGGATGAAACCCCGCTGGCCGGGGAAAGCGCCGAGGCGCTGGTGTTGCGATTGGCCACAGCGAAAGCCCAGGCGCTGGCTGCCGCCTACCCCGAACATCTGATTATCGGCTCCGATCAGGTCTGCGTGATCGAGGGAAAAATCACAGGAAAACCGCACACGGAAGAGAACGCCTGCGCTCAATTGCGCCAGGCCAGTGGCCAAAGGGTCACCTTTTATACCGGATTGGCGTTGTATAACAGCCGCAGCCGGCATCTGCAGGTGTTGTGCGAACCCTTTCACGTACATTTTCGCACGCTGAGCGAGGCTGAAATTAGCGCTTACGTGCACCTTGAGCAGCCACTCAACTGCGCAGGCAGCTTTAAAAGTGAGGGATTGGGGATTGCGTTGTTCGAGAAACTGGAGGGACGGGACCCCAATGCGCTGATCGGTCTGCCGTTGATCGCACTGCTGGAAATGCTGCGGGCTGAGGGCATCAACCCGCTGGCATAGGGTAAAAAGGGCTGCGTTATTTGCCCTGTGACTGTTTGCGCAACACCAGCAGGCAGTGACGCAACTCGTCATCCATCGGCGCTTCGATACGCATCGTTTCGCCGGTACCCGGATGTTCGAAACGCAAAGCAGCCGCGTGCAGGAACAAGCGCTTGAGCCCGGTGCCTGCCAGTTGGCGATCGAACTCGCGATCGCCATAACGATCGTCAAAGGCTATCGGATGCCCCGCATGCAAAGTGTGCACACGGATCTGATGGGTGCGCCCGGTGATCGGGCTGGCTTTGACCAGCGTTGCATGCTCAAAGCGCTCTTCCACCTTGAAGCGGGTTTCCGACGGTTTACCTTCGCTGTTGACGCGAACGATGCGCTCACCGCTCTGCAGAATATTTTTCAGCAATGGCGCCTGCACCGTTTTGCAATGTGATTGCCACTGGCCGCGAACCAGCGCCAGGTAATCTTTTTGCATCCCTTTCAGGCGCAGTTGCTCGTGCAGCGAACGCAACGCAGAGCGTTTTTTCGCCACCAGCAGCACGCCTGAGGTGTCGCGGTCCAGGCGGTGAACCAGCTCCAGAAAGCGGGCTTCGGGACGAAGCGCACGCAGACCTTCGATCACGCCAAAGCTCAGGCCGCTGCCGCCATGAACTGCCGTACCTGATGGCTTGTTAAGCAGCAGCAGGTGATCGTCTTCATACAATATGCAATCTGCCAGCGCAGCCACTTTATCCAGTTTGGCGGAAACCGGCGCCTCTTCACGTTCGGCAACTCGCACCGGCGGTACGCGCACCACGTCGCCGGCAGCCAGTTTATATTCTGCCTTGATGCGTCCTTTATTAACCCGCACCTCGCCTTTACGCACGATGCGGTAAATCATGCTCTTCGGCACGCCTTTCAGGCGGGCAAGTAAAAAGTTGTCGATTCTCTGACCGGCTTCGTCGTCAGAAATCGTGATTAATTGTACTGCGGGAATGTTCGTTTTCATGGAGCGGGATTCTAAATAGAGCGAGTAAATAGCGCCACTTCTTTTTCTGTGCTTAACTGTCTCTCAGACTACAGATGAAACCCTTGCGAACAATAAGGCAGCAAGCCGATTTGAACGTTTGCGATTTCTTCCGCAGTTAAGGAAAAGTCACCTTGCTATAACGGTATCAGCAGTGGAATAATGCGTTTACTTTCCACGTTGATTCTCGTTAAACAGGGAAAACGGTGGAATTATAAAATTTGTCTGATGGCGCAAAAACGCAGCAATGGCGTAAGACGTAATGCGAAATCAAACAATTAGCGGGCTGCGGGTTGCAGCTTGGCCGGCAAACGGAATCAGATCTGTCGACGTAAATCAGAGGCTATTCCCCTAGTAAAAGTGCTGTTTTTCACAAAGAAATACAGGCTTACCGAGATAATGCGCCCCTATGCAGGCGACAACCGTGAGGTTGACGACTTTGCGAGAAGACACGGGGTTTTCGGTTTTAACCCGGCCATGAGGTTATTTTGCCCGCAGCTTTGTCGATAATGTAAAAATAACGAGTAAGTTAAGATGAAAAGAATGTTGATTAACGCAACTCAGCAGGAAGAGTTGCGTGTTGCCCTTGTAGATGGACAGCGGCTGTATGATTTGGACATTGAAAGCCCAGGTCATGAACAGAAAAAAGCGAATATTTACAAAGGCAAAATCACTCGTATTGAACCAAGTCTTGAAGCAGCGTTCGTTGATTACGGCGCAGAACGACATGGTTTCCTCCCTCTTAAAGAAATTGCCCGCGAATACTTCCCAAGTAACTACTCTTCCCATGGCCGCCCGAACATCAAAGATGTGCTGCGCGAAGGCCAGGAAGTTATCGTTCAGATTGATAAAGAAGAACGTGGTAACAAAGGCGCAGCCCTGACCACCTTCATCAGTCTGGCCGGCAGTTATCTGGTGTTGATGCCGAACAACCCGCGTGCCGGTGGCATTTCCCGCCGCATCGAGGGTGACGACCGCACCGAATTGAAAGAAGCGCTTTCCTCCCTGCAATTGCCGGACGGTATGGGCCTGATTGTTCGCACCGCGGGCGTTGGCAAATCTGCCGATGCGCTGCAGTGGGACCTGTCTTTCCGTCTGAAGCATTGGGAAGCCATCAAGAAAGCCGCCGAAGGCCGCTCTGCCCCGTTCCTGATCCACCAGGAAAGCAATGTGATCGTACGCGCATTCCGCGACTACCTTCGCCCGGACATCGGTGAAATCCTGATCGACAACCCTAAAGTTCTCGATTTGGCCAAAGAGCACATCGCTGCACTGGGTCGCCCGGATTTCAGCAGCAAAATCAAACTGTACAGCGGTGAAATCCCTCTGTTCAGCCATTACCAAATCGAATCTCAGATCGAATCCGCCTTCCAGCGTGAAGTGCGCCTGCCTTCCGGCGGCTCGATCGTTATCGACACTACCGAAGCGTTGACCGCCATCGACATCAACTCCGCGCGAGCAACCCGCGGCGGCGATATCGAAGAAACTGCGTTCAACACCAACCTGGAAGCGGCAGACGAAATCGCTCGCCAGCTGCGTTTGCGTGACCTTGGCGGCCTGATTGTTATCGACTTCATCGATATGACTCCGGTGCGCCACCAACGCGAAGTGGAAAACCGCCTGCGTGACGCAGTGCGCCAGGACCGTGCGCGTATCCAGATCGGCCGCATTTCCCGCTTTGGTCTGCTTGAGATGTCGCGTCAGCGCCTCAGCCCGTCACTGGGTGAATCCAGTCATCACGTCTGTCCGCGCTGTAATGGTACCGGCACCATCCGTGATAACGAATCGCTGGCACTTTCCATTCTGCGCCTGATCGAAGAAGAAGCGCTGAAGGAAAATACCAAAGAAGTTCACGCTATCGTGCCAGTTCAGGTTGCCTCTTACCTGCTGAACGAGAAACGTGAGTCGGTAAGCGCGATCGAAAAACGTCAGGGTGGCGTGAAAGCGATCATCGTGCCGAACGATCAGATGCAAACCCCGCACTACTCTGTGTTGCGTGTACGCAAAGGCGAAGAAACACCAACCCTGAGCTACCTGTTGCCGAAACTGCACGAAGAAGAGATGGCCCAGCCACTGGAAGATGCGCCGATGGAGCGCAAACGTCCGGAACAACCGGCTCTGGCCTCGTTCTCTCTGGCTGCTGACGCACCGCCGCCTGCCGAAGAACCTGTGGCAACACAAGCTGCAACAGCCGCTGTAGCGACCAAACCAAGCGCTGCAACCGCTGCCAAACCAGGCCTGTTGGGCCGCCTGTTCGGTGGATTGAAAGCGCTGTTCGCCAGTGAAGAACCACCTGTTGTTGAAGCCAAACCTGCCGTTGAAGCACCTAAGGCCGAAGGCAACGGTGAAAACCGCCGCCAGGATCGCCGTGGTCAACGCCGTCAGGGTACAGGCCGTAAAGAACGCGGTGAGCGTGGGGAACGCGGTGAGCGTGGGGAACGCGGTGAGCGTGGGGAACGCGGTGAGCGTAGCGATCGTCCTGAACGTGGCGAACGTAAAGAACGGGGCGAAGGCCGTGATAATCGCGAGCGCGATAACCGTGAACCACGTGAAAATCGTGAACCGCGTGACAACCGTGGTGAAGGCCGTGAAGCGCGCGATGAACAACGCCGTAACAACCGCCGCAATGCGCCGCAGGTTGCACCGGTTGCCGAGGAGCCGCAATCTGAAGAGGCAGCCAAGGCACAGCGTGAAGAGCAGCAACAGCGCCGTGACCAGCGCGCAGAACGCCAACGCCGTCGTCAGGAAGAGAAGCGTCAAGCTCAGCAGGAAGTGGCTGCACTGGAAAGTGTAAACACCAGCACCAACGTTATCAGCGATGAAGATCAGGAAGAACGCCAGCAGCAGAACATGCAGCGTCGCCAGCGTCGTCCTCTGTCGCAGAAAGTTCGCGTACTGTCCGCGGAAGAAGAACTGCATCGCGCCGCGGAAGAACTGCTGGCACCTAAAGCGCCGGTTGTGAAAACCCAAGACGTGAAGCCTGCTCTGGAAGAAGACAGCGTTAAACTGCTGCCTGAAACCCTTGATGCAGCAGTCGACGATGATGTTCAGGGCGACAACCGTAACGGTGAAAATGGCATGCCACGCCGTTCACGCCGCTCACCACGTCATCTGCGCGTGAGCGGGCAGCGCCGTCGCCGTTACCGTGATGAGCGTTACCCTGCCCAGTCACCAATGCCGCTGGCCGGGGCTTTCGCCTCGCCGGAAATGGCTTCTGGCAAGGTATGGGTGAGTTACCCTGTAACACAAGCTGCGCAAGTGACTGAAGAAGTTGACGTTCAGACTGAAGCTACCGAAATCGCTGCCGACAATGTGATGACGCAAGAAGCCGTCAGCGTAGCCGCTCCGATTATCGCTGAAGCTGCCTCACAAACCCTCGCACCGGTAGAAACTGCTGAAGTTGTCATTGCAGAAGAAGCCCAGCCGAAAGTTGAAACTGTTGAGCCGGCCATTGCAGCTCAATCTGAGGAATCGACAGTGGTACCGCAGACCGATACTCCAGTAGTTGAAGAAGCTACCTTGGTTGAAGAGACTACTGCAGTTGAAGCAGCACCGGTGGCTGAAGCAACGCCTGCTGTTGCGGAAGAGGCTGTCACTGTTGTTGTAGAGCCTGTCGCAGAACCAGCGCCAGTCATCGTTGAGGCCGCACCTGTTCAGGAAGCGGCTGCCCCGGTAGCTGTTGCAGAAAAACCGCCGGTTGTTCTGCAGCCAGCGCCGGTACAAGATACGCTCTATAAGCATATCGCCACGGCACCAATGACCAAGGCTCCTGCGCCGGCTTACGAGCCGGAAGAACAAAAACGCAGTGATTGGCAACGCCCTTCCTTCAGTTTCGAAGGTAAAGGCTCAGCGGGTGGTCATGCTGCGGTAAATCAAGCCACAGCGCCGGCAACCAAACCGCAGCCAGTTAACGAATAATTAATCTGCTCCGATAAAAAAACCCGCCAAATGGCGGGTTTTTTCTTGCCGAAAAATCGGTTCAGGCAATTTTTTTCAATTGCTTGATATCCAGCAAATCCAGCTTGCCGTCGAGCTGGCTGACAAACCGCTTAAAATGCTCGGTAGCGTTGTGTTTCTCCAGCGCTTCCGCACTTGCCCAACGCTCGAAAAACACGAAAAGACCAGGCTGTTCCAGATCGCGGTGCAGATCATACTGCAGGTTACCCAGTTCCTGGCGGCTTGGCTCTATAATCTCATGCAGCGCATCGCTTACGGCGGACACAAATTCAGGTTTCGCCTGCAGGGTGGCAATAACACGCACTTCCATTTCGTTCTCCCATTCCACTTGATAAACGTTGATTACCCGGCAGTTAGAAGGCGGGAATCGTTAAAATCCCTGTCACTATGCGCCCGATAGCCAATTGATTTCAACTTGCAGTGAACAAACAGATGCATCGGCGACGCTTTCCGCTTATCCTTACACCCCGGCGTGAATAACCCCCATTATTCGCTTTTATATAGACGTGTTTCTGACCGCCGGAGCCTTGCAACATGACCGCACAACCTCAAGCCCTGAAAATCCGCCGCCCTGACGACTGGCACATCCATCTGCGTGATGACGACATGCTGAAAACGGTTCTGCCCTATACCAGTCAGGTATTTGGCCGGGCGATTGTGATGCCTAATCTGGCTCCGCCAATCACTACCGTAGACGCTGCCCGGGCTTATCGTGACCGCATTCTGGCCGCTGTTCCTCAGGATCATGACTTCACCCCGCTGATGACCTGCTACCTGACCAACTCATTGGCCGCCGCTGAACTGGTCAACGGCTTCGAGCAGGGCGTGTTCACCGCAGCCAAGCTGTACCCTGCCAACGCGACCACCAACTCCAGCCACGGCGTCAGCGATGTGAAAGGCATTTACCCGCTCTTCGAACAAATGCAGAAAGTTGGCATGCCGCTGTTGATCCACGGTGAAGTGACTGACGCCGCCGTCGATATTTTCGATCGCGAGGCACGCTTTATTGAGCAGGTTATGGAGCCAATCCGCCAGCAGTTCCCGGAACTGAAAATCGTCTTCGAGCACATCACGACCAAAGAAGCGGCTCAATATGTGCAGGAAGGCAATCGTTTTCTTGGCGCCACTGTCACGCCACAGCACTTGATGTTTAACCGCAACCATATGCTGGTTGGCGGCATCCGCCCGCATCTTTTCTGTCTGCCGATCCTGAAACGCAATATTCACCAAGAGGCGCTGCGTAAAGCCGTCGCCAGCGGTTCGGATCGCTTCTTCCTCGGCACCGACTCAGCGCCGCATGCCAAGCATCGCAAAGAATCAAGCTGCGGGTGCGCAGGCGTATTTAACGCCCCTAATGCAATTCCGGCCTACGCCAGCGTATTCGAGCAATTGGGCGCGCTGGATCATCTGGAAGCCTTCTGCTCACTGAACGGTCCGCGCTTTTATGGCCTGCCGGTCAATGCCGATTTTATCGAACTGCAGCGTGTCCCGACGACGCAGCCGGAAGAGATCACCATCGGCCAGGAAACGGTTGTGCCGTTCCTGGCCGGAGAGAGCCTGAGCTGGTCAGTGAAAGCGTAAAATCTTTTTTAACGCAACCTCTTGCCCCTACGCGAAGTTAACTGTATAAATAACCAGTAAATCGCTTCGGGGGCAATAATGCGTGTTGAAGTCACTATAGATAAAACCAGACCGCTACCGCCAGGGGCTATCGAAGCCCTGACCGGCGAGCTGGGCAAACGGGTCAAGCGCCAATTTCCAGACGCCGTGGTTCAGGTCCGTTATGCCGGTTCCAACGGGCTTTCTGTGCTTGGCGGCCTAAAAACGGATAAAGATCTTATCGCTGAAATCCTCCAGGAAACCTGGGAAAGCGCAGACGAGTGGTTCAGCGCAGAATAACACTGCAATGCTGTTTTTGCCGGGGGTCGCTCCCCGGCTTTTTTGTCTTTGAAACCTCCCCCCTCTCTTCACAATTTTATTCTGGAAGAAAAGCCTTATCTGGTCTGTACTGAATGTTTTAACAGGAGGTGTTTGAAATGGCCCCGGACAAGATAAAGTCTGAAGAAACGATGACCTTTGGCGAGTTGCTGGCGCTGATAGGCGATCAAAAAAGGCGCTTGAGTGTACTGGAAGTCGCTTTCTCCTATCTGGCTTTTGGTCTGGATGACAAAGCCAATCAGTTGCTGATCCACAGCCTGAAACTGGAAGCGCAAAATCAGAATCGCGATGCTGAAACGCAGCAGCATTTCGCGCACCTGGCCGCCGAGCTGGAGAAACGCTTGCACGGCGCCCCGCCGCCGCTCGATAGTGAATGACTGCCACATGCCCGCCACGCTGGTTTTCTCAAGCCAGCCTGTAGAATAATGACTCAAATAAATATTTATTTTGCAAAAAAGGATGGAAAATCCCCACCATAGAAAGCATATGCGTATACTGTAATTGCTCACATGATGATGAGCCGCATTGATCCTCGTTAGTCACTCACGTTAGTTACTACTCAATAAGGGGTCTTTATGGACAGAAATGATGAAGTAATTCAGACACACCCGCTTGTTGGTTGGGATATCAGTACTGTCGACGTTTATGACGCCATGATGATACGCCTTCATTACCTGTCTTCACTAGACCAGACGCCGGAAGAAGCCCAAGTAGACAGAACGCTTTGGTTAACTACAGATGTCGCACGCCAATTAATCAATATCTTAGAAGCCGGCATTGCCAAGATTGAAGCAACGGATTACCAGGACCTTGATCGTAAAAAACACTAATTTACCGCCCCAAAAAGCCTAAGGCGCCAGCGATTATCTCTGGCGCCTTTTTCTTTGCCGGCACAGCAGCGCAACGGGTGCATTGCTGCACTCAACCTTTTATCATAGCGTGATAAGAAACGTATATCAGAGGGGTTACGGCACGTGGAATATGACTTGATTGTTGTGGGCAGCGGTTCGGTAGGGGCAGCGGCAGGTTACTATGCGACGCGATCCGGCTTGAAAGTATTAATGATCGACAGCGCGATGCCTCCACACCGCAACGGTAGCCACCACGGCGATACACGAATCATCCGCCATGCCTATGGTGAAGGCGAAAAATATGTACCACTAATTTTGCGCGCCCAGGCGCTGTGGAACGCGCTGATTCAACAAACCGGTGAAGAGCTGTTTCAGGCCTGCGGAGTACTGAACCTGGGGCCACAGCATTCCGAATTTATCAGCAATGCCCAACGCAGTGCGCAAAAATTCCGCCTTAACACGCAAAACCTCAGTGCAGAACAGATTAACCAGCGTTGGCCCGAATTCAACGCACCTGAGGGCTACATTGGCGTGTTTGAACCCGATGCCGGGTTCCTGCGCTCAGAACAGGCCGTCACCAGTCTGATCAAACTGGCTAAAGAGGCCGGTTGCAGCCAGCTGTTCAATTGCCCGGTCAGCGCAGTGGAGCCTGTCGATGGCGGTGTGGAAGTCGTCACCTCTGAAGGCCGTTTCCGGGGCCGAAAAGCGGTAGTCACCGCGGGCACCTGGGTAAAGGCCCTGCTGCCGCAGTTACCGATCGCACCTCTGCGGAAGGTGTTTTCGTGGCATCAGGCGGATGGCCGTTACAGCGTCAACAACCGCTTCCCGGCGTTTACCGTTGAGGCTCAAGACGGCAACCATTATTACGGTTTTCCTGCCGATAACGACGGGCTGAAAGTAGGTAAGCATGACGGCGGCCAGGAGATGGATGCGCCAGAGCAACGCAAACCTTTCGGCAGCTTCGCCAGTGATGGCACTGAAGTCTTCCAATTCCTGCGCCAATTTTTACCCGGTGTAGGGGTATGTTTACACGGGGAAGCCTGTAGTTACGATATGAGTCCGGATGAAGATTTTATTATCGATACCGTCCCTGGATGCGATCGACTCATGGTCATCAGTGGTTTGAGCGGCCATGGCTTCAAGTTTGCCAGCGCGTTAGGTGAGATCGCCGCCCTATTTGCCGAAGATAAGACCCCGCCGGTGGATGTCTCACCCTTTACGCTAAAGCGTTTTAACTAACCTTTTCCCATTCAGTAACCGCACCCGCTGACCCCCGCGGGCTGCGGCTTATCCCCAGTTACAATTCACACCCGCATAACCCATTAAAATTTAATATAAAAAATCTGGCAACGGAAATTTCTGACGCATGTATCCGGATTTCCGAATTGATCCCCTATGGTGTAAGTTCTATTTTACAGCTGATATGCCCAAGTAATTTTTCGATCAACAAGGACGTGACCATGAAACTGCTTGTCGTGGACGAATGCTGCTTTACCCGGGTCGGAATTGACAACTATTTTACTGACTATGTTTTTGCTCAAATCACCTGTTGTCACAGCATTGAACAGGCTATACCGCTGCTGAGCAGTTACCAGCCGAGCCACATCCTGATCAACCTGACCAAACATTGCCGCTATAACGAAGATGATGCTCGACTGCAGGCTTTTATTGAAGCCAGCCCCGCGGCACTACTGTTTATTTATCTGGACACACCCTATCCCTACAGCGAAACGCCGATGCGCATCGCTGACAACGCCTTCCTGTTCAACAAAAGCATATTGCCTGTCACCTTGCGCATGCTGAGGGAAAAGCCGGTCACTCTGATGGACAGCGGCGTCGAACACTCTCTGTTCAGCCCGCAAGAGTTGACGGTAATGAAACACTGGATGGCGGAAATGCCGAATTACCGCATCGCCAAAAAGCTGCAAATCAGCTCACATACGGTTTATGTTCACAAACGCCACATCACGGAAAAAATCAACGCCCGCAACCGGCTGGAGTTTTATTCTCTCTATAACGTGCTGCGTTATTTCTACCCGCCGAGCTCGCCATCGGTTACCCCGATGCCACTGTCTCTGCTGGCCGTATAATTTATTTAAGAGGTGAAATTCACCTCTATCTCCATACTTTACTCTTTCAAAGTATTAACACCGGCTACAAAAATACTATAATCAGCGGTCCTTACCTTTTGGCTGCTTAGAATGCTAAACAAAATACTGTCGGCGATCGTCAACAATGTACGCGAACACCTGGTGCTGTATCTCTGTCTGTGGCTGCTGGTACTGGTGCTGGATGTCTATTTCTTCTTTATGACCTGACTCATGCCGCTAACCTTCTCCGTTCGTGTTTTCGCCGTTTCGGCTACCCGGAACAGATGATCGGCCTTGAACAATCCGCCATATTCTCTCCCCCACCGACTGTTGCTGCAAAGGCGTTATGCGCCGATCACCCCTTCTGATTTGATCCCGATGCAAGGCCACATCGCTCTACCCCAGGTTTCGGGTTATAAAGGCACCGGCGAGGTTATCGATCCGGCAACCCATAGGCCAACGGGCAAACGCGCGCTGGCAGTGATGAGCCAGAACAGCAAACCATCAATCTGGTTAAAACCAAACTGGAAATAATCGACATTGTTTGCTAACGGCTTATTTGTTAAAAAAAAGCCATATTTACG
This sequence comes from Serratia sp. root2, assembly GCF_031931805.1. Taxonomy (NCBI): domain Bacteria; kingdom Pseudomonadati; phylum Pseudomonadota; class Gammaproteobacteria; order Enterobacterales; family Yersiniaceae; genus Serratia; species Serratia sp. root2. The sequence continues at coordinate 1,902,083 of NZ_JAUJXB010000001.1, forward strand.
CAAAATGACAAAAGCTGACGTAAATAAATAAAATGCTTTAATTTCAAATCCTAATGTGAAATCGCGTTCAAATGACGATATTCACTACGACGATTTCACTGACTAACTTTCGCTATCTTCCGCAAATTCACTGATTAATATTCTAAAGAAGTAACATAGTTAAATTTATTATTGATTTTATGTTTCTTAAAGTTTAATTATTGCATCCAGAAAATGAAGAACGTAAGGAAACAAGATGCTTTGGAAAAATACCGCCAGCCGTTTTGGTCATATTTCAGTGCTAATCCATTGGCTGGTTGCCCTGACGGTTTACGGCATGTTTGCCCTGGGCCTGTGGATGGTCACGCTGGGCTATTACGATGTCTGGTATCACCAGGCACCGGAAATTCATAAAAGCATCGGTACACTGTTGTTCATCGTCATGGTGGTTCGGGTGATCTGGCGTTTCGTTTCACCTCCGCCAAAACCGCTGGCCAGCTACAGTCGCTTTACTCGCGTCAGTGCGATACTGGCTCATATCGCGCTGTACGTCGTGTTGTTCAGCATCCTGATCAGTGGCTATCTGATTTCCACCGCCGACGGCCAGGCGATCAGCGTTTTCGGCTGGTTCGACATCCCCGCCACCGTCACCGGCATGGCTGAACAGGCCGATACCGCCGGCACTATCCACCTTTATCTGGCCTGGACCGTCGTCGTGCTCTCGCTACTGCACGGCCTGGCTGCGCTTAAACATCACTTTATTGATCGTGATGTGACTTTGAAACGGATGCTGGGTAGCAGCGCCGATTAACCTTTGGATTTATGGAGATTGCTATGTTGAAGAAAACCGTATTGGGCCTGACCGCAGGCGCACTGCTGCTGAGCGCCGGTTCCGCGCTGGCTGCCGACTACAAAATTGACAAACAGGGGCAACACGCCTTTATCGAATTCCGCATCCAGCACCTGGGTTACAGCTGGTTGTACGGCACCTTCAAAGACTTTGACGGCGGCTTCACCTTCGACGAAAAAGATCCGTCCAAGGACAAGGTTAACGTCACTATCAATACCGCCAGCGTCGACACCAATCACGCCGAACGCGACAAACACCTGCGCAGTGCAGAGTTTTTGAACGTGGAAAAGAACAAACAGGCCAAGTTTGAATCCACCGAAGTGAAAAAGAGCGGTGACGGTTATGCAGTGGTCGGTAATCTGACGCTGAACGGCGTTACCAAACCGGTCACGCTGGACGCCAAACTGATCGGCCAGGGTAATGACCCATGGGGTGGCTACCGCGCCGGCTTTGAAGCCAACGGTAAAATCAAGCTGAAGGATTTCGGCATCACTACCGATCTCGGCCCGGCGTCGCAGGATGTTGAGCTGATTATTTCTGTCGAAGGCGTACGCGCGAAGTAAGACTACGGCCTGTAAGTTGCTTGAAGGCGACGGGTATGAAGCGCGGCAAACCTGCCGCGCTTATCATTGGCTCAGCTTACCGGGCCTTCATCTTCCGGTGCAGGAATGTGCATCGTGGTCTGCAACAACCCTTTCGACTTATTGAAAATCTTGACGCCATTTTCTCGGCCGGCTCGGCGAGCGCGCTGTTCTTCACGCGGCAACTTCAGCTCTTCGCGGCAGATCTCGCTGCAACAACCTTCAAATTTGGCGGCGCAGGTCGGGCATTGAATAAACAATAAATGGCAGCCGTCATTCTTACAGTTGGTGTGAGCATCGCAGGCGGTGCCGCACTGATGGCAATGGGCGATCACATCGTCAGAAATCCGCTCGCCCATGCGCTCGTCGAACACAAAGTTCTTGCCGACAAACTTCAGCGGCAGCCCCTGTTCTTTCGCCTTGCGCGCGTACTCGATAATCCCGCCTTCCACGTGGTACACGTTTTTGAAGCCATTATGCAGCATGTAGGCGCTGGCTTTTTCACAGCGGATACCGCCAGTGCAGTACATAACAATATTTTTGTCTTTATTGTCCTGCAGCATCTCGACCGCCATCGGCAGTTGGTCGCGGAAAGTGTCCGAAGGCACTTCGATGGCGTTTTCAAAGTGGCCGACTTCATATTCGTAATGGTTACGCATATCCACAAACAGCGTATCTGGATCGTCAATCATCTGGTTGACGCGATCGGCCTGCAAATACTCACCCACATTCGCCGGGTTGAAGCTCTCATCGTCAATCCCATCGGCGACGATGCGATCGCGCACCTTAAGGCGCAGCACCCAGAAGGATTTACCGTCATCTTCCAAGGCGATATTCAGGCGCACCTGATCCAGCGCCGGATGCGAGGCAAACAGCGCGGTTTTAAACGCGTCGAACTTGTTCTGCGGCACGCTGATCTGCGCGTTGATGCCCTCTTTGGCCACATAAATGCGGCCAAACACCTTCAGCTTGTCAAACTGAACGTACAGGCTGTCGCGAAACGCTTTGGGATCGTCGATGGTGAAGTATTTATAAAAAGAAACTGTGGTGCGTGGCTCTGTTTCCGCCAGCATGCGCGCCTTCAGCTCCTCATTAGAAATTCGGTTATGTAACACTGGCATGGTGTACTTTCCTGTCTTTCGGGAGGTGGTTTGTTTTGCATGCGCGCAGGCCGCTGGCCCACGCGCGGCGCACATAATACCCGAAAATGTCGCTCAAGACAGCCCTAACCCCGCGACGACATTGAGCACTGGAAACTTGACGCCGGTCACAAACACCGATAAGCCTAATGGTAGTTTACTTTCTCTTTACCATGGATCCGGAGGACGTCATGAGTCAGTTATTTACCCCGATTTCGCTGGGGGAGCTAGATTTACCCAACCGTATTATTATCGCCCCCATGTGCCAATATTCGGCCGACGAGGGCAAAGCCACCGAATGGCATACCATGCATCTTGGTCAGTTGTCATTGTCCGGCGCAGGGTTACTGATCGTCGAAGCCACCTCAGTGGCGCCCGAAGGGCGCATCACACCCCGCGATCTCGGCCTGTGGGACGACGCTACCGAACAGGCGTTGGCGCAGGTAGTGCAGGCAGTGAGAAAACACGCCTCCATGCCATTAGGCATCCAACTCTCCCATGCCGGCCGCAAGGCCTCCTGCGCCATTCCCTGGGAGGGCGGTGGGCAACTCAACACAGCCCGCGGTGGCTGGCAAACCTGGTCCGCTTCCGCCGTGCCCTTCGCATCGCATGATGCCCTTCCCGCGGCCATGAGCCAGGCCGATATCGACCACTTGAAAGCGCAGTTTGTTGCAGCAGCAAAACGCGCCGACCGCCTGGGCTTTGAGTTAATTGAGCTGCATGGCGCACACGGTTATTTACTGCACCAGTTTCTTTCCCCCCTGTCCAACCAGCGCAACGATCAATACGGCGGTTCCTTGCAAAATCGCATGCGCCTGTTGCTGGAGATTTTCAGTGAAGTGCGCGCGGTGTTCCCGGCGAACAAAGCGCTCGGTGTGCGGATTTCAGCAAGTGATTGGGTGGAGGGCGGTTGGGATGAACGGCAGTCGGTGGCGCTGGCGAAAGCGCTGAAAGAGTTGGGTTGCGATTATATCCACGTTTCCAGCGGCGGCCTTTCACCTCAGCAGAAGATCCCCGTCGGCCCGAATTATCAGGTGCCGTTCGCAGAAGTCATCAAGCGGGAAAGTGGCCTGCCGACCATCGCCGTGGGGCTAATCACCGAGCCGGAACAGGCTGAGGCGATTGTCGCTACCGGCCAGGCAGACATGGTGGCGTTGGCACGCGGTATTTTGTACAACCCGCGCTGGCCATGGCACGCGGCCGCCAGGTTGGGTGAGAAGGTCATTGCCCCCCCACAATACTGGCGTTGCGAACCTCACGTATTGAAAGGACTGTTTAAAAACGACTGACAGACCTGGCTTGGGCGCTCAGCGCCCAAGCCGACATTCGGTAAAACCGGAAATCACCATCCCCGCCGTCAGCGAAATACCCGCAACCGCCAGCATAGGGTTAAACTGCAGGTGCGCGCCCAGACTGCCCAATAATGCCCCAAGGATCAGCAACCCGGCACTTAACCATGATGCCCACATAACTTCCCCTCTGAATAATTGCGCAGTCATAATACGCATCTCTTGTGCGCAAGCCTTATCCTTTAGAGCGATTCAGCTGAATTAATAATCATATCATGCCAAATCATCACTTAAAATTATGTATTAATGCGGTGCCTTTTCACGTTGCGCGAGAAAAATGTCACAATGGTGGTTATAAACGGCAGAAAAAGTAGGGTGAATAAAATATCCTTCTGGAGGATAAACCCTACTATTACTCTGTTATTATTGTTAAATGACTGCTTCTAAGCTGAGAACACATGACTCAAGTTCCTTCTTTTAATCGCACTTTATTGCACCCGCGTTACTGGTTGACCTGGTTCGGTATTGGCCTGCTTTATTTGCTGGTATTACTGCCTTACCCGATTATCTATCGCCTCGGGACCTCGCTGGGCCGTTTTTCCATGCGTTTTCTCAAGCATCGCGTGGCGATTGCCCGGCGTAACCTGACGCTGTGTTTCCCGGACATGCCGCAGGCCGAACGCGAAGCGCTGCTGGTGCAAAATTTTGAGTCCGTCGGCATGGGACTGTTTGAAACCGGTATGGCTTGGTTTTGGCCAAACTGGCGTATCGAACGCTGGTTCCACGTCAGCGGGCTGGAACACATTCAAAAGGCACGCGACAACCATCAGGGCGTTTTGCTGATCGGCTTGCATTTCCTTACGCTGGAACTGGGCGCACGTATCTTTGGCATTCATAACCCGGGTATCGGCGTTTACCGCCCGCACGACAACAAGCTGATGGACTGGCTGCAAACCTGGGGCCGCATGCGTTCCAACAAGTCCATGCTGGACCGTAAAGACGTGAAGGGCATGATCCGCGCGCTGAAACAAGGTGACATCATTTGGTATGCGCCGGATCACGACTACGGCCCGCGCAGCAGCGTGTTCGCCCCACTGTTTGCCGTGGAGAAGGCCGCTACCACCACCGGCAGTTACATACTGGTGCGGATGGGCAAACCGGCGATCATTCCCTTTACCCCGCGTCGTCTGCCGGATGGCAAAGGTTATGAGTTGATTATGCAGCCGGCAGTAGAAAACTTCCCACTGGACAATGAGTTCGTGGCCGCCGCGTTTATGAATAAAGTGGTGGAAAAAGAGATCCTGATGGCCCCGGATCAGTACATGTGGCTGCACCGCCGCTTCAAGACCCGCCCCGAAGGCGAGCCCTCGCTATATTGACCACAACCCGCCTTATGGCGGGTCATTTTGTGCTCTGGGGATTGAGAACCGGGGATAATGGTGAGAGGGTAATCGTCCTGATCGTCCTCACTATTTTCACCCTGGAGCCATTATGTATATCGTTAACCTGACTTACCATCGCCCGATAGAAGAAGTTGACAGCCATCTCGAGGGACATGTCGCCTGGCTGAAAAAATATTTTCAGGACGGTACCTTCATCGCCTCCGGACGTAAAAATCCGCGTACCGGCGGTGTGATTCTGGTGAAAGGCATTGACCGTGCGCAGTTGGATACCATCGTGGCACAGGATCCGTTCAATGCCGTAGCCCACTACGACATTACCGACTTCACCCCCTCCACCACCGGCAACGGTTTTGACGTGCTCGCCGGGCTGTAAATCCCGCTAAACTTTAAGTTGTCGCAAACAACGACGCAGCTAGAAACGACGGACATATTCCGCGCAGCCGGCGCGGAATACCGGCAAAGCGTTATTTTTAAAACTTTATTTCATTCTTCAGGCCGTCCTCCCACATCAATTGATGCCATCTATAATTAGGCGCATACTTACCAGGCTAACTTTCTTGCTTTGCCCCCTTGTTTTCGCCTGCGAGCAAAGCGCGCCACCTTCTGCAATGGTAATTTATGGCTTCGGCATCAGAACCAGTAAACTGGAAACGCAATCTTTTCGTCGTCTGGCTGGGGTGCTTTCTCACCGGGGCTGCCTTCAGTCTGATCATGCCCTTCCTGCCGTTATACGTAGAAACGCTCGGCGTGACCGGCCATGAAGCGCTGAACATGTGGTCCGGCCTGGTGTTCAGCATCACCTTCCTGTTCTCCGCCATTGCTTCCCCCTTCTGGGGTGGGCTAGCCGATCGCCGTGGGCGCAAACTGATGTTGCTGCGTTCAGCGTTGGGTATGTCGATTGTGATGCTACTGATGGGGATGGCACAGAATATCTGGCAGTTTTTAGCTCTGCGCGCGGTACTTGGCCTGCTCGGCGGCTTTATTCCCAACGCCAATGCGTTGATTGCCACCCAGGTACCGCGCAATCGTAGCGGTTGGGCGCTGGGCACCCTGTCCACCGGCGGCGTTAGCGGCGCATTGATTGGGCCGCTGATAGGGGGTCTGCTGGCCGACCAATATGGCCTCAGGCCGGTGTTCTACATCACCGCCGCCGTGCTGTTGCTCTGCTTTGCGTTGACGCTGTTATGCGTTAAAGAACAGTTCACCCCGGTGCAGAAAAAAGACATGCTGCACGCACGCCAGGTCTTCGCTTCACTGAAAAACCCCAAACTGATACTCAGCCTGTTCGTCACCACCATGATTATCCAGATTGCCACCGGATCAATCGCGCCAATTTTAACGCTGTATGTACGCGATTTGGCCGGCAACATCCACAATCTGGCTTTTATCAGCGGTCTGATCGCCTCTGTGCCCGGTGTTGCCGCCCTGATGAGTGCACCGCGGCTGGGCAAACTGGGGGACAGAATTGGCCCTGAGCGCATTCTGGTATTTATGCTGATTGTCTCAGTGCTGTTATTGATCCCCATGGCTTTCGTACAAACGCCGTGGCAGCTCGGCGTATTGCGCTTCCTGCTGGGTGCCGCCGACGGTGCGCTATTGCCGGCAGTACAAACGCTATTGATCTACAACTGCACCAATCAGGTCGCCGGGCGGATTTTCAGTTATAACCAATCGTTCCGCGACGTGGGGAACGTCAGCGGTCCGCTGCTGGGTGCTGCGGTCTCCGCCAGCTACGGCTTCCGGGCGGTTTTCTGCGTCACTGCCCTGGTCGTGCTGTTTAACGCCGCCTATTCCTGGTGGTGTTTGCAACGTCGGCCGGCATACATGAAGGAAGACACCTTGCAGGAAGAGCAATAACCCCATTTATCACCCACAGCTTCACTTAAGTGGGTCTACGGCCCGTTTACCTTACTTTTAGTATTGATACCCTTCGCGACTTCTTTTTCTGCGCAAACCAGAAAATTCTTAATGTAATACTCTGTTTTAAAAACAGTAATTAACTTTTTGCGCAATAAAACCGCTGTCAATAACATTCCCGCACAAACCAACATAAAAACCAAGAAAGTAGATGTTTGTCGACTTTTCATCTAAAAAATGGGATACAGGGACTAGACAAAACCACCATCCAGTTATCAAATGGTTAAATAATATCACGCCCAATGTAAATCATTGGCCAAGTGAAAAAAGGCCGACGCGCTTTCCACGGTTAACGGGCGCTACGGCTGCGGTTTTGTCGGGTAATCCGCATTGGGTGGATCACCTTCCTTAAATACACATACATACCACAGTATAAGCCGCATCAATGCGGCGCATTTTATTGGGAAGACGTTATGCAATCCTCTGTTAATAACCAAGAAAGCCGGACCTTCTTCGGCCATCCTTATCCGCTGGGATCCCTGTTCTTTACCGAAATGTGGGAGCGGTTTTCGTTTTACGGCATTCGCCCATTACTGATTCTGTTTATGGCGGCCACGGTCTACGACGGCGGCATGGGCCTGGCACGCGAAAACGCCTCGGCGATCGTCGGTATTTTCGCCGGCAGCATGTATCTGGCGGCCTTGCCGGGCGGCTGGCTGGCGGATAACTGGCTCGGTCAACAAAAGGCGGTGTGGTACGGCTCCATTCTGATCGCACTCGGCCACCTGTCGATCGCGTTGTCTGCCATCATGGGCAACAATCTGTTCTTCATCGGCCTGATGTTTATCGTGCTGGGTTCCGGCCTGTTCAAAACCTGTATCTCGGTAATGGTCGGCACCTTGTACAAGAAGGGCGACAACCGTCGTGACGGCGGTTTCTCGCTGTTCTATATGGGCATCAACATGGGTTCATTCATCGCCCCGCTGATCTCTGGCTGGCTGATCCGCTCTCACGGCTGGCACTGGGGCTTCGGCATCGGCGGTATCGGGATGTTGGTGGCGCTGGTGATCTTCAGGGTATTTGCCGTTCCGGCAATGAAACGCTATGACAGTGAAGTCGGTCTCGATTCCACCTGGAACAGCCCGGTCGCCAAGAAAAAGGGCGTCGGTGCCTGGTTAATCGCATTGGCCGTCGGCGTGGCGGTGATCGTCACCCTGATTGCACAAGGCGTGATCGTGATTAATCCGGTAGCGGTGGCCAGCATGCTGGTTTACGTGATTGCCGCCTCGGTGACCCTGTACTTTATTTACCTGTTTGCCTTTGCCGGCCTGAGCCGCAAAGAGCGCGCTCGCCTGCTGGTGTGCTTTATCCTGTTGGTCTCCGCCGCCTTCTTCTGGTCTGCGTTCGAACAAAAACCTACCTCGTTCAACCTGTTTGCCAACGACTACACCAACCGTATGATTGGCGGCTTCGAAATCCCGGCGGTATGGTTCCAATCAATCAACGCCCTGTTCATTATCCTGCTGGCGCCGGTATTCAGCTGGGCCTGGCCGGCTCTGGCACGTAACAAAGTGCGCCTGAGCAGCATCACCAAGTTTGTGATCGGTATTCTCTTTGCCGCAGCGGGCTTTGGCTTGATGATGCTGGCAGCGCAGAACGTACTGGGCAACGGCGGCGCGGGCGTGTCCCCGCTGTGGCTGGTGGGTAGCATTCTGATGTTGACGTTGGGTGAGCTGTGCCTGAGCCCAATCGGTCTGGCGACCATGACTCTGCTGGCGCCCGAAAGAATGCGTGGTCAGATGATGGGCCTCTGGTTCTGCGCCAGCGCATTGGGCAATCTGGCCGCCGGTCTGATTGGTGGCCATGTGAAGGCCGATCAGTTAGAAATGCTGCCGAACCTGTTCGCTCGCTGCTCGATTGCGTTGCTGATCTGCGCCGCAGTACTGACGCTGTTGATCGTACCTATCCGTCGCATGATGGAAAACACCCAGGGTAAAAGCGAACAGAAACCGGCCACCAACGCCTGATCACCGTTCCGCTTTGCCCTTCAGCCAGCGCCCGGTGCGCTGGCTTTTTTATTCTCCCCACGCCTGCCGTTGCAGCACCACGCGGTAACCGTCCAGGTCTTCGAAGGTCTGCCCGCAGTTATCCCAATAAGGGTTGTAAGAAGGCACGTGCCGAAAGCCGGCGGCCAGCATACGTCGACATCCTGCAAGCCAGTCCCCCTCCTGCGGCAGATAAAACACCAGCAGGTGATCCTGCGTTGGCGCCAGCCCCACCCTTACGCCGCGATGGTGGGTAAACTCCAGGTGGTAGCCGTGCTGCGGATGCCCGACCATTACGCCGTCAAAACCCTGGTGATCGGCAAATTCACCCAACCGTTCGAACCCTAATCCCTGGCAATACATCGCAGCAATTTCCTGCAGACGATCGGTCGGGCGCGCAATACGCAGCACCGCGTTGGCTATCGGCATTATTTTCTCCGTATCATGATGAACTCATACAGCGCCATGCCCGCCAGCATCGCCGCCACGAACACCCCGCCTGGTAACGAGCCCGCCCCCGCGAGCACCCACGCCGGCCCGGGGCAGATACCCGCCATGCCCCAGCCAATGCCGAACAGCGCGCTACCCGCCAGTAAACGGCGATCCAGACGACGATTCGTGGGAATGAGCAACGTCTCGCCCAACAGCGTTCTCTGCCGACGCCGGGCCCACAAAAAAGCCGGCGCCGCTACCGCAATCGCTCCCACCATGACCAGCGCCAACGACGGATCCCAATGGCCGGTAATATCGAGAAAGGCCACCACTTTAGCCGGGTTGGCCATGCCTGCGATAATCAGACCCAAACCGAAAATGACCCCGCTCAGCAGCGCAAATAAAATCCTGAACATGGTTTTAGCCTCCCGCCAGATGACGAACAACCCAGACGGTGATAAATCCCAGCAACATAAATACCGCCGTGGCGACCAGTGAACGCGGTGCCAGCCTCGCCATGCCGCATACGCCGTGGCCGCTGGTGCATCCGCTCCCCAGCCGTGTCCCCAGACCGACCAGCAACCCGGCCGCCATCAACCACAGGCTACCGCCGCTGACCGTCATTTCCGGTAACGGGCCGGCAATACGATACAACCAGGGGGAAATCAGCAACCCGACAAGAAATGCGCCGCGCCACGCTTTTTCTGTACCGCCCGGCGTCAACAACCCGCCGGTGATACCGCTGATGCCGGCGATGCGGCCGTTAAACACCAGCAACAGCGCCACCGCAATGCCGATAATACCCCCGCCGGCCAGTGCGGAAAGCGGCGTGAAATGCAGCCAGTCGATGGTCATAGTATCGCTCCCGGTGCCGGACAATAAAGTTGATATAAGGTGCTGAGGACCGTCAGCGCTTTTTCATCGCTGACGGCATAGTAAATCTGCTTGCCCGCACGCCGTGTTGACACCAGTCCTTCCTGGCGCAATACGCCCAATTGCTGGGAAAGCGTCGGTTGACGGATCCCCAGCGTCTGCGCCAGTTCACCCACCGACATCTCATGCTGGCTGAGCTGGCACAACAACAGCAAGCGATCCTCGTTGCCCAGCGCCCGCAACAGCGCCCCGGCTTGCGCCGCGGCCTGCCGCATACTGTCGATATCCATAGAGCCCTCAAAACAATTCATAAAATTATATATTGTATTCTTATAGACTATAATCCGGCATCACACCATAGGCTGGTGTGAAATGTGCCGGCGTGGCATGCTGCATTACGCCGTTCCACCGCGCGGGGATACCGCTACAGATGCTGCTTTGCCATGACTTAATGCCAATCAACCGGTCGATTGTGCCGATCGCCAAAGATTATCAACACGGCGATTTCGAGCCCCTTCACCACCATAACTGTGCTCAACTGATCCACAGCCTTAGCGGCGTGGTGCAGGTAAACACTCGTCTGGGCAGTTGGGTGGTACCGCCTGGCCGCGGGGTCTGGTTGCCGGCACGGGTGGAGCATAGCCTGCGCATCACCGGTAAGGTGGCGGCCAGAGCGCTGTTTGTCGATCCGTTGGCACGTGCCGATCTGCCTGCGCAATGCGAGGTGGTGCAAATCTCACCGCTGTTGCGCGAGCTGATTATCTGCGCGATGGACATTAAGGTGGATTACCCGCCAGGCGGACGTGAAGAGCGGATAATGGAACTGATCCTTGACGAGCTGCGCGTCTTGCCTATTCTGCCGCTGCATTTGCCGGAGCCACGCGACGAAGCCCTGCTGACGCTGTGCCGGCATATTCAGCAATCGCTGGCGCAGCCCTGGGAGTTGGAGCAGGCAGCCGGTTATATCAGCGTCAGCGGCCGCACTTTGTCGCGCCGCTTTCAACGTGAAACCGGGCTGCGCTTTGGCGACTGGGTCCGCCGCGCCCGGCTGCTGGCGGCGCTGAATGCTCTGGCGGCCGGCCACTCGGTGCTGGAAGTGGCGCTGGACCTGGGCTATGACAGTCCCAGCGCCTTCAGCGCCATGTTCCGCCGCCTGCTGGGCGTCGCCCCGAGCGTTTATTTCGCCAGATAGCGCCCGGCGACGTTAAACAGCGCCTGCAGCGAGGCGCTGGCGGAATCGACATCGATTCCAACGCCATAAGCCGCCTCACCGTGTGCCAGAGTGCAGCGTATGTAAGCCACGGCGCGGCTGTGGCTCTGATGGCCCAGGGTATGTTCGTGATAATCCTCAATCGCCAACGTCAGGCCAAAACGCTGACGCAAAGCATCTACCGCGCTGGACAGCAAACCGTTCCCTACCCCCATCAGCCTCTGTTGTTGCTCTTCGAACAGTACCCGGGCGCCGAAACTGTAAGCCTCAACGCCATGGCTCTCGGTCTGATAACTCAGCAATTGCAGGCTCGGCTGTTCAACCAGCCCGTAAGTCGTGCGGAACAGCCGCCACAACTCGGCGGTGGTCATCTCTTTACCGCTGCCGTCAGTCGCCTGTTGCACCACCTTGCTGAAATCGATCTGCAGCCCGCGCGGCAACGACAGGCCGTGATTCTGTTCCAGCAGCCAGGCCGCGCCACTTTTGCCTGACTGGCTGTTAACCCGGATCACTGCCTCATAGCTGCAGCCGACATCACCCGGGTCGAGCGGTAAGTAAGGCACCTGCCACAAACCGTCCTGTCGCTGCTGTTGGGCAGCGAAACCTTTCTTGATGGCATCCTGGTGCGAACCGGAAAAGGCGGTGAAAACCAGTTCACCGGCGTAAGGATGGCGCGGATGCACCGGCAGCTGGTTGCACTGTTCAACCACCTCAACCACCTGTTTCAACTGGCTGAAATCCAGCCCCGGCGCAACGCCCTGGGTGTACAGATTGAGCGCCAGCGTCACCAAATCGACATTACCGGTACGCTCGCCGTTGCCGAACAGGCACCCTTCCACCCGATCGGCGCCGGCCAGCAACGCCAGTTCGGCGCAGGCCACCCCGGTACCGCGATCGTTATGCGGATGTACACTGATCGTCACCTGTTTGCGCTGGCTGAAGCGCCGGCAAAACCATTCGATCTGATCGGCATAAACGTTCGGCGTACTGACCTCCACCGTTGCTGGCAGGTTGATGATCATCGGCCGCCCCGGTCCAGGCTGCCAGACATCGGCCACCGCTTCGCAAATCTCCAGCGCGAACTCCAACTCGGTAAAGCAGAAGGTTTCCGGCGAGTACTCGAAGGTCCAGGCCGTTTCCGGCTGCAATTCGCACTGCTGACGGATGCGCAACGCGCCATTAACCGCCAAGGCTACCGTCGCCGCTTTGTCCTGTCTGAAGACAATCTCGCGGAACATGGGGGCGGTGGCATTGTACAAATGCACGATAGCGCGAGGGGCCCCGCGCAGCGATTCGAAGGTGCGATCGATCAGGTCGTCACGCGACTGAGTCAATACCTGAATGCTGACATCGTCCGGGATCAACTGTTCCTCAATCAGCGAGCGCACAAAATCAAAATCCGTTTGCGACGCCGAGGGGAACGCCACCTCAATCTCTTTAAACCCGCACTGCAGCAACAACTGGTAAAACTGGCGTTTACGAGCGTTATCCATCGGCTCTGCCAGCGCCTGGTTGCCGTCACGCAGATCGCTGGAGCACCAACGCGGCGCCTGCTCCAGGGTGCGGCCGGGCCATTGGCGATCCGGTAACGCCACCGGCGGGAACGGGCGATATTTGCTTGAAGGGTTGGTTAACATGGCGATCTCCTGGGATGGTCGTAAACAATGCCTTATTATTTCCCGCCACGTTATTCGTTGCTCCCGCTTAGCGGACAATCGTCGTCGCAAAACGGACAACAAAAAAATTTGCATCCTGCGCCAACGAGACAACAATTACTTCTGACGTATGTCATGACACTTTGGCGCTGCCAAAGCCCTTTCATTAACCTCACTGTGACTGGAGACGGACATGAGCCTGTATGCAACCCTGGAAGAAGCTATCGAAGCCGCGCGCGAGGAGTTTATTGAATCCGCCGAAGGCGGCAATGACGATGAAACGCCGGTACCGCAACAGTTCAATCTGCAAAAATACGTGATGTTGGACGGTGATATCATGTGGCAGGCCGAGTTCTTTGAGGAAGAAGGTGAATCGGTCGAGTGTTTCACACTACGCAGCGGCGCTGCCGCCCAGGCTATTTTTGACGGCGACTACGACGAAGTGGAAATCAGCGCGGAATGGATAGAGGAAAATACGCTGCACGAGTGGGAGGAAGGTGATTTCCAGCTTGATCCGCCGTTGGATACCGAAGAGGGCCAGGCTGCCGCCGACGAGTGGGACGAACGCTGAACAATGTCGGGCAGGTGCCGGCCGATATCCGCTCCTGCCCGAGTCCCATCATGTTCCCCCAGGAGGCTTAATGATCGTTCGCCAGGCATGTCGCGCCGATTATCCCGCGATCTTGCAGTTGCAGTCGAAAAATACCCCGGAAAACCTTAGCGAGAGCCAAAAACGGCAAGGTTTTATCGTCTCGCGCATGGATGAGGCTCAGTTAGAAAGCATTAACCGGCGTCTGGGCATTCTGGTGGCGGTGGAAGATCGCGCGCTAGTGGGCTTTGTCTGCCTGATGCCCACCGATATGCAGCCGCGCCCGCCGGTGGTGGATGCGATGCTGGATACGCTCAGCAATCAGTCATTCAACGGCCGGGCGCTCCGTGAGCAGAGGGTATTTTTGTATGGTCCGGTGTGCATTGATACCGCCTGGCGCGGCAAAGGGGTGCTTAAACAGTTGTTCTCTGCCGTCAAGGCATGCACCCGCGATGAGTTCGATGTCGGCGCGCTGTTTGTTGACGACAACAACCCGCATTCACTGACCGCCCACGAACAAGGGTTGAAGATGACGGTGCTGGCGCCCTTCCGCTGCGGCCGGCACGGATATCAGTTGCTGGTGTTCGCCACACGGGATCCGATTTATTCGTAAGGCCCGTGCTGCGCATCAAACGGCAACATAAAGGTATCCACCACCATCGATAACGGTACGTCGATCACCGTGATGTAGCGCCAGGGCGTATCACGCAGGTCCCATTGCACGCCCGGGTAATATTGATGACCATGCCCGGCGCCGGGCACCGTGCGGCTGATGATGCTGCCGCAGCCGGTTAACGCCATGACGCCTGCCGCCAGCAACGCCAAGCGGATTAAAGAAGAAAAGTTCACCAAATTGACTCTTGAACCTGGTTGTTTTGAAAATAAACAACGCCCCGCGCGGATGTTAGCACAGTTTCTCACCGGCAGTTTGTCAGCATTGCGTAAGCAAAAGACCAAAAAAACGGGGAACACGCAACGCGCATTCCCCGCTTGGGCTAACCGGTCAGCGACTAACGCCGTCCGACAGGATGAGCCAGTTCGTTATGCGGCAGTTGCTGATAGAATTCACGCCACGCTTTGCCTTCCGGCAGCAACCAGACGCGCTGATGCAGACGCGACAGCGCCACGGGATCGCTCAGCAGCTCCAGACGTTTACCCTTCACCAGTTTTTCCGGCCCCAGTTGCAGCGCTTCCGTCACCCGCTCTTCACGGTTACGCTCAATCGCCCCGCGCAGATGGTGACGCGCCGTCGCCAGCGCCGTTGCCAATGCGTTGAATGACGGGTTAACCACGGCGTGCATAAAGCCATTGGCCAGCGCGCGCTCACGGTTAAGCTGCAGATACTCTTCGGTCGCCAACAGTTCGCGCGGCGGTGAGTATTCTTCCGGGATCAGGAACAGTTTGGCGCGCTTGCTTTTCATGCCCAAGGTCGCGCGGCTCGACAGCGCCGACACGATAGGTGACAGGATCAGCGAGAAGACGATCGGCGACAACCACCACAGGAAACGCAGATCCAGCCAGGCCATACCGCCGGCCCAGACCAGGCCCAACAGCATCTGTGAACCGTGACGCTTAAAGGCTTCGCTCCATGGCGTGTCATCATCGTCACGCTGCGGAGAGTTCCATACCACTTCCCAGCCCAGGAAAGCGCTGACCACGAACACGGTATGGAACAGCATGCGCACCGGTGCCAGCAGCACAGAGAACAGCATTTCCATCAGCATCGACAGCAGCAAGCGCAAAGCACCACCGTATTCTTTGGCGCCTTTGGCCCAGATCAGCACTATGCTGAGCAGTTTAGGCAAGAACAGCAGTATCAGGGTGGTGGAGAACAGCGCTATCGCCAGCTCTGGACGCCACTGCGGCCATACCGGGAACAGCTGGCGCGGCTGCAGGAAGTACTGCGGCTCCATCAGGGTATGCACCACCTGCAACGCGGTCGACAGCGCCAGGAACATAAACCACAACGGTGCCGACAGATAAGACATTACGCCGGTAAGGAACACCGCACGGTGTACCGGGTGCATGCCTTTGACCAGGAACAGGCGGAAGTTCATCAGGTTACCGTGACACCAGCGACGGTCGCGTTTCAGCTCATCCAGCAGGTTCGGCGGCAATTCTTCATAGCTGCCCGGCAGGTCATAAGCAATCCACACGCCCCAACCGGCACGACGCATCAGCGCGGCTTCCACGAAGTCATGCGACATGATGGAACCGGCGAAAGAGCCTTCGCCCGGCAGCGGTGCCAGCGCACAGTGTTCGATAAACGGCTTCACGCGGATAATCGCGTTATGGCCCCAGTAGTGCGACTCGCCCAACTGCCAGAAATGCAGGCCGGCGGTGAACAGCGGCCCGTAGACCCGGGTGGCAAACTGCTGCACGCGAGCATACAACGTATCCATGCCCGAGGCTTTCGGCGCGGACTGGATGATACCGGCGTTCGGGTTGGCTTCCATCAAGCGTACCAGACCGGTGAGACACTCACCGCTCATCACGCTGTCGGCATCCAGAATCACCATGTAGCTATAGTCGCCCCCCCAACGACGGCAGAAGTCGTCGATATTGCCGCTTTTGCGTTTCACGCGGCGGCGGCGGCGGCGGTAGAAGATACGACCATGACCGTCTACATCGCGGCACAGTTCCATCCAGGCCTTCTGTTCCGCCATGCAGATATCCGGATCGTAGCTGTCGCTCAGCACGTAGATATCGAAATGCTCCAGCTGGCCGGTAGCGGCGACGGACTCATAAGTTGCACGCAGGCCGGCGAACACGCGTTCGACGTCTTCGTTACAGATCGGCATGATCAACGCAGTGCGATGCGCCGGGTTAATCGGCTCATCGCCTTTGATGGTGGAAGATATGCTGTATTTATCTTTGCCAATCAGCAGCTGCAGGAACCCCATCAGCGCGGTCCAGAAACCGGCAGATACCCAGCAGAAAAGAATGGCGAACAGGATCAGAATGCCGGTTTGCAACACATAAGGCAGCAGTTGCAACACCGATTGCATCAGATCCTGATCCAGCATGGCCAGCGGATCGATCAGCGCCCAGCCCTGATACGGCAAAATGGTTTTCATGTACCAGGTGGCGATGCCGGTTTGCACCAGCATCAGCACCAACAGTACATAGCGACGCATCGACCCGACCACGCGCCAGCGATTTTCCGCCTCGGCTTCCTCTTTGGAAGCGTGGCGATTGTGCGGCGAGCGCCCCAGCAAAGAATCCCAAAAGCGCGCCACCGGGTTGGTGCGCCAGGCCTCCGGGAACATGCTGGTACGTTTGATTGGCGGCATCGCCTTCAGCACGGTACGGCCTTCGGCATCGGTATCGAAATCGTCGTCGCTGACCGCATCCGGCCAAGCGCTTTCGATACGCGTTTTGACCGAGGCCAGCGCTACGTCATCCGCCGGCAGCGTATTAACGTTGGCATCGGCGGCGCCCATCTTGCGATGCAGCGCCTCCAGTGCCTGGCCGTCATCTGCCGTCGGCTGTGGTTTAAGCGCCTCTGACCGCTCAGCGGTCAGAGGCATTGCCGCAAGATAATCCTGGGCAGATTGAGTAAGCTTATTCATTGGCAGGTAGCTGATAGCTCCAGGTTTCCGACAGGGTCTTATCACCATTGACCAGCGCAGCGCGCATTTCTACCGGCTTCTTGTCGTCTTTCACTTTAAGACGCAGCGTCAGGCGCCAGCCTTTGGTCACTGGATTATAGCGGACATTGTTTTCGACCACTTCACCGTTATCGCCGATGCTCACCTGAGAGGCGACCGGCGTAGCGCCGTCCAGACCTTTCAATACCGGGCCAACGAAATCAACCAGGAACGCCACGCTGCCGTCAGGCTCGCGGATCAGGTTGGACTGCTTCACGTCACCGGTAGAACGCATCGTCTGGCTTACATAGGCGATATCCTGTGAATGCAGCTTGTCTTCATCACGGGTGAAGTGCAGACGGTAGTTCAGCGCCAGCGGGGTTTTGGCATCCGGCAATACGTCCGGGGTCCAGAAGGCAACGATGTTGTCGTTGGTTTCATCCGCAGTAGGGATTTCCACCAGCTCGACTTTGCCCTTGCCCCAGTCGCCACGCGGCTCGATCCAGGCGCTTGGGCGCAGATCGTAACGGTCGTCCAGATCTTCGTAATCCTTGAAGTTACGGCCGCGCTGCAACAGACCGAAACCTTTCGGGTTCTCGATCTGGTAGGTGCTGACGGACAGGTGCTTCGGATTATTCAGCGGACGCCAGATCCACTCGCCGTTGCCGGCATGGATCGACAAACCATTGGAATCATGCAGCGCCGGACGGTAGTTCAGCGTAGGCGATGGCTGGCTTGGCCCGAACAGATACATGCTGGTCAGCGGTGCCATGCCCAATTTGCCGACCTTGTCGCGCAGGAACACTTTGGACTCGACATCCACCGTGGTATCGCGGCCCGGATAGACCACAAAACGATAAGCCCCGGTAGCACGCGGTGAATCCAGCAGTGCGTAAATGACCAGATGCTTGTCGCCCTGCTTCGGACGCTCAACCCAGAATTCGCGGAAACGCGGGAATTCTTCACCGGACGGCAAGGCGGTATCAATTGCCAGGCCACGAGCGGAAAGCCCGTAAACCTGCCCTTTACCCACCACGCGGAAGTAGCTCGCGCCGAGCAGGCTCATAATTTCGTCGTTCTTATCCGCACTGTTGATCGGATAAATCACCTTGAAACCGGCAAAGCCGAGGTTTTTTACCGAATCCGGATCGTGCTTCACCGAACCAAAGTTGAAATACTCCGGACTGTACTTGATCTGTTTTACGCTGGTTGCAGTGACTTCATTGATTTTCACCGGCGTGTCGAAGTACATCCCCTGATGATAAAATTCAAGTTTGAATGGGGTTTTCAGCTTGTTCCAATAGGCTTTATCGTGATTGAACTGAATCTGCTGATAGTCCGCGAATTTCATTTCACGGAATTGAGAAGGAAGGTTGCTCTTCGGAGCCTCAAAGCCTTTTCCTGCCAGATCCTGTGCCTGTTTGGCCACATCGTCGATGGAAAAAGCCCATGCCTGCGAAGTAAACAGCGTGAACAATACGGTAGCACCTAACCAACGAACGCTCGCGGCGCGTGGTTTACTGGATAATATATTAACTAGCACATCCCCCCCTATTCGTGTGCTCAAATCATTTAAATCCATATTAATGGATTATTCAGCTTTCCGACAACATGATAAATGGATGGTTCATGTTTATGGCTCATTGTTTAAGCAGCTGATGAAACACCAGCGTAGCAAGCCGCGCAACAAGACGCTATGGAAAAATGTGAATCGGTATAGTAGGGTTTGGGATTGCGATTTAACCATTGCCGACTTATTAAGCGTGTTAATGACCACTCGACAAAATGACTAGCGGTAACCTATGACTAAAGGCAACAATCAACGAGAGTTTTTCCTCGATTCGATCCGAGCTTATTTGATGTTGCTCGGCGTTCCTTTCCACCTCTCCCTGATCTATTCCAGCCACGCCTGGGCGGTGAACAGCGCTACGCCCTCGTTTTCGCTGACGGTGCTGAACGACTTCATCCATGCCTTCCGCATGCAGGTGTTCTTCGTGATATCCGGCTACTTCTCCTTCATGCTTTACGAGCGTTACGAGCGCCACAAGTGGTTGAAGGTGAGGCTGGAGCGGGTGGCGATCCCCCTGCTGAGCTCGATACCCTTAATAACCGTACCGCAGTTTTTCATGCTGAAATACTTCACGGATAAATTAAACGGCTGGGGCGATTTTTCGATCTATCAGAAAATAAATGTAACAATTTGGGAACTGGTTTCTCACCTGTGGTTTTTATTAACTCTGTCATTGCTGACCGCGGCCTGTTTTTATCTGTTCAAAAAAATTAAGGCGTTAAAAAGTAACGTTGCTCCTGACCCGATAAATAAAATGACGGGATTAGGAAACATCTCACTGTTCTTTCTTCTATATGCGTTATGCTATTCGGCCGCGCACCGTATTATTTTAATTTTTGCGCCGTATTTACTCTCCAACGGCCTGTTCAATTTTGTGGTGATGGAGACGATGTTCTACCTGCCGTTCTTCATTCTCGGCGCTTACGCGTTTAAGTACGCGTGGCTGAAAGAGATTTTTCTTAAACCCTCTCCTCTGGCGGTGCTCGGTTCGCTGCTGTTGTTGGTTGCCTACATGCTGAATCAGAGGTTGCTGGCCCACAGCAGCTATATGTTTGAGCTGGAAGTCGTGATCAAAACCCTACTTGGCATCCTGATGACAAACGTAGTGTTTTCATTCGGGCACCGATTGCTGAATTATCATTCGCCACAAATCACTTATCTGGTCAATGCGTCGCTGTTTATATATCTGGTGCATCATCCACTGACCTTGATATATGGCGCTTTTGTGACGCCCTATATCAACAATAACCTGCTGGGTTTCCTGATTGGTCTGGTGTTCGTCTTCTCCTGCGCCTTTGCCTTATATGAGTTGCACAAGCGCGTCCCTCTGTTGCGCTTCCTGTTCTCCGGCAAACCACAGTAATACTGCTCCGGTAAAGCCTTTGGCTTGCCGGGGTCTCTTCTGTCACACCATAGTCCCCCACAAAGGTTATAGATTGATTTGTTTCCAGTATTGATTGCTGAGCACACATTGCTCAGCTCAATGGCGAAAGTTAGGGCAAAGTTATGCTGGAGCATATTGCCGCTAGTTGTTATAACTGCAATGCATAAGTGGAAATCCACATCCCTGCCTTACGGTAGCGATTGGGCTCAATGAACCCTGAGGGACGACGTTGTTGTTGGTACGACAATGTTGGCATCATCTCCCTTCCGTCACGACAGAGAGGATTTTTAATGACTGATAAAGACACTTCGGCTCAGGAAGCCGTACCAGAAAACGCCACCCTCCTGAAAATTCTTGGCCGTTTGCTGTCCGCACTGGATTCGTCGATCAGCGGCAAGGATCGCAGCATTCTGGTGACCGAACTTTCCAGCCTCAATCTGGACGGCATTTCAGAGTCGGAGCGAAAATTGGCCGCTGAACTGATCAAGCGAGCCTTGCAATCGCTCGATCATTAACGACACTGCGCCTACAAACCATTAAGCCTCCCGACGGGGGTTTAATGGTTTTTCTCCCTCAGTCGCCTTCCGATGATTATTGCCCAAGTAAATATTCAGTCTTCTGATAATCATAGATAAAAGCAGGAACTTATCTTCTTCCCCTCGCTTTATCTATCCGTCCCCACCAAATGGCAATAAATGCCAAAAATGTTTTCTCAATCAGCTTTAGCGTTTTACCCACTAAACACGTTATCATCACGGGGTATCTGCGCCCCTGCGCAACGCCTTTCCCCCAGCCTCAGGAGAACGTCATTTTGGATGCCAGCACGATCAACAGTTTATTCATCATCGGTGCCGTGTTGGTGGGGGCAAGCATTCTACTCAGTTCATTCTCTTCGCGCCTGGGCATTCCCATTTTGGTGATTTTCCTGGCAATCGGCATGCTGGCAGGGGTAGATGGCCCGGGCGGCATTGTTTTCAGCAATTATCCTGTAGCCTACCTGGTCAGTAACCTGGCGCTGGCGGTGATCCTGCTGGACGGAGGTATGCGCACCCGCGTCAGTTCCTTCCGCGTTGCGCTGTGGCCGGCACTCTCACTTGCCACCTTCGGCGTGGTGATCACTGCGGGGCTTACCGGTCTGGCGGCTGCCTGGTTATTTGACCTTGATCTGCTTCAGGGCATGCTGATTGGCGCCATTATCGGTTCTACCGATGCCGCAGCCGTGTTTTCATTGCTGGGCGGTAAAGGGCTTAACGAGCGGGTTAGCGCTACACTGGAAATTGAATCCGGCAGCAACGATCCGATGGCGGTATTCCTCACCATCACTTTGATTGCGATGATCGCCGCCGGCGAAACAGCGCTGAGCTGGATGTTCCCTCTTCATTTGTTGCAGCAGTTTGGCATGGGGATCGTCTTTGGCCTTGGCGGTGGCTGGCTACTGTTGTGGTTGATCAACCACATTAAATTGGCCGAAGGCCTGTACCCGCTGCTGGCCGTGAGCGGCGGCATTTTGATTTTTGCCCTGACCACCGCACTGGACGGCAGCGGTATTCTGGCGGTATATCTGTGCGGCCTGACCCTGGGTAATCGGCCAATCCGCAACCGCCACGGTATAGTCCAGACCTTTGACGGGCTGGCCTGGCTGAGCCAGATCGGCATGTTCCTGGTACTGGGGCTGCTGCTCAATCCGCACGAGTTGCTGCCTATTGCCATCCCTGCCCTGCTGCTGTCATTGTGGATGATCTTGTTCGCCCGGCCGCTTTCGGTATTTATCGGGTTGTTGCCGTTTCGCAGTTTTACCCTGCGCGAACGCAGTTTTATCTCGTGGGTCGGCCTGCGCGGCGCTGTACCGGTCATTCTGGCCGTCTTCCCGATGATGGCAGGATTGCCGAACGCGCAGTTGTTCTTCAATGTGGCTTTCTTTGTGGTATTGGTCTCGCTGCTGCTGCAAGGCACCACGCTCTCTTTCGCCGCCAGAAAGGCCAAAGTCATAGTGCCGCCGGCACTGGCCCCCATCTCGCGGGTCGGGCTGGACGTGCATCCGGAAAACCAATGGGAGCAGTTTGTTTACCAACTCTCGTCGGAAAACTGGTGCGTGGGTGCCGCGCTGCGTGAGCTGAAAATGCCGCCCGGTACACGTATTGCCGCGCTGTTCCGCGGCAAGGAACTGCTGCATCCAAGCGGCAGTACGAGGCTGCGTGAAGATGACATCCTGTGCGTAATCGGCCATGAACACGATCTGCCGGTGTTGGGCAAATTGTTCAGCCAGGCGCCGGTGGTCACACTGGACGAACGCTTCTTCGGTGACTTTATCCTGCAATCAGACGCACGCCTGAGCGATATCTCTCAGGTATACGGGCTTAACCTGCAGGAAGGCGTGGACGAACAGCAAACGCTCGGCCAGTTCGTCCTTCAGTTGATCGGCGGTGCCCCCGTGGTGGGCGATCAGGTGGAATGGGACGGTTTGACCTGGACTATTGCCGAAATGGACGGTAATTCGATTAGCAAGATTGGCGTAAAAATCGTTACTGACTGATCCTCCCGCAGCACCCGCCCGCTGCACTGTAACGCGTGCTGCGGGCCCCCACAATAATGACGGAACTTATAGGCCCGGAAAGGTTCTTAAACTCTGAAATTATCAAAATCGGGGCTTTCAGCCTCGTCGTTTTAACCTTTACTCTGGGAACACCACACCGCGGTGATGGGTATCGATTTGAACAGCAAAACTCGATTTTTATCTGTCATGGTGCTGCTGGCGCTGGTGGTCACCGCACTGGATCTGGGCATCGCCGATTTGGTCCATAGCTTCTTAATTGGATAACGTTAACGTGACACAGCAGCATCAAGAAAAAGATATTCTGGGAAAAATACTGGTTACCGTATCTGCACTTTGCCTGGTTGTCGTGGCGGGGTTGTTGGTTTGGTGGTTTGTGCTGGATTAATCGTTTGGCTGACGTAGGTAACGCGGAAACACAACAACAACCATTTTGTTACAATGCTTCGACATCTCTTTCTTGTCACAGGGCGTATGCTTAACGGACATGGAAATAAAAATTATACCCTCATACTACTTAAGTGTTAGCCCGCCTGAAACGGGCTTTTTTTTGCCCGCCGCACCCCATTCCAGACACAAAAAAACCGCCGCAGCGGTTTTTTCGTCAGCAATGGCGATCAGATTTTGCACCCTTCGCAATCCGCTTCGTCCTCAAGGATCTCAGGCACTTCTTTCGCTTTCTGCGCCGCTTTTTCTTCCGCTTTCGCTAATTCGGCATCGATATCAAAATCGAAAATATCATCACTCATTGCAAACTCCTCACGCTTAACTGGCTTCGAAGAGTGAGTATAATCGACAACCGCACAAGCGAAAACCCTTCAGTTAAGCACCGCCACCTGCGGCTGTTCGCCCTGCGGCTTCTTTGAATACGCCAGATCGTAGACATCATAGAAATCGATCTCGCCTTTATTGGCGATGATTTCCTGCATACGCGTTTTCAGCGTCGCGCCGATCGATGGCTCATCCAGCAGCGCTTTCACCGACTGCGGCGACAGCGCTCGGGTGAAATACCACTCGCCGTTATAACATACGCGCAGATCCAACACGCCGATATCCTCAAAACGATACACCGGTTTGATTTCAATCAGCAGCATTGCAAACATGAACAAGACGAAGACGGTAAAAGCAACAAATGAGAAAAAACCCATGTAAGGAACTTGGTACATCACGGCAACCACGGCGAAATAGCCGGCGAACATGGCAAGACACAAATAGAGGTGATCGCGTGCAAATTCGCTGTTAAAACGCAGTTTGCCGTCGCGTCCTTCCTGCCGGTTGATCCGCTCGATTTCTTTTACCAAGATGCTTTTAATCGCGTCCATACTTACAACCTTATGCTTGGGAGCATTACGCTAGCAATAATCTTTCCTCAAACTATCACAAGTACAGTTTGCCCAGGTAGATCAGTTCTTCAATTTAAAAACGTCAACTGTTATACCTGCGACGTCTAACGCTGCAGGGAGTTTTTACCTTGTGCGAACATGAACATGCGCTGAGCAATATCGTCAGCCTGTTTGATTTTTTGCTTCTGAGGCTCATTACAGCGCTGAATAGCGCGTGCATAGGCAATCTCATGCGCCTGGTCGATCATCGCAATAATCTTGTCGCGTTCCTGTTTATCCAGGTTACCGAGCAGGGTGGTGATTATCGCCTGATAGGCGTTGGAGGCAGCTGTCAGCGACTTCTCTCTGGCTTCGAGTACTGCTACGCGCTGCAATAATTCCTGCAGTTGATCGGACTCGGACATATCGACCTCCTGTTGCCGGGCAGCGAACCTGCCTGATTACAGTCTAGCAAAGATCGATAACAACATAGGCAGGAGAACCGGTTACGGTAAAGCACACCCGAAAACCCAACGAGGAGCCGATAGTGCAAATCAACCCGGGTGCGCTTTACGATAACCGCTGTTAAAGGAGGAAGCTGGCGCGCTATGCAGGACTCGAACCCGCGTCTATCAATTTTGTAGCCAATACAAGCCATTAAAAAACCAATCACTCTGCCAACTGAGTTAATAGCGCATTCCTTCGCTTCGGGGCGTCATTATCCATACCAATGCTATGGGATCAAGCGATCGCCTGATTTTACAGATAAATCTGACCCACTCAGCAACCCAGTTCAATGATTGGATAATGCCCGCTCATCAACGGTTTGCACAGGATCTTGTAGCCATCACTGTCAAAATGGCTCGCGGTTCGCTGTAGAGAATCGGCCTGTTGCAACGTGCCGACGCTCCCCAAATAGAACCAATTATGAATCACATGATACTGGCGCAAAGACGCCCCCTGCTCTTCCAGAGCCACTCGCCCGGCATAAGGCCATGTGGTGATCCGCATCTGTTGCAGCGCCGCCGCCAACCGTTGCTCATGTTGCAGCTCCGATTCGACACCGCAACAGGCACCAGCACATTTTCGCAGGCTATAACGGAAACAGGCGCGCCCGACGGGCAGTTTATCAATACCCAACTTACCGTAGCACAGACGCTGCTCATCAGCGATGACCCGTAACTTTTCCAGCGCGGCAGTTCGGTTGGCAAACAGCCCATGCAGATTGGGCGTGGCGGCAAAATCGATGTTTTTGGCATGTACAATGCCCACTCGGCCGCGATCCAGATGCAATGAACAGAGTTGCTTCGAACGTCGCAGGCGCTTGTTGAACAGCGGCTGTTGCTGTTTGATCAACTGTGCCTCCAGCAGTAAAGCCCCTACTTCACCGGCCGTTTCATGAAAGCTGATGCGCTGAGTTTGCCGCAGCAGGCGAGCTTCATCCTGCGTGCGAAAATGCGCCATCACCCGGCTGCGGATATTAACGCTTTTGCCGATATACAGCGGCATGCTGTCGCTCAGGCCATGAAACAGGTACACGCCCGGTGACTTGGGCAACAGCTCAAGGCTGGTGCGCAGATGTTCCGGATATTGATAAATGTCGAGCTCCGGCTCGAGTCGGTTTGGCATCATAGTGACGAATCGCGATCTTTGTTAATCGACATAACTGGTTTTTTATACAGCAAAACGCTTACAGGCTCAAATTGCACGCATGATAAATTTTCTTTGATGATGTTTATGAGAATAATATTTATTATCGGCACTGCGGCGAAAATACGTCACGTGTTTATCGCCAGTTAAAGCTGAGGGTGCCACCATGGCACCTCTTGGAATCACGGCTTTACCGCTGTTAGGGAAAACGAAGGCAAACCACCATGAAACTCACTTCACGCCGCTTGGCGTTTGTCGCGGCCGGCGCTTTGCTTGCCGTGTTGCTCATCGCTTTGACGAGCTATCTGCAGCGCCCCCCGCAGACACACTATGTCACCGCGCCGGTTCGTCTGGGCGATATAGAAAATGCCGTACTGGCAACCGGTAAAATGGACGCGATTGAACGAGTCAACGTCGGCGCGCAGGTTTCAGGCCAGGTCAAATCCCTGAAGGTCAAACTGGGCGACCGCGTCACCCAGGGCCAGCCGATTGCCGACATCGATGATCTGCCGCAGCGCAACGATCTGCGTAACGCCGAAGCGGCGCTGAACGTCGCCAAGGCAGATTTGCAGGCCAAACAGGCGCTGCTGAAGCAGGCCGAATCCCGCTTTAAACGCCAAAAACGCATGCTGAACGATGAAGCCAGTTCACTCGAAGATTTTGAGGCCGCCGAAGCCACGCTTACCACCACCCGTGCCGAACTGATTGCCCTGAATGCGCGTATCGTGCAGGCGCAGATTGAAGTGGATAAGAAAAAGGTCGATCTGAGTTATACCCGCATTCTGGCACCGATGGATGGCATCGTGATTGCGGTAATTACCCAGCAAGGCCAGACGGTCAACGCCAACCAGAGCGCGCCCACCATCGTCAAACTGGCTCGGTTGGAGCTGATGACCATCAAAGCGCAGATCTCCGAGGCCGACATTACCCGCGTTTCCCAAGGGCAAAAAGCCTATTTCACTATTTTCTCCGAGCCGGAAAAGCGTTATGACGCCACGCTGCGCACCGTCGAACTGGCGCCGGAATCGGTGATGAAAGACGACTCGCTCTCCGGCAGCAGTTCTGCCTCCGGCTCCGGCACCTCCAATGCTTCGGTGTATTACAACGCGCTACTGGACGTGCCCAACCCGGATAACCGGCTGCGCATCGCCATGACCGCGCAGGTTTCACTGCTGCTGGGCGAAGCGAAAAACACGCTGCTGGTCCCCATTCAGGCAGTGCGTAAAACCGGAGATAAAAAACAGCAGGTGCAAGTGCTGACCGGTAATGAACGGTTGGAAATGCGCGAGGTAAAGACCGGTATTACCAACAACGTCGATATACAGATCCTTTCCGGGCTCAAGGCCGGTGAAACCGTCGTGCTGATGCAAGAAAGCGCCAATCCGGGCGGGGATGGCATCTTATTGTGAACAATATCATTGAACTGAAAGGCATAAGCCGTACCTATACCAACAGCACCCAACCGCTGACGGTGCTCAAGGACATCAACCTGACGATCGCCGCCGGGGAACTGGTCGCCATCATAGGTGCATCCGGCTCCGGCAAATCAACGCTGATGAATATCATGGGTTGCCTGGACGTGCCGGATCGGGGCGATTATTACATCGGCGGCCAGAACGCCGCACACCTTTCACCGGACGAACTGGCCAGGCTGCGCCGCGAACACATAGGTTTTATTTTCCAACGCTATCATCTGATGCCGGATATCAGCGCGCTGGGCAATGTCGAGATACCGGCGATTTACGCCAACAGCAAGCGCGATCAACGCCGCCTGCGAGCGGCGCAATTGCTGGCGCGGCTGGGCCTGGAAGGCCGTGAGAACCATAAGCCCGGCCAGCTCTCCGGCGGCCAGCAACAGCGTGTCAGCATCGCCCGTTCCTTGATCAACGGCGGCGAAATTATTCTGGCGGATGAACCGACCGGCGCACTGGACTCCAAATCCGGCCAAGAAGTGTTGGGGATCCTGAGCGAACTGAACCAACGCGGCCATACCGTGGTGATCGTCACCCACGATATGAAGGTAGCCCAACACGCACAGCGCATTATTGAACTGCAGGACGGCGAGGTTATCGCAGACAGCGGCCGCAAATCTCCCGCCCCGCCGATGGTCCAATCAAACACCATCCGCGCAAGGCAGGGCTACTGGCAAAGTTTGCTCGATCGCACCCGCGAATCCTTGCAAATGGCGCTGAAATCGATGAATGCCCACCGTTTGCGCACCGCATTGACCATGACCGGCATCGTTTTCGGCATTGCAGCGGTGGTGACGGTGGTCGCTCTGGGCGAGGGAGCCAAACAGCGCACGCTGGCCAGCATCAAAGATCTTGGCACCAATGTCGTCAGCATTTACCCCGGTCGCGATTTCTTCGACGACGCCATCGACAGCATACGCACGCTGGTACCGGCAGACGCCGATGCGCTGGCCAGCCAGAGCTTTGTCGACAGTGTCAGCCCCGAAGTCAGCGCCTCGGACTCCATTCGTTTTCGCAGCAAATCGGCGACAGCCTCAATCACCGGCGTCGGGCGCGACTATTTCCGGGTCAACGGCCTTACTTTATTGCAGGGCACCACCTTCCGTGACGACCGTAATGCGCTGCAGGAAGTGATCATTGACGAGAATGCACGCAACTCGCTGTTCGGGGATTTCGGCATAGAACCGCTGGGCCAAATCGTGTTTCTCGGCGCGGTGCCGGCCCGGGTGGTCGGCGTAGTCAAAAGCAACCAGGATTCCGCACCGAACCGCATCAGCGTGTGGATGCCCTATACCACGGTGATGTACCGCATGGTGGGCAAGCCGACGCTAAGCAGTATCGGCGTGAGATTGAAGGATAACGTCGATAACGAAGCCGCCGTCGGTGCCATCAGCCAATTGTTGACCCAACGCCATGGCGTTAAAGACTTTATGTTGTTCAACCGCGACAAGTTTCGCAAATCGATCGAGCATGCTTCGATGACCTTGAGCCTGTTGATCCTGATGGTGGCTTCGATCTCCCTGATCATCGGCAGCCTCGGCGTGATGAACATCATGCTGGTTTCGGTCACCGAGCGAACGCATGAGATTGGTGTACGCATGGCGGTAGGCGCCAGGCGTAGCGACATCATGCAACAATTTATGATTGAAGCCGTACTGGTCTGCCTGATCGGCGGCGCATTGGGCATTGCGTTGTCGTTCGCCGCCGGTTCGTTGTTTACCGCGCTGGCGGGCGGCATGCTCACCGCCATCTATTCCTGGCAGGCCGCCGTCGTGGCCTTTTGCTGCTCCACCCTGATCGGCATGATCTTCGGTTATCTCCCAGCCCGTAAAGCGGCGCGGATGGATCCGGTCAATTCACTGGCCAGCGAGTAACTTATGAAAATTTTGACACCAATGGCGTTATGCCTCGCAGCCCTGCTCAGCACTGGTTGCGGCAACGCATTGAAAAGCGATTATCAAACACCACAGGTGAACTACCCGGAACACTGGCAGGAAAGCGCCGATGCCGCAGGCCCGGTCCCCTTTGACTGGCGCGACTTCCGCGATCCTCAGCTTGACCGCTGGTTACAGCAGGTCACGGCCGGCAATAATGATTTGGCCGCCGCCGCGCTACGCGTTTACCAGGCCCAGCTAGAGGCTCAACGGGCCGGTATCGTCACCGCTCCGGGCGTGACCGCAACGCTTAATAGCGCCGCCAACACTTCGCTTTCTCACTCCTCTCCCTGGAACAAAAGCAGTGGCGCCAGTTTAGGCGCCAGCTATGAAGTCGATCTGTGGGGTAAGCTGGCGCGTCAGCGTGACGCCGCCGAATGGAGCCGACAAGCCACGCAGCAAGATCTGCAAAGCGCGCGCTTGGTGTTGCTCGCCAATGCCAGCAAGAATTATTGGCGGTTAGGTTTTATCAATCAGCGAATCAGCGTCAGCCAGCAGAGCATCTCCTACGCTCAGGAGACTCTGCGGTTGGTTAATGCCCGTTACCTTGCAGGCAGCGTCTCATCACTGGACGTGGTGGATGCCGAACAAAACCTGGTTAGTCAGGAGAGCGGCCATCTGGCGCTGCTGCACGAACGTCAGCAGGCGTTGAACGAACAAACGCTGCTGCTGGGCGCGCCGCCAGGTAATGCCGTGGTTATCCCCTCACGCCTGCCGATGGGCCGGCTGCCGCAGATCAATGCCGGCATTCCGGTCAATGTGCTGCGACATCGCCCGGATATCAACGCCAAAGAGTTGCGGTTGCACGAGGCGTTAGCCAACGTTGACGTGAAGCGCACCCAGTATTATCCGGCCTTCAGCCTGACCGGTTCATTGGGTGCCAGCAGCACCGCGCTGCTGGAGTTTCTGCGTAATCCGGTGGCATCGGTGGGCGCGGGTTTGTCGCTGCCTTTTCTCGAGTGGCGGCAGATGAACGTTGACATCAAAATCGCCCGCAACGATTACGAATTGCGAGTGTTGGAATTCAAACAAGCGCTATATAAAGCCATGGCCGACGTAGACAATGCTTTATCGTTACGCGCCCAGTTGATGGCGCAGGAACAACGTTTGCAGGCGGCGTTGGCGCTGGCACGTAAATCTGAACGATTGAATGAAATTCGCTATCGCCAAGGCGCCGTATCTATTACCTTCTGGTTGGATGCACAGAATCGCCGCCGGCTGGCGGAGCTGGCGCTGGATGAAAACCGCTTTGAGCAGTACCAGAATCTGGCGCAAATCTACCTGGAGTTTGGCGGTTCATCCCAATAACTCAACGGCCTGGCACCTACGCCAGGCCTTGATCCACAGCAACAAAACGCATTAATTTTACCCGTATCCTTTCCGGTTCCTCCTATACTTTAGCCATCCCGTCTTCCGACAAAAAAACATCAACATGCTCAAATATCAACCTGTTTTGGCGCTATTTTGGTGAAAATGTATAAGATAAACTGCTAAATTTGATCGTCAGCAGATATAACGTTAAGCTATAGATGCAAAATAATTAGTCACCTAAATGACATATTCTCGCTAAAAACGGGCACATTATGTGATTCGCATCACACAAAAATGGCAGCATGGAACCTCTTTAAATGGAGCTCCGATTAGCCACACTGATAACTGGGCAGAAGAAAGTGAACAAGGATTGCGAATTCACGTACGACTAAAATTGATTAAGGGATGATTATATGAAGTTAAGAAAAAAACGACATAAGCCGATGCATATTAATGACATCACCATCATCGACGACAGCAAACTGAAGAAAGCGATTACCGCGGCTGCATTAGGCAACGCGATGGAATGGTTCGACTTCGGTGTCTACGGCTTCGTAGCCTACGCCCTTGGGCAAGTGTTTTTCCCTGGCGCCACCCCCGGCGTACAGATGATTGCCGCACTGGCAACGTTCTCCGTTCCCTTCCTGGTACGTCCGTTAGGCGGTCTGTTCTTTGGTGCCATGGGTGATAAATTCGGCCGCCAGAAAGTCCTTTCCATCACCATTATCATCATGGCGGTGAGCACTTTCTGTATCGGCCTGATCCCTTCATATGCCTCGATCGGCATCTGGGCGCCGGTGCTGCTGCTGCTGGCCAAACTGGCGCAGGGCTTCTCGGTGGGTGGCGAATACTCGGGCGCGGCGATCTTCGTCGCAGAATACTCACCTGACAGAAAACGCGGCTTTATGGGCAGTTGGCTTGATTTCGGCTCTATTGCCGGCTTCGTGCTCGGCGCAGGCGTAGTGGTGCTGATTTCCAGCATCGTAGGGGAAAGCAACTTCCTCGACTGGGGCTGGCGTATTCCGTTCTTTATCGCTGCACCGCTGGGCCTGATCGGCCTGTATCTACGCCATGCGCTGGAAGAAACCCCGGCGTTCCAGCAGCATGTGGAGAAGATGGAGAAAGAAGATCGCGATGCCATCGGAAACCCGCCGAAGACCTCGTTTAAAGAGATCGCGGCCAAGCATTGGCGAAGCCTGCTGGTATGCGTCGGTATCGTGATTTCCACCAACGTAACCTACTACATGCTGCTGACCTACATGCCGAGCTACCTGTCGCATAACCTGCACTACTCGGAAGATCACGGCGTACTGATCATCATCGCCATCATGATCGGCATGCTGTTTGTGCAGCCGGTGATCGGCCTGGCCAGCGACCGCATTGGCCGCAAGCCATTTATCATTGGCGGCAGCATCGGGCTGCTGTTGCTGTCGATACCCTGCTTTATCCTGATCAACAGCAACGTGATTGGCCTGATCTTTGTCGGCCTGCTGGTATTGGCGGTGCTGCTGAATTCCTTCACCGGTGTGATGGCCTCTACCCTGCCGGCGATGTTCCCGACGCATATTCGTTACAGCGCACTGGCGATTTCGTTCAACATCTCGGTTCTGGTCGCCGGCGCTACGCCGACGGTGGCTGCCTGGTTGGTCGAGTCGACCGGTAACCTGTATATGCCGGCGTACTATCTGATGGTGGTGGCGGTGATTGGCCTGATCACCGGCCTGTATATGAAGGAAACCGCCAACAAACCGCTGCGCGGTGCCACCCCGGCCGCCTCGGATCGTACGGAAGCCAAAGAACTGCTGCAGGAAACTTACGACAACATCGAACAGAAGGTTGAGGATATCAACGAGCAGATTGCCGAGCTGGAGAGGAAAAAGCAGACGCTTGTCGACCAGCATCCGAAACTGGACTAAAGCCCTCCCTCGGGGTTGATGCCACTCGGTCAGGTACTACATGATCGATTGAACGATCCCATTGATCGGTAAAAATCCGTAATCTCACTGAAGATTACGGATTTTTTTATGCCCATGACGCTGTCAAAGCAAACCTGGACAAGAAACCTGAATACCGGCTTCAAAAGGCCGAGTCGACGCAGCGCCCCGTCATTCCCACCGGCTTGCTACTCTGTGTGCTGTGGATTAATCAGTGAGGTCAATACGTGATCCTGCCAGCGGCCGGCAATCTTCAGATAAGACTTTGCATAGCCTTCTTTCTCGAAGCCGAGGCGCAGCAACAGCTTTTCGCTGCGGCCGTTCGTCGGGATATAGGCCGCCATAATGCGGTGCAGACCACCCGCTTTTCACGCTTCTTCCACTGGATTGAAAGCCAGCGCTAACGCCCCCCTACCGCATAACGCTCCAAAAAAAACCGCCTTACGGCGGTTTGAACATTTATCCCAATGGCTCAGTTCACCTGACACCAGTTGTGCGGTTTCACGATACCGCCGTCCGGTGAGGTATAACCTATGCAGCCCAGTACGCTGTCGAACAACTTCTCATGGAACACCGGCGTTTTGGCCTGTTGCAGCGCCTTCAACTGATTAAACGCCGCTTGGTGATCGGGCTGGCTGAGAAATTTGTCGGATGCCCAGACCATGATGGGAACGGTACGCTGTTCCTTCGGCGCGTGATCGCGCGGGGTGCCGTGGAAATGCATATTTTCCGAGATCGACTCCCCGTGATCCGAGGCGTAAAACACGATGGCGTTACGGTTACGCAATTGATTGAAGACCTGCTCGAGAAAATAATCGGTGTACAGCAAACTGTTGTCATACGAGTTGATCATCTCTTCCGTAGAGCAGGCATCATCAATGCCCTGGCACTCCGGCTTGTAACGGGCGAAAGCGCGAGGATATCGTTCGGTATACATATAGTGTGAGCCTTTGGTATGCAGGATGACCAAATGCTTACCTTGCGGATGACGACCCAACGAATCCTGCAGCTCGTCGATCAGCGCCATATCATCTACCGGCTTACCGACGTTACGTTTTTCCGCCTGAATGCTTTCTCTCAGAGCATAATCATCCGCCTGAGTTTTGTTATAGAACCAGGCTTCGCTTTGCATCGAAAACAGCTCCGACGAAAAGCCCTGTTTTTTCAGCACTGAAAAGACGTTCATTTCTTTCAGCGTCCGCTGTGGCTCTTCAGCAGCACCGCCTTCGCGCACGAACATGCAACGCAGAGAAAGTTTGGTCGAGGTGTCGCAGGAATAGCCTTGCAGCACCGCCAGGTTGGTTTCTTTATCAAGATAGGGCGTGTTGTCGCGTTGGTAACCGTAAACCCCCATGTGATCACGTCTGGCGCTTTCACCAATCACAAACACCACATAGAGATCATTAACGTCTTTCGGCGGCTGATAGGTAAAATGCGCGGCCGGATCAAACAGATTACGGCTGTCTTCCGCCTGGCTGTAAGAGCTGTAGGTCAGCAGCCCCAACGCAGAGAGCCAGTTGGACGGCGAATAGCTGCCGGCGACCACACCGCCATAGCTGGCCATCAGTTGGTTATTTTCCCGATCGTGGCGATCCTGCACCTGCCCCATCAGTTGAAGTGGCAACCAGCAGCACAGCCCGGCGGCCAGCATGATACCGCCCTTTTTAAACAGTACCGGCCAGTTACTGCGCTTCAGTGCGGCTTCGTGCATCGGCGCCAGCCAGATGAACAGCAACGGCAGCAGGCTCACCACCACCATCCACACGCCAAAATGCCAGCCGACCGATTCTTTGGACAGATCAACATCGGTAGTCATCACTGCCGCCAGGATGCCGTAGCCGATATCAACGTGGAACAGCACCATATAATAGCTGGCGGCAACCGAACTCAACACCAGCAATGATGCCAGAACGCGGAACAGCCGACGCCCCAAAAACGAGATCAGCAGAGTGATAAAGCACACCAGACTAAAGGCCGCGACGACCTCAATGCCGATCGACAGTAAATTGTCGTAATTGAGTTGCTGATAACGGCGATAAAATATGGGGATATTGAGCAATACACCGAGATAAAACGCGATAAAGAAAGAGACCTGCAATTGGGTCCAACGTCGGAACTTCTGCATTATTAATACCATTCTCGCCAAAGTGAATTCATAACTGCTTACTGACACAGGTTGTGGTTGAGGGCTACGCGCCCATCCTGCTATTGAATGGTAATCTGACAGATAATTTGAGCCGACGTTGCTGCCGCAAGAAAATTTATCGTTGTTATACTGTAACAAACCGTGTGTAAAGGGGATTGCCCGTCAAAAACCTCGCCGGGCCAGCCTGCGGTTCGAGCTGGCGGATAAGGGATTCGCGCCAAGCGTGTTTGCCGCTTCTGGAACCGCCGCTCAAGAGTTTTGGCGCACAGCCTGATGTTAATCAGTCCCCCAACGCCTTCCCAGTGATTCATCTTAACAAGTCCAGATCGCCGAGGCTGTTACATGAGGTTATTCCTAATTAGCCATCTGGATTGCCGCTGCCTATTGATAGGAATATTCTTATTACGTTATCGTTAACATACCGCGAAGGCATGTACCTAAGTGGAATTTGCACTATTTAATTTTTTAATGGCTTCTCAGCCCGCTTCGGGCGGCGCTTTAAATTTCACCAGCGGTAAAAACACTATGATTGATTACTCTCTTTACGGTCTCGACGATAAAGACGTCGAGTTGTACCGTGAACAAATATACAACCTTGTCGGCAAAAGCGTTGTCCAGGTGCTCTTATCCAACAGACCCATCACCAAGCAAAGCATTCTCGCCTACCTGATCAAAGAGGTCGAAAGACAGCCCGATGACTATTACCAAAAGCTGCACAGAGCCGCTATCGAAGTCATTGGGGTTAACGGTCGTTAGCGAGAATGTGTGCGGAAATAGAGCCTGTGCGCCGTCACCGTTCGGGCAGTTTTAGCCCCGGTGTTGCACCACAAAGGTACCGATGCCTGAAACTCTGTAAGAGGGGCGAAGGGTTAGTTATGAGGGAAAACAATATCCGACTATCGGAACAACGTTAAAATAGTCGGATATCGTCTCAATCGTGTGACCTGGCGGGTGTCAGGTTAAGCGATATATCCGGGTGTCCACGGTTGACGGCATTGTTAGTCAGACCGATATTCAACCTGATCAAAGCAATATGGGCCGCTGGCGGAAAAGATGTTGAACACGGGTAACTCTCATTTTTTCAAAAAGTTACCGCTAGCGGCACTCACCAGAAATCGCATCTTTCCCCTGAGGACAAACATCGGAACTTTGCGGAATAACACCCAATAGAGATCCCAAAGACCCTGAGCACCCAGATAGCATTACAATAACCAATAAAAATAATCCCCCTCTCATCCAACGCCCCTTATCTTCCTTTTACTCTCTGGTTATATATCACTTATCGTTAACCGTCTTAAAAAACTGCCAGATTTTATGAAAAAATGAGGCATCCCTGACATTTAGCATTATGGCATGCTTGCTGATTCCCCAGCATTTCGAGCCGAAGATTACTCCAACGGCCGTCTGGAATGCCCATAAGCCTGGACGATTGGAAGCGGCCATCAGTGAAGCTAAAGCGCTGCCTTCGAAAATAAGGGGGAAACAGCACCTATGTCTAGGCCATAAGACATCTTGAAGGTGATCTATACGGCAAGTAGGCGATTTCTGGCCACAAAAACGTTGAACAAACGGCGAGGAATATTATGAAATGGAATTTCAGGCACAAAAAAACCGCCTTCCGGCGGTCACGACATTACTACTTATTGCTTTGATTATTCTGGAATTATTTTCCCTGGTACCCGGGGCGGGACTTGAACCCGCACAGCCATAAGCCGAGGGATTTTAAATCCCTTGTGTCTACCGATTTCACCACCCGGGCTCGGGAAAATTGGAGGCGCGTTCCGGAGTCGAACCGGACTAGACGGATTTGCAATCCGCTACATAACCGCTTTGTTAACGCGCCTTAATTCTGCTGCCTTCTTCTAGGCCAAAGCTCGTGAAACACCAGCTTTGTTTAATTTGGAGCGGGAAACGAGACTCGAACTCGCGACCCCGACCTTGGCAAGGTCGTGCTCTACCAACTGAGCTATTCCCGCATCAATCAGAACTTACTGATTTTTTTGCTATCTTTCGGCGATTCATCGCTGCCGTCTGATGCGATGCATTCTACTGACCTGACGTAATGAGTCAATAAAATTGTTGTCTCATCACGTTTGTTTGACGATTTTTGCAGCGCTTTGATCAGGGTTCAAGCAAATCTTTCCGGGCGGCGTTCAAATATTGGAACATTGACCAGAAAGTCAGCACCGCCGCAATATACAGCAGGCCGAAGGATGCATATTCAACCGTACGTTCCGGGCGCCAAAGCAGCCCCACCAGCGACATCATCTGCGCCATGGTTTTGACTTTGCCAATCCAAGACACCGCCACACTGCTGCGTTTACCTATCTCCGCCATCCACTCACGCAGCGACGAGATGATAATTTCGCGGGCAATCATGGTCGCCGCAGGCAAAGTGATCCACCAGGTGTGGTAGTGCTCCGCGACCAGCACCAGTGCCACCGCCACCATCACTTTGTCCGCTACCGGGTCGAGGAAAGCCCCGAAACGAGTGGTTTGCTTCCAGCGACGGGCCAGAAACCCATCAAACCAGTCGGTTATGGCAGCAAATACAAAGATGACGGCGCAAACCATCGGAGCCCAGGTGAACGGCAGGTAAAATGCCAGAACAAAGAATGGGATCAGAACTACGCGAAACAGAGTAAGCCAAGTCGGTATATTCAATTGCATATGCTACGGTAACTATCTGGCTGGAGTGGGAATTAAGAGTATGTTGCTACATTGCCCTCAGTGTTTCAATGCATTGTAGATCTTTTCTGCCAATGCTTGTGAAATACCCGGCACTTTTGCAATTTCCTCAACGCTGGCGTTCAATAATGGTTGAAGTCCGCCCATATACTTCAACAATACCTGTCGTCGTTTTGGCCCAACGCCGTCGATTAGCTCCAAAGCGCTGGTATTTCTAACTTTTGCCCTTCTCTGCCGATGCCCGGTGATCGCATGGTTATGCGAATCATCGCGGATATGCTGGATCACATGCAGCGCCGGCGAGTCCGAAGGCAGAGAAATCCCCTCTCCCTCAGGTACAAAGAACAGCGTTTCCAGGCCGGCTTTGCGATCGGCACCTTTGGCAATACCAATCAGCAAAGGTTTGTTTTTATCCCAGGTGACATTCAGTGAGTTGAACACGTCTATCGCCATGCCAAGCTGCCCCTTGCCACCATCGATAAAGATAACATCCGGGATTTTTTTCTCTTCAAGAGCTTTACCATAGCGTCGTTTCAGCACTTGCGCCATGGCGGCATAGTCATCCCCCGGCGTAATGCCGGCGATATTATAACGCCGATATTCCGAACGCAGCGGCCCGTTGCCATCAAACACCACGCAGGAAGCTACGGTCTGTTCACCCATGGTGTGACTGATGTCAAAACACTCCATGCGATTAATCTCGGAGAGATTCAGCGTCTTCGCCAATTCCGCCAAGCGCTGATGAATCGTTGACTGTTGCGAGAGCTTGGTTGTCAGAGCGGTCGCAGCGTTGGTACGCGCCAGTTTTAGGTAACGTGCACGATCGCCACGCGGTTTGCTTTGGATCTGGATCTTGCGGCCGGCCAACTCGGAGAGCGATTCCGCCAACAGGTCTTTTTCCGGCAGATTGAAGTCCAGCAAAATTTCCGCCGGCAGGGTGCGTGACTGACTCCCCTGTAAATAAAACTGTCCGACAAACGTCTGCACCACTTCGCTCATCTCGGTACCGCCCGGCACCTTCGGGAAGTAACTGCGGCTGCCCAACACTTTACCCTGACGGATAAACAACACGTGCAAGCAGGCCATGCCTGCTTCAAACGCCACGCCTATCACATCCAGATCGTCGCTATTGCCCGAAACGAACTGACGTTCAGTCACACGCCGCACCGCCTGGATTTGATCGCGTATACGCGCCGCATCTTCGAAGTTCAATGCCTTACTGGCGTTTTCCATCCGCTCGATCAACTGATGCAGCACTTGCTGATCTTTTCCGGACAGGAACAGGCGCACATAGTCCACCTGCTGTTGATATTCTTCCTCACTCACCAACCCGGCGACGCATGGCCCCAGACAACGGCCGATCTGATACTGCAAACAAGGGCGCGAGCGGTTGCGATACACGCTGTTCTCGCACTGGCGTATCGGGAATAGCTTCTGCAGCAGCGCCAACGTCTCGCGCACGGCGTAAGAGTTGGGAAACGGGCCGAAGTATTCACCCTTGGCATGTTTGGCACCACGATGAACGGCCAGCCGCGGATGACTGTCGGCACTAAGAAAGATAAGTGGATAAGATTTATCGTCACGCAAAAGAACATTATATCGCGGCTGGTATAACTTTATGTAGTTATGTTCCAGTAATAGCGCTTCTGTCTCGGTGTGCGTAACAGTAACATCTATTTGTGCAATATTTTTAACCAACGTCTCGGTTTTTCGGCTTCCTACCTGCTGACGGAAGTAACTGGCGAGACGTTTTTTCAGGTCTTTGGCTTTACCGACGTAGATAACCGTACCAGTAGCGTCATACATACGATAGACGCCGGGCTGGCTGGTAACGGTGCTTAAAAATGCTTTGGCATCAAAACGGTCACTCACTGCTTAACAACGTCTCCGCATTGAACAATCCGTGTCGGATAGCCAAGTGTGTCAGTTCGACATCACCACTGATATTCAGTTTGCTGAACATACGATAACGGTAACTGTTCACCGTTTTAGGGCTGAGATTCAGTTGCTCCGAGATCTCATTAACCTTTTTGCCTTTGGTGATCATCAGCATTATCTGCAGTTCACGTTCAGACAGGCAGCTGAACGGGGTTTCCGTCTGTGGCTCCAGCTGGCTCAAAGCCATCTGCTGGGCAATATCCGACGCGATATAGCGCTGGCCTGCCTGCACCGACCGTATGGCGTTAACCACATCCTGCGGCGCGGCCCCCTTGCTCAGATAGCCAGCTGCACCTGCCTGCATCACCTTGGCAGGCAACGGGTTTTCAGTATGAATAGTCAACATGATGACTTTAACGTCGGGCGCATAACGTACAATTTTGCGCGTAGCTTCCAGCCCGCCAATGCCCGGCATATTCATATCCATAAGAACGATATCTACAGCATTGCCACGGCACCATTTCACGGCATCTTCACCGCACTGGGCCTCCCCGACAACTTTTATACCTTTGATATCTTCAAGAATGCGTCGTATCCCTGCGCGCACCAGTTCGTGGTCATCAACAAGAAGAACGCTAATCAAGGAAAAATCTCCAAAAAAAGGGAGTAACGCAGTCAGCCTCTGTTATAGCCTGAGATATTACTTGTTTTTCGGCCAAGAATGAACACAGATTAATACTAACTCCCGATTAACTTTGCGAAACGGCGCTGATTTTTGAATTTTAGTCATCTACACCACCCGATAAAGCTGTTCTCTGCGGCTCAAAACCCCACAGTGCAAATATTACTGAGTGCGACTCCACCTGAGGATACCGCACCCATCATCAGATGTGGGTAAAATCAGTGTAAGCAATAGCGACATGGATAATATTAACACGAACACAGTTACGTTGTAATTTATTGAAATAAAACAAAACGATGATTATCTTTCGTCTCCTCTGGAAAAATAGTCGCAAAAGAAAATTATTCAGTATTGACTTATGTGCCAAAGAGTAAGACAACCGCGATGATAATTAAAACAACCCATATAAGTTGATAATAACATGCCGGGTGAATACTTATTAACCCCACCGAAATAACTGCCCTCTTATTCTGCCCCCTTCCGGCTGCCATACGGATACCCCGCATTCATTAGCCCATTGCGCGCCTGCGCTATACCCCACAGCCGATAATGGCCTCATTAATGTATCGATAACCACGGAATGGTGCGGTTCCAGCGCTATCTGTGCAGATGGATATCGGATGCTATGCTATACTCCGCGCCCAGATAAATACGCATCTGCATGCCAGAGTGAATGTAATCGGTGCTGATGCTCATCAAAATGCATATTGTTTCAGGCTACGGCCCAAAAAATCAGGAGAGAAAATGAGCAACGTTGATTTCACTACGTCTGCAAACCCGGAAACGCTGGCGACAGAAGTCGCCTGTCTTAAAGCAACGCTGACGCTGATCCTGAAATCGATCGGTCAGGCGGATGCCGGGAAAGTCATTATCAACATGGAACGCTTTATCGCACAGATTGAAGACCCGGCTCAGGCCGAAATCTTTAAAAACAGTATCCAACAGATTAAACACGCGTACCGTCAATAAAACGATCGTCCATCCGGCCTGCACTTCCTGCAGGCCCGATTCTCCGCGAGTGATTGATCTCCCAATTTTTTTCGGGCAGTGTATTTTTATTTACGCCAGAGAAATCTATGGGCATTCTCGTTAAAGCGCTGATCGGCGCTTTGGTAGTAATCTTAATCGGCCTGCTGGCTAAAAGTCGCAGTTACTACATCGCCGGTCTGGTGCCGCTGTTTCCCACCTTTGCACTGATTGCCCATTACATTGTCGGCAGCGAACGATCGATCGAGGCGCTGAGAACCACGCTGATTTTTGGCATGTGGGCAGTTCTGCCCTATCTGGTGTATCTGATCTCGCTGTATTTATTTATCAACAGCATGAGACTGTCTTGGGCTCTGGGTGCGGCGGTGTTGTGCTGGATTGCTGCGGCGTGGTTATTAATTACGCTGTGGGGATGGTGGCAGGGGCGCTGACTGCGCCCCGCCTGTTTACGGCCTGCCGGCCTGCAGCACAAAGCCGCGTTGCATATCGCCCGCAATGCGGAAGTAACGGCTCTCACCGGCGCGCAGCGTCATCGGTAACCGGCCGCTGGTGTTGCGCCAGATGCACAGGCTATTTTCGATCATATCCTGCCCAATGCTAACTTCGTTATTCCCCACCGGCACCCGGAACTCGGCCTTCTCTTTTGCCGCCAGTGACGCCGCAAACTCCCCGTTGATATAAACCCCGGTACGGCAACTTCCTGCCAACATCCCGCTGTCGCGCACCACCACTACCGTGGCGTAAGGCGTTTGCGGCACGTTCTGATAAAGTATCAATCGGCTGGGCGGCGGCAATTCGGCCTGTTGCGGCGGAACCGCCTGCGTGGCGCAGCCAGACAACAATAGGGCTGTAATAAGTAACGCGGCGTAATGCTTCATCCTGAGCTCCTGGAAAAAACCAATCTTCATAGTAGCAAGAGAATAGGCCGCAACAGTAGCAGGCGCGCGCGAACAATAGAAGAATAGGATAACTTCCAATAGGCTGACAAAAAACACGACGCAAAACGTATTTGCACTGCCCATCGCGACAATGAGCAGAAAAACCGCATGCGCACCAAGAAAATTCCTGGTTATTGTCTTGAAATAGATAAGATTTTTCCGTAATCCATTTAAAATTTAATCATGCGTTTCCTGATATCATCTTGAAAAACTCCCCCCACATAGTTAAAT
Organism: Serratia sp. root2; assembly: GCF_031931805.1. NCBI lineage: Bacteria > Pseudomonadati > Pseudomonadota > Gammaproteobacteria > Enterobacterales > Yersiniaceae > Serratia > Serratia sp. root2. The sequence goes on from NZ_JAUJXB010000001.1 coordinate 1,944,253, forward strand.
CCCTCCTCAGTGACATACACCCGCGAGTAGCCGGTTTCCGACAGCCCAGTCACCATGTATCCTCGACTGATCATCTCTGGGGAAGGTGCGTTCATCAAAGTAAGAAAACCGCGCCCCCGACACCATTGATAAAAACGGGTGCGGCCATAACCGAACCCATCGCCAACGTCGGAAAGACTTTTCAGCCGAACATAATCGCCTGATAATGAAGATAATTTGGCATTATTTTTAGGTATTTCAGGTTTATTCAAGAAATAAAGCTCCCTTTTCACGCCTTCGCTATCAGGAAAATCATTCATCGCGTCTGAATCTAAAAAATTTATAGATGAATTGCAATCGCATTACGAGTCATTTGAATAATAGTTTTAACTATTCCAGATTGAAGAATTGGATAAAATTGCACATATCAATGCAGTATTTCAAAAAACACCTTCCGCAACCAATAATAAGCCCTACCCTTTAGGTAAAAATCTTAAAAAACACCCTCCATGAAATCATAAAAACTTAGCGACGACACTATAGCTAAAAACATTAGTTCTTTTTTACTCGTTTACGTCATTAATATTCATCTGCACAGCCCATACCCCCGCATACCAAAGTGAAAGTGATTTGCGTGAGCGGCATTATATTCCGGACCCAAGGCGCTACCAAAAAAGCCGCATCCCTCTTCGAACACAGTTCTCAGATAACTTCCTGCGGTACTTTGCTCTGGCCAGTTTCGCAATATTGTCAGCCGATTGCCATTTGCCAGCCGAAAACCGGCAATATCCCAAGCTTCCGCAGTGGCATGCTCACTGAGCCTTCCCACCGGGCGATGATAGATATTTCGACAAGCGTAGCTGCCAAGATGATCAATACGCGCCAGCCTCACGCCAAACTGCCGTTGCGCTTGCGGCTCGGCGATTTGCCCAACGAACATTGCGCTGCTTAGCGCCAGCGGGCAACTGGCAAGAAAACTGGAACTGAGACGCACCTCACCAAAATTTTGCACCTTCACCGGCGCAACCAGCGGACATTCGCCCTGACTGTCACCAGGCAGGGTAAAACCTATACGCCCCGCGTCTCTGGCCTGAGTCAAAATGGCCATGCAGGCCACGGGATCATCGGCCAACAATCGCAGTTTAAGGCGCGTGACCAGAGTTGGCGGATCATCCAGCGTCAAAGGAGCGAAAGGATGATAACCGGGTGGCAAATAACGGCTTGCCCAGGGGAACAGCAAGACCAGCGCCAGCAATACAGAAAGTAAAACGAGCGTACGTCGCATGCCATTTTCCCCTTAGCCAAAAACATCAGTATATACCCGTCGCCTTACCGCAGCGTTGTTGGCTGCAGCCTGTAAGGCGGCGGGTATGGGCTTCGCCGGCGTAACCTCAATCTTACCTAAACAATAACCATTATCATTTCCAATTTTAACATCAGTTCATTACACTCCTGCCTTGCGTTGCCTAGGATGATTCTTAGCACGTGTATTTAGGACGACAGAAAGAGTTAGGGAGACCATGAAGACGTATAATTTTTTGATTATTTTGCCATTCTTGACATTGACCGCCTGCACCCAATGGGAAAAACCCGGCGCTGGCGCAACCACCCGCGATGCGGAATATGCTGAATGCAAAGGTAAGGGCTATGAACGTTTTCCACCAGATATGGTGAGAGATTTTGAGTTTGCCTACGAAAACCAATACAAGAGTTGTAAGAAAGACAAGAAGGATTGCCCAGAAGGCTACCGTTACGAAAAGCAGCCCTCGTTCAAAACGGTGCAGAATGATCGCAATGAGGCCGCCCGTTCGGCGACCATCGAGGCCTGCATGTATGGCAAAGGCTGGCACGAGAAAACCTATTATTGGCCACAGTACTGACAACGCTGTCAACGGGTTCGGCATGCCGAACCCGGTCACCCTGCCTGTAACCGGACGTTATTGATCATCACCGTGCGGCATGCCAGTCTTCGGTTTAGATTTACCCCCCTCTGGTTTTTTATCCTTGGCAGCCGATAGAGCACGGCCAATCAGCCATAACAACAGAGGCATCAGCAACAAACATAGCGCCAGCGTTATCAGTGCATTTGTCATCCTTTGCCCACCCACTTTCTCTGGTTATTATGCCTGAGTGTAGCATGCTTATCCGTCGCTCTCGGCTCGGCCAAGCCGCACCAGCGTTTCTGTTCTGGTCGGCGTCAATGGGATCCGTGGAACCTCCAACGGCCAGCCAAAAAGATGACGTGCCGCCGTCGCGCAAATTTTGCCTTGGCAGGCTCCCATTCCACAGCGGCTACCCAGCTTGGCCGCCGACCAGCCGGAGAACTCACAGACCTGTCCCAGCGGGACATCCTCGCAGCGGCACAACAGAGTGTTGGGCATCGCTAACGTTTTCAGAACAGGGTTTAGCGTAAAGGCGCTATCTACCGCCCCAGCGAAATGCCGCCACTTATCACGTTGCGCCAGTAATGCCTGCGCCCGTTCCATATTGCCGGTTGCGACATAACCTGCGATGGCTCCCTCTGCTAGTGCCAACTCGCTGCCACCCACGCCGGTACAGTCTCCGGCGGCATAAATCTGCGGCAGACTGGTTCGCTGCTGCTCGTCCACCGCCACCGCATGGTTGAAAATGCGACACCCCAAGAACATCGCCAGTTCGATATTCGCCACCAGGCCAAAACCGCAGGCCAATCGATCGCAAGGCAGCGTCACCACTCGTCTGCCCTGCCGAACCCGCACCGCCTCCAGCCGTTGTCCACCCAGCGCCTCCAGCACATGGCTGTCAGGGCGATAGCGGCGATTTAGCAGAGTCAATGATTGGCGTAGCTTCGTCGGCCAGCGCCACAACCCACCGGCAAATCCCGCCAACCGTTGGACGGAGGCTTGCTCCGCCAGCAACACCACTTCGCCGCCGGCTTTGGTAACGCCATTGGCCACCGCCAGCAGCAACGGCCCGCTACCAGCAATCACCACCCGCTCCCCTTTGATTTGCAGACCCTGTTTTATTTGCGCCTGCAACCCGCCGGCACCGGTCACTCCTGGCAGTGTCCAGCCGGGAAATGGCAGCAAAAGCTCCCGCGCGCCGCAGCACAAGATCAACCGTTGATAATCGACGAGCCCGCTGCCCAATGCGCCTTCATAAAGAATTTGCTGTGGCCCGCAATGAGCCACTATTTTAACGGCGTTAAGTAACGTCACGTTATTCAGCGCTTCAACAGCCTGCCGATACTGCTGCGCAAGCACCGGCAATATGACTCCCGGCCCATCGCGCCAAATTTGTCCGCCAGGACGGGGGTTATCGTCCAACACCAGCACCGACTGCCCACTTTGCGCAGCGGCGCGGGCTGCCGCTAATCCAGCCGGCCCTCCGCCGATAATCAGTACATCGCACGTCAGATTACTCATCATCGCCCCTCTCAATACGCATCCCTGGCTGACACAGGGTCTGGCACGCCAGCCGCCGCAGTCCATTCACCGTGACGCGACACTCCTGGCAAATACCCATGCCACAAAACGGTGCTCGCGGCAGTTGGCTGACCGAGTGACGACAGCGATCCTGCCCGCTCAGGCTAAGCGCTGCCGCCACGCTGATGCCCTCCGGCACGCGCAAACTTTCACCCTCAATGGTTAGCGTCAGCAAATTATCCTCCTGGCTCATACCGACAATACCTCCGTGCCAAACATCCGCGCAGCAAGATAGGGAGTGTCGTCAATCGCTGGCCGGTGATTCTGGATCTGCGCCGCAATCAGTGCAGCGCTGCCCAATGCGGTTGTCACCCCCAACCCCTCATGCCCCAATGCCAGCCACAACCAGGAGTGCTGCGGGTGCGGCCCCAATAGCGGCAAACCATCGGCCGAAGCGGCACGCAGGCCTGTCCAGCAGCGGATAATATTCAGTTGCGCCAGCGCGGGCAAAAAGGTTTGGGCGCGCGCCAGCATCGCCGCCAGTATTGGCATGTCTATGTCGGTGTCTAAGGTGCCAAATTGGCGGGAAGAACCAATCAGCAATTGGCCTGTCGGGCGTGCCTGAACGTTAAACGCCACTGAAGTGCCGTCGCAGGCATGCGCACTGGCGCCATAACCCAGTTCGACCAATTGATGGCACACCTGCCGTGGGTAGCGATCGGTGATGGCCAAGTGCCCTTTTTTGGCTTTCAGCAACGGCTGCGCCAACAGCCGATCGGCCTGGAGGCCGCAGGCAAGCACCACTACGGATGCCGTCAGGCGTTCACCGCTGGCCAGCACCACCGCCTGATCCTCCAGCATGACAGCCTCGCCGGCAATCACGCTGATCGCCGTTCCCGCATCGCTCTGTAGCCAGCGGGCAACGTTGGGGGCATACACAATGCCATCGCCCGGCACCCGTAACCCGCCCGCCAGGCCGGGCCGCAGCATCGGCTCAAGACGGGTAACCTGCTCAGCACTGAGCATTTCGCTAAGCACGCCATATTCCGCCATTCGCCGCAGCTTCAGTTCGGCAATCGCCATTTCATCTTCGCGCTCTGCTAACCAGAGCGTGCCGCAACCTCGCCAGGCGCAGCTTTCCGGCATGCGATCCACTACATCGCGCCACAATTGCAACGAATAGGCGCTTAAGGCCAATTCCGCGGGATTATCATCCATGCAGACCAGGTGTCCCATGCCTGCCGCCGTGGCACCAGGGCGCTGATTATCCACCAGCAAGACCTGATACCCTTCCTGCGCCAGCTGCCAGGCACAGGCCGCACCGATAATGCCGCCGCCCACCACTATCGCCTCCGCGCACCTGCCGGCGACCATCAGCGAATCCCCCAGACGAAGGGGTCGTGCTCATCCAGCAATAACCGGTTGTCTGCGCAAACGTACGCTTGCCCGCGAATAAAAGGGGTTATGCGATCGCCATTACGACGGTAATAGCCGCTGAACTCGCTACCCATCACGCTCGCCTGGCGCCAGACCTCATCCGGTTGCAATTTGCCGTCGGCCGCCAGACAAGCCAGCTTGGCGCTGGTGCCGGTACCACAAGGCGAGCGGTCATAGGCCTTGCCGGGGCATAGCACGAAGTTGCGGCTGTCTGCCTGCGGGTCGGCGGTGAACAGTTCAATATGATCGATAACACCGCCGTCTTCCCCATAAACTCCTGCCAGTTCCAGCGCCTGACGTACCGCCCAGCAAAAAGCGGTTAGCGCCTCCAGATTTTGCCTGTTGATGACCAGAGGATGTTCGGCAATCAGGAAAAACCAGTTTCCCCCCCAGGCGATATCGCCCGTCACCGCGCCATAGCCCTTTACTTCAACCGACACCTGGCGGCGAAAACGGTAGGCGGGCACATTTTCCACCGTGACGCTGCCATCTTGATGCAACGTGGCGTTTACCGTGCCGACAGGGGTTTCAATCCGATGCTCCCCGGCGCTGATCCTCCCCAGATAGGCCAGCGAGGCAACCAGCCCGATAGTCCCGTGGCCGCACATGCCCAGATAACCGGCGTTGTTGAAGAAAATCACCCCGGCTGTGGCTTGTGGTGAACAGGGTTGGCACAGCAATGCCCCCACCAGTACGTCATTGCCACGGGGCTCCAGAATCACGGCGCTTCGCCAGTTGTCATACTGCTGCGCAAACAACGCCTTGCGCTCCGCCATACTGCCGCTGCCCAGATCGGGGAACCCCTCAATAATCAATCGGGTGGGCTCCCCGCCGGTGTGGGAATCGATCGCCCGCAGTACGGTGAAATGCGAAGAAATTGTCATCGGAGTCTCCTGGGTTGATAACCTGTTACCTATAGCCCTAGCCTGACCGAATACGCCGACGAGAGCTTGATGCATTTCGGCGCGGTGAATGCAGAAATCAGCACAATGCACACAGCGGCGTTTACCCCATGCCGCAGCCCCCTGTTGAGGCGGTCATAAGAATGACTTATTTATCATTGTGTTATTGATATGCTATTTCTAGAACTGCGAGGCGACAGCCGTTTTTCTTGCTGAAAACTGCGCTGCGAAAAGAAAAAGTATGCGGCAATGCGCATATTTGGCAGCTGCGCTTGAAAAGTTATCGGAAAGTTAATATTGATTAACGGCGCCAAGAATGGCCTGCCCGGACCGCCTCAGGTTCGGTGTCAAACAGCGGGAAAGGTGTTGCTATGCGATTGGCCCATGACCATCAGGTTGTTACTTCTCCTCAGCCCGCTGCAGTTGAGCAGGAAGATGACGTATTCGCCGTAGAACAGCTGTCCCGGCTGTGCGATGGCCTGGCGCAACAGCGCCCTAACAACCTGCACGAATTGCTGAACTCGCTGGCGCTGATCGCCCCGCTGCTGAACGCCATTCCCAACGTGGTGTTCTTTATCAAGGATGCGCAGGCGCGTTATCTGTTGGCAAATCTGACGCTGGCCAAGCGCTGTGGGTTTAAAACCGTCATGCCCTTGCTGGGAAAAACCTCGGCGGACGTCTTTCCCGCCCAGCTTGGCTCAGGTTACATCGAGCAGGATCTCCGGGTGCTGCGCCATGGGGTGCTGATTCAGGATCAGTTGGAAATGCATCTGTATAACGGTCGGGAAACCGGCTGGTGCCTGACGCAAAAGCTGGCACTGTACGACGCGCAGGGCAAAATCATCGGCATGGCAGGCATCTCGCATGACCTGCAGGAGGCTAAAGCCAATCACCCGGCCTATCAACGGCTGGCGGCCATCGACGTCTATATACGTCAGCATTACGCCCGACCGATCGCCCTCGAAGAGCTAACGGAGCTCACCGCGCTTTCCGTGGCGCAGATAGAACGCTACTGCAAACGCATTTTTCACCTCACGCCGCGCCAGATGATCCACAAGGTTCGGTTGGAAAAAGCCACCGAATTACTGGCCGGTGATTTGCCCATCACCGATATTGCCCTGCAGTGCGGCTATACCGATCACAGCGCTTTCAGCCGTCAGTTCAAGTCGATGACCGGCTTGACCCCGCGCGATTTTCGGCTAACGTCAACCCATTAACCTTCTGATATTACTAATCATACCTCTTTTCTCGGCGGAATAACCCTCAGGTTTGTTGCCGCGCGATGATCTGCGCCACTGTGCCAATTTCGTCGTGGCATTCGGCGAAAACCGTCAAGCCCCTGCGAACAATACAGGTCAATCTGTGGTTGGATTTCACCAATAGTTCACCATCGATTAACAAACTTGGACGACAGGATAAACACTATGAGTCATAAAGCCATTAAATGGAGCGGCGTGTTCCCGGCGGTCAGCACCCAGTTTCGCAGTGATTTCTCTCTGGATCTCGATGCCACTCATACGGTGATCAAAAACCTGGTCAAGGACGGCGTTTCAGGTCTGGTAGTGTGCGGCACCGTCGGCGAAAACACGTCATTGACAGTACAGGAAAAACTGTCAGTCATTGAGGTAGCGCGGGATGCGGCCCAGGGCAAGGTCCCGGTGATCGCAGGCATCGCCGAATTCACTACTGCCTTTGCGCGCAATATGGCGCGCGAAGCGCAGAAAGTCGGTGTCGACGGCATTATGGTGATGCCGGCCCTGGTTTACTCCGCCAAACCCCACGAAACCGCCGCGCACTTTCGCAGCGTCGCCACCGCCACCGATCTACCGATCATGGTCTACAACAACCCGCCCATTTACAAAAACGACGTAACGCCCGACATCCTGACCTCGCTGGTCGACTGCGAAAACATCGTGTGTTTCAAAGACTCTTCCGGCGACACCCGCCGCTTTATCGATCTGCGCAACGAGGTTGGCGATCGCTTTGTCCTGTTCGCCGGGCTGGATGATGTGGTGCTCGAAAGCATCGCTGTCGGGGCCGAAGGCTGGATATCCGGGATGTCCAACGCCTTCCCGCGCGAAGGCGAAACGCTGTTCCGCCTGGCGAAGCAAAAACGCTTTGAAGAAGCGCTATCGCTGTACCGTTGGTTTATGCCGCTGTTGCACCTCGATGCGCGGCCGGATCTGGTGCAGTGCATCAAGCTTTGTGAAGAGCTGGTAGGCCGCGGTAGCGCCATTACCCGTCCCCCACGCCTGGCACTGCAAGGCGACACGTTGGCGGAAGTCACTGCGGTGGTCAAAAAAGCGCTGGCAAACCGCCCCGAACTGGCGGACGTCGGCCTGTAATCGCCACCTTCGCCCGGCCGCCTGCCGGGCATTCTCATTTTTCTAACGGGGGAGACATGCCCAATATCCATACCATCAGCGGCCAACAGTTTATCGGCGGCAAACGCTGCTCCAGCGGGGAAGCTACACTGCTCAGCCTGCGTGCCGACAACGGCCAGCCAACCGGCCACCGCTTTCATCAGGCCACCACCGCTGAAACCGCATCCGCAGCCGAGGCCGCCGCACAGGCCTTCACTGCCTATTCACAAATCAGCGCCGAGCGCCGGGCAGCATTCCTTGACGCTATTGCCGATCAATTGGACGCGCTGGATGAGGGTTTCTTCGCCTTCGCCATGCTGGAGACCGCTCTGCCATTGGCTCGTCTGAGCGGTGAGCGCACCAGAACCAGCGGTCAGATGCGGTTATTTGCCACCCTGTTGCGTCGCGGCGATATGCACGGCGCACGCATAGATTGCGCTCTGCCGCAGCGAACGCCATTACCGCGCCCGGACCTGCGGCAGTATCGCACCGCTATCGGCCCGGTAGCGGTGTTCGGCGCCAGCAATTTTCCGCTGGCGTTCTCCACCGCAGGCGGGGACACGGCGGCTGCGTTGGCTGCGGGTTGCCCGGTGGTGTTCAAGGCACACGGCGGCCATATGATCACCGCAGAGCTGACCGCGCAGGCGATTGAACGAGCCCGAGAGTTGCAGCAAATCCCGGCCGGGGTGTTCAACATGATTTACGGCGATAGCATTGGCGCCGAACTGGTACAGCACCCGGCGATCCGGGCGGTGGGCTTTACCGGCTCGCTGCGGGGTGGCAGAGCCTTGTTCGATCTGGCCATGCGCCGTCCACAGCCTATTCCGGTGTTTGCCGAAATGTCGAGCATTAACCCGCTGATCGTGATGCCCCAGGCTCTGGCCCGACGTGGGCAGAAAATCGCTCAGGAACTGGTTGCCTCATTCACCCAGGGGTGCGGCCAGTTCTGCACCAAACCGGGGTTGATCCTCGGCCAGCGCGGTGCAGCATTCAGTCGGCTGATTAACGAGTTAAACACGCAGGTAAAGGCTGCCGCACCACAGCCAATGCTGAACGCCGGCACGCTGACGCATTACCACAGCGGATTGAAAGCGCTCGAAGAGGTGCCGGGTATTCGCCATCTGGCGGGCAACCGCGAGCAGCAACCGCATCTGGCCGCTCCGCAGCTTTATCAGGCTGACGTCAACCTGCTGCTGAGTGGCAACCCTTTGCTGCAGGAGGAAGTTTTTGGTCCGGTGGCCGTCCTGGTGGCGGTGGAAGACAACCGTCAACTGGCCGCCGTGCTGGAAAGCCTGCACGGGCAACTGACCGCCACCCTGCTGGCGGAGGAAGATGATCAAGCCGACGCAGCACCGCTGGCCCAATTACTGACTCACAAGGCCGGGCGGGTACTGTTCAACGGGTATCCCACCGGGGTAGAAGTCTGTGACGCCATGGTGCACGGCGGCCCTTATCCGGCGACCAGCGATGCACGCGGCACGTCGGTAGGCACGCTGGCCATCGAACGTTTTCTGCGCCCGGTCTGCCTGCAGAATTACCCCGCAGCCTTACTCCCCCCGCCGTTGCAAGACAGCAACCCACTTGGCCTGTTGCGGCTGGTTAACGGCATTTATACCCGGGATCCCATGACGTTATCTGCCAGCGACTAGCCAGGCCGTATCTGAATGCCATCAAATAACAAAAGGGTAACCCCATGACAACCCAAGGCAAATTCAAGAAGCAGCTTACGCTCACCGATCTGACGTTTATTGGTCTGGGCGCTATATTTGGTTCCGGCTGGCTATTCGCCGCCAGCCACGTCTCCTCCATTGCCGGCCCGGCGGGCATTTACTCCTGGCTTATCGGCGGCCTGGCCGTTTTGCTGCTCGGCATCGTTTATTGCGAACTGGGTGCCGCTCTGCCGCGCGCCGGTGGCATCATCCGCTATCCGGTATTTTCCCACGGCGAACTGATGGGCTATCTGTTGGGGTTTATCACCCTGATCGCTTTCTCCAGCCTGATATCGATCGAGATCGTCGCCGCCCGCCAATACGCCGCCGCCTGGTTTCCCTTTCTGAGCCAACCTGGTTCCGGCGACCCAACGCTGATCGGCTGGGTCGTGCAACTGATACTGCTGTGTTTCTTCTTCGCCCTTAACTACTACAGTGTCAAAACCTTTGCCAAATCCAACAACCTGATCAGCGTGATTAAATTCGTGGTGCCGCTGTTGGTGATCGTGGTGCTGTTCAACTTCTTCAAACCCGAAAATTTGTATAGCCAGGGCTTTGCACCCTTCGGTTCCGCCGGGGTAGAGGCAGCCATTTCGGCAGGCGGAATTATCTTCGCTTACCTTGGCCTGACGCCGATTATCTCTGTCGCCAGCGAGGTGCAAAACCCGCAGCGCACTATCCCCATCGCGCTGATCCTGTCGGTGATACTGTCCACCATTATCTACGTACTGCTGCAAGTGGCGTTCCTCGGCAGCATTCCCAGCGAGATGTTGAGTGGTGGCTGGGCCGGTATCAGCCGGCAATTCTCACTGCCTTACCGCGATATCGCCATCACACTGGGGATGGGATGGCTGGCGTTCCTGGTGGTGAGCGATGCGATTATCTCGCCGAGCGGCACCGGCAATATCTATATGAACGCCACGCCGCGCGTGATCTACGGCTGGGCGCGCGCCGGCACCTTTTTTAAAATATTTACCCACGTCGACGGTGAGTCAGGCATTCCGCGCCCCGCGCTGTGGCTGACCTTTGGTCTGTCGATCTTCTGGACACTGCCCTTCCCCTCCTGGGAGAAGCTGATCGGCGTAGTGTCCGCCGCGCTGGTACTGAGTTACGCCATTGCACCCGTCACCGCCGCCGGTCTGCGTCGTAATGCGCCAGACCTGCATCGCCCATTCTTCGTGAAGGGGTTTTGCGTGCTCGGCCCACTGTCATTCATCATCTCGGCACTTATCGTTTACTGGTCCGGATGGAACACCGTTTCCTGGCTGCTTGGCCTGCAGATCCTGATGTTCGTGGTCTATATCCTGTTCAAAAACAAGGTACCCACCCATGCCGTCAGCTTGCGGCAGCAGATTTTATCCTCACTGTGGCTGATCGGCTTCTATGCGCTGCTTATTGTGGCGTCTTATCTCGGTAGCTTTGGCGGCATCAATGCCATCGGCCACCCGTGGGATACCCTTACGGTGGCGGTCATTGCGCTGGTGATTTACTACTGGGGCGCCTATACCTGTTTGCCCAAGGCGAATTTCGACGGTGATGAAGAAGAGTAACCCAAAGGAGAAATCTAATGACGAAAACCCAGACACTGTCGCTGAGCGAGGCCTATCATCTCGCGCTGCGCGCACTGCGCAGCAATGGTTTCAGCGCCGAACATGCCGATGCCGTCGCGCAGAATGTGACTGCCGGTGAACGTGATGGCTGCGCCTCGCACGGCCTATACCGGGTGCTCGGTTGCGTGCGATCGCTGCTGGCCGGCAAGGTGTCCGCCGACGCCGTTCCTGTACTTACCGACAGCGCTCCGGCGATCCTGCGGGTGGACGCCAACTACGGGTTTTCGCTGCTGGCTTACCGCAGCGCACTGCCCGCTTTTGTCGACAAGGTACGTACTAACGGCATAGCGGCGTTGGCCATTAACCACTGCGTGCATTTTTCCGCCCTGTGGGCCGATATTGAACCCTTAACCGAGCAAGGACTGGTGGCGCTGGCATGCACGCCCAGCCATGCCTGGGTCACCCCCGCCGGGGGAACCCGTCCGTTGTTCGGCACCAACCCTATCGCCTTTGGCTGGCCGCGCCCGCAACGCCCACCCTTTATCTTTGATATGGCCACCAGCGCCGCGGCACGTGGCGAAATAGAGCTGCATCGCCGCGCCGGCAGGCCGCTGCCGGAAGGATGGGGAATTGATAAACAGGGGCAACCTTCAACCGATCCGGCCAGCGTATTGCAGGGCGCGATGCTGACCTTTGGTGGCCATAAGGGATCGGCACTGGCGGCAATGGTTGAGCTGCTCGCCGGGCCGTTGATTGGCGATATGACCAGTAAGGAATCGCTGGCCTACGATCAGAAGACCGGCTCCTCGCCTTATGGCGGCGAATTGATTATCGCTATGGATCCCGATCGTTTTATGGGGGTCGACAAAGAGGTTCACTTTGCCAGAGCGGAAGCCTTGTTCGCCGATATGTCCGGGCAAGGTGCGCGTATTCCAGGGGAGCGACGTTTTCAGATACGGCAATACAGTGAGCAGCACGGCGTTACCTTGCCGCTGGCGCTGTATGAAGAAATCGTGGCCCTCTGCCACTAAATGATGCAGGCCCGCAAGTTGAACTGCGGGCCTGATTTAACTGATTATCTGATTATCTGATTATCTGATTATCTGATTATCTGACCACCATGACCGAGATATTGGCGTGGCGCACAATCGCCGCTGCATTAGATCCCAGCAGGTAAGTTTTCACGCTCGGACGGCGCGAACCTATGATGATCAAATCCGCTTTGATTTCCTCAGCCAATTCCAGCACCTGATCGCGCGGGGAGCCAAAGCTGATGGTGTAATCCAGACGTTCCAGCGGAATATCAATTTCCGACATGATTTTCTTGAGCTTATCTACCGCTTTTACTTCCGCTTGATTCTCAAACTCCTTGATGCCAAACGAATAGGCGGTAACGAACGCTGAAGCGTCCGGTAGCGCGTGGAAGAAATGCACTTTGGCACCGGAAATTTTTGCCAGGTACTCGACATTCTTCAAGGCGTGCTCTGTCAGCAGATCTTCTTCGATATCTATCGGCACTAGTATGGTCTTGTACATATTACATCCCTTCTATGTAAACCTTGGTACCTATAGGGTACTGCCGGGAGAAAGTTGCGTGAACCGCTTTCTCGCGCTTTTGTGATCGCCGGTAACTCCTGACCAGGATAATTGACTATTTAACAAAATATAAACATAGCGAGGTTAACAGCTAGTCGATTAATTATTTCAACACCCGTTAAATAAGTTGCAAATACACGGCTTTCGCCGTAGCGGCGGTTTTATTGGCAACGGACAGTTTTTTAATCGAATTACCAATATGAAAATTCACCGTCCTTTCACTCAATCCCAGAAGCATGGCAATTTCCTCTGAAGTTTTACCTTCGCTGCACCAGCGTAAAATATCCTTTTCACGCATCGTCAACACGTCTTTGATCGCCTCGTCGTTCACCGATATCAATGCTTCGCGCAACGTTTTATGGGCTATCTGCGCCAACCACAAAAAGAAGGTTTCGTTATGCGCACCTGCCTGCGGCGACTGTTCAGGGATTTTTTTGCCGGCAAAAGTGAGAATGCCCAGCCGGCCGTAGCAGTCCTTGATCGACTGTGACCAGCCTTCACGAATGCCGAACTGCGCCATACGCCACCACAGTTCCGGTTTATCTTGATAGAACCCTTCGTCCCAATGAAACTGCAGAGTGGAATGATGGGCCTGATCGATAACCGGATCCTGCAGATAGACCCGCAATTTGCGATAGTCCTCCAGGTATTCGGCGGGATAGTTCCCTTCTATCTGCATTTTGGGCCGGCTGGCGGGGTAACATGAAAATACGGTATAGGAATAGTATTCGAAGCCCAACGTCTGGGCGCAGAGTTCCAGACGGCGTAAAAAAAGCTCGCGATCGTGCACACTGCCGAGTAAAGCGTCCATCAAAGGCTGAATACGGGGGTCCATAAAACACGTTCTCCAGAAAGCAGTACCGGGTTATCGATAAGTGACATTAACTATAGTGGGGCATCAGGGCTACAACAGCCGTTTCATAGTATAAAAAATACGATGGCTATAACAAAAGAAGCTATGGTCATCCGAACGCTAATAAATAACGCTTTTAACGCTGACGAATAACCGGAATTACGCGAATACCATAACCGCCTATTATTGTAAACCTGTCACTTTTACCGTTAGACAGTCATCTCGCCGCCAATTACCTTCGCCATAGGCACCCGGTGCCGTTCCAAATCCAAATAAATTATAAGCATTTGCGAATTCTGCAATGCAGAAAAATACTCACGGGGATTTTCTATGGCAGAGAACAATTCGGCAATCCGTTCAGCCGCCGTTATTGGTGCGGGGACCATGGGCAGAGGCATCGCCTACCTCCTGGCGCTGAACGACATACGAACCGTACTTTATAATCGCAATAGCAATAATCTCAATCAGGCCCGTGACTATATTGTCAGTGACCTGGACAGAAAAATGGATAACGGAAAAATAACCCTGCAGGAAAAAGGGCAGGTATTAGCCAATATTATTTTCTCGGCCGTTTTTGATGCGATAGCCGACAGCGATCTGGTGATTGAAACCATTGCGGAGGATGAGCAAACCAAGCATGAAATCCTTGCAGCCATCGCGGCTACGGTAAAACCAGAAACGATTATTGCAACCAATACCTCATCGCTGTCGTTGAACAAGTTGGCGGCAGGGGTGGAAAACAATCCGCGCTTTATCGGCCTCCATTTTTTCAATCCGGCACCGCTGATGAAGTTGATCGAAATTATTCCCTCTTATTTTACCTCTCACGCCACCACTCTACGCTGCCAGCAGTTGGTAACAACGTTGGGTAAACAGTTTGTGGTCTGCAAAGCCACACCGGGCTTTATTGTTAATCGCATGGCGCGGCCTTTCTACCTGGAAGGGTTCCGGCTGCTGGAGGAAAACGTGGCGCTGGCACCGCAGATCGACCGCGCCCTCAAGGCTGGCGGGCGTTTTCGCATGGGGCCTTTAGAACTGACTGATTTTATCGGCCAGGATATCAACTATCAGGTCAGCAAGCAGATTTGGCAGGATATGCAGTTCGACCCCCGCTATACCCCCGGCCATTTGCAACGCTCGCTGGTGGATGCCGGGCTGCTGGGGAGGAAAAACGGGCGTTCTTTTTTTTCCGCCCAACCTGCGACGCCGCCCAGCCCCACCACAGAGGGCGACACGCCGACTTCACTGCATTTTTATGGTGAGCACGCGTTATTTGATCATCTGCAACAGCGCGCTCTGGCCGTCTGGCCTGCGCTGCGCGTTCAACGGTTGCCGGAACGGCCGGAGCTGGGGCGCTTTATCCTGGTGAACAACAGGCTGGCGATCAAAATCACCGATGGCAGAACGGCGAACCTGCTCGCCAGCCTGACCGCTCTCGATACCTTCGTGATTGATGCCGCACTGAATTACGCCGATACCGCCTATCTGGTGGCCGCCCACAATCAACATGCCACAGAGAGGAACAAGGCGCTGTTTCTGACGCTGCTGCAAACCGTCATCGCTCAGGTGGAATTTATTAAAGATTCCCCTGCCCTGATCGTTGCCCGCGTACTGAGCAGCCTCATCAATGAATCGGTGATCATGGTAGAAAGCGGTGTTTGCAGCCGTGCGGATATCGATATCGCCGCCGTTGCCGGTGTGAACTATGCAGACGGCATTTTCGCCTGGCTGACGCAACTCGGGCAGAAAAACGTGAAATCGACGCTGGATAACATGGTGCAACTGCTGCACTCCACGCGCTATTACCCGCATTACTCATTGCTGAACGCGGCCCGGCCTGAGCTGGCTGTAGCACCCTAAGGAAAAATGATGACGATTAAAGACGACGGGGTCTATCTGATCGACGGCACGCGCACGGCGATCGGCGCTTACGGCGGCAGTCTGGCGCTGACGCGTCCGGATGATATGGCTGCTGTCATTATTCGGGCGCTGCTGCAACGGCACCCTGAGGCAGAGCTGGATATCGATGAAGTTATCCTGGGTTGCGCCAATCAGGCCGGTGAGGACAACCGCAACGTCGCGCGTATGGCGGCGCTATTGTCTGGCCTGGATCAGAGCGTACCGGCCATTACTCTGAACCGGCTGTGCGCTTCCGGGCTGGATGCCGTGATCTACGCAAGCGCGAAAATAAAAAGCGGCCTCAGCGATCTGGTGCTGGCAGGCGGCGTAGAAAGCATGAGCCGGGCGCCCTACGTGATGGGCAAAAGCGAAACGCCTTTCGACAAGGGCGTCAAGCTGTACGACACCACGTTGGGCTGGCGTTTTGTCAATCCACGGTTGGCGGAGCGCTATGGTTGCGATCCGCTGGGCGTTACGGCGGAGAACGTGGCGCAACAACACCAAATATCCCGTGAGGATCAGGATATTTTTGCCCTGAGCTCGCAGCAAAAGGCCTGGAAGGCTATCGAAAATGGCCGATTGGCCAGAGAAATCACGCCACTCGAGGTGCAGGCGGATCGTAAAACCAGCAAGACTTTCGAACAGGATGAATTTCCGCGCCAGACCACGCTGCAAAAACTCCATGCGCTGAAGCCTGCCTTTATTGCCGACGGATCGGTAACCGCCGGCAACGCCTCCGGCATCAACGACGGAGCTGCCGTGCTGCTGTTGGCTTCCGGCCGTTATGTGAAACGCAAATCGCTGCAACCGCTGGCGGAGATCGGCGACAGCGCCAGTGCGGGCGTTACCCCATCGGTGATGGGTATCGGGCCGATCGCCGCTACAGATCGGTTGCTGGCGCGAACCGGCTTTACCCTGAACGATTTTGACGTGATTGAAATTAATGAGGCATTTGCCGCACAGGTGTTGGCGACGCTGAAAAACTGGCGCATCGATTTCGACGATACACGGGTCAATCCAAACGGCGGCGCCATCGCCCTCGGTCATCCACTCGGGATGTCAGGCGCACGGCTGGTGCTTTCCGCCGCGCTGGAACTCAACGCCCGGCAGGTAAACAACGCGCTGGTGACGATGTGTGTCGGTGTCGGCCAAGGCGTTTCATTGGTTATTAAAGCCCTCTAATGCAAGGAATTCCGTATGAGCGTATTAAACATTCTTGAAGAAAAATTGGCCGAAACCAAAAAACAGGGACGGTTCCGCGAGTTCCTCAACCTCGAACGCAGCGTGGTGGATAAACCCTGGGCCACCAGCCACGGGCAGAACGGGGAGCGTCGTCTGAACGTCTGGTGCTCGAATGATTACCTGGCGATGAGTCATCACCCCAAAGTCATCCTGGCTACCACCGAGGCGGTGAATCGCGTTGGGCTGGGCACCTGCGGCGCTCGCAGCATTTCCGGCACCTCGGTCTACCACAGCGAGCTGGAAACGCTGCTGGCCAGCGCCTACGGCAAAGAGTCCGCATTGCTGTTCACCACCGGTTTCGGGGCCAATGACGCTACGTTGTCCACACTTTGCGACGCCATTCCCAATCTGATCGTATTTTCCGATGAGCTTAACCACGCCTCGATGATTTACGGCATCCGCTACAGCAAGGCGGAGAAAAAAATCTTCCGCCACAATGATGTGGCGCACCTTGAAGAGCTCCTGCTGGCGGCCGAACCTGGTCGCCCCAAGTTGATCGCCTTCGAGTCGCTCTATTCGATGGACGGCGACTTCGCGCCGCTGGCGCAGATTGTGGAACTGGCGGAGAAATATCAGGCGCTGACCTACCTGGACGAGATCCATTCCGCCGGCGTTTACGGCCATCGCGGCCTTGGCTATGCCGAGCAACTGGGCCTGTTGGATAAGATCACCATTATCCAGGGCGGCTTCGGCAAATCTTACGGGGCCGCCGGGGGCTACATCGCCGCACCACGCGTGGTGGTTGAGGCCGTGCGCAGTTGGGCGCCGGCGTTTGTCTTCAGCACGTCGTCCCCTGCGCCAGTGGTGGCCGCCGCGTTGGCCAGCTTTAAATACAACCTTGAGCACGATAATCAACGCAAACACCTGCTGGCGATTATCGATCATCTTAAGTCCGGCCTGCGCGCCGCCGGTATTCCGCTGGTTTCGGAAGACAGCCACATACTGCCGGTGCTGGTCGGCGATCCGCACCGGAACAAACACATCAGCAAGGTGCTGCTCGACGAATACGATATTTACGTGCAGCCGGTGAACGCCCCAACGGTACCGGCAGGCAGCGAGCGTTTGCGCGTTACGCCGACCTCTGCCCATACTCATGAAGATGTGGATTATTTCCTGGCGGCGTTAAGCAAAGTCTGGACCGCCAATGAATTACGGAGAGCAGGATGAAGTTGACGGATTATAACGGCCATTTTCTCACGCTTTGTCTGATGGCGGCCGGCACCTTTGCCATTGGCACCGATGCGTTTATCGTCGCCGGCGTACTTACCGAGATTTCCGACACCTATACTGTCAGCCCCGCTCAGGCGGGGCAGTTAATCTCGGTGTTTGCCCTCGCCTATATGCTGTTTGCCCCGCTGACCGCCTGGCTGTTTGGTAACCTCAACCGCAAGCATATTCTACAGATCGCCCTGATATTATTTATTGCCGGTAATCTGGCCTGCGCGTTTGCCGACAGCTTTTTGCAGATCTCTGCCGGCCGCGTGCTGGCAGCGTTGGGAGCCGCCGCCTACACACCACAAGCCGCCGCCGCCGCAGTCGGGCTGGTGTCGGAAAAGCGCCGCGGGCTGGCTATCTCCATCGTTTACGGCGGCATGACGCTGGCAATCGCCCTCGGCATTCCCTTTGGCACCTTCCTGGCCAAATTGATCGGCTGGCGGGAGATTTTTCTGCTGATCGCTCTGCTGGGCGCCGTTTCTCTGCTGGGGCTTTCGCTGGCGCTGCGCGCCATTGCGGCACCGGGTAAACACACGCTGAAAGAGCGGCTTGCCCCGCTGCGACAAAAAGCGGTGCTGACCACATTGCTGATCACTTTCTTTGCCGTCTGTTCCGAGCATATTGTGTACAGTTATGTCAGCGTGCTGCTGAAAAATACCCAACTGGGCGCGGAGGCCATTTTACCGATCGCGCTGCTGGTATTCGGCGCAGGTGCCGTCATTGGCAATTTCGTTTCCGGCGTGTTGACCGATACCCTCGGCAGTAAGTTTGTGCTGTTGTTTTCGGTGTCTATTCAAACGGTCTCGCTGTTTCTGCTCACCTTTTACGTTACCTCCCCCTGGTGGGTACTGGCGATCTTTCTGGTGTGGGGCATTACCGGCTGGATGTATCTGGTGCCGATCCAACACCACTTGCTGTCGCTATCGAAACGCTTTGGCGCACTGACCGTTTCACTGAACAGTTCCGTACTCTATGCCGGCATCGCCGCCGGCGGCATGCTCGGCGGTCTGACGCTGTATACGCTGCCGGCCTATTATCTGCCGCTGTTTTCGCTGCCTCTGGGCGCCATCGCCCTGCTGTTGACGCTGTTCTTTTTCCAGGGAGAGAAAGCCTATGAATGACCCGCTGCCTCCGGTGCTCTACGAGCGCCACGATGACGGCGTTGCCGTTATTACCCTCAATCGGCCGGAAAAAAAGAACGCCATCAATCTGGAAATGGCGCGTCTGATTCAAACTTATCTGCAACAGGCCGAGCAGGATGATGCGATTCGGGCGATTGTGCTGACCGGCCATCCGGAGGTATTTTCCGCCGGGATGGACATAAAGGCATTTCGCCAGGGGGAACTGCCGGTGGTCGAACCTGAGGGATTTGGCGGCATCGTGCATGCCCAACTCGTCAAAATCCTCATTGCCGCCGTCGATGGCATGGCCTTCGGCGGCGGTTTCGAGATTGCGTTGGCCTGCGACCTGATCGTCGCCAACCGCAGCGCACGATTCAGTTTCCCGGAAACCGGGCTGGGGCTGATTGCGGCACAAGGCGGCTGTTCACGGCTGCCTGCGCGGATCTCTCCTTATGTTGCCCTCGACTGGCTGCTGACCGGCCGATTGATCACCGCAGAGGAAGCCTGGCAACACGGGGCGATTTCCCGTATCAGCGAAGGATCGGCCCGGGAAGAAGCGCTCAGCGTCGCCCGGCAAATCGCGCACAAAAGCCCGCTGGCCAGCCAGGCCGTGAAGGCTATCGTCCGTCATGGATTAACTCAACATGAGGCACCGACGTTTGACTATCAACAAGCTTGGGTTGAACAGGCGCGACATGCGGCAACAAAGTTCTTTTGAGAACATTCTTAGTGAATGGTAATCATTCGCAGTCTAACGTTTAATCACTACAAGACCGCGTTTGAGAAGCCATTGACCCCGCTCAGCGGGGATTTTTTTGCCCTTTTAATCCTTCTCGGAAGAAAAATGTTTCATAAACAGAAAGGTGCAAGGCTTGCTTTGGTGCTGGTTGATCAAAGGCACCAGACGCGTGAAATGTTCGGTTTGGCAATGTGCGTCCAATGCAGCCCGATCGGGCCACTCCTCGACAAAAATAAAATGCCCCGGGTCCTGATGGTCAATAAACAGCTCATAGGAGAGGCAAAGTGGCTCCTGACGTGTTTTCTCCACCAGTTCCCGATACAGCGGCATCACCGTTTCAACACAATCGACCTTGATAAAATCCTCAGCAATTACCTTTAGCATGGCGTTTTTTCCTTTTAGCGTATCTATCATGTGGGCCCACTCTACCGCGAATCCTTATTCCCGAGGCTCCTGTTCGACACCTCATCGGAACCCCGGATAGCGCGAGTTGTCGGGTAAAACGTCGCTCTTTCCCCAATATTTAACCTTTATTGAAGCGTGAAAGAGGACACTGGTTCTCAGACACATTTCATGAGGTTTTTTTATGGCGGAATTGAGCCATATTATCGCTAAATACAGCCCGGAGCCGGGCTTTCTGCTGCTGTTCATCTTTCTGTTTTCGTTCGGCAAGTCGGTAATTTTCATTTCGTCGCTACTGCCGCCGGCGTCGATTACGCTGATGCTGGGCATTGTCGCCGGCAAACCGGTGCTGGCCGACGGTTACGTCTGGGGGGCGATTGCTCTGGGTGCGACGCTCGGTTCCATTTTATCTTTCCATTGCGGGGCGCTGCTCCAGGGCCGTGAACACGGGAAGTGGTTGCCGGCCAGATATCACAGCGCGTTGCACAAGGCTAAGTCAGCCTTGCAGCAAAAAGGCGTGATACTGTTGTTTGTCTCACGTTTTTTGGCCGTGATGCGCTACACCGTGCCTTTGGTCGCCGGTATGATTTCGTTGCCGCGTAAGCAAGTCTACTGCGCCAGCGCGCTCTCCGCCGGGATTTGGGCGGTGGCGTTGATGTCTGTTGGTCAACTGCTGTAAACACTTTCTACCGCTCTCCGAAACACCGCGCGATAAGCCCGAAGAGGTTGAATGCTGAGGTATAATAATATTTATCTTCAGATGGGATGCTGGCTTCACATGAAGCTCCTCGGCACTATAAGGAAATAAAATGCCTCTCCTGCGTATCGCCACCACCGCCCTCCTGGCAGCGCTCAGCTTAACCGCATGCAACAGTAATTACCCTGAGCCAAAACGCGCCGGCGTCGCGATAACGGATTATTACCACGATGTAACCTACGCAATACGTATGGAGACGATCATAAAGGATAACTATTACGGGCAATAATGCAGTATGTCCATATCCCTAAACCGGCAGGGTAAGGTCACCGATATCAATAATGTTGAGGGTTTTAAGCCATTGTGCGAAGCAGGCATGACCGCCGTATTCTCGGCAGAGCTCCCGGTACCGCCGGATGAAAAGACCCATGAAGCCTTCAAAAAACTCGTGATCGTCTTTCAGCCGCAGCGAACCTAGGGTTCGGCAAAGCAAATGCCCTCAGATTTCCATTATCAATTTTGCTGCATATTGAGGGATCAAGTGTCGATAGAAGGGTGCGAAGATAGACTCTTGTTGCGCCAGATCACCTTTTCTGAACACGCGCGGCAAATCGACACTATTTTTTCGTCTTGCGACACGAGTACGCCACAACTTAGGGGCGAAAAGAAGCAATAAAGAAATGTAACCGCATGATTTATTGGTGGGTCGTACAGGGTTCGAACCTGTGCCTCATTGATTAAGCGTCAACCGCGCCACTCATCGTTCTAGCGCCCCAACGGGTTAAAACAATTCGCCTCTCCATAATCAATGTCAAACGCTTACATTCATTACTTTTTCTCATGCGATATTTTCAACCCTCTGTTTTATCAACAAGATAAGGCTGATTAGGGCTATTAATCTGCTACAGCGAGGAGTAATCTTCCGCCCCCAAGACGTCCGATTTGCCTCCTCGGTGTAAAGAATAATCGACTTTTATCCCTCGCATAAATGTTGTAAACATGTTGCACAAAGATGGCGTTATTGCACTACCTTACTAAAGCCGGGTTAACCGGATAATCGTATAAAAAAGAGCCACTTCAGAGCTCGCTATTTCACCCATGACAGGTAAAACAGGACATCATCAGATGGTAGATCACTCTAAAATAGCTACGGACGCGACGCCTGCGTCAGAAGATCATCTACGGCGAAACCTAACTAACCGACATATTCAACTGATCGCCATCGGCGGCGCTATCGGTACAGGTCTGTTTATGGGGTCCGGCAAAACCATCAGTCTGGCCGGGCCTTCCATCATCTTCGTGTACATGATCATCGGCTTTATGCTGTTTTTCGTGATGCGCGCCATGGGCGAGCTGCTGCTCTCCAATCTGGAATACAAATCCTTCAGCGATTTCGCCGCCGACCTGCTCGGCCCCTGGGCCGGTTTCTTTACCGGTTGGACCTACTGGTTCTGCTGGGTCGTTACCGGCATCGCCGACGTGGTGGCGATCACCGCCTACGCCCAGTTCTGGTTCCCCGGGCTGTCGCAATGGATCGCCTCTTTGTTGTGCGTATTACTGCTGCTGGGCCTGAACCTGGCGACGGTGAAGATGTTCGGCGAGATGGAGTTCTGGTTTGCGATGATTAAAATCGTCGCCATTGTCGGGTTGATCGTCGCCGGGTTGGTGATGATCGCCATGCAGTTCCAGTCCCCTACCGGTACCGTCGCGTCGTTCTCACACCTGTGGAATGATGGCGGCATGTTCCCGAAAGGCATCAGCGGCTTCTTCGCCGGCTTCCAAATCGCGGTGTTCGCCTTTGTCGGCATCGAGCTGGTGGGCACCACTGCGGCTGAAACCAAGGATCCGGAAAAAGTGTTGCCGCGCGCCATCAACTCCATTCCGATCCGCATCATCATGTTCTACGTGTTCGCGTTGATCGTGATTATGTCGGTTACGCCATGGAGTTCTGTGGTTGCCGATAAAAGCCCGTTCGTCGAGCTGTTCGTGCTGATCGGCCTGCCGGCTGCGGCCAGCGTGATCAACTTTGTGGTGCTGACCTCCGCCGCCTCTTCCGCCAACAGTGGGGTGTTTTCCACCAGCCGCATGCTGTTCGGCCTGGCGCAGGAAGGCGATGCGCCGAAGTCGTTCGCCAACCTGTCCAAGCGGGCGGTGCCGGCTAACGGCCTGACTTTCTCCTGCATCTGTCTGTTGGGCGGTGTGGTGCTGATTTACCTGATCCCGAACGTAATGACGGTGTTTACGCTGGTGACCACCGTCTCCGCCATTTTGTTTATGTTTGTCTGGACCATTATCCTGTGTTCGTATCTGGTTTACCGTAAGCAACGCCCGGCGCTGCACCAGAAATCGATCTACAAGATGCCGGCCGGCAAGCTGATGTGCTGGGTGTGCATGGCGTTCTTCGCGTTTGTACTGGTGCTGCTGTCGCTGCGCGATGACACTCGTCAGGCGCTGATCGTCACGCCGCTGTGGTTTGTGGTGCTCGGTTTGTCTTACGTGTTCCTGCGCAAGAAAAAAACCGCCTAAAAACAACAGGGGGATAATCGCTTATCCCCCTGCATTTCCGCTATTGAGACGATTAACGTGGGCGTATCCCGTCGATAATCACCCGCTGCACGTTTTCCACCGTCTGCTGAAAGAACGCCTCATCATCCAACGTCTTGCCGGTCACCGCTTCTACCTGCACCCAAAAATCCGCATAGTGCTGAGTGGTAGCCCACAGCATAAATATCAGGTGATGCGGCTCCACCGCCGCGATATGGCCTTCGGCGATCCAGCGCTCAATCATCGCGGACTTCTCGTCCACCAGCGCCTTCAGCCCGCCCTGCAACTCCAGCTTCAGCAACGGAGCGCCCTGGATCATCTCCAGACAAAACAGCCGCGAGGCCTGCGGGTGATGGCGGGACACGTCCAATTTAAGGCGGATATATTCGCGAATAGCCTGCAAGGGTTCCTGATCGGCGCGCAGCGCTTTGAGCGGTGCCAGCCACACGTCGAGGATGCCTTTCAGCACCGCAACGTATAGCTCTTCTTTCGAAGGGAAGTAATAAAGCAGATTGGTTTTGGACACGTCGGCGCGTTCCGCCACCTGATCCAGACTGGTGCCGTGAATACCGTACAGCGAGAAAAACTCCAGTGCCGCATCCATGATAGTGCTGCGTTTTGCAGCCACCGCACGCGAGCGGCGCGTAGGCGGTTTAACGGGTTGTTGCTTCACTGCAGCTCCTTGGCGCCACCTGATTCGGTCACCAGCATAACAAAGCCATTGCGTGAAACCCACGCATTTACCTACTCCTTTCGGGGGATTTTTTGCACCTTTTACGGGCAACTGCGCCTGATTTTTGTGCACATATTTTTTACCAAACGGTCCATTTTGGACCATTCGCTCAACAACCCCCGTCACACATAAACCTCAATCAATTGATAAATAGGCCATTTTAAAAACTGGCATTGCGTTTGCTATATCCATGACAAGCGCCGCGCAATTTGGAACCCGCAGGAAGCATTCAAGCAGCGCGTGAACCGTCCCATTCGCAGACCCGAGGTGTTCAAATGAAAATTGGCGTATTTATCCCGATCGGCAACAACGGCTGGCTGATTTCCAGCAATGCTCCGCAATACAAACCGACGTTTGAACTCAACAAGACCATCGTGCAGAAGGCCGAGCATTACAATTTCGATTTCGCCCTGTCGATGATCAAACTGCGCGGCTTCGGCGGCAAAACCGAATTTTGGGATCACAATCTGGAGTCCTTCACCCTGATGGCCGGGCTGGCCGCAGTCACCTCGCGCATCAAGATCTACGCCACCGCCGCCACCCTGACCATGCCGCCGGCGATCGTCGCGCGGATGGCTTCCACCATCGACTCTATTTCCAACGGGCGTTTTGGCCTGAACGTGGTCACCGGCTGGCAAAAACCGGAATACGAACAGATGGGCATGTGGCCGGGCGACGATTACTTTGGCCGCCGTTACGACTATCTGGCGGAATACGTGAAGGTGCTGCGCGATCTGTGGGGGACAGGCAAATCCGATTTCAAAGGCGAGTTCTTCCAGATGGACGACTGCCGCGTCAGCCCGCAGCCGCAGGCGGACATCAAGGTCATCTGCGCCGGGCAGAGTGATGCCGGCATGGCCTTCTCGGCCAAATACGCCGACTACAACTTCTGCTTCGGCAAGGGCGTCAACACCCCGACCGCCTTCGCGCCGACCGCCGCACGGCTGAAAACCGCCGCCGACGCCGAAGGCCGCAGCGTCGCCTGTTACGTGCTGTTCATGATCATTGCCGATGAAACCGACGAGGCCGCACGGGCCAAATGGGAAAGCTATAAGGCCGGTGCCGACACCGAAGCGCTGGCCTGGCTGACCGAACAAAGCGGCAAAGACACCAAATCCGGCGCCGACACCAACGTGCGCCAGATGGCGGACCCGACCTCGGCGGTCAATATCAATATGGGCACGCTGGTCGGTTCCTACGCCAACGTGGCGCGCATGATGGATGAGATTGCTACCGTGCCCGGCACCGAAGGCGTGTTGCTGACCTTCGATGACTTCGTGAAAGGGGTGGAAGACTTCGGCGAGCGCATCCAGCCCCTGATGAAAAGCCGCGCCGACGTTTGCCCGACAACCGCTGATAGCCGTGAGGTGGCCTGATGAAAATTGTTGAAAACCAGCCGGTAGTACGCCGCCAGTCGCCGGAAACCGGCGCCACCGTCACTCTGCCCGCTCGCCCGGAAGCCATCGCCTTTGCACCGCAGGAAACCGCGCTGATCGTGGTCGATATGCAAAATGCCTACGCCTCGCAGGGCGGTTATCTCGATCTCGCCGGTTTTGACGTCTCGGCCACCGCTCCGGTGATCGCCAATATCAAACGCGCCATCAGCGCCGCGCGCGCCGCCGGTATCCGGGTGATCTTTTTTCAGAACGGCTGGGACAATCAGTATGTGGAAGCCGGTGGCCAGGGTTCGCCCAACTGGCATAAATCCAACGCGCTGAAAACCATGCGCAAGCGCCCGGAGCTGATGGGCAAGCTGCTGGCCAAAGGTGACTGGGACTACGATCTGGTGGATGAACTGCAGCCGCTGCCGGGCGATATCGTCATCCCGAAACCGCGCTACAGCGGCTTCTTCAATACCCAACTCGACAGCCTGTTGCGCTCCTACGGCATTCACCATTTGGTATTTACCGGCATCGCCACCAACGTCTGTGTGGAATCCACGCTGCGCGACGGCTTCTTCCTCGAATATTTCGGCGTGGTGCTCGCGGATGCCACTCACCAGGCCGGGCCGCAATTTGCCCAGCAGGCAGCGCTATATAACATCGAGACTTTTTTTGGCTGGGTGTCGGACGTCGACAGTTTCTGCGATGCGCTCATCGCCCCACTCAGCCAAACGGCATGAGTTTTGCCGGCTTTACCCTTTGATCATTCATCAGGAGCAAGACTATGCCAAAAACCATCATTACGCCGCCGGGCACCGGCAAACCGCTGGCCCCCTTCGTCCCCGGCACGCTGGCCGATGGCGTGGTTTACGTCTCGGGCACGCTGGCGTTCGATAAAGACAATAACGTGGTGCACGTCGGCGATGCCGCGGCGCAAACCCGCCACGTGCTGGAAACCATTAAAAGCGTGATCGAAACCGCCGGCGGCGGCATGGATGACGTGACCTTTAACTCGATCTTCCTCACCGACTGGCAAAACTATGCCGCCATCAATCAGGTCTATGCGGAGTATTTTCCTGGCGACAAACCGGCGCGCTACTGCATTCAGTGCGGGTTGGTGAAACCGGACGCACTGATTGAGATCGCTACCGTGGCCCATATCGGCCGCTAACCCCTTATCCGCAGAGGATTGAGAATGTACTTTGAGATTTTGGGAAAAGACACACCGCTCGCCCCCACCGTGGTGCTCTCTGCCGGTCTGGGCGGCGCAGGCAGTTTCTGGCAACCGCAGATTGACGTGCTGAGCGAGCATTTCCGGGTGGTGGTTTACGATCATCAGGGAACCGCCCGCAGCAAGGGCGAGATACCGGCCGGCTACAGCATGGCCGATATGGCGGATGAGGCGGCACAGTTGCTGCGCTCGATTGGCGTTGAACGCTGTTATTTCGTCGGCCACGCGCTTGGCGGCATGATTGGCCTGCAACTGGCGCTCAACCACCCGCAATTGGTCGAAAAGTTGGTGGTGGTCAATGGCTGGCCGACGCTGGACAGCCAGACCCGGCGCTGCTTCAAGGTACGTCAAGACCTGTTGCTCAACAGCGGCGTGGAAGCCTACGTACGTGCCCAACCGTTGTTCCTGTTCCCCGCCGACTGGCTGTCGCGGCACGAAGCGCTGCTGGACGAGGAACTGGCGCATCAGGTGGCGCATTTCCAGGGGACAGAAAACCTGTTGCGCCGCCTGAATGCGCTGATGAACACCGATTTCCGCCCGCAGTTGGCGGACATCTCCACGCCGACGCTGGCGCTATGCTCCCGCGACGATTTGCTGGTGCCTTACCACTGTTCGCATCAACTGGCGGAAAGCCTGCCGTTCGGCGAACTGGCGCAGATGGTGTACGGCGGCCATGCCATGAGCGTGACGGATGCTGAAAACTTTAACCGCATCCTGCTCGGCTGGCTGCTGAAACCCCACGGCCAGTCGTCTGCTTATAGCCCTGCAGACGCTCAGCTCGAGCCCACAGGGCAGAGACACTGAGCTTAACCGCCAGGCCGCCACTATTGGCTAGCCAAAGGAGAAACAGTATGCAAACCCAAACCCTTCTTGCCAGTGCGACGCTTGCACCGCCGGACGTAGAAAAACAAGACTTCCGCGACGCGATGGCGCGCCTGGGCGCTGCGGTGAATATCATCACCACCGACGGCCCCGCAGGCCGCGCCGGGTTTACCGCTTCTGCGGTATGCAGCGTTACCGATACGCCACCGACGTTGCTGGTGTGTCTGAACCGCTCCGCATCGGTGTATTCGGTGTTCAAGCAAAACCAGACGCTGTGCGTCAATACGCTGGCGGCGGAACACGAGTCGCTGTCGAATCTGTTTGGCGGAAAAACGCCGATGGACATGCGATTTTCTGCCGCACGTTGGTCCACGCTGGCAACCGGCTCCCCCATTCTGCACGGCGCAGTGGTCTCCTTCGATTGCCGAATCAACCAAATTGTCAGCGTCGGCACCCATGACATTCTGTTTTGTCAGGCAGTGGCGTTGGTGCGTAATGATGAAAGCCACGGGCTGGCTTACTTCGATCGCCGCTATCACCCGTTGCTGAAGCGATGATTTGCCGATGATGCCGTAACGCGCACTCACCTGCGCCCTAACCTGTACCCCTGTTTTGGAGATGACGATGGCGAATACCTGGTTTCCCCAATGGCGCATGAAGCAAGGCAGTCTGGACGGTACGGTGGTCGCACCCGATGAAAGGTTGCCGCTGGTGCCAACGCTGGTTATGGGCCTGCAACATGCGGTGGCGATGTTTGGCGCCACAGTGCTGATGCCGCTGCTGATGGGCTTTGACGCCAACCTGGCCATATTGATGTCTGGCATCGGCACGCTGCTGTTCTTCCTGGTGGTCGGCGGCCGAGTGCCGAGTTACCTCGGTTCCAGCGCGGCGTTTGTCGGGCTGGTGATCACCCTAACCGGTTATAGCGGCCAGGGCGCGAACCCGAACATTGCGCTGGCGCTGGGCGGCATCATCGCCTGCGGGCTGGTGTATCTGCTGATCGGGTTTGTGGTGATGAGCGTCGGTACCCGCTGGATCGAACGCCTGATGCCGCCGGTGGTGACCGGTGCGGTGGTGATGGCGATCGGCCTGAACCTGGCGCCTATTGCCGTACGCAGCGTCTCGGCCTCCAATTTTGATAGCTGGATGGCGGTGGTCACCATTTTGTGTATCGGTTCGGTGGCGGTATTCACCCGTGGGTTGATGCAACGACTGCTGATCCTGATTGGGCTGATCGCCGCCTATCTGATTTATGTGGCCGTGACCAACGGTTTTGGGCTCGGCAAACCGGTGGATTACAGCGCGCTGAGTCAGGCCGCCTGGTTTGGCTTACCGCAATTCACCGCGCCGGCGTTTAACCTGCACGCCATGCTGCTGATTGCCCCGGTGGCGATCATTCTGGTGGCGGAAAATCTCGGGCATGTGAAGGCGGTTGCAGGGATGACCGGCCAGAACCTCGATCCCTATATCGGTCGCGCCTTTGTTGGCGATGGACTGGCGACCATGCTGTCTGGCTCGGTAGGCGGCACCGGGGTCACGACCTATGCTGAAAATATCGGCGTGATGGCGGTAACCAAAATTTACTCCACCCTGGTGTTTGTCGCCGCAGCGGCGGTGGCGATTGTTCTGGGCTTTTCACCGAAGTTCGGTGCGCTGATCCACACCATTCCAGGCCCGGTGCTGGGCGGTGCCTCGGTGGTGGTGTTCGGTTTGATTGCCGTCGCTGGCGCACGTATCTGGGTGCAAAACAAGGTCGATTTGGGCGACAACGGCAACCTGATTATGGTGGCAGTAACACTGGTGCTGGGTGCCGGCGATTTTGCGCTGACCATCGGCAACTTCACCATGGGGGGCATAGGCACTGCCACCTTCGGTGCCATTATTCTGAATGCGCTGCTGCGCAACCGTAAAATCCTGCCGCTGGCGGACAACGCCGCACGTTGATACCGAGGGCCCGGCCTGCCGGGCCTTATTCAACCAGCGCCGCGGCTTTGCCCTTGCGGCGAATGCGCAGTTCGCTGACCAGCACGCCCAGCACAATCAGCCCGCAACCCAGCAGGGCTACCCCCGGTAAACGTTCCCCGGCGATACGCCCGACGATCCCCGCCCAGACCGGTTCGCCGGCATAAATGACCGTAGCGCGGGTCGGTGACATGCTGCGCTGCGCCCAGTTCATCGTCAGTTGAATCATGGCGCTGGCAATGCCCAGCCCTATCGCGCTGTACAGCAGATAACTGGTGTACGGCGGCACCGCCTCGCCGGTCGGCACCATCATCAGGAACGAGGCCAGCGATGCCGTGGCCAGTTGCACCACCGTCACCCGTTTGATATTCACCTTACCGGCATAGGCGCCAATCAGAATGATCTCGGCCGCCATTCCCAGCGTGCCGATCAATGTCAGTATCTCGCCGACGCTGAGCGTCATATCCGCACTGCTCGGCGCGGCCAACAGCATCAGACCGGTGAACGCCAACAGAACGCCGACCCACGACATCAGGCCGGGAAAACGCCCCAGCACCAGCCACTGTAACAGCGGCACCATCGGCACATACATGGCGGTGATAAATGCCGACTGGCTGCTGCTGATCGTTTGCAACCCAAGGGTTTGCAAGCCGTAGCCAAACATGATGGCAATGCCGATAAACACGCCCGCTTTCAGTTCATACCAGGTTAACCCGCGCAGAGTACGCAGGGAGAACAGCGTCAGCACCAACGTGGCGGCGGCAAAACGCAACCCGACGAAAAAAAACGGCCCGCTGACCTGCATGGCGTGATGCACCGCCAAAAAGGTTCCGCCCCAGATCATGGTGATGAAAATCAGCACCGCTTCCTGAAGTTTAATTTTGGAAATAAGTGTAGAAACAAAAGATTTTTTTACTGCAGACACTGACTTGCCCTTAATGCCGGGTGCAATATAATGCACAGATCGCACCAGTATGAGGGAATGCCTGCGGATGAGCAATATAGTGCACAATGAAAAACATGACGCGCTCAAAGTGCTGCAATATCTGAGCAGCAACCTGCGCGGATACCGCCAGCAAGCCGGGCTAAGCCAGATGGCGCTGGCGGAAAAATCCGGCGTCAGCCGCCGCATGCTGGCCGGGATTGAGGCCGGCGACCGCAACGTCAGCCTGGCGGTGTTGGACAAATTTGCCGAGGCGCTGAATATCGCCTTCACCGATCTGATCCAGGCACCGGAAGCACGCGGCAATCATCTGGTGGGTGAACTGGCCTGGCAAGGTCGCGAGCCGGCAAGCCAGGCGGTGTTCATCGCCAGCGTTCCCGCACGTCAGCGGGTGGAGCTGTGGGAATGGGCGCTGATGCCGGGCGAACGCTACGACTCGCTGCCGGATGCCGCAGGCTGGAATGAGATTATCTATGTGATCACCGGCAGCCTGACGCTGGTGCTGGAGCAACAGACCCTGACGCTGGATGCCGGTGAAACCCAGGTGTTCAACAGCGATCAGCACTATGCCTACGTCAACCGCACCGATCGGCCGCTGCGTTTTATCCGCAA
Organism: Serratia sp. root2; assembly: GCF_031931805.1. Taxonomy (NCBI): domain Bacteria; kingdom Pseudomonadati; phylum Pseudomonadota; class Gammaproteobacteria; order Enterobacterales; family Yersiniaceae; genus Serratia; species Serratia sp. root2. Next base: position 1,975,590 of record NZ_JAUJXB010000001.1, read on the forward strand.
CGTCACCTTTTAATCATCCAGCGCCGGCACTTCCGGCAGCTCTTCCAACGGCGGCTGGATCCCCTCGGAAATGTAATCCCTGGCGGCGAAAGTACGTTCATCGCCCACGTCGTCCTCCACGACCACATGCTTGATGGCGCCGTCGCTCAGCAATACCCGTTTGATGCCACGATATGATGTCATTGTTTCCTCCGTTAATAGGCCGGACACACTGCAAGTGTAGTTTAGTCCTCGTCGGCCGCGGGTGTCACCCGCCTGTCGTGCGCACCCTGCGGCTACCAGATGTTTTCAGCCGTTGGCAACGGCAGCGGCCGGAGCAAAAGCTCAGGCATCTGCACTGAACTTCAGCCAGTCCGCCAGCCTGGCGAGCGCGCTACCTGGCCTGATTTCCTGTGGCGACAACAAACAGTAACCACTGCCGTCCGGCGTAAAACCGAAGGGTGCGCTCAGTAAGCCGGCGGCCACATCATCGCGTACCTGCTGCCACGGGCCGATGGCAATCCCCATCCCCGCCACTGCCGCCTGCAGGCTGAAATAGAAATGGTCAAAACGCTGCTCCGGCCGGCCAGTCAGCGCCACGCCTTGCCCCTGCGCCCATTGCCGCCAGGCGTCGGGACGGGTGGCGGAATGCAGCAGTACCGCGTCGTGGCTCAACTGCGGTTGGCCGTCGCCAAGGGTTACCCAGCGCCGCAGCGTTTCAGGTTTGCACACCGGTCCGACCCGCTCGCTGAACAACGCCAGGCTGTACAGCTTATCCCCCCAGTCAAAATCGTTGCGCCGGATAGCGGCGGTAATGCCGTCATGAAACGAAAATGGCCCGCCACCGGCCACCAGTTGCAGGTTGATTTCCGGGTGCGCCTGCTGAAACGCCGGCAGGCGTGGTATCAACCAGCGCATCAATAACGTTGGCTCGCACGACAACACCAGTGGCGCGTCCTGCGCCTGCCGGCGCAGCGTTTGCGCCGTATGATCCAGAATGCCGAATGCTTGCTGAGACGCCTGAAACAGCGTGTGCCCGGCTGGCGTTAGATATACCCGCCGGTGGCGGCGTTCGAACAACGCAACGCCCAGCTCATCCTCCAGCGCCCTGACCGCACGGCTGACGGCCCCATGCGTCAGATTCAGGCCATTCGCCGCCTGCGTAAAGCTTTCCAGTCGCGCAGCGGCCTCAAAGCAGCGCAGCCCGCCCAGTGACAGCGGCCGATTAATTTTGCGTGAGTTTTTCTCACTGATATTGTCAGATTTCATCGTTTGTCACCGCCGGCTATTCCTCTTATAAATCAGCCACTCTAATTCTGATTTTTTACAGGATAACTATGACTGAACTCCTCGCCGTCGTCACCATCACTTTACTCGCCGTTATCAGCCCGGGACCGGACTTTGCCATGGTGTCGCGCAACAGCCTGCTGCTTTCCCGCCGCGCCGGGGTACTGACCGCCTGCGGTATCGGCGCCGGTGTGTTGATCCACGTGAGCTATACCCTGGTCGGTGTCGGCGTATTGATCCAACAATCGCTGTGGCTGTTTACCCTGCTGAAGGCGATCGGCGCCGCCTATTTGATTTATCTGGGTGTCAGCATGCTGCGCCACGCCGGGGCTGCCGCTGCCGCCTCTTCCCGCGCAGACACAGCCGCCACCAGTGACTTCGCCGCGCTGAAGACCGGTTTTTTGACCAATGTGCTGAACCCCAAAACCACTATTTTTATCGTCAGCCTATTCATGCAGGTGGTCAATCCGCAGACGCCGCTCAGCGTGCAGATCGGCTATGGGTTGTTTATTGCGGTTGCTCATATTCTCTGGTTTGCCGCTGTAGCGCTGCTGTTTTCCGCGCCGGGCGTCAATGCGCGCCTGCTGCGCCTGCGCAAAGGCATCGACAGAGCCTTTGGCGGCCTGCTGATCGCCTTCGGCGCGCTGCTGGCGGTAGCCGGCATCAAATAAGGTCCAAGGATAAGTTCAGCATTCACTTCTATGCTTATGGGGCCACTCTTTCAATCACCGAGCGGGGAACGCAACATGGCAAAAGTTTTGGTCCTTTATTACTCAATGTATGGGCATATCGAAACGCTGGCAGAAGCGGTAGCAGAAGGCGCGCGCAGAGTCAGCGGCGTTGAAGTCACTGTGAAACGGGTGCCGGAAACCATGCCGCCGGACGCCTTCGCCAAAGCCGGCGGCAAAAGCGATCAAAAAGCGCCTGTCGCCACGCCACAGGAGTTGGCCGATTACGATGGCATTATCTTCGGCACCCCTACCCGCTTTGGCAACATGGCCGGGCAGATGCGCACCTTCCTCGATCAAACCGGGGGGCTGTGGGCTTCCGGCGCGTTGTATGGCAAGGTCGGCAGCGTATTTTCTTCCACCGGTACCGGCGGTGGCCAGGAGCATACCATCACCTCCACCTGGACTACGCTGGCGCACCACGGCTTTATTATCGTGCCGATCGGCTACGCCACGCCCGAGCTGTTTGACGTCTCCCACACCCGCGGCGGAACGCCCTATGGCGCGACCACTATCGCCGGTGCCGACGGCTCGCGTCAGCCCAGCCAGGAAGAACTGACCATTGCCCGTTATCAGGGCGAACACGTGGCGAAAATCACCGCCAAGCTGAAAAGTTAAGCAATAACCTTCCGTTATCTACCCGGTGGGGCCGCGGATTCGTTCGGCCCCATCTTGTTGCCAACCCGCAGCAAGGTTAAAATGCCGCTCAGCCTGCCATTCACTACCTGAACGTCACGGTCGAAATTCGTTCTGCCCGTCTATCACCGGCATTGGCCCTGATGGCGGGCGTTCTGTTTTTGCGCATAGCGAAGGGAAATAAGTCAGTGTCTAAAGATTTTGATGAACTAATAAGAGACATGGATCTTATTATTGAAAATGTAGACAGTTTCAAGGCTATGGCCCCGCGCGCACCCGAGCCACCCGTTGCGCCGCCGGCAGTTCACCACTACGACTCGTTCTGCGAGAACGTTGCGCTGAAAGTGGTGTTGAAAGTCCTGCTCTCGTCTGTGGATAAAATCGTCAAGGTGCAGATTGCCAATAAGGTCGAGCAGGAGATCGCCCAGATAGAACAGCAGGTAGTACGTGCCGGCGGAGGGCCAGTATCGCCTGAAGATCTGGCACAGATGACGCAGTATGTGCGCCGCACCGTAAATAACCTGTTGGAATAAACACAAGCCTTATTAGTCGGTGGTATCGAAGGTTAGCCGCCTGCTGCTATCGCCGCTCTCGATTTCCCCCTCCAATTCGACACAACTTTGTGTATCAGCTGTAGCACATTCACAACCTGAATGTGTTGCATTGTTGTATTCATTTCACTGATATAAGTTAAAAACACTGTAAATACATACAGTATAATTTAACTTATTGAGGACATGAATATGCGCTTTAACAAGATGTTGGCCCTGGCCGCCTTGCTGTTTGCCGCTCAGGCTTCGGCCGAAACGCTCGAATCCATCGACAACTGCGCGGTGGGTTGCCCGACTGGCGGCAGCAGCAACGTATCTATCGTTCGCCACGCTTATACGCTGAACAATAACAGCAGCACCAAGTTCGCCAACTGGGTGGCTTACCACATCACCAAGGACACGCCGGCCAGCGGCAAGGATCGCAACTGGAAAACCGACCCGGCGCTGAACCCGGCGGATACGCTGGTACCGGCGGATTACACCGGCGCCAATGCAGCGCTGAAGGTTGACCGCGGGCATCAGGCACCGTTGGCCTCGCTGGCGGGAGTGTCTGACTGGGAGTCGCTGAACTACCTTTCAAACATTACGCCGCAGAAAGCCGATCTGAATCAGGGATCCTGGGCGCGGCTGGAAGATCAGGAACGCAAGCTGATTGACCGGGCGGATATCAGCTCGGTGTATACCGTCACCGGCCCGCTGTATGAACGTGATATGGGCAAACTGCCGGGCACCCAAAAAGCCCACACTATCCCCAGCGCCTACTGGAAGGTGATTTTTATCAACAACAGCCCGGAAGTGAACCACTACGCCGCGTTTCTGTTTGATCAAAACACCCCGAAAAGTGCCGATTTCTGCCAGTATCGCGTAACGGTCAGCGAGATCGAGAAGCGTACCGGGCTGATTATCTGGGCAGGTCTGCCGGAGGATGTGCAGGCTTCGCTGAAGAGCAAGCCAGGAGTGCTGCCGGAGCTGATGGGCTGCAAGAGCTAAAACCAAAAAACCCGCTTCGGCGGGTTTAGGTTGATGACAAAATAGCGTTTGCTTAATTGACAGAGGGCGAATATGTTCGCCCCTGTTTACCATATTGATTGTCAGGGTAACCGAAGCATACCGCGTCCTGGCGAAGAAAACCTGTGAAGGCTTTGCCAGGAACCTGAAGCCCTTCAGCATTTTTTTGTTTCGCAAATTGTATTGAAAAACCTCAGGTTACTGCATCATTGAAAACATCAGCCGCGCTTGTTCCCTTCTTGCTGAGGCTGAAGTTTAGTTCATATAGCTTTTTTTACCTGGAACGTTATTGATGGAGCGGAACTCAAATCTGTGTCTTTGCCTGCAAATACGATGAGTATCAGTTTTCATTATAAGTATCAAAAAAGATAAAAAAGACAATCTTGTTAAGCATGACATATCGCCAATAGCCCATACGATGCAATGAGCATTTTTCAGATGAGTTATAACGTCCCAGATTAGAATCAGCCCTTTCCGAAAACACAATATATTTTAGCTTTTGCAGTAAGTTAGTATGGGAAAACCTCCGGTAATCATAGCGAAATTCTCATTTTTAACCGGCGGGAATATTTTTATTGACAAAGAACATTAAATGGAACATAAATGACTGTTTTGTAAAATTCTGGAATGAAAATGAAGCATGCTAAACACGCCAAAATAGCCGCTCAATCAAATCAATGCAGTCAGTTGATTTTAAATAAAAATTCAAAAAAACATAATATCTATACGTTTTGTAATGGCATGGGTGCATCTCGCAACAGATCCGTCTGTATAAGTTTATATTTTTATTAAAATGCTATTTTTGAACGTAATGAAATGCACTCAAAAAAATGATAGGGGATACATCGATGAAAAGACTCGAACTTCTGGATTATGGACGACTATTTGCGGCACTAATGGTCGTTTTATTTCACTATACATTTAACGGAATCAATAATGGAAAAGTGTACACAATCGATTTCATTCCGCACCTTTCTGAAATAACGAAGTATGGTTATTTGGGTGTAGAGTTGTTTTTCATGATTAGTGGATACGTAATATTCTATTCCGCAAAAAACAGAACCGCCGCAAAGTTCGCGTCATCTCGAGTAACAAGACTTTATCCAGCGTACTGGTTTGCAGTTATTTTTACATCGATCTTTGCTTATTTCCTGGGTGGCAGCATGATGTCAACAAATTTAAGCACGGTACTTGTCAATCTCACGATGTTACAGTCACTGCTTGGGGTTGAAAATGTCGATGGTGTTTACTGGACATTAATATTTGAATTAAAATTCTATTTATTGATATTCGCCCTTCTTTTTATCGGGTTACAAAAGTACTTAGAAAAAATTATTGTCGCATGGGGTGTGATTATAACCTTGTCTTATTTCTTAGGCTTGGAAAGTCACGTATACCTGGGTGGTTTTTACGGTTATTTCGTTTCGGGAGCGTTGTTTGCTATTTTAAAAGAACGTTTTACTCTGTTCAGGTTTGCTGTCCTGACCGCTCTTTATGTAATAAGCACTATTTACATAGTTAATCGTGCTGAATTACCTGGCGAGGCAACTGGAACAGGAAACTCAGCGATCGTCATTTCAATTGTAATCACTTTGTTTTATCTATTCTTTTTCCTTCAAAACACAAAGTTATCAGAAAATCTCAAGTTAAAAGGGTCGAAACTAGCGGGGGCTTTAACATACCCAATATATTTAATTCACGCCCACTTTGGGTATATGATGCTAAACAAGTTTGCAACGAACGATAATAAAATAGTTGCATACATTATCATTATCACTTCTGTTTTCATCATTGCAGCGCTGATGCATTTCATTATCGAGAAAAGGTTATCCTTTATCTGGAAATATCTATTCAGCATGTTTATAGAGAAACCTGTCACTCAGCTTCAATATTACTTCGATGCGGTCAGAGACTCATTATTCCGGAAAAAGAAAATAGCTTAGAATCTTTTTCTGGCATTGAATAAAACCCTACCAATAAAAAAGGTGAGAGGGGTGTATAAAACCCCCTCTCACCGTCTAAATGATTATTCACTTATCATCGATTAATACTAGTCAACAAGGTGAATCCGCTATGGAAAACATCTGAGAATCGAAGTGACTGCTTAAGTTTGATTTTCCACACGCGTAATCCCGTGTTTCTTCATGACGTCTTCCATGGTCAGATTTTCATCCTCTGGCGTTTCGTCAATAACGACATTTTCCGGACGAACATAAGGCTTGGTTGCACGCTTGAACATCCACCACCAAACGAACACCAGAAACGCTCCGGACTTCAGAAAAATCATGGTCCATAACGCCACTTGATACCAGTTCATCTCTATCTCCATGAAAGAGTTAAGCGCAATCGCATTACTCCATTTTAACCTTTGCACTGCCCTGATCAAGCGTTGGAAACCCGTCGACCAGGGATGACATCGAACAGATCGGGGAAAAAACGATGTGACAGTTTGTTCAGTAGCAGAAAGTCGGGCCATCTGGCACGGTCGTGCCGATAAAAAGCTGATTTTCGCATCCCGCGTATACCTGCTTTTTGGCTATGTCAGCGGGAGTCTACTCTGGTGAGCGTTGTTTTAGAGCGGCATAATGGCCACCAAGCTGCTTCAGATGCATCTCCACCTGAGCCTGCACGGCGGAAGGCAACGGCTGCCCTGCAGGTGTTTGCGCCAATATTCGCAACTGTTCTTCGAGCGGCATGGTACGGTTAAACGACTGCATGGCGGTAAATACGACTGATTTCAGTTCGCTGACCGTCATGTATTTTCCCTTTTGCTCATCCAGCCCATTCAGCCTGTCGCTGAGTTGCTGTAGCTTCATCATTCCCTGATGCCAGCCATTCAGATTTTCTGCCGGCAAACAGTAGCGAGAGAAACGGAAGGCAGGCAGGAGTTTATGGGCGTTTCAGTGCGCCAGATACAAAAAACCCCGCGCTCGAAGAGCACGGGGTCAGAATGTATGGCGGAGGAGCAGAGATTCGAACTCTGGAACGGTTTCCCGTCGACGGTTTTCAAGACCGTTGCCTTCAGCCACTCGGCCACCCCTCCGCAACGAGCCGAACTATAAACAGAGCCGATCCGCTTGTAAAGCCCATTCCCGCTCAACCGAACGAAAAAACAGCACCTGGCGTGCAAGCGTTGAAGAAACCACCAACGTTCGCTCAGGGTTGCAGCAATGATAACTAACGGTAAAGATTGGTAAACAAACTTTAATCAAACGCTTGCGCTGCCTATCATCGGAACTAATTTTGTGATGACCTGATAAGAGAGATCATTATGGACCGTATTGTCGTCTCATCCTCCTCGCGCGACTCGTTGCTCAGCACGCATAAAGTTCTGCGCAATACCTACTTCCTGCTTTCGTTAACGCTGGCGTTTTCCGCGCTGACCGCGACCGCCAGCACCATGCTGGGGTTGCCGGCGCCGGGCCTGCTGTTGATGCTGGTCGGGTTCTACGGCTTGATGTTCCTGACCCACAAACTGGCGAACAGCCCGGCGGGTATCCTGGCGGCATTTGCGCTGACCGGTTTTATGGGGTACGCACTGGGTCCAATCCTCAGCTCGTTCATTAATACCGGGGCCGGCGATCTGATCATGCTGGCGCTGGGCGGCACCGCAGTGGTGTTCTTCTGCTGTTCAGCCTATGTGCTGACCACGCGCAAGGATATGTCATTCCTGTCCGGGATGATGATGGCAGGCTTTGTGGTGTTGCTGGTTGCGGTAATCGCTAACCTGTTCCTGCAAATTCCGGCCCTGCATCTGGCGATCAGTGCACTGTTTATTCTGTTCTCCGCCGGCGCAATCTTGTGGGAAACCAGCAATATCATCCACGGCGGCGAGACCAACTACATCCGCGCCACCGTCAGCCTGTATGTGTCGCTGTATAACATGTTCATCAGCCTGTTAAGTATTTTGGGCTTCGCGCGCAGCAACTGAGTCAACGCTTGCTAAACACCCAAACCCTGCCTCGGCGGGGTTTTGTTTTTTGCGACAACCAAAAATTTGTTAAACTGGCGGCCGTTCTGAATCATTCGTTATCGAGGCAGTATGTTGGAGTTTGAAGGCCAGACTATTGAAACTGATGCGCAAGGTTACCTGAAAAACAGCGCAGACTGGCATGAGGGCCTGGCGCCGCTACTGGCTGCACAGGAAGAGATAACGCTAAGCGAGGCGCATTGGGAAGTGGTGCGCTTTGTGCGTAACTTTTACCAGGAATTTAATACTTCACCGGCAATCCGCATGCTGGTGAAAGCCATGGCGCAGAAATACGGTGAAGAGAAAGGCAACAGCCGTTACCTGTATCGCCTGTTTCCAAAAGGCCCGGCCAAGCAGGCAACAAAAATCGCCGGCCTGCCAAAACCGGTAAAATGCATCTAAACGTTAATAGCGAATACTGAAACCCTGGTAATCGGCCGTGCCGCGGGGCTCAACCAAAACGCGATCGACACGTGCGCTGCGCGGGCCACCGTTCTTCAGCCATTCCACCAGCTTATCTACCTGCGGTTGTTCGCCGCAGGCCACCACTTCGACGCTGCCGTCATCAAGGTTGCGCGCATAACCGCTTAACCCCAACGCCGTCGCCTGATGCTGGGTGTTATAGCGAAACCCCACCCCTTGCACCACGCCATAGACATACGCAGCAATGCAAACTTGTGTCATAATCCGCCCCTTATCAACTTTCGTTTATGGCATGGCCTGTGCGTCGCACGGCGATGTCACTCTTTTTATCTAGCTGGCACATTCTTAATTATGACCGTACGCCTGTTTCTCGCCAAAGGACGTGAAAAATCCTTACTCCGTCGCCACCCATGGGTATTCTCCGGTGCCGTTCAACGTATTGAAGGTAAAGCCCTTTCCGGCGAAACTATTGATATTCACGACGCCCAGGGCAAATGGTTGGCGCGCGGCGCCTATTCACCTGAGTCGCAGATCCGCGCCCGTGTCTGGACATTCCAGCAGGAAGAAGAGATTAACATCGATTTCTTTGTCCGCCGCTTGCAGCAGGCACAAAACTGGCGTGATTGGGTAGCGAAACGTGATGGGCTGGATGGTTATCGCCTGATTGCCGGCGAATCTGATGGTATGCCAGGCGTTACCATCGATCGTTTCCAGAATTTCCTGGTCCTGCAATTACTGTCCGCCGGCGCCGAATACCAACGCGCGGCGCTGATTACCGCCTTGCAGCATTGCTATCCTGAATGTGCGATCTACGATCGTTCAGACGTAGCTGTACGTAAAAAAGAAGGTTTGCCGTTGGCGCAGGGGCCTGTGCTGGGCGATCTTCCCCCTGCTCTGCTGCCAATTACCGAGCACGGCATGAAGCTGTTGGTGGATATCCAGCAAGGCCATAAGACCGGTTTTTACCTCGATCAGCGCGACAGTCGCCTGGCGGCACGTAATTATTCCGCCGGCCGCCGCGTACTCAACTGTTTCTCCTACACCGGAGCCTTCGCCGTTTCAGCCCTGATGGGCGGTTGTTCGCAGGTGATCAGCGTAGATACATCGCAAGCTGCGCTGGATATCGCCAAGCAGAATGTCGAACTGAACCGGTTGGACCTGAGCAAAGCTGAGTTTGTGCGCGATGATGTATTCCAGTTGCTGCGCGCCTACCGTACGCAAGGCGAAAAATTCGACCTGATCATTATGGATCCACCGAAGTTCGTCGAAAACAAAAACCAACTGGCCAGTGCCTGCCGCGGCTATAAAGATATCAATATGCTGGCGTTGCAGTTGCTCAATCCGGGCGGCATTTTGCTCAGTTTCTCCTGCTCCGGCCTGATGCCAACCGATTTGTTCCAGAAAATTTTGGCCGACGCCGCTGTAGATGCCGGGCGTGATGTACAATTTATAGAGCAGTACCGTCAGGCTGCCGATCACCCGGTTATCGCAACTTATCCTGAAGGATTGTATTTGAAAGGGTTTGCGTGCCGGGTGATGTAACTTGAAATACGCTGCGTTGCCCTCATATAGAGAGCAACGCACTGTTTCTCAGGAGGTCATCATGATTGCCAGCAAATTCGGTATCGGACAACAGGTTCGGCATAAGTTGCTGGGGTATTTGGGCGTGATTATCGATATCGACCCTGAATACTCCCTCGAGCAGCCCAAAGCTGATGAGATAGCGGCGAATACCGATCTGCGGTTCGCCCCTTGGTACCACGTGGTGATGGAAGACGAAGAAGGCCAACCGGTGCATACCTACCTGGCGGAAGCACAGCTGGATGGGGAAGCTCAAGACGCCCACCCCGAACAACCATCGCTGGATGAACTGGCGGAATCCATCCGTCACCAGTTACAGGCACCACGCCTGCGCAACTGATGCGTAATGGCCTGAGAAACTCGCCTTAAAGGCCTGGCGCAATACCAGGCCTTTATTTTACTCAGTGCTCGAGGCCCAGCCGCGGGATTTCGATTTTAGGGCAACGATCCATCACCACCTTAAGCCCCGCTTCGTTCGCCAATGCCTCTGCTTGCTCATTAATTACGCCGATTTGCAGCCACAACGCCTTGGCACCGATGGCAATAGCCTCTTGCGCCACCTCGTATGCAGCCTCTGAATTGCGAAATACGTCAACCATATCGATCAGATGCGGAATATCCGCCAGCTTCGCATAAACTTGCCGGCCCAGGAGCATCTGCCCCGCCAGCTTGGGGCTAACCGGTGTCACCTGGTACCCCTGTGAAAGCAAATAGGCCATCACGCCAAAGCTGGCGCGCGCCGGATTATCACTGGCACCCACCAGCGCAATGGTTTTCACCTGTTGCAGCAGGCCGGCAATGTCGTTGTCTTGCATTTTCCGCTCCCAATAATTGACAGGGACTCCCCTGTGATGAGTGTAACTCATTGACCTTGAATCGACGAAACGCGATACCCCGGAAACTCCCTGCCACTTTTGTGGTCTGATGCTGTCACTGCTAACATTCACTCGGCGAATGATGTCAAAATAAATATAAATGTGTATATTTGTAAACAAAAACGCATTTATGAAAAATTTTGACACAATCTATGGCATGTCCAACACTAATAACGATGCCACTTATAAGGAGATAACGATGAAATTTGGTCTGATGGTTGCGGGGCTGCTCAGCATCAGTATCAGCGTGCCAGCCGTAGCTACGACCCTGAGACTCTCCTCTGATATCGACCTGCTGGTGGTTGATGGCAAGAAAATGACGGGATCGTTGCTAAAAGGCGCCGACAGCCTGGAGCTGGATGGCGGACAGCATCAGTTGCTGTTTAAAGTCGTCAAGTCTGTTCGCTCGGGCCAGCATGAGGTAACGGCCTATACCTCCCCACCGCTTATCGCCACCTTCAATACGCAAAATGTCAGCTCCGTAGCCATTGAGTTGCCACGCATTGAGAATGTACGTGATGGCCAGAGATTTGATAAAACGCTTAATTACCAGGTTATTGATAAAAAAGGCAACGCGTTGGCGATGAGACATGACGTGTTGCACCCCGATGGCGTGACGCTCAATATTGATCTGGAAAAACTGATGGCGGATTACAACAGCCAGAATCGCCCAGCCTCGGTGCCATCCTTCGCACAGGTTCGTACCGGCGCGTCGCCCTCCCCACTGGGCAGCACAACATTAAACTCTCCCACGGTGACGTTGAAGGGTGAAAACGTTTCCGAACAAATGCTGCAATACTGGTTTCAACAGGCAGATAAAGACACCCAGAAACGTTTCCTGCAGTGGGCCAATAAACAGGCCACCCATTAGGATCAGCGGCGCCTTTTGCACAAAGGCACGCTTTCTTCGCATTTTCCGGTGTAAACGCTAGGCAGTGAAAAACAGTTTCAGTAATCTGTCGCACATCCCCCCCGATCAGCGAAGGACATCGAGATGGAATTTACTACCCGCACTATCGCCGCGCGCAAACACATTGCATTGGTGGCACACGATCACCGCAAGCAAGCCCTGCTCAAGTGGGTTGAAGACAATAAATCCGTATTGGAGCAGCATCAGTTGTACGCCACCGGCACCACCGGCAACCTGATCCAGCGGGCCAGTGGCATTCCGGTACAAAGCATGCTGAGCGGCCCGATGGGCGGCGATCAACAGGTCGGCGCACTGATTGCGGAAGGTAAAATCGATATGTTGATTTTCTTCTGGGATCCCTTGAATGCGGTACCCCATGACCCGGACGTAAAAGCCCTGCTGCGCCTGGCGACAGTATGGAATATTCCCGTCGCCACCAATCGCTCTACCGCAGATTTCCTGATTGATTCTTCGCTGTTTAAAAGCGAAGTGGAAATCGCTATTCCAGATTATCAGCGTTATTTGCAGGATCGCCTGAAGTAGTGATTGCGGCCTGGCAAACACCAGGCCCTGAACTTAAGGTTTTTTCTGCAGCGGCACGCCGAGATCCTGCAAATGCTCAACGAACACCGACGGACGTTCGCGATCCTGCAATAGCCAGACCTGATGCTTAGCGCGTGTCAGCGCCACATACAGCAGCCGCCGCTCCTCTGCATCCGGAAAATCTTCCGGTTGGGGCAACAAGACATCCTCCAGCACCGACTCACGCGCTACCGCGGGGAAACCATCGTTGCCTTCGTGCAAACCGGCGATAATCACATACTCCGCCTGCTGCCCTTTGCTGGCGTGAATAGTCATAAACTCGAGGGTCAGTTTTGGCCACCGGGTCGCCGCTTTCGACAGCACTTCCGGTTTCAGATGATGATAACGCGCCAGCACCAGAATGCGCTCATCCGGCTTGGCGTAACCGCTCAGCTTGTCGAGCAGATTCTCCAGTTGCTCATGCGGTAAAATCACCACCGATTTCTTATTGCCTTTACTCAGGCTGTTCAACGGTTTTTTCAACTGGTGTGGATTCTGTTGTACAAAGCGGTTTGCCACCTCACCGATACGTTCATTGAAACGGTAAGTGGTATCGAGCGCACACTGGGCACCTTCGCCAAAGTTTTCGGCAAAGGCCGTGGTTAGCGTCAACTCCGCACCGCTAAAGCGGTAAATAGCCTGCCAGTCATCCCCCACCGCGAACAGGCAGGTTTGCTTATTCTGCTTGCGTAGCGCTGCCAGCAACTGGGCTCGTTGCGGCGAAATATCCTGGAACTCATCGACCAGAATATGCTTCCACGGGCTGACAAAACGCCCTTTTTCCAGAATATGGACCGCCTGATGAATAAGGCCGGAAAAATCCACTGCCCCTTCATCTTTCAGCGCACTTTTCCAGGCTTTCAGCAACGGTGCCATCAGGCGAATGCGTTTTGAAAACAGGTCACGGATCTCTTCATCCGCCTGTTCGATCATTTCCGCCTGGCTGCCACCGTGCATCCGCATCAGTCCCAACCAGCGTTCGAGCCGGCCGGCCAGCCGCTCTGTCAGGCGTTTATCCTGCCAGAAGTCGCCTTCGGGCACGTCCCATTCCAATTCATCAATCAACCACTGACGCCATCCTTTGGCCTGAGTTTTTTTCTCTGTACATTGTTGCTGCCAATGGGTAATCAACAAAGCACGCCGGGCCTTGCTGTCGGTTTCCAACTTGCTGATTGCAGGCACCTTGCGGTTGCCCTGCTGAATGATCTGCAGCGCCAGCGCGTGAAAAGTTTTGGCTTGAATCGCTACGCTGCCCAAACGCTCCTGAATACGCTCATTCATCTCTTCCGCTGCCTGGCGACCAAACGCCAACAACAGTATCTGCCCGGGTTCAGCCTCCTGACGGCGTAACAACCAGCCGGCTCGCGCCACCAGCACCGAGGTTTTTCCACTGCCGGCACCCGCCAGAACCAGCACCGAGTCTTCGCCATTGACCACTGCACGGCTTTGTGACTCATTCAACGGTGAACTTTCGATAGTCTGGAAGAAATCGTGATACGTCTCCAGCATGCGCTCTGTCCACTGCTGATTACGTTGCCCCACACTGCGCAATCCGTGCTGCAACCATTGCTGACATAACTGATAATCATCCCGGCAGTTGTCGAACTCGTCTAACCGCGCTACCGGCATTGGCAAAGCGCCAAAAGACTGTCGGATCTGCTGCTGCAATTTTCCCAGCTCGGACTTTTTGAACCACTTGTCCTGCTGTTCAATACGGTGGATATGTTCAACCTGCTGTTGTAAAACGCCGGAGCTGATTTCGCTCATCTCGGCGCTCCATTGCTGCCAGGCCTGTTGCAGGTAATGGTAGAAACGCTGAGTTTCTTGCCATTCGGTACCATGCAGACGTACCACTTTTTCATCGGGCAGCTCAAATTCCAGCTCGCCCCAGACGATGCCTCGTTTGCATCTGACTTGAATCAACTGATTGAAAGGAATCAGATATTCATGCTTTTCACCGCTCACCTCAACCCCAGCGTGCAGCAACCGCACACGGTTATAAGGATGCTGAGCCAGGTGTTTCCCCAGCGATGTCGCTTTAAGTTCCATATCGGCGCGCCATGACTATGTTGAGATTAAATAACGGATATCTGCCAGTTTACCTGTGATAAGCAGTGGCACTCTAGCGCTAAAAAAAGGGTAGAATAGATTTTGCGTTTTGATACCAAACGCAACCGCGTCGCGGTTTGGCCATCATTAGAGCAGAATGACGACTATGCGTACTGTACTGAATATTCTTAATTTTGTGTTGGGCGGTTTTTTCACTACCTTTGGCTGGCTGGTCGCAACGGTGTTCAGCGTCATACTGATTATTACCCTGCCCTTGACCCGCTCATGTTGGGAAATCACCAAATTGTCGTTTCTGCCTTTCGGCAACGAAGCCATTCACGTTAATGAACTGTATCCGGAAAAAAGCAACGCGCTGCTTTCTGCCAGCGGTTCGCTGCTGAATATTGTCTGGCTGATACTCTTCGGTTGGTGGTTATGCCTGTCCCACATCGCCGCCGGCATTGTGCAGTGCGTGTCGATTATTGGCATCCCGGTTGGCATTGCCAATTTCAAAATCGCCGCCATCGCACTGTGGCCAGTGGGTCGCCGCGTGGTATCGGTTGAGATGGCTCAACAGGCCAGAACTGAAAATGCCCGGCGTCAGTATCAACAGCGTTAATTTTTTCTCCGTTTGAGGAGTTTTTCGTGCTCTCTTTTGCACCAGCAATACGCCGTTATACCTACAACAGCAATTTGCTTTATAACCTGCGTATTTTTATCGCGCTGGCTGGCGCAGCCGCCATTCCTTGGTGGCTAGCCATTCCCAAACTCACGATTCCCCTGACTCTGGGAGTAGTAGCTGCTGCATTGACCGATCTGGATGACCGCCTGAGCGGCAGGCTGCGTAATCTGTTGATCACGCTGGTGTGTTTTTTTATAGCCTCCGCCTCTATTGAGCTGCTTTTTCCTTACCCATGGATGTTCGCTCTCGGTCTAGCCACTTCTACCTGCGGCTTTATTCTGCTGGGGGCCTTGGGGCAACGCTACGCTACCATTGCGTTTGGCGCCTTGCTGATCGCGGTTTACACCATGCTTGGGACCTCAATGTATGACGCCTGGTATCAGCAACCGATACTGCTGATCGTTGGCGCCCTGTGGTACAACCTCCTGACACTTATTGGCCATCTGATATTTCCTATTCGCCCTTTGCAGGAAAATTTGGCGCGCTGTTACGATCATTTGGCGAATTACCTGGATGCCAAGGCCAACCTGTTTGACCCCGATGCCGAACATGCTGCGGACCTGCCGTGGATGGATGTAGCAATGGCCAACAGCACGCTGGTGACCACTCTCAACCAAGCCAAAGTCTCATTGCTGACGCGGCTGAAAGGCGACCGTGGCCAACGCGGTACGCGGCGTACCTTGCATTATTATTTTGTAGCTCAGGATATTCACGAACGCGCCAGTTCCGCTCATGTTCAATATCAGGCGCTGAGCCGACAATTCCGTCATAGCGATATCCTGTTTCGTTTCCAGCGTTTGCTCAGCATGCAAGCACGCGCCTGTCAGCAGTTGGCGCAATCGATCTTGCTGCGGCAAAAATACCAGCACAACCTCCGTTTTGAACCGACCTTCAGCCGCATTGATGAAGCTCTGGCTCGCGTTGCTGTCACCACGGAAAATCGTAAGCTGGCCAAAGCACTATCGCACCTGTTGAAAAACTTGCGTGCGATTGACGCACAGTTGGCAAATATCGAATCCGAACAGGCGTTGGCCGACGGTCAGACAGAAGAGAACAGCCTGTCAGATGACCGGCTCAGGGGTTGGAGCGACATCCGCCTGCGCATTAGTCGCCATTTGACCCCTCAATCGGCCTTATTTCGCCATGCCATTCGCATGTCGGTGGTGCTGTGCATCGGGTATGCTTTCATTCAATTTACCGGCATGCAGCACGGTTACTGGATCCTGCTGACCAGCCTGTTTGTTTGCCAGCCAAATTACAATGCCACCCGCCGCAGACTCGCGCTGCGAATTATCGGTACGCTTGCCGGCATTCTTATTGGCCTGCCGATCCTCTATTTTGTGCCTTCACAGGAAGGCCAGATGGTGTTGATCGTCATTGCCGGCGTCCTGTTTTTTGCTTTTCGTACCGTTCAGTACGCGCACGCGACCATGTTTATCACATTGCTGGTACTGCTATGTTTTAACCTGCTGGGTGAAGGCTTTGAAGTGGCTGCACCACGCGTTTACGACACCCTCCTGGGATGCGCCATCGCTTGGGCAGCGGTCAGTTTTATCTGGCCAGATTGGAAATTCCGCCAATTGGCGGCCGTGGTGAACAAAACATTGAACGCCAACTGCCGTTATCTGGATGCGATTTTGGTGCAATACCATCAGGGTAAAGATAATGGTCTGCCGTACCGTATCGCCCGTCGGGACGCGCACAACAGCGACGCAGAGTTGGCCTCGGTGATTTCAAACATGTCGGCAGACCCCAAGGCCGATAAAGTGGTTCAGGATGCCGCTTTTCGCCTGCTATGCCTGAACCACACCTTGTTGAGTTATATCTCCGCATTGGGAGCACACCGTGAACGTATGAACAATCCCGCTACACTGGCGTTGCTGAATGATGCCGTATGCTATGTCGATGGCGCCTTGCATCAGGAAGAGCAAGGCGGCCTCCGTATCGCTCAGGCATTAGAAAACCTGACTGAGCGTATTCAACTCGCGGCTCCAGAACCAGAAAGCAAAGAGCAACTGGTATTGCAGCAGATAGGCCTGGTCATTGAACTGCTGCCGGAACTCATGATGCTAAAAACGCAGATAGCTAAATCGGCATAATCATGCGAGATCTTTCATCACCCCCCTGATTCCTGGAGTGTGCCCATGGCTAAGCAGAGCCATGGTCTGTTCAAACCACTCGGTTAGCTCACTGCGCAGGGCCAGGGGCAAAGCGGCATGGTGATAACCGGCAATCGCCCCACCTAACGAAAGCAACACCCGCAATCCCAAATTGCGTTGCTGTTGCAACAGCCGCAGATAGCTGCGTTTGGCACCATTCAAGCGCAAGTCATAAACGTTGCGAATACCGACACGCCATAGTAAACGCTCCATGTTAATGTCGATGTTCGGCAACGTTTTCAGCCGCCCATGAGTATCCGTTTTGACCTGAAGCTCCAGGTAGGCTTCCTGGATGGCCTGCCGCGCCAACCCGATAAGCTCATCCCTTTCCCGCCACAACGACTCATCGACCCAATAATAACGCAAGGTTATTGGTACGCCCCGTTTGGAGTAAACCATATTGACCATTCCGCGGGCGCGAAAAGCAGGCTCCAGGCTATCCGTAGCACGAAGATACAGCTCGCCTTCCGCTATCACCCCAAACATAACGCCATCGGCCAGCAGCCCATAACCGCCAAACTGCGAGCGCGTAGTAATGCTCCCTAATGCACAGAAACACGCTTTGGCCTGTTTGACCCTTGCTGTTGATATCCCTTTCATAGAACTTCTCCTTGTGTTGGTTCCAATTGTATTATTTCTCACATCAATGAAATAAAAGTAACGTGAACAAGTAATTAGAAAAATACGCACTATCCGCGGTCCTGCCAATCATAAAAACAGTACGTATAAAAAATAATCGCAATTATGCGAGGTACTACGAAAATTTGGGTTGATCTTACTGATAGTTAGATATACTGTATAAACATACAGTGACACTACGGGCGGGATACTTTATGCGTACTCAATCACTCTACAAACCCCATTTCAGCCACACCTCTTTTGCGGTGAACAATGCTGCGAAAAACACGGATGCCGGTAAAGAAAATGGCCTTATCAGTGAACTTGTTTACAACGAGCATCAACCCGCAGTGGCGCAGCTATTGCTGCCCCTGTTGCAACAGCTAGGCAGACAATCGCGCTGGTTGTTATGGTTAACCCCACAACAAAAACTGAGTAGATTGTGGCTGCAGCAGTCCGGTTTGCCTGTCAATAAAGTGGTGCAACTGAGCCAAATTACTCCGCTTGCCACAGTTGAAGCGATGGAAAAAGCGCTTCTGACGGGTAATTACAGTGTCGTTCTCGGATGGTTGCCCGATCTTACGGAAGAAGATCGGCTAAAATTAAGACGTGCGGCAGAATTAGGTAACGCTTATGGGTTCATTATGCGTCCACAACGTGACATAAACCCGACTCAGGGACAGTGTTCCACGCTAAAAATTCACTCTTCTTTGTATCATTAAGTAAATTTAGGATTTTTCCCATCATTTTTATCGCTCCGGGAGGGAACCTTTGGTGGATCAGGTGCAAAGCGAGTCCTGCTGCGGTTCCGCACGAAAAAATACAGACTAAATTGCCCCATTTTTTACCGGTTAGTGTTAGTAAATATGTACGATTCTGCGTTTTTTTTTAGAGCTTTATCACATCACACTTGTAACTTTCGCGCCACGTTGTAGACTTTACATCGCCAAGGTTGCTCTATAACGCCAGAAAAACTGGCCGAGTAACAAACGAGGGCTCAAACCTTGGCGAAGGAATTTAACCAAGGGCTTAAAACAGCTTTAAAGCTCATTGCCTATTTGGATGATAACGAGGCGCAAAATGAAAAAGACAGCTATCGCATTAGCAGTGGCACTGGCTGGTTTCGCTACCGTAGCGCAAGCCGCCCCAAAAGATAATACCTGGTACACCGGTGCTAAACTGGGCTGGTCCCAGTACCATGACACTGGTTTCTACGGCAACGGTTACCAGAATGGTATCGGCAATGGTCCGACCCATAAAGATCAACTGGGTGCTGGCGCGTTCCTGGGTTACCAGGCGAACCAATACCTGGGCTTCGAGCTGGGCTATGACTGGCTTGGTCGTATGCCTTACAAAGGCAGCGTGAACAACGGTGCTTTCAAAGCACAGGGCGTTCAACTGGCAGCTAAACTGAGCTACCCAATTGCTGACGATCTGGACATCTACACTCGTCTGGGTGGTATGGTATGGCGTGCAGACTCCAAAGCTAACTACGGCAATGGCACTCGTCTGAGCGACCACGACACCGGCGTTTCTCCGCTGGCTGCAGTGGGTGTTGAATACGCACTGACCAAAAACTGGGCTACTCGCCTGGACTACCAGTTCGTTAGCAACATCGGTGATGCAGGTACTGTCGGCGCACGTCCAGACAACACCATGCTGAGCCTGGGTGTTTCTTACCGTTTCGGTCAGGATGATGTTGTTGCTCCAGCACCAGCACCAGCTCCGGCTCCAGTTGTTGAAACCAAGCGTTTCACTCTGAAGTCTGACGTGCTGTTCAACTTCAACAAATCTACTCTGAAAGCAGAAGGCCAACAGGCTCTGGACCAGCTGTACACTCAGCTGAGCTCCATGGATCCTAAAGACGGTTCTGTTGTAGTTCTGGGTTACACCGACGCAGTTGGTTCTGACCAGTACAACCAGAAACTGTCTGAAAAACGCGCACAAAGCGTTGTTGACTACCTGGTTTCTAAAGGCATCCCGTCAGACAAAATCTCTGCACGTGGTATGGGCGAAGCTGATTCCGTCACTGGCAACACCTGTGGCTACAAAGCTGGCCGTGCTACTAAAGCTCAGATCGCTTGCCTGGCACCAGATCGTCGCGTAGAGATCGAAGTTAAAGGTATCAAAGACGTTGTAACTCAGCCACAGGCTTAAGTTACCACTGCTTAGTAAAAAACCCCGCAATGCGGGGTTTTTTTTCGTCTGCTACACGCGGTGAGTTTTGCAATAACGGCCCTTTTCTTGTTGGGCAGGCAGGTTACTTTTCGTCTTTGCCGAGGATAGCCTTCAGATCCTGTTTCAACGACGACATCTGACTGGCGTACTTCTCTTTACGTTCGGCATCTTCGATCAATTGCACTATCGTCTCTGATAGCGTAACTCCACGGCGACGAGCCAGCGCGGCCAGGCGTTGCCAAACCAGAAATTCCAGATCGATAGATTTTTTACGCGTGTGTTGATGTTCTGCGTTAAAATGACGCTTACGCCTTGCGCGGATAGTTTGCTTCATCCGGTTATCAAGTTCCGGATTCATATGCCTGCTAATCCACGTCAGCACTTTTACCGGCTCATTTTCCAGCTTAAGCAGCTCGTCAATGGCTTCCTGAGCTACACTGTTTTCAATGTGGCGGGTAATAGATTCACCTTCCCGGTGTTTTTTCACCAGGTATTTCCATTTCCAGCCGCTCTCCAGGTTTTCCAGTTGCTGATATTTCATCTTGAACTCTTCAGTGACCGCGTAACTTTATTAAGCATAACAGCTTTGCACCGAATTTCCCCGGCAATTACGCCCCCTTTTAGACTGTTTTTTGCACAGTCGTCACGCGATGTCAAACTCCCTGATGCCAACTGTGACTCTGTATGTATCAAGCTGCCGTTATTCTTGTATAATCGCCCTTTCCCTTTTTGACGATTGCATCTAACACTTTGACCAATAACCGACTTGAATGGCAATCTCTGTTGCCGGACGTTACGCCTTATCAAGCGATATTTGATACCGCCGCTCAGTTGGCACCTGTGTCCTTTGCCGCCATTCAGCCTCGGCTGGAAAATGCATTGACGCTGTTTTGCCATCCGCAATCGCCACCGCGTTTCATGTTGCTGAAAGCGCAGGAAACCCGCGAGTATCTGGCATTGATTGCCAGAGCGATTGAGCCATTGCAGCCGCAGAACACTGCTTTCAAAGGCAGCCACTATGTGATCCAGGGCAGCAAGATAAGCGTAGAGCCTGCCAGCCACGGTGATGAGCCGTTTGCCGCCGGTGGCGCCTGCGTGTTTCAGGAATGGGTTGAGCCGGAGCAGCTGTTTGGCTGCGTCAGAATTCACAATGATGAAATCTCGCTGCAACCGGGCCTGGTGCATCAGGCCAACGGCGGCGTACTGATTCTGTCGGCACGTTCTCTGCTGGCCCAGCCCCTGCTCTGGCTGCGGTTAAAGCAAATGATCACCCAACGCCAGTTCCATTGGGTTTCTCCCGATGAAACGCGCCCGCTTCCGGTCACTATCCCACCGATGCCGCTGGAGTTGCGTCTGATTGTGGTAGGCGATCGCCACGGCCTTGCTGATTTTCATGATATCGAACCGGAGCTGAGCGAGCAGGCCGTCTACGGCGAATACGAAGATGACCTGCAGCTCACCGAAGCCGAGGATATGGTGCAGTGGTGCAGCTACGTCAACACGGTTATCGATGAACAGCAACTGCCCTCGCTGGCGGCAGATGCCTGGCTCCCGTTGATGATACAGGCGGTACGCTACAGCGGCGATCAGGGCAATCTGCCGCTCTCACCGTTGTGGATCGGCCAGCAGCTCTCTGAAGCAGCTCTGTATGCAGAAGAAGAAAGCATCACGGCCAAAGCCTTTGAAGCCGCCTTGAATGCGCGCGAGTGGCGCGAAAGCTACCTTGCCGAACGGATGCAGGATGAGATCGAACTGGGTCAAATTCTGATTGAAACCGAAGGCGAAGTCGTCGGTCAAATCAACGGACTCTCAGTGCTGGAATATCCGGGGCATCCACGCAGTTTCGGTGAACCCTCCCGTATCAGCTGCGTGGTTCATCTTGGCGACGGTGAATTTACCGACGTTGAGCGTAAGGCCGAGCTTGGCGGTAATCTGCATGCCAAAGGCATGATGATTATGCAGGCATTTCTGATTTCCGAACTGGAACTTGACCAACCGCTGCCCTTCTCCGCTTCAATCGTGTTTGAACAATCCTACGGTGAAGTAGATGGCGATAGCGCCTCGCTGGCCGAGCTGTGTGCATTGATCAGCGCGCTGTCATTACAACCGATCACCCAGCAGATTGCAGTCACCGGCTCTGTCGATCAGTTCGGTAATGTTCAGCCGATTGGCGGCGTCAACGAGAAGATCGAAGGCTTTTTTGAAGTTTGCCAGCGTCGTGGTTTGACAGGCAAACAGGGCATCATTCTGCCCGCAACTAACGTGCGTCACCTGTGCCTGCGCCAGGATGTGGTCGATGCGGTGCGCGAAGGGCAATTCCATCTGTGGGCCGTCAACAGCGCCGCAGAAGCCTTGCCATTACTCACCGGTTACCCCTACTCTGATGAGCAGCAACCGAATCTGTTGGCTGCCATTCAGGAACGAATTGCGCAGGTGAATCCGCAGGAACGTCGGCGCTGGCCATGGCCGTTTCGTTGGCTCAACTGGTTCAACCACGGCTGATCGGACTTGTTCAGCGTACACGTGTTAGCTAATCTGCGTCCTTCAATAAAATAAGGCTTACTGAGAACATGGTAGAAAAACGCGACTCCTATACGAAAGAAGACCTCGAAGCATCCGGCCGTGGCGAGCTGTTTGGCGCTGGTGGCCCGCCGTTGCCGGCAGGTAACATGTTGATGATGGACCGCGTGGTCAAGATGACCGAAGACGGTGGCTCCCACAACAAGGGTTATGTGGAAGCGGAACTGGATATCAATCCGGACCTATGGTTCTTTGGTTGCCACTTTATCGGTGATCCCGTCATGCCAGGCTGCCTGGGCCTGGACGCAATGTGGCAGCTGGTAGGTTTCTATCTCGGCTGGCTGGGTGGCGAAGGTAAAGGCCGTGCGTTGGGCGTGGGTGAAGTAAAATTCACCGGCCAGGTACTGCCAACCGCGAAAAAAGTCACCTACCGCATTAACTTCAAACGTGTCA
The DNA here is from genome assembly GCF_031931805.1 of Serratia sp. root2. Lineage (NCBI taxonomy): Bacteria > Pseudomonadati > Pseudomonadota > Gammaproteobacteria > Enterobacterales > Yersiniaceae > Serratia > Serratia sp. root2. Next base: position 1,998,779 of record NZ_JAUJXB010000001.1, read on the forward strand.
TCACCCGTAAGCTGATTATGGGTGTGGCTGATGGTGAAGTGCTGGTCGATGGCCAGGTCATTTATACCGCCAGCGATCTGAAAGTGGGCCTGTTCAAGGACACTACTGCGTTCTAATCGCAGTGACGGCGGCCCTTCCCGGCCGCCGTTTATTATCCCCGCCGTTATCTTGTTGCGAACTGCAAAGCTCGCGTTCGTAACGGCCAATAAGTTACTACAATTATTGTAGTTACCTAAGAGGTGTGCCATGCAAAGAACCCGTTTTGATAACATGCCATGCCCGGTAGCTCGCTCACTTGATCGCGTCGGCGAATGGTGGAGCATCCTGATACTTCGCGATGCGTTTCATGGGTTGTCGAAGTTTGATGAATTCCAGCAAAGCCTCGGCCTTTCACCTACCATACTGACGCGCCGCCTGAAATATCTGGTGGAGAGCGGCATTCTGCATAAACAACGTTATCAGACGCGGCCGGTACGCCATGAGTATTTGCTCACCGAACGCGGAAAGGATTTTTTCCCGGTGCTGGCGGCTCTGTTTCACTGGGGCAATACGCATCTGGCCGATGAAGGCATTACCGCCGAACTGGTCGATCGTCGCACCGGACAACCGATAGATGTGCAACTGATCGACAGCGTTACCCGGCAACCGATCGCATTGCATGACATCACTTTAGCGCCAGGGCCGGCGGCAACCGACGGTATACGTCGGCGTGCGGCCCTGATGCAACAAAATCATTCTGCATTACCCCCCGAATCATCCAAGGAGTCACTATGAACAGTCGTCGTATAGTCATTACCGGCATGGGCGCCGTTTCACCACTGGGATGCGGCGTAGAAGCTATCTGGCAGCGTCTGCTAAATGGCCAGTCAGGTATTCGTCCGCTTCCGGAAGCGATCGTGGCCGACCTGCAGGTAAAAATCGGTGGCCAGGTTCCTACGCTGGAACAGGATGCCGAAGCGGGCTTTGATCCCGACCTTTCCGTGGCACCCAAAGACCAGAAAAAAATGGACCGTTTTATCCTGTTCGCCATGGCTGCGGCCGACGAAGCAATCCGTCAAGCGGGCTGGGTCGCGGATACGGAAGAGAAACAAGAACGCACCGCAACCGTGATCGCCTCCGGTATCGGCGGCTTTCCGGCCATTGCCCACGCGGTGCGCACCACCGACAGTCGCGGTACCAAACGCCTGTCGCCATTTACCATTCCCTCCTTCCTGGTAAACCTGGCTGCCGGCCATGTGTCGATTAAACACCAGTTCAAGGGCCCGATTGGCGCCCCCGTTACCGCTTGTGCCGCGGGCGTACAGGCCATCGGCGACGCGGTGCGTATGATTCGCAACGATGAGGCCGATATCGCGCTGTGTGGCGGTACAGAGGCCGCTATCGACACTGTCAGCCTGGGGGGCTTTGCCGCCGCGCGTGCCATGTCCACTACGCCGCCAGAAGCGGCAGAAAAAGCGTCTCGGCCTTTCGACAGCGCTCGTGACGGCTTTGTCATGGGCGAAGGCGCCGGCATGCTGGTCATTGAGACGCTGGAACATGCGCTGGCCCGCGGAGCGACCCCTCTGGCGGAGATCGTCGGTTACGGCACCAGTGCAGATGCCTACCACATGACCTCCGGCGCAGAAGATGGTGACGGTGCCTACCGCGCAATGAAAATTGCTCTGAAACAGGCAGGTGTCATACCCGAACAGATCCAGCACCTGAACGCCCACGCCACATCGACACCCGTGGGCGATCTGGGGGAAATCAACGCGATTAAGCACCTGTTCGGTACCGACGGCGGCGTGGCGGTGACCTCAACCAAATCAGCGACCGGCCATTTACTGGGCGCCGCGGGTGGGCTCGAAACCATCTTTACTGCACTGGCACTGCGCGATCAGATCGCACCGGCTACGCTGAATTTGGATAATCCGGATCCGGCTTCCGAGGGATTGAATCTGGTGGCGAAAAAAGCGCAGCCTATGGTCATCAATTATGCGCTGTCGAACGGGTTTGGTTTTGGTGGGGTGAACGCGAGTATCTTGCTGAAACGTTGGCAGGGTTAATAAGGCTTAAACAAAAACCTCCGCCTTGAGCGGAGGTTGTTCCTTTTTATGACAGGGAGCCGCTTAAGCGGTCACAGCCCTGTCCTCCATGGCTTCTCGCCAACCTCCCAGCCATTGAGACCGGCTGTCCACAGTCGTTTTGTAGGGACAATAATCTTTCGAATGCCCTAAAATACCTGCCTGATAACCTTTCGAATGCGCCCTTTCCAGACGATCGCGTTTCTGTCTCTTCATGCCTCGTTTCCCTCACTTTTTTGGTCAGTTGGAAAGAAAACAATGGCTGCTTTTTGCGCAACCACCTATAAGCAATAGCGCTAAATGAAGGGAAGATCAATGCGCAAAATTCACGCCAATGTCATATTTGTGAGCTACGTACGCAGAATTCCCTAAGTGGCTGATATGCCAGAAAAGACGTTAATTCATTGAATTAAAATAAAAATCCCTCCCGGAGAAAAGTTTTAATACCTCTCGCCGGAAGGGATTAGACCGTTTTAGTACAAATTATGACTAAAAACTACCCGCCTGAGAGGCGATAGCCTGGGCTTCCTGCTGCCAGCCTTGCGCCAAGGTACGGACCAACGCATCGTAACCGTCCTCACCCTGTTTCAATTCCAGGCTGAATGGCCGTTTGGTCAGCTTGCCCTGATGATTCAGCACCCACTCGCCACGGATAATCGCCTTGCCGTCAAAGCGGCCGTGGAAGCCGCTGATAGTGACGTTAAGCACATCCTGCTCGCTGCTCATCGGCAGAGAGGACACCACCCAACCTGGCAGCGCGCTGCTCAGGTTGGTAACCAGCGTCTGCTGCAATTGTTGATCGAGCGGGCTGGCCCACAGGTTGTTTTGGGCGATGACATACTGCACATCATTGGTCTGGTAAACCACACCGTTTTGCGCCAGGTAATCCGCCACGCTGACGTGTTCCAGCCACAGCTGACGCGTCGCAGTGCCAGTACTGACCGTACTAACTGGCGCCGACACACCCAGCGCCGGCAGTTGATAGTAGGTTTTCTGTGGTGTGCTGCTACAGGCGCTGAGTAACAGCGCCATGGCTACCGGAATCCATTTCATCATTTATTGGCCTTCTTCGGCTGAGGATCGTTACTGCCCGCGGCTTCAAATACCAGCGCGTTGCTCTTTTCGTTCAGGGTACGCAGCACGGGTTGCAATTCGCGCAGCACCTGATCAAGACGTTGCATGTCACCGACCATCTTGTTGTAGGCCGGGGAGCCTGGCTGGAAGCCTTTCATGCTGCGGTTCAGTTCCTGCAGGGTTTTTTGCATATCCTGCGGCAGCGCCTTCATCTCTTTGCTGGCGATGATGTCATTCAGCGACTGCATGGTTTTCTGCGTCGACTGCATGGTTTTCTGGCTTTCCGCCAGCGTTTTGGTCGCTTCGTTGATCATCGGATTCAATGGCATCGAGTTGATCTTATCCAGCGTCTGCATCAGTTTCTGCTGGATCTGCGCCAGACCGCCGCTGGTGGTCGGCATCAACGGATAACCGAACAGTTCGCGCGGCCCTTTCCAGGCTTTCTCCTGCGGATAGAAGTCCAGATCGATATACAGCGAACCGGTCAGCAGGTTGGCGGACTTCAGCGAAGCACGCATACCACGTGACTCAGCATCTTTCAGATGACCTTCGATATCGAAGTTGCCGCCCAACTGTTTCTGGAAACGATCCGGCTCAATGCGGATCAGCACCGGAATGCGGTAGTCGTTGTCCAAACGCTGCGCCATACCTTCTTTATAGAACGGCACCTGCGCGACCGTACCGAGACGAATGCCGCGGAATTCTACCGGCGCGCCTGGCTGTAAGCCGCGAACCGAGTCGGAGAAGAACATCAGGTAATCTTTGTGTACGGTATACAGCGAGTCCTGAATGCTGCGCTGGTTGTCGAACAGCTGATATTCCGCCTTTTCTTTCGCCAGTTCACCTCGCTCCCAACCGTCCGGCACGTCAAAGCTGACGCCGCCGCTGAACAGGGTTGCCAGCGATCCCATTTCCACACGCATGCCCTGTGCCGACATATCGAATGCCACACCACTGTCTTTCCAGAAACGCACGTTGCTGGTCACCAGTTGGTCATAAGGCGCCGAAATAAACAGCTGATAGCGCATGGCGCGCTCTTTAGGATCGAAATAGCTGGTTTCCACCGAGCCGACGCGGTAGCCGCGGAACAATACCGGATCGCCAGCGTTCAACTGACCCGATTTCTCACTGTCGAGCACGATGCGCAACCCTTTGGCGTCCGGAGAGGCCAGCGGCGGCGCGTCGAGCAATTGGTAGTTATCCTTGCCGTTTTTGCCTTTGTTGCCCGGCTGCAGTTCGATATAGGCGCCAGACAACAACGTACCCAAGCCGGAAACGCCTTCTCGGCCAATCTGCGGTTTAACCACCCAAAAGGCGCTATCCTGGTGCAGCAATTTCTCCATACCAGAGCTGAGCCGCGCCTGCACCATCACCTTGCTCAGGTCGTCACTCAACGTCACGGTCTCGACGACGCCAACGTCGACGCTACGGCTCTTGATTTTGGTTTTGCCCGCCTCCAATCCTTCGGCTGTGGTGGTAACCAAGGTGACTACCGGCCCCTGATGGCTAAAGTGGTAAAACAGGATCCACGCGCCGATCAGCGCGGTGACGATGGGAACAATCCACACCGGCGACCAGCGCTTGATCTTTTCAACGTCCGCGACGCTATGATTATTTTCCGTCACCTTGCGGCTCCTTTTTTATTGTCTCGTTTACGCGATCCCAGGTCAGCCGGGGATCAAACGTCATGGCTGCGAACATGGTGAGGATCACCACCAGGGCGAACAGCAGCGCGCCAGTATCAGGATAAATACTCATCAATTGTCCCATCCGTACCAATGCCGAAAGCACGGCGATAACAAACACGTCTATCATTGACCAGCGACCGACAAACTCAACCACTTCATAAATCAGGTGCATTCGTTCGCTGTCGGCCCTGTCTTGCTTCTTGCCGTTGGCATCCCAGCACAGCCAGCCAATCGCCAACATTTTCAGTGAAGGCACCATAATACTGGCGATGAAAATGACCATCGCCACAGGATAGGATCCTTCTCCCCACAGCAGGATCACCCCAGCCATGATGGTAGAAGTGATTTTGTTGCCCAGCGCCTCGGTCACCATAATAGGCATTAGATTCGCCGGAATATACAGCATGATCGACGTGAACAGCAGCGCCAGCGTCCATTGCAGACTGTGGCGGCGACGCACGTAACCATTGGTATGGCAGCGCGGACAATGAGCCAGCTCCGCCGGCAGGATCGCCGTACAACACGGGCAGGAACGCAACCCCTGGCGTAACCCGATCCGACCTACCGTTACTGGACGATCGAGGCGCGGCATCGGCTCTATGTCATTCCACAGCCAACGGCGATCCACACATTGGAAAGCACGCACCTGCAGCAAGCAAAACAGGCAATATGCCGCAAAGCTGCTGCCGACGCCAATATCCCCGTAGGCCATCAGCTTAACGAAACTGACCAGTACCCCGGCGAGAAAAATTTCTACCATGCACCAGGTTTTAAACTGAAACAGCATCTTGGCCATCCACTCTTTCAGGCCAAGAGGCATGCGCACCCTGGCGCATAACAAGACAATCGCCACCATGCAAAACGCCGGGATCAACTGAACGAATACCATAAACAGCGTGGCCATGCTGGCGTAGTCTTCCGCCACCATCACCTGCGGGATCTGGATCAGTTTGATTTCGTTACCTATACCGGCAACGCGCATATTGATAAACGGGAAAATATTCGCCAGCAGCAACATAAACAAAGCGCTGACGGCATAGCCGATGGGCCGCTTGCGCGGTTCTTCCCAGCGGGAGCTGAGGGTCGTTTTACAGCGCGGGCACACCGCTTTTGTGCCATATGCCAGCGGCGGCAACGCCACCATCATGTCGCATTGCGGGCACAGCATCAGGTTGTCCTGTTGCCGTTCAGCAGGCTTTGCGTGGCTGTACTGCTCGTGATTGTCGTGGGAACACACCATATTCCTCCTTAATAACGTTGCTCACCGGTACGGCAATACCGCCCGCAGCAGCGCGCGGACGGTATTTTCAACGGTCAGCCGTTTTTCATCGCTTCCAGCTCTTCCCAACGGGCGAACGCTTCTTCCAGAGCCCCTTCAGCGGCGGCCAGCGCCGTCAACACCTGCTGTGTTTCACTGTGTGGACGCGTGAAGAAATTCGCGTCGCTCATTTGCGCCTGCAGCGCTTCGATTTCCGCTTCCAGCTGTTCCAGGCGTTGTGGCAACTGTTCCAACTCACGCAACAGGTTATAGCTCAGTTTAACCGTTGATTTCTTCGGCTGTTCAGCCTTTTTTTCCACCGACGGCTTGTTCTGTTCGGCCGCTGCAGCCTGACGGATCGGTTTCGCCGTGGCACGTTGATGATGCGCATCATAGTAACCGCCGACGAAGGTGCTGATCGCCCCCTTGCCTTCGAAGATCCAACACTCGGTCACCGAGTTATCAACGAATTGACGATCGTGGCTCACCAGCAGCACGGTGCCCTGATAGCCATCGATCAACTCTTCCAGCAACTCCAGCGTTTCGACGTCGAGATCGTTGGTTGGTTCATCGAGGATCAGCAAGTTGCTCGGTTTCAGGAACAGCTTGGCCAACAGCAGACGGTTGCGTTCACCGCCCGACAGCGCTTTCACCGGCGTCATCGCGCGTTTTGGATGGAACAGGAAGTCCTGCAAATAGCCCAACACGTGGCGAGACCGGCCGTTGACCATCACTTCCTGTTTACCTTCCGCCAGGTTGTCCATCACCGTGCGTTCCGGATCCAGATCGGCGCGGTGCTGGTCAAAGTAAGCCACTTCCAGCTTGGTACCGCAATGTACGCGGCCGCTGTCGGCCTTCAACTGACCGAGCATCAGTTTCAGCAACGTGGTTTTACCACAGCCGTTAGGACCTACCAACGCAATCTTGTCGCCACGCTGCACCTGGGCGGAGAAATTACGCACCAGCACTTTGTCGCCGACCTGATAGTTAACGTCTTCCATCTCGAACACGATCTTGCCGGAGCGCACCGCTTCTTCCACCTGCATTTTGGCGGTGCCCATCACTTCACGGCGTTCCGAACGCTCATTGCGCAGCGCTTTCAGGGCGCGTACGCGGCCTTCGTTACGAGTACGGCGCGCCTTGATGCCTTGGCGGATCCAGACTTCTTCCTGCGCCAGCTTGCGGTCAAATTCGGCGTTCTGCAACTCTTCCACCCGCAGAGCCTCTTCTTTGCTCAGCAGATACAGATCGTAGTTGCCCGGCCAGGACACCAGCTTGCCGCGATCGAGATCGACAATGCGCGTCGCCATGTTGCGGATAAAGGAGCGGTCGTGGGAAATGAACACAATGCTGCCCTGGAACTCTTTAAGGAAACCTTCCAGCCAGTCGATGGTTGAAATATCCAGGTGGTTGGTTGGCTCGTCGAGCAGCAACACGCGCGGTGAACTGACCAGCGCGCGGCCCAAGGCGGCCTTGCGCAGCCAACCGCCGGAGAGCGAGGACAGCTCCGCATCGCCATCCAGCCCCAGTTGCAACAGCACTTCGCTGATGCGGCTGTCGAGTTGCCACAGCCCCTGGTGATCGAGGATCTCCATAATCTGCGCCATGCGCGTCAGATTTTTCTCGCTGGGATCGGTTTCCACCAAATGCGAAATCGCGTGATACGCTTTCAGGTGCTCTGCCTGCTCGGCCACGCCTTCGGCGACAAAATCGAATACCGTACCGCCGATATTGCGCGGTGGATCCTGTTGCAGACGCGCCACAATCAGATCCTGCTCATAAATCACCCGGCCGTCGTCCAGCGGAATTTCTTTGCCGAGGATCTTCAACAGCGTGGATTTACCGGCGCCGTTGCGCCCAACCAGACAAACGCGCTCGTTGTCTTCAATATGAATTTCGGTGTTGTCTAAAAGCGGCGCATCGCTGAAGGACAGCCAGGCGCCGGACATGCTGATTAACGACATAGTAATTATTTTCCTTCGCCGGCATGGGTGAGCAGCCAGCAGTTATGAATTTGACGGTTACGGGCGAAATCCTGCGACTGCGTCTGGGCGGTGATCTCTTTCGCCTCAAGACCCAACGCGCTCAGGCCGGCCATATCCATCTGGAAACCGCGCTTGTTGTTCGAGAACATGATGGTCCCGTTACGGCGCAGCAACCGTTTTAAATCTTGCATCAGCACCAGGTGATCGCGCTGGACGTCAAAGGTGTTCTCCATCCGCTTGGAGTTGGAGAACGTCGGCGGGTCGATAAAGATCACGTCGAACTGTTCGTCGGCATTATGCAGCCATGACAGGCAGTCCGCATGGATCAATCGATGCTGTTTACCGGTCAGGCCATTGACGCGCAGGTTCTTCTCCGCCCATTCCAGGTAGGTGCGCGACATATCCACGGTAGTGGTGCTGCGCGCGCCGCCCAGCCCGGCATGCACGCTGGCTGTGCCGGTATAAGCGAACAGGTTGAGGAAGTCTTTGCCTTTGCTCATCTCGCCCAACATGCGGCGCGCGATGCGGTGATCCAGGAACAAACCGGTATCGAGATAATCGGTCAGGTTAACCCACAGCTTGGCGTTAAATTCTTCCACCAGCAAGAACTCACCTTTCTGAGCCAGCTTTTCGTACTGGTTTTTGCCTTTCTGACGCTCACGGGTTTTCAGGATCAACTGATTGGACGGCAGATCCAGCACCGACAGCGTAGCGTTGATCACGTCGAACAGACGCTGGCGCGCCTTCTGCGCATCAACGGTTTTCGGCGGCGCATACTCCTGTACCACAACTTTGCTGCCATAACGGTCAACCGCGACATTGTATTCCGGCAGGTCGGCATCATACAGGCGATAGCATTCAATGCCCTGCTGCCTGGCCCATTTATCGAGCTTCTTCAGGTTTTTGCGCAGACGGTTGGCAAAGTCTTCCGCCGCCAGTACGCCGCCGGCGCCCTGCGGGTTTTCCGCCAATTGGTAGTTTTTCTGTACGCAATCCAGCGGGCCATTTTTAGCCTTGAACTGGCGTTCGGCACGCAGTTGCAGACAGCTCAGCAGCTCCGGCGACGCACTGAACAGCGACAGTTGCCAGCCGCCGAAGGCGCTCTTCATGATGCGGCCCAGCATATTATGCAGCGCAATCAGCGCCGGTTCGCTTTCCAGACGCTCACCGTAAGGCGGGTTGCTGACCACGGTGCCCTTCGGGCCTTCCGGTAGCGGGTTGGTCAGTTTGCTGACATCGCTGACGTTAAAAGTAATCAGTTCGGCAACGCCGGCACGGCGAGCGTTGCCGCGCGCCATCTCAATCACCCGGCGATCGATATCCGAGCCGAAGAAACGCGAGGGCGTTTCCTGCAAACCGCGGCGCGCGCGCACCTGCGCTTCGGTGATCACTTCACGCCACAAATCGGCATTGTGGCCGTTCCAGGCGGTAAAGCCCCAGTGCTGCCGGTGCAAGCCCGGCGCGCGATCGGAAGCAATCATGGCCGCTTCAATCAGCAAGGTGCCTGAACCGCACATCGGGTCAAGCATCGGCGTACCCGGCTGCCAGCCTGAACGTTGCACAATGGCTGCCGCCAGGCTTTCCTTCAGAGGAGCCTGGCCGGTCAGATCGCGGTAACCGCGCTGATGCAGGCCTTCTCCGCTCAGATCGAGCGCAACGCTGGCCATATCGCGTTGCAGGAACACGTTAACGCGAATGTCCGGCTGTTGCTTCGCCACCGTCGGGCGTTGATCGATCTTGCGGGTAAAGCTGTCGACAATGGCGTCCTTGACCTTCAGCGCGCCATATTGGCTGTTACGGATCTCTTCGTTAACGCCGCTGAAGTGAACGGCGAAGGTTTTATCCACGCCAAAAATGCTCGTCCAGTCGATCGCCTGCACGCCAAGGTACAGGTCCAGATCGCTGTGTACGCGGAATTCATTGAGCGGCAACAAAATACGTGAGGCCAGACGGCTCCACAGCAGGCTTTGGTACAGAAGACGATCGTCACCCTGAAAATGTACCCCACCCTGCACCACTTTACAGGCGTGAGCGCCCAGCGCTTCCAGTTCGCTTTTTAACAGTTCTTCCAGTCCACGCGCCGTGCTGGCAAACAGAGAGTTCATATCGTACTTATCACCAAAAAGAAAATTGTTGCGCATTATAGCTAATCCAGACCGCTTGTCATAAAGTTGCTCCCTTCTATTTGATAATCGCACGGGGGCAAGGGTGATTACGCTTTCCAGGCTGTACGTTCATCCGGTTAAATCGCTTCGAGGTTTGCAACTTTCTCACGCCCAGGTTTCCAGCAGCGGTCTGGCGTTCGATCGCACCTTCATGATCACCGAGCCAGATGGCACCTTTATTACCGCACGCCAATATCCTCAGATGGTTCTGTTTACGCCTGCACTGCTGGCGGACGGCCTGTTCCTGAGTGCGCCCGACGGGGAAAGTGCCGCCATTCGTTTCAACGATTTTTCCACCGAGGCGCAACCAACCGAAGTGTGGGGCAATCATTTCACCGCCCTGATTGCGCCGCAGGCTATTAACAGCTGGCTGAGCGGTTATTTCCAGCGTGAGGTACAGTTGCGTTGGCTTGGCCCTGAGTTGACCCGGCGAGTCAAGAAGCACCCGGAAATCCCTTTGTCTTTCGCCGACGGCTACCCTTATCTGCTGATTAACGAAGCCTCGTTCAATGATTTGCAGCAACGCTGCCCTGGCAGCATCAAGCTGGAGCAGTTCCGCCCCAATCTGGTGGTGACCGGTGCCAGCGCCTGGGCCGAAGATGGTTGGCAGGTGATCCGCGTCGGTGACGTGATGTTCGATCTGGTAAAACCGTGCAGCCGCTGCGTGCTCACCACCGTCAGCACCGAGCGCGGGCGCAAACACCCCAGCGGCGAACCACTGAGCACCCTGCAGAAATTCCGCACCGCCGATAATGGCGATATCGACTTCGGCCAGAATTTGGTGGCGCGCAACAGCGGCATTATCCGCGTTGGCGATACGGTGGAAGTGTTATCCACCAAGCCGCCCCGCCCTTATGGCGCAGGTAAAGTGGTTGAAAGCGTGCAAGCGCCACAAGACAGTGCGCAGAGCGTCACCATCGAATACGCAGGGAAGGTATTTACCGGCAATAATCAACAGATCTTGCTTGAACAGTTGGAACAGCAAGGGATCCGCGTGCCTTATTCGTGCCGTGCGGGGATTTGCGGCAGTTGCCGTATTGAGTTGGTCAGTGGCGAAGTGGCACCGCTGAAGAAAAGCGCGGTCGCCGGCAACGGCACCATTCTCTCCTGCAGCTGTATTCCGAAAAGCAATTTGACGCTGGCGTAATCTGCCTTATACCGCCCTGTCGTAAGCCGGGGCGGACGCTTCATCCTGCGCACAGGGTTTAAGGCGATCGTGCATCACTTTGATCGCATCACCCAGGACCATGGTACGGCCGGCCAACAACAGCTGATTTTGCGCCAGCAGACACAGGCTGGCGTTATCGCCGGCTTCCACCACCAACAGACGGGCATCCGCGCCGCTGTCCATGACCTTTACCGCCGCCAGCTCGCCGTTCTTAGGTTGCAGCGGGTAGTGTTGCTGGGCGAAATGCCAGCTTTTCGGCATCAAGGGTTTCAGGAAGCGATAGGCCACCAGAGCGTTTAATACCAGTTCGGCGCGTTGTTCATGGCTGAGCTTTATCTGTTTGCACTGCTCTTCATAATTAAAATAAAGCGCAGCGTCGTCAACGCAAAAGGCGCATTCATCGAAGGCATCCGGCGTTAGCATTTTGGCAGGGAAGCGCGAGCGGAAGATCATCCCATTGGCTAAATCCAGCATTAGCCGATCGTGTTCGGCGTCAAAATACCAACGCCAATTATCGTCAGGTTTTATCTTCATCTCTTATCCTTCTCGCTGCCCATGCCACGCTGTATTTACCCAAAAGGCGATTTTATCACCGATAAAGTAGCTCAAACATCAGATAATTCCGCGAACGATATTTATGCTAGTGGACAAAATATAGACGAGCCGGGGGAAGAAATAAACCCCCGGCGGAAAATGAAACAAAAAATATTAGATGTAGTTAACGATATCTTTAATCAGACGCGGACCGTGGAAGATAAATCCGGAATAAATCTGCACCAACGAAGCACCGGCTGCCATTTTTTCCCGCGCTGCAGTCAGAGAGTCAATTCCGCCAACGCCGATAATCGGCAAACGGCCCTGCAGCTCAATCGACAGGCGGCGGATCACTTCAGTGCTGCTCGCCTGCAGCGGACGACCGCTAAGGCCCCCCATTTGTTCGCAGTAATTCAGCCCCTGGATCAACTTGCGATCCAGCGTTGTATTGGTCGCGATCACGCCATCAATATTATGACGCACCAGGCTGTCGGCTATTTGGATCAATTCTTCTTCAGAAAGATCCGGCGCGATCTTTACCGCGACCGGCACATATTTGTGATGCCGCGCATGCAATTCCTGCTGTTTATTTTTAATGGCGGCTAAAAGATCGTCCAACGCTTCACCATACTGTAAGGATCGTAATCCCGGTGTATTTGGTGACGAAATGTTAATCGCGATATAGCCGGCATACGGATAAACTTTATCCATGCAGATCAGATAATCGTCTTTGCCTTGCTCTACCGGGGTATCTTTATTCTTGCCGATATTGATCCCCAAAATACCGCCAAAATGGGATTTTTTAACGTTTTCAACCAGATTATCCACACCCTGGTTATTAAAGCCCATACGGTTGATCAGGCCTTCAGCTTCCACGATCCGGAACAGGCGCGGCTTATCATTGCCCGGCTGCGGACGTGGCGTCACAGTGCCGACTTCGACAAAGCCAAACCCCATGGCACCGAACGCATCGATGCACTCGCCGTCTTTATCCAGACCGGCGGCCAACCCCAATGGGTTTTTAAAAGAGAGCCCCATGCAGCTAACCGGCTTGGTCGGCACAGACTGACGAATGAGAAATTCTAACGGGGTGCCGGTGATGCGGCGAAGCTGGTGAAAGGTCAATTCATGCGCACGCTCGGGATCGAGCTGGAACAACGCTTTCCTGATGATGGGGTAGTACATGTACTCTCCTGATTTCCCGGTTGCAAACCGGGGGCCGATTATCCGGCATCCCCCGATCAATTGGAATTGATTAAAAGCAAAAAAAGCGTTTTTTACGCAATCGTTTTCCTTTAACGAGCCAAGACCACCACCAAACCGCATTTGCGCATATCAAAATCAAAAAATGAGATTTAAGCAACTCGCTCCTAACTGATAGGTTTAAAACAAGTCACGAACATTTCCTGATTAAACCTAACTTTTAGTTATAAGGAGTGGTAATGCGCGTTATATCACTGGCCGGCAGCCCCCGCATCCCCTCGCGCTCAGCCGCGCTGCTTACCCTGAGTCAAAACTGGTTGCAGCAACAAGGCGTGGAAGTGATTGCCTACACGCTGCACGATTTTGATGCCGAGGATTTGCTTTACGCCAATTTTAACAGCCCGGCAATCAGAGCCTTTACCGAGCAGTTAGCTCAGGCGGACGGTTTGCTGGTGTCTACGCCCGTCTATAAAGCCTCGTTCTCCGGCGCGCTGAAAACCCTGCTGGATCTGCTGCCGGAACGCGCCCTGGACCATAAGGTCGTGTTGCCGCTGGCCACCGGCGGCTCGATTGGCCACATGCTGGCGGTGGACTACGCCCTGAAGCCGGTGCTGGCGGCGTTGAAAGCGCAGGAAGTGCTGCACGGCGTGTTTGCCGACGACAGCCAGGTGGTGCTTAACGGTGAAGAGATCAGCCTGTCTGACGGCTTGGCGACCCGCCTGGAAGAGGCGCTGGAAAGCTTTTATCTGGCGCTCGGGCGCCGCAAGCCCCCCACGGTAAAGCTCTCCCCTTCCCTGTTTGCCCGTCAGACCGCCTGACGGAGAAGAGAATAAATAAGGAAAAGGACATCATGATGAAGCGACTTTCTTCACTCCGCCGCTGGCTTGGCGCCAGCACCTTAGCCGGTATCCTCTCCCTTGCGTGGAACAACGCCGCCAACGCGCAGGATCCGGCGCAGTTCCGCATCGGTTACCAAAAAGGATCGGTCAGCCTGGTATTGGCAAAAACCCATCAGCTGTTGGAACAGCGTTTTCCCTCGACCAAAATCAGCTGGATAGAATTCCCCGCCGGCCCGCAAATGCTCGAAGCGCTGAACGTCGGCAGTATCGATTTGGGCAGCACCGGCGATATCCCTCCGATCTTCGCCCAGGCCGCTGGCGCCGATCTGCTTTATGTCGGCGTAGAGCCGCCAAAACCCAAGGCAGAAGTGATCCTGGTACCGGAAAACAGCCCTATAAAAACCGTCTCTGAGTTGAAAGGCCATAAGGTCGCCTTCCAGAAAGGCTCCAGTTCCCACAATCTGCTGTTGCGTTCACTGCAGAAAGCCGGGCTGCAATTTACCGATATCCAACCCATTTACCTGACCCCGGCCGATGCCCGCGCCGCCTTCCAGCAAGGCAACGTTGATGCCTGGGCGATTTGGGATCCGTACTATTCCGCCGCATTGCTGCAAGGCGGCGTACGGGTGCTGGGCGACGGCAGTGGTCTGAATCAAACCGGTTCGTTTTATTTGGCGGTTCGCCCTTATGCGCAAGCGCACGGACCCTTTATCAGCCAGGTTCTTGAGGTGCTGACCCAGGCCGACGCGCTAACCCGCAGCGATCGTGCGCAAAGCGTCACTCTGTTGGCAAACGCCATGGGCCTGCCGGAAAAGGTGATCGCCACCTATCTGGACCATCGCCCACCGACCGCCATTAAACCTTTGGATGCGCACACTATTGCCGCCCAACAGCAAACCGCCGATCTGTTTTACGCCAACCGTTTCGTGCCGGTGAAGGTCGATATCTCTCAACGCATCTGGCACCCGAGCGCGCAATAACTTTGGAGAACAAGCTATGAGCCTAAACGTATTCTGGTTTTTACCTACTCACGGCGACGGCCATTATCTAGGCAGCACGGAAGGCGCACGCAGCGTAGATTACGGCTATTTGCAGCAGATAGCTCAGGCCGCTGACCGGCTGGGTTTCGGCGGCGTGCTGATCCCTACAGGCCGTTCGTGCGAAGACTCCTGGCTGGTCGCGGCTTCACTGATCCCGGTCACCCAGCGGTTGAAGTTCCTGGTGGCTCTGCGCCCCGGCATCATTTCGCCCACGCTGGCAGCTCGCCAGGCAGCAACGCTGGATCGCCTTTCCAACGGTCGGGCGTTGTTTAACCTGGTCACCGGCGGTGACCCCGAAGAACTGGCGGCAGAAGGTCTGCATCTGAATCACGAAGAACGCTATGAAGCCTCGGCAGAGTTCACCCACGTCTGGCGTAAGGTGCTGGAAGGGGAAACCGTCGATTTCCAGGGCAAGCATATTCAGGTGAAAGGCGCCAAGCTGCTGTATCCACCGGTGCAACTGCCGCGTCCGCCGCTGTATTTTGGCGGATCCTCCGACGCCGCTCAGGATCTGGCCGCAGAACAGGTTGAAATGTACCTCACCTGGGGGGAGCCGCCTGCACAGGTAAGAGAAAAAATTGCCGAAGTACGTGCCAAAGCGGCGGCCAAAGGCCGCACGGTGCGTTTCGGTATTCGCTTGCATGTGATCGTGCGTGAAACCACAGAAGAAGCCTGGCGGGCGGCCGACCGGCTGATTGCCAATCTGGATGAAGAGACCATCGCCAACGCACAGAAAGCCTTCGCTCGTTTTGATTCCGTTGGACAACGGCGCATGGCGGCGCTGCACGGCGGCAAGAAAGACAATCTGGAGATCAGCCCTAACCTGTGGGCCGGGGTTGGCCTGGTACGCGGTGGCGCCGGCACTGCGCTGGTCGGCGATGGCCCGACGGTGGCGGCACGCATTCAGGAATATGCCGATTTGGGTATCGATACCTTTATTTTGTCCGGCTATCCGCATCTGGAAGAAGCCTATCGCGTCGGCGAATTACTGTTCCCGCATCTCGACCTGGCGGAAAGCGAAGTGCCTGCCCAGCGTCGACCGGTCAAACCGCAGGGCGAAGTGGTCGCCAATATTTATATTCCGCAAAAAGCGTCGCAAAGCTGAGGAGCAGCCCTATGGCAAACGGTACACAACGCATTCTGCACCGACTGGCGCCCTGGGCATTGCCGGTCGCACTGGTGGTTATCTGGCAAATTTCCGTTGAAGCCGGTTGGTTGTCGAACCGTATTCTGCCGGCACCGAGCGCAGTCGTGACCGCTTTCTGGGCGCTGACCAAAAGCGGTGAATTGTGGCAACACCTGACCATCAGCAGTTGGCGCGCGCTGATCGGTTTTAGCATCGGCGGCAGTATCGGGTTGGCGCTGGGTTTTATCACCGGTTTGTCGCGCTGGGGCGAGCGCCTGTTGGACAGTTCCGTGCAGATGATCCGCAACGTGCCGCATCTGGCGCTGATCCCGTTGGTGATCTTGTGGTTCGGCATCGATGAATCCGCCAAGATTTTTCTGGTCGCGCTGGGCACCCTGTTCCCTATCTATCTGAATACCTATCACGGTATCAAGAATATCGATCGCGGTTTGCTTGAAATGGCACGCAGCTATGGTCTGAGCGGTTTCCGGTTATTTACCCAGGTGGTATTGCCGGGCGCATTGCCCTCAATCATGGTCGGCGTGCGTTTCGCTCTGGGCTTTATGTGGCTGACGCTGATCGTGGCCGAAACCATTTCCGCCAACTCGGGGATTGGTTATCTGGCGATGAACGCTCGTGAATTCCTGCAGACCGACGTGGTGGTGGTGGCGATTGTGCTGTACGCCCTGCTCGGCAAACTGGCTGACGTCAGCGCGCAGTTGCTGGAACGTGTCTGGCTGCGCTGGCATCCGGCTTATCAACTTAAATCAGGAGAAGCGCTATGACGACTCCCGCCCGAATTCCCCAGGGCACCCCGGTTACGCTGGACTCTATTGCCAAACGCTATGGCAACCGTACGGTGCTGGACAATATTCAGTTGCGTATCCGTTCCGGGCAATTTGTCGCCGTGGTCGGCCGCAGCGGTTGTGGCAAAAGCACGCTGCTGCGTTTGATGGCCGGGTTGGAAAAAGCCAGTAGTGGCGCGCTGCTTAGTGGAACCGCTCCCCTCGCCAGCGCCAAAGAGGATACCCGCCTGATGTTTCAGGATGCACGCCTGCTGCCATGGAAAAAGGTGATCGACAATGTGGGACTCGGCCTGCGCGGCGACTGGCGTGCCGACGCGTTGCTGGCACTGGAAGCCGTTGGGCTGGCCGATCGCGCCAATGAATGGCCGGCCGCGCTGTCCGGCGGGCAAAAACAGCGAGTGGCGCTGGCACGCGCGCTGATTCATCGTCCTCGCCTGCTGTTGCTGGACGAGCCTTTGGGAGCGCTTGATGCGTTGACAAGGATTGAAATGCAGGGGTTGATCGAAGGCTTGTGGCAACAGCATGGTTTCACTGTGTTGCTGGTGACGCACGATGTCAGCGAAGCCATTGCGTTGGCGGATCGGGTGATCTTGATCGAAGAGGGACGTATCGGGCTGGATCTGACGATTGATCTACCGCGCCCGCGCCGTAAAGGGTCGGCCAGATTGGCGGAGCTGGAAGCAGAGGTATTGGACAGGGTGCTTTCACCGCCCCCACCGGTGGCTGAAAACCCACGCCGGGCAACGAATTGAAACCAGGGACGGCATGTCGCAGCGCCGTCCCTGGTCAGTTTTTATGCGTCGAGCGCTTTGCTGACTTTTTCGAACAGATCGCCGGAGAGGTTTTCCAGCCCTTTCAACTGTTCGAGCGCCTTGCGCATCAGAGCCTGACGCGAAGCATCATAGCGTTTCAGGCGGATCAAAGGTTCGATCAAACGAGCGGCAATCTGTGGGTTGCGCTGGTTCAGATCGCTGAGGATCTCCGCCAGGAACTGATAACCACTGCCGTCCGCCGCATGGAACGCCGCCGGGTTGGCGGAAGCGAAACCGCCGATCAACGAACGGGTACGGTTTGGATTGCTCAGGCTGAACGAACGGTGCTTCAGCAGGCCGCGGACCTGGGTCAGCACGTCCGCCGCCGGGCTGGTCGCCTGCAACACGAACCACTTGTCCATGACCAGGCCATCCTGATGCCAGCGTTCATCGAACGCCGACAGCAGCGCATCGCGGCACGGCAACTGCGCCGCTACCGCCGCCGCCAGCGCCGCCAGCGAATCGGTCATGTTGTCGGCCTGACGATACTGCTCGGCCACCAGCCGATCGGCCAACGCCTCGTCGCCAAAAGCCAGATAACTCAGGCACAGATTGCGCAGAGCGCGTTTGCCGATATCGGCATGCTCCACCCGGTAACCGTCGGTTTTGTTGGCGTGATAAACCGCCAACCACTCATCGGCCATTTCCTTCGCCAGGCAACGGACAATCGCTTCGCGCACCGCGGCGATCGCTTCCGGATCGATAGTGGCGAACAGTTCGGCAATCTCGGTTTCCGAAGGCAAAGTCAGGATCTGCGCGGCAAGCGCCGGATCCAGCTTCTCGTCCAGCAGCACAGCCCGGAACGCGTCGGCAACGTGCAACGGCAGAGACAGAGGCTGTTTCTGCTGATGCTTGGCGACGTTCAGTTTGATATAGGTAGCCAGCAGGCTCTGCGCCGCGTCCCAACGGGCAAACTCATTGCGCGCGTGCTGCATCAGGAAAGTCAGTTGCTGATCGCTGTACGGATAATCCAGCTTCACCGGCGCCGAGAACTCACGCAACAGCGAAGGCACCGGTTTGTGCGCCACGCCGTCAAACACGAAGGTCTGCTCGGCTTCAGTGACGTTCAGTACGTTACCGATCGCCGCACCGCCTTTCTGCAGGGCGATCACATTGCCTTCGGCGTCGTACAATTCGATATCCAGCGGAATATGCAACGGCAGCTTCTCTGGCTGATCGGCGGTCGGCTCGGTTTTTTGGCTGACGTGCAGACGGTATTGTTGGCGCTCTGCGTCGTATTCATCGCGAACGGTCAGCAACGGCGTGCCGGACTGGCTGTACCAGCGGCGGAACAGCGACAGATCGACATTGGAGGCATCCTCCATCGCCTGAACGAAATCGTCGCAAGTCGCCGCACTGCCGTCATGACGCTCGAAATACAATTGAATACCTTTCTGGAACTGTTCTTCGCCCAGTAGCGTGTGCATCATGCGGATGACTTCTGACCCTTTCTCATACACCGTCAGGGTGTAGAAGTTGTTCATTTCGATCACTTTATCCGGACGAATCGCGTGCGCCATCGGGCTGGCGTCCTCTGCGAACTGCGCGCCGCGCATAACGCGCACGTTATCGATGCGGTTGACCGAGCGTGAACCCAGATCCGAACTGAACTCCTGATCGCGGAACACCGTCAGGCCTTCTTTCAGGCTAAGCTGGAACCAATCGCGACAGGTCACGCGGTTACCGGTCCAGTTGTGGAAATATTCGTGGCCAATCACCGCTTCGATATTCAGGTAATCCTTGTCGGTCGCGGTTTCCGCTTTCGCCAGCACATATTTGGAGTTGAAGATATTTAGCCCTTTGTTCTCCATCGCACCCATATTGAAGAAATCGACGGCCACGATCATATAAATGTCGAGGTCGTATTCCAGACCGAAACGGGTTTCGTCCCATTTCATCGAGTTCTTCAGGGAGGTCATCGCCCAATCGGCGCGATCCAGGTTGCCACGGTCAACGAACAGTTCCAGCGCCACCTCACGCCCCGAGCGGGTGGTGAAGCTATCGCGCAGCACGTCGAAGTCGCCGGCCACCAGCGCAAAGAGATAACAAGGTTTTGGGAACGGATCTTGCCACTGTACCCAGTGACGCCCACCCTCCAGTTCGCCCTGGCCCACGCGGTTGCCGTTCGACAGCAGGAAGGGATAACGCGCCTTATCCGCCACAATGCGGGTAGTGAAGCGCGCCAACACGTCCGGACGGTCCAGGTAATAGGTGATGTGACGGAAACCTTCCGCCTCGCACTGGGTACACAACGCTTCGCCTGACAGATACAGCCCTTCGAGCGCGGTATTCTTCGCCGGGTGAATATCATTGACGATGGTCATAGTAAATTGTGCTGGTAATTTCTCGATAACCAGCTTGTTATCCTGCAACTGATAGGCACTCCACGGCTGCCCGTCGATCTGAATGCTCACCAGCGTGAGATCTTCGCCGTTCAGCACCAGCGCCGCATCGGCCGCGCCCTGGCGTTTAATCTTGCTGACTGCGGTGACGCGTGTCGTTTCTGCGTCCAGCTCAAAATCCAAATCAATGTCAGTGATGCTGTAGTCTGGCGCGCGATAATCGTGGCGATACTTCGCCAGTGGCTGTTGTGTCATAAAAACCCTTCGACGTCTCAGTGAGTTACAGGTGCCAGGTGGTCATCATTGGCTTATTTCACCCTCAGCAGAGGTGCGAAATTATCGATGAGCCTGATTGTAAATAAACTGTATCACAGCCACGAAAAAAGCCTAGAGATGCCGGGGCGCTGGAGCGGAGAAATCGGAGGTGGATCCAAAAGTTGTCGCAGAATGCCCCACTCCATCAGGCTCCTTCACCTGATGCAGAGCAAAAATCAGCATTTAATGCTAAAAACCTCCCTTCATGTTACCCACTTGCAGATGCTTTATAACTGCGGAGGATATCCCTGTTTCAACGTTCCCCGAGCCGCTACACACCGATGGACTCTCTGCGGGTATAGTTAAGACATTTCGGCTGACTCGATGATATAATTGAAAAATCTGGCTCAAGGACTCCCGGCAATATGAAAGTAAAATATCTGATCTATTTTTTTACCTTTGCCCTGATGTCATCGTTCGCCATATTTATTTCCGATGAGCTGATTGAAGCCCATACCGACTATCGCGACAATCAACTTAATCTGTATAAGGTAAGCCGCGCCAAAGAGATCTCGGAAGCGTTTCAAGCCACCCTGTTGGCGCACCGATTAAAACGTTTGAGCCTGATTAATGCGAACATTACTCCGGCACAATGGCAGGAGGCCGATCGCCTGGCGCGCGAAAAAATTGACCGGTTCAAGCCTCATATCGACAGCAAGATTTCGCAACAACTCGGCATACGGCAAAAGATCGCCGCGCTTTCCATGCTCGGCCTGATGGAGCAATTGCTGGATAACGATAATCGACAGCTTTCATATGTTACCGATGCCAATGCCAATCTGTTTAATATCAACAGCGCCTACTACATTTCTCAGACCAGCAAAAGCTACTACCGATATACCTACGATACCCGCATGATTGACGCCGACTCGTTTCTGTTTCTGGAAGCCGTGCGCCTGAATAACCGGCTGAATATGTCCCTGACCGAATTAATCGATCAGGTCATTGACGTAAATACCAATCAGTTGGAACGCAAAGACGCCTATCTGAAAGCCGTACAGCTCACCGGGGTGTTGAATGCGCTAAGCACCCGGCTGATCTTTATGAAACTGACCTACAACGATGTACCCACCACCCTGCTGGTGAATGAGCTGCTCCGTCAGCTGTCGAAAGGGCAACTCGACCGGATTACCCAAGGGTTGTATACCGCGGTCGATAATCATATCCCCTACTCCCCCGATTTTATTTATCAGTACGTCAAAAATCTGAGTGAGCTTTCACAACGACTCTATCAACGCAGTTTTGAACTGGAAATCGCCGCATCACAACATAAGATCTACACCAGCCAGACGGCTATTTATGGGTTGATTTCTCTCGGTGGTCTGATCGTGCTGTTTATTTTCCTGCCGACGCTGGTTTACTGTTCAAATATCAGCCGTTGGCTGACCAAAACGCATAACAATATTTTGCGGTTGTCACGCGGCAATATGAACATCGACCGTAATGAGGTGTTTTACGGCCAGGAGTTAATCGCCATCAGCGACGCCATTAAACAGCTAAAACAGTATCAATTGGAAAAGGTGACGTTGGAAAATGAGAAACAGTTGTTGATCAAAGAACTGGAAGCCTCTTCGTTCGTTGATCCTTTGACCAATATCTATAATCGCCGCAAGTTCTTCCGTGAATGCGAATCCCTGGCAGCCCGCAGTTATCCATTGGCCTTTTGCTTGATTGATATCGATAATTTCAAAAACCTGAATGACAGTTACGGGCATGATATCGGCGACCGCGTGCTGGTGGCCTTCGGCAAACTGCTGCAAAGCGCTTTCCGCTCCAGCGACATTTTCTGCCGCTATGGCGGAGAGGAATTCGCCGTGATCCTCGGCAACTGCACGTTGGAGAATGCGCGGGAAATTATGGCTAAGCTGCGCGAGCGCACCCACCAACTCATCCTCACCGTCGCCGACGGGCAAAACGTGCGTTTCACGACCAGTTGCGGTATTGCCCAGGTGGACAGCCTCGGGATGTTGCCAACGGCGATCAAACAAGCAGATGAAGCGCTCTATTTCTGCAAGAAAAACGGCAAGGATCGGATCAGCATTCACACGCCGACCGGTTTTATCTGAATTGTTGTTTAAAATAATTAACATTATAATTTTTATGACTAATTAGGCTAAGTCGTTCACCTTACAGGCTTATCTGGCTTTTCTGCCTGGAACCTGATGGCAAGCCGACATAAAGGCACGTTTAATCCTCGACCCGCTCCGGCGATTTGTGGTGTGATGCAGCTTCAATAACAGGATAATCCGGGTATACTCGCTCAACTTTTTTATGACTATCCGGATTTGGACTCGCGCCTGACGAGGATGCAGTAACGCGCTATGACTCAATACGCTTCCCCGATTTTGACATCACTGCTTGATACTGACGCCTACAAGCTTCATATGCAGCAAGCAGTGTTCCATCGCTACCCCGCGATCAGCGTGGCGGCGGAATTTCGCTGCCGTGGTGATGAACTGCTGGGCGAATATGCCGACGAAATCCGTGCGCAAGTCGCGCTGATGAGCCAACTGGCACTGACCGAGGCTGAATTTGGCTATCTTTCAGGGTTGCCTTTCTTCCGTCAGGACTACCTAAGCTGGTTGCGTGATTTCCGCTATGATCCGCAGCAGGTTCAGATCGACGATCGTGACGGCAGGCTGCATATCCGCATTGCCGGCCCGTGGCGCGAAGTGATTCTGTGGGAAGTCCCCCTGCTGGCAGTGATCAGCGAGGTGGTGCACCGTCACCGTTCGCCGCAGGTGACACCGGACATGGCGATAGCCCATCTGCGCAGCAAACTGGCGCAGTTTAAAGCCGTAAGCGCCGACGTGGATATCTCACGCTTTAAACTGATGGATTTCGGCACCCGCCGCCGTTTCTCCAAAAGCGTGCAGCAGGCGATCGTCAGCACGCTGAAAAACGAATTCCCCTACCTGGTCGGCACCAGCAATTACGATCTGGCGCATCAACTCGACCTGACGCCGGTAGGCACCCAGGCGCATGAATGGTTCCAGGCGCATCAACAGATAAGCCCGGTACTGGCCAACAGCCAACGCGCAGCCTTGCAGGCCTGGCTGGACGAATATCCAGACCAGCTCGGCATCGCGCTGACCGACTGTATCGCCATGGACGCCTTCCTGCGTGATTTCGGCCCACAGTTCGCGCCGCGCTATCAGGGGCTGCGCCATGACTCCGGCGACCCGTTTGAATGGGGTGAGAAAGCCATCGCGCATTACCAGAAGTTGGGTATCGACCCGATGAGCAAAACGCTGGTGTTCTCCGACAACCTGGATCTGGACAAGGCATTGGCGCTTTATCGCCACTTCTATCAGCGCATCAACCTGGTATTCGGCATCGGCACGCGCTTGACCTGCGACATTCCGGGCGTGAAACCGCTGAATATCGTCATCAAACTGGTCGAATGCAAAGGCAAACCGGTGGCTAAACTGTCCGACAGCCCGGGTAAAACCATCTGTCAGGATCAGGCCTTCGTGAAAGCCTTGCGCAAAGCCTTCGATCTGCCGCTGGTGAAGAAAGCCAGCTAAGCGGCCAGCCGCTTCAAAGGGAAAAAAGCCGGCTGAAAACTTCAGGCCGGCTTTTTTCTTCTTTATAAGACACTTTCCGCCGCTCCCTTTTCGCCCTGCCCCAAGAAATGTTGCACCAATCCGGCGATTTCTGCTTGTGCTCTGCATCGCGGCAAGTAACATAGCACCATCCCCATATTGTTGGGTTTTAAGCTATTTCCAAATCAAATTATAAAGAGAGAAATCTATGAGCGTAGTGCCTGTAGTCGACGTACTGCAAGGTCGTGCTGCGGTTGACAGTGAAGTCACCGTGCGCGGTTGGGTGCGTACCCGGAGAGATTCTAAAGCTGGTATCTCCTTCCTGGCCGTCTATGACGGTTCCTGCTTTGATCCGTTACAGGCCGTCGTTAATAATTCTCTGCCGAATTATCAGGATGAAGTGCTGCATCTGACCACCGGCTGCTCGATTGAAGTCACCGGCAACGTCGTTGCCTCACCGGGCGAAGGCCAGAGTTTCGAACTGCAGGCGACCGCCATCAAAGTGGTTGGCTGGGTTGACGATCCGGACACTTACCCAATGGCGGCCAAACGTCACAGCATCGAGTACCTGCGCGAGGTCGCTCACCTGCGTCCACGCACCAATCTGATCGGTGCCGTGGCCCGCGTGCGTCATACGCTGGCGCAGGCGATCCACCGTTTCTACCACGAGAACGGCTTCTTCTGGGTTTCCACCCCGCTGATCACCGCTTCCGATACCGAAGGCGCCGGCGAAATGTTCCGGGTTTCGACGCTGGATCTGGAAAATCTGCCGCGCACCGATAAAGGCGCGGTTGATTTCAGCCAGGACTTTTTCGGCAAAGAAGCTTTCCTGACCGTTTCCGGCCAGTTGAACGGCGAAACCTACGCCTGTGCGCTGTCGAAAGTGTATACCTTCGGCCCAACCTTCCGCGCAGAGAATTCCAACACCAGCCGCCACCTGGCGGAATTTTGGATGATCGAACCGGAAGTGGCGTTTGCCGACCTCGAAGACATCGCCGAACTGGCGGAAAAAATGCTGAAGTATGTGTTCCAGGCCGTATTGAACGAGCGTATGGATGACATGCAGTTCTTCGCCGAGCGTGTGGACAAAGATGCAATTGAGCGTCTGAAGCGCTTTGTGTCTTCCGATTTCGCCCAGGTAGATTACACCGAAGCGGTGGAAATCCTGATCGCCTCCGGCCAGACCTTCGAAAACCCGGTATCCTGGGGCATCGACCTGTCTTCCGAACATGAGCGTTATTTGGCCGAGAAACACTTTAAAGCGCCGGTGGTAGTGAAAAACTACCCGAAAGACATTAAAGCTTTCTATATGCGCATGAACGATGACGGCAAAACCGTCGCGGCCATGGACGTGCTCGCTCCTGGCATTGGCGAGATCATCGGCGGTGCCCAACGTGAGGAACGTCTGGACATATTGGATCAGCGTCTGGAAGCGATGGGCCTGAATAAAGAAGATTACTGGTGGTATCGTGATCTGCGTCGTTACGGCACCGTCCCTCATGCCGGTTTCGGTTTAGGCTTTGAACGTTTGATCGCCTATGTTACCGGCGTGCAAAACGTGCGCGATGTGATTCCGTTCCCACGCACCCCGCGTAACGCAAGCTTTTAATTAATCAGTCTAAACATTTCCAAATAATTTAGTTACAAAACCAGGGCCAGCTTTGCTGGCCCTTCGCATTTTTTAATATTGACCCGCGTCACAAAGTTCCCTGAATATTACATTTTGTTACATATACTTTCCTTTTGAAACCTCATTAGGACATTGGTAGCATTTTCGTTCTAGATTAACCCGCCTGCGAATGGAACACTGCGTGCAGACACAGGACGACACCAATCTATCTACAATAGTTCCAAAAGAATTATTGGCGGCAGTGGCAAAGGTGTCCGAATAACACCAATGAGGGTAATAATGATGAAGCGCAACATTCTTGCAGTGGTAATCCCGGCTCTGTTAGCTGCTGGTGCAGCAAACGCAGCTGAAATCTACAACAAAGACGGCAACAAGCTGGATCTGTACGGCAAAGTTGACGGTCTGCACTACTTCTCCGACGACAAAGACAATGACGGCGACCAGACCTATGTTCGTTTCGGCTTCAAAGGTGAAACCCAGATTACTGACCAACTGACCGGTTACGGCCAGTGGGAATACAACGTTCAGGCTAACCACGCTGAATCAGACGGCACCGAAGGCACCAAGACTCGTCTGGGCTTCGCGGGTCTGAAATTTGCTGACTACGGTTCATTCGACTACGGCCGTAACTACGGCGTACTGTACGACGTGGAAGGCTGGACAGATATGCTGCCAGAGTTCGGTGGCGATACCTACACCTACACCGACAACTACATGACCGGCCGTACCAACGGCGTTGCTACTTACCGTAACAACAACTTCTTCGGTCTGGTTGACGGTCTGAACTTCGCTGTTCAGTACCAAGGCAAGAACGAAAACGACGGCCGCGCGCTGAAGAAACAAAACGGCGACGGTTGGGGCCTGTCTTCTACTTATGACATCGGCGAAGGCGTAAGCTTCGGTGCTGCATACGCGTCTTCTGACCGTACTGATGATCAGACCAACCACTCTGCCGCTAAAGGCGACAAAGCTGACGCATGGACTGTGGGCGCTAAATACGACGCGAACAACGTCTACCTGGCTGCCATGTACTCCGAAACCCGTAACATGACGCCATACGGTGATTTCGATGCCGGTATCGCTAACAAAACCCAGAACTTCGAAGTGACTGCTCAGTACCAGTTCGACTTCGGTCTGCGTCCAGAAGTGTCTTACCTGCAGTCTAAAGGTAAAAACCTGGCTAGCCATACCGATCATGGCTCAAGCTTCGGTGGCGGCGATGCCGACCTGGTTAAATATGTTTCTGTTGGTACCACTTACTACTTCAACAAAAACATGTCCACCTATGTTGATTACAAAATCAACCTGCTGGACGACAACGAGTTCACTAAAGCCACTGGCACCGCTACCGATGATATCGTAGGTGTTGGTCTGGTTTACCAGTTCTAAGTTGTCACGCTTGACGGCGGTTCACCGCCGGCTGAGTTAAAAACAGGGCTTCGGCCCTGTTTTTGTTTTTGTGCCGCGAGTAACTTTTTATTCTGCCAACCCCCCCCTTCTCCCTCATTTTTTATGCTGAATCTGCCCCCTTCACAAGATCGATGTGTTTTTCTCGCAAACGGTTGGCAAAGCGCATAACTGGCGCTACCCTGATGCCTCTGTCTGCTTAACTCCGAGCCATGGAAGCACCTGACATGTTTGAAAAAATCACTGCTGCACCCGCCGACCCAATCCTGGGTCTGACCGACATTTTCCGCGCGGACGCCCGCCCTAATAAAATCAACTTAGGGATTGGCGTTTACAAAGACGAAACCGGTAAAACGCCGGTGCTGACCAGCGTGAAAAAAGCTGAGCAATATCTGCTGGAAAATGAAACCACCAAAAACTATCTCGGCATTGAAGGCATCCCGGCGTTCGCCAACTGCACGCAAGAGCTGCTGTTCGGCAAACAAAGCCCTATCATCGCCGACAAGCGTGCACGCACTGCGCAAACGCCTGGTGGCACCGGCGGCCTGCGTGTGGCAGCGGACTTTATCGCCAACCAAACCAGCGCAAAACGCATCTGGATCAGCAACCCAAGCTGGCCGAACCACAAAAACGTGTTCAGCGCCGTTGGCCTGGACGTGCTGGAATACGCCTACTACGATGCCGCCAACCATGCGCTGGATTTCGATGGCCTGCTGAACAGCCTGAAACAGGCGCAGGCCGGCGATGTGGTGCTGTTCCACGGCTGCTGCCATAACCCGACCGGCATCGACCCTACCGCCGAACAATGGGCGCAGTTGGCAGAACTGTCCGTCGCCAACGGCTGGTTACCGCTGTTCGACTTCGCTTATCAGGGCTTTGCCAAAGGCTTGGAAGAGGATGCCGAAGGGCTGCGGATTTTCGCCGCCAAGCATCAGGAACTGATCGTCGCCAGCTCGTACTCGAAGAACTTCGGCCTGTACAACGAACGCGTCGGCGCCTGCACGATCGTAGCCGCAGATGCGGATACCGCCGATCGCGCTTTCAGCCAGGTGAAAGCCGCTATTCGCGCCAACTACTCCAACCCGCCGTCCCACGGTGCCGCCGTCGTGGCGACCATCCTGGGCGACAATGCGCTGCGCGCGCTGTGGGAGCAGGAACTGACCGATATGCGTCAGCGCATCCACCGTATGCGTCAGTTGTTCGTCAATACGCTGCAAGAGAAAGGTGCAGAGCAGGACTTCAGCTTTATCATCAACCAGAACGGCATGTTCTCGTTCAGTGGGCTGAGCAAGGAGCAGGTGCTGCGCCTGCGTGAAGAGTTTGGCGTTTATGCCGTCAACTCCGGCCGCATCAACGTTGCGGGCATGACGCCGGACAATATGGCGCCGCTGTGCGAAGCCATCGTCGCCGTGCTGTAAAACATTGCTGCTGCAAATAAACAAAAGGGGCGCACAAAGCGCCCCTTAGTTATTTCTGCCGGGAAATAACCTTACCAGATAGCCGGTTCTTCGCGCAGGAACGGGTTGGTCTCACGCTCCTGACCAAAGGTGG
This sequence comes from Serratia sp. root2, assembly GCF_031931805.1. Lineage (NCBI taxonomy): Bacteria > Pseudomonadati > Pseudomonadota > Gammaproteobacteria > Enterobacterales > Yersiniaceae > Serratia > Serratia sp. root2. Next base: position 2,027,330 of record NZ_JAUJXB010000001.1, read on the forward strand.
ACATGGGTCCATGGCCTGGAATAAATGCCATGTCATCGCCCTGCGGCAACAGCTTGGTGCGAATAGAGTTAATCAGCGCCTGATGATCGCCACGCGGGAAATCGCTACGCCCGACACCGCCGTTAAACAACACGTCGCCCACCAACGCCAGCCGCGCCTTTTCATTAATAAAGACGATATGGCCAGGTGTATGGCCAGGGCAATGCAACACGTTGAACGTCATCTCTCCCACCTGCACCTTGTCGCCTTCTTGCAGCCATTGGGTCGGCGTCAACGGCGCACACTCTTCCAGCCCAAACATCCGGCTCTGCGCAGGCAGGCCATCCAGCCAGAAAGCGTCTTCCTTATCCGGTCCGTAAATCGGCACCTGATAATGCTCAGCCAGTTCCGCCGCGGCACCTACATGATCGAGATGACCGTGCGTCAGCAGGATCTGCGTGATCGTAACGCCCTGCTTCGCCACTTCGGCCTTCAATTTTTCTGCCTCGCCACCGGGATCGACCAATGCCGCCTGCTGCGTGCTTTCACACCAGATCAGGCTACAATTTTGACTGAAGGCGGTAACGGGAATAATTTGGTATTTCATAAGGCTCCAACGACAACAGCGCCACACCCTCGCAGGCCGGCGCTATTCACAATGGTGCACAGCGATTACCAGGTCCGCACCGGGCCGGTATCGATGTGTACAAAGTTGCTACGTGGGTAATATCCTACACCACCACCGCGCATTTTTAACGCCGCTTTACGGATATTACTCAATTGGATACCTTCGATATGGAAATCCATCGCCTGGCCTTTGGTGTGATAGCTGTGCTTGGCCACACCGCGGCTGCGCTCACGCAGCTCGTTGTTGGTATCCAGAGAACGGTAACCTGAAACCAACTGCACCGGCTTATTAGTACCCAATAGACCTTGCAGACGATAGAGCTGATCAAACAGGCGGGGATCGATCGGCTTAACCTTGTTGGCGCGATAATCACGGAAAAGATGATTAAGACGAACCAGTTCGTCTTTATTATACCCCTTCCCATCGAAGAATTCGGCCTTTAACGTTTCGCCCGTATGCATGTTATTTACGACCAGAATACGTGGGCGTGAAGTAGAGAGGCTGGCAAAAGCCTGCCCTGGGAGCAGGGCTATACCCATAGCGGCGCTACCTAACGCCAACCATTTACGGCGATGATGATCAATTTTGTCCATGTTTCTGTTAAACCCGGCAAGAATATCAAAATATATGCACAAAACAGCGCACTGCCCGAACCATAACCGCCCACACAGCCTGAGTCAACCCGTGATGTCCCGCGGTTTGCAGGCACTCACTGAATGAGTGCCTGCATCATGGTCCGATATTCAGACCGTTATTTATTTATAATTACTGCATTTATTGCATTAATTTTTCGGCCTGAGCCAAAATTTGTGCACCCGATCTCACCGTATCATCATAATTGTAAATATCTGTACGGAATTGTGGCTTTCCATCATCAGAAACCCAGGCGGTTAAATAATACAATTTAACCGGAATATGCTGTCGAATATTTACGTAGGTGGTATTCCCCCCTTTAAGGGTGGAGGAAACGCGGGTATTGTTCCAGCCGGCATCTTGCAGCAGCATATTCGCCAAATCAGAGGCCTTGTTAACACGCACGCAACCGGAACTCAGGGCGCGAATATCTTTCTGGAACAGATTATGGTTCGGCGTATCGTGCAGATAGATAGCATCCGAGCTCGGCATGTTGAATTTGAAACGCCCCAGTGAGTTGGTGGCGCCTGGCGCCTGGCGAATGCGGTAAGGGAAATTACGCGCAGACACCATGTTCCAGTCAATCATCGCCGGGTTAATGACTTCGGCGTCATTGCTCCAGCCGGAAAGCACGGTATAGCCGTGTTTCTGGAAATAGCTGCCGTCACGCATTGCCTTTGGCACAATATCTTCGCGTACCAGCGTAGTCGGCACATTCCACGGCGGGTTGACCACTACGTTGTTCAGTGCACTGTTCATCAGCGGCGTCTTGCGGCTAGGTCGACCGACGATGACCCGTGAGGAAAGCACTTCATTGCCGTTCTGGTAGTAAGTCAGCGAGTAATTGGGAATGTTAACCATGATCCCGGTGTCGACGTAGCCTGGGAGGATACGCAAACGCTGGATATTCAATGCCAGCAGCGAAGCACGCATTTGCGGCGACACGTTGAGCCATTCGCGGGTACGAGCGCCGATCACGCCGTCAGCGCTCAAACCTTGCCATTTCTGGAAGCGTTTAACGCCTTCAACCAGATCGGGGGTATAGGCGTTATCGGTGACGGTCACCGGGCTGGCAGGCTGCTGAGCGAATGGCGATTCCGGAGATACGGTAAGATCTTTTACCGGTGCGGCAGACGGGCTGATAACCACGCTTTTGCTCTCGCGGGTTTTTTCTTCATCTACTGACAAGCCGCCATCGTCCGGTTCATTGCGCGAGCCGGTCAGTACCGCAGGCGGATCCTGCGTTTGCACCGGTGCTGCGGTAGTGGTCAGCATGCCATTGCGCGCCAGGATCTCACGCAGGGCGGAAATGTCGCTGCTCAGTTGATCGGGGCGCAAGCTCGGGCCGTTAGCCATCTGTGGCCACGGACGGTTGTCGGCCAGCATATCGCGCAGCGCCTGATGCATCTTGGCATATTGCGGGTGCTGCGGCGCCAGCGTGGTGATATAAGCCAACGTCTTGCCCTGACGCACCGCCAGTTGCCATTGATTAATCACCGCATTAGGCGGCAGGCCGAGCTTGTAGGGAATATTGCTATACAACCAACTGTTACCGTTGGCACCGATGGCTGAAACGAACTGCAAATACCCCAACATAGCGTCAGACAGGACAACGTCGCGTGCCACGCCGGTAATCGCCGGATCGGTCAGCAGCTTCACCCATTGGGTAAACTGCGGCTGCACGCCGGACATGGCCAGTTCGGCCAACTGCTGCTGGAACTGCTGAACCGCTTCGCGATCCTGCCACATCAGTTGCATTCGGTTCGCGGCGTACAAAGGAGCCAGCGCTGAAAGATAGTGCGGTACAATCCCTTTCGGCAATGCAGCCAACAATTCCGAACGGCTTTGCGCAACTGACATGCCGGATGACGCCACCGGAAACGCAGGCACGGTTGCCCATGCGGGTAACGACGACGCAAGTCCAGATGCGATTGCGCAGCTCAGCGCCAGACGCCGTAAAGTGTTTCCATTTTTAAGCAACATCCATTGCCCCCTGTATGCTCACAAAAAATGCATCAAAAACCGCTTGTTAATTTCAGTATACGAACAGAAAGGCCATTTTGCCCTTGGACGCCGCTAATAACTGTTATTTCATTAAGCTACCCGGTTTTTAGCGGATAAAAAAGCAGGACTATCATCCATGCACACAAAAAAATAGCCACCCCAGGGCGGCTATTTTCAGATTATTAGCGGGCTTTTTTGCGTTTACGGCGTTTCCACCGTAGCCGCGCCCAGCGCAGGCGGCTCATTGGCGAAACCGCGCAGCCCCACTACGTGCACGTGCTCATGGTTCTGGAACACCTTACGCACCAGCTTATAAGTAGTGCCTTTTTCCGGGCTGATGTTTTCCGGCGCGGCGATAATCAGCTGCATTTCCAGACGATCGCACAGCTCGAACAGCGTTGCGATGGACTTGGCATCCAGTCGCGCCGCTTCATCGAGGAACAGCAGGCGGCAAGGTGAGATATCCTTGCCACGCAGGCGGCGTGACTCCTCTTCCCAACTCTGCACCACCATCACCAGAATCGACATCCCGGTCCCTATCGCTTCCCCGGTAGACAACGCGCCGCTCTCGGCACGCAGCCAACCGTCAGAGCCGCGGAACACTTCCACTTCCAGCTCCAGATAGTTACGGTAATCCAGCAGCTCTTCGCCGATAGTCTGCGGCGTGCGTTGGCCCATATCAATCTGCGGGTTCAGGCGCTGATACAACTTGGCCAACGCTTCAGAGAAGGTCAGACGGTTGCTGTTGAACAGATCCTGATGCTGCTCTCGCTGTTCGGCAAGCACATCCAGCAGCGTCGCATGCGCTTCGCGCACGTTGACGTTCAGCCGCACGCTCTTCACCTGACCGAAAGATACCGCCTGCAGACCCTGGTTGAGCATACGGATGCGGTTCTGTTCACGCTGAATGGTTTTACGGATGATATTCGCCACGCTCTTGGAACTGATCGCCAGCTTCTGCTCACGTGCGGTCAGTTCTTCGGTCAGGCGCCCCAGCTCGATTTCCATCTGTTCGATGGCCTCAACCGGGTCATCGGTACGAATGATATCCTGGCGAATACGCTCGCGCAGATGCTGATACACCGCGATATAGAACTGAATTTTGCGTTCCGGGCGCTTTGGATCTTCCGACAAGCGCAGAACGTCGCGCAGATGTTCGTTATCCGACACCGCCAGACGCAACGCACCCAGTGCCTTATCCGACATCGAGCGCAGCTCGTCACCGTCCATATAAGCCAGTTCGCGACGGTGCAGACGGCGTTCAACGCCGTTGTCTTTCACCATGCGCATGACCGCACACCAGCCCGCCTTGGCGGTCACCACCTGCTCACGCAGTTGGTGATAGTCGCGCTCCAACTTGCGCAGTTTCTTCTGCAGGCTGTCCATCTCCGCTTCGCAGAAGGTCAGCTGTTTTTCCAGTTGATTACGGCGTGCACGGTTGGTACTCAGCGCCGCATGCAGCTCGTCACGACGCGCTCGCGCTCGCGCCTCGGCATTGGCATCGGCTTGCACACCGATATCCACCAGCTCCTGGCTCAGCTCTTTCAGCATGTCGCGCTTGGCGTCATACGAACTTTTCAGCGATGCCAGCACCTGGCTGTACTGGGTAAATTGGGTTTGATACTGGCGCAGTTGCTCACGGGCGCGGGTACGTTCCGCTTCCGCATGCTCCAGACGCTGACGCAGTTTGTCGTTAAGATCGTTGTTGGCATTCTGCATGCCGGCCGAGTCGGTATAACCAAAGTGCGCGCGACGCTGTACCACTTCGATCAGAGCAAACGCCTGCTGCTTGGCCTGACGTTGTACGCTCTGCGCCTGGGTGTAATCCTGCTGCAGCTGTTCATGCTGTTGCGGGTCGCTTTGCAACACCGACAGCAAGGGTTCCAGCTTGGTCAGGGAGACGCCATGTTGCTGAATATGGCGCGCGGCATCCTGCGCCTCTTCCAGCTCTTCGCGGATTTCTTCCACCCGGTCCTGCAGGGTGTCGTCGTTCAACAGCGACACCAATGGCATCAGGCGGTTGAGCGCCGAGATGCCCTCTTTCGCCTGATCGTACTGCTGCCGCTGCTGCTGGTTCTGCGCTTCATGGTTATTCAGCGCACGCTCGATTTCACCGCGACGGGTATTGAGGCCACGGATCTCCGCTTCCGGATCGGCGTCAAACGCCACCGCCAGATGAGAGCCGATAAAGCGGCTGAAAGCCTGATGCGAACGCTGGGTCTTTTGCACGTCGAATGATAGCGTCGCGTAGCGCTCAGCCAGCGTTTCACGCTCGGCATGCAGCACTTCCAGGCGGTTTTCACGCGCGGCGCGGCCAAACAGCGGCACTTCCGGGTAACGCGAATAACGCCACTGGCGATCGGCGGTTTTCACCAACACCGCCCTGTCCTGCTCTTCGACGGCGAACACGCTGTCATCGAACGACTGCGGATCCCCTTCGATCAGATAGAGATCTTCCGGGCAGTCTTCGAGACCTTCCAGCATCTCGCGCACCAGCGACAGATCCGGCACCACGATCGCGTGGCGCGATGGGCCGTACAGCGCCGAGAAGTAAGGCGCATCGTCGATGGTGACATCGTCGTAAATTTCAGAAAGCAGCACGCCGCCAAAACGTTCGGCCAGGGTCACCAGACGCTGATCTTCCGCGCCGCCGGGCTGGCTAAGGCGTTCGATTTGCGCTTCGACTTCACGCTTGCGGGCAGCCACTTCGTCGCGCTCAACGGTGGTTTCACGTTCGCGCTCCAGCAGCTGCTGCATGAACTCGGTCACCTGCTGGCTGCTTTCCAGTTCTTCACCGCTCTGCTCGCTAAGCTGACTCAGGGAGTCCTGCGCCGCCAACCAGACTGGCGCGCGGGCGGTCAGCTCACGGATGCGCTGCTGGATCTGTTCCAGTTCCTGACGCATTTCCATCCGGCGCTCGCCGGCGTCGCTGACGCTCTGCGACAGCGATTCCAGACGCTCTTCCAACTCTTGCAACAGCGCATCGAGATCGTCCGGCTGATACTCCTGACCGTGGCGCTTGCAGAACTCCTGCAGCAGACGCTCGGCATCTTGTTGGGAGCGCAGACGCTGTTCCAGCTCGCTCAAGCGCATGCGCAGCGGCTGCACGCGTTCGGCAAGGTGCTGCTGCGAAGGCCAGTCGCGCAACAATTCGCGCGCACATTGCCAGGCTTCACTGCGGCTGACCTGGCCGGCGATTTTACCCACCAGCTGATAAGCTTGTTCAAACTGGCCGTGCGCGGCGTCGGCCACGCTCAGTTTCTGCTCGAGCATCAGCAACGCTTCCGTCGCTTCCTGCTCACGCGCCTGGAAAGTATCCAGCCACTGTTCGGCATTTTCAGCGGTCAGTTCTGGCAGCTGGCACAGCCCACGCGCGCGTTCCAATGCCTGCAACGCCTGCTGATACTGAATGGCGCGGGTCTGCTGCACGTCGAGCGCCTGCTGGTAGTCGGCGAGCTGGCTTTTCAGTTCATCCACTTCCAGCTCGGCCGCCTCGGCGCGCGCTTCGTTTTCTGCCTGTTGCTCACTGGCCTCGGCAACCACTTCGTTCTGTTCTTCCAGGCGGTAGGTCAGCTCTTCCAGATCGCCTTCATAGCGTTCGATCTTTTCCTGCTGACGCATCGCCGTCTGCACCAGATTCAGGTGATCGCTGGCGGCCTGGTAGTCGGTTTCCAAATCGGATTCCGCACCGCTCTGCTCGGCCAGCTCACGCGCCATTTCCACGTGGCGATACTGCTCGGCGGCCAGTTGTTTACGGCTGCCCAGCAGATCGCTGCGCAGCGCCAGCGCGCCGTCCAGATGAATGCGCCGTTCGTTGGCATGGCGCATGTAGTCTGCCGCCACGTAGGACGTGGCTTCGGAAATCAGGTGTTTGAACAGGTCACGGTCCGACTGAGTGACGCGGATCGCTTCCAGCGTCATACGGTTTTCGCGCAGCGCCGCTTCCATATCCTGGAACGCCTTGCGCACGCCGCTGTTCTCCGGCAACAAATAGTCACGCAGCGAGCGGGTGATGGCGCTGGAAATCCCGCCGTACAGCGAGGCTTCGATCAGGCGGTAAAACTTGCTGCGATCGGCAGACGAACGCAGGCGTTTAGGGATCACGCCCAGATCGAACATTAAGGAGTGGTAGTCGGTGATCGAGTTGAACTGCTTGAACTGCACGCCTTCCATCTCTTCAACGCGATCTTTCAGTTCCTGCAACGTCAGCACGCGCGCCTGGCGCTCGCCCACCGTTTGGGTCAGAAGTTCTGTCGGCTGCACTGCCGTCGGCAGGCCCTGAATGGTGAACGGCTTGATGTCCACCTTGCGATCGCGGCCGGCTACCTGCTGCAGGCGCACACCGACCACCACGCGCTGATGGCGTGAGTTGATTACATCAAGCGTGGAGTAACAGACCCCGGCGCGCAGCTTGCCGTGCAAGCCCTTGTCGCGCGAACCGCTGGTGGCGCCGGCTTCGGTGGTATTACGAAAGTGCAGCAGCGTCAAATCGGGGATCAGCGCGGTGACGAAAGCCGCCATAGTGGTGGATTTCCCTGCCCCGTTACCGCCGGATAGCGTGGTCACCAACTCATCCAGATCAAAAGTGCGGGCAAAAAAGCCGTTCCAGTTGACCAGCGTCAGCGAGCGAAATTTACCGCGTTCAATCATTCCTGTTCATCCTCTGCACTGTCCGGAGTGTTATCAACCTGCTGGTCTTCAGCGTCGCTCTCGTCATTCAGCGACAGGCTGTTTTCAACCGGCATCGCCTCGCCGTCACGAATCATGCGCAGCTGTGCTTCACGCGGATCGTCACCGCTGCGCACGTCGGCGCCAAAGCGGAACACGGCTTCGGTGATACGGAACTTGCTGCTGTCATTGCCCATGAAATAGACCATGCCCAGACGACGCAGGCGGTTCAGCGAGGTACGCACTTTTTCGTGCAGTTTCTGACGATCGAGATCCGAACCGGTGGAGCGCTGGTTAACGAACTTCAACAATTTGGTCTCATCCGCCAGGCTCAGCAGCTCGTCGTACAGCTCCTGATGGCTGAAGATCCCCTCATGCGCCAGGCGCTCGGGGCTGAGATAGAGATAACACAGGATTTTTCCCACCATCATGTCCAGTTCGGACAGCACCGAACGCGGGATCAGGGTGGTGGAGCGCGGGCGCAGGTAGAAAAAACCTTCCGGCGCACGGATCAGTTCCACGCTGTAGCGAGTGTAAAACTCTTCCAGCTCGTCCTGAAAATCCATTAAGAAGGCGTGGTTGTCCAGCTCATCGATACCGATGTGACGACCCGCTCGCAGTTGGCTGTCAAGCGCAGGAAACAGCGCGTTAGACAATGCCTTGGCCAGCTTGACTGGCATTACTTGTTCAATATTTGTCGATGACATGGGCCTGGACCTTGGCTCCGTAATCATTGATTGCCTGCCATTGCGCTGGCAACCCTGAAAAATCTGCTTCAGCCACACCAAGGCGCACAGCCTGGTCGACCACTAAACGTGCTACGTCAAAATGACGCGCACGCGGATATTGCGCCAGATAATCGCGCATTACCGCCCCTAAATTGAGCGGCATCTGTTGTTCCTGATAAATTTTCAGCGCCTGTTCGATCATTGCCGCCAGCTGTTCGCGGATCTCGCTGAACTCTTCGAACTCCAGATCCGGCGGCAGTTCCCCGGTCACTTCCTCGCTGCGCAGCGCCAGTTCTTCGTCACGCATATCCAGCAGACGATCGGCGTTGGCATGGGTCAGCGTCCATGGGTTGTCAAAATAGTTTTGCACCGACTGGCGCAAACGCTGAGCGAACACACGGTTCTTATCCATGTCGATCGCGGTACGGATAAATTTATGCACATGGCGGTCGTAACCGATCCACAGGTCAATCGCCTGTTGGCCCCAGCTGATAATGCGGTCGAGCTTGCTTTGCAGATCGAACACCAGTTTGTCGACGAAGCCCAATTCCATCCCACCCAGCGTCGCATCCTGAATGCGCAGCAGGTTGGCCTGCAGCTTGTCGCCCGCCGCCTCAAGCGTATCTTGCAGCTCGCGCAACGTGCCGGAAGTTTCGGACAACAGCATTTCGCAACTGGAGATAGCCGCACGCCAGTCCTGGTTCAACAGTGCCGCGATATCTTCCTTCACGCCCTGCTGCTGTTCATCCATCAGCCGCTGGGTCATGTCGATACTGTCGAAGATTTCCGCCACCGAATATTTCAGCGGTGCAAACACGTTGCGGTGCCAATGGAAATCATCCCCGCCCTCTTCGGCGGCGTCGGCGGCGCGCTTCAGCTCCTCCGCCACGATCGACAGCTGCATCGACAGCCGTAACGTAGAGAATTCGCGCTGACGGATGTAGTAATCGGTGATACCTATGCCCAGCGGCGTCAGACGATAAATGGCGTTACCGTCTGCCAGTTCGCTGGTAAAGCGGTTTAACAGGCGCTGGCGCACCATGTCGTTAATCGCATTGTTGGCGCGGACCGCCACCGTTTCATGCGTCTGTTCGAAACCTTTGCTGACATGGCGAAATGCATCAACCAGCTCACCTTCGCTCATCTCGCCGTCCAGCCGCTCGCCGTTAAGGGTGGCGATAGCGAGCAAAAACGCGAGACGCTCCGTAGGGAGCGAAATAGAGAAATCATTTTTCCGTGCCCAGGCGACCAGTTCGGGTACTGTCTGGGAAAATTCACTCATAGTTCGTCCTTCAGGTTTGGTTTATGCGCCATGACGTGAATATAGCGCCCCAAACTCACGTACGGCTCCTGCCGGCAATAGTGCTGTTCAAGCGCCAGTAACTCTTCAAATTTTTGCGTCTGTAGCTGCCTGCTCTGCAGATAATCGTGGAACACCCGCACCCCGGTTTTCCCGCTGATGCGCATGCCCATTTGCTCCAGCCAGCCATAAACCTGCGGCGGGTTGTGCGGATATTGCGGCGACAAAGAACGTTTTCTGCGCCTTCTGATCTCGGGATTCACCAGTTGGAAATTACCCAACACCACGTTGCGCATCAAGAGGCCGTTGGCATTAAAGAACATCAATGACAGCGCGCCACCGGGCAGCAGGCAGTTGAACAACTCTTGCAACGCCACCTCAGGTTCAGCAATCCATTCAAGCACCGCATGGAACAATATCAGATCAACCGGCTGTTCCAAGTGCTGACCAATGTCCTGCGCTGAACTTTGTATGAATTGCATGTTCTGGCTCACACCTTTCTGTTCAGCCAATTGCGCAGCGCGTTGGATCATCTCACCAGAGAGATCGCACAACAACACCTGATGTCCTAATTCTGCCAATTGGCAAGCCATGTGGCCTTCGCCGCCACCGGCATCCAGAATGCGCAGCGGCCGCTGCGGCAACTGGGCCAACAGCGTGGTCAGGTCCTGCCAGACTACCGCCTGACGGATCTTCCCTTTGGTGGTGCCGTAAATATTACGCGCAAACTTTTCAGCAATATCGTCAAAATTGCGATCCTGCATGGACAACGGCTCCGCTGATCTTATCCTGATGGGGGCAAAGCGCCAGCCCATTCAAACCTGCTATTTTGGCACAGACTGGCTTAGAATGAATCTTCTTGCGGCCTGATTGTGCCCGGATGTCGTTTTTTCGCCCAAAAGGACCTGATTTTTGATGCTGTTCAACCTGAAAAAGTTCATTGGCGCCATTTTAATGCCATTACCTGCGCTGCTGCTGTTGATGGGGCTGGCGCTGTTGCTGCTGTGGTTCACCCGCTGGCAAAAAAGCGGCAGAGTAATTTTATCACTGAGCTGGCTGTTTTTACTGCTTTTCAGCCTGCAGCCGGTGGCCGACCGGCTGTTGCGACCTATTGAGTCTGAATATGTAACCTATCGTGGCAATGACCAGGTGAATTATATCGTGGTGCTGGGTGGCGGCTATACCTTTAACCCGGATTGGGCGCCCAGCTCCAATCTGATAGGTAACAGCCTGCCGCGAGTGACGGAGGGCGTGCGCTTATATCTCGCGCATCCGGGCACCAAAATGGTGTTCACCGGCGCCGGCGGTGCCAATACCTTGAGCAACGCAGCGACAGCGGCGCAGGTAGCGGAAAGCCTGGGGGTACCGCGTAGCGACATGGTGTTGTTGGATCGCCCGATGGATACAGAGCAGGAGGCGTTGCAGGTGTCGAAGCTGGTCGGCCGGCAACCGTTTATTTTGGTGACCTCAGCCAACCATTTGCCGCGGGCAATGCGCTTTTTTGAAGCCAAAGGGCTGCACCCTATCCCGGCGCCGGCCAATCAGTTGGCCATCAGCTCAAGGCTGAATATTTGGGATCGCGTGGTACCCTCGGCCATGTTCCTGGGCCATAGCGAACGCGCCTGGTATGAAACCTTGGGCAGCCTGTGGCAATCGCTGAAAGGGGCTGATAAAGCCGCTGTCGACTAATCCGCAAGCCAGGGCAGCAGCTGTTTCGACGCATGGTCAAACAGCTGCCGGTCCAGCTTACCGGTGTGAATCAACCGCCCTGCCGCTTCCCACACGCCATACAGCCATCGCCTCGCCAGGAACGATTCCGATACCGGGGCCCGCTGCAAATAATAAAACATCAGTTGGCTGGGCATCCCCGCCTCGCACAACCTGAACAGCTCATATTCGCGCGGGGCCCACAGCATCATCCCAGGGTTGAGCATCGCCAGCAGTTGGTCGCTTTTTGCATCTTTCAGCATACTGCGCAGCGACAGATTGCCGTGCACCAACACGCAAGGGTCGTCGAAACCGACAAAAAAATGGGTCAGCGCTTCTCGCGTGCGGTACAACAAGCGGCGATCGGCCATCGTCAACTGCGGCGAGTTGAGGTTGCCGAGCGTCGACCACAGCACCTCGACCCGCTGCTGATACCAGCAAAACCAGTCGTTTTCCTGCGTGCTGTCAACCGTGCCAACGCAACCGTGGCTGTCGATACGGTGCCAGGCCAAAATGCCGTCAACGATCTGTTCCATCAGCATAGTCCAGCGGTTCGGCGTGCGTGTCGGCGCCTCTGCCGACACGCCCCGCAAACGTTCGATCAGCAAGATTTCTTTATAGGGCGCCTGATGGGTATAGACCACGCCATACACCGTCGGCAGGCGGATATCGCCTTCACGCGCCAGCATCGACAGCTTATAGGCTTCCTGCTGGGCGATCCCCTGGCAGACAAAGCTTTTTGCCATCAGCGGGATTGCGTGGCCCTGTTGATCGTACAGCGAATACATGTGTGCATAAGGCTGTTCGCTAACGCGTTCCAGCCGGCTGATAGATTCACCCAGCACAATACTCAGTTCGGCGCGTAACTGCTCCATAAGGAAATAGCCTCAAGAGAAAGGAGGAGACGCTGACATCATCGAACGGTAAGCAAAAAAAAGCTTCAACGCAGATCAACAAAATGGGGATAAAAAAGGCGGGAAATTGTACTGCCGGCACACCAGGTGACATGCCGGCGTTTACTGCTCAGCCTTTGATGCTGTCGCGCACACGCTGCAGATCTTCCGGCGTATCAACACCCACGGTTGGAATGGCTTTAGCGACCGCCACGTGGATTTTTTCACCGTACCACAGCACCCGCAGTTGCTCCAGCAGCTCAATTTGCTCCAGCTGGCTTGGTGCCCAACTGACATAACGGCGCACAAAACCGGCACGATAGGCATAAATGCCTATATGGCGCAGCAGGCTGTCGCCGATACTTTCTTTGGATTGAGCAAAGCGCTCGCGATCCCAGGGAATGGTGGCGCGGGAAAAGTAGAGCGCATAGCCCTGTGCATCCATCACAACTTTGACGGCATTGGGGTTAAAGGCTTCTTCCGCGCTATCGATCGGCACCGCCAGAGTCGCCATACCGGCCTGGCAGGCTGCCAGGTTTTCAGCTACCTGACGTACGATCACCGGCGGGATAAGCGGCTCATCACCCTGTACGTTAACGATAATTTCGTCATCGGCAAAACCGTAGTGCTCGATCACTTCCGCCAGGCGTTCGGTACCGGAATGGTGATTCGGGCTGGTCATGCACACTTCACCACCGGCAGCTTTGACCGCTTCAGCCACCTCGGGGTGATCGGTCGCTACGATAACGCGGCTGGCGCCGGACTCACGCGCACGCTCCATCACGTGCACCACCATTGGCTTACCGTGAATATCGGCCAGCGGCTTGCCGGGCAAACGGGTTGATGCGTAACGGGCTGGAATAATAGCGATAAAACTCATGCGTGTTTCTCATCCAATGACAGCGCACGCGCTTCGTTTTCCAACAGCACGGGAATGCCATCACGCAGCGGATAGGCGAGGCCGTCCACTTTGCAGACCAGTTCCTGATTTTCTTTATTGAAATAGAGCTTACCGTTGCAGACCGGACAGGCAACGATTTCGAGTAAACGGTGGTCCATGCTTCCTCCAGGGTGGAGATCTAAAGTGCGTGAGAATAGCATAACGCTATGCGCCAGGTTAATCACCGGCTGTTTTACCGCTGCATTTTAATCTGGCCCCGGGATTGAAGTGACTGCTATGCATGCGTATAATTTTGTGACTCAAGTCACAAAAAAGCATCTTTCCCATGATCAAGCGTATTCACAAAATCATCGCCCTGTTTGCCAATTTCAGCAATTGAGGCCTCTATCTGGTTGTAACGAGCGGCGCTGACAATTCGTTTTCCTCACGCTGACGACACCGTTCGTTATTCCACTTCCCAGCCTTCACCCCATTCTATGGCCAGTTGAGCCGGAATATCCCCCAGCGTCACCTGTTTGGCCCCGTGCCATTTTGCACTGCGGGTAATTGCCTGCCGGAGATCCTGCGTGCGCTGTTTACCAAAACGAACGTTGGCCTGAGGATGGAAACTGATAATTTCAAAAATGCCCTGTCGTCGATGCATTTTTGCATCAATGCGGCCAATCAACTCGCCCCGATGCAACACCGGCAAGGTGAAATACCCGTACTGTCGCTTCTCCTTCGGTGTATAGCACTCCAGCCGGTAATCGAAATTGAACAGCTCCAGCGCACGTCGTCGATCCCAAACCACGGGATCAAACGGAGAAAGCAAGGTAGTCACACTGGATTTTAGCGCCCCTCGCTCCGCCAACTGCAGTTCTTGCGCCAGTGAATGATGCACGTAAAAATCGCCGTCCAGCCCATCAATGACCACCGGCGCTATTTCGCCCTGCTGTTGTAGCGATGCCAGCAGCGCTTTCGGCGCAACTCGCTTCAGACGGTAGTAATCAGCCAACCATTCAGCCCTGAAAATCCCCAGGTAACGACAGGTTCGGCTGAGCATTTCCTGCTGCGCATTGCCCGCAGGTAACGCATGACGCTCATCATCCCAGTGCGGCAATAGCCTTTCGGTCAGATCGTAGACACGATGAAAATTACGCCGTTCAGACACCATCAGTTTACCGGCGGTGAACAAGATTTCGAGATGACGCTTTTCCGGCTTCCAATCCCACCAACCGCTATTTCCTTTCTTCTCGGCATTAAAATCCGCCGAACGTACCGGCCCACCAGCTTCGATATGCAATAGCAGATCGTCCATTGCCGTCTGGTGCTTTTGCACCCACTCTTCAGAATATTTCCAGCCCATACCCTGCGGATGCAACATGCGGTGGCGCAACAGGCCAAAATCTTCGATGGGTAAAAAACAGGCTTCATGCGCCCAATATTCGAACAGCTGACGGCTGGCCAGCGCCTGCTCCAGCCATTCAGGCTGATAGTCGCCCAGGCGACTGAACAACACCAGATAGGGGCTGCGTGCAACAACGCTGATGGTATCGATTTGCAGTAACCCCATACGCTGAATGGTGGTAACCACATCATCAGGTTTGGCTCTGCGTTTAATCGGGGATAACAGCCCTTGTGCGGCAAGATGAAGCGCGCGGGCGGCGGCAAGAGAAATAACCGGGGTAATCATCCTGACATCCAAAGTCGTTAAGCGATGGCTCGATAATAGTGGATATCAGAAGATTTTTCTTCGCCAGTGCTTGGGGTGGCGGCACCGGCACTGGCGAGGAAGGAGTGGGTCAGAACGCGATAACGTCTGCCGCTGACAGCCCGTGGGAGCTGCGATAGATCGAGAACTCAACGTTCTGACCTTCGTTTAATGATTTATTTTTGGTATTGGCGATAGAACGACGGCTTACATAGATTTCGTCACTACCATCTACCGGTGAAATAAAACCATAACCTGCGGCCTGATCAAACCATTTCACCCGGCCCATTTGTAACACAGTATTTTTAAACATAAGTTATATCCTTTTACTTGAGCATCCTTAACAACGTTATTTTTATTATTGTTGGATGCTACCAGCCCATCCTAAAGTTTTTCGTAACAAACCTCTCGTGAGCAAAAAATTAAAAACCCGCACTATGCGGGCTTGTTGAACTTAATATCTTCCGCAATGAATCAGCGTCAACGCTTCATCATGGTTGTATTAAACTCTCTTTACGTTATTCCCTGTTTATTTACAGAGCCACAACGTTGGCGGCAGCCGGCCCGCGCGGGCTGTCCTCGATGGTATACTCAACACGCTGGCCTTCAGCCAGGGTTTTGAAACCGTCGGTCGCGATTGCAGAGAAATGTACGAATACATCTTTACCGCCGTCGCTCTGCTCAATGAAACCAAAACCTTTGCTTTCGTTGAACCACTTCACCTGACCCGTCTTCTTAGACATTACACATTTACCTTTTAAATATATATACAAAACCTGCCATAAGGCAATTTAGGCCGTTTTTAGGAACATTACTTATGGGAGGTACTTAGAAGGTTCGTCTTTGAAGCGGAATCGGATGATAACGTTTTTGGAGGAACTGCTTAAATCTAGACTCGAACATAAATAGGTCTGTATCACAGGCCGACGAGCATTTACTCATAAATTCACCCTTTGCACAAGGGGTTTATTGGTCTATTTTTATCATTCCGCCGAATTCATTTTTATGTCTATGATTGTTCATAGATTAATTTCTTTATTTTTACAGATTTCACTCAAAATCACTGCCTTCCAGAAGGCCGTTATCTCCGCCAGTTCCCAGGCAAATGAGAGCTAACGCATAAAAATCCAATATGCTTGTCCAAGCTATAACAAAAACCAACCGAGATAGCTAAACTTGGGGTGAAAACAAGGTGGATGGCCATTCAGCCAGTACTTTTACCGCCCAAAATACTATTTTTCAGATTATCCTGAATAAAGGAGCTATGCGCATGACCGCCCAGCAGTTCGTCTCACCGAATGAAATCCGCGCCAGGTTCTCGCACGCCATGTCAGATATGTACCAAAAAGAGGTACCGCTGTATGGCGATTTGCTCGAACTGGTTGCGGAAACCAACCGACAGGTCCTGCGCGAAGATGCAGCATTGGCTCATCAGTTACAAATTACCGGCGAAATCGAAAGGCTGACCATGGAGCGCCACGGGGCAATTCGGGTGGGCACAGCGGAGGAACTGGCTACGCTGCGGCGGTTGTTTAACGTTATGGGCATGTCGCCGGTCGGATATTACGACCTGGCCGTGGCGGGAGTTCCGGTGCATTCCACCGCATTTCGCGCGGTGCATGAAGATGCGTTGCAGATCAGTCCATTCCGTGTTTTTACCTCCTTATTACGCTTGGAACTGATTGAAAGCCCGGCGTTGCGTGAGTTGGCGCAGCAACTGCTGGCTCGCCGCAGCATCTTTACCGAACGGGTGCTGGAATTGATCGTCTTGCAGGAAGCTCAGGGCGGGTTGGATGACGACCAGGCCACAGAGTTTATCGAACAAGCGTTGGAAACTTTTCGTTGGCACAATCGGGCGACCGTCAGTGTCGCCGAATATCAACAATTGCACGATCAGCACCGTCTGATTGCAGACGTTGTGGCATTCAAGGGCCCGCATATCAACCATTTGACGCCACGCACGCTGAATATCGACCTCGTCCAGCAAGCGATGCCCGGCCGGGGAATAACGCCTAAGGCCGTTATCGAAGGCCCGCCGCCTCGCCGTCGGCCAATTTTGCTTCGCCAGACCAGCTTTAAAGCGCTGGAAGAAAGCGTAGCCTTTGTTGAACATGACGGCAGCACCCTGGGCGGACACCATACTGCGCGTTTTGGCGAAATCGAGCAGCGTGGCGTAGCGCTGACCCCGAAAGGCCGAGCTCTGTATGATCGCCTGTTGCAAGCTACCAACGATGCCTTGCAGGCACCGCCAAGTGAAAAAAACGCCGATCGGTACAATCAGTTGCTGGCGGAAAACTTCCAGGCGTTTCCGGACGATTTTGCAACCTTGCGTGAGCAGCAACTGG
Source organism: Serratia sp. root2 (assembly GCF_031931805.1). Taxonomy (NCBI): domain Bacteria; kingdom Pseudomonadati; phylum Pseudomonadota; class Gammaproteobacteria; order Enterobacterales; family Yersiniaceae; genus Serratia; species Serratia sp. root2. The sequence goes on from NZ_JAUJXB010000001.1 coordinate 2,044,806, forward strand.
CCTGGTTCCGCTATTTCCCTACCGAGTGTGGCCTGGCGGCCAAAGATTCGCTGGATAAACACAGTACGCTGGAGCAGTTGATAGCTCAGGAACACATTCGCTTTCAGCCTTTGGTGTATGAAGACTTCTTACCGGTCAGCGCAGCGGGCATTTTCCAGTCTAACCTGGGCGACAACCGACATGCGCAGTACAATGCAGCATCGAGCCGTTCCGCTTTCGAACAGGCGCTGGGTGCAGAGGTGATTGATGAATTGGCGCTGTATGAGCAAACACAGCAGCGTTCGATAAACGCCTGCGCGCAAGCTCTGGGGCTTAACGCGCTGGCCGTTTGAGTTATTTAGTCAGCAGAGCTTCGATACTTTGCAGCAACGGCTCGGCCTGATTGGAGGGAAGAACCGCATCAACCGGTAAATACCACCAGTTAGGCTGGGCAAAAATGCGGCATTTGACCGCATCTTTTTCAGTCATCAATAGCGTTTGCTCAGATGACGTCAACGCGGCCAGTTGAGCATATTGGTACTCTTGGTGATCGGCGAATGCCACTTCCTTCTCGACATCCACACCAAGCTTTTCCAGCGTGGCGAAGAAGCGCGGGGGATGGCCAATCCCGGCCATTGCCACCACGTGCGGCAACTCAGCCACCGGCCGGCGCGCACCGCTGGCGATATTAACCGCCTCGCGCGCTTGCAACTGCATGGCAATTTCACCCGCCTGAGCCACGCCGCCGTTGGCGATCCGCGCATTAACGCTGCTCAAGCGCGATGCGCGTTCACGCATCGGTCCTGCTGGTAACCACCAGCCATTGCCAAAACGGCGCACACCGTCGATCACCACCAGTTCAAAATCACGCTGCAACGCGTAATGCTGCAAACCGTCATCAGTGATGACAACGTCGAGTTTCTGCTGTTGCAGCAGTGCCTGTACCGCTTCCGCACGCTTTGGCGAAATGGCCACTGGCGCACCGGTGCGTTGATAAATCAATACCGGTTCATCGCCCGCCTGCTGGGTCGTAGTGTATTCGTCCAATACCAACGGATAAGATGCCGCTTTGCCACCATAACCGCGTGATACCACACCCACCCGGTAACCACGCTGTTGCAGTTGCTCAACCAGCCAGATCACCATCGGCGTTTTACCGTTGCCGCCGGCGGTAAGGTTTCCCACCACTACCACCGGCACCGGCGCACGCCAGCTTTTACGCAGACCGCAGCGATAACTCAGCCGAATCAAGCCGCTGACCAAACCATACAGCCAGGACAGCGGCAGTAACAGCAGATATACCAGTGAACTACCCGACCAAATGCGCTCGATCATTATTGACCGAACTGCATGCGGTGAAGCTGCGCGTAGACCCCGCGCTGTTCGATCAATACGGCATGCTCACCACGTTCAACGATGCGCCCATCTTCCACCACCAGGATCTCATCAGCCTTTTCAATGGTCGACAAGCGGTGCGCGATCACCAGCGAAGTGCGGTTTTTCTGCAGTTCATCCAATGCAGCCTGAATGGCGCGTTCTGATTCCGTATCCAGCGCTGAAGTGGCTTCATCAAGGATCAGAATCGGGCAGTCACGTAGCAGTGCGCGCGCTATGGCAATACGCTGACGCTGTCCACCGGACAACATCACGCCATTCTCACCGATCACCGTATCCAGGCCGTTCTCCATTTTCTCAATGAAGTCCATGGCATAAGCCATTCGTGCAGCTTTTTCGATATCTTCCCGGCTGTAGCGTTTCTCGCGGGCGTAGGCGATATTGTTGGCGATGGTGTCGTTGAACAGATGAACGTTTTGCGATACCAAAGCTACCTGATCGCGCAGTGACGCTAAAGTATACTCACGCAAGTCATGCCCGTCCATCAGGATTTCACCTTCCTGGACGTCATAGAAGCGGGTCAGCAGGTTGGCAATTGTCGATTTGCCGGAACCTGAACGGCCAACCAGCGCCACCGTTTTCCCTTCAGAAATGCTGAGGCTGATATCACGCAACGCCGGAGTTTCTTTCCCTGGGTAATAGAAAGTCACGTTACGGAATTCGATGTCACCTTTTGCACGCGCCACTTCACGGGTGCCAGTATCTTTTTCCTGCTCCATATCCAGAATGGAGAACAGCGTTTGACAAGCTGCCATCCCACGTTGGAACTGGGCGTTGACGTTGGTCAGCGACTTAAGTGGACGCATTAACGCAATCATCGACGAGAATACCACGGTGATAGTACCGGCGGTCAGAGTCTCCATCACGCTCGGGAAGCTGGCTGCATACAACACAAACGCCAGTGCCAACGATGCAATCAGCTGAATAATCGGATCTGAAATGGAAGAAGCGGAAACCAGCTTCATACCCTGTTGACGCATACGGTTACTGACGGAGTTAAAACGATCGGTCTCAACCTGCTGGCCGCCAAAAATCAGCACTTCTTTATGGCCTTTCAGCATCTGCTCAGCACTGGTCGTCACCTGCCCCATGGTGTTCTGCATATTTTTGCTGATATTGCGGAAACGCTTGGAAACGATGCGGATAGCAATAGATACGATCGGCGCCAATACAATCAAGATCACCGACAGTTGCCAGCTGTAATAAAACATCATGCCGAATAACGCAATAATCGATGCACCTTCACGCACCACGGTCACTAACGCACTGGAGGAGGAGGAAGCCACCTGCTCAGAATCGTAGGTGATACGCGACAACAGCGTACCGGTAGACTGTTGATCGAAGAAGGATACCGGCATTCTCATCATGTGGCCAAACAACCGGCGGCGCATATGCATCACCACCATGCCGGACACCCATGAAATACAGTAGCTGGAAACGAAGCCCGTCAGACCACGAACCACCATCAGGCCAATAACGACCAACGGCATCCAAAGCAAGATGCTGCTCTCGGTTTTCCCAAAACCGTCATCCAATAAAGGTTTAAGTAAGGACAGCATAAAGGCATCGCTGGCCGCGTTTAAAATCAACGCAATGGCGGCCACAATCAGCCCGGTCTTAAAAGGAGTGATCATCGGCCAGAGGCGACGGAAAGTCTGCCAGGTGGAGAGATCTTTATCATTCATCATGCAAATACCAGCATCGGAAGAAATAGCGGCCCATTTTACTCATTATCACCCTCTACGCCAAACCGCTGATGGTACCAACGGGGCATTAATTGTTCACGAAAGCCTTTAATTTGCCAATCGTTGTCGAAAAAAAGCACGGATATCTGACCTGAGCGCGAAGTATCGCGCCATATGATGCCATTTTCCAGATATCTGGCGATAACTTTAACAGCGGGTAATCGCCATTTGTTGTAACGAGATGCGGACGCTAAAGCTACCTCCGGCGCTACCGCGCGCAGAAAGGGCGGCGTTGAGGACGTCCTGCTACCGTGATGTGGAACCTGAAGCACCGTGGATGCCAGCCGCTCGCGTTGTGATCTGAGCAACTGTGCCTCCGCTTTCTTTTCCACGTCACCGGTCAGTAACAGGCTATATTGGCCATCATCGACGCGGATCACGCAGGAGTCGTCGTTAACCGGTCGTTTGAGCGCTTTCGGTGGCCATAACACCTGAAATTGCAGCGACTGCCACTGCCAGTTTTCGCCGGCCACACAAGGTAAATGAAGCGGATCAAGTATTGGGCTGCGTACAGTGGCCCGAGGAAATGCCTGACGCACCTCTTCCAGCCCTCCGGTATGGTCAAGATGATCGTGGCTGATGATAATTTGCTCCAGGGAGATACCCCGCCAGTTGAGCATGGGTAAAATATGACGTCCCGCAGCACTCCCCGTCGCCCAGCGATCGCCGGTATCAAACAATACCCCTTTGCCGTTACTTTCGATCACTATCGCCAGGCCATGGCCGACGTCCAGCATATCGACCCGCCAACGATATGCGGGTTCTTTTTCTCGCCACAGTACGCAGCATATCGCTACTGCGGCCAATCCCGCCGCATAGCTTAACCACCAGTGGAAACGCCAACAGATAACCAACAGCCAGCCAGCCGCGCTGACCAGCAGCGAGGCGGCACCCAGATCGACCCAACCACGCTGCAAATAATACAGCGGCGTGAACACCCATAGCAGTGTCAAATCGGCCAACCACCATAACCCACCGCTCAATAGCGGCAAGGCACCGCAAATCACCGCAAGCAAAATCAAGGGAACCGTCACCAGTGAAACCACGGGTACTGCCCACAGATTCGCCGGCATAGAGGTCAACGTCAGCCCAAGAAACAAAGCGGCTTGCATCGGCACCAGCAGCAACGTGATACCGAGTTGAATATGCAGCCAGCGTACAGGAGCCCAGTACCAGGCTGAGCGGAAACGGGCGCTTAACGGCACCCATTCGAACCAAAAGACCAGGCAAGCAACCGCCAATACCGATAACCAGAAGCTGTCCGACAGTACCGCCAGCGGATCGCAGACCAGAATTAACCCCACGCACCACAGCCATACCTGCCAGGAAGTGCAGTGAACGCCGCGTAGACGTAGCAGCATCCACAATGTTAACGCCACAGCGGTACGTACTGCCGGGGGCTGTGCGCCTGCCAGCCAGACATACGCCAAGGTGCCAAACCAACTGACCAGCAGTGGAAAGCGGTAGCCGATCAGATGAACGGGCAATAATAACTGAACCGCCCGCAGCGCCAACCAAATCAATATGGCCGCCATAGCCACATGCAGACCTGAAATTGCCATCAGGTGAGCAATGCCGGTTTTCAGCATCAAAGTACGTAACGCCGGATCCAGCGAGGTTCTCTCACCAAACGCTAAAGCCAGCAATACCGATTTATAACGCAGGTCGCCAATATTACTCTCGGCATGGCTGATAATACGCTGCCGCCAGTTGCACCTCCCCTCCAGCAGCCTGGCGCTTTTCACCTGCGCAGTCAGTGGTTGACGTTGCGCCATCGCCCAACGCTGGCTATCGAATCCACCCTCATTCAGTTTGCCGTGCACCGCTCTCAGACGCAGCCGGAGCTCCCAGCGTTGCCCAGCGCACAGTTGCGGCCCTTCCGGCTGCCAGACGGTAGTAAAGGCAATTGAAGGCGTTAACCAGCGCCCATTAACCTGTTCGATGCGCATTAGCGTTTGTCGGCTGGCTGCGGGTACCAAAGTAACACCGGTAACCTGCACCACTGCGGTCACCTCTGGCCCACGGCTCAGGCGTTCGACTTGCATCACCAGATTCCCGGCGTTGAAGGTCGCCCACAGAAAACCCAGTGCTCCCCAAGCAATAAATTGGCAGCCCACCCAACGGAAACGCAACATCAAGCTAACGGGCAAAACAACCAGCAAAGTTGTTAATACATCGGGTAACTGCGGTAGCACCAGTAACGGCAGAATACCGCAGACGACGGCGATAACCGCCAGATCCAGCGAAGTTTTAATCGACCTTTCTCCCGTCCGACAGAGGACATGCAACTACTGCACATCACACTCCGTAGACAGGATTGTTCCCCCGTTGTCAGGCAGCCACCAGCGCCAATGCGACGGCTCGCGGCACACACAGCAGGTTAACGATACAGGTTTCATTTATTGACACTGAAATGCGGTGTAGCGTGCAAAATAAAGTCAGAACGGGAGACTAAGAAATCAGAAAACAGGTGAACGACAGGCAAAAAAAACGGTGCCCTAAGGCACCGTTTATATTCTTTACAAGCAACAACTCTATGGATAATCAGTGATTAACCATAGATATTGGCGCGGTCACGCAACTCTTTACCTGGCTTGAAGTGAGGAACGTACTTGCCGTCCAACTCAACTTTATCACCAGTTTTCGGGTTGCGACCAACGCGCGGAGCACGGTAGTGAAGAGAAAAACTGCCGAATCCGCGGATCTCGATGCGTTCACCATCGGCTAACGTTGCAGCCATGTGCTCTAACATCTCTTTCACTGCATCCTCAACGGCTTTCGCCGGTACATGAGATTGCTGGCCAGCAAGTCTTTCAATAAGTTCAGACTTGGTCATGAGTCCTCCAAGCTTTGCAGCTAAACTACCGTATCGGGGCGGTCAGAAACCGCCCCCCGTCATTACTCGCCTTTAGCCGCTTTGAAAGCTTCAGCCATTGCATTAGAGAAGTTGCTTTCTTCCTGCTTGTTGTTAACAGTTGCGATAGCGTCTTTCTCGTCAGCTTCGTCCTTAGCACGTACGGACAGGCTTACTACACGGTTCTTACGGTCAACGCCGGTGAATTTAGCTTCAACGTCGTCACCTACATTCAGAACCAGAGTTGCATCTTCAATGCGGTCGCGAGAGGCTTCAGATGCACGCAGGTAACCTTCTACGCCGCCTGCTAATTCAACTGTAGCACCTTTGGCGTCAACTGCAGTGACTTTACCAGTAACAATAGTACCTTTCTTGTTCATAGACAGGTAGTTATTGAACGGGTCTTCAGCCAGTTGCTTCACGCCCAGGGAGATACGCTCGCGCTCTGCGTCAACTTGCAGAACAACCGCTGCGATTTCGTCGCCTTTCTTGTATTCACGTACTGCTTCTTCGCCTGCAACGTTCCAGGAGATGTCAGACAGGTGAACCAGGCCGTCGATACCGCCGTCCAGGCCGATGAAGATACCGAAGTCAGTGATAGACTTGATTTTACCTTCAACGCGGTCGCCCTTGTTGTGGGTTTCTGCGAACAGCTGCCATGGGTTAGATTTGCACTGCTTCAGGCCCAGGGAAATACGACGACGCTCTTCATCGATGTCCAGAACCATAACTTCCACTACATCGCCCACGTTAACAACTTTGGACGGATGGATGTTTTTGTTGGTCCAATCCATTTCAGAAACGTGTACCAGACCTTCAACGCCTTCTTCGATTTCTACGAAGCAGCCGTAATCAGTCAGGTTGGTTACACGACCAGTCAGCTTGGTGCCTTCTGGGTAACGTTTCGCGATAGCAACCCATGGATCTTCGCCCAGTTGTTTCAGGCCCAGGGAAACACGAGTACGCTCGCGGTCGAACTTCAGCACTTTAACAGTGATTTCGTCGCCAACGTTGACGATTTCGCTTGGATGCTTAACGCGTTTCCAAGCCATATCAGTGATGTGCAGCAGGCCGTCTACGCCGCCCAGATCAACGAATGCACCGTAGTCAGTGAGGTTCTTAACGATACCTTTAACTTCCATGCCTTCCTGCAGGTTTTCCAGCAGTTGATCGCGTTCTGCGCTGTTTTCGGATTCGATAACCGCACGGCGAGAAACTACAACGTTGTTGCGTTTCTGGTCCAGCTTGATGACTTTGAACTCAAGCTCTTTGCCTTCCAGGTGCAGAGTGTCACGTACTGGACGCACGTCAACCAGGGAACCTGGCAGGAACGCACGAATACCGTTCAGCTCTACAGTGAAGCCACCCTTAACTTTGCCGTTGATAACACCGACGACAGTTTCAGCTTCTTCGTAAGCTTTTTCCAGCGTGATCCAAGCTTCGTGACGCTTAGCTTTCTCACGGGACAGCAGAGTTTCACCGAAGCCATCTTCAACAGCGTCCAGCGCAACGTCAACTTCGTCGCCTACCTGGATTTCCAGCTCGCCCTGTGCGTTTTTGAATTGCTCAGCCGGGATGGCAGACTCAGATTTCAAACCGGCGTCAACCAGTACTACGTCTTTGTCGATAGCAACTACAACGCCACGAACGATGGAACCCGGACGGGTTTCGATTGTTTTCAGGGATTCTTCAAAGAGTTGAGCGAAAGATTCAGTCATGTTTAATCTTCAGGGTTCTATAGTTTAACGTCCATTTAGCATCCCGCCGAATGGGGTTGTTTCACATACCCCGCCATTGGCTCCATGCCGACAGGGTTTAGGTTACAGGGGTAAAATTTTACCCGATATAGTTCGATACTGCTATGACAAATATGACAAAAAGCAATAACGTCGCGGCAGCTTATTGCTGCGGCAACGCTAACACTTCGTGTGCATAAGTCAGCGCACGCTGGATGACTTCGTCGATCGACATGCTGGTTGAATCCAGCACGAGGGCGTCGGAAGCCGGCACCAGTGGCGCGATAGGCCGATTACGGTCACGGTCATCCCGTTCCTTTATCTCGGCTAAAAGACGTTCAAAGTTAACATTAAAGCCCTTTTCCTGCAACTGTAGCATGCGGCGGTGCGCACGCTCCTCCGAACTGGCATCCAGGAAAATCTTAACCGGTGCATCAGGAAATACCACCGTACCCATATCGCGGCCATCGGCAATCAAACCCGGGGCCTCGCGAAATGCACGCTGACGGCGCAGCAAAGCTTCACGCACGCGCGGAAAAGCCGCCGCCTGCGAAGCGGTATTACCGACTGTTTCAGTGCGGATCTCATTACTGACGTCCTCACCTTCCAAAATGACCTGCAGTTTGCCGCCTTGGGCAACAAAGCGAACGTCGAGATGTGCGGCCAGCGGAACCAGCGCCTCCTCAGAGGTGATATCGACCTGATGATGCAGCGCCGCCAACGCCAGCACGCGGTAAATCGCACCGGAATCCAGCAAACGCCAACCAAGGGATTCGGCCAACGCCTTACACAGTGTGCCTTTGCCTGCGCCACTTGGTCCATCAACGGTTATCACCGGGGCTGTAGCCGTCATTTCTCTCTCCTTCGGGTAGTAAACCTCACAGGGACATAATCTGCCGTCAGCACAACGCGAAAGCATAATTAAAAACGCCCCTGCCGCCCGCCCAGTCGGGGCAGGTACGGTGGCGTATTATACGCTGCCAAGAGACGAACTGTTACCCTGGAACTGTCTGGTTGTTGAAAATAAGCTCGTAACCGCAGAAAAGTATAGAAGACGTCTCGGTGCCAGGGCGTTAAAAACGATAAAGGCCCGGTTAAGGGCCTTGAAAATAAATCATCTGACTGCCGGTTATGCCAATTGGCTGATGCGCGCCAACTGCTCAAAATAGTCCGGGAAGGTTTTCGCCGTGCATTTCGGATCGAGAATGGTCACCGGAGTATCCGACAACGCCACCAGCGAGAAACACATCGCCATACGGTGGTCGTTGTAGGTACCGATATCGGCAAACTTCAGCTTCGCCGGCGGTATCACGTGAATATAGTCCTCACCTTCATCCACTTCCGCACCTACTTTGCGCAATTCAGTTGCCATAGCAGCCAAGCGATCGGTCTCTTTCACCCGCCAATTATAGATATTGCGGATAGTGGTCGGTCCTTCGGCAAACAAGGCCGCGGTGGCAATAGTCATTGCCGCGTCCGGAATATGATTCATATCCATATCAATGCCGTGCAGCTCACCGCGGCTACATTCGATAAAGTCATCGCCCCAGGTAATGCGCGCGCCCATTTTCTCCAGCACATCGGCAAATTTGGTGTCGCCCTGAACGCTTTTCTTGCCGATTCCGGTCACTCGTACAGTGCCGCCTTTAATCGCCGCCGCAGCCAGGAAGTAAGACGCGGAGGATGCATCACCTTCTACCAGGTAATCTCCCGGTGAACGGTAGGTTTGGCGGCCTTGAATATGGAACACGCGGTAATTGTCATGGCTGACCTCTACGCCGAAGGTACGCATCAGGTGCAACGTGATGTCAATGTACGGTTTAGAAACCAATTCGCCCTTGATATGGATATTAGTGTCCTGATCGGCCAACGGCGCGGTCATCAGCAGCGCGGTCAGGAACTGGCTGGAAACGCTGCCGTCGACGGTCACGTCACCGCCATGAAAACCGCCGCGCAGGCGTAATGGTGGGTAATCGGTCTGTTCCAGATAATCAATTTGCGCGCCGCCCTGGCGCAAAGCATCCACCAGATGGCCAATCGGCCGCTCCTTCATGCGGGGTTCACCGGTCAACACCACATCGCCGCTACCCAGACACAACGCTGCAGCCAGCGGGCGCATCGCTGTACCGGCATTGCCGAGGAACAGCTCAAGCGGCTCGCGGGCCACCAGCGGGCCGGCAACACCCTCGACTTTACAAGTGGTACGATCGTCGGACAGCTGATAACTCACGCCCAACGCCTGCAGTGCATTCAGCATATGGCGCACGTCGTCGCTGTCCAGCAGGTTGGTTAACGTGGTCGTTCCCTCCGCCAGCGCAGCCAGCAGCAGAGCACGGTTGGATACGCTCTTGGAACCGGGTAAGTTGACGGTGCCATTGACCAGGGCGACCGGTTGTAACGTCAGGGAATCCACCATGTGAACAAAACTCTCCAAAATCTGATAAACGAAACGGCCCCGGGAAAATGCCGGAGCCGCTTTAATGCAAAAGGACAACAGCGAAAGCTGCCCGCGTAAAGCAGGCTGCCAGGCTTAACCGTGACGACGTTCGAAGTCGATCATAAAATCGGTTAATGTCCGCACGCCGGCCAGCGGCATCGCATTGTAAATAGAAGCACGCATGCCGCCAACCACCCGGTGACCTTTCAGCGCCTGCAGGCCGATGGCTTCCGCTTCGCTGAGGAACACTTTGTCCAGCGCCGAGTCAGCCAATTGGAAGGGTACGTTCATCCAGGATCGATTGGCATGCGCCACGCGGCTGCGGTAGAAATCAGAATTATCGATGGTTGCGTACAGCAACTCGGCCTTGGCCTGATTGCGCTTGTGCATCTCCAGCAGGCCACCCTGCTCCTTGAGCCATTTGAATACCAGGCCGGACAAGTACCAGGCGAAGGTCGGCGGCGTATTGAACATGGAATCGTTCTCGGCCAGCACGGTGTAATCGAGAATCGACGGCACTTCTCGACGCGCTTTACCCAGCAGATCGTCACGTACGATAACCAGCGTCAGGCCTGCCGGCCCAATGTTTTTCTGCGCGCCGGCGTAAATCACGCCAAAGCGGCTGACGTCCAGCGGGCCGGACAAAATGGTGGAGGAGTAATCGCCGATCACCACTTTGTCGCCAAAGTCCGGCGTCTCATTGATAGCGATGCCGTCGATGGTTTCATTCGGGCAGTAATGCACATAAGCCGCATCGTCGTTCAACTGCCACTCTTTCATCGGTTTGATACCGAGCAGGCCGTCAACGGTGGTTTTCACATCAATGGTATTTGGCGTGCAGTATTTCTCCGCTTCCTTGATGGCGCTGTGTGCCCAGTAACCACCATCGATATAGTCCGCAGTGGTGTTGTCACCCAGTAAATTCAGCGGCAGTGCGGCAAACTGCGCACGGGCGCCGCCATGGCAGAACAGCACTTTGTAGTTGGAGGGGATCTTAAGCAGATCGCGCAGATCCTGTTCGGATTGCTGGGCAACTTCGATGAACTCTTTACTGCGATGGCTGATTTCCATCACCGAGGTGCCGAGACCGTGCCAGTTGCACAGTTCCTGTTCAGCACGACGCAACACTTCTACCGGCAGCATTGCCGGGCCAGAGCTAAAATTATAAACCTGAGTCATTTCCCCTCACCACATTCACTATTCGCCAATGAGACTGGCCAACCGAAATACGCCCAAAGTTAACTGTCGAGTTAACCAACCCATCGGTTTTATCACTCACGTAACGCTGCTGCAATGCTTATTCGCCCGCGGGCGGCAAACTACCGCAAGACGGAATAACAGGCTCTGCCGTCACTGTGTTTTTTTGTGCGATAAAACGCTGCGTCATCGGAGAATTCAGTGGGTTAACACGGTGTTTTATGCTGTATTCAGCTAACCCGACTGTGGGACAAGGCCGCAATCCACCGACCGTTGCCGCAACGCGGGCAAATATGTTGCTGCAAATCCGCCAGAGGCGCTATCAGGCTGCAGACGCTACAGGCATAATCCCCTGCGGCTTCGGCCTGCGGCAGACTCTTAACGCACTGCACCGGCAAAACGGGCAAACCGGGGTGCACCTCGTCATCCGCGTAAAAATAGACCGAAATGGCACCGTTCACCTCAAGGATAGCCAAGCGCACCTGGCCGAGATGCTCCACACCCGCCAGTCGCAACTCCATAAAGAACTCGTCATGGGTGATGTTCTCCCGTTGCAGCGTGTCCCAATCGAAAATGCCCTGGCTTACCAAAATCAGCGGTTTGCCCTCCATCCAGGTCTGGAGTGTGTCAAAACGGTCCATCAACCAGGTAGCAAGCCGATACAACACCATGATGGAAATAAAAACCGCCAGCACCGGCAACAAAGGGACATCGTGGTAAAACGCCACGTCCCCCGCCGCCGAACCGAGAGTCAAAATGATCAGCACCTCAAACAATGACATCTGCCGCACGCCACGGCGGCCGGTCATTTTGAGAAAAATAAACACCAGCACAAAGGTGAACAAGCACCGTGCCGCAACCTCAGCCAAAAATGCCGGAGTGGTTTCATCCAATGCCATCCGCTGGAGGTCAAATGCGTGCATAAATCGATCCTCAGTAAAATGATTGCCTACAGCTTAGCCCGGCTACAGAAAACGGGGAGCGATACCCCCCCGTCGATCACGACTCAATACTGATTAAACATCTGCTGGATTTGTCTGGCGTCTTTGGTCTGAGTCAGCGCCAACTGCAGCAGGATCCGTGCTTTTTGCGGGTTCAGCGTGCCAGAGGCGACAAAACCGAATTTAGCGTCATCCACTTCCGCGTCTTCCGTGGTGGAACCGGTCGGCACTCTTGAAGAGCGCACCACGGCCACGCCGTTATGTGCGGCGGTCGCCAGCGTATCAAACACCGTTTTGTACAGATTTCCGTTACCGACCCCAGCACTGACGATACCCTGGCAACCTTCGGCGATCAGCGCCTTGGCCGGCGCATCGGAAGCGTTGGCATAGTTATAGACGATGCCGACCTTGGGCAGGTCGGTCAGGCTGGATACGTCAAATGGGGTGTCGGTAGTATGCTTGCGCTGCGGTGAACGCTGATAGTCAACCTTGCCGTTATGGATATAACCGAGCGGGCCGAAATTGGGCGACTGGAAGGTCTGCACCGAGGTGGTGTTGGTTTTGGTCACATCGCGCGCATCAAGTACGCTGTCGTTCATCGCTACCAGTACCCCACGTTTGGCCGATTGCGGATCCGCCGCCGTCACTACGGCGTTATACAGATTGAACGGGCCGTCGGCGCTCATCGCCGTCGCCGGACGCATCGCGCCGACAATCACCACCGGCTTGTCGCATTTGACCGTCAGATCGAGAAAATAGGCGGTTTCCTCCAGCGTGTCGGTCCCATGGGTGATCACAAAACCATCCGTTTTCCCGCAGTCAGCGTTGATTTTCTTCACCAGTTTCAACCACACCTCATCGTTCATGTCCTGCGAACCGATGTTCACTACCTGTTCACCCTGCACATTGGCGACGTTTTTCAGCTCCGGCACCGCATTCACCAGCGCATCGACGCCCAGTTTGCCCGCCGTATAGTTAGATTTTGTCGCCGATTCGCCGCCGCCGGCAATGGTGCCGCCAGTCGCCAGCAGGGTGATGGAGGGCAATGCCAGCGCAGAATCGCTAGCGCCTGCCAGGAGTAGCGCCACAACGCTGAGTTTCACTGATTTCATTAGGTTTCTCCTTGATAGATAACCCGCTGAATTATGGCCCTTATCCTCAAAAAAACTGTGACTTTGCCACCGCTTTAGGAATACATGGAGCTTGGGCGTAAAACCCCGTATCATTGCGCGTTTTTAGTACGCTCAAAAAGTGAAGACAATGACGCAAACTTTTATCCCTGGCAAAGACGCCGCGCTGGAAGATTCCATCGCCCGTTTCCAACAGAAATTAAGCGATCTGGGTTTTAATATCGAAGAAGCCTCCTGGCTGAACCCGGTACCGCACGTATGGTCGGTTCATATCCGCGATCGCGATTGCCCGCTGTGCTTCACCAACGGTAAAGGCGCCAGCCAAAAAGCCGCGCTGGCTTCCGCTTTGGGCGAATACTTCGAGCGCCTTTCCACCAACTATTTCTTCGCCGACTTCTACCTGGGCAAGCACATTGCCGAAGGCGATTTCGTGCATTATCCGAACGAGAAATGGTTCCCGATCCCGGCCGATGATTCGCTGCCGGAAGGCATTCTCGACGAGCGCCTGCATGCGTTCTACGATCCGGAGCAGGAACTGACCGCCGGCGATCTGATCGATCTGCAATCCGGCAACGGCGAACGCGGTATCTGCGCCCTGCCGTTCTCCCGTCAGTCAGACCAGCAGACGGTCTATATCCCGATGAACATCATCGGCAACCTGTACGTGTCCAACGGCATGTCCGCCGGTAACACCGCGAACGAAGCCCGCGTACAAGGCCTTTCCGAAGTCTTCGAGCGTTATGTGAAAAACCGCATTATCGCCGAATCCATCAGCCTGCCGGAGATCCCGGCCGAAGTATTGAACCGCTATCCGGGCGTGGTGGAAGCTATTGCCCGCCTGGAGCAGGAAGGCTTCCCGATCCTGTCCTATGACGCCTCATTGGGCGGCAACTATCCGGTAATCTGCGTAGTGCTGTTCAACCCGGCCAACGGCACCTGTTTCGCCTCGTTCGGCGCTCATCCTGACTTCGGCGTGGCGCTTGAGCGTACCGTGACTGAACTGCTGCAGGGTCGCAGTCTGAAGGATCTGGACGTGTTCACCGCGCCAACCTTCGATGACGAAGAAGTGGCCGAACACACCAATCTGGAAACCCACTTTATCGATTCCAGCGGTTTGATCTCCTGGGACATGTTCAAGCAGGATGCGGATTACCCGTTTGTCGACTGGAACTTCAGCGGCAGCACGCAGGAAGAATTCGCCACGCTGATGAGCATTTTCGACAAAGAAGGCGCAGAAGTGTACATCGCCGACTACGAGCACCTGGACGTGTACGCCTGCCGTATCATCGTGCCCGGGATGTCCGACATCTATCCGGCGGAAGATCTGCTGCTGGCCAATAACAGCATGGGCGCGCACCTGCGTGATACCCTGCTGGCGCTGCCGGGCAGCGAGTGGGAACCGCAAGAATATCTGGCGCTGATTGAGCGCCTGGACGACGAAGGCCTGGACGATTTCACCCGCGTACGCGAACTGCTGGGCATTGCCTCCGGTAAAGACAACGCCTGGCATACCCTGCGCGTGGGCGAGCTGAAATCCATGCTGGCACTGGCGGGCGGCGATATGGATCAGGCTCTGATCTGGACGGAATGGACCCAGGACTTTAACGGCTCGGTGTTAAGCCCGGCGCGCAGCAATTACTACCGCTGCCTGCAAACCCTGCTGCTGCTGACGCAGGAACCTGAGCGCGATCCGGCTCAGTACTACGGTGCCTTCGTGAAAATGTACGGTCAGGAAGCGGTCGATGCCGCCTCTGCGGCCATCAGCGGCGAAGAGCGCTTTAACGGCTTGTTCGCTGTCGACAGCGATCTGAAGGCGTTACCGGCACATCAGGCGCTGCTGGCGGCCTACGAAAAACTGCAAAACGCCAAGCGCCGCTACTGGACGCAGGCATAACGGCAGTCTTAATGCGCCGGCAACTCGTTTGCCGGCGCCACTCCTAAAGGGGTAGAGCGCTGGATGCTGCCGCCATAAACGCAGCAAAAAATAACCAGATATTATTTTGACGGTTAAATCATCGTTTTCTCTTTTTATTTTTTCCGGCTAATTACGCACTTATCAACAAACAAGATGAACAAAACGTTAATTGTTGCAGGTTGGTGAAATAATAATTAACCGATAAGTCATCTTTAGCCGTCAAAAATAGACAATACCCGTAAATATTTAACCTTTATTAAGGGTATTCACCCCACCTATTCAAAATTATTTGCAAACATTAAAAAATAGTTTTTACTTAAAAATCAAACAATTAATGTAATTAACCATGCGATTTATCTGGCTTTACACCTCTCTAGTTCCCCGCCTTATGATCCAAATCAATTTTTACCCTATACTGCTTTGCTAGTATCTCATTGCGTTGTTTTAACCCTTAAGAGAGAGAGTTAGTGTGAAAGCTGACAACCCCTTCGATCTGATATTACCTGCGGCAACGGCGAAAATCGCTGAAGATGCAGGCGTGTATAAAGCCACCAAGCACCCGCTGAAAACTTTTTATTTGGCGATCACTGCCGGCGTCTTTATTTCCATCGCATTCGTGTTTTATATCACTGCGACTACCGGCACTGCCGGTGTGCCTTTCGGCCTGGCAAAACTGGTCGGCGGCATCTGTTTCTCTCTGGGGTTAATGCTGGTTGTGGTCTCAGGTGCAGACCTGTTCACCTCCACCGTGCTGATTGTGATTGCCAAGGCCAGCGGCCGCATCAGTTGGTGCCAATTGGCAGCCAATTGGTTGAACGTCTATATCGGTAACCTGATTGGCGCGTTGTTCTTTGTGGCACTCATCTGGTTTTCCGGTGAACACATGGTCGCCAACGGCCAGTGGGGCCTGAACGTCCTGCAAACCGCTGACCACAAGCTGCACCACACTTTTATCGAGGCTGTCTGCCTCGGCATTCTGGCTAACCTGATGGTCTGCCTGGCCGTGTGGATGAGCTATTCCGGCCGCAGCCTGATGGACAAAATGTTCGCCATGATCCTGCCGGTCGGCATGTTTGTCGCCAGCGGTTTCGAACACAGCATCGCCAACATGTTTATGATCCCTATGGGTATCGTGGTTAAACACTTCGCCACACCAGAATTCTGGCAAGCCGTAGGGGCAGCACCCGAGCAATTTGCTCATCTGACCGTAAGCAACTTCATCATCGACAACCTGATCCCAGTCACCATTGGCAATATCATTGGCGGCGGCCTGCTGGTTGGGTTGACTTACTGGGTAATTTATCTGCGTGGTGGCGAACAGCAGCATTAAGCTGCCAGTTACCGTGCGCCGAGTTAGAAATCCACAATTAAAGGTAGGTGTATAATGACCGAACTTAACGAGAAGTTAGCCAAAGCTTGGGAAGGTTTCAGCAAAGGTGACTGGCAGAATGAAGTCAACGTTCGTGACTTCATCCAGAAAAACTACACTCCTTACGAGGGTGATGAATCCTTCCTGGCCGGCGCAACTCAGGCCACCTCCACCCTGTGGGACAAGGTTATGGAAGGGATCAAACTGGAGAACCGCACCCATGCGCCGGTTGATTTCGACACCAACGTTGTCGCGACCATCACTTCCCATGACGCAGGCTACATTGCCAAAGAGCTGGAAACCATCGTTGGCTTGCAGACCGACGAGCCACTGAAACGCGCCCTGATCCCGTTCGGCGGCATCAAAATGGTTGAAGGTTCTTGCAAGGTTTATGGCCGTGAACTGGATCCACAGCTGAAAAAAGTCTTCACCGACTACCGTAAGACCCACAATCAGGGCGTATTCGACGTTTACACCAAAGACATCCTGAACTGCCGCAAATCCGGCGTGCTGACCGGTCTGCCGGATGCTTACGGTCGTGGCCGTATTATCGGCGACTACCGCCGCGTTGCGCTGTACGGTATCGACTTCCTGATGGCCGACAAGCTGAACCAGTTCAAATCTTTGCAGAACAAGCTCGAAAACGGCGAAGATCTGGAAATGACCATTCAGCTGCGTGAAGAAATCGCTGAACAACACCGCGCTCTGGCCCAGATTAAAGAAATGGCCGCCAAATACGGCTGCGATATCTCCGGCCCAGCGACTACCGCGCAAGAAGCCGTGCAGTGGACCTACTTCGGTTACCTGGCCGCGGTGAAATCCCAGAACGGCGCAGCAATGTCCTTCGGCCGCGTGTCCACCTTCCTTGACGTGTTCATCGAACGCGATATAAAAGCAGGCAAGCTGAGCGAAGAACAAGCGCAGGAATTGATTGACCACCTGGTAATGAAACTGCGTATGGTGCGCTTCCTGCGTACCCCTGAGTATGATGAGCTGTTCTCCGGCGACCCAATCTGGGCGACTGAATCCCTGGCGGGCATGGGCGTTGACGGCCGTACGCTGGTCACCAAAAACAGCTTCCGTTTCCTGAACACCCTGTACACCATGGGGCCGTCTCCGGAACCGAACATGACCATCCTGTGGTCTGAAAAACTGCCGTTGAACTTCAAAAAATACGCGGCGAAAGTGTCTATCGACACCTCCTCCGTACAGTACGAAAACGACGATCTGATGCGCCCTGACTTCAACAACGATGACTACGCCATCGCCTGTTGCGTCAGCCCGATGATTGTCGGCAAGCAAATGCAGTTCTTCGGCGCCCGTGCCAACCTGGCGAAAACCATGTTGTACGCCATCAACGGCGGCGTTGATGAAAAACTGAAAATTCAGGTAGGCCCGAAAGAAGCGCCAATGATGGACGACGTGCTGGACTATGACAAAGTCATGGAACGCATGGATCACTTTATGGACTGGCTGGCCAAGCAGTACGTAACCGCGCTGAACATCATTCACTACATGCATGACAAGTACAGCTATGAAGCTGCGCTGATGGCCCTGCACGACCGTGACGTTTACCGCACCATGGCCTGCGGCATCGCCGGCCTGTCGGTCGCGGCTGACTCCCTGTCCGCCATCAAATACGCCAAAGTCTCCACCATCCGCGATGAAGACGGCCTGGCGACCGACTTCAAAATCGAAGGTGAATACCCGCAGTTCGGTAACAACGATGCCCGCGTTGATGACATCGCCTGTGACCTGGTAGAACGTTTCATGAAGAAAATTCAGAAACTGCGTACCTACCGTAATGCGGTACCGACCCAGTCCGTGCTGACCATCACTTCTAACGTGGTCTACGGCAAGAAAACCGGTAACACTCCAGATGGCCGCCGTGCAGGCGCGCCGTTCGGTCCTGGTGCCAACCCGATGCACGGCCGCGATCAGAAAGGCGCTGTAGCATCCCTGACCTCCGTAGCCAAACTGCCGTTTGCCTACGCGAAAGACGGGATCTCCTATACCTTCTCCATCGTGCCAAATGCGTTGGGTAAAGATGATGACGTGCGTAAAGCCAACCTGGCGGGCCTGATGGACGGTTACTTCCATCACGAAGCCTCCATCGAAGGCGGCCAGCACCTGAACGTCAACGTGATGAACCGTGAAATGCTGCTGGAAGCGATGGAAAACCCTGAGAAATACCCTCAGCTGACTATCCGCGTATCCGGTTATGCCGTACGTTTCAACTCGCTGACCAAAGAACAACAGCAAGACGTGATTACCCGTACTTTCACCCAGTCGATGTAATTGCCCCATCCGGGCGGGGTTTCCCGCCCGGTGGTCAAGCTGAATACCGGGGCCGGATCTTTCCGGCCTTTTTAACAAACGCAGTTCCCCTGACTCATCGCGAGTCTGTTTTGCCAGACAGCTATACTGAATGAAAGTGATGGATATCCGGCAAAACAGTTATCCGGTGTAATAATCGGCCAACAGGAATCGTTCCACCCCAGTCGTCGGACCTATCCGGTTGCTGCATCGCTGATCCCTGACCGTCGGTTATGAGCCTACTTTTAGACTGCGTTTGACAGTCAATATTGGAGAACCCCCTGCAATGTCAGTGAAAGGCCGCATCCACTCCTTCGAATCCTGTGGCACCGTTGACGGTCCCGGGATCCGCTTTATCGTTTTCTTCCAGGGTTGCCTGATGCGCTGCCTGTATTGCCATAACCGCGATACCTGGGACACCCATGGCGGAAAAGAAGTCACCGTGGAAGAGCTGATGAAAGACACCGTCGCTTATCGCCACTTCATGAACGCATCCGGCGGTGGCGTGACGGCCTCCGGCGGCGAAGCCATTTTGCAGGCCGAGTTTGTCCGCGACTGGTTCCGTGCCTGCCAGCAGGAAGGTATCAATACCTGCCTGGATACCAATGGTTTTGTACGACGTTACGATCCGGTGATCGACGAGCTGCTGGACGCCACCGATCTGGTGATGCTGGATCTGAAACAGATGAACGACGACATTCATCAAAATCTGGTCGGCGTCTCCAACCACCGCACGCTGGACTTCGCCCGTTATCTGGCGAAACGCAATCAGCGCACCTGGATCCGGTATGTGGTGGTGCCCGGCTGGTCAGACGATGACAAATCAACGCACATGCTGGGTGAGTTCACCAAAGACATGACCAACATCGAGAAAATCGAGTTGCTGCCCTATCACGAACTCGGCAAGCATAAATGGGTAGCGATGGGAGAAGAGTACAAGCTGGACGGCGTCCATCCACCCAAGGCGGACACAATGGATCGCGTCAAAGGTATTCTGGAAAGTTATGGCCATAAAGTGATTTATTGATCTTTTTGGCGAGATCAAAAAACCGGCGCAATGGCCGGTTTTTTTGATCTCAGGCTGCGGCCAGTGGAGTGTGATGATGGTCTGGCTTTTTCAGCAACATCATCAGATACACCAGCGCAACGGCGGCAATCATCACAAACAGCAGACGGTCGGAATAATTCTGCATCAACAATGCCGTCATCGACGGGCCAAGCAGGCTGCCAATCGTGTAGCTCATCAGCAGCGCCTGATTCATCGCCACCAACTCATGCGGCAGTGCTTTCTCACAGGCCCAGGACATCGCCACCGGGTACAGCGTGAAACCGGCGCAGCCGAGAATAAACAGCGCCGGCGCCATGGCATAGTTGCCGAGCATCGCCACACTGGCGAGGATCACCACAAACACCTGAATGCGCAGCACCAACAGGCGACCATAACGATCTGCCAGGCGCCCTACCGGCCACTGCCCGACAATACCGGCGCTGACCAGCAGCGCCATCCAGTAACCGACGTTGGCATCGCTCATTCCCTGATGGGATAAATACAGCGGCATCAAGCCATAGAGTGAACCGAGAACGATACCGGAAATAATGCAACCATTGATGCCCAACCGCGCGCTGCGCCGTTTCAGCATTGGCCATACCGCTGCCTGCTGCGGTTCGTCATGCTGGCTGTTAACCCGCGCAAACAGCATTGGCAGCATGGCACAGATGATGATGGTGGTTACCCAAGGCACCACGTTCAGCAATTCGGTCGATACCAGGCTCAACAACAATTGGCCAATCACGGTGCCAAGATAGTAAACCATCATATAGGCCGCCAACAGTTGCCCGCGGTTGGACAAGTTACCGCTGCGCAACAAGGCGCTTTCAACAATCACCCAGATCCAGGCGCAGCCAATGCCGGCAAAGAAACGCCAGCCCATCCAGCTCCAAAAATCGAGCGACAGCGCCATACCGGCCGTCGCAACGGCAAACACCACGCAGGCAAGATGATAGCTACGGGTAAAACCGATGCGTTTGATCAACTTGCCCGCGATCAGCGTGCCTAACAGGTTGCCGGTAAAGTAAGAAGAACTCACCATCCCCACCTGGCCGGTTGACAACTGAGCGTGAGTCAACCAAAGAGGAACTAACGTATTCAATACGGCAATAGAAACCGTGAGCAATAACAGACCACAGAGCAGCAAGAGCACTGGGCGGGAATATGCGGACATAGTGAAATTGAAACCGAACGCGCGATGAGAGTGCGCGCATCATGCCACTGGCGATAAAAAAGTCAATCCGCTCTTATATGTTCACCGCACAATTTGTTTCGCTCCCGGCAGCAGGAGCATCGCGGAGCAAAAAGGTCTATGCTGACGGCAGAAGAAATACACTCCCCGGAGGCGTGATGAAACAGGCTATCGATGATGCCATCAGCGCATTGTTGGCGGATATAGGCAGCACCCATGATGAACTTCTGGAGGTGGTGCAGCGTGTTCGCCATGTGGCCGCTGCCGCCGGTGACGGCGTCAGTGAGTCGGTAAAATATGGCGGCATCATGTTCTCCCATAAGGCGTTTTTCTGCGGCGTGTTCGCCTACAGCGGCCATGTGACGGTGGAGTTTGGCCGGGGCTATTTGCTCGAAGATCGCCACCGAATGCTGGAGGGCGGCGGTAAGTATCGCCGGCATATCAAGCTTTATTCGGTTGCCGATGTCGAGACAAAACGGCTGGCGGACTACGTCAGGCAGGCCTATGAGTTGGAACCTCCACGCTGAGACCTGCGTGCCCCCCGGCACTTCAAAGGATAAGGTGATGAAGAAACGCGCTATTCAGATCGTCCCAAGCAGCCTCCGCGGTGTGGAAATAGTAGCGGCGGACACGGATTTTTCCTTTGGGCGCCATACTCACGACCAGTTTGGCATTGGCCTGATGGATCGCGGTGCCCAGAAATCGCTGAGCGGCCGGGGGCGCGTTGAATCATCCGCAGGGGAGATCATCACCGTGAACCCCGGAGAGGTGCATGACGGTTCCCCCCTCGCCGGCACCAGGGCCTGGCGCATGATCTACTTCCAACCCGAACGGCTCAATCAATGCTTCGCGGATATCAGCGAGGGCAGATTTACCTCCGGGGAATTCAGCTACCCGGTTTTCAGCAACCCTCAATTGGCTGCCTGCTTTAACCGGCTGTTCTGTGCCGTCACGCAAAATGATGGGCTGGCCGCCGAAGAAACTTTGCTGGTTATGGCCGCGGCCCTGGCAGAGATCCCGCGTCCCCATTTAACCTTCCCGCAAGATGGCATCGTGCGCGCACGGGAAATGATTGACGACGAGCCGGACAGCCCACTGACGCTGGCTGAGTTGGCCGCCGAAGCCGGCCTGAGCCAATACCAGCTTTTACGCGGTTTCAAACGCCGCACCGGCCTGACGCCACACGCTTACCTGCTGCAACGCCGCCTGTTGCTGGCGCGCCGTCTGATCCTCGCAGGTGACGAGTTGGCCGAGGTGGCCATCGCCTGCGGCTTCGCCGACCAAAGCCACATGACGCGCCTGTTCGTCCGGAGTTTTGGTTACACTCCCGGCTCTTTCTCCCGGCAATCAGCCTGAACTTTACCGCTGTAAAGGCGGGCTGCAATTTCGTTCAAGACCGTATGGCTCCTTCACCTGAAACTGGGTGCCAATTATCGCCAATAAGGAGCTTTACCCGTGAATGCAGATTTCCTGTTCACCGCATTACTGATCGTTATTTCGCCGGGGACCGGCGCGCTGATTACCTTGTCTACCGGGCTGCAGCAGGGTACACGCAGCGCTCTGGTAGCGGCCGCGGGCTGCACTCTGGGTGTATTACCCCATATGCTGGCCGCAGTGACCGGTTTGGCCGCGCTGTTGCAAACCAGTACCCTGGCCTTTGGCCTGGTGAAATACCTTGGCGTGATTTATTTATTGTTTATGGGGTGGCAAACCTTGCGTGAAAAAGGGCCGCTGGCTCTGTCTCAGACCAATTCGCCTTCCACAGACGGCGCCCTGGTGCACTATGCCGTCGTGGCTAATGCGCTTAACCCCAAACTGTCCATTTTCTTTCTGGCGTTTCTCCCGCAATTTATCGCTGCGGGAGAACCACACCCTGTCCGCACCATGCTGATACTTTCTGCGGTATTCGCCATAATGACGTTCGTTGTTTTTTCTCTTTATGGTGCCTTTGCCGCACGCGTTCGGCATCGCATCCTGGGGAGTGCCCGCGTAATGCGCTGGATACGTGGGTCGGTTTCCCTGGCGTTTATCGGCCTGGCCATCAAGTTGGCGTTGACCAGCCACTAACCTCGCGCCGATTTTCAGACATAAAAAAAGCGCCCGCAGGCGCTTTCTTACCGGTCAGCTTTTCAGCCGATATATTCCAGACCATTCATGTAAGGACGCAGAACTTCCGGCACCTGAATGCGGCCGTCTGCCTGCTGGTAGTTTTCCAGCACGGCGACCAGCGTACGACCCACAGCCAGACCAGAACCGTTCAGTGTGTGCACCAAACGCGGTTTTTTCTCGGTTTTGTTGCGACAGCGTGCCTGCATGCGGCGTGCCTGGAAATCCCACATGTTGGAGCATGAGGAGATTTCACGGTAGGTGTCTTGCGCCGGCAGCCACACTTCCAGATCGTAGGTTTTGCAAGCGCCGAAGCCCATGTCGCCGGTACACAGCAAGACTTTACGATACGGCAGGTTCAGCAGTTGCAACACTTTCTCCGCATGGCCGGTCAGCTCTTCAAGCGCCGCCATGGAATCTTCCGGGCGAACGATCTGTACCATCTCGACCTTGTCGAACTGGTGCATGCGGATCAAACCACGGGTGTCACGTCCATACGAACCCGCTTCCGCACGGAAACATGGCGTGTGCGCGGTCATCTTCAGCGGCAGGGATTCCTCTTCCAGGATCTCGTCGCGCACCAGATTGGTCAACGGCACTTCCGCCGTTGGGATCAGCGCATAGTTGCTGCTGTCTGACTCTTCTTCCAGGGGTTTGGTATGGAACAGATCATCGCCAAACTTCGGTAACTGGCCGGTGCCATACAGCGTGGCGTGGTTGACCAGGTACGGCACGTAGGCTTCCAGATAGCCATGTTGTTCCGTATGCAGATCCAGCATGAACTGGGACAGCGCACGGTGCATGCGGGCGATCTGCCCTTTCATCACCACAAAGCGTGAACCTGTCAATTTCACCGCTGCGGCAAAATCCAGCCCGCCGGCCATTTCGCCCAGATCGACGTGATCGCGCACCTGGAAATCATACTGGCGCGGCTCGCCCCAGCGGCACACTTCCTGGTTTTCGCTGTCATCTTTACCGTTCGGCACGGCATCGTCAGGCAGGTTAGGCAACGTCAGGGCGTAATCGCGGATTTCGGTCTGCAACGTATCCAGTGCGGCCTTGGCAGCATCCAGCTTGTCACCCAGCTCGTTCACTTCGCGACGCAGGGGCTCAATGTCTTCCCCGCGCGCTTTAGCCGCGCCGATGGATTTCGATCGGGAGTTACGTTCTGCCTGCAGCGTTTCGGTTTCTACCTGCAGAACTTTGCGGCGCTCTTCTTGCGAACGCAGCAGATCCAGATCGAGTTTAAAGCCTCGGCGAGCCAGTTTGACGGCGACTGCGTCTAGCTCATTACGCAGCAGATTGGGATCGAGCATGCTAATCCTGTGCTTATTGTTATTGAAAGAAAATTTGTCGTTTTATTTGGCTGAATATCAACCGAATAAAGAAAGGGTGATACCCGCTAACCTTACCGCAACGGCAACGCTAGCGGTAGCGTTTTGTCTGGCTATTTTGATCCTGTTCAGCCAGCCATGCCAGCTTTTCACCGATTTTACCTTCCAGCCCGCGCGCGGTTGGATGATAGTAACGAGTCCTGGCCATCTCGGGCGGGAAATAATCCTCGCCGGCGGCATAAGCGTTGGGTTCGTCGTGTGCGTAGCGATACTCCGCGCCCAACCCCATTTCCTTCATCAACTTGGTCGGCGCGTTGCGCAGGTGTTCCGGCACGTCGTAATCGGCCATCTCTCGGGCGTCACGCATCGCCGCTTTGAAAGCGGTGTATACGGCGTTGCTTTTAGGCGCGCAGGCCAGATAAACGATGGCCTGAGCAATTGCCCGCTCGCCCTCCGCCGGGCCGACGCGGGTAAAGCAATCCCAGGCGGCAATCGCCACCTGCATGCCGCGCGGATCGGCGTTGCCGACATCCTCGGACGCAATCGCCAACAGGCGACGCGCCACATACAGTGGATCGCCGCCGGCGGTAATAATGCGCGCGTACCAGTACAGCGCGGCATCGGGTGCCGAACCGCGCACCGATTTATGCAGCGCCGAGATCAAATCGTAATAACGATCGCCTTTATTGTCGAAGCGCGCACTGCGCTCACCGGAAACCTCTTTTAGCAATGACGGCGTCAAAACGCGGATGCCTTTGGCGTCGATTTCCGCCATATCCGCCATCATCTCCAGGCTGTTCAGTGCCCGGCGCGCATCACCACCCACCAACTCCGACAGCATGCGGCGTGTCTCTTCGGGCAACTCGATATTCTGGCCGCCGAACCCCCGGCTAGTGTCTTTCATCGCCTGATCCAGCACCTGGCTGATATCTTCGGCGGTCAACGCTTTCAACAAATACACGCGGGCACGTGAAAGCAGCGCCGAGTTGAGCTCAAAAGACGGGTTTTCGGTCGTAGCGCCGATAAAGGTGATGGTGCCGTCTTCAATATGCGGCAGGAAAGCGTCCTGCTGGCTTTTGTTGAAGCGGTGCACCTCATCGACAAACAAAATAGTGCGGCGACCGGCGTCACGATTCTGACGTGCTCGCTCGATCGCCTCGCGGATCTCTTTGATGCCGGACGTTACGGCGGAAATCCGCTCAACGTCCGCCTGGCCATAACGGCCAATCAGCTCTGCCAGCGTCGTTTTCCCGGTGCCCGGCGGCCCCCACAGAATCATCGAATGCAGTTGCCCCGCCTCGATCGCACGCGGCAAAGGTTTGCCGGCGGCCAGCAAGTGTTGCTGGCCGATATATTGCGCCAGCGTGGTTGGCCGCATCCGCGCGGCCAATGGCTGGAACTCATTCTGGGAAAAATCGAGCGACATATTACTCACGCGGACCTCACTGGCGCTGGTCGTCCAGCGTCACCCCCTTCGGCGGGGTAAATTTGAATTTGGCGGCGTCAACAGAGGTATTTTGCTGGCTTTTCAGTGCATAAGAGCTGCGCTGGCCGTCTTGCTCAACCGCGGCAAAACTGCGGATAGTACCGCTGTTGGTCACGGAGATGGCGAACTGTTTCAGGTTGCCGCTGCTGGATTTTGGCGTCAGCTCAAAATCATCGCCTTTCTGCTTCACATTATACTGTTTCCAGTCGTTGGCATCATTGCGGGTGATTAGCATAAACGGCGTATTGCCGGTGGCGTTTTTCAGCCAGGTGGCCGTTACCTGCTCAACAAAAGGGTTATAGAACCACAGGGTTTGGCCGTCCGATACCAGCACGCTCTCGTCAGGTGAGGTCATGTGCCAGTTAAACAGGTTCGGGCGTTTCACCCACAGTTCACCTTCGCCCTGCTGTACCGCTGCGCCGTCGCTGCTGGTCACGGTCTGGGAGAAACTGGCGTGGAAACTGTTCACTTTCGCCAGACGACTTTGCAGATCCTGTGCGGCGTCGGCCAACACAGAAGTGGAAGCGAATCCTGAAAGCAGACAACAGGCAATTAACAGTTTTTTCATTATTCCAGATACCTTATGAAATGCGTTAACCGCAAGGCGGTGCCGTGCGGGTCAAATTAACCCTTAATCCAGCTTACTCTACCCGAAGCCACACGTCGGCAGATAGGCCAATGTTCCGAGAAGCAGAGGGGTTTACGCTTCTTTGCACAAGGGCCGCAAAGCGGCCCTTTATTATTGAATAACAACGATTAAAGCTTAATCAGTCATGCCGTGGCGGTGCCAGCACCTCGCGGTTGCCGTTATGCCCTTGTTCGCTGACAATGCCCTGCGCTTCCATCTGTTCGATGATGCGCGCGGCACGGTTATAGCCTATGCGGAACTGGCGTTGTACGCCGGAGATAGAGGCGCGGCGCTTATCCACCACAAACTCCACCGCCTGATCAAACAGCGGATCCAGCTCTTCGTCACCGTCCAGACCACCGCCGGCACCACCCTCACCGTCGTCACCGGCGCTGAGGATACCCTCTTTATATTGAGGCCGCTCACGCGCTTTCCAATCCTTAACCACCGCATGCACTTCCTGATCGCGCACAAATGCACCATGCACACGTACAGGGATGGAGGAGTTAGGCGCCAGATACAGCATGTCACCCATTCCCAGCAGAGATTCGGCACCGCCCTGATCGAGGATAGTGCGCGAGTCAATCTTGCTGGATACGGTAAAGGCGATACGGGTTGGGATGTTGGCCTTGATCAGGCCGGTGATCACATCCACCGACGGACGCTGGGTCGCCAGCACCAGGTGGATCCCCGCTGCACGCGCTTTCTGCGCCAGACGAGCGATCAGTTCCTCAACCTTCTTGCCTACCGTCATGATCAGGTCGGCGAATTCATCCACCATCACCACGATGTAAGGCTCTTTCTCCAACACAGGCGGCGTAATGTCCATGCTGTCGGTCGGCTTCCAGAAAGGATCCGGGATCGGACGGCCCATCGCTTCAGCCTGATCGACGCGTTCGTTATAACCGGCCAGGTTACGCACACCGAGTGCAGACATCAGCTTGTAGCGACGCTCCATCTCGGCGACACACCAACGCAGAGCGTTGGCGGCGTCTTTCATATCGGTCACAACGTCCGTCAGCAGGTGTGGAATGCCTTCATAAACAGACAGTTCCAGCATTTTCGGGTCAATCATGATAAAGCGCACTTCTTTCGGTGTGGCCTTATACAAGATGCTCAGGATCATGGCATTGACCCCAACCGACTTACCGGAACCCGTGGTACCCGCCACCAGCAGGTGTGGCATTTTAGCCAAATCGGCCACCACCGGCTCACCGGAAATGTCTTTACCCAGCACGATCGCCAGCGGCGACGGATTGTCGCGGAACGCTGGGCAATCCAGGACTTCACGCAGATAAACCGTCTGACGTTTAACGTTAGGCAGCTCCAATCCGACATAAGGCTTGCCGGGGATGACCTCTACCACGCGCACCGCGGAGGTTGACAGCGAGCGTGCCAGATCGCGCGACAGGTTGGAAATACGCGCGGCCTTGACGCCCGGTGCCAGATCCAGCTCAAAGCGGGTAATGACCGGGCCAGGTAAAATATCCACCACGTCGGCTTTCACCCGGTAGTCGGCCAAACTCGCTTCCACCAAACGCGCTTTTTGCTCCAGCGCGAAGGAATCCACCGGCTCCACCTCTTTCGGGGCTTCGGTCAGCAGATCCAACGTCGGCAACGGCGTGGTCGGTTTCTGCAGCGGTTGATCGTTACGCATCAGGAACGGGTGGATCAGGCTGTCCATTGCCGGCTGCTGCGGTGCGGCCGGTTGCGCTGCAGGCTGCTGATAGGATGGCGACTGCTGTGGTTGCTGGTAAGCCGGCTGAGCAGGCTGTTGATAAGCAGGTTGGGCCGGCGGGTATGACTGCGCCGCCGGAGTCTGAGACTGCGGCGAATAAGCCGGTGCCGCAGGCTCAAACTGGCCAAAGGGAACATCGTCTTCACGTTCGCTTTGCTGCTCAATGCGTTCTTCAAGCTGCGGCGACAGAGTGAACAAGGGTTCGCTCGGACTATCGTCGACCAAATCATCCATCGGCGAGAAGCTGAACGCGTTGCGAGTATCTACCGGATTGGCGATTGACGATGATTGCTCAGGTTCCTGCTCGCCATAGCGAGCCTGCTGTTGCTCGGCAAACGCCTGACGCAACGCAGCCTCCTGCAGGGCCTGCTCATCATCCTGATTATCCTGCGGATATTCTTCGCCGTAACGCTGGCTTTGCTGTTCGGCAAACGCCTGACGCAACGCCGCTTCCTGCAAGGCTTCGTCATCTTGCTGATGGCTATCCGCATGCTGCAGAGGTTGATCTTCGCGAGGACGCTGTTCTTGCTCGGCTACACGCTGTGAGGGCAACTTGATGCCGTAAGAGGCCAGTTCGCGCCGGGTAGGAATACGCACCGGGTTCGGCCGCGGCAATTCAGGGCCGATGCCCTGTTTCACCTGAGAGTTACCGTCGCTGGTGGCCGTAAAGGCCGGCATAAAGGTATTGGCGGCAACGGCACCGACAGTGGCCGCCGCTGCGGCTTCAGCCTGGGGTTTCACGCTGCCAAATGGCGTAACGTCAGGCTCACCGGCACTGAAGCCGGTAGAGGTGCCAACGTCAACGCTGTCGCGCTGAGCCGCAGAAAAATCAAACGGGGAACGATCGCGCGGCTGAGATACGGCCGGAGCTTCCCAGTTGCCCAAACGCGGTTCATCATCGTCCCGGTAAGGATCGACCGGGCGCGCCATTTTCGGCGCGGGTGTCTCTTCAGGGATTTCAAACGAATAGAGCGGTGGCACCGTGTTTTCCGCCACAGCGCTCATCGGATGTTGGTTCACCGTGGCTGGAGCCGCCGGCGCTGCCGTTACCGCAGGTGCTGCCACCGGTGCCGCTATCGGCGCGGGAGCCGGCGTTACCGGCGTGCTGACAGCCGCCGGCGCGACAGGCGCCACATCGGCATCGTCGTTAGCTCGCAAGCCGTTGAGCAGAGGATCGTCAGCCTCGTCTACCGCTGCTTTGGCGGCATCCGTTACCGAAGGTGCAGAAAACAGCACGTCGTCTTCCGCCGCGTTGGCCGCTGCCGCAGAGGCGGCTGCAGCAACCGCTGCTCCCTTCCCTGCCTGCTCCGGTTCATCATCGACGTAGCGATCGTCATCGTCGTGATAACGCTCGTCACGGCGTGAACGATTGGTCATGAAGGTGGCCGTACCCAGCACCACACCGCCGATTCTCTCGGCGATCACCAACCAGGACCAGCCGGTAAACAGCGTGAGTCCTGCAGCCCATACGCACAACAATGCCAGCGTTGCGCCAATGCCGTTGAACCACGGCAGCATGGCGTTGCTCAGCAAGCTGCCGATAACGCCGCCGGAAGCGAAGTAATAGAGATCGTCGACATTCAGTGCCGCCAGGCCACACGAAGTGAGCACCAGCGCCAGCGTGCCGATAAGGCGCAGTGAGAGCGCAAAATAGTCGATGTAATCGCCGCTGTCGCGCTGACGGTAGGCCGCCCAGCACAAAACCAGCATGATCGGCGGTATCGCGTAAGCGAGTACCCCGAAAGTGAAGAACAGTGTGTCGGCCATCCAGGCTCCGACGCCACCACCCAGGTTATGAATCGGCTCATGCCACGCGGTCTGCGACCAGCTTGGGTCAGACGGATTGAAACTGACCAAGGCAGCCATGAGGTAAATGGCAAAAATCGCTACCACGATTAACACAGCTTCAAGCAAACGGCGGCCACTGCTGAGTTTTTTCAGGGTAACTTCTTTATCTTCTGTATATTCCTGGCTCAAGAAAGGCTCTCCAGGTTCCTGTTAGCTGACATAGCAACAGCGCCGAGAAGCTTCCCCGGCGCCGAAACTGTATGAATAAACAGGAGTGTAACCAATTTAATCAGGTTTTGCACCTGCACCTTACCGTGTTTTGATAACCAGACGGTTACTCTGTTTGACTTCTTCCATGACCACGTATGTACGGGTGTCGTTAACTCCCGGCAGACGCAGCAAGGTTTCACCGAGCAACTTACGGTAAGCCGACATATCCGGCACGCGGGTTTTCAACAGATAGTCGAAATCACCGGACACCAGATGACACTCCTGAATTTCTTCAAGCTTTTGAACTGCTGAGTTAAATTGCTCAAACACATCCGGTGCACCGCGGTTCAGCGTGATTTCCACGAAAACCAGCAGGGACGCATCCAGATAATGCGGGTTGAGCAAGGCGGTATAGCCATGAATAAAACCCTGGCGCTCGAGGCGGCGCACACGTTCTAAACATGGGGTTGGGGATAACCCCACGCGCTTCGAAAGCTCAACGTTCGAAATACGCCCATCCTTCTGTAACTCGTTCAGGATATTGCGGTCGATACGGTCGAGATCTTTACCCGGGCGTTTCTTATTGTCTGCCATTATTATTGTCTCTCTTATTTTCTTCCCTGCACTTGCCACACCCTAGCCAACGTCAATGTGTAAGGGCTTGTTCCAAGCGAAGACCCGATGCCTGTCATATGCTTCACTACCATCATTCATCGTGGTGCAGCCTGTCTGTCAACCCTGCACAACGGATTCAAATGACGTTCATCTCAAGAAGGAAATCACCATTCGCTGACGCGATGTTCCCCTCACCTGCCGTTCTCCGCTTCGACAATGGCGCAAAATTCTGCACCGCCGCCGCAAATACGTACGATTTACTGTAGGTAGGGGGATAATTTCTTCTTCCTATGATGTTTTCGCAAATGCGCAGCGGATTGTCAAAGTAAAAGAAGCAAAATCAGAAGAACGTACCGTCATGAAAAGTTAGCACCCCATTTTTAGTTATGAATCGCTGGCTTAAACCCTGCAGAGCAAAGCGGCTTAAACCCGGTAAATGTAGTGTCTCAGGTAGAATGCACGCATAACGCCGACAAGTGACTTCCATAAGTTAAATTGCTGCGTTTTACGCTCGCTTTGACGGCAAAATAATAATTAATAGGTCATAGCTATCAAACAAATCGTTAACAACATCCGCTGATGCTTTTTTTAATGCTGCATTTTCCCTACAATCGGTTTCATTGTCCGCATTGTGGGAAAAGAGGGTATTCATGGGCACGGCTAAACATAGCAAATTATTGATCCTGGGTTCCGGCCCTGCCGGCTATACCGCCGCGGTTTACGCAGCGCGCGCAAACCTGAGCCCGGTATTGATTACCGGTATGGAACAAGGTGGCCAGCTGACCACCACGACCGAAGTGGAAAACTGGCCGGGTGACGCCGAAGGCCTGACCGGTCCGGCACTGATGGAGCGCATGCGCGAGCACGCAGAAAAATTCCAGACCGAGATCGTGTTCGATCACATCAACAGCGTTGATCTGCAGAACCGCCCGTTCCGCCTGTTTGGCGACAGTGGTGAATACACCTGCGATGCGCTGATCATCGCCACCGGCGCATCCGCCCGTTACCTGGGCATGCCTTCCGAAGATGCCTTCAAGGGCAAAGGCGTTTCCGCCTGCGCCACCTGTGACGGTTTCTTCTACCGCAATCAAAAAGTCGCGGTCGTCGGCGGCGGCAATACCGCCGTGGAAGAAGCGCTGTATTTGTCCAACATCGCCGCTGAAGTTCATTTGATCCACCGTCGCGACAGCTTCCGCTCAGAGAAGATCCTGATCGACCGGCTGATGGAGAAAGTGAAAAACGGCAACATCGTGCTGCATACCGACCATACGCTGGACGAAGTGCTGGGCGATCAAATGGGCGTTACCGGCGTGCGCATTCGCAGCACCAAAGCGGAAAATGCAACGCAGGAACTGGCGTTGGCCGGCGTATTTATCGCCATCGGGCACAGCCCGAACACCAGCATTTTCGGTGGCCAACTGGAGCTGGAAAACGGCTATATCAAAGTTCAGTCCGGTATTCACGGTAACGCCACCCAGACCACCATTCCTGGCGTATTCGCCGCGGGTGACGTGATGGACCATATCTACCGTCAGGCGATCACCTCCGCCGGCACCGGCTGTATGGCGGCGCTGGACGCTGAGCGTTACCTCGACGGCATCGCCAGCGCAGAAGTGCTGTAACGGCACAGTCTGTTATCCTGAAAAGCGGCTGCTTCAGCCGCTTTTTTTGTACCTTAAATATGAGCGGACGGGCATTCGATGCAGAATCTTCTCCACTGGCGCCTGCTGGTCGCCGTGGCCGACAGCGGCAAAATTACGCTGGCGGCAAATCAATGCGGCATGACCCAGTCCGGTGCCAGCCAGGCTATCGCCCAGTTAGAGGACGCCCTGAATACGCCGCTGTTCGTCCGCCTGCCGCACTGCGTTACGCTGACACAAAGCGGTGAGAGGATTGTCGCCCACGCTCGCACTATGCTGGCCGAACTCGATGCGATCCAAAGCTACGCCCGGCAGGCGAAAAGCGCGCATTCAGGCAAGATTCGCCTGGCCAGCTTTCCCTCGGCATTTGCCCTCCTGCTACCGCCGTTATTGCGCAAATTCCGCCGCCGCTACCCCGCCATTGAACTGGTTCAGTTGGAAGGTACCGATCGGGAAGTGGAGAACTGGCTGGCACTGGAAACCGCCGACGTCGGCGTAGTGCTGAACCCGAAAGACGAAAGACAGAGCGCCTCCCTGGGACAGGATCTGTGGCTTGCGGTTACCACCAGCGGTCACCCGCTGGCCAGAGGCCGGCAACCGGTGGATTTCAGGACACTGGCCGGGTTGCCCTTTGTGCTGGCTACCGGCGGCTGCAGCCTCAACGCGCAACTGTTGGCACAACAGGCCGGTATTGCGCTGGCTGACGTACGCGTGACCGTCAGCGACTGGAGCACCGCACTGACGCTGGTGCGCGAAGGCGTCGGCGTTTCGTTGATGCCTGCGTCGGTGATACCTACCGATGCCGCCGGCATTTGCGCTCTGCCGTTGAGCGTCCCGCTCTACCGTTATTTTGGCCTGGTCTGTTCGTTCACTGGCGCAAGCTCTGCACCAGTACAAACCCTGTTGGATTACCTGCGAGATCATCTGCCGCAGCCCGTCAGTAGCTGAACTGATGACGGGTTTCTGACATTCTAATTTTTCTGCAGGCAGCACCGGCGGCATGCTGTCGGTTAAGCGATATCGCTTTTTGCCTCAGGAACGCTCATGAAACTCTATTTTGCGCCCGACACCTGTTCGCTATCCCCGCATATTGTCCTGCGAGAGCTGGAATTGCCGTTTGAACTTATCCGGGTGAATAACCGCAGCAAACGCACCGCCGACGGCAGTGATTTTTACCAGGTCAATCCCAAGGGTTATGTCGCGGCCCTGATGCTGGAAGATGGCCGCGTGATTACCGAAGGCGCAGCCATCGTGCAGTATCTGGCGGATTTGCGCCCTGACGCCGCGCTGGCCCCTCCCGGCGATGCCTTCGAGCGGGTGCGTTTGCAGGAATGGCTGAATTTCATCACCGCCGAGATCCACGCCGGAGCCAGCCCGCTATTCAATGCAACCCTGTCGGAAGAGGTCAAAAGTCTGTTTCGCGACAAGCTGCGCCGCCGCCTCGATTATGTCGCTCAGACGCTGGACGGGCAGGTTTTCCTGATGGGCGAACGCTTTGGCGTCGCGGATGCTTATCTGTTTACCGTACTGCGTTGGATGGCCCAATTTTCCATCGAGTTAAAATGCTGGCCCTCGTTAACCCGTTATATGGCGCAGATCGGCCAGCGTAAATCGGTGCAAGCCGCCCTGGCGGCGGAAGCGGCCAGCCAGGAGGTGAAATAACCCTCGTGACCAGAGTCTGTTATAGGGATATTTGACCGCTTTATTATTTTCAGTCTGCCGGGTGAAGAGGTAACATTGGCCTTCGCTTGTTCGCTTCAGGTTGAGGCAAACACTTTTTTTAACAGTACGTTAACCTTGCCTGTAACAACAGGCGCCGGCGACGCAGACTCATATCTGATGAAAAAAACCAGACAGCAACAGTTAACCCGTTGGCTCAAAACTCAGAGCTCGTTGGCGCAGCGTTGGCTGCGCCTTTCCATGCTGTTGGGGCTGATAAGCGGCATTTTGATTGTCGTGCAGGCATGGCTGTTGGCCGCCCTGCTTCACGCCCTGATTATCGAACACGCCCCGCGTGAACAGTTGATCCCCTCGTTTATCTGGCTGGCCGCCGCCTTCGCGCTGCGTGCGTTGTTGAGCTGGCTGCGTGAACGCGTTGGTTTTATCTGCGGCCAGGTGATCCGCCAGCGTATGCGCCGGCAGGTGTTGGACAAGCTGCAACAACTCGGCCCCGCCTGGATCCAGGGTAAGCCGGCGGGCAGTTGGGCCAGCATCATCGTTGAGCAGATCGAAGACATGCAGGATTATTACTCCCGCTATCTGCCACAGATGTATCTGGCGGTGTTTATCCCGTTGCTGATCCTGATTACCGTCTTCCCGATTAACTGGGCCGCCGGCCTGATTCTGTTGACGACCGCCCCGTTGATCCCGCTGTTTATGGCACTGGTCGGCATGGGAGCAGCAGACGCCAATAGGCGCAACTTTGTGGCGCTGGCGCGACTGAGCGGCAATTTCCTCGATCGCCTGCGCGGGCTGGATACGCTGCGCCTGTTTAACCGGGCGGAGGCGGAAACCGCGCAGATCGCCAAATCGTCCGAGGATTTCCGCAGCCGCACCATGGAAGTGCTGCGGCTGGCGTTCCTGTCATCGGCGGTGCTGGAATTCTTTGCCTCCATCTCCATCGCCGTGGTGGCGGTCTATTTTGGCTTCTCCTTCCTTGGCGAACTGAATTTCGGCAGTTACGGCACCGGCGTTACGCTGTTTGCCGGCTTCCTGGTGCTGATTCTGGCGCCGGAGTTCTTCCAGCCGCTGCGCGATCTGGGCGCTTTCTATCATGCCAAAGCGCAGGCCGTGGGAGCTGCAGAAGCGTTGGAAACCTTCCTCGGCGCCGAAGGCGAGCAAAGGGGCAATGGCACGCAGGAGCTGAATACCGATGCGCCACTGGAGCTAAAAGCGCAAGATCTGGAAATTCTGTCGCCGAACGGCGTGCTGCTGGCCGGCCCTCTGAGTTTCACCCTGCCCGCACACCAGCGCATTGCCCTGGTCGGGCTGAGCGGGGCCGGCAAAAGCTCGTTACTGAATCTACTGCTCGGCTTCCTGCCCTATCGCGGTTCACTGACGGTCAACGGCATCGAGCTGCGCGAGCTAGCAGCGGAAGACTGGCGTCGGCAGCTTGGCTGGGTGGGGCAAAACCCGCACCTGCCGGCGCAAACGCTGCGGGCAAATATTCTGCTGGGTCACCCGCAAGCGAGTGAAGCCCAATTGCAACAGGCCGTAGAGCAAGCTTACGTCAGCGAGATCCTGCCACATTTGCCGCAGGGGCTTGACACTGAGGTCGGCGATAGCGCCGCACGGCTGTCCGTCGGCCAGGCGCAACGGGTGGCGGTTGCCCGGGCGCTCATCAGCCCACGCCGTTTACTGTTGCTGGATGAGCCGGCAGCCAGCCTGGACGCGCATAGTGAACGACGAGTCATGCAGGCGCTCAACGTAGCCTCGCATCAACAAACCACCCTGCTGGTCACGCACCAGTTGGAAGATACCGAAGAATACGACCAGATTTGGGTCATGGAAGGCGGGCGGATCGTGCAGCAAGGCGATTACGCCACGCTGAGCGCCCAACCGGGGCTGTTCGCCAATCTGATCGCACACCGCAGCGGGGAGCTATAATCATGCGCGTTTTGCTGCCGTTCCTGGCGCTATACCGTCGTCACAGCCTGCTAATCTGCCTGGGCATCCTTCTGGCCATTGTCACGCTGCTGGCCAGTATCGGTCTGCTGGCACTTTCCGGTTGGTTCCTCGCCGCGTCGGCGCTCGCCGGGCTGGCGGGCCTGTTTACATTCAACTACATGTTGCCTGCTGCCGGCGTGCGGGGCGCGGCGATCTTCCGCACGGCCGGGCGCTACGCAGAGCGCGTGGTCAGCCACGACGCCACCTTCCGCGTTCTTTCTCATCTGCGGGTGTTTACCTTTAAAAAGATCCTGCCGCTGTCACCAGGCGGCATTGCCCGTTTCCGGCAGGCCGATCTGCTTAACCGGCTGGTGGCGGACGTCGATACGCTGGACCATCTCTATCTGCGGGTTATCTCGCCGCTGGTCAGCGCAGCAGTCGTGATCATCGTGGTCACCTACGGCCTCAGTTGGCTGGACAGCTCGCTGGCCCTGACGCTGGGCGGTATTTTGTTGCTGCTTTTGCTGCTGATACCGCCGGTATTTTACCGCGCCGGCAAGCCGATTGGCGGCCAACTGACCGCCCTGCGCGGCCAGTACCGCACCGACCTGACCGCCTGGCTGCAGGGCCAGGCCGAACTGGTGGTGTTTGGCGCAGTCAACGATTTCCGCGCCGGTCTGGATGCCACCGAGCGGCACTGGCAGCGTCGTCAGTGGCAGCAGGCCTCGTTGGGCGGAATGGCGCAAGGGGTGATGATTCTGGCCAGCGGCCTGACGGTGACGCTGTTGCTGTGGCTCACCGCCGGTGGCATAGGTGGCGATACCCAACCCGGCGCGCTGATTGCGCTGTTCGTGTTTGCCGCGCTGGCCTCGTTTGAAGCGCTGATGCCTGTCGCCGGCGCCTTCCAACACCTCGGCCAGGTCATTGCTTCCGCCACACGGGTGAAACAGGTTATCGATCGGCAGCCGGAGGTCACCTTCCCGGCCAACGGCCCAACTGCCGGGAACGGCGCTGCGTTAAGCCTGCAACAGCTCACCTTTACCTATCCCGGCCAACCTCTGCCGGTATTGCAAGACGTCACGCTGGAGATTGCCGCCGGCGAACATATTGCGCTGCTCGGACGCACCGGCTGCGGCAAATCGACCCTGTTGCAGTTGTTAACCCGCGCCTGGAACGCCGATAGCGGCAGCATGCTGCTCAACGGCCAGCCGCTCAGCGCCTATGATGAAACTACGCTGCGACAGATGACCACCGTCGTCAGCCAGCGGGTGCATATTTTCAGCAACACGCTGCGGGAAAACCTGCGCATCGCCGCCCCGAAGGCGGCGGATGAACAGTTACGCGACGTGCTGTACCAGGTCGGGCTGGAAAAGTTGTTGGAAAACGAAGGGTTAAACGCCTGGCTGGGGGATGGCGGCCGCCAGCTTTCCGGCGGTGAACAACGTCGCCTGGGTATCGCTCGCGCATTGTTGCATCAGGCTCCTCTGCTGTTGCTCGACGAACCGACCGAAGGTCTGGACGCCGAAACCGAGCAGCAGATCCTGGCGCTGTTGCGCCGGCACTGCCAGGGCAAAACGTTGATCCTGGTGACTCACCGCCTGTATGGGCTCGAGCATCTTGACCGCATCTGCGTAATGGACGGCGGCCGGATTGTCGAACAGGGCGACCACCTTGGTCTGATCCGCCAGCAAGGGCGTTATGCCCGTTTACGCCAGCGTATCAGTGGGATACCGCTTGAAAATGGCCTGTAGAGGACGCTGAGACCTTTTATGCGTATTGTTAAGCTGTCACCGCAGTCACTCGCTTTTCCCTCGCCAGAGGGCGCGCTGCGCGATCCTAACGGCCTGCTGGCCATTGGCGGCGACCTGACGGCGCCGCGTTTGCTGGCCGCCTATGAGCGGGGTATCTTCCCCTGGTTTTCGCCGGGGGAAGCCATTTTGTGGTGGTCGCCTGACCCGCGCGCCGTGTTGTTCCCGGCGCAATACCATATCAGCCGCAGCCTGAAACGCTTTCTGAGCGGCAATCCCTTTCGCATTACGCTGAACCACGACTTTGCCGCGGTGATTGCCGCCTGCGCCGATCGGCCGCATGAAGGCACCTGGATCGGCCCGGAAGTACAGCGCGCCTATCTGCATTTGCACCGCCTTGGTTTTGCCCATTCAGTCGAGGTATGGCAGGATAAAACGTTGGTTGGCGGTATGTACGGCGTGGCGCAGGGCGCGCTGTTCTGCGGCGAATCGATGTTTAGCCGCACCACCAACGCCTCCAAGTGCGCACTATTGGCTTTTTGTCGGCATTTTGCCGCTTATGGCGGAGAATTGATTGACTGTCAGGTGCTTAACGCTCACACTGCCACGCTGGGAGCGAGAGAAATCCCCCGCCGCCAATTTTTACAGCAGCTCAGTAACCTTCAGCGCAAGCCGTTAGCACCGGAGTGCTGGGCCGCACAAGTCTTACCCCCACAGCAGGCTGAACCACCCTCCCCAACAAACTAATTTTGCGGAAACGGTGCAATGTTCACCGACACGTCTTTACATAATGTGGGTTTTTCGGCATTATCTTGCCGGTTAAAAACTAAGGTAGTTAGACCTAGAGGATTCGATGGCCAAAGAAGACAATATTGAAATGCAGGGCACCGTTCTTGATACGCTGCCGAACACTATGTTCCGCGTTGAATTGGAAAACGGGCACGTGGTAACCGCACATATCTCCGGTAAAATGCGTAAAAACTACATCCGCATCCTGACGGGCGACAAAGTCACTGTAGAGCTGACCCCGTACGACCTGAGCAAAGGCCGCATTGTCTTCCGTAGCCGTTAATCGGCTCACTCGTCGCCAGCCTATGGCGGCACCGAGGATGTAACCCCTCCGGAGCCCTTTCCGTTTACCCCCGTAGCAACGTTCAACATCGAGTTGCAAGAGCGCAGGTAAACCGAGAGGGCTCGCTCATTTCTGTAGTGGTGATGAAACACTTTCACCCATAAAAAAAGCGATGCCGAAGCATCGCTTTTTCATTATCTGAACTGGCCGGCCTTTAATGCACCGCACCTTCATCCGCTTTGCGCTTCTGCGCGCTGAGGAAGTGGTAAGTCAGTTTCTGGTTGTCCTTGTCCAGCTCGACCTTCACCGAGCCACCGTCCACCAGTGAACCGAACAGCAGTTCGTTGGCCAGCGGTTTCTTCAGGTTTTCCTGCATCACGCGCGCCATCGGACGAGCGCCCATCGCACGGTCATAGCCTTTCACCGACAGCCAGTCACGGGCTTCATCGCTCACTTCCAGCGATACGCCCTTCGCATCCAGCTGTGCCTGCAGTTCGACGATAAACTTATCGACAACCTGCTGGATCACCGTAGTCGACAGATGGTTGAACCAAAGAATGTTGTCCAGACGGTTACGGAACTCCGGCGTGAACACTTTTTTGATCTCTTCCATCGCATCGGTGCTGTTGTCCTGCTGAACCAGGCCAATCGATTTACGTTCTGTTTCACGTACCCCGGCGTTGGTGGTCATCACCAGGATCACGTTGCGGAAATCCGCCTTGCGACCGTTGTTATCGGTCAGGGTGCCGTTGTCCATAACCTGCAGCAGCAGGTTGAACACATCCGGATGCGCCTTCTCGATTTCATCCAGCAACACGACCGAATGCGGATGTTTGAGCACCGCATCTGTCAGCAGCCCGCCCTGATCGTAACCGACGTAGCCCGGAGGCGCACCAATCAAGCGGCTGACGGTATGACGTTCCATATACTCGGACATGTCAAAACGCAGCAGTTCGATATCCATCGCCTTCGCCAACTGCACTGTCACCTCGGTTTTCCCGACGCCGGTTGGCCCGGCAAACAGGAAGGAACCGACAGGCTTGCGATCGTGGCCCAGGCCCGCACGGCTCATTTTGATCGCTTCGGTCAGCGCTTCGATCGCCTGATCCTGACCGAACACCAGCATTTTCAAACGGTCGCCCAAGCTTCTCAACACATCGCGATCGCTTGCCGACACGGTTTTTTCCGGGATACGCGCAATACGCGCAACCACAGACTCAATGTCCGCAACGTTGACGGTTTTCTTGCGCTTGCTGATCGGCATCAGCCGGCTGCGAGCGCCCGCCTCGTCGATCACGTCGATAGCCTTGTCCGGCAGGTGTCGGTCATTGATGTACTTCACCGACAGCTCAACCGCCGCACGCACCGCCTTGGCGGTATAACGCACGTCATGGTGCGCTTCGTACTTGGTTTTCAGACCGTTGATGATCTGAATGGTCTCTTCCGGCGTCGGCTCGGTAATGTCGATTTTCTGGAAGCGACGGGCCAGCGCACGGTCTTTTTCGAAAATGTTGCTGAATTCCTGATAGGTGGTGGACCCAATCACCCGGATCTTGCCGCTGGAGAGCAGCGGTTTGATCAGGTTGGCCGCATCCACCTGCCCGCCGGAAGCCGCACCGGCACCGATGATGGTGTGGATTTCATCGATAAACAGGATGCTGCTCTTGTCCTGCTCCAGCTGTTTCAGCAACGCCTTGAAGCGTTTTTCGAAGTCGCCGCGGTATTTGGTGCCTGCCAGCAGCGAACCGATGTCCAGAGAATACAACGTGCAGTCCGCCATCACTTCCGGGACGTCGCCCTGCACGATGCGCCAGGCCAGCCCTTCGGCAATGGCGGTTTTACCCACACCGGACTCGCCGACCAGCAGCGGGTTATTTTTACGGCGACGGCACAGCACCTGAATAGCGCGCTCCAGCTCAGGATCGCGACCAATCAGGGGATCGATACCGCCCACACGGGCCAACTGGTTGAGGTTGGTGGTGAAGTTTTCCATACGGTCTTCCCCTCCGGACTGCTCTTCGTTCACCGGGTTTTCCGCATTTGGCGCTTGGCCCGGCTCGTCTTTACGCGTGCCATGTGAAATGAAATTCACTACGTCAAGACGGCTGACGTCGTGTTTGCGCAGCAGATAAGCCGCCTGCGACTCCTGCTCGCTGAAAATCGCCACCAGCACGTTGGCACCGCTTACTTCGCTGCGGCCGGAAGATTGAACATGGAATACGGCACGCTGCAGCACACGCTGGAAGCTTAGCGTCGGCTGAGTGTCGCGCTCTTCTTCACTGGCAGGCAGCGTCGGCGTGGTTTGTTCGATAAAGGCTTCCAGCTCCTGGCGCAATGCGGCCAGGTCTACCGTACATGCCTCAAGCGCCTCTCGCGCGGCAGGGTTGCTGAGTAATGCCAGCAACAGGTGCTCCACGGTCATAAACTCGTGTCTGTGCTCACGCGCTCTGGCGAAAGCCATGTTGAGACTGAGTTCCAGTTCTTGATTGAGCATAAGCACCTCCCCAATAGTTGCCAAAATCTAGGCTTTTTCCAGCGTACAGAGCAACGGATGCTCGTTCTCCCTTGCATAACGGTTCACGTGTACGACCTTGGTTTCCGCCACCTCGGCGGTAAAAACACCGCAGATCGCCTTGCCTTGATAGTGGACCGTGAGCATCAGTTGCGTTGCACGTTCAATATCATAAGAAAAGAACTTTTGCAGAACGTCAATCACAAATTCCATCGGTGTGTAATCGTCGTTGTTAAGTATAACTTTATACATAGACGGCGGTTTTACCGCATCGATTTGTTTTTCTTCGGCCAAGTGTTCAAAATTTAGCCAATCGTTGTTATTGCCCATTGCCGCTCATCTTCTCTGCTCTGTCCTCTGATATGGGGACAGGTTCCGGTTATTCAAAGTGGGGATCATTACTATTTTATCATCTACGCCATCATCTCGCCGTACTGGAACGTACGCAAAAATCTCTGACAAATTGTTACCAAACAATGTCAATAGCGTTAACTGCTTCAAACTTTGATGAACTGCCTCCTGCGGACAAAAGCCGATCCCTTGACGTGATGATCATTTGCTCTAGAGTGTAAATTCGTGAGCTGGCGGTCTTTTAACCACCCTGGGCTCATCTGCTACCTGCCTTTGGCGGGTGCGAATTCAGTTATTCATCTCACCTAAAATAGCGTTGCGAGGGATGTAAAAGCATGGAGACGGGTACTGTTAAATGGTTCAACAACGCCAAAGGCTTTGGTTTTATCTGTCCTGAAGGCGGCGGCGAAGACATATTCGCCCATTATTCAACGATTAAGATGGATGGGTACAGGACACTGAAAGCCGGCCAACAGGTCAGTTTCGACGTGCATCAAGGGCCAAAAGGGAACCATGCAAGTCTTATTGTGCCACTGGAAAGCGAGGCACTGGCCTAAACACGGGTGCAGAGCCTGCCTAAAGCCAGTCCGCTAAAAATGCCAGCCGCCGTATGACTGGCATTTTTTATTATATCCATGAATGTCGAGTTACCGCTAACACCCTGCGGTTTGCAATAAGACGGAGTTAGATTATTACTCGCGCGCCAGCGCGTCAATCGGGTTAAGCCGGGCGGCACTGCGCGCAGGCAGGTAGCCGAACACCACGCCGATACCGGTGGAACACAAAAACGCGCTCAACAACGCCGCCGGCGGGAAGCTGATCTGCCAACCCGGCAGCACCAGTTGCACCAGCAGCCCGATGGCAAAAGACAGCATAATCCCCAAAGCGCCGCCAACCAGGCACACCAGCACCGCTTCAATCAGGAACTGCTGCAATACATCGCCGGAACGAGCCCCTACCGCCATACGAATACCAATCTCACGCGTACGCTCCGTCACCGACACCAGCATGATATTCATCACGCCAATTCCGCCGACCACCAGCGAAATTACCGCCACCAGCGTCAGGAATAACTGCAGCGTTCGCGTGGTTTTCTCCGCCGTCTGCACCAAACTGTCCATGTTATAGGTGAAGAAGTCTTTTTTACCGTGGCGCAGCGCCAGCAGACGCGTCAGTTGCTGCTCGGCCTCCTGGCTGCTGTAACCGTCACGGATACGCACGGTAATCGAATCGAAATAGGCATTGCCCATCAGCCGGTTTGCCATGGTGCTGTAAGGCACCCAAACGTTCAGCGTCTTGCTGCTGCCGAACATCGACTGCTTCTCCTTCGCTACCCCGACCACCGTCGCCGGCATATTGCCCACCAGCATTACCTCGCCCACCACGTTCTTTTGATGCGGGAACAGCCGGCGCTGGGTATTAGTATCGATCACCACCGTTTGCGCCTGCGATTGCACCTGGAACGGGTCAATGCCGCCCCCCTGGGTGAAGGTCATGCCGTAAACGCGGAAAAACTGCTCGCTGACCCCGGTCACATTGGCCGCCACATCGACGTTGCCCAACCGCAATCGCATGCTGCTGGCAATGGTCGGCGACAGCGCGCTGACATAAGGCTGCTCGCGCAACGCGTCGAGATCCTCATACTTCAACGATTGGCGGAAGGTCGGATCGTCGTCGCCGAAGTCCTTGCCGGGATAAATGTCCACCGTATTGGTGCCGATGGATTTGATATCCGCCAACACCATCTGCTTGGCGGCGTCGCCGATCACC
This sequence comes from Serratia sp. root2, assembly GCF_031931805.1. Lineage (NCBI taxonomy): Bacteria > Pseudomonadati > Pseudomonadota > Gammaproteobacteria > Enterobacterales > Yersiniaceae > Serratia > Serratia sp. root2. The sequence continues at coordinate 2,088,664 of NZ_JAUJXB010000001.1, forward strand.
AGGATCGAAACCACCGAAGCGATGCCGATAATAATGCCCAACATGGTCAGGGCGGTGCGCATTTTATTCGCCGCCATCGCCCGCCAGGCCATCACCAGCGCCTCGCGAAAACGGCCGGTCGTCTGCTGCCAGGACGGCGCGGGTGCAACCAGCTCCAACGGTTTGGCATTCGGATTGCCCTGCTGCGCCGGGCGCGAGTCGGCAATGATCTCGCCATCGCGAATTTCAATGATCCGCTCTGCCTGCTGAGCGACAGCCGGATCGTGAGTAACGATAATCACCGTATGCCCCTGCTCACGCAGTTGCTTGAGGATCGTCATTACCTCTTCGCCAGAATGGCTGTCGAGGGCGCCGGTCGGTTCATCCGCCAGGATCACCTGGCCGCCGTTCATCAGCGCACGAGCGATACTGACACGCTGCTGCTGGCCACCGGAAAGCTGGCTCGGCCGGTAGCTGACGCGTTCACTCAACCCAAGGCGCTGTAACAGCGCTACCGCCCGTTCGCGCCGCGCCGCCTTGCCCAGCCCGGCGTAGACCGCCGGCACCTCAACGTTGTGCGCCGCGCTCAGATGAGGCAGCAAGTGGTATCTCTGGAAGATAAAGCCAAAATGCTCACGCCGCAGCCGGGCCAACGCATCGCCATCCAGCGTCGCCACATCCTGGCCGGCTACCCGGTACACGCCGGCACTGGGTTTGTCCAGGCAACCGAGAATGTTCATCAGCGTAGACTTGCCAGAGCCGGAAGCACCCATAATGGCTACCATTTCACCGGCATCGATGCTCAGGCTCACGTTTTTCAATACGTCCACCGTCTGATCGCCCGACTGATAGCTGCGGCGGATACCGCTCAGTTGCAACAGCGCCGCCATCAGTTGGCCTCCGAGCCGCCGCGGCTGACAATCACTTCATCCCCGATGCTCAAGCCGCTCAGAATTTGTACGTCAATATTATTACGCAGTCCGATGCTCACCTCGCGTTTCTCTTCCTTGCCCTGTTTCAATACCGCAACGTGGTAACGGTTATCGGCGATTTGATCGCCCAACGCGGCCAGAGGAATGACCTGCGCCTGGCTGACGCCCGCCAGTTGGATATGCACCTGCGCCGTCATCTGCAAACGCAGCAACCCTTCGGGGTTCGGCACTTCGAAACGCGCATAGTAAAAGATGGCGTTGTTAACCTTTTCCGGCGTCGGCTGAATGTCTTTCAGCACGCCGTCAAAACGCCGGTTAGGATCGCCCAACACGGTAAACCAGGCCTTCTGACCCGGTTTGAGGCTGATAACGTCCGCTTCCGACACCTGGGCCTTCACCAGCATGGTGCTGAGATCCGCCAGCGTCAGAATGTTCGGCGCCTGTTGCGCCGCGATCACCGTCTGGCCTTGCAGCGTGGTGATCTGCACCACGTCTCCGTCCATCGGCGCTTCAATACGGGTAAACGCCAGGTTGATTTTAGCGGTGTCCAGGCTGGCCTGGTTGCGGGCAATCTGCGCATTGATGGTACCGACCTGCGCCTTCTTCACCGCAAGCTGCGTCGCCGCCTGATCCAGATCCTGGCGCGATACCGCTTGCAACTTCGCCAGTGCCTGATTGCGCTGCAGCGTCACCGCCGCCAGTTGTTGCTCGGCCTGGGCCTGTTGCAGTTGAGCGTGCAGTTCACGCAGCGTCGCCTCACCCTCACGGATACTGTTTTGCGCCTGCTGCGGATCGATCACGCCCAGTAACTGACCTTTTTTCACCTTATCGCCGATCTCAACATACAGACTTTCCAACTGCCCGCTGACCTGAGCGCCAACGTCAACCTTGCGCACCGCGTCAAGCTGTCCGGTCGCCAGCACATTTTGCTGCAGGTCGCGCTTGGCTACCTTCACCGTTTTAAACTGGGGTGGCACCGGGTGGCTGAAATGCCAGATCGCCAGCGCGGCGATCGCCGCCACGACGATCAATGCACTGACCCAGCGTCGCTTGTGTCCTTTAAACATCATTGATGCCATCATCCTTTTGTTTTTTATTAATTATTTCAAATAATCCAGAAAGTGTTTCCTGCATCTTATCCGGTTTGCGTCCGCGACTCATCATGCCCATAGCAAGTTGAACGGGATTATAACCTTCCCTATCTATGTACGCATTAAGGCAGAATTAAGAGCAAACCGTGAAGGGTCACTTACAGGAACAGATAAGGTTATCTCCGGCATGTCCTGCAATTTAACGGGTACTTTTTTGCGCAAGGAGATCATTTTTTGGCGGAAGAAAGGGCAACATTGCCGCGCACAGTGCGGAGTAACTAAACCTTAGCTCAACACAATGTGGAGACGCCCTTGGTTACCGTTGAGCATTGAACTCCCGTTTAGCGAACGCTTGCTGAAATAGCGGCATTCAACACTGCCAAGGATTTCATCATGTCTCAGCTCAGCTATCCACTCGTATCTGTACGCCCGCTCAACGGCTGGCAACTGATGACGGCGCTGATCAATGGCGATATGGCGCCGAGTAAAGCCTGGAAGAAAACCTCATTCCGCCTGAAGTTCATCGGCCGCTCGCTGTTTAGCTGGCACACTACCGGTGCCCTGCTGAATACGCTGGCATCCAATCCCCTGCTGGATGAGATTCTGAACGCCCAGCCCAATCTGCCCTGCAAGCTGCATCGCCCTTATCTGGCGGCAAACATGAACAAGATCGAGTGCCTGTTCGCCCTGCGCGATCACTATGATCTCAGCGCACAGCGCATGCCGCTGAAAATGCGGATCGGTCACCTGAATAAACCTTTCGTGCTGGCCAGCGTCACCGGCAAAAGCGGCGAACCGGTTTCACTGGAGCTGTCGGCCATCGATCACCTGAACAAAGAAGGGGAAACCACCCTGCTACTGCGTAATGCCGCCGGCATTATGCTGGCGGAAATCACCTTTGCGCTGATGCACTATCAGCAACAGCCGACGCTGTTCATCGGCGGTTTGCAGGGAGCCAACCACCAGGTGCCGCACGCGGAAATCCAGCACGCCACCAAAGAATGCCACGGGCTGTTTCCCAAACGCCTGGTGCTGGAAGGCATTTGCACGCTGGCGCATCATTTGGGCATCCGCCAAATAGTGGCGGTGGGCAATGCCACCCATATCTATCAAAACTGGCGTTATCACAGTAAAAAGAAAGACCAATTGCACGCCGATTACGATCAGTTCTGGAGCTCAATGGGCGGCAAGATGCTCGACAGCGGTTACTTCCTGCTGCCGGAACGCATCACGCGCAAACCGATCGATGAGGTGGTCAGCAAGAAACGGGCAGAATACCGCCGCCGTTATCAATTGCTGGATGAACTGGAACAGGGAATGGCTGAACATTTCAGCCCCCCGATAAGATTGCCGGGCGCCTAATCCGCCCGGCCGCGCGCCAGCCAGATCACGCGCGAGAACATTTTCTTTAGCAGTGGCGGCACAGAATCGGTGCCCCACTCGCCAGCCTGCATCGCTACTTCGATAGCCAGATCGGGTTTCGAAGAGTGATGCACCGCCTTCAGGATCACCTTGCGTATCGGCATCTGAGCATTGATCGGTACAGAGGCGACGCGGTGATAGACCGGGCTGAACCCCTCGCGGAACATAAAGTGCTCCATATCCGGCGCCGGCAGCGCGGTCAGGCGGTCACGCTCGCTGTCGCCGTGGTTATCCAGCAAACTGCGCACGGTGTTGGCGTATTTCTTCCCGGCCTCGTCGCCGTCCACCAGCGCATGCCATTCAATGCCCATGCGGCGGGCAAACCTCAACAGCGGCTTCAGGCCACACTGGGCGAATTCAATCACCCGCACCCCTTCCGCCTCAAAGTGATAGCCGCACTGGCGCGCCAGCTCACTCAACAGCCAAACCTCGGTCTCGCCTTCCACCAACAGCCAACAGCGGGCAAACAACGATGAGGGCCGGTTAAAGCGAATATGAAAAGCAATGCGCCGCCCGTCCTCCGGCCCCAATCCGCGCGGGCCGAGGCGGTAGGTGGCAACCCGCCCCGACTCGCGCACCAGCCGGCAAACGTGCTCCACCGGAACCAACGACACCAGTTCGCTGGAATTGGTGGTGGTGATGCGTTGCAGCGGCAGCTGGTTGAGTAGCCCCCAGGCCACCGACAGCATGATCGGGTGCAACCGGGTTTCCGGGTCCTCCACCAACAGCAACGGCCGGGCGTGCGGATCCAACTTGACGTTGCCCTTGGCCTGCAACAGCGTAGAAAACATCCCCAGCAAAATCAGCCGCATGCTGCGGCTGTTCGGTTCAGCGACCATTCGGTTGATGCTGTCCAGCGAGCGCCACGCCTGCTGGTCCTGATCTTGATCCAAACGGTGGCTGCGCGGGCGCGCCACCTGCGATCCCTGCTCAGCGAAGTAGTGTTCCAGCAGTTGCTGCATCGCCGCCAGCCCCTGACGCAATTCGCCATTAGTCAGCTTTTGCGGATTGCGCACCAGTTCGCGCGTCAGTTGATCCAACTGCTGGGCCAGCGCCTGATTATCCGCTGGGTGCTCGTCATTGAGCGTACTGGGCCGCAGACGACGAATAAAACGCGCATCGCGCAAACGCAATACCGGGTGAATACGGATAATGGCGTGCGCCAGCTGTTCAATATGGTGCAGTTGCATCGCATTGCCCTCGGCGTCCAAAAAACTGCGCCAGGTGCACACCGTATCGTCATCGGCCAGTTCGCCTTCGCAACGGTAATAAATACGGTTCAGATTATCATCGCCCTTGACCCACAACGGCGACAGGTGGCGGTAACGGGGGAGATGAGCATGGCCGAGGTCTTTCTCGCAAAAGGTAAACACCACCTGCAAATGCCGGTCTTTGGCCGCCTCTTCGCCGGGAGGGAAATGAAAGTCGTGTACTTCAAAACGGTAGAGCTTTTGCTCCGGCGCCAACAGCAGAGTCAGCGCGTCGAGCAAACTGGATTTGCCCCAGGCGTTTTCGCCGAGCAGCAGCGTGTTGTCATCCAGCATCAGGGACAGCCGGTTGATGCCGCGGAAACCTACAATCTCGATACGCTCTAAGAACATCTGCCGCCTCCCGTGCGCGCCGTCACCGTCCTCAATGAAGGTGACCTTCCCTGAGCATGGTCAAAAAACCCCTTGCAGGTCAAGCAGACTGCATCAAATCTGCCGCTTTACTCCGGCCATCGTTTTGGTTAGCGTGTGGGCCTTGCCGGTCATCCGCGCACCGCCTCCCGAACAAAGGACGTAAGCTTCACCATGTATTCAGGACTGTTGATTATTCTGTTACCGCTGATTGCCGGTTACCTCATCCCCTTGCGCAGCCGAACGTTACTGCAAACCATCAATCGCCTGTTGAGCTGGATGGTTTACGTGATCCTGTTTTTCATGGGCATCAGCCTGGCATTTCTGGAGGATCTGAGCAGCAACCTGTTGCTGATATTCCAGTACGCCGCAGTGTTTTTCCTGTGCATCTTGGCCGCCAGCTTGCTGATGCTGACACTGCTGGAACGCAAAATGCCATGGCGCAACAGCCATAAACAGGAGCGACTGCCTTCTCGCCTGCATATGGCTCTGGAGTCGCTCAAACTGTGCGGCGTGGTGCTCGGTGGTTTCCTCCTCGGTCTGACTCAGTGGCAGTGGCTGCAGTTTGCCGGAAAGGGCAGTGAATACGCGTTGATTTTCCTGCTGCTCCTGGTGGGCATCCAACTGCGCAACAGCGGCATGACGCTGCGTCAAATTGTGATTAACCGGCGCGGCATGATGGTGGCGGTAGTGGTGACGATCAGCGCACTGGCCGGCGGTGCGCTGGCGGCCCAGCTGCTGGGGTTGCCGATCAAAGCCGGGCTGGCGATGGCTTCCGGTTTCGGCTGGTATTCGCTTTCCGGTATTCTGATCACCGACGCCTATGGCCCGGTACTGGGTAGTGCGGCGTTCTTCAACGATCTGGCGCGCGAGTTGGTGGCGATTATGCTGATCCCTACCCTGGTGCGCCGCAGCCGTTCCTCGGCGCTGGGCCTGTGCGGAGCCACCTCGATGGATTTCACCCTGCCGGTGTTGCAACGCAGCGGCGGGCTGGAGATGGTGCCGCCGGCGATCGTGCACGGTTTCCTGCTGAGCCTGTTGGCGCCGGTGCTGATCGCCTTGTTCTCCTGATCTCTTCCGGGGGCTATGCCCCCGGAAAACGTAATAATTCCCATCCGCAGAGTAAAATTGCGCTAAATCAAACTTACCCGCAGTAACCTCACAAAAGCCTTTTTAAGCCCCGGTTGCCGATCTATGCTCATAAACAAGCATTATAAATGCAACTTTAAAAAGGAAGCGATTATGTTCTGTGTGCAATGTGAACAAACCATCCGAACCCCGGCAGGCAACGGCTGCTCGTATGCTCAGGGCATGTGCGGCAAAACGGCGGAAACCTCCGATCTGCAAGATCTGCTGGTAGCGGCGTTGCAGGGACTGTCCGCCTGGGCGCTGCAGGCTCGCTCGCTCGGGATTATCGATCATGATATCGACAGCTTTGCCCCACGCGCCTTCTTCTCTACCCTGACCAACGTTAACTTCGATTCCGAGCGCATCATCGGTTACGCACGGGAAACGCTGCTCCTGCGTGACTCGCTGGCCACGCGCTGCCGGCTGCTGGATGCCGGCGCGCGCGTCGATCATCCGCTGGCCAGTCTGCAACTTGACGGCAACGACATGCCGGCGCTGTTGCAACAGGCGGCACGGTTCGCCCTCGACACCGACAAAGCCGAGGTGGGCGATGACGTTCACGGCCTGCGCATGCTGTGCCTGTACGGCCTTAAAGGCGCGGCGGCCTATATGGAGCACGCCCACGTGCTGGGCCAGTTCGACGAAAAAATCTATGCCGATTACCACGCCTTTATGGCCTGGCTCGGCACCCAGCCGCGCGACGTGGATACTTTGCTGAACAATGCCATGGGCATCGGCAAAATGAACTTCAACGTGATGGCGATCCTCGATCAGGGTGAAACTCAGGCCTATGGCGATCCGATCCCCAGTGCGGTGAATGTACGCCCGGTGACGGGCAAAGCGATTCTGATCTCCGGCCACGACCTGAAAGATCTGCGCATGCTGCTGGAGCAAACCGAGGGCCAGGGGATTAATGTCTATACCCACGGTGAAATGCTGCCGGCGCACGGCTATCCCGAACTGAAAAAATTCAAACATCTGGTAGGCAATTACGGCAGCGGCTGGCAGAACCAGCAAATCGAGTTCGCCAAATTCCCCGGCCCCATCCTGATGACCTCCAACTGCATTATCGATCCTAACGTCGGCAACTACGGCGATCGTATCTGGACGCGCAGCATTGTCGGCTGGCCAGGCGTCAACCACCTGGAAGGGGATGACTTCGCCCGCGTGATCGCCCAGGCGCAAGGTATGAACGGTTTCCCTTATACCGAGATCGAACATATGATCACCGTCGGCTTTGGCCGCCAGACGCTGCTCAATGCCGCCGATACGGTGATCGATCTGGTGGCGCAGAAGAAACTGCGCCACGTGTTCCTGGTCGGCGGTTGTGACGGTAGCCGCGATGAGCGCAGCTATTTCACCGACTTCGCCCGCAGCGTGCCGCAAGATTGCCTGATCATGACGCTGGCCTGCGGCAAATACCGCTTCAACAAGCTGGACTTTGGCACGCTGGAAGGCCTGCCACGCCTGCTGGACGTAGGCCAGTGCAACGACGCCTATTCCGCCATCATGCTGGCGGTCAAACTGTCCGAGACGCTTGGCTGCACGGTCAACGAACTGCCTCTCAGCCTGGTGCTGTCGTGGTTTGAACAAAAGGCGATCGTCATCCTGCTGACGCTGCTGTCGCTGGGGGTAAAAAACATCGTCACCGGCCCGACCGCACCAGGCTTCCTGACCGACAACCTGATGGCGATCCTCTACGACAAATTCGGCATGCGTCCAATCACCACCGTTGAACAAGATCTGCAAGCCCTGCTCGGCTAATGCCGTTGTTTTTCGGGGCCGCGCCTATGCCGGCCCCTTTGCCTTTGAGGTGCTCTATGACCCAACCCAGCCCCCTTTGCCCCAACCGCATGCAGGTGCACTCGATCCGGCAGGAAACTGCCGATGTCTGGACGCTGGACCTGATCTGCGACGTTTTTTACCCTTATCAGGCCGGCCAGTTTGCGCTGGTCAGCATCCGCAATACCGAAGAAACGCTGCGCGCCTATACGCTCTCTTCCTCGCCCGGCCAAAGCCGCTTTCTCAGCATCAGCGTGCGCTGCCTGCCGGACGGCGCGGGTTCGCGCTGGCTGACGCAGGAGGTCAAACCCGGCAACACCCTGTGGCTGTCCGATGCGCAGGGAGAATTCAGTTGCGAACGCCACCCGGCCGATCGTTACCTGATGCTGGCGGCCGGCTGTGGCGTAACGCCAATTATCTCAATGTGCCGCTGGCTGGTCGTCAACCGTCCGGCCTGCGATATTGCCGTCATCTTTAACGTACGTACCCCCGCCGATACGATTTTTGCCGAACAATGGCGCGAGTTGTGCGCTGCGCATCCGCAACTGCGGCTGACGCTGATGGCCGAACAGCATGCGCAACCGGGTTACCTCAGCGGGCGGATAACGTTAGAGACGTTGCGCCAGGCCGTGCCGGATATTGCCGAACGTACGGTGATGACCTGTGGCCCCGCGCCCTACATGACACAGGCGGAACAGTTTTGCCACCAGCTTGGCGTGCCGACAGCCCGCTTCCACAAAGAACAGTTCCATACGCCTACGGAAACGGACGCCGGACAAGGTGAAGGATTAACGCTGCGCGTCGCCCGGCCGCTGCGCGAGTTCCGCGTACCGGTCGGCAGCACGCTGCTGGCAGCGATGGAAGCCCACGCGCTGCCGGTTAACGCCGCCTGCCGTGCCGGGGTCTGCGGCTCGTGCAAAACCCGCATCCTCGACGGTAACTACACCACCACCAGCAGCATGACGCTCACCCCGGCCGAGATCGCCCAAGGGTATGTGCTGGCTTGCAGTTGCCAATTGCAGGGCGACGTCACCCTCGCCTGACGCCCATGGCCCCATCTCGTCGATGGGGCATTTATCGGCAAGCACGCTTTAAAGTCCCCTTCTACACTTTCCCCTGTTCCGTGCGTGTTATTACATTCATCTGATGCTGAAAAAGCCTTAATGATTCATGCCCACTGGATTTCAAGTTGCAGCCAACAACGCCGTGGCTTGAAAGATACAGGGGCCTTTACAACGCTTGGGGGAATTATGAAGCAAACCGTAGCCACACTGGTCGCCAAAACGCTTGAGCAGGCCGGCGTGAAACGCATTTGGGGCGTCACCGGCGATTCGCTCAACGGCCTTAGCGACAGCCTGCACCGCATGGGAACCATCGAATGGCTGGGCACACGCCACGAAGAGGTGGCCGCGTTTGCCGCCGGCGCAGAAGCCCAGCTCACCGGCCAGTTGGCGGTTTGCGCCGGCTCCTGCGGCCCGGGTAACCTGCACCTGATCAACGGCCTGTTCGACTGCCACCGCAACCACGTGCCGGTATTGGCGATTGCCGCGCATATTCCCTCCAGCGAAATCGGCAGCGGTTATTTCCAGGAAACCCACCCGCAAGAGCTGTTTCGTGAATGCAGCCACTACTGTGAACTGGTCTCCAATCCGGAACAACTGCCGCGGGTGCTGGAAATCGCCATGCGTAAGGCGATCCTCAATCGCGGCGTGTCGGTGATAGTGCTGCCGGGCGACGTAGCGCTGCGCATGGCGCCGGAAGACGCCAGCATGGTATGGCACACCCCGGCGCTGCCGCTGGTTCAACCGCCGGTGAGCGAACTGAACAAACTGGCAACCATACTGAATCAGGCGAAGAACATCACACTGATGTGCGGCAGCGGCTGCGCCGGTTCGCATGACGAAGTCGTCAGGCTGGCCGAGCTGTTGCAAGCGCCGGTGGTGCATGCGCTGCGCGGTAAAGAGCATATCGAATGGGACAACCCGTACAGCGTCGGCATGACCGGCTTGATCGGCTTTTCGTCCGGCTATCACGCGATGATGAACGCCGATACCCTGGTGCTGCTCGGCACCCAGTTCCCGTACCGCGCCTTCTACCCCACCAACGCCAACATCATTCAGATCGACATCGACCCCGGCAGCATCGGCGCGCATTGCCCGGTCAACATGGCACTGGTCGGCGATATCCACACTACTCTCACCGCCCTGCTGCCGCAGTTGAAGCCGAAGAGCGACCGAGCGTTTCTTGACAAGGCGCTGGAGCACTACCGCACTGCACGCAAGGATCTCGACGGGCTGGCGTCCGCCAATGACGATCAGCCGATCCACCCGCAGTATCTGGCGCAGCAGATCAGCCAATACGCCAACGACGACGCCATTTTCACCTGCGACGTCGGCACACCGACGGTGTGGGCTGCACGTTACCTGAAAATGAACGGCAAACGCCGCTTGCTGGGCTCGTTCAACCACGGTTCGATGGCCAATGCCATGCCGCAGGCAATAGGCGCACAGGCCACCGAGCCGGGCAAGCAGGTGATCGCCCTGTGCGGCGACGGCGGTTTTACCATGCTGATGGGGGATTTTCTGTCGCTGACGCAGTTGAAATTGCCGGTCAAGATTGTGATCTTCAATAACAGCGTACTGGGTTTTGTGGCCATGGAAATGAAGGCCGGCGGCTATCTGACCGACGGCACCGATCTGCACAACCCGGATTTTGCGGCGATTGCCAACGCCGCCGGCATCAAGGGCATTCGCGTCGAGAAGGCTTCTGATCTGGACGCTGCACTGCAGGAAATGCTGGCTCACCCTGGCCCGGCGCTGCTGGACGTGGTAACCGCCAAACAGGAACTGGCGATGCCGCCGCAGATCAAATTCGAACAGGCCAAAGGCTTCAGCCTGTATATGCTGCGCGCCATTATCAATGGCCGCGGCGACGAAGTGGTCGAACTGGCGAAAACCAACTGGTTGCGTTAATAATCGTATCCTCTTTCCCATCACTATAACTATCCCCAATAGATTTCAAGTTGCAGCTAACAACGCTGCGGCTTGAAAGATGAAGGGGATAAGGAATTGTATGCTTATCGATTTACGCAGTGACACCGTGACCCGCCCCTGCAGCGCCATGCGCCAAGCCATGGCGCAGGCCGAAGTGGGCGATGACGTCTATGGCGATGATCCCACGGTAAACGCGCTGGAGGCGGAAGCGGTTCGTCTGTCCGGCAAGGAAGCGGCGCTGTTTCTGCCCAGCGGCACCCAGGCCAACCTGGTGGCGCTGTTGAGCCACTGTCAGCGCGGCGACGAATATATTGTCGGCCAGCAGGCGCATAACTATAAATACGAGGCCGGCGGCGCGGCGGTGCTCGGCAGTATCCAGCCACAGCCGATTGAGGCGAATCCGGACGGCACCCTGCCGCTGGACAAAGTAGCGGCGGCAATCAAACCCGATGACATTCACTTCGCCAGAACCCGTCTGCTGAGCCTGGAAAACACCATCAGCGGCCGCGTGCTGCCGCAGAAATACCTGCAACAGGCCTGGCAGTTCACCCGCGAGCATCAGTTGGCGCTGCACATCGACGGCGCGCGCATCTTCAATGCCGCCGTCGCGCTTAGCCTGCCGCTGAAAGAGATTGTGCAGTACTGCGACACCTTCACTATTTGTCTGTCGAAAGGGCTGGGCGCGCCGGTAGGTTCACTGCTGTGCGGCAATGAAGATTTTATTCGGCGCGCCCTGCGTTGGCGTAAAATGACCGGCGGCGGCCTGCGCCAGGCCGGTATTCTGGCGGCAGCAGGTTTGTATGCGCTGGAACATAACGTCGAACGGCTGCGCGATGATCACGACAACGCCAAATGGCTGGAGCAGCAATTGCAGGGGATAGGCGTGGAGATTGCCGAACCGGGCGCGCAAACCAACGTACTGTATCTGCGCCAATCGCCAGAGTTGGCGGCTAAACTGGGGCCGTGGATGCGGGAGCGTGGCGTGCTGATCAGCAGCGGGCCGCTGACGCGCATTCTGACCCATCTCGACGTCAGCCGTCAGGATCTGCAGCAAGTCGTCGATTTATGGCAGGAGTTCCTCCGGCAGCATGCCTGAATCCTGCCCCGAACGGGGTGCCACTGCGCCCCGCCTTCAGATAATCCAGCGGCCGTAAACCCAGTACCAGATCCCCAGCGTCGCCACCAGGTTCAGCACCACGCTGAGGATAAACCAGGTTTTGAACGGCTGTTTCTGGGTTTTATGACGAAACAGCTGCTGTGCGACTATCGCCCCGATCCAGCCCCCCACCAGCCCAAACACCAGCAACGTGCTTTCCGGCACCCGTTGCCAGTCCTTGCGTGCAGCAAACTTATCCGCGCCGTACACCAGCAACGTCAGCAGGTTGGCCAACAGCCACCACATTCCCAGCGGATGCAGGAAAAACAGACTGGCGATCAGGGCCAGACCCAGCAGGGCATAACAAACAGCATTCAGTTTCATATCATCCGTCTTATCGCAGGCAAACGGCGCGTAGTGTGACTCCGCCTCTTGGCAGATGCAACTCCCTCATAACCACACAAAAAGTGCATTTAAACGCCGAATTTGGCATTCTGTCACCGACTTTCACTGCATAAGGCAGCGCTGATGCCCCCCCAACGCATATTGGTTCTTGGAGCCAGCGGCTACATTGGCCAGAACCTGATCCCTCACCTGATCGAACAGGGACATACCATTACCGCCGCCGCACGCCGTTTGGAATGGCTGCAGGAACAGAACTGGCCGCAGGTCGACTGCCACTATGTCGACGTTTACCGCCCGGAAACCCTGACTGCCGCGCTGTGGGATATAGATGCCGTTTATTATCTGATCCACGGCATGGGCGACGGTGATGACTTTATGGAAAAAGAGCGCCGGGCGGCGGAAAACCTGCGTGACGCACTGCGCAGTTCTGCCGTCAAACAGGTCATTTTTCTGGGTGCCTTGCAACCGGCAGGCGACAGTTCGCCGCATCTGGTGGCGCGCAAGCTGACCGGGGAAATCCTGCGTCAAAGCGGTATCCCGGTCACCGAATTGCGCGCCGGCATTATCGTCGGCCCCGGTTCGGCGGCGTTCGAAGTGATGCGCGACATGGTCTACAACCTGCCGGTGCTGACGCCGCCGCGCTGGGTTCGCTCTAAATCTTCGCCGGTGGCGCTGGAAAATCTGCTGGTGTATCTGGCCGATCTGCTGGCGCATCCGGCGGAAGAAAACCGCATTTTTGACATCGCCGGCCCGGAATACATCAGCTACCAGACCATGTTTGAGCGTTTCATCCGCATCAGCGGCAAGAAGCGATGGCTGATCCCGATCCCCCTGCCCACGCGCTTTATTTCAGTGTGGTTCGTCAGCCTGATCACGTCGGTGCCCACCCCCATCGCCGGCGCGCTGATTCAGGGCCTCAATCACGACTTGCCCGCCGACGGCAAACCGCTGCAGGCGCTGATCCCGCAAACATTGCAGACATTCGATGAGGCGGTACGCGAAACCCTGCGCCGCGAGAAGGAGGTGGTCGACTCTGCCGACTGGGGCTACGATCCGGAGGCGCGAGCACGCTGGCGGCCGGGTTACGGTTTCTATCCCAAGCAGGCGGGCTGCACGCTGGAAACCCAGGCGTCCAGCCAGGCGTTGTGGCACATAGTGCAGCAACTGGGCGGTAAAGAGGGGTATTTCTATGCCAATCTCCTGTGGCAGATCCGCGCCCGCATGGACGATATGATCGGTAATCGGGTGGTGTATGGCCGCCCAGAACGCGATACGCTGGCGGTGGGCGATCTGGTCGACGGCTGGAAGGTGATTACCCTCAAGCCACAACGTCAACTGGCGCTCTTGTTCGGCATGAAAGCGCCTGGCCTGGGCCGTTTAACCTTCACTATCAAAGATCACGGCGACCGCCGCAGCCTCGATGTGCGCGCCTGGTGGCATCCCGCCGGTTTCAGCGGGTTGCTGTACTGGTTCGCCATGATGCCCGCTCACCTGTTCATTTTTCGCGGCATGGCGCAACGTATTGCAAAGCTGGCCGAAGAACACGAACGCAATCGGCCGTAACTCGCGGCACAGCCTGATGCTCATTTGTCGATCAACCGCACAGTTTGCTGCTGTGGTTAAGCCCTTTCCGATTGCATAGCGCACGAAATCACGAAAGAATGGCATCTTATTTGCTGGGGTGCCGCTGACGGCCTTCAGCATTCTGATTTTTGGTGAGAATAGAGCTCGTTATGAAGGTATTGGTCACCGGTGCAACCAGTGGGTTAGGCCGTAACGCCGTTGAATATCTCCGCCGCCAGGGCATAAAAGTACGCGCCACCGGCCGTAATCAGGCCATGGGCAGTTTGCTGGAAAAAATGGGCGCGGAATTCATTCATGCCGATCTCACCAACCTGATCTCGTCGCAGGCCAAAGCGATGCTGGCCGAGGTGGACGTGCTGTGGCACTGCTCCAGTTTTACCTCCCCCTGGGGCACCGAAGAAGCATTTGAGCTGGCCAATGTGCGCGCCACCCGTCGCCTGGGCGAATGGGCGGCGGCCTATGGCGTTTCGCAGTTTATCCATATCTCTTCACCGGCGATTTACTTCGATTACCATCACCACCGCAACATTACCGAAGATTTCCGGCCGGCGCGCTATGCCAACGAATTTGCGCGCAGCAAGGCCGCCGGCGAGCAGGTGATCCAGCAACTGGCGCTGTCCAACCCGCAGACCCACTTCACCATCCTGCGTCCTCAGGGGCTGTTTGGCCCTCACGACAAAGTGATGTTGCCGCGCCTGCTGCAGATGATTAAGCATTATGGCAACCTGCTGCTGCCGCGCGGCGGTGAAGCGCTGGTGGATATGACCTATCTGGAAAATGCGGTACACGCCATGTGGCTGGCGACCCAGAAGGAGGATACGCCGTCCGGGCGCGCCTACAACATCACCAACCAACAAGCGCGCCCGTTGCGCAGTGTAGTGCAACAGTTGATCGACGAACTGGGCATGAAATGCCGGATACGCTCGGTGCCCTACCCGATGCTGGATATGATGGCGCGCGGCATGGAGAAGCTCGGCAGTAAAAGCGAGAAAGAGCCGGTGCTCACCCATTATGGCGTCGCCAAGCTCAATTTTGATCTGACGCTGGATACCACCCGTGCGCAGCAGGAACTGAATTATCAGCCCATTGTTTCGCTGGATGAAGGTATTACCCGCACCGCTCGCTGGCTGAAAGAACACGGCAAGCTGTACGGCCTGTAATCAACGCGCCGCCCCGTACTTCTGCAGCAACGCATCGACAATCGCCTCGCTTTCAGCATCCGGCTCACCGCGAAAATCGCTGGGTCGGAAGTGCATCTGGAACGCCGCCAGCACGTTTCGCTGCTGCCGCGCATCCCATAGCGCATCGATGCCATAACCGTAGCGCGCCAGTTTTTCCAGCAGTGGCGCCAACGGCACCGTCGCATGGCGGTCACGCCCCGCCAACCGCCTTTGCACCTCCGCTGCGTCCGGCCAGGCGCCAATCCCCGCCTCCGCCAGTTGTTGCCAGGGAAAGAGCGGGCCGGGATCCTGCTTACGTTGCGGCGCAATATCGCTGTGCCCCACCACGTCGGTCGGCTGAATGCCGTAGCGCTGAATGATATCCCGGCTTAGCGGGATCAACAGCGCGATTTGCTCTGGCGTATACGGCTGCCAGCGGGTAAACAACATGCGGCGGCTGAACCCGCGATTGACGATCTCAATGCCTATCGAAGTGTCATTCAGGCTGGTACGACCGCGCCAATAGCTGGCCCCGGCATGCCACGCGCGCAACGCTTCCGGCACCAGTTGAAAGGCAACCGGTTTGCCCTGCTCACGCAGCGGATGCGCCGGCAGCAGGTAATGTGCGCTGACATGTTCATCCGTCAGAGTTTTTAACGAAGAATGGAAATCTTCTGCGGTGTAGTGCATCACCAGAAAACGGATGCGCTGGTCGGCGCCTTGCGCCTGATGCAGAGTTTCAAGCTGGTAGCCGCCGCGATCGACGGTAGTCCCGTGCGGTACAGTTTGGCAGCCGGCAAGCAGCGTGGCGGCAATGATCCCTGGCCAAATTTTCACCTCTCCCTCCCTTGGGTCAGATCCCCAAATTTGTAACTCAGGTTGATTAACTTGTATCCAATAATCAAGTTAATCAATAAATGATGACAGACCCGCCAGATGTGCAAGCGAGTATTGCTCAGCACTGGCAGCCCGCCCGACAGGTGTTAGCCTCATCATATTACCTGTGCCGAAATAAGCGAATAAACCATGCGCAAATCAAACTGTTTAACCGGGTTGATCTGTCTCGCTCTGCTGCCGCTCAGCGGTTGCGATCAGAAAAGTGTCGCCGGCATAATGGGCGTCACCCCGCCCACCGCTACACCGGCCTATACGCCGCTAAGCGCCGATCAACTTTATCAGTTGGTCAGCCCGGTAGCCCTGTTTCCCGACAAACTGCTGGCCCAGGTGTTGGCCGGTGCAGGTTATCCCGATCAAATCAACGCCGCCGATAATTGGCTGGCGCAGAACCGCAGCCTGCAACCGACGGCGCTCACCACGGCCGCAGACGCCCAACCCTGGGATCCCAGCGTTCGCAGCCTGGTGCAATTCCCTGACGTGCTGGACCAGATGGCGAAAAACCTCCCCTGGACCAGTGCGTTGGGCAATGCTTATGTCAATGATCCCACCGACGTAATGAACGCTATCCAGGTGATGCGCCAACGCGCGGCGAGTAAAGGCACGCTGAAGAGCTCGCCCCAGCAGCGGGTGGTGCTTGCACCGGCTACGCACACTCTCCGGCAGCCTTATCAGCAAACCGTGATCGCCGCGCCCGATCGCGTGATTGTGATTGAACCCAGCCAGCCGGATGTAGTTTATGTGCCGCGTTACGATCCCTGGGTGGCCTACGGCGAAGCCGTGCCGATTTACCCCGGTTACCGCTATCAACCGGTCCCCGGCTACAGCGGCGGGGATATGCTGGCGGCCGGCGTTATCAGCTTTGGCGTCGGCATCGCGGTCGGTGCCTTGATCAATCAGCACAACAACGGCTGGCATAACTGGGATGTGCACTGGGGAGACCGACGTCAACCGGTGATTTACAACAATGCGCCTTATATATCGCACTCCACTACGGTGATTAACCGCGTCACCAATATCAATCAGTACAATAATGTAAACCGCACCAATACCCTGAATAACTACAATACGCGGGTGAATCAGGCGCCGCATTTCGCTCCGACCATGCCAACGGCAGAGCACCCGGCGCCGAATGTTGCCACCATGGCAAAACCGCACTTTGCCCCCCAGCAGGCAGGCAATGCTCATCCACCGGTAAGTATGCCGGCTTTCACTCATTCAGCGCCTCCGGCCCCCCGCCCGGCAACGCAGCCCACCACCGTCCATCAGCCGATGAACACGCCAAACTTTAACCATTCTGCCCTTGCGGTAATGCCGCAACATCCGCATACGGAATCCCCGACGCTTCAGCGAGCGGATAATCGGGCAGCGCATCAGTCTGCGCCATCGGCAGCGGCTCCTCATCCGACCTACGCGCCTTCACCGGCAGTCAGGCCGATGAGTCATGCCATTGCGCCACCGGTGATGAATCGACCGACGCCGATGCAACAGCATCAACCCCAGTTGCGTCAACCGCAGGAGCAACACCCAATACCCGCGGCAAAACCGCAGGAACATCGCCCGCTGAAGCCTGAAGAACACAAGGTGGGATAAATAGACTGCGCCCCGACGGCTGCCGGGGCGTTTCATAAAGAGGGGGATTAGCGGCTTACTTTCACTGCGGTGCCGCTGACCGTCACCATCAGCATGCTGCTGTCTTTACCCACGGTTTCATAGTCGATATCAATGCCGACCACCGCGTTGGCGCCCAGCTCTTTCGCCTGTTCTTCCAGCTCCTGAAATGCTATCAAGCGAGCTTTACGCAGTTCTTTCTCGTAAGCGCCGGAGCGGCCACCGACGATATCGCGCACGCCGGCGAAGAAATCGCGAAAAATATTGGCACCGAGGATCGCCTCGCCGGTAACAACGCCGCAGTATTCGGTAATGGTGAACCCTTCCAGGGTCGGGGTGGTTGAAAGCTGCATCAGAATTCCTTGTTTGATTAATTCATCACTTTTCTATGACCATCGTTTTAGCGCTATGTTCTGTTAGGGAATGGCACTCAGTACGAATGCAAGGCCCGAAAACGCATTTATACTGTAGGCTATCGGTCTTCATGGTAGAGACTTTCACATAAGGTAATCAGATGAAAACAAAAACGATTGCGGCTGTTTTTCCCTTAGCGCTGTTATTGAGTGCCTGTACCACCGTCGAGCCGGCATTCAAGGATATCGGCACCCGTACCGGCGGTTGTGTGGAAGGCGGCCCGGATACGGTCGCACAGAAATTTTACGATCTGCGCTTGCAACAAGGCCCCGCGGCCTCCCTGCCGGACAGCAACCGTCTGGCACAATTACAGCCTTACCTGAGTAAAGTGCTGTACCAGGATCTGGTCGCAGCCAATCAAAATCCGGGCAAGCATCAGGTAACCGGCGATCTGTTCTCCGGCAATGCCCAGGGAGCGACCAGCGCCTCCGTTGCCAGCGCGTCTACCATTCCTAACACCGATGCGAAAAATATCCCGCTGCGCGTTCAGTTGAGCCATCAAAAAGACGGCGGCAGCGCGGTCAACTGGCAAGATGAAGTGCTGATGGTGCGTGAAGGCACCTGTTGGGTAGTGGACGATATCCGCTATCTGAACGTACCGCCACACGCCGCCAGCGGCACGTTGCGCCAGGTCCTGGAAAACCAGTAAGCCCCCTGCCACCGGCGCGCCTTTGGCGCCGGTGGCCACATGCCTTGATTGCGCTCAACCTTTGTTCAATTTAAGAAATTTCGCTACATACCTCACAGCATGCACCACAAATCCCCCCTTCGGACTTGAGTCGCGGTATCTTATGCTATTCTTTCACTATCCTGCCGCGCAGTAATAAATTTTAACGCACAAAGATTGCATAAGTATTCTGTGGAAGTTAACATTCGCGGCATCAATGTCTATTCAATTCTGGCGCATGAGTATTCAACTTAACGGTATCAACTGCTATTACGGCGCGCATCAGGCGCTGTTTGACATCACGCTGGAATGCCCAGCAGGGGAAACCTTAGTGCTGCTTGGTCCAAGCGGCGCCGGGAAAAGCTCATTGCTGCGGGTATTGAATCTGCTGGAAATGCCCCGTTCAGGGCAATTGCAGATCGCCGGCAATCAATTCGATTTCAAACAGGCTCCGGGCGAAAAAGCCATTCGCGAACTGCGTCAGAACGTTGGCATGGTGTTCCAGCAATACAACCTCTGGCCACACCTCACCGTGGTGCAAAACCTGATCGAGGCACCGTGCCGCGTGTTGGGTCTGACCAAGGCGCAGGCGATGGAGCGCGCGGACAAACTGCTGAAGCGTTTGCGCCTGACCGACTTTGCCGATCGTTTCCCGCTGCACCTGTCCGGCGGTCAGCAACAGCGCGTGGCGATCGCCCGTGCGTTGATGATGGAACCACAGGTGCTGCTGTTCGATGAACCGACCGCCGCGCTGGATCCTGAAATTACCGCCCAGATCGTCAGCATCATTCGCGAATTGGCCGGCACCGGGATCACCCAGGTGATTGTGACCCACGAAGTGGAAGTGGCGCGCAAGACCGCCAGCCGCGTGGTGTACATGGAAAACGGTCGCGTGGTGGAACAGGGCGATGCCGGCCATTTTGCGCAGCCGCAGACCACCGAGTTTGCCAATTACTTATCACACTAATAATTTTACTTGCTGTAATTTGGGGAGTTTGCGATGAAAAAACTAATAATCGCCGCCGTTCTGGCCGGCATCAGCGTTTCCGCCTCTGCAACCGAAACGATCCGTTTCGCTACCGAAGCCTCATATCCTCCATTTGAATTTATTGACGCCGGCAACAAGATCCAGGGCTTTGACGTCGATCTGGCCAACGCGCTGTGTAAAGAGATCCAGGCCGAATGCACCTTCACCAATCAGGCCTTCGACAGCCTGATCCCGAGCCTGAAGTTCAAGCGCTTCGACGCGGTCATGGCCGGCATGGACATCACGCCTGAGCGTGAAAAACAGGTGTTGTTCACCAAGCCGTATTACGATAACTCCGCCCTGTTTGTCGCCCAGAAAGGCAAAGTGGCTGACGTTGCGGCGCTGAAAGGCAAAAAAGTGGGCGTGCAGAATGGCACCACCCATCAAAAATACCTGACAGACAAACACCCGGAAATCACGACCGTACCTTATGACAGCTATCAGAATGCCATTCTGGATCTGAAAAATGGCCGCGTCGATGCGGTATTCGGCGACACTGCGGTGGTCAACGAGTGGCTGAAACAGAACGCGGCGCTGGCGGCGGTGGGCGATAAAGTGACGGACAAAGATTACTTCGGCACCGGTCTGGGCATTGCCGTGCGTCAGAAAAACACCGAGTTGCAGGGCAAGTTCAATGCGGCTCTGGACAAAATCAAGCAGGATGGGACTTACGAAACCATCTACAAAAAATGGTTCCAGCAGTAATCAACCCCGATGAATGAAATTCAACCTCTAGCAAGCGCCGCCGGGATGACCGTCGGCCTTGCCGTTTGTGCCCTTATCCTCGGGCTGATCCTGGCGATGCTGTTTGCCGTCTGGGAATCGTCACGCTGGAAAGTCGTCAGTTGGCTCGGTACCGCCTGGGTGACGCTGCTGCGCGGCCTGCCGGAAATTCTGGTGGTGCTGTTTATTTATTTCGGTTCGTCGCAGTTGCTGTTGATGCTGTCCGACGGCTTCACCCTGAATTTCGGTCTGTTCCAACTGCCCATCCAACTGGCGATCGATAACTTCGAAGTCAGCCCGTTCCTGTGCGGCGTGATCGCGCTCGCCCTGCTCTATTCGGCTTATGCGTCGCAGACGCTGCGCGGCGCATTGAAGGCCGTGCCGCAGGGACAATGGGAATCCGGACAGGCGCTCGGAATGAGCACGACGGCCATTTTCTTTCGCCTGATCATGCCGCAGATGTGGCGCCATGCGCTGCCTGGACTCGGCAACCAATGGCTGGTATTGCTGAAAGATACCGCGTTGGTGTCATTGATCAGCGTTAACGATCTGATGTTGCAAACCAAGAGCATCGCCACCCGCACCCAGGAGCCTTTTACCTGGTACGTGATTGCAGCGGCAATTTATCTGGTCGTCACCCTGTTCAGCCAATACGCTCTCAAACGTATCGAACTGCGCACCACGCGTTTTGAGCGGGGCCAGTCTGATGCTTGAGTTCTTGCCGGAAATTATCAAAGGGCTGCACACCAGCCTCACGCTGACGATCACCGCGCTGATTGTGGCGCTGGTGCTGTCGCTGCTGCTGACGGTGATCCTGACGCTGAAAACGCCAATCCTGACGCCGCTCGTGAAGATCTATATCACGCTGTTCACCGGCACGCCGCTGTTGGTGCAGATTTTCCTTATCTACTACGGCCCCGGCCAGTTCCCGGCGATCCGTGAGTATCCGTGGTTATGGAACCTGCTGTCGCAGCCATGGTTATGCGCGATGATCGCGCTGGCGCTGAACAGCGCCGCCTACACCACTCAGCTGTTTTACGGTGCGGTGCGGGCGATCCCAGCCGGTCAGTGGCAATCCTGCGAAGCGCTGGGCATGTCACGCTCACAGTCGCTGCGCATTCTGCTGCCTTTCGCCTTCAAGCGCGCGCTGTCGTCCTACTCCAACGAAGTGGTGCTGGTGTTCAAAAGTACCTCGCTGGCTTATACCATCACCCTGATGGAAGTGATGGGCTACAGCCAACTGATGTATGGCCGCACCTACGATGTGATGGTATTTGGTGCCGCCGGGCTGGTGTATCTGTGCGTCAATGGTCTGTTGACGTTGCTGATGCGCCTAGTCGAGCGGCGTGCGCTGGCGTTCGAACGCCGCAACTGAGTGTTCTGCCAGTCAGTCTAAAAGCCCTGCCTTCGCGCAGGGCTTTTTATTTCCACTGCGATTTTTAATCATTTATATTGCATATCAATTCATTAAATGGCAGGGTAAACGCCAGCGACCACCGCATGAACCTTTGGGTTATTGTCAGTAAAATCAAGCGGTGGCGAGATAAAAATACGCAGACTTGCAGACAGGAGCTTTACGCATGAAAAAACTATTACTTGCCGCAACGGTGCTGGCCGGGATCGCCTTCAACGCCAACGCTGCGGACACCATTCGCTTCGCCGCTTCCGCCACCTATCCGCCGTTCGAATCACTGGATGCCAGCAATAAAATCGTCGGTTTTGATATCGATCTGGCTAACGCGCTGTGCAAACAAATGAAGGCGGAATGCACCTTCACCAACCAGGCGTTCGACAGCCTGATCGCCGCGCTGAAATTCAAAAAATACGATGCGGTGATCTCAGGCATGGACATCACGCCGGAGCGCAGCAAGCAGGTCGCCTTCACCCAGCCGTACTACGCCAACTCGGCGATTGTGATCGCCCAGAAAGGCAAATTCAGCTCACTGGCCGATCTGAAAGGCAAAAAGGTGGGTATGGAGAACGGCACCACTCACCAGAAATACATGCAGGACAAGCACCCGGAGATTAACACCGTCTCTTACGACAGCTATCAGAATGCCATTCTCGAGCTGAAAAATGGCCGTATCGACGGCGTATTCGGCGATACCGCTGTGGTGAACGAATGGCTGAAGAATAACCCTCAACTGGCGCCGGTTGGCGAGCACGTCACCGACTCGCAGTACTTCGGCACCGGTCTGGGTATTGCGGTGCGTCCAGACAATAAGGCGCTGCTGGCCAAGTTGAACGCCGCACTGGACGCCATCAAAGCCGACGGGACTTACAAGGCCATCAACGACAAGTGGTTCCCGCAGTAAGACGAAGACGACCAGGGCATGGAATACCCTGCCCTGCTTTGTTGCTTTTCAATAATTGCCTTTGGTATCAAATTTGATACCAAAGGCAATGCCATGATCGTTCAACCTATCCTCGCGAATTCAGCCGTCAGCATCAGTGATTTTAAAAAATCGCCTAACGCTGCACTCAAAGAAGCCAACGGGCAACCTGTGGCAGTACTTACCAATGGAAAGATCTCCGGCTATTACGTCTCTCCGGAAACGTGGGAAGCAATCTCTGAATATCTGGAAGATATTGAACTCGTAAAAACAGCCCGTTCACGGATGAGCGGCAAACGTATTAAGGTCAATCTGGATGACTTATAGCCTTGAATTCGAAGAACATGCACTAAAGGAATTTAAGAAATTGGCCCCGGTACTTCGGGATCAATTCAAGAAAAAACTGGCAACAGTATTAGAAAATCCCTGTATTCCCGCCAATAGGCTCTCTGGCCTATCGCGTCATCGACGAGGAGATTGTGGTGCTGGTACTTTCGATAGGTAAGCGTGAGCGCTCAGAGGCCTATACGGCTGCCAAAAAACGCCTTTAATGACGCACCAGCAGCGTCAGCACTTCGTAATGGGCGGTATGCGGGAACATATCAAACAGCTGTACACGCTCGATGCGATAATCCGGCAGCCCTTCAATGTCTTTCGCCATGCTTTCGGCATTGCAGCTTGAATACAGAATGTAGTCTGGCGCCATCTGGTTCAGGTAGTCGCACAGCGCCTGGCCGATACCGCGCCGTGGCGGATTGACCAGCACCAACTGCGGCACGCTGCCTTCAGCGGTGGCAAAACGCGTGGAGTCCAGCGCCTGGAAACTGACGTGCTGCAGACCCAGCGTTTCCGCCGACTGGCGTGCGCAAGCAATGGCTTCGGCGCTGATTTCAATGCCGGTCAACCGGGTTTCAGGCTGCGCACAGTGCAGGCCAAACCCGCCCACGCCGCAGAACAGATCCCACATGCTGTCGATATCCAGCGCCCGAACCCAGTCGCGCGCGGTAGCGTACAATTTGGCCGCCACCTGCGGATTGGTCTGGAAGAAGCTTTGCGGACGGATATACAGCGGCACCTGATTAAACTGCTCCTCCAGCGCCTGCTGCTCGGTCAGGGGGATCTCGCGCTCCCCTTCCATAATCGCCATATGCACCGGCTGAATATTGGCGGAAATCACCCTGAGCTGCGGTAACTGTTGCTGCAACCACGGCAACGCGGCGCGAAGTTGCGCCAGTTTGCTATCCGAACGCAGCACAAAGCGCAGCATTACGCCGCCGCTGTGGGTGCTTTCGGTCAGCAGCAGGTACTTCAGTTC
Organism: Serratia sp. root2; assembly: GCF_031931805.1. Taxonomy (NCBI): domain Bacteria; kingdom Pseudomonadati; phylum Pseudomonadota; class Gammaproteobacteria; order Enterobacterales; family Yersiniaceae; genus Serratia; species Serratia sp. root2. The sequence continues at coordinate 2,112,839 of NZ_JAUJXB010000001.1, forward strand.
GCCGCGCTTGCGCGCCACGTTGTACGGTGTCAGGCCGGCGCGGGCGATAAAACTTTTCAACACCACGAACATGAGTTCAAAACTGGCAGGATACAACGGGCAAGCACTCAGATCGACCGGCGTGCCATCGCGATGCAGCATGCCCAGCAACGGGCGTTCTACGCTGCCGCTGACCACCATTTTGGCTTTATTGCGAAACGCGCTCTGCTCGCCGGCAAGGGGCTCCAGCCACTGGGCGACATCACGCCCGGCCAGCAGCGATTGCAGGTGATGCTGTTTGTCCATCAGTTGCTGTGGATAAGGTTTTTCCAGCCACTGACAGGAACGGCAGGTTCCCGCCGTATACAAAGCGCAATGCATAAAGATGACCCTGTGGGTTCGGGGTGAATAATTAAGGGCGCAGAGTTTATCACTCTACGCCGTTAAAATCTCAGTGACGCGCGGCGAAATACCGGCGGCTGGTGACGGGAACAAACAGTAACGCCAGGATAAGCGCGTCGGGAATTTTTTGCAGGATCAAGACATGCAGGATCTGGCTGCTGGTTTCCCCTTCAACGGTAAAAACCTCCGGCAGAAAATTGCCGATGGTCGCCAACAGCAAATAACCGACCACCAGGCACTGGCAAATCACGTAGCACCAGCGCCCCCAATTGTGACCGCGCATCACCGCAAAACCGCAGCTGATTTGCAGGCACAGCAACAGCAGGCCGGCCAGGAAAATAAACGTGGAATCCCAGGCCTGAGCGCTGGTACTGACAAATTCCTGAGCGCCGTCGACACCCAGTTCCCCCAACAGCAACAGCACACTGATGCATTTGATAGCCACCATTGCGGTCCCGGCCACCATCACCGGTACTGGCGCATCTGAAGTCGATCTCATTCCCTGCCTGCTGTTCAGCATGTCTGACATATCCGTGTATACAACCAAACGCCGCCTATTCAGGCGGCATATATAAAGTCAGGTAATCAATTGCAATACCAATAATTGCAAAAATAGCAGGTTTGAACCGAATCAGCTACGGGCGGCCTTTTGTAATTCGCGCGATCGCTGTTTTTCCGAGCGCGCCATAAACCACCAGGCAATCAAACCGATAATCCCCACCACCAGCAGAATCAAACTCGCCAGGGCGTTGATTTCCGGATTCACCCCCATACGCACGCTGGAGAACACCAGCATCGGCAAGGTGGTGGCGCCCGGCCCGGCGACGAAGCTGGCAATCACCAGATCATCCAACGACAGAGTGAACGCCAGCATCCAGCCGGCAACCAGCGCCGGGGCAATCATCGGCAGCGTGATCACGAAGAACACTTTTAGCGGCGTCGCGCCCAGATCCATCGCCGCCTCTTCGATCGAGCGGTCCAGTTCACGCAGGCGCGAACTGATCACCACCGAGACATAGGCGGTACAGAAGGTGACGTGCGCCAACCAGATGGTGAACATCCCGCGCTCCGACGGCCAGCCAAACGCGTGCCCCATAGCCACAAACAGCAGCAACAGCGACAGGCCGGTGATCACGTCCGGCATGACCAGCGGCGCGGTCAGCATAAAGGCAAACCCCGTTGACCCGCGGAAACGGCCGAAACGCACCATCACCACGGCGGCAATCGCCCCCAGCACCACTGCGGCGGTCGCCGAAGCGGCCGCTATCGTCAGGCTCAGCCCAACGGCGCTGATCATCGCCGAATCATGGAACAACTCTGAATACCAGCGCGTCGACCAACCGGCCCATACCGTCACCAGCTTGGAGCTGTTGAACGAGTAAATGACCAACATCAACATCGGCGCATACAGGAAGGTGAAACCTATCACCAGAATGGCGATACGCCACGGTGAACGCACTACCGGCAAGTTGTTCATCCCTGCCCCCCCATTTCCTTGTTCTGGTGCTTGTGGAACCAGAGAATCGGTACGATCAGCAACAGCAGCATGACGGTGGCAACCGCCGAGGCCACCGGCCAGTCGCGGTTGTTGAAGAACTCTTGCCACAGCACGCGGCCGATCATGATACTGTCCGGCCCGCCAAGCAGTTCCGGGATCACAAACTCGCCCACCGCCGGGATAAACACCAGCATCGAGCCGGCGATAATGCCGCCGCGGGTCAGCGGCACGATCACGCTAAAGAAGGTTTTCAACGGTTTGGCCCCCAGATCCAGCGAAGCCTCAACCAGCGAGTAATCCAGCCGCGTCAGCGCCGTGTAAATGGGCAATACCATAAACGGCAGGTAGGAATACACCACGCCGATATACACCGCCAGATTGGTATGCAGGATCACCAACGGATGGTCGATAACGCCCAACCACAGCAGGAAATTATTGAGGATACCGTTGTTTTTCAGGATCCCCATCCAGGCGTAAACGCGGATCAGGAACGAGGTCCACGACGGCAGGATCACCAGCAGCAGCAAAATGTTGCGGGTTGAAGATTTGCTATGCGCCACCGCCCAGGCCAGCGGATAGCCGATTATCAGGCAGCAAATCGTCGATACCGCCGCCACCTGCAACGATTGCAGATAGGCATCCAGATACAGCGGATCGTCGGTCAATTGCAGGTAGTTGGCAAAGTTGAGCGCGATATCCAGCTTGCCTTCCGCCCAGCTCATCAGATCGGTATAAGGCGGAACGGCCAACGCCAGCTCCGACAGGCTGATCTTGAACACAATCAAAAACGGCAGCAGGAACAGCAGCATCAGCCACAGCAGCGGCACTGCGATCACCAGCTTGCGGCCGTGGGCCATTTGCAGGCGCTGGAAAAACGCTTTGAGCGGACCGGGGCCGTTAGCCGGCGGTTCCGGCGGCGTGCGTTCAGAAAGCATTGTCATAACAATTACTCCTCACCTTCTCAACTACACCGTCAACACTACGCAGCTGTCGGCTTCCCAACACAGACGCACTTCATCGCCCCAGGTCGGCATCCCTTTGCGGAAACGGTGACCGTTCTGCAACTGGGCACTGAGCATCTGGCCGCTGAGCAGCTTCACGTGGTAGATCGACAGATCGCCGAGGTAAGCGATATGCACCACTTCCCCCACCGCAAAGTTGCAGCCGTCTTGCGGCACCTCTTCGCACAGCATGATTTTTTCCGGTCGCAGCGCAACCTGGATCGGTACGCCGTCCACCACAGACGAATCCGGATCCACTTTTAGCGCATGACGCAGGCCGGGGCTTTGCAGGATCAGCGCATCGTCATGACGTTCCTGCAACACGCAGTCAAAGACGTTGACCGAGCCGATAAATTCGGCGCTGAAGCGGCTGTTCGGATGCTCGTAGATCTCTTCCGGCTCACCGATTTGCACAAACTTGCCACGGTTCATGATGGCGATGCGCCCCGCCATGGTCATCGCTTCTTCCTGATCGTGGGTGACCATTACGCAGGTCACGCCTACGCGCTCAAGAATATCCGTGACCTCAAGCTGCATGCGGTCACGCAGTTTTTTATCCAGCGCGCCCATAGGTTCGTCCAGCAGCAGCAGCTTCGGCCGCTTGGCCAGGCTGCGCGCCAGCGCCACACGCTGACGCTGGCCGCCGGAGAGCTGGTGCGGCTTGCGTTTGGCGAACTCTTGCATGTGCACCAGCGACAGCATTTCCGCCACCCGTTCGGCGATTTCCGCACGCGGCATCTTGTCCTGCTTCAGGCCGAAAGCGATATTCTGCTCAACCGTCATGTGCGGGAACAACGCGTAAGATTGGAACATCATATTGATTGGCCGCTGGTAAGGCGGCACATGCGACATGTCCTGCCCGTCGAGCATAATCTGCCCTTCCGTTGGCTGTTCAAAGCCGGCCAGCATGCGCAACAACGTGGACTTGCCGCAGCCGGATGGCCCCAGCAGCGCAAAGATTTCGCCCTTGTAAATGGTCAGGCTGACGTCTTCGACCGCGTTTTGGCCGTCAAAGGTTTTAGTGAGGTTACGGATTTCCAGCAGAGGGGTGAAAACCTTCTGCGACTTGGCTTGAGGACGAGGAATGACGTCGTTCAATCGGGGTGCTCTCCGGTGTAAAGCAGTGCAAAAAACCACGGCGATTGCCATGGCCCAAAATGGCAACGCAGGCGGGGAGCACCCGCCTGCTGATCAGAACACGACTGAAAACCGGGCTCGGCTGATTGAGCCCTTACGTATTACTTCCCGCTTTTAACTTTAGTCCAGGCACGGGTAATGACACGGTCCAGCTTCGGCGATTGCACGTTCAGCGTGAACAGCTTGGCGCGCAGATCGGCCGGTGGGTACACGTTCGGGTTATTGCGTATATCGGCGTTCACCAGCGGCGTGGAATCCTTCACCGCGTTGGCGTAATACACGAAGTTGCTGATGCCTGCCATCACGTCCGGCTTCAGCAGGAAGTTCAGGAACTGGTAAGCAGCGTCCTTGTTTTTGGCATCCGCCGGCATGGCGAACATGTCAAAATAGGTCAGCGCCCCTTCTTTCGGGATGGTATAAGCCACGTTCACCCCGTTCTTCGCTTCTTTGGCGCGGTTAGCTGCCTGCATCACGTCGCCGGACCAGCCGATCGCCACGCAGATGTCACCGTTCGCCAGATCGTTGATGTACTGGGAAGAGTGGAAGTAACGGATGTTTGGCCGCAGCTTGAGCAGCAGATCGTTCGCCGCACCGGTGTAATCGGCCGCGTTGGTGCTGTTGGGATCTTTACCCAGATAATGCAGCACGGTCGCGTAGATTTCGCTAGGTGCATCCAGGAAGGAAACGCCGCAGCTCTTCAGTTTTTCAAGGTTTTCCGGTTTGAGGATCAGATCCCAACTGTCGACCGGCGCGTCTTTGCCCAGCACCGCTTTCACCTTGTCGACGTTGTAGCCGATGCCGGTGGTCACCATCAGGTAAGGAATGCCGTACTTGTTGTCCTTGTCGTTATGCGCCACCAGCTGCAGCATCTCGGGATCAAGGTTTTTGTAATTCGGCATTTTGCTCTTGTCGAGCGGCTCGAAGATACCGGCCTTCGACTGGCGCTCAAGGAAGTTGGAAGAAGGTACCACCAGGTCATAACCGGTGCTGCCTGCCATCAATTTGCCTTCCAGCACTTCGTTGGAGTCAAAGACGTCGTACACCACTTTGATGCCGGTTTCTTTCTGGAATTTAGCTAAGGTGTCCGGCGCAATATAGTCGGACCAGTTATAGACGTGCAGCGTTTTTTCATCGGCTGACGCTGTGACGGACGCGGCCATCAGCAGGCCGGCAACAACACCCGATAACCACTTTTTACGTTGGGTGACCATCCGTAACTTCCTCCAAAACAGGGGTGAATCATAGAATTGAACTTGTATCCCGAAATGATACAAAACCTTTCCTGATCGAGCGCAATCGTTGCAACCGCGAATTGAATGGCTATGCATTTGATTGCATACGCCTTTTTCAGCTGTCCAGCCCGCGTGGTTACAAGGGGAATCGCAAGCCCTTAGCAGAATCAGCAGCATAACCGCTGTTGCCGGAACGCACCAGCCTTCAGGGCCAAAAACGCCTTTTATCGATTTTTTATGCAGTTTCTCTCTATGTGATACGCCATTAATGGCATAAACGGCGAGAAATATCTGGCAACAGGGGGTAAAACGCAGAATATATTATTGCGGAAGGAAATAAGGGCAGCATGCCGCCGGAGGTACGGCATGCATCATTTACAGCGGCGATCAGTGCAACATGGGCTGGCGGTCAGCGGCAGCCGGGTTCTCTTCTTCGTCACCCATAAACAGCAGATCGTTCGCCCGCGCCTCGAGGATCACCATCGAGATCTGTTCTTCGCCCTGCTGCATAAAGTGGGTGAACTGCTCCAGCGTCACGCCCACGGCGATACTCAGCGACTGGCAGACGATCAGTTTCGGCAGGTTGTCGTCCTGGATATCGACAAACGCCTTGATGGTCAGCGAGCTGGCGTTGATCTGGCTGAGATCGGCCACCAGCGGGATCAGCGCGGTCGGCTTTACCTCGGCCAACGCGGAGAACAAGATCACGTTGTCTACCAGATCGATCTTGGCGTCAAACACGCCGTCGAAGTTTTGCATGTGCGGCAGGTGCAGCGCCTGACAGGAATCGCACTCAAAGAATGAAATGCCCGATTGATCCAGCCAACGTCGCAACAACGCCAAATCAGGGACAATGAGTGAATCCATATTACCAGCCTCACAATATTCAAAACGCGAAAAAGGCGCATAGCTTACGGAATATTGCCCCAATACGCCACGATCAAAGCCGCTTAATTCGCTATTAGGATAAATATGGGCGAGAAAAGGTCACAGCACCAGCCGCAAAGCAGCGAATCTTTGCCGACAGGCATTCAGCCGCCCGATTTCAAGCGAAACCCTGGCCGAGCGCGCTGTTCAATGTATTCGATCATCATGCCGGCGATATCCAGCCCGGTGGTTTTCTCCACCCCTTCCAGCCCCGGTGAAGCGTTGACTTCCATCACCAACGGGCCGCGGGCGGCACGCAGGATATCCACCCCGGCGACATCCAATCCCAGCGTAGCCGCGGCCTTCACCGCAATCGCCCGCTCTTTGGCGGTAATGCTTACTTTATGGGCTGTGCCGCCGCGGTGCAGGTTGGAGCGGAATTCCCCGGCCTTGGCCTGCCGCTCAATGGCGGCCACCACCTTGCCGCCCACCACCAGACAGCGCACATCCCTGCCCTGCGCCTCGCGAATGAACTCTTGCACCAGAATATGGGCATTGAGACCGCGGAAGGCGTCAATCACGCTCTCCGCCGCCTGGCGCGTTTCCGCCAACACCACGCCGATACCCTGAGTGCCTTCGACCAGTTTGACCACCAGCGGCGCACCGCCGACCAGCTCGATCAGATCGCCGGTATCGTCCGGCGAATGAGCGAAACCGGTGATCGGCAGATCTATCCCCTGGCGCGCCAGTAATTGCAGCGAGCGCAGCTTGTCGCGCGCCCGGGTGATCGCCACCGACTCATTCAGCGGATAGCTGCCCAGCAGCTCAAACTGCCGCAGCACTGCAGTACCATAAAAAGTGATGGCGGAGCCGATACGCGGGATCACCGCATCATAACGGTCCAACTGACGGCCGCGATAATGGATAGTCGGCGCGGCGGGGTTGATGTTCATATAACAGGAGAGCGGATCGATAATATCAATGCTGTGCCCGCGCTGCTCCGCCGCTTCCAGCAGACGTTTGCATGAGTACAGCGTTCCATCGCGCGAAAGAATGGCAATTTTCACTCGTCACCCCAAAAGCAATTACCTGCCAGGCAGGAAGGCATGTTATCGGCGGCCGGCGCTCAGGCGCGCGGCTCACGGTCTTTTTTATCATCCGGCGCGTTTTTCGGATCGGGCTTGCGCCGATCGTTTTCCGGCGGCAGGCCTCCACGCATCAACGGACCAAACCCCTGCGCTACGCGCCAGACCAAAAACGCCGCAGCCGGCACCATCAGCGCCACCCCGAGAAAGATCATCGCCACCGCCGCCTGCTGTGAAGCCAGCCAACCCGGCAACCGGACATGATCGTGAATACTCAGATAAGCCAGCACCAACAACACCATACCCAGGCCTTCCAATACCAGCACCGGGCGCGGTAAGTCACCGAATGAACGCATATTTTTCTTCTCCAGAGGCACTGCCTCCAGTGTAGTGAATTCCCCCCGGCGGCGACAGCCCCGGTGGCTTAATCGGTTACGTGAATCAGATTAACAGGTAATTCCTGCTTTTTTTTCACCGAGCCAACGGGCATAGTAACCGACATCAACGCAGGTAATGCGCAGACCAAGGCTTTTTCGGCTGACAGAATGTCGTTGCAGTAGCGATTAACTAATTGAATATCAACCAAGGAGTGATGCATGTTTGCAGTAATCTTCGGGCGCCCAGGCTGTCCTTATTGTGTCCGTGCGAAAGAGTTGGCGGAAAAACTGACTGAAGACCGTGACGATTTCAACTTCCGTTATATTGATATCCACGCAGAAGGCATCACCAAGGCCGACCTGGAAAAAACCGTCGGCAAGCCGGTAGAAACCGTACCGCAGATCTTCCTTGATGAAAAACACGTTGGCGGCTTCACCGATTTCGAAGCCTACGCCAAAGAAAACCTGAATCTGTTCCAGTAAACCCTCAGGTTTAAAGACGAAAAGGCGCTTAGAGCGCCTTTTTTTATTGCCGTTCGCGGCGGTGGTCTGGCTGAAACGCCTGCAGCAGGCTGCGCGCAAACAGCGCCAGCATAGCGCCGAATACGCACCAAAACACCGCGCTGGTGGCATAAGCCAGCTCCTGCCAGAACGAATAATACGGCGTCAGCCAAAAATGGCGGATCGTCAGGCACAGCGGCAATGCATACAGCGCGCCCAACAACGGACAGAGGATCCGCTTTTTGCTCGACAAATAGCTGGCGATCATGCCGGGTATAACAAACAGCAACAGACCGGTTTCACCGTGATGCTCGTGATCCGTGCTGCCGAATGCCCCGCTCTGCTGGCCGAGAAACACCAGACTGAACAACAGAGAACAGCTTAAAATGCCTACCCAATACCGATAATTCGCCATGCGGAGACTCCCCTTTAGCGTCGTCACTACCCCATAGAAATCAGCCATGTCACAAAACCGGTGACGCCTTGCCATAAACGGCAACGCTGAGCTGAACTTTTTCCTTGGTCTAAAGAGAGTTAAATGCGTTCGGCAGCGCAGGAACTCAGCTTAATGCTGGCTGTCACGCGCTATAGCGACTAGAATATACGCCGCCGATCGATGGTTCGAATCGCCTTCCGCTGGTTAGTTATTTATGACGTCATTTTCCGACTGAATTTATATCTTATAGTCATCTACATCAAGCACTTACTGGTAAACAATAAGTTATCCTCCGTGAACATAAACGTCGCTAGTTTGTTAAACGGTAACTACATCCTGTTACTGTTTGTGGTACTCGCACTGGGGCTGTGCCTCGGTAAAGTTCGTCTGGGCTCCGTTCAACTCGGTAATTCCATTGGCGTTTTGGTGGTTTCGCTGCTGTTGGGCCAACAACATTTCGCCATTAACACCGAAGCGCTGAATCTCGGCTTTATGCTGTTTATTTTCTGCGTCGGCGTGGAAGCCGGACCAAACTTTTTCTCGATTTTTTTCCGCGACGGCAAAAATTACCTGATGCTGGCGCTGGTGATGGTCGGCTCGGCGATGGTGCTTGCCATCGGCCTCGGCAAGTTGTTCCATTGGGACATCGGGCTAACCGCCGGCATGCTGGCCGGGTCGATGACCTCGACCCCGGTGCTGGTGGGCGCAGGCGACACGCTGCGTAACACTATCGTCAACGGCCCGGCGCTGCTGGCGGCACAGGACCATCTGAGCCTCGGCTATGCCCTGACCTACCTGATTGGCCTGGTGAGCCTGATCTTCGGCGCACGCTACCTGCCCAAGCTGCAACATCAGGATCTCTCCACCTCCGCCCAGCAGATTGCCCGCGAGCGCGGTCTGGACACCGACAGCCAGCGCAAGGTTTACCTGCCGGTCATTCGCGCCTACCGCGTTGGCCAGGAGCTGGTGGCCTGGGCCGATGGCAAAAACCTGCGTGAGCTGGGCATCTATCGCCAGACCGGTTGCTATATAGAACGCATCCGCCGCAACGGCATTCTGGCGAACCCGGACGGCGACGCGGTGCTGCAAGTGGGCGACGAGATTTCCCTGGTCGGCTACCCGGATGCCCATGCGCGGCTGGACCCCAGCTTCCGCAACGGTAAAGAAGTGTTCGACCGGGATCTGCTGGACATGCGCATTGTCACCGAAGAGATCGTGGTCAAGAACAGCAATGCGGTGAACAAGCGCCTGAGCCAGTTAAAGCTGACCGATCACGGCTGCTTCCTCAACCGGGTGATCCGCAGCCAGATTGAAATGCCCATTGACGACAGCATAGTGCTCAACAAAGGCGACGTGCTGCAGGTCAGCGGCGACGCGCGGCGGGTGAAAAGCGTGGCGGAGAAGATCGGCTTTATCTCTATCCACAGCCAGGTGACCGATCTGTTGGCCTTCTGTTCTTTCTTCATCATCGGGTTGATGATTGGCCAGATCACCATCCAGTTCAGCAATTTCTCGTTCGGTATCGGCAACGCCGCCGGCCTGCTGATGTCCGGCATCATGCTGGGCTTCCTGCGCGCCAACCACCCGACCTTCGGCTACATTCCGCAGGGCGCGTTGAACATGGTGAAAGAGTTTGGCCTGATGGTGTTTATGGCCGGCGTCGGCCTGAGCGCTGGTGCGGGTATCGGCCACAGCCTCGGTGCCGTCGGTGGCCAGATGCTGGTCGCCGGGTTGATCGTCAGCCTGGTGCCGGTGGTGATCTGCTTCCTGTTTGGCGCCTATGTGCTGCGCATGAACCGCGCCCTGCTGTTCGGCGCGATTATGGGAGCGCGTACCTGCGCACCGGCAATGGAAATCATCAGCGATACCGCACGCAGCAACATCCCCGCGCTGGGCTACGCCGGAACCTACGCCATAGCTAACGTATTGTTAACCCTGGCAGGTTCGTTGATTGTGGTGTTGTGGCCGGGAATACTCGGCTAACCGATAAGCAGCAAAGATGAATCAGTGGCAAATATATTTTGAAATTTTTATCGCCGGCGAGAACTTTCCTTTCCGGGGGTAGTCTGAATTAGTGCCACTGCTTTTCTTTGATGTCCCCATTTTGTGGAGCCCGTTAGTCCCGCCTTTTTAGGTTCAAGACTATCGGGTTTTTTGTTGCCTAAAACCTTCCGCCCCTTACAAAACGTGCCCCTCGGCCGGCCCTGTCTCCCCTGAGGAGCTCACCATGCGCATTGCCCTACTCGCTGACTATCAGAACGTCGCCGAACAGAAATAGGTTGGTCGAAGCCGCACGGCCCGCCAATGAAGAGGGCCGTAAGGCCCCGAATGCCGATGATGACAACGGGAAGGCTGCAGATTTTATCAGGCATCCGTCACCCTGCCCGCTGGTCTAAATCACTGCTCTTGCGAGTAAGCGACCCATTTGGCCATGTCGTGATGCGAGATATTCCCGCCGCACACCACTATCCCGATGACGGCATCAGCGGGCAACCTGGGTGCGGTGGCAATGACTGCGGGTATCAGCGCGCCGGATGCGAGTTCAACCCATAATTTTGCCTGTTCGCCAAAGGCGAGCATGCCGTCAATCGCCTCTTTGTCCGAGACAACAACTATGTCCTCGGCATAAGCTTGAGCATGGGCCAGCATCATTTCATCAATAATTGGTACCCCAAGGGTAGAGATGATCGAGGTGACATCAATATTTACCGGCTTTCCGGCGCGCAGCGCCTGATGCATCGAACTGGCACCTGTGGTCTCTACGCCCCAGATTCGGATATCCGGCTTGATGGCCTTTAGCGCCGTAGCCGCACCGGCCAACATGCCTCCACCGCCCACGGCAATGAAAACGTCGGTCAGCTCCGGGCAATCGGCAATAAACTCAAGCGCCAGGGTTCCATGCCCTTCAGCTATCAGCGAATCGTTGCAGTCGTCGATGACGACATATCCCTCGTCAGCCATAACTTTGGCGCGCTCAAATGCCGCGTGAACATCGGTTTCTATGATGACGGAACTGCCCAAGTCCCGGACTCGGTCGACAGAGGTCGCCGGCGCGTTGGGAGGCATGATAATAGTGACGTTGGCGCCAAAGATCTTCGCAGCCTCGGCAATGGCGATACCAAAATTACCGCCGCTCACCGCGACAAATCGGGTCTCTTTGAAATCGCCTTTCAGGCTCAGGAACTTGTTAAGCACTCCGCGTGCTTTAAAGGAACCGCCAAGCTGAGTATTTTCAAGTTTCAGGAAAACCGGTCTCTGAATCTTTTCGGCCAATCTCGAGCCGGCAATGGTTGGCGTACGGATGACCTTCCCTGCTAACCGCTCTGCCGCCGCGGCAACCGCGCTAAACTCAATTAATGTTGTCATTTTTGCCCAGTCAGATAGAGGTTGTTGAATCACGTGTTTGGCAAACTATCCCGACTGAGAATAGAGTTCTGCGGGCAGGGTTGCAACAGGCATACATATTGGTTTTTGCCATAAAAAAACCCGCCTGCGGGCGATTGCCAACTGCGCAATCCACTCTCCAGACGGGTTCGTTTTCCTGTAATGACTTAGCCGTGCCGCATTACTTTTGTTCGGCGCTGCTCAGAGTGTCTTCGGCTTTCCACACGCGGTATTTCACTTCCACGTCTTTAGGCACGTAAACCACGATCGGCAGGCGGCTGTTGTAGCGCTGCATGGCGGCATCGCCCAGGTTGGCGGCGATGAACTTCTGCTGCCTGGTGCCGTCCGGGCAGGCCATCATGGTGGAGGCCGGTGCAGACAGTTTATCCAGCACCAGGTAGTCGTAGCCCCAGCCGGAAAGGGTTTTGCTCTCCAGCGTGCCGCCCATCATGTGGCGGTTACAGTCCACTTCCAGCGTTTTGCCGATCAGCAGCTCAACCTTGAAGTTTTCTTCCTGCTCCTGCTTCGGCAGGTAAATGACCTGGCGGCTCATGCCCTTTTCCGCTTTCGGATACGGCGCGACCTTTTCCAGCGGCTGTTTGCTGATATCGGCGTCAACGGCCGGAGTGGCAGCAATAGCGCTGGCGGATGCGGCCATCAGCAGGCCGGAAAATACAACGGATGCCTTGTTCATGTTTTATCCCTACAATTTATAAGATGCTCCGGCCATAAACTAATACACTGCCGCCAGCCTGGCTATAGGTTTAATCTTCTTTACAATAGCCAGTACGTAGTTACAAAAACCTATCGCTAGCCATTGATCGGGACAAAACCTTAGTGGGTTGCGGTTTTGGCGATATAGGCCTTCACCACCTGATAAACATAGTCCTGGCATGCCAGCCCGGTTTGCGGGTCGTATTTGCCCTGATTGGTAATATTGTTGGAGAGCACCCGGATGCCGATAAACGGAATAGCGAAAGAAGCGGCGATCTGCGCCGCAGAAGCCGTTTCCATCTCTTCAACCGAGGTGTGATAACTTGCCCGGAAATGGCTAATACGGTCCAGTTCGCTGTTCCATACGTCGGCGGAGCCAATCACGCCCTCAACCACTTTGCCCCGGGTGTAGCTTGCTTTAACGCCTTCCGCTATCGCCAGCAGTTTGGCGTCTGCCGGGAACTGGCGAATGCTGTGGACATTTTTATCCTCTCCCGCACTGCCCTTCGAAGCCAGCAGGTCCATGGGTTGCCATTGCCGCGAGTCGCTGCCTTCCCCTGCCGCCTTCTTCGGTGTTTTAAAGGCGCCCAGGCTGACCGAATACTTGCCCAGCACAATATCGTAGACCTTGAGCGCCGGATCATGGCCGCCTGCGGTTCCCTGGTTGATAATCGCTACCGGTTGGAAACGGGTGGCGGCAATCGCCGTGGCCGCCGCTGCATTGGACATACCTTTCTGGGTTTCCGAGACCACTACCGGATAGCCGTCCACGGTGCCATGCCAGAAACGCCAGCCGCCAATCTGTTCCTCACGCGGGTTATCCAGACGTTGGGCGAAGCGTTCCGCCTCCACCGGCATTGCGCCTTGCACCACAATCGGCCCGGCTGCATGGCCCTGCTGCGCCAGCGCTAACGCGGAAAATGTCACGCCACAGGCGGCCAACAGCATAAAGCTCAGTTTTTTCGTCATCACCACAGCATCCCGATAAAAAGCAAAGGTTTACCTTAGCCGAAAGGCGCAAGCCCGCCTATCGCTTTCTCGCGGGCCCGCCGAAGGGTTAAGGTTTTCTTAAGACAGAATTATTACAGTGGCCTAATTCCTCACTGCCACCGAGCCTGCGCGTGAACCAAAAACCTTCATTAAATCAATCCTCAACGACACCACAAATTCAGACTAACGCCCTTTACTCCTTACCGGCATCCTTTTACCTTTGGCAGGTTTTTGGGTTGATAGTCAGTGGATTGTTGTTCCTTTGGCTGTCACGCAACGAACAGCTGGACTGGGCAATCAGCAATTACTGGTTCGATGCCGCCAGCGGACATTTCCCCTGGCAGAACGATCGCTGGCTGGATTTGATCAACCATCGTTTGCTGAAAATCGGCGTGATTAGCGGTGCGGTGCTGGCGCTGTTTTATGGGATTTACCGCCGTAATCCGCGCATGATCGTCGCCATGCTGCTGATCGGTATCGGGCCGTTGGTGGTCGGGATCCTCAAAGCCACCAGCGCACATTCCTGCCCATGGGATCTGATCGAATACGGCGGCAAAGCGATGTCCTACCCACTGTTCGGCGCGGTGCCGGCCGAACCGGGGCCGGGCCGTTGCTTTCCCGGTGGCCATGCTTCCAGCGGTTTTGCGGTGATGGCGCTGTTTTTCCTGTTTTATCCGCAACGCCCGCGCCTGGCTTACTGGTGCTGGTTTGGCGGCATGGCGCTCGGCATGATGATGGGGTTCGGTCAGGTTATGCGCGGCGCACATTTTCTTACCCATAACCTGTGGGCAGGTTGGTGGGTTTGGCTCAGCCAACTGGCTGTTTATTGGATGGTGAGCGGGTATTTCCGCCGCAAGACAAGGTAAATATTATGGAGCAGTTGAATCATCTTCTTTTCGCCTGGATCAACGCGACCCCGGCGTCCCCCGAGTGGTTAATCGATGTCGCGACCTTTCTGGCGCGCGATCTGATCGCCATCGTGCCTGTGCTGATCGTCGGGTTATGGCTGTGGGGGCCGCAGAGCCAACTGGTATCGCAACGTGAAGTGGTGGCCAAGACGACGATTGCTCTGCTATTCGCCATGCTTTCTGCCGCTACCATCGGCATGTTGTTGCCGCACGAACGGCCGTTCGTCGCCGGTATCGGCTTCACCTTCCTGGCCCATGCGCCGGACAGCTCATTCCCCAGCGATCACGGCACTGCCATCTTTACCTTTGCCCTGTCCTTCCTGTTCTGGCACCGGGTTTGGTCCGGCATTTTATTGCTGATCGTCGCGGCCGGCATCGCCTGGTCACGCGTGTATCTTGGCGTGCACTGGCCGCTGGATATGGTCGGCGGCTTCCTGCTCGGCCTGGTCGGCTGCTTGTTCGCACAACTGGTGTGGAACCTGTTTGGCGATGCTATCGCCGCCAAACTGACGCGCCTGTACCATTTCCTGTTCGCCTTCGCAATCCGCAGGGGCTGGGTAAAAGAATAACCGCGCATAACGGCAGGGGCGGTACCGTCCCTGCCATTACACCACCCCGGTGGTGACGCGAAACTCCCGCGTTTTTCCTCCTCCCAACATTGTTACCGCAACTCCGCCGGGCGTATGTGGGCTGCAGGTAGCCGGCTGAACAAACCTGAACACGCGTTGGCTGCCTTGTTGCGTAACGGGGCGCAGACCGTAATTGAATTGGGCGGTAGAAAACCGCGTTACGTACCGCCTGCCCTTTGATGCCAGCATAAAGAACTCAGCCTGATCGACATACAGTGACAGATCGTCCGAGCACAGCATCTCTTGTTCGGCTACGCTCCCGTGTGGTGCCAACGCCGGAGCCGGCAGATTCTGACGGAAGACCGCATCCGGAATGCAGCCATAGTTAAGGTGGCAAACGTAGTCCAACGGCAGCGGCTCATCAGCAAGGTTGGTGATTTGCATCTCGATGGCAAATTGTGCGCTGTCCGCCGTTAAAAGCAATGCCGGGCGTACCCGGCAACGTGGGTGAGAAAGTTCTCCGCTGCCGTAAAGCGTCAATGTATCGCCTTCCACCTGCAGCCCTATCCTTTGCATCTCTGATAACGGACTGTCTTGCTCCGGCCAGGGTGAATGAAAGGCAGTACCGCCGACAAGCTTGCCCTTGCCCGACCGGGCGCTGCGACGCCCCGACTTCAACGAATAGCCATCAAAATCGGCATCCCAAATCGTCAGGCCACGGTAAGGCAATACCGTCAGCGTGCCACGGCGATTTGCCAGCGTCAGCACCTGGCCTGCCTCTTCGCAGATAAAAGCTGTGACCACAAAATCCGCATTGCGGAAAACTTCATCCGGTTGCATCCCAAACTGCTCAGGTGCCAGATTTATCATTATGTTCCTCCTTTTCCCCTGGACATTCCGCCCGTAAACGCGCGGCCTGCACCTAAAATGTTACTTAAATAACATAACACCCTTCCTTATGTTATACACCTGACAGCCAAAAAACGATGATCTGCGCGTCATTTTAAAATCTCGCTAGGTTTACCGCTCGCAAAATGTTATTATTCTAACATTATTCACATCCTGCTTTGTTTAAACCTCAATAAGGAATCGAGATGACTACCGAAAACATTGATTACGCCCGCTATGTCGATCACACCCTGCTGGCCATGGACGCGACCGAAGAGCAAATCGCCAAGCTCTGTGAAGAAGCGCAGCAGCACAATTTTTATGCCGTCTGCGTAAACTCGGGTTACGTACCGCTGGCGGCGCACCTGCTGCAAGAAAGCGAAGTAAAAATTTGTTCCGTGATCGGTTTCCCTCTGGGTGCCGGCCTGACCGTAGCGAAAGCCTTCGAAGCCAAAGCGGCGATTGCTGCCGGCGCGCAGGAAATTGACATGGTGATCAACGTGGGTTGGCTGAAAAGCGGCCTGCTGGATGAAGTCAAAGCCGACATCGCCGCAGTGCGCGAGGTTTGCGCGGCGATCCCGTTGAAGGTAATATTGGAAACCTGCCTGCTCAGCGATGCGCAGATCGTTCAGGTTTGTGAAATGTGTCGCGAACTCGATGTGGCCTTCGTTAAAACTTCAACCGGCTTCAGCACCGGCGGCGCTCGTGAAGAGCACGTTAAACTGATGCGAGCCACCGTGGGCAGTGAAATGGGTGTGAAAGCATCCGGCGCCGTGCGCGATCGCGCAACCGCCGAGAAGATGATCAAAGCAGGCGCCACTCGTATCGGCACCAGCTCTGGCGTAGCAATCGTTTCCGGTGATCAGGCTGCCGCCGGCAGCTACTGATAACCTGAGGCACCTCAGTACCGGGTGCACGCCGTGAAAATCTGATGCGGGGTAATACGTCCAGCCAATGGCTGAGCGCGTATTGCCCCGCATTTGTGTGTTCGGCCCTAGAGATTGGCTCTTAACCCTGTGGGAAGACAGACTGATGGAAACGCGGCGCGAAGAACGTATTAACCGGTTAGTGCAGGCGTTAAAGCGCTCTGACAAGATCCACTTAAAAGAAGCCGCCGTGCTGTTAGGCGTTTCAGAAATGACCATTCGCCGCGATCTCAGCGCGGAACCGGCCGCCGTGGTGTTGCTCGGCGGCTATGTGGTGGCCGATCCACGCAGTAACGGCGTGACCAACTATTTCGTTTCCGATCAAAAAGCCAAGCAAGTAACGGAGAAGCGCCGTATCGGCCTGCTCGCCGCTGCGTTGATCGGCGAAAACGACACGGTATTTTTCGATTGCGGCACCACCACCCCGGCGATTATCGACGCCATTGCCGATGAATTGCCCTTCACGGCGGTGTGCCACTCGCTGAATACCTTCCTGGCGTTGCAGGACAAACCGAACTGCAAGGTGATCCTGTGCGGCGGCGAATTCAAACCGAACAACTATATTTTTACCGCCGTCGGCCGGCACAACGAGCTGGACCATATCTGCCCGAATATTGCCTTCATCTCCGCCGCCGGCCTGAACCTGCAGCATGGCGCTACCTGTTTTAACTTCGACGAACTGGAGATGAAGCACCGGGCGATGGCGATGGCGCAGCAAAAGATCCTGGTCGCCGACCACAGCAAGTTCGGTAAAACCAAACCTGCATGCATCGGCCCGCTGACCCAGTTCGATCGGGTGATTACCGATCGCCAGCCCGACCCGCAGTTTGTCGAGTTTTTCAACGAAAACGCCATCGCCATACGTTTTTGAGCCACCTCTCACCGTCGGGCCCACCGGCGGTGCTCTTCATTTACCTGTTCAGACTCATCGCTACCAGGGCAAATAATGCGCAGTTGATGCGTTTATTTTTTTAACCGCACGCTAAATCAGGTTAATAAATCGCAACATCCCTTCAGGCAAATTCCCCCGCCTCGGTGAAACCCGGCTAAATATCGGCGGTTATTCATGCTTAACGAAGTTTTTATATGATAAATAGCGCAACCTGGATGCGATAAATATCAACAAACACGTAACCATAACGCTCTAAATATGCCCAAATCATCTTATTTATATGATGAATGGTTAAGCATTTTTATTCGCTATCTGGTTAACTAGTTTACCTGAGTTACTAGCGGGATATTTTCAATAAAATAAATAAAAATCATTAAGTTAATAATTATTTTACTTAAAAATGGAATGTGATCTGCGTCACTAAAACTGCTTAATCCGGGTTTTTAGCTAGATCCAAACCTGCGCTTAAAATATATTGCTCGGCTTGCTGGCAACAACAGCGTTTTATCTGGTTAAATATTATCCATACCGAATAAACGTTAAAATACTTATGAGAGCGTTCTCAGCTAGAAATCTTACACAATTGCGCAACACATGCGTGAAAAACCAATAAAAAAGCAGTTACACGCACAGGTTACGCATTTGGGAGCATGATCACGGTTGTTTCTACTGTAAATCGTTATCTTGCCGCCAACAAAATCGGCAGGCACGGACCTTCCGGCAACAGTAACGATGGAAAGCCCTGTTTCGGCGGAACGTCATTTGGTTAGTTATCCGGCGCCTGCGCAAAAAGATAATTAGCATAATAAACAACCAGGGGGACGCCACTTATCCCCGCAAGCAACACCTGATTCTTACCGATGCCGCATCTGATATTGCGCCATTCGGTTTTAACCCTAAGTTTTGCCTTTAATTTTAAATTATCGTGTTCACTTCGGAGATATTTATGGACACTACACAGACCGGCACTATTGCCTCTGCGGCTTCTGGCTCCACCAGTACCTGGCGTAAAACGGACACCATGTGGATGTTGGGCCTGTATGGCACCGCCATCGGCGCAGGCGTTTTGTTCCTGCCAATCAACGCCGGCATCGGCGGTTTGATTCCGTTAATCATCATGGCCATCATTGCTTTCCCGATGACCTTCTTCGCCCACCGTGGCCTGTGCCGTTTCGTCCTCTCCGGCAAAAATGCCGGTGAAGACATCACCGAAGTGGTTGAAGAACACTTTGGCATCAGCGCCGGTAAGCTGATCACTCTGCTCTACTTCTTCGCTATCTACCCAATCTTGCTGGTTTACAGCGTGGCGATCACCAATACCGTCGACAGCTTCATTACCCACCAGTTGGGCATGACCTCGCCACCGCGCGCCATTTTGTCACTGATCCTGATCGTCGGCCTGATGACCATCGTGCGTTTTGGCGAGCAAGCGATCGTGAAAACCATGAGCATCCTGGTGTTCCCGTTTGTCGCCGTGCTGATGCTGCTGGCCCTGTACCTGATCCCGAACTGGACCGGCGCCATCTTTGAGAACGTCTCCCTTTCCGGCGCAGGCACCGGCATGGGCAATGGTCTGGTGATTACCCTGTGGCTGGCGATCCCGGTAATGGTGTTCTCCTTCAACCATTCGCCGATCATCTCCGCCTTTGCCGTCGCCAAGCGCGAAGAATACGGTCAGGAAGTTGCCGAGAAAAAATGCTCCCGCATTTTGGGTTACGCCCACATCATGATGGTGCTGACCGTCATGTTCTTCGTGTTCAGCTGCGTGCTGAGTCTGTCTCCAGAGAACCTGGCGGAAGCCAAGGCGCAGAACATCTCTATTCTGTCTTACCTGGCCAACCACTTTAACAACCCGATGATCGCCTACATCGCGCCGGTTATCGCCTTTATCGCCATCACCAAGTCGTTCCTCGGTCACTACCTGGGCGCACGTGAAGGCTTTAACGGCCTGATTGCCAAGTCGATGAAGAGCCGTGGCAAAACCATCAGCACCAACAAGCTGAACCGCATCACTGCCATCTTCATGCTGATCACCACCTGGATTGTCGCGACCCTGAACCCAAGCATTCTGGGTATGATCGAAAACATGGGCGGCCCAATCATCGCCATGCTGCTGTTCCTGATGCCGATGTACGCTATCCGCAAAGTGCCTGCAATGCGTAAATACAGCGGCCACATCAGCAACGTATTCGTCGTCGTGATGGGCCTGATCGCCATCTCCGCAATTCTGTACAGCCTCTAATCAAGCTCCGCCGGCGCCCCGTGCGCCGGCTTCTCTCGGCACTGCCCCCTTCATTAAAAGCGCCTATACGCTATAGCTTTCAAGTTACGGCCAGGCGGCAAACGCAGGAGTCCCCAAAAGCTTACTTAGGTAAGTGAATGGGGTGAGTGCGTGCAGGCAACAACGCTGTGGCTTGAAAGATGAAGGGTATAACACCTGAAGAAGGAGGCTAGACCATGGTCAGCGTTTTCGATATTTTCAAAATTGGTATCGGTCCATCCAGCTCTCACACCGTCGGCCCGATGAAAGCCGGCAAGCTGTTCACCGATGATTTGATTGCCCATCAACAGTTGATGGATACCACCCGCGTGGTAGTGGATGTGTACGGTTCGCTGTCGCTGACCGGCAAGGGTCACCACACCGACATCGCGATTATCATGGGGTTGGCGGGCAACCTGCCGCATGACGTGGACATTGACGGCATCGCCGGTTTTATCCGCGACGTAGAACAACGCGGTCGCTTGCTGCTGGCTAACGGCCGCCATGAGGTGGATTTCCCGTTGCAAGGTGGCATGAACTTCCACAGCGATAACCTGCCGCTACACGAAAACGGCATGCGCATTCGTGCCTTTGGCGGCGAGCGACTGCTGCACAGTAAAACCTATTACTCGACCGGCGGCGGCTTTATCGTCGATGAAGAACACTTCGGCCAACCCGCGGCACATCAGGTTCAGGTACCCTATCCGTTCCAATCGGCTCGTGACTTGCAGCAACACTGCAAGGACGCCGGCCTGTCGTTGTCCGGCATGGTGATGCAAAACGAGCTTGCCCTGCACAGCAAGGCCGAGATCGACGCCCACTTCGCCAACGTCTGGCAAGTGATGCGCGCCGGCATCGAACGCGGCATGAACAGCGAAGGCCTGTTGCCTGGCCCGATGAAAGTTCAGCGCCGTGCCGCCGCTCTGCGCCGCCTGCTGGTCACCGGCGACAAGAACAATATCGACCCGATGAACGTGGTTGACTGGATCAACATGTTCGCCTTCGCCGTGAACGAAGAGAACGCCGCCGGCGGCCGCGTGGTGACTGCACCAACCAACGGTGCCTGCGGCATCATCCCGGCGGTGCTGGCCTATTACGATCAGTTTATTCGCCCGGTGAATCCTAATTCCTACACCCGTTATTTCCTGGCTTCCGGCGTGATCGGCGCGCTGTACAAGATGAACGCGTCTATTTCCGGCGCAGAAGTGGGTTGTCAGGGGGAAGTGGGCGTCGCCTGCTCAATGGCTGCCGCGGGATTGGCAGAGCTGATGGGCGGTAGCCCGGCGCAGGTTTGCATCGCGGCGGAAATCGCCATGGAGCACCATCTTGGGTTGACCTGCGATCCGCTGGCCGGCCAGGTTCAGGTGCCTTGTATCGAACGTAACGCGATTTCTGCGGTGAAGGCGGTCAACGCCGCACGTATGGCGCTGCGTCGCACCAGCGAGCCGCGCGTGTGCCTGGATAAGGTGATTGAAACCATGTACGAGACGGGCAAAGACATGAACGCTAAATACCGCGAAACCTCGCAAGGTGGCCTGGCGATCAAGGTTGTGGCCTGTAACTGATAAAAACCGAGGGCGCAATGTTATCCATTGCGCCCTCTTTCATATTATTGCCGTTAACCGAAAACGCTGCCGAACCACTGACTCAGCTTCATCATCACCATGTCCCAAATGCGGCTGAAGAAGTTCCCTTCTTTCACTTCCTGCATTACCACCAGCGGGTATTGCTCAATGGTTTTACCGTCCAGCTGGAAGTCAATGGTGCCCACCACCTGGTTTTTCGCCAGCGGCGCTTCCAGCGTTGGCTGATTCAGTTTGTAACTGGCTTTCAGATTTTTCATCTGCCCTTTCGGGATAGTTACCGCCGCATCTTTGGCGACGCCAAGCGGCACTTCGTTGATTTCACCGAACCACACGCGCTGGGTAACAAACGGCTTGTCGGTCTTGATCGGCGTTGCGGTTTCGTAGAAACGGAAACCCCAGGTCAGCAGTTTTTCACTTTCACTAAAGCGGATACGGTCACTCGGCGCGCCCAGCACCACCGAGATCAGGCGCATTGGGCCGTCGGTAGCGGATGCCACCAGGTTATGGCCGGCACCGCCGGTGTAGCCGGTTTTGATGCCGTCGACATTCAGGTTGGAGCTCCACAGCAGGCGGTTGCGGTTGACCTGGCGGATCTTGTTGAAGGTGAACTCTTTTTCTTTATGCAGCGCGTACTCAACCGGCACGTCACGGATTAGCGCCTGGCTCAGCAATGCCATATCGCGCGCGGTGCTGTACTGCCCTTCCGCATCCAGGCCGTGCACCGTCAGGAAATGGGTATTCTGCAGGCCCAGCGATTTGGCGTAGTTGTTCATCAGGCCGACGAACGAATCCTGGCTGCCCGCCACATAATCGGCCAGCGCGATGCTGGCATCATTGCCCGACTGAATGACGATGCCTTTGTTCAGTTCCATTACCGGCACCTGATCGCCCGGTTTGATAAACATCAGCGAAGAGCCGCGCAGCGCCGGGTTGCCGGTTGCCCAGGCGTCCTTACCGACGGTCACCATATCCTCCGGTTTGATCTTGCCGGCCTTGATCGCCTGGCCGATCACATAGCTGGACATGATCTTGGTCAGGCTGGCGGGATCGAGACGCGTATCGGCATTGCCCTCCGTCAGGATTTTGCCGCTGTTGTAATCCATCAGCACAAACGCCTTGGCGTCAACCTGCGGGGCCGCCGGCGCTTCGGCTGCCTGGATCGCAGGCGTAGCCAGCAACAAAATGCTGACGCTAAAGGTCAATTTCTTCAGGGAGGTGGATAAGTTTTTTTTCATCATGACGTCGCCAGAGTGTCCATTCAAATCATTGAAATAGCGTTAACTTTCAAACATGTTCACGTTTTCAGCCAACCAGCGAGAGTGGCTCGGCGCGCGTTTGCCAACCGCAGACTCCCTGCGGCCCCCCAACGGGTGAGCGGCGCACCAAAAATGCCCTTGCTGTGAGTTTATTAGATTTATCTTATTTTTGCAGGGTTTAGCATGAATTTTCATCATTTTTACATAACTGTACGCTCTGTCGCGCAATTTGGATGAAAAGCCAGCCATCCGGTGTTTTCTTATACCACTAACGGCTATACGGCTGCACATCTGAACCGCTGAACATCTGCGCATCCATACGTCCAAATCAGACTAATATATTCCAAAAATGCATATTGGACGGTTATTTGTTCTTTTTAATGCGCTTATTCACAGCGCTATCATCCAGATAACGGTTTTTAAACCGAATTATCCTGGAGATTACCCATGGCAATACCGCACTCCGTCATCGACATGATCGGCAATACCCCGATGCTGGAACTGACCCAGTTCGATACCGGCCCCTGCCGGCTGTTCGTCAAACTGGAAAACCAAAACCCCGGTGGCTCGATCAAGGATCGCGTGGCGCTGTCGATGATCGAGCAGGCTGAACGTGACGGCAGCCTGCTGCCCGGTGGCACCATCATTGAAGCCACCGCCGGCAATACCGGCCTGGGGCTGGCGCTGGTGGCGGCCCTGAAGGGCTATAAACTGCTGCTGGTGGTGCCGGACAAGATGAGCCGCGAGAAGATTTTCCATCTGCGTGCGCTGGGGGTTGAGGTGGTGCTGACGCGTTCGGACGTGGGCAAAGGCCACCCGGCTTATTATCAGGATTACGCCAAACGGCTGGCGGATGAGATCCCCGGTGCTTTCTATATCGATCAATTCAACAACCCGGCCAACCCGGCAGCCCATACCCGCACTACCGCACCGGAGCTGTGGCGACAGATGGAAAATCGGGTGGACGCCATCGTGGTCGGCGTCGGCTCCGGCGGTACGCTGGGCGGCCTGAGCCGGTATTTTGCCGAGGTGTCGCCGCAAACCGAGTTTGTGCTGGCCGACCCTGCCGGCTCGATCCTGGCGGACTACCTCGACAGCGGCCAGATCGGCGAAGCCGGCAGTTGGCTGGTGGAAGGCATCGGCGAAGATTTCATTCCGCCGCTGAGCGATTTCAATCAGGTGCGTAACGCCTATCGCATCGGCGACGCCGAAGCCTTCACCACCGCGCGCGATCTGCTGCGCAAAGAAGGCGTGCTGGCCGGTTCATCCACCGGCACCCTTTTAGCCGCCGCGCTGCGCTATTGCCGGGCGCAGACCGAACCAAAACGCGTGGTCACCTTCGTCTGTGACAGCGGCAACAAATACCTGTCCAAAATGTATAACGATCACTGGATGCTGGAACAGGGCCTGTTGAGCAAACCGCAGCACGACGATCTGCGCGATCTGATCGCCTACCGTCACGACGAGGGCGCAGCGGTGTCGGCCGCGCCGGAAGATACTCTGGCGATCGTTCATGCCCGCATGCGGCTGTATGACATTTCGCAATTGCCGGTACTGGAGGGCGATCGCGTGGTCGGCCTGATCGATGAGTGGGATCTGCTCAATGCGGTTCAGGCGGACGCCAGCCATTTTAGTCTGCCGGCCACCCGCGCCATGACCCAGTCGGTCAACACCTTGCAAAAAGAGGCCAGCTATCAGGATTTGCTCGCCACCTTCAATCACGGCCACGTTGCGGTGGTGCTCGACGGCGAGCGCTTCCTCGGCCTGATTACCCGGACAGACGTGCTTAACGCCTGGCGCCAAAAATTACGCTAATAAGGATTATTGTATGGCCAAGTTTGATACGTTGACCGTTCATGCCGGATATACCCCGGACGCCACCGGTGCAGTGATGCCGGCTATCTACGCAACCTCGACCTACGCCCAACCGGCGCCGGGCGAGCACACCGGCTATGAATATTCACGCAGCGCCAACCCGACGCGCACCGCGCTGGAAAGCGCCATCGCCGAGCTGGAAGGCGGCAGCCGCGGCTACGCCTTTGCCTCCGGCCTGGCGGCCTGTTCAACGGTGCTGGAGCTGCTCGATCAGGGCAGCCATCTGGTGGCGGTCGACGATCTGTACGGCGGCACCTACCGCCTGCTGGAAAAAGTGCGCAGCCGCACCGCCGGTTTACGCGTCACCTATGTTTCTCCGGCGGACATCGCCGCGCTGGTGCAGGCGATAGAGCCGGAGACCAAAATGATCTGGGTGGAAACGCCCACCAACCCGCTGTTGAAGCTGGCCGATCTGCGCGCCATTGCCGCTATCGCCAAAAAACACGCGTTGATCAGCGTGGCGGACAACACTTTCGCCTCGCCTTATATTCAGCGGCCGCTGGAACTGGGGTTCGATGTGGTGGTGCATTCCGCCACCAAATACCTGAATGGGCACTCCGACGTGGTGGCCGGGGTTGCCGCCGTGGGCGATAACGCGGCGCTGGCGGAACAGCTGGGCTTCCTGCAGAACGCCGTGGGCGGTA
This sequence comes from Serratia sp. root2, assembly GCF_031931805.1. Taxonomy (NCBI): domain Bacteria; kingdom Pseudomonadati; phylum Pseudomonadota; class Gammaproteobacteria; order Enterobacterales; family Yersiniaceae; genus Serratia; species Serratia sp. root2. The sequence continues at coordinate 2,138,246 of NZ_JAUJXB010000001.1, forward strand.
TCCTCGACCCCTTCAGCAGTTTCCTGACGCTGCGCGGCATCCGTACTCTGGCGTTGCGCATGGAGCGCCATAGCAACAGCGCATTGCGTATCGCCCAGTGGCTGGAAACCCAGCCGCAGGTGGAGGATGTTTATTACCCAGGCCTGCCGAGCCACCCGCAGCACGCACTGGCGGCGAAGCAAATGAGCAGCTTCGGCGGCATGATTTCGGTCCGGCTGAAAGGTGACGACGCCTTTGCGCGCCGGGTCATCAAACGTTCGCGGCTGTTCACTCTGGCGGAAAGCCTGGGCGGCGTTGAAAGCTTGATCAGCCAGCCATTCAGCATGACCCATGCGTCGATCCCGCTGGAGCAGCGGCTGAAAACCGGCATCACGCCGCAACTGTTGCGCTTGTCGGTGGGGATTGAGGATGCGGAAGATTTGATCGCCGATCTGCAACAGGCACTGGCGGAATAATCCCCCGTCATGAGCATGAGGTAAAAAGGCCTGGCTTACTGCCAGGCCTTTCGCATTCAAACGCCGACGACATCCTGATAGTGGCGCTGCGCCACATCGGGATGGGAGCGGATCCGCCCCTTCAGATAGTTAAAGCCCACGTCACGGAACAACGGATTATGCGGATCGCTGGCCGGGCCGTGTGCCTCTGCCGCCAGTGGTGCAGGAAGTTGATACAGCGGCACCACGGCGTCCAATCGCGCCCCCAGGAAGAACGCAATCGACAGGCGATCGCTTCCCGCCGGCGGTGTCTCCACCCTATGCACCGTAGCGCGCAAATAACCGTTGGTCGCCAGTTCCAGCAGCTCGCCGATGTTGACCACGAAGGTCTCCTCGCGCGGCTCGGCGTCGACCCAGTTCCCTTCGCTGACTTCGACCTGCAAACCTTTCTGCCGGTCCTGCAGCAGGAAGCTGAGAAAACCGGAATCCTTATGGGCTCCAACCCCCTGGCCACTGGCGGTCGCCTCACGCCCCGGGTAACGGATCAACTTGATATGTTCATTCGGCTTCTCGCCGTAGAGCGTATCAAACGCCTGCTCGGGCAACGAAAGCGCCAGCGCAAAGGCACGCAGTAGCCGCAACGACATGCCGGTCATCGCCTGCTGCCACTGTAACAGTAGCGGTTTCAGTTCAGGCAGAGCCTCGGGCCATTGATTCGGCCCCTGCAAGCGCGCCCAGCGCGGCGTTTTTTCGGTCAGTTGCAACGCAGGGCGCTCCGCACCGATGTCAAATTGCTCGCGCCAGTCAGGTTGGCCGCGCGTCAGTTCGGCCGCTGCACGGTTATAGCCGCGAAAGTGCGGCGAATGCACCATCTGCACCGCCAGTTTGTCGGCTTCCGGTAGAGCGAAAAATTGCCTTGCTCGCTGCTGCAATTGCGCATTCAATTGGGTATCAACGCCGTGTCCGCGCAGATAAAAGAAACCTACATCACGCGCTGCCTCACGCAAGCCGTCGAGAAATGCCTGCCGCTGCTGCGCGTCGCCATCAAGCTGCGAAAGATCCAGCAGCGGCAACGTCTTCAGCGTCAGTGGTGGTGTCATTGTCCTGTTCCTCGTCATCCCCGACAAAAACCGGGCCGGTATAAAGGCGAATTATCAACATTTTCAGTTCCTGAATGGCCTGTGCATGCCCCTATAGTTACCACCCAGCCTGACGGGCGAGCCAATATTGTTGCGTTCTAAGATATGCAAAGGTTCAACAAAGTGACGCAAAACCGTCATCAAAGTTTCTTATGCTCTGCGCAATTTCGTCGCCGCCGCTGGCTGGCGACGTAGGGTATCCGCTATTGTTGTATGCAACCCCCCGTTTCCCTCCCTGCCTGCCGGAGAAATACTGATGGATTTAGCCTTGTTCGACCTGGATGAGACCCTGATTGATGATGACAGCGCCAGCCTGTGGATCCGTTGGCTGGTCGCGCAAGGGTTCGCGCCGGCGGAACTGGAACAGCAGGAACAGCAACTGATGCAGCTCTATTACCAGGGCAAGCTGTCCATGGAAGACTACATGCAGGCCACTCTGGCACCGCTGGCCGGCTTAAGCACCCAGACGGTGGCCGGTTGGGTACAGCGCTATATCCGGCGCGATATCCTGCCTCGGGTTTATCCCGCCGCGCGTGAGCGGTTGCTGTGGCACCGCGAACGCGGCGACTGCATTTTGGTCATTTCCGCCACCGGCGAACATCTGGTCGCCCCTATTGCCGAACAGCTCGGTGCCGACGGCGCGCTGGCGATTGGCGTCTCCGTTGAAGACGGGCGCTTCACCGGTAACACCTACGGCACCATGACCTATCAGAAAGGCAAGGTGATCCGCCTGAAACAGTGGCTGGCGGAACACCCGGAGCTGAGCTTCGAACACAGCCACGGTTACAGCGACTCGCTTAACGACAAGGCGATGCTGGAATATGTCGACAGCGCCACGGTGATCAACCCGGACCGCGATCTGCATGCGCTGGCGACCGAGCACGGTTGGGAAGTGTGCCGCTGGGAACGCTGAAAGCAGGCAAAAAATGCCATTCGGGTGTGACAAAAACAAAACTGTGGCGTAAGAATAATCGCTTGGGTTCGTTAATCCGCTGAAGCTTAAAGAGGCGCTCTATGCTGACCATCTGGGGTCGTGAGAATTCAAACAATGTCAGGAAAGTGCTGTGGTGCGCAGCAGAACTGGAGTTGAGCTACACCCATATCAATGCCGGCGGCGCATTCGGTAAGGTGAACGAGGAACTCTACCGCTCATTAAACCCGAACGGTCTGGTACCGCTGCTGCAAGATGATGACTTCGTGCTGTGGGAATCGAACACCATCGTGCGCTATCTGGCGGCCAAGTTTGGCAGCGAGCCATTCTACCCGCAGGATCTGCAAGCCCGCGCCAGCGCCGAGAAGTGGATGGATTGGACGACCTCCACCATAGTCGCATCCTTTTCCATCGTATTCTGGGGTCTGGTGCGCACCAAACCGGAACTGCGCGACATGGCGAAGATCGAAGCGGCGATCGCCACGCTGGAAAAGCATTTCGACGTAGTGGAAGCAGCCTTGGGCAACCAGCCTTATCTGTCCGGCGAAGCCTTCGGTTTCGGCGACATTACGCTCGGCAGCTTTGCCTACGCCTGGTTCTCCATGCCGATTGATCGCCGTCCGCGCCCGAACATGGAGCGCTGGTACCAACGGTTGACCGAACGCCCGGCCTACCAACGCGCCGTGATGAGCGAGTTAACCTGAGTGTTGTGCGCCCCTCCGGGGCGCTATGATTTCTCCGTCAGCCCGACACGCAACAGCTTGCCGTTTTCCGCATCGGTCAACAGATAAATATAGCCATCCGGCCCGGTCCGCACCTCGCGGATCCTTTCCCCTCGATCCTCCAGCAACCGCTGTTCGGCGATCACCTTATCCCCCTGCAACGTCAAACGAATCAACGCCTCCTGCGCCAATGCACCGATAAACAGCGAACCCTGCCATTCAGGGAAACGGCTGCCGTTGTAGAACGCCATACCGCTGATGCCCGGCGACACTTGCCAGAAATGCAGCGGCTGTTCGGTGCCCGCCACCTTCTGCCCTTTCGCCTCCGGGATTGCCAGCCCGGAGTAATTTATGCCGTAAGTGGCGAGAGGCCAGCCGTAGTTTTTGCCCGCCCGAGGAAGATTGATCTCATCGCCGCCGCGCGGGCCGTGCTCATGCTCCCAGAGTGCTCCGCTCCACGGGTTCAGTGCCAGTCCCTGCGGGTTACGGTGACCGTAAGACCAGATCTCCGGCCGCTTGCCGGCCTGGCCGACAAACGGATTATCCGGCGGTACCGCGCCGTCGGCAGTCAAGCGCACCACCTTGCCCTGCAGTTTGTCCAAATCCTGCGCCGTCGGCCGTTGGTTATTTTCCCCCAGCGCGATAAACAGATAGCCCTGACGATCAAACGCCAGCTTGCCGCCAAAATGGTTGCCGACCGACAGCTTCGGCTGCTGGCGGAAAATCACCTTGAAGCCTTCCAGCTGCCGATTGTCGGTGCTCAGCCGCCCGTAACCCACCGCGGTGCCCGCCTTGCCGTTATCACCCGCCTCGGCAAAGCTGAGATAGACCCGTCGGCTGTCGGCAAAGTCCTGCGCCAACAGCACGTCCAACAGGCCGCCCTGCCCTTCGGCATACACCTGGGGCACGCCGGTAATTGGCGCTGACAGCCCTTTGCCCTGCTGCCATAGCCGCAAGCGGCCCGGCCGTTCGGTAATTAACATCCCCTGTTCGTCGGGCAAAAATGCCAGCGACCACGGGTGTTCCAACTTGTCTTGCAACTGTGTTACCGCCGGCGCGGCGTGTAGCAGGCCACTGAATAACAGCAAACCGGCCATCAGGGTCAATCGGGGCATGGCATCCTCCTGGACAAAAAACCGACCCATTCAGTGTAGCCCAGCAGGCTGATCACGACGTTTGTTTTAAATTTCAATATGTTGAATTTTAGCCAAACTGAGCTTAAGTTAACGGATTACTCAGGAGGAAATATGGATATCACCGTAACCGATACGCTCAGTGAAGACACCCTTGACGCCATCCGACAAGGTCTGAGGGCCCATAACAGCCCGTACATTGATGCCAGCCAGCGCAAACCGCTTGGCGTCTATACCCGGGATGCTTCCGGTCAGGTTGTCGCCGGGCTGACCGCAGAGACCTGGGGCTACTGGCTCAGCGTCGACTGGCTATGGGTGGCAGATTCACAGCGTGGCACCGGGATCGGCCGTAAAGTGCTGCTGGCCGCCGAACAGGAGGCTATCGCCCGTGGCTGTCGTTACGTTCGTTTAGATACCTTCAGTTTTCAGGCGCGGCCGTTCTACGAGAAACTTGGCTACCAACTCCAGATGACGCTACAGAATTACCCGGTGGAGCATGAATGTTATTTTCTCACCAAAACCCTTATTGAATAACAGGTGGCCTGATGGAAACCGCAACCATGGTTGTGAACAGCGTGGCGTACAAAGCCGGTAAACGGCTGGGTGAAGTGACCATTGATGACATCAGCGACGTGGTCAAGCAGCCGGATACCTTCGTCTGGCTCGGGCTTTGGCAGCCGGAGGACGCCTTTATGCGCAAGGTGCAGGAAGAGTTTGGCCTGCACGATCTGGCAATTGAGGATGCGCTGTGCGCCCACCAACGGCCCAAGCTCGAAGCCTACGGCGATTCGCTGTTTATCGTGGTGAAAACCGCACAGTGGGGCGACAACGAAGTCGAGTACGGCGAAACCCATTTCTTCGTGGGTAAAAATTTCCTGATCACGGTGCGCCACGGCGCGTCACCCAGCTATGCGCCTATCAGAGCCAAAGCGGAGGAGAACCAGAAGCAACTGTGCCACGGACCCGGCTTTGCGCTGTATTCGGTGCTGGACTTTGTGGTGGATAACTACCGCACCGTAGTGGCCAAATTCGAGGCGAGCATCGAAGGCATCGAAGCCAATATGTTCAAATCGGAGTTTGATCAAGCCGCCATCGAGAACGTCTATACCCTGCGGCGGCACCTGTTGGCGCTGCGCAATGCCGCATTGCCGATGGACGAAATCTGCAACCAGCTGATTCGTCTGCATGAAGAGGTGATTCCGAAGGAGCTGCGCGCCTACGTGCGGGACGTTCAGGATCACGCACGTCAGGTGGTCAGCAATATCGACGATATGCGCGAAATGCTGACCAATGCGATGCATGTAAACCTGGCGCTGGTCACCGTCAAGCAAAACGAAGTGGTGAAACGGCTGGCAGGCTGGGGGGCGATCCTGGCGATCCCGACCGTGATTTTCAGCCTGTACGGCATGAACTTTGCCGACATGCCTGAGCTGAAATTCCCCTGGGCCTACCACACCACACTCGGGGTGACCCTCGCCGGTTGCTTCTTCTTGTATCAGAAACTGAAGAGATCCGGCTGGTTGTAAACCGCAAAAGGGGTTGCACACGGCACCCCCGTTTTTTTCGAATTACTCAGACTGCACCTGCGGCTGCGGGTTTGGACGGGTCAACAGACTACCGACCACAAAGGCTACACCGCCCGCCAGCAGGCCGCCGTAGATCGGGCTGTTGGCCTCAATGCCGTGATAATACATCAGCCCCAACACGCACAGGCTGCCGGCCAACATGCTGGCGATAGCGCCGGAGCTGGTGGCGCGCTGCCAGAAAATCGCGCCGACCAGCGGGATCAACATGCCGCCCACCAGCAGATTATAGGCCAGCGTCAGTGCCGCCATGACATCCCGTACCAGAAACGCCAGCCCCAGCATAATCACGCCCATGATCAGGGTGGTAAATCGCCCGGCCGCCAAGCCGCCCGAAGGCCGCTTGCGGATCGCCGGTAATACGTCTTCCAGCGCAATGGTTGACGATGCCAACAGACAAGCGCTGGCGGTTGACATCAGCGCAGCCAGCGCGGCGGCAGCCACCAACCCACTGATGCCTGCCGGCAATACCGCCTGGGCGATGGCGGCAAAGGCGCCGTCGGTGTTGGCCAACTGCGGCAGGACAATCTTGCCCGCCATGCCGATCAACGCGCCAGTGACGCCATACAGCACGCAGTACACGCCGGCCCCCAGACCGGCATAGCGCGCGACATTGGCGCTGCGGGCGGTGAATACCCGCTGCCAGATGTCCTGGCCAATCAGGATGCCGAAGAAGTAGATCAGGAAAAACACCAGTATGGTGTCCAGACCGATTGATGACAGCTGATAGTAGCTGGCCGGCAACAGGCTGCCGAAAGCTTCCCAACCGCCGGCCTTGACGATGCTCATTGGCATCAGCACCAGCATCAGACCAACGGTCATGATGATAAACTGGATGATATCGGTAAGCGTCAATGACCACATGCCGCCCAACGTGGAATAGAGCACCACCAAACCGCCCCCCAGCAGAATTGACGTAGTGAAGGGCAGCTCAAACATCACCTGCATCACGCTGCCGATGGCGATAATCGAGGTCACCGCCACCATCAGGTCATACGCCAACATGATGGCACCGCTGGTGAGCCTGGCGGCAGGGTGATAGCGTCGAGCCAGCACCTGGCTGACGGTATACAGCTTTAACTGGAGCAACGGCTTGGCCAGCACCGTGCTCAGGACCACAATTCCCGCTCCCAGCGCGCCACACAGCCACACCCCCGAGATACCGTAGGTGTAACCCAGTTTAACGCTGCCGATGGTTGACGCGCCGCCAAGCACCACGGCGGACAGCGTTCCCAGGTACAAACACGGCCCCAGATTGCGGCCGGCAACCAGATAATCTTCCTTGGTGGTGGCCCGGCGAACGCCAAGCCAACCCACCGCCCCTATTACCAAAAAATAAAACACCACTACGAGCAGATCGAGATTCATCGGCAACTCCGTTGGCTTGTTGTTATATGGGCCCAGGCGCAACGGCTCCGCCGGCCAGATTTCACGGCGTCTTATCTGCCAGGCAGGACGCACAGCATTTCAAACAGTAGGTTGGCCGCCAGTAGCGCGGTGTTACCGGAACGATCATAGGGAGGCGACACCTCCACCACATCGGCACCCACCAGATTCACCCCGTTGCACCCTCTGACGATCTCCAGCCCTTGCCAGACCGACAGCCCACCGACCTCCGGCGTACCGGTGCCTGGCGCAAACGCCGGATCCAGCCCATCGATGTCGAAGCTGAGGTAGACCGGGGCATCGCCCATTTTCTCGCGCACCTCCTCCATCAAGGGTGCCAGCGAGCGATGCCAGCACGCCTCTGCCGGCACTACGCGAAATCCTTGTCGCCGCGACCAGTCGAAATCGTCCGCGGCATAGCCGCTGCCGCGCAGGCCAATTTGCACCACCCGCTGCGGCGCCAGCAGCCCCTCTTCATAAGCGCGGCGGAAAGTGGTGCCATGAGCCAGTTTTTCGCCAAACATCTCTTCGTTGGTATCGGAGTGGGCATCAACATGGATTAAACCGACCGGACCATAACGGCGGGCGACTGCCCGCAGGATCGGCAGCGTCAGCGTGTGATCTCCCCCCAGCGTCAGCGGGAGGCAACCTTGGGAAATAATGCCGTTATAGGCCAGTTCTATGCGGTTAACGCTGTCTTCCAGACTATAGGGATTGATGGCAACGTCACCCAGGTCGGCGACCTGGAGCCGCTCAAAAGGCGCGGCGCCGGTGCCCATGTTATAAGGGCGGATCATCACCGATTCCTGCCGAATTTGCCGTGGTCCATAGCGCGTGCCGCTGCGATTTGAAGTGCCTATATCAAGGGGCACGCCGACAAAGGCCGCATCCAGCCCCTGGGCATCGTCGGCTACGGGCAGACGCATCATGGTGGGAATACCGGCAAAACGCGGCATCTCGTTGCCGCTCTGGGGTTGATTAAGCATGTTTTTTCCTTTTGATCAGCCGTTGTGAAATCCCAACATTTAGGTAACAAATACAGGCTACCCACCACCCGACTGGACTACCATTCCCTCTTTGGAATGTAAGCATTGAAAAAACCGATGCCAGTAAGGTGTTGAACTATTGATTTTTATTTCAAACCCATGACATATGAACCCAGGGACCCACCGGTGTGCGCCCATCACGGTGATGTTATCAAAGGGTTAATAACAGGCTGTTTCTGCGGAGGGAAAGATGCTCACCAACCTAAGCGATATCGATCTCAGGCTGCTGCGGGTTTTTGTCGCCGTTGCCGAAGCCCAGGGCGTCAGCGCGGCTCAGGAGGCGCTGTTGATGAATCAGTCCACCATCAGCACTCACCTCGCGACGCTGGAAACCCGGCTGGGATTTCGCCTGTGTCAACGTGGCCGCTCCGGTTTTATGCTGACCCCGAAAGGGGAACGCATACTGATCGCCTGCCGCAGTCTGTTCAACGCCGCGCGCGACTTTACCCGGGTAAGCCAGTCGCTGAACGGCTTACTGACCGGCGATCTGCAGATAGGCCTGGTGGATAATCTGGTGTCGCTGCCGGGCAATCCATTTAGCCGCGCCATCAAACGGTTTCAACGGAGATATCAGGATGTTCAGTTGCAATGCCGAATTTGCTCCCCCGCCGAAATCGAACAAGGGCTGCTGAATCAACAGCTCGATCTGGGCATCGGCTATTTTGGCCAGCAGTTGGATGAATTGCAGTATCGCCCGTGGGCAAGCGAAACGCAGGCGATCTATTGCAGCAGCGATCATCCGTTGTTTACCGTCGAGCAACCGAGCCGCGAACAGATCGAAAATGCGCGCTGGGTTAAACGCGGCTATTTGTTGGCGCAGCAGCTGTGCCCTGTCGCGCCGTTAAATCTCGGCGCAGTTGCCCATCATATGGAAGGTGTCGCCCATCTGTTGCTCAGCGGGGAATATCTCGGCTACCTGCCAACCCATTACGCCGCACGCTGGGTTGAACAAGGCGAATTAAGACAACTTGGCGGACAGGCGCTCTCTTATCAGGCGATGCTAAGCCTGGTGAGCCGGCCTGGCCAGCCGAAAGAGGCGTTGACTGCGCTGCTGGAGGATTTGAACAGGTTCGCGCGGGAACCGCAGACGAAAAACCCCGCGGCTGCGGGGCTTGAAAAAGCGAATTAGTTGACCGGCATACGTGCCGGATCCGGGTACTGGTACTCAAACCCCAGTTCGTTGCAGATGCGGCTGCCGTCCACCAGCCGACCGCCCTGCTCGCTCTCGGCGGCAAACCGCGGTGGGGCTAAATGCAACTGCTCCGCCAATGCCGGGTAGAACTCGCGTTTGGTCGGATGGGCAGGCGCACACAGATTATAAACGTGCCCGCCTTTCGGCAGCTTCAGCAACAGTTGAATAGCCGCAATCACATCATCCTGATGCACCAGATTGACGCCTTGCGAGCCGCCCTTGACGTCGACCTTGCCGGCCAGGAAACGGCCAGGGTGGCGATCCGCCCCCACCAGCCCCGCCAGCCGCAAAATATCCACCGAGGTGTTAGGCAGTTCATGCAGCCAGCGCTCCAGTTCAGCCAGCACACGCCCGGACGGCGTCACCGGCCTCAGCGGCGAATCTTCGCGCACCGTGCCGGCCGTTTCGCCATACACCGAGGTTGAACTGGTAAAAATGATGCGCGACACGCCAAAGGCCATTGCGCTGTCCACCAGCATGCGCACCGCATTGAAGTAGTTTTCGCTGCCTTCGACGGTGCGACGGGCGGGAAGCGTCACCACCAGCGCGTCTACGCTCAGCAAGGGTTCCAGATCGTCCGGATCGCAAATCAGCTCCGGCGTCATTTCCAACTGATAACATTCAATCCCGCTCATGCGTGCGGCCTCGACGCCATCCGGCGTGGTTTTACTGCCGACCACGTCAAACCCACGGCTCATCAGCGACAGAGCCAGCGGCATACCCAGCCAGCCCAGACCAATAATGGCTACCTTTTTCATTATCTTCCTCTCCTGAAGATTGCAGCACTTTACCCATTCAGGCTACGCCACTCCGTAAAGGGATACAATCCGCCCCGATTTAAGCTTAGGTAAACTTGTGTCTGACTAATAACCCAGCCTGTTTCAATAAATTAAATTTATGACTGTAAAAAAGGGTTGCGCGACAGACAGCGGATAGTTTAGGTTAATTAGCAATTCGGTTTGTACCGACATTTTACAGAGAAAACACCATGACACGCATTCAGTTCAACCACCATCATCACCATCATCCTGACTAGTCTTTCAGGCGATGTGTGCTGGGAGACGGTTTCTTAATCTTCCAGTGGCGCGCAGAATGCAAGAGAGAGCCCTCGGAAGATTTCTTCCGAGGGTTTTTTTTTGGCTCCGGACAGACAGAAAAATAATTTTTACAATAAATTCATAAAATTACAGATTAAACAGAGGTTACCATGCTGGACAAAACACGTTTACGGATAGCAATGCAGAAATCAGGCCGCCTGAGCGATGAATCCCAGGAACTGCTTGCGCGCTGCGGGATCAAAATCAATCTGCAACAACAACGCCTGATTGCCTTCGCCGAGAATATGCCGATTGATATCCTGCGCGTGCGTGATGACGATATCCCAGGGCTGGTCATGGACGGCGTGGTTGATTTGGGCATCATCGGTGAGAACGTGCTGGAAGAAGAGCTGCTCACCCGCCGCGCCCAGGGCGAAGACCCGCGTTACTTCACCCTGCGCCGCCTGGACTTCGGCGGCTGCCGCCTGTCGCTGGCCGCACCGCTCGACAGTGAATACAACGGCCCGCAAAGCCTGCAAGATTCCCGTATCGCCACCTCTTACCCGCACCTGCTGAAGCAATACCTCGACAAACAGGGCGTACGTTTCAAATCTTGCCTGCTGAACGGTTCCGTCGAAGTGGCGCCGCGTGCCGGTCTGGCCGACGCCATCTGTGATCTGGTCTCTACCGGCGCAACTCTGGAAGCCAACGGCCTGCGTGAAGTCGAAGTGATTTACCGCTCCAAAGCCTGCCTGATCCAGCGTGACGGCGAAATGCCGGAGGCGAAACAACAGTTGATCGATCGCCTGATGACCCGTATTCAGGGCGTAATCCAGGCACGCGAATCCAAATACATTATGCTGCACGCGCCGAGCGAGCGCCTGGATGAAATCGTCGCGCTGCTGCCGGGTGCCGAGCGCCCTACCATTCTGCCGCTGGCCGGCGCGCAAAACCGCGTGGCGATGCACATGGTAAGCAGTGAAACCCTGTTCTGGGAAACCATGGAAAAACTGAAAGCGCTCGGCGCCAGCTCCATTCTGGTGTTGCCAATTGAGAAGATGATGGAGTAACGCCATGTCGACCTTCAATACCCTCATCAATTGGGCGGACTGCAGCGCTCAACAGCGGGCAGAACTGCTGATGCGCCCGGCGATAGCGGCCGAAGACAGCATCACCCGCACGGTACGCGAAATCCTCGACAACGTGAAGGCCAACGGTGACCAGGCGCTGCGCGATTACAGCGCCAAATTTGATAAAACCGACGTTGGCGCACTGCGCGTCACCGCAGAACAAATATCCGCAGCCGGCACTCGCCTGACTGATGAGGTCAAGCAGGCGATGGCGGTGGCGGTGGCCAATGTGGAAACCTTCCACAACGCGCAACAGCTGCCGCCGGTCGATGTGGAAACCCAACCTGGCGTACGCTGCCAGCAGGTAACCCGCCCGATCGACTCGGTTGGTCTGTATATTCCCGGCGGTTCCGCACCGCTGTTTTCTACCGTGTTGATGCTGGCAACCCCGGCACGCATCGCCGGTTGCCGCCGCGTGGTGCTCTGTTCGCCGCCGCCGATTGCCGACGAAATTCTCTACGCCGCGCAACTGTGCGGCGTGCGGGAAGTGTTTCAGGTGGGCGGCGCGCAGGCGATTGCCGCCATGGCGTTCGGCACCGACTCCGTGCCCCGTGTGGCGAAAATCTTCGGGCCGGGCAATGCCTTTGTCACCGAAGCCAAACGTCAGATCAGCCAGCGGCTGGACGGTGCGGCCATCGATATGCCGGCAGGCCCTTCCGAAGTGCTGGTGATCGCCGACAGCGGCGCCACTCCGGCGTTTGTCGCCTCTGACCTGCTGTCGCAGGCGGAGCACGGCCCGGACTCCCAGGTGATCCTGTTGACCCCGGACGTGGCCATGGCGCAAGCGGTGGCCGTTGCGGTGGAGCAACAGTTAGCCCAGTTGCCGCGCGCCGAAACCGCCCGTCAGGCGCTGGCCAGCAGTCGGCTGATCGTCGCCAAAGATTTGGCCGAGTGCATTGCCATCAGCAACCAATATGGCCCGGAACACCTGATCATTCAGACCCGCAACGCCCGCGAACTGGTCGACAGCATCACCAGCGCCGGTTCAGTGTTCCTTGGCGACTGGTCACCGGAGTCCGCCGGTGACTATGCTTCCGGCACCAACCACGTGTTGCCGACTTACGGTTATACCGCCACCTGCTCCAGCCTGGGCCTGGCGGACTTCCAGAAACGCATGACGGTGCAGGAGCTGACGCCGCAGGGCTTTATGAATCTGGCGGCCACCATTGAAACGCTGGCCGCCGCCGAGCAGTTGATCGCCCACAAAAACGCCGTCACCCTGCGCGTTGCCGCCCTGAAGGAGCAAGCATGAGCATTGAAAATCTGGCACGCGCCAACGTTCGCGAGCTGACCCCTTATCAATCGGCGCGCCGCCTGGGCGGCAACGGCGACGTGTGGCTGAATGCCAACGAATACCCGACCGCGCCGGAATTCCAACTGACGGCCCAAACCTTTAACCGTTACCCGGAGTGCCAGCCTGCGCTGGTGATCGAGCGTTATGCCGATTACGCCGGCGTTAACAAGGATCAGGTGTTGGTCAGCCGTGGCGCAGATGAAGGCATTGAACTGCTGATTCGCGCGTTCTGCGAGCCGGGCAAAGACGCAATTCTGTTCTGCCCGCCGACCTACGGCATGTACGCCGTCAGCGCCGAAACCTTTGGCGTGGAGCGTCGTACCGTGGCGGCCAGGCAAGACTGGCAGTTGGATTTGCCCGCAATCGCCGACAGCCTGGACAACGTAAAACTGATTTATGTCTGCAGCCCGAACAACCCGACCGGCAATCTGATCGATCCCGACGACCTGCGCACGCTGTTGGAGATGGCCAAAGGCAAGGCGATCGTTGCGATTGACGAGGCCTATATCGAATTCTGCCCCCAGGCAAGCTGCGCCGGTTGGTTAAAGGACTACCCGCACCTGGCGATCCTGCGTACGCTGTCGAAGGCCTTCGCGCTGGCCGGCCTGCGCTGTGGTTTCACTTTGGCTAATGAAGAGCTCATTACCCTGCTGCTGAAGGTAATTGCCCCCTACCCGCTGTCGACGCCGGTTGCCGACATCGCCGCTCAGGCGCTCAGCACCGAAGGGGTCCGCACCATGCGTCAGCGCGTTACCGAGATCTCGGCCAACCGCAGCTGGCTGCAACGGGAGCTGGAAAACTGCGCCTGCGTTGAACAGGTTTTCACCAGCGACAGCAATTACCTGCTGGCTCGATTCACTGCCTCAAGTAATGTGTTTAAAACCTTATGGGATCAGGGCATTATCTTGAGAGACCAAAATAAACAGCCTGGGTTATCCGGCTGCCTGCGCATCACCATAGGCACCCGCGACGAATGCCGGCGCGTCATCGATGCGCTGTCAGCCCTGCCCGGAGCAACCGAGACTCGCCAGGAGCCAATGTGAGCCAGAAATTCCTCTTTATTGACCGTGACGGCACGCTGATTGCTGAACCACCGGAAGACTTCCAGGTCGATCGCCTGGACAAGCTGGCATTGGAGCCGGACGTGATCCCTTCGCTGCTGAGTTTGCAGCAGGCGGGTTATCAACTAGTGATGATCACCAATCAGGATGGCCTCGGCACCGCCAGTTTCCCGCAGGAAACCTTCGATGCGCCCCATGGCCTGATGATGCAGATCCTCAGCTCACAGGGCATCCACTTTGAAGATATCCTGATCTGCCCGCACCTGCCGGCGGACAACTGCGACTGCCGCAAGCCGAAGACCGCGCTGGTGAAAGGCTATCTGGAGCCGGGCGTGATGGATACCGCTCACAGCTATGTGATCGGCGATCGTCCTACCGACGTTCAGTTGGCGGAAAATATGGGCATTCAGGGGCTGCGTTATCAGCGTGACACGCTGGGCTGGAAAGAGATCACCCGCCAACTGACCCAACGTGACCGCCACGCGCGGGTGAATCGCGTCACCAAAGAAACGCAGATCGACGTCAACGTTTGGCTGGATCGCGAAGGCGGCAGCAAGATCAAGACCGGCGTCGGCTTCTTCGACCACATGCTGGATCAGATCGCCACCCACGGCGGCTTCCGCATGGACATCGACGTGAAAGGCGACCTGTATATCGACGATCACCACACGGTAGAAGATACCGGCCTGGCGCTCGGCGAAGCCTTGAACAAAGCGCTGGGCGACAAGCGCGGCATCGCCCGTTTCGGCTTCGTGCTGCCAATGGACGAGTGCCTGGCGCGCTGCGCGCTGGATATCTCCGGCCGCCCGCACCTGGAATATAAAGCCGAGTTCAACTACCAGCGCGTCGGCGATCTCAGCACCGAAATGGTCGAACACTTCTTCCGTTCGCTGTCGTACACCATGGGCTGCACGTTGCACTTGAAAACCAAAGGCAAAAACGACCACCATCGGGTCGAAAGCCTGTTCAAAGTGTTTGGCCGCACGCTGCGCCAGGCGATCCGCGTTGAGGGCAACACCCTCCCGAGTTCAAAAGGAGTGCTGTGATGAACGTGGTGATTCTGGATACCGGCTGCGCCAATCTTTCGTCGGTCACCTATGCGGTGCAGCGGTTGGGCTACCAGCCGGAGGTGAGCCGTGATCCGGAGATCGTGCTGCGCGCCGACAAGCTGTTCCTGCCGGGCGTCGGCACCGCGCAGGCGGCGATGGACCAATTGAAAGAGCGCGAGCTGATTGATCTGATCAAGGCCTGCACCCAGCCGGTGCTGGGTATTTGCCTCGGCATGCAGCTGCTGGCGAAAAGCAGCGAAGAAAGCGGCGGCATCAACACACTGGGCATTATCGACACGCCGGTGATGCAGATGACCGACTTCGGCCTGCCGTTGCCGCACATGGGCTGGAATCAGGTTTCCGCGCAAGCGGGCCACCATCTGTTCCGCGGTATCGAGGACGGCGCCTACTTTTACTTCGTTCACAGCTATGCGATGCCGATATGCTCAAGCACCATCGCCCAGGCGAACTACGGCGAGCCCTTCACCGCCGCCGTGCAAAAAGACAATTTCTTCGGCGTGCAGTTTCATCCAGAACGATCTGGAGCGGCCGGCGCGCAACTGTTGAAAAACTTTCTGGAGATGTAGGCAGCATGATTATTCCGGCTTTGGATTTGATCGACGGGAATGTGGTGCGTTTGCATCAGGGCGATTATGGTCAGCAGCGCGACTACGGCAACGATCCGCGCTCACGTCTGCAGGACTATCAACAACAGGGCGCGCAAGTCTTGCATCTGGTCGACTTGACCGGTGCCAAGGATCCGGCGGCGCGCCAGATCCCGCTGCTGCGCAAACTGCTGGCAGGGGTTAACGTACCGGTACAGGTCGGCGGCGGTATTCGCACCGAGCAGGACGTCTCAGCCCTGCTCGAAGCGGGCGCGAGCCGGGTCGTCATCGGCTCCACGGCGGTAAAACAGCCGCAACGGGTGCAGGGTTGGTTCGAACGTTACGGCGCGGAAGCCCTGGTGCTGGCGCTGGATGTGCGCATCGACGCCGAAGGTATCAAGCACGTGGCGATCAGCGGCTGGCAGGAGAACTCCGACGCCACGCTGGAACAGGTGGTCGAGCAGTTCCTGCCCTACGGCCTGAAGCACGTGCTGTGCACCGACATTTCGCGCGACGGCACGTTGGCCGGCTCTAACGTGGCGCTGTACCGGGAAATCAGCCGCCGCTACCCGCAGATCGCCTTCCAGGCATCCGGCGGTATCGGCAATCTGGATGATATCGCTCAGTTACGCGGCAGCGGCGTTGAGGGTGTGATCGTAGGCCGCGCGCTGCTGGAAGGTAAATTTAGCGTTGAGGAGGCAATCGCATGCTGGCAAAACGGATAATTCCCTGTCTGGATGTGAAAGACGGGCAGGTAGTGAAAGGCGTGCAGTTCCGCAACCACGAGATCATCGGCGATATCGTTCCGTTGGCGCAACGTTATGCGCAGGAAGGCGCGGACGAGTTGGTGTTCTACGATATTACCGCCTCCAGCGATGGCCGGGTGGTAGACAAGAGCTGGGTGTCGCGCGTGGCGGAAGTGATCGATATCCCCTTCTGCGTCGCCGGCGGGATTAAAAGCCCGGAAGATGCCAGCCAGATCCTCTCTTTTGGCGCCGACAAGATTTCCATTAACTCACCGGCGCTGGCCGACCCGACGTTGATTAGCCGCCTGGCGGATCGCTTTGGCGTGCAGTGCATCGTGGTGGGAATTGATACCTGGTTCGAATCTGACACCGGCAAGTATCACGTTAATCAATACACCGGCGATGAAAGCCGCACCCGTATCACAGAGTGGGAAACTCTGGACTGGGTTCAGGAAGTGCAAAAACGCGGTGCCGGTGAGATTGTGCTGAACATGATGAATCAGGACGGCGTGCGCAACGGCTACGATCTGGAGCAGCTCCGGCGGGTACGGGAAGTGTGCAAAGTGCCGCTGATCGCCTCCGGCGGTGCGGGCACCATGGAACACTTCCTGGAAGCGTTCCGCGATGCGGACGTCGACGGCGCATTGGCCGCTTCGGTGTTCCACAAGCAAATCATTAATATCGGCGAACTGAAAAAGTTCCTGGCAGAACAAGGCGTGGAGATTCGCGTGTGTTAACAGAACAACAAAGAAACCAGCTGGACTGGGAAAAAACCGGGAGCCTGCTGCCGGTTATCGTCCAGCACGCCGTGTCCGGCGAAGTGCTGATGCTCGGCTATATGAATCAGGAAGCGCTGGCCGCCACCGAGCAAAGCGGCAAGGTCACCTTTTTCTCTCGTACCAAGCAGCGTCTATGGACCAAGGGTGAAAGCTCCGGCCATTTCCTGAACGTGGTCAGCATCACCCCAGATTGCGACAACGATACGCTGTTGATTCTGGCCAACCCAATTGGCCCAACCTGCCACCTGGGCAACAGCAGTTGCTTCCACCCGGCCGCCAGCGATTGGGGTTTTCTGTATCAGTTGGAGCAACTGTTGGCGGAACGCAAGACCGCCAGCCCGGACAGCTCTTACACCGCCAGCCTGTACGCCAGCGGCACCAAGCGCATTGCGCAGAAGGTGGGTGAGGAAGGCGTGGAGACCGCGCTGGCTGCCACAGTGAACGATCGTGAAGAGTTAACCAACGAAGCCTCCGATCTGATTTATCACCTGCTGGTGCTGCTGCAGGATCAGGATCTGGATTTAAGCAAGGTGATTGGCCGGCTGCGTGAGCGGCACCAAAAATGACCTGATTTTTCAGGCAATAAAAAAGCACGGCTTGGTCCGTGTTTTTTTATATCCAATTGAAATCAAATAACATTACCCCAACAGAAATTAACATAAAATCCATACATAAAAACAATAAAGTAACTTAAAATCAACGTAAGGAAATCATATGGGCAGCATCTGACAGGGTTAAAAAATGAACAATCATGATCTGGAACGCTTTGAAAGCATGGGTGACAACTGTGAATTTGGTTTCTATCTGCGAAGTAAAGGTCTCGAAAATGGTAGCCTTTTTCGCTGGTCATTGATCAAAGATCATCAAGACCTGCTCAACCTGGTCACAGGTGATTTTGCAAATTTTTATCAGTTCGACAATTTGCATCCCACCTGGAGCAATATGCTCGTTGATAAAGATAACGGTATTATCTTCCATACTGAGCTCTATAGCAGTCAAATTGATAACAATTGGGTTTTTGATGATGCCGAAAATAACCGAAAAGAAAAATACCTGATCGAAAAAAATAAAATAGATTATCTTGTTAAAAAATTTCTTGATGGTCTACAAAACAAAAAAAAGATTTTCGTCATTAAGAAAAATAATAACCAAATTGATATGGACGTAATAGCGAAACTAGCTAATGAACTAAATCGAAGAGGAAAGGCCAAGGTTTTGGTGGTTTTCCAAAGTGATGACAGTAGTAAACATGGTATCATTGAATATGCAAACGAAAATGTTCTTATTTCTTACATCGAACGTTTTGCAGAATATAATAAAGCGGACGACATCTCTGTTGCGGGATGGGATAAAATCGTAAATAACATATTACATGCACTACCCCCAGAGACATGATAATTAAATATGTCGGCAATTGGAATTACAGATATAAAAAAAGCGCCGTAAAAACGGCGCTTTTTTATCATGCGTTAAATCAACGGCCTTTAAGGATACGGTAACATTTTCTCAAGGCACGGTAAAATATGTTTTTTCTATTGACTGCGTTAATTAATACATTGAAGCGGTCATGTGCCCAACCATCTCGTTGCTGCGATATAAGAAACTCCAGCTTTTCATTGATAGTACCGAGAGTGCCTGCGTCCCCCATACTCCCACTGTTCCGGTAAAAAGCAAGATCGCGTTCTAATTTATTAATCTTTTCCATGAAAGAAGGTAGCAATCCCATTGTATACTGGACTTGATTACCTGGAGTCATGAATGGACGGTAGCTGCGGAAGTTATTCTTTGACTTATTTCCACTGATCAACATGCCTGTATTAGCAACGCGATACCAGAATAACGGTTCAGGAATAACCTGCATTTTATGGCCTGCCAACGCTACACGGCAGAAAAACTCCCAGTCCTCGTGACCAATACCATAATCCTCTGTAAACCCATACAGACTATCAAAAACACTCTTTTTCACCATAGCATTAGCATCACCAAAGCAATTGGCAAAACTGGCTACATTGATGTCAGCACCCAACGGCAGCCAGCAATCCTTCATTTTTCTAAATGGCGACGGGAATTCATCACCGTAGATCAGATCGCTTGGCGTTGTTAAGACATCGCTACCTGAGTGGATTGCCGCCTTAACAAACATCTCAATCTCGTCAGGCTTGGCGACGTTATCGTCATCCATGAAAATCAGGTACTCACCCGCTGCGTGTTTTGCAGCCAAATTCCTTGCTGCGCCCAAATAGTTATTTGAGCTTTTAATGATCTTCCAGCCCCTATCCGTGAACTCTTTATTAATCAGGTTCAGGTAACGATGAGAATCTTCTTTTACGCTGCCATCGTCGACAAGAATAACCTCAAAATTCGAATAGGTTTGCGTCTTAAGAGAGGCAATTGCCTGCTGCAGCAAATGGCACCTATCGTGATGAACCAAGCAGACAGTAACTAATGGCTCACGATTAACCCCTTGGGCAATTTCGCGTGTCTTAAAATCTTCTTTAAGTTTAGCCACCCATTTGTCTTTAATATCTTCGACAGATTCTGAAAGCTGCGAAGTAATGCTCAAGTTATCAAGTCGAGAAGCTATTTTTAGATAAAGATCCCCAGGTGTTGGGTTAAAGATAATATCAGGATGGTTTTCCTCGGGGATGAGTTCTTTGATGCCACCAACGGAAGAAGCAATGAAGTTAACACCACCAATAAGACTTTCATAAACCGTATAAGGCGAGTTCTCCACCAACGAGGGAATAACTACCAGAACATTTTCTTTCTTTATGTATGCGTCAGCCTGGGTACGATCGTAGTCGGTAATAATATTAACTTTTACTTTGATCTTATCCGTTTTTTCACGAATATGCTCAATCGAATTAAAGTTATCCGACGACACACTTTTACCTAGAAACGTAACAGCAGATACCTTTTCTAGTTCATTATCTTTTAAACTCTGTAAAGCGCGCAGAAAAATGTCCAGGCCCTTACGCGTTTCAAGACGACCGAAGAAAACCAATTCAGCCCCAGAGGTATTATTTTTCTTACTACGGGGACGAATAAGCTGATCATCTTCTTCTTGTATAGAAAAGGGTTCGCAGTTAAAGATAACCTGACTGCGCTCTGGCAGAACCCACTTCTTGTCTTTCATCCAGTCTAAAAGGTATTGGGATGGGCTAATAACCTGATCCGCCATCTCAACGACCTTCTGCTCCATGAAATACAATTCCATGTGATTTTGATCGTAAGGCAGTTGATAATTACCCTCATCAGCCCAAAGCGTCGAACTATGGGTATTGACGATAAAGGTTGTTTTTTCAAAGAACAAACCCTGCTCCTTACTCAGGAGCGAGTAATACAAATCAGCTTGCCATTCGCAACTAATGACAACCTCATACTTGTCATTGTTTTTCAGCCAGTCATATACAGTATAACTTTTCCTTCTAAAATACGGAGCATCAATATTAACCTCTTTCAATGAAGGAAGAACAATAAGATTAACATTATGCTCGCCGTATACATCAATCCAATAATCAATATTTTTATCACCTGACTCAGAGTAATCTCCGCAGGTATAAAGAACATCGATATCGAATCCCTCCTTGGCCATATTTACTGCCAGAGAGGTAAATGCTGTGCCTATTCCCCCATTACGAATTGGACCTTCAATGTCGGGAGTAACAATAAGAACTTTCTTCATTCTAAACTAATCCTTTTAAATCATTTATTGTCTAATTTAATTATAATTATTATAATTTAGTAACAAATATATAGTTGTTGATATGAGAACAAAAATTCAGTACGGTACATACCATCTATGCGAAGGAGCGTGTTCACAGTACTTTCAACTATTATGTTATTGCGAAACGCGGAGTTACATGATGTTACATAAAAACGAAAATCCACTGACCCTATTGTTAAAATCATATTGCGAAAATTATCGTTTTATTTACAAAGCCAATCCAGGAAACGCAGGTGATGGCGTCATCGCTGCTGCGACGTATGATTTCCTTGAAGGCAATAATTTTAACTTTTCCCCTTATGACGCAACAGAAAACTACACGCCAGAAAGAGATATTTTACTCTTTGGCGGTGGCGGAAATCTTATTGAAGGTTATTACGCCGAAGGTCGCGATTTCATACGAGATAATATTCATAAATTTGCAAAAACAATTATATTCCCATCAACAATAAATGGATACGAAGACTTTTTTGAAGCCAACAAAAAATCACTGTTTATTTGCTGCAGGGAAAAAATATCTTATTCGAAATTATTGAAGTTAGGTTACGTCCCTAATGAATCAATTATATTGACTCATGATATGGCATTTTATCTTAATAAAGAAAATTACATAACTTCAATCGTTGCGAAAAAAAAGGTAGTTTCCTGTTATAGAACAGACTCAGAGTCATTAACAAAAGAACATCGGGAAAATAATTACGATATATCGCTCACTTGGAACGGTGATTTTTGGGATAACGTGCATCTTGCCAGAAACTCAACGCGTTCTCTGATCAGCTTCTTACAAGAGTATAAAACTGTGAATACCGACAGATTGCATATTGCTATTTTAGGTTCACTACTTGGTATGGAGGTTAACTTCCATCCTAACTCTTATTATAAAAACGAGGCTGTTTATGACAACTCATTGTTGAATTATTATCCCAAGACTTACTTTATGAAGAACTCGTAATTTTTATAAAATTTTATATGAAACCGCCGGGTTTCCCCGGCGGCTTTAATAGATAGGGTTAATTACTCCATCCATTCGGTATGGAATACACCTTCTTTATCGATACGCTTGTAAGTGTGGGCACCGAAGTAGTCGCGCTGCGCCTGGATCAGGTTGGCAGGCAGAACGGCTGAACGGTAGCTGTCGTAGTACGCGATGGCTGCAGAGAAGGTCGGCGTCGGGATGCCGTTCTGCACCGCGTAGGACACCACATCGCGCAGCGCTTGCTGATATTCATCAGCGATCTGCTTGAAGTATGGCGCCAGCAGCAGGTTGGCGATGTCGGCATTGTCTGCGTAAGCGTCAGTGATTTTCTGCAGGAACTGAGCGCGGATGATGCAGCCGGCGCGGAAGATCTTGGCGATATCGCCGTAGTGCAGATCCCAGTTATTTTCCTGAGAAGCCGCTTTCAACTGAGAGAAGCCCTGCGCATAAGAAACGATTTTGCCCAAGTACAGCGCGCGGCGCACTTTCTCGATGAACTCAGCTTTGTCGCCGCTTACTGGCGCAGCTTTAGGACCGGTCAGCACTTTGGACGCGGCAACACGCTGATCTTTCAGTGAGGAAAGGTAACGAGCGAAAACGGATTCGGTGATCAGCGACAGCGGTTCGCCCAAATCCAGAGAACTCTGGCTGGTCCATTTACCGGTGCCCTTGTTGGCCGCTTCATCCAGGATCACGTCAACCAGGTATTTACCTTCTTCGTCTTTCTTGGTGAAGATATCTTTGGTGATGTCGATCAGGTAGCTGTTCAATTCGCCTTTGTTCCACTCGGCGAAGGTGTCAGCCAGCTCTTCGTTGTTCAGGTTCAGCGCCTGTTTCAACAGAGAATAGGCTTCGGCAATCAGCTGCATGTCGCCGTATTCGATGCCGTTGTGCACCATCTTCACGTAGTGGCCGGCACCGTCAGCGCCGATGTAAGTCACGCAAGGCTCGCCTTCGGCAACCGCAGCGATTTTCTTCAGGATTGGCGCCACCAGCTCATAAGCTTCTTTCTGGCCGCCTGGCATGATTGAAGGCCCTTTCAACGCCCCCTCTTCACCACCGGAAACGCCGGTACCGATGAAGTTGAAGCCTTGATCAGACAGTTCGCGGTTACGACGGATGGTGTCCTGATAGTAGGTGTTGCCACCGTCGATCAGAATGTCACCTTTATCCAGGTGCGGAGTCAGGGAAGCAATGGTTTTGTCTGTCGCTTCACCCGCTTTCACCATCAGCAAAATGCGACGTGGTTTTTCCAGCGATTCGACAAACTCTTCGACGGTGTAGAACGGCGCCAGGTTTTTACCCGGGTTCTCAGCGATAACCTCGTCAGTCTTGTCGCCTGAACGGTTAAAGATGGAAACGGTGTAACCACGGCTTTCGATGTTCAATGCCAGATTGCGGCCCATTACCGCCATGCCGACAACGCCGATTTGTTGCTTGGACATTTAGGAACTCCTGTCTGAGGATGACCCTGTTAACAACTTTGGCCAACAGGTTTTGTGATGTGGCACACATGTTAACTCAGGATTGAGCAGCGTGGGTAGTGATTGGTGCGATAGGCTTTGCAACAGTCTATAACCACTCAAAAATCATACAGCCTGGCTAACAACGTCCGCTTCTCCAAGTAAATTTTCTCACGTCCTTCAGAGCGATCAGCGCGTCTTTCAACCAGCAACTGCGCTATTGAATCCGCAGAAACGTCAGGTCTGACCATCGGCCAGTCAGACATCTGCTGCAGACTGGCAAATTTGTTATCATAGTAATCTGACCAAGACAGAGAGATGCCTGCGACGCCCAAACTGGCGGCAATGACCTGGAAGTGAAAACGCGAACTAATACAGAAATCATTAACAGCAAATTGAAGACCATCGCGCCAAATATCTTCGAAACGAATGAACTCAGCATGCGGAAAACACTGCCTTACCTGTTGGAAGAACACGCCATCGGAACCTGGTCTGAATTCATAAAATCTGATCGCGGTACCCGGATGCTGCTTACTGAATAAGGAAACCGCTTGCTGAAGTAGCGCCAACAAATTCTGCGTCAAAAGGCCATTTTCAGAAAACTCAGTATGAATGCATAAGTGCAATGTAGGTTGTTCGCGCTCGATCAAGCGCCCTATCGGATAATCGGGGAAGGCGAAGTAATCATCGCCGGTGAAGCTCAAAGCAGGGATATCAAATGGCTCCAGCACTTCGAAACTGGCTCGGTCACGCACGTCAAAGTGATCGAAGTGACGAATAAACGGCGAAAGCTTATTGGCATTGTCGGCAGAGAACGGCTGCAATCCCAAGCCTGTGGCGTAACATGCCAAATCGTGTTTCTTTGCGAAGTAGGCCGTGAGCTCCATAAGGCGTACGTTCGCCCCCCAGAGCTCATTAATATACCCTCCCCCTAAGAGATGGATACTGTGTGCGACACTAAATATCTTCCCCATAAGACGTTCACGAGAAGGTAGCGCATACGGATCGGCAAACTTGTCCTCCACCGACCCTTCATCACCCAGAGCCTGTGCCAGACGCCAGACATAATCCACGCATCTGGCGGTAGGAAATAATTCCGAGGCGACTACGGAATCGACCGCATCAAGATAAATAGTACAACCAGGAAACTTTTCTTGGAGATAATCCACCCAATAACGCGTCAGCATATCATCGCCAAAATTTGGCATGCCGGCAGCGGAAATCAGATAAAAGACTTTCGTTTCAATGGGCTGAACGGGAATGTCCTTATTGTGCCTTTTCGTCCATCGCTTTGCGAAAAAAGCCAAAATGAGACTCCTGTATTTCAGTCAAAAATTAGTAACCTTCAGCAGAAATAGCCCTCTGATAGAGTTTTAGAGTATCGTCAATGACTAAGGACGAGGCGAACTTGTTTTCAATGCGCTTTCTACCACGCACCCCCATCTCGACTCTTTTACTGGGGCTGGTAAGCAAATGCTCCAGTTTTTCCGCCAACAACGCGATATTGCGTTTCTCAACCAAGCTGCCGGTGTATTCGTCGATAATCAAACTTTGGCAACCGCCAACGTCATACGCGATGCAGGCACGCCCCACTGACGAAGCCTCTAACAGGATGCGTGGGATACCTTCGGAATAGGTCGATGGAAGCGCAACCACATTAGAAGCTTTAATCAAACTGTACACGTCGCTGCAACGGCCGAGCCAGTTAATCAAACCCTGCTGATGCCATTCTTCGATCTGCGACAGAGGTATCGCATCCTGATCGTCGCCTATGGAAATACCCGCCACGTTGAGCACAAAATCGACACCTTTAAGCGCCAAGCGTTTTTTCACCTCAACCAGATCGCCCAGCCCTTTACTCCAGAGCAAACGGCTGGCGAACAGAACAATCGGCTTTTCGCGATTTATTTCCAATGAATAGTGGTAGATTTCCGGGTTGATGCCAGCACCGTCAATCACTACCGTCTGATTCTTATTTACCTGGGTCAGCTCGATCAAACGATCTCTATCGTGCTCGTGTTCAAAGGCAAGCAACGATTTTTTATTTTGAAAAATATGCTTGTAGGAACGCAGAGTCAGCAAACGAATGATGTTCATAGATAACTTATCTTCCATAAACACCCGTCCCAGGCCGACAAAGCCCAAGATAATGGGTTTGTTATAGAAGCGGGCAAAGAACCCACCCATCAGACAAGGTTTGATGGTGATGCAATGTAGCACATCTGGGTTGATCTTCTTGAGCAAACGCCACACTTTGAAAAGTGAACCGACAAAGTGGAATGGGTTAATAGATTGCTCAGAAACTGAAGAATTGTGACATACAAAGCCTTTCTCTGTCAGTTTTTGCAGGATATCATCACCTACAAAGTGACTGACAACATGTATTTCATAGCCTGCCGATTTAGCGGCAAAAGCGCGTTCAACCCAGTGCAGGTCAAAGTACCAGTCTGAGTTGATAAAGTAACAAATCTTTTTCATTTAACTCTTACCGGCTAATGTTGTTTACCATTTTTACCTGATATACCGTCAACAATACCGCGAACCACATATCTAATATATTCCCCTTTACGCTCTTGAGGTGTAAAAGAAAGTAAATATTTTGCAATACGCAGTGCGATAGCACCTAATGAGTATGGTCTTTCATGTTTTCTGAACAATGCCCTTGAAAGGAGCAGATTTCTTACCAGATAGTAGACCTTCCAGGGTGGGTTGATCCCCACACTCACAGTCGGCACATCATGCAAGAACGTCAGCTCGGGTGAGTATCGGATACGATACCCTCGTTGACTCAACCTGTAAGAGAAGTAAAGATCATCATAATAAATAAAAAGCTCAGGCCAAATTGATTCGCGATTAGCGCTCAAAACGTCTTTGCGAATTATTGCGCCAACAAATGAAAGTGTCACCACTTCAGACGCATGTTGCTCATCGGGGAGGTAACTTTTTGGCCTGAGAATATACTCTATAGTCTGCACCAGCGAGGTAGGCATGGTTCTATAGGGTACGTTCATTTTACACAACGCCCCTTGCATATCCACCACGCGGCAACAATAAGCATCGTAGCCTGATTGAGCCACGGCAGAAAATTTCTCGATCAGCCCTGCCGTTGGGTAAGCATCATCATCAAACATAAACACCCAGTCGGTGCTTATGTTCTCCGCAATAAACTCGCTTCCCAGTTTAAAGCCACCAGCCCCTCCGCCGTTGCTTTTGGCACGTATAACATGAAGGCGCGTATCATCAATTGCATTCAACCATTCAAAAGTATTGTCGGTAGAGGCGTTATCAACGATGACAATGTGCTGAAAGGGCAACGCTGCCGTCGCTGCCCAGCAGTGTTTTAGTTTTTCCAATCGGTTGAAAGTAACAATTAACGCCGTTGCATTCATCTTACGCTGACCGTAAACACTGGCATTGAGTGTGTTGTTTCAAGACTATCCAGATAAGTCTCAGCCGTTTTCAACGCCTCGGCAATAGTCACATCCATATCCAGGTAACGATAAGTCCCCAGACGACCGATAAAGGTGATGTTTTTTTCTTGCTCAGCCAAATCAACATACTTTTCCAACAGGCTCATCTCACCGACCTGACGGATAGGATAATAAGGGATATCATCCGCCTCACAGGCCCGACTGAACTCTTTGTAGCATACTGATCCGTCATGTTGTTCCCATGGTGAGAAGTATTTATGCTCTGTAATACGAGTATAAGGCACTTCTTGCTCGCAATAGTTCATTACGGCGCACCCCTGGTAGTCCCCTTCCACGGTAAAACGCTCAAAATCGAGGGTCCGATAGCCCAGACGGCCGAACTGGAAACCGTAGAAAGCATCCAACGGCCCACTGTAGAACACGTGATCATATTGCGCACGTGTTTCCGTCTGGTATTCAGTCCCCAGAGACACCGAAATATTAGGATGATCAAGAATACCCGCAATCATGCTGGTGTAACCGTCTTTCGGCATACCCTGGAATTTATGATTGAAGTAATTATCATCATAATTAAATCGAATCGGTAAGCGTTTCAAGATTGAAGCCGGCAATTGGGCAGGCGACATTCCCCACTGCTTGATGGTGTAACCTTTGAAAAAGGCCTCATACAGTTCTTTACCGACAAAACGCAATGCTTGCTCTTCAAAGGACTGAGGATCCGTTATGCTGCTGTCGCCTTTTTCAGCAATTAATGCTTTCGCTTCTGCAGGCGAACAGGTCTTTTTAAAGAACTGGTTGATGGTATGCAAATTAATAGGTAACGAGAAAACCTGGCCGCTTACCGTAGCTTTTACACGGTTCACATAGGGCATCATGGTGGCGTATTGGTTCACAAAATTCCACACTCGCTCATTATCGGTATGGAAAATATGTGGGCCATAGGTATGTACCATGACATCCGTTTTTTCATCACGGGCATCATAGCAATTACCTGCAATATGCTCGCGGCTGTCTATGATTTGGACTTTATGACCTTGCTCGGCCAATTGACGACCAATAACCGCGCCAGAGAAACCAGCGCCAACGATTAAAACATTTTTGCTATTCATCAGTATGTTACCCAAGTATTACGCGTCTAACTTTATAATAGTACTTCGTCAATGTGTTGCGGCGTACGGTTCCTTTTGGTGCCAACTTGTTCAAGGCAGGCATTAGTAACCTTTTGACCTTTGTCAGATGTAGTACGGGTACATGATGATCTTTCTGCGTGCTACCCGAGAGCGCCACTGAAGTAACTAATCGTTCATAACTCTCAAATGCCCAGGGTGTATTTACGACATTTTTGTGATAATTATCAAAGAAATCAACATGTCGATTATTCCAGGGCTTATTTTCCCCGGCAAAGTGAATCATTTTAGGGTTTTTACGTGCCTCGAGGAAACTCATGTACGTGGCAAAACGTAAGTTCGGGAAGAAATCATCAGTATTACCGTTGCCATGGTATACGTTCCATTCTAATGGAAGATAATGCACACGCCCATGGAATACCTGATTCATAATATCCTGATCCAGGAACCAATAAGTTTTGCTTTTCAGGGCATCCATCAGACTGGAAAAGGTATTCTCTCTATTCATCTGAGCGATATTGAATACTAAAATCCCGGCCTGAAAATAACCATCCGGATTAGCCATACCCAGTGAGCTTGATAAATATTGTTCCGCAGGCATCACACCATCGCTGGATTGCGACATTGCGCCAAACATGACGAAACCTTCCATTACAATATCTTTTACTGCAGCAACCAGATTATCTTCCAACGGGACCGTCATCAATTCCGCCAGATCGCTTTCCACGACGGTATCGGAATCGATAAAGATAACTTTTTCAAAATCAGAAAAAAGTTTCGGAATAAATAAACGGGCATAGGTTGCAGCACTAAAGTGCGCTCGAGTAAACACGCTTTTTATTTCACTGAAAGCATTAACGTCAAAGAAACGCAGGCTAATATTTTCATGTTTGGAAACTAATGAGAAAAAGCGTTCTTTGTTGGCAAAAGAAACACCATTTTCCAACACCACCAGATCGTAATTCAGTTCCGGATTGGCATTGACAATAATGGAGTGAATCAACGCCCCACCGCTAATCGCATAGTTATTATCAAAACAGATCACTACTGGCACATTTTTGACAGGAAATGCAGGCTTCAATTTTGCATTAAAAGTTTCCTGCTGAATAAACGTACGTTGTAACTCTTTTATTTTTAAGCTGCGCTTATCAATTTGATAGTTGATATAAATGTTTAGCAATCTTTCTGCAATATGACCAACAACCCGTTTTTCTTGATTGTTATAATTTTTAAAACGGATTTTTCCTTCTAACTTATCAAGAATGGCGAACAACCATTCCGAATAGTCCTCAAATATGTCCTTCCGCATAACAAACATATTTGTGTAATAACCATCCGATGCGTTATTAAATTTATCTGCCGCACTCTTATACTCTGGATAAAGTTCCTCCAGAACTTCCAATGCTGCATCATAGTCTTCAATATGAAGATAGTTGGATACTTTATAGTGTTGGTAGTTATTTTTGCTACCCGCAGCGTTGACATCCCATTTTTTTGGCAAAACAACATCAACATCTGCTAAACATTTGATAATATCGGTGTCGTTTAATCCGTATTGGCGTTGGTACTGCTCGTCAATTTTTTCATAATTGACCACACCCCAATTATCTTCCGGAGCATGTTGATCTTCAGAAAAATTGAAATGACGGCGATAATGCATAAAGCCGATATAATCAGCTGGAGCGGCATTTTTCCACACCCAATAATGGGCCGTTAGCTCACAGTAGAACGGATTTTTGAATGAAATATTATCGCCAGTATCATCACCTGGGCAACCAATCTCATTTAAACTATTTGCCTTTCCTACATGAATCGGTTGGATTAACGTAGAGTCAAGAAAAGCGCTTGGCTTATGGTGACAAGTGTAAATTTTAATATTACTCATTTGCATTACCTAAAGGTTACCTTGTTCATAAACATCAAGCCATTGCCTCTTTATAATGAGAGATAACCGTTTTAGCATCTCCAATTTCTCTCATCTTATGGTTTTCTATCCAAATGACCTTGTCACAAATTTTCTCAACGTCGGCAAGATTATGACTCACAAAAAGAATAGTGACACCTTTTGCCTTAAACTCACTGATGGTATTTAAGCATTTGCGTTGGAATGAAATATCCCCCACAGCCAAAACCTCATCGATAATGAGAATATCAGGGTCAACTTGGGTGATCACAGAAAAACCTAACTTAGCCAACATACCGCTGGAATAAACACGAATAGGTTCATCAATGAAATCCCCCAACTCGGAGAACTCAATAATCTTGTCGAGTCTTTCCTTCAACTCCTTACGGCGCAGTCCTAATAAAGTTGCATTGAGGCGGATATTTTCACGGCCGGTCAATTCAGGATGGAAACCGCCCCCCAACTCCAACATGGAAGCCACGCGCCCTTGTACGCTAACCGTACCAGAGGTAGGCCGCATCACACCGGCTACAAGCCCCAAAGAGGTACTTTTTCCTGCACCGTTTCGGCCTATCAGCGCAACTGATTCGCCCTTTTGAACCTGAAAACTAATGTCGCCAATAGCCAAATAACTGCGTCCCCGTAGCAGGTTGAACGCGCGGCGCGGGTTAAAAATTAACTCTTTAATGCCAGATCCAATATGATGATATAATGGATAGCGCTTAGTAACATTTTTAAATTCGATAGCTATGCTCATTATAGAATCTCTGCAAACCTGTACTTCAGCTTATTGAATATACTAACGCCAATGATAATAAACAACAGTGCATATCCGTATAGCATGCCGACCTGTTGATAATCGATGACACCATTCATGAACAGATCACGCCAGCTCAATATCATATTGGCCAGAGGATTATAATCAATCAGGAATTTGTACTCTTTGGGAATCATATCTCCGGAATAGAGAATTGGAGTACAATAGAACATCAGCATAATGCCCAACGTCACAAACCGCTCCAAATCGCGGAAAAAAAGATTCAATGTTGACAACATCATGGCAATACCGAAAGTCATCATCATTTGTGCCAAACCGATTAAGGGAACACCCCAAAGCCAATCAATGGATGGCCGCATATCGTAGACATAGAGAAATACGATAATGACTGGAATCGTACATAAAAAATGCAAACACTCCATTAACACATTACTGAATGGAATCACCGAACGAGGAAAAACGGTTTTTTTGATGATTTGAGCATTTGCTAGAAAAGAGTGTAACGAGTTTGACGTTGAACTGGCAAACCATTGCCAAGGGAAAAGACCGGTAATAATAAAAATAGTATAGTTAGGGATTTGAACCCGCATGACTAACTTAAATATAAAATAGTAGATCATGGCAAACAGCAATGGGTTAGCAATTGACCATAAATAGCCAAAGAAACTACTTTTATATCTTACTTTTAATTCTTTCTCTGTAATGACCGTGGCCAAATCCCAGAGGTAACCTAGACTATACTTCATATAAAAACTCGATTTAAGATTAAAATTCCCTAACATCTGAAACGTAATAGCATTTCAACCGGTGCTGTTCTTGATGAGAAACACTTACCTACGACTGGCTCGAAGGAATCAAGTACTGCATAATTTTAAACGATATTTTAAACCACGCTACCGCCCCTGGCGTTGCTGCAACCAGAGTACACTTGAGATAACTCACTGATTTTTATTAAACGGACGCCCCTACTCGCTTTCGCTATCGTGGCCCCAACAGCCTCCCTATTGCGGGTCTTGGTGCTCGCTAAGTTACATCCAACCGCACCCTATTGCTTTAGGAATAGGCTGGATTCACCATCAAATCCCTGCAAAACTCAGCCCTGCAGCATGCCCTTTAACCACTCGGCGAATGCAGTTCCCTGCACAGGATGACGAACGCCATACTCTACGAACGCTTTCATATAACCCAATTTATCGCCACAATCATGAGAACGCCCCACCAAAGCAAAAGCATCGACCGGCTGTTGTTCCATTAGCATAGCGATGGCATCGGTAAGCTGAATCTCACCGCCAGCACCGTAAGGCGTTTTTTCAAGCAAAGGCCAAATATCCGCAGCCAAAACATAGCGACCTACCACTGCCAAGTTGGACGGTGCTTCATCTAATGCTGGTTTTTCTACAATCGCGTGCATTGGCACACTTTCACCCGGTGCGACCGCAACGCCTCGGCAATCCACCACCCCGTATTTGGAAACATCCTTATCTGGCACCGGCTCAACCATCACCTGACTGCGACCGTGCTGATCAAAACGGGCTATCATACTGGCCAGATTATCTCTTTTCAGGTCGCTGGCAACATCGTCCATTAAAACATCAGGCAGCAGCACAGCAAAGGGTTCATCGCCAATTAAAGGCCGAGCGCAAAGAATCGCATGCCCCAAGCCTTTGGATTGCCCCTGACGGACATGCATCAGCGTGACGCCCTTAGGGCAAATCGATTGAACTTCCTCCAGCAGTTGGCGCTTTACACGCGACTCCAGCATGCTTTCCAGTTCAAAGGAAGTATCGAAATGATTCTCGATGGCATTTTTAGATGAATGAGTTACCAGAATAATTTCTTTAATGCCGGCAGCGACACATTCATTCACGATGTATTGGATGAGGGGTTTGTCAACGACTGGCAACATTTCTTTCGGAATAGCCTTTGTTGCCGGCAACATGCGGGTGCCAAGACCTGCAACGGGAATGACAGCTTTAAGCATTTCTGTGGAGACTCCCAACTACTTTAGTTTCATTAACGCAACACACCAAATGTTTACCGCTGTGGCCCATCGTTCCGTTCGCCAGGCTTGGGTGTATTGCCAAAAATGATGTCAATTTTCTTCGGGCTGAAGTATACACCTATGTTGAGGGTTAATACATTAACACCACATAGACGACAACCTACTTGCCTATCAGTTAGCCAGAACACAACTAAAAAATCAAAGCAAGACGATGAAAAACATAAAAAAAAATAGAATCAGCGCCTATTTTGGCGCTAATATTGAGTAAAGCATATAGATATAGACAGCATCGGCTTTTGAACAAATATCAATCACAATAAATAGCCAAAACATAGTAACTCATGTTGCAAATAACCCGGTTTATTGAGAATGATTATTGCTCAATTTATTCAGCCCCACAGGCTATAAATATCAGCGTACTGTTAATAAAAAAAAAGCCCACAAAACAGGGGCTTTCGAAGATTCAATGTACCTTGGTGCGGCCTTAGAGTTTATTGCCGTACCCTTGCGGGTTGTTCTTTTGCCAATTCCACGTATCGCGCATCATATCATCAATTCCGCGGCGGACTTCCCAACCCAACTCCTGACGGGCCAGGTTGGCATCAGCCCAAAATGCGGGCAGATCGCCATCACGACGCGGCAAAATTTGGTAGGGGATGTTCACTCCTGAAGCCTTTTCAAAAGCCTGTACCATAGCTAAAACAGAGTAACCAACGCCAGCCCCCAAGTTATAGGCTTTGAACCCCTCAATCTTATCCAAGTGGTCCATCGCCATCAGGTGCCCTTCGGCTAAATCCATAACATGAATATAATCGCGCACACCGGTACCATCCTCAGTCGGATAATCGCCACCGAATACACCCAGTTTTTCAAGTTTACCAATGGCAACTTGAGAAATGTAAGGCAACAGGTTATTTGGGATACCGTTTGGATCTTCACCAATCATCCCCGACTCATGGGCCCCCACTGGATTGAAGTACCGCAGGGCAATAATGGAGAATTGAGGTTCGGCCTTGGCGAAGTCCTGCAGAATTTGCTCCACCATCAGTTTCGATGTGCCGTAAGGGCTGGTAGTACCGCCGATCGGCGTGGTCTCAACATAAGGAACAGGGGAATTGGCGCCATAGACCGTTGCGGAAGAGCTGAAGATGAACTTGCTCACCCCTGCACGACGCATTTCTTCCAGTAATACCAGAGTGCCAGAAACATTATTTTGATAATATTCTAGTGGTTTGCGAGTTGACTCGCCGACTGCTTTCAGACCGGCAAAGTGGATCACGGCTGAAATCTTATTCTCGCCGAAGATATTGCGCAAACATTCACCATTCTGAATATCGCCTTGGTAGAACCTTGCCGCTTTACCAGCCAACTGTTCGACGCGGTGCAACGACTCCTCTGATGAATTCGACAGGTTGTCCAGCACAACAACATCTTCGCCACGCCCCAACAAGGCCAGCACGGTATGAGAACCAATATAACCGGCACCGCCAGTGACTAAAATCGCCATAACAACTCCTTATACGCGCCTATGGCGCTAAAGATATAAATTTTGATTATCGCCCATGACGTTCATTCAAACAAACAGGGCTGCAAATAGCAGCCCTGTTCTGATGCAACATCGTGGTTATGATATCAGCGAGACAGCATCGCCAAAATTTCGTTTGTTTTTTCTTGCATCAACGCTACATCCGCACGTGACTCAACGTTGAGACGAACTACCGGTTCGGTATTGGATGAACGCAAGTTAAAGCGCCAATCGGCAAATTCCATGCTGATCCCATCGGTGTAATCTACCTCACCAGCCTGGGCCAGATAATGTTGCTTCACGCTTTCAATTGACGCTGCCGGCTGCGACAGTTTGATATTGATTTCTCCCGAGGAAGGGTAAGCCGCAATTCGGTCTTGCACCAGTTGCCCCAGCGTCTGGCCCTTGACACAGACCAGTTCAGCCACCAGCAACCACGGAATCATGCCGCTATCGCAATAAGCAAAATCGCGGAAATAATGATGGGCGCTCATTTCACCACCATAAATGGCATCTTCTGAGCGCATACGTTCCTTAATGAACGCATGACCCGTTTTTGACATCACCGGCACGCCGCCAGCTTTATTCACAACATCGATGGTGTTCCAGCTCAGGCGCGGATCATGAATGATTTTTGCCCCTGGTTGTTTTTGCAGAAAAGCTTCCGCCAGCAGGCCAACAATATAGTAACCCTCGATGAAATCGCCTTTTTCATCAAACAGGAAGCAACGATCGAAGTCGCCATCAAACGCTATCCCCATATCTGCACCCTGTTCACGCACAGCATTGGCAGTATCTGCACGACACTCAGGCAATAACGGGTTAGGAATACCGTTCGGGAATGTGCCGTCCGGCTGATGATGGACCTTAATAAACTCCAATGGGACATTCAGGGCTTTGAGAGATGCCTCAATCGCATCGATTGCATGCCCGGCCGCACCGTTTCCTGAGTTGATAACCAGTTTCAACGGCTTAAAGTTTTCGGTATTCACATAAGACAGCACATGCTGAACATAATCGGCCAGCACGTCCTGACGCACATAGCTACCGCGCGTAGCGACCGGTGCAGGGAACTGATTGGTTTCCGCCAGCTCCTGAATTGCCCGTAATCCGGTATCTCCGCTGATCGGGCGTGAACCTTCGCGAACCAACTTCATTCCGTTATAGTCGATGGGATTATGGCTCGCCGTCACTTCCACGCCGCCGTCAGCTTTCAGGTGAGAAGTCGCAAAATAGACTTCTTCAGTGCCTGTCATGCCAATATCGATAACATCAGTGCCAGCGTCCTGCAAACCCTTTGCCAACGACAGCTTCAAGCTTTCGCTGGTCAGGCGCACATCACTGCCCAAAACAATGGTCTTTGGCTTTAAAAACTCGCCATAAGCACGCCCTATGCGGTAGGCAATATCATCATTTAATTCTTCACCTAATTTACCGCGCACGTCATAAGCTTTAAAACACGTTAACTTTTCCATCGCCAAACCCTTTAATTAAACTCTGCCATACCGATCGTGTAAACGCTCGATGTCATCTTCTTCAAGGTAAAACCCCGATCGAACTTCAATAATTTCAAGATCGATTTTCCCAGGATTCTCCAGCGTGTGAACGCTGCCGGCCGGGATGAATGTGGATTGATTTTCCGATAAAAAGAATTCTTTATCTTCAACATTCACTTTTGCCGTGCCACTGACGACCACCCAGTGTTCTGCGCGATGAAGATGACGCTGTACTGACAGCCCTTCGCCGGGACGGACAATGATCTTTTTGACCTGGAAATGCTCGCCGCTGTCGATATCGCAGATCTTGCCCCATGGGCGATAAGACGAGGAATGTTGGCGGAAGTGATGAAGATTGCGTTTCTTCAGTTCATCAACCACTTTTTTGACATCTTGAACGCGATCTTTAGTCGAGATTAACAACGCATCATTGGTGTTGATTACGATCAAATCGTCCAAACCGATGGTCGCCACAAGAGCAGAATCCGAGGAGATGTAGTTATTGTTGGAATCGATGGAGATAATCTGCCCAACGTTTACATTCCCCAAGCCATCTTTTTCGGAAACCTCCCATAAAGATGACCAAGACCCCACATCGCTCCAGCCGGCATCGATAGGAATGACGACCGCATCACGCGTTTTTTCCATGACCGCATAGTCAATTGAGTCGCTTGGGCAGTGCTTGAATATTTCCTGATCAACGCGGATAAAATTCATATCACGCTGGCTGTCAGCAACGGACTGCTGCGTAGTGTTAAATATTTCCGGGCTAAATTGTTGCAGCTCCTGCAGGAATTTGGCCGTTTTAAACATAAACATACCGCTGTTCCAGCTATACTCGCCGCTGGCCAGATACTCGACAGCTTTCTCCAGACAAGGTTTTTCAACAAACGAGTCAACCTTGAAGCATTCGTTAGAAAGAGCCTTACCGCGCTTGATATAACCGTAACCGGTTTCCGGATGTCCGGGAATGATGCCGAACGTCACCAAATTATCTTCGGTGGCATGTTGAATTGCGGTTTTTATCGCCGAGTGGAAATTATCAATTTTTTTAATCAGATGGTCGGCTGCCAACACCAGCAGCATGCTGTCCTCATCTTCTTCCGCCGCCAAATGTGCTGCCAGCGCTACGGCTGGGGCAGTGTTGCGCCCAACGGGCTCTAAAATGATATTGGTCGCAAGTTGATCGATTTCACGCAGTTGTTCAGCGACTAAAAAACGATGCCCCTCATTGCAAATAACCAATGGGGCGGCGACTTCCACGCCATCGAGCCCGGATAAACGTTGCAGAGTTTGTTGCAACAGGCTAAATCCACTGTCATCAATGGATAAAAATTGCTTGGGAAACGATTCGCGCGACAGCGGCCACAGCCGGCTACCAGTACCGCCAGCCATAACCACAGGAATTAGTTTTGCCATTATTAACCCTT
Organism: Serratia sp. root2; assembly: GCF_031931805.1. Taxonomy (NCBI): domain Bacteria; kingdom Pseudomonadati; phylum Pseudomonadota; class Gammaproteobacteria; order Enterobacterales; family Yersiniaceae; genus Serratia; species Serratia sp. root2. The sequence continues at coordinate 2,175,371 of NZ_JAUJXB010000001.1, forward strand.
TACTCAGTTGTCTTTCTCATAAACGAGTGCGCCATTTATCGCCAGCGGATCCCTTCACTATAAAAGCCCTTTATCTACACACAGTTACGTTTGTTATGCCAAAACCAACGCTTCCCCGGAGCTGGCTGGAGCTCAAAAGAGGTATGCGAGTACATTCATCGAAAAATGGGCCATCCAGGGTGACGATAGAAGCACTATTGACAGCTAACATAACGTATTCATGCAAAAAAGAGCAGCTTGGCGCTGCTCTTTCAGATTAATACTCATGGTCACTACGCAGCGGAAATTCTCTAGCGATTATGGAAAAAATACTGAGCCACGCGTTTCACATCATGCTCATCCAGGGTACCTGAATCACTTAGCAGGGTGATCCAAGCCTTGATATAGGTATATTTCGCCGACGCCAGGTCCTTTTGCGCGCTGTATAATTGTTGTTCCGCGTTAAGTACATCGACGTTGACGCGTTGCCCCGCCAACACGCTTTGCCGAGTAGCCGTGACCTGAGTGGTCGCGGACTTGACCGCCAACTCGTAGGCAGCCAGCTTGGCACGGCTGCTGATGCACAGGTTGAACTGCTTGCGTAAATCATTCAGCGTGGTGCCCGTCTGGGCATCCATTTCATACATTGCCTGCCCATAACGTGCGGCAGCCTGTCGGGTTGACGCCGAAACGCCGCCCCCGGCGTAGATGGGTACGCTGACCTGCACACCAATGCTGTCGGTGCGATATTTTTGATTAACCGTGTTATCGCTGCTGGAGTCATTTTCCGAATGTGAGGCGTAAAGCTGCACCTGGGGTATAAAACCTGCGCGATTTCTTTCCACTTCATATTTCGCCGCATCAACGCCGTGGCGCGACGCCGCCAACGTCGGGTTATTTTCCAGAGCGATCTTTTGCCATTCTTCAAACCTGGAAGGGATTAGCGGTGCCACCTGGAATTTCCCTGGGCGCAACGTTTGCAACTCATCCAGTTGGTTGAGCGGAACACCAATAATCACCTCCAGCTCGCGCTGGGCGGCATCCAACGCATCACGCGCTTCAATCTCCTGCGCCTCGGCCAGGCTGTAACGAGCCTGAGTCTCCGAAACGTCGGTAATGGTGCCTTCACCCGCTCCCATTAAACGATCGTTCAGCGCCAACTGCTCTTTATAAGCCGCCTTCTGCGCGGAGGCCAACGCGATCTGGTCTTTCGAGTACGCCACCTCCACGTAGGCAGAAATCACCCGCACCGCCAAATCCAGAAACTTGCTGCGATAGCGCTCATCCGACATCAGTGTTTGCGCCACGCCGGCTTTGTAACGGGCATAAGCCTCATAGTCGAACAACGGTTGTGTCAGCGTAATCGAGCTGGAATAGCTGCGATACTGCCTGCGCTGGGTGACTTCGCTAACATTGCCAAAAATGTCACTCGACGGATACTTTTGCGTCTGCCAGTTTCTCGGCGAGTTCTGGTAATTGCCCGATATCTTCGGCAGCAGCCCCGCCCTGCCGATATTTTCGTTTTCGTCTCCTGCCTCTTTCTCTTTTATGGCCGCCCGGAAGGTCGGATCTTTTTCAAGTGCCAGCGAATATGCGTCTAGAATCCCTATCGAATGAACCGGCGCAGATATCGCAAACAAGAGGGTACTGATAGCAAGGCCAGCAACCTGTCGTTTAAATTGAATCAAAATTATTCCTCGGTTAAAGAAGTATGAGCGCGATCCAAAATAGGTTTAAACAGATAACTCAACAGTGAGCGCGACCCCGTCTTCACGAACACCTCAACAGGCATGCCTGGTTTGATGTCCTCCCCACTCAGCATCTTCATGCCTTCAGGCGTTACCGTGACTTGCATCTGGTAGTAGGGTTCGCCGTTGGCCTTATCCACCAGCCTATCGGCGGAAACCAACGTTACCGTTCCCGGAATTTTTGGGGTCTTGTTTTGGTTGAAAGCGGTAAACATCAAATCTACCGGCAACCCGTTGTACACTTTATCTACCAACTCTACTTTCAGGCGAGAATCCACCACCAGCGTAGCCTGGCTGGGTACAACATCCATCAGGTGGTCACCCGCTCCCACGACGCCCCCCTGAGTAAAGATGCTTAATCCGACCACGGTGCCATCTACCGACGAAGTGATCGCCGTGTTGCCGAGCTCAAAATTCGCCATTTCAAGCTTATTTTTGAATTCACTGGCATCCATTTGGGTTTGTGCCAATTGGGTTCTGACTTCACGCTGATAATCGGCAAAGCGTTGATCGATCCGCTGCTGAGACTCCTGCAATTGTTTTTGCACTTGGCCAATCCGCCCAACGGTTTCATCGATACTGCTGTTCACCTCGGCAAACTGGCGCTGAACTTCCAGATAGCGGTTGCGCGGCAAATAGCCGTCCGCAGCCAGCTGTTTCATGCTGTTCATCTGCTCGCGCAGACTCGAAAGCTGGATCTGTTTGTTAACCCGTGAGTCCTGCAGGCCTTTTAACTGGAAACGCATGCCATCCATTGACTGCTTATAGCCGTCAATTTCGCTTTGCAGCCCCAGGCGCCGGGAAGAAAACAACTGTGTTTGCAATGCAATAATTTCGGCAACGCGTGGCTGATCTTTGATTTGCTCAAAAACGGGGGAAAAAGTGACTTTGCTTAATCCATCTCGCTCGGCGAGTAACCGCCCTTCCGAAGCCAGCGTGGTGTAGTACTGGTCCCGCAGCGAAGCGACCTGAGCCTGTGCCTGCACCTGGCTCAATTGCACCAGGACTTCGCCGGCTTTAACCTTATCACCTTCTTTAACTGCGATATTTGTGATAATGCCACTGGCCGGTGCCTGCACCGTTTTACGGTTACCGGAGACGGTAACGGACCCAGGTGTCGCAACCCCTTTATCCAGAGGCGCAAATGCTGCCCAGGCGAAAAAGCCAAACAGGCCAAACCCAACCACTAGCCATCCCATGCGGGTGAAACGCCGCTCGTCCTGAGGGATCTGCTCTGAATACGAGTCTTGCGGCTCGCCAATGTGCGTAGACATACCAACTCCTTTGACTGCAGACGACGCATTTCAGCGCCGCCCGGCAAGTTCACAGCTTAATTAATTTGAGTTTTTGGGATATTGCCTTCGTCCGGCTCGGAATTGACTGCACGAACCGCTGGCTGCGGAGCCTGCGCTTTCTGAGCATTCGCCAGCGCCTGCAACACCTGTTGAGTTGGGCCAAACGCATTGACGGTGCCGTTCACCAACAGCAACAACTTGCTGGTCATCGACAGCAGATTGGTTCTATGGGTAATCAGAATCACCGTTTTATTCCGTTGCTTAAGGAACAGAATCGCCTGATTCAGCGCCTTTTCACCGGCATCATCCAGGTTGGAGTTAGGTTCGTCCAACACGATCAGGGAAGGATCGCCATACAGCGCACGTGCCAAGCCAATGCGCTGTTTCTGCCCACCAGACAGCCCTGCGCCACCGTTGCCGATGACCGAATCATAACCATTAGGGAAACGCAGAATCAGTTCATGCACGCCAGCCAGTTTGGCGGCCTCAATCACTTTCTCTGAATCGATAGCGTTAAAACGCGCGATATTCTCGGCAATGGTGCCGGCGAACAGTTCAATGTCCTGCGGCAGGTAGCCGATATAGGGCCCCAATTCGTCTTTGTTCCATTGGTAAATGTCGGCGTTATCAAGCCGTACAATGCCTTCGCTTACTGGCCAAATACCGACCAGCAAACGCGCCAACGTGGATTTACCGGAAGCGCTTGGCCCAATAATCCCCAGCACGTCGCCCGGTTGAATGGCAAAGCTGACGTTATGCAATACCGCATCGGCTTTGGATCCCGGCGGCGTGGCGGTTACGCCTTCTACCGAGATGACACCTACAGGCCGAGGCAACGACATGCCCAAACCGCGTGGCGGGTGCTTATCAAGCAATTTTACCAGGCGTTGGTAGGAGAGCTTGGCTGAGCTCCAGCTTTTCCAGACGTTGATCACCTGTTCAATCGGTGCCAGCGTGCGCCCCATCAGAATAGAACCGGCAATCATCATTCCGGGAGTAATGTGGCCATCAATCGCCAACCATCCGCCCAACCCCAGCACCAATGATTGCAGCGAGAGACGAACAAACTTGGTGATTGAGGTAACGGTGGTGGCGCGTTCGCTGGCCACTCGTTGGCTATTGAGGAAGCGCTGGTGCAATGTAAACCAGCGCTGTTTCAGATTGGGCAACATGCCCAATGCCTCGATCACCTCGGCATTGCGCAAATTGGTGCTCGCCAGGCTGCTGGACATGATCGACAGCTTGCTCGCCTCGCCCAAAGGTTTCTTGGAAACCATTTCGTTGATAACCGCCAGGGCGATCAGCAACAACGATCCCACCAGCGCAAACAAACCAAGCCAAGGATTGAACAGGAAAATCACCAGCAGATAGATCGGGAACCAGGGCGCATCGAAGAAAGCGAATAAAGCGCTGCCGGTAAGGAATTGGCGAACGGTAGTTAAATCACCCAGCATCTGCCCTGCATCGGAAGAGCCATTTTTAAGATTTGCCTCATACGCCGCAGTATAAATGCGGGTATTCAAGCGCATATCCAACTGGCTACCGATACGGATAACCACCATGCTGCGGACATACTCTAATAACGCCATCATACCGAACATGCCCAGCATAATCAGCGTTAACATCAGCAACGTGATCTCGTTGCCCGACGGAAGCACACGATCATACACCTGGAGCATATAGATCGAGGGAACGAGCATTAACAAATTAATAAATGCGGTAAATATGCCAACGGTCCAGAAAATTTTGCTGCGAGTCCGTATAACATCCGCAATTTCATTACGCGGTATAAATTGGTTCACTTTCTGCCCTTACATCATGTGCACTGTCAGTCCAATCCGCATTGATTTCTTCTAAGGAAATTCCTAAAAAGGAAAAAATAAAAAAAATCCTAAAGAAGGCTCACCCCAAACATGCTCGAGACTGCAGATACTTTTTTTTAACTATAGGTAGAGAAAGTGGATATCGGCAAGGTGGAGCATGAAAAAAACCTCTCGCAACCGGCCGCGCTAAAACCAGTGAAAACAAGAAGATGAAAGGCATGATGAATAAAGTGGGATTATTTAGAAGAGAAATAAGACGGAGGTGATGACGCAGCTCACAAATTAAAAAACGGGGAGATTTACCCTCCCCGTATTATTTAATAACTAACAGTTTCCATAGCAACTATTACTCTGCGGAGTTTACACTCATGCGTAATGCAAAGTATCAATCAGTTGCTGATGGTTTTGACCCGTCAGGTAAACAACGCTGTCGCCGAGGTCCAGAGCGTGGTTATCGTTGTTATCGACAATCACGTAGGAGCTGGCATTGTCGCCTGCACCGCCGAACACCACGGATGCCACGCCGACTTTAGCGGTCAACGAGTTACTGCTGTCCAGACCGAGGATACCGCCCAACAGCCCGATAACGCCGTTGGTCAGACCGCCAACCAGGGTACCCAGCAGAGCATCCAGCGTATCGGAAGCACGAGTGCCGTAATCCGCCACCGCAGTGCCGCTGGTATCGCCGGAAATTGTCAAGGCAGAAGCTACGTCGACAATCTTGTCTTTGGTGCTGTCAAAATCGGAGATGGTGATACCGGCCTGAGTATTACTGGCCTTCGCTTCGAAGGTATTTGCACCACTCCCACCGGTCAACGTGGTATTGCCGATCGCCGCCAGGTTGTCGGCAGCTGTAGAGCCTTCCACAGTCAGTTGGTAACCATTCAGACCCAGAGCCGTCAGAACCGGCGCCAGCAGTGCGGTAGTGACACCACTCAGCGGCAGAATGTTCAGCAGCTGAATGATGATACCGTCGCCGGTACCGCCGTGGCTTGAATCAAGATTCAGGCCGCCAGTGTTGGCCGATGCATCGATATCACGCACGTTGCTGTACCCGCTACCCAGAGTCAGGTCAAGCAAGTGATCGCCGGTAACGGTGATGTTTTGTACCTGAGCATTGGTCCCGGTCAGCGCCAGAATGTTGTCGAAATCACCGGTGCCGCCAGAGGCGATGTTCACGTCGGTCAACGCCGTTGGTAACAACAGGCTACTGCTGCTGTTCAACGCCAGAGAGCCAGCGTTCACATCAGAAGAGCTTGTAGCGGTAAAATTGACATCAAAGTGATTGGTCGCATTCTGCAGGAAAGTAATTTCCACACTGCTTGCCGCAGTCGCATTACCCGTCACTTCCAGTTGCGCCGAGTTACCGCCGGCGGCGTTAATCACTTTCACCGCTTCAGCCAGGCCAGAGAGTACGAAGCCTTGTGAACCGATGTTAGAGGTTGCAGCCTGAACGACGTTATTGGTCAGCCCTGTGGTGCTGGATTCCGATACGGCATTGCCAGTCAGCACACCAAAGTCAAAGGTATGGTTTGCTGCAGTAGAACCGCTGCTTACCGTTGCTTTACCAATGTAACCGGCCAAATCCAGCTTCTCAAAGTTGCTGAACTGAGCAGAGTTACTGCTGATAGTCGCGGTACGCACAACGGCGTTGCCTGACATCACGACATTCTTGGTAATGAAGTTTGCGGAGATAGTGTCAATACCAGCGCCGCCATTGCCGGAAATGCCTGCACCTACGGTATTAGCACCACCAACCGCAGCATTGCCCAACCATTTCAGCGAGTCATTCCCTGCACCCAGATTGAAATCACCGGTACCGGTATTGACCGCCGCCGTAGCGGTTACCAGCACATCATCCGCGCCGGAGCTGGCGTTAAGGATTACGTTGCCGTTATTTACTGTGATATCAACACCCGGGTTAACCCCGTTGTCTGACAGGTTGACCGTTGCTGCGCTGGTACCGTTAATGGTCAGATTCGCCAGATGATCGGCGAACTTCAGATTCACAGCGGCCGCAGCCCCCGCATTCAGCACTGCATTCGTCAATACGGCTGTTTCAGCATTGCTCAAAACATGGCTGCTGCCTGTATTTACTGTTCCGGTAGCATTGCCACCTGCCGCAGTAACGGTTAAGTTCGCTGCAGTTTTATAAAGCAGGCTGTTACCAATATCGGCCTCAAAAGCATGCTGTTGAGTTACAGTGGTATCATCTGTAGCGATAGAGTTACGCAAATCATTAATAATCGCCTGAGTAATGACTGACTTATCACTGCCTAAACCACTGTATGCCGCCAATTGTCCTGCTGTCGCAGCAACGCCATGAACAGCGGTGTAAACATGTTGGATAAAAGCATCGCCAGTCAACTGAGCGCCCTTCAGCTGAAACTCCTTGGAGTTCAGCAGCTTAGCTGTCAACGAAATGGCTGTCAGGCTGCCTGAGGAAAGAATTTTGCCCCAAGTGTCCAATGCCTGTGCGTCAATACCACGCTCAGGTACGCCGAGGTAGATCGCCGCAACTTGTTCTTGAATATTCAGTGCAGGCAGTTGACCCGGTGAATAAACGCTTGTGATTGCATTAAAATGCGCTTGAGCGGTCGAATCTGTAGGAGCAACACTCCCACGCAAGGCTTCAATAAGATCGACAACGATGTTACCTCTCGTTGCGCCGCCTTCCAGTTGTGCCAGGTAACTTGCCGCCTCAGATGCCGTCGGCGCACGTTCAAAGCCTGCCTGGAAAATGCGTGCTATGAAGTCTTCATTGCTCAACGAACTAAGGTAGGAACGATCATTCACAAATGCTTGGGCAACTTTGTCGATGGTGGCAGTACCAGCATTGAGTACCCCCCCCCAATAGTTCAGACCTGACGTTGATAGCCCTGCGCCAAGTACATGGTAAATCGCCGCAACATCAGACGCCCCGCTGCCCGCAGAACCCGTTGAAGAAGAAGGGAATAAAGCAGATTTTATTTTGGTATCGAAGAATGTTTGCTGCGTGAGCGTTGCACTGTCAGACCCCAAATAACCTGTCAAATCATCAATCAGGTTATTGACAATGGTCCCTACACTGTCACCCGTTGCAAGTAACGCAGAAAGAACACCTGCAGAAGCTGCAACGCCATGAATATTAGTATAAATAGTTTGGAGAATTTCAGTAGGCGTCTTGGTACCATAACGCGCTGTACCATCAGCTGAAGAAAGCAATACATCAATGAATTGCACATCAGTCCGGGTGCCTACCTGCAATTGTTGCGCAAAGTAATCAATCGTACTCGAAGATGCGTTCTTACCCAAAACAGCGTAGTAAATCGCTGCAGATTCGTATTGAGAAACTAGAGAAGCCATAACATCCCCCTTGGATGCATTATTTGTACAATCACAAGATTACGACGCCTGCCGACATTAAAAAGGCCAGCTTTAACGGTAATAAATAAAAAAGTAATAAATAAAAAAATTTACTGCTCTTATATGAAAGGAAAAGAACCGAATTTTGTCAAGGTAGGTAACATTTTTACAACATAACCAACAAGGTTTAACAAAAGAGTTAAGCCTGCAATAATTACACATGACATGAAATCAATATGGCTTCAAAAACAATGAGATAATGGATAAAAACTCCCATTAATCCTATATACAGTTAACGAAAGATCAGCCACCATCACATAACTGGCTGAAAAAAAGACATTTTCCATTAAGCTCAAAAAACTGTTTCATGCTAATTTATTAGTGAAAAAATCCATCAATTTAACCAAAAAGGACATTTTATGACTCCTTACAAACTCGGCAAACGCGTGCTGCAGATGATTTCAGCGGCAATCATTTTACTGCCCATCAGTTATACCCATGCATTTGAAGTGGGAATAAACATGCATGTCCGTCATTATCCAAATTCCGGGGATTATTATTTAAAACTTGCAAAAGATTATGGCTTCACGTCAATACGGGAGGACTATCCCTGGTCACAAGTCGAAGGCCCAGTCGGAAAGTATTCGTTAATCGGTAACTTAGGCAAGGTCGATTCGGTTTTCAGCCGCAGCCAATCAAATTTTGGCATGAGTTCGATGCTTGTTTTAGCTTATACCAATCCTTTGTATGACAAAAACGGGTATCCATCAAGCGAGGCCGCTATTGATGCATTTGCTAATTACGCATACTGGACAGCAAAAAGATTTAAGGGAAAAGTTAAGTACTATGAAGTGTGGAATGAGTGGTTGGTGGGTACGGGAGTCCGGGGAAACAAAAAACCGCCGTCAGAAGAAGTGTTTTTTGAACTGGTAAAGAAAACTGCTTTGGCAGTTAAAAAAGCCGACCCAGATGCGATCGTAATGACAGGTTCTTTAAACCCTTTAAAAGACAAGGACAATGCCTGGCTGGATAAATTACTTGATATGGGATTGATGCAGTACGTAGACGGTATATCAGTACACCCCTACTCTTATCGTAATCCTGATCTTGAAATGCGAAAGCCTGAAGGCAATCTGGCCGGTATAGATGTTTTCGAAAAGAAATTACAGGCCAAGGTCGGTCGCACAGTCCCTATTTATATTACAGAAATGGGTTTCCCGACGCATATCGGCGATGGCGGTATTTCAGGTGATTTGGCGGCTCAGAACGTGATCAAATACACTTTACTCGCTAAATCCAGGGATTATATCAAAGGAATCTGGTGGTATGACTTGATTGACGATGGCTCAAATCCAAACAACCGCGAGCACCGGTTCGGATTTGTTGCACAAAACCTGGTTGCAAAACCTGCAGCGGCCAACTTGCAAAAAATCGCTTCAATTGCCAGTAACTACCAGATAGTTAACTATAAGCAATCAGAAAATGGCGACAACATTGTAGTGCTGAAAAAAGGCAATGAGCGAGCCACCGTCACTTGGAGCAACAGACCAATAAAAACTGAGGGCGGCGTGATCAATAAGCTCAAAAGTTTCTCTTTATCAAAACCACAACCCGATAAAGTAATACCGTTGCTGATTCAGGGCGATACCCCCGTCAACATTGATAGCAGTACCCCGGTTTTGAAAATGAGTAATCAGCCCTAATCGGTTTCGGTCTATTCCAATAACTTGTAATCAAATCCTTTAAATAAAAAAAACCTGCTTGCTAAGAATAGCAAGCAGGTTCTAAAGGTAATATGATACTTAGCAAATACTCTTAATAAGCACCATCTCGTTTGAGCACAACAGATATTGTTTTGAAAAGAATGGCGATATCATTCCATAAAGCCCAGTTTTTAACATACCAGGCGTCAAAGTAAACACGGGTGTCGTAATCAATATCATTACGACCACTTACCTGCCAAAGGCCAGTCATCCCCGGTTTTGCCATGTAGTAATAATCCACATCACCAGCATAACGCTCAAGCTCATCCTCAATAACCGGACGCGGACCAACCAGGCTCATTTCGCCGATGAAAACGTTCCACAACTGTGGAAGCTCATCAAGACTTGTCTTACGGATAAAAGCACCAATCTTGGTAATTCGCGGATCATTTTTAAGCTTGAAATCACGGTTCCATTCGGCCAGAGCTTCAGGATCATTTTTCAATAGTTCTTCAAGGACCTCTTTAGAGTTCATCACCATAGAACGGAACTTTAGGCACTTGAATTTTTTGCCGTTATGTCCAACTCTTTCATGACCATAAATAGGTTTTCCGCCGTCTCTCGAGACCATGAAAGCCAAGAAAAGTAATACTGGCGAAAGCATTAACATTATCGACAAGGATCCAAAAATATCGAAAGTTCGTTTGATAATGCGAGACGAACGCTTAGCCAAATTATTGCTTACACGCAGTATCATCACTTCATGACTGAAGATGAACGACATATCTGTACCATAAAGCGGCACACCACGGAGGGTCGGTATAACAGATACTGAACGACAATTATGCTTGGCGAGATCCTTTAACCACCGATCACGTAATGCATGCTGCTCAAACTCAAGTGCCACAATAAATTGTGTTGTCTCGATATCAGCAGCGGCCCAGAGTTCATCTTCCGAATTAATTACTGGAACCCCAAAGTAGTTGTTTTCGCAGGGTTCATCGGTACACACAAAGGCGCAGACCTCAAAACCAAGGATTGCCTCACTCTGCAGAGCAGCATAAGCTTCGAACGCATTTTTTCGAGACCCGATAATAATCGTATGTTTCTTCCAATAACCAAGCTTATCAAGCAATCTCTTGGTCAGTGAGCGTCCTAATGGAATCAGGAAAATTATGAGTAACCAAGAAATCAGCCACACATAGCGAGAGAAATTCCATTTTGAAAAAGCCACTAATGCCAAGTCTAACAATGCAAAAATTAATAGTGTTCGAATAACCTCTTTCAACTCAAACCAAAATGGCTTTCGGTAAGTGTAGTGCCGTAAACGCACCCAAAACCATACCATGCATATCACTGACAAAATAAACTGAACCAACAATCGAATATTGAACTGATCTGCTGGAACAAACTTCTCCAACCCACCAAAAAAATTATCCAATAATAAATAGGTTATATATACCGCTAGATTAAAAAAGAAGACATCAGAGAAAGCAAGAGCTAGCTTTGCCACTCCGCCACTACGGTACTTTTGTTTTTTTGCCATAATTTTTACCATGCCAAATAAATGACGAAACCGTCAAAAATCATTTAATATAAAACGGATTTGAAATCAGCGGAGCCTCATACCAATTGAATTACTTGTATAAAAATGAGAATCCATGAAACTAAAATACAGTTAACAAAACCATTTCAATAAATTTGAAAAGTCCTAGAGATGCAGTACAGTATAGCCCAACATCTGTTAGTTCAGGCTTTTTTTGTAAATGTTAAGTGTTCCCTCTATCATTTTCTCAGAGATGAATTTTTCCATAAAAATAACTTTGGCATTAATACCCATCAAAGCCCACTCCTCTTTTGATTTATCCTCAATTATTTCAGTCAGGCTTGACGGAGAAGATAAATCAAACATATAGCCATTCTTGCCAGGGAAAATCATTTCCGGAAATGATGTGCAATTACTGGACACGACAGGAATACCATAGCTCATTGCTTCAAGTGAGACCATTGCAAAACCTTCCCAGCGACTAGGGACAATCAAAACATCTGCGTGAGAAAAATAGGGTGCAATCTTATCAGAGGATAACCAGCCTGTATAAGTAGTTTGCGGTAGTTCGGGGTAAATATCCTCTCCATGAACGGCACCGCCAACAATAGTCAGGTGATAGGGTTTTCCCTTTAATTTTTCAATCATCTCTGACAGAATATCGAAGCCCTTCTGATAGTCGAAACGTCCTACGAACAATAAATTGACGACATCTTCTTGATAAGGATTAGGAAACGTTTTACTTACATCAACTACAGGAACTCCGTTATAAACAACATGGAGCTTTTCCTTCTTCAGACCATTCTCTATTGCAGCGTTCCGTTCAAACTCACTCACACATATGACAGCATCAGTGATCGGAAGTAACAAGCGCTCAATATTTTTATAAATACTCTTTTTTAACTTATTGCCTTCCATCAAAAAAGAAAAAGCATGGGGGCAATAAATCACCTTCGGCCGATAAATTGGGTAAAGTATCATTAAAGCAATTCGGCCCAGTACTCCAGCAAAAGTACTATGCAGATGAATTATATCCGGTTTATATCGATGGATGCTTAAGATGAAAACTCGCAAAAATGAAAAGAAAGAAGATATATTTCGTCCCGTTCGTTTAAATGTAATTACGTTATCAGGAGAAAGACCATTAATTTCATTTTTTTGATTTTCTGGCACTAAACAGTGAATATCTTCGACTTCCGCACTCGCAACATTGGCCAAGGCAATCTGGCGCATGACAGTGGCAACGCCACCTTTTATGGTTTCCGCAGCATGAAGAACCTTCATAGTATTTTAGGCCCTCGATGCAGTAGCAGTTTCAATTATGGAATTAACTTTTTCAGCTGAGTTTTTCCATGAATATTTTTTCACATTTTCCAGGCCTGCATTCACCAGTCTATCTCTGAGAGCCGAATCTGAGGTAATCTTGAACATAGCATCTGTCATTTCAGGAATATTATAAGGATCAAAGTAAATAACACTATCATTCAATACTTCAGGCATTGAGGCTTTGTTGGATGAAATAACAGGGCATCCGCATGCTTGCGCCTCAAGAGGGGGTATACCAAACCCTTCATAGAAAGAAGGGAATACAAATGCCGTTGCATTTTGATAAAGTGATATCAACTCACTGTCATCAACTCTACCCAAGAAGGTAATGTTTTCATCTTTTGCATTCGTTGAGAAATCTTGAGTCGCAAAGCTAGCCGATGATTTCCCAATAACTTTTAATTTAATATCACTATTATGATTACGTTTTAGTAAATTATAAGCTTCCAGCATACCATGAAAGTTTTTATGGAAATTTGGCGACGAAACCGCCAGGAGATATTTTTCTGACTTACTGGACCCTTCAAAATTAGGGGAGAACTCATCACCTACAGCGTTATAAACAATATGTATTTTCTTAGGATCATATGTAAAGCACTGTAATATTTCTGATTTTGAGAATTCACTCACAGTTATCAGCGCCTTACTACTCCTTAACATCATGGGAACGAGCATCGAATAAAGCATCCTAAACTTTAACGAGAAACTCTTTTTGTATCGCTTATACGTTACATCATGATGCGTGACAATTTGGTTTTTATAAAACACAGGTGCGGTACTGCAAAGATTCACTAATAATGGAGAGCCAATAGATTTTAAATATCTTGGCAATTCGATCTGTTCCCAGTAATGGCCGCTTTTTTTTCCGATAGTTTGAATATTAAATCCAGACGGAAGTGAAGATCGTTTTATATCCTTAGGAGCCAAGAGGACAATATCATCTCTCAACCCGACTAATTCCATGCAGATTTGTTCAGCAAATCGTTGCACACCAGTCACATCTTGCGTAAGAAATCTAGCGTTGATATAAATCATAACCTCTCTCTATTTTTTAAAAACTATTTATTTATAGCTATAAGCGGCAATATCTTCTCTTGTACAACCTTTTTTCTTAAGCACAAATGGAACTGCAACAAAAACCACCAAAAATATGTTATTAGGGAAATTACCAAGTCCCAAGTTATAAAAAAGCTCAATAGTCAGAGTGAAGAATATTAGATGACGAGCCCCAAAAACATCACAATCCTTTATCATGAACAACTTCAACTGAATATATACAAGAAGGAATAAATAAGTAAAGAATCCTACATATCCATAATTGCTAACCAGGTAAATATAAGCACTGTCAGTTGGGATTGCATTTATACCATACTCGGACTTATCTAATCCAAAGGTTCCATTAATACCCAAGCCAGCGCCAAAGAGTACTTTACCTACCGAATCTAACGAATTAATAATATTATGATGTTCTAACACACGCAGGTAGATAGAGTTATATGCTGCAGTCTGGTTATAAACACGAACGCTATTATAAACAGAGTAGTCATGGGTTGAGTATACGAAAAACAGAACGAGAATAGCGCCAATAATGAATATAGATATTTTTGAAATGGAAGGCAGAAATTTCTCAAAAAACTTAACAAAGAAATATACTACTACACCGATGATTGCCGTTTTATAAGTGGTACAGAAAATTGCAACGAGGAATAGACTAAAAAGAAATATTTTAATTATTCTGCTCTTGATAAAATGACTACACTCAACGGACAAGATCATACAGAACAACATCAAAACACCGGACATAGTAAAGGACAACTGCAACCCTATCGCACGGATATTTCCTTCAGTTGAGTTTAGTCGTACTCCCGCATCACTACCCCACTGCCCAGCGTCAAGACCTAACAACCCCATGAAAGAGTCTGGGAATAGCTGCTGAAGAATAACAGCGATGGCATTCAGTGCACCTAAGAACAGGGTCATTTTGACAAATTTAATACTAAAGGCCAGTAATTCTTCTTTACTCATCTTTGAAAAAATGAGCAATACTGCGACAATAAACATTACAGGAATAATATCAAACTTTAGCTGATAAAATATTATAAACGTATGTGATGCCAATATGTCGAGCATAGAGTAGATAGCAAAAACCCCAATAAGCACTAAAATAAGCGTCGGGATTATTATCTTACTACTCACTTTGCCTTTAGAGAATAATAATGCAACTACGAAAATGACAACTATCAATGCTTCTTTCCACACTTTTAAAACTGGCATAGCGAACATTGCCGAGGCAACACCGATGATACCTGAAAAAAAGCACAAAGTAAGAAAAAGCAAAAGTAAGCTTACCGGTATATTCTTAAGTTGAAATACTTTCATTGTATAAGCCATAAATGTAATCCATGCAAAGGCTAAACTTTACTGTCGGGTTTTGTTTTTAAAATATGAAGATCACTTTCTTTCTTGGAAAAACGTTTACCTGCAGATATCGACCTTACCTCTATTATCCTATATGTCAAATAGGAAACGATAACAACTACAGCTAGAATTATCAATGCGAAAGCATTATTAAACGTACTTGAACCAAAATCCATATACCTCGTCGTACTTTCAGATTTTGTAGTTACCGAGTAAGTTAGATCTTTACCAAAAAATTTCTCACAGGCCATGGTGGCACTTATCGCGATGAAAATAACAGCCGCATGGGTCATGTATATGGAAAAAGAAATCTTCCCAAAGAACTCAAAGAAGGCTTTACCTAGTAATGATGAGACAATACCCGCTTCAAAAGAAAAAACATATATAGTTATGCAAAATATCAAACTCGTAATCACACTTTTCAGTTCATATTGCATAGTCACAGAGAAATAACATAGCAATAACATCACAATTTCGAAGAGTGAGAACAGTGTTGAATTTATTTTTATCGGTTGTAATTTTTTATAAATAAAGTATGTAACAGCTCCACCAAAGAAGCAGGACAACCCATTAAGAACTTCAACTTTTACGTTATGCGCTATTGGGTAAATTAAACCAAGGAAAGAAACTATTGAAACAATAAGAAAAGCCAGCACTATAGTCTTGCTGAACTTACGCAATGAAAACATAATAATTGCGAATATAGCATACAAATAATACTCAATACTGATACTCCAAGAGGGATAGTTAAAGGACAGCGTCGCGGTTGTCGGTAACCAAGCTTGAAGCAACAAGAGATTCGGTAATATTTCTATCGGGGCATTAACACCGGTAAATGCTGGTTTATTGAAATCAACCCCTTTTGACTGAGCTATGAGCTTTATGAACTCAAGGGCAATAAAAACTACCAACATGAATAAATGTAACGGAAACAAACGAAATGTACGAGTTATTGCAAATGACCTCATGTTATTCCAGTCAAATTCACGCTTGCTGTATGCATGAGTGAGAACGAATCCACTCAGGACAAAGAAAAACTCAACCATGTAGGTTGCATTTCTAAACAAACTCCATTCCGTAATGCTGCCTGTAATATTAAAATGATGTAATACAACACACAGTGCACATATGCCGCGGAAGCTGTCAAGAACAGTGAATCGCTTCATGAATAACCTCGTACGCAATGGTAATGAAAGACCTTACGCACTTTACTAAGTAAACTGTACATTTCGTAACACTCAAAACGATTTCATTTACAAAATATCTTCATATTTCCGCAAAATGCTGTCGATAACACTTTGGTCTATGAAAACATTCTCGATTTTAAGAACTTTACTCAGTTCCGGCTCTATATCTCCCGTAATATCGCAAATGATACCGTTGTTATCATTTATGATTTCATTTATTCCGCCTGGGTAAGTATTCGCGAGAACAGGAGTCCCACAAGCAATTGCCTCAATGACGACGTTAGGATACCCTTCCCAACGTGAACTCGAAATAAATACATCACAATTTTTCAGCAGAGCATAAGGATTGTCCGTCGCAGGAATAAATGTCACGCTGCCGTCGAGCCCCAGCTCCGAAGACATTGTTTTCAACATAATTTCATCTTCGCCTTCGCCCACAATTGTCAAATGATATTTATCCTTTGACAATCTACTAAACGATTTTAATAATTGATCGTAACCTTTCTGATAGGTTAATCGTCCAATAGTAAGCAAATTTATTCTGTTTGCAGGAAATTGATGTTCGGAAGGCTTAGTGCTCATGGATTTAATGCGTTTATAATCGAGAGGGTTATTTATTTTAACTATTTTCCTCTCCGGAACATTCATTTTCGTAACAAGATCGTTAACCATGTCGTCACTTTGAGCCACAATCACATCATAACTTTTATAGCAAGTTTTATACAAGAACTTTGCAATAAAGTTTTTTTCAAACAAACTGGGTAAATTTGATTCCCGTGCGATCTTTCTAATGTTCCTCCCAAAATAAGAAAGGAAAGGAGATAATGTTGCGTTCGATGTTCCTGAACTAATGAAAATCGTATCTATATTATGTTTCTTACATGTATCTTTAATTCCGAAAACAATTTTCGGCAACGCATAGCGTGCCCTACCGGTAATATTTAAATATTCAACAACAACGTCTTTTTCCAACTCCTTCACAAGTGCATTTTTTTCCTTGTCATTTTTATAAAGGAGCAAGTGAGGCTGAAATTGACTTCTATCGATATTATTTAATAGTGTAAAAATAACCCTATCCGCACCTGACCGTCCCAAGATTGGCATAATAAAAAGAATTTTTTTCACAGTTCCCTCGACTTGTAAATCAGTGTGCATTGCTGTTGAAAATGATATCAAGAAGCTTATCCCATTTCGCCGTCTGAAGATTGCTCACATCCATTGCATTCTTCTTCCCGGATAATGACAACCGGTGATACAGCTCTTTGTTGTGATAAAGTTGAGAAATCCTATTTTCAATTTCGTTTATATTGACAGGATTAAAATAGACAACATTATCTTTACAGACTTCAGGGATACTTGAAACAGCAGCAGCAATCACTGGCGTTCCATAATGCATAGCTTGCAGCGGAGGGTAGCCATAGCCTTCATTAAGGCTTGGGTAGATGAAAGCAAAGGCATTTTTATAGAACCAGTCTAAAGAATCATAATCGACATAATCAATAAAGATAAACTTCTCAATGTTCTCGATACCTGGGTGAGGATCTTTTTTACCCAACACTACCGTTTTTAATTCACAGTCCGGGTTTTTTCTGTAAAAATCATCGAGTGCTTTTATTGCACGATAATTATTTTTCATCCACCGGTTCGCGCTAACCAGTAAGAAAAACTGACGACTGTACTGCGAGATATGAGCATACTCATTGGCTAACTTCGGTTCTTCTTTACCAAAAGGACAAGGTGCAGGAGATACGTAAATACTCTCTTTTTCCAAGTTAGGATAAAAACACAGCATCGAGTATTTACTATGTTCTGACACAGTGATTATTTTTATGTTCTTCTTGTTTAATAACCGTCCAAAACGATCGTAGTACGTATTCCACTCTTTGTTGCGAAATAACGCGCGCTTTATCAGCAGTTTCAGTTTTGACATCATTCCCTTTCGATAATGCCACTGTACCGGATCATAGCTGCATTCAATTTCACGCAAGCCGTGCACCGTCATAATAAACTGTACATTGCTAGTATCTATATCGTAAAGATGATAAGGCAAAGCCGAATAAAAGGTAGAAAATCGATTAGAATTAACAAGCGAAACTAGCGCACTATCGCTGTCAACCTCAATCATTTCTATATGATTCTCTTGACAAGCTTTTTTTATTTTTTCGTCAAGTTCCTTGTTCTTATCATAAACGCAGACAAAGTCTCTATAACCCTTTTCTACACTTGAAAAGAATATTTGCTTAGCATATTCAGAACCACCATGAAATTTAGACTCTGGCGATGGCTGTGTTGCTGTTAGATCAAATAAAAGCAAAATTCTCTCCTCACTTGAATCGCTTGATAATTGTTGAAAAAACGTCAACAAGCTCACTATTAATTTCCGAAACACTACGAGAACCATATTCGTCCATGAAATACTCAATTTTCTTGGAAATCAACCATGGTTCAAGATCATTGGCCAATATCTTACCAAGGATCAATGAGTGCATTCGTCCGGAGTAGACCTTATGTGAGGCATTGAGATAATTCAGATAGACCGGTAGCGCAGGTACAGCTTCACACAACTCAACATTGGCGCCAGGATTTTTATGCATGACTTCGCGATAGATCAATTTATTAAGTTCAGCATCTTCAACAGTAGTAGAAACAAGTACTATTTTATTTTCTGATGATGCTATTTCTTTTTCTACTACTTCTCGCCAGTCACTAACATATTCCTCTTGACTTTTAAAGTTAGTTTGCTGTAGTTCCTTCACGTTTTTCAAATAAACATAATAGGCTGTGGCACCTATAATTACGCTATTTTTATTCACAGCTTCCTTCTTGCCATAAAGCGCAAATGCCAGGTCAGGAATATAATCAGGCGTGATATTGAAAAAATTCTTCAGTTTATCAATCGAGCGTTTTTCCCGAACATATACTCCATCGGCCTGGCCAAGCGCGTACTTATACAGGAGCTTATCAAGATAGGTAAACTTCTCAGCACACCCTACTCCTAATATGACATAAGGTTTTTTTGCCACCTTGGAATATTTTGCCCAAGTGTACATAGCAATGGGAAAAGTCCCTCCGCTCTGAATTAATTGGCCACCACCAATCATCATCAAGGCTGCATCGCTTTGCGTCGCCGATTTTATTCTTTTCTGATTCTGCAAATACCACCGTAAATACTTTAATATTTGCACACGGTTGAAAAGGAAATTTTTTGCTTTTCTCAAAAAAACTTTTGGTGTTAATTTTTCATTTTTAACATTAGGTATAGCCGTCTTTTTTTCAGCATCAAAGCCATAACTCTTTGCTGCAAACCCTGTTTTATTAACAAGCTCGGTCAGCCCTTCATTAATCGCATGATCACCTATATTGTCTGAACAAATTTCGTTTATAATTAAAACCGTCTTCATTACCCTTCCTTAAAAACATTTTTTGTTGTCAGGCGATAGTTAATCATGCTTTCTTTTTATTTATTTTCGAAAGAATAATTCTGTTAACTTCATAGCAAGATTCTATTTTCAGAAGCATACTAGCCAGGTAATATACGATAGCACCAACAATGACCTTTACAAGAATTTCATAAATACCATTATCAACCCGTATAAACCATAATGCCGCCGACATGAGTAATGTGGCCATCATCATTGGAAGCATACTTTTAATCTGTTGCCACGCACCGTGCCCATACCATTTACCTGGATAGTAAGCATTGATGAAGAAGCAAATCAGCGACACCAGAAAGTTACCGACCACTACCGCAGTCAGACCAAATGGTGCGGTAATCAATAACGCACCTACAGTGATAGGTAACTTGCTTAAATCTACCTTCAAGTAAGTATCTGACCGCCCTACCGCATTAATCAAACTGCAATTAAGGGCACTAATAGGAATAATCATGCGTGACAAACAAATCCACTGAATCACCACTACTGCAGGCAACCATTTGTCAGTGAGAAAAAAGTGCACAAAGGGTTCTGCCAGGAAAGTAAACCCTACCATCGCAGGCATGACGATAAATGCTGTCATATCGAGGCTTTTCTTGTAAATACGAATAAGGCGCTCGGTATCATCTTGAGTAGATGATAATATCGGGAATAGTACACCCTGCAGAATATTGAACAAGTTCACTGATATGAGATCAGGAATGTTTCGCCCTTGTGTATAATAACCAACTTCTTTGCTGGAGAAGAAACGACCGATCAAAATAGCATAACAATTATCTACAATTGTCCGAACAAAGCTGGCAAGTAACAGTTTAGAACCGAAGCCAAAAAGGCGATTTAGTGAATCAAACGAGAACTCAAAATTTGGTCGCCATCTTAATAGCAGGGCCATGAAAATGGTAACACACACGGAGTTTATTAAAGTTTGATATACAAGAGCCATTGCACCATAACCATGGTAGGCAAGATACAAGGCAATTGAACCACTAATAATGACAGATAAGAAATTTATTTTCGTTCTTAACTTAAAATTAAGATCAATCGCTAACTTCGTCGTTTGAACTAAGCATAATGATTTTATTATTATACTAATCCCCAAAACGCGAATTATATGAACCAACGGTGGTGCACTATAGAAATCTGCGACATAGGGAGCAATAGCGTAAATAATTGCGTATAAAACAACGCTTATAAACAAATTAAAATAAAATACTGTGGAATAATCTGTCTGCGTTCTATCTTTTTTCTGAATAAGTGCCTGCGTAAAGCCACTATTAATTATTATGTCAGATAAAACGATAAAAACTGCGACCATGCCAATCAGGCCAAAATCTGAAGGGGATATAATACGAGCCAGAACTATACTAATACCAAACTGCACTCCCTGAACTAAAAACCGCTCTACAATGCTCCATATCATCCCTGATACAGCTCGCTCTTTTAATGAATGAGTCATTTTCTGCTACTTTTATTAAGTATCTGAAAGTAAAACTACCAGGTCTGACCCTGGTAGTTTTAACCTTAGAGCTTGGGACTACTGTTTTTTATCACTTGTATAACTATATTGGTAGTATCCATAGCCGCCATAATAATTGCTGGCACGCTTCTCTACAGCATTCAGAATTATGCCTTTAATATTGATACCGTTTTGCTCAAATCTACGGATACTGAAATCAACTTCTTTAACTGTATTGATACCAAAGCGAGCCACCATAAGCGAAGTGCCTGCCAAGCGACCAATGATGGATGCATCTGTAACAGCCAATACTGGTGGCGTATCGATAAGAATTAAATCGTATTTTCCACCAGCCCAGTTGAGTAAATCGGCCAGACGCGAATGCATCAACAATTCTGAAGGATTCGGCGGCAATTGCCCGCGAGGAATAAAATCCATCCCTTCAACTTTCGTGCGGTGAATCGCCTGCTCTTGCGAAATTTTCCCAGAAAGGAAATCAGACAAACCATTGTTCCACTCGGTTCCCACCAGAATATGAGAGTACCCTTTACGCATATCCGCATCAATTACCAATACGCGCTGGCCGGTTTGTGCAATAACGGCAGCCAGGTTAATACTGACAAACGTTTTACCAATGTTTGGGCTCGCACCCGAGATCATTAG
This sequence comes from Serratia sp. root2, assembly GCF_031931805.1. Classification (NCBI taxonomy): domain Bacteria; kingdom Pseudomonadati; phylum Pseudomonadota; class Gammaproteobacteria; order Enterobacterales; family Yersiniaceae; genus Serratia; species Serratia sp. root2. The sequence continues at coordinate 2,197,294 of NZ_JAUJXB010000001.1, forward strand.
CACATTGTTATTAGCTTCCATCATGGCAAAATGCAAGCTTGTACGCAGGCTGCGGATTGCTTCTATAGCAAGGTCTGCCGGATTACCGATTGCAAGTAGAGATACTGAGTCCGTAGAAGATATTTTTCTCCCACGCTTATTAGCCATCTCAATATCTTTCTTTTGCTGCCATTCAGAAAGTGGAATGCTCGCATAAACATTAATACCATGCTCTTCTAGCGCTTCAGGATTGTCTATTCCTTTGTGCAGCATAGTTTTCAGTAATACGAAACCAACTGAAAGTAACCCACCCACAAACACGGCCAGCAACACGATGAGAGTCTTGCGCGGCTGAACAGGATTGATTTGGGTTAAAGCCGGGTCAATAATACGTACATTGCCGACCGTACTTGCTTTGGTCACACTCAATTCTTGTTCTTTATTCAAGAGCTGCATGAAAATCTCTTGCTCGACTTGAACATCTCGAGTCAAACGTAAAATTTCCTGCTGAGTTTTCGGCATTGTTGCAATGCGTTTATTTAATTTATTTCTTTCATCTTCTAATGTCTGTCTTTTCTCAAGCAAAGCGCGATAGGCTGGATGCTGTTTAGTGTAAAGTTTTGAAACTTCTGCTTCTTTAAACGTTGATTCATTCAATTGAGTCTCAACAGACACAATTGAATCTAATACCGCTTTTGTTTCTAAAGAAAGGTCTACTGAATCGTTCTTTTGACGGTACTTATTCAGCAAATCTTCAGATGCATCGAGTTTTGCTCGTACATCTGGAATCTGCTCTTTAAGGAAGCTTAAACTCTTGCCTGCCTCTTCGGATTTGCGCTCAACGTTTTGCAAAAGATAATTTTTGGTAATACTGTCCAGGATTGCACGAATGCGCCACTGGTTTTCACCCGTCAGGCTCAAGGCCAATACACCGGTGTCCTTACCTTTATCTTCCGCGGTCAGACTTTTTAACAAATCGTTAATAACATTAAGTTTTAAACGTTTAACGACTTGGAACGTGGTGCCCTCTTCAGCTTTGATGTCAGAAACCAGTATATTTATACCTTTTCCTGATGCCAAAACGCCCACGGTACCTTTTAACATTTCGCTACCGTCGTAACTCAATGAATACTGCTTTCCACCCAGCGCTTTCAGCTCAAAAGGTTTTTCAACCATATACTCAGGAACTGTAAAGCGATTAATGGAAATCTCACTAGGCTCTTTGCCGCTTAACCTTTCCCAGCCCCGACCGAACATTGGGAAATAATCTTGACTTACGGCGATGTCAAGATTTAAGTCATCTACAGTTTTACCTATCACCATTCGTGAGGAGATAAGTTCGATTTCAGTAGCTGAGGCCGGCTGGCTCGAGGGTAACATCTGGGAGAAATCACTAAGGATCGAGTTGCCTGCATTTTGTTCTACCTGCACCATGGCATCGGCCTGGTATACTGGGGTAGAAAAAATCGAGTAGATAATCCCTATCACTGCAAAGAGTGTTGTCACTCCGGTAATTAACCATCGATGGTCAAGCAAAACACCTAAAAGGCGACTTAAATCAATCTCATCATGATCGTTGGCCGTAGATAAGCCTGCTTTAGTATTATCAGTCATTGTGATCTCTGGTTAACGATTTAGTGCCTGTGCCCATTTCTGAGCAGCTTCATCAATAAGGCGGTAGACAAACTCGAATGCCTCAGAACTTTTTCTATATGGGTCGGGGACTTCTTTCTGACCGAGCCAATGACCTAAGAGCATCGTCTTCCCACGAACTTCAGGGGCTAATTGACAAACAGCATCAATATGCCCCTTTTCCATGACCAGAATAAGCGAATATTCCCGGCACATTTCTTTAGTCAACTGTCTTGCGACGTGCCCATCCAGGCTTAAGTGATTTTTCTCTGCTATAACGCAGGCACTCTTGTCTGCTTCATGCCCTACCAGAGCCGAAATCCCTGCTGAGGCGATTTTTTTATCTGGCAGATATTTAATCAATAATCTTTCCGCCGTAGGAGAGCGGCATATATTGCCAACGCAAACAACCAGAATTGATTCAAACATATTCATTCCTATGGCCAGTTACGTATCCGCAGTGAACCTTCAGTCAAATCATTGAAACTAGCAATTGTTGGTGCCAGCTGTGAGATCAGACGGTTCCAACGTGCAATAGGGGCGGCGGTCACATAAACAATGTCATAGGGTTTTAATTTGAACTCCGCCCCCATAACCAACGCCGTCGCATCAGCCATATTCAACTGGTAGATGTTTGCAAGCTTACGGCCTTCGGTACCATGCAGTGGTCGAATCACAAATACGCCTGTAGCATCAGCAGTGCTTTGAGTAAGCCCTTGAGCGTTACCTAACGCTTCAGTTAATGTCATGCCACTGCGATCCATCTTCAGTGTCGCAGGTGCTTTAACTTCACCCATCACGAAGATCTTAAGGTCATCGTTGCGTGGAACATAAAGAATATCGCCAGGATAAAGCAGACGGTTTTGAGTCAAATCGCCATTTTGCATCAACTGCTGCAGTGAAAGAAGTTGTTCTTTCCCGTTATGAGTCAATACAATATTACGCCAATCGGCATTTTCCGTTAAGCCCCCTGCAGCATTGATAGCATCCATAACAGTGAGTGGCACATTAGTAATTGCCTGCTGGCCTGATTTGGATACTTCGCCTGTAACATAGGCTTTCTGTGAACGGAAAGCAGCGATGCTGACATCCACCTGAGGGCTTTCAATGTACTGCGCTAAGCGGCTGGAAACCTGATCGCGGATCTGCGTAACAGTTTTACCCACGACTTTCACTTTGCCAATGTAGGGATAAAAAATGGTGCCGTCAGAATGTACCCAGTTCCCCGTATCGCTTGCGCTGCGGTATTGGCCGGCAGGCGTCGTCAACTCGGGATGATCCCAGACGGTCACATTAAGAACATCACCCACACCAATACGATACTCATAAGTACTGAGAGAAGCATCGAGAAGTTGGTTCGGTTGGGCAACAATTTTTGCAGGACGCAGAGTGTCCAATAACTTTGGCGTCATCGGATAGACATTGACTAAACTATCAATATCAAAATCCGCATCCTGCTGTTTTACAACATCTTTTCCTGATGTTGACAGATGAGATCCAGGAAAAACCGTGCAGCCACTAATTATACTGATTGATACCAATACCGATATCATTTTCAATTGTCGTTTTGCCATCGAGTTATCATCACTTTCAAAGTAAATGTATCCGCAAAGCTACCAAGCCAGCCTGCCTTGGCTGTGTATTTGTAACCTTACCAAACTGTATGTATTACTCACCTGCAGTCACAGGTATCGACTTCAGAAAAAGCCGGCAGTATATGTCGTTGAAGTTAGGGACCGTTAAGCCGTCATTGAAGTTAAGAGAGTTAGTATGGCTTTTACAGAACCCTATATCTATTCGAGCCTCACTCGCGATCCCTGAGGCCGCTATATCGAATAAGATTATAGTGAGTATTTTTTAGCATCAATCGGAGTGAAGCATAGCTACAGGATACCCTGATCGCCGTATTATTCCACTAACCTATCGATACTAGTATAAAAATATTTAGCGGGAAATGAGACTGTAGACGCAATGAATAGATGTTCAGTGCGTCCACAGTCGAGCAGAAATGCAAGGATTAGAGCGCCAGTTTTTCAGCCCACTCGCGGAAAGCTTTACCCTGAGTCGGGTGGCGCAGGCCATAGGTGACAAAAGCCCGCAGATAACCCATCTTTTCTCCGCAGTTGAAGGATTCGCCCACCAACTCCATGGCCTCAACCGGTGCGTGCTTAAGCAGCTCGGCAATTGCATCCGTGAGCTGAATTCGCCCCCAAACACCTGGCTCCGTTTTCTCCAGAATAGGCCAAATATCGGCGGACAGAACATAGCGCCCTACTGCCGAATAGTTGGATTTTAGCTGAATTTCATGACCCGGCTTTTCGATAATCGAGGTCATGCGAGCGCTTTCGCCGGGTTGCAGACTGTTGGTTTCACACTCCACGACCGAGTAGTCGTGTAACACATGCTCATCAGCCGCCTGCACCAGTACCTGGCTCAGTCCCGACTGTTCAAAACGAGCAATCATGTGCGGCAGATTATCTTTTTTCAGATTGGCTTTTGCGTCGTCTAATAGTACATCTGGCAAAAGAACCACAAAGGGTGAATCACCTACCAAAGGTTTGGCGCACAGCACGGCATGGCCCAAACCTTTAGGTTGCCCCTGACGAATGTGCATCAACGTTACGCCTTTAGGCGTAATCGACTGCACTTCGTCCAGCAGTTGGCGCTTTACGCGCGCCTCAAGCATCGCTTCCAGCTCAAAAGAGGTGTCAAAATGGTTTTCGATCGCATTTTTGGAAGAATGGGTCACCAGGATAATTTCTTTGATACCAGCAGCAACGCACTCATTGACAATGTATTGAATCAACGGCTTATCAACGATCGGCAACATCTCTTTGGGAATAGCCTTGGTTGCAGGCAACATGCGCATACCCAGGCCTGCAACAGGAATGACAGCTTTCAACTTGGTCATGGTAATCCTCTTTTCAATCTTGTGATCGCGTTTAAGCCGCAAAACTTATTTACTGTTCAATGTCTGCTTCAGCCATTGAGTAAAATCTTCACCTTCTGAAGCATGACGCAGGCCATATTGTACGAATGCCTTCATATATCCCAATTTATCGCCACAGTCGTGCGACTTGCCGCTCATGTGGAAAGCCTCTACGGTCTCTTGCCCCATAAGGGCAGCAATGGCATCGGTAAGTTGAATTTCATCACCGGCACCCGGCAAGGTTTTCTCCAGCAACGGCCAGATATCAGCTGACAGCACATAACGACCTACCACTGCCAGATTGGAAGGCGCTTCCTCTCTTGTCGGCTTTTCAACCACTGCAGTCATTGGTGTGCTTTCACCTGCTGCCAGCGCAGCACCGCCACAATCTACAACCCCGTATTTCGAAACGTCCTGTTCCGGTACCGGTTCCACCATGATCTGGCTGAAGCCGGTATCCGTAAAGCGCTGAATCATTTTGGCCAGGTTTTCTTTACGCAGATCGGCGGTAGAGTCATCCAGCAAGACATCCGGCAACAACACGATAAAAGGCTCATCGCCAACCATCGGCTTGGCACACAGTACTGCATGCCCCAGACCTTTCGCCTGCCCCTGGCGGACTTGCATCACTGTCACATCCGCCGGGCAGATGGTTTGCACTTCTTCCAGCAACTGGCGCTTAACCCGCGATTCCAAAACGGCTTCAAGCTCAAAGGAGGTATCGAAGTGGTTCTCAATCGCATTTTTGGAGGAGTGAGTTACCAGAACAATATCTTTTATCCCCGCAGCAACACATTCGTTAACGATGTATTGAATCAGTGGTTTATCGACCACGGGCAGCATTTCTTTAGGGATTGCTTTCGTTGCCGGCAACATACGGGTTCCCAGGCCAGCTACGGGAATCACGGCCTTCAGTCTCTTTTGCATGTTTTTTATCCACAATCAAATAACTATAATGTAGCCGAACTGCCCTTTACCTGGGTTGTTTGCGTAGCGCAAAGCGGAAATGGTTCAGACACGCTACCGCCCTTGGCTTTCAGCTACCAATGCACTGTCATCGTTCTCTAGGGGTGACCAAGGATTCCAGCCACACTTTAATGTAAATTAAGGCCCGTACTTTCCACTAAGTGATAGGTATGTCACAGAAAAACAAAAAAATACGTCCTTATAACCAAACGATGATACTTGTAAATGTTTATGTGCCTAAGATTCTTATACTATTGCCTTAGCGATACAAGCCTAAGATGTCCGTTGAGTGCCCTTTTCAGAATAAGACTACTGCCGGGGTTTTTCAGCACAAAGTGTAGCAGCTAGATACATTCATAACGGATTGATTTAAAAAAATATTTTTCCGCCGCTTTTATCATCAAGCAATGAACATCACGCTTCGCAACTGTAACTCTCTACTGAAAACTATCCTTTTATCTCGGCGAAACATGTTAAAAAAAACGATGGAGGATGATTTTTTATGCACTATTTTGGCTTAAAATCATGATGCCGTACTCTTCCCCCTCCCATTATAGTTTTAAAGTTGAATTTTCCCCGCCCAACACCCATCATTCCCTTACGGCATAAGCCGTCGAACTTACAGGTGAAATTGGGCGTATGGAATGGATCGCAGATCCAACAATTTGGGCCGGCCTGGCCACTTTGGTCGTGCTGGAAATCGTTCTGGGTATAGACAACCTTATCTTTATCGCCATTCTGGCGGAAAAACTACCAAAACAACAAAGGGATAAAGCCCGCGTCGTCGGCCTGCTACTAGCCTTGCTGATGCGTTTGGCACTGCTCGCCTCTATATCCTGGCTGGCGACGTTGACCAAACCGCTGTTTGTGGTCGCGGAGCACCCCTTCAGCGGCCGCGATCTCATTATGCTGGTCGGCGGTATCTTCTTGCTGTTTAAAGCCACTATGGAGCTGAACGAGCGCCTGGAAGGCAAAGATGATGAGCAACAAGGGCCGCGTAAAGGCGCTCGCTTCTGGCCGGTAGTGGCGCAAATTGTGGTATTGGATGCCGTCTTCTCTCTCGATTCGGTGATCACCGCCGTCGGCATGGTTGATCATCTGGCGGTAATGATGATTGCGGTCTGTATCGCTATCGGGCTGATGCTTTTGGCCAGCAAGCCGCTGACGCGATTCGTCAACGCCCACCCGACTATCGTCATTCTGTGCCTGAGTTTCCTGCTGATGATCGGCTTCAGCCTGGTTGCTGAAGGGTTCGGCTACCATATTCCGAAAGGTTATCTGTACGCAGCCATCGGCTTCTCCGTGATGATTGAAGCATTAAACCAGTTGTCTCAGTTTAACCGTCGCCGTTTTCTGTCAAAGGTGCGGCCACTGCGCGAACGAACCGCAGAAGCGGTGCTGCGCATGCTGAACGGTAAACATGAAGAAGCCGAAGTAGACAGCCACTCCGCCAACCTGCTGGCCGACAGCGCGAGCGAAAGCGGAGAGATATTCAACCAGCAGGAGCGGCACATGATAGAACGCGTGCTGGGCATGGCGCAGCGTACCGTAAGCAGCATCATGACCTCCCGCCATGACGTCGAATACCTTGAGCTGAACGATCCGCAGGAAAAGCTGACCCAGTTGCTGGAAAAAAATCAGCATACGCGCATTGTGGTGGTCGAAAACAGCGCCAGTGATGAACCTCTCGGCGTTATCCATACCCTTGATGTTCTGAAACAGCAGTTGAGCCAGGTGCCGCTCGATTTACGCGCGTTGGTGCGTCAACCGCTGATTTTCCCGGAGCAGTTAACGCTGCTAAGCGCGCTGGAGCAATTCCGGCAGGCGCAAACGCACTTCGCTTTTGTAGTCGATGAATTCGGTTCGGTCGAGGGGGTAGTGACCCTGACCGACGTAATGGAAACCATCGCCGGCAACCTGCCGGAAGCGGGCGAGGACGTTGACGCAAGGCATGACATTCAGCAAAACGAAGATGGCAGTTGGACCGCCAACGGCCATATGCCACTGGAAGATCTGGTGCTGTATCTGCCTCTGCCGCTGGAGGATAAGCGCGAATACCATACAATAGCCGGTTTGTTGATGGAACACAGCCAGCGCATTCCCCGGGAAGGTGAGCAATTGCAGATCGGTGACTACCTGTTTGAACCGCTGGAGGTCAATAGCCACCGTATTTTGAAAGTGAGAATCACCCCGCTGTCGACGCCAGAGTCTGACTACGAGGTCTAAATGTGTGCCGGGCTAAGCCCGGCCACCCTTTATAGGTGCTGAGGCACCAGCAGTTCGGTTGCCGCAATCACCACGATCAACCCTACAATCACCGGTACCGACGTACGTTTCACCACTTCGAACGGCGATATTTTCGCCATGCCGGATACCGCCACCACCACACCGGAAACCGGCGACAGAGTGCGGCCCAGGTTCGAAGCCTGCAACATCGGGATCACCAAATAGGCCGGATTAACGCCCATCTGCGCAGCCAATTTGGGGATCAGCTCCACAAAAGCATAAAACGGCGCGTTCCCTGAGCCGGTGGTCATCGCCGCCAGCATGGTAATCACCACCAACACCAGCATCATGATAATGCCGCCAGTACCGAAAGACTGCGCCAGACTGATTAACCCACTGATAAAGCCGACAGTGCTCAACCCCTGAGCGAATACGCCGGCGGCGACTAACAGCATCACTACGCTGGCGAAAGCGTCCGCCATACCGCGATAAGCGACTTCCAAACCGGTAAATACCTGTTTGGCACTGAAGCTACGCAGGAATTCAATCACCGCCGCCAGCAACATGCAGCCAACCAGCACCGTGATGATATGCAGCTCCGGCCCCCATTTACCGTCAAAAACCAGCACACCCAGGATCGGCGTGAACGGCAAAACGGCATAGAAACCCGGCGCATGCGTGGTAATTTCACTCACATCCATAATGTGGTGCTGTTCGTTATTCTTCTTGTCGAGGTAGCGTTGCCAAAAGAAATGCGCAATGGCCATACAGACAATTGCCGCAATCGAAATGGGTAAGGTGGTTTTAAAAGCGAAGTCAACCAATGGCATTTCCGCCGCCTTGGCAGCCAACACTACGTCACCGGACGTCGGTGCCAGAATAATCGCCGCAGGCGAAGCGCAAATCGCGGCCGCAGCCCCCCGGCTAATGCCGACGTTAACCATCAATGGGAACAGCGTAGCCATCAGCAACACGCCCAGGCCAGTGGCGGAAGAGACCGCCAGCGACATCAGGCAGGCGACAAAATAGGCTGCCACCATCAAAAGATACGGGGAATTAATCATCTGCAACGGACGGGAGGCCAACTTCACCACCACATCATTGGCGCCAATGTGCGTCATATAAGCCGCAAATCCGCATAGCATCATGATCATCATGCCAAGATCGCCGCCACGGCTCATTAGCAGAATTTTAACGTACTCGATGATGTCGGTGGCACGCCATCCGGTAGACGCAGCGCCGGCAGGCAGTAGGTTCTTCCCCATCACGGCGCTTATAGCCAGCAACAGCAGGCCGCCAACCATCAGCACCCCGGTGGCGGAGTAGCCTTTAATGATGTAACGCCCCACGGCAGCCGCAACGGCTGCACCAATAAAAAGTTCTATCATATTCCCTCAACTTGTTGTTTTTAACCGTGCTGAAGCCCAGAAATCGCATAACTGGGCGATACTCTGCACAAACGCAGCAGAAGGCGTCATGATTTCTATCAAAATTACGAGAGGAAATAATTGGGAAAGGCAAATACTCTGCGGAGATAAAAATGTGCGGGCCGCTGACCGGCCCGCATCTGACTGGGGTTAAAGCTTATCCAACAACTTTTTAAGATCCTGACCTTCTCGGGACTCTTTGTTCTTCTCGGCCCATTTGTTCAGTGCGTCCTTCGCCCGGTTTTGCAGCGTCTTACGCAAAACCTGATCGACCTGCAATTGGTAGTTAAGCTGTTGCCAAGGGCCATAGACCCGCAGCGGAATTGGCGTTTTCTGTAATTGCTCGATCAGTTCGCCGCGCCCTTGCCAGCCACCGATCACCCGCACGTTAAGCGCCATATCGCACTGTTTCCCCGGCATATTCACCGTGCCGCCACCGCTCAGATTCAACAACGGGGAATCCGCACTCAGTTCGCTGATGTTCACCGCCCCCCCGCTCAGGCTGGCTTTAGCCGAAAGCTGTTTCACTTCGGTAAAGCGCTGATAATTATCCTGCCCGCGCACACTGCTGTCGTTGCGCGCTACCGCTTGCTGAATCAACTGCTGAATATTCAGGCCGTGCAGTTGCGCGTCCTGCATCGCTAACTGCGCGGTTCCCTTCCACCGATGTTCAAACGACTGCGAAGTCAGGCGATCGCCCGTTAAATCCCCTTGCATGCTGAATTTGCCGGTCAAGACCTGCGGCATTTCGAACGCCTTCAGTACGGTACCCAGCTCAACCTGTTTCAGCACAGGTTGCACAGAGATCACCGGCCTGGCGCCGCGTGCATCCAACGAGCCCGGTAACGCAAAATCCCCCCCAGCCAATTGGCCGGAGAGCGTATGCACCGTCAACAGGCCCTGCTGATTATCAGCTTGCAGTGCCAAATGGGCGATGTTCATGCCACGATAGGTCAGTTGGTCAACGTTCAAATTGAGCTGCGCAGTAAAATCTCGCAGCACGTCCAGATTTTGTTGCGGATCCTCCGCCTGGTTGGCTATCACCGGCGCCGCAGTCATACTCATTGCTTGTTGCGTGGCCGCGCTGGATTGCCAGCCGGAAAGCGCGTCCAAACTCAGTGCGGTCGATGCCAGATTCAATGTATAAACCGGCACCTCGCCGAATCTGACGCTGCCGCCGCCAGAGAACTGGCTGTCATTGGCGCTCAGGAGCAACTGGCTCAGGGCAATTTGCTGCGGCGTTTGTTGATACACCACCTGGGCGCTGCCATCGCCTTTGATGCCGCCGCCCAGAATATCTGCGCCTTCCAGTCGATAATTGAACTGAGTGACCGTGGCCGCGATGCGCCGCGGGTATTGCTGCAGATCGATATCTGCCGCCATGCTGAAGGTCAGATCGCGTTGATCACGGTTCACCCGGCTGGAAAGTTCCATTTGCGCCTGACGTTTGGCATTTTGCTGCAAGGTGAGATTAATATCGCGAACGTTAATCTGTTCATTATTGGCGCGCTGCCAAATCAGCAGGCTGTCCACCACCCGCAGATTATCGATATCAAATTTCCACGGGGTATCTACGGTCTCTTCGGAGGCGCCAGCAGGGGCAATAGGCGCGTTTGGCTGATTTTGTTCTTCGCTGTCGGGTGTCAGGCGGATGACGGCATTTTTCAGCATCACCTGTTTCACAAACAGTTGATGCGACAACAGCGGCAACAGTTTGACATCGAGACGCATATTATCCGCACTCACTACCGGTACTTTGGCACCGGGTGCCGTCAACGTCATGCGCCCGGCCAGAATGCTCAACTGCGGCCAGATATGCCAGCGCAGATCGCCATCCAGCGTCAGATGATAACCGCTCTTTTGTTCGACCTTCGTCACCATATAAGCGCGAAAATCGTTCGGATTAACCAACAGCACCAGCGCGGACATTCCCGCCACCAGAACAACCAGCAAAATCACCAAAGTCGTCAGTAATCTTCTCATGCCATCCTCTTGTCAACGCCACACCGACAGTGTTTCCGGCGCTGCTAGTCCTTGTCGATTCGACTGGCCACTGCGCCCTGCTGATCGCGGTACTTTGCATCCTGCCGGCTGTTGTAAGGACGTGCCGCCGGTCCGGAAAGCGGTTCAAAGCTCAGCGCACCGATCAACATGCCCGGACGCAACGCCAGCGGCAACTTGCCTGAATTATAGAACTCCAGAACGATTCGGCCCTGCCAGCCGGGATCGATACGGTGTGCGGTAACGTGAACCATCAGACCAAGGCGCGCCAATGAAGAGCGCCCGTCAAGCCAGCCCACCAGATCGCTGGGCAACGTAACCGACTCAAGCGTCACCGCCAACGCCAGTTCGCCCGGGTGCAAGAAGAAGGCTTCCCCTTCCGGCAGCACGATCTCGTCACTCATCACACGGTCCAGCGCAGCGCTGACTTCGTCTTTTGGCCCGCTGAGATCGATAAACGCGGCGGTATGGCCGCGAAACACGCGAAACTGATTGCCTAAACGGACATCCACTGTAGCCCCGTTAATACGCTCAATAGGCGGACGCGGCGAAATCACCAGTTTTTCACTATCCAGCCAGGCTTCTATATCACGGTCGCACAGTCTCATTTCTTCATCTCCATCAGGGCATGTCACTAAAACAAAAATTGCCACACAACGGACGAAAGGTCTACGCCACGGCGTAAATACTTGCCCGTCGGCCGGAAACACAGGTTTCCCGGCCATTGAACGACATTATTCAAAGAATTGGCTGATTTTGGCTTTCAGAATGTCGATCGCAATGCGGTTTTTGCCGCCGCGCGGAACGATAATGTCGGCATATTGCTTGGAAGGTTCAATAAACTGCAGGAACATCGGGCGGACGGTTTTCTGATATTGCGCCATTACCGAATCCATAGAACGGCCACGCTCATTGACGTCACGCTTCATGCGACGCATCAGGCAAATATCCAGCGGCGTATCGACAAAGATTGAAAAATTCATTTCCTGACGCAGGCGGATATCCGTCAGCAGCAGGATCCCCTCCAGAATAATCACCTTTTTCGGTTCAAGGTGGATAGTCTCTTTCTTACGCGTATGTTCGGTGTAACTGTACAGCGGCAACTCTATCGCCTTACCTGATTTCAGCATTTGCAGATGCTGGAACAGCAGGTTGTGATCCATGGCGCTTGGGTGGTCGTAGTTAGTCTTGACCCGTTCTTCCATGGTCAGGTGCGTCTGGTCTTTGTAGTAACTGTCTTCAGGAATAACGCCGATGTGTTCATCGCCAACCTGATCGCGAAGTTCGCGATATAACGTGCTGGCAATAAGGCTTTTTCCGGAGGCAGATGCGCCAGCTATACCAATAATGACGCACTGATGCGGCTTGTCAGTCATAAAATTTAAAGACCTGATTTCGAAGTGTGAGGGAGGGAACTAAAACGCGACAATTATAGGGAGTTAGCGGGCATTGCGCCACTCTATATTGTCGTCGCAGGGCCGCTATCTCCGGTTATTTCGCCAGAAACGGCTCCAGGTTTTTAAGATTATTGCGTCTAGGGCAATCCGATGCGGCAGGGTAAACTCCGTAGCTTGTTCATTATCCTGCTGATGGGATGATGTATTTCACCGGAGACTGACGTGCTGGACTGGTATTTTCTGACATTTTTTGGCGACAGCATGCTACTGCTGCCCTGCGCGTTGATTCTTTTTGTCGCGTTAATCGCTCCGCGCGCCACCCGAACAGCGGGCTGGCAATGGGCACTGATCTTCGGCTGTGCCGGTGGCATTGTATGCGTATCCAAACTGGCCTTTATGGGTTGGGGCATAGGTATCGAACGCTATGACTTTACTGGATTTAGCGGACACTCGGCGTTGGCGGCCAGCATCTGGCCGGTATTTCTCTGGACGCTGACCGGGCGTTTCTCGCATGCGGGGCGCACTCTGGCATTGGTCGTTGGCTACGTATTGCCACTGACGATTGGTCTGTCACGGTTGGCCATTCAGGTACATTCGCCTTCGGAAGTCATTAGCGGCCTGGCGTTAGGCTATCTGGCCAGTAGCCTGTTTTTGTGGTTACAGCTTAGCAAGGCACGTCCGCAACTTTCCTGGTGGCAAATCGCCGGCGCGCTGGCATTACCGATCCTTCTGATGGGGCATCGGCAACCGGCTCCCACCCAGGGTTTGCTGGAGCGTATAGCCACGACCTTGGCACATATCGATCACCCCTATACCCGTGCCGATCTGCACCGTCTGAAAGACACGCCATAAACAAAAACCCCGGACCTGTGCCGGGGTTTTGCTTTTTAACCTATCAAGATCACAGCGCGCGGAAAGAAATTTCCGTCGGAATGGCCTCGCCCTGCCAATACATTTGCGCCGCGACACGGCCGGCAAGCTGGCGATACAGTTCAGCGAATTCGCTGTCCGGGCGACTGATTACCGTCGGCGCGCCGCGATCCAAATCTTCACGCAGCGAGATATGCAACGGCAGTTGCCCCAGCAAGCGGCTGTTGTACTTCTTCACCAACTTCTCTGCCCCGCCAGTGCCGAAAATCGGCTCATGATGACCGCAGTTGCTGCAAATATGCACGCTCATGTTTTCCACAATGCCCAGCACCGGCACATGAACTTTTTCGAACATCACAATGCCTTTTGCCGCGTCCAGCAAGGCGATATCCTGCGGCGTGGTAACCACCAGCGCGCCGGTAACCGGAATGTTCTGTGACAGCGTCAGTTGGATATCACCGGTGCCCGGCGGCATATCCAGCACCAGATAGTCCAGATCCGGCCACAGCGTGTCCTGCAGCAGTTGCATCAACGCCTTGCTGGCCATCGGGCCACGCCACACCATGGCGTTGTCGTCGGTCACCAGATAACCGATAGAATTGGTCGCCAGGCCATGCGCCAGGATCGGTGCCATATGCTGGCCATCCGGCGAGGTTGGCCGCTCATGTTCGGTGCCCAACATATTGGGGATCGACGGGCCATAGATGTCGGCGTCCAGGATGCCGACCTTCGCGCCCTCAGCTGCCAGCGCCAATGCCAGGTTGACGGCGGTAGTGGATTTCCCCACGCCGCCTTTGCCGGAACTGATGGCGATGATGTTGCGCACGCCCTTGATGCCGGCCTGATCGTTGGCGCGTTTCAGCGTCGCGATGTCATGCTTCAACTTCCAGTCGATCGCCTCTGCGCCGGTAACGCGCAGCAGTTCTGCACTTACGCGGTCTTTCAGCACCTCAAAGGCACTCTGCCAGGCAAACGGCATGACCAATTCAATGTGCAATACATGATCCAACAGCGTGCAATGGTGAATTGCCTTCAGCGCGGTCAGATTGTTTTTTAACGTCGGGTGTTCAAAGGCGGCCAGTACACCGGTCACCAGGGCTCGCAGAATTTCGGGGTTGGTCTGCTCGGGGGATTTTGCGCTCATCCCGGCTCCTTGATTTTGAATGGATAGCTTCCCGCTAAGCATATCAGAACTGCAGGTCCGCTGGCGTGTGTCTGTGGAAAGAAACCGCCCTAGCCGTAGAGAGCGCGATCGGGTAACATCGAAGACCCTTTTTATTCATTACAGAAAGCAAGTTCTCACTATGGCTCAAGTCGCGAAAAAATTATTGGTGACGTGCGCGCTACCGTACGCAAATGGTTCCATCCATCTCGGCCACATGCTCGAGCACATCCAGGCAGATATCTGGGTTCGTTACCAACGAATGCGCGGCCACGAGGTTCATTTCATCTGTGCGGACGACGCGCACGGCACGCCGATCATGCTGAAAGCTCAGCAGTTGGGCATCCAGCCGGAAGAAATGATTGCGGAAATGAGCCAAGAGCACCAACAGGATTTCGCCGGTTTTGGCATCAGCTACGATAACTATCATTCCACCCATAGCGATGAAAACCGTGAACTCTCGAGCCTGATATACGGCCGCCTGAAAGAAAACGGCTTTATCAAGAACCGGACTATTTCCCAGTTGTACGATCCGGAAAAAGGCATGTTCCTGCCTGACCGTTTCGTGAAAGGCACCTGTCCGAAATGCAAATCGCCGGATCAATACGGCGACAACTGCGAAGTGTGCGGTGCGACCTACAGCCCGACCGAGCTGATCGATCCTAAATCCGTTGTTTCCGGCGCCACGCCGATCTTGCGTGATTCCGAGCACTTCTTCTTCGATCTGCCTTCGTTCAGCGAAATGCTGCAGGCCTGGACCCGTTCCGGCGCGCTGCAAGAGCAGGTAGCGAACAAGATGCAGGAGTGGTTTGAGTCGGGTCTGCAACAGTGGGATATTTCCCGCGACGCGCCCTACTTCGGCTTTGAGATCCCGGACGCGCCGGGCAAATATTTCTATGTCTGGCTGGATGCGCCAATCGGTTACATGGGCTCCTTCAAAAATCTGTGCGACAAACGCGGCGATCTGGACTTCGACGAGTTCTGGCGCAAAGACTCCAGTACCGAGCTGTATCACTTCATCGGCAAAGACATCGTTTATTTCCACAGCCTGTTCTGGCCGGCGATGCTGGAAGGCAGTAACTTCCGCAAACCGACCAATCTGTTCGTACACGGCTATGTGACGGTAAACGGCGCCAAAATGTCCAAATCCCGCGGCACCTTTATCAAGGCCGGCACCTACCTGCAGCATCTGGATGCCGACTGCCTGCGTTACTACTATGCCGCCAAGCTGTCCTCGCGCATTGACGATATCGACCTGAATCTGGAAGATTTCGTGCAACGCGTGAACGCAGATATCGTGAACAAGGTGGTTAACCTGGCTTCGCGCAACGCCGGCTTTATCAGCAAGCGTTTTGGCGGCCAACTGGCCGATAACCTGGCCGATCCGGCGCTGTACCAAACGTTCGTTGATGCAGCGCAAAGCATCGCCGATGCCTACGCCAGCCGTGAGTCCGGCCGTGCAATCCGCGAAATCATGGCGCTGGCCGATCTGGCCAACCGTTATGTGGATGAGCAGGCGCCATGGGTCGTAGCAAAACAAGAAGGCCGCGATGCCGAGTTGCAGGCAATCTGCTCGATGGGCATCAACCTGTTCCGCGTGCTGATGACCTACCTCAAGCCGGTGCTGCCATCGCTGACGGAACGTACCGAAGCCTTCCTTAACTGCGAACTGACCTGGGATGCGATCCAGCAGCCGCTGTTGGGCCATCAGGTTAATACGTTCAAAGCCCTGTTCAACCGTATCGATCTGGACAAGGTGAATGAAATGGTCAGTGCTTCAAAAGAAGACATGGCGGCGGCTAAAGTGGTCACCGGCCCGCTGGCTGAAGATCCGATTCAGGAAACCATCACCTTTGACGACTTCGCCAAGGTTGATATGCGCATCGCATTGATCAAGAGCGCCGACTTTGTCGAAGGCTCTGACAAACTGCTGAAACTGCAGTTGGATCTGGGCGGTGAGTCTCGTCAGATTTTCTCCGGTATCCGTTCCGCCTACCCGGACCCTAAAGCGCTCGAAGGCCGCCTGACCATCATGGTCGCCAACCTTGCGCCGCGCAAAATGCGTTTCGGCATCTCCGAAGGCATGGTGATGGCCGCGGGCCCTGGGGGCAAAGAGATCTTCCTGCTCAGCCCTGACAGCGGCGCCCAGCCGGGAATGCAGGTGAAGTAACTTCCGTTTTACTGCCATGAGGGCCAAGCAGCAGCTTGGCCCTTTTTATTTGCCGTCATTTTCTCGCCGCAAATGCCCTTCGTTCCTCCGAAAAACCCTCATCAGGCTCCTGAAAAAATTCGCTCCCATCCCTTAACGGTGACAACAGATATAACCTCTTTTTTCACACAACGCCTTTCCTGTTGGCCAAAATGCGCTATGTTATCAATATCGCAAAATAACTGTATGCATAAACAGGTCTGACATGAAGGGATTCCCCCCACTTATCATCGCCTTGCTGGCCAGCTCGCTGGTGTTGACCATTGGCCGCGGCGTCACGCTGCCGTTCATTACCATTTACCTCACCGGGCATTTCCACCTGTTGCCGAAAAGCGTCGGCATTATTCTGGGTATCAGCCTGGCGATCGGTATTTTCGCTAGCCTGTATGGCGGCTATCTGGTGGACAAGTTCAACAAAAACACATTGATCCTGCTTTCCATTTTACTGTTCGCCCTGAGCTTTTTCGCCATCCCGTGGATCCCGCGCCCAGGAGGCATCGTTGTGGTACTGGCGATCCTGCATACAGCCTATTCGGTGCTGGGCATCACCATTAAAGCGTGCTTTGCCGACTGGCTGCCGGTCACACAGCGTATAAAAGCCTTTTCGCTCAACTACACGCTGGTGAATGTCGGCTGGGCTGTGGGGTCATCGCTGGGTGTTATGGTGGCCGGGCTGAACCCGCTGCTGCCGTTCTACCTCTCCGGTGGGCTGGCCTTATTGACGGTGGCGACACTGAGTGTTCGTCTGCGTGGGCAGTTGCACCCAAGGCAACCTGCAGCCGCCGAATCCGCGCCGACCACATTACCTGATTTTCGTCAGACGCTGGCCATCCTGCGCGGCGATCGTCGGCTGATTTACTTTACTCTCGGCAGTACGCTGGGTGCAGTCGTTTTCGGCCAGTTCACCGGTTATCTGTCGCAATACCTGATTATCGTCTCGAACGCCGAATTCGCGTACAAAATCATTGGCGTGGTGATGATCGTCAATGCCTGTATCGTCATCGCGTTGCAGTATCTGCTGAGCCGGGGCATGCGTCAGGAAAACATGCTGCGCTGGCTGGCGCTGGGCACACTGTTTTTCATTGTCGGGCTGGTCGGTTTCATGATGGCGGGGCAATCCGTCTGGCTGTGGGCCGTGGCCATGGCGATATTCACGCTGGGGGAGATTATCGTCATCCCGGTGGAATATATGTTTATCGACTTTATCGCACCAGCGCATCTGAAGGGCAGCTACTACGGCGTGCAAAACCTCAGCGCGTTGGGGGGTGCCATCAACCCGGTGCTCTGCGGGTTTATCCTCAGCTATGCCGCACCGCCATTGATGTTTCTGATGTTGATTGCCGCCGCGTTATTGAGCCTGCTATTCTTTTTCCTCGGCCACCGGCTGGCGCAGAAACAGCAACCGAACTCTATCGCCACCTACGTGGAATAAGGCCGCTCGCGATCTTTCGCCGGTGCTGTCAACCAGCCCAACAGGCATGGATGCCATAGAGAGAATTCATGGTGTGGTTTGTGGCGCAGGTCACAGTTTAATTGTATGATGAATATATCAGTTAAACGGGAAAAGGTGATGGCCAACGTGCTTACACTGTGCTGGAAATACCTGAGGGCAATCGTCCTTATCTACCTCTGCTTGTTTGCCGGCAATGCCATCACGGCGCTACTGCCGATCGCCATTCCCGGTAGCATTATCGGCATGCTAATCCTGTTTGCCCTGCTCTCCAGCCAAATTTTGCCGGCGAAGTGGGTCAAGCCCGGCTGTCATCTGCTGATCCGCTATATGGTGCTGCTGTTCGTGCCGATTGGCGTCGGCGTGATGAACTATTACGACCAAATCATCGAACATCTCAGCCCGCTGGTGGTTTCCTGCGTTATCAGCACCCTGATGGTGCTGATTGTCGTCGCCTGCACCTCTCATTACTTTCACCGTGAACGTAAAATCATCGGCAGTGACGATCCTGCGGAGGGTAAAAAATGATCCATGAAATCTGGTGGTCATTGCCGTTGACGCTGCTGGTCTACTTTGCGGCTCGCTGGCTGGCTCAGCGACTGAAAATGCCGCTGCTGAACCCGCTGCTGGTTTCCATGGCGGTGATCATTCCCCTGCTGCTGCTGACCGGCGTTCCCTATGAACGCTATTTTCAGGGCAGCAAGATCCTCAACGACTTGCTGCAACCGGCAGTGGTGGCACTGGCCTTCCCGCTGTATGAGCAGTTACATCAGATCCGCGCCCGCTGGAAGTCGATTATCGCAGTGTGCTTTATCGGCAGCATGACGGCGATGATCAGCGGTGGCGCCATCGCGCTGTGGATGGGCGCAACGCCGGAAATTGCTGCGTCGATCATGCCGAAATCCGTCACTACGCCGATCGCCATGGCGGTAGCGGAATCGCTTGGCGGCATCCCCGCTATCAGCGCCGTCTGCGTTATTTTCGCCGGCATCTTCGGCTCGGTATTCGGCCATTCGCTGTTCAGACTGCTGAAAATCACCACCCGTTCTGCGCGTGGCCTGGCGATGGGCACCGCTTCGCACGCGATAGGCACGGCACGCTGTGCGGAAATGGACTATCAGGAAGGCGCTTTCAGCTCGCTGGCGCTGGTGATTTGCGGAATTATTACTTCGCTGCTGGCACCCTTTGTCTTCCCGGTGCTGCTGCATTTATTCGGTTAACGGGCTGGAAACTTGCGATACATCCCGCATTTATCATTTTCATTGCATTGATTTCACCAATAAAGAGACTTGAATCACACTTTATTACCGCGAGGCTGCCTAAAATGTTATCCCGTTAACCTGTAGAGAGAGTTTCTATGCACCCGCGTTTTCACACCGCTTTCGGCGAACTGTCCGCGACATTGCAATCCGTCCTGCTGCCTTATTTTGATGCGCCTGATTTCCCGGCCATGTTCAAGGCAGAGCAGGTAGACGCGATCAAGCAGCGCTGCGGGCTGGATGATGATGCTCTGGCATTTGCCCTGCTGCCTTTGGCGGCGGCCTGCTCGTTAACGCCGATCTCCCATTTCCACGTCGGTGCCATTGCCCGCGGGCAAAGCGGCAATCTGTATTTTGGCGCCAATATGGAGTTCAGCGGCGCCCCGATGCAACAAACCATTCATGCAGAACAGTGTGCCGTGACCCACGCCTGGCTGCGCGGTGAACCTGGCCTGGTCTCCATCACCGTAAACTACACGCCTTGCGGCCACTGCCGTCAGTTTATGAACGAACTGAACAGCGGTGCCGGCCTGCAAATTCGCCTGCCCGGCCGTGAGCCGGCAACGCTTGGCGACTATCTGCCGGATTCGTTCGGCCCGAAAGACCTGGATATCGCCACACTGCTGATGGACCGGGTCGATCAGGGCTACCAACTGACGCTGTCTGACGAACTGGATAAAGCCGCGCTGGCCGCCGCTAACCAGAGCCATGCGCCCTACAGCAATGCCCACAGCGGCGTCGCGCTGGAGGCCGAAGACGGCACGATTTACGCCGGGCGCTATGCGGAGAACGCCGCCTTTAACCCGAGCCTGCCGCCGCTGCAAGCTGCGTTGATTCTGCTGAACGTCTCCGGACGCGACTGCCAGAAAATCCGCCGCGCGGTGCTGGCTGAGCCACAAACCGCGATCCTCACCCAGTGGGACGCCACCCGCGCCACGCTGGAAGCGCTGGGTTGCCAAAACGTCAGCCGCGTCACTTTCTGATCCCGATCACGGCGGTGCCGCCCGGCGCCGCTGTTAACAGCCCCGTAAGCCGATTACAATGGCATTCACGTCTTAAAACACTTTCTTTAGTTAAATTAGGACGTGATCGTCGATAATTACGCCAATTTACCTCATGATCCGATAACAATTGCTGTACATATTTTCCCGATCTTTTAGGATCGGCATCATAAAAGTTATCCGATACGTTGAAGAGCAAAACAATGGAACTTGAATACGAAAGCAAACGCCCCCTCTACATCCCTTACGCCGGCCCGATTCTGCTGGAATTTCCGCTGCTGAACAAAGGCAGCGCCTTTACCGAGGATGAGCGCAGCCATTTCAACCTGCACGGTTTACTGCCTGAAGCGGTGGAAACCATCGAAGAACAGGTTGAGCGCGCCTATCGTCAGTACCAGGATTTCAAGAACGATAACGACAAACACATCTATCTGCGCAATATCCAGGATACCAACGAAACCCTGTTCTACCGCCTGCTGGATGCGCATCTGAGCGAGATGATGCCCATCATCTACACCCCGACGGTCGGTGAAGCCTGCGAGCACTTCTCCGATATCTACCGCCGCGCACGCGGGCTGTTTATCTCCTACCCAAACCGCGATCGCATCGACGACATGCTGCAAAACGCCACCAAACAAAACGTTAAAGTGATCGTGGTCACCGACGGTGAACGCATTCTCGGCCTGGGCGATCAGGGCATCGGCGGCATGGGCATTCCTATCGGCAAGCTTTCACTGTATACCGCCTGCGGCGGCATCAGCCCGGCCTATACCCTGCCGGTAGTGCTGGACGTTGGCACCAACAACCCGCAGCGCCTCAACGATCCTCTATACATGGGTTGGCGCCACCCGCGCATCTCCGGTGATGAATACCACGCCTTTGTCGAAGAGTTCATTCAGGCAGTAAAACGCCGCTGGCCAAACGTGCTGCTGCAATTCGAAGACTTCGCACAGAACAACGCCACTCCGCTGTTGAACCGCTATCGCGATGAGATTTGCTGCTTCAACGACGATATTCAGGGCACCGCGGCGGTCACCCTTGGCAGCCTGATCGCCGCCAGCCGCGCCGCCGGTAGCCAGCTGCGCGACCAAACCGTGACCTTCCTTGGCGCCGGTTCAGCCGGCTGCGGCATTGCGGAGCAGATTATCGCGCAGATGAAATCCGAAGGACTGAGCGAAGACGAAGCCCGCGCCCAGGTCTTCATGGTCGATCGTTTCGGCCTGCTGACCGACAAACTGCCTAACCTGCTCGATTTCCAGAGCAAGCTGGTGCAAAAGAGCGAAAACCTGGCTTCATGGCAGACGTCCAGCGACGCTATCTCTCTGCTGGACGTAGTGCGTAACGCCAAACCAAGCATTTTGATCGGCGTTTCCGGCCAGCCGGGCCTGTTTACCGAAGAGCTGATCCGCGAGATGCATCAGCATTGTCCGCGCCCGATCGTCATGCCGCTGTCCAACCCGACCTCGCGCGTGGAAGCCCGCCCGGAAGACATCATCAACTGGACCGACGGTGCAGCGCTGGTCGCGACCGGCAGCCCCTTCGCGCCGGTGAGCTATAAAGACCAGCTGTTCCCTATCGCCCAATGCAACAACTCCTATATCTTCCCGGGGATTGGTTTAGGCGTGCTGGCCTCCGGTGCTACCCGCGTGACCGACGCCATGCTGATGGCCGCCAGCCGTGCGCTGGCAGATTGTTCGCCGCTGGCGACCGACGGACATGGCGCGCTGTTGCCGAATATCGACGATATTCAGGGCGTATCCAAGTGCATCGCAATGGAAGTGGGCAAAGCGGCGCAACTGCAGGGAATGGCGGTAGTCACCTCTGAAGAAGCGCTGTCGAAGGCCATTGAGCATAACTTCTGGCGGCCACAGTACCGCAGCTACAAGCGCACCTCGTTCTGATTTGCGCAGGTAAAGCACAAGGTCCGGTACGCCGGGCCTTTTTTATTGTCAAAACCGCCTAAAAATGCGGCTCAATGCGTACATCAGACGGCGGACAGCTTGCTTCAACCAGTCAGGTAAAGTAGCCTTGAACCCTCTTTTTCACCCCCTGCGCGTAAGGCAATAACATGTGGAAACGCCTGATAATCAGCCTGTTCATCATCATTACGGTGTTGATGCTCTCGGCGCTCGCGCTCGATCGCTGGATCAGTTGGAAAACCGCCCCTTACGTCTACGACGAACTCCAGGGTCTGCCCCATCGCCAGGTCGGTGTGGTGCTTGGCACCGCCAAATATTACCGTACCGGCGTCATCAACCAATATTACCGTTACCGCATTCAGGGAGCGATTAACGCTTATAACAGCGGCAAAGTGAAATATCTGCTGCTCAGCGGAGACAATGCCCAGCAAAGCTATAATGAGCCCATGACCATGCGCCGCGATCTTATCGCCGCAGGTGTGGCACCCAGCGATATCGTGCTGGATTACGCCGGGTTCCGTACTCTGGACTCCATAGTGCGCACCCGTAAGGTGTTCGACACCAATGACTTCATCATTATCACCCAGCGTTTCCACTGCGAGCGCGCGCTGTTTATTGCCCTGCATATGGGGATCCAGGCCCAGTGCTACGCTGTGCCGTCGCCGAAAGACATGATGACGGTGCGTGCTCGCGAGATATTCGCCCGCCTTGGCGCATTGACCGATCTGTACATACTCAAACGCGAACCACGCTTCCTCGGCCCGCTGATCCCCATCTCCTCCATGCACGCGGTGCCGGAGGATGCCCAGGGTTATCCGGCGGTGTCGCCGGAGCAATTGGTTGAGCTGGAACACAAGCTGGCAGCGGAAAAACAAAAGGCCAAATAGCCTTGGTTGCAACGGTGAAAATAAAAACGGTCGGCATTTGCCGACCGTTTTTTCCATATTTTATACCCTATGGCTTTCGAGTTGCAGCTAGGCGACCAGCTCGCTCATCCCCAGGCGCTTACTAAAGTCAAGTAACTGGGGTGACAAATCTGCCGGGAGCAGATTTGAACGCTGCTTGCAGCGGCCCCTTTAGGGGCGTGGCCCACGGATGGGCCACGTAACTGAGTGCAGGTAACAACGCTGCGGCTTGAAAGACGACGGGTATAAGATTATTTCTTCTTGGCGTACTTTAGTGAATCCAGCGCCACCGCGAAGATAATGATGCCGCCCTTGATGATGTACTGCCAGTAAGGGTTAACGCCAATGTAGGTCAGCCCGTAGTTGATGACGGTAAAGATGATCACCCCGGTCACCACCCCCAACACCGTTCCCACCCCACCGGCAAAGGATACCCCGCCCACCACACAGGCGGCGATGGCATCCAGTTCATACATAAAGCCGAGGTTGTTGGTGGCGCTGCCGATACGGCCGGCTTCCAACAGGCCGCCGAAGGCGTAGAACACGCCGGACAGCGCATAGATCATGATCAGGTTCAACGGCACGTTCACGCCGGACACCTTTGCCGCTTCCGGGTTGCCGCCGATGGCGAAGATATTTTTGCCGAAGCGGGTTTTATTCCACAGGATCCAGACAAAAATAATCGCGATAATGGCGTAGAAGGTAATGTACGACAGTTTAAAGTCGCCAAAGCGCAGGAATCCCTGGGCAAAGGTCGAGAACTTCGGATCGAACCCCGCTACCGGCGAAGCACCCACAGAATCGTAATACAGCGAGTTGATGCCGTAGACGATGATCATGGTACCCAGGGTGGTAATAAACGGCGTCACATTGAGGTAGGCAATGATCAGACCGTTCACCAGACCGATCACCGCACCAACGGCGCACACCAGCAGGATAACCAGCGGGATCGACCAGGTTTCCATATGCGGAAACACCTTATTGACGTTGTCCATCGACTGCAGAAGCGTTGCCGCTACCACCGCCGCCAGGCCAACCTGACGCCCGGCGGACAGGTCTGTACCCTGCGTGACGATCAACCCGGCCACGCCCAGTGCAATAATAATACGCACCGATGACTGAGTCAGGATGTTGCTCAGGTTCATTAAACTGAGGAACGTCGGGTCCTGGATAATAATAATTGCCAGCAGCACCAGCAATACCACGTAAATGCCACCTTCTTTAAAATAGGTGAACAAAGTTTTTTTATTCAGCGCGTTCATAATTCTGATCCTTAAAGGTGCAGGGATGCGAGACGTAAAATTTCATTTTGCGAGGTCTGTTTGGTGTTAACGATGCCCGCAACCTGACCATTACTCATCACCAGTATTCTGTCGGTAATTCCCAAAAGCTCCGGCATTTCGGACGAGACAATAATGATCCCCTTGCCCTTCTTCGCCAATTCCGTCATCAGCTGATAAATTTCGAATTTGGCGCCGACGTCAATGCCGCGCGTCGGTTCATCCAGCATTAATATTTCCGGTTGGGTTAACAGCCAGCGACCGATAATCACCTTCTGCTGGTTGCCGCCGGACAGCGAACCGATATGGGTGTGATGACCCGGCGTTTTGACCCGCATGGCGTCGATCACCCATTGGGTGTCGCTTTTCATCCGGGCGTTGTCCAGCAGACCGATTTTATTTTTATAGTTGCGGATATTGGATATCAGCGAGTTGAAGCCCACGTCCAGATAGGCATAAATCCCGGTAGAGCGGCGCTCTTCCGTTACCAGTGCAAAACCGTGGTTTATCGCTTCATTGGCGCTGTGATTGTTGATGGCCTTGCCATGCAGCTTGATGGTGCCCGCCACTTTCTCACGGATACCGAACAGGGTTTCCACGATGTCCGTGCGCTTGGCGCCCACCAGCCCGGCAATGCCAAGGATTTCACCTTTATGAAGATCGAAAGAAACATCGCGAATGGAAGGCTGGCGCAATGACGTCAGGTTCTTCACCTCCAGAATCACCTCTCCCGGCGTATTCTGCCTGTCGGGGAAGCGCTGACTGAGCGAACGCCCCACCATCATCGAGATGATTTTGTCCATATCCAGCCCTTCCAGCGGCTGGGTGGCGATCCACTGGCCGTCGCGCAGGATGGTGATTTCATCACACAGCTGGAAAATCTCTTCCATTTTGTGCGAGATATAGACAATGCCGCAGCCACGCTCTTTCAGCTTACGGATAATGGTGAACAGATGGTTCACCTCTTTTTCCGTCAGTGATGAGGTCGGCTCATCCATAATGACAATCTTGGCGTCATAGGAAAACGCTTTGGCGATTTCGATCATCTGCATTTGCGATACCGATAGCGTACCCACTTTATCCCGTGGGTTGATATCAATATCCAGCTCGTCGAATATCGCCTGGGTATCCTTCAACATCTTGTCTTGATCGACAAACATGCCTTTGGTCGGGTAACGCCCCAGCCACATGTTGTCCATTACGGTGCGTTGCAGAACCAGGTTTAACTCCTGATGCACCATTGAAACGCCATGTTCCAGCGCCTCTTTTGAGCTTTTGAAATCAATTTCCCGTCCCTGAAAAACAATGCTGCCGGCATCTTTTTTATAAATGCCGAACAGGCATTTTAACAATGTCGATTTCCCGGCGCCGTTCTCCCCCATTAACGCATGAATGGAGTGCGGACGAACGCGCAGGTTAACGTTATCCAATGCCTTGACGCCGGGGAATGACTTGCTGATATCGGTCATTTCCAGGAGGAATTCGCGTGGGCTGTCGGCCATAAATACACCTGGCTAGTATTGTACCCATCGGCTTTCAAACCGCAGCGTGGTTGGCTGCAAGGTGAAATCCGCAGGTATAGGCTGTCATTTTAATAAAAAATTCCCCCGCCTGCGGCTTTCCTGGTGTTGGCGCTGAACGCACCCCAGGCGGGGTCATTACGGGTTAGCTCAGCACTTACTTAACAAACTGAGACAAATTGTCTTTATCTACGCCAACGTAAGGAATGCGCACCACTTTATTTTCGATTTTATATTGGGTGCCGTCGGCAGCAGGTTTGCCCGCAGCCAGGTTTTTCGCCAATTGGAAGGTGGCTTTAGCCTGGTTGTCGGCATCGTTCAGCACCGTCCCCGCCATCGCACCGGATTTGACCATCGCCAGAGCTTCCGGCAATGCATCCACGCCGAATACCGGAATGCTGGATTTGTTGTGCGCCTTCAGCGCTTCTACCGCGCCCATCGCCATGGCATCGTTGTTGGCGATAACCACTTCAATTTTGTTGGCATTCGGGCCGGACAACCAGGCGTCCATTTTGTCTTTCGCCTGAGCGGTATCCCACATGGCGGTGTCCATCTGCAGTTGCTGAGTTTTAAGACCGCCTTCGTTCAGCGTCTTCACCACATAAGTGGTGCGCGCTTCGGCATCCGGGTGGCCCGGTTCGCCTTTCAGCAATACATACTGAATCTGACCGTCTTTGTTCAGATCCCAATTCGGGTTGGCTTTCCAGTGCTTGGCGATCAGCTGGCCCTGGATCACGCCGGACTCCTTGGAGTCGGTCCCCACATAAAAAGCTTTGTCGTAGCTGTCCAGCGCTTTGCGGGAAGGCTCTTTGTTGTAAAACACGATTGGGATATCGTTTGCGCGCGCCTTATCGATAACTACCGGGGCCGCCGCAGGGTCAACCAGGTTAATCGCCAGCGCTTTTACGCCTTTGGCGATCAGCACGTCGATCTGGTCATTTTGCTTGGACTGATCGTTCTGCGAGTCATTCATCAACAGAGTGACATCTGGAGAGGCCTTGGCGTCTTTCTCGATCGCCTTGCGCACTACTGACATAAAGTTGTCGTCGTATTTATAAATGGT
Source organism: Serratia sp. root2 (assembly GCF_031931805.1). Taxonomy (NCBI): domain Bacteria; kingdom Pseudomonadati; phylum Pseudomonadota; class Gammaproteobacteria; order Enterobacterales; family Yersiniaceae; genus Serratia; species Serratia sp. root2. The sequence goes on from NZ_JAUJXB010000001.1 coordinate 2,224,489, forward strand.
GACGCCAATACGGGTATCTGCATGAGCTGCGGCACCAAACATCATGGCTGCGGCCGTCGCGGCCAGGGTGAAAACCTTCTTATTCATTGTCTGTCTCCGGTTTATGTAGGTCGTACTCGGTATTGAGCCAAAGGTAACCGGCGGTGGGTGCACGACCGGGTCTGGCAGGTTCCCTGTCATCCGTGAATCATGTTATTCCTGAAAAGTGCTGTGTCAGCGCGAGATCAAAACGGCAGCGGCAAGTGCCTTTGCGCCGGAAAACGCCTAGAGCATAGACGGGGCGATGTTAATAATCTGTGAATTTTCTCACAGATTGAAAACGGTTACACAAGATTAAATCTTCAGAGAGTGACCGCCGCCTCACTTTGCCAGGGCGCATCAGAATGGCGACGTACGAGGGTGGGCATAAACAGGTGACAGGCCTGGGGCTCCAGCCCGTCAGCCGCGCCCCGCAGAGCCAATTCGGTGGCGAGAGTCGCCATGGTAACAATGGGATAGCGAACCGTGGTCAGTTTGGGGCTGGTATAGCGTGCGATGGGGATATCATCGAACCCCACGATCGAGAAATTTTGCGGCACTGTGATACCGTTTTCTTTCAGCACCGCCATGGCGCCGGCGGCCATGGCGTCATTATAGGCGAATACCGCGCTCAGGTGCAGGTTGCGGCCAAGCAGCTCGACCATCGCGGCCTCCCCGCCCTGCAGATCCGGCGAACCGTAAGCGCGCCAACTGTCCGGCGTCGCCAGCCCCGCCGCGCTCATCGCCTGCTCATAGCCCTGCTGACGTAGCGGTCCGTCTTCAATCGGGTGATTGGAGCCCAGGTAACCAATACGCTGATGGCCCTGCGACAGCAGCAGGCGTATCGCCATCTCTGCGCCGCTGACGTTATCCAGGCCGACGCAGCGGTGTTCATAGCCGGCGATGATTCGGTTAATCAGCACCATGCCCGGCACCTGCTCGAGAAAAGCGATCAATTCGGCGTCACACAAAGCTTTTGCATGAACAATCAAGGCATTGCATCGTTGGCGAATTAATACCTCAATGGCATGGCGCTCTTTTTCCGCCTGGTGGTAACTGTTGCCTATCAGCAGGTATTTGTGGTTTTTCTGCGCCACGGTGTCTACCGCTTTCACCAGCGCGCCAAAGAAGGGATCGGAAACGTCCATCACCACCACGCCGAGGGTATCGCTGCTCTGGGTGGCCAAAGCCTGCGCGTTGGCATTGGGCCGGTAGCCCAGTTCCGCTACCGCCTGCAGCACCCCTTCACGCGTCTGTTTGCTGGTCAGGGCGCTGTTGTTCAGCACGCGGGAGACGGTCGCCACGGACACGCCCGCACGTTTCGCCACGTCGCGAATGGTGATTGGATGAACAGAGGCCATGAAAGATCCTGAGGTCGGGGTCATTGACAGTGGCGCTATCCTACCCCGTTTGTCATCCTCCTCTGCGTGAATTACGTCACAGGAAAGAAAACGTTTACATACATTTTTTTAACCTGCCTGCGCCAGATCTCAGTTCAGCGTCTTGGGTTCTGCCTGGCCGGCGGCCAGGTGGGTCAATTTTCGCCAAAGCCACTCTACCGGCCCCTGCGGGAAATAACTCAACCACAGGGTGGAAAACAACAGGTTAGCCAGCCAGACCAGCGGCACAAACGCCAACAGTTGCAGGCGGTCAAACTGCTGATACAAGCCAAAGCGATAGAACAACGTGGTGCAGATCAGCGTTTGCAGCAGGTAATTGCTCAGTGCCATACGCCCGACCTGAGTCAGCCAATGGCCGATACGCAGGCGCGATAGCGTCGGCCAGAAACCGTAACACAGCGCCAGATAACCCATCGCCTGCAAGGGTGCGCCCAGTTCACGCGGCGCTTGCAATAAAAAGCCGCTCCAGCGGTAATCCCAGTGCAGATGCCACTGCAAGGCCACCGCCGGCAGTTGGATCAGCAATGAAAGCGGTATCAGCCAGGCCGCCTGCCGCCGATAGTAGCCCGGAGAATAAGTACCGCGCAGCCAGCCGCTGCGCATCAACCCCGCGCCAAACAGCATCAATCCCGCCAACTCCCAGCCGTATTGGGCACCAATCGCCAGCAGGCTGGAAGACAGCAGGTCAACACGGCTGCGCCATGCCTCCATGCCCCCCTGTAATTTCCAGAACTTCTCATACTGCAACTCAGCTACGCCCGGTTGCCAGAAACCGCCCGGCTCACCGTGCGAAACGAATCCCAGCAGCAGCAGTACCCCAACGCCAATCAGGTACAGCACCACGCCGGTTTTCAGCAGTTGGTAAGTGTCCTTCGCGTCGCGGATCATCCGCCAGCACACCAGGCCGATTAAGCCGTAAGCCAGCAGGATATCGCCGTCCCAGAGAAAAATGGCATGCCCCAGGCCAAACAGCACCAACCACGACAGCCGCGCACGTATCCAGCCTTTGCCGCGGCGCAGCAGCATCTGCAGGCCTGCGCCGAATAACAGGGCAAACATCGCCAGAAACTTGGCCTGCGCGAAAATATCCAGCAGCGCCCAGGTCCAGGCATCGCGAATAGTCGGCAGCCCCAGATAGGCAGGATTAAGGTAGGCCGCCTTTGGCAGGCCAAAGGCGCTGATATTCAGCAGAAGAATGCCGAGAATGGCGATACCCCGTACGCAGTCCAGCGTGGCGATGCGTGGCAAGGGGGCCGTGGAGCTAGTGTTCATTATTTTACCGCTGTATGCCGGTCATTAAAAAGGCGCCCGCAGGCGCCTGTTATCCCCGTCATACTTGAAGCTGCCTCTGTGTTGACTGCGTGCACTTACCCGAATCACTTACCTGAGTAAGCTCATCGGGATAAGCGACCTTGCCGCCTTGATGCAGCTCCAATTATCTCGGGTAGAAATGGCCCACCATCACCCCTGGTGATGACGTACCGCGCGCAAAAACTCCTGGCGCGTATTCTGGCTGGACTTGAACAGCCCGCCCAGAGAGGTGGTGGTGGTGGCGCTGGTCGCGTCACGGATGCCGCGTGCCTTCACACAATAATGGACCGCATCGATCGATACCGCCACGTTATTGGTGCCGAGCAAGGTTTGCAATGCCACCAGGATCTGCTGAGTCAAACGCTCCTGCACCTGGGGGCGCTGGGAGAAGAACTGCACGATACGGTTGATTTTCGACAAACCTATGACCGCATCTTTCGGAATGTAGGCCACGGTCGCTTTGCCGTCGATGGTCACGAAGTGATGCTCGCAAGTGCTGGTCAGAGTGATATCGCGCACCGTCACCATTTCATCTACCTTCATCTTGTTTTCGATGACGGTGATTTTTGGGAAGTTGGCGTAGTCCAGGCCGGAGAAAATCTCATCGACATACATTTTGGCAATGCGGTGCGGGGTTTCAGCCAGGCTGTCGTCAGACAGGTCGAGATTAAGCAGCTGCATGATTTCCGTCATGTGCTCTTTAATACGACGTTTGCGCGTTTCGCGATCCAGCACTTCACCGCGCAACGGGGTTTCCAGACCACGCTCTTCGAGCGCTGCGTGAACCAGGGCAGCTTCTTTACTTAATGATGTCATTTATTCTCTCCAACGGACTTGAACTCACCCATCAGACGGCTTTACCGGGCAGATAGGTGAATTGCATACTCTCCTGACGGCAGAAGTTTCCGTAGTTGATAACGTGAACCCGGTCAAGATTTTGCCCCCACTCTAGATGAGAGTGAGGGGATTATCCAGTGATTGTGTTTCAACCGCAGGTGAAATATTCGCATTTAGCACAATCAGGCCGGCTGCGGGTATCCCGCGTTTTTTGTACGGAATTTAATCACGGCGGTGTCGGTTTTCGCGCCAATTCGCGCGCCGGCGTATTCACCACCAGCAGACCGGCCACGATCAAAGCCGCAACCGCCACATACAGCGCCGGTTCCAGCCTGTGGGTCAATGCCGTCGACAGCGCCGACAGCGTAGGGCCAACCAGTTGCCCCAGCGCATAACCGGTGGTCAACAATCCCGCCATATAACGTGCATGGTTGGGCGCCAACTCCCGGCCATGCTGGATGGAAAGCTGCACCACGCTGAGAAAACCGCCGCCGGTAAGTAACGCCCCCAGCGCCAACCCGGCCACACCCGGTACCACTTCCGCGCACAATACCCCCAGCGCCTGCACCCACAGGGTAATAGCCAGACGTGACTGAGTGGTCAGCCGGTGGCGGGTCAGAATGCCGAGAACGATCCCCAATACCGCCGCACCGCCGAAGATCGGCCAAACGAATTGAGCGAACAGGCTACCGGGAAAGCGCGCCGCCGCCATTTGCGACAGAAAGGTCGCCGGCAAAATATAGCCGAAGCCCGCCAAGCTGTAGCTCCATACCAGGCGTTTCAACGCCGGGGTCAGTTGCAGCGGCTCCGCCGCCACGTTAGGGCGATGCAGCTCACCGGCACGCGGCAGGTTAATGCTGATGGCGCCAATCAGCACCAGCGCCAACACGCCATACACCATCCAGGCCTGCGACGCCGTCAGCGCCAGGCCATGAATGCCCACCGCCATCATGCCGCTGATAAAAATTCCGGCGCCCGGGCCAGCGAATACCGCCGCGCTCAACGCCGGCCGGCCATAATGCGCCAGTCGCTCGTTGGTCCAGGCCGCTACCAATACCATCGACCAGCCGCTGGCCCAGCCGATGACAAAACGCACCGCACCATGCCACCATTCGCCCTGCACCACGGCGGAAAGCAGCGTCAAGACCACTGCGCCCCACACGCCCAGCCACAGCCGGCGCTCAACGTGGCGGCTGGCGCGCATGGCGTCGTAAGCACCGCACAGATACCCCAGGTAGTTGATCGCTGCCACCAGCCCGGCCCCGGTCAGGGTAAACTGGTGTTCGGCAATCATCAGCGGTACCTGCGGGGTAAAGGCGAAGCGCCCAATCCCCATGGCGACGATCAACGCAATAAAACCGCTCAGGGCAATTCTTAAGGCCATGTAGAGTTATCCAGACTGTTAAAAGAAAGTTGCCAGTATCATGCCGCAGTATTAAACTCACAAAAACTGAATAATACTCATCAAGTTCATCACAAAAAGAGAAGACAATGGATCTTACCCAGCTTCGCATGTTCTGCAGCGTCGCCGAAACCGGCTCCGTAGCCCGTGCCGCCGAACAGTTGCACCGCGTGCCGTCGAACCTGACCACGCGCCTGCGTCAGCTCGAGCAGGAACTGGGTACCGATCTTTTCATCCGCGAAAAGCAGCGCCTGCGCCTTTCGCCGATGGGCCACAACTTTCTCTGCTACGCCAACCGCATTCTGGCGCTCAGCGAAGAGGCCATGAGCATCACCCATGCCGGTGAGCCGGCGGGTAACTTCGCTATCGGCTCGATGGAAAGCACGGCCGCCACCCGATTGCCCAATCTGCTGGCAGCCTATCACCAGCGCTTTTCGCAGGTGTCGCTGTCGTTGACCACCGGCACCTCGGGCGAAATCACCGAAAGGGTGCGCGCCGGTACGTTGGCGGCCGCGCTGGTCGATGGGCCGGTTCAGTATGACGAACTCAACGGTTGTATCGCCTTCCCCGAATACATGGTGGTGATCTCCTGCCTTGACCACCTGCCGATTCATAACGCTAAAGACGCCAAAGGCGAAACGCTGTTTGCCTTCCGGGCAAGCTGTTCTTACCGCCTGCGGCTGGAGTCCTGGTTCAAGCGCGAAGGCGTGTTGCCGGGTCAGGTTATGGAAATACAGTCCTACCACGCGATGTTGGCCTGCGTTGCCAGCGGCGCCGGGTTGGCGATGATCCCGCATTCGGTGCTCAGCCTGTTGCCAGGCCATGAACGGGTGAAAGTGCATGCCCTGCCGGATGATATCGCCCAAACCGCCACCTGGTTGCTGTGGCGGCGCGATGCGTTCGGCCCGAACGTGCGGGCTCTGAAAGAACTGATTATTGAACAGGCGGAAACCGCCGCTGTTGACAACACAAACCTCGTTTCATCAGACGCTATCGACATAGCCTGATTTAAAAAATAGACCACTGGAGACCATGATGGAAATGATCAAAACCCGTGCCGCCGTTGCCTGGGGCCCGAACCAACCGCTGAAGATTGAAGAAGTCGATCTGATGCCACCGCAAAAAGGTGAAGTGCTGGTGCGGATCGTCGCCACCGGCGTCTGCCACACCGACGCTTACACTCTGTCGGGGGCCGATCCGGAAGGCGTGTTCCCGGCGATCCTCGGCCATGAAGGCGGCGGCGTGGTAGAAGCGGTAGGCGAAGGCGTCACCAGCGTGGCGGTCGGCGATCACGTGATCCCGCTGTACACCCCGGAATGCGGCGAGTGCAAATTCTGTAAATCCGGTAAAACCAACCTGTGTCAGGCAATACGCGCCACCCAGGGCAAAGGCCTGATGCCGGACGGCACGACCCGCTTCTATAAAGACGGCCAGCCAATCTTCCACTACATGGGCACCTCGACCTTCTCCGAATACACCGTGGTACCGGAAATCTCGCTGGCGAAAATCAGTAAAGAAGCGCCGCTGGAAGAAGTCTGCCTGCTGGGTTGTGGCGTCACCACCGGCATGGGCGCAGTGATCAACACCGCCAAAGTGCAAAAAGGCGACACCGTGGCCATCTTCGGCCTCGGCGGCATTGGCCTGTCGGCGATTATCGGCGCGCAGATGGCCGGCGCAGGCCGCATCATCGGCATCGATATCAACACCAGCAAGTTCGATCTGGCCCGTAAACTGGGCGCAACCGATCTGATCAACCCGAAAGACTACGATAAACCGATTCAGGACGTGATCGTCGAACTGACCGACGGCGGCGTTGATTTCTCCTTCGAATGCATTGGCAACGTCAACGTGATGCGCTCCGCGCTGGAATGTTGTCATAAAGGCTGGGGCGAATCGGTGATTATCGGCGTAGCCGGTGCCGGCCAAGAGATCTCTACCCGTCCGTTCCAGTTGGTCACCGGCCGCGTCTGGCGCGGTTCTGCCTTCGGTGGTGTGAAGGGCCGTTCGCAGCTGCCGGGCATCGTCCAGCGTTATCTGGACGGCGAGTTCGCGCTGAATGACTTTATCACCCACACCATGGGGCTGGAGCAGATTAACGAAGCGTTCGATTTGATGCACGAAGGCAAATCAATCCGCTCGGTTATTCACTTCGACAAAAAATAAGCCAGGAGGCAGAGATGAACTCGTCATTAGAACTTCTCGAAGAGCACCGCATGTTCGGTGGCTGGCAACAGCGTTACCGCCATGCAGCGCAGAGCCTGAATTGCAACATGACTTTCAGCATCTATCTGCCGCCGCCGCGTGATGATAACCCGCCGCCGGTGCTGTACTGGTTGTCGGGGTTGACCTGCAATGATGAAAACTTCACGTTGAAGGCCGGTGCGCAGCGCATCGCCGCCGAACTGGGCCTGGTGCTGGTGATGGCCGATACCAGCCCGCGCGGCGACGATGTGCCGAACGATGAAGGGTACGATTTGGGCCAGGGCGCCGGGTTCTATTTGAACGCCACGCAGGCGCCGTGGGACAAGCATTTTCGCATGTACGATTACCTCAGCGATGAGCTGCCGGCGTTGATCAATCAGCATTTCAGCGTCAGCGATCGCCAGTCGATCTTTGGCCACTCAATGGGCGGTCATGGCGCGCTGATGTTGGCGTTTCGTAATCCGCAGCGCTTTCGTTCCGTGTCGGCGTTCGCGCCGATCGTCAACCCTTGCCAGGTGCCTTGGGGGCGTAAAGCCTTCACCGCCTATCTGGGGAACGATGAAAGCCAGTGGCTGCAATATGACAGCTGCCACCTGCTGGCCACCGGCGCGGAAAAAATGCCGGTGCTGGTGGATCAGGGCGACGGCGATCAGTTCCTGGCGGATCAACTGCAACCGGCGAAACTGGCCGAGCTGGCACGCCAGCGCGACTGGCCGCTGACGCTGCGGATCCAGCCAGGCTACGATCACAGCTACTTCACCATCGCCACCTTTATCGAAGACCACCTGCGCTTCCACGCCGAACACCTGTTCCGCGGATAAAAAAATCCGGGCGGTTTAACCGCCCGGATTTCATCAGATACCGTCGAAAAGAAAATCTATTGCGGCTTTAACCTTGGTTCGGTATTGGGATGCATCGCAAAATTCAGCGCCCAGGGTGCGAACGGGAATACTTGCCATCTCATGAGTCATAACGGCGTACTCGTTGTCATCCACCAGCCTGACCAAAGGATTCAAGCGTTCCGGGCGAGTACTGGCCGGATATTTTTCAATGGGTAATAACGGGATCACAATTCGGCGATTTAATTGCCCGATGATATCGCTCGTCACGTCAAGCAGCAGGGGATAGACTGCGCTTTTCCCTGTATTCGCGTATACCGTAAATTGCATCGCTAAAACGTCCTGTATTCGTCACTGAAACAGGCATGTTCATCATGAAAACGATTTAAAGCATCGATCGCTTCTCGGTTTTCTTCCTTCCATTTCCTCATCTCATGCTGACGCAATTCGGCATCCAAAGCAGCATTCAGCGTAGCACTGAGGTTAATGCCCGCCTCACGTGCGCGGCTCAGTAAACTGCGTTCCACCGCCATGGTAACGCTTTGGGTCGTTCGTTGTTTTACTGGCATTAGCACCTCCCACAATAACCTTCGTGCAAGCAACACGGCTTATTGAACGAATAATAACACCGAGGAGCGGTGTTAGCCCATTCAAATGTGCGCCACGCATCATGGTGAAACCGGCCCGAACGCGCAAAGGCAACAAGCCAAAAGTCACCCCTTCAGTTTCGGATCCAGCGCATCGCGCAGTCCGTCACCCAACAGGTTAAACGCCAGCACGGTGAGGAAAATCGCCAAACTGGGGAAAATCGCCACGTGCGGCGCAATCACCATATCGGCGCGCGCCTCGTTGAGCATCGCGCCCCACTCCGGCGTCGGCGGCTGCGCGCCCAGGCCGAGGAACGACAGACTGGCGGCGGTAATGATGGAGGTGCCGATACGCATGGTGAAATACACCACAATCGACGAAAGGGTTCCCGGCAGAATATGCCGCATGATGATGGTCCAGTCCGAAGCGCCAATGCTGCGTGCCGACTCGATATAGGTCAGGTGCTTCAGCACCAGGGTATTGCCCCGCACCAACCGGGCAAACGCCGGAATGCTGAAAATGGCCACCGCGATAATCACATTGGCCATGCCGCTGCCCATGAGCGCCACCACGCCAATCGCCAGCAGGATGCCGGGGAACGCGAACAACACGTCGCAAATGCGCATGGTGATACGATCCCACCAGCCTTCATAATAGCCTGCCAACAGCCCCAGCAAGGTGCCAATCAACCCGCCGGCCAGTACCGAGAACACCCCGGCGGCCAGCGAAATGCGCGTGCCCATCAGAATGCGGCTAAAAATATCCCGCCCCAGCGAATCCACGCCCAGCCAATGCACCAGCGAAGGGCCTTCGTTCAGGCGGTCATAATCAAAATAATTTTCCGCATCAAAGGGGACCAGATAGGGCGCAAACAGCGCTGCGGCCACCAACAGCATCACAAACAGTCCCGCGACCAACGCCACATGCTGCCGGCGGAAACGCCGCCAAAACTCATGCCACGGCGTGCGTACCGCGTTAGGGTTGATCGTCGGCATCGCCTTCAGTGCGGCATTACGTCGCCAATGCTTAATCATGCAGCGCCCTCATTTGTAGCGAATCGCCGGGTTAATTGCCGCATACAGCATGTCCACCAACAGGTTAATCAGAATGAACTCCAGAGAAAACAACAGCACCTCGGCCTGGATCACCGGGTAATCGCGCATCTCGACGGCATCGACCAGCAGCCTGCCCAGCCCTGGCCAGTTAAAGACTTTCTCCACCACGATCGAGCCGCCAAGCAGAAAACCGAACTGCAATCCCATCATGGTCACCACCGGGATCATCGCGTTGCGCAGCCCGTGCTTAACCACCACCATGGTTTCTCGTACGCCCTTGGCACGTGCAGTGCGCATATAGTCTTCTTGCATCACCTCAACGAATGAAGCACGGGTAAAGCGCGCCATCACCGCCGCCACCGCCGCGCCCAACGTAATCGAGGGTAAAATATAGTGCCGCCAACTGTCGGCACCCACCGTCGGCAACCAACCGAGGTTGACGGAAAACACCTGCATCAGCAGCATGCCCAGCGCAAAGGCGGGGAATGAAATGCCCGAGACCGCCAGCGTCATGCCCAGGCGATCCGGCCAGCGGTTGCGCCACACGGCGGACACCATGCCAATGGCCATGCCGAAGATCACCGCCCACAGCATGCTGGTAAGGGTCAGCCACAGCGTTGGCATAAAGCGCGAACCTATCTCTTCGCTCACCGGGCGCTTGGACACCATCGAGGTGCCGAAATCGCCCTGTAGCGCGTTGACAAAAAAATGGACGAACTGCTGAGGCAACGGCTTGTCCAGCCCCAGATCCTTGCGCACCAGTTGCACCACCGCTTCGTCGGCATCCGGCCCCGCCGCCAGCCGTGCCGGATCGCCGGGCAGCAGGTGAACGAACAGAAACACCAGCACCGCGACAATCAGCAGCGTCGGGATAAGACCCAACAGTCGTTTCAGAAAATAATTAAGCATGTCGGGTTAATCCCCTCACCCCGCCCCCGGATAGAGGGCGGGGATTGGCGCCTTATTTGAGATCGGCATTATCAAAGTTGAACGAGGTATCCGGCATCACATAGAAACCGCTCAGCTGTTTGTTGTTGGCCGACAGCAGGCGCTCGGTCGCCAGGAAGATCCACGGCGCGTCGGCCCAGATGCGATCCTGCGCATCTTTGTAGAGTTTTTGCTTCTCGGCACGATCGGTGGTCGCCAGCGCGCCGGTCAGATCCTTGTCCACCTGCGGATTGCTGTAAAACGCAGTGTTGAACTGCTTGGGCGGTGCAGCCTGGGTGGAGAACAGCGGCGACAGCGCCCAATCCGCCTCACCGGTCGATGCCGACCAGCCGGTGTAGAACATACGCACGCCGGTGTCTTTCACCCCGACGCTTTCCACCTGTGCGGCTCGCTGGCCGGCGTCCATCGCGGTCACCGTTACTTTCACACCAACCTGCGCCAGCTGCTGCTGAGCGAACTGCAGCACTTTCTGCGCAGTGCTGTGGTTATGCGAAGACCATAGAGTGGTGGTGAAGCCGTTCGGGTAACCTGCCTCTTTCAGCAGTTCGCGCGCCTTGGCCGGATCGTACGGCCACGGCTTGTAGCGGGTAGCGAAGTCGATCGCCGGCGGTACCGGCCCTTCCGCCGGTACAGCGTAGCCGGAGAACGCCACTTTGATCAGCGCATCCTTGTTGATGGCGTAGTTCAGCGCCTGACGCACCTTCGGATTGTCAAACGGCTTCTGGGTGACGTTCAAGCTGATATAGCGTTGCAGGATCGAGGGGGCAGCCACCACATCGAGCTTGCCATTGCCTTCCAGCACCTTGGCCTGTTCGTAAGGGATCGGGAAGGCAAAGGTCGCTTCGCCGGTTTGCAGCATCGCCGCACGGGTGTTGTTGTCCACCACCGGGCGCCAGGTGATGCTGTCGAGCTTCGGCAATCCTGGCTTCCAATAGCCATCGAATTTCTTCACCTTGACGAAATCGGTCTGGTTCCAGGTAACGAACTGATACGGCCCGGTACCCACCGGATGGAAGCCAATCTCCTTGCCATACTGCTTCAGCGCCGCCGGCGAAATGATCGCCGCTGCCGGGTGTGCCAGGTTGTTGATAAACGCCGAGAACGGTGCCTTCAGCACGATTTTCACCGTATTGGCGTCCACCACTTCGGTTTTGTCGATCATCTTGAACAGGTTGTAGCGCTTGAGATGGCTGTCCGGGTTGCTGGCGCGATCCAGATTCACCTTTACCGCCTCGGCGTTGAACTCGGTACCGTCGTGGAATTTCACCCCCGGATGCAGCTTGAGGGTATAAGTCAGCCCGTCTTTGCTCACCTCGTAGCCGTCCGCCAGCACATTAACCAGCTTCATATCTTTATCAAAACCGAACAGCCCCTGATAGAAAGACTTGGCTACCGCCTGAGACAGCGTGTCGTTGGCGTCATACGGGTCCAGCGTGGTGAAGTTGGAAGCCACGGCAATCACCGCATCCTTCGCCGCCCAGGCCGGGCCGGTACCCATCGCAGCCAGCAGCACGGCGGCCACCAACGCATTACGTTTGAATGTGTGCTTCATGTCGCTTGTCTCTCCTGAGGTCTTTAATAAGCACCGGCGATCGGGTGGCGGGCAACAAAGTGTCCCGGCCCAACCTGTACCAACGGTGCGGTAACGGGTTCATCGCCCAGCGCGCGGATCGGGCTGGGAATTTCATCCACCAACAGCGGTTGGCGTTTGTGGGCATGAGCCGGATCGGCCACCGGTACTGCCGCCATCAGCTTGCGGGTGTAAGCGTGCTGCGGGTTGTCGAACACCGCTCGGCGCGGGCCGATTTCGACGATCTGGCCGAGGTACATGACCGCCACGCGGTGGCTTATGCGTTCCACCACCGCCATATCGTGCGAGATAAACAAGAATGCAATGCCGAGTTCACGCTGCAAATCGAGCAATAAATTGACGATCTGCGCCTGAATCGACACGTCAAGGGCCGACACCGACTCGTCGGCGATCACCACCTTCGGGTTCAATGCCAACGCACGCGCAATGCAAATACGCTGCCGCTGGCCACCGGAAAATTCATGCGGGTAACGCCGCGCATGCTCAGGTTTCAGCCCTACGCGCTCCAGCAACCAGGCCACACGCTCCTCCGCCGCCTTGCCACGCGCCACGTTATGTACCAACAGCGGCTCCATAATCGAGAAGCCGACGGTCAGCCGCGGGTCCAGCGAAGCGTAAGGATCCTGGAAGATAAACTGGATATCGCGCCGCAGGTGCTGCAACGCCGGGCCTTTCAGTTGGTTTATCTGACGGCCGTCAAAAGTGATGGTGCCGTGCTGGCTGTCCACCAGCTTTAACAACGAACGGCCGGTGGTGGATTTGCCGCAGCCGGACTCCCCCACCAGCCCCAGCGTTTCGCCGGGATAGAGATCAAAACTGACGTTTTCCACCGCGTGTACCCGACGGGTGACGCGGTTGAAAATACCGCTGCGCAGATCAAAGCGCGTGACCAGGTTTTCCACTCGCAGGATCGGTGTTGCGCCAGGTGTCACGGTATCCTGCGGCAGCCCATTGTCTTCGCCGCCGGGCAGAGGGAATTTGGCCGGGAAATCTTTATCCGCCATCGAACCCAGCTTGGGTACTGCCGCCAGCAACGCCCGAGTGTAGGGCTGTTGCGGCGCGGCGAACAGATCGCGCACCGGCCCTTGCTCCACTTGTTCGCCCTGATGCATCACCAGCACCCGATCGGCAATCTCCGCCACGACGCCCATATCGTGGGTAATGAAAATCACCCCCATCTGCATTTCCTGTTGCAACACGCGAATCAATTGCAGGATCTGCGCCTGAATGGTGACGTCCAGCGCCGTAGTCGGTTCGTCGGCAATCAGCAACGCGGGTTTGCAAGATAACGCCATGGCGATCATCACTCGCTGGCGCATGCCGCCGGAAAGCTGGTGCGGGTAACGCTTAAGCACGTCTTTGGCTTCGGGAATGCGCACCAGATCGAGCATGCGCAAGGCTTCTTGCTTCGCGGCACGGCCCCCCATCGCCTGATGCAGCCGCAGAGACTCGGCGATCTGCTCACCTACCGGAAATACCGGATTCAGCGACGTCATCGGCTCCTGAAAAATCATCGCCATATCGGCACCGCGCAGGGTTCGCAAGGTGCTCTGACGCGCTCTAGCCAGATCCAGCACCTCGCCGTTGCGCCGGCGAAACGGCATAGCGCCGCTGACGATAGCGCCGCCGCCCTGCTCAACCAGCCGCATCAACGCCAGAGAGGTCACCGATTTTCCCGAACCGGACTCGCCGACGATCGCCAGCGTTTCACCGCGATCGATGTCAAATGACAGGTTGCGCACCGCCTCAACGGTGTCGCCTTGCTGGTTAAACCGAATGCCAAGATTGCGCACCGACAGTACGCGCTGCGGCGGCAAAAATAACTCAGAGTCAGCCGCAAGCGGCATTGCAGTATCGGTCATGCACCCTCCTGGTGTTCGGTTAGCGATAAATCCCTATGGACGGCGCATCGCCGACATAACCAAAGCCGCGGTACATCCCTTCACTGTTGAAAGGCAGCGCCACGTTGCCGTGGCGATCGATGGCGATCAGCCCGCCGCTGCCGCCCATCGCCGGCAGTTTTTCCATCACCACCCGGTCGCTGGCCTGCTGCAGGCTCAGACCGGCGTACTCGATCAATGCAGAAACGTCATAAGCCGCCACACCGCGCATGAATATTTCGCCGGTGCCGGTGCTGGAGATCGCCACCGTGGCGTTGTTGGCATAACAGCCGGCGCCGATGATCGGCGTGTCGCCTATCCGGCCGGCTTGTTTATTGGTCATGCCGCCGGTTGAGGTGGCGGCCGCCAGATTGCCTAATGCATCCAGCGCTACCGCACCGACGGTGCCGAATTTACGATCGGGGTCTATGGGATCGCCGGCCTGCGCCGCGCCGTCGTGATCGAGCAACACTCGGCCCTGCTCCGCCTGAGCGCGGTGCAGTTGATCAAAGCGTTCTTGGGTAAAGAAGAAATCGGGGGCAACCATTTCCAGGCCGTGGGCGGCGGCGAATTTTTCTGCGCCCTCACCCGCGAACAGCACATGCTGGCTGTTTTCCAATACCGCACGGGCGGCCAAAATCGGATTACGGATGCGGCTGACCCCGGCGACGGCACCGGCGTCGCAGGTGCGCCCGTCCATCACGCAGGCATCCAGTTCATGAGTGCCCTGATGGGTAAACACCGAGCCTTTGCCGGCGTTGAAGAGCGGACACTCTTCCAGCAGCCTGACGGCCTCGGTGACTGCATCCAGCGCGCTGCCGCCCTGGGCCAGAATATTCTGGCCTGCGGCGACAATGGAGGACAGCGCTTGAATATACTCTTGTTCTTTTTCGGCACTCAGCGCCGCACGGGTAATTGCGCCCGCGCCACCATGAATGGCAATCACTGGTTTGCTCATTTGCCTGACACCCTGTGTTAAACCCAAGCCTTTTCCAAGACGCCTATACCCAATGGATTTCGAGTTGCAGCCAGGCGGCCAGTTCGAGAGCCACCAGGCATGCTTGAAATACGACGGATATAATTATTATTCTGACTTTTTTCGACTATATTTAGCCTGGCTATCGAAGTAAAGCATAAAGTCATCGCTCAGCATTTAGCGTAGCCCGCTTAGACTATTTCGTACATTGAAATAGCTTAATGGAATAAAAACAGAAGGTTAGCCTAACGCATCAGCGTTGAAACCGTGGCTGGAATTTTTGTTAAAAACCTCAGTCGATCGCTCTGGATAAATAGCCGCTTAGCGTTCAACCTGCTGTGTTTTCGCCGGCTGAACGCAGATAATCAATATTCAGAAACCCGATCCCGGCAGCAGTAAAAATGCGTCTTCCTCCGGCGTATTGATCCGGCCTAATATCGCATTACGGTGCGGATAACGGCCAAAACGATCAATGATCGCTTTATGCCGTAATTCAAATTCCAATTGATCGCCATTATTCAGTTCGGTATACAGCGCCAGCGCCTGCTGATGAATCACCGCCGATTCCGAATGCATAAAGGGTAAATAGAGAAAACCGCGCTGTTCGCGGCTGAGTTGTTCGCATTGCCCGGAACGGATCGCCTCTTGCGCCAGTACCAGCGCCATGCAGTCGCTGGAAAATGCACGGGGCGTCCCCCGATACAGATTACGGCTGAACTGATCGAGCACGATCACCTCCGCCAACCGTCCTTCAATAGTTTCGCGCCAGTGCGCCAATTCTCCCGCTGCCGCCGCGTGCCACAATTCGCCAAAGCGCACCTGCAACCGGCTGTCGAAATCATCGTCTTTCTTGAACCACATCACCGGATCGATTTCCTCGAACCAGAAATCTATGACCTGTTTATGCATAACGTTTCTCCCTTGTTTTACTCAGTCTATACCCTGTGGCGTTCAAGTTGCAGCCCGCTCATCCTCAGACATTGTCGGGACAGATATATTCCTCCCTTGGCCACCAGTCCGGCGCAGCCAGCAACGCTGCAGCTCGAAAAACGACGGGTGTAACCCGTTCTCCCCTTCGGCGTTATCTGCCATAATACCCCCCACATTGCCGCTATTTTTCGCGCACCCCGAATACGGAGTTCCTTATGGATCATTGCCATACTTCCGATCTCATCTCCCTTGAGCAGGCGCTGGAGAAGATGCTCAGCCAACTCTCTCCCCTGCAGCAGACCGAATCCATCCCCCTGAACGCAGCCGCCGGCCGCATTACCGCCGCACCGGTGATTTCACCGATCGACGTGCCACCGTTCGCCAATTCGGCCATGGACGGTTATGCGGTGCGTATCGCAGACCTGCATGCCAACGCCCCGCTACCGGTCGCAGGCAAAGCCTTTGCCGGTACGCCGTTCAACGGTGACTGGCCGGCCGGCACCTGCGTACGCATCATGACCGGCGCGCCTATCCCAACCGGTGCCGAGGCGGTGATAATGCAAGAGCAAGCCGAGGTGAGCGATGCCGGAGTTCGCTTCACTGCCGTGGCGCGCACCGGGCAAAATATCCGTTTGGCGGGAGAAGATATCCAACAGGGCGCCGGCGTGTTGCCTGCCGGCGTCAAATTGGGCGCTGCGCAGTTGCCGTTGCTGGCCTCACTCGGCGTCGCCGAGGTGTTGGTGATCCGCAAGTTGAAGGTCGCGGTGTTCTCTACCGGCGACGAGTTGCAGCCGGTAGGCCAGCCGCTAGAAGCCGGGCAAATTTATGACACCAACCGCTTTGCGGTACGTCTGATGCTCGAACAATTGGGCTGCGAAACGCTCGATCTGGGCATTATCCGTGATGACCAGAATGCGCTGCGCGCCGCCTTCGAGCAGGCGGACAGCCAGGCTGACGTAGTGATCAGCAGCGGCGGCGTATCTGTGGGTGAAGCCGACTACACCAAACAAATGCTCGATGAGTTGGGCGAAGTCAGTTTCTGGAAATTGGCGATCAAACCCGGTAAACCCTTTGCGTTTGGCAAGCTGAAGCACGCCTGGTTCTGCGGCCTGCCGGGCAACCCGGTTTCCGCCGCACTGACCTTCTACCAGTTGGTGCAGCCGTTGCTGGCAAAACTGGCCGGCCACAGCGAATGGCATCTGCCCCCGCGCCTGCGCGCACGCGCATTGACGCCGTTGAAGAAAGCACCGGGTCGCCTCGATTTCCAGCGCGGCGTGTTTGCCAGCAATGCCCAGGGCGAGTTGGAAGTGAGCACCACCGGCCATCAGGGCTCGCACGTATTCAGTTCGTTCAGCCAGGGGAACTGTTTCATCGTGCTGGAGCGCGAACGCGGTTCCGTGGCGGTTGGCGAAATGGTGGAAATCGAGCCATTCAACAACCTGCTGAGGAGCTGAGCATGCTGCCGGAATTAACCGACGCCGAAACGCTGCGCTATAACCGCCAGATTATCCTGCGCGGCTTTGACTTCGACGGCCAGGAAAAACTGAAGGCCGCTCGAGTGCTGATTGTCGGCCTGGGCGGGCTGGGATGCGCTGCTGCGCCTTACCTGGCTGCGGCCGGCGTCGGCCATTTGACGCTGGTTGATTTCGACACCGTGTCCCTCTCCAACCTGCAACGCCAGATCCTGCATCGCGATGCACGCCTTGGCATGACGAAGGTCGAATCGGCTCGTCTCGAACTGAGCGCCATCAATCCGCATATCCGTATTGATACCGTGGACGGGCAGTTGAACGACGAACAGATGGCGGCGCACATTGCCGCCTGCGATCTGGTGCTGGACTGCACCGACAACGTAGCGACACGCGATCTGCTCAACCGCCAGTGCCATACGCTGCGCAAACCGCTGGTTTCCGGCGCTGCGATCCGCATGGAGGGGCAGCTCAGCGTATTCACCTACCAGCCGGACGAGCCCTGCTATCGCTGCCTGAGCCGGTTATTCGGCGAGAACGCCCTGACCTGCGTCGAGGCTGGGGTTATGGCACCGTTGGTGGGCACAATCGGTACGCTACAAGCGATAGAAGCGATTAAGCTATTGGCACAATACGGCCAGCCCCTCACCGGAAAACTGCTGATGTTCGACGCCATGACGATGCAGTTCCGCGAGATGAAATTGCCGAAGAACCCGCAATGCGAGGTATGCGGCGGGGAATAGCAAGCATTGGCCAAACGGGTTACCATGCCGGACCGCAGAGCCCCGCGTAAGCCCCCCATTCTGATGAATAACATATAGGGTGAACCCTCATAACTTTGGTGGGTCGCCCTATATTATGCCTGACTCAATCATCTTCTGAATCTGATCGATGCTATCCGCCCCAAACATCTTTTTGAAACCTTGCCCAGCCAATTGCCTGAATTTCCGCGAGAGAAAAGCTATTCCCAGAAGGTTGCCAGGGCCCGATCAAGCCAGGATTATAATTAGGGTTATATGATCCTAATCCTTGTCCAATACCGGGGGCGATTTGGTGACCATTTTGTATCCCAGTGTATAACTCGCCAGCGACATAGCCCCCCAATGCTCCAGCGTAAGGATTACCACCAGAGGCCCAGGTCCCTACTAAAGTACCGCCCAATTGAGCCAGTTGTTCACCACCAGCACCCGATATCTGAGCAGTTTCACGCAAACCAAGCTCTTTCATTCTTCGTCATCCTTTACATTGATAATGTTGAAAAAAACAAAGACAAAGCCGCCCACAAGGCATAAAAAAACAATCAAGAAAAAGAAATAAAAATTCCCACCATGAATACTGTCACCAATATAATTCACAGCAGTGAATATCATAAATATGTATGTAGAGCAGCGCATCCATTTCCGAAAAAATATGCCATTAGTTCTAACAGACTGCATTAATTACCCCTAAAATACTGAAAAAACATCTCATCATGTGTGATAACGATTATTAATAACGTTTGCGCAAGTAAGTATCAAGATATTTTTCAGCCTTATTAAAAGCAAGGTAAACAGACTAAAGCCAGCAACTACTTAAATATATAATTCATTCGCGTAACCGATTTTTAGCGAATTTTATGGCAAGGTTAATTAATGGCATTAACGAATCAGGTAAATATGCGGGCAGCTTCAAATAATAAAACCAAGCTTCTATACTCACTTTACGATAAATAAAAGACATGCATTCCAGATTTTATACTTACGGGGAAAAATGCAGATAATGAACGATATTTGAGGGGTGTATGTCTGAATTTAAAAAAATTTTACTCTGTACTATAACGGAAACAAAAAAGGCGGGAAATGCTCCCGCCTTTTGACTGCCGAAGCAGAGTTACACGATGCCCTGGCTGCGCAGGTAGTCTTCGTAATTGCCGGTAAAGTCGATAACCTTGTGCGGCGTCATTTCCAGCACGCGTGTCGCCAGCGAGCTGACGAACTCACGGTCATGGGAGACGAAGATCAACGTACCTTCGTACATTTCCAACGCCATGTTCAGCGATTCGATGGATTCCATATCCAGGTGGTTGGTTGGTTCATCCATAACCAGAATGTTAGGACGCTGCATCATCAGCTTACCGAATAGCATGCGGCCCTTTTCACCACCGGACAACACCTTCACTTTTTTCTTGATGTCGTCCTGGCTGAACAGCAAACGGCCCAGTACGCTGCGCACCGCCTGCTCGTCGTCTTTTTCCTGTTTCCACTGGCTCATCCAGTCGAATACCGTCAGAGTGTCATCGAACTCGTATTCGTGATCCTGAGCGTAGTAGCCGATCTTGGCATTTTCGGACCACTTCACGCTGCCGCTATCCGGCAGGGTGTCGCCCACCAGCGTTTTCAGCAGGGTGGATTTACCGATACCGTTCGGGCCCAGCACCGCCACTTTCTCGCCTACTTCAACCATCAGGTTGAACTTGCTGAACAGCGGGCCGTTATCGAAGCCTTTGGTCAGCGCCTCTACTTCCAGCGCGTTACGGAACAGTTTCTTGTCCTGATCAAAACGGATGAACGGGTTCTGACGGCTTGAGGCCTTCACTTCTT
This sequence comes from Serratia sp. root2, assembly GCF_031931805.1. Classification (NCBI taxonomy): domain Bacteria; kingdom Pseudomonadati; phylum Pseudomonadota; class Gammaproteobacteria; order Enterobacterales; family Yersiniaceae; genus Serratia; species Serratia sp. root2. The sequence continues at coordinate 2,244,514 of NZ_JAUJXB010000001.1, forward strand.
CCAGCTGGATCTTGTCGATCTGGCGGGCGCGAGAGGTCGCCTGCTTGGATTTGGAGGCGTTGGCGCTGAAGCGGCTCACGAACGATTGCAGTTCGTTAATCTGTGCCTTCTTCTTGGCGTTGTCCGCAACCAGACGCTCACGCGCCTGAGTGGCCGCGGTCATGTATTCGTCGTAGTTACCCGGATAAACGCGCAGTTCGCCGTAGTCCAGATCCGCCATGTGAGTACAGACCATGTTCAGGAAGTGACGGTCATGCGAAATGATGACCATGGTGCTGTTACGATCGTTCAGCACCTGCTCCAGCCAGCGAATGGTATCGATGTCCAGGTTGTTCGTCGGTTCGTCGAGCAGCAGGATTTCCGGATCGGAGAACAGCGCCTGCGCCAGCAATACGCGCAGTTTGAAGCCCGGCGCGATCTCGCTCATCGGGCCGTAATGCTGTTCAACCGGGATGCCTACGCCAAGCAGCAATTCGCCGGCGCGCGCTTCGGCGGTGTAACCGTCCATCTCGCCGTAAGCCACTTCCAGATCGGCCACTTTATAACCGTCTTCTTCGCTCATTTCGGCCAGACCGTAAATGCGGTCACGCTCTTCCTTCACCGCCCACAGCTCGTGGTGGCCCATGATGACGGTGTCCAGCACGCTGTATTGCTCGAAAGCGAACTGATCCTGACGCAGTTTGCCCAGGCGTTCGTTCGGATCGAGGAACACGTTGCCGCCGCTCGGTACCAGATCGCCACCCAGGATTTTCATAAAGGTGGATTTGCCGCAGCCGTTGGCCCCGATCAAACCGTAGCGGTTACCGCCGCCAAACTTGACGGAGATGTTTTCAAACAACGGCTTACTGCCAAACTGCATAGTGATGTTGTTAGTGCTTAACACAGCGCTCGCTCTTCATATCATTGGGAATGTGATTTGGCGCGCATTATGCCATAACGAGGATAAGAGATCGCGGGAAGTTTCGGTGACAATTTGAGCAAAGGTGCGGCGGCAGAGGATCATGCGGTGAACCCTGCATGCCGGATCCCATGATTCGGCGCAATGCAATCCTGCCCGTTGACGGAGGGATACCGGAGAGAAGCTATTACCGATTGAAGATTGCCATGGGTGACTTCCCCACGAAATAGTGTAATTCAGCAAATTTACTCACATGCATCCATGATTTAAAATGCCAAAATATAAATGTTTAAATTTTTCTTTTCTTAAAATGTCTGCTTTCAATATCGAAACATCATCACTCCACTCTTTTTCAAAAATGGATTTGATGTCATTATTGTTTAGTTTACCTAGTTGCTTCAATCCACAAGCGGCATAAAGTTTACTTTCTGGCGTTGCCTTGGGATTATTGGCTATTCTCAAAAAAATATTCGTTGCACTCTTGCTTTTAAGAATATCTATTACAGCAACTTCTCCTTCACTAATCCTGCCAACAAAGCCGTTCATTCCTAAGGAAAAGTAACGGGTCTGCGATAGATTATTTTCTATAGCCTCATAATCCTTTTCATTTGCGTAGCCATGGAGAGAACATAACGAAGTAAGAGAAAAAGTAGCAACTATAAAAATCCCTTTCATAAACCCACCTACATTAAAAAATCATTTACCTTATGCCAACCTAACCACATAAATAAAATCATTGCAAATAGAAAACTTATAACCGTATTAATAATATGCTTTATTGCAATCGATAAGATTCAAAACAACTCATTATTTTATATGATTTTTTTCAATTATCACCCAGCAACACAAATGACAATTACCGTTTAAAAACATCTAAATCATAGAGTTAAAAAAACACTCCTTGCCTATATAATAAGTTGTAATTATTGGTCACATATAAAATAAACCACCGGAAACCATTTAGATAAATTATAGCAGCGCACTTAAATTTACAAAAAACAAATTAATCACAGCCTCTGATAATTTAACAGAGAGTGCTTATACCTCAGAAAATGGGATTATAAGCTTGATGTGTAATGATTTCCTTTACATGAAAAAATATGCACAATCGACGAATTTTTTCAACCCGCGATTTTCTGCAGTGTTCAACGTTAATTTCAGTAGCCCTGTGCCATAACCTTTCATTCCTTTCTTGCAACCAGAAATCTCCACGTTGTTCGGCGTATCTCCACTCGCGAATCTGATGAGCCTATCGCTACGGAGATCGCGGAATGCCATTGAAAACTGATCTGTGCTGTTGTTATAGAAGAGAGCCATTTCGAATGGGGTAGCTTTGTTCCGTTCACTCTGGTGATTGGGGTTTGCATGCTCATGCATGGGTACAAACACAATTGTATTCACCACAACAATTATCACCATAAATTAAATTCACACAAAACATTAATAACGCACGAGCGCACCTCAAAAAATAATCAGATTTATCATCTGAGTCATAGAGAGAAAACCAATATTTACGTTAAACATCCCAACAAAAAATAACGTTAATCTGCAGGAGACAAGCCCTTATTCCCTTGAATTAAATAAACACATTACCTTTAATCTCTCCTCTTGGCCGAATCGCAATTTTATGCTGGGGCACAACCACACCACCGCATATTTATCTATACGATTAAAATTGTGATTCACCTCTTAAAACCCACAGGGAATCGGATTCTTTGTGTGTGGCAGGTCACTAAATCATCACCACCGCATACTTGCCGCAGCATCAAAACACCAAGTAACATATTGATAATGATTAATTTAAAATCCATTCACTTCGTTTTCACACCACGAATAACCTGTATTGCATATAGTTGTACATACAAGTATATGTAAACAAGAGGTTGCAATAGTGTGATCGCAACAAACAGCATCCCTCAGGTATCACTGGTGAAACATTAACAATAAAAACATGCCACCCATCGCGAGAGATAGAAATAATGACAAACACTGTTGAAAACGAGTTATCCGAGAATCGGACGATCGAAAAGAAAACGATAAATTATAAGGTCATTTTTGGTGCCAGCCTCGGCAACGGACTGGAGATCTTCGATTTTACCGTTTACAGCTTCTTTGCCGCCATTATCGGTAAACTGTATTTCCCCAGCGATACGGCCTATGGCTCTTTATTAATGTCGGTGGCCGTTTTTGGCGTCGGCTTTATTATGCGGCCGCTGGGCAGCATGGTGTTGGGCGCCTACGCCGATCGCGTCGGGCGTAAGGCCGCCATGTTAATGACTATCGTTCTGATGGGCGTCGGCACAGCGCTAATCGCCTTTGCCCCCACTCATGCGCAAATTGGCATCTTCGCACCGATGCTGATCGTGACCGGGCGGTTAATTCAGGGTTTTGCCGCCGGTGGCGAAGTCGGTTCGGCAACCACCTTGCTGCTGGAATCCGCAGGCGCCAATCAGCGAGGATTCTTTGTCAGCTGGCAGGCGATAAGCCAGGGCATCAGCGCATTGTTGGGCGCCTCTTTCGGTCTGGCGCTCACCTATTTTCTGCCGGAAGAAGCTCTCTATTCCTGGGGCTGGCGCGTGCCTTTCATCATCGGCTTGCTGATTATTCCCGTCGGCGTGTATATCCGTAAACACCTGGAAGAAACCTATAGCGGCGAGGTTGCGGATCAAGAACGCCCACCGGTTAACCCGGTCTGGGATGTGCTGCGCAATCACTTTAACGACCTGCTGCTGGGGATGCTGATCATTATGTCCGGCACCGTGATGGTTTATATTGTGTTGCTGTATATGCCGACCTATATGATGCAGACCTATCACATTGCCGCGCCAACCGCCTATCTGTTCAGCTGCATTGCTTCCGTGGTGCAGATAGTCGCCGTGTATTACGCCGGCCGCTACGTCGATCGGGTGCAGAACTACAAAAAGCCGCTGATCCTCTCCATCTTTGCCTCGTTGGTGCTGATTTACCCCACCTTTTGGTTCCTCGGTTCCGCCGATTCCCTATGGCTGGCGATTGTCATCCGCATTCTGCTGATCGGCGCTCTGGGCATCAACATGTTGGCCAGCACCATGCTGATCGTTTCCGCCCTGCCGCGCCACGTACGCGCTACCGGTACCTCGATGATTTACGCCTTCGGCGTAACGCTGTTTGGCGGTTCCGCGCAGCTTATCGTCACCTGGCTGCTGGACGTGAGCGGCAACCCGATGGCGCCGGCCTGGTATGTCACCGGCATGCTGACTATCAGCCTGATTGCCACTACAGTGTTCAAGGAGCGGCACAAAAACTGACGCAATGGTTCTATCCCAGGAGCGAAGAGAAGTATGGATACCCCTTATAATTTGGCATTACTGACGGGCGCAGGACTGAGCGCCATTGCGGCCCTGGTGCATGTTTGGGTGATCAAGGCGGGGCCGCGCGGATATCGCCTGTGTGGCGCCGGCGATCGCTTTATCCACGCCGCCGAAGCCGGCAAGAAATTTCCGGCCATCGCGACCGCAGGTATCGCTCTGGTGTTGTTTATCTGGGCGTTGTACGCTTTGGCCGGCGCCGGCATCATTGCGCCGCTGCCATTGCTGCGCCCCGCGCTGTGCTTCATCACGTTTATCTATTTGTTGCGTGGTATCGCAGGCCCCCTGGTGCTGCGCAATACCGGCCGCAGCCACAGATTCATCGTCATAAGCTCATTGATATGTCTCTGCATAGGCCTGGTTCATCTGCTGGGGCTTATACAGTGTTGGAACGCGCTGGCATAGCTTTCCGGATAACACCCGCTCTGCACCGCAGAGCGAGGTCGCTGTCTATACCGCGCTTGAAACCACATCGCTCAAACGGGCTGACTCAGGCATGATCACCGTATCTGACCACAGTCAACCGCTCTTCCTCTGAAGGGGAAACAAAGTACTGTGTAAGCAGATCGAAGGTTTCTTCGCTTAGCACGAAAGGATGATCGCCCTGCTCATTTCTCAGTTTTATCCGCCTCTTGCATTGCATATCGCTGACGTCCAGAAAATGCAGACAATGGCTAACACCGGCGGCTTCCGCCAATTGTCTGGCCCAAAGACGACGATCCGGCGTATTCATCGGAAAATCGAGCACCACCGACAGACCATTACGCAGCAGTTGTACAATATGTTCGCTCAATACCTGCCGCAGCCGGGCCGAATAGCGGACATAATCCTGCAATCCTGCCATCTGTTGTTCATACAGCGTCGCCAGCCAGCTGTCCTCAACGATCAACAGCGTTTGCGGGCACTGCGACAAGCGGTTTGCCAACGTCGACTTGCCTGAACCGGCTTTGCCGCACATCAGATGTAAAACAGCGTGGGGGTGATTTTCCATGACGTCCTCCTGGGTGATGGCCAGCAGGAGGAGAGATTGCCCCGCCTTGCCGGCGGGTTTTGGCTTGAAAGAGACGCGCTATCCCACCACTCTCAGAATGGTGATAATAATCTGCGCGAATACAAGTCGGTTTTTGTTCATCCACTATCAATAGAATAAAGCCGGGAGTGCTGTCAACAGCGAAACCAGCCTTGCATTAACCTGCGTGATAGCCGCAGCTGTCCTGCGGCGTTTGATCCCGCTGATCCAAACCATAGTCACGCACCACCTCAGCCACCCGCAGGCGGTACTGCGCCAGCACATCATGGCGGCCACGCGCCTGCGCAGCCCGGTGCTGCTCGATATTGCGCCACTGCTTTACCGCCTCTTCATCCCGCCAAAAGGACAGCGACAGCAACCGCTGCGGATCGGCCAGGCTTTGAAAGCGCTCGATGGAGATAAATCCGTCGATCTCCGCCAGCAGCGGCTTTAGCTCTGCCGCCAGTTTAAGGTAGGTTTCACGCTGCCCGTCGGCGGCCTGCAATTCAAAAATAACGGCAATCATAGAGAGTTCCTGTCAGGAAGATTAACCCTATCCTAAGGCTAGACCTACAGCCATACTTCGCCTAATCTCGAACTATGAATGACATCGATATCGAAGATCGCCTGGCGGCACTGACTGCCGCTATCGCCGACCGTACCCGTGCGCGCATGTTGTGCCTGCTGATGGACGGGCGCGCCTATACCGCCACCGAGCTCAGCGCCGCTGTGGACGTCGCCGCCTCTACCGCCAGCGGGCATTTGGCGCGCTTGCAGGAACAGAGGTTGATCGCCTGCGTCAAACAGGGGCGCTATCGCTATTTCCGCCTGGCGGGGCAGCCGGTGGCCGATGTGCTGGAAACGCTGATGGCGCTGGCCGGCGTCGAACGGCCGGCAGTGAAAAGCACGACCCCCACCTCGCTGCAATTCGCCCGCACCTGCTACGATCATATGGCCGGTGAAGTGGCGGTAAAACTGCATGACCGTCTGCATCAGTTGGCCTGGCTGGTGGGCGAGGAAAACTACCTGCTGAGCGACGCGGGGCGTACCGCCCTGACAGGGTTGGGCATCGACTGCACGCCTGCGCCTTCGCGCCGGCGCTTCGCCTGCGGCTGCCTGGACTGGAGCGAACGCAAGGCTCACCTTGGCGGCGCACTTGGCGCTGCGGTACTTAACGCCTTTATCGAGCGCGGTTGGATAAGGCGCCGGCTCGATAGCCGCGAGCTGCAACTCACCGCCGCAGGCAAGAATGCTCTGAAAGCACATTTTGACCTCAGGGTTTAACCCCACAATGCGTTAGTTTTGGTGCAATACTTAATCGTCAAACCGTCAACCCGAGGACTCTTCATGCTCGATCAAACCCAATTCCCAATCACCAAACTGTGGCCGGCGCAGCATCCGGAACGGCTGCAGCTTTACTCGCTGCCAACGCCTAACGGCGTGAAAGTCTCCATTATGCTGGAGGAAATCGGCCTGCCGTATGAAGCGCATCTGATCGATATCGGCAAAAATGAAACCTGGACGCCGGAATTTCTGTCGCTGAACCCGAACGGTAAAATCCCATCGATTATCGATCCCGATGGCCCAGGCGGTAAACCGCTGCCGCTGTTCGAATCCGGTGCCATCCTGCTGTATCTGGCGGAGAAAAGCGGTCAATTCCTGCCACAGGATCCTGCGCAGCGTTACGAAACCATCCAATGGGTGTTTTTCCAGATGGCGGCGGTCGGCCCGATGTTCGGCCAGCTCGGCTTCTTCCACCGGTTCGCCGGGCGTGAATACGAAGATAAACGCCCGCTGGAGCGTTATAAAAATGAATCCAAACGCCTGCTCGGCGTGCTGGAAAGCCGCCTCGAAGGCCGCAACTGGATCATGGGCGATTACACCATCGCCGATATTTCGCTATTGGGCTGGGTGCGTAACCTGATCGGCTTCTACGAGGCGCGTGAACTGGTGGAATTCGACAGTTTCCCACGGGTAGGGAAATGGCTGGAACGCGGTTTGGCGCGCCCGGCAGTACAACGCGGCTTGAATATTCCAGCCCGCAACGAATAATTTATTACCTGGGATAGCCGCTGGCTATCCCATTTTAGCTCCCCGTATCGTCATAAAAGTGTCACACCTCTGCACTACTCTCCCTGCGTAACAAACTGATGCTATTTATGTTTTATTATTACGACAAGGAGCTTTTCCATGCTGCAGCCCGTTTCTTTGATCGCCGGCGCCGTGTTATCCGCCCTGCTTTGTTCCACCGCCTTCGCCGATGAAACACCGGCCAGTACCGCGGGTCTTTCCGAGCGCGCGGCGCGCGGCAACATCGTCGAGCCGGGCGGCGCACGCCGCCTGAGCGGCGATCAAACCGCCGCACTGAAAGCCTCGCTGTCTGACAAAACGGTCAAAAACGTGATTTTACTGATCGGCGACGGCATGGGCGATTCTGAAATCACTTCGGCGCGCAACTATGCAGAAGGTGCGGGCGGCTATTTTAAAGGCATTGATGCCTTGCCGCTGACCGGTCAATACACTCATTACTCGCTGGATAAGAAGACCCAAAAACCGGATTACGTGACGGATTCCGCCGCCTCGGCGACCGCATGGTCCACCGGCGTAAAAACCTATAACGGCGCGCTGGGGGTCGACGTCAACGGCAAGGACCAGCCGACGTTGCTGGAAATCGCCAAGGCGGCGGGTAAAGCCACCGGCAACGTCTCCACCGCCGAGCTGCAGGACGCCACGCCGGCCGCGCAGGTTTCGCATGTCACCTCTCGCAAATGCTACGGCCCGGAAGAAACCAGCGAAAAATGCGCCACCAACGCGCTGGAGAATGGCGGCCGCGGCTCGATCACCGAGCAATTGCTCAAAACCCGCGCCGACGTCTCGCTGGGCGGTGGAGCGAAATCCTTTAATCAGCTGGCGAAAAGCGGCGAATGGCAGGGAAAATCATTGAAAGACCAGGCAACCGCGCTCGGTTATCAATGGGTGGAAAACCTCGATGGCCTGAATGCCATCAGCGTGGCCAATCAGCAAAAACCGCTGCTGGGGCTATTTGCCGCCGGCAATATGCCAGTGCGCTGGCAGGGTCCGAAAGCCTCGCATCACGGTAATATCGACCAACCGGCGGTCACCTGCGAGAACAACCCGGCACGAACTGCCAATATCCCAACGCTGGCGGCAATGACCGAAAAAGCGATAGATCTGCTGAAAAACCAGCAGAACGGTTTCTTCCTGCAGGTGGAAGGCGCATCGATCGACAAGCAGGACCATGAAGCCAACCCTTGCGGCCAGTTCGGCGAAACGGTCGATCTGGATGAAGCGGTACAGAAAGCGCTGGCCTTTGCCCGCGCCGACGGCAACACCCTGGTGATCGTCACTGCCGACCATGCGCACTCCAGCCAGATCATTGCCGTCGATGCCAAAGCCCCGGGCCTGACGCAAACGCTGACCACCAAAGATGGCGCGCCAATGACCATCAGCTATGGCAATTCGGAAGAAGGCTCTCAGGGCCACACAGGTACCCAGTTGCGCGTTGCCGCCTACGGCCCGCATGCCGCTAACGTCGTGGGCCTGACCGATCAGACCGACCTGTTCTACACCATGCGTGACGCTATGGCGATTAAGTAAGTTGGCTGCCTGGTAGCTTGCTCTATCCCTTCTCCTCCGGAATATCAGGGGGAGAAGCGGCTTTAACAGGTTAAAAATGAGCGATTAACGGCTATATTCACCCTTACGTCTTCACTTCGCGCCCAAGCGCCCAGATGAAAGGATGACCCCTTGCAGTCGATTAGCCTGCCATTGACCACCGCACGCCTGCGGCTACGCCGCTTTACCCCTGCCGATATCAACGCCTACGCGGCTTACCACCGCCTGCCGGAGGTTTATCGCTATTTGTACGCCCCCACGCCGAGCGATGCGCAGTTGGAAGAACAGCTTGCCCAGGCGGTGGCTTCACGCTTCAGTGAGGATGGCGATATTTTTTATTGTGCGGTCACCTTGCAAGACAGCGGGGAATTGATCGGCGAAGTGCTGCTGAAATTGGCCAACCGCGCGGCATTACAAGGGGAGATCGGTTATATCTTCAACCCGGTCTACGCCGGTAAAGGCTATGCCGCGGAGGCGGTGCGTGCGGTGCTCGATCGCGGGTTCAGCGAGGTGGGTTGCCACCGCATCTTTGCCCGACTCGATGCCGCCAATCAGGGCTCGATCGGCGTGGTCGAGCGGCTGGGCCTGCGTAAAGAAGCGCACCTGCGGCAAAACGACCGTTTCAACGGCGAATGGGGCGACGAATTTATTTACGCCTTGTTGAACGAAGAGTGGCAGAACAGGCTGCCATAGTGCGTTCTAGGCATCTGCCAGCACCTTCGCCGCCATTTGCTTATAGCTCTCCACCAGTTCGCGGCCCTCATCGGGGCCGGTACTGACCGCCAGGCGCATCGTCGCCTCCCCCAGATGCATCAGCAGAAAAGCGGCGTTTTCAACCGCAACAGGGTCCGCCTGTGGCCGCAAACGCCGTATCGCCGCCGCCAGCAACGCACCGTTCAACCGGCTTTCCGCCACCTCTTCTTCACGCAGCGTTTTGTTCGCTTGCGTCGCCGCCCAGATATCCCGCATGACGGGCTCGGCCATAAACAGGGCATAATATTCGTCAATCAGGCAGCCAAAAGCCTCGATCAGCCGAGGAAAATCTTGTACCTGAGTTAAACATTGCTCAATGCATTCGCGCGCTTCCTGGTTATAACGCTGTGCCAGCACGCGCACGATAGCGGTCTTATCCGGAAAATACTGGTACAGCGCCCCAATGGAAATACCGGCATTTTGCGCCACTTCGCTCATGCGCATCGCATCGCTGCCCTGCTGGGCTATCAGCGCGGTGGCGCAATCCAGGATCAGCTCCACCTTCTCGCGGCTCCGCGTCTGGCTGGGTTTACGCCGCAACGCGGGCGGATTTTTTTGCTTGTCATTCATCAGCATCGTCCTTTGAACCAAAAACTGCCTTGACAATAATACGAGGGTTTATCATATTTACAAAACATGAGTGATACTCACATTTGGAGAGAAGCGATGGATAACAGCGATAAGACCTCACCGATACTGGTTTTAGGTGCTACCGGTAAAACCGGCAGCCGTGTAGCGGCGCGTTTGCAACAGCAAGGCGTGGCCGTACGCGCCGGCCATCGTGGTGCCGCCATTCCTTTTGACTGGGAGGACAGCGGCAGTTGGCAACCGGCCTTACAGGATGTGAAAAAGTTGTACCTCAGCTTCCAGCCCGATCTGGCGGTGCCGGGTGCCATCGACACCATTGAACGTTTTTGCCGACAGGCGGTAGCGGTCGGTGTGCAAAAGATCGTGTTGCTCAGCGGACGCGGAGAAGACGAAGCTCGCCAGGCTGAGGAAATAATAGAGCGTAGCGGCGCGGACTGGACAATATTGCGCGCCAGCTGGTTTATGCAAAATTTCAGCGAAAGCTTTATTCTCGATGACCTGCTGAACGGCACGGTTTATTTGCCGCCGGGCGAAATTCCTGAACCCTTTATTGATGCCGACGATATCGCCGACGCCGCGGTCGCCGCTCTCACTCAGCCCGGCCACAGCAATAGGGTATATGAGCTAACCGGCCCGCGACTGATGACGTTTGGACAAGCCATTAGCGAGATTGCCGCCGCCAGCGGACGTGAGATTCTCTATCGGCAGGTGCCGATAGCCGATTATGTCGGTTATCTGCGCGAAGCGCAGTTGCCGGAAGAGATGGTCAGCTTGCTGGAGTATTTATTCAGTACGGTGCTGGACGGGCGCAATGCGTCACTGACCGACGGTATCCAGCGCTGCCTTGGGCGCCCAGCGCGTGATTTCAGCACCTATGCCGCCGACACCGCAACTCGCGGTATTTGGCAACAGCGCTAATCGGATTCTGGCCGCCTCACGGCGGCCATTTTCTTTTTGTTACCGGCCACGCTTTGCAATTCATCGTTAAATATTGTTTGATAAGCCAATATCGTTTAAATCGGCGGCAATTAAACCCTGCTAAATTAGCGGTTATATTTAGCCCGCAAAAATAAATGAATTATTCCTGCCAATATTCCTCTTTTTTTAGTTACAAAAGTAGTTTTTAACATTCTTGCAAACAATAATATCCCCTCAGTAACCTGAGTTGAACAATCCGCCTCCAGATGGCCTGTAATAATCCACTTTTCGTTAAAGAAAACTATTAACAAAAAGACATTATCACTGCAATTCGGCTCATGCCGGGCGGTCTGTTTTGACTTATTTCCAGGGTAACTCCCGATAAATTCTTTCACCTGCAATGAGTAGAATTTACACATAAGAGATTTGATTTAATGAGAAAATTACTCGTCCTGATCTTCTGTCTGAATCTGTTCGGCGTCACGCAACAGGCTGCAGCAGAAGAGAATAAGACCGTCGATGTGGTACTGATTGGCGGCGGTATCATGAGCGCCACCCTGGGGACTTACCTGCATGAGCTGGAGCCGAACTGGTCCATCGACATGTATGAGCGCATGAACGGCGTAGCGGAAGAAAGTTCCAACGGCTGGAATAACGCCGGTACCGGCCACTCCGCTTTCGCCGAAATGAACTACACACCAGAGAAGGAAGACGGCACCGTTGACATCAGCAAAGCTGTGGTGGTTAACGAGTCTTTTGAAATTTCTCGTCAGTTCTGGTCTTATCAGGTGAAAAATAACGTCCTGAAAGATCCAAAATCCTTTATTAACAGCGTACCGCACATGAGCTTTGTTTGGGGTGACGATAACGTCAACTTCCTGCGCAAACGCTATGCGGCGCTGCAGCACAGCACCCTGTTCCGCGGGATGGAATACTCCGAAGATCCCAACCAGATTAAACAGTGGGCGCCGCTGGTGATGAACGGCCGCGATCCGGCGCAGAAAATTGCCGCGACCCGCATGCCGCTGGGTACCGACGTCAACTTTGGCGTGATCACCCACCAGTTGGTTGGCGCACTGAGCAAAAGCGATAAGTTCAAGCTGAGCCTGGGCCACGAAGTGCGCGACATCAAGCGCAACGCCGACAACACCTGGAGCGTGACGGTTGCCGATCTTAACCGTGACGGCAAAGAAACCACCGTTAACGCCAAGTTCGTGTTTATCGGGGCAGGCGGCGCCTCTCTGACGCTGTTGCAGAAGTCCGGCATTCCTGAAGCCGACGGCTACGGCGGTTTCCCGGTCGGCGGCCAGTTCCTGGTGACCACCAATCCTGAAGTGGCGAATCAGCATCTGGCCAAGGTTTACGGTCTGGCCAGCGTAGGTTCGCCACCCATGTCGGTTCCGCATCTGGACACCCGCATGCTGGATGGCAAGCGCGTCGTACTGTTCGGGCCGTTCGCCACCTTCTCCAGCAAGTTCCTGAAAAACGGTTCGCTGTTCGATCTGCTGCACTCGCTGAGCACCTCGAACCTGATGCCGATGACCCACGTCGGGCTGGATAACTTCGACCTGGTGAAATACCTGGTTGGTCAGTTGATGATGAACGACGATGACCGTTTCGCTGCGCTGAAAGAGTACTTCCCTGAAGCCAAACAGGCTGACTGGAAGCTGTGGACCGCCGGACAACGCGTGCAGATCATCAAGAAAGATGATGAGAAAGGCGGCGTATTGCAATTCGGCACCGAAGTGGTCAGCTCCGAAGACGGCAGCATCGCCGCCCTGCTCGGCGCATCGCCGGGCGCCTCTACCGCTGCGCCAATCATGCTGCACCTGATGGAAAAAGTGTTTAAAGATAAAGTGGCGACGCCGGAATGGCAGAGCAAGCTGAAAGAGATCATTCCATCCTACGGTCACAAGCTGAACGGCGATATTGAAATGACCAACAAGATCCGCGGCTACACCAGCAGCGTCTTGCAGTTGGACTATATCGAAGTGAAGCCGGAAACTCACTGATCCGACGTTTGTTCCCCCTTTCATCAAGGCCGCCTCGTGCGGCCTTTTTTGTTTCTCTGCGGCTGGAAAAGCACTTTTAGCCACCTTTAGTCCCCCAGTTAACACTTGCGTAACCCGGTTCAGCGGCCTATTATCAAAGAACTAACTTGGATAATTACTCTTACCTACTGTGACCTGAATGCCGTACCGCGGGAGAACTTAAACAATGGATCGCGTCAATATCATTCACGATTTGCTGAACTGGATTGAAACTCACCTGGATCAACCGCTGCTGTTGGACAACGTGGCGGCGAAGTCAGGCTACTCCAAATGGCACCTGCAAAGGATGTTCCGCAGCACCACCGGCCATGCGCTGGGCAGCTATATCCGCGAACGCCGCCTGTCACAGGCCGCGCAGGCGCTGCGTTCGACCCCACGTCCTATTCTCGACATCGCCCTGCAGTTCCATTTTGATTCCCAACCGTCATTTTCACGCGCGTTTAAAAAACAGTTCGGCAAAACGCCGGCGGTGTATCGCCGCACTACGCGCTGGGACGTGGTGGAAATGCGTCCGCAACCCATCGCACCGCTGAACGGGCACCGGCACGAGTCGCCGGGCGTACATTTGTGGTATGCGGGGAAATGTGTGGATGACGCCTGCACTCATTGGATGGGTCTGCGCTGAGGCGGCTAAAAAGCAAAAAGCCAATGGGCAACCCCATTGGCTTTTTTAATGCCCGCAATACTCAGTTGTATTCGATGGTAAAGGTTGCGGTCGACTTGATATTACCGCCTTTGATCGTGGTACCGGTACGGTAGTAACGGGCTTTCAGCGGCAGGGTCAGGGTGTTGGCCTGGTTTGGCACCGTACGGCCGGCATTGACCGCATCGCCATTCTTGATAGGTTGCGTCGTGGTGCCCGTCAACAGCTGCACGGCAACGCCGGAAGCCGTATTGGCTCCAGGTTGCGATTTAATTACGCCAGGCGCATTGGAGGTATCCTGATCGTAATTGAAACGCACATTCACAATCCCCTGCCCGGCACTGCCCGGCAACAGATCTTCACCGACGCCGCCAACACAGTTAATGTTGATATCAAACGCTTTTTCACCCTGAGTTGAGCCAACGCCGCCAAAAGAGGCAGCAGTGACGCTGTCCAGATTAACCACCTTGTCCTTTGAGCCACTGTCGACGTTACAGGTTGAGGTGACAATCGTCAGGCTGTTGGCGTCGACAATCGACTGCAGCAATGGCAACCCAGGACCGCTACCGTCCATATAATAGTTGGTATATAGCCCGGTAGTCAGTTGGCCGGTGCCTGTCTGAGCCGCCGTTTTCACGACATCGATCTTGAAGTAACCGCCGTTCAGGTTAACGGTCGTGTTCCCACCCAGCCGTAAGGTATGCGGGTAAAAGGTGCTGATCGATCCTGCTTCACGATACAAACGGATGCCAATCCCCGGAATATTGGTGCTCCAGACGTTGGTAAGAGTAGATCGGCTCCCCTGCAATATCTGACCGATGGCGCTACCGCCACTGCTATTGCAACGGCCAATACCGTTCACGGCATTAATCGGGAACTGACCGGTGACCAAGGTATCGCCGACCTGGCTGCCAGGCGTGACCAGCACGCGCCCGAGCTTCATATTGATCACCTGAGCCTTGTAACCGCTGGTGACCGTACAGCTGGCGTAAGCGCTCTGGCCGGCGGCCATCAACAATCCGAACAGCGCCAGCCGTTGGAACGCCGTTTTGTTCGGCGAAAGAACACGCGTTAATGTCATCATTTGCAACTCGCTTCAATAATTTCGTAGTCAGTATTGCCCTGCGCTTTCGCGCTGTAGCTGACAGAACACTGCTGCGTAGGCTGCGTGCCCCATTTCACCTGCAACAACCCTTTCTTCGCTTCCGTACGCAAGTAGATGCGGCTGCCCTGGCCAACGATGCCCACCACCTGATTGCGGGTGTCCAGCACTTCCGAGCCAAATGGCAACGCGTTGCCGTCCGGGCCGAGGGCATGGATGATCAACGCCTGGCCTTTGGTGGTCTTGAACTCCAGCCGCGCGATGGCTCCGGCGTAAGGCGCAATCTGCTGACTGCTGCTTTCCAGTTCCACATCGCGCGACATGCCGCTTGGATCGAGCGTTACGCTGGTCATGCGGTATGGCGCCACATAAGGGACTACCGCATAGCCGTTGTCATCGATACGCACGCCCGGCGAGTTGGTCACGATAGCCCCGGCGGCGTCCGGCGCCTCTACCAGCACCATGGTCTGGCCGCGCTGCGGCGTCATGGTCACCCCGCCGCTGTGGGCCACTACGCTGCCCGATGCGCCGATCGACGACTGGCGATAATCTTTGCCGTAACTGTAAGAGCCGTTCAGCGTCGAGAACCGGCTGCGGTATTCGCCGCTTACGCTGCTGTTGGTGCCGCCGGATTGATCGTTGGCCAGCGTCGCGCTGTAGCTGACGTTGTTATCTTCACCGGTCGAACCGTTGATACCCACGCGGCTGCTGTCGTAGCCGTTATCGGTATAGCCCAGTGAACTGTTCAGGCTCAGGGTCTGCGAACCGACGCTGAACGGGATCGACAGTGTCAGGTAATAACGGGTTTCATCGCGGTTATACATGTCCGAGGTACGCATGGCGGACAGGCCATAGGTGACGCGGCCATAATAGTTGTTATAACCCACCTGATATTGCTTGGTGCTGCCGCCCCGGTTCCAGTAATCGCGAACCGAACCGGTGATATACAAAGAGCCATAGTTATCGCCCAGCCCCTGATTCAGGGTCAGCTGGTATTCGCTGCGCTGGCGGTTAACGGCGTCGGCGCTCAGGTTCTTGCGCTCGTTGTCACGCGAGTAAACGGCGTCGCGCAACGAAAGGTAACCGGAGGTGGAATAGCGATAAGCGGCGATGGTGAAGTTGGTATTGGTTTCAGTCATCAACTTGCTGTAGCTGAGCTTATAGCTCTGCCCGGATTGGTCGCCCTGCTTCAGGCGGGTATTGGCCTGAGTGACATCCAGAGCAAAGGCGCCGATCGGCGTCGCCACCGCGCTCCCCAACAGTACGGCGCTATAACCGTCACTGGCGATAGCGCCGGTGTAGCCGGTGATGATATTGGTGAACCCGCGCTGATAAGTCGCCTGGAACATGTCGGGTTCCTTGCTCAAATTATCATCGCGCACTCGGCCGGCGGTCAGAGCATAACGCTGGATCCCCGGACGCAACATCTGCGCTACCGAAGCGTAAGGCACGCTGAACTGGCGCTTGCTGCCGTCGGCCTCGTTGACGGTAACATTCAAGTCGCCGCCGTAACCGGTTGGGTAAAGATCGTTAATCACGAATTCACCCGGGGCAACGGTAGTCTGGTAGATCAACTGGTTATTCTGACGGATCTCCACCAACGCGTTACTCTGCGCCACGCCACGCACCACAGGCGCATAGCCGTTCAGAGAGTCAGGCAGCATGCGGTCATCCGTCGCGACCTGCACGCCGCGAAAACCGATAGAATCAAAGAAGTCGCCGCTGGTATAGGTATCACCCAACGTCAGCATGCCACGCACGGCCGGGATGGCGCGTTGTGCATAAGTGGCGGTGTTTTGCCAATGGGTGCTTTCGTTGGAGCGCCAGTTGACGTTAGAGTCGTGGCGCAACTGCCAACCGGCCACGTTTAACCCGGCGTTAAGGGTCAGGTAGGCATTGGTTGAATCCGCGTTGCTGCCGTTGGCAGAACTGTGGGTATTAAAGGCATTAAAATTATACGAAAGGCTGCCGGCGGTAATACCGCGATCCCAGAATTTCGGGTCAACGTAACCGCGTGCACTGCGGCGCAGCGACGCCTGCGGGATACTGATATCCATACGCAGCGAACTGGTATCAAGGCGGTAATAGGCTTCCGGCACCCACTGCGGCAGGCTTTTACAGGTATCGGTATTGACCGACGGATCGCTGCTCAACGCCGCAGTATCCACACCGAATTCATCCAGCGACAGCAGAGAAAAGCAGGTATCGGCACTGTTTTTACCCGGCACGTTTTTGAAATCGATACTTTTCTTGCCTTTCCACTCGCCGTTAACATAAACGTCGAGCGAGTATTTGCCTGCCAGAATAGGGTTACCGTCGCGGAAACGCGAAAGATCGACGCCTTGTGCCTCGCCAATCAGGAAGCTACTGTTGAAGGACGCTTCAACCGGTGCAGTCGGCTTTTTGCTGTCGGCAGCGATTTCTGCCCGGGCAAAGCCGGGGGCAGCCAGGAAAAGCGCGCCACCGGTCAACAACAGAATCGATTTATAGTTAAATAGCGCCAGTTTAATGGCCGCAGAAATAGGCAACTCTTTCATATAAAAGCATTCCTTTACCAAATTAAGCTCACCCCGCCGACAGCTTGCGCTCTGGGATATGAGTCTCTCTTCCAAGAGTTACTTTTGCTTATTCTTAGTGCGGGACACGCGTCCGCCAAAATCGTTGATGGTGGTAAATGCAACGTCCGCAATGCGCGAGCTGTCACCGGAAAACGACAGCGTTTTTTCCTGGCCTGGCGCCAGCATGTCGCCGTGTGGCGCCAACGGCACTTTCTTCTGGTTGACGACGGCATTGATTTCGGTGAACGACACGTAATACGGCGTTGGGTTTTTCACGCTGACGCCGGCGCCGCTAAAGCGCCACTGCAGTTTTTCAGGCGCATCGTTCGCTTCGCCAGTCAGGCCGGCCGGACGATACAGCAGTTTGACGCGGGTGCGGAAAGCCACCTGTAAAAAGTTCTCAGGCGTGCTGCTATTTGCCCCGGTCGGCGCAGGAGGGATCTCCAGTACGTTCAACCAGAACAGGGATTCTTTGTCTTGTGCCAATGCCGACGTGGTCAGTGAAACACGCAGCGCCTGGCCGGTCGCCGGTTCAACACGGCTGATGGGCGGGGAAACGATAAACGGCGCCTTGCTGTTCTCTGGCGTGGTTTTCGCATCGCCTTCGTCAATCCAGGATTGGATCAATGCCGGTGAAGTTCCATTATTTGATAATTGGACGGTAACTTCCCGTTGTTTTCCCGGATAAATAATACGAGTACCGTTAATGATGACACTGGAAAAAACGCTGCTGCTGAATAGCGTGGCGATCAGCAATACACTGTATTTTTTAAATGAATTTTTCATTATTTTATCACTACGGTAGGGAAAAACGGCGGGAGTATTATCCCCCGCCCGAATAAGCATATGACTTATTGGTAAATGATGGTGTACTGAACGCTTGAAGTCACATCACCAGCGCCGGCAGCATTGGTCGCGTAATATTCAGCGTAGTAGTTCAGGTCAGCAGAATCGCCTTCGTTAGCAACGGTAACCCACTGAGAGTTATTCTGTGCGCCGTTGGTGCCGGCTGCCAGAATTGGCAGGAACTGGTTGTTGCTGCCCAGCAACTGAATTTGCACGTTGGTCGCTGCATCAGTCTGCGCCTGGTTGTTCAGACGGCCAGTGTTGAAATCAACCGTTGCGCCTGGTTCGAAATAAGTGGCTACCTGGCCTTTAGAACATTTGGTCAGGTTGATTGCAAATGGAGTACGGCCGGCAGTCGCGCTCTGAGTTGCCAGAGTTGAAGCAGAAACGGTTGGCAGAGTTACGGTGAAGTCTTTACCGCCTGGGGTGCTGATAGTACAAGTCTGGTCAGTCACTTTACCGTTGAAAGTAATAGTACCGTCAGCCGCTTGTGCAGAGAAAGAAGAAATAGTAGCGGCGCTTACAGCCAATGCCAATACGGCAGACAGTTTAGAAATTTTCATATTTAGACTCTCGATGAATTAATACAACTATTAAGTACATTCAGCGATGCTACTCCTTGTCAGGAATGAAGCCCCGATGAATCCATTGCCCGGCGAAATATAGACTAGGCGTATTCTTATTGTTAAATCGTTTATAACATTCATATCCCTCCTCTTGATAGGAAAAAACTATCAACAAATACCTATCGATCGATGTTGACGATTTAACTGAATAGGAATAATCTGTGTTTTGAAAAGCCAGGCAGTGCAACATTTTACTTTAAGTCATGATTATCAGGATATTATCCTGTAAATTTACATTTAGTTACCTTTGAAATCATTTGGACTTCACGATAAATTGCGCGTTTAATGGTCTGCGAGCGCCCTGGCACGTCCCGGTGACGACAAATAAGATAATTACCAATAAACAGTGTGTTTTTAATTTTTTATCTTTAAAAAACAACCTGTTGTATATCAATCAAGGGATTGAGGAATGAGCGGTTCTTTTAGAGCGAAAAATAACGGAATTAATTACGTTTTCCAGCCGATGTTCGGAAAATCCGGACAATTGCTGGCCGTTGAATGCTTATCCCGATTCACTTTTAATAGCGAATATGCTCATTTCTCCCCTGAACAGTTTTTTCGATCAGCCGATAGCGCCACCCGGATTGAGATTCTTTTAGAACAAGTCAGTCTGATAGAAAAATATAATCACTGGTTTCGTGATAATCAGGTTATAGCCACATTGAATGTGGACGATCATTCTCTGAGGTCGCTGGCCAACGACCATTTTGCAGAAAGAATTCGTGCCACTCATTGTATTCATTTTGAAATCAGCGAGAACTCAACCCGGTTGGTAAAAGATCGGGTTCATGGCGATCCTTCGTTGAAAAGTTATTCATTTTGGCTGGATGATTTTGGTTCTGGTTACGCCGGTTTTTCCGCGTTGTATAACAGCCAGTTCCGCTTCGTTAAGCTCGACCGATTTTTGTTATGGGATTTTATGAAAAAGTCCGGCGGTGACGGCTTAATGCGCGCTTTATTGCGTTTTTTTTACCTTAATCATTACAAGGTAATCATCGAAGGAGTTGAAACTCCCGACCATAAAAAATGGCTGGACGAAATGCCATATTACGCACTGCAGGGAAAGCTGTGGAAGGAATCCGACATCAAGGATTTGAACTCGCTTCTTACAGCTGAATACTTTTAACTCATTATTGGTGTCTGCCATTATGTCTAAAAACAATGTCCTTGTTATTAGTGAGTGCAAGTACAGCTATGTCGGCCTTTCGGTGTTAGTGAAAAAACATTACGGCAAGTACGATATCAGACTGTTTTCAGATTTTATGCAGGGTGGATCCAAGGCGGAAAAGATAATAAAGCACGATATCGCGCTGATCTTTACTTCGCAAAATCTGGAGCAAAGCGTCAACGTCATTGAAAGCCTGGTGTCAATGCATCAGCAATACAACACCAAAACGCGGATCCTGGTGTTTTATGATGATGAACGCGTAGTAAAACTGCTGTCGATACTGGGTATTTCCGTTGAATTGGTCTCCACCCGCATCCCACTTTATTCGCTGCAGGAAAAAATACAAAACCTGTTGGAAAGCAAAGAGGCCGGCGGGATAAAAATGCAGAAAACCCGTGAGCTTAGCCCGGCGGAAAGCGATGTCATCTTCAATCTGCTGCGTGGCGACAGCCTGCTGCATATTGCCCAGAAGCGCGGCACGCACCCCAAAACCATTTTCTCGCAAAAATACAGCGCGATGAAAAAGCTGCGTTTACGCAGCATGAGCACCATCTTCGTCGCCAGTAAATAACCCTTCAGGCCGCAATCTCGCGGCCTGGCTTCGTCACGCCAGGTTAAATTAATGTAACAATGAGCGACAAAGCAGCAACAGCCACATAACACTCCTGTCTATTGGTTACGATTTGCCCACGGGATTTTCCCGCGAGTCATGTCGTATGGATTAAATAAAAACATCAGGAGATGTTATGAAATCATCTTTATTCAGCCGCTATACCTGCTTTGTTTTGAGCATCTTGCTTGCGCTGGCGTCATTGGCGCTATCGCCGCAGCACCCCTGGTTCTGGCTACCGGCAATCCTTTTCGGTTGCCTGAGCGCACTGGGCATTTACGATCTGACTCAGCAACGCCACGCCATCTGCCGTAACTACCCGATCATCGGCCGCCTGCGCTTTTTCTTCGAGTTTATCCGCCCGGAAATACGCCAGTATTTACTGGAAGAAGATAACGCGCAGATCCCGTTCTCACGCACTCAGCGCACGCTGGTCTATCGCCGCGCCAAAAATGAGATGGGCGACAAGCCGTTCGGTACCCAACTGGACGTTTATCAAACCGGCTACGAATGTATCGGCCATTCCATGCGCCCGGTGGCAGCATCCGATCCCACCAGTTTTCGTGTGGCGATCGGTGGCCCGGATTGCCGCCAGCCCTATTCCGCCTCAATCTTTAATATCTCCGCCATGAGCTTCGGTGCGCTGTCGGCCAACGCCATCCGCGCCCTCAATCTGGGTGCAGCAAAAGGCAATTTCTATCATGACACCGGCGAAGGCAGCATCAGCCGCTATCACCGCGAGCACGGCGGCGATTTGGTGTGGGAACTGGGCAGCGGCTATTTCGGCTGCCGCACCGCCGACGGCCATTTCGATCCGCAGCGCTTCGCCGAGCAGGCAAAGAGCCCGCAGGTAAAAATGATTGAAATCAAACTCAGCCAGGGCGCCAAACCGGGCCATGGCGGCATTCTGCCGGCGAAAAAAGTGGATGCGGAAATTGCCGCCACGCGCGGTGTGCCCGAAGGGGAAGACTGCATTTCTCCAGCCTCGCACAGCGCCTTCACCACCCCGGTAGAAATGATGCATTTTATCCAGCAGCTGCGCGAATTGTCCGGCGGTAAACCGGTGGGGTTTAAGCTGTGCATCGGCCACCCGTGGGAATTTGTCGCCATCGCCAAGGCGATGCTGCATACCCATATTTTGCCGGACTTTATCGTAGTAGACGGTAAGGAAGGCGGCACCGGCGCCGCACCGCTTGAGTTGTCCAACTACATGGGCATGCCGTTGCGCGAAGGGTTGCTGTTCGTCCACAACACCCTGGTAGGCTGTGGGTTACGCGACAAGGTCAAAGTCGGTGCCAGCGGCAAAATCATCAGCGCCTTCGACATCGCCAGCGTGCTGGTGCTGGGTGCCGACTGGGTGAACTCGGCACGCGGTTTCATGTTCGCCGTCGGCTGCATTCAGTCGCAAAGCTGCCACACCAACCATTGCCCGACCGGCGTCGCGACTCAGGACCCTTTGCGGCAAAAGGCATTAGTGGTGCCGAACAAAGCGGAACGCGTTTACCACTTCCACCAAAATACGGTCAAAGCGCTGGCGGAAATGCTGGCCGCGGCCGGCGTCAGCCGCCCGGAGCAACTGACGTCTCACCATATGCTACGCCGCATTACCTCAACCGAAATCAAGGTCTATGCGGACATCTATTACTATCTGGAGCCGGGCGCATTGCTGGAAAAAGAGATCCAAAGTGATTTTTATGCACGTATGTGGCGCATGGCGACACCCAACAGTTTCGATCAGGCGATCTCGCTGCCGGTTTAAGCGGTACATGATTATACCTATAGCTTTCGGGGGCAGGTAACAACGCTGCAGCTTGAAAGATGACGGGTATGAATTGCCCCCTCGCCTCGGGGAAGAGCATTGGAGAGGGGGTTGCTTGCTACAGCGGCCCTCCCCCTCAGCGGCGAGAGGGCATGTAGGTTACGCCTTGCGCGCCGGGGCGTCGCCGGCCACGTAATACTCTGCGGTACTGCGCGGCAACGGCGCACGCTGGCGAATGTTGTCGGCAATCTTCTCGGCAATCATGATCGTGGTGGCGTTCAGGTTACCGGTAATGATCAGCGGCATGATGGAGGCATCCACCACCCGCAATCCTTCCATGCCGTGCACCCGGCCCTGGCCGTCGACCACGGCCATCTCGTCTTCGCCCATTTTGCATGAGCAGGAAGGATGAAAGGCGGTTTCGGCATGTTCACGCACAAAAGCGTCCAGTTGCTCGTCGGTCTGTACCTCCGGTCCCGGGCTGATTTCTCGCCCACGGTACTCGTCCAGCGCCGGCTGAGCCATGATTTCACGCGTAATGCGGATCGCATCGCGGAACTCCTGCCAGTCTTGCTCCGTCGCCATATAGTTGAACAGGATGCTCGGGTGCTGGCGCGGATCTTTCGATTTCACCTGCACCCTGCCACGGCTTGGAGAGCGCATCGACCCGACATGAGCCTGGAACCCGTGTTCTTTGACCGCATTGCTGCCGTTGTAATTAATCGCCACCGGCAGGAAGTGATATTGGATATTCGGCCAGGCGAACTCTTCGCGGCTACGGATAAAGCCACCGGCTTCAAACTGATTACTGGCGCCAATGCCAGTGCCGTTGAACAGCCACTCTGCGCCAATCTTCGGCTGGTTGAACCATTGCAGCGCCGGATACAGCGACACCGGTTTTTTACAGGCGTACTGCAGATACATTTCCAGGTGATCCTGCAGGTTCTCACCGACGCCCGGCAGATCGTGCACCACCTTGATATCCAGGCTTGTCAGCAGCGATGCCGGGCCAACACCGCTGCGTTGCAGGATCTGCGGCGAGGCAATCGCCCCGGCGCACAGCAGCACTTCACGCCGCGCGCTTGCGCTGGCGATCTGATTGCCGTCGCCCTGCAAATAGTCGACCCCTACCGCACGTTTGCCGTCGAAGCGGATTCGATCGGTCAGCGCATGGGTAACGATTTTCAGATTTGGGCGCGAACGCGCCTGATCCAGATAACCACGAGCGGTACTGGCGCGGCGGCCTTTCGGCGTCACGGTACGATCCATCGGACCGAACCCTTCCTGCTGATAACCGTTCAGATCCTCGGTACGCGGATACCCTGCCTGCACGCCGGCTTCCACCATCGCGTGGAACAGTTCATTGTTGCCGGCTTTCGGGGTAGTGACGCTGACCGGGCCGTCGCCGCCGTGATAATCGTTCGGGCCGATGTCGCGGGTTTCCGCCTTGCGGAAATACGGCAGGCAGTCCAGATAGCTCCAGTTTTCCAGACCCGGCGCTTTTGCCCAGTTGTCGAAATCCATCGCGTTGCCGCGGATGTAACACATGCCGTTGATCAACGAAGAACCGCCCAGGCCTTTGCCGCGGCCGCATTCCATACGGCGGTTGTTCATGTGCGGCTCAGGATCGGTTTCATAGGCCCAATTGTAGCGGCGACCCTGCAGCGGGAAGGCCAGCGCGGCCGGCATCTGCGTGCGGAAATCCATCCGATAATCCGGGCCGCCGGCTTCCAGCAGCAACACGCTGACATCAGCGTCTTCGGTTAAACGGGTGGCTAATACGTTACCGGCAGAGCCGGCACCGATAATGATGTAATCGTATTCCACTCATTATCTCCTTAATCTGTTTGCCTGAATGAGGCGAATGGCCAGAAGGGCGCTATACGCAATAGGCGGCAATATTGGATTCAAAAATCAAGGGTATTCCCTATGAATTTCGAGTTACAGCCAGGCGGCAAGGGCGTGGAACCCCAGGAGCTTACTCAAGTAAGTGACTGGGGTCCGCGTTCGCGGCCAACAACGCTGTAGCTCGAAAGGCGACGGGAATATCAGAACACCGAGGCGTATTCGCCCAGCTCTACCTGCACCGATTTGATCTGGGTGTAGTGTTCCAGCGTCGCCAGGCCGTTCTCGCGGCCGACGCCGGACTGCTTGTAACCGCCAACCGGCATTTCCGCCGCCGACTCGCCCCAGGTGTTGATCCAGCAAATGCCGGCTTCAAGCTGATGGATCACGCGGTGAGCGCGGGTCAAATCATTGGTCACCAGCCCTGCGGCCAGGCCGAAGGTGGTGTCGTTGGCACGGCGCACCACTTCTTCTTCGCTGTGATAGCTGAGGATGCTCATCACCGGCCCGAAGATTTCTTCGCGCACAATTTCCATGTCGTCGCGGCAATCGGTAAACACCGTCGGTGCCACATAGGCGCCCTTGGCGTATTCGCCTTCGGTCACGCGCTCACCGCCGCACAGCAAACGCGCGCCGCTGTTTTTGCCGCTCTCGATAAAGCGCAACACGGATTCCATATGCGCGAAGCTGACCAGCGGCCCGAAGTTGGTTTGCGGATCGGTCGGATCACCCAGACGAATGCGCTTCACCCGCTCTACAATTTTTGCTTCAAACTGCGCCTGCAGCGCCGCCGGGACAAACACGCGCGTACCGTTGGTGCACACCTGGCCGGAGCTGTAGAAATTGGCCATCATGGCGATATCGGCGGCGCGATCCAGATCGGCGTCGTCGAAGATAATCAGCGGTGACTTGCCGCCCAGTTCCATGGTGACTTCTTTCAGCGTTGAACCGGAGGCGTTGGCCATCACTTTCTTGCCGGTTTTTACCCCGCCGGTGAAGGATACCTTGGCGATGCCCGGGTGATCGGTCAGATACTGGCCGACTTCTGCGCCGCTGCCGGTGAGCACGTTGAACACGCCGTCCGGCACGCCGGCTTCGGTGTAGATCTCGGCCAGTTTCAGCGCCGTCAGAGAGGTCACCTCGCTCGGCTTGAAGATCATTGCGTTGCCCGCCGCCAGGGCCGGTGCGGACTTCCACAAGGCAATCTGAATCGGGTAGTTCCAGGCGCCAATACCTGCCACCACGCCCAGCGGTTCACGGCGGGTATAAACGAAAGAGGTGTCGCGCAGTGGGATCTGCTGACCTTCGATAGCCGGGATCAGCCCTGCGTAGTATTCCAGTACGTCGGCGCCGGTGACGATATCGACAGCGGTGGTTTCCGACATCGCCTTGCCGGTATCCAGCGTTTCCAGCGCCGCCAGTTCGTCATTGCGCTCACGCAAAATATCCACCGCGCGCCGCAGAATGCGCGAACGCGCCATCGCCGTCATCGCCGCCCACACCTTCTGCCCGCTGGCTGCGCTGGCAACCGCACGGTTGACGTCTTCAGCGCTGGCGGACTGGATCTCGGCAAGCACTTCGCCATTCGCCGGGTTCACTGCGTTGAAGGTTTTCCCCTCGGTACTGTCTACATAGGCACCATTAATATAGAGCTTCTGCAAGCCAAAACGGGACATAGGTTCTCCTTGGATTGTCCTCAGGGTGGCGTTTGCCCCCGGAGTTGAAACGTAATGTAATCGGTAGTGAGCGCGATCGCCTGCGCCTGGTTAAACGCCGCACCGCGCAGTGCGCTGCGCAACCACAGACCGTCGATTAACGCCGCCAGCCCTTTGGCCGCCAAACGCGCCTGCGCCTGCGGCAATGTGCGGCTGAACTCGGCGCACAGGTTGGAATACAGACGACGGCCATTTACCTGCTGCAACCGGTTAAGCTGCGGCTGATGCAGGCTGCTGGCCCAAAAGGCCAGCCAGGTTTTCATCGCTGCGCTGTTGATCTGGCTGTCGTCGAAGTTGCCGGCAACGATCGCCTGCAGCCTTGAAGCCGGGCTCTGGTCGTTCAGCGCCTGCAGCCGCAGCTTCACCGCTTCTCCCAAATGGCTGATCAAATAGCGCATCGTGGCTTCCAGCAACCCGTTCTTGTCCTTGAAATAGTGGCTGATGATGCCGTTGGAAACGCCCGCCCTGCGCGCTATTTGCGCAATAGTGGCATCATGCATTCCGACTTCGTTTACCGCGGCCAGCGTGGCATCAATCAACTGCTGCCTTCTTATTGGCTGCATTCCTACCTTTGGCATAATTCGACTCTCACAAAACCGACTTCGGCCTCGTCTCAGCGGCGAATTTCATCGACTTTCCGCCTGCTGAACTTGGTCTTCATGTGGACTATTAAACTTTTTTTTGATTGAACGTTCAATAAAAATTGCATATATTTTATTGCTGCCTGGTTACAAAAATGTACTTTTCGGTTGTGGAACTGGCTGATTTTTGTGAGGTATTTAACGAATCTGACCAAAATCAGTGTCTGTAAGCGGTTCCCACCACGAAACGATTTCCGTTTCGTTAACAGGCTAAACGGCAAGCAGTGCCGCTTTTTATCCGCACTTTCCGGACGACGCCTGCGCGCCGTTCAGAGCAGAAATGTGGGCACGATTTTACTCAGTTGTTAAAAACAGAGGACGACGATGACAACCAGCGAAACCTCCTCAAAACCGCAAAAGGATCGCCTTAATCCTGTGGTTTTCTTTACCTCGGCGGGGCTGATTCTGGCCTTCTCGCTGATGACCATTTTTTTTACCGATTTCTCCGGGCGATGGATCACCCGCACCCTGAATTGGGTTTCGACCACCTTCGGCTGGTATTACCTGCTGGCCGCCACCCTGTACATCGTATTCGTGGTATTTATCGCCGCCTCGCGCTTCGGTTCGATCAAACTCGGGCCGGAACAGTCGAAACCCGAGTTCAGCCTGATGAGCTGGGCGGCGATGCTGTTCGCCGCCGGCATCGGCATCGATTTGATGTTCTTCTCGGTCGCCGAACCCGTGACGCAATATATGATGCCGCCGGAAGGTGATGCCCAAACGCTGGAAGCGGCGCGCCAGGCCATGGTGTGGACGCTGTTCCACTACGGGCTGACCGGCTGGTCGATGTATGCGTTGATGGGCATTGCCCTCGGTTATTTCAGCTACCGCTATAACCTGCCGCTGACCATTCGTTCGGCGCTGTACCCAATCTTCGGTAAACGCATCAACGGCCCGATCGGCCACAGCGTGGATATCGCGGCGGTGCTGGGCACTATTTTCGGCATCGCCACCACACTCGGCATTGGCGTAGTGCAGCTCAACTATGGGTTGAAAGTGCTGTTCCAGGTGCCGGAAAACCTGACGGTTCAAAGCGCACTTATCCTGCTTTCGGTGATTATGGCCACCATTTCGGTGACCTCAGGCGTCAACAAGGGCATTCGTATTTTGTCTGAGCTCAACGTGTTGCTGGCGCTGGGGCTGATCCTGTTCGTGCTGTTCTGCGGTGATACCGAGTTCCTGCTCAATGCGCTGGTGCTCAACGTCGGCGATTACGTCAACCGCTTTATGGGCATGACGCTCAACAGCTTCGCCTTCGATCGTCCGGTGGAATGGATGAACAACTGGACCCTGTTCTTCTGGGCCTGGTGGGTGGCATGGTCGCCGTTTGTCGGCCTGTTCCTGGCGCGTATTTCGCGCGGGCGTACCATCCGTCAGTTTGTGGTCGGCACGTTGATCATTCCCTTCGTGTTCACCCTGCTGTGGCTGTCGATCTTCGGTAATAGCGCGCTGTATCAGATTATCCACGGCAATGCCGCCTTCGCGCAGGAAGTGATGCAATACCCGGAGCGCGGCTTCTACAGCCTGCTGGCGCAATACCCGGGCTTCACCTTCAGCGCCTCGGTGGCCACCATTACCGGCCTGCTGTTCTACGTGACCTCAGCGGACTCAGGCTCACTGGTGCTGGGCAACTTTACCTCGCGCCTGGCCGACATCAATAACGATGCGCCCAACTGGCTGCGGATTTTCTGGTCGGTGGCCATCGGCCTGCTGACCATCGGCATGCTGATGACCGACGGGGTGCCCGCATTGCAGAAAACGACGGTGATCATGGGCCTGCCGTTCAGCTTTGTGATCTTCTTCGTGATGGCCGGATTGTATAAATCGCTGCGGGTTGAGGACTATCGCAAGGCCAGCGCGCTGAACACCAACGCCCCCATGCCGATTTCGAGCAATGACGTGCTGAACTGGAAGCAACGCCTGTCGCGGGTGATGAACTACCCCGGCACCCAGTACACGCAAAAAATGCTTGATACCCGTTGCCGACCGGCAATGCAGGAAGTGGCGCGCGAGCTGGAACTGCGCGGTGCCAAAGTGGAGTTTACCGAAGTGCCGCCGGCAGAAGATGAGCGTTTGAACCACCTGGAACTGCTGGTGCATTTGGGTGAAGAGCAGAACTTTATCTATCAGATTTGGCCGCAGCGTTATTCGGTACCGGGCTTCACCTACCGCGCCCGCTCAGGCAAATCGCACTATTACCGGCTGGAAACCTTCCTGATGGAGGGCACTCAGGGCAATGACCTGATGGACTACAGCAAGGAGCAGGTGATCGGCGATATCCTCGATCAGTACGAGAAGCACCTGAACTTCCTGCATATTCACCGCGAAGCGCCGGGCAATACCCTGACCTTCCCGGATATGTAGCCCCCGCTAAAACCCCAAAGGCCACACCACGTGGCCTTTTGTTTCTGCGAAGTTCGCCACTGGAGCCGATTGCAGGTCATTGCGCAAACCACGTTGAATTAATCGGAAGCGGGAAATATCAGGCTAAAGGTTATTCGAGCAGCCTTATCCTCATGCGCACATTCTGCGCGGGCCTTACCGCCGTGCAGCGTCATGATCGCACGGACGATGGCCAGCCCCAGGCCGCTGGCGTGGTTGCCTGCACTGCGGGCGGCATCGACACGGTAAAAACGGTCGAACAGCTTGTCCAGCTGCGCCGGTAAAATGGGCCGTCCCTGATTGACCACCTGTACCACTCTCTCCCCCGTCGGCCGACTGAGTGCCTGCAGCTGTATCTGGCTGTTTTCGTCGGCATAACGCACCGCGTTGGCGACCAGATTGCTTAACGCACGTTGAAACAGCATCGCATCCGCCAGCAGTTGCCCTTCGCCCCGGCAAACCAAAGTGATACCCCGCTCTTCCGCCAGGCCTTCGAAATAGTCCGCCACCCGCTGAAGCTCCTGTGCCACATCCAGACGACTATAGTTCAGCACCGCCTGCGCTTCTCCGGCGCGTGCCAGAAACAGAATATTTTCCACCATGCGTGAAATGCGCTCCAGCTCGTCCATATTGTTCGACAACAGCGTTTCATACTCCTCCACGCTGCGCGGCTGATACAGCGCCACCTGGCAATGCCCCATCAGCGCACCCACCGGAGTGCGGATCTCGTGCGCCAGATCGGCGGAAAACTGCGTCAGGCGCTGATAGCCTTCATTCAGCCGATCGAGCATGGCATTAAACGAACGGGTCAGCTGTTGCAGTTCTTTCGGCGCCCCCTGTTCGCTCAGGCGGGTCGACAGGGTATTCGGCGTGATCACTGCCGCCTGCGCCGCCATGCGCCACAGCGGCTGTAACCCACGACGCATCACCCAATAACCCAGCAAGGCGATCAGAACAAACGCCACCGCTACCGCGGCGACGATCCGCCACAGATAGCGCGCCAGCATCTTCTGTTCATTGACCATCACGTGGGCTGCCGAGATCTGCAACAGGTTGCCGTCATCCAGCCTCACCAGCGCCGATGCGACGCGCAACGGCACGCCCTGCGCCGTTTCCCCGCTTTTTATCGCACTCAGCAGCTGCGGCGTATCGGCCGGCGTCGGCGTAACCGGCGGCAAGTTCAACCTGGCCGGATTAACGTTGATTAACGGCTTTTGCCCCGGCTGCTGAAAAATCAAAACGTCCTGTTCATTGCCCAGCATGTTTTCAAACAGGCCGGTATTGGCCACCAACCGGTCGAGCGGAAAGCGCTGGCTCAGCAAATGGCGGAAATACTCCACCCGGCCGGTAACCTGAAAATCGCTGCGGAGAGTCATTTCCTGACGCATTGCGCCATACAGATACCAGCCTGCGCCACTGACCACCAACGCCGCCACCAAAGCAAACAGCATGGCGCTGCGCAACGTCAGCGACAGGGCGCGCCAGCGTTGGGCCAATGCGCTCATGAACGCGGCTCGCAGACGTAGCCGATACCGCGCACGCTGTGGATCAGCTTGACGTCAAACGGCCGGTCAATCTTGGCACGCAGACGTTTGATCGCCACATCCACCACGTTGGTGTCGCTGTCAAAATTCATGTCCCAGACCTGGGAAGCGATCAGGGTGCGCGACAACACCTCCCCTTCGCGCCGCACCAACAGGTGCAACAGCATAAACTCCTTATTGGTCAGCGGGATCACCACATCCTGCCGCACCGCCTTGCGGCGCAATACGTCGAGTTGCAGATCGGCAAGGGTATAGTGATCGGCTTCGCGCACCGTGCCGCGTCGCAGCAGCGTACGGATACGCAACAACAATTCCGTGAAGGAAAAAGGTTTAATCAGATAATCCTCGGCCCCCAACTCCAGGCCATGAATGCGATCCTGCACCCCGTCACGCGCCGTCAGAAACAGGATCGGCACGTCGCTTTTCTTGCGCAGCACTTCAATTATCTGCCAGCCGTCCAGCCCCGGCAGCATCACGTCGAGCACGATGGCGTCGTAACCGTGCTCCAGCGCCCGAAACAGCCCGTCAGTGCCGTTACGCGCCAGATCGACGCTGTACCCCGCCTCTCCCAGCCCTTTTTTCAGGTAATCACCCGTGCTGATGTCGTCTTCAACCACCAGTATCCGCATTGTCGTCACCTCATTGCACTTGCGGAAATACTAGCAGTTTCGGCGGGCATTCTTGATGACATTAATGTCATCAAACGGACATGGTGCTGTCCCTATTGTTCGACCATGCTTAACCGGCACCCCATACAAAGGAGAACTTTATGATTACCCGTCATCGTTTTGCCGGTTTACTGCTGTCCACCCTGATGCTGTGCAGCGGTATTGCCGTCGCCGCCCCGGCGCCCGGGAAAGTCATCGCCCCACTGCGTGGCACTATCGATCAGGTCACCGACAACAGCCTGCAATTGACCGACCGTAAAGGGGAAAAGGTCAGCGTAAAAATCAACGATCAAACCAAGGTGTTCAGCGTTTCGAAAGGCACGCTGGAGGATATCAAGCCGGACAGCTTCATCGGCACCGCCGCCGTGCCGCAAGCGGATGGCACCTTGAAAGCGCTGGAAGTGCACGTGTTCGCCGCCAGCCTGCGCGGCACCGGCGAGGGCCATTCGGCCTGGGAGTCCGCCGACGGCAAGGTAGACACCATGACCAACGGCACCGTCGGCAAGCTGGTGAAATCCAACGGCCGCACCCTGACCGTGACCTACGGCAACCAGCAGAAAACCGTCGCCGTACCGGAAGATGTGCCGATCGTCACCCTTGATCCCGGCGATCGCGGCCTGTTGAAACCGGGCGCGCATATCGTGTTGTTCTCCGCCACTGACGATAAAGGCGAACGTGTCGCCACCCGCATCTCCGCCGGCAAAGACGGCACCGTGCCGCCAATGTGATTCGGGAGAAAAAGATGAAAACCAACGCGCCGCGGCCGGTGCATCGCTGGCCGGTCCGGATCACCCATTGGATTAACCTGTTCGCCATGATTTGCATGTTCATGAGCGGCTGGGAAATCTACAACGCCTCACCGCTGTTCGGCTTCCGTTTTCCGCCGCAGATGACGCTCGGCGGCTGGCTGGGCGGCGCGATTGGCTGGCATCTGGCGGTGATGTGGCTGCTGGCGTTTAACGCGCTGTGCTACCTGTTGTGGAGCCTGTTCAGCGGCCATTTTCGGCGCGATCTGCTGCCGCTCGGCATCGGCGCGCTGCGGCGCGATATCGGGCAGGCGCTCACGCTGCGTTTGAAGCATCAACACGGCCGCTATAACGCCATTCAGAAGTTGATGTACCTCGGGGTACTGGTTCTGGGGCTGCTGTTGGTGCTCTCCGGACTGGCCATCTGGAAACCCGTGCAGCTACAAGGCCTGGTGGGCCTGTTCGGCGGGTTTGACACCGCGCGCTACGTGCACTTTTTCGCCATGTCCGCCATTGGGTTATTTGTAGTGATTCACCTGCTAAT
Source organism: Serratia sp. root2 (assembly GCF_031931805.1). Taxonomy (NCBI): domain Bacteria; kingdom Pseudomonadati; phylum Pseudomonadota; class Gammaproteobacteria; order Enterobacterales; family Yersiniaceae; genus Serratia; species Serratia sp. root2. The sequence goes on from NZ_JAUJXB010000001.1 coordinate 2,277,111, forward strand.
GGTGATTATCGTGCCGCGCACGTTATGGGCAATGATTACGGGTGGCAAACATGAACGATAAACAACGGCGCCCTTCGACGCCGGCCCTGGAACCGGACCAGAAAAAACAGCTGGTCAATCTGCAACGCCGCCTGATGCTGCGCTCCGGCCTGACGCTGGGCGGCATTGCCATGCTGACCGGCTGCAATCTGCAGGACGGCGATCAGGTGGATAAAGTGCTGTGGGCCATGTCGCGCTGGAACGATCGGGTGCAGGCCTGGCTGTTCAGCGGCCAGCGGTTGGCGCAAACCTATCGGCCGGATCAGATCACTCACCCCTTCCCGTTCAACGCGTTTTACCCCGAGTACAACGTCCCGGAAGTGGATCTCGCCAGTTATCGTCTGGAAGTCTCCGGCAGAGTGGAAAAAAACGCGCCCTGGACGCTGGAACAATTGCAGCGTCTGCCGCAGCAAAGCCAGATAACCCGGCTGATCTGCATCGAAGGCTGGAGCGCCATCGGCCAATGGGGCGGCGTGCCGCTGCGCATTTTTTTGCAGCATGTCGGCGCAGATCTGAACGCCCGCTACGTCGGTTTCAAGTGCGCGGATCGTTATTACTCCAGTATCGATATGGCCACCGCACTGCATCCACAAACCATTCTGGCGCTGGATTTCGGCGGCAAGGCGCTGCCGGCAGACTATGGCTATCCGTTGCGGCTACGGGTGCCCACCAAGCTGGGCTTCAAGAACGCCAAACATATCGCTGCCATTTTTGTCAGCGATACCAATCCCGGCGGCTACTGGGAAGATCAGGGCTATAACTGGTTCAGCGGTATCTAGTTTTCCGGGCAGTGTTGCGCATAAGCCACCTTGCCGGCTGGAAAAGCGCGTTCCCCCCCGCCAGGGGGTTTTTCTATTTAACGATATTCACCTGTAAAATCATTTCTGCACCCCGATGCTGCCCTTGTACCATGAGGAAACTGCCGGATTACGGAGCTGAAACATGCCTAAGTTTGCTGCCAATTTATCGATGATGTTTAACGAACTGCCATTCCTGGAACGGTTCGAAGCCGCCGCAGGCGCAGGGTTCAAGGCGGTGGAATTCCTGTTCCCCTATGAATATCCAGCCGAACTGCTGGCGGAACAGCTGCGGCATAATGATCTGCAACAGGTGCTGTTCAATACTCCACCGGGCAATGTTGAAACCGGTGAATGGGGCTTGGCGGCAGTCCCTGGCCGCGAACAGGATGCGCGCGCCGATATCGAACGCGCGCTGGCCTACGCCACCGCACTCAATTGCCCCTGCGTACACGTGATGGCCGGTTTGGTCCCGCCGGGAGCAGAGTGGCAGCGCTATCGAGAGACCTTTATCGACAATATCCGCTATGCCGCCGACACCTTCGCCGCACAGGGCATCAATGTTTTGATCGAAGCCCTCAGCCCGCAGGTAAAGCCCCGGTATCTGTTCTCCAGCCAACATCAGGCCGCGCAGTTGGTCGAGGATATCGATCGCCCGAACGTTTTCATTCAGTTTGATTTTTTCCATGCTCAGTTGGTGGATGGCAATATCAGCGGCCTGATGACTTCGCTGGCCGGGCGCTACGCTCATATTCAGATCGCATCAGTGCCAGATCGTCATGAGCCTGACGATGGCGAGCTGAATTATCCGTGGTTGTTTGCGCAGTTGGACAATATAGGTTATCAGGGCTGGATCGGCTGCGAATACAAACCCCGTGGCGAAACCGGTGTCGGTCTTGGCTGGATAAAGCCTTACCTCTAATAGCTGGCAATGTCACTTCTCTGGCATACTCCACACACCGCTTTTGGTTCTGTGCAGGAAAAAAATAATGCCGCTTATCACCACAGCCCCGACGCTGCTGACCGAACGTTTACGCCTGGATGCGCATAGGCTTGACGACTTTGAATCGCTGGCCGCCATGTGGGCCGATCCCGAGGTGGTGCGTTATATCGGCGGTACGCCGAGGGACCTTGAAGACTCTTGGGGCCGCCTGATGCGTTACGTCGGCCACTGGGCGCTATTAGGTTATGGCTACTGGGCGGTACGCGATAAAATCAGCGGCGCTTATCTTGGCGGCATCGGTTTTTCCGACTTCCAGCGCAATATTATCCCGGCGCTTGACGCCCCGGAGATGGGCTGGACGCTGGTCACGGCAGCACAGGGCAAAGGTTATGCCACCGAAGCGTTGCGGGCGGCATTGGCCTGGGGGAAGGAGCACCTACCCGGCGATAAGGCGGTATGCATTATCTCGCCGGAGAACCAGCCGTCGCTGGCGTTGGCGAGAAAAGTCGGTTTTAGCGAAAGCCACCGCAGTGAATACCATCAGAATCCGATTGTGGTGATGCACTGCCTCTTATGAACACGGGCTTTAAGGCACCTGCGCCGTCGCCAGCGCAACCTGAATAAAATTATCCCGTAATGCGTCGGGTTGCTGCGGGTTCCAGGCAATGCCCACCTGCCATTCGGTCAAAGCACCGTTTAGCGCTAAAATGTCGATGCCCGTCGGCACAATATGGGTCACGCTTTGCGGCAACAGCGCCACGCCAATGCCGGCGGCGACCAGCGCCAGCAGCGTCTGGATGTCACCGGCCTGCTGCACCACATTCGGCGTCAGTTGATGCGCGGCAATAAAGCGCAGCGACTGATCGCTCAGGCCGCGCCCACGCTTGGGTGTCAGTTGCAACAGCGGCAACGAGTTAAATCGCTCCATCAGAGTTTCCGCCCGCAGCGCCAACGCCGAGGGGGCCGCCAATACCAGCCGATCGCTCAGCAATGCCGTGGCCCGCAGCGGCGCAGTGACCGGTAACCGCACGAACCCCACCTGCAATTCTCCCTGCAATAACAGCTGATATTGTCGCTCCGAGGGCAGATCCTCCAGCCCCACGGCAACCGCTGGAAAACGTTGACGGAAGGCAGCGACCAGTTGCGGCGCCAAATGAAAGCTGGACAGGCCGAATCCGAGCGCCAGCCGCCCCGCCTCCCCTTGTACCACCCGCAGAGCGTGCTGTTGAAACTGCAGATGCCGGTCGACCAACGTCCGGGCTTCGGGATACAACCGCTGCCCGCCGGCGGTAAGCTGAGCGCCCTGACGACCACGGTTAAACAGCCGGGCGCCGAGCAGCATTTCCAGCGTCTGGATCTGTTTGCTCAATGCCGGCTGAGTGATGCACAGCAGCTCCGCCGCCAGACGATAATTACCCTGTTCGGCCAGCACCACGAAGGCGCGCAGTTGTTTTATATCCATTCCGTCAGGTTATCAATTTAGGAATTTAATTGATTATACAGTAATCAATATGCTTGCTGTAATCAACGCCAGATAACAGCCAAAGGTAACCTTATGACAACCTCTCTACGCGCCGCGACGGTGCAATTTCAGCATCGCGCCAATGATAAAAATTACAACCTGTCGGTAATGGAGGGGTTTATCGCCCGCGCCGCCGCCGAACAGATCCAGGTATTAACCTTTCCGGAAATGTGCATCACCGGCTACTGGCACGTGCGGCACCTCAGCGCCGGCGAGATTGGCGCGCTGGCGGAACCGATCGCCGACAGCCCTTCGCTGGCGCGCATTCGTCCGTTGGCGGAACGCTATAATATGGCAATCGGCGTCGGGTTGATTGAGTTGGGTGAGGATGGCAATTATTACAACGCCTACGCCGTATGCCTGCCCGACGGCGGTCTTCACGTTCACCGTAAACTGCACGCCTTTGAACATGAGGCGATAGCCAGCGGCGACAGCTTTACCGTGTTCGATACCCCCTGGGGAGTGCGGATGGGCGTTCTGATTTGCTGGGACAATAACCTGGTGGAAAACGTACGCGCCACCGCCCTGCTGGGAGCAGACGTACTATTGGCACCGCACCAGACCGGTGGCACCCACTCGCGCAGCCCGCATGGCATGAAGCCGATCCCGCTGGCGCTCTGGCAGCAGCGCAAAGAGCATCCGGCGGCGATAGAAGAAGCCTTTCGGGGCGAACATGGCCGTGGCTGGCTAATGCGCTGGCTACCGGCGCGCGCGCATGACAACGGCCTGTTTATTCTCTTCAGCAACGGCGTGGGTCGCGATGACGACGAAGTGCGTACCGGCAACGCGATGATCCTCGATCCCTATGGCTGTATTCTGGCTGAGACCTGGGCGGCAGAAGATAAAATGGTGATCGCCGATCTCGATCTGTCGTTAATCCCGCTCAGCACCGGGCGCCGCTGGATCCACGGTCGTCGACCGGCACTATATGGCATCCTCACGGAGCTGCAGGGTTACGAGCGTGATGCCCGCAGCGCCCGCTTCTCGTCGCAACCGGCGCAAAAATTGGGTAAGTAGCGCCGAATTTCAGGCAAAAAAAATCCGCCCGAAGGCGGATTTTTATCCGGTACGGCCAACTGCGCCGCACGCTCACGCCCGCAGGCATGAAGAAATCTTAGAAACGGTAGCCTACGCCAACCATCCAGGTGCCGACGTCAACACTACGGATGCGGCTCTGCTCGTAACCTACGTCCAGAGCAACTTCCTGGATTGGGTTGAACTGCAGACCAGCGCCGTAAGTGAAGCCGTAGTCGCTGTTGCCGTTACGATCGGTGCCGTTTTGTGCATTATCGATGTTTTTGCCGTAGCCAACACCCACTACACCGTAGATGCTTGCCCAGTCGTTGAAGCGGTAAGCTGGACCGGCAGTGATAGAGTTGTACTGCGCTTTACCGTAGTAACCGTCTTGAGAACCGTTCTTTTCCAGATGGGTAAAGGAACCGATCACGCCCAGTGGGCTGTTGTCGAACTCGTAACGATACTTCAGGTTGAAACCGTCGGCTTTGTTAGCAACGCCTTGGAGATCACCCTGTGCATAGCCAGCGGATACGGTGCTCTGACCAGCGAATGCGGTACCTGCGGTTACTGCTAATACACAGGCTGCTACTGCGGAAAGACATGCAATTTTTTTCATAACCACCTCAAACGCGTTATATTTTTAAGTAAATCCATTTGTTCATGCATTGAAAATATAGCAAAAATTAGCGTGAAACTCTGCCTTAAAATGAGTGTCTAATGCTTTATATCGTGTAACATAAGATTTCAAGAACAGTGTATCTGCTTCTTTTCGCTCTATTTTCGAGCCGCATTCTACTCGTTTGTGTGACAACAATCACCTATTTAATATCCAGACAATTCCGAAATAAATGCGCACTTTTTGACCATTTCCGCTTGTTTGGCGCAAGACCGTGGCAGCTTTTATCGTTTCGTACGCTTTTCGCAGACACATTTGCCCCATTTCATTTACACTGCCCTCATCTCTATTTCGACTGTCTTCCCAAGGCTGTGGAAGGCGAACAAAAGGCTCATAAGGATGTCTGCGTCTACACCCGCTAAAGCGCCTTCCGCGCTGCTGCCCATCTGTTTGTTAATCATCGCCATGGTGTCGATCCAGGGCGGCGCTTCGCTGGCCAAAACCCTGTTTCCGCTGGTCGGCGCGGAAGGGATCACTACGCTGCGCCTAAGCATCGGCACGTTGATTCTGTTTGTTATCTTTCGCCCATGGCGCATGCGTTTCGCCGCCGGCAGCCGCCTGCCGCTGCTGGTCTATGGTCTGGCGCTGGGCGCCATGAATTACCTGTTTTACCTTTCTCTGCGCACCCTGCCGCTCGGTATCGCCGTGGCGTTGGAGTTCACCGGGCCGCTGGCGGTCGCCATGTTTTCCTCACGCCGCGCGATCGACTTTTTATGGGTAGCGCTGGCGCTGGTCGGGTTGTGGTTTCTGTTGCCACTTGGCCATGATATGGGCAGCATCGACCCGTTCGGCGCAGCCTGTGCGCTGGGCGCAGGCGCCTGCTGGGCGGTCTATATTATTTTTGGCCAGAAGGCCGGTGGCGATCACGGGCCGGGCACGGTGGCGGTCGGTTCACTGATAGCCGCGTTGGTATTCTGCCCGATTGGGGCCTGGCAAGCCGGTAGCGTATTGCTGAATGTCGATATTCTGCCCACGGCGCTGGCAGTGGCGATCCTCTCAACCGCACTGCCTTATTCGCTGGAGATCATCGCGCTGCCCAAAATCCCGGCGCGTACCTTCGGCACTCTGATGAGCCTGGAGCCGGCAATGGCGGCGCTTTCCGGCATGCTGTTCCTTAATGAGCACCTGACAGTAGCGCAATGGCTGGCTCTGGCGGCGATTATCGCGGCATCGATGGGCTCGACTCTGACCATCAAATCCAAACCGCAAATCGAAAAACTGTCCTGAAAATCTGATACGCCCACATTTGCCAGAAACGGAATGCTGGCGGGTTAACTGTTTTCGCACTGATAAGCAGGCATACGATTCCCGCAGCAACCGACGCGTTTTATGGAACCCAACCCGGCTGGGTTGATCACATGGAGAACCAAAATGATTTATAACACCCTGTTTAACCCACGCTACGGCCGTGGCATGTTGGTTAAAGCCCTTAACACCCTCCGTCAATACGATCGGCCTGAGTTGGCGCTGGGCGGCATGAGATCGACGGCGAGCTGCACCAGGAATATGCCGCTATCCACCTGTTAATCAGCGGCGAAGAACGCATTGATTACGGGCTGCCGGGGGGGTGGCAAAGCGATCAGCCCTACGACGAGAAGCAGGATCTGCAACTGTTGGATATCGGTCGCCATCATCAGACGCTGCATATGTTTCCCGGTATGTACGCCATCTTCTTGCCCCATGAGCCGCATCAACCCAACTGCCAGTTGACTGCCCCAACCGTTATCAAGAAAGCGGTAGTGAATGTACATTACAGCCTGCTGCTGTAGTCGATTAACCCTGGGGTAAAGAACGAATGAACTTCAGGGTCTGCCCGGGTGAACGCAGCCGAATAAAACGGATATGCCCATACCGGGCATTATTCATATCATCAAGGTAACTGGCCCGGTTTTTACGGTAGGTTTTGAGGGTCCACAGAATTATCGAATCGCGGCTGAAAAAAGAACGGCGAAAACTCTCGCGATTACCGGTGCCAGGCCACAATTCAGTTTGGGTCCAGGCGCGCATGGCCGCACGGCGTACCGCCTGAAACAACGTGCGGCAAAACCCGTAGTCCACCCACACGACCCAATCGACCTCGCGCCACTTGAGCGATTTGGTTCGGGTATAATTGCCGTCCAGCACCCAGCCGCTGTCCGCATCGCCCAACACCTGTGCGATGCGGGCCAAAAACTCATCATCCGGCGTGCCTTGCCAGTCTCGCCGCCAAAACAACGTATCCAGCTCGATATAAGGGACTGCAAATTTTTCGGCCAACTGGCGCGCCACCGTGCTTTTGCCACTGCCGCTGGTTCCCACTACGTTAATTTTCATAGGATTATAGCGATAACTAATGAGGGGGAATTATTTTAACCGGATGTTATCAAGCTATCAACCTGAATTAACAGTCAATTAATACGCCGACACAATAATTACCCATTAAAAATATATTCTCATGGGAAATAACATCGCAAAGGTAACCCCTCACATTTCAATTATTACCATCGTTCGTCACACACCCTACCTTAAAAGATAAAAAATTAATATAATTCAATTACTTAAACAGATAAAAAGATGGGAAAATTGGATTTTAATTTGTAAGTCTAATTTTACATTCGTTATGGCCTATTTATCCAATAGCCATTTTCGTGCTGCAAGAATGAATATGGCTGCTATAATTATTCCCGTGACAAAAATAGGACAACGACCCACAAAGAGGATATCTGATATGAGTACCGCTAAACTGGTGAAAACGAAATCTTCTGATCTGCTTTACACCCGTAATGACATGGACGAAAAAACGAAACTGGCTGCTATCAAGGCCCTGAACCATCAGGTAGTGCAGTTTATTGACCTGTCGTTGATCACCAAACAGGCACACTGGAATATGCGCGGTGCCAACTTTATTGCCGTCCATGAAATGCTGGACGGGTTCCGCACCGCGATCACCGAGCATCAGGATACTTTCGCCGAGCGCGTAGTGCAGCTGGGCGGCGTGGCGCTGGGTACCGTGCAGGTGGTGAACGATAAAACGCCCCTGAAAAGCTACCCAACCAACATCCACAGCGTGCAAGAACATCTGAAAGCCTTGGCAGATCGTTATGGCGCAGTGGCGAACGACATTCGCAAGGCCATCTCCGAAGTAGAAGATGAAGATACTGCCGATATGTTCACTGCAGCATCACGCGATCTGGACAAGTACCTGTGGTTTATCGAATCCAATATTGAATAACCCCGGGTAAGCGTCATCCCCAACCCGCTTGGCGGGCTTAAACAGGCTGCGGGTTTTTCCCCGGCCTGTTTTTCTTTTTACGCCGCTTGAATTGCTCAAAAAAACGCCCATAGTAGACTTAATCAGTTCACGATTGATGGCGTTATATACAGAGGAATATGACGAAGACACCGAAGTGAGGTCCCCATGGCAAACGGATGGGCGGCGGATGGCGCCGTACAGGATCAAATCGACTCCACCGTTGATGACGCTGTGCAACGTGCACGACTTGCACTGGGTCAAGGTGAAAGCGAACATTACTGTCAGGAGTGCGGCGAAGAAATCCCCCTGGCGCGCCGCCAGGCGTTAAAAGGCATCCGCTATTGTCTGGTCTGCCAAACCGAACTGGACAAAAAACAGGCCGACAGCGGCTTATATAACCGGCGCGGAAGCAAAGACAGCCAGTTGCGCTAAGCTGGCGGCTAATCAAGAGCACCGGGTTCTGAAACCATTTTCTGTACTTATCGAACACTCCTGCACCATATGCAACAACCATGAATCATAAAAGTTAGAGTTAGTTATCAATATTGAAGCGAAACTGTTAACTATCGGTTGTTTCACCCCCATTATTTGGTTAATGATAGGCCAATGCACCAGCACGAAACCCAAAGCACCATTTTGGGGCCTCAATTTGGTGCATAAAAATAATAATACGCCTTTAAGGCACAACATCGCATCACAACTCTTTGTTTTTATGGTAGTTGCAAACATGGCACGATTTTTTCATGGCACCAACTGCAATATAAAAAATGGGTAATCCGCAACCTGTACAGGAAATTCCTCACATGAAGTCAATTTTCAAAGTCTCCCTGGCCGCACTTTCGCTGGCTTTTGCCGTAAGCTCCCACGCAGCAGATAAACTGGTCGTCGCAACCGATACCGCATTCGTTCCTTTTGAATTCAAACAAGGCGACAAATACGTTGGCTTCGATATCGACCTGTGGGCCGCGATCGCTAAAGAGCTGAAATTGGATTACACCCTGAAACCTATGGATTTCAGCGGCATTATCCCGGCGCTGCAAACCAAAAACATCGATTTGGCGCTGGCAGGCATCACCATCACCGAAGAACGTAAAAAAGCCATCGAGTTTTCCGACGGTTACTACAAAAGCGGCCTGTTGGTGATGGTTAATGCCAACGACGACAGCGTAAAAAGCGTGAAGGATCTGGACGGTAAAGTGGTGGCGGTGAAGAGCGGCACCGGTTCGGTGGATTACGCCAAGCAGAACATCAAAACCAAAGATCTGCGTCAGTTCCCGAACATCGATAACGCCTATATGGAACTGGGTACCAAACGCGCTGACGCGGTACTGCACGATACGCCAAACATCCTGTACTTCATTAAAACCGCAGGCGCTGGCAAGTTCAAAACCGTCGGTGAATCACTGGAAGCCCAGCAATACGGCATCGCCTTCCCGAAAGGCAGTGACGAGCTGCGCGTGAAGGTGAACGGCGCGTTGAAAACGCTGCGCGACAACGGCACCTACAACGAAATCTACAAAAAATGGTTCGGTACCGAGCCTAAATAACGGGTGAAGTCAGCCATTGTTTAACTTGAGCACAGGGGTTGTGCCTTAGCCCCTGCGCTTTGTTGTATCTGATTCCCAGCGTTGGGATCATCGGGAGAAAACACCATGCAGTTCGACTGGAGCGCCATCTGGCCCGCCATCCCCATTCTGTTAGAAGGCGCCAAAATGACCCTGTGGATTTCGGTCCTCGGTCTGATTGGCGGCCTGATCATCGGCCTTGTCGCCGGCTTTGCCCGTACCTACGGCGGTTGGATTGCCAACCATATCGCCCTGGTGTTCATCGAAGTGATCCGCGGTACGCCAATCGTGGTGCAGGTGATGTTTATTTACTTCGCCCTGCCGATGGCATTCAGCGATTTACGCATAGATCCGTTTAGCGCGGCGGTGGTCACCATCATGATCAACTCCGGCGCCTACATTGCGGAAATTACCCGCGGTGCGGTGTTGTCGATCCACAACGGATTCCGTGAAGCGGGCCTGGCGTTGGGTCTGTCGCGCCGTGAAACCATCCGTTACGTCATTATGCCGCTGGCGCTGCGCCGCATGCTGCCGCCGCTGGGTAACCAGTGGATCATCAGCATTAAAGACACGTCGCTGTTCATCGTGATCGGCGTGGCGGAACTGACCCGTCAGGGCCAGGAAATTATTGCCGGTAACTTCCGTGCGCTGGAAATCTGGAGCGCCGTGGCGGTTATTTATCTGATTATCACCCTGGTGCTGAGCTTCGTTCTGCGTCGTCTGGAAAGAAGGATGAAAATCCTGTGATTGAATTTAAAAACGTCTCCAAGCATTTTGGCCAAACCCAAGTGCTGCACAATATCGACCTGAAAATTAACCAGGGTGAAGTCGTAGTGATTATCGGGCCTTCCGGCTCCGGCAAATCCACACTGCTGCGCTGCATCAACAAACTGGAAGAGATCACCAGCGGCGATCTGTTCGTCGATGGTCTGAAAGCCAACGATCCCAAGGTCGACGATCGCCTGATCCGTCAGGAAGCCGGCATGGTGTTCCAACAGTTTTACCTGTTCCCGCACCTGACGGCGCTGGAAAACGTCGCCTTTGGTCCGATCCGCGTACGTGGTCTGAAAAAATCGGAAGCGGAAAAACTGGCGCGTGAGCTGTTGGCCAAAGTGGGCCTGGCGGAACGCGCGCATCACTACCCTTCCGAACTGTCCGGCGGCCAACAGCAGCGCGTGGCTATCGCCCGTGCGCTGGCGGTAAAACCGAAAATGATGCTGTTCGACGAACCCACCTCGGCGCTTGACCCGGAGCTGCGTCACGAAGTGCTGAAGGTCATGCAGGATCTGGCCGAAGAAGGCATGACCATGGTGATCGTGACCCACGAAGTCGGCTTTGCCGAGAAAGTGGCATCGCGTCTGATCTTCATCGACAAGGGCCGTATAGCCGAAGACGGCAACCCGCACGATCTGATCAATTCGCCGCCAAGCCCGCGCTTGCAAGAGTTCCTGCAGCACGTTTCCTGATTTGTCCTGCTCGACGGCGGGCGCATTCTGCGCCCGCCGTTTCTAAACAGGCGATGCCGCTTTCTTATGCCGCATAACCTGCACCGTCGTTAAAACGCCCCTCAGGCAACCAACAGCTCTTCCGTTGCCGCTGCACCGGTTAGCTCCACCTGTTGCGGAACATAGCGCAGTTCGCTCAGCAGCGTTTGGTGATCCTGCCCCAATAACAGAATCACGCTGTCAGCGGCATCCAGCCGATGATCGTCATTGTTGTCGATAATAATGTAACTGCTGTTTTTATCGGCCAGTACGCTGCCTACCCCTACCTTGGCGCTGAGGGCATCGATACTGCCCAAATCCAACAACGCCGCCAGCAATTGGCTTGCGCTCCCTGTCTGATCGGCCGTCAGCGCGCCTATCCGGGTTTCGATATTTTCACCATTGCTGGTGCCGTAATCCGCCAATGCGCTCCCGCCGGCATCATTGGATAAACGTAGCCCGGACGCAACGTCAGTAAAGCTGTCCCGTGCCAGCGAAAAATCCCTGAGCGTCACGCCAGAAGCCGCCGTGCTTGATTGCAGGGTCAGACTATTTTGCCCCGCTCCGGCAACGATGGTGGTATCACCCATGATGCTGAAATGGTCATTACCGCCCCCACCCTTCACCAACAGTTGCTCGCCCAACAAACCAAGCTCTCCCAACAGCGGTTCCAATTTCGCCTGGCTCCCGCCGCTCAGCGGCAACAAATCCAGCATTTGAATCAAGGTACCGTTGCCGCTGCCGCCATGGGCTGAATTCAGGGTGAATGCATTGCCGACAAACGACGAAGCGTCAATCAGACCTACATTGGCGTATCCCTCCCCGAGCGTCAGATCAAAACTCGCCTTGCCGGAAAGCACGATGTCATGCACTTGTTCATTGCTGCCGGTCAACGTCAGGGCGTTACGGCCCCAAGCCGCCGCGGTGATGGCGATCAGCTCCAGCGGGTTTTCACTGCCGTGGGACCCCAGCGCCAACGACCCGGCGTCTCCACGGCCGGAAAACAGCAGATCGAACCTATGGGTGGCATTTTCCACAAAGTCGATCTCAAGCCGGCTATCAGCCTGATCGCCCACGCTGCTGATTTCAAGCCGGGCAGCATCCGCATTGGCATTGATCACTTTTACATTATCCGCCCGATCGGAAAGCAACAGTCCACCGCTGCCCAGATCCTCCGCAGCCCGATCCTGAATGACATATCCCCCTCGGGTTCCCTCTACTGTCGCATGGCCGCTTAGCACGCCGTAGTCAAAAACATGGGCATCAGTCGCCAATTTCTCTGTCTTGATTCCACTCCAGCTGACCTTATTCAGCGTCGCTTCAGCCTGGCCGATATAACCGGCCAGATCGAGCTGTTCAAAATGGCTAAAATTGGCGGCATTGCTGGTAACCGTACTGACACGTACGCCCCAAAGATCCAGCGTGGAAGTGAGTTTGACGATCAGATTAGCGGACAGGATATCCAGACCGGCTCCGCCGTCCGCCCCCAGCAGTGCCCCGACATGGTTGGCGCCGCCGGTAGAATTTCCGGCCCACAGCAGGCTGTCGTTGCCCTCGCTCAGATTAAAATGCCCTGTTGCAGCGGCGACGTCGGCCAATGCCGTTAACTGTACCTGATCGCCACCGTAGGTGCCGTCGAGGGTAACGTTAGCGTTATTGACCGTCACCTCCACGCCATATCTGACGTTCGGGTTGTTGTGCAGTTGAATGGCCGCTGCGCTGTCCCCGTTGATAATCAAATAGGAAAGTTGGGAGGCATAGCTCAGATCTACAGTGACATCCGCATCCGCATTAAGAAAAACCCGGAACAGCACGGCGGTTTCCGCGTTGCTCAGCGAATGCCCGGTGTGGGTGTTTACCGTCCCGTAAGCGTTTCCGCCTTCTTCGCTGGTACTGAGCGAAGCCGTGGTTTTATAGGCCAGGCTCTGCCCTATATCGCGCGCAAACGCCCATTGTTCGCTCTGCGTTATGCCACCGTTCGCCGCGGCAGTCACCAAATCTTCAACCACCGCCTGTGTTATCAGTCCCTTGTCGTCGCCTAAGGCCCGGTAGTGCGCCAGTTGTTGCTCATCCGCCGCCCTGCCGTGAACGGCCTGGTACACATGCTGAATAAAGGCATCGCCCTGCAGAGAGCCAACCTGCTCCTGAAACTCAGGGGTTGCCAGCAGGGCGGTGACTAACTCAGGGTAATTGAGGGTGCCAGAAGCCAGGATTTTGCTCCAGGTATCCAGCGAGGTAGCGTCAATGCTCCGCTCGGGAATGGCACGAAACAGCGCCGCTACCTGTTCCAAATATACCGTCGCGGGCAGCTCTCCCGGCTGATACTCATAGCCGGCATCATTAAAATGTTGCTGCGCAGCGCTGTCTTCCGGCGCCACTACGCCGCGCAGTTGTTCAATCATGACAACCAGCAGATCGCCACGCGTCGCCCCTTCCGCCAGGCGGTGCTGATAATCTGCCAGTTCTGCCGCCGTTGGCGAGCGTTCAAAACCCTGCTCGAACAGCTGCAGAATAAAATCGCTGTCAGACAGGTTATTGATCGGCAGAGTCTCTATTTTGTCCTGCGCCAACCCGGCCAGATCTGCGCCCTCGTTAAGCTGGCGCCCATACTGATTGAGTTCATCGGCCAGCCAGGGTGCCTTTAGCAGGTAGAACATAGCCAGGGCATCCCCCGCGCCGCCGGCGGCATCTGCGGCAACAGAGGGAAATAACCCCTCGGCAATCCGCTGCTCCAGGGCATCGCGCTGCGCCAGGATCACCGGATCGTTGCCCAGATAATTAGCCAGATCGATCACCACGCTGGCGACCGCGCTATTGAAATGGCCCAGCGTAAGCAGCCCGTTGATGTAATCCGGATCGGGGGAGGCGTTATAAACCGAGAAGTAGATCGAGGTGAGGATATCGTATTCGCTCTGGCCGTTCATCCAGTCGGCATCAGGCTGACTCATTAAAATGCTGGCCATATAGGCCGGCGGCTGGCTGCCTATATCAAATTGACTGTCGTAATAGTCGATTTCTGAAACCGTCGGTAGACGCCCAAAAATGCCAATAATCAGAGCGCCGATCTCTTGTTGCGTAGATAAAGGAATCATAATAACTCCTGCTAATGTGTCGAGTAAGGGATACGGCACATCGGTGCCGCAAACCTCTCCCCTGCATAAGGAAAGAGACGATGCACACTGCTGGAATGGTTATTATTGGTGTCCCTACAGTTAAGGAACCTTAATGGAGTATGTCAAGAAAGGAAACCAAGCTTCCGGCCAGTATGGGCGTTGCCTCCCATCCTGGTAAATATTCGTGCAAACTCGGCGATTGGTGATTAACGCCAGCGTTCTGCCGCCCAGTCAGCATGCTGCGCGGCGTCATGGAAGGTCCAGACAACGAAACGGCTGATCTTTTTGCCCCCTGCGCCATCTCGATGGTGCGCACTTCCACCGCGCCCGCCAACTTCAGTGCGTAGTAAAGGCTCGGCAGAGAAGTATTTTTGGAGATAAGCGAGGTAAACCACAGGCGTCATCGACCGCGGCTACAAGGCTGGTCGCCAAGGAAGGCCGCCACGTCCTGCAGATAAGCTTCATCCTGCACAGATCGGGGTGCGAATAGGCCAATCACATTGATCAGCGCCGGGTGGCGGACAAACAGCGGCTTTAACATCATGTGGTCAGCGCGCTCAATCCGCGTAACGGTTAACAGATTGGCGGGAATATTTTGCCGATAAACGCGTTCGGTTTCATCCACATCCACATTAAGATCGCGCCCACCAACGATCAGATGCACCGGCGTTTTGAAGTTTCGCAATCCCTTAGTGGCATCGCTGGCCATATTGGCGCGAATAAACCGCCAGCGATCGGCGCTTAACGGTGCCAGAGGCCCATATTCTCTGCCGTACTGCACATAGCCGTTCGGCTGGCCAAGCAACGACAGCAGGTGTCGATCCTGCGCCTCGCGCGTCTGAATTTGTCGTTTCGTCATCGCCGCCGCGGCCATCTCCGCACGGGTGTTATAGCGCCCCTGACGAAGCCAGTTAATTGCCGGCGCTACCGCTAACGTAAAGGCGATATCCGGCCGTTGCCCGGCAATTTCCGGCATTACCCAGCCGGCCTGGCTGGCACCCCACAGTCCGACGCATTGCGAGTTAAAACGCTCATCCTTTCTGGCCCAATCAATAATGTCGACCGCTTCTTTGGCCCGGTCGTTCATGGTTTGATGCAGCCAGTTGCCGGAGGAGCCACCGACACCCGCCTTATCGAAGGCCAAGACGGCGTATCCTTGCTTCGCCATGGTTTCCCAGACGCTGTAATAGCCTTCATCGCGGCTGGCGTTGGCCGGACCATCGCCATGAATGAAGACGATCACGCCCGGCTTTCCGGACACGTGCTTAGGCAGCACTAGCGTACCGGTCAGCCGATTGCCGCCTGCCTCCAGCGCGATCCGTTCGGTGATAAATTGGTAATCATTGGCGTAGAGGACCCACCCCAACGTCGCCAATATCAGCATCAACACGCAGGCCGCTATTTTTTTCATCGCCCCACTCCAATGGATTTTTCCATTACCAGCCAACTGGCCTGGCGGAACAGCAACCAAAGCGAGAGGTATTTCTTTGGTTCACCGCTCCTGAAGCCGCATTGCCGATACAGGTGCTGCGCGCCGACGTTTTGTTGGCTCACATGCAGACTCAGTCGGAGGTTCGGCCGATGCGCCACGGCATATTCGGCTATCCATTGAAGCAACATTCTCCCCACGCCTTTTCCACGCTGCGTTTCATCCACCGCCAGATAAGAGAGATAGGCCTCATCGGCTGCGGGAACATGCTGCAGTACCGCAATTTGCAGGTACATCCGCCAAAAGTTCCACATACCGTAGCACCGGCACAGACGCATTATCGGCAGGGGCCGCCCCCGCAAGGCGGCATTTCCCAGCGAGTCGGCAAACGTCAATCCAAATGCCGCAATCACCTTGCCGGCTCGCCTGACGACAAAGTTATGCTCTTGGCTGTCACTCTGCTTCCAGCTCCACAGTCGGTAAAACAGCCGCCATTGCTGACGCGCGCTTAAACCGCTCGGACGTCGAAATTTGTCGCTGAAGGCGGAGTAAATAAGCGCTGCCGTTTGCAAACGGCAGGATTCACGATAAGGCTCCACTTCAAGCATCACGGTCACCGTTATTGTTATCGGAAGATCAACTGCTCCAGCAGTGGGTTTAGCGTGACCGCCGCCGGTGTGCAGGATGGAAAAATCGTCTGACGCCAGGCCTGGCTCTCGATAACGTCAAGGATGAGTTGGGCAAGTTCGCGAGGATTTAATGCCGGCTCTATCACTTCGCTTTGTTGCGCCAGAGTAATGACCTGCTCCAGCGCACCCGCCAGTTGCTGCTGATTGGCGCCGAATGTCTTAGCCAGGGCGGGATTTCGTGCCACTTCCGCCACGATTTCCGCCGAGAGCTGCACGTTGTCCGGTGAAGCAACAAAAGCATGGTAGGCGGTAAAAAAAGCGGATAACGCCTGCCTCGGCCGATCCTTTTCGGCCATCAATTGGGTCGCTAACTCGGTAAAAAAACGGCTCTCCAGAAACGCAATTTCGCCGATCAACGCTTCCTTTCCAGCAAAGTGATTGTAGAGATTACCCACGCTAACCCCTGCTACCCGCGCAATATCCCGCATGCTGGTCTGGTGGAACCCCTTGTGGGTAAAGCTGTACAACGCAGCATCAACGATTTTTTCACGGTTTCCCATCGGTCCTGTCCTGCAGTTGAAGAGACGGCCTTTGCCGTCAGGCTTAAATATACTGACAAGCAAAGATAACGAACGAACGTTCGTTCATATTCGGGCGTAACTCAAATCCTGTCAAGCCAGCATGCTTAAACAGAAGAACAACAATCGAGGAAACAGTTAAAACGGGGACGGATTAAGCGGTGCGCGGATTTATTCAGCAAAGTGACCATTTACCGCCAACACGTTGATAATAAATAAAATATTTATTGGCGCCGGTTAAATGACCAGCGCCATTGGGATTAACGCCAGCGCTCCGCCGCCCAGGCAGCTTGCTGCTCCGCGTCATGGAAGGTCCAGGCAACGAAACGACTGATCTTTTGCCCTTGCGCCATTTCGATGGTGCGCACTTCCACCGCGCCCGCCAGCTTCAGTGCGTGGTAAATGCTTGGCAGAGTGGTATTTTTGGAGATAAGCGAGGTGAACCACAGGCAGTTCTGTGCCTTGCCGACACTCTCCTCAACCATCTTGCGCACGAAGGCTTCTTCGCCGCCTTCACACCACAGTTCGTTATTCTTGCCACCGAAATTCTGTATCGGCTTATCGGCCACTTCGCCTTTACCCAACTTATGCAGTTTAAGGCGAGTGCTGGCGCGCGCTTCCTGCTCTGAACCGTGGAACGGCGGGTTGCACAGCGTGGCGTCAAACTTCTCCGCTACGCCGATAATGCCGTTAAGGATAAATTCCGGCTGTTTCTGCAGGCGAAGACGCACGCTGTTTCGCAGCGTCGGGTTCATCTCTACGATCATCTTGGCAGAATTGAGCGAGACCGGGTCGATCTCCGAACCGGTAAACCGCCAACCGTACTCGCGCAGGCCGACGATCGGATAAATGCAGTTGGCGCCAATGCCCACGTCGAGGATCGCCACGCCTTTACCGCGCGGGATCTCGCCACCGTTGCTGGTGGCCAGCAGATCCGCCAGATGGTGCAGGTAGTCGGCTCGCCCAGGGATCGGCGGGCAAAGGTAGTCGGCGGGAATATCCCAGTGTTCGATACCATAAAAATGTTGCAGCAACGCACGGTTGAGCATTTTAACCGCCGCCGGATCGGCGAAATCTACCGAGATATCGCCCCAGGCATTTGGCTTGACGAACGGCTCCAGCGCCGGGCAACTGGCTATCAGCGCCGGAAAATCATAGCGTGAGCGATGACGGTTACGCGGGTGCAGGCCGCTTTTCTGCTGCGGGAAGGTTTTCTTTTTTTCCACCGTGACGGGCTCTCTTTAAAGGCATTTCTGGCGCGTAAGATACCATAAAGCGACGCCAAACTTGCAGCCGACAGGAAACCCGTCAAAATAAAAGCTCGGTTTATCCACACCAGGTCGTTTATGAGCAGTGAGTCCCGTTATTACTATGAGCCCGCCGCAGGCCACGGTCTGCCGCACGATCCGCTGAACGCCATCGTCGGTCCGCGCCCCATCGGTTGGATCTCCTCGGTCGGCGCCAACGGCCAACGCAATTTGGCGCCTTACAGCTTCTTTAACTGTTTCAACTACCGTCCCCCCATTATCGGCTTCGCCAGCACCGGCTGGAAAGACAGCGTGGCGAACATCGTGGAAACCGGAGAGTTTGTGTGGAACCTGGCGACACGCCCGCTCGCCGAGGCCATGAACAACAGTTCCGCCAGCCTGGCGCGCGGCGAAGATGAATTTGCCTTTGCCGGCGTAACGCCACTGCCCGGTCGGCGCGTGAAGGCCGAGCGCGTAGCGGAAAGCCCGGTCAACTTTGAATGCCGTCTGACGCAGTGCATTCAGCTGCAAAGCGCCGCCGGTGAGAAGGTGGAAACCTGGCTGGTGCTGGGTGAAGTGGTCGCAGTGCATATCGACCCTGCGTTGCTGGACGAGCATGGCGTTTATCAAACCGCCGCTGCCGAACCTATCCTGCGCGCCGGCGGGCCGAGCGCCTACTATGGCATTTCGGAACAACACCGTTTCGATCTGCTGCGCCCGGACGCCCTGAAGCGCTGAACAAGCCCCTCGTTCTCCCTCGGGAGAACAAGGGGGAATTAATGATCAAAAAATCTGAAAAAGATTATCAATACTCTCCGATTTCATCCTGCCTGCCACTGCGTAATAATCACTCCATCGAAAGGCAACTCCCTTTCTCCCTTACAAACTTGACAGGAATGACTCTCATGAAAAACATCAAAACTTTTGCTGCTGCTATCGCTCTGGCTACCGTATCTTTCACTTCTTTTGCCGCTGAACACGTCAGCGCACAAGACGCCGCCCAGTTCGAAAAAGCCGGCGTGATCACCGCCAGCGGCGCTACCGACCTGAGCAGCCTGAAAGCTCAGTTGGCAGCCAAAGCCGATGCGGCCGGCGCCAAAGCCTTTACCATTACCTCTACCAGCGGTAATAACCTGATGCATGCCACTGCGGTCATCTACAACTAATCATTTGTTTCAGATAAAAAAAGCCCGCCGATACGCGCTATCGGCGGGCTTTTTTCAATGGGTTGTCAGCCCAGGCGAGCGTTAATCGCCGCAGCGAAATCACGGCACATCTGCTCGTCGCCCTCGGCGTTATCCGCCAGCACCTTATCGCCATCCACCACCCGGATATGCGCCGCCAGGTCGAAATCCGCCGCCGGCTGCGGCCGGGCGGCAGCATCGGCAATGGTCTGCCGCGCCTCCTGCCATGCCTGCGCTACCGTCTGGTTACAGGCCTGCGCCAGGTAGTCCGGGTTAAAGCCCTCTCCGGTCAGGCTGCGCAGCGTATCGTCGTGGCTGACGCCGTTGCCCGGTAACCAGTAGTGGCGCGCCAGATCCGGGCCAATCGCCGGGTTGTCTGTCAGATAACCGTCGCGTTGCAGGAAAAATTGTCGCGTCTGCTCGACCGCCATCAACGCCAGCAGATAGCCCTGATAGGAACAAGCCGACTCCAATGACAACAGATGCGGGATCGCCAGCGTCGGGCGCGGGCTGCCGCTGATACCCAATATTTTGCTTTCTACCTCGCGCGCCAGCGCGGTAATCGCCTCCGGCGTGCGTTGTTCATCCTCCCACTGGTACAGCGCCCATTCAAAGTAAGGCACCAGCAAGATATGACGCTCGTTGAAAGCCCGCATCGGTTGGCGCGCAGCGATACTGGCCTCAATCAGCGCATCCGGCACCGGTTCGCCGGCGGCGTTCTTCGCATAGCGTTTCAGCCAATCGGCGTCGTCCAGCAGGCTGTCGCAAAACATCGACTGGGTTTCGGCATAGGCCATTGACGTCGGCGGAAACTCCTGCGAGAAACAGGGTGCATTCTGACAAATATTGGCGAAGTGCGCGGCGTGGCCGCCCTCATGGAACAGGGTGTTCAGGCCATGAGCGCCGCTGCCTACCTGATCCGGCTGCGCCAGGCTGGTAAAGTTAATCCGCGCCGGCAGCCATTTGCCCTGCTGGATAAACGGCGGCACCGGCCCATGCATAAAGCCGTTCTCATACTTGCCTGGGCGCACCAGTAGATCGAGATCCATCTGCGCACCGCGAAAACCGATGTGCAGCCGCTTGAAACTGTTGACCCAACGTTCCAGCGACTGAGCAAACGGGAAATAGGGATCCAGTTGGCGGGTCACGTCACCGGCGCTGGCAAAACGCAGGTTCCAGGGTTCCAGCGCCTGCGCGCCCTTCTCCGCCGCCAGCTGTTGCAAGCTGCGTGAGTTGGCCTCCCGGGTCTGCTGCTCGAAACGATCGAGGATGGCGAACAGCTGTTCCGGCGTCATGCGCTCGGTTTTGTTCACCTTATAGTCGAAATAGTTGCGAAACCCCATCTGGCGCGCAAAGCGGTTGCGCAGGCTAATCAGCACCGGCAGGCCGTTGTGCAACAGCCACTGTTCCAGCTCGCGCAGCGCCTCTTGCGAGCTGCGGCGGTAGTCTTCGTTTTCATTGGTGGCCTGATTGGTCAACAGCTCGCCGAGCGAAGCATTGACCCGTTGCCCTGCGGCATTCAGGTGGCTGACCGGGTTGGCCTTGCGCCGGGTATAAAGATCCGCCTCGGCGCTGATGATTTGATCCAGCAACGCTTGCGCCTGCGCATCTTCAATCGCGTTGCAGTCGAAAAAACGCAGCCAACCGTTCAACCCATGTTGCAGCGCATCACGCTGCGCATCCTGTGGCAGGATCTCCAGCCCAGCCAACAGCCGGCGAATTTCAGCCAGCCGACGCGGTTCGCCGATAAAGCGCTTGTAGGCGCTCTCCGCCGCCGAGAAGCGCGCAGAAACCTCGTCACCGCCCGTGCCCATATAGTTCTGCCAGAACAGATCTTCTTTGGTGCGGTGAACGTCGAGGTAGTCCTGATTCAATTGATTGAAGTAATCGAGAGCCTGTTGCATAACCATCCTTTCGGCCAATATGCGTGATGTTCCAGTATAGCCAAGGGATTTACGCGCTGCGTAAACGCGCCAACCCTTGCTCCAGGCTGCTGACTTCACCGGCGGCCAGCAGACAGCAGGCAATCTGGCGCTGGATCGCCAGCGGAATAGCCACCTCCCCCGCCAGACAGCGTTCGGTCCAGCGCGCGGTGGTTTCGGCATCCTTCGCCACCGGCAGTTCTGGCGTCTCGTCCTGTGCCGGCCGCTCCAGCAGCACCTGCTGCTCGCCGTCGACGATGTAATGGATCTGCGGGCAGCGCTGCGGGTTGGCGTAGGCTTCCCCTTCGGTACCGTGCATCAGCAGCCCGCGGGCGCCAATCTGGCGAAAGAAGGATGCCACGCGGCCGACATATTCCGGGTGCGACACGCTGGCGATGCGCAGCACATCCTGCTCGGCAAAGGGCGTCGCCAGTTTGGCCAGCGTATGGGCGCTGTTACGCACCCCCATGCGCCAGCGCAGGCCAAGCTGCCTGTCCAGCGGGGCGGATAACGCATTGACCGGGATAAATACCGTTTCGCCGTTGTCCAGACGTTGCTGGGCATGGGCGGCATCTTGCGACCAGGGCAGGCCCAGCGCACGGAAGGTTTCCGCGCTGGTGACGCGGGTGCTGTCATCCAGCACGCCATGCACCACCACCGGCAGGCCGACGCGCGTCAGCAACAACGCCAGCAGCGGCGTCAGGTTAGCCTGTTTGCGCGCGCCGTTGTAACTGGGCAACACCACCGGCATCGGTCGCCCCTGCGGCGCCTGCAGGCGCATCACCTGCTGTTGCATCGCCTGGTAAAAGCCCAGCATTTCCTCTTCGGCTTCCCCTTTAATGCGCATGGCGATCAGAATGCCGCCCAACTCCAGTTCACCCACCTCGTCGGCCAGCATCTTCTGATAAAGCTGGAAGGCGGTTTCCCGGTCCAGATCGCGCGCGTGGTTCTTCCCACGGCCTATTTCTTTGATAATTTTGGTGTAATCCATCGCCTGTACGTCCCCTGATTCAGTCTGGGATTAGCATACCCTATCCACGCCGCCGCTCAACCTCATCCGCCAACCGCTGCTGGTCGGCGTTACCGGCGCGCAGGCCGGCGATCACGCCGTCGACATCATCAGGGCTACGGTTCTGGCTCATCTTCCATTTGCCCTCGCGCCGGGTCACGGCGATTTCGATACCGACAATGCCCTTGATCTGCGCGGCGATATAGTTCGCCGGGGCATCGTCAATCCCCCAGGGTTCAGGCTGCCGCCCTTCCTGCAACGCCGTTAACCCTGCCAGTTGCCGGCGCAACCAGCCCGCATCGTCGGTTACCGTCGGTACGCCATAGAGCTGCACCAGGCTGTAATTCCAGGTCGGCACCGCCTTGCCGGTCCGGCGTTTGGTTTCGTACCAGCCCGGCGAGATATAGCCATCAACGCCCTGAAACACCACCAGGCATTCCTGCACCGCCTGTAACAGTTCCCAATGGCGATTGGCACGTGACAGGTGCGCCCGCAGGCAGATGTTTCCCTGCTCGTCGGCATCAATCAAAAACGGCAACGGATCAGCCACCAGCCCTTGCTCGCCGTGGCTGATCAACATGCCCAGCGGGTTGGCGCGCACCAGCGCAATGTGGGCTTCCAGGTCATCTTCACGGAATGAGGCAGGTTGATACATGCGTTTGGCTCCTTTGACGGCGGGTAGAAGCCACCAGCAATAACACCCGCCGGCGGTTTGCTAAAGAGCCAGTTTACGCTGTTGTTGGATGATCCACCTCAGCAACACAAAGGCAACCCCCATCGCCGACAGGTTGTAAACCATAGCGCCGGCAAATGCCTGCCCATAGCGATCCGCTCCGCCGCCGGCAGCCAACAGCGGGACAAAAAATGCACCGCTGGCAGCAATACCCAGCGCGCCGCCCACCTGCTGCACGGTGGAAATCACCCCGGCGGCCATGCCCGCCTGCTGCTCCTTTGCCAACCCGAGCACCAGGTTAAGCAACGGCGTCATGCTCAATGCCTGGCCAAATCCCAGGATCACCAACCCCGGCAGCAGGCGGAGCGGATTCGCCAGCGCCGCCCCCCACAGCACCTGCGCCACCAACAGCGTCATCCCGGCGGCGTAGACTGCCACGCCACCGGCCAAAACGCCGTTACCCCAGCGCTGCGCCAGCTTTGGCGCAAGAAACGAGGCCAGCATAAAGGCCGCGCTGGCAGGCGCGAATAGGCTGCCCGCCTGAAACGGCGTCAGGCCAATCCCCGCCTGCAACAACAGCGCAAAACACAGGAAGAACGAGGAGGCGGTAGAGTAAATGGCCAACACCACCGCGACCCCGGGGCCAAAGCTTCCCTGCCGGAACAGCGCAGGATCGAGCACCGCATCTCCGGTATGCAGCGCCAACCGGCGTTCCCAACGCACAAAAACCCAGAGTACCGACACCGCCATTGCCAGCGCGGGCCACACCCACCAGGGCCAGCCGCGCGACGGCCCTTCCAGCAACGGCACTAACAGCAACAACAACCCCGCAGCGGCCAGCAGCAGGCCAACGCCATCCAGCCGCTGCGCCTGCTCGAGGCGCGATTCGGGGATACGCCGCGCCGCCAGCAAAGCCAGCGCGCCAATCGGCAGGTTGATCAGAAAAATCATGCGCCAGCCGCTGCCGAAAATATCGGCCTCGATAATGAACCCGCCGAGGATCTGGCCGAAAATCGCCGCCAGCCCCAACGTCATGCCCAGCCAGGCAAAGGCGCGCCGCCGCTGTTGCGGGCCGTACAACACGCGCAACAGCGCATAGATCTGCGGAAACAGCAGCGCCGCTGCCGCCCCTTGCAGAAAACGCGCCGCAATCAGCATGCCGAGCGACGTAGCCATGCCGCACAGCGCCGAAGTCAGGGTGAACCCCAACATGCCGAGACTGAACAGGCGACGGCGGCCAAAGCGATCGCCCAAACGCCCGCCGGCGATCAACAACACGCCGAAAGCCAGCTCATAGCCGGCGATAATCAGCCCCACGCCGGCAAAATCGGCGGCAAACTGCTGCTGGACAACCGGTGCCGCCACGTTCACGACAAACAGGTCGAACACCGTCACGAATCCGCCCAACAGCAACACCGGCAACCCCGGCAAGCCCCGATCGCCGCAAGATAATGACTGTTCCATAACACCTCCCGAGATTACGATGGCGGCAGTATGGAACATGTCTTAAACTGTTACTATATAGCCATTTATACTATTACTGAGAACAACAGGACAGCCGTATGCCGCCACGCACCCTCAACCGAACCCGTCAGGACCTGGCGGACTTTCTGCGTCAGAAGCGCGAGAAACTGTCGCCGCAGGCGGTCGGCTTGCCGAGCGGTAACCGACGCCGTACGCCAGGGCTGCGGCGCGAAGAGGTTGCGGCGCTGGCGGGCGTGGGCCTCACCTGGTACACCTGGCTGGAACAAGGACGGGAAATCAACGTCTCGGTGGATTTTCTGGAGAATCTGGCGCGGGTGTTAAAGCTGGATGCGACCGGGCGTTACCATCTGTTTTTGCTGGCGCATCAGCGCCCGCCGGTGCCGGTCGGCCATCAGTGGTGCCAGGTTTCACCGCTGGTACGCCGTCTGCTGGATGACCTGCAGTTGCGCCCGGCTTACGTGATGAACCTGAGTTGGGACATCATCGCCTGGAATCCGGCGGCGGAAAGGTTGTTCGCCATCGGCGATCGCCCCGCGGAACAGCGAAACATGCTGTGGATGCTGTTCGCCGATCCGCAGCTCAACCAGCGGCTGGTGGAATGGCAGGCACAGGCGCCGCAAATCCTCGCCAGCTTTCGCCGCGACTATGCCCGCGCGCCAGATGACGCCACCATGCAGCAACGGATACAGGCGCTGGAACAGGTATCACCGCAGTTCCGCCAGCTGTGGCAACAGCATGACATTCACGGCCGTTGCCAGGGGCAACGCACCTTCAGCGTGCCGGGTGCCGGTCAGGTAACCTTTGAGCACGCGTCGTTTATCGTCGATGAGGAAAATCATTTGCGGCTGGTGATGTACAGCGCGCTGGCGCAATGCCCGGCCAGCGCGGCGTTCGAGGCGTTATTGCAGACGTGAGGCTATTTGCGGCTGTCAAAAATCAGCTTGCAGGCCAACCCGGCGAACACGCCGCTGAGCAGGTAGTTCGGCCAACGCGCGCTGAAGCGGCGGCCGACAAAACGGCTTTTCATGTTGCTGACCGCCAGGATCACCCCGCCGTTAATCAGCAGACCCACCAGATTCAGTACCGTCGCCAGCAGCAGCATCTGTACCACCACCGAACCGGCATGCGGATCGAGAAACTGCGGGAACAGCGCCAGAACGAACAGCGCCATTTTCGGATTGAGCAGGTTGGTGAACAGCCCCTGGCGGAATATGCGCACTGTCGGCACAGCCGCTAATCCGGCAGATGCCTGCAGGCTGCTGCCCGATCGCAGCGTTTTCCACGCCAGATACAACAAATATGCCGCCCCCAACATTCTCACCGCATCATAGGCCAGCGGCACCGCGACGAACAGCTGCGACAGGCCCAACGCCGCCGCCAAAGCGTGGCAATAGGTGCCGAGCTGGATCCCCGCCAGTGAAGCGAAACCGGCGCGGCGCCCCTGGCTAACGCTGCGTGAAGTGATAAGCAGCATATCCGGGCCCGGGGTGAGCGTTAGCGCCAGACAGGCACCGGAAAACAATAAAAGCGTGGAAGCATCAACCATAAATCACCTGAGCAGAGCGTGGCGGGAGCGAAGCTTTATCATAACCACGCCATCGACTTTTACCAGCGCCAAATCATTGCCACGGTGCTTTGGGCATAAAGGCCGCCAACAGAGCGTCGATCGCCACCCGCACCCGTAGCGGCATCGCGGTCCCCTTCAGCCAGACGACGTTAATCGCCAGCCCCGGCCCACAGCTGCCTGGCAGGATTTCCCGCAGCGTTCCCACCGTCAGCGCGTCGTGCGCCAGCCAGCGCGGCAACATGGCAATGCCGTGCCCGGCGCAGGCGGCACCCAGCACCGCCTCCATATTCCCCAACCGCAGGCGGGCCGGCGGTTGCAGCCGCTGAGTTTTCCCCTGCGGGTCCAGCAATTGCCAAGGCTGGCTACGCCCGTCACGCAGCATGCCGATCGCCTGATGCTGCAACAGCTCAGCCACGGCACCAGGCTCCCCCTGCCGCGCCAGATAGGCCGGTGCGGCGCAAAGTATCTGCTTCTGCTCCCCCAACAGGCGCGCAGTGATGGCCGCCGCATCGCCGGGGGCGCCGATGCGCACGGCCAGATCGATGCCCTCTTCCGCCAGATCTGACGCCCGATTGGAAAACAGCGCTTCGAGGTGCAACTGCGGGTAGCGGTCCGTCAGCGCCAACAGCGGCGGCAACACCCATTTTTGGCCGAACAGCACCGGCAGCGATACCCGCAACCGTCCTTCCGGCGTACGGGCGCGGGCGGCCAGTTGGCTTTCCGCCGCTTCCAGCGCCGCCAGCGCTTTAAGGCAGTCGTCATAAAACAGCTGCCCTTCATCAGTCAGCGACAAACTGCGCGTGGTGCGCTGAAACAATCGCACCTGCAACCGTTGCTCCAACCGCGCTACCGCTTTACCCACGGTTGAGCGGGAAAGCCCGAGCTGTTCCGCCGCGCGGCTAAAACCGCCGGCCTGAACCGCCTGCACAAAGGCGCGGATCGCATGTAACCGTTCGCTGGAGATCATGATGGCTGCCCTATTGGCGATATTAATTCGCTTATTAAACGATGAAACACCGCCACTGGCTACTCCTTACGCTAAGTACACTGAACGCACTATTTTCAGTCGAGGAAAAAACCATGAGCGAACGCAGCGAAGCCCTGACGGAAGCCGGCTCACCCGGCCTGTGGCGATTGCTGATCGGCATCAGCATCGCCAGCTTTTTGGGTTGCATCGATTTCACCATCGTCAATACCACTATCCCGGCCATTCAGCGCGAGCTGGCGGCCAGCCTGAGCGGCATACAATGGGTGATGGCGCTATTCGTGATGGCGCTATGCGCCTTTATGGTCAGCGCAGGGCGGCTGGCAGACTTGTACGGGCGCCGTCGAGTTCTGTACAGCGGGATGCTGGTGTTCGCCGGTGCGTCGCTGGGCGCCGGGCTGGCGGGCAGCATTGAGCTGCTCAATGTCTGGCGCTTTGTGCAAGGCGCGGCCTGCGCGGTGTTGTATACCGCCACCACGGCCATCGTCGCCGATGCCTGGCCGCAGCAGCAGCGCGGTCGTGCCATCGGTATTTTACTGGCGGTGAACGGACTGGGCCTGGCGATCGGCCCGGTTGCCGGTGGCCTGTTGGTCGGCTCGCTGGGCTGGCGCTGGGTGTTTCTGTTGAACGTGCCGCTGATCGCGCTGAGTTTCGCGTTCTGTCTGGGAACGGTGCGGGAGTCACGCGCGCAACAAGGCGCACGGTTGGATATTCCCGGTCTGCTGCTGTTGGTCGTCGGCGTCGCCGGGCTGTTGCTGGCCATCAGCCAGGGCGGCCAGTGGGGTTGGCTGAATGCCAAGACCCTGCTGACAGCCGCATTGGCGGTGGCCGCACTGGGCCTGTTGTTGCCGGTCGAGCGCCGGGCGCATTCACCGCTGGTGCCGCTGGAATTGCTGCGAAGCCCAGCCTTACTGCGCGTCTGCCTGCTGAGCGCGTTGCTGGCCTTTTTCTACTGCGCCGCCTTCTTCCTGATGCCGATCTATCTGGAAAGCACCCGCCACTACGGGGGCGTAATGCTGGGTTTATTGCTGTTACCCACCACCGCAGTGATGGCGCTTATCTCACCCTGGGTGGGTCGATGGGTGGATAAATCCGGTCCACGGCCGGCGTTGATCCTCGGTTTTGCGGCGCTGGCCGCCTCCGCCGCGCTGCAAAGTCTGTTTACCGCCGCCAGCCCGTTGCCGCTGCTCCTCGGGGCCTTCGCTCTGATGGGGCTGGGTTGGGGTTGCATTCTCGGCCCGCTGGTGATGGCGACGCTCGGCACCGTCAGCGAAGCGCAAAGCGGCGGCGCGCTGGGCATCACCTGGACGCTGCACAACCTGGGCGGTGCGGTGGGTCTGGCACTGGCTGCGTTGATTTACCCGGCCTACGGCTACCGGGCGGTGATGCTGTTATTACTGACGTTGTCACTGTTCGGATGCCTGCTTGCCGCCTGGCGTAGCCGCTAATTTCACCTTGCGCTCTCCCAGCAGGTTCATGCCCGCTGCCGCCAACAGGATAATGGCGGCGCCGGCAAACTGCAGCGCGACCAGCCGATGCCCGAACGCCAACCGGTCCACCAGCATGGCGGCGATCGGATAAATAAACGACAGCGATCCGATCAGGTTGGTCGGCAATTTTTGGATCGCGCCGTACAGCAGCACGTACATCAACCCGGTATGCAGCACGCCAAGCGTGGCCAGCATGCCCCATTGCCCGGCAGTCGCAGGCACGTGGAAATCCACCAGCGGCAACAGCATCACCACGCCGACCGTCACCTGAATCAGCGCGATCAGATGCGGCGGCGTGCCTTTCAGCCGTTTGGCCGCCAGTGCCATCAGCGCATAGAAAAACGCCGCACCGAGCGACAGCAGAATGCCCAGCAGGTAGTTGCTCTGGTCGCCCGCCTGCTTCGGCTGCGCCAGCACCACCAGCATCATGCCGACGAATGCCAACGCCAGCCACAGCAGCTTGCGGGCAGTCAGCTTTTCGCCAAGGAACAGCGCACCCAGCGCCACCAGCATAAACGGCTGGGTATTGTATACCGCGGTGGCAATGGATATAGACGCATAAGAGTAGGCGGCAAACAGCAACAGCCAGTTGATCACCAGCGCCACGCCGCCGGCAATCGCCAGCAACAAAGTGGCGCGCGTCAGGCAATCGCGCCGCAGCTGACCCAGCGCCCCGCAGATAGCCAACAGCACCAGTGCGCCCACCGCACAGCGCCAGAACACCACATTAATCACCGGCTGGCCGGACATCAGTACAAACCAGCCAATGGTGCCGGAAATCAGCATCGCGGCGATCATCTCCAGCGAACCGCGCTTTATCTCTGCGTTCATGGTTACTTCCTCAGGTTAAGCTTATGCTCTTAGCTTGAGGTTTTTCCGCACAGGTTTCCATCGCATAAAAAAGGCCAATATGCTTAACTGCCTTTTTATCGAAGGCGTAATAAACAAAATACCTAATGGAGAGCTTATGGATGATATAGATCGCCAGATCCTGACCATTCTGGCGGAGGACGCGCGAGCGTCGCTGAAAACCCTGAGCGCCAGGGCCGGGCTGTCGTCGCCCAGCACCTCAGAGCGGCTGCGGCGGCTGGAGGAAAGCGGCGTGATCCAGGGCTACACCCTGAACGTCAATCTGCAGGCGTTGGGTTACGCTTTTCAGTCGCTGGTGCGCATCAAGCCGCTGCCGGGCATGCTGAAGAAGGTCGAGCAGATGATTCAGGAGATCCCCGAAGTGATTGAGTGCGACAAGGTGACCGGCGAGGACTGCTTTATCGTGCGCCTGGTGGCGCATTCGATGGAGCAGCTCGACCACATCCTCGACCGGCTGGCCGAGCGTGCGCAAAGCAACACCTCCATCGTCAAAACCACGCCGGTGAAGCGCCGCTTGCCGCCGCTGCTTTGATTAACGGGTGCGTCGGCGGGTAAAGGGGTTCTTGCGCTTTTTGTCTTTCTTCTCCGCTTCGGCGGCAGACTTGAGCGCGGCCTTGTGGGCCTTGTCCGCTTCCGGTACCTCGCGCTGCTCGATCGGAAACACCGGTAACGCCGCCAGCAGCCGCGACCCGTAGCTTTTGGTCAGCAGACGGCGATCGTAAATCACGATCTCCCCATGACACTCGTTGCTGCGAATCAACCGACCAACCTGTTGGATCAGGTTGAATGACGCGCTGGGCAGGCTCTGCACTTCAAACGGATAACGTTTGAGCGATTTTAACCACTCGCCCTCGGTGAGGATCACCGGGCTGTCTATCGGCGGGAACGAGATTTTGTGAATATGCACCTGGGTCAGCAGTTCACCTTTCAGATCCAGCCCTTCGGCAAACGACTGCAGGCCAATCAACACGCTGGCCGTGCCCTTTTCAACCCGTTTGCGGTGTTCCTCCACCAGCCGGTAGCGCGGCTGATCCCCCTGCACCAGCAACATCAGGCGCAGATCGGTGACGTAGCTGAGGAAGGTTTGCATCGCCCGGTGGCTGCTGAACAGGATCAGCATGCCCTTGTGTTTGCCGCTGGCCTGCTCGGCGCGGAAGAAACGCGCCATTTCTTCCAGATGTTCCGCTTCGTTGGCTATCGCCGGTTCAAAGCGCATGTTCGGAATGACAATTTTGCCCTGTTCAACGTGATTGAACGGTGAGGACAGGGTTTCGAAGCGGTCACCGGCCTTTTCGCTCAGCCCGCTCATTTCCTGCAGGCGTGCAAAGCTGTTTAGCGAACGCAGCGTCGCCGAGGTGATCACCACGTGCGGCACCTTGCGCCACAGCAACTTTTCCAGCTGATCGCTGACGCGAATGCCAACGCAGTGCAGATACAGGTGCGTCACGTTATCGCGCAGGTCGCGCGTGACCCATTTGGAGATCGGCGCGTTGGAGGATTTATCCAGCGCCGCCAGCCGCCACAGTTTGCTCATCGCCTCCAGATAGCCCAGCGTGCGGCTCATCTGAATGATCGAACGGTGCAGGCGCACGATATCGTGCTTGCCGGTCTGTTCGGTGAGATCGTTCAAGATGAACTCCGCCACCCCGCGCAAGGCGTCGGTCAGCTTAAACAACCTTGCACTGGTCTCCACCATCTCCGCCGGCAGTTCGCCCATTTCAAACCGGTGTTCGGCGGGAGCGCTGTCGGTAGGCAGATAGGCGCTGACCTGATGTTCGAAGATCTGGATCAGCTCACGCAACTCTTCGCAGTGATTTTTCAATCTTTCGTCATTTGCCAGCCCCGGCGGGTTTTTCGGCCGGTATTGCGTCATGCACTGTTCGACGTGGCGCACGATCATATCCAATTGCAGGTTGGTCGACAGCGCGGTGATTTCGCCGTCAATCTCCAGCGCGTCGCGCGCCACCTCCGGTAAATGATGGCCTTCGTCCAGCACCAGCAACAGCTCTTTCGGGTTCGGCAGCACCGATTCGGTTTCCAGCGCCGCCATCACCAACGCATGGTTGGCCACCACCACGTCGGCGGTTTCAATCTCTTTGCGGGCGATATAAAACGGGCATTCGCGGATGTAATGGCAGTTGCGCCCCAGGCAGTTGGCTTTGTCGGTGCTCAGTTTGCCCCACAGCGGATCGTCGATCGACAGCTGATAGTGGTCGCGCAGCCCGTCCCACTCATGGCGGCTGAGCGCCTTGGTCAACTTTTGGCACAGCGCCTGCTCTTCGCCGCTGGACGGTGCCAGTTCGTCATCGAGGAACAGCGTGAGGTCACCCTGCTCGCTGACGTCGGTGCTCAGCGCCGCCAGATTGCGCGGGCAAACGTAGCGGCCCCGGCCAAAGGCACCGGTGAATTTCAGATCGGGGATGATCTTTTTCAGCAACGGCAAGTCTTTGCTGTAGATCTGATCCTGCAACGCCACGTTGGCGGTACTGACCACCAACGGCTTGCTCTCCGCACGGCCGACGGCGATCCCCGGGATCAAATACGACAGCGTTTTACCGACGCCGGTCGGCGCCTCAATCGCCAGGTGGCGCGGGTAATCGCCGGCCAGCGTCTTGGCGACTTCGGCGATCATCTGCCGTTGCGGCGCACGGGAAATAAAATCCGGTATTTGTTGCTGCAGGGCTTTGTACCACTGGCCAATCTGATCTTTTACTGCGGGGGAGAGCGCCATTCAACTCTATATCTAAACGAAATGATGGCGCTATTGTCCCACAGACCGCCGGCCGAGTCAGCCCGAGTTATGGCTGGTTTTCAATCATTGAGGCACGGCCCGCACTGAACGACCACTCATCCAGTTGAGTGGTGGTGATGACGATCATCACATCCTCCGGACGCAGTTGCAGGTTCTCCCCCAGCAGCGCCGCCAAACGTTGATAAAAACGCTGTTTGGTGGCGGTATCGCGCGGGCGGCCGATGGTGATGTAAAACAGCACATAATCCGCCGAGCGCGGCCCGCCGAGGTAATCGCGATCGTAAATCAACTCGCCGGGGCGGTATTGATCGATGGCCTGAAACTTGTCGGCCGGCGGTACGCTGAAGGTGTCGACCAGCGCCTGATGCAGGCTGTCGGACAGGGTTTGCAGATATTCCGCTGATTTTCCCTGATGCAAGGCAATGCGGCTGAAAGGCATGGGACTACTCCTGTTTCAATTCACGCAGGCGCGCCACGGCGCTGGCCGCCGCCGGCCAGCCGGCATAGAACGCCAGATGAGTGATCAATTCGGCAAGCTGCTCGCGGCTCACGCCGTTGCGCTGCGCCAGTTGCAAGTGAAACGGCAATTGTTCTACGCGGTTCAGCGCCACCAGCGCGGCGACGGTAATCAGGCTGCGTTCGCGCGGGCCAAGCTCCGGCCGCTGCCACACGTCGTCGAACAATACGCTGTCGCTGAGCTGCGCCAGCTTGGGGGCAATATCGCCGAACGCCTGTTGGCCGGCCTGTTGGGAAGGTTGCATCATATTCTCCTGCTGTTTAACGGATAGCCTTAAGCTACTCGCCGTCATGGCAGGTGAAAATCGGGATTTTTGGCAGTCTTAATCCACAAAATCAGAACCGTTGGATCATTGAACGGCGCTCGGAACTGCGCGGTGCATAAATCTCGCGCATGATTCTTCCGGAAACCTGGAGAGAGATTGTTAGCGGTAAATTGGCCGCAGACACCTGTCCGTTGAAGAAATTCACTCTTTATGCAACTTTTTTAATCGTTCGATATGGAAATGAATATTTTGTCATAAATAGATCACATAACTGAGGTAAAAAATCCTCGCCGCAAACAAAGAGGCGGCACAGTGAAACAGCAGTACAACTGATGATAAGCGTCTTTCAATCGAATAAAGCAGGGTAAATCATGAAACCTAATCTTCTGGCCGTTATTATTCCGGCACTTTTAATTGCGCAGACAGCACAGGCAGCAGAAATCTACAATAAAGACGGCAACAAGCTCGATTTTTACGGCCGCGTAAAAGCACTGCACTATTTCTCTGACGATACCGGTAATGATGGCGATAAAACCTACGTGCGTATCGGTTTTAAAGGCGCGACTCAAATTAACGATATGCTGACCGGCTACGGCCAGTGGGAATATCAGATTTCGGCTAACCATTCCGAATCAGACAGCGCGAAAGACACCAAGACCCGTCTGGGCTTCGCCGGTCTGAAATACAAAGATCTCGGCTCATTCGACTACGGCCGCAACTACGGCGTTATTTATGACGTGGGCGCCTGGACCGATATGCTGCCTGAGTTCGGCGACGACGCTTACGTCAAAACCGACAACTTTATGAACGGCCGTGCCAACGGCTTGGCAACCTACCGTAACAACGATTTCTTCGGCCTGGTCGACGGCCTGAAGTTCGCGGTACAGTATCAGGGCAAAAACGAAAACGATGGCCGCGCCAACAGCAAGGCGAACGGCGACGGTTGGGGTCTGTCTTCCAGCTACGAAATCATCGACGGTCTGAGCCTGGGCGGTGCCTATGCCTCTTCCAACCGTACTGCAGGCCAAAAGGCAGGCACCTTCGGTAAAGGCGATAAAGCCGATATCTGGGCCGGCGGTCTGAAATACGACAACAACAATGTTTACCTGGCCGCGACCTATTCGCAAAGCCGTAATATCGTGCCTATTTCCGGCACCGCGACCATCAATAACAACTCCACCTCCGTTAGCGGCTTTGCCAACAAGGCTGAAGGCGTGGAGTTGGTTGCGCAATATCTGTTCGACTTCGGCCTGCGCCCATCGCTGGGTTATGTTCAGTCGAAAGGTAAAAATATCGAAGGCGTCGGCGATGCCGATCTGGTGAAATATTTTGACGTTGGCGCTTACTATTATTTCAACAAGAACATGTCGACCTATATCGATTATAAAATCAACCAACTCGACGACAATAATAAGCTGGGCCTGAAAACCGACGACGTTGTCGCCGTCGCCCTGACTTACCAGTTCTGATGTGATGAATAACCACCACTGCAATCTTTAGCTTCGGCTACTTGAAAAGGTTTATTTCGCCGGGCGGCTGCGCCCGGCTTTTTTCATTTGCGCTTTCTGCCCCAGCCTCCCCCCCGACTCTCGCTCTGCATCCCGTAACCGCACGCAGAAACTTGCCTTGCAAAACAATCGGGTCTAGATGTAATACCCTATGGCTTTCACGTTGCAAACCACAAGCTTGCACCTGAAAGATGACGGCTATCGCCTCCCTTCCCCACAGGAATAAGCCATGCACGACGATGGACTGTTTGAGTATCAAAGCGCCCTGCGCTACAGCAGCGATCAATTGGCGCAGATCCTCTGCCACTGTTTCGAAAACTACATTGTGCGTTTTGTCATCGACGGCGCTACCTTCGCCAGCCGCTTTGGCGCCGAAGATCTTAGCCTGAACGACAGCATTATCGTCACCCACCGGCAACAGCCGGTAGCGCTGGCGCTGATCAGCCGCCGTGGCCTGCACAGCCGGGTGGCGGCGCTGTCCATCCGCCCGGAAATGCGCGGCAAAGGGCTGGGAAAAGCGCTGATGCAGCGTATCGTCGCCGACGCGCACAAGCGTGGCGATCGTCGGCTGTCGCTGGAAGTGATCGAAGGCAATGACGCCGCACTGGCACTCTACCATCAGGCTGGCCTGCGCATCGTCCGCACCCTGACCGGCCACCAGGCCGACGCACCGACAACCGCCGAAGTGGCAATGCTGCAAGAGATTGATCCATTGACCGTCTCGCACCGCCTGACGGCCGAAGGCGCCACCGATCAACCCTGGCTGATCGCGCCGGAATCCCTTTACAAGCTGCCCGGCAAACCGCACGCCTTTACCCTTGACCGCCAGGCCTATGCGGTGGTGCAGGTCGGGGCCGAGAAGTGCTTCCTGCGCATGATCTACGTGCCGCCGCAGCACCGTGGCAAAGGGCATGCCCGGGCGCTGCTGGCCGCGTTACAAGTGCAGTTTTCGCCGCTGCCGCTGGCGGCCAACGTTTACGTTCCCGAGGTAGCAGCGCCCTTCTTTGACCGGCTCGGCTGGCGGCAAGACGCATTACGCCAGTTCGAGATGGCGATGACGTTGAATACCGCACAATAACAACCCGTGAGTTATCCCTTTATGGCAGGAGAAAACATGCAGAAAATGACCCTTGGCGCGGCGATCGGCATTGCGCTATTGACGCTGACCGGCTGTGCGCAGCCGCCGAAAACCGATCTGCAGGCCCAGCAGCGGCTGGCGGACCAGTCGGTGCTGGCGCTGAACTGGTTCCAACAGTCCGGTGAATATCAGGCGTTGGCGCACCAGGCATTCAACAGCGGCAAACGCGCCTTCGATCAGGCCAAGGCCGCGCCGGGCAAGAAGAAGGCCGTGGTGGTCGATCTGGACGAAACCCTGCTGGACAATAGCCCGTATTCCGGCTGGCAGGCGCAGCAAGGCAAGCCGTTCGCCGCCGCCACCTGGGCGAAATGGTCACAAGCCGAACAGGCGGGGGCCGTGCCGGGCGCGGTGCAGTTTGCCCGTTACGTCAACAGCCACCAGGGTACGATGTTCTATGTCTCCAATCGTAAAGTGTCCGAATACGCCGCCACGGTCGCCAACATGCAGAAACTGGGCTTTACCGGCATGTCGGAAAAAACCGTGCTGCTCAGCAGCGACACGTCCAACAAGCAGGCACGCTTTGACGCCATCAAACAGGCGGGCTATGACATCGTGGTGTACGCCGGCGACAACCTGAACGACTTCGGCGCGGCGACCTATCACAAGGATAACGCGCAACGTCGGGCCTTCGTCAGCGATAATCAAAACAAGTTCGGCACCGAATTTATCGTGTTACCCAACCCGCTGTACGGTGACTGGGAAAACGGTATGGCCCGCGATTACAACAAGCTGACGCCGGAGCAGAAGCTGCAAATCCGCCAACAGGCCATCAAGGCCTGGAACGGGCAGTAATCGCCTACAAACGGAGTACTTTCCAGTACAGTCGCGCTCTGCGTATATCCTATGGATTTCAAGTTACAGCTAGGCGGCAAGCTCGTTCATCCCCAGGAGCTTACTCAAGTAAGTGACTGGGGTGACAAATCTGTCGGGAGCAGATTTGAACGCTGCTTGCAGCGGCTCCGAAGGAGCGTGGCCCATGGACGGGCCACGTTACCGGGTGCAGCCAACAACGCTGTAGCTTGAAAGACGACGGGTATACTTACAATAACTTATACATATAACTGGTGGCATCCAGCGTGCCGCCATTGCTGGCGCGCGCGTACTGCGGAATGCTTCCCGCCAGTTGAAACCCCAGTTGGCGATACATGCCCTCGGCCGTGTCGCCGGTCAGGGTGTCCAGCACCAATAAATGCCGCTGACGCTGAATCGCCCTTTGCTGAATTTGCAGCATCAACTCACGGGCGATGCCCTGGCGGCGAGCCTGCGGATGCACCATCAATTTCACTACCTCGGCACGGTGGCGGCCGTTGTCAGGCATGTCCAACAGCAGTTGCACCGTGCCGACCACTCGCCCCGCTTGCCGGGCGACCAGCAGGATCCTTTCTTCGCGCTCAATCGCCGGCAGCAGACGGTGCCAGAATGCCTGCGCCTGTTCCAACGTGAAAGGCATGACAAAACCAATGCTCGCGCCTTGCGATACGCTGGCATGCAGCATATCGGCCAGCTCAGGAAGGGCGTTTTGTACCTCGCCGGCGTTCAGTTGCTGTATCTCAATCATGATTAGGGCCTGCAGATAACAAGGGTGTAATGGGCCGGCACGGTGCCGGGCACAGCAAACTTAGAAGCGCCAAATAACCGGTAACGCAGACAGTCGCCCGGCTCAAGCTGGAAGGTGCGGTCCTCGAGCGTCAGCTCGAGCCGGCCTTCCAACAGCCAAAGATGGTGTTCGAGCGCATGTACCGAAGGCGCGTCATAGGCAATTTCTGCCCCGGCTTCAAGCCGGCCTTCGATAAACTCCGCCTTGAACAGCGCGGCGGGCGGCGATACCGAACGGCGGTGAAAGCCGCTGGCGCTGTCGACCCATACCGGTTGCTGATCGCGGCGCAGCAGCTCCGGCGGTTCATCCTCGACCTCGCTCAGCAGGCGTGACATGGTCAGCCCATATGCCGAGCACAGCTTGTTCAGCAGCGAAGCGGTCGGGCTGGTTTCCGCACGCTCTACCCGCGACAGCGTCGCCCGGCTGATGCCGGTTTGCTGGGCCAGTTCCTCCAGCGACCAACTCTGCCGCTGACGCAAATCAGACAGCCGCTGGGCCAAGCGGAGATCGGCGCTTTCCAATCCGTTATCCATTCTCTTGCTCCTGATGATAAATCCCATATAAGAGAAATAATCTCAAATAAGGGATTGGTCAACCGAATTTTAAAACAGCCCGCACAGGGCGATAAAAAACAGCATGCTCAGCAGCACCACCGCCAACATATTGCGCAAGAAAAACGCCAGTATCACCGCAAACAGCGCCCCCCACAGATAGGGATTATCCGGCACCGCGCGCAAGGTATCGCCGCTGAAAGCCAGGATCGGCCCGCAGATCGCCGTCAGCACCGCCGGTACGGAAAAACTCAACAAACGCCTGAAGCGTGGCGACAGCCGCACCGGCAGACTCGGTGCCAGAAAACAGTAACGATTGAAAAACACCACCAGGCCCATCAGCACTATCGTCAACCAAATCATGCGCGCCCCTTGCTGCACAGCATACCGGCGCCCATCGCCACGACGGTGGTGATAATCAATGCGCCCGGCACCTGAAAATAATGCAGCGCCACCGACAGCAGCAACGCGGTCAGAACACACGCCAGCACCGGCAGGCTACGGATCATCGGTACCACGATGGCGATAAAAGTGGCGGCAATGGAGAAATCCAGGCCATAACGGTCCAGATCCTCGACACTGCCGGCGGCCAGCACGCCCAACAGAGTGAAAAAAATCCAGCTCAGGTAAAAGGTCAACCCGGCCCCAAGCGCGTACCAGCGGTTAAAACGCGCCGGTGCCTGGTTGCCGGTGAGGGCAAACAACTCATCGGTCAACAGGAACCCCAACAGCAAACGCCAACGCAAAGGGAGCGGCGCTACGCTTTCCCGCAGCCGCAGGCCATACAGAAAATGTTGGGCGGTGACAAAAAAGGTCGAGACCAAAATGGCCAGCAACCCCGCACCGCCTTTGATCATGCCCATCGCCACCAGCTGCGAGGCGCCGGCAAAGACAATGGCCGACATGCCCAGCCCCTGTGCCGCCGTCAGGCCACTCTGGATGGCCATCGACCCCGCCAGGATACCCCAGGGCAACACCGCCAGACACAGCGGCAGGATCGCCGCCGCCCCTTGCAGCGTCGGGCGCAGCCGGGACACCGGCGGTTCGGTGAAGAGTGATAAGTGCGTCATGCTGTTCTCCTTCGTTTGAAGGCATAGCCTACAGCAGGATTCTTGCGGGGTATTGCACAGGATTGCGCGGCTATTTCAGCGATTTAACATAGTCGCCGGGCGTGATGCCCATCGATTTGCGGAAATGGCGGTGGAAATGGCTTTGATCGTGAAAACCGCTGCTCAGCGCACTGTCCAGCACGCCGTGGCCTGCCTTCAGCATTTGGCGCGCCTTGCGCAGCCGGGCCTGGATTTGGTAAGCATGCGGCGGCAAACCGGTGGCCAATTGAAACTGACGCAGCAGATAGTAGGGGCTGAGCCCCACCCGTTCCGCCAGCTCCAGCAACGAAATGTCTGCCTCGGGGAAGTCATCCAGAAAAGCCTTCACCTGCGTTACCTGGCTTTGCGCCTTACTCTGCGGCGCAGGTTCGATGCGGCTTTTACCGTGCCGCAGCATCAGCCAGGTGAGCGCAGAAAACACCATGGTTTCTTTCAGCAGACGGTTTTCATCGCTGCGCAGCAGACTGAACGCCAGCCGCAGTTGGCCGGCAACGCCGACGTCGTGAACCACCGGATGGGGGAAATAAGGCGTTGCTCCGGCGCCGTTTTTCAAGTCTCGCGAGAGAAACGTCAGCAGCTCCGGGGTGGGATACATCGCCTGATAGGACCAGCCGTCTTCGCTGGCGGCGCTGCCGGTATGAATATCGTCGGCGTTGACCAGAATGATGCTGCCCAGCGGCGCCACGTGCTCGCCGCCGGTCCGGTAAAAACGCTGGGCGCCGTCGTCGATCACCCCTACGCAGAAGCCTTCGTGGCTGTGGCGCGAGAAAGTCTGGCGGCGATAGGTAGCCTGCAGCACCCCCAACCCGCCGAGTTCGTCGACGTGCATAAAGCTGGCCTGCTCCCGGCGAAGGTTACGCCCTGCGCTTTCCACCATAATATCCACCTCCGCTGAATGAAGTTTATTCTATCATTCAGTGGACGGATGGTTTTGTACAAAATTGCCCGTCTCGTCGGCCGGCGGCGCGATGGCCGCACAGCGCCAGGCGCTGAACATCGCCAGCAATGGCGCCAGGGCAAACAACAGGAACAACCAGCGTGCGGCATTGGCCGCCCCCACCGCCCCGCCCGGCTCATTGAGCCCAGCCAGATTCGCGATCATCCCGGCCAGCGCCGCGCCAAAGGCGGTGGCAAACAGCTGCACCGTAGTGATGGATGCGCCGGCGATATCCTTATCCGCTTCGGGGGCAACCTGCAGGATACGCGTCAACAGATGCGGCCAACCGAAACCGATGCCGAATCCCACCAGCGTCAGCGCGATAACGATCGGCGTCAGCGCCAGCCAGTGGCCGCCGGAAGGGGTCGGCATCAAAATACCCAGCGCCAACAGCCCCACCAGCACGAACAGCGGCCCGCTGATGATCGCCCGGCGGATGCCCGCACTGCGCCAGCCGGAACTGAGGATCTCCGACAGCGTCCACCCCGCCGCCATGGTGGCCGCAATATAGCCGGAAATCAGCGGCGATTGACCATGCAGGGTTTGCAGGAAGTAAGGCACGAAGATTTCGCTGGTCATGCCTACTACCAGCAGGGAGACGGTGATATACAGCGAGGCCAGTTGGGAACCGCGACGCAGAGCGCCATGCGGCAACAGCCGTGCACGAGAGTGCGCCTCACGCTGTATCAGCCAGGCCATCAACAGCAGCGCCAGAGCAATGCCGCCCATATTGATCCACGCGCTGTCCGCCAGGCTACCGGCGGACACCACCAGCACCGCCGTCGCCAACAGCAGCAACTGAGCCGCCGGCAGCGGTGCCGCCTGTTGCTGTGGTTTACCCTTGGGCAGGATCAGGAAAGTGAAACCGGCGTACAGCACCATGATCGGCAGCAGGATGCCGAATGCCCAGCGCCAGGCATTCAGTTCGGCAAAGATCCCGCCCACCGCCGGCCCCACCAGCGTCGCAATGCCCCACATCGCCGACACCAATGCCATCGCGCGCGGCCACAGCTTTTGCTCAAAGACCAGATTGATCATGGCGTAGGACAACGCAAAAATCAGACCGCCGCCAAACCCCTGTACCGTTCGGCCGATCAGCATCACCGGCATCGACGGCGCCAGCGCGCACAGCATGGCTCCGGCGATAAAGAACAGCGACGCCACCAGATAGGCACTGCGTGCGCCATAACCGCTGAGCAACCGCGCGGATAACGCGGAGCCGAGAATGGACGCCACCACAAACAGCGTGGTGTTCCAGGCATAGAGATTCAGGCCGCCAATGTCCTGCACCACCGAGGGTAAAATGGTGGTGGCGACCAGAATATTGATGGCATGCAGCGCTACACCGAGTGAGAGCGCGATCGCACTGGCGCCATTTTTGCCGGAGAAAAGATCGCCCCAGCGGCTATCATCGTTAGTTATCACGGTCGTCGTCCTGTTTTCAGAGTAATGGCATTGAGTTGCGGGTGATATTGCGCTAAATTTAACAAGTGTTAACTTGGAATAATGGTAGGGTGAGGCGGAGAAATATGTCAAGAATAAACTTGGAAAATAGCGATAGCACCGCACAGTCGGTCAGTGACCGTTTGCTGACGCTATTGAAAACCCGCGGCCCACAACAGGCATCTGATGCAGGAAAAGTCCTCGGCACCACCGGTGAAGCTGCGCGCCAGCAGTTCGTCAAGCTGGCGAAAGAGGGATTGGTTGAAGCGGTAGCGGAAACGCGCGGCGTCGGCCGCCCGGTGCAGCTGTGGCACCTGACCGTCGCCGGCAATGCACGTTTTCCGGATACCCATTCCGAATTGACGGTGCAACTGCTGCGTACCGTGCGCGACAAACTGGGCGAACAGGCGATCGACTTGCTGATCGACACCCGTGAACAGGAAACGCGCATTAACTACAAACAGGCAATGATCGGCGCGATCGATTTGCAAGAGCGCGTCGCGCGTCTGACGGCCATCCGCACCCGCGAAGGCTACATGGCCGAATGGCGCGCCCAGGAAGACGGCTCGTTTCTGTTGGTGGAAAATCACTGCCCAATCTGCGCCGCCGCCACTGTCTGCCAGGGATTCTGCCGCGCTGAACTGAGTATTTTCACCGAAGTGTTGCAGGCGCAGGTTGAGCGTTCCGAGCATATCCTGGCCGGCGCGCGCCGTTGCGCTTATCGCATCTCGCTGCTGTAAGCAGGCACTCACCCATGCAATGGGCGAAACCGCAATGAAAACGCATGCCGGATTCTGGTTGGCGACGCTGGGGATTAACGCCGCTTGGCTACTGGCGATCCTGGGCCGCGATCGGGTCAATGCCGTACTGCTGGCCGGCGCCGTGCTGGCGCTCATCTTTACCCCGGCGCACCGGCGGCGATGGGCGCTGTTGGCCGCCCTGACAGGTATCCTGATGGACAGCCTGTGGAACTACGCCGGCGTGTTGCATTTCAGCGGCCACAGCCTGTTGCCGTTATGGATGATTGCCCTGTGGCTGGCCTTTGGCTGCTGGTGGTTTTGGCTGTTGGACCTGATAAAGGCCGCCCTCTGGCCGCTGGCAGTCCTGGGGTCCATCGCCGGGCCGCTGGCGGGCATTATCGGTTGGAAGTTGGGCGCAATACAGCCGGGCACCGCGCCGGAAATCATGCTGTTGCTGCTTTCTGTCGGTTGGGCCGCCTTTCTGCCCGCAGTGAGCTGGCCGCGTCTGAACAAGCCGGCCCCGTAACGGCGCAGAGTTACCTGCCATTCCTTTTTCACCGACCTTTTTCCATTAAAAAAGTGGTGAAAAGCGTTGCTTATCCTCCACCCGATCGGGTTTACTGAGTCCTCTAATAATAACCTTCCCTACAGAATAAAAACCCATGCTTAGCCAAAATAGTCGTAACGTCCTGCCGTTAATCGGGGCACTTTTCACGTTATATATTGTTTGGGGGTCAACCTACTTCGTTATTCGTCTGGGCGTAGAAAGCTGGCCGCCGTTGATGATGGCTGGTATCCGCTTTCTGGTCGCCGGGATCGTACTGTTCAGTTTCCTGGCGCTGCGCGGCCATGCCCTGCCAACGCCAAAACAGTGGCTGGCCGCCGGCACCATCGGCATTTTACTGTTGGCGGTGGGCAACGGCCTGGTGACCGTGGCGGAGCATCAGAACGTGCCTTCCGGCATTGCCGCGGTGATGGTGGCGACGGTACCGCTGTTTACCCTGTGTTTTAGCCTGCTGTGGGGCATGCGCAATACCAAACTGGAATGGGCGGGCATTGCGCTGGGCCTGGTGGGGATTGTGCTGCTGAATACCGGCAATAACCTGGTCGGCAACCCGACCGGTGCGCTGCTGATCCTGCTGGCTTCCGCCAGTTGGGCGTTTGGTTCGGTTCTGGGGTCTCGCATCTCACTCCCCGCCGGGCCGATGGCCGGTGCGGCGGAAATGCTGGTCGCCGGCGTGGTGTTGCTGGTAGTCAGCCAACTGAGCGGCGAGCGCCTCACCCAGATGCCCACCGCCAAAGGCTTCTTCGCGCTGGGTTACCTGATCGTCTTCGGCTCCATGCTGGCGATCAGCGCCTACATGTTTTTGCTGAAAAACGTGCGCCCGGCGGTGGCGACCAGCTATGCCTACGTCAACCCGGTGGTGGCGGTACTGCTTGGCATCGGCTTTGCCGGCGAGTCGCTGGCGCCACGTGAATGGGCCGCGCTGGTGATTATCGTCGCTGCGGTGGTGCTGGTGACGCTGGGAAAATACCTGTTCACCCGCCCGGCAAGCCGTATAAACAGAAAATAGTATGACTCGGGGCGAAGATATTCGCCCCTATGCCGCCGCCAACAAGGTGGTGGCTGGAAAGACCACGGGTATAAAAACGAGTCTTGTTTCACCCGACAAAGGGTCTATAATTCCCGCTGTTCCGAACAACCTGCGAAATTAT
This sequence comes from Serratia sp. root2, assembly GCF_031931805.1. Classification (NCBI taxonomy): domain Bacteria; kingdom Pseudomonadati; phylum Pseudomonadota; class Gammaproteobacteria; order Enterobacterales; family Yersiniaceae; genus Serratia; species Serratia sp. root2. The sequence goes on from NZ_JAUJXB010000001.1 coordinate 2,320,840, forward strand.
TCCTATGCTGAAAAAAGCGTTTATCATCGTTATCGCCCTGGCCGCCTTTGGTTCACTGGGTGGCGTATTCCTGGCCGGGTTGAATATGTACACCCGTTCCACCACGCCACTCGAAGAGAGCACCTCGGCCAATGATGCCGCCGTCAACACGGCTCCGGCAGACGGCATTCAGGCCAAGTGATCCTCCATCCAGCCCTGACAACGCTGCTGTAAAAAGCGTTGCAACAGCCTGACGCGCTCCGATACCTGCGAACGGTGCGGGCACACCAGGCTGATGGGCACCGCATCGCTTTGCCATCCAGGCAATAGCTGCACCAATCGCCCTGCGTGAATATCCGCTACCACATCGATGGCCGATTTACGGACAATACCGTGCCCGGCCAGTGCCCAACGCCTCGCCACCTCTCCGTCGTCGGTAAAATAATGGCCGTTCAACGACACTTCAATGCACTCATCCCCACGCCACAAGCGCCATTCAGCCTGCCTGCGCCCGCTGGGCTGATAAATCAGAATGCTGTGTTGCGCCAGTTCTGCCGGCGTCTGCGGCACGCCATACCGCTGCAGGTAAGCCGGGCTGGCGCAGATTAAGCGCCGGTGCTGCGGCAAAATGGGCAATGCTACCAGCGAAGAATCCGCCAACTGGCCGAAGCGCAGCGCAATATCTACCGGCTCGCGGAACAGGTCGGCCTGGCGATCGTTAATCAGTAATTGCAGTTGAATATGCGGGTGCTGTAGCTTGAATTCGTCCAGCCAGCCCAACAGCAGGTTGCGGCCAAAATCGGACGGCGCAGAAATTTGCAGCACGCCGGAGAGCCCTTGATGTTTCTCGCGTATCGCCTGCTCCCCTTCTGCCAACGCGCCTAACGCCAGCCGGGCGCTGTCAAGATAACGCCGTCCCTCCTCCGTCAACCGCAGGCTGCGGGTGGAACGCACCAACAGCCGTACCCCCAACCGCTGCTCCAACCTTTTAATCGCAATGCTGGCCGCCGCCGGGGTGATATCCAGCGCGCGCGCCGCCTCTGAAAAACTGCCGCCGTCAACCGTACGAACGAACACGTCGAGATCGATAAAGGATGTCATGGGGATCCTGGCGCTACGCCTATTATTAAAAATAATTTACAAGTGTTTGCCATTTAGGCTGATTGTTCGCGGATTTTCAATGCCTGATGATAGATAACAACAACACTCATGGCAATCGAGGCGCTATCATGACCATCTCTTCTTCTCCCCTGAACCGGCAAAAGCTGGTGATCCTCGGCGGTAACAGCGGTATCGGCGCAGCGGTGGCTTACGCCGCCGTGGCAAGCGGTGCCAGCGTAGTGCTGGCCTCACGCCGCGCTGGATGCATGCAACACTATCAGCCCACCGCCGGCGGCAGCCTGCGAGCAATGCAGGCGGACGTCACCGACGAAGGTTCGCTGCGTGCGCTGTTCGCCGAGGTCGGCGAGTTCGATCATCTGGTGTTCACCGCCGGGCCGCTCGTACAGACCAGGCTGCTGGCAGATACGGATTTCGACGAGGCGCAGGCCAATTTTGACGTCAAACTGTGGGGCGCCTTACGCGCCATACAGGCTGCGCTGCCTACCTTGTCACCGCAGGGTTCCATTACCCTGACCTCTGGCCAACTGTCGCGCAAATACCTCAGCGGGCAGTTGATTAAAACCGGCATCAATGCGGCGCTGGAGGCGATGGGCAAACAGTTGGCGAAAGAGCTGGCGCCGCGACGGGTCAACGTGGTCAGCCCCGGTGTTACCGTCACCGAAGCTTACGATGCCCTTGGCGCCGAACAGCGTCAGGCGATGTTCGCCAAAATCGGTGCCGGGCTGCCGGTCGGCCGCGTCGGCCAGGCGGCGGACGTGGCGGCTGGGTATCTGCTGGCGATGGAAAACGGCTTTATCACCGGCAGCGTGATTGATATCGACGGCGGTGGCCTGCTGTAAATTTGGCAAGCGCCGCCTGGGGAGCCGCCTACAACGCCGTCACCCCCAGTGCGGCGGCCTGTTGTTCCAGTGCGGTGATTTTTTGGTACGCTGAACGCGGGACCAGCGTGAAGTCGCCGATCAGCAAGCTGTCGCTCACCGCTTCCCCCACCATCGCCTTCGCCCCGGCGCGCAATATTTCCAGCTGTTCCGGCGGCGTATGCGCAGAGGTAATCAGCGGCAACCCCGGAACGACGGCCGTCCGGCCAATAATTTTCACCCCCGCCAGCGCCTGGGGTTGTGCCCGTTTGAGCAATTCCAGGCTGACGCAGTCGATGGCCGCAATGTCCGCTTCGCGGTTTTGGATCAGTTTGAGCGATTGGTAATGCGCGCCGGACGCGATAGCGGCGCGGAAGAATTTTCCGTCTTGCGCCAAAGGCGCGATCAGCGCGCGCAGGCTGTTATGGCCAGACTGCGAATCGGTGCTGTTATAGGCCGCTACCCGGCCGCGAAAATCCGCCAGGCTTTCGCCCGGCTCATCATCGCGCACCACCAACCAGCTACTGTACTCCGGCCCCTCGCAACCCTCGACGCGATAGTGATAAGTGCCGACCAGTTGTACCTGCGGCAGGCTGCTGACCAGCGGATAACCGCAGGTCTGGCTGAGCAGGATATCGTCCTGCCGCCAGTGCCGCGCCAAATCCTGCGGCCAATTCAGTTGCGACGGCAAATCCGTCAGTCCCAAATCTTGAAGTTTTTCGCGCAGCACCTGCCAAAAAGCCTCGGCCGGTTGATGCGTAACGCCGTACATCGGCAAAGATACCTGCTTCATGTCCCTTACCCCGCAGAAGAATCCGCCAGCGTCTGCTGACGCCAGGCGGTGAGATAGCGCACCCAGCGCTCAAACAGCATATCGGTGATGATCGCCAGCAAAGCCACCACTGCCGCGCCCTGGATCACATAGGCAGTATTGAAACCGCTCAGGCCGATGATGATCGGCGAACCCAGCGTTTTGGTGCCCACGGTGGAGGCGATGGCCGCCGTGCCGATGTTAATGATGACCGACGTGCGGATGCCGGCGACAATCACCGGCGCCGCCAGCGGCAGCTCGACGCGCCACAGGATCTGCCTGGCGCTCATCCCCACTCCCTGCGCAATCTCGCGCGTGGCGCTGGGCACCGATTCAATCCCCGCCAGAGTCCCCTGCAAGATGGGCAGCAGGCCGTACAGCACCAGGGCTATAATCGCCGGCTGCTCGCTAAAGCCCATCACCGGTACGGCAATCGCCAGCACCGCCACCGGCGGGAAGGTCTGACCGACCGCCACCAGGGTTTCCACCAGCGAGCGGAACTCCTTGCCGGCCCGACGGGTCACGCCGATCCCGGCCGCCACGCCAATCACCACGGCGATCAGGCTGGAAACCGCCACCAGCAACAGGTGCGCCCACACCAGCGAGATAAAGCTGTCTTGCTGATAGACCGGCCGCTCCAGATCGGGGAACCAGGCGGCGAACAGCCCGTGCAAATGATTCATGCCAAATACCAGCGCCAGCAGCAAAGCAAAGGTCCAGGGCAGCGGATCGCGCAGCCAGCGCGTGGAACGCTGCGCACTCATGACAGCGCCTTTTGGCTAATCAGATCGTTGAAATGCAGCACGCCGAGCGCTTCGCCCTGTTCGCCCACCACCGGTAAACGTTCACTGCCGCGCGCCACAAACACCGACAGGGCTTCACGCAGGCTCATGGCGGCGGCGATCGGCTCGCCGTCGGCACTGCCGGGGCGCACGCGCTCGGCTACCGTTCCCAGCGACAGCAGCTTGATGCCGCGATCGCTGCGGCCGAAGAAATCGCGGACAAAATCGTTGGCCGGCGCGGTCAGCAATTCCAGCGGCGTGCCCTGCTGCACAATGCGCCCCTGATCGAGCAATACGATGCGGTCCGCCAGCGCCAGCGCTTCGTCGATGTCGTGCGTCACCAGCACGATGGTACGCCCGGAAAGATGATGAATGCGCGAGATCTCCGTTTGCAGCGCCGTGCGCGTCACCGGATCCAGCGCACCGAAAGGCTCGTCCATCAGCAGCACCTCGGGATCGGCGGCCAGCGCGCGCGCCACCCCAACCCGCTGCTGCTGCCCGCCGGAAAGCTGGTGCGGGTAGCGGCGGCGGAACAGATCCGGCTCCAGGTGCAGCAGCTCCAGCAGTTCGGTCACCCGATCACGGATGCGCGCTCGCGGCCATTTCAGCAGTTGCGGCACGGTGGCGATGTTCTCCTCCACCGTCCAGTGCGGAAACAGCCCGATCGACTGGATGGCATAGCCCATCCGGCGGCGCAGATCCTGCGGTTTGAATTTCTGGATCTCTTCGCCGGCAAAATAAATCTTGCCCCGATCATGTTCGATCAGCCGGTTGATCATTTTTAACGTCGTGGATTTACCGGAACCCGAGGTGCCGATCAATACGGCAAATTCGCCCTCGGCAATCTGCAGCGTAAGGTCGTCCACCGCCGGCTTGCCCTGAAAAATCTTGCTGACCTGAGTAAAGTGAATCATCGGCGTGATACTTCCAATAGTGAAACCATAAATTTAAACAGAGAATCGACGATTACCGCCATCACGATCACCGGGATCACCCCCAGCAGCACCAAATCCAGCGCGCTGCTGAGCAGGCCCTGGAAGACAATGGCACCAAAACCCCCGGCGCCGATCAGCGCCGCCACCACCGCCATACCAACGGTTTGCACCGCCAGAATGCGCACGCCGGTCAAAAACAGCGGTAACGCCAGCGGCAGTTGCACGCGGAAGAAAATCTGCCCACGCGTCAGCCCCATGCCGCTGGCAGACTCGATCACGCTGGCCGGCACGCTTTGCAGCCCGGCCACCACGCTGCGCACCAGCGGCAACAGGGCGTACAGCACCAGCGCAACGATCGCCGGCGCCATGCCGATGCCGCTGACGCCATGCTCCGCCAGCCACGGCACCGCCGTCGCCAACCCGGCCAAAGGTGCTATCAGCAGACCAAACAGCGCAATCGAGGGCACGGTCTGGATAATGTTCAGGGTAGAGAAGATCGGCGTTTGCCAACGGCGGGAACGGAAACACAGCACCCCGAGCGGCACGCCAATCAACAGTGCCGGCACCAGCGTCGCCAGCAGAATGGTCAGGTGCTGCAACAGCGCGGCGTCGAACACCTCCTGCCGGTTGTAGTACTCCTTCAGCAGTGAAAGTTGATCCAACTGATGCCCAAACAGCAACGCCACCGCAGGCAGCACCACCAGCAGATTGCCGATGATGCGCCACAGGTGCGAGGCGGCGAGGCGAGTCAGGGCGTCGGCGGCCATCAGCAGGCTCAACGCCAATATCAGCCAGCAGCCGCTTCCCCAGGAGGTGCGCGCCAGTCTGGATCCATCCTGAGCCAGTTGTTGTGCGGCATCGCCGCTCAGCCAGAAGGCCAGCGTCAGCAGCGCCGAAGCGGCCAGCGTGGTGAGCAACGCATTGCGCCGGTTCGGCGCCAGCAGGCTAAGCACCGCCAGCACCAGCATCGGTGCCAACAGCCACAACGCCGGGCCGTGCAGCAGGGAGATCAAGGAAATGGGCTTGCCCGACAGCAGGCGATTGGGGGCATAGCTGAGAAACGGCAGGCCAAATGCGGCCAGCAGCAACAGGATAAGCAATGTCAGTAAAACGCGGTTTTTTACGGCAATAATCAAAGAAACTCTCCGGCTCCATGTCTGGTGGGCCGTATCCCGCCCCTCTCCCAAAGGGAGAGGGGGAAGATCGGCATTATCCCTTAACAAATCCTTTCTCTTTCAGATAAGCGGCCGCAACCTGTTTGGCATCCTGGCCCTCTACCGCGATCTGCGCATTGAGTTTCTGCAGCGTCGGGCCATCCAGCGAGGCAAATACCGGCTTCAGCAATTCGGCGATATTGGCGTGCTGTTTCAGCGCCGCCTCGCGAATAATTGGCGCCGGCGCGTAAATCGGCTGCACGCCTTTTGGATCCTCGAGCGTTTGCAGCCCCAGCGCCGCCACCGGGCCGTCGGTGCCGTAGGCCATCGCCGCATTCACGCCGGAGGTTTGCTCCGCCGCCGCCTTGATGGTCACGGCAGTATCGCCGCCGGCCAGCGACAGCAGTTGATCCTGATTCAGTTTAAAGCCGTAAGCATTTTGGAACGCCGGCAGAGCGTCCGGACGCTCGATAAACTCCGCCGAGGCCGCCAGCTTGAATTTGCCGCCGCCGTTGATCCACTTGCCGAGGTCGGCCAGGGTTTTCAGGTGGTTGGCATCCGCCACGTCCTGACGGATGGCGATAGTCCAGGTATTGTTGGCCGGCGAGGCAGCCAGCCAGACGATTTTGTTCTTGTCATAATCGAGCTTCTTCACCTTCTCGAAACCGGCCTGGGCATTTTTCCAAGCCGGGTCTTTCTCATCGGAGAAGAAAAATGCGCCGTTGCCGGTGTATTCCGGATAAACGTCAATCTCGCCGGAGGTGATCGCCCCGCGCAGCACCTTGGTGGTGCCGAGTTGCAATTTGTTGGTGGTTTTGATGCCATTGGATTCCAGCACCTGCACAATGATGTTGCCGAGCAGCGAACCTTCGGTGTCGATTTTGGACCCGACGCGCACCGTATCGGCCGCCTGCGCCACGCCGACGCTCGCGGCAAGCAAGGTCAACGCCAGAGCAAAGAAACGTCCACGTGATGGGGTGATAGCCATACTTTTTCCTCTTGTTGTGTGTTTTCCGGCTATTTGGCCAGATCGATTGGAAAATCCTGAGAAGCGCGCTTCCATCGCGCAATCAATGTCTCTGCCGGCCAGACTTCATGTTCGCCCTGGTACGCCGTCGGCGTCTCGCCGCCGCTGAAAGGGTGAACCTCAACGGCAACCGGAGTAAAGGCGTAGTCGTTCACCCATTGGCCATAACCCTGCACCACAAATCCCTGGCTGCGCTGCCGGTACGCGCCGCGCTCCGCCAGATACACTTCCCGTAAACCGTACCACGGCAGGCCGGGCAGGTCATGGTGAACTAAATGATAGTTCAGATTGAGAAACAGCAGCCGCCACGGCCACGCCGCCTCATTAATAATAGAACGTGCCTGCGGAGCTTCAACGGCGCGATGCTCAAAAAACGACCTCACCTTGGTCAGCGCCAGCGCCGGGTAACTGATGGCCAACAGGTAGAACGCCGCGCCAATGCCCTGCTGTTGCAACCAGCCCAGCACCGCCGCCAACAGCAGCAGGTGCACCAGCCACATCGCCAGCGTGCGCAGTTCGCCGGCGGCGATAGCCTTCAGTGCATTGACCAACGTAGCGGCAATATCCAGCGCCGGGCCAAGCAGTACCCGCCCGACCAGCGTATTGCGCACTTTCGCCAACAGCGGGAACAACCGGGGGAAACGCTGCCATTGGGCTTGGCTGAAATAATAGCTTTCGGGATCTTCATGCGGATCGGTCAGGTGTTCGTTGCGGTGGTGCTGAATATGCGAATCGCGATACAGACCATAGGGATACCACACCGCCAGCGGCAACAGGCCAAACAGCTGATTGACTCGCGGCCAGCGCGTTGGGTGGCCGTGGATAAGTTCATGTTGCAGCGACATATACCAGGTGGTCAGCAGGATCAGCAGCGGGGTGCCAAGCCACGGCCCCAGCGTCTGCCAGTACTCCGCCACGCCAAACCAGCCGCCGTAAACCGCCGCCATAATGCCCCAGGTCGGCAGCTCCAGCCGCCAGTACCAGCGCCGGTTAAGCTGCCGGATCCAGCTGCGCTGGGCAGAATGCAGGTAGTGGCTGTGGCTTTGAGGTGAGGACATGCTGCGGCTCGCTGTAGGAAATTTTCCTCAGTATCTGCGAGCCGCATGGGCGCTCAAAATAACGAAAGCGGTAAAGCAAAGTTAAAAATCAGCTATTTGCATAGACGGCCTGCGGCTGACATTCGATAGGGAAATTAACCGAGTTGGCGATAAAGCACAGGTGGTGCGCTTTTTCATGCAGTTGCTGCGCCAGTTGCAGATCGTCGCCATCCCGAATCGTTACCCGCGGGCGCAGCGTAACCGAAGTAAAGAACCCGCCGCGCTGGGTATCTTCGCGCATGATGCCGATGGCGTTGTCCTGATAGGCCAGCACCGAAATCCCCGAGGTGGCGCACAGGTGCAGATACCAAAGTTTGTGGCAAGCGCTGACCGAGGCCACCAGCAGATCCTCCGGGTTCCAGCGGGCGGCGTCGCCGCGAAAGGCCGGGTCGGCGGAACCGGCAATATCCGCCTTGCCTGCGGCGCTGATGCGATGATCGCGGCCGTAAGATTTGTAATCCGGCGTACCGGCGCCCAAATTGCCTTCCCAGTTCACTTCCACGTCGTACCGATGTTCGCCTTTCATTACCCGATTTTCCTTTTATCATGCTTCAAAAATGCTAATCAGAGACCCGGGTAGACATCCCCCGCATCGGCATACTGCTGCAACCGTTCGCGCCACCATTTTGCCGCCAGGCCGGTGGCGCTTTCACGCCAGCCAAAATAGGCGATATCGCTGCAACGTTCCGCTTCGACGCTTTTCGCTACCAGTTCGCCGCTTTTAAGATAAGGTTCGGCCAAATAGCGTGGCAGATAGCCGCAGCCAAGACCGCGGAGCTGCGCCCGCAGTTTGGCGTCAAACCCAAAGACCGTCAGTTGATCTTGCTCCTCGAGGATATTCAGGTTCTGCGGTGCATTCACCCGCGAGGTATCCCGCACCACCACAGCACGGTGCTGCCGGATATCGGCCTTCAGCAAGGGCTCGGCCAACGCCGCCAGCGGATGTTGCGGGGCCACGGCAAACACGTAATCCAGCCGCCCCAATTGACTGAAAGCATAACCTACGCGCGACGGCGGCTCACAAATAGCGCCGATAATAATGTCCGCGCAACCATAAACCAGCGACTCCCAGGAGCCGGCCAGTACCTCATGGCTAAAGCTCAAACGGGTATGGTGATGGCGCTGATAAAACTCTTCGATCAGCGGCAACAGCCGTTCGAACGGGAAGGATGCGTCAATACCCAACGTGATCTCGTTCTCCCAACCGTTTTCCACATAGCGCGCCTGCTGTTCCAGATCCTGCGCCGCCCGCAGCAGCACCCGGCCCTTCTCCAACATCAGTTTGCCGGTATCGGTGAATTTCGCCCGGTGGCCGGAACGGTCAAGCAGGGTAATCTCGAGGTCGCTCTCCAGTTTTTGCACCATATAGCTCAGCGCCGATGGCGTTTTGAACAGTGCCGAAGCCGCAGCGGCGAAAGAACCATGCCGATCCAGCGCATCCAAAATCAGTAACGCTTCCAGGTTTAGTCTCACCGCATTCCCCCGTGTATAAAAAAACTCAACAAGATGGCAAAAATTCTGCGCTATCTTTGAAATCGGCCCCTGTCTACCCTGCGGTTTATCGGCGTTACATTCACCCGTTGTTAAACCGAAGTATCACTGGGAAGGTAAATCATGTCTAAATTTCAACTACTTGACAACGATAACTCTGCGCTAATATTCATTGACCATCAACCACAAATGGCTTTTGGCGTGGCCAATATTGATCGCCAGCAGCTGAAAAACAACGTGGTCGGTCTGGCCAAAGCCGGCAAGATTTTTAATGTCCCTACCCTTTTCACCTCTGTTGAAACCGAAAGCTTTAGCGGCTACATCTGGCCGGAATTACTGGCGGTTCACCCTGAAATCACCCCGATTGAACGTACTTCGATGAACTCCTGGGAGGACGCAGCCTTTGTGAAAGCCGTTGAAGCCACCGGCCGCAAAAAGCTGGTGATCTCCGCGCTGTGGACCGAAGTATGCCTGACTTTCCCGGCGCTGATGGCGCTCGAAGCCGGTTATGAAGTTTACGTGGTCACCGATACTTCCGGCGGTACCTCGGTTGACGCGCATGAGCGTTCTATCGACCGCATGGTGCAAGCCGGTGCTATCCCGGTAACCTGGCAGCAGGTATTGCTGGAGTATCAACGTGACTGGGCGCGCAAAGAGACTTATGACGCTGTGATGGAACTGGTACGCGAACACAGCGGTGCTTACGGCATGGGCGTCGACTACGCTTACACCATGGTGCATCACGCGCCAGCGCGCGTGGCGAAATAAACCTTAACCCCGGCCATGTCGCCGGGTTTTCTCTGGAGTCGGTTCCTATGGCCCACCCGCAGCATGTCACGTTAGTCATCACTCACCATTTGGCACCAGGGCAGGAACAGCCTTATGAGGCCTGGCTGAAACGCATTATGCCCGAGGCCGCCAATTTCGCCGGTCATCTCGGCGTTAACGTGATCCGCCCCATCGGCAATGAACAGGCCTACACCATACTGGTGCGCTTTGACAACCTCGACAATCTGTCCCAGTGGGTGAACTCACCGCTGCGCAAACGCTACATCGAGGAAGTTTCGCCGCTGCTGCTGGAGAGCGACAGCATTGAAATTCGGCCCGGTGCGGAATTCTGGTTTACACCGCCGAGCGCCACTACCCGCCAGCCTGCCAAATGGAAACAGTTTTTGATCACCCTGCTGGTGATTTTCCCCTCCACCAATCTGGTGCCCTGGTTCTGGGGCAAGCTGTTGCCACAACTGAACGGCACGCTGAGCGGCCACTTTCTCAATGACGCCACCGTAGTCGCTCTGGTGGTTTTCCTCTGGATGCCGATCGTGACACGCGTATTTCATCAATGGCTCACCCGCCGCTAGGCGGCCTGCCGGGAGAACGTTATGAGCAACCCTGCTTCCCTGATTATCACCAACGGTAAATTTCACACGGTCGATCGCGAGGCATCTACTGCCCAAGCGGTGGCTATCCGCGACGGTAAATTCCTCGCCGTCGGCAGTGAAAACGACGTTATGCAACACGCGGGGCCTGAAACACAGGTGATTGACCTGCACGGCCACACTGCCGTCCCCGGCCTCAACGACTCGCACCTGCACCTGATCCGCGGCGGCCTGAACTACAACCTGGAGCTGCGCTGGGAAGGTGTGCCGTCGCTGGCCGATGCGCTGCGCATGCTGAAGGAGCAGGCGCTGCGCACTCCCAGCCCACAGTGGGTTCGGGTGGTCGGCGGCTGGACCGAGTTCCAGTTTGCTGAACGCCGGATGCCGACGCTGGACGAAATCAATCAGGTGGCACCGGACACCCCGGTGTTTATCCTTCACCTGTACGACCGAGCCTTGCTCAACCGCGCGGCGCTAAAAGTGGTGGGCTACACCAAGGACACTCCAAACCCACCGGGTGGCGAAATTCAGCGTGACGGCAACGGCAACCCGACCGGTATGCTGATTGCCAAGCCTAACGCCATGATCCTGTACGCTACCCTGGCGAAAGGCCCCAAATTACCACTGGAACAGCAGATCAACTCGACTCGTCAATTTATGCGCGAGCTGAATCGCCTTGGCCTGACCAGCGCCATCGACGCCGGCGGCGGCTTCCAGAACTATCCTGATGATTATCAGGTGATCTCCGAGCTGCATGAGAAGAAGCAACTGACCCTGCGTATCGCCTACAACCTGTTCACCCAGCGACCGAAGCAGGAGTTGGAGGACTTCCAACTGTGGACCGACATGCTGAAACCGGGCCAGGGCACCGACTTTTACCGCCATAACGGCGCTGGCGAGATGCTGGTGTTTTCCGCCGCCGACTTCGAGGATTTCCTGCAGCCACGTCCGGACCTGCCGGAAGGCACGGAAGACGAGTTGGAGCGCGTGGTGCGCCATCTGGTCGAGCACCGCTGGCCGTTCCGCCTGCACGCCACCTACGACGAATCCATCAGCCGCATGCTGAACGTCTTCGAAAAAGTGAACCGCGAGATCCCGTTTAACGGCCTGCACTGGATCTTCGACCATGCGGAAACCATCTCCGAGCGCAATATCGCGCGGGTAAAAGCGTTGGGCGGGGGCATTGCCGTGCAGCACCGCATGGCTTTCCAGGGGGAATACTTTGCCGAACGTTACGGCAAGGAAGCCACCCAACAGACACCGCCAGTGGCAAAAATGTTGGCGGCCGAGCTGCCGGTCGGGTTGGGTACCGACGCCACCCGCGTGGCCAGTTACAATCCGTGGACCGCACTCTACTGGCTGGTTTCCGGCCGTACCGTCGGCGGTATGGCGATGTACGATGACCAGGCGCGGTTGGATCGCGAAACGGCGTTGATGTTGTGGACGCAGGGCAGCGCCTGGTTCTCAACTGAACAGGGTAAAAAAGGTCAGATTAAGGTCGGGCAACTAGCGGATTTGGCCGTGCTGTCGCAAGACTATTTCAGCGTACCCGAGGAGCAGATCAAGGGGATTGAATCGGTGATGACCCTGGTAGACGGCAAGGTGGTTTACGCCGCCGGGAGCTTCTCATCGCTGGCGCCACCGGCAATACCGGTACTGCCGGACTGGTCGCCGGTCACTCAGGTGCCGGGGCATTATCGTTCTGCAGCGCCTTCGGCCGCGACCCGGGTCGGGGTGCTGAACCAGGCGCACCAGTGCTGCGGACCCTGTGGGGTGCATGCGCATCAGCATGATGTCGCCCGCAGATCCAGTATTCCGATCTCGGACGATAACGCCTTCTGGGGTGCCTTCGGCTGTTCTTGCTTTGCTTTTTAGTTGCTATGCTAGTAGCCTACTAACTTATTAAGTTACTAGCCAGTTAACTTATTACCCCCCTAAACTCTGACGTTGTTAACTGATGAACGTCAGAGTTTATTTCGTCAGTCGCGGTTAATCTCCAGCCAGCGACGCTGCTCGGCGGAAGCGGCTATCGCATCCAGCACGCAGGACACTTTCCAGCCCTCTTCGAAATCCGGCCACATGCGGTCGCCAGCGGCAATGCCGTTGACCAGATCGCGGATCTCCACCGTTTTCTGATCGTTAAAACCGATACCGTGCCCGGCGCTGATGCAAAACGCCGCGTAGTCCGGGTGCTTCGGCCCCACCAGCAGCGTTTTGAAGCCCTGCCGCTCAACCGGTTCGTCATGCCGATACAGCTTCAGTTCCGCCATCCGCTCCTGGGTATAGCTGAGCGTACCTTTGGTGCCGGTCACTACGTAAGTCAGCCCCATCTTGCGCCCGCAGGCAATGCGCGAGGTTTCGATAGTGCCCATGGCACCGCCGGCAAAACGCACCAGCGCACTGGCCTGATCCTCGTTTTCCACTTCGTGCATTACCGTCGGGTCTTTGGCATCCGGCCGCTGTTTGATAATGGTCTGCATGTCGCCGGAGACCGCCACGATATCGCCCACCAGATAATGCGCCATGTTAACGATATGCGCCGCCAGATCCCCCAGCGTGCCCAATCCGGCACTGGCCTTGCGGCAATGCCAGTCTATCGGGGTGCGCGGATCGGCGAGATAATCCTCATTGTGGGTGCCGTAGAAATGCACCACCTCGCCAATCTCGCCGTTGGCGATAATTTCGCGCGCCAGCTGGCTGGTCGGGTTCTTCATGTAGTTGAAGCCCACCAGCGTTTTAACCCCTTTGGCGCGGGCGGCCTGCACCATTTCGGCGGCATCGTTGGCATCCAGCGCCAGCGGTTTTTCGGAATAAACATGCTTACCGTGGCGGATCGCCTCCAGCGCCATCTCCTTGTGCAGGAAGTTTGGCGCGCAGATATCCACCACATCAATAGCCGGATCCGCCACCAACTGCCGCCAGTCGCCGGTAGAGCGTGAGAAACCAAATTCGGCGGCGCGCTGTTGCGCCAACTCCGGGGTCACTTCCGCCAGCATTTCCAGCACCAGTTCGCCTTTCAGTGGAAATACCGTGGCCGCCTGCGCATAAGCAATAGCGTGACAACGCCCAATGTAGCCGGTGCCGATTAACCCAACGCGTACCTGTTTCATCACCTTCTCCCCTGCCGATATCCATAGTATGACCGGCGCGCCGTTTAATGAAACGCGCCATCTGATACAGATTTATATGGAATATAAATTTCAATAACAAGCCAGGGAGAAAATAAAACTCATATCCGTGATGCCGTTCATGAAACCCTGCCGACCATGATGCAACGGCGCAGCGATCACGTTACGCTGCACCCGGCGGTGAAGAACGCACGAATAAAATGGATATTTTATTTCATATCACGGCAAACCGTTCGCGCCATACAGCAAGAACCCCGGCCGCTGTTTAAGCCGCTGCAGATACGCATTCAGACTCGGGTAATCCGGGCGCGAGAACGGCGTCATCAACCAGCGATTCAACGACAGCCCAATCACCACATCCGCCAGGCTAAAAGCCGCGCCAGCCATATAAGCCTGGCCCTGCGCCAGATGCTGCTCCAGTATGCCCATCAGCCGGTTCCACTCCCTTTCGGCGTCCGCCAACCGGGCCTGATCCTGATAAGCGGCATCCTGACGCACCCGCGACATGAACACATAGCGCCAGGCATTGTTCAGATCGGTAGCCTGCCAGTCCATCCACATCTCAACCCCGGCCCGCGCCCCCGGCTCCAGCGGCAGCAGGTCGTCGCGCCCTTCACGGCCCACAAGGTAGCGGCAAATCGTATTGGATTCCCACAGTACCCGCTCACCGTCGATCAATACCGGTACCAGTCCGTTGGGGTTAAGCGCCAAAAACGCCGCTTCCTGGGTGGAGCGAAAACCGCTGCCCCAATCCTCCCGCTGCAATGCCACATCCAGTTCATGGCAGGTCCACAGCACCTTGCGCACGTTAATCGATGACGCCTTACCCAATAACTTCAGCATGCCGTTTCCTTATTATTCCAGCCAAAAAGGTTTACGCCCTTCCCGCCGCGCATCGGCGCGCGTCAGACCGACATCCGCCAACTGCGCGTCGTCCAGCAGCAACAGTGATTTACGCGTGCGGTAGCGTTGCAGGTACAAACGCCAACGGAAAAAGAGTAACCGGCTCCGCGCCGGCGCGCCATCTGCAAACAGGGTCATCATTACGTTCTCCTTCGGTTTAGCCTCGACGTTCATGATGCGGCGCGGGGGTAAAACGGTACAGATTCAAGACGGTGGTATTTTTTCCATACAAAAGCTGTCTCTGCGTATCTGAATGGTCTAATTTAATCCCATCTGTGCCGGTTATTTTCCCATTCACTCTCATTTTGGGTATCTGTATGACACGCTACGCCACGCTGGCCGCCATCCTCAGCCAACGCATCGAACAGGGGCTTTATCCGGCCGGTGAACGCCTGCCGTCGGTACGTACGCTGAGCCAGGAACACGGCGTCAGCATCAGTACGGTGCAACAGGCTTATCGCCTGCTGGAAGAGAGCCAATTGGTGGAAGCGCGGCCGAAATCGGGCTACTACGTGCGGGGGCTGCGCACATTGGCCGAGCTGCCCGCCGTCACACGCCCGGTACAACGACCGGTGGACATTTCGCAGTGGGAGCAGGTGCTGGATCTGATCCGCAACAAGCCGCGTGAAGATCTGATACAGCTGGGGCGTGGCATGCCGGATATCAGTGAACCGACACTAAAACCGCTGATAAAGGCGCTGGGACATATGGGCCGCCACGGCGATCTGCGCAGCCTGTATTACGACAATATTCAGGGCGTGATGGGATTGCGTGAGCAAATTGCCCGCTTGCTGCTGGATTCCGGTTGCCAGATAAGCGCCGACCAGTTGGTGATCACCACCGGTTGCCATGAAGCGCTGTCCGCCGGGCTGCGCGCCGTGTGCCAACCGGGGGACATTGTGGCGGTGGACTCCCCCTGTTTTCACGGCACGATGCAAACGCTGAAAGGGCTGGGCATGAAAGCGCTGGAGGTCCCTACCGATCCTCTGACCGGCATCAGCCTGGAAGCGCTGGAAATGGCGCTGGACCAATGGCCCATCAAGGCGATTCTGCTGACGCCCAACTGCAACAACCCGCTGGGCTACATCATGCCCGAGGCGCGCAAGCAGCGTTTGCTGACGCTGGCGCAGCGCCATGATGTGGCGATCATCGAAGATGACGTCTACGGCGATATCGCCTACCAGTATCCGCGGCCGCGCACCATCAAGTCCTTCGACGACGATGGCCGCGTGCTGCTGTGCAGTTCCTTTTCCAAAACGCTGGCACCCGGCCTGCGCATCGGCTGGATTGCCCCCGGCCGTTATCTGGAGCGCGTGCTGCACATGAAATATATCGGCACCGGCTCCACCGCCACCCAACCGCAGTTGGCGATTGCCGACTTTATCCGCCACGGCCACTACCTGCAGCATCTGCGGCGCATGCGTACCCGCTACCAACAAAACCGCGATCGGATGACCGGTTGGATCATGAAATACTTCCCACCCGGCACCCGCGTCAGCCAGCCGCGCGGCGGTTTTATGCTGTGGATTGAGCTGGACGACGAATTTGATACTCTGCGGCTGAACCGCTATCTGGAACAACAAGGTGTGCAGATCGCCGTCGGCAGCATTTTTTCCGCTTCCGGCAAATACCGTAACTGCCTGCGCATCAACTACGCGCCGAAACTGACGCCAGAGATTGAACAGGCGGTTCGCCGGGTCGGCGAGACCATCCAAAGGCTAATGTTGGCGCCGGTAACCGGCATCGAAAGCGCCCTCGCGCAGCGGGGGTAAAGCTTGTCGCAATCGGATTATCCGCGCATGCTCTAACCTTTTACACTGGAGCCTTTCTTCACAGGCAGCCAAAGGAATCATCATGAGCAGCGATCAAATTCCGGTTTCCAGCGCGCTGGCAGTTCGCTTCGCGGCGTTGGGGGTGGATATTGAACAGGTTAGCCAACTGGCCGGCCTTCCCAGCGGGTTGCTCAGCGACGGACGCGAAAAGGCCAGGCTTTCCACCCACCAGTATTTTGAAGTCTGGCGCGCGCTAGCCAGGCTGACCAATGATGCCGCATTCGGTTTGCGCCTCGGCGGCGACGTAGCGCCGGAGCACTACGATATCGCCTCGGTCGCGGCGCTGCATTCCGCCACCTTGGGGGAAGCCTTGCAAAAGGTGGCCCGCTATAAGCGGCTGGTATGCCCGGAGGAGCTGATGCTGATGGAAGACGGCAATGGCGTGCGGCTGCATACCCGCTGGCTGATGGCCGAAGGCCACGCTCCCGACCTGCTGATTGATACCATGTTCGCCTACATCACCGCCCTGTGCCGTCGTGGCACCGGCATGGCGATCCAACCCCAGGCGATCGAGCTGACGCGCCGCCAGGATCCCGCTTCCCCGCTGTTGCGCTATTTTTCCTGCCCGATCCATTTCAACGCGCCGCTGGACGTGCTGGTGTTCGACCGCGCACTGATGAAACAGCCGTTTATTACCTATAACCAGGACAGTCTGGCCGTGTTGCTGCCCGGGCTGGAAGCCGAGCTGGCCAGGGCGCGGCAGGATGACAGCCTGCCCGCCCAGGTGATGGCAATCCTCGCTCGCAGCATGCGCGGGCAGCGGCCCAGCGTAAACAGCGTGGCCGCCGAATTGTACGTCAGCCCGCGCACCCTGCAACGTCGGCTGCAACAGCAGGGCTACAGCTATCAGCAATTGCTGGATAAAACCCGCCATCGCACCGCCTGCCATCTGTTGTCGGACACCGATCTGGAGCCGGGTGAAATTGCCTTCGTGCTGGGTTTTGAAGAATTGAATTCGTTCAGCCGCGCTTTTATGCAGTGGGAATCGCAAACGCCGAACCGCTGGCGCAGCCGGCGCGTGGCCCCCCGTCAGGAGAACAGATGATGAAAGTGATAATCTTCGGTGCCAGCGGTATGGTCGGCCAGGGGGCGTTGCGCGAGTGCCTGCTCGACCCGCAGGTCACAGAAGTGCTCAGCGTCGGCCGCAGCCCGCTGGCGCAAAGCCACGCCAAACTCAGGCAGTTGACGACGCCCGCGCTCGACGATCTGTCGGCGCTGGAGCCGCAGTTCGCCGGCTATGACGCCTGCTTGTTTTGCCTTGGCATCTCGTCCTTCGGCATGAGCGAAGCCGACTATCGCGCGGTGACCTACGATCTGACGCTGGCCGCCGCTCGTCCACTGGCGCGGTTGAATCCGGCCATGACTTTTATTTACGTTTCCGGCGCCGGTACCGACAGCAGCGAACAGGGCCGCAGCATGTGGGCCAGAGTCAAGGGGGCGACCGAAAACGCCCTGCTGGCGCTGCCGTTCCGTGCGGTGATGTTCCGCCCCGGCGCTATCCTGCCATTACACGGCATCCGTTCCAAAACCCGTGCTTATCATTTGCTGTATACGCTGTTTAAACCCCTGTGGCTGGGTGCCTTGCGGCTGTTCCCCAATCAGGTCACCACGACCGAAAGGGTCGGGCTGGCGATGCTGGCGGTTGCGCGACGTGCGACGCCGCTGCAAATCATCGAACCGGCAGAAATTAACCGGTTGGCGCTGCCATCGTCGACATGACTCTGCTATGTTAAAGCCGCGCGTGCGGGCTGTTGGCCCGCGCTTTCGCCCCCGTGACAGAAGACAGCTATCATGCCGCAAAAGATTTTATTCAGCGCCTGCCTGGCCGGTTTTAAAGTTCGCTATAACGGCTCCGACAAACCGCTGGTCAACGCGACCCTGCAACGTTGGCAGCGCGAAGGCCGCCTGGTGGTTTGCTGCCCGGAGTTGGCCGCCGGTTTTTCCACCCCGCGCCCCAGCGCAGAAATTACCCCGGCCGCCAATGGCGCCACCGTGCTCGCCCAGCAGGCGCGGGTGATGGAGGCCGGCGGCAACGACGTCACCGACAGCTATCTGCTCGGCGCCCATCTGGCGCTGGAAACCGCACGGCGGCACGGCTGCCGTTTTGCGCTGCTCACCGACGGCAGCCCATCATGCGGCAGCCAGTTTATCTACGACGGCTCTTTCAGCGGCCAGACCAAACCCGGCAGCGGCGTTACCGCCGAGTTGCTGCGCCGGCATGGCATCGAAGTGTTTTCCGATCGCCAGCTCGCGGCGCTGATCGCCCGGGTTGAGGCGACGGAACGGACCTAGCGACGCAGATACGCCGTCAGCCGCTGCTGCAGGTGCGAAATGCCCTGTGGATGGGTGATAAAGCGGTCGACGGTCATCATCTGCCAGCATTGCCC
Organism: Serratia sp. root2; assembly: GCF_031931805.1. Lineage (NCBI taxonomy): Bacteria > Pseudomonadati > Pseudomonadota > Gammaproteobacteria > Enterobacterales > Yersiniaceae > Serratia > Serratia sp. root2. The sequence continues at coordinate 2,339,724 of NZ_JAUJXB010000001.1, forward strand.
CTCATCGCCAAAGCGAATGGCGGCAATTTGCGCCGGCACGATTTCGCCCACCATAAACCAGGTGGGCGGATAGCCGGCCAGAATGCCGTCATAGCGCTGTTGCCAGTTCACCTGCCGAGCGGCAATGCGCAGGCCAAATTCCTCGAAGGTTTCCCGTTGCACGCATTGCAGCGGCGTTTCATCGCCTTCACGCCCGCCGCCGGGCAGATCCCAGCAGCCCGGCCAGGGGATACCGATTTTGTCGTCACGCCGATAGGTCAGCAAGCTGTCGCCGCACAGCAGCGCGATTTTGGCGCCGCCGAAGCTGTCGTTGTCCATTACGCCTCATGATTCTCCGCCCGTTTGCCAATCATCTTACCTCATCCTCCTGCCCGCTGGTGTATAGTGAAAATCCGTTTTCACAACAGGCGAACAATAGCGATGAATTCTCCGTTTCTGGTTACTCCACAATGGCTTGCGCAGCATATCAACGATGAAGATCTGGTGGTGGTCGATGTCAGGATGTCCCCGGTCGGCCTGGTGCCGAAAAAGGATATGCTCGCCGAGTTTGAACGCGGCCATATACCGGGCGCGCTGTACTTTGATATCGACGACGTAGCCGACAAAAACACCGCCCTGCCGCACATGTTGCCGACGGCGGCGGAATTCAGCGCGGCAGCGGGCAAGCTGGGCATCAACGATAAGCAAACCATCGTGTTTTATGACGAGGGTAATCAGTTTTCCGCCCCGCGCGGCTGGTGGACCTTCCGCAACTTTGGCGCGCAGCGGGTTTACGTACTGGACGAAGGCCTGAACGGTTGGACTGCGTTGGGTCAGGCACTGGAAACCGGCCCGGCACAGCCTGAACCGCAAACCTTTAACGCCCGCTTCAACGCCGATGCGGTAGTGAATATGCAACAGGTGGAGCAGGCGCTAAACACGCAGGTACAGATTTTGGACGCCCGCGCCGCGCCGCGTTTTTACGCCGAAGCGCCAGAGCCGCGCCCAGGGCTGCATCGCGGCCATATCCCCGGCAGCATCAATATCCCTTACGGCGAGCTGCTGGAAAACGGCCGCTTCAAATCGCTGGAAGCGCTGAAGAAGACCTTCAGCGATAAAGGGGTGGACATCAACGGGCCGATCGTCACCAGTTGCGGCTCCGGCGTCACCGCCGCGGTGTTGGCGTTTGGCCTGCTGTCGCTCGATGCACCGCAGGTGAAGCTGTATGACGGCGCCTGGACCGAATGGGGTGCGCTGAGCGGCAATCAACCGATCGAACAGGACTAGCCGTCGATCCGTTCGGCCACGATCTGCGCCAGCCGTCCAATAGCCGCAGAGGGGTTTTCTTCGGCGCGGTGCAACACCACACCGATGTGGCTGAGCGCCGGCAAGGCATCGGGTGCCAGGCGGAGTAATCCCGAAGGCAACCCGGCATCGGTGCGTACCGTGACCCCCAGCCCGGCGCTGACCGCCGCCCACACACCGTTCAGGCTGCGGCTGGTGAAGGCGATGCGCCACGCAATACCGGCGCGATCCAGCGCGTTGGTCGCCGCACTGCGCATCAGGCAGGGGGCGTCGAACATCACCAGCGGCAAGGGCTCATCACCGCCCTGCCACTGGTTCAGATCGAAGTTCGGCGAGGCGATCCAATGCATCATCCGGCGGCCCAAGTCCTGCTGAAACGGCGTGCTGATGCCGCCGTCCCACGCCAGCGACAAATCCAGCTGCCCTTTCAGCACCCAGTCGATCAGCTCCGCGTTGCGGGCGATGCGCGCCTCTATGCGCACCTTCGGATGGGCACGGGTAAAACTGCCCAGCACCTGGGGCAAAAAGGTTTCACCGAAATCTTCCTGCAGCCCAAGCCGCACGGTTCCTTGTAAATCCAGCCCGCGCACCGCAGCGGCAGCCTCGTCGTTCAGTTCCAGCAGCCGGCGAGCGTAGCCCAACAGCGTTTCACCGGCCTCGGTCATCACCATTCCGCGCCCGGATTTTCGCAAGATCGGCGCACCGATCTGCTGCTCCAGTTTTTTCAGGTGCGCGCTAACCGCCGAGGTCGATCGCCCCAACCGTTCCGCCGCCCTGGCGAAGCTGCCCAACTCAATGCCGGTAACGTAACTGCGCAGATCGTCGAGATCGAAGGTGACTCGCCCCATGCTGACCATCCCGTTTTTATGAACCATTAATCAAAATAATGCCGATTTTACTGATAAAGATGGCGTGTCATGCTCGCCGGGTCAATGTCTTTCAGGAGAATCATCATGCTTGCCATGCAATACAATTTTCCCCTGCCCGCCGATTACGATATGGCGATTATCCGCGACCGCATCAGCCGTTTTGGCCACCTGCTGGATAACTGTCCGCAGTTGTTGATTAAAGCCTATCTCTATGCACAGAAAGGTGAGCACAGCGGCGAAAATCTCTATGCACCGTTTTATCTGTGGAACAGCAGTGTCGGCATGAGCGATTTTCTGACCGGCGACGGGTTCAGGGGGGTAAGCCAGGCCTTTGGCTGGCCACAGGTTTCGCATTGGCTGCCCTGGCTGACGTATTTTGACCGCCAAAGGCTCGCTGAAGCCACCTGCGCCACACGTCAAACGCTGCCGATCGCACCTTACAGCGATCTGGCTGCGTTGCGCCGCCAGCAGCAGGACAATCCCGCTACCCTGGACAACAATGCCGTGGCCAGCATAGTGGCGTTTGATCCCGCCGCCTGGCAACTGGTGCGGCTGCATCTGTGGCGGGAACTACCGCTGACGCAGGAACCCGGCACCCAATGCTACCGGGTTGGCCACCTTTCCGTCCCCTTTGACCACACTGCGCCGCGGGTTGACAGCCAGACCTGATATTGATAATCATTATCAAATACAGTCATTCAATTACGATCCGCAGGATGCCGATCGTCAGGGCCAACCGCTATGTCACAGTCGCCTGTCACACCTTACGCCACCTCTTGCTGCATCGTCGGTGGTGGCCCTGCCGGGCTGATGCTCGGTTACCTGCTGGCGCGGGCGGGCATTAACGTAACGGTGCTGGAAAAGCACGCCGATTTCCTGCGCGATTTTCGCGGCGATACCCTTCACCCTTCCACGCTGGAAATCATGCATCAGCTTGGCCTGCTCGATGAGTTGCTGACGTTGCCGCACCAACGCGCAGAAACGCTGCAGGCCGAGATCGCCGGCCGCGATATCACGCTGGCAGACTTCACCCGGCTGCCGACGCGCTGCAAATTTATCGCGTTCATGCCGCAGTGGGAGTTTCTCAACTTTCTGGCAGAAAAAGCGGCTGCCTTCCCTGAATTCACGCTGATCAAATCGGCGCAGGTGCATCAACTGCTGTATGACCGCGGCCAGGCATGCGGGGTGCTGGCGGACACGCCCGAAGGCCCGATCCGCGTGCGCAGCCAGCTGGTGGTCGGTACCGACGGGCGCAACTCGGTGGTGCGCGAACAGGCGGCATTCAGCAGCCGCGCGTTTGGCTCGCCGCGCGACGTGCTGTGGATGAAGCTCGATAAAAAACCCGGCGATCCGGCCTGGTCGATGGGCCACACCGGCCCGAAACAGAACTTCATCATGATCGACCGGGGCGAATATTGGCAGTGCGGATATTCCATCGATAAAGGCAGTTTCGAGGCGATTCAGCAAGACGGCCTGGAGAGGTTTTTGCTGCACATCGCCGAAGTGGCGCCGTTTCAGGACGATCGCCTGCAGGATATCCAAAGCTGGCAACAGGTACAGCGCCGGCGCAATTTCCCCACCAAAGCCACCCAATTCCTGCAGATCAAGATGAGCCAACGCAGACCGAAAAAACGCCGCGCCGGCGGCGGTTCCAGCCTGATGACCCGCGTCGGCAACAGCCGCTGGCTGCCGCGCCTGTTCGGCCGCATTATCGGGCTGGGGTTTCGTCGGGAAACGCCGAAGCATCTTGGCGGGTGAATCACTACTGCGGGTTGGAAACGTGACGAAAATGGACGAACTCAACTTTTACTTGAGAAAAATCAACATCGTGTAACGGGACTTCACAAAAGGCTACCTTGGTGCTGTCACCGGCATAAGCCGTGGCAATGACTCGGCTGTCCTCATTAACTATCGGGCTGAATCGCGCGTCTCCTTGTCTGCTGGCATTAAAGGCGTCACCGGCATATTTTTCCCTATGAATACGATAAAGCGGCGTCCCTGCCTCTAAAATACGCTTATTGATATTGATCTTTGCAGCCGGTGGCACCAAATCATCAGCCATGCTGTGCCCCCTCCTTCTCTTTACGAGCAGCATGCAAAACGGCAGAGGGATCTTTCTGCAAGAGTTCTTTAGGTTTTTTCCCGTCAAGCCAGCCGTTTGCCGTCCCCATCCAACTTGCCATAGACCATGGGCTTTTTGTTCCCTCAAAAACGCTCAATATCTCTTTAAGGACTTTTAGCGGCTGATAAGCCTCATCAAGAGCGTAAGCAGGATAACGATCATGGCCCTCAACGTTGATCGCGAAAATTTTTCCGCGCTGCTTCCACCCGTTCGGACCGGCACTGCGATTACGGTTGCTGAACCCGGCCTTATCGGAAAGATCGGATGAGGTCAGCCAGGTGGAATCTGCCAGTATGTACTGACGAAGATCCTGTTTTCTGACTTCATTTCTGCCACGGAATGCTTCAAAACCATCAAAAATACTGGCTTTTGATCCTCCACCAAGAGGAGACGTCTCAGCAGGCTCTTCTGCTACTGGCCGTTTCATCCCCACCTCCCTCGCAATCTCCAACATTTGCATTGCCGCGCGGGGATCCAGGGTAGGGTCGTTTACAATGGCTACTAATTTTTCCCGCAACGCCGCATTCCTGGCAGTATCCTTATCACCACGTTTTGCTTTATTGTTTCCGGCATCGACTTCAATAACCAAATACCGAGTCGTGTGCTTACCCGGTTTAAGATGCTGTAACTGATCGGCAGTCAGCATTTGCATTGAAATGCCATGGCCTGAACGGCGATGAGTCTGTTCTTTAGTCGTCATACTGCCTCCATATACAGATATTGAGTATATTGAGTATATCTCGTATGGAATTGAGTGTCTAAATTTTCACCACCAATCTATCGCCAGTATTCTGGCCATAACCCACAATGAGGCCCCTATGTTCACTATCCGCCAGGCTTTGATCGGTGATTTGTTGCTGGTTCGAGACGTCGGCATTCGTACCTATCAGGCGCACTTCGGCGAACTTTGGCACTATAAAGAGGAGCTGGACGCTTTTTTGGCGCAAGATTTTGCGGTCGAGGCATTAGAAAAAACGCTGCAGGATCCGGAAGTTTGCTGGCTGCTGGGCTATGAAGGCGAGGATCTGGTGGGCTATGCGCGGCTGAATTTCAACAGCCTGCTGGCGCCGACGCAAACCACCGGTGCAGAGCTGCAGAAAATCTATTTTCTGCCGGAATACGCCGGCCGGGGTTACGGCCAACTTTTCTTTGAGCAGGTACAGCAACGGGCTATTGAAAGGCAACAACCCATGCTGTGGCTGGAGGTGCTGCAACGCAATACCAGCGCCCAGCGTTTTTATCAGCGCCAGGGGCTGAGCCTGTGCGGCGAGACCTGCTACACCAGCGCACAGGGTTCCATCGGCATCTGGTATATGAACAAAGCGCTGTAAACACAGCGCTTGCCCCGCCCTATCAGGCCGGAAACTCCAGCGCGTCGGTCAAATCCCCCAGCGGTTTTTGACCGCGTTCCGCCATCGCTTTATCGCGTTCAGCCAACCCTTCCAACATCGGCAGATCGAATACCCGGCCGATCAAGCGCAGGATCGAGCCGGTATCGTATACCTTGTGATCGACATAGCCTTTACGGGCGAACGGCGAGATGATCAACGCCGGAATGCGCGATCCCGGCCCCCAACGATCGCCCTGCGGCGGCGCAACGTGATCCCACCAGCCACCGTTTTCGTCGAAGGTGATCACCACCACGCTGTTGTTCCACTGCGGGCCGTTACGCAGGCTGTTGATGATGTGGGCGATATGGCGATCGCCTGCTTCCACATCGGAATAGCCGGCATGCATATTGAGGTTCCCTTGCGGCTTGTAGAAAGTCACCGGCGGCAGCGTACCTGCCTCTACCGCCGCCAAAAAGGCGTTGGTGGCAGGTGAGTCGCCAATGCCGCCGTCGCGCAAATGGGCTTCGCGTGCCTGTGGGTTGCCCGGCCCCAGATTTTCGAAGTAATTGAACGGCTGATGGTGATACTGGAAGTCCGGCGCGCCGGGAAAATCGCCCTGATCCTTGCGGTTGTCCAACGCGTACTGCCAGCCGCCGGCGTACCACGCCCAGTCGACGCCCTTCTGATTGAGCAGGTCGCCGATGTGCGCGTGCTTTTGCGGCGGCAACACATTGGGCTGAGTGGCATCCGCCAGCGTGGGGTCTTTTTCATCCCGGGTCCACGACGGCCAATACGGCGGCGCCATGGTATTTACCGCATAACCGTCCGGCGTCAGCAGGCTCTTGCCAAACAGCGGGATGCCGAACGACGCGCTGACCGGCGAATCACCCAGCGGCTTCAGGCGCGGGTCAGCCGCGTCATCGCTCTCAAGCTGGGCAATGCCCTCTTTGGCAATGGAGTTTTGTACGTCGGGGTAAAACGGCGGGCGGGCGCAGATCAGATACTGATGATTGAGGAAGGAGCCACCAAACGCCCCCTGGAAGAAGTTATCGCACAGGGTGAATTCCTGCGCCAGCGTCCACAACCGCAAGTTATAGGCGCCGTCACCGTAGTAGCCCATGGTCAGCGCACCGGAATCCGCCCAGGCGACAAACTTGTCGTTTTTACCGCCGTTGATCTGCATCTGGTTTTGATAGAAAACGTGCCACAGGTCACGCGTCACCACGCCGTGCGGCAGGTTTTCCCCTTGTGGCCCGGTCAAGACAAACGGCTGATTCGGCAGTTGATTGGTGAATACCGCATCCTCGCCAATGCTGTAATTGACGTGCCCGACTTCCTGCGCCTTCGGCACCAACCCTTTCCAGATTGGCGGCAGCGTATCCAGCAACCGACCGTCGCGATCGCGCTGCTGGTACTCTTCGGGCCTGAGCGCCGACAGCGGTTTTTCCACGCCGGGAAAATTGGCAAACAGGTTATTGAAGCTGCGGTTCTCGGCGTAAATCACCACCACGTTTTTCACATGACGGCGCAGCAGCGGGTTTTGCGCCCCTTCCGGCAGGCTGTTCAACAACAGTTTCTTATTACCCTCACCGGCAGCACTGGCCAGCGGTGCGATGGCGGCGCCGACGCTCAGCGCGGTAGCCCCCGTCAGAAAACGGCGGCGCGCCGGGTTAGCCGGTTGTTGCTCGTTGTCGCCCGCGGACGGCGGCAGATCGTTATGCGGTTTATCGCTCATGTGCATTCCCTCTAAAATTTTTAACCTGTTGATTTGTTATAAATTTATTTAAGAGGCATTATGCTAGGACACTGTTATGAACGAAATGTGACAGTGGAAGGCAGGTTAGCATTTGGCAACAATTTCGCGAGGATTGCCGCAGTTTAATCACTCTCCCGTCTGGCCGCAGGCTCAGCGAGCGTCGCGTTGCACCATCAGCAGCAGTAACGCCAGCGCATTGGGCAGCATATACAGCAGCGCGCCCAACTGTACCGCCAGCGGGTTGTCCCTGGCCTGCCAGGCCATAAACCAGTCGCCGGCTATCACCATAAAACCCAGGCCCCACACCGCGATCGCGCAAAGCGCGCCCAGCATCGCCCAGGCTTTGCCTTTGGCAAACGCCGCATAAGGATGGCCCAGATGTTTCACCATCAACACAATGCCAAAGGCTGCCGTTATGCCTGCCAGGGATTCCAGCAGGGTAATCAGCGCCAACCCGACCACCCCGGCCCAGGGTGCGGTGATGGCGCGCCACATCAGCCCAGGCACCTGATAGGTATCCTGCATACCGAGCAGCGGCGCTACGGCATGGCGGGCAGTGCCGGCAAAATCTGCCGTATTGTTCAACAGGCTGAAAATGCCCCACAGGGCCGGGAACAGTGACAGGACGATGCAAGACAGGCGTGACACAGTGATTTCGTTCATAATTATCCTTAGTTTTCCTTTTCAAAGGGTATATTAAGAACCCATCTTACCTTAGCCCACCGTATCGAAATGGGGGGAATGCCTCCGTTGCCAATACCGTCACAGCCCATTATTTAGATCGCCACCAGCCCGCGCACCCCGTCCTGCTCCATCGCGCTGCCAGCGCCGCGCTGTACGATGCTGCCGCGCGACATCACCAGATAGCTGTCCGCCAGCTCGGCGGCGAAATCATAGAATTGCTCCACCAGCAGGATCGCCATGTCGCCGCGCGCCGCCAACTGTTTGATCACCGCACCAATCTCTTTGATCACCGAAGGTTGGATCCCCTCCGTCGGCTCGTCGAGGATCAACAACTGCGGCCGACAGGCCAATGCGCGACCAATCGCCAATTGCTGTTGCTGCCCGCCGGAGAGATCGCCGCCGCGCCGATCCTTCATCTGCCGCAGTACCGGGAACAGCTCATAGATATTCTCCGGTACGCTGCGTGCTTCGGCGCCGGAAAAGCGCGCCAATCCCATCAGCAGATTCTCCTCCACCGTCAGGCGTGGAAAGATCTCTCGCCCCTGCGGGACATAGGCAATGCCCGCCTGCACCCGCTGATGCGGTTTTCTGCCGTTGATCACGCTGCCCTGCCAATGAATGGTGCCGCTCTTGGCCGGGATCAGCCCCATCAGGCATTTCAGCAGCGTGGTTTTGCCCACGCCATTGCGCCCCAGCAGGCAGGTCACTTCGCCGATATTGGCCTCAAACGACAGGCCGCGCAGAATGTGGCTGCCGCCGTAGTACTGATTCAGTTCGTTTACTTGCAACATAGCGACTCCTCAGCGTCCCAGATACACGTCGATCACCTGCTCATTTGCCTGCACCTGCGCCAGTGAACCTTCCGCCAGCACCTGGCCCTGATGCAGCACGGTGACGTGGTCGGCGATGGTTTCGACAAACCCCATGTCGTGCTCCACCACCATCAGCGAATGCTTGCCTGCCAGCGAGCGAAACAGCTCGGCGGTGTACTCGGTTTCCGCATCGGTCATGCCCGCCGCCGGCTCGTCGAGCAGCAGCAAATGCGGCTCCTGCACCAGCAGCATGCCGATCTCGAGAAACTGCTTTTGCCCGTGGGACAGCAGCCCGGCAGGCCGGTGCCGTTCGTGGCTCAGCCGCAGGGTTTGCAGCATTTCATCGATACGATCCCGTTGTTCGCCGCTCAGCCTGGCGCGCAGGCAGGCCCACACCGACTTCTGGGTTTTCTGCGCGATCTCCAGATTTTCGAATACCGTCAGCGCTTCGAACACCGTCGGTTTCTGGAACTTGCGGCCAATGCCGGCCTGGGCTATCTGCATCGGGTCCAGCGCGGTCAGATCGACGGTTTGATCGTAAAACACGCTGCCGCTGTCCGGCCGGGTTTTGCCGGTGATCACATCCATCAAGGTGGTTTTTCCCGCGCCATTGGGCCCGATCACGCAGCGCAGCTCACCCACGCCAATCTGCAGTGAAAGATCGCTCAGCGCGCGAAAGCCGTCGAAGCTGACGTTGATGTTATCGAGCACCAGCACCGGGTCGGTTTGTTGGCGGTGCTTGTCGGCAGGCAGCGGTTGGGTAAACAGATCGTCGGTCATTTGCAGCGAATTCATTGCGGTTTCCCCTTGCGCAGCAGGCCGATAACCCCTTTCGGCAGGAACAGCGTGACGAGGATAAACATCAGGCCAAGGAAGAATTGCCAGTATTCCGGGATCGCCACGGTGAACCAGCTCTTGGCGCCGTTAACGATACCGGCGCCGAGCAGCGGGCCCACCAGCGTGCCCCTGCCGCCCAGCGCCACCCAGATAGCGGCCTCGATCGAGTTGGTCGGCGACATTTCGCCCGGGTTGATAATGCCCACCTGCGGCACATACAGCGCCCCGGCCAACCCACACAGCACCGCCGACAGCGTCCAGACAAACAGCTTGAAGCCTTTGGGATCGTAACCGCAGAACGTCAGGCGGTTTTCCGCATCGCGCACGGCGGTCAGCACCCGGCCGAACTTGCTGCGCGCCAGGGCGAAACCGATAGCCAGGCTGGCGGCCAACAGCAGCACCGTCGCCAGAAACAGCGCCACCCGCGTGCCGGTGGCGGTAATCGGGAACCCCAAAAGCGTGGTGAAACCGGTGAAGCCGTTGTTGCCGCCAAAGCCGGTTTCGTTACGGAAGAACAGCAACATACCGGCGTAGGTCAGCGCTTGGGTCATGATCGAGAAATAGACGCCCTTGATTTTTGAACGGAAGGCGAAGTAGCCAAAGACAAAGGCCAATACGCCGGGCACCAATATCATCAGGCACAGCGCCCAGGCGAAATACTGGGTGCCGCTCCAGAACCAGGGCAACTCGCTCCACGACAGAAATGACATAAACGCCGGCAGGCCGTCTCCCGCCGCCTGGCGCATCAGATACATGCCCATCGCATAGCCGCCGAGAGCGAAAAACAGCCCGTGCCCCAGCGACAGCAGCCCGGCATAGCCCCACACCAAATCGAGCGCCACCGCCACCACGGCGTAGCACAGGATTTTTCCCGCCAGCGTCAGGGTATAGGTGGAGATCGCCAACGGGTGGTCCGCCGGCAACAGGGCCAGAAACGGCATGATTAACAGCGCCAGCAACGCCAGCCCGCCGATACTCAGCGCCAGCCGGGGGGCCTTCTGCACGCCGGTGAGAGTTAATGGTTGGCTCATCAGTCGATCACCCTGCCCTTGAAGGCGAACAGCCCCTGAGGACGTTTTTGAATAAACAGAACAATCAGCGCCAGGATCAGGATTTTACCCAGCACGGCGCCAATCTGCGGTTCAAGAATTTTATTGACGATGCCGAGGCCAAAGGCCGCCACTACGGTGCCGGCCAGTTGACCCACGCCGCCGAGCACCACCACCAGGAAGGAATCGATGATATAGCCCTGGCCCAGCTCCGGCCCCACGTTGCCCAGCTGCGACAGCGCCACCCCGCCCAGCCCGGCGATGCCGGACCCCAAACCGAACGCCAGCATATCGACACGCCCGGTGGGCACGCCGCAGCAGGCGGCCATCGCACGGTTCTGCGTCACGGCGCGCACGTTCATGCCAAGACGGGTTTTGTTCAGCAGCAACCAGGTGAGCGCCAGCACCAGCACCACAAACACGATCACCGCAATGCGGTTCCACGGCAGCACCAGGTTAGGCAGCAGTTGAATGCCGCCCGACAGCCAGGCCGGGTTGGCAACCTCCAGGTTTTGCGCGCCGAACAGCACCCGCACCCCCTGGATCAGCACCAGGCTGATGCCCCAGGTCGCCAGCAAGGTTTCCAGCGGCCGGCCGTACAGGTGACGGATCACCGTGCGCTCCAGCGCCATGCCGATGCAGGCGGTAATGGCGAACGCCACCGGCAGCGCCACCAGCGGATACAATGCCAGCCACTGCGGTGCAAACTGTTGAAACAGCCCCTGAACCAGGTAGGCCGAGTAGGCGCCCAGCATCAGCATTTCGCCGTGCGCCATGTTAATCACCCCCAACAGGCCATAGGTAATCGCCAACCCGAGCGCCGCCAGCAGCAGGATCGAGCCGAGCGAAAGCCCGGTAAACGCCTGGCCGATCAGATCGCCAATCATCAACCGGTGTTTTACGCTGGTCAGGCTTTTCAAGGCTTCGGCACGCACTGCGGCGTCAGGTTCGTGGGCGACGTCGGTCAATGCCTGTAGCCGTGGCTGCGTCTCCGGATCGCCGGAGCTGCCCAACAGCCGCACGGCGTTGAGACGCACCTGCGGATTGGCGTCGGTCAATTGCAGATTCGCCAGCGCTATGCTCAGCGCATCATGCACACGGGCGTTTTTTTCCTGCGCCAGCCGCTGGGCCAGCAGCGGCAACTGATCGCTTTGCGCCTCGCGTTGCAGGGCCTGCGCCGCCTGTAAACGTACCGCAGGATCGTCGCTAACCAGCCGATGCGCCGACAGTGCGTTGGCGATCAGAATTCGCAGCCGGTTGTTCAACCACACTTTTTTCGGCGTGCCGACCGGCGGGGCTACGCCATCCAGCGGGTGATAAGCTTCGCCCCGCTGGATAAAGGCATGTTTGGCCTCGTCGATCACCACGTTTTCCTGCTTCAACCCCTGCAATAACGGCAGGCGCGCAGCGTCCGGCGCGGTCGCCCACGCCTGCAACAATTTGGCCTGCTGCGTGCGATTGGCCGCAGCAAAGTCATCGGCCGGCCCCGCCTGCGCGAACATCGGCAGGCAGCACAGCAACCAAAACCAGGAGCGGAAATGGAACAAGAATGGGGATTGCATCAGCGGCCTCCTCTGTAGGGGCCGGGTATGCCCGGCCCCTACCGTTACGACGGGCGCAGCCTGCGGCGCCCCTGTGGGAATGCGACGGTTACTTGCCGCCTTTTACCGGGTGATCCGGCTTCTTGTCGTTGCCGGCGATGAACGGGCTCCACGGCTGCGCGCGCACCGGAGCGTCGGTCTGCCACACCACGTTGAACTGGCCGTTGCCTTCAATCTCACCGATCATCACCGGTTTGTGCAGGTGGTGGTTGGTGGCGTCCATGGTCAGCGTGAAGCCCGACGGCGCGGCAAAGGTCTGCCCCGCCATCGCCGCACGCACCTTGTCGACGTCGGTGGTGCCGGCTTTCTCGACCGCCTGTGCCCACATATGGATGCCGACATAGGTGGCTTCCATCGGGTCGTTGGTCACGGCAGTGGCGTAGTTCGGCAGGTTGTGCGCCTTGGCGTAGGCTTTCCATTCGCTGACGAATTGCTTGTTGGTTGGGTTATCCACCGACTCGAAGTAGTTCCAGGCCGCCAGGTTGCCCACCAGCGGTTTGGTGTCGATGCCGCGCAGTTCTTCTTCACCCACCGAGAAGGCGATCACCGGCACGTCGGTAGCCTTGATGCCCTGATTGGCCAGCTCTTTGTAGAACGGCACGTTGGAGTCGCCGTTGATGGTGGAGATCACTGCGGTTTTGCCGCCGGCGGAGAATTTCTTGATGTTGGCGACGATGGTCTGATAATCGCTGTAGCCGAACGGCGTGTAGACCTCTTCGATGTCCTTGTCCTGGATCCCTTTGGTGTGCAGGAAGGCGCGCAGGATCTTGTTGGTGGTGCGCGGATACACATAGTCGGTCCCCAGCAGGAAGAAGCGTTTGGCCGAGCCGCCGTCTTCGCTCAGCAGGTATTCCACCGCCGGGATCGCCTGCTGGTTAGGGGCGGCGCCGGTGTAGAACACGTTTGGCGACATCTCTTCCCCTTCGTATTGCACCGGGTAGAACAGCAACCCGTTCAGCTCTTCAAACACCGGCAACACCGATTTGCGCGAGACCGACGTCCAGCAACCGAACACCGCCGCCACTTTGTCCTGGGTCAGCAACTGGCGCGCCTTTTCGGCGAACAGCGGCCAGTTGGAGGCGGGATCCACCACCACCGGTTCGAGTTTTTTACCCAGCACGCCGCCCTTGGCGTTGATGTCATCAATGGTCATCAGCGCCACGTCCTTCAGCGGCGTTTCAGAAATGGCCATGGTGCCTGACAGCGAACTCAGGATGCCGATTTTAATGGTATCGGCCGCCTGAGCGCTCCAGGCCATGCCCATGCCGATCACGGTGGCGGACAACGCAAAAGCTTTTATAAAGTGACGACGTTGCATAATTCAAACTCCCGGTGAATGTTAGGAAACCAACCTTCTTTAAGAAAAACTAACCCTATGGATTTCGAGTTGCAGCTAACAACGCTGCAGCTCGAAAGACGACGGGTTATTGCTAAAGCCTTGCCTGGTGCAGCATATGCAGAGTTATTTTCCGTACTTCCGCCTTACTGACGGCAATGTGGTTGCTGAGCAGCGTTTGCGCCTCCTCGGTCTGGTGTTGCAAGATCGCCCGCAGAATGGCGGCGTGTTCGTTGTAGGTGGCCTCGACCCGGGTTCCCTGGGTGAAGTCCAGCCGGCGAATGATGCGGATCTTCTCGGTCAGGTCGCGATGAATGCGCGCCATTTCCCCATTGCCCGCCGCCTCCACCAGCGTCATATGGAACTGCTCGTCGTTCAGCGAGACGGTTTTGCCGTCCTCCAGCCGCGGCTCGTCGATCCAGAAGCCGTTGAGCGCCGCCAGTGGCAGCGGCACGTCTCCCGTCGGGCGCGCGCACAGCCGTTTGACCGCTTCGCACTCCAGCACGATGCGCAGATCGTAGAGTTGCTCGAAGTAGTCGAAATCGAAGGGGCGCACCTGCCAGCCGCTGCGAAAATGCACTTCGACGTAACCCTCGCGCTCGAGCCAGAACAGCGCCTGACGTACCGGCGTACGGCTGACGTCCATGCGCTGCGCCACTTCGTTTTCGCTGAAGCGATCGCCTGGCAGCAGATGAAAATCAAAGATGTCATCCTTGAGCTGGAGGTAGATACGCTCCGCCAGCCCCTCCGGCCGCGCCTTGCTGCGGTTATTGGTGATTTGCATAGTTTTCCTCTTGCCGGGCGCAACATGCGGCGCCCCAGCGTTAAATCCTGAAACAGGCTGAACCCACGATGCTCAGCCGGCGTGCTCCAGCCACAGCAAAGCATCGCCTGGCCCCACCGGCCGCCCTTGCTGGCAACCGATGCGTTTGATGATCCCGGCGCGCGGCGCGGTGACCGCCAGTTCCATTTTCATCGCCTCGACCACAATCAGCGGTTGGCCGGCTTCCACCGTCTGCCCCGGCTCCACCAGGATCTTCCACACGTTGCCGTTCAGATCGGCGCTGACCAGATAGCCGTCGACCTCTTCTTCATCCCTCTGCGGCGGCAGCAATTGCGCCTCGGCATCGCTCTCTTGCGCCTGCCAGAGCGTCACTTCATGGCTGAATGCCTGCTGTTGGCGCTGCTGGAATGCGGCGATGTCTTCGGCGTTGTCCGCCAGGAAACGGGTGTACTCGGCAAAATCGAATTCGCTGTTCTCGATGCGGACCTGCGCCCGCCCTTCACGGAACGCCTCGCGCTGCTCATCCAGTTCCTGCTCGCTGACCGGATAGAAACGCACCTGATCGAAGAAGTGCAGCAACCAGGGCTCACCGGCGTTGAATTGCGGGTTTTTGAGGAATTTGTTCCAGATCGGCAGCGTGCGCCCGACCAGTTGATAGCCGCCCGGCGAGTCCATGCCATAAATGCACATGTACATGCCGCCGATACCGACCGTGCCTTCGGCCGTGTGGGTGCGCGCGGGGTTGTATTTAGAACTGAGCAGCCGATGACGCGGATCAATCGGCACCGCGCACGGCGCGCCGAGATAGACATCGCCCAACCCGAGGATCAAATAGCTGGCATCGAAGATAATGTCGCGTACCTGTTCGCGGTGGCTGAGGCCATTGATGCGCTGGATAAAATCGACGTTGTTCGGCAACCAGGGCGCAGAGCTGCGTACCGTTTGGCTATAGCGTTCCACCGCGCCCAGGGTGGCGGAGTCTTCAAACGCCATCGGCAGATAAACCGTGCGCGTCGGCACCTTCAGGCGGCTGACGTCGCCCAACGCCTGCTCACGCGCCAGCAGGCGCTGGAGCAAATCGGCCTGGCCGACAGTGCGGCTGTCGTAACGGATCTGAAGCGAACGCACGCCCGGAGCCAATTCCTCAACGCCGGGGATCGCGTCCTGTTTGAGCGATTGCATCAGCAGGTGAATACGCAGCCGCAACGCCAGATCAAGTACGTTGTCGCCGTACTCCAACAAAATGTAGCCGTCCCCGGCCTGGCGATAGACGACCGAGGGGCGCCCATCTCCGGCCGGCAACGCGGCGACGATAGCGGCAGAGGCCGTGGCGCCCGGAGTCAGATCCGGCGTCGGCAGGGTTATCGCCTTCACCGCCGCCAGCGCTTCGATGCTGCCAAGCTGCGCCTGCTCCAGCGATTGCGCCTGTTTGAAACCGATAGGATGGAAGCGGATGCGGTCGCCCGGCTTCACCTGGCCCACCTTCCACAGCTCGGCTTTGGCGATGGTCACCGGGCAGACAAAACCGCCGAGGCTCGGCCCGTCTCGGGTGAGGATCACCGGGAAATCGCCGGTGAAATTAATCGAGCCGATGGCGTACTCGCAATCATGTACGTTAGAAGGGTGCAGCCCGGCCTCCCCGCCGTCCTGCCGCGCCCAGCCGGGTTTCGGCCCCGACAGGCGCACGCCCAGCCGGTTGGAGTTGTAGTGCACCTGCCATTCGGCGGCAAAAAAGGTGTCGATCGACTCCGGGGTAAAGAAGTCCGGCGCGCCGTGCGGGCCATAGAGCACGCCGATGTTCCACAGGCTGCCGTATTGCGGGATCAGGCTGTCGTCCATTGCCTGCGGCGCCGCGATGGGGGCCGGGGTGGTGCTGGCCGCCAGCGCAGGCTGGGATACCGCCAGTATATCGGCGACCCGCAGGGTGCGCCCGGCGTGGCCGCCAAACTGCCCGAGGGCGAAGGTCGAACGGCTGCCAAGGTACACCGGCACGTCGAACCCATTACGCACCGCCAGATAGGTGCGGCAACCGTGCGCAGCGCGACCCAAGCTCAGGACCTGCCCGGCGCGAACCGCAACCGGCTGCCAGTAGGCTACCGTTTCCCCATCCAGGTTCGCCGGGCAGTCGGCGCCGGTCAGGGCGATGATCGCGTCGCAATGGAAACGCAAGGTCGGCCCCTGCAAAGTAAACTCCAGCCCGGCGGCGCTCGGGTGGTTGCCGACAATTCGGTTGGCCAGCCGGAAAGCGAAATCGTCCATCGGCCCGGAAGGCGGCACGCCGATATCCCAATAGCCAAGACGGCCCGGATAATCCTGCACGCTGCTGTAGGTGCCCGGTTGCAGCACTTCAATGCTGCTGGGCTGGAAACGGAAGCTGTCCAGCATGCGGGTCCAGACTTCGCCACACTGGAATTGCGCCGTGGCGATCACCTGACGCAGGTAATCGAGGTTGGTGGCGATGCCGTGCAAACGGGTAGCGCCGAGCACCGCACGCATTTTCTCCAGCGCCTGTTGGCGATCTTCGCCGTGGACGATCAGTTTGGCGATCATCGGGTCGTAAAATGCCGACACTTCACTGCCGGTCGCCACCCAGCCGTCAACGCGTACGTTATCCGGGAAATGCACCTCGGTCAGCACGCCGGGGCTGGGCTGGAAATTCTTCAGCGGATCTTCGGCATAGATGCGCACCTCAATCGAGGCCCCCTGCGGTGCGCGTTGCAGCGCCGCCCAGTCCAGCGCATCGCCCGCCGCCACCTGCAACATGCATTCGATCAGATCCAGCCCGGTCACCATTTCAGTCACCGGATGTTCCACCTGCAAGCGGGTGTTTACCTCGAGGAAATAGAACTCGTCGCGCGCGCCGTCGTAGATAAATTCCACGGTGCCGGCGCTGCGGTAATTCACCGATTCACCCAGCGCTACTGCCGCCTGATGCAGCGCCTGACGGGTTGCCGCCGGCAGGTTCGGCGCCGGGGTTTCTTCCACCACCTTCTGATTACGGCGCTGCAACGAGCAATCGCGTTCGCCGAGCGCCACCACCCGGCCCTGGCCGTCGCCAAAGATTTGCACTTCCACATGGCGCGCCTGATCGACAAAGCGCTCGATAAAGGCCCCGGAGTCGCGGAAGAACTGCTCGCCCAGCCGCTTTACGCTGTCGTAAGCTTCGCGCAGCGCCGCTTCGTCGTCACAGCGCGTCAGACCAATGCCGCCACCGCCGGCGGTGCTTTTCAACATGACCGGGTAACCAATCCGCGCGGCGGCGATAACCGCGTCCTCAATGCTGTCCAGCAGGCCGGTGCCCGGCGTCATCGGCACCTGCGCCACCGCCGCCAGCTCACGCGCCCGGTGCTTCAGGCCGAACTCACGAATTTGCGCCGCCGTCGGCCCGATAAAGGCGATACCCGCCGCTTCGCAGGCATCGGCGAATTCGGCACTTTCGGAGAGAAAACCGTAACCGGGATAGATCGCCTGTGCGCCGGTTTCCGCCGCGGCGGCGAGGATTTTATCAATGCACAAGTAGCTGTCGGCGGCCTTTTCGCCACCGAGCGCCACCGCCAGATCGGCCTCGGTGACATGTGGCGCATTGCGGTCGGCATCGGAATAGACCGCCACGCTGGTCACGCCCAGACGTTTCAGGGTACGTATCGCGCGGCAGGCAATTTCGCCGCGGTTGGCTATCAATACAGTGGTAAACATTATGCAATCCTCATAGATCGAACCCAATAGCTTTCAGGCTGTGGCCAGACGGCAAGCAGGCACATTCCCAGGCGCTTACTCAGGTAAGTGACTGGGGTGAGTCAACGCTGCCGATAACGCCAGGGTCGGAAAAATGACGGGTATAGTTGCGCCAGCCGCCAAATTCAGTGATGTCCAATGCGCCCTCCAGCGCCCAGGGTTCGCAGATAAAGCCTTTTACCCGGCGGCCATCCGCCAGCAGCAGCGTGCCGATGCCCAGCGGCGCCGGGATCTCCGCGACAAATTCGCCGAAACGCGCCAACGGGATGTCCCACAGCTCAACGCTGATGGCGGCCCCCTGCCCGGTTTTGACCAGCCCCGGTTTGGGCGGCTGAGTATTAGCCAGGGCGTAGAGCCGGTAGCACGGCGCGGTGGCGGTTTGCTCCACCCATACCGCGTCGCGCTGGGTAAGCTGGACATTCAGCGGCATACCGCTGAGGTGAGCGCCCACCACCGCCACCCGCACATGTTCCACCGATGGTGTCAGCGGCAATGGCGACGGCAGCGCGCGGCCGGTGGCGCCGAGCGGCAGGTTCTGTGCCTGTTGCCAGCGCAGGCCGAAGGCCGCCAACGCACGATCGTGCCAGGCCGGCGCGATCAGCGTGATGCCGGCAGGCAGGCCGTCGTCGCGCATCGGCGCAGGCAAGGCCAGCGCGCTCAGATCGGCCAGGTTGGTAAAATTGGTGTAGGTACCGAATTGCGAATTGAACAACACCGGCTCCTGCTCCATTTCCGCCAAGGTGCGCAGCGTCGGCGAAGTCGGTACCACCAGCGCGTCGTACTGCGCCAGTTGTTGGCCAATTTCCCGCGCCAGCTCGGCACGCAGGTATTCCGCCTTGTAGGCGTCGCAGGCGCTGTACTTAAGGCCGTTATTGAGGATGCCGCGCACCACCGGGTTGATGGCCTGAGGATCGCTGTTCAGCATCGCCTCGACCGCTACGGTGCGCTCCGCGACCCAGGGGCCGTAATAGAGCTGCTCGGCCAGTTGGTGAAAGGGGGTGAAATCGATGGGGTCAAGCGTTACGCCGCAGCGTTGCAACTGCGCCAGCGCCCGTTGAAACGCCTGCTCGGCCTGAGTGTCGCCGAAAAATTCGGGCTGCGCGGGAACCGCAAAACGCGGCGCGGCGGGCAAATCCGCCGGGGCGGTGCGGGGGTTGATGCGCGAATAAGCGTCGGCTGCGTCATAACCGCCGGCCATCTCGGCTACCAGAGCGGCATCCGCCACCGTCAGGGCAAAGACCGAGACGGTGTCATTGAGGCGACACGCGGGCACCACGCCACGGTTCGACAGCCAGCCTTTGGTCGGTTTCAGACCGACGATATTATTGAACCCTGCCGGAACGCGCCCTGAACCTGCGGTATCGGTCCCCAGCGAGAACGGCGTCAGGCCGCGCGCCACCACCGAGGCAGAACCGGAACTGGAGCCGCCGCTGACATAGCGGCTGTCAAAGCTGTTGACCACCGCACCGTGCGGTGAGCGGGTGCCGACCAGGCCCGTGGCGAACTGATCGAGGTTGGTTTTTCCGATAACGATGGCGCCGGCGGTGCGCAGATTGGCGACGACCCTGGCATCCGCTGCGGCCTGGTAGGTAAATTCCGGGCAGGCAGCGCTGGTCGGCCAGCCACCGACGTCGATATTGTCTTTAACCGCAAAGGGCACGCCGAACAGCGGCAGACGGCTGATATCCCCGGCGACCGCGTCCAGTTGCTGCGCCAGCTGTTGGTACTGCGCTTCCCGCTGCGCGGCGGCGGCAAGGTAAAGCCAGGCGTTGTCGTCCAGGCTCAGGCCCGAGGTCAGCGCCTCCAGCGTGGCGCGCACGCAGGCCATGCGCTCGCCGGCCGGCCGGGTGTGATAATGGTGTTGCCATTCACTGAGGGTGAAACCGCGTTGTTTAACTGGCTGGGTCATCGTCTGAATTCCATCTGGTACACAAGATGGGATTCAATAGAGCAACCGGCATGCCAATTTTTAATCCACTGATTTCAATAAATTATAATTAAAACTTATGACGGGAGAGTAAAAAATCTGCACCAGCGGCGCGCAATCATCGGACAAAAAAGGTGCAAAAAATGGGAGAAAGCAGCGATCGCCGCTTGGAAACGCAGAATAATATTGTCACATCATGCTCGCTCAAATTTACCGCTGGCGCAGTTCGGTTTAACAGGATGCTTACACAGTGATGAGCGGTCAGTCGGAACGATGCCCCAAGCGGAGTATCACTGAATCTCTGACGAACCTGAGCCATGGAGATGGCCGCCAGAGTGTCGCTCAGAACAAGATCGCGTTTTGTCACAATATCGGTGATGGGCCGGTCCCGATAAAGGCCCATACCGATAAGTAACCAGACAACAAGCTCCGCAGGGCATTTACGCTTTCTGATACTGGCTTTATCTGTGGATAGAAGGACCTGAGGGATCCATTCAAGTGAGATCGCACTCTGAAAAGAGGAAAGAGAGTCGGGTTCAACCTAGGTTGTGTCTCGTCTAGCCATGTCGAAAGCATCAAAAAGCCCCATCAGAAAATGATGAGGCTTATTGTGAGACACCTGCCGGATCGTTCAACCGATCATTTTGCTTAACCGAACGGTGTTAGCCCAATGGCGGTTTTTTCATCACTCAAAAGATCAGCGAACCTTCATTGTTCTAGAGGCACCGACCAGTAAACCTATACGCTGCTCAACCCCAGCCCTAGTCTTCCAGTTACGGTGGCTACGATCTTGCTGAGAACTGGCAATAATCATCCCCTTAATCTTTTCGGGCGGCATATTGCTATTCTGACCCGCGATAACAAGTCTTTTCATTGAAGTCTCAACAGCGTTTCTTACCTGGCTGTTCACTATTCTTCCGGCGCTCAGAGAGCTATCCATTCTATAGTTAATAGCAAACTCCAACAGAGCCTTATATTCTGATTTTATCTCAGTAGTTGAAACATTCTTATCTTTCAAATGTGTAGTTTTGCTCGGGCGCACAATTTTAGCTTTCCCAGCAATAATTTTATTGGTCATATGTACCTCCTACACGGCGAACTGATGCGGATATCATAACATAGTTGTTCATAAATCGCTCTCCACTCGAGACAGTGTTTTCACCAACACTTTGGCTCGAATCCGACAACCTCGCCTTTCACGTTCGATATCAGCAGGTACCAGCTCGTATCCCTCTACCCGATAGTCAGGGACTAACTCTCTAACTGGCTGACTTATCAGCACTTGTGAAGCACCATATGCTGTAGCAAAACTCTCTGCCAAAATGAGGCCTATCGGAATCATTAAGTCCGTCAAACCATGCGAAAAAGGATTCGACTCAAGGAAACGAAGAGCTACGTTTATCCTCTTCCGGGAGTGCTTGGCAAGAAAGAGCCCGCACAGTTGACCATCATACCAGATGCTGACGTCAAGCTTGTCGCGCCTTTTATTACGCTGCCGTAGCCAGTTAAAATCAATTTTTAAATGCTTCCGAGCAGGGTGTGTTCTCCAAGCCGGGTGAACAATATCCCAGTCAGATGATTTTATTCGCTCTAACGAAAGATTCTCAAAAGTTATCCTATCGCCATAATCGTCAAGAATTTGAAGTCCCGCAATAGATAGAGCCATAGCCCTTAATTCACGATGTTCAGAAGCTCCAGCCATCAAACCTCCCTATTCTTTAAACTATGATCCTTTTGCGTAAATGCTGGGTATATACCTACTATTGGTGCAAATATCGATATACCACCAGGAGCCGCTGTCAGCATCCACAGCACAGTGCCAAGAGCATCCCCTTGCAGTTGGTCAAGCTTACCAACGGTAGCCATCAGATAGACAGCGATCAACTCACAAATTCAGCTAAACTGGCTGAACACATCAGTGTTGCAGTTGCTGCCCGAGAACTCAGTCTGTATGAATCGCAGTTCTACCACCATCTGATGCGGATGGCTGGCGGCCCATACAACAGTATGCTGCGGGACAGAAAGAAAAAAGGCGCAATCTTGCGATTACGCCTCTAGTGACGTGAACAACTCAATTACTCGCCGCGAATGCGTTGCGCCAAACCTTTGAGGAAATAACGCAGCATCTGATCGCCGCACGGGCGGAAGTTTTTGGTGCCTTCTTTGCGGAACAGCGCGCTCAGCTCCGGCTTGGAGATACGGAACTCCACGGCGGTGAAGATCTGGTGCATGTCGGTGTCTTTCAGTTCGAACGCCACGCGCAGCTTTTTCAACACCAGATTGTTGGTGATCGGCAGTTCCACTTCCGGTGCCGGGAACTTGTCGTCCTTACCGCGCTTGAGAAACACCAGGCCGTTCAGGAAGTGCGCCATCACTTCGTCCGGGCAGTTTTCGAAACCCGGTTCGCCTTCTTTGATGACGTAAGCGCGCATCGCAGAGACCTCAACGTCGAAATTATCCAGTTTGATAATCTCGGTCATTTTGGCGTCGTTAATACTCAGCATGTAGCGCACGCTGCGCAGCACATCGTTGTTGATCATGGAATTGCCTTTAGCTTGTAAACCGGGGGAGGTGCGCGTTGTAAAACGAAAAATACACCCTATACCTGCCATACTTGGAATATGTGCGGCAGTATAGGGATCGGTGAAGGGTTTCTCAATCAATTTGACTTTTTTGCCGATACAGCGGGATGTCTTCGCCAATAATGTATTTGTTGCGCAGGAGCGACGACACCTTATCCATCACCATCACTACCACCACCAGGATCAGGGTGATGAACATCACCACGTCCCAGTTCCACAGCCGCATGTTCTCCGCATACACCAGGCCGATGCCGCCGGCGCCGACGAAGCCCAGCACCGCTGCGGAGCGGGTGTTGGATTCAATCTGGTACAGGCTTAGCGCCAGAAAGGTAGGAAACGACTGGGTGAAAATACCGTAACGGTGCTTCTGCAAGCCGTTGGCGCCCACCGCCGTCAAACCACGGCTGGGGGATTTATCCACCGCTTCGTGCCCTTCGGCATACAGTTTGCCGAGCAGCCCGACGTCCTGCATCACAATCGCCAGTACCCCGGCCAACGGCCCCATGCCGACGGCGCGCACGAAGATCAGCCCCCAGATCGCCATATCGATGCCGCGTAAAATATCCAGCAACCGCCGCACCGCCACCGAGATCGGCCGCAGCAGCGGCGTCGACATCACGTTGCGCGCAGCGAAGAACGACAGCGGCAAGGCGATGAGCGAAGCGGTAATGGTGCCGGCAAACACGATACCGATGGTGATGAAGATCTGCTGGAAGTAATACCTAAACGGCCAGTTGACGAAATCGTGCCAGACGAACATGCGCACAAAGTAACGCCCCAGTTGCTGGCAGCCGTTAACGAACTGCGGCCAGGAGATGCCGAAGAACTGGAAGAAGAACAGATAATACAGCGCGATCGCCACGGCGATAATAGCGAGGGTGCGCAGATAGCGGCGCTGCTGCGAGAATATTTCCGGGTGCTGCTGTTTGAGCGTTTGCAGCCTTTGTGCCGAGAGCGTTGGTGCGGTAATCATTTTTTCCCCTCCACGACCCGTTTGCGCAGTTCGCCGGAGGTGTAATCCAGCAGCGAGACCACCAGGATAATCAGCAACAGCGTCATGCTGACCTGATCGTAGCGATCGAGCTTGATATTGGTCATCAGCTCTTGGCCGATGCCGCCCGCTCCCACCAGCCCCAGAATGGTCGACTGACGGAAGTTGATTTCCAGCCGCATAAAGCTGTACGACAGAAACACCGGCTTCACCTGGGGCCACAGACCGAAACGCATGCGTTGCAACGGCGTCGCGCCGCAGGCTGCCAGCCCGCGCACCGGCTTGTTGGATGCGGTTTCGATCGACTCATAAAACAGTTTTGTCAGGCTGCCGATGGTGTGCAGCGCCAGCGCCAAAAAGCCGGGGATGGCGCCAATGCCGAATGCCATCACGAACATCACCGCCCACGCCAGCTCCGGCATGGTGCGCAAAAATGCCACCAACGTGCGGATCGCCAGGCGCAGCGACGCCGGGCTGTGGGTATTGTTAGCCGCCAGAAACGCCAGCGCCCCCGCCACCAGCACCGAGAGAATGGTCGCCGCCAGCGCCAGTTGCAGCGTTTCCCAGATCAGCGGCAGCTGAATGTTGAGCCGATAACCCCAGTAGGCCAATGACCCTTCGGTATGGCCATCGGCGAACAGCAGCTTCCAGTGTAGCGTCGGGACGGTTTCCGCCAGGTAATCGAAGAAGTGGGGAATGGACACCCAGACAGTATGCAGGTTGAACTCGGCGATGTTGCCGGCGCCCAGGTAGAGCGCCACCAGACCGAGCGACCAGAACAGCGTCTCGCGCTTTTGCTTGCTGCGGATCTGTTGGTAGTAGTGCGCAAAATCTGTATTCAAAATAGGTTTCCGACGTGTGGAAATCAGCGGGGCTCAGCCTGGCCAAGCCCCGGCAGCATTAACGGTCGCCTTTGGTCAGCTCACGCTTCATATCGATGATGTTCTGGTATTCCGCCAAAGTGGTGTCGCCGATGTGCTGTTTGCCGCCCATCGCCTTGATAAAGCACGAGTGATCGTCCTTATCCAGCTTTTTGATGGCGGTCACGACTTTGGCTTTGAAATCGGCCGGCAGCGAGTTGCTCACCAGGATTGGGCCATTCGGGATCAGCGGCGACTGCCAGATAATGCGGATCTGTTTCATCAGGTCCGGGCTTCCCATGCGGATCATGCGGGTGAACGCGCCGCTGGTGTAGCCGGTGTTGTAGTCGCCGATCATCGAAGCCCAGGTCACCGCGCCTTCGAATTGGCCGTTCAGCACGCCGAGAATGTCCTGCTCATGACCACCGGAGAAGGTGACGCTGGAGAAGGCGTTGTTGTATTTGTTGTCCACCGTGCCGCCGAACAGTTTTTTGAACGCCTGGTTCGGGATCAGGAAGCCGGAGGTGGAATCAGGATCGGCGAAACCGATGGCTTTGCCCTTCAGATCTTCCAGCTTTTTATACGGGCTACCGGCTTTGACCACCACCACAGAGTGGTAACCGCGAGATTGGTCAACGTCATCAACCGCAATACCGACGATGTCCACCGCTTTCGGATCCTTGATGTACACCGAGGCGAACGACGATGGCGACATGCTCAGCACCAGATCGATCTTGCCGCCCAGCAGGCCCTGGATCACCCCGGAATAGTCGGAAGAGTTGCGCAGCTTGGTGTCCACGTTCAGCTCTTTGTCCAGGAACTGCTTCACGCACTGGTTATCGCCGATCTGCTGGGTGGCGTTTTGGCCGCCGAGAATGCCCAGGTTCAGTTCTTTAGGTGCGTCCGCTGCGGCAGCATTAAATACCATCATCGCGCCGGCCATCAGGGTGGTCAGACTCAATACTTTTTTCATTACGTGTGCCTTGTGTGTGTAAAGGTAAAAGTGAATCAATGGATTTGATTGGCTTCTTCGCCATACAGCTGGTGCAGTATCCGTTCGTTCAGTTGCGACGGGTGCCCGTCGAACACGATTTTGCCCTGGGCGATACCGATTACCCGGGTGCAATATTCTTTCACCAGTTCAACCGAGTGCAGGTTCACCATCACCGCGATGTCGTCCTCGCTGACTTTTTGCAGCGCATCCATAATGCGGCGGGTGTTTTTCGGATCGAGGGATGCTACCGGCTCGTCGGCCAGCAGGATTTTAGGGTTTTGCATCAGCGCGCGGCAGATCGCCACCCGCTGCATTTGGCCACCCGACAGGTTTTCGGCGCGCTGCAGGGCGTGCGGCAGCATATTGAGCCATTGCAGCAGCTCGATGGCGCGCCCGCGGTCGGCGTCGTCAAACAGTTTGAAGAAGGATTTCAGGGTAGAGGTGTGGCTCAGGCGGCCCAACAGTACGTTGGTCATGACGTCCAGCCGCGGCACCAGGCAGAAGTCCTGGAAGATCATGCCGCAGCGGGAACGCCACTGGCGCATCTGGCGGGTGGAAAGTTGGGCGATATCCTGCGCCACGCCGTCATCTTCAAAATGCAGCATCTCGCCGCAGCTCGAAGGAATAGTGCCGTTCAGGGTATGCAGCAAGGTGGATTTGCCTGCGCCCGAGCGCCCAATCACCGCCACGAACTCGCCGGCGTGCAGATCGAAGTTGATGTCGTCCAGCACGCGCTGCTGGGATTTATAGGCTTTGCCCAAGCCTTTCACCGACAACACTTTGCGTGAGGAGATCGGTTGCTGCCCTGGAAAATCGGTTGGTGCAAGTTTTAACTGTGCCTGAGCCATATGATTTCTCTGGTTTCAGTGGCTAATCATTATGGGCACCTATTAACGAATAAATTTATGACAGCGGGATGATGGTTTTATGGCTGGTAAGTGACGTATGCCGCCCGCTCGCTATAGCCAAAATTTGAGGGGCGGCGTCGGGGCTAATTGAAATGGATTACGCCTTTGATCAGCTGTTTATTGTTAATCACCTGCTGCTCGTAATGTTCCGCCAGGGTGTCGAAATCAAAATGGTGGGAGAGCATCATCTGCGCGGTAATTTTCCCTGCCGCCATCAAACGGCCCACCTTGGCGAAATCCTCGTGGGTCGCATTGCGGCTGCCCATCAGGGTGGTTTCTTTTTTATGGAACTCCGGATCGGAGAACTGAATATCGCCCTTGAACAGCCCGACGAAAACGATGCTGCCGCCGTGGCGGATCAGGTTCAGGCTATTATTCATCGCGTGCGGGTTGCCGGTGGCGTCAATCACCTTGGCCGCCAACATGCCGCCGAACTTATCGCGCAGCGCCGCGTCAAATTGCTCATCCGCCGGGTTTAACGTCGGCAACCCCAGGGCTTTTTCAACATGCGCCCGCCGCTCGGCGCTGGTATCGGCTACCACCACCTGCGCGCCGTCGGCGCAGGCTATCGCCGCCACGCCCAGCCCGATCGGCCCTGCCCCCACCACCAGCAGGTGATCGTCCGGTGCCACTGCCGCCCGGCGCACCGCGTGGGCGCTGATGGCGAAGGGTTCAATCAGCGCCGCCGTTTCCGGTGGCAGGCCGTCCACTGCCAGCAGATTGCCGGCAGGCACGCTCAGGAACTCGCAGAAACCGCCATCCTGATGAACGCCAATCACCGAAATATTCTCGCAGCAGTTGGTTTTGCCGCTCTGGCAGGCACCGCAGCGCCGGCAAGAAATATACGGCATCACCGTCACGCGCTGGCCCACCCGCCAGCCGCTGACATCATTGCCGATACTGACAATCTCGCCGCATATTTCATGGCCCAATACGCGGGGATAACTGAAGAAAGGCTGATGACCGGACCAGGCGTGAATATCCGTTCCGCAAATGCCGACGGTGATTATTTTGATCACCGCCTCCTGGTCTGCGGGCAAAGGCACCGGGCGCTGTTGATAAACCAATTTCGTCGGCTGCTCACACACTAATGTTTTCATTGTCGTCATCGTCTTTCCTCCAGTCAGGTGAGAAGGTTATTCAATAAAAACGCGGCGACCGGTCATGCCAGTGGGCAGAACTGTGAGGCAGCACTAAATAAACCGATTTAAATTGGTTTTAAATGCATAAAAAACACCAGAGACAGCCCATGAGCAGAACCCAGAACCTGCGGCAAAACGTGGTTAACCAGATGATTGAGGGCATTCACGGCGGCCATCTCCGTTCGCCGCTGCCTTCACAGGCGGCATTGGCCGAAATGTATAACATCAGCCGCACCACGGTACGCCACACGCTGGCCCACCTCGACCAGCGCGGGGTGTTGGAAAAGGTCGGGGACGACTATGTGATCGTACGGCCGCCACAGGCGGAGGACGGCTTCGAGTGCGTGAGCCATTCGCTGGAAGAGCAGGACAAAGAGTTCAAAAAAGCCTTCTATCAGATGATTAACCAGAAGCAGCTGCGCGCCGGCGACAGCTTCAGCGAGCTGCAACTGTCGCGCATCGCCAACGTCAGCCCGCTGGTGGTGCGGGAATTCCTGTTGCACTTCAGCCGTTATAACCTGATCGAAACCGTCAAGCGCGGCCAGTGGCGCATGAAAAAGTTTGATCAAAACTATGCCGAGCAGCTGTTTGAACTGCGCCAGATGCTGGAAACCCATGCCCTGTCCCGCTTCATCAACTTGCCCGCCGACGACGAACGCTGGCTGCAGGCCAGGGAGTTGTTGAGCCGCCACCGCCAGTTGCGGGAAAGCATCAGCGACAGCTATCGCCTGTTCTCCCAGTTGGATCGCGACTTCCACGGGCTGATCCTCTCCGCCGCCAACAACCCGTTTTTCAACCAGTCGCTGGAGATCATTTCGGTGATTTTCCACTTCCACTACCAGTGGGATGAAACCGACCTGAAACAGCGCAATATCATTGCCATTGAAGAACATATGATCATCCTCAGCGCGTTGATCTGCCGCAATGACCAGGAAGCGATCAACGCGCTGCATCGCCACTTGGACACGGCCAAGCAATCGATGATCCGTTCCATCCATCAGGACGCCGCCTGATCGTTTTTTATCGATAAAAAACACCGAAGGCGGCATTTAAAACCGATAAAGAGCAGCAAAATAGTAACTGCCGCACGGAACCGCGACAAAAACGCATCGCTAAAATATCCCCCCATCTAGGCTTACTGCCGATCGCCTGCTAATGCACCACCCAGGGGAATACCCGGAATAATAAATATTATTAATGCGAAATTCTGGAGGCAAAGATGGAAAGAACCACCACCGTTGACAGCGGAAAAGAACAGATTGACCCTTATTCAGATCACATCATTCCGATGCCGCCAAACGGCCTGCTGGTACGTTCGGCAAGAATTAAAAAAATCCAGACCACTGCCATGCTGTTGTTGTTTTTCGCCGCC
Organism: Serratia sp. root2; assembly: GCF_031931805.1. Taxonomy (NCBI): domain Bacteria; kingdom Pseudomonadati; phylum Pseudomonadota; class Gammaproteobacteria; order Enterobacterales; family Yersiniaceae; genus Serratia; species Serratia sp. root2. The sequence goes on from NZ_JAUJXB010000001.1 coordinate 2,368,700, forward strand.
ATTATCAACTTCCTTGACCGCAGTTCGCTGTCGGTCGCGAACTCCACCATCCGGGAGGAAATGGGCCTGAGCGGTACCGAAATCGGCCTGCTGCTTTCCGCGTTTTCATTGGCTTACGGCATCGCCCAACTGCCCTGCGGGTTACTGCTGGATCGTAAAGGCCCGCGCATTATGCTGGGGGTGGGAATGTTCGTCTGGTCGGTGTTCCAGACGCTGTCCGGCATGATCCACAATTTCACCCAGTTTATCTGGGTGCGCATCGGGCTGGGGATCGGCGAAGCGCCGATGAACCCGTGCGGCGTGAAGGTGATCAACGATTGGTTCAACATCAAACATCGCGGTATGCCGATGGGAATTTTCAACGCGGCGTCCACCATTGGCCTGGCGATCAGCCCGCCGATCCTCACCGCCATGATGCTGGCCTTCGGCTGGCGTGGGATGTTCATCACCATCGGTGTGCTGGGGATCGCGCTGTCGATCGGGTGGTATATGCTGTATCGCAACCGCCAGGACATCGACCTGAGCGCCCAGGAACAGGCCTATCTGAATGCCGGCAGCGTCAGCGCGCGGCGCGAACCGGTGAACTTCCGCGAGTGGCGCTCGTTATTCAGGAACCGCACCATGTGGGGCATGATGATCGGTTTTAGCGGCATCAACTACACCGCGTGGCTGTATCTGGCCTGGCTGCCGGGCTACCTGCAAACCACCTATCATCTGGATCTGAAAAGCACCGGGCTGATGAGCGCCATTCCGTTCCTGTTCGGCGCCGCCGGCATGTTGTCGAACGGCTTTGTCACCGACTTCCTGGTTCGCCGTGGCATGGCCCCGCTGAAAAGCCGCAAAATCTGCATCGTGGCCGGCATGTTGCTGTCCGCGTCCTTCACCGCCATTGTGCCGCAAGCCACCACCACCTACAGCGCCGTAGTCCTGATCGGCATGGCGCTGTTTTGCATCCACTTTGCCGGCACCTCTTGCTGGGGCCTGATCCACGTGGCGGTGACCTCGCGCATGACCGCCTCGGTCGGCAGCATTCAGAACTTCGCCAGCTTTATTTTCGCCTCGTTCGCCCCGGTGATCACCGGCTTTATTCTGGATACCACCCACTCCTTTAAACTGGCGCTTATCCTTTGCGCCTGCTTCACCGTCATCGGCGCGCTATCGTATCTCTTCGTGGTCAAACACCCGATTGTCGACAGCGCAGCCTGACTCCCGCCTCACGCCCCCCTCACCTGCTGCAGAGGGTGGGCGTTCAATTCAGAGTGAAGAAATCCAGCCCCAACGCGGCCTTCACGCGCGCCAACGTCTGCCTGCTGATCTGGTCGGCACATTGGGTTCCGTGTTGCAAAATACGCAGCAACTCGCCCTTATCGGCCATATATTCGGCCCGACGGGTGCGAATCGGCTCCAGCAAGCTTTGCAGGCAATCTTCCAGCAGGCGTTTGATTTTCATATCACCCAACCCGCCACGGCGGTAGTGCGCCTTCAACTCAGCCACCAGCACGGCGTCGTCATAGAAGGCATCCAGATAGGTGAACACCATGTTGCCCTCCACGCGGCCAGGGTCGCTGACATTTAAATGACCCGGATCGGTAAACATGCTCATCACAGCCTTATGCACCTGATCGGCATCAGCCCCCAGCATAATGGTGTTACCCCGCGATTTCGACATCTTGCCCTTCCCATCGAGCCCCGGCAGACGGCTGACCTTGCTCAGCAGCGGCTGGCATTCCGTCAATACCGGCCTGCCGACGATACGATTGAACCGCCTCACGATCTCGTTGGTTTGCTCCAGCATCGGCAGTTGATCTTCCCCGACCGGCACGTGGGTCGCGCCAAAAGCGGTGATATCCGCCGCCTGGCTGACCGGATAAACCAGAAAACCGGCCGGCAGGTTGCGGGAAAAGTCTTTTTCGATAATTTCACTTTTCACCGTTGGGTTACGTTCCAGCCGCGCTACGCTGACCAAGTTAAGGTAATACATCGTCAGTTCCGCCAGCGCAGGCAGCGCGGATTGCAGGCAAATCGTGGTTTTCTGCGGGTCGATGCCCACGGCCAGGTAGTCGGCTACCAGGTTAAGCACGTTATCGCTGATTTTTTGCGGATTGTTGCCGTTATCGGTCAGCCCCTGAAGATCCGCGACCAACACCGTTTGTTGATGTGCCTGTTGCAGCTCAACCCGTTGGCGCAGTGATCCGACATAGTGGCCCAAATGCAGAGACCCGGTGGCGCGATCGCCGGTGAGAATGGTATAGCTCATTGCATTGCTCCTGAAAGTAAAGACACCGCCGGATCAACGCAATAAAAATGCCGCCAGAACCGGCGGCATTGAAAAGAGGTGTGAATACCCGTGCCGCCTTCAGAGGAGGCGCCACCAAGACTGGCTGTGAGTGGAGTGCAACGGCGTATTCATGTTTTTAAATTATCTCCCCAACGCGTTGGTTGTCAATAACCTCACGCCGATAGGCCGCCGCCTGTTCCGCGGCGATATGGCAAAACGCGTCGGTCAGTGGTGAGGACGTTTGCCATGCCAGCGCCAGCGTATAAGGCACCGGGCTGCCCACGCCGCTCAGTTCACGGAACACCACGCCGGGGGATTTGAGCACCGCAAACAGCGCAGGCATCAGCGCAATCCCGACTCCGCCGGCCACCAACCCACCGATCGTCTGCATCTGCCGCGCCTCTTGCACGATGCGCGGGCTGAACCCCGCCACCGCACAGGCTTGCAGGATCGCGGCGTGCATGCCCGGCCCATAATGCGCCGGAAACAGCAGCCACGGCTGATCGGCCAGATCGCGCAGCGCCACCTCTTGTCGCGCTGCCAACGGGTGGTGATCCGGCAGTGCCAGCACCATGCGATCGAACAAGAAAGGCTGGATCTGCAAACCTTCCTGCGGGGCCACCGGCAGCACCACCATGCCGATATCGGCGCGGTCGTCACGCAGGGCGATCAGTTGCTCGGCGGTCGTCGCTTCCTGCAGATGAAATTCCGCCAGCGGATGCTCGAGGCGAAACTGCCGCAGTATCCCCGGCAACAGGGCATTCACCGTGCTGTCGACAAAAGTCAGGCGCAGCGATTCAGTCAGGCCGCGTGCCGCCCGTCGGGTATTGCCCAGGGTGCGCTCGAACTGCGCCAGGGTGCGACGCGCCTCGATCAAAAACACCTGCCCCGCTTCGGTAATGCGCGTGATGCGGTTGCCGCGCTCCAGCAACGGCACGCCCAGCTCCTGCTCAATTTTTCTGATGGCGGCGGTCAGCGGCGGCTGTGCCATATGCAAGCGCTCGGCGGCGCGATGAAAGCTCATCTCTTCGGCCACGGCAATAAACTGCCTAAGCTGGCGTAGTTCAATCACGCGATACCTTTTTCGTATTTTGAAAGCATAAATAGAGTATTGGATGTATCGATACCAAAAGCCAATACTTTTCCTGACCGCCGGACCACGTCATTCCGGGGTGGCCGGCGGTGAATGAGGATCGGGTATGACACAACGTACAGCAATTATCACCGGTGGCTCCAGCGGCATTGGGCTGGCCATCGCCCAGCAATTGGCGCAACAGGATTACCGCATCGCCATCGTGGCGCGTGACCCCCAGCGTCTGCAGCAAGCCGCCCGGCAAATTGGCCCAGGCACCCGCCACTATGCGGCGAACTTGAGCCGTCGCGGGGCGGTAGAAGAAGTGGCTGCACGGTTGGCGGAAGATCTCGGTACGGTGGATGTAGTGGTCAACAACGCCGGCTTTACCCGGGTGATTGCAGCCGACACGCCGCTGGCGCAGGCCGAGCGCGAGTGGGATGCGGTGATCGAGGGTAACCTGAAAAGTACCTTTTTGTTCACCCTGGCGATGCTGCCGCACCTGCGCAAACCGGGCGGACGCATCATTAACCTGAGTTCGATTGCTGCCCAATGCGGCAGCGGTAGCCCCGGCGCGCTCGGCTATTCCGCCGCCAAGGCTGGCGTACAGGGCTTTACCCTCAACCTGGCGCGCGAACTGGGCCCGCAGGGGATCACCGTTAACGCCATTGCACCGGGTTTTATCGCCGATACGCGCTTCTTCGGTGCCGGGCTGCCGCAGGATCGCATTGATGCCATTGCGGCAGAAACGCCGCTGGCGCGCACCGGCCGGGTAGAAGATGTTGCCGCCGCCGCATTGTGGCTCGCCTCGGAACAGGCTTCATTTATCACCGGCACCATCACATCGATTAACGGCGGCGCCCGGGTCGGGTAAGAAAGCGTTACATTCCGCCATTGGCGTTCTCAGCCTGCCGCGCTAGGGTGTAGGGATTCAACCTGAAGAAGGAACGCAATATGAAGATCGGATTTGCCGGACTGGGCGGAATGGGCAGCGCCATGGCCACCAACCTGTTGCAGGCAGGGTATGCGCTGAAAGTATGGAACCGCTCCCCCCAACCGACGCAACCGCTGGTCGCCGCCGGGGCTATGCAGGCGCAGCAAGCGGACGAGCTGGCCGATGTGGATGTCTTGATCACCATGCTGGCCAACGACGCGGCGACCGAGCAGGTGGTGGTGGAAAGCGGCCTGCTGCAACGGCTGCAACCGGGGGTGATCCACATCAATATGGCAACGGTATCGGTAGCGCTGGCCAAACGACTAGCGGCGCTGCACGCCGAGCGCAACGTCGGCTATATCGCCGCACCGGTACTGGGGCGGGTGGACGTCGCCGCGGCCGGCAAACTGAACATTCTGGCGGCGGGTGATGCGCAGTTGCTCGCCAAAGTCCAGCCACTGTTTGAAGTGCTCGGCCAGCAGACCTGGCATTTTGGCGAGCAGCCCGAACAGGCCAATATCGTCAAAATTGCCGCCAACTTCACGCTGGCCAGCGCAATTGAGGCGATGGCGGAAGGCAGTGCGCTGGTACGTAACTACGGCGTTTCCGGCACGGATTATCTGCACATGCTCAGCAGCACCCTTTTCGCCTCCCCGGCCTACAAGGGTTATGGCGCACTGATTGCCGAAGAAAGGTTCGAACCGGCCGGCTTCAAATTAAGCTTGGGTATGAAAGACGTGAGCCTGGCGCTGGAGGCCGGAGCCAACAGCCACACGCCAATGCCGTTCGCCAGCGTGCTGAAGGATAACTTCCTCGACGCGGTGGCGCAGGGCGATGCGGATCTGGACTGGTCGGCGTTGGCCAAGGTGGCTGCGCGCAGGGCGGGATTGAAATAACAACTCACGGGCCCGACTCGCGCCGGGCCTTTTCTCTGTCGATCAGAAGTGGATCTCCGCCGTCGGCAGCGCGTCGATCAGCACGCCGAAGCTCTCGATATTCGACAGCGTGGCGTTGTGATGAGTGCGGATCTGCAGGCCCGTCGCGTGCGCTTTGTCGTGGCTGGTGTGGGCATCCGCCGCCAGCGTGACCGGGTAGCCCAGCCCGGCGGCGCGGCGGGTGGTGGTGTCCACACAGAACTCGGTGGAATAGCCGCAAATCACCAGGTGCGTTACGCCGTGGGCGATCAACAACTGCCCCAACCCGGTGCGCAGGAACGAATCCGGCGTGGTTTTTTCCACCCGGTGATCGCCGGTTTTCACCTGCAACGCGGGGTCAATCTGCCAGGCGTCGCTGCCGTGCGCCAGCTCTTCGTCAGCCGTGTGATGCTGGACAAAAATCACCGGTACGCCGGCCAGGCGGGCTCGGTCGCTCAGTTGGTTGATCCGGCCAATCGTCGCTTCGGCATCCGCCGGCGGTGGCGTAAACAGCCCTTTCTGCACATCGATAATCAACAACGCTGACTTCATGATTGATCCCCTGAGAAAAATGCCCTCTCAGCATACCGGTTGGCGTGGGCGGAAGATATGATCAACGCCCTGTTCGCGCAGCTTGTTCACCAAATCGTGGCCGCCGTTCGGCGTGGCGTGCGCCAGCAGGCGTTCGGCTTCGAATACCGGGCTGGCCCAGAAAATGTTCACCGGATCGCCGTACTGTTTCGGCAGCGTCAGATGCTCGTTATAAGGATAAAACGCCGAGGACAGCACATAACCTTCATACCCCAGCGGCGCTACTTCCGACTCCAGCGTATGTCCTTCGCCAAACCAGGTGATTTTCGCCCAGGGTACGTGCGCGAAGCCGGCCAGCGCGCTGGCCATTTGCACCGCGTTTTCTTCGGTCATGTACTGGCCGTCGATGGCGATGCCCATTTCCATGCGGCGATAACGGCTGGCATCGTCGTTAAACAGAATTTCTACCCACGGCATCGGCCGGATGCTGACGCCCATGGTGAGAAAATAATAAATACCGTCGCGTTCGTGTTGGGTAATCGCCATCGGCGGCCATTTGCCCTGATCGATGGCGTAGTATTTTACCGAAGGGCCAAAATGCTGCTCATAACGCGCCTGATAATCACTCTGCATTTTTGGCCACGGGTTGCCTTCCTCCCGCTGCCAACTGCGCCAAAACTGGCGGGTGTTTTCCGCCAGCGCATACTGGGTGTTGGTAGAGGCGGAACCCAGTGGGTAAGCCAGCGGGCTCTCTTTGATGCAACTGGCGGAATAGCACACCGAATGGTCGATATACAGGCTCCAGCCGGGGATCACCGCCAGCAATTGGCCGTAATACCACAGCGCAGCGCCGTCGTCGCTTTCGGTCCAGACCACCGTCAACCCCTCCGGGTTCAGCGGCGCTTCCCCTTCCAGATTGCGGCAAAACTCGGCCGCCAGCATAGGCGGTTGGCCCCGTTCAAGCGCGGCGCGATCTTCCTGCAAGGGCGCAGCCACCAGATTACGCAGCCAGCAGGCGCGTACCTGAAAACGCTCGCCGTTTTCTTCTGCAGGGTAAATGTAAAAATAAGCTGCCCGGTGATCTTGCTGAACCACCGCCACCAGCGTCTGATTCTCATTACTGACTTCAGCAAGTACGTATGACTCGTTCATATCACCTCAACAATAGGGTCACGGCGCAGAATAATGCTGCGCACCAATAAATTGGAATTCGGCTTTTCCCAAGTGTAAAGCGCATCCGTGGCCGGATCACCCGTAAAAGTCTCAAAAAGGCCATAAACGGGGATAAAACATTGGGTTATTGGTAATAACTATAGACCCGTCATACTTGAAGCTGCATCTGTGTTGGCTGCACCCGTGCACCCCAGCCACTGAGTTTACCAAGCTCCCGGGGATGAACGGCCTTGCCGCCGAGATGCAACTCCAATTATTTTGGGTATAGCGCTTATGGCGGCAGGAGCTTACGCCGGTTTGTTAATTCGCCGTACGGCACGCTGATAGGACCCGTTGCGCATCGACGCGCGCAACACTTTACCGACGCCACCTGCGCCCACCCTCACCATGCGCCGCCGCAGCCTGCCGGGATAAAAATCAAACTGCTGCTGCGCCCAGTCGGGCAGCAGATCGATACCCGCCTGCATCACCAACCAACCAAAAGGCCGTGCCAATGCGCTCGGTGCCGGGGCGGCCAGCAGAATGCGCGCCACTTCCCGCGTGCGCTCATCGCACACCAGTTGCGGCCGCATCCGCTGCAGATAATCGGCCACCGCCGCACAGGAAGTGGGAATATCGCGCGCACCCAGAGCGGCGGCAACGTGCGCCGTCTCCCGGTAATAGCGATCTTGCAGTTCGGGGGAAAGATGCGGGTTGCGGTAACGCAGGTGGCTCGCCAGGAAACAGCTGCTTTCCACTACGTGCACCCAGGTGAGCAGATCGGGATCGCTGGCGGCATAAGGTCTGCCGTCGTTGCTGACCCCGGTCACTTGCAGATGAATGGCCCGCACCTTGGCGATCAGCCGTTCGGCTTCTGCGGTGGGGCCAAAGGTGGTGACGGAGACAAACTGGCTGGTGCGGCGCAGGCGGCCAAGCATGTCTTCGCGAAAATTGGAGTGATCCCACACCCCGGCCAACGCCAGCGGGTGCAGCATTTGCAACAGCAAGGCGCTGACGCCGCCGCACAGCATTGAGGTGAAATCGCAGTGTACCCGCCAGATGACCGACTGCGGGCCAAACAGGCCGGGGTCACCCGCCGGGTTTTCGAAATCTATGCCGCCGAGCGCCAGCCCGGTCAGGCCGATCACCTGTTTTTCTATCGCTGCGCGTAGTGCTTCCATCCTGCCTGGCCCCTTAATCATCCGGTGGCCAGTGTATCACGCGGCGGTTTTAGTCCTGCTCGTTGAGCAAAACAATCTTGCCGGCAAAGCTGCGATCCTCCAGCCGGCGATGGGCAGCCGCGCCTTCGCTCAGCGGGAAAGTCTCGATATGCGGCAGAGCAAATTCACCGTTCTGCCAACTGGCGAACAGCCGTTCTGCCCGCTCGCGGCGCGCTGCGCCGCTATTGAGGTAGGTCCAGAGATCGCCGCCCACCACGCCTTTGGAATCCATCATCAGGTGATAAGCCGAGATCGCGGGTGCCTCGCCCCCCGCCATGCCGAAAGTCACCACCCGGCCGCCGGGGCGCAGCGCGTCAATGCTTTGCTGCAGCGTGATGCCGACCGAATCAAAACCGTACTCGACACCGCCGTCGGTCAGCGCGGCGATTTGCGCCACCCAGTCCTGCTGGTAGGTAAAGGCCGCCGTCGCGCCATTCTTCAGGGCAATCTGCTGTTTGTGCGCCGAAGACACCAGCGCATAAACCTGCGCGCCGCGCGCCACCAGCATCCGGGTCAATATTTGCCCGACGCCGCCGGCCGCCGCATGCACCAGCGCACGATCGCCCGCCCGCACCTGCACGCTGTCGTTAATCAGGTACTGCGCCGTCAGCCCCTGCAACAAAATCGAGGCGGCCTCGACGTCGCTCAACGCCTGCGGCAACCGCAGCGCATGATCCACCGGCACGTTGATGCGCGTGGCATGGCAGAAAGGCACGTCGGCAAAGCCAACCCGGTCTCCCACCTGCCAGCCGTTAACACCCTCGCCCACGGCGAGAATGGTGCCAACGCCTTCGTAACCGCCGATATGCGGTGGCGTGCCGTGCAGCACATAATTGCCTTTGCGGCGATAGATATCGGCGAAATTAAGCCCGGCAGCCCCCATACGTACCTGCACCGCGCCTGCCGGTACCGGTGGCGTCGGCAGCTCAAGGTATTCGAGCACATCTGGCCCGCCAAATCGTTCAAAGGTTAATGCCTGCATGATATTACTCCGGGAATTTTTCGCCAATAACGCACTGACGGTCGTTACCCTCCAGTATCCCAGAGCGCTATACTGCCGAAAAGTGGCCCGCAGGGCATTCAGAAAACACCAGAGGTTTATAATGGATCGTTTAACCAGCATGGCGGTGTTTGTGCGGGTGGTGGAAAAAGGCAGCTTTGTCGCCGCCGCCGACGAGATGGCGATTTCCCCCACGATGGTCGGCAAGCATATTCGCTATCTGGAGCAGCGCCTGAACGCGCCGTTGCTGAACCGCACTACCCGCAGGCAAGGATTAACCGAAGCCGGCCGGGTATTTTACGAGCGCTGTCGCCGCCTGCTGGCCGATGCCGACGCCGCCGAAGCCAGCGCAAGGGCGCTGTTAAACTCGCCCAGCGGGCTGTTGCGCATCAGCGCGCCGGTCACCTTCGGTAACCGCGTTTTGACGCCGATCCTTACCGAGTTCCTGCAACAGCATCCGGACGTAGAAGCGGAGGTGGTGCTGTCGGATCGCAAGGTGGATTTGATTGAAGAAAGGTATGAAGCCGCGTTTCGCATCGGGCCGGTCGCGGATGACGGCCTGGTGGCGCGCGCCCTGCCCGATTACCGCATGACGTTGGCGGCCTCTCCCGATTATCTGGCCCGGCATGGCACCCCAACGCGGCCGGAACAGCTCAGCCAACACAGTTGCTTTGGTTTTAGTCAGTGGGACGGCAATCATTTTTGGCGGCTGCAAGGCGCGCAGGGGGAAATCAGCGTGCCGGTCAGGCCACGGCTGCGGATGGACTCCGGCGAAGGGGTGCGCCGTGCGGCGCTGGCCGGTTTCGGCATTGCGCTGCATGCCGCTATGCTGCTGGATGAAGATATCGCCGCCGGCCGCCTGGTGCGCGTGCTGCCGGACTATTCGCCGCTGCCGCGGCCGATGCATCTGGTCTATCTGCCCGAGCGGCGGCAATCACCCAAGCTGGAAGCCTTTATCGCCCTGACCGTTGCCAGACTGTGGGGGCGCGCATAAATGCGCTATGTGGCGGTTGAAACGGACACCGCGCTGAATTACATTTTCTGTCCGACTCACTGCAGAGGCGTTTTTGCAGGGCGTTAACCTACGTTAATTCGGCATTAACCCCACAAAACCTCTATCTAATTTTTGTTTTTCTTCAACTTAGATAGCAGAGACTTCGATGATTACCCTCAGAGCACGCGCGGCGGAAGACAACGCGCAACTGGCAGATATTTGGCAGCGTTCGGTGCGCGCCACCCACCACTTTCTGACCGAAGATAACATTGCCCAACTGTTCCCGCTGGTGCTGAACGATTACCTGCCGGCGGTCGACGTTTGGGTGGCGGAAGATCGCCCCGGGCACCCTTGCGGTTTTATCGGGCTTAGCGGCAACAAGGTGGAAATGCTGTTTATCGATGCGGAACAACGCGGCAAAGGGGTCGGCAAAGCGTTGCTGGCGCACGCTGAAACGCTGCACGATGAGCTGTTACTGGACGTTAATGAACAAAACCCGCAGGCCAGCGGATTTTACCGCCACTACGGTTTTGAGATCACCGGCCGTTCAGCGCTCGACGGCCAGGGCAATCCCTTCCCGCTGCTTCATATGAAGCTCGACAAGCGTTAAATAAAACAAATCGGCCAAGGTTTACCTTGGTCGATTTTTTGCCATCACTTCCTCTCATGATTTGATATACCGAATCAGAATAACTAATAGATTTTACATTCTTCCTGTCACTATAAACCCCCGGTAGGATTGGCCCGTATTCACCAGAAACAGACGTTCCGCCTGCCATTTACCACCAGAAGCCGACCCCTGTCCGGCGTTACACGCTCCGGGCGGAATACTGTGATGTTTTGATAAGGATTGGCTGTTCTATGATCGTTCTTTCGAACGTTTGCAAAACTTTTGACAGCGCGCAAGGCCGCGTTGTCGCGGTTGATGACGTCAACCTGGCCGTGGAAGCCGGGCAAATCTACGGCATCATCGGCTACAGCGGTGCCGGCAAAAGCACCCTGATCCGTTTGCTTAACGGGTTGGAAACCCCCACCAGCGGCAGTATTCAGGTCGATGGCTTCGATATCGCGCGCGCCAAAGGCAATCAACTGCGCCAGGCGCGGCTGAAAATCAGCATGGTGTTTCAGCACTTCAACCTGTTGTGGTCACGCACCGTCAGCCAAAACATTGCCTTCTCCATGCAAATCGCCGGCGTGCCCAAGGCACAAATCAAGCAGCGGGTGGCGGAGCTGGTCGCGCTGGTTGGCCTGCAGGGCCGCGAGGATGCCTATCCTGCGCAGCTCAGCGGCGGGCAGAAGCAGCGTGTCGGCATTGCCCGTGCGCTGGCCAATAACCCTGGCGTGCTGTTGTGCGATGAAGCCACCTCGGCGCTCGATCCCCAGACCACCGATTCGATTCTCGAGCTGCTGCTGGATATCAACCGCAAGCTGAACCTGACGATTGTGCTGATCACTCATGAAATGCACGTGGTGCGCAAAATCTGCCACCGCGTGGCGGTGATGGAAAACGGCCGCATCGTTGAGGAAGGCCCGGTGATCGATGTCTTTACCCAGCCGCAGCAGCCGATTACACGGCAGTTCGTTAAACAGGTTTCGCAGTATCAGGAAACCGAAGAGAACTTCAATCCGTTGCTGGCTCAACATCTGCCTGGGGCCATTTTCAAGCTGACGTTTGTCGGCGTGCAAACCCATCAGGCGGTGATTTCCGATGTGATCCAGCGCTACCGGGTGACCATCAACATCCTGCACGGCAAAATCAGCCACACCCTTAACGGGTCGTTCGGCGAGCTGTATATCCACGCGGAAGGCAACGACCTGCAAATCGACAACATGCTGAAATTATTGAAAGAACGCGATATCGCCGTTGAGGTCATCAAACATGATTGAGTCACTGTTCCCTCACCTGCGTATTGATCAGTTGCTGAACGCCACCTGGGAAACCCTGTATATGACCGGCATCGCCGGGCTGGCAACGCTGCTGCTCGGCATTTTATTGGGAGTGATTCTGTTTCTGACCTCCCGGGGCCAGCTGTTGCAGAACCGCACGGTCTATTCGCTGATTTCGGTGCTGGTCAACGTGTTCCGCTCCATCCCCTTCATCATTCTGATCGTGCTGCTGATCCCGTTCACCAAGACCCTGATCGGCACCATTTTGGGGGCCGACGCCGCCCTGCCGGCGCTGATTGTCGGCGCTGCGCCTTTCTACGCCCGGTTGGTGGAGATTGGTCTGCGCGAGGTGGATAAAGGCGTAATCGAAGCAGCGCGTTCGATGGGTGCCAAAACCGGCACCATTATCTTCCGTGTGCTGCTGCCGGAGTCTTCTCCGGCGTTGGTTTCCGGCATTACCGTTACCCTGATCGCGCTGGTGAGCTACACCGCGATGGCCGGGGTGATCGGTGCCGGCGGGCTGGGCAATCTGGCCTATCTGGAAGGGTTTCAACGCAACCACGGTGACGTAACGCTGGTGGCGACGCTGACGATTTTATTGATCGTTTTCGTTATCCAGTGCATTGGCGACACCATTACAAGAACGCTCGATAAACGATAAATAACTCAGGAATAATGATGATGAAAAAGCAAATGATGATGCTGGCCTTCGCCTCTCTGACCGCGTTGGCGTCCTTTGGTGCGGCGGCGGAAACCAAGCTGGTGGTCGGTGCGTCCAACGTACCGCATGCCGAGATCCTCGAACAGGCAAAACCGATTCTGGCAAAGGAAGGCATCGATCTGGTGATCAAACCTTTCCAGGATTACATTCTGCCGAACACGGCGCTGGCCAGCCACGATATTGACGCCAATTATTTCCAGCACGTGCCGTATCTGAATTCAGTATTGAAGGACCATGCCGGCGATAAGTCCTATGACTTCGTCAGCGCCGGCGCCATCCATATCGAACCGATCGGTATTTATTCCAAGAAGTATAAAAGCCTGAAAGATCTGCCGGACAACGGCAAAATCATCATGCGCGATGCGGTGGCGGAAGAAGGCCGCATTCTGTCCATCTTCGAAAAGGAAGGCGTGATTAAGCTGAAGCCGGGCGTGAGCAAGGTGGATGCGCGCATCACCGACGTGGTGGAAAACCCGAAACACCTGAAATTCCTGGCGAACGTCGAAGGCGCGCTGCTGCCGCAGATGTACAACAATGATGAGGGCGACGCGGTAGTGATTAACGCCAACTACGCCATTGACGCCGGGCTGAACCCGACGAAGGATCCGATCGCTGTCGAAAGCGGTGAAAATAACCCGTATGCCAACATCATCACCGTGCATAAGGCCGACGTGAACAAGCCGGAGATTGTTGCGCTGGTGAAAGTGCTGCACTCCAAGGAGATTCAGGACTTTATCCGCGAAAAATACAAAGGCGCGGTGATCCCGGTCAATCAGTAATTCGGATCAAGGCCGCAGCGATGCGGCCTTATCTTATCCCGATACCTTCCCTAAACTTTATTCCCCACCTGGCTGAGACGCGGCCAAACCAGCATCAGCGCATCAAGCAGACGGAACAAATCATCGCGGCTTGCCCCTTCACGCGCCTGCACCGACATGCCTTCAATGGTGCAAATAATGTACTTCGCCAGTAACCCGGTGTCGGTTTTTGCCAGCAACTCGCCCTGCTGCACTTTGCGGTCGAAGCAGGCCTTCAGGCTGGTTTCCTGCGAATGGTGCTTTTTACGCAGCATCATGGCGACTTCGTCAGAAGAAGATGACAGCGCGGCGGACGCACACACCATAAAGCAACCGGAAGGCGTGTCCGGATCGGTAAACACCTGCGCTGAAGAGCGGACGTAAGCTTCTACGATTTCCGCAATCGGCAGGTCCTGCTCCAACAGTTGATTGGTGCAGGTGGTGTATTTTTGCAGGTAACGTTCCACCGCAGCGCGGAACAGCCCTTCCTTGTTGCCGAATTCGGCGTACAGCGTTGGCGCCTTGGCTCCGGTCACCTCGACCAGATCGGCCAGCGACGTTGACTCATAACCGTGCCGCCAGAACAGATCGAGTGCGCTTTCCAGCGCACGGTCGCGATCAAACTGCTTCGGTCTGCCGCGCGTTTTTTTGGTGCAGACCTCTTCATTGATACTCATAGACCCTCTCTTATCCCGCCCCGCAGCAGGGCTTCACAATTAAATTAACGATCATTATAAAAAAATATTGCGCTCCCGTCGAGAAGCGATTAACATTTAGTTATCGATCGTTAAGTAATCTTGACGACAGACATTGAAAACCCAATTTACGCTTCTCGGATAGGAACTAATATTATGAAAAACTTAAAAATGACTCTTGCTGCTGTCGCTCTGGCCTCCGCTTCCTTCGGGAGCTTCGCTGCCGATCTGGTTAACAGCCAGCCGACTGACCAGCAAAAATCCGGTGTGATCACCGTCAGCGGCGCTTCCGATATTACCTCACTGGAAGCCAGTTTGGCGGAAAAAGCGGATGCAGCCGGTGCGAAATCATTCCGCATCATTGGCGCCGGTGGTGAAAATCAACTGCACGGAACCGCAGTAATCTATAAATAACAATAAGTTAATCGTTTCCTGCGGGGCCGGTGACGGCAGTTTCCTCCCCCGAAGAAGACGGTGAAAAGAAAATTAATTAACGAACATTAAAAAAATAGTTGCAATACGCCGAACAGGCGTCTAACATTAAATTATCGATCGTTAATCAATTTAATGACCAACCAAACAAACATCGTACAGAATAGAGATAGGAAATAAGACCATGAAAAACCTGAAAATGACCCTCGCAGCTATCGCACTGGCTTCTGTTTCTTTCGGTAGCTTCGCAGCCGAACTGGTTAATACTCAACCGTCCGATCTGCAAAAAACCGGCGTGATCACCGTCAGCGGCGCTTCCGATCTGACCAGCCTGGAAAGCAAACTGGCTGCCAAAGCGGATGAAGCCGGTGCCAAATCATTCCAGATCATCTCAACCACCGGCGACAACAAACTGCACGGTACTGCGATCATCTACAATTAATTGCAGAATCAGCCATTGAGCAAAGAGGCGGCTTAAGCCGCCTTTTGTTTTATTCCCCCGCCAAAAATCTGTTGTAAGCTGTGGTTTCCTCTTGCAGCGAATCTGACAACGCCATGACACCTCTGCTGTTTCATAAATATCACGGGCTGGGTAATGATTACCTGGTGTGCCACCATTTGGTCGCTACGCGGCTGAGCAATGAACAAATCCGCATACTGTGTCACCCCCATTACGGCATTGGTTCAGATGGCCTGCTGATCGACAGCGGTGACAGCATCAATCCCACGCTGCGCATCATTAACCCGGACGGCTCGGAAGCCGAGAAAAGCGGTAACGGCCTGCGCATTTATGCCCGCTATCTGTTTGATATCGGCCGCGTCGGCCATCAGCCGTTTCTGGTACACACCGCCGGTGGCGACGTGCAATGCCGGGTCGATGAAGATAAACACCAGGTCAGCGTGGATATGGGCCGCGCCAATTTCAATCCGGCAGCGCTGCCGGCACTGATCGACTTGCCCGAAGCGCTCAACTATCCGCTGCCGCTGGCGAAGGAAACCCTCAGCGTATCGCTGGTTTCGATGGGTAACCCGCACTGCGTTGTGCCGGTGAACAGGCTGGATTTGGCTCAGGTCCGCCGGTTGGGGCCACAGATAGAAAATCACCCGCTGTTTCCCAAAAGAACCAACGTACAATTGGTGGAAGTGATAGATCGCCAGACGCTGCGTATCGGCATTTGGGAACGCGGCGCCGGTTTTACCCTGGCCTCCGGCAGCAGCAGTTGTGCGGCCGCCAGCGTGATGCGCAAGCTGAAACTGGTCGATGACAACGTCAGCGTTCGGATGCCGGGCGGCCAGTTGCAGATTAGCTTTAGCGGGGATTTTCACGTCCGCATGCGTGGGCCGGTGCATAAAATCGCCAGCCTGACGCTGGACGAAGACTGCTTTATCGGCGGTGGAGAAGCCCTGCGTCAGCGCGAGAAACACTAATATTCAAAAGGGTGGCCAGTGAATAAAAATAATGAATCGTTGCCGGTGCTGCCACCGGTGAATGTTTAGCAATCTGTCAAGGCCAGGAATATCCTGCTTGCCAACGCCATGCGGCTGCCTGCATTGAATTTTCCCTTTTGCCAAAAATAGCCCATGCTAAAAGAGGATATGGCGGGAACAAGGCCAATCCCTCACCTCTTTCTGGCTAACCGGGATGCTGGCTCATGACGAAAAAAACCACGCTGCTGCAATTTTTTCATTGGTATTATCCCGATGGGGGTAAGTTATGGCAGGAAGCCGCCGAACGTGCGCCGCACATCGCCGGGCTGGGCATCACCGATCTGTGGCTGCCGCCCGCCTATAAGGGCGCTTCCGGCGGTTATTCGGTGGGTTATGACAGTTATGATCTGTTCGATCTGGGCGAGTTCGATCAAAAAGGCAGCCGCGCCACCAAATACGGCGATAAAGAGGCGCTGACCCATGCCGCCGCTACGCTGCGCGACAACGGCGTGCGGGTGATTTATGACGTTGTGTTCAACCACAAGCTCGGCGCCGACGAGAAAGAACGGGTCCACGTGTACCGAGCTGACGTCAACAACCGCAACAATATCAACGACCAGGGCTTCGACGCGCTGGCTTATACACGTTTTACTTTCCCTGGCCGCCAAGGCGCCTACTCCAAATTTATTTGGGATTATAAATGTTTTGGCGGGGTCGATTACATTGAACAGCCGGATGAAAAAGGCGTGTTCAAAATCGACAATGACTACGGCGACGACGGCTGGAACGATCAGGTCGGCGGCGAGAAAGGCAATTACGATTACCTGATGGGCGCCGACGTGGAGTTTCGCAACACGGCGGTGGCGGAAGAGCTGAAGTACTGGGCGCGCTGGCTGATGGAAACCCTGCCGTGCGACGGGTTCCGACTGGATGCCGCCAAACACATCCCAGCCTGGTTTTTTAAGGAATGGGCGGACCATGTGCGCGACGCCGCACAGCGCGACCTGTTTATCGTCGCGGAATACTGGTCACACGATCTGGCAGCGTTACAGCAGTATATTGACCTGGTGGATGGCAAAGTGATGCTGTTCGACGTGGCGTTGCATCTGAAGTTTCATCACGCCTCGAAACAGGGTGACGAATTCGATATGGCGCAGATTTTCACCGGTACTCTGACCGCCGCCGATCCGGCCCACTCGGTTACGCTGGTCGCCAACCACGACACTCAACCGCTGCAGTCGCTGGAAGCGCCGGTCGAGCCTTGGTTTAAACCGCTGGCCTACGCCCTGATCCTGCTGCGCGAACAGGGCGTGCCCTGCGTGTTCTATCCCGATCTGTACGGTGCCAGCTATAAAGACAAAGGCGGCGACGGCAATGAATACCAGATTGACATGCCGGTGATCCCCGAGCTGGAAAAACTGATCCAGGCGCGTCAGCGCTTTGCCAACGGCGTGCAAACCGATTATTTTGACGATAAAAACTGCGTGGCCTTTAGTCGGAGCGGTACCGCAGACGCACCCGGCTGCGTGGTGGTGCTCACCAATGGCATCGAAAACGGCAAAGCGGTGTCGCTGGGCGCGCAGCTGGCGCATAAAACCTGGCGAGACCTGCTCGGCAACCGCCAGGATGAGGTCATTACCGACGATCAGGGAAACGCCACTTTCCCGGTAAACGGCGGCAGCGTCAGCGTCTGGGTGCTGGCTGAAAACCTGTAGCAAAACCGCCGCCGCGGCGATGAGTCACCCCGGCGGCAAAACTAATTTTTGCCTTTCAGGTCTAAATTGCGGTATCACCTTAGCAAACCATTCACACAGGAGCCTAAATAGGGTACAAGGCTGCATGAAAATTCCAAAACGACTCCAGCCATTGGTAGATGATGGTTTAATCGACGACGTCATCCGCCGTTTGAAGAGTGGCAAAGAAGCCGACGTCTTTATCGTGCGCTGCGGCGAAGAGATCCGCTGCGCCAAAGTCTACAAAGAAGCGGACAAACGTAACTTCAAGCAGGCCGTCAATTACCAGGAAGGCCGTAAAGTGCGTAACAGCCGAGATGCCCGCGCCATGAGCAAGGGATCTAAATTCGGCCGCCAGCAGCAGGAAGAAGCCTGGCAGAACACCGAGGTCGATGCACTGTATCTGCTCGCCAAAGCGGGCGTGCGCGTGCCTCAGCCGGATATTTGTCTGGATGGCGTACTGCTGATGGAGCTGATCACCGACGAAGAAGGCCTGGTTGCGCCGCGCCTGAGCGATGTGAGCCTGACGCAGGAACAGGCGTTGGCCGATCACGCGGTGATGATGAACTATGCGGTGCGCATGCTGTGCGCCGGGCTGGTGCATGGCGATCTGTCGGAGTTCAACGTGTTGATGGACAAAAATGGGCCGGTGATTATCGATCTGCCGCAGGTGGTGGACGCCGCCGCCAATAATCACGCCAAAAGCATGTTCGAACGCGATATCAACAACATGTCGAATTTTTACGGTCAATACGCGCCGGAACTGCTCAACAGCAAATACGCCAAAGAGATCTGGGCGCTGTATCAGGAAGGCAATCTGACGCCGGAAAGCGTGCTGACCGGGAAGTTCGTGGAAAGCAGCAAGCGCGCCGATGTCGGTTCAGTACTGGAAGAGATCCAGGCGGCCAGTGAAGAACACCAGCGCCAACTGATGGCCCGCAACGAAGAAGATTAATCTGCGCCCCGGTCATTCGGCCGGGGCCTTATTCCATTCTCAAAACATCGGGGTACCTTTCGGTCGCCGCTTCATGATAAATATCCCCCAGATAGCCGGCAATATCGGCCTCGGTCAACGCCTCCGGCAGCACGATGTCGTAACTGCGCGCGTATTTGCGCTCCGGCAGCGTCACGCGGAACAATTGCCACTCTCCACCCGCTTGACGCCCATCAGGCGGCCGAACACATTAAAAATCATCATCCGTATTCCCTCCTTCACGCGTTTTACGCTATAACAAACTAGCCCCGCCGTATTGAAAAGGAAAGATCATGAGCGTTAATGCACCGCAGTTCTGGCGCGACCCGCAGTTGCCCTTTGTGGAGGCCCGCGCCATTGAAGATGGCCGCAAGGTCTGCTACGCCCTGCACAGCCATGAAATCTTTTCTATCGGCACCATCACCGACGGCACCAGCATTTATATTAACGGTCACCGACAGTTGCAGGTCAACGCCGGCGACGTGGTGATTATCAACCCGCAGCAGGCCCACGCCTGCAACCCGATTGGCGACCGGCGTTGGTCATACATCATGTTTTATATCGATACCGCCTGGCTGGGCGAGCTGCAACGGGAGATAGCCGGCGGCGACGGCAGCTTTATCCCGTTCCATGAAGTGCTCAGCCACGATCCACTGCTGTTCGGCGGCCTGAACCGGCTTTATGAGCTCTTGGTTGACCCGCAATGCTGCCATCTGGAAAAACACATTGCCCTGGTGGAGTATTTCACCGATCTGCAAATCCGGTTGGGCGAAGCGCAACCACCCGCCGTGGCTGCCCACCCCAGACTGGAAGCTGCGGCAGCCTTTATCAGTAAACATTGCACCCAGCCACTAACGCTGGAGGCGATCTGCCAGGCGGCGGCGTTGTCGCCTTCCTATCTGATCCGCGCCTTCAAGCAGCATTACGGCATGACGCCGCATGCCTATCTGGTGAATCGCCGCATCCAGTTTGGCCACCGATTGCTAAAACGCGGTTACCCTATCGCCGCAGCTGCCAGCGAAAGCGGTTTTGCCGATCAGGCGCACTTCCAGCGCACCTTCAAACAGTTGCTGGCCGCCACGCCCGGCCAGTATCAAAACCCGCGTTAAGCACCGTCGGCTAACAAATAACAGGCGCTGGCCGCCAGCAGCAGCGCCATCAGCCGATTAAAGCGCTGCACGTTGCGGGCTCGCTGCAACAAACCGGTCAACATCGCGCCGGCGTAGGCCCAGCAGGCCACCGAGGCGTAACAGATGACGCCATAAATCACCGCGAACTGCCACAGCAGCAGCCTGTCGCCGTCGGCGACAAACGCCCCCAGGCTGGCCACCGACGCCAGCCAGGCTTTGGGATTCAACCACTGCATTAGCGCGCCGTACCAGAATGACGGTGCCTGCCGCCGGTTGCCGTTGCCCAGCCGCCCGTCATCAAAGGCCAGTTGATAAGCCATAAACAACAAGAATGCGACGCCCGCCCACTGGATGATCTTCGTCAGCACCGGCCACAGGGCCAGCAGTTGGTGCAATCCCAGACCAATCAGGATCAATAGCAGGGTAAACCCCAGCGTGGCGCCAAGCACATGCCGCAGGGTAGCGTTAAAACCGAATTGCGCCCCGGCGCTCAGGGCAAGGATATTGACCGGGCCAGGGGTGATGGAAGCGGCCAGCGCAAATGCGGCCATGGAAAAGTAAATATTCATGATTACAAGCACCTGAGAAAAAGTTCGCAGATGCCAGATTGCCGCTCGGGAGCGGCAAAGTATTGAACAGAATTACCCTGATGCCGCTCACTAAGCCGGCATCAAACCGATAAAGGTGGTTTTCTTGCGCGGCCCGGTCATCAGCGCCTCCAGTTTCTCCACGCATTGCAGATAGTGCGGGGTCTTTTTATGGGCGGCAACCGCCTGCTCATCCTTATAGGCTTCATAGATGTAAAACCGCGTCGGGACGTTTTCATCTTGCAGCACATCAAAGCGCAGATTGCCCGGCTCTTCGATCGCCCCCAGATGGTTGGCGCGGAAGACCTCAATAAACTCGTCGATTTTGTCCTGCTTAACGTTAATTTCTACCAAAGTGACGTGCATGGCGGCTCCTTGTTTAACCTTGAAATCACTGTTCTTTCAAACCATAGGTTTATTCCCCCTGATTTACCCTGCGCGGCGGCAATTTTGCAGCACAGCTCACAAATCCCGCTGCCCCCCGGCCTTGCTCACGCGAGGGCGCGAACCCGGCATCTATAGTTAAGATCCAAACCCCAGAGAGTGTGAGCTATGGATAACTATTTGATGGCGCTGGATGCAGGCACCGGCAGCGTGCGCGCGGTAATCTTCGATCTGGCGGGCAATCAGATCGCCCAGGGCCAGGCTGAGTGGCGGCATCTGGCGGTGTCTGGGGTGCCCGGCTCGATGGAGTTTGATTTAATCCACAACTGGCAATTGACCTGCCAGTGCATCCGTCAGGCGCTGCAAAATGCAGGCCTGACTGGCCAGGCTATCCGCTCTGTAGCCTGCTGCTCAATGCGCGAAGGCATAGTGCTGTACGATCGCAACGGCGTACCGATTTGGGCCTGCGCCAATGTGGATGCGCGTGCCAGCCATGAAGTCAGCGAGCTCAAAGAGCTGCATAACCATAATTTCGAAAGCGAGGTGTACCAATACTCCGGGCAAACGCTGGCGTTGAGCGCCATGCCGCGCCTGCTGTGGCTGGCCCACCACCGGCCGGACATCTATCGGCAGGCGGCGACGTTGACCATGATCAGCGACTGGCTGGCGAATATGCTGAGCGGCGAACTGGCGGTGGACCCGTCCAATGCAGGCACCACCGGCATGCTGGATTTGGTCAGCCGCGACTGGCGACCGGCGCTGCTCGATATGGCCGGGCTACGCGCCGATATTCTGTCGCCGGTGAAAGAGACCGGCAGCCTGCTCGGGCAGATTACCGCGCAGGCTGCGGAGCAAAGCGGCCTGGTGCGCGGCACGCCGGTGGTGATGGGCGGCGGCGACGTTCAACTGGGTAGCCTGGGGCTGGGCGTGGTGCATGCCGGGCAAACGGCGGTGTTGGGCGGCACCTTTTGGCAGCAAATCGTCAATCTGCCGGAGCCGGCCACCGATCCGGACATGAACATCCGCATTAACCCGCACGTGATCCCCGGCATGGCGCAGGCGGAATCAATCAGCTTCTTCACAGGGTTAACCATGCGCTGGTTCCGCGATGCCTTCTGCGCCGAGGAAAAGCTGATGGCGGAACGGCTGGGCGTAGATGCTTACAGCCTGTTGGAAGAGATGGCGGCGCGGGTGCCGCCGGGCGCCTACGGGGTGATGCCGATATTTTCCGACGCCATGCACTTTAAAACCTGGTATCACGCCGCGCCGTCGTTCATCAATATGTCGCTCGACCCGGAACGCTGCAATAAGCAAACCCTGTTCCGTGCGCTGGAAGAAAATGCCGCCATTGTCTCCGCCTGTAATCTGGAACAGATCGCCAGCTTCTCCGGCGTGCAGGCGCGATCTCTGGTGTTCGCCGGAGGTGGCTCAAAGGGCAAGCTGTGGAGCCAGATCCTGAGCGATGTTACCGGCCTGACGGTTCGCGTGCCGGTGGTGAAAGAAGCCACCGCGCTGGGCTGCGCTATCGCCGCCGGCGTCGGCGCCGGGTTGTATGAGTCGCTGGCGGCCACCGGTGAAAAACTGGTGCGCTGGGAGCGTGAATATCAACCGGATAGCGCCAATCATGAACTCTATCAACAGCAAAAACACACCTGGCGGCAGATCTATGCCGATCAGCTCACGCTGGTGGACCATGGCCTGACCACCTCTATGTGGAAAGCGCCGGGATTGTAATGCCCCTGGGCGCAGTCTGCTGCGCCCGCCGCATAAGCTTATGCCCATTGAGCATTTGACCTGCCGTTCTGCCGCAGCCCGCCACTTTGCTTGCTCCGCGTGATTATTCCCCCTCAGAAACAGTGTAACTACGGCAAACGGATTTATCCGCCGCAAATGCCTGCGTAAATTGTGATCTCTGTCACTCCGCACTTTGCCGTGCGGCGTACGTACTCACCTGAGACGAGCGGTACTATGCTGAATAACAAAGATAAACCTGCATCATCACCCTGGTTGGCGATCTTCTCGCTAACGGTCGCCTGCTTTGTGATGGTCACCACCGAATTTCTACCGATCGGCCTGCTGACCAATATCGCGCCGTCGCTGGACGTCAGCACCGGCAAGGCCGGCCTGATGGTTACCGTGCCCGGCATTGTGGCGGCGATAGCCGCACCGGCGCTGAGCCTGGCGGCCGGTCGGCTCGATCGTCGTCTGTTGATGCTGGCGTTGAGTTTGTTGCTGGTGGTGTCCAATCTGGTTTCGGCGCTGGCGGTTAACTTCCCGATGATGCTGCTGGGCCGCGTGCTGCTGGGTGTCTGCGTAGGCGGTTTCTGGGCCTTCGCCGCCAACTACGGCCGCCATCTGGTGCCGGAAGCCAGCCAGGGCCGCGCCACCGCGCTGATCCTTAGCGGTATTTCGGTCGGTGCAGTATGTGGCGTGCCTGCCGGCGCGCTGATTGGCGACCTGTTCGGCTGGCGCGCCGCCTTCTTTGGTGGCGCGGTGCTGGCGGTAGGTGTGCTGTTGGCACAACTGCGCCTGCTGACATCGGTCCCGCCAACCCGGCCGGTCACGCCACGCGATCTGCTGTTGCCACTGCGTTTACCGATGGCGCGCACCGGGCTGATCGCCATCGTCCTGCTGTTTATCGGCCATTTTGCCGCCTACACCTACCTGAAACCGCTGCTGCAACAGGTATTTGTCCTCAGCCCGTCGGCGATTTCATTGCAACTTCTGGCCTACGGCGCCATCGGCCTGCTGGGCACCTTCCTCGGTGAACGCCTGGCCGAGTGCAGCTTGCGCGCCACCTTTATCCTGATCGCCACCATGCTGGCCGCCATCCTGATCGTTTCGCCTTTCCTCAGCGGCATTGCCGGCGCCACGCTGATGGTCATGGTTTGGGGGCTGGCGTTCGGCGCCGTGCCGGTCTGCGCCACCAACTGGATGTTTGCCGCCGTGCCGCAGGCACCGGAAGCCGGCCAGGCGCTGCTGGTCTGTGTGATCCAGGTTGCGCTGGCCTCCGGAGCGCTGCTGGGCGGGGAAGTGGTCGACTGGCAGGGCGTCAGCAGCGCCATGCTGTTCGGCGGCATTCTCATCCTTTCCGCCGCGCTGGTGTTCGGCTTGACCTTGCGTTCCGGCATGATTGGCGCTAAACAGTCATAATCATTGTCTATCCACAGAAACACCCCGGTCCTCCGACCGGGGTTTTGCATTGAGAGCGCTATGGATCATCATTTACTGGCCATTCGGGTGTTTAACCGCGTAGTGGAAACCGGCGGATTCACCCGCGCCGCGGACTCGCTGCGGATGCCCAAGGCCACCGTCACCAAGCTGATCCAGAACCTGGAAGATCACCTGCAAACCAAGCTGTTCCAGCGCACGACCCGCAGCGTGTCTGTCACCCCTGAGGGCGAGTGTTATTACCAGCGCACGGTTAAGTGGCTGGCGGAATTGGAGCAGATGGAAGGCTGCATGACCGAATCCCAAAGCGCGCCGCAGGGCGTGTTGCGCATTGATGCCGGTGGTTCGACAGCGCGCCAGTTGCTGGTACCGGCGCTGCCGGATTTCATCGCGCGTTATCCGCAGATTCAGATTGATTTGGGCGTCGGTGACCGCTTGATCGATCTGATCAACGACAGCGCCGACTGCGTGATCCGCAGCGGCCCGCTGGCCGATTCCAGCCTGATTGCCCGCCGCCTGTTCGAGCTGGAATGGGTGACCTGCGCCACGCCAGCCTATCTGGCGCGTTACGGCACGCCGAAACACCCCTGCGATCTGGAGCTGGGCTATCCGTTGGCGCACTATCGCCATGCGCTGAACGATCGCATTCAGCCGCTGCACTTTGTTGACCGGGGCAAAGAGATCGACATCCAGCACCGCTATCACGTCAGCGTCAACGAAGGCAATGCGCTGTTGGCCGCGGCGCTGGCCGGCCTGGGCATCATTCAGACTTTCCGCTTTATGGCGCAACCGCACCTGGACAACGGTGAACTGGTCAGCCTGCTGCACGACTGGCAACCGCCATCGGAACACATGTATGTGGTGTATCCCTCCAACCGCCATCTTAGCGCCAAGCTGCGGGTGTTCATCGACTGGGCGGTGGAGGCCTTTAAATAGCCCGCAACTGCGGCTATAGTTGCGCATTCTCTGGGCAACAAGAACTTAAATCATGCGTATCGAACGACTTTCCGCACACCGCCAGCGCATTGGCGAACTGGCAGCCCTGCTGCATCAGGAGTGGCGTGATTTCTCGCCGTGGAGCAGCCACGAGAAAATCAGCCAACGCTTTGAACAGCGCTGTGAACCGCAGCATTCCGGCATGACGTTGCTGGCGCTGTCACCGCAACAACACATCCTCGGCACCGCCAGCCTGGTCATTTACGATCTGGCGGATAAACCGGACCGCAAATTCTGGCTGGGCGAAGTTTTCACCCATCCGCAGCACCGCGGTTTGGGCATCGCACGCCGTTTGATCGACCAATGCATTACCCACTGCAAGCAGAAAAACATCGCCGAGCTGTATCTCTATACACCGGACCAACAGCCGCTGTATCAAAAATTGGGCTGGCAACCGGTGGAACAACGTCAGGTTTCCGGCGAAGAAGTGACGGTGATGTGCCGCACGCTGTAACCCGGCGCATTGTGATAGTATTAAACGCAATATTGTTATCATTCTACAGGCACTCACCATGGCATATATTCCCAAAAACTACGCAAGGCTGGAGACCGGCTACCGCGAAAAAGCGCTGAAAATTTTCCCGTGGGTCTGTGGGCGCTGCTCGCGCGAATTCGTTTACTCCAACCTGCGCGAACTGACGGTTCACCATATCGATCATGACCACAGCAACAACCCGGAAGATGGCAGCAACTGGGAAATGTTGTGCCTGTACTGCCACGACCACGAACACTCCAAGTACACCGAAGCGGACCAATATGGCTCGACGGTGATCGCCGGCGAAGACGCGCAAAAAGACGTCGGCGTTGCGACCCATAACCCGTTCGCCAACCTGAAATCGATGCTGAAAAAGTAATGCCGCCGCTGCGGATGCGCACTCTCGCATCCGCAGAAAACAATTAAGCTAGCAACTTATTAAGCTAATAAAAAAGCAAAAAACCTTCCCTTCCCCCATTTCCCAGAGCATTCCTACTTACCCACTTGATAAGTTACCAGCAAAATAAGCTGCAAAGTTAACAGCATACTGGCTTGGCAAGCGGCCACCGTTGGTGCATATTGTCCACAAGTTGTTCTTGTTAACCTGTTTAATTATCAACCTAATAAGATACTAACTTAATAAGCTAACAGCTTAATTGGTTAGCATCTTGATAACTTGAGAGATGGCAGCATGATTGTTTTGATTGGCTCGCAAAAAGGTGGCGTAGGAAAATCGACCAAGGCGGTCAATATCGCCGGATATCTGATCCTCAAACAGGGGAAAACCGCCATCATCGTCGATGCCGACGATCAGAAATCAATCATGACCTGGTATAACGATCGTCAGAATGTGGAGGGCCTGCCGCATATCCCGGTAGTCGCCGCCTCGGGTAAAATAAAAGAAACCCTGCTGGAATTGGATCGTCATTACGATTACGTGATTGTCGACACCGCCGGCCGCGACAGCGCCGAACTGCGCTCCGGCCTGCTGGCCGCCGATCTGTTCCTCTCCCCGCTGCGCCCATCGCAGATGGATCTCGACACCATCGGTTATCTGTCGGAAATGTTCGCCACCGCGCAGGAATATAACGAGAAGGTGAAAGGCTACATCGTGCTGAACATGTGCCCAACCAATATCTTTATTAACGAAGCCAATGAAGCGGCGCAGGTGCTGAGCGAATATCCGGAATTTACCCTGGTCAGCAACCGCCTTTGCGACCGCAAGATTTACCGCGATGCCTGGGGTGAGGCGATTACCGTACACGAGGCGCACAACGCCAAGGCACAGGCGGAAATCGAAAGCCTGGTGAAAGAGGTGATCCTGTGAAAAAGCGCACCCCAACCCACCGCATGTCGGAAGACGAGTTTATCAACAACGCCACGTCGCACACCCTGATTGCCCCCGTTGCCGAAGCCAAGCCGCAGGGCCGCAAACGCACCTATAAGGCAATTTCGGTCAGCCTGACCGACAACCACGTCGACGCCATCGATGAAATCATTGTGCAGGCAGCTCGTAATGGCGTGGTACGCATTACCCGCTCCGACATCATCAAGCTGGCCATTGACGGGCTGGCCGAAAAGAGCGAAGAACATCTGCTGCAGTTGCTGAAAAAGCTGTAATTAACTTATCAGCCTGCCAGCTTGGTAAGTTGGCAGGCTAACAATGGGGCGTTACAACCCATTACCGGCAACCGCACACTGGTAATCCTGGATCTCGCCTGCGGAGCCCAGATTCAGGTCGGTCACTTTCAAACGGTTGGCCAGCAAAATCATCTCACCTTCAGGAGTCGCCGTCAGCGCCAGCCCATAATTGGCTATATTGTCGCCTTGCGCAGTCACATATTGCTGCAGCAACCTGAAAGGGTCTTCTTTGGTTAAATCAACGCCGACCAATTTTCTGGCCAAATATTGATGGCCGACCAGTTTTTCAGCCAAGGGTCGCCAGTTTTGATCTATATGTTTCGCTTGTTCCCCAAGCTGGTTATATACATCCTGGCGCAGGCAGGCAATATGGATATGCAACTGATTTTGGGAGCGACCGTATTTTGAATTTATCGCCAACGATAACCAGGCGTCTTTTAGAGGTTTACCCATCTCTGTAGATATATGGCCGCGATTTCCCCAAGCCTGGGAAAAATAAGGTGGCGTTTGCTCCGTTTGCAGCGCTGGGCTTTCGATACCGCTGACCTTTTCGGTCGGCATCGCCAGATCGTGATGAGGCCCCTTGCTGTCTTTGAACAGCACATAACCTTCTTTTAAATCAACTTTCAAGCAAGGCGACGGATCGTCATTTTGTTGCTGATTGGGTACGCACTGTTGGCTGACGATTTGCCACAACGCATCCTGGTTACCGCGCCCGAAGAAAAACCATAACGCCACTGCCAGAATAAAAATAACAAGCAAGATAATTAATAACTTTAGAAACCTTTTCATCATCACTCCCTGTCTGATGTTTTTTCACCTGTAGCGGGCCAGCATAAATGAGTCGACGTCAAACGGCCAGAATATTATTCCGGCATCACAACTCATTCACTTTTCACCGGACCAATAAGGGGAAATAAGGCCGTCGCGCAGGTAATTTAAGGTAAATTAATGCGGTTTCTTAATATCTACATGATATAAACAGGTCAATATATGCCGTTTAACAAGGAACTATATAATATGCAAGCTACGGATAAGCAGTTTCATTACCTGGATGTCGGTT
Source organism: Serratia sp. root2 (assembly GCF_031931805.1). Classification (NCBI taxonomy): domain Bacteria; kingdom Pseudomonadati; phylum Pseudomonadota; class Gammaproteobacteria; order Enterobacterales; family Yersiniaceae; genus Serratia; species Serratia sp. root2. The sequence continues at coordinate 2,396,908 of NZ_JAUJXB010000001.1, forward strand.
CAGGTTTCCCATTATTACTTGGTCACAGCTATCTGTTCGATCGGCGGATGTGGGAGCCGCAGCTTGATGCGCTGGCCAAACATTATCGGGTTATCGTTCCAGACCTGTGGGGGCACGGCGAGTCGCCGCAGCTGCCGGCTTCGCACGCCAGCCTGTCGGATATCGCCGCCGACCATCTGGCGCTGATGGATCGGCTCGGCATAAAAGAATTCGGCATCGTCGGGTTGTCCGTCGGCGGCATGTGGGGCGGCGAGTTGGCGGCAATGGTGCCCGAACGGGTTAAAATGATGGTGCTGCTGGACAGTTATCTGGGCGAAGAAACCCCCGAGGAGCGCCAGCGCTATTTTGCCATGTTGGACGCCGTCGATCAGGCAGGGGCGATCACCTCGCCGCTACTGGAATACATTGCCGCACAGTTTTACTCCGACAATGTCCCCGAGTCGCTGTTGCAACCTTTGATTGCACATTTGCAAAGCCTTCCCGCCGACCTTCTGCGCAACAGCATAGTGCCGCTGGGCAAAATGATCTTCGGCCGGCCCGATAAACTGGCGCTGCTGAAAAAAATTACCGCAGCAACCCTGGTGATCACCGGCGAGCAAGATAAACCGCGCCCGCCGGCAGAAGGCCAGCAAATGGCGGATATCCTCGGCTGCAAACATGTGCTGATCCCTGGTGCCGGGCATATCAGCAATCAGGAAAACCCGGAAGCGGTAACCCAAGTACTGTTGGCTTTCCTGGCCGAAAATACCGCCTCGCGGTTTTGATAGCGTTCTACCGGGCCAAATGGCCCGGAATTCCACCTCAGTTAAGCCATTTTCGATCGCGGGTGAAGGAAACGGTCAACCACAAATCCTCAGTATCCATCCCCAGACCCGACTGGATTTCTTCGCGCATCGCGTCCAGTTCCTCCAATTTAATCCCTTCCAACACCCCCATCAGGATATTGATTTCTACAATGCTGATGCGGCCATCATTCTGACAGTAGCTGTGATAATCGATGATATTGTGTTTCCCCACCATCATATCCATGGTCTTTTCAACCAGGGCATTCAGTTCGATCGGTGCCACACGCAGCATATCTTTCAGGGATGGGCGCAAAATTTTAGCCACCGAAGGTAGCATGGCCAAAGCGATTACCACCAAAAGCGCCGGGTCTACGTACGGAGCCAACCAGGCATAGTCCGTTTTGGTCAACAGGAAGGCTACAGTGAAACTTATCAACAATCCCAGCGCCAACAGCGCATCGACAAACCAGCTGATATTGTCGAAAGAGACCAACGTTGATTGCACCCGTTGATTGCGCTTTTTAACGTAGAAGTAATAGCTGAAATTGATGAAGGTAAATAGCAATGCATAAAGTATCGCCCCGCCAAACTCTACCGAAGTGCCGCCCTGCAACAGCCCCTGGACACCGTTCAGCAACGCATACAGCGCAATTACGCCGATAAATACGCCCTCGGTAGTCAACACCATGGGCTCCAGATGCCAAAAGCCGAACTGAAAGCGCCGTGAATACTCTTTTTTGATCAACCGTGCAGTTAATACCATCAGCAGTTTAATCAGCGTGGCTATCAGAGAAAACATACCGTCAAACAAGATGGCTTCAGAACCTGTCCATACGCCAACCACGATACCTACTACGGCAACCATCAGCATCATCAATGCCGATTGCTTTAACAACCTTGTTTCTTGCGCCATATTATCCTCAGGGTGACAGGCTATAATTCCTCAAATTATAAGCAAGTTAGTGCGTAAGTGCCTGATGTGTCCTGTTGCGAGGAAAGAAACCCCTGCTCCCGCAGTATCGCCTGCCCCTGCTCCGCCAGAATAAACTCAGCCAAAGGTTGCGCCTGCGGGGCCAACAGGCACAGGCCGTAATCGGCTTCAATCACCAGAGCCGGCGGCAACTGCCGCACCGCTAATTCGGGATAGCCCGCCAATGCAGTGCCATAGCTGGCGTAACCGAGAAAGATATCCGCCTGCCCGCTGTTAATCAGATACTCTGCCGCTAACCGGCCCTGTGGAACGGGCGCCGAATCTGCACCGCCGACCAGCGCCAACGCTCTGCTTCGCAGTGCTTCTCCTTGTCCCGGCATGACCCCTTCAAGGCGATCAAACAGCTGCTGCGCATAGTCGCCGGAAGGATCGGCTCCCGGCGTCGACGTGGCAACTCGCCAACGCGAGTCCAGCAGTACGTCGAGTAACGGCGGTTCGGTTAGCCCGGCTATGTTGCGCACCGTGGCACACAGCCGATTACGGGCGAAAAGCTCTACCCGTTGCGTTAACCGCAAGTCCACCAGGCGTTGCGGATGCGCCAGATTGGCGGAGGCAAAAATATGCGGTGATTCTCCCTTCTCGATACGCTGGCGCAGCAACCCCGCCGGGCCGAATACCGTTTCCACCTCGCAATCGCTCTGCGCCTGAAACGCCGTCAGCAAAGGGCCAAATGCTCCCTTCAGACTGCCGGCGGCAAACAGCAAAATGTTATTCATTCCGATGTTCCCCTTGGCTGCGAAACAGCGGTACCAGCGTTTCAAACCGCCGGTCGTTGACCTGCAACGCCACCCGCTCAATGGTTACATCAAACAGGGGGGACAGACTCTCCGCCGTCAATACCCCGGCACAGGTGCCGATGCGCTGCAGCCCCTCTCCCCCCAACAGCAAGGCGCGATCGGCCACCGCATAGGCATGGTTGGGTTGATGGGTAGAAAACATCACCGCCATCTGTCTCTCACGCGCCAGGCGCGAGATCAAGCTCAGCACCCGGTCCTGGTGGTGAAGATCCAACGCGGACGTCGGTTCATCCAGCATCAGCACCTCACAGCACATCGCCAATGCGCGGGCAATCAGCACCAATTGCCGCTGGCCGCCGGACAAGCTGCCGAACTCACGATCGGCAAAGCTCAGCATATCCAGCGACTGCAATGCCTCTTTTGCCAGCCGGTGATCCTGCGCCGAAGGTGAGCGAAACAGGCCCACGTAGCGTGCTCGCCCCATCAACACGATATCCAGTACCCGGTAAGCAAAGGGAGCTGTGAAATGCTGCGGCACAAAACCGATGCCGCCACGGCATTCAACGGTGCCCTGCTGCAACGGCAAGGTACCGAGCAGCAGTTGCATCAGGGTACTTTTTCCGCATCCGTTAGGGCCCAATACCGCCAGCACCTCGCCGCGCTGCAACTGTAAATTCAGTGGGGCAAACAAAGGCGGTTGGCCGGGCCAACTAAAACTCAGGCCATCAACACTCAGTAAAGACTCAGCCATGCCAGCCCCTCAATTGCGCGCGGCGCAACATCAAAGCAAACAGCGGCGCGCCAATCAGCGCGGTCAGTATGCCCAACGGAATTTCGCTGCTGCTCAGGGTGCGTGCCAGATCGTCGATCAACACCATATACAGGGCGCCCAGGCACATCGAGGCGGGTAATAAGCGGCGATGATCCGGGCCGACCAGCAGCCGAGCGACATGCGGGATCACCAATCCCACCCAGCCGATGCTGCCGCTGACGGCGACCTGCGCAGCGACAATCGCGGCACATAACGTCAGAATCAGCCAGCGGGTACGTTCGACGTTGATGCCCAGCGCGGCGGCGTCTTCATCTCCCAGCGATAACAGATTGATACGCCAGCGCAATGCCAACAACAGACCGCCGGCCAGCAGCAACGGCAGGAACAGCATCAGCAGTTTCTGATCGTCGGCGGTGGCGAAACTGCCCAGCAGCCAGAACACGATGCTCGGCAGTTTCTCTTCGGTATCGGCCAGATATTGCAGCAGGCTGACGCAGGCGGAGAAAAAACCGCTGAGGATCACCCCGGCAAGCACCAGGGACAAAATATTGCGCCGGGCGATGGCGCTGGTAATGGCGAAGATCAACAGCAACGCCGCCATGCCGAACACAAAGGCGGATAACAGCAGCGCCACCAGCGGCAGGCTGAGCAAAATAGCCAAGGTGCCGCCAAATGCCGCACCGGAAGAGACGCCAATGATATGCGGATCCACCAGCGGGTTGCGGAACACGCCCTGCAGCGCGGCACCGCACAGGGCTAACGACGCCCCGGCGCCCATCGCCAACAGTACCCTGGGCAAGCGCACCCCAAGAATGACCTGCCGCTGCACCGCATCCGTTCCCACGTGCGGACCGGTGAATGGCTCAAGCAGGATCATCAGGCTGTGAGCCGCAGTCACCTGATAGCGGCCGATACCCAACGACAGCAGCGCGCAAAGCAGTGTCAGCAAGATCAGCCAACCCAGCCTCATTGCTCACTCTGGCAGCAGCTGCTGCGGTAATACTGTCGGTAGTAAGCATCTACCCGCTGTTGCAGATTAACGTCGCTGAAACGCTGCGGATAAAGCTTTTTCGCCATCCATAATTCGCCCAATGCCAGGGCTTCCGGCATCGGGTACCCCCAGGCTTTGGCGTATTCAGGCATCAGGTACACACGCTGATGCTTCACCGCGTCGATCGCCTGCCACTGCGGCGAGTGGAGAATCTGTTGCACCACCTCAGGATAACGTTCCTGAACGAAAATCACCGCTGGGTTCCACCTCAGCACGTCCTCGATCGACACCTGCTTGAACCCCTGAATATCCTTCGCTGCGACGTTCAGTGCGCCGGCATGCTGCATCATCAGCCCGGTGTATTTGCCCGAACCGTAGGTGGTCAAGTCCGGGTTGGCCATATAAACCCGCACCCGTTGGTCTTCCGGCAGGTCGCGCAACCTGTCGGCCACCAGCGCCCGCTGCTGAAACACGTCCTGAATCAGCGCCTCGGCCTGTGGCTGGCGGCCCATCACCGCGCCAATCAGGCGAATGCCGTCCTGCAGGCCAAGGGTATAAGCCCGGTCTTCATCATTCAGCACCGGGTTCATTTTACCGGCCTGGCTGGCCGCTTCACGGCGCAGAGATACTGCCACCACCGGAATGCCGACCCGTTCGATTTGCGCGATCATCTCCGGTGGGGCGTAATTGGCGACAAACACCACCTGCGGATGCAGACCGAGCAGGCTTTCAATATTTACCGAGGTGAGATCGCCCGGCATGGGCATTTTCACCAAGCTGGGCGCCAGCCGCTGATAGTTTGGCCCCAGCTGTTTTTTCCAACTGCCGAGTACACCCACCACCTGCGGCATGGCGTCGAGTTGCACCAGCAGATTCAGCGTTTGGTGTTGCAGCACCACCGCGCGGGTGATGGTATCGGGCAAAGTCACCTTTCTGTTGAGCTGGTCGGTAACCTGGCGATCCGCCAGCGCGACGGACGAGAACAGAATGAAAGCAAGCAGCATGCGTGGGAAACGTTTGAACATAAGGGGTTCCGGTTAACTATCGTTATATACAAAATGATATAGCGATAGTCGTAACGAAACAATCGGCGGGATCAAACACAGCGCGTAATCTTGTCCTGCAACTGGAGTGGGCTATTTTTCCCTTGGCCCTCAGGGAACCTCACCTACGGCTTTCCACGCACTGTCATTCGGCGGAAACAATATGACGTTAGACAAAGCAAACTGTCCGTTGCCGATGAAAAACCGGCAACTTAGTTATTTGTTAACTTGATAAGCTGATAAGCGGAGCACGGAACCAACGCGTTTTACCGCCTAACGGTTAACCGAGCGAGCCATGCGGGTATAGGTGTGCCGCACGCCGCGAATCGCCACGCTGTAGGCGAAGATATTTTCCGGCAGCGCCAGCCCCAGATACCCGGTATCGCCAATATGGTGCAGATCGGCCCCGGCCATTTTGCTCATCAGGGCAATCTGACGGAGGGTTTGTACGTCGGCACCTTCCTGAGACGTCCCGATAGCCGTCATGGCCAACGCGCCCTGTTGTTGGGTAAAAGCAATCAACGCCGCCACCTTTTCCTGCGACATGCCGGGAATGGTGCCCGGTGCCGGCAGCAGGACGATGTCCGCACCGTTTTCGACAAACAGAGCGATGTCCCGTTCAGTGATCAGCTGGCTGCCGCTTTCACGCACAATGCCGGCGCCGTGCATTTTGCCGGTCACCAGCACCAGCTTGTCCCCCACGTCATCGCGAATCTGCTTCAATGCCGCGGCGATAGCCTGGTTGCTGACGCCATTATTGGGATTGCCGGTCAGCACCACCATGCGGGCACCGAGCTCATAAAGCTTGCGCGCGTTCTCAGCAGTAGCGGCGCGGCCCGCCGTCATCTGCCAAAACTCATTGTGAGTAGAGGCGAACGCCGGATCCACCGCTTCCAGATTGACCCCAATAACCCGCCCGGTCAGCCGCTGCAGCTCGCGCAATACTTCTTGCGGCGGCACCCCGGCGGGCAAGCCTTCTATGCACGGCTGGTTTACGTCAAACAGGTTCAGCAACAGCATATCGGCGCCCTGGCTGGCCGCCAGCTCCGCATTGGTGACGTTATTCAGCAACGGCTGCGTCACGGCAATGCTTTCGCTGACCAGGATCCGCCCTTCACTGGCGCGAATGGCGTAAAGCAAATTGTCTTTGGTGATGTTGGCAAGATCGGTGGCGGTACAGTCGAGGTATCTTTTCATCGCGCAGGCTTCCGGTTATGATCACTAAACCAATTATGTACCACTTAGTTTTCTCCGGCACAAGTGGTACACTTTATGTTCATTTCATGGGGAGGATACGTATGGATGAAAAACTGGCCTTGCTTCAACCGGACTCGGCAGACAGCACGCCGATTTATCTGCAACTGGCAAAAAAAATAAGGCTCGCCGTGGAGTCTGGGCAGTGGCGTTCCGGCGATGCGTTACCTTCAGAAAGAGTGCTGATGGAAGCTTTCGGCATTGCGCGGGGAACGGCTCGCCGTGCATTTCAACACCTCGAACAGGATGGCACCATCAACCGCAATCGGGGTTCCGGGACATTTATTGCCCCACGCTTCGTACCCGCTTTGCCGCTGCTGGAAAGTTTTACCGAGATGGTGGAGCCGCAAGGTTTCAGGGCGCAAAGCGAACTGATTGGCTTTCTGCGGCGCGGGCCAACGGCAGAAGAAATGCAGGCGTTGCAGTTGAGCGATGAGCAGGATGTGCTCGAACTGGTGCGCTTGCGCAAGGCCGGCGAGATCGCCATTGCCTTACAGTATTCGGTGCTTCCCGCCACTATTTTGCCGGCGAGCGGCCTGCCGGAAGAGTCGTTGTATCACTATCTGCTCTCTATCGATAAGCCCATACTGCGTGCAACTCAGCGCTTTCGCGGCGAGATAGCCGATAAAGCCGTCGCCCGCTATCTGGCGCTGGAGGTGGGGGAACCGCTGCTGCTGGTTACCCGTACCGGGTTCACCCAGGATGAACACCCCATCGAATACACCCGCAGTTGGTGTTTGAATGACTACTATGATTTTGCACTGGAATTGAAAAGATAGAAAACCCTCCCCCAGCGCACTGAGAGAGGGCGATACGATTTACTGCAGCGTAAAGCTTTGCGCCTGTACGTTGTCGGAATCCAGGCCGACAAACACGTTGAACTTACCCGGTTCCGCGCCCCATTTCAGGCTGGCATTATAGAACTTGAGATCGTCTTCGGTGATCGGCAGCTCCACTTGTTGCGACTGGCCGGCTTTCAGCATCACCTTTTTGAAGTTGCGCAGCTCTTTCACCGGGCGGCTAACCGATGCGGCGACATCCTGCACGTATAACTGCACCACGGTAGCACCGTCGTATTTGCCGGTATTCTTCAACGTGACGCTGGCGGTCAGTTTGCCGTTGCGCGCCATCGTCGGGCTGGAAAGCGTGAGATCCGACAGGCTGAAGGTGGTGTAGCTCAGGCCGTAACCAAAGGGATACAGCGGGCCGTTAGGCGAGTCGAAATAGCGCGACGTGTACTTGCCCGGGTTTTCCTTGCCGAACGGACGGCCGGTATTCAGATGGTTGTAATACATCGGGATCTGGCCGACAGAACGCGGGAAGGTCATCGGCAGTTTGCCCGACGGGTTGTAGTCGCCGAACAACACGTCGGCCACCGCATTGCCGCCCTCGGTACCGCTGTACCAGGTTTCCAGCATCGCATCCGCCTGCTGGCTTTCCCAGCTCAGCGCCAACGGCCGACCATTCATCAGCACCAGCACCAGCGGTTTGCCGGTCGCCTTCAGCGCGGCGATCAGATCACGCTGGCTTTGCGGGATAGTGATATCGGCGCGGCTGGAAGCTTCGTGCGCCATGCCCTGGGCCTCGCCCACTACCGCTACCACGACATCGGCCTGCCTGGCCGCCTGTACCGCTTCATCAATCATCTGCTGTGGCGGACGGGCATCAAATACCACCGCCGGCTCATACTCATTCAGATAGTCGATAATACTTTTGTCCTGGGTAATGTTGGCACCCTTGGCGTAGAGAATCTTCGCCTTGTCGCCCACCGCATGCTCCAGCCCCTGGCGAAGGGTCACCGACTGTTTGACTACGCCGGCCGCCGACCAACTGCCCATCACATCACGCTGGCTGTCGGCCATCGGCCCTACCAGCGCAATGGTGTCTTGCTTGCTCAACGGCAACGTCTGCTTGTCATTCTTCAGCAACACCAGAGTTTTACGCGCTACTACGCGCGCTTCGGCGCGATGCAGGCGGCTTTCGGCATTGGTGTCCTGCGGATCGGAACCTACCGGGCCAAGGTGGTTATACGGGTCTTTGAACAGGCCCATGTCATATTTGGTGTTCAGCACGTCGCGGCAGGCGCGATCGATATCACTTTCCGAAACCAACCCGTCCTTCACCAGCCCCGGCAAGTATTGGTCGTAGTATTCGTCGCTCATGCTCATGTCGACACCCGAGGTGATCGCCAAACGCACCGCATCGCGCGCATCTTCAGCCACGCCGTGCTTGATCAGCTCTTTAATCGCGCCGTGGTCGCTGATGGTGATACCGCCAAAGCCCCACTGGCTGCGCAGCAGATCTTTCAGCAACCACGGGTTAGCCGTGGCCGGAATCCCGTTGATCGAGTTGAGCGATACCATCACCCCACCGCTGCCCGCGTCCACCGCCGCTTTATAGGGCGGTAAATAGTCCTGATGCATTCTCAGTGGGCTCATATCGACGGTGTTGTAATCGCGACCGCCTTCGGTGGCGCCATACAGTGCGAAGTGTTTGACGCTGGCCATTACCGAGCCGGGTTGGGACGGGTCACCATTCTGGTAAGCATCGACCATCACTTTGGCAATTTTGGACACCAGCCAGGTATCTTCGCCGAAGCCTTCCGATACCCGGCCCCAGCGCGGATCGCGGGTGATATCGACCATCGGCGAGAAGGTCATGTTCAGGCCATCATCGCTGGCTTCCAGCGCCGATACCCGGCCGCTGAGCGCGATGGCTTCGAGATCAAAACTGGCCGCCAGCCCCAGGCTGATCGGGAAGACGGTACGTTGACCGTGCACCACGTCGTAGGCGAAGAACAACGGGATTTTCAGGCGGCTGAGCTGCATGGCCTGATCCTGCATCGCGCGGATATCCGGCCGGGTGACGGTGTTGAAAATAGCGCCAATCTGGCCCTTGCTGATGCCGTCTCGGATCGCTTCTTTCGGGTTATCCGGCCCGACGCTGATTAAGCGCAGCTGACCGATTTTTTCTTCCAGCGTCATCTGTTTCATCAGGTTGGAAACGAAAGCATCGCGCTGCTGGGCATTCATTCCTTGCGCCGCACCGCCCTCCTGCGCAAAAACCGGACTGATGGCCAGGCCGGACAGCAAACTCACCACACAAAGCCATTTCATATTTTTTTGTCTCAGGCATGTTCCCGCCGCAGCCGGCGACGGAGAGGATTAATCAAAGTGAAAAAGCAGTGTGACATACTCTTTTTCACCGCAGAAATAATTTGTAATGTTAAAGGTTACAAGCTGTTAGCGGAGACAGATAAGCCATTTTGCAGCCGTGCACGGCTTTGCGCCGCTTCTTCGCCCAGAAAATTGACCAGCGTGGCTAATGTCGCGGGCATCACCGCCCGTTCAGGATAGACCAAATAGTAGGCCGCGCCGCTGACCACGCTGAGCGGGAACGGCGTAACAACGCGCTGCGCCTGGATATCTTCTTCCAGCAGGCACAAGTCGCCGATGGCGATGCCAAAACCTTGCAACGCGGCACTCATCGCCAGATCCAGAGTATCAAAATGCTGCGACTTGTCGGAAGGCAGCGTCTCCAGCCCCGCCGCCTTCAGCCACAGCAGCCAGTCGCGGCGATCGCGCGTGGGGTGCAGCAGGGTTTTCTCCGCCAGATCGGCCGGGGTTGGCGATCGGGCTAAATCGGGTAGGTAAGCGGGTGTGCAGACCGGCGTGAGGATTTCATCGAACAGGTGATGCACCGCCAGCTTTTTACCCTGCGGTTGGCCGAACACCACCGCAGCATCGAAGTGCTCTGCGCTGAAATCCAACCCGTGCGATACCGAAGCGGTCAGTTCGATATGCATTTCCGGGCGCTCGTTTTGCAATCGGATAATACGCGGCAATACCCAGCGCATGGCGCAGGTCGGGCACTTGATGCGCAATGTGCCCGGCTGCGCCCCAACCCGCGCCAACGCCTCGCCCAGTTGCCCCAGCGCCTGCTGCACCGGCGCCAACAACATGGCACCCTGCGGGGTCAGCGTCAGCCCGCGCGCCCGGCGACTGAACAGCGGATACCCCAAATGCTGCTCCAGCCCGAGTATCTGACGGCTGACCGCACCTTGCGTCAGGTGCAGTGTCTGGGCGGCATGAGTGAAATTAAGGCGCTGAGCCACCACCACAAAAGTTTTCAAAACGTCGAGCGACGGCAGAGATGTCTGCATAGCGGGTTCCTCGATATCCCCGAAATTACAAGGATTCCCCCAAATAATTGGAACGACATCAAGGCGGCTAGTGAACGCAGCCCGATGAGCTGACATAAGTCAGTGATTCGGGTAAGCGAGCGTAGCCAACGCCGAGATCGTTTCAAGAATGAAGGGGGAATTAGCCATGATTTTAACTCATGGCTAGTATGACAAACATTCCCTTGTCCGCCTACCGGCGCTGATGCTTAATCAATCAATACTTCCCCCCTATCCAGGAGCCAATCATGCAGAGCGCCTGCTCACAACGCTCGAAGTTGCCGGATGTCGGCACCACCATTTTCACCGTAATCGGCCAGCTCAGCGCCGAACATCAGGCTCTGAACCTGTCGCAGGGCGCACCGAACTTCGCCTGCCAACCGCAACTGGTTGAAGCAGTGGCGCAAGCCATGCGTTCAGGTCATAACCAGTACGCACCGATGAGTGGCGTGGCCGCATTACGCGCTGCGTTGGCAGATAAAGTTGAAAGATTGTATGGCGCACGTTATGACGCCGACGAAGAAATCACGGTCATCGCCAGCGCCAGCGAAGGATTGTATTCCGCTATCAGCGCGCTGGTGCACCCGGGCGACGAGGTGATTTATTTCGAACCGGCGTTCGACAGCTACGCGCCGATTGTCCGCCTTCAAGGGGCCACGCCGGTAGCCATCAAGCTGTCGTTGCAGGACTTGCACATTGACTGGGACGAAGTCGCCGCCGCCATCAACAGCAAAACGCGGATGATCATCGTCAACAGCCCGCACAATCCAACCGGCAGCGTGTTCGGCGAGCATGACATTGAGCGCCTGACCGCTCTGACGCGCAATACCGATATCGTAATTCTGTCCGACGAGGTTTACGAACACGTGGTATTCGACGGCGATATCCACCACAGCATGGCGCGCCACCCGCAATTGGCCGAACGCAGCGTGATTGTGTCGTCGTTTGGCAAAACCTATCACGTTACCGGCTGGCGCGTCGGTTACTGCATGGCGCCGGCGGCGCTGATGGATGAAATCCGCAAGGTGCACCAGTTTATGGTGTTCTCCGCCGATACGCCGATGCAATACGCCTTCGCCGAAGCGCTGGGCAATCCGCAAAGCTATCTGGGGTTGGCGGACTTCTATCAGCAAAAACGCGACTTACTGGCCAGCGCTTTGCAAGATTCGCGCTTTGAATTATTACCCAGCCGTGGCAGTTTCTTTATGCTGGCCCGCTTTAGCGGTTTCAGCAGCGAAAGCGACAACGATTTTGCGGTGCGTTTGATCCGTGAAGCGAAAGTCGCGACTATCCCGCTGTCGGCGTTTTACAGCGACGGTACCAACACCGGCATCATCCGGCTGAGTTTTTCAAAAGATAACGAAACCCTGCTGGAAGGCGCACGCCGTCTGTGTCAGGTGTAATGCATTCACTTTTGGTTTGACCATGGGAAAAAGGCACTGACTATGAAATCACTGAAAACGCTGATCGCTGTGGGCTGCCTGCTGGCCGCCGGTTCCTCTCTCGCGGCGGAAAACACGCTGCGCTTCGGCCTGGAAGCGCTGTATCCGCCGTTCGAATCCAAGTCCGCCAGTGGCACGCTGGAAGGCTTCGATATCGATCTGGGCAACGCGGTCTGCGCCGCCGCCCAGTTGAAGTGCAGCTGGGTCGAAACCTCGTTCGACAGCCTGATCCCGGCGCTGAAGGCGCGCAAGTTTGACGCCATCAACTCGGCGATGAACGTCACCGACCAGCGCCGCCAGGCGATTGACTTTACAGACTCCATCTATCAGGTGCCGAACCGCCTGATCGCCAAAGCTGACAGCGGCCTGCTGCCGAACGCCAAATCGCTGGCGGGCAAACACGTCGGCGTGCTGCAGGGCTCGATTCAGGAAACCTACGCCAAGGCCCACTGGGCGCCACAGGGCGTGGACGTGGTGTCCTATCAGGATCAAAACCAGGCGTACCTTGACCTGACCGCCGGCCGCCTCGACGCCACGTTGGTGATGGCACCCTCAGGGCAAAGCGGCTTCCTGGCGCGCCCGGACGGCAAGGGCTTCGCCTTCGTCGGCGATGCGGTCAGCGATGACAAGATCCTCGGTGAAGGCATTGCCTTCGGTCTGCGCAAAGGGGATGACGCATTGAAGAAAAAGCTGAACGACGCGATCGTGAAAGTGAAGCAGCAAGGCACCGTGACCGCGCTGGCGAAGAAGTATTTTGGCGATATCGACGTGACGGTGAAATAACCTGCCCGCCCCCGGCCATTGACAATAATGACCGGATGCCGGGGATTGCACTGCCGGCTATGAAATGGCTCCTTCGCAAGCGGGAGCCATTTTTAGTTTGCAAAGCCGATGCTTTCAGCCTACCACACGGCTTGCTCATTCAAGTCCACAGAACTGATTTATTATTAGCTACGCTGAAGTTGACTTAAAAATTTTTATTGCAGACGATAGTGCCAATGAAGTTATCGCCCCAATACATCCCCCACCCAAGTAATAGAGTTATTTATAAGAAAGGAATTTCAAGAGCGTCTATGTGTTTTTAATCTGCGAAAGATTTCGCCCTTCTTTCATTGAAGGACTGAAATTAACCATCTGTAAAATCAATAATTGACAATCAAATGATTATTTTAGGAAATGATAATAATTGATTATCACGAGAGTATAAAGACTTTGATACTTACAGATGACGTAGAACTGCATCAGCATCATGCCAGACCGGTCGGTTAACGACAGCAAGTAATCTGATGGAAACGTTCAAACAGTGGAGTGAATGGCACAGGTTCAGGGTACTGCGTTATCGTTCGCTACAGCTATGCCTGTGGTATCGAAGCAGCAATGGGTTAAATGATGAAAAAGCACATTGAAATATAGAGGGAAATCCAGACACTCAGTAACAGGTTATTTAATACGGAACTATAAGTCTTACCTGTAATAGATCACCGCCCCTCTGGTTTTAATTTTTTTATTTGGAATGGTTATTTATATTTATTTTTGTGACTATTATCGCATTTCAATTAAATTCACCATTGCCTGCATCTTGTACACGGGTAGTATTGGTTCTTAACGATTGCAATCATGCATAATATTATAAGTTCAAGGAGAACATCCATGAAAGAAATTTTAAGCAGTCAATATGATAAAATATCTGGAGGATGGCAGGACAGAGATGGCAGTGGGAAAAGGTCATCAGATAACGGAGGTTTTGGCGCTTCAAACAGAGGCGGCAATGACGGTGCCCATCGCGGAAGTCAGTCATTTTTATCACAAAACAGCCCGTATGGCAGTGGTGCTGGTGCAAATGGGATCTGGGGGAATGGCAATTCTATGGCTTCCGGAAATGGCTATGGTGGAAATGGTACAGGGCCGAGAGAATCTGGTACCAAACGTTAATTAACTGATAAAATCACAGATGTAAAACCCTGTGATTTTATGGGAAAGACCATGCGTAAATATGTTGTCTTTATAAAAAGTGATGAGTCAAAGGTAATCCCAAAAGAATCGGTAACACATTCACTCATTAAGGATATGAAAAAAGAAGGTTTCAGGAAACACCATGTCGAAGTAGATGCTGAAAATGAAAGAGAAGCCATTGATAAATTAAATAAAAATAGCGAGGATTATTTAAATTCATTACGTGAATTCTCTGGCGATATATTTATCTGCTCAGTCTGCGTTATTATTATATCTTTAGTCTATATTTTTAGCCAATAACAAGTAATTGATACTCGCCAAATAATATTAACCTACAATGTTTTATTTTCATTTTAATTTATTTTACAATGTGTGTCATATTGTTTTGATAAAATATCAAAACATCACACCTTCAATTTACATTGATGAAATCAAATAATTTATTATCAAGACAATTTATTCAAAAATTAAATTTACGCTACGCAGCCCACAATTAAAAGGCGGCTATTTAAATGAAGTACAAACTATCGGAAATAAACACATCTCAGGATAAGAAAATACCAGTTCCAGATATCATTCACTTTGTATGGGTTGGTGATACAAATCAGGCCAACATAGAGTATGTAGATATATGGAAAAGAACAAACAAAGACAAGAAAATATATTTTTGGTGTGAAAAAAACTCTTCGCTATGCAATTCACTTCACGAATCCATACGAGAGTATGTCCTTTGCAATGAATTTGAAAATAAAAAAAACGCTGAAATACGCATAAAAAACCATGCTTTTAACTACATATTTCCAAAATTAAAAGCAGGTTTTTTTTTGATGAATTAGTTGTGGAGTTTTTATCTGAAAACAATATCCCTTGTCATGGGTTAACTACATCAACTTTGCCCCCACGACTTAAAGATAAAGGCATTACAATCAGGGATATTACAGATGTTTTTAGTTTAAAGTTCGCTGATTTTATGAAGTATTATTATTACGAGATTATTTTAAGAGGTAATCTTGCTAGTGCCTGTGACATAGTCAGACTCCTGATTATCTATCAGCATGGCGGGATTTATATGGACATGGACACACTTCCATATACTGACCATGCCTTCAAGAGATTAAATAAATTCATAGCAAAAGAAAAAGTTGTGGAGAATGAATCTCTATTTTTGTTTAAAACAACGTGTATTTTAAAGAAACTTTCCAAATTTAATAATTCAGATAATAAACATTGCAATAATCATAATAATGAAATCGGAATAGATAAGAGTAAACATCAAAAAATACAGGAACTCGCAGAGCTAGACATTGCTGATTTTTCCTTGATGGACGTATTCCCCCTAGGGAAAATGTATGTACATGAAAATTTATTATCCCTCGGATCGCTTAGAAGATTAAAAGGCATTTATTTTAATAACTTCATAGCTTCTCACTCCGGTTCAAAAACCATAAGGATAATTCTTCGCACCATGAAGAAAAGATATAAATTTTTAGAACAAAACAACTGCATCTTTGATTATTACAAAGATAATAAAAAAACCGGTTATCTTACCCGAATTCTAACATGGCGAACTGAGCTAATGACAAAAGACTATTGCGTGACTTCTGTTTTATCAGGACCAGGTTTAATTATTGAAGTTTTATTAGGATTGGCCTATGAACTCCTTGATTTTGACCATTCAACTGAACCATCCTCTGTTGCAGAGTTCATGCAAAATGATCAGTATGGGATAGCATTATTTCAACATAATTTAGACACTCCGGACGGCATTTATTCCTCATGGCGAAAATAGCGTTAATAATAAAATGAAATGGCACGGTCGAGCGCACCTCCTCCCCGGAATTCCCTTTTGGATTTTGGCGGGATTATGTCTCTTTTTATTACAGCCTTCCTGACCTTCGTCATTTCCGCCACCCTATACTAGCGGGCTGGAACTCCCTGGAACCAGCCCTATCTTCTGCCTGATGCAGTAACCCTACTCGATATTAGCGCTCGAACACCGAGCTGTTCAGCGCGCGATCTTGCTGATGGCGCTCCAGCGCCAGCTCGATCAACCGGGTAATCAACTCGCTGTAGCTGACGCCGCTGGCGGCCCACAGTTTGGGATACATGCTGATATTGGTAAACCCTGGCAATGTGTTGATCTCGTTAATCACCACGTTGTTGTCCGGCGTCAGGAACACGTCAACGCGCGCCAGGCCGAAGCATTCCAGCGCCCGAAACGCCTTTAGCGCCACGTCGCGAATTTTGTCGCTGACTTCCGGTGCGATCTCCGCCGGCACCACTACCTTCGCGCCCTGCTCATTGATGTACTTGGTGTCGTAGGAGTAAAAAGCGTCGCTCAGCACGATTTCACCGCACAGGCTGGCCTGCGGCTCATCATTGCCCAACACCGCGCATTCAATCTCACGGCCGACAATCGCAGACTCCACCAGCACCTTGTGATCGAAGCTGAACGCCAAAGCCAGAGCTGCGTCAAAACCGGCCCGATCCTGCACCTTGCTGACGCCCACCGAAGACCCCTGGTTAGCCGGCTTGATAAACAACGGCAAACCCAAACGTTCGCTAAGCTGATCGAAATCGTATTTGCTGCGGTTGGTGCGCGTCAGGGTGACAAAGGGGGCAACCGCCAGCCCGGCATCGCGCAGCAAGCGTTTGGTGACGTCTTTGTCCATGCTGACCGCCGAGCCCAACACACCGGCGCCGACGAACGGCATATTGGCCATCCGCAACAGCCCTTGCAGTGAACCGTCCTCGCCCAGCGTGCCATGCACGATCGGGAATATCACGTCGAGCTGACCCAGTGCGCCGGCGCTGCTCGCCTCAATCAGTTGCTGTTTCTCCTGACCGGGGATCAGCGCCACATTTTTATTTGAGCGATTCAGTGCGATCAGCGCCGGGTTTTCCGCATTCAGCAGATAATTGGAGGCATCGTTAATGTGCCATTGCCCCTGCTTGTCGATCCCCAGCAGCGTGACGTCAAACTTCTCTTTGTCGATAGCGTCCACAATGTTTTTTGCCGATTGCAGAGACACCTCATGCTCAGCCGATTTACCGCCAAAGATCACTCCAACCCGTAATTTAGTCACGCCCTGAATCCTTCTGAAAAATCATGAAAAAAAGTCGTTTATCACAATAAACGCATTGTCCGATGGCGGCAATCGTTGTCATCAGGAAACTTCTTATGCCACGGAATGTACAATCACCACCATCCAAACCATATACACTTCGTATATTATCCCTTTAAGGAGCAGCCTATGGGCATTGTGAAAATTTCAGACGCGCTGCATGACGATCTGCGCCTCGCCAGCCTGACGATGACGCGTTCGATCAACGCGCAGGCGGAATACTGGATAAAAATCGGCATGCTGGCGGAGTTCCATCCAGAACTGACCTACCCCCAACTGGTAAAAAAAATGATGAAAGATAACGCGCTGACGCTGAAGGAGATTGTCGGGTGAAACAGATTGTGATCAAAACGCCGGAAGAGATCGCCAAAATGCGTCACTCTGGCGCACTGCTGGCCAAGGTGTTTGCTATGCTCGATGGGGTGATTGTCGAAGGCATGTCGACCATGGAAATTAACGATCGCGCCGAAGCCTTTATCGTCGATGAGTTGAAATCACGCCCGGCCAGCAAGGGCCAGTACGATTTCCCTTACGTGCTCAATACCTCGATCGACGACGTGATCTGCCACGGCATCCCTTCGGCCAGCAAAATTCTGCGTTCCGGCATGATCGTTAACGTCGACATTACGCTGGAAAACGGCGGTTACATTGCCGACTCCAGCAAGATGTACTGTATCGGTCAGACTGCGCCATTGGCCAAACGGCTGGTGAACAACGTGTATGAGTCCCTGTGGCAAGGCATCCGCGCGGTAAAACCTGGCGCAACCTTGGGGGATATCGGCCATGCCATTCAGCAGCACGCGGAACAGGCCGGTTACAGCATCGTGCGTGAATACTGCGGCCACGGCATCGGCCGCGATATGCACGAAGAGCCGGCGGTGCTGCACTTCGGCCAGCCGGGCACCGGCAGGGTGTTGCAGGAAGGGATGGTATTTACCATCGAACCCATGATTAACCAGGGCGACCACCGGATTAAGCAGAAGAAAGACGGCTGGACGGTGGTGACCCGCGACAAAAAGCTGTCTGCCCAATGGGAGCACACCGTGGCGGTTACCGCAGACGGCGTGGAAATCCTGACGCTGCGTGACGAAGAGCGCCAGGCGGGGTACGCAGAACGCTATTAAGCCACTAAGTTATTAAGCTAATAAGCCATTAAGTTATCAAGCCAATAAATTAATTTACCCTTTGGATTTCAAACGGCGGTAACGGTAAGAACCACAGGTCATGTCGGGGCGCTGCATGCGGTGCCCGGGTTAATCGAGACGAAGGTATTCGTCCCCTGGGGTAACCGCGCCGCAGTTTGAAAGACGACAGGTATGACAGGGAGATCGGCATGACGCAGTCAGGTAACCAGGCATTTCTCGCTCAGCTCAAAGACATCGTCGGCAGCTCGCAGCTGTTGACCGGCGAACGCAGTACCGAACGTTACCGCAAGGGATTCCGCTCCGGCGAAGGCAAAGCGCTGGCGGTGGTGTTCCCTGCCCGCCTGTTGCAGTTATGGCGGATACTTGAGGCCTGCGTTGCCGCCGACAAAATCGTCATCATGCAGGCGGCGAACACCGGCCTGACCGAAGGCTCGACGCCCAGCGGCAACGATTATGACCGCGATATCGTCATCGTCAGTACCCTGCGGCTCGATCACGTGCAGGTGCTGGACAACGGCAAACAGGTGGTCGGCTTCCCCGGCAGCACCCTCAATCAGTTGGAAAAATTGCTGAAACCCTACGGCCGCGAGCCGCATTCGGTGATCGGCTCTTCCTGCATCGGCGCTTCCGTTATTGGCGGCGTGTGCAATAACTCCGGCGGTTCGCTGGTGAAACGCGGCCCGGCTTATACCGAAATGGCGCTGTACGCCCAGCTGGGTGAAGACGGCCAACTGCGGCTGGTGAACCATCTGGGGATTAAACTCGGCGACACGCCGGAAGAGATCCTCACCCGGCTGGAGAAAGGCGACTACCGGCCGGAGGACGTCGAGCACGGCGAACTGCGCGCCTCCGATAACGAATACGCCAGCCGGGTGCGCGACGTCGATGCCGACACACCGTCCCGTTTCAACGCGGATAAACGTCGCCTGTACGAGGCCTCCGGCTGCGCCGGCAAGCTGGCGGTGTTTGCGGTACGCCTGGACACCTTCGAAAAAGAAGGCAAAGAGCAGGTGTTTTATATCGGTACCAACGATACCGCCGTGCTGACCGAGCTGCGCCGCCATATGCTCGGCAAATTCGACAATCTGCCGGTGGCGGGCGAATACATGCACCGCGATATTTTTGATATCGCCGAAGTGTACGGCAAAGACACCTTTATGATGATCGACAAGCTCGGCACCGATCAAATGCCGCGTTTCTTCACCCTGAAAGGCCGCGTGGACGCCAGTTTCAACAAACTGCCGCTGCTGCCGCACAACCTGACCGACCGGCTGATGCAGGGCCTGAGCCACCTGGCCCCCAGCCATTTGCCGAAGCGGATGAAAGAATATCGCGAACGCTTTGAACATCACCTGCTGCTGAAAATGGCCGGCCCCGGCGTCGACGAAGCACAGCGATATCTTAGCCAGTACTTTACCCAGGCCAACGGCGCATTTTTCGCCTGCACCGCAGACGAAGGCAAAAAGGCCTTCCTGCACCGTTTCGCCGCCGCCGGCGCGGCGGTGCGCTACCATGCGGTGCATGCCGACAAGGTAGAGGATATTCTGGCGCTGGATATTGCGCTGCGCCGCAACGATACCGAGTGGTTTGAAACCCTGCCGCCGGAAATCGACAGCCAACTGGTGCACAAACTGTATTACGGCCACTTTATGTGCCACGTATTCCACCAGGATTACGTGGTGAAAAAAGGCGTCGACAGCCACGCGCTGAAAGAGCAGATGCTGGCGATCCTCGACCGGCGCGGCGCGGAGTACCCGGCCGAGCATAACGTCGGCCATCTCTACCACGCAAAACCCGATCTGCAAGCGTTCTACCAATCCGCCGATCCGACCAACAGCTTTAATCCCGGTCTCGGCAAGACCAGCAAGCGGAAACATTGGGCCGGCAATACCCGGTAACATTTCCGCTTTCGGCCCGCGCCCCCGGCATACGGGGGCAAAGCCGAAGATCCCTCTGCGCCTTCGGCCCCTATCTCCCCTATCGTCTAGACTTAAAGACCGGTGCAGCCGCTTTTGCTGCGCCGTTCAAGGCGTATGTCATGCGTCACCATCCGCGACGAGAGGAACTCTTCATGCCATACCAAACGGTAAACCCTTTTAACAACCAACTGATCAAAGAGTACACACCGCATACTGACCAGCAGGTAGAGCAGGCATTGGCAAAGGCTGATGCGCTGTATCACTCCGGCTGGGCCAAGGGCGATATCGACCAGCGGCTGCCGGTGCTGCACAAACTGGCGGACCTGATGGAGAACCGGGTTGAGGAACTGGCGAGAATCGCCAGCCAGGAAATGGGCAAGTTGATCGCGCAAAGCCGCGGCGAAGTGAAACTCTGTGCCCAGATCGCCCGCTACTATGCCGATAACGCCAAAAAATTTCTCGCGCCGGTGCGCTACGAATCCAGCCTGGGCGAAGCCTGGGTGGAGCATCATCCGATCGGCGTGCTGATGGCGGTAGAGCCGTGGAACTTCCCGTTCTACCAGTTGATGCGCGTGCTGGCCCCCAATCTGGCCGCCGGCAATCCGGTGCTGGTGAAGCATGCCGGCATCGTGCCGCACTGCGCGCAGGCCTTTGAACAATTGGTCGCCGAAGCCGGCGCACCGCAAGGCGCCTATACCAATCTGTATATTTCGCAACAACAGGTGGCGAACGTCATCGCCGACGACCGGGTGCAGGGCGTGGCGCTGACCGGCTCGGAAAAAGCCGGCAGCATAGTGGCCGCGCAGGCGGCGAAGGCACTGAAGAAATCTACGCTGGAACTGGGCGGCAACGACGTCTTCGTGGTTCTGGACGACAGCGATCTCGCCAGAGCCGCCAAGATCGGCGCGCAGGCGCGACTAAGCAATGCCGGCCAGGTTTGTACCGCAGCCAAACGTTTTATCGTGCAAGAAAAAGTGGCGGAACCCTTCCTGCAAGCCTTTACCGAGCATTTCCGCGCGGTGAAAATCGGCGATCCTCTGGATGAAACCACCACGTTGGGGCCGCTGTCTTCCCGCGAAGCGCTGGAGGGCCTGGCCAAACAGGTCGACGCCGCGGTGAAAAACGGCGCCAAACTGCATTACGGCGGCAAGCCGATACCGCATGACGGCAACTTCTTCGAGCCGACGATACTGACCCACATCGGCCGTGACAACCCGGCGTACTTCGAAGAGTTTTTCGGCCCGGTGGCGCAGATCTATGTGGTCAAGGATGACGACGAGATCGTCAAACTGGCCAATGACTCTCATTACGGCCTCGGTGGCGCTATTTTCAGCACGGATATCGAACGCGCCAAAAAGCTGGCTTCGCGCATCGAAACCGGCATGGTGTATATCAACTCCTTGACCGACACCGCACCCGAGTTGCCTTTTGGCGGCGTGAAGCGTTCCGGCTTCGGCCGTGAACTGTCGGATCTGGGGATCAAAGAGTTCGTGAACCAGAAACTGGTGGTGGTGAGCAAAGGCTAAACCGAAAAAACCTCGGCGGGAGACGTTAAGTTTATGTTGCGCCTCCCGCCTAACTTCACTATCTTTGATCCGTTAATCACTCCCTGCTTTTCAGGAATATCAATGGCTCAGTTTGCGCACACCACAGACCCAACGAACACGCCGCTTCCGGCCGTCGTTCAGCTGTGCGCATCTTCCGCCCCTCCTGCCGTTTTCTCTGTCGTCACTGCGGTTGCCGCTTACCCGCCACGCTCTGTGGTTGTGCGCTAAGCCAAACCGAATTTTACCTCCAGCTTTCTTTATTTGCGCTCAGGCGTAGACCGCCGCGCGCTGGAGATTGTCATTTTCACGACAGGTGAAACCGAATGCGATTTATCACTCAATGGGCCAATGCCGGCCTGGCTACGCTGTTCGTCCTGCTTTGGAGCAGCGGCGCAATTTTCTCCCGCTGGGGGCTGGAGCACGCCTCCGCCTTCGCCTTCCTGTTCTTCCGCTGCACCATCGCTCTGGCGCTGCTGCTGGCAATAGGTTTGTGGCAACGGCAATGTCTGCCCGCTCGCGGCACCCGATGGCGCGTAGCGCTGATCGGGTTGCTGATGATTGGCAGTTACCAGATTGCTTATCTGCTGGCGCTGGAACAGGGCATCACGCCCGGCGTGCTGGCGACGCTGCTCGGCGTACAGCCGATACTCACCCAGTTCATTACCGAACGCCGCTGTGCCGGGCTGCGCGGCCTCGGCTTGTTGCTGGCAATGGCCGGGCTGACGCTGGTGGTGTACCAAAGCCTGGCGATCGCCCATTTCTCCTTGCCCGGCATGTTGTGCGCCTTTGTCGCGCTGGGCTGCATGACCGCCGGTACACTGCTGCAAAAAGGCATGAGTCAGCCGCCGCTGGCGGTGTTGCCGCTGCAGTACGCCGTCGGGTTGCTGATGTGTACGCTGGTATTGCCGTTCGAACCGTTGCGGATCGCGTGGAGCATGGCGCTTATCGTGCCGCTGCTGTGGATGGCGGTGGTAATCTCAGTGCTGGCCACCTTCTTGCTGTACCGGCTGATCCAACGCGGCAATCTGGTGCAGGTCACCAGCCTGTTTTACCTGATCCCGGCGGTCACCGCCCTGTTGGACTACCTGTTGCTCGGCCATGCACTGGCGGCAATGAGTATGCTGGGTATGGCGGCTATCGTACTCGGCGTAATGCTGGTGTTCCGTAAACCGTAAAACGCAAAAGCCCCTCATGCCGGGTGGCATGAGGGGCAATATCAAAACAGATTTTTCAGAATAACCAGGAACCATACCCCCACAGCAGCACCGTTACCCCGAGCAAAAACTCAAGCAGCAGGATGCCGATGGCAAAAGTGGAGCTGGAAAAAATAAAGCCTTCTTTACTGTCGATATTCAGGAAATGAGGAATACCCAGATTCAGCAGATAGCCCGAATAACACAGGCCAATCACGCCGACAAACAGACATAGCCACACGACGGGATAGAGCGCGACTATACCGCTCAGGAACATCGGGGTGGCGACATAGCCGGCAAACACCATGCAGCGGTGCAAACTCGGGCGTGCTTCATAACGCCGCGCCATCCAGTGGATCACTTTACCCATGATAGCCACACCCGCCAGCATCAATAGGTAAAACGCCACTGCGGTATAAAATGCGGTAAACATATCGAGCCGGATCGCATGCCCTTCGCCGGAGAGCCAGCCCAACTGGGTGGTGCCGATAAAGGCGCAGACCACAGGGATCGCCGCCAGCAGCAGCACGTGATGGGTGTAAAGGTGCGAGACGCTTTCGTTCTCGCTTTTAATGTGTTCGAACTCGGTGCTTGGATGCGCCAAAAGTCCCCAAACATGATTAACCATGAGACACCTCCTCCATCGCCGTAGGTCGCGATCGGCGAACGAATTTCCCTCTGACGGATTGTTGACCGTACGAGGATTGCGGCCACGGGGCTCTCTCCCCCTGTACTAATTATAGTCTTTCGCTGAAAAAACGTCGGGAAAGCACAGACGCGGCGGCGGTTTGTTTTATAATTTCTCCATCGAGCAAGGCCGTGAGGAATGCCATGTCACCTGCCATAAACATCCGCCAGGCGGGAATTGTCGACGTTGATGCCGGGCGCAACGTCACCGTGATCGAACCCAGCAACCTGTACGGTTGCCGACTCGGCGACGACGTCTTTGTAGGGCCCTTTGTCGAGATCCAAAAAAACGTCAGCATTGGTGCCCGCAGCAAAATCCAGTCGCACAGCTTTATCTGCGAATATGTCACCCTCGGGGAAGACTGCTTTGTCGGCCATAACGTGACCTTCGCCAACGATCTGTTTAAAGATGGCGCCCCCAACGCCGATAGCGCCAGTTGGGGCCGTACGCAGATTGGCGATCGGGTTGCCATAGGCTCCGGCGCTACCGTGCTGGCGGTGAACATCTGCAGCGGTGCGGTGATCGGCGCCGGATCGGTAGTCACCAAAGACATCACCCGTAAAGGGATCTACGCAGGCAATCCGGCGCGTCTGCTGAGAGAGCTGGCCCCATGAGCCAGGCTATCCATATCGCCCCCGTCGCTCAGTTGCCCGACGGGTATCTGGAAAACTGCGATTTCAGTTTCCCGGTCGCCCACTACGCCCAACCGGTTTTCGATGCCCCGGTCGACAGTTGGCCCCTGCGGCCGGTCACGCCGTTTCGCAAGCACTATCCGCTGGCCCCCTTCATCAATGAGGAAAGCGAAACCTTTTTGGCACGCCACCGAGGGGAAGCCGTCGGCCATATCACGCTGAGCAGAAACTGGAACGGCTATGCGCTGATTGAAGAAATTGTCGTCAGCGCCCATGTGCGCCGCCTGGGTGTTGCCACCGCGCTGCTGAATGCCGCACGCCGCTGGGCACAGCAACAGGAAACCCCGGGGTTGATGCTGGAAACGCAAAACAATAATCTGATCGCCTGCCGCTGTTATCAGCGCTTCGGTTTTATTCTCGGCGGTATCGATCACCTGCTGTATCGCGCTCAGCCGGATATTGCCGATCATGAAATCGCATTATTTTGGTATCTGCCGTTTAATAACGAAATCGGTTACTGATTATTGGCCGGCGTTTAGACTCTGTTTATTTATTAACCACCCGTCTTATGGTGAGAACTGTTATCATTTATATGATCACGGACTAAAACCATTGGAGGGTTAAATGTACAAGGTTGTTTCATTGATGTTAGTTATAGCGATGAGCGGATGCGCAGACAAAAATCATCAGACGCCAATAAATAAACCCGGCGCCGCGGTCACGCCTCCTGCGGTGGCCCCGATAAACCTGGACGACGAGACGTCAAGCAAGCTCAACGACATCCTCGCCAAACGCGCCACCTGGCCAGCCGGGCAGGATAATGGCCAAACTATCAATCTGATCTCTCAGCAATTTCTGGGTACGCCTTACGTTGCCAACAGGCTGATAGGCTCGCAGAGCACACCGGAAAAGCTGGTGATCGACTTCCGTGGCCTGGATTGCTTTACCTATATCGACTACGTCGATGCACTCAGTAAATCGCATAACCAGGCTGAATTCGTTCAACGCCTGATCCAGACACGCTACGCCCATAGCGACATCAGCTTCCAGCAGCGCAAACACTTCTTCATCGACTGGGCGCAGGTCGCTAAAACAAACGTTACCGACATTACCGCTCAACTCAGCCCGCACGCGGTGACGCTGATAAAAAATCTGAACCAAAAAGCCGACGGCGGCAGCTATCTGCCTGGCCTGAAAAACGTTCAGCGCAGCATCACTTATCTGCCCAGCGATGTTATCGACGACAAGGTGATGGCCCAGTTGCGCACTGGCGATTACATCGGTATCTACACCCATCTTGCCGGGCTGGACGTCACTCACACCGGCATCTTTATCATGACCGAAAACGGCCCGATGTTGCGCAATGCCTCTTCGCGCAAGGAAAACATGAAGGTAGTGGACTCGCCCTTTATGGATTACGTGATCAACACGCCGGGCATCGTCGTGCTGCGCGCCAAATAACCGCCCCTCCAGTCCCTATGGCTTTCAGGATGCAATCTGAAAGCCATGGCCTCTATACAACTCCCTGTTATTACCTATAACCCTTTGTGCTGAGCAAGCGTTTGACTTCCCCGTGGCTTCAGGCTTAGCTAACAGCACAAAACCAACTGATTTTACTGTTTTTTTCAGGGAGAACTCGATGTCAAAAACCTGGCGTTTTACCGCCTTGATGGCGGGGTTTGCCGCCACGCTTGCGCTGCAGGGCTGCGATCGGCCGGTAGACCAGAACCTTATCAAGGTCGGGGTTATCAACGGCGCGGAGCAGGACGTGGCGGAGGTCGCCAAACAGGTAGCGAAAGAGAAATACGGCCTGGAGGTTGAACTGGTCGGTTTCAGCGGTTCACTGCTGCCGAACGACGCCACCGATAAAGGCGAACTGGATGCCAACGTGTTCCAGCACCGGCCGTTCCTCGAACAGCAAAACAAAGATCACGGCTACAAGCTGGTGGCGGTGGGCAATACCTTCGTGTTCCCGATGGCCGGCTATTCGAAAAAAATCAAATCGCTGAAAGAGTTGCAGGACGGTGCCGTTATCGCTATTCCGTTGGATCCGACCAACCTCGGCCGCGCGTTGCTGCTGCTGGAGAAAACCGGCCTGATTACGCTGAAACCGGGCAAAGGGCTGCTGCCGACTTCGCTGGATATCAGCGCCAACCCGCATAATTACAAAATTATGGAGATCGAAGGCGCTCAATTGCCGCAGGTACTGGATGACCCTAAAGTCACCGTCGCCATCATCAGCACCACCTACATCAACCAGACCGGGCTGACGCCAACCAAAGACGGCATCTTTATCGAAGACAAGGATTCGCCGTACACCAACATCATAGTGACGCGCGAAGACAACAAAGACGCGCTGAACGTGCAAAACTTCGTCAAGGCCTACGAGTCGGATGAAGTGGCCAAAGCCGCCGAGAAAATTTTTAACGGCGGTGCGGTAAAAGGCTGGTAACCCCTCATGACGCCCAATTGCGGGTGCCTTCCGCGGCACTCGCAACTTTCCTGAAAATATCCCCTTCCGCGCTATTGACCCTCACATCACGTCAGGCTTTAGTATGCCTGCACGCACTTGGGAGGAGCACAGCATGTTATTAAAAGTGGGCGAACTGGCCCGCCGTTCCGGCATTACCGTCAGAACGCTGCATTATTACGACAGCATTGGTTTGCTGATCCCTTCTGCGCGTTCCGACGCCGGGTATCGTTTATACGACCGGGCTGATATCACCCGCTTGCACCATATTCAGGCATTGCGCCGAATGGGGGTCCAGCTTGCGGAGATCGGGGCACTTCTGGCACGTTCAGGCATGGCGTTAACCGGGGTGATTGAGCAGCAAATAACCATGCTGGATCGGCAGTTGGCGCAGACTGTCGCGCTGCGTGACCGTTTGCAGCATATGCATGCCCAGCTCACCGCCGGGAACGAACCGGAACTGAACGACTGGCTGACTACGTTGGAGTTAATGACCATGTACGACAAATACTTTACCGCAGACGAACTGGCGCAGTTACCTTTCTATCAGGCCGACCGGGCGCGCAATCAGGAATGGGCCGAACTGGTCGACAGCATGCGCCAATTGATCGATAGCGGCGTCGAAGCGCAAGCGCCGCAGGCACAGGCTCTGGCGCGGCGCTGGATGCAGATGCTGGAACGCGACACCGCGCATAACCCGGCGTTTCTTACCCGGCTTAACGCCATGCATGCCGATGAACCCTCAATGCGCGAACAAACCGGCATCACCCCGGCCATGACCGACTATGTCACCCGTGCCTTTGCCGAAACCAAGCTGAGTATTTATCAGAAATATCTGTCGGAGGAAGAATACGTCTACGTGCGCCAACACTACTTTACCCGCCTGCACGAATGGCCGGCGCTGATCGCCCTGTTCCATCAGGCGCTAAGAGACGGCGTGCCGCCGGAATCCGTTCAGGCGAAGCAACTGGCGGCCCAATGGCTGGCGCTGTTCCAGTCTTATGCCGGCACTGACCCGGCGACTCAGATGAAAATCCGCCGGGCAATGGAACAAGAGCCGACGCTGACCGAAGGTACCTGGTTGACCCCGGCGCTGCTGAGCTATTTGCAACAGGCAGTGGCGCACCTGATGCGTGGCTAGGTAAGGTTATCCACCAGCCGGGTGATCCCCGCAACGCCCGCGTAGCATTCCAGTAAAAACGCCGTCACGGCGACGATGCCCGGTGCATGGCGAATATCGTCATGCACCGTTAGCCAGACTTCGCGCCGCAGCCCAAGCGGCGGCGTCAGGCGTTCAAGCCCCAACTCCTGCGCGACAAAATGTGGCAGCAGCGCAATGCCCGCGCCGGCCGCAGCGGCGGCAGCCTGAATCATCAGGTCGTTGCTGCGCATCACCAGCGGTCGAGGCCCGGCCTGCTCCAGCAACCATTTTTGCTGCGCCGAAGCGGCCCGCTCATCGTGATAGCCGATAAACCCCCGCTCCGCCTCCGGCGTGTTTCGCAGATAACCGGCGTTGGCGTAAAGCCCGAACTCGACGGTGCCAATTTTTCTCGCCACCAGTTCGCTTTCAGTGACGCGGCTGAGCCGAATGGCAATATCCGCCTCGCCGCGCAGCAGCGATACGTTGGCGGTATCGGCCAGCAAAACCAGTCGCAAATCCGGATAACGGCGCTGCAACTCGGCAATACGCGGCGCGATCAGTTTCAGCCCCATCACCGGCGGCACGCTCAGCGTCACCTCACCCGCAATGCCCTGTCGCCCACTGAGGGCGGCGCGGCTGACGGCGAAGGCGTTGAGCGTCATGCTGTCCCCTTGCGCCGCGATGCGTTGCCCGTCGGCGGTGAGCAGGTAGCTGCGCGGGCGGCGATCCACCAGCTTTAACGCCAGCGATGCTTCCAGGCTGGCGATACGCCGGGCGACGGTGGCGTGATCGACCTGCAAACTGCGGGCAGCGCCTGACAATGACTTCTCGCGCGCAAACACCATGAAGTAGTGCAAATCTTCCCAATTGAACATGGGTGTTTTCTCACATCGCAAGTGAACATATAGGGGATTTTACCGCAATAATCCGTGGCGCAAACTGTTTTTGTTTATTCCACACCACAGGAAACCACCATGAAAACTTCGCTGCCGCTGGCCTATCTGGGGGTGATTATCGCCACCTTTTTCTGGGGCACCAACTTCAATGCCGGTGCCTATATCATCGCCCATCAGCCGCCGATCACCGCGTCGATTGAGCGCTTCAGCCTGGCGACGCTGGCGCTGTTGCTGCTCTTCGGTCTGCGCGGGCAGTTACGCTTCAGTACGCTGAGGAACAACTGGCCGGCCTACCTTGGGCTGGGCGTGCTCGGCTTTACGCTGTTTAACCTGTGCACCTTTTTCGGCCTGCAGTCCACCACGCCGATCAACGGTGCGCTGATCCTCGCCACCACGCCGCTGTGGACAATGCTGTTCGGGGTATTTTGGGAGAATGAAAAACTGAGTAGGTCACGCGCCGCCGGCCTGTTGGCGGGTTTTATCGGCGTAACGCTGGTGCTCACCAAAGGCAGCCTGCAAACGCTGTTGCGGTTGGAAGTCAACCCCGGCGACGGCATTATCCTGCTCGGCAGCCTGGTCTGGGCGCTGAATATGGTCGGTACCCGGCGGCTGGTGCATAACGCCACCGCCATCGAAACCACCAGTTATTCGATGCTGTTCGGCACGCTGGCCCTGCTGCCGCTGGGATTTATCTTCGAAAACCCGCTGCAAAGTCTGGCGTCAGCCAGCCTCAGCGTGCATGCGACGGTGGTTTATCTGGCGCTGTGCGGATCGCTGCTGGCCTATTTGCTGTGGTTCAACGGGCTGGAAAAAATCGGTTCGATGCGCACCGCCATTTTCTTCAATCTGGCACCGGTGTTTACCATGCTGGTGGCAACCCTCTCCGGTACCGCCCCCAACGTTTGGCAATTGGCCGGAGCCGCCTGGGTTATCCTCGGCGTGCTGCTGGCCTCCGGCGCAGTAAAACGCCTGGGGCCACGGCACCGGGCCGCCAGGCAACTATAGGTTTTTTTTATCACCGGCATAAAAAAGCCCAATTTACCTTGGCGTCGAACGGGGAGCATAATGCGCTTATCTTCTGATTTCTCAAGGTAAACAGAGAACCCTTATGTCCCTCTCCACCCCGTTGATCATCACCGACGCCACGCCGGATGACCTGGCCGCCGTACAACAGATCTACGCCTACCACGTGCTTTACGGCGCGGCATCCTTTGAAGAAACGCCGCCCACGCGGGAAGAAATGCAGCAACGGTGCAACAAGGTACAGGAGGCCGGGCTGCCCTGGCTGGTCGCCAAACGGGAGGACCGCGTAGTGGGCTACTGTTACGCCACGCCTTATCGGCCGCGCCCGGCCTACCGGTTTACCGTAGAAGACTCGGTGTACATCGCCGAAGGCCTTCAGGGTAATGGCATCGGCAAAGCGCTGCTGGCCGAACTGATCGCCCGTTGCGAACGCGGCCCCTGGCGGCAGATGCTGGCGATCGTCGGCAATGCCGAAGACAATCGGGGCTCGCTGGCCTTGCATCAGAAATTGGGCTTTACCAGCGTGGGGACATTGAACGCGGTAGGGTTTAAATTTGGTGACTGGCGCGATACCCACATCATGCAGCGCGCACTGGGCGAAGGCGATGCCACGCCGCCTTAATCGTCAATGCGGCGGGCAATTTGCAAAATATCAGCTACAGTAAATAATGATTTCATTAGGTTAGCGAGAGCTCACGTCCCCTTATAACCCCTTGGGAGAGATAAATGAAAATTATTCTGTGGATTATCGCCATTATCTTTATCGTTGGCCTGCTCACCATTACCGGCGTCTTCAAGCTGATCTTCTAAAACTTGCCCGCGCCATCCGGCGCGGGATCGCATCAGGCTTTGAAGCGGCCGCGAATGGCACCCAGAGCCGACACCACCAACAGCACCGCACCGCCGGCAATCAGGCCGAACACCACGTTGAGCAAAGCGGGGATCGCTCCCTGCAGAATATGGCCGAAGGTCGGTACTACGGTCGCGTACGACGCCCAGTCTTCGAACAAATGATGCACCGGAGGCAGGCCGTGGGTCAGAATGCCGCCGCCGACCATAAACATGGCGACAGTACCGACGATCGACAGGGTTTTCATCAGATAAGGCGCGGTACTGACAATGCCATTGCCGATCGAACGCGCCAACGCGCTGGTTTTTCGGCTCAGGTATAACCCCAGATCGTCGAGCTTGACGATGCCTGCCACAATGCCATAAACGCCGATCGTCATCACAATAGCGATACCGCTCAGCACAATCACCTGCTGGCTGAAGCTCGCGCCGGCCACGGTGCCCAGAGTGATGGCGATAATCTCGGCGGACAGCACGAAATCGGTGCGGATCGCCCCTTTCACCTTGCGCTGCTCGTAGGCCGCCACGTCTTCATTGGCGTCCAGTTCTTCTTTTTTCTCCTCGCCTTGCTTGCCGTGGGTCAGGCTGTGGAACACTTTTTCAAAGCCTTCGTAACACAGGTAGGCGCCGCCCACCATCAGCAGCGGTGTGATCGCCCAGGGGGCGAATGCGCTGATCAGCAGCGCCAGCGGCACCAGAATCAGCTTGTTGATAAACGAACCTTTGGCTACGCCCCATACCACCGGCAGTTCGCGATCGGCCTTTACTCCGCTAACCTGTTGCGCATTCAGCGCCAGATCGTCCCCCAGTACCCCGGCGGTCTTTTTCGCCGCCATTTTTGTCATCAGCGAGACGTCGTCCAGCAGCGAAGCGATGTCGTCGATTAAAGTCAGTAAGCTACTTCCAGCCAAAATGGTCATCCTTATCGAATTTCATTGAACCCTTGCCCGTTTAGCATAGCGGTAAACGGCCCTGAATGTGTATAGGAGGATGGCGCGGTTAGGTGGCCGGCACGTTCAACTGCCAGGAGAGTCCAAAACGGTCATTCAGCCAACCGAAACGTGCGCTGAAGCCGTAGTCATCGAGCGGCATCAGCACTTCACCGCCATCCGCCAGGCGGGCGAAAATCCGTTCAAGTTCGGCTTCGGTCGCCAAATTAACGTGGAGAGATACCGCCGGGGTAAAGCTGAAATCATGGCTGACCGGACTGTCGATAAACACCAGATTCTGTCGGTCAAAGTCTATCGAGGCGTGTTTGATTCGCCGCTGCCCGTCGGGTGTCTCGTCATAATGCAGCAGCTGTTGAACCTTGAAACTGTCGAACAACCCGCTGTAAAGATCGATAGCCTGCCGGGCGTCGCCCTGAAACATGATAAAGGTTGCAACCTGGCTCATAGGATCCCTCTCCCGCATGCGATAGTGTATGGATTGATGATAGCGGATGAATAAACCGCCGCCAAAAAGGAGGAAAGATGGCAATCACCTATCGCCTGGCACAGTTGAACGATCTGGCCGGCCTTCAGGCGCTGTATCAGGAATTACGCCCGCAGGATCCGCCGCTGCGCC
Source organism: Serratia sp. root2 (assembly GCF_031931805.1). Classification (NCBI taxonomy): domain Bacteria; kingdom Pseudomonadati; phylum Pseudomonadota; class Gammaproteobacteria; order Enterobacterales; family Yersiniaceae; genus Serratia; species Serratia sp. root2. Next base: position 2,429,250 of record NZ_JAUJXB010000001.1, read on the forward strand.
CGGAGAGCGCCCAGCGCACTTTGCAACGTTTGCTGGACAACCCGGCGATTCGTCTGGTGGTCACCGCCGACGGTGAACAGCCGGTGGCGACCTGCATGCTGGCGATGGTGCCGGGATTGGTTCATCAGGCTCAGCCGTTCGGTATCATTGAGCACGTGGTCACGGCACCGCCGTATCGCGGGCAAGGCATTGCCCTGGCGATGCTGGAATACACCTTGCAACTGGCGTGGCGTAAAGGGTGCTACAAAGTGATGCTGCTTTCCGGTCAGCAGCGCACCGGGGCGCACCAATTGTATCTGCGCGCCGGGTTCGACGGCGACAGGGAACGGGGTTTTGTCATCCGGCGCCCTGAGGGCCGATAGCGGCCTGCGGTGGAAATCGCAGGCCAGGCCGAGGTTATTCGGTTTCGTTCTTCGCCAGACGGGCGTCTTTTTGGCGGCGATAGTCGCGGGCAGCGGCCGGGATCGGCGTCACCTTGCCGGTTTCAATCCAGCTGCGCAGGCGGTTGGCGTCGGCAAAGTGGGTGTACTTGCCGAACGCGTCGAGCACCACCAGCGATACCGAGCGGCTGCCGATCATGGTGCGCATCGCCAGGCAATGCCCCGCTTCGTTAGTGAAGCCGGTTTTGGTCAGCTGGATGTTCCATTTCGGGTTGTACACCAAATGGTTGGTGTTGCGGAACGGCAGCGTATAGTTGGGATCCTTGAAACTCGCCATACGCTCGGTGGTGGTGCTGAGCTGGCCAATCAGCGGATATTGTTTGGTGGCGATCAGCAGCTTGGTCAGATCACGCGCGGTCGAAACGTTATGAATCGACAGCCCGGTCGGCTCCACATAACGGGTATTGGTCATGCCGAGCGATCTCGCCTTGGCGTTCATCGCCTTGATAAAGGCACCGTAACCGCCCGGATAGTGATGCGCCAGGCTGGCGGCGGCGCGGTTTTCCGACGACATCAGCGCCAGCAGCAGCATGTCTTTGCGGGTGATTTCGCTGTTCAGGCGCACGCGGGAATAAACGCCCTTCATTTCTGGCGTCTGATGAATGTCCACCGACAGCATTTCATCCAGCGGCAGATGGGCATCCAGCGTCACCATGGCGGTCATCAGCTTGGTGATGGAGGCGATCGGCACCACTTCATCCGGATTGCGCGCATACATCACTTTGTGGGTCTGCATATCCACCACCATCGCACTGCCGGAAGCCAGTTCAGGCTGGGCGGCATGGGCGGCGGCGTTATTTTCGCTGGCCAGCGCGCGCGGCGCGATGCCTGCTCCCGCCTGCAAAGCGAGCAGGGTTAGTACCAAAACACGTATTTTCACATGCATTACTCTGTCACTGGAGAAGATGAAGGTCTTATTTGGCAGAATTATATGTGAGGGATCTCAAGTTGGCACTGGGATTATGCGCCCCCATTTGTGACAAATTCTGTCGGACAGAAAATTGCGCAAACCGCGAGCGCTCTGGGGTGAGCGCCCGCGATGGAAAAGTTACAGTGCCGGTTGCCACGCCGACTGCGGCAACAGATACAAACCGGCCGCATGGCGGGCGCCGTCACCGACGATATGGCCGATGCCCGCCGCCATCACAGCCAGCGTCACATCGAAGGCGTTCAGGCTGTCGCCGTAGCCCGCCGTCAGGTTGAACATCGACCCGTTGGCCAGCAAATAGATCTTTTTATCGCCCAATTGGTAAGCGTTCACAAACGGCATAGGTTCGCTGTGCGGCAGATTCTTCAGGAAGCCGACGTCAATTTCGGCCGCCACGTGGCCGACGTTAAGAATAAACACCCCGTCCTTCACCTGTTGCAGATGCTGCGCCGACAGCACGTTTTTCGCCCCGGTCGCCGTGGCGATCACATCCGCCTGGGCAACCGCAGTGGCCAGATCGACCACTGCCCAACCGTCGTAACGCGCCTGCAATGCCCGCGCCGGATCGATTTCCGCCACGATCACCTGCCCGCCGTAGGCTTTCGCCGCCGCCGCAACGCCCTGTCCGACCAGGCCATAACCAATCACCAACACGCATTTTTCATGCAGCGTCAGATGCGTGGTCTGGAAGAAAGTGTGCCAGGCGGTGAGGCCGACCATATGACGGTTGTGCAGCCCTTCTTTCACCGGCAGATCGTCCCAATTGAAGATCGGGTAGCGCGGTGCCATGCCGTTCAGCCGGCTGATGCCGGAACCGGTCGCTTCCAGGCCGGCGATAATCTGCGGGCCTTCGGCCGACTGGTGCAAGCGGGTAGTCAGATCCGCGCCCATTTCACACAGGTGGGTCGGTTCCCAGGCCAACGCGCGATCGAAGGATGCCGACCAGTCCGCATCGCTCATGTCACGCCAGGCGTGAGCCTGTGCGCCGCGACGCTCCAGCCAGGCGACCACGTCATCCTGCACCGTGGTCGGGTTGCAGGTGGTCAGATAAACCGCCGCGCCCTTGTCCAGCAACCCCGCCACCAGCGGTGCCATTTTCAGATCCAGGTGCATGTTGCATGCCAACCGCACGCCGTTCAAATCGGGCAGCGCCGCAACCGCCGCACGGGTGCGCGGCATATGGCGCATCGCCCAATCCAGTTCGCTTTCAAAATCCTGATACATCTGTTGCTCCTTTTTACTGCGCCACGCCACTGGGGGCATAGCTTAATGAATTAACCGGCGCGGCTCAGCCGCCGCATCGCCTGCGGCGACAAACCGAAGACGCGTATAAATGCCCGCCGCATACGCTCCGGATCGCTAAAACCGACGGCACGGGCGATAGCCTCCAGCCCTTCCCCGCTCTCTTCAATCCGGCCCCGCGCCGCTTCCACCCGCAGTTGCTCAATCACCTTGGCCGGCGTCTGACCGGTTTCCGCGCGAAACAACCTGCCGAACTGGCGTTCGCTCAGGCAAGCGGCATCGGCCAGATCCGTCACCCTGAGCGGCTGATGCAGATGCTCACGGGCGTAAGAAAGTGCGCTGCGGATCCGGTCTGAAGAAGGATTTAGCGCCAGCAGCAGTGAATACTGCGACTGCCCGCCAGGACGGCGGTGATATACCACCAGTTGCCGCGCCACGTTGGCCGCCACCTCTGCGCCGAGGTCCTCTTCAATCATCGCCAGCGCCAGATCGATGCCTGCGCTGATGCCGGCCGAGGTCCAGAGGGCACCGTCGCGAATAAAAATGCGATTGCTGTCGACGCGAATGCTCGGATAACGCTGCTGCAACCGCGCGGCGTGGAACCAATGGGTAGTCGCGCGCTTGCCGTCCAGCAACCCGGCGGCCGCCAGGATAAATGCCCCGGTGCACACGCTGGCCATGCGCCGCACCTGCCGGCTCTGTTGCTGCAACATCGCGATCAACGCCGGGGACTCCGCCGCCGCCACGTTGCCGCGGCCACCGGCAATCAGCAAGGTATCAAAACGACTGTCATCCAATGGCTGGGTCATCACCGCCACGCCGGACGAGCCGATCACCATTCCACCTGCCTGCGACACCGGCAAACAACGGTATGCCGGGGCATCGGTAAACTGCTCGGCCTGATCGAAAGCCGCCAGCGGCCCCGCAAAATCCAGCAGGTTAAAATCGGGGAAGATCACAAAGCCGATGTTTTTCATTATGGCGTTTTTTGAGGGTTATATGGCATACCAGCCAAAAACAGGACAGCTATTATTACCCAGAACAGAGGACAAAACTGAGGCGAATATCATGTCTGCACCATTAGTGATAGTTTTTCCGATCTATCAGGGCGTTACCCAGTTGGATTTCACCGGCCCGCTGCAATTTCTGCGGCGTATGCCCGATGCTGAAATTATCGTCGCTTCGATCGGCGGTGCGGACGTCAGTTCTGAGGGGCTGCATTTCTCCCGGCTGCAAAGGCTGGAGGACGTCACGCACTGCGATGTCCTGTGCGTGCCGGGCGGCAGTGGCTGCACCCAGGCGCTGCTGGATGAAAACTTCATGCGGCAGATCCGCCGTCTGGGGACCGACGCCCGCTATCTGACCTCGGTCTGCACCGGTTCGCTGATCCTGGCCGCCGCCGGGCTGTTGCAAGGCAAGCGCGCTGCCTGCCATTGGTCGATGCGTGAAAGCCTGGCGCTGTTCGGCGCTATCCCCAGCCGTGCGCGGGTGGAGCGCGACGGCAACGTGATCACCGGTGGCGGCGTGACCGCAGGCATCGACTTCGCTCTGGCACTGATAGCCGAGCTGCACGACGAAGAAACCGCGCAAATGATCCAGCTGTATCTGGAGTATGCCCCGGCACCGCCTTTCCTGGGGGGAACACCTGAGCTGGCACCTGCGGGGATTCTGGCGCGAGTAGAGGAAAAAATGGCGGACAGCCTGCAACAACGCCGGGCGCTGGTCGCGCAGATAGCCGCCCGCCGCTGACGAGCTGGGCGTATACTTAACCTTATGTGTTAAAGACATAGGGGATCAGAATGGCGGATTTAGCCCACTACATTACGGATTACGGCTACTGGGCGCTGTTTATCGGCTGCCTGGCCGAGGGGGAAACCATCACGTTGCTGGGCGGCATTGCCGCGCATCAGGGGCTGTTGCATCTGCCCTGGGTGATTGCGGTGGTGGCGCTGGGTGGCACGCTGGGGGATCAGTTGCTGTTCTTTCTGGGCCGCCGCTTCGGCGGGAAGGTGATTTCACGGATGAAAAGCCAGGAAAAGCGCATCGAGCGCGCCAACAAGCTGATTGCCCGCCACCCGATGCTGTTCGTGATCGGCGTGCGCTTTATGTACGGCTTTCGCATTATCGGCCCGGTGCTGATCGGCGCCAGCAAGTTGCCGCCCTCACGCTTTGTGCCGCTGAACATTCTGGGTGCCATTCTGTGGGCGACGATTTTCGTGCTGCTGGGTTATTTCGGCGGTGAAGCCATCGCCCGCTTTATCTCCGGCTTCGACAAAAGGCTGACCAGCCTGCTGTTCTGCGCGCTGGTGATCGCCGCCATCCTGCTATTGCGCTTCTGGTGGCGGCGCCGCCGCGCTGACTAAGCGCTATTTATTGAGCATCAGCTTCAGACCGAGCAAGGCCAGCACGCCGCCGCCCAGCCGATCAAACCAGGCTTTAAAGCGCAGGTAAGTACGGCGCGGGCGCGGCGATGACAGCACAAACGCCACAAAGGCGTACCAGAGTACGTCGACCGTCAAGGCAATCACCGGCAACACCACGTACATCAGCGGTGAAATTTTATGGCTGAGCAGCGCGGCGAACACGCTACCGAACACAATAGCGGTGTTCGGGTTGCCGAGTTGAGTCAGCAAACCCGTGGTGAACGCCTTGCGAAACCCCAGATGCCGCTCGCCGACTGCTTCCACATTCAGCGGCCGATTTGCCCCACGCAGCATGTTAAACGCCAAATAGATAAGGTAAGCGCCGCCCAGGACCTTCAGTGTGGTGTACAACCACGGCAGTGCCAGCAGCAGCGACTGCAATCCCAGTAGCGCGATCAAGGCAAAGATAAAACAACCGACGCCCATGCCTAACGCCACCGCCATGCCATCGCGGCGCGAAGAAGCAACCGCGGTGCGCGCCACCAAAATAAAACTTTGCCCCGGGCTCATCGCCCCGAGCGTTATCGCCCCGGTAATGCTCAATACCGATAATGCCGTTTCACTCATCATGCTCGCGGTACTCCCTTAACGATCCATTGCTCAAAGTAGCGCAGCGACGAAAATAAAAGCAATGAATACGGGAGATCATTCAACCTCAACCGCATCGCACATCAGCGCTACCAGCTCGCGCGCGGCCTTGTCCAGCGGCGCATTCTTCAGCCAAACCAGGTGTATCGGCAACCGCAGCTCGTTTTTGGTATTTTTGAATTTCAGCCGGATTAACCTCCCCTGAGCCAACAGCGGCGCAGTCAGCGACAGCGGGAAATTGCCCCAGCCCAATCCGGCCTCAACCATGTTCAGCGCCATCGGCAGGCTGTCGGTGCGCCAGTAAGATTCCGCTACCCGCGGCCGCAGATCGACGATGGGCAGATCGCGGCTGGCCACCATAATCTGCCGCACGTTGACCAGGTCCTCGAAAAACAGCTCGTCCGCCGCTCCTTTTAGCGCCGGGTGATGTGGCGATAGCGTGGCGACCAGCGATTCCGCTCCCACAAAATGGAACTGCTCCTGGCTGTTGACGTTAAGCCCGCCAAACGCCAGGCAAACGCCAACCCTGCCCTGATGCAGCATATGCAGCACATCATCTTGCGGGGCGGTCAGCACTTCGATGTTCAGCAACGGATAACGCTCCGCCAGCGTTTTGATCGCCGCCAGCAGGCCGCTGCCGTTGATATCCGAAGCAACGCCTATCGACAGCGTACTCTCCAGCCCCTGCGACAGCTCGATGGCGTGGTTTTGCAATTGTTTAAGTTGGTCGGCAATCAGCCGCGCATGCGGCGCCAGCGCCAGTGCCAGCGCGGTCGGCACCGGTTCGCGGTGCGACCGGTCAAACAGCGGGAAGCCCAGTTCCGCCTCCATGTTGGCGATCCCCATACTGACCGCCGAAGGCACACGCCGCAGCGAACGGGCGGCGGCAGAGAACGAACCCCGATCCAATACCGCCAGAAACAGCTCAATGTTATCGCTGGAAAAGTTCATTGCGTTACCTGTCAGTAAAACTGACAGCTCCTGACTTTTTCTATCAATGTGATTGACGTTATCTTAGCCGCCACGAGCCAAGAAACCACAAAAAAATAATGCAGGAGAACATGATGCAAGGCGTTAAACGCAAACTGGTGTATGTCACCGCCTATGAAATTATCGGCATGGCGATCTCCGCTTTGGGGCTGGCGCTGCTTTCCGGCAGCGCGCCCAGCAGCACCGGGCCGCTGGCGGTGATCATTACCACCATCGCCGTAAGCTGGAACTTCATCTACAACTCGCTGTTTGAGCGGTGGGAAAGTCGCCAGACGTCACGCACCCGCACGCTAAAGCGCCGTATTGTGCACGCCGTGGGGTTTCAACTGACGCTGGTGGTGTACCTGATCCCGCTGATCGCCTGGTGGATGGGGATTTCACTGCTGGAAGCGCTGCTGCTGGATATGGCGCTGATCGTCATTATCCCGTGCTACACCTTCGTGTTTAACTGGGCGTTCGACCTGATTTTCGGTCTGCCTGCCTCGGCTTTGCCGGCCGGGGAATCTGCCTAAAAAATCGCCGTTAATCCCCTCGCCTGCGGGCTATAATCGCCGCAGGCCACAAAAATCTTATTTCTCCCCTTTTTTCACGCCTCGAAAAATAAGCAAAACCCCCTGCAATTTGCACGGTAATTAATATTTTGTGATTTTCGTCACTTTTTATTCCTCGATATTTCCGTGTTGATAAAATTACACATCATATTGAATAATATGTTCTTTTCTATATGGAATAAAAAATAAACACAATTTATCACGATTTATACGCAGGATTTTTTGCCACATTTACGGAGAAAAGGTAGCATGCCTCGCCGTTATTTAATGATGGCTGTACATATAATATACCCTTTGGGTTTCAAGTTGCAGCTAGGCGGCCAGCTCGCTTATCCCCAGGCGCTTACTCCGGTAAGTAACTGGGGAGCCAACAACGCTGCAGCTTGAAAGACGACGGGTATAAAACAACAGAATGATGCCACGACCTCATTCTCATAACGATTGGCAATAGCAATCGTTTGCTCTCGTCCGAGAGCTGGGTAACCCTATAGACAGGTAAACAGGACGGATGATGCAATCACATAAAAAAACCGATCATGACAAACACGCCGCCAGAAGACGTTGGTTAGACTCACATGAATCCGGTTATCACAAAAGCATGGGCAACCGCCAGATACAGATGATCGCCATCGGCGGTTCCATTGGCACCGGCTTGTTCCTCGGCACCGGCGGCCGGCTGGAAATGGCCGGCCCGGCGCTGGCTTTGGTCTATCTGGTGTGCGGGATTTTCTCTTTCTTCATTCTCCGCGCACTGGGCGAGTTGGTGTTGCACCGCCCTTCCAGCGGCAGCTTTGTTTCTTATGCCCGCGAGTTTCTCGGCGAAAAAGCCTCTTATGTCGCCGGCTGGATGTATTTCCTCAACTGGGCGATGACCGGTATCGTCGACATCACTGCGGTCGCGCTGTACATGCACTACTGGGGCACTTTCGCCGACGTGCCGCAATGGCTGTTCGCACTCTGCGCCCTTGGGGTGGTCGCCACCATGAACATGATCGGCGTGAAGTGGTTCGCCGAAATGGAGTTTTGGTTCGCGCTGATTAAAGTGGCTGCCATTGCCATTTTCCTGGTGGTCGGCGTGGTGTTCCTGGGTACGGGCACGCCGGTGGCGGGTAACACTACCGGCCTGCACCTGATCACCGAAAACGGCGGCATGTTCCCGCACGGCTTGCTGCCTGCGCTGGTGCTGGTGCAAGGGGTGATCTTCGCCTTCGCCGGCATTGAGCTGATCGGCACCGCCGCCGGCGAATGCAAAGATCCGGCAAAAATGCTGCCGAAAGCGATCAACAGCGTGATCTGGCGTATCGGCCTGTTCTACGTCGGTTCCGTGGTGTTGCTGGTGCTGCTGCTGCCCTGGAATGCCTATCAGGCCGGCCAAAGCCCGTTCGTTACCTTCTTCAGCAAACTGGGCGTGCCCTATATCGGCACCATCATGAACATCGTGGTGCTGACCGCCGCGCTTTCGAGCCTGAACTCCGGTCTGTACTCCACCGGCCGCATTCTGCGTTCGCTGTCGATGGGCGGTTCCGCGCCGAAGTTCATGTCCAAGATGAGCAGCCAGCAAGTCCCCTATGCCGGTATTCTGGTGACCTGCGGCATCTATGTTCTCGGCGTCTTGTTGAACTACCTGGTGCCATCGCAGGTGTTTGAGATCGTGCTGAACATCGCCTCACTGGGCATTATCAGCTCCTGGGCATTTATCATCGTCTGCCAGATGCGCCTGCGCAAGGCCGTGCGGGAAGGCCGCGCCAAACCGGTCACCTTCAAAATGCCCGGCGCGCCGGTCACCTCCTGGTTGACGCTGGCGTTCCTGCTGGCGGTCGTGGTGATGATGGCGTTCGATTACCCGAACGGCACCTGGACCATCGCCACCATTCCGGTGCTGGTCGTGCTGCTGGTGCTGGGCTGGTTCGGCCTGCGCAAGCGCGCGCAGGAAGTGAAGCTGGAACAACAGGCGCACGAAGAAGCCCACCACTGAGTCTCTCAACTGCCCCCACCGGGGCAGTTTTTTTATCCGTTACAGCCGGCCGTAAAATGTCATGCGGGCGCTCTCCGACAGCGCGATATCCGGCTGGGCGTTATAGGCCAGCACCACCAGCATGCGGGTGATGTCGCCTTCGGTCGGCGTAACCCGGTGCATGGCATTGCGCCCGCGAAACAGCACCAAATCCCCCTCCTCCATCGCCAGCGTCTTCACCGCACGCTCACCGTCCAGCACCTGGGTTACTCCCGCGTAATTCATCTCGCCGCGATCGGCATCGCGCAGGTTTTCCACATACTCAAACCGGCCGCCGGCCTGCGGTTTTTGGATCAGGAGCGTGATGGCGAATGAGGAGTTATCAAAATGCCAGCCCAGTTCCTGCCCGCGATGCGCATAATGCAGGTTGATCGACGACAGCCGATCGGCGTAGGGATAGAGCTGCTGCTCTTCCAGTACCGCACAGAGGAAATCGCGGAAAGGCTGGGCATCATACAGCGTACGCAGCGGCGACTGCGCCGGGATATCCTCGTCGGTAATGCAGCCCTTGGACGACACCACCTGCCGGTTGCGCGCATGGTCGGCAGGCAGGCTTTCGTCCTGCGGTTTCAGGTATACGTTATGCTTGCTGGCGGCATAAAACGCCGCTGGGCTGTGCTCCGCCCCTTCGAGACGGACGGTCGCCAGCGCGGCGGCGGTCAGAAAGCCCCGCAGCACCAGCACACCCGCCGTGTCCAGCGTCGCTTTGCAGCGGGCCTGAAAGCCGGCGTCGCCAATCGGGTTGGCGGATAAATCAACGATATGAGCGAGTTGCTGCATGAGAAGCTCCTGAAGGCTTGGCGGCCGGATACCCCACTGTAGCGAATGTCGCATTGCCGTAATAACAAAAATGCGTTAAGGATGAAGTAACCCATTCTTAACGATAGCCGCCATGAACGCACCTTCCCGCAGCCGCCTGCCCAAACTGAGCGCCATTTTGGCGTTTGAAACCGCCGCCCGTACCGGCAGCCTGACCAGAGCGGCTGACAGCCTGGCGCTGACCGCCGCCGCCGTCAGCCAGCAAATCCGCCAGCTTGAACAGCATCTGGGCATTCAGCTGTTTATCCGCGCCAAAAGCGGCGTGACGCTAACCGAACAGGGTGCGGATTATCTGGCCTATGTGCAGGAAGCGTTCGAGACGCTGCGCGTGGCGCAACAGCATGTCGATCGCCAACGGGGCCAGGAAGCCCTGACGATCTTTGCGCTGCCGGCACTGGCGTCAAAATGGCTGAACCCGGCGATTGGCGATTGGCTGGCACGCCATCCGCAGGTGGATATCCGCCTGCACGCCACCCATGCCGCGGTAGATTTCGCCGCCTCGGCGGCGGACTTTGCATTGTGCTTTGGCGATCAAGACTATCCGCTGCTGGAAAAAGTGCGGCTGTTTCAGGATGGCGTGCAGCCGGTGTGCAGCCCGCAACGGCAGGCCGCAGGCGACTGGACCCGGCAACCGCTGATTCATGTCGATTGGGGCAAAGAGAGCCAGTTCCTGCCAGGCTGGCATGAGTGGTTCACCGCCGCCGGGCTACCGCCACCGCAGCGACGGGGCCTGACCTATAACCTGACCTCGCTGGCGATTGATGCGGCGGTAGCAGGCCACGGCATTTTGCTCGGCCAACAAAGCTTGATCCAGCGCGAACTGGCTAACGGCACGCTGGTGCCGCTGGCAGAAACGGTGCTGCCTCTCAGCAAGCCTTACTACGTGGTCTATCCGCAGCGCACGCTGGACAAGCCCAAAGCGGCGGAGTTTTTGGCCTGGCTGCAAAATCTCGCACCGCCGAATCCCGGCGGACTATCGTTCTAACCGCCGCAGCGGCTACCGGCCCTGGACATCATCTCGCCCAGCAGCAGGTTGGTCGCACGCGGCAGAAAAACCTCATTCCCGGCACCGGGGGTGAGCGTCAGTTCACCAATGTAGAGCCGCTCGGGGGTGCGATAGAAATCGACGCGGCAATAGTCGAGATCCGCCGCGACGGCTTTCGCTGCCTGAATCATTTCATCCCAAAAAGCCGGTTTCTCATGCAACGTGTTGATCTGCGGAATATCTTTTTGAATAAAAAAGCAGGGGTGAACATGCTCTTCCAAAAATTCCAGCGAAGTGGGTTCAGGCCCGCCGCGCAGTAATTCAACGAACAGATAAGATTGATTGCCATTAAAAACATGCACTTTATAATCGATCAATTCCCCGCAGCACTCGATATCCAGTAATTTTTCGACAATGATTTTCTGTGGAATAGTGGCGTAATGTTTTTCACGAAATCTTTTCCAATAGGTTATTTCAGACCATCCTTTAAGAATATTCACAATATCCTGATAGCTGATCTGACTTTTATCTTTGACTATTTTCACCTGCTGAGACGCATTATTGGTTTTGATTACAAAGGATTGTGGCAGGGAAAGGTAGTCCTGCTCGGTAAAATCATCAGTGATCATGATGACTGGCGTTAGGTAATTTTCCGATACCCGCTGTGAAATATACTCCCGTACCGCCACCTTATCCGCCAACAGGCTGAAATCACGCTGTGGATAGCGCATACGTTGATAAATTTTCTCGGAAAATGTCTTGGGGTTTTTGAAGTTAACCCAAGAGCCATGAGCAAGATAATGGCTAATTTGATAATAGATAGCATCGGGCGCGGCCCGATAGATCCGTTTTGCGAGTTTTCTCATTTTTCTGTTTCTTCCATGAAGATAGCATACGAAGAAATGCTTTTAGCATTTCGATTATTACCGCTTAATTATAAAACCCAGCGGCCCCATCCTTACAAGTGGTATGGGAATAATCGGATGATTCTTATTATGGCATGCGACAGGGAAAATCGCTGATGCAATTAAAATTCATAGATATCAATATAGTGAAAAACGCATTTTGGATGATATCTGAAAAAATGGTCTCTATTCTGGGCGTCATTTTTATCACCGCCTATATGGCGAAATATATTGGCCCGGAAAGTTTCGGCAAGATCACCTTCGCTACCGCCATTTTCGCCATTACCCAAACGCTGGCGTTGCTGGGCTCCGACACCGTGCTATTCAAACGCATTAGCCGCAACCCGCGCTCCGGCACCGCATTGATGTTTTCCACCAACCGCCTGCGCCAGGGCTGCTTTATCCTGTTTTCCGCCGCCATCCTGCTTTACACCGGTTTACGGGACGACTTCATTACCTTCTACTTTTGCGCCGCCACCTTTGTCGCCGGCTTTTTCTCGCTCAGGGACGTGTTCACCATTTACCACGACGCCCGGCTGGAGTCGCGCTTCAATACGCTGGCCAACGTTGCCGGCTTGGGCAGCGCCCTGCTGGCGCGTTACCTGATCGTTTATTTTGATCTGCATCTGTATTTCCTGGCGATCCCTATCGTGATGGTTTATCTGATCCCTTATCTGATCCGCCACCACCTTTATCATCGCCGCCACCCGCGCTTTACCGCCCCCGCCCGCGTTCGACGCAAGTATGTGCGCTATCTGCTCGCCAGCGGGCTGCCGCTGGCGGTCTCCAACGTCTCCATCGCCATTTACACCCGGCTGGCGCAGTTGTTCCTGATGTGGTTCGTCTCCGCCGAGGCGCTGGGCATTTATTCCGTCGCCATCACGCTGGCCACCGCCTGGATGTTCGTCACCAACGCAGTGATATCCTCATTTTTCGCCAAAATATTCGCTTACCGCCGTGACGATGCGGTGCGCGCCGCCGCCAAACTGAATGGGCTGGTGCTGGCGATCGCCGCCGCAATCGTGGCGGGCATCGTTTTGCTCGGCAAACCGGTGATCGTGCTGCTGTACGGGGAGCAATATCTGGCGGCCTATCCGCCCATGGGGGTGCTGGCGGTAGCCACGCTGCTTTCGGCACTCGGCACCCTGGCCTATAAATACATTGTGCTGTTCTCGGGCTACGGCTTCCTGTCGAAGAAAATGTTCCTGGTGTTTATCATCAATATCCCGCTTTCTTATTGCCTGATCCGCCAGTACGGCATCATGGGCGCCGCCTACAGCACCCTGCTGACCGAACTGCTGTCGCTGACCCTGCTCAACTACGTCTTCCGCCGCGGCGTGGTGTTGCAAATGCACCTGCGCTCGCTGAACCCGCTCACTTATCTTCGCCGTACCGGTTGATAAGGGGAAATTCGGCCGGGCCTTTTGCCAGCCTGAAATGCTCCTCATATTGCTGCCAGAGCGCGTTGAACCAACTGTCGTCGCCGCTACGCCGGTTAATCAGCGCGACGGCGGCGTCACATTGGCTGCGGGCGGTAGCCAACAACCCGGCGTCGCCTTGCTGCAACACGCACAGCAAGCGCGACATCTCCGCCAGGTACTGGCGTGCAAAACTCAGCTCGTAGTCGGTGATGTTTTTGCTGTTGTCGATCAGATCGCACAGCTTGATGGTTTGCGCTTCCGGGCAGGCCAACGCACTGTGTTGCAGGTTGGCATTCTTGCGGTGCAACCGCTCACCGCCGTAACGGCGAGTTTGCACGTCGGTCAGCATCTCCACGTATTCTTCGACCCTGGGGCCGAACTCGCGGCGGATATCCGCCAGGGTCACCGGGGTGTCTTCCACCGTATCATGCAGCCAGGCGGCGGCGATCATTTCCGGCGTAGGGTTCGCCTGCTGCAACAGCGCCACCACCGCGGTGGGGTGAACGATGTAAGGTTCGCCGGTAAACTTGCGCTTCTGCTTGCAGCTCTCGTGTGCCGCCGTAGCGAACCTTCGGGCTTTTTGCGTTAAATCCATACTGACTCCTTATCTGAATATCCCCACTTTAACGGCGATCGTCCGGGGTAAGAGAGTCTGTTTGGTTATGAGTTATGCCGGTTGCAAATGCAGCACTACAGCGCCCGCCAATACCGTTAATACCCCCAGCCACTGCGGGCCGGAAAGCCGCTCACGCAGCAAAAGCGCGCCCAACAGCGCGGCGATGCCGCCGGACAAGGTGCTTAGCACGGTGACGACGGCCACCGAGCCCGCCCCTGCGCCCACGGCAAAGGCGGTAAAACCGCCCAAACTCAGCAGGCTGGCGGCCAGCAGCAGCCCGCCTTGCCGCCAGGTGGGCCGTGCAACCAGCGCCCGTCGGTCAGTGTTCAGGATCAACACCGCCGCCAACCCGACCGTGTAACCGAGCCACAGGCTGACGCGTGGCCCCAGCACCGGCAGCGTGTATTTTCCCTGCAACCAAAAACCGGCGCCGTAACAGAGCGCAGCCACCAACGAGAAGGCGACGGAGGGCCATGCCGAACCGGATTTTTCAGACTGGCGGCCCGGCTCCATCGCGCTGAGTATCACCCCAAACAGACATACCGCCAGCCCGGCCAGCGTCAGTGCGCCAAGCCGCTCGCCGCCAAGCCAGGATAACAGCGTAGTCACCGCGCCGTAGCTGGTGACCAAGGGTGCCACCAGCGCCGCCTTGCCGATGGCGAAAGCCTGGGACAGCGCCAACGTTGCGCCCACCGTCAGGCCGGCGGCCAGCAGCGCCAGCCCCCAAACCCTGGCCGACGCCGCAAAGGCGGGAATAGCTGTGGTTAGCAACAACGCGGTTAAAATGACAAAACCGATCGCCTGGGAGAAGAATACCGCCCTGCGCACCCCCACCGCCCGCGCGTTGATGCCGATCAAAAAATCCGTGCTGCCCCAGCACAGCGCGGCGGCTAACCCCATGAATATATCCACCCAATTCTCCCGTCCGATTCGTTGACAAAAAGTAAGAGAAAAATCGCTTGTGGAACATCGATAGATTGGCAATATGGTTGAATGAAACTCAAGCTGAATGCCCAACCACGCCTGCCCTCCCTGAAAGCCTTGCATACCTTCGAGGTGGCGGCGCGCTGCGCCAGTTTTACCGAGGCGGCGGAGCAGTTGAACGTCACGCTGGGGGCGGTCAGCCGCCAGATACGCCAGTTGGAGAATGAACTGGGCGTTGAACTGTTTCACCGCAAGGGCAATGCGGTGGCACTCAACGACACCGGCAAACGGCTGGCCACCGACGTCACCCGTGCGCTGACGCTGCTGCAAAAAGCCAGCGATCGCGCCCGGCCGGTGCAGCAGCAAACGCTGAAACTGACCTGCACGCTGGGCATTGCCAGCCACTGGCTGGCGGCGCGTTTACCGGCGCTGCGCCACGCCGATCCTGATGTCTCGCTGGTGCTGGACGCCAACGAAAGCCTGCGCGATTTAGCCAGCGGCGAAGCGGACATCGCCATCCGTTACAGCCCCACCGCCAATCCGCCGCCGCATTCCCGCGAGCTGTTGGCCGATGCCTTTGCGCCGCTGGCGAGCCCCGCCTTTCTTGCCGCGCACCCTGCGTTCACCCTCGCCGATTTACCGCTGGCCCCCTTGATTCACTCACCGTGGAAGGACGCGCAAGGGCTGGGCGCCGCCGGCTGGCAAGACTGGTTCGCCGCCTTTGGCGCAGGCGCGGCGGCACCGCGCGGCATCCTCACCGTTAACAGCGTCGGCCATGCGTTGCAGGAAGCGATGGAAGGTAACGGTATCGTGCTCGGCAGCCTGGCGGTGGCGCAGGATGCGTTAGCCGCAGGCAAGCTGGTGCCGGTGTTTGGCGATCACGGGCAGCTGCCCTGCGCCTATCAATATCGCCTGTGCTGGGCGGACAGCGCGTTCGTTAGCACCACCACCCGCCGCTGGGTGAATCTGCTGCTGCAAGCGGCAGGCAAACCCCCGGCGTTTTGACGCAGCACGTATTGCGCCCACAGCAGTGAAAAATCCAACTATTTTATATATCCAAAATAATTCGAGTTGCATCGCGGCGACAACTAAGCGCATCCCCGGGAGCGTACAAACAGTACGTGACCGGGGTAAGTGCAGGAAGTCAACAAAG
The DNA here is from genome assembly GCF_031931805.1 of Serratia sp. root2. Taxonomy (NCBI): domain Bacteria; kingdom Pseudomonadati; phylum Pseudomonadota; class Gammaproteobacteria; order Enterobacterales; family Yersiniaceae; genus Serratia; species Serratia sp. root2. The sequence continues at coordinate 2,445,249 of NZ_JAUJXB010000001.1, forward strand.
AGGCAGCTTGAAGTATGAAAGATATAATCGATTTTTTTGCTGCGAGACAAACCGTGGATAAACAACGCTACCTGCAACATATTGGATTCGCAGGCATCCCCCAGGCTGACCTCCTGACGCTGCAACAATTGCACCGCTGCCATATGCTGAGCGTGCCCTTTGAAAACCTGAGCATTATTTATCGTCAGGGCATTCATCTGGAAGAACCTGCGCTGTTCAATAAAATTGTCGAGCGCAACCGCGGCGGCTTTTGCTATGAGCTGAACCGGCTGTTTGCCGCGCTGTTGAAGGACATCGGCTTTAACGTGCAGTTTATTTCCGGCGAGATCCGCGCCCGCGACGGCAGTTTCGGCGCGCCCTTCGACCATATGGCGCTGAAGGTGGAGCTGGATCAGCCGTATCTGGTGGACGTGGGGTTTGGCGACTCGTTCCTGACGCCGCTGAAAATCACCACCACCGAGCAGCAACCGCAGACCAGCGGCACCTTCCATTTAGAACAGGAAGGCGCGGTCTATTATCTGGAACGCCGAAACGGCGATAACCGCTCGCACGCCAAAACCCTGTACCGCTTTACCCTGCGAGCCCGTGAGCCGAGTGAGTTCGACGGCATGTGCCACTACCACAGCACCTCGCCGCAGTCGCATTTTACCCAGCGGCTGGTGTGCTCGCGGCCAACGGAAAATGGCCGGGTGACCCTCAGCGAGAACAAACTGATCATCACCGAAGATCACCAGCGCCATGAATCGACGCTGCATTCCGAAGATGAACGGCGTGCAGCGCTGATGCACTATTTTGGGATTGATTTGGAAAGCTGATGGCAGAGCGCTACCGGCAGGGGAAATAATCGCTCTCTCGACAGGGGAATATTCCCCTGTTTACTTTTATAGGGAACACACCGCCATTTTAAACATCCCTGAATTTACCTTTTCGACATATAAGACAAACACCATTGACAACTGAAATTATTAAATAAATCCAAACAAAACCTCTGACAAACCCAATTATTTATATAATTTTACAATTAGCATATCTTTTTGTTTGCAAATGAATTATTGATTATAAAAATCATTAAAACCGAATAAAACAGTAAGTGTCACTGATATTTTTATTTAGATAGGGTAGGCTTTACCTGGCAGTCACGATTATTTCAACGATGTACCTCAAGGAGAAATGCATGAGTGACAATGAAAACAGCAAGACGCAGATTGATAATTTACGTGATGTGGTTTCTCAGCTAAAAGAAATGCGGCACTACGCACAATCCAATACCGAAACGCTGTCTGCGCAATGGTTGGCCTTCGATCAGGGCGAATATAAACATGCAGAATTTGCCGAAGCGATCGCCGAACTCTTGAATAAACAGGGCGCCTGCCTGGAAGGGCTGGAAAAGAACATTCAGGATATCGAGATTGAAATAAACCGTCTCGACAGCGAAGCCTGAAAAACCGCATTTAATCAAACCCGCTCCCTGCGGGTTTATTATTATTCAGAACGACAAATCACCCGCGCAATGTCCTTCGAATTGGTCAAAGCGCGCACTTCGCCGAACAGGTCGGTGGCCTCGGCATACTCTTTGCGTAAATACCCCAGCCACTGCTTGATGCGCGCCACGTGATACAGACCGGTGTCGCCCTGCTTTTCCAGTTGAACGTACTTTTGCAGCAGCTGCACCACCTGCGGCCAGGGCATGCGCGGTTCGTTGTATTTCACCACCCGGCTCAGGTTCGGCACGTTTAATGCGCCGCGCCCCAGCATCACCGCGTCGCAGCCGGTGGTTTGCAGGCAGTCTTGTGCGCTTTGGTAATCCCAGATTTCGCCGTTGGCGATCACCGGAATGGTCAGCCGCTTGCGGATCTCGCCAATCGCCGCCCAGTTAATGCGCTCGGCCTTGTAGCCGTCCTCTTTGGTGCGACCATGCACCGCCAGCTCGGTGGCGCCCGCCTGTTGCACCGCGTCGGCGATTTCAAAACTGCGGCTGTCGCTGTCCCAACCCAGGCGCACTTTTACCGTCACCGGCAGATGATCCGGCACCGCCGCACGCATCGCTTTCGCGCCCTGGTAAATCAGCTCCGGGTCTTTCAGCAAGGTCGCCCCGCCGCCGCTGCCGTTGACCAGCTTGGACGGGCAGCCGCAGTTGAGATCGACACCGTAAGAACCCAGCTCGACCGCACGGGCGGCGTTTTCCCCCAGCCACTGCGGGTGCTGGCCCAACAGCTGGATGCGCACCAGCGTGCCGGACGGGGTGCGGCTGGCATGGTGCAGTTCGGGGCACAGGCGATAGAAAGATTTGGCCGGCAGCAGTTGGTCAACCACGCGCAGGAATTCGGTGATGCACAGGTCGTAGTCGTTCACTTCGGTGAGCAGCTCGCGCACCAAAGAATCGAGAACGCCCTCCATCGGAGCCAATAATACGCGCATGATTACCCCAGCTAAAAAAGACGCGCAATGATACGGGGGAATGCCGGTATCAGACAAGCGCACGGGGGAATAAACCCTGCATATTTGAAGCTGCATCTTTGTTGGCTTCCTGCACTTACCCCGGTCACGTACTACCTGTACGCTCCCAGGGATGCGCTTAGTTGCCGCCGCGATGCAACTCCAATTATTTTGGGATTCAAACCGCGCTAGCCTAACCTGCGCAGGGGCTGCCCGGCGAGAAACGCCTCGATGTCCTCAATCGCCTCGCGGAAGTAGATACGGTAGTTGTCATCGGCCACGTAACCCAGGTGCGGCGTCGCCAGCACGTTGGGCAAACGGCGGAAGATATCGTCCGCCGGCAGCGGTTCAACCTCGAACACGTCCAGCCCGGCACCGGCGATCCTTTGTTGTTGCAGGGCTTCTATCAATGCCGCCTGATCGACAATCGCCGCGCGCGAGGTGTTGATCAGATACGCGGAAGGCTTCATCGCGGCCAGTTCATCGCGCCCCACCAGCCCGCGGCTGCGTTCGCTCAGCACCACATGGACGGAGACAAAATCGCTCTGCTCAAACAGCGCCCGTTTCGACTCGGCCAGCGCAACGCCCTGTTGCCCGGCTCTTTCCGCCGTCAGGTTTTGGCTCCAGGCCAGCACCCGCATGCCGAACGCCTGCGCCACCTTGGCCATCTGGCTGCCAATCTTGCCCAGCCCCAGTAGCCCCAGCGTTTTGCCTTGCAGGGTGACGCCAAGCGCCTGTTGCCAGGGGCCGTTATTACGCAACCCGGTGTTTTCCGCCACCGTGTGCTTTGCCAACCCCAGCAGCAGCGCCCAGGTCAGCTCCATCGGCGCGGCCGAACCGCTGGCGGTGCCGCAAACCACAATGCCGCGCTGTTCGGCGGCGGCCAGATCGATAGAGGCGTTACGCATGCCGGAAGTGATCAACAACTTCAACTTCGGCAAACGGGCCAACAGTGTGGCGGTGATCGGCGTGCGTTCGCGCATGATCACCAGCATGTCGCAGTCTTGCAGGTGCACCGCCAGTTCCGCCTCATCGGTAAAATGCTGGCTCATGGCGAACACCTCGACCCGCCCGGCTAGCGTCGACCAGTCCGCCATGGTGAGTGCCACCTGCTGATAATCATCAAGAATTGCGCACTTCAGCTTCATCACCGGCTCCAGATAAATTGAGTTACCCCGTCGATCCTAGTACGAAAATTCACTTCCGCCAGACATAAAAAAAGCCACCTATAAAGGTGGCCTGATAGCGTCTTGCAACAGCGCGATATTATTCGCCCGGTTTGCGGCTGCGCGGACGGCGTGCCGGCGCGCCTGAACGCGGCTTGCCGTCACCCTGAGGGCGAGCACTGCCGCCGCCACGGTTTTCACGTTGGCCGCTATGGCCGCCGCCGTTACCGCTGCGTTGACCACCACCGTTACCGGAGCGTTGACCGCCGCCGTTGCCGCGCCCGCCACCCTGACGACCATTGATGATAGGTTCGGCCTTGATGCTTGGGTCCGGCTCGTAGCCTGGCAGGGCAATACGCGGGATTTCACGCTTCAGCAGGCGCTCGATGTCGCGCAGCAGTTTGTGTTCATCCACGCACACCAACGAGATCGCCTCACCGGTACGCTCTGCACGGCCGGTACGGCCGATGCGGTGCACGTAATCTTCCGGCACGTTAGGCAGCTCGTAGTTCACCACGTGCGGCAACTGGTCGATGTCCAGACCGCGCGCCGCGATGTCGGTTGCCACCAGCACGCGAATTTTGCCGTCTTTAAAATCGGCCAATGCACGGGTACGCGCGCCCTGGCTTTTATTGCCGTGGATCGCTGCAGCAGTGATGCCGTCTTTGTTCAGCTGCTCGGCCAGGTGGTTGGCGCCGTGCTTGGTGCGGTTGAACACCAATACTTGCTTCCAGTCGCCTTCGCCGATCATCTGCGACAGCAGTTCCCGCTTACGCTTCTTGTCGACGAAGTGCACGCTTTGTTCAATCTGCTCGGACGCGGTGTTGCGACGCGCCACTTCCACCGATGCCGGGTTGTGCAGCAGCTTGTTCGCCAACGCTTTGATGTCGTCGGAGAAGGTGGCCGAGAACAGCAAGTTCTGACGCTTGGCAGGCAGCTTGGCCAGCACGCGGCGGATATCATGGATAAAGCCCATATCCAGCATGCGGTCAGCTTCGTCCAGCACCAGAATTTCAATTTTGGACAGATCAACCGCGTTCTGGTGTTCCAGATCCAGCAGGCGACCCGGTGTTGCCACCAGAATGTCGACGCCGCCGCGCAGTTTCATCATCTGCGGGTTGATGCTCACGCCGCCAAACACCACCAGCGAACGCAGGCGCAGGTGTTTGCTGTAAGCTTCGACGTTTTCGCCGATCTGCGCCGCCAGTTCACGGGTTGGCGTCAGGATCAGCGCACGTACCGGGCGACGGCCTTTGATCGGATGATCATGCTTACTCAGCAGCTGCAACAGCGGCAGGGTAAAGCCAGCGGTTTTACCGGTACCGGTCTGTGCGCTGGCCATCAGGTCACGACCTTCCAACACCACAGGGATAGCCTGGCGCTGAATTGGCGTAGGTTCGCGATAGCCCTGTTCTTCAACAGCGCGCAGAATTTCAGCACTTAAGCCGAGAGTTTCAAATGACATAGTAGAGAAAAGCTCCAGATCCCCCCTAACCTAAACAATGTTCGGTGCAGTTTCCTGGGAGGATGATCAGACGGGGCATTAAGCATGACCACGAGGGATTTGGCACAAACTGCAGTGCACCAGCGCGGGAGTGTAGCAGAAGTCGCACAAGAAAACGCAATTTTACTGACCGAGAGCACAATATGCCGGAAATTCAGCATATCCTGAAAATAACCTGAATTAAAAAAGGGGTTCTGGTTGCATTTCACTCAATCTGGCATAAAGTTAATCATATGATTGATTAACTTTTGCGAGCACTGTCTATGCCAGGTAATCAAATTGCCAGCCGGGCGCGCGGCGAACAGGCGCGCCAGCAGTTGATCGCCGCCGCCATCGAGATGTTCGGCGAATACGGCATTCAGGGCGCAACCACCCGCGATATCGCCCAACGCGCCGGGCAGAACATCGCCGCCATTACCTATTACTTCAATTCCAAAGAAGGCCTCTATCTGGCCGTTGCGCAGTGGATTGCCGACTTTATCCAGCAGGCGTTCCGCCCGCTGGCCGAGGAGATTGACCGCTTCTGGCAACGGCCAGCCGCCGAGCGCCGGCCGGAACAGTATCTCGCCTACCTGAAAAGCGGGCTGCTGGCGTTCAGCGAACTGATGACCCAACCGCAGACGCTGAACCTGAGCAAAATCATGTCGCGCGAGCAGCTCTCGCCTACCGATGCTTATCCGCTGATCCACCAGCAGGTGATAGCACCGCTGCATAGCAAACTGTGCCGCCTGCTGGCGGCCTATACCGGCATCGACGAGCACTCGACCAAAATCGTGCTGCACACCCACGCGCTGATCGGCGAGGTGCTGTCGTTTCGCATCGCGCGGGAAACCGTGCGCCGACAAGCGGGCTGGCAGCAGATCGGTGCGGCCGAAGCGGCGCAAATCAGCGAGGTGCTGGCGGAACACATAGATCTTCTGGTTAATGGGCTGCGCCAGCGTTATGGCGCGTAAACCCTGCGTATTTCAAGCTACGGCGTTGTTGACTGCGTGCACTCCCCCAGTCACTTACTTGAGTAAGCTCCTGGGGACTCACGCACTTGTCGCCTGGCCGTAACGTGAAATTCATTGGGTTTAATTTTTATAGGCAGGGAGTGTTATGAACAAGAAACGCAGTGCCATTATTGTGGCGGTTATCGTGCTGATCGCCGCCGCCGGTTACGGCTTTTGGTATTACCAACAGCAGCAAGACCAGCCGCTGACGCTGTACGGCAACGTCGATATCCGCACGGTGAATCTCGGCTTCCGCGTCGACGGGCGGCTGGCGTCGCTGACCGTGGACGAAGGCGACCCGCTCCAACCGGGGCAATTGCTCGGCAAACTGGACGACGCACCCTACATCAACGCGCTGCAACAAGCGCAGGCCAACGTCGCCAGCGCCAAGGCCAAGCTGGCGCTGCTGATGGCCGGTTACCGCGCCGAAGAGATTGCCCAGGTGCGTTCGGAAGTGGCGCAACGCCTTTCCGCCTTTAACTATGCCGACAGCTTCCTCAAACGCCAACAGGGATTATGGGCGAAAAATGCCACCTCCGCCGATGCGCTGGAAGATGCCCGCACCTCGCGCAATCAGGCGCAGGCCAACCTGCAGGCCTCGAAAGACAAGCTGTCGCAATACCTCAGCGGCAACCGCCCGCAGGAGATAGAAGAAGCCAAAGCCAATCTGGCGCAAAATGAAGCCGCGCTGGCGCAGGCGCAGCTGAATTTGCATGACACCACTCTGGTTTCCCCCTCGGCCGGCACGGTGCTGACGCGGGCTGTCGAGCCCGGCACCCTGCTCAGCGCCGGCGGCACGGTATTCACGCTTTCGCTGACTCGCCCGGTGTGGGTGCGCGCCTACGTGAACGAATCCAGCCTGGGTAAAGCGGTGCCGGGTGCCGAACTGGAAATTTATACCGATGGCCGGCCGAACAAGCCTTACCACGGCAAAATCGGCTTTGTGTCGCCGACCGCCGAATTTACGCCGAAAAGCGTCGAAACCCCGGACCTGCGCACCGATTTGGTGTACCGACTGCGGGTGATCATCACCGACGCCGATGACGCGTTGCGCCAGGGCATGCCGGTCACCGTTCGTTTTGCCAAACCTTGAGGGGACGGTGATGGAACAGGTCATTGAACTGGAAGCGTTGGAAAAACGTTTCCCGTCGTTGGCAAAACCCGCGGTCGCCAGCCTGACCACCCGCCTGACCAGTGGCGCGGTCACCGGGCTGGTTGGCCCGGACGGCGCCGGTAAAACCACCCTGCTGCGCATGCTGGCCGGGTTGCTGAAACCCAGCAGCGGCTTGCTGCGCGTCGCCGGGTTGGATCCGATCGCGCAAGATCGTCAACTGCACGCCATCCTCGGCTACATGCCGCAAAAGTTCGGGCTGTATGAAGATCTGACGGTCATGGAAAACCTGACGCTGTATGCCGATCTGCGCGGCGTCACCGGCGATCTGCGCAAACAAACCTTCGAGCGGCTGCTGACCTTCACCGATCTTACCCGTTTTACCACCCGGCTGGCAGGCAAGCTTTCCGGCGGCATGAAGCAAAAACTCGGGCTGGCCTGTACGCTGGTCGGCCAACCGCAGGTGCTGCTGCTGGATGAGCCGGGGGTAGGCGTCGATCCGATCTCGCGCCGCGAACTGTGGCGCATGGTGCATGAGCTGGCCAACGACGGCATGCTGATCCTGTGGAGTACCTCCTATCTTGACGAGGCCGAGCAGTGCCGCGAAGTGCTGTTGCTCAATGAAGGGGAATTGCTGTTCAGCGGCGCGCCTAAAGATCTGACTCAGCGCATGGCCGGGCGCACGGTGCTGATCACGCCGCCCGCCGGCAGCCACCGCGCCCTGCTGCAACGGGCGATCTGCCTGCCTTCGGTCACCGACGGCGTGATCCAGGGGAAATACCTGCGGCTGATCCTCAAGCAGGGCGAAGATCACCGCCAGGTATTGCAGGCGCTGGATCTGCCGGACGCGGAAATGACGGAAGCAGATCCGCGCTTCGAGGATGCGTTTATCGATCTGCTCGGCGGCGGGCCAAACAGCAAATCGGCGCTGGCGGAGATCATGCCGACCGTCGAAGGTGAAAGCTCGCAAACGGTGATTGAAGCGCAGGGGCTGACCAAGAAATTCGGCGATTTTGCCGCCACCGATCACGTGGACTTCAAGGTACAGCGCGGCGAGATTTTCGGCCTGCTCGGCCCGAACGGCGCCGGCAAATCCACCACCTTCAAAATGATGTGCGGGCTGCTGGTGCCGACCGAAGGCAAGGCGCTGGTGCTGGATATGGATCTGAAAACCAGCTCCGGCAAGGCACGCCAGCACCTGGGCTATATGGCGCAGAAATTCTCGCTGTACGGCAACCTGACGGTGGCGCAGAACCTGAAATTTTTCTCCGGTGTTTACGGCCTGAGCGGCAAAGCGCAGCGCGACAAAATCAACGAGATGTCGACCGCCTTCAACTTTGGGCCAATCCTCAGCCAAACGCCGGATTCGCTGCCGCTCGGCTTCAAGCAACGGCTGGCCCTGGCCTGCGCGCTGATGCACGAACCGGACATTCTGTTTCTCGACGAACCGACCTCGGGCGTCGATCCCCTGACCCGCCGCGAGTTCTGGTTGCACATCAACGGCATGGTCGACAAAGGCGTGACGGTGATGGTCACGACCCACTTTATGGACGAGGCGGAATACTGCGATCGCATCGGGCTGGTGTATCGCGGCAAGATCATCGCCGCCGGCACGCCGGACGATCTCAAACAGCAGGTAGCCTGCGACGACAACCCCAACCCTTCAATGGAGCAGGCGTTTATCGATCTGGTGCAGGGTTACGATCGGGAGGAGCAGCCGTGAGCGAGAAAGTAGCCGTGAGCGAGAAAGCAGCCGTGAGCAAAAAAACGCCCCTGCACGAGAAAACAACCTCCACTGACGCCAGCGCTTTCTCCTGGCGACGGCTGCGTGCGCTGTGTCTGAAAGAGACGCGGCAGATCCTGCGCGATCCCAGCAGCGGGCTGATTGCCTTTGTGATCCCATTGATGCTGCTGTTTATCTTCGGCTACGGCATCAACCTGGATTCCAGCAAGCTGCGGCTGGGCATTTTAATGGAGCAACAGAGCGAAGACGCCCGCAATCTGGCCCACGCTTTCGCCGGTTCACCCTACATTGAACCGAGCATCAGCGACAACCGCCAACAGTTGATCCAGCTGATGCAGGCCGGGCAGATCCGCGGGTTGGTGGTGATCCCCAATGACTTTGCCCAACGTATGGCGCGGCCGCACGACAGCGCGCCAATCCAGATTATTACCGACGGCAGCGAGCCGAACACCGCCAACTTTGTCCAGGGCTATACCCAGGGCGTGTGGCAAATCTGGCAGCAGCAGCGCGCCACCGATCGCGGGCGCGAGGACAAGCCGCTGATTGACGTGCAGATGCGTTACTGGTTTAACCCGGCGGCCATCAGCCGGCACTACATCATTCCCGGCGCCATCACCATTATCATGACGGTGATTGGCGCGATCCTCACCTCGCTGGTGATCGCCCGCGAGTGGGAACGCGGCACCATGGAGGCCCTGCTCTCCACCCAGGTAACGCGCAGCGAACTGTTGCTTTCCAAACTGGTGCCCTACTACTTCCTCGGCATGATCGCCATGGTGCTGTGCATGGTGGTGTCGGTATTCGTGCTCGGCGTGCCCTACCGCGGTTCGCTGCTGATTTTGTTCGTGATCAGCAGCCTGTTCCTCGCCAGCACACTCGGCATGGGGCTGCTGATTTCCACCATCACCCGCAACCAATTCAACGCGGCGATGGTGGCGCTGAACGCCGCCTTTCTGCCTTCGATTATGCTGTCCGGCTTTATCTTCCAAATCGACAGCATGCCGGCGATCGTGCGCGCCGTAACCTATATCATCCCGGCGCGCTATTTCGTCAGCACGTTGCAGACGCTGTTTCTGGCAGGCAACGTCGGTACGGTGCTGATGATTAACCTGCTGTTCCTGATCGCCTCGGCGGTGGTGTTTATCGGCCTGACGGCCTGGAAGACCCAGCGGCGGCTGGATTAAGGAGCCAGATGATGTTTCACCGTCTTTGGACGTTAATCATTAAGGAAATGCAATCGCTGCTGCGCGATCCGCAGACCCGCGCCATCCTGATTTTACCGGTTATTCTGCAGGTGCTGCTGTTCCCGTTCGCCGCCACGCTGGAGGTGACCAACGCCACCATCGCGGTGTACAGCGAAGACAGCGGCCATGCTTCGGTAGAGCTGACCCAGCGCTTCGCCAAGGCGAAAGCCTTTTCGCACGTACTGTTGCTGCGCAGCCCGCAAGAGATACAAACCACCCTCGACAACCAGCGGGCACTGCTGCTGATCCGCTTCCCGGCGCAGTTCTCGCGCGATATCGCCAGCGGTACTACCGCCCCGCTGCAATTGTTGCTCGATGGGCGCAATTCCAACAGCGCTCAGATTGCCGCCAACTATGTGCAGCAGATTGTGCAGGATTATCAGAACGAGCTGATCGGTAACCGTGCCAAACCCAACAACAGCGAGCTGGTGGTGCGTAACTGGTATAACCCGAATCTGGATTACAAATGGTTCGTGGTGCCTTCGCTGATCGCCATGATCACCACCATCGGCGTGCTGATCGTGACCTCGCTGTCGGTGGCGCGCGAGCGCGAACAGGGCACGCTGGAGCAGTTGCTGGTGTCGCCGCTGACCACCTGGCAGATTTTTATCGGCAAGGCGGTGCCGGCGCTGATTGTCGCCACCTTCCAGGCCAGTATCGTGCTGCTGATTGGCATCTTTATGTACCAGATCCCGTTCGCCGGCTCGCTGCTGCTGTTCTACGGCACCATGCTGGTTTACGGGCTGTCGTTGGTGGGGTTCGGTCTGCTGATTTCGTCGCTGTGCGCCACGCAGCAGCAGGCGTTTATCGGCGTGTTCGTGTTTATGATGCCGGCGATCCTGCTTTCCGGTTATGTCTCGCCGGTGGAGAACATGCCGGTGTGGCTACAGGATCTCACCTGGGTTAACCCGATTCGCCACTTTACCGACATCACCAAACAGATCTATTTGAAGGACGCCAGCTTCGGCATTATCTGGCACAGCCTGTGGCCGCTGCTGGTGATCACCGCCACCACCGGCAGCGCCGCCTACGCCATGTTCCGCCGCAAAATGGCATAAAAAAGACTCTGCAATCGAGATCGCAGAGTCTTTTCATTCGCAGTAAATCCTATGGATTTCAAGCTGCGGCCAGGCGACCAGCTCGTGTATCCCCAGGAGCTTACTTAGGTAAGTGACTGGGGTATGCGAGCGCAGTCAACAACGCCGCGGCTTGAAAGACGACGGATTTAGCGACGGTTGCCGAAAATACGCAACAACATCAGGAACAGGTTGATGAAATCAAGATACAGCGTCAGCGCGCCGACGATGGCGTATTTGCGGAAGCTGTCTTTGTCATCGGCGTTCAGCTGCTCGCCCATGGCTTTCAGTTTCTGGGTGTCGTACGCCGTCAGGCCAACGAACACCACCACCCCGATATAGGTAATCGCCCACATCAACGCGGTGCTTTTCAGCCAGATGTTCACCAGCGAAGCCAGCACGATGCCGATCAGCGCCATAAACAACATGCTGCCGAAACCGCTCAAATCACGCTTGGTGGTGTAGCCGTACAGGCTCATCGCGCCAAACATGCCGGCGGTCACCACAAAGGTGCTGGCGATAGAGCTGTAGGTGTAAGCGATGAAAATGCTCGAAAGCGTCAGCCCGGTCAGCGCCGAATACAGCATGAACAGCGACGTGGCCACCGCGCCGCTCAGGCGGTTGACCATGCCGGAAATCACGAACACCAGCGCTAACTGAGCGATAATCAGGCCGAAGAAGGTGATCTGGCTGGAGAAGATAAAGTTGAGGATCGCGGGCGTGTTGGCCGCATACCAGGAAACGAATGCCGTCAACAGCAGGCCGCAGGTCATCCAGCCATAAACCTGCGCCATATAAGCCTGAATGCCGCTGTTGGCACGTTCAACGATTGAACCATTAGAGCGTGGATATCGGTCCATGACGGTTACCTTTTGCGTATGAAACAAGATTTCGAACCCCATGTACCCGTCGCCTTTCAAGCTACAGCGTTGTTACCTGCACTCGCTCACCCCAGTGACTTACTAAAGTAAGCGCCTGGGGATGAACGAGCTGGGTGCCTAGCTGTAACTTGAAATTCATAGGGTATCCAAGGGATTCGGCCTGCTATAAGCGTACCACAGAAAGCCTAAGCTGAAAGTTGCAAAGGTGTTGATTTGTTTCCGCTGTTGAAGCGTTATTTACTCGCATTATGCCAGCGTTCCGCCGCCTGACGATCGCTGTCGCGCGCGTCGACCCAGCGGTCGCCCTGCCCGGTCGCCTCGCGCTTCCAGAACGGCGCACGGGTTTTCAGGTAGTCCATGATGAATTCGGTGGCGGCAAACGCCATGCTGCGGTGCGCGCTGGTCACGCCGACGAACACAATCTCCTCGCCGGGAAACAGCTCGCCCACGCGGTGGATCACCGTCGCACGCTGCAACGGCCAGCGGCTGCGCGCTTCCTCCACGATCTCCGCCAGCGCTTTTTCGGTCATGCCGGGGTAGTGTTCCAGCGTCAACGCGCTGACGTCATCGCCCAGATTATGGTTGCGCACCTTGCCGGTGAAGGTCACGACGGCGCCGTCGTCATCGCACTGCGCCAGCCACTGATACTCATCGCCGACGCTGAAGGGCGCTGCGCCGACGCGGATACGGGTGTTTTCCACTGTTAACCTCCGGTTACCGGCGGAAAGAAAGCGACTTCATCGCCGGCGCGCAGCGGGTGCTCTGCCGCTACCAGCGACTGATTGACCGCCGTCAGCAATTTGCCGGATTCCAGCGCCAACGCCCAGCGTGCGCCGCGTTCGCACAGCGCCTTGCGCAGCGCCTCTACCGTGGGATAGTCCGCCGGCATCGACAAGTCGCCGGTGCCCACCAGTTCGCGCACTTGCGCAAAAAACAGAATGTTAATCATAGGTCCACCTTAAAATCACCGGATTTGCCGCCACTTTTCGCCAGCAGCCGCACCGGGCCGATCACCATGTCTTTCTGCACCGCTTTGCACATGTCGTAAATGGTCAACGCGGCGACCGAGGCAGCGGTCAGCGCCTCCATTTCGACGCCGGTCTTGCCGGTCAACCGGCAGCAGGTTTCAATGCGCACCCGGCTGTGTTCCGGTTGCGCCTCCAGTTGCACTTCAACCTTGCTCAGCATCAACGGGTGGCACAGCGGGATCAGCTCCCAGGTGCGTTTCGCCGCCTGAATGCCGGCGATGCGCGCCGTGGCGAAAACGTCGCCCTTGTGGTGGCTGCCGTCGATAATCATCGCCAGCGTGGCGGGCAGCATTTCGACAAAGGCCTCGGCGCGAGCTTCGCGCACCGTCTCCGCCTTGGCGGAAACGTCGACCATATGGGCTTCGCCCGCGGCGTTAATATGGGTTAACTGCGTCATGGCTCTTATTTCTTCAGATGTGGCTGGAAGTTGCACGGGCGGTGGCGCGCGTCCAACTGCTCTTCAATAATGCGTTCCCAGGCAGTGCGGCAGGCGCGGGTCGAACCCGGCATGGCAAAAATTACCGTCCGGTTGGCGATACCGGCCAGCGCGCGCGACTGGATAGTGGCGGTGCCGATTTCTTCGTAGGACACCATGCGGAACAGCTCGCCAAACCCTTCGACCTCACGGTCAAACAGCGGCAGCAGCGCTTCCGGGGTGTTGTCGCGGGCGGTAAAACCGGTGCCGCCGGTGATCAACACGGCCTGTACGCCTTCATCGGCAATCCATGCGGAAACCCGCGCGCGGATCAGGTATTTATCGTCTTTGACGATGGCGCGATCCACCACCCGATGGCCCGCCTCCTGCGCCGCTTCCTGCAGGTATTGGCCTGAGGTATCTTCCGCTTCGCCCCGGCTGTCCGAGACGGTCAAAATGGCGATGTGCGCCGGAATGAATTCACTGCTGGCATGGCTCATTGTTAACGATGCTCCTCTTCGTTGGATACCCGATAAATTACCTGCCGTTATCCTCAAGATAACGTCGGGGCACCGCATGCAGCCCACAACGCTGCGGCTTGAAATATGCCGGGGGTTATCCGCCGATAAACGACAGGTTCTGGGTAATGCCGCTGTTGTTCTGATGCAGGAAATGGGTCTGCTTTTTGCTCATCAGCCCGCCCTGAATACGTTGCTTCAATTCTTCGAGCTGAGCGTCATCCGCCAACAGATCGCGCAGCGTGATGCCTTGCTCGCCGAACAGGCACAGGTGCAGGTTGCCGATGGCGGAGACCCGCAGCCGGTTGCAGCTGGCGCAGAAATCTTTTTCATACGGCATGATCAACCCCACTTCCCCCTGATAATCGGGGTGGCTGAACACCTGCGCCGGACCATCGCTGCGGCCGCGCGGTTGCCGTTGCCAGCCCTGCTGCTCCAGCTGCAAACGAATCACTTCGCCGGACACGTGATGCCGGCGAAACAGCTCACCGCCCTCGCCGGTTTCCATCAGTTCGATAAAACGCAGTTGGATCGGGCGGTCCTTGATCCAGTGCAGAAAGGCGCCCAGTTGCTGATGATTGACGTCACGCATCAGCACCGCATTGACCTTGACCTTGCTGAACCCGGCGGCAAATGCGGCATCGATGCCGTCCATCACCTGGCGGAACTTGTCCTGGCCGGTAATGGCGTGAAACTGGCGGGCATCCAGGCTGTCGACGCTGACGTTAATCGCCGTCAGACCGGCGTCGCGCCACTGGGCAACGTCGCGCGCCAGGCGGTAACCGTTGGTGGTGACCGCCAGCGTTCGGATGGCCGGGTTTTCGCGCACGGCGGCAATGATCTCGGCAAAATCGCGGCGCAGCGAAGGTTCACCACCGGTAAGGCGGACCTTTTCAGTGCCCAGTTCGGCAAATGCGCGGCTGACGCGCCGGATCTCATCCAGCGACAGGAAGGTTTTCGGGCTGCCGCCAGGTTGGTAACCGTCAGGCAAGCAGTAGGTGCAACGAAAGTTGCACACGTCGGTGATCGAGAGGCGCAAGTAATAGAACTTACGCTCATAAGCATCAATGAGTTGCGGCACCATAACACCTTTCCAAAGTCGGGAGATGCGAGCGTTTCCACTCTGCACCCTGGTGGCTGACTTCGCCACGGCCCAAGCGCCATATTGTTCGCAGGAACAACGTAGGCCCAGAGGCTAGGAGTTTTGGTCTCAGTTCCCGCTGCTTGAATAGCCGGAACGAAACCGTGGTTTTCACCAGAATACTAGCGCTAAATAAACGCGATAGCCAACTCGCAATTTCGCTATATAACTGTGTATACAGCGATTTTACGTGGCTGCGAGCCTGGTTAACCATGATAAACGTCCCTTGCGCAGGCGAATTGACCAGAATCACGCAAATGACACTCTTTTGCCCTAAATAATTGGCGTTGCCTCCCGACGGCAAGAGCGGGAACCCCCAGGAGCTTACTCAAGTAAGTGACTGGGGTAAGCGCTTGCAGCCAACACAGAGGCAACTTCAAGTATGACGGGTATGTCGCGTTTTTACGCCAGATCCGCTATTTTATGCGGGTAGTTTCAGCCCCTTTGTAAGGAAATTTATGCGTAATCGTACCCTGGCCGATCTCGATCGGGTGGTGGCATTAGGTGGCGGCCACGGTCTTGGCCGCGTGATGTCTTCCCTGTCGTCTTTAGGCTCCCGTTTAACCGGCATTGTTACCACCACCGATAATGGCGGTTCTACCGGTCGCATCCGCCGCTCGGAAGGCGGCATTGCGTGGGGCGATACCCGCAACTGTCTCAATCAACTGATCACCGAACCGAGCGTCGCCTCCGCGATGTTCGAATACCGCTTCAGCGGCAACGGCGAGCTGTCGGGGCATAATCTCGGCAACCTGATGTTGAAAGCGCTGGATCACCTCAGCGTGCGCCCGCTGGAAGCGATCAATCTGGTACGCAGCCTGCTGAAAGTGGACGCGGCGCTGATCCCGATGTCCGAGCAGCCGGTAGATCTGATGGCGCACGACCACGAAGGCCACCAGGTTTACGGTGAGGTGAACATCGACCAGCTTACCCATATGCCGCAGGAACTGATGCTGTCGCCGCACGTCCACGCCACGCGTGAAGCGCTGGATGCCATCGCGCAGGCCGACGTGATCCTGATTGGGCCGGGCAGTTTTCTCACCAGCCTGATGCCGCTGTTATTGCTCGACGATCTCACCCAGGCTCTGCGTCGCAGCAGCGCCAATATGATCTACATCGGGAATTTGGGGCGCGAACTGAGTGTCGCGGCGGCGGCATTGTCGCTGAAAGACAAGCTGGAGCTGATGGAAGAGCGGATTGGCCGCAAGATGATTGATGCACTGATTGTCGGCCCGGCGGTGGATACCGGGGCGGTGCTGGATCGGGTGGTGATTCAGCAACCGCTGGAAGCCGCCGATATTCCTTACCGTCACGATCGTCAACTGCTACGCCAGGCGCTGGATCAGGCGCTGATAGAATTGGGTACTCGAGCCTGATTTAATCGCGCCCGCGCAGCCACGGGTTGTCGCTGGCGGCACTGTTGACCATATCGATATAGAGATCTTCCACCTGCTTGCGCGCCCACGGCGTGCGGCGCAAAAACTTCAGGCTGGACTTGATGCTGGGATCGCTGCTGAAACAGTTGATGCGAATGCGTTCGGCCAGCCCTGACCAGCCATAGCTCTCCACCAGCTTAGTTAAAAGTTGTTCCAGAGTGACGCCGTGCAACGGGTCTTTGGACGGGCGTTCGGTCATGGTCTTTGGCTCGCGTTAGTCAATTGGCCGCACACCATAATCAGCTTTGGCACAGGCGACAAGAAATTTATCCCCTTCGTCTTTCAAACTGCAACGTTGTTGGCTGCAGCTTGAAATCCATTGGGTATGAACCTGAACAACATCCGGTGTCCTAACGACTCACGAGATGGCGATAAACTGCTCGCGCAGCTGATGGATTTCGTCACGCAAACCGGCGGCCAGCTCGAACTCCAGGTTCTGCGCGTGAGTATACATCTGCGCTTCCAGCTCGCGGATTTTCTGATCCAGCGCTTTTGGCGTCAGGTGTTGATACTGGTCGGCGCTTTCTGCGGCCTTGCCCTTCCCTCGGCCCTTGCTGCGGTTGCCCGGTTGGCCCAGTTGCAGGATATCGGACACCTTCTTGTTCAGGCCTTTAGGCACGATGCCGTTTTCTTCGTTGAACGCCTGCTGCTTGGCGCGGCGGCGTTCGGTCTCGCCAATCGCCTTGGCCATCGAGTCGGTGATTCTGTCGCCGTAGAGGATCGCCTTGCCGTTGAGATTACGCGCCGCACGGCCGATGGTTTGGATCAGGGAGCGTTCGGAACGCAGGAAACCTTCCTTGTCAGCGTCCAGAATCGCCACCAGCGACACCTCAGGCATGTCCAACCCTTCGCGCAACAGGTTGATGCCCACCAGCACGTCAAACTCGCCCAGACGCAGGTCACGAATGATTTCGACGCGTTCCACGGTATCGATGTCCGAGTGCAGATAGCGCACGCGCTCGCCGTGCTCTTCCAGGTATTCGGTCAGATCTTCCGCCATGCGCTTGGTCAGGGTAGTGACCAACACGCGTTCCTTGACCGCCACCCGTTTGCGGATCTCGGAGAGCAGATCGTCCACCTGAGTGGTGACCGGCCGTACTTCCACTATCGGATCCAGCAGCCCGGTAGGCCGTACTACCTGATCAATAATATCGTCGCCGGATTTCTCCAGCTCATATTTGCCCGGCGTGGCGGACACGTAGATAGTCTGCGGTGCCAGCGCTTCGAACTCTTCAAAACGCATCGGGCGGTTATCCAGCGCCGACGGCAGGCGGAAGCCGTATTCCACCAGCGTTTCCTTGCGCGAACGGTCACCTTTGTACATACCGCCGATTTGCGGAATGGTCACGTGCGATTCATCGACCACCAGCAGGCCATCCGCCGGTAAATAGTCAAATAGCGTCGGTGGCGGCTCACCCTCGCGGCGGCCGGACAAATAGCGCGAATAGTTTTCAATGCCGGAGCAGTAGCCCAGTTCGTTCATCATCTCCAGATCGAACTGGGTGCGCTGCGTCAGACGCTGTTCTTCCAACAGCTTGTTGTTGGCCAGCAGCACCTTGCGCCGCTCGGCCAGATCCACCTTGATCTCTTCCATCGCCTGCAGGATCCGCTCGCGCGGCGTCACGTAGTGCGACTTCGGGTAAATGGTGAAGCGCTGTACCACCTGCTCGATCTGGCCGGTCAGCGGATCGAACAGCGAAAGCCGTTCGACTTCTTCATCGAACAGCTCGATGCGCAGCGCCAGCTCGTCCGACTCTGCCGGAAAGATGTCGATCACCTCGCCGCGCACGCGGAAGGTGGCGCGCTGGAAAGCCTGATCGTTGCGGGAATATTGCAGCTCCGTCAAACGCCGCAGGATCGAACGTTGATCGATGATCATGCCCTTGGTCAGGTGCAGCATCATCTTCAGATACAGCTCCGGATCGCCCAGGCCGTAGATTGCCGACACGGACGCCACCACCACCACGTCGCGGCGTTCCAGCAGCGCTTTGGTGGCTGAAAGGCGCATTTGTTCGATGTGCTCGTTCACCGCGGAGTCTTTTTCGATAAAGGTGTCGGAGCTGGGGACATAGGCTTCCGGCTGGTAGTAGTCGTAGTACGAGACAAAATACTCGACCGCATTCTCGGGGAAGAACTCTTTCATCTCGCCATACAGCTGCGCCGCCAGCGTCTTGTTTGGCGCCAGCACCATGGTCGGCCGGTTTAGATCGGCGATGACGTTGGCGACGGTAAATGTCTTGCCCGAACCGGTAACGCCCAGCAGCGTTTGATGCGCCAGGCCGTCTTCCAGGCCCTCTTCCAGCTTGCGGATGGCTTCCGGCTGATCGCCGGCCGGTTTGAAATCGGAATGCAGTTTGAAAATTTTACTCATTGACTCGGCTACCCTGTGGAGATGCGCGCGCTCAGGCGGCCATGGAGCGGATGCTCGACGAATGGCCCCTAATTATGGAAAGCCCCGGCGATTTTCGCCAGTGCCTATGATACTGGATATAAAACCAGCTTCAAGCGATTCGTTGCTCAAGAGAACGCATCCCGCTATTGACCCCGGCGCCGACGCGCACGTCAGCGGGGCGTGGATGCACCGGCAGGGTTACAGCCGCGTGACATTTTTATTGTCAATAACTGATTTATCCCCAAAATCCGTCAAAAATTAACTTATTGATAGCACTGCGGTGAAAAATCATACATAGCCACTGCGTCAATACAAAGGCGTATTGATTTTAGTTAATTTATTGATATAAAACACAATTAATAAAAAGATGAGAATGCGGCCAACGGGAACAGAACCCGCGCCCGCTCTCGCTTTAAACCGCTTTTCTAAATCTAATGCACAAGGTTATCCACAGGAATAGTGGATAACTCCCACCGCCCCGCCCGTGACGGGAGTTGCAGAAAGAACGCTTTTTGGCGTTTCGACTCTCCGAAACGGCTTTTTTAGTTATTTTTTCACAAAAATATCGCTTTGTTTATGCCGATTAATGCTAAACAGCCCCATTGCCAAAAACACATTTATCCCATTATTGCACTCATGTGCTGCATCTTGCCGCAACCGGTAAAATAGTTTGCACCATCACTTTTCCTCACGGCACTGCAACAGTGCAAAAATCGTCCGCGTTAACTTTCCGCCTCATTTTCATCCCGGCCGCCGAGCCAGCCCACGCCTGCCAAATGGTTAACATAGCAATAACATTCCTCTTTTTTTCCGGATTGAAAAAGTTGGCCTGAGAGTTGCAATATCGTTTAACGGCAAAAGTGCGACCGGGTGGAATATCCGTGCCGATATGGCACGAATACCTGCTCTTCGCTCTGCGCCGGCATGGGGTTAAATAACTGGCAATGCCGCGATAAAGGCGAGAGAGCACTGATAAACTGCCATTAACGGTCATTTTTACCTGTAATTACTTTGTTTTTCCTGAACCTGAACTACCTCGTTAAAGGTAGGCATGCAGCATTTTGTTCTGGACATTAAGACACTCGGGAAAGAAACCGCCAAGGCGGCTCAAGCAGTAAGGAGTGGATAACGCAGGGAAGCAGACGTTTGATTGCCGTTCCTGCGCAGATACCGCCCGGTGAAATCGGTGCGGTCTTTAACAGGAACGCGTTACGCCTGCGCCCATAAGGGCGCACATCCACGAGTGGAATACGGGTCTTTGAGGAGAGTGCCGGATGTTGAGTTTAAGGTCAGTGAACCAGTTCTACGGGCAAAATCATACCCTGTGGGACATTAACCTGGAGTTGCCGCGCGGCCAGTGCACGGTGCTTATCGGTCGTAACGGCGTGGGCAAAACGACGTTGGTCAACTGTATTATGGGGCATTTGCCGGTAGTCAGCGGCAGTATGACCTGGCAGTTGGCGGACGAACCGCCGCAAAACCTGCTGCAACAGCCGATGGAAAACCGGGCCGCGCTGGGCATAAGTTACGTGCCGCAAGGGCGGCAAATCTTCTCTCAGCTCAGCGTGGAAGAGAACCTGCAGGTGGCGCTGATGGCCGGCCGGGACAAAACCCGGCGCATTCCGCCGCTCATTTACAGCCTGTTCCCCAACCTGCGGGAAATGCGCAGCCGCCGGGCCGGTGATTTGTGCGATGGCGAGCAGCAGCAACTGGCGATTGGTCGTGCTCTGGTGCTGGAGCCGGAACTGCTGATCCTCGACGAGCCGACCAGCGGAGTACAACCTTCGATCGCCGCCGATATCGGCAATGCGATCCGCAAGCTGAACCGCGAGCTGGGCATGACGATCCTGCTGGTGGAACACAAGTTGCCGTTCGTACGCCGCGTGGCGGATCGTTTTTGCCTGATGGATCAGGGCCGCAGTGTGGCGAACGGCACGCTGGAGCAGTTGGACGAGGAGTTGATCAATGCCTATCTGGCAGTGTAGAAAGTGGAGGTGGGGGAATGTCATTTCCCCCGCCCCATTTACAGCAGACTCAAATCCAGATATGCCCCCAGCGCCTGCCGCTCAGGTTGCGGCAGATGCGGGATCTCCCCCAGCAATGGCGCAGGCAGCATACGGCGCAGCGTAGCCAAATATTCCTGATGACGGCGGCCCGGTGCGGTGACGTCGTTGGCAATCCACCCGACAAGCTGCAACCCCGCCTGCTGGATCGCCTGCGCGGTCAGCACGGCATGGTTAATGCAACCCAGTTTGATGCCCACCACCAGGATCACCGGCAGTTGCTCCCGCTGTACCCAGTCGGCGAAGGTATGCTGCTCGGAAAGCGGCGTAAACCAACCGCCGGCACCCTCGATTAACAACCAGTCGGCCCTTTGTTCCAGGTGACGCAGACCGGCGGAAAGCTGGGCCAGCTCGATTGGCCGCCCCTCGTCGGCACTGACAATGTGCGGCGAAGTCGGTTCGGCAAACACATAAGGATTCACTTCCTCGTAGCTCAGCGCCACGCCGCTGTTGGCCTGCAATGCCATCGCGTCGCCGTTGCGCAGCCCCTCGGCCGTCATGTCGCTGCCGGAAGCGACCGGTTTGTAACCGGCCGTGCGATAACCCGCCGAATTGGCCGCCTGCAACAAGGCGCTGCTGGCCACGGTTTTACCCACTTCGGTATCGGTGCCGGTGACGAACCAACGCTTAATCACGATAAATCACTCCATAAACCAGATGATAACTGAGCGGGAATTGCCCCCCACGCCGCGGATAGGTAGCCTGCAAGGCGGCAAGCCGCCGACGGGACAGCAAACCGGCTTCGCGCCCCTGATGCAAATGGGTGGCGCCAATCCCCTTGAGCGATCGCATCAGCGCCATCACATCAGGATAATGCAGAGTTTGCCGCTCCGTCTCCAGACGGTAGCGATAGCCGGCGCAGGCCGCGTCGATCTGCGCCAGCGGCAGAAAGTCGTTCACGTGACGCTCGCCGTCGACCTGCTGCCAGGCGTCGCCCAATTCCGCCAGCGAGCCTTCCGCCAGCGTAGAAAACAGAATCACCCCACCCGGCCGGGTGACGCGGTACAGCTCCGCCAAAGCGCGCGGTAAATCGCTGCACCATTGCACCACCAGGCTGCTGAAACAGATATCCACCGCGGCCGCAGGCAGCGGCACATTTTCGATATCCCCCAGCAAATAATGGTCCGCAGCCTGCTGCTGGCGGGCGAATGCCAGCATGCCCGGCGCCAGATCGAGCGCGGTAACCTGCTTCCCCAATTCGCGCCAGCGGCGGCTGAAGTGCCCGGTGCCGCAGCCTGCGTCGAGCAACTGTTCGCCCCGATGCTCCGCCCCCATCCCCAGCAAGCGCTCACCGACGTCACGTTGCAGTACCGCCGCCGAATCATAACTGCCTGCCGCACGGCTGAAGGCCGAGGCTACCGCCTGTTTGTTGACCGGCTCAAAGGCTGACGTCATGCAATACCTCCAGCAGGCGATCGATATCCTGCGGCTGATGCGCCGCCGTCAGGGTAATGCGCAGGCGCGCGCCGCCCGGCGGCACCGTTGGCGGCCGAATGGCGCTCACCCACAATCCCTGGCCACGCAGCTGCTGCGCCAGATCGAGCGCACGCTGGTTGTCGCCCACCAGCAGCGGCTGAATGGCGGTCACCGACGCCGTCAGGGCTAACGGTAACTGGGCCGCACCTTGGCGGAAGCGCTGAATATTGTCCTGCAGCCGGGCGCGCAATTCGTCCCCCTGCTGGATGCGCTGCAACGCCGTCTGCAAGGCGCAAGCCTGCGCCGGCGGCATGGCGGTGCTGTAAATCAAATGGCGGGCAAACTGCAGCAGATATTCCGCCGTGGCCTCGTCGCACAGCACCGCCGCGCCGCTGACGCCAAAGGCTTTGCCAAAGGTGACCACCAGCAGTTCGGGCCGCACGCCCTGCTGCCAGCAACTGCCGCGCCCCTGTTCGCCGTGAACGCCGATGCCGTGCGCGTCATCGACCATCAGCCAGGCCCCCGCCGCTTGGGTCAGGCGATGCAGCTCCGCCAGCGGCGCGCTGTCGCCGTCCATGCTGAACACCCCTTCGGTCACCGCCAGCATCTGGCCACCGCAGGATTTTGCCAGCAAGCCGGCCAGCGCCTGCGGCTGATTGTGGCGAAAGCGACGCAGCTGGGCCGGTGAATGGGCGGCCGCCTCCAGCAGCGACGCGTGGCTGAGCCGGTCCGCCAAAATGCGATCGTCCGCCTGCATCAGCGCCGCCAGCAATGCCTGATTGGCGGCATAGCCGGAGATAAACAGCAGCGCGCGCGGGTAGCCGAGCCACTCCGCCAGTTGCTGTTCCAGCGCCTGATGCGCCGCACAGAACCCGGTGACGTGCCCGGAGCCGCCGCTGCCGACGCCATACTGCCGGGCGCCCTGCTGCCAGGCGGCGATCACCTGCGGATCCTGGCTCAAACCCAGATAGTCGTTGCCGGAAAAGTTCAGGTAGCGCTCGCCGTTGAGCTGAATATGGCGGCCATTGCCGCCCTGGTTCACCTGGCGACGACGGTAAGCGGCATTCTGCTGCCTCTCCTCCAGCGCCTGTTCAATACGTTGTTGCCAGCTCATTACAGCGCCGCGTTGTAAAACTCAGCGGTATCGGCATGCAGCAGTTGCTCCGCCAGTACCTGTTGCTGCTGGTTGTCGCCATGCTCGGTTTCAGTCTGCTGCGGGTTGAGGCCCAGCTTGCGGAACAGTTGCAGGTCTTTGTCTTCTTCCGGGTTTGGCGTGGTCAGCAGTTTGCAGCCGTAGAAGATGGAGTTGGCGCCGGCCATAAAGCACATTGCCTGAGTCTGCTCGTTCATTTGTTCGCGACCGGCGGAAAGGCGGACGTAAGAGGCCGGCATCATGATGCGCGCCACCGCGATGGTGCGGATGAAATCGAACGGATCGACATCATCGTTATCCGCCAGCGGCGTGCCTTTTACCTTCACCAGCATGTTGATCGGCACGCTCTCCGGCGGCGTCGGCAGGTTAGCCAACTGTACCAGCAGCCCGGCGCGGTCACGCACCGTCTCGCCCAGCCCGACGATGCCGCCGGAGCAGACTTTAATGCCCGCCCCGCGCACCTTGTCCAGCGTGTCCAGACGTTCCTGATAGCTGCGGGTGGTGATGATGTTGCCGTAAAACTCCGGCGAGGTGTCCAGGTTGTGGTTGTAATAATCCAGCCCGGCGTCCGCCAGCCGTTCTGCCTGGGTGTGGTCAAGCGTGCCCAGCGTCATGCAGGTTTCCATGCCCATCGCCTTCACCCCTTGCACCATCTGTTGCAAATAAGGCATATCGCGCTCGTGCGGATTCTTCCATGCCGCCCCCATGCAGAAGCGGGTCGAGCCATTCGCTTTGGCCTTGCGCGCCGATTCCAGCACCTGTTCCACCTGCATCAACCGCTCCGACTCAAGACCGGTTTTGTAGCGAGAACTCTGCGGACAGTATTTGCAATCTTCCGGACAGGCACCGGTTTTGATTGATAACAGCGTGCTCACCTGCACCTGGCGCGGGTCAAAATGCCGGCGGTGAACGGTCTGGGCTTCAAACAACAGCTCAAGTAACGGTTTATCAAACAAGGTCTGGGCGAGACCCACTGTCCAGTGAATGCGATCGGCCATCACGGCGTCTCCAAAAATGAAAAAAGTGTCGTCAGTGTAGATATTGTGGATATACTGTCAACCATTACGAACATGATTTGGTTTACAAGTATGTCTATCAGCGCCTCCGACCTTGAATTCGACCAGCGCCACATCTGGCACCCTTACACGTCCATGAGCCATCCGTTGCCCTGTTACCCGGTAGAAGCCGCCAGCGGCGTCGAGCTGCAATTGGCCGACGGCAGGCGCCTGGTAGACGGCATGTCATCCTGGTGGGCCGCGATCCACGGCTATAACCACCCTCAGTTGAATCTGGCCGCCACCCGGCAACTGGAAAAAATGTCGCACGTGATGTTCGGCGGCATTACCCATCCCGCCGCTATCGCGCTGTGCCGCAGGCTGGTGGAGATGACGCCGGAGGCGTTGCAATGCGTGTTTCTGGCGGACTCCGGCTCGGTGGCCGTCGAAGTGGCGCTGAAGATGGCGCTGCAATACTGGCAGGCGCGCGGAGAGCGGCGGCAACGTATTCTGACGCTGCGTCACGGCTATCACGGCGATACCTTCGGCGCGATGTCGGTGTGCGATCCTGACAACTCGATGCACAGCCTGTATCAGGGGTATCTCGCGCCGCACCTGTTCGCCACCGCACCGCAGTGCCGTTTTGACGAACCCTGGAATGAAAGCGACATTGCGCCGTTCGCCGCGCTGCTGGAACAGCACGCCGGGGAGCTCGCTGCGGTGATCCTGGAACCTGTGGTGCAAGGCGCGGGAGGGATGCGCATCTATCACCCAACCTATCTCAAGCGGGTGCGCGAACTTTGCGACCAGCACCAGGTGCTGCTGATTGCCGATGAAATCGCCACCGGTTTTGGCCGGACCGGCAAGCTGTTCGCCTGTGAACATGCGGAGGTGGTACCGGATATTCTCTGCCTGGGCAAGGCGCTGACCGGCGGTTATATGACGCTGTCGGCCACTCTGACCACCCGCCACGTTGCGGAAACCATCAGCAATGGCGCGGCGGGCTGCTTTATGCACGGGCCGACCTTTATGGGCAACCCGCTGGCCTGCGCGGTGGCCGAAGCCAGCCTGTCGTTGCTGGCGGAAAACCATTGGCAGCAGCAGGTCGCCGCCATCGAAACGCAGCTAAAACAGCAGCTATTGCCGCTCCTGTCGCTGCCAAAAGTGGCGGATGTGCGAGTGCTGGGGGCGATTGGCGTGGTGGAAATGCGCGAGCCGGTGGACGTGGCGCAGTTGCAGCGCGGGTTTGTCGAGCGCGGGGTGTGGATCCGGCCATTCGGCAAGCTGATTTATCTGATGCCGCCTTACATCATTCAGCCCGATCAGCTCAGCCGATTGACGGCCGCAGTAGCGGCAGCGGCGAACTAGGCGCTTACCAGTGCTGGTCCAGATAGCGGGCCAGCAACACCAGACACAGCACCCACAATAAAATGATCATCACCGCCGCCATGCGGCCGGTGGGATTATCGATACGCCGTTGCGCCTTTTCCCGCAATTCCGCCATCAGCGGCTGGGGGATCAGACGCACCGCCAGCATGATGCCCAAAGGCACGATGATCACATCATCCAGATAGCCCAGCACCGGGATAAAATCCGGGATCAAATCGATAGGCGACACCGCATAACCCGCCACCAGCAGGGCGATCAATTTGGCGTACCAGGGCGTGCGCCGATCGCGAGCCGCCAGCCACAGCGCATAGATGTCGCGCTTGATACCCTTGGCCCAACGACGCAGCCAACCAAACCACGGCGTGCGTTTTTTGAATGAAATCATGATTGCTTTTATCGATCTGTGAATTATTGATGTCGCATATGTAGCTTCTGCGTTAACGAGGATAACTCATAGGTGAGGCCGCTGGCGAGATACAATGACGCTTGTGTTATCGCGCCAAAAAGGTCTAGCTTAGGCATTCAGCTTTTACCGACCCATGGAGTCATCATGAGCTTTCGTTTGTACAGCAACGATCTGCAAGACGGCGCGAAAATGCCGGAGCGCCAGGTATTTAACGGCATGGGCTATCAGGGCGAGAACCTGTCGCCGCATCTGGCCTGGGATGGCGTGCCTGAAGGCACCAAGAGCTTCGTGATGTCGGTGTACGATCCCGATGCCCCAACCGGCTCCGGCTGGTGGCACTGGGTGGTGGCCAATATCCCGGCAGAAACGCACGAACTGCCGCAGGGCGCAGGCTCCGGCAAAGGCGGCCTGCCGGCCGGCGCTATCCAGACCCGCACCGATTTTGGTTCAGCCGGCTACGGCGGCGCAGCACCACCGCAGGGTGAAAGCCATCGCTATCACTTCACGATTCATGCATTGGACGTGGAGAGTATTGAGGTAGATGAAGGTTCCAGCGGTGCGCTGGTCGGCTTTAACGTGCACTTCCACAGCCTTGGCAGCGCCACGCTGACGGTGAAGTACAGCTGACTTTTGCGCAAAAAAACGGCACCCGCTTTCCAATAATTCATACCCTATGAATTTCAAGTTGCAGCTAGGCGCCAAGCTCGCTCATCCCCGGAGCTTACTCAAGTAAGTGACTGGTGCCGGGAGCAGATTTGAACGCTGCTTGCAGCGGCCCTGAAGGGGTTCGGCCCACGGATGGGCCGAATAATCGAGTGCAGGTAACAACGCTGCAGCTTGAAAGGCGACGGGTATTAATTACTTGGCTAACACGCTCACCCACATCGGGCCCTTGCCCACCGGATAACGCGCCAGCGTGGTCAGTTTGCCGTTGGTCTGATCGATTTCATAAACGCCGATATGGTCGGATTTCTGACCTGCTGCAATCACGAAGCGGCCGCTGTGGTCGATGTTGAAACCGCGAGGCTGCTCTTCGGTCGGATGATGGCCGACCGGCGACAGGGTGCTGCCGTCTTCGGACACTCTGAAAATCGTCAGGATGCTGGCAGTGCGGTCACTGGTGTACAGGAAGCGGCCATTCGGCGTGATGTGGATATCCGCCGCCCAGCGGGTGCCGTCGAAATCGTCCGGCATGATATTCACCGTCTGCGTCAGGGTGTATTTGCTGCCGTTTTCAGTGATGACGAACACGTCCACCGTACCGTCCAGCTCGTTCACGCAGTAGGCATAGTTGTCATTGTGGTGGAACGCCATATGACGCGGGCCGGCACCGGTTGCGGTAGCCACCGCGTCCTGCGCGTGCGGCGTCAGTTTGCCTTCCTGACTCAGGTTGAACAGGCGAATACGATCTTCTTTCAGGCAAGGCACCAACAGCAACTGATTGGTCGGGTCGATATTGGCCGAGTGCGGCGCGGTTAAACCCTCGATCTGCTGTAGGGGTGCCACAACCACGCCGTCATGGCCGATCGGGCTGACGCTGGCACAGTTGCCGCTGTAGGAAGCGGAGAACAGATAGCGGCCCTGCAAATCGGTGGAAATATGGGTCGGGCTGCCCGGCAGCGGCGCCATGCCGGCCTGTTGCAGTTTGCCGTCCGCCTCAATGCGGTAGCTGACGATACCGAAGGCCGGACGCACGCCAACATACAGGTGAGTTTTATCCGGGTGGATCGTCATCGGTTGTACCTGGCCCGGTACGTCGACGGTCTGCAGCAGATCCAGTGCGCCGGTGTCATTTAACTGCCACACGTGGATTTGCTGGCTTTCCGGGCTGGCGACATAAACGATTTGCTTCATGTGTTCTCCTTGAAGAGAGTAAAAGAGAAACCGGTTTCAGGTTTTTTCGGTTTCCCCCTAGCTTACCTCACATCGGTGACATAACAACCCCGTGTTGCAGATGAAATCTGTGCAGTTTTATCCCTCGCTTATCCGGTGTACCATCGGGTTAGTTTTCTTGCTAACGATAATGAGATCCCTATGAGCTACCGCGTCATTGCCCTCGATCTGGACGGCACCCTGCTGGACAACCAAAAACGCATTTTGCCGCAGTCGCTGGCGGCCCTGGCTGAAGCACGCGCCGCCGGTATCAAAGTGGTGGTGGCCACCGGTCGCCATCACGTGGCGATCCACCCGTTCTATCAGGCGCTGGAAATAGACACACCGGCGATCTGCTGCAACGGCACCTATCTGTATGATTTTCAGCAAAAAAAGGTGTTATCTGCCGATCCGCTGCCAAAAGAACAGGCCAGGCTGGTGCTGCAAATGCTGAAACAAAGCGGCATTCACGGCCTGATGTATGTGGACGACGCCATGCTGTATCAGGACACCAGCGGCCACATCACCCGTTCGCTGGCCTGGGCGGAAACCCTGCCCCCGGCGCAACGCCCGACGCTGCTTCACGTCAACAGCCTGGTTCAGGCGGTGGACGAGGTGCAGTCGATCTGGAAGTTCGCAACGTCGCACAACGATATTCCCGCGCTGCGCAGCTTCGCCGAAACGGTGGAGAAAGAGCTGGGGCTGGCGTGCGAATGGTCGTGGCACGATCAGGTAGATATCGCCAAAGGCGGCAACAGCAAGGGCAAACGTCTGCAACAGTGGGTCGAGTCTCAGGGGCTGAGCATGGATCAGGTGGTGGCCTTCGGGGATAACTACAACGATCTCAGCATGCTGGAAGCGGCCGGTTTGGGCGTAGCCATGGGCAACGCCGATGACGCAATCAAACAGCGCGCCGATTTGGTGATCGCCGATCACCTGCAACCAGGCATCGCCGACGTGATCCGCACGCGGGTGCTGGGCCAATAATACCCTCGCCCTCCCCTGCGGGAGGGCCTTATTCAACGCGCCTCGCGACTGATCGACACGCTTTTCACCTGCGCATACAACCACTGCCCCGGCCGGATAGCCAGCTCGTCACGCGCCCACGGCGTAATGCGCGCCCACAGCACGCTTTCCCCTACCGCCAGCTTCACCTCCACCTGCCCGTCAACCTCCAGACACTCGGTCACCCTGGCCGGCAAAACGTTGCGAATGCTGCTGTTAACCGGCGGCTGCAAGATCAACGAAACGTCGGCGGCGTTGATGCGGATACGCAGCTGTGCCCCCAGTGGAGCATCGACGCCGCTGACCCACAGACGTTGATCGCCCAGCGCCAGCGCGGTCATGGCATAGCGCGAGTGATGTTCGATCACGCTGACGCGCAACACGCTGCTTTGATCTTCCCGCTGCAACCAAGGGCGCAGCGCGCTGCTGGCCCAAACCTCTTCCAGCCCGCCGAATGCCCGCACCTGACCGTTATCCAGCACCATCACCTGTTCCGCCAGGCGCAGGATTTCGTCCATGCTGTGGCTGACGTAGAGGATCGGGATATTGACGTCTTGCGCCAACCGCTCCAGATACGGCAGCAGTTCGCGTTTGCGCGGCAGATCCAGCGACGCCAGCGGTTCGTCCATCAACAGCAGTTCCGGGGCGGTCAGCAAGGCGCGACCAATCGCCACCCGTTGTTTTTCACCGCCGGACAGGGTCAACGGCAGGCGGTTGAGCAAGGGGCCGATGCCCAACAGCTCGACGATGCCGTCGAATTGCGAGCGCATACCGGCCGCCATGCCGTATTGCAGGTTGCCGCGCACCCGGTAATGCGGGAACAGGCGCGCATCCTGAAATACGTAGCCGATGCGGCGTTTTTCCGGCGGCAGGCACAGACCGCTGGCAGTATCCACCAGCGTGCGACCATTGAGCGCTATGCGCCCTTGCTGTATGCGCGTCAGGCCGCCGATGGCGTTGATTAGTGAGGTTTTACCGGCGCCGGACAGGCCAAAAATGGCGGTAATGCCTTGGGCGGACAGATCCGCGCGCACGTTGAGGTTGAGTTCGCCAAGGCGTTGGGAAAAATCCAGCTCCAGCATTTAGATACCCATCCGTTTGCGGCCCCAGCGGGCCAGCCACTCGGAAACCATCAGCGAAACCAGCGACAACACTATGGCAATCACGCACAGGCGCGCGGCGGCAGCTTCCGCCCCCGGCGTTTCAATCAGGGTATACATCGCCAGCGGAATGGTGCGCGTTTCGCCGGGAATATTGGACACAAAGGTAATGGTGGCGCCGAACTCCCCCAGCGAGCGGGCAAAACCCAGCACCACGCCGACGATGACCCCAGGCAGCGACAGCGGCAGCGTAATGGTGAAAAACACCCGCCACGGGTTGGCACCCAGCGTACGGGCAGCCTGTTCGAGGCGGGTATCCACCGCCTCCAGCGCCAGTCGGATGGCGCGGACCATCAGCGGAAACGCCACCACGGCAGAAGCCAACGCCGCACCGCGCCAACTAAAGCTGAAACTGAAACCGAACCAGTCATGCAGCCATTCGCCAATCACACCGCGCCGTCCCATGGCGATCAGCAATATATAGCCAACCACCACCGGCGGCAGCACCAGCGGCAGGTGGATAATACTGTCCAACAGCGACTTGCCGGGGAAACGGCAACGCACCAGGATCCAGGCCATCAGAATGCCGACAGGCAAGCTGCAAGCCACCGCCACGGCGGACACTTTCAGACTCAGTTCGACGGCCTGCCACTCGTACTCACTCAGAATCATTTACGCGGGGAAAATCCATAATGTTGAAAAATAGCCGCCGCTTGCGGGCTTTTCAGATAGTTGTAAAAAGCGCTGACGGCCGGAGTTTGATGGTCTTTAACCACCGCCATCGGGTATTCAACCGGTTTGTGGCTGTCTTCCGGGAAGACGCCCACGACGCTGACTTTATCACTGGCCACCGCATCTGAGCCATACACAATGCCCAACGGCGCCTCGCCGCGTTCCACCAGCGCCATTGCGCTGCGTACGTTGTTGGCCCGCGCCAGTTTAGGCTCCAGTACGGCCCAAACACCGAGGTTCTGCAACGCTTCTTTGGCGTAGATCCCCGCCGGTACGTGGTCCGGATCGCCTACCGCCAGGCGGCCGCCGTTCAACAGCCTCGCCCAGTCGGTCTGTTTGTTAAGCGTGATTTTACCCTGCTTACCGTCTTTGGCGGCGATCAGCACCAGTTCGTTGCCCAACAGCGTATACCGCGTCTCTTTGACCATCTGCTGTTTGTCGATGGCGTAGTCCATCCACTGCTGATCGGCGGAGATAAACAGATCGGCCGGCGCGCCCTGCTCAATCTGGCGTGCCAGCGTAGAAGACGAGGCGAATGAAGAAACCACCTGCACATCCTTGCCTTTCTGATACTGGGTCGCGATATCCTGCAGCGCGTTAGTCAGCGATGCCGCGGCAAAAACGGTAATTTTCTCTGCCGCCGAGGCCTGCATGACCATACCGGATGCCAATACAATACCGCCGACCCATTTGGTCCATTGCTGTTTCATGGTGTTCTCCGCAAGTTAATGTGCAATATCGCCCTTCGTTATATAAAAAATAATATAACGTCACGCAGAAGCTTGTCATGCGGTTTATCGGCAGGGGAAGACATATCTTGAGAAACACCCGCCGAACGGCGCCGGCGGGCATTGAGATGGGGATGGGTGACGATCAGTGCTGAGTGCGGTTTTCTTTCGAACGGCCGACTTTGGAGAAAATGTTGAACACTTCCGCCAAACCGTAGATCAGGCCGAGAATGATCGCCATGACCACCGGCACCATTACCACAGCGAACAGCAAACTTTTCAATAATTCTAACATGGTAGCCTCACTTAACTGCCCATTGAGCGGTAATGAACACCGCTACGTAGCGCCATTTTAAACCAAAATAGCCACTAAAACGGAGTTATTTTAAACATCAGGTGAAATTTGTAACCGGCCAAACGTGCCATTTTGGCGCTTTGCCGGCAAATCGGCGACAATAAGGCTTTTGCAGCCGACAGGACACGTTATGCAGGCCGAAATCCTCCTTACCCTAAAACTCCAGCAAAAACTGTTCGCCGATCCACGCCGCATCGCGCTGCTCAAGCAGGTCCGGCATACCGGCTCTATCAGCCAGGGCGCCAAACTGGCAGGCATCAGTTATAAAAGCGCCTGGGACGCCATTAACGAAATGAACCAACTGGCGGAGCAAACGGTGGTGGAACGCGCCACCGGCGGCAAGGGCGGCGGCGGCGCTCAGGTCACCCACTACGGTGAACGGCTGATCCAGCTTTACGATCTGCTGGGCCAAATCCAGCAAAAAGCCTTCGACGTGTTGCAGCAAGACAACCTGCCGCTCGACAGCCTGCTGGCGGCGATTTCCCGCTTTTCGCTGCAAACCAGCGCGCGTAACCAGTTCTTCGGCACCGTCATCGAGCGCGACCATCGGCAGGTGCAGCAGCATCTGGATATTTTACTGAGCGATGGAAAAACCCGTCTCAGCGCGGCTCTTACCCAGCAGAGCGCCGACCGGCTGCAACTCGTTCCCGGCAAGGAAGTGTTGGCGCTGATTAAAGCGCCGTGGGTGAAACTGAATAGCGATCCGGCCCTCGCCGGGGCGGCGGACAATGCGCTGGCGGGCGTGGTGGCCAGCATCCAGCCAGGTGCCGATCACAGCGAAGTGCTGGTGACGCTGGCGGGCGGTGAAACCCTGTGCGCCACAATAGCCAATCAGGAGCTGCAACAGCTTAAACTGCAGCCCGGCAGCGCGGTGCACGCCCTGTTTAACGCCGACCGGGTGATTGTCGCCACGTTGTGTTAAACGCAACGTAACGTTGCGTTTTTGCCGATTGACTTCACACGCCAATACGCCTATTTCTAAATCAAATAATTGCACAATAAGGAATAGGTAATGTCATCGTTGCACATTTCGCAAGGTTCATTTCGCTTAAACGACACCCGAACCCTGACGCTGGATGCGCTGGAGATTCAGTCTGGCGACAGTTGGGCCTTTGTCGGCGCCAACGGCAGCGGAAAATCCGCCCTGGCGCGTGCGCTGGCCGATGAGCTGGTGCTGCTGAGCGGCGAGCGCCGCAGCGATTTCAGCCGCCAGGTGCGCATCTCCTTCGAACAGTTGCAAAAACTGGTCAGCGACGAATGGCAACGCAACAATACCGATCTGCTCAGTCCCGGCGAAGAAGACACCGGCCGCACCGCGGCGGAAATCATTCAAGAAGAAGTGAAAGACCCGGAACGCTGCGCGCAACTGGCCGCACAGTTTGGCATCACTGCGCTGCTGACGCGCCGTTTTAAGTACCTTTCCACGGGCGAAACGCGCAAAACCCTGCTGTGCCGGGCGTTAATGCCGCAGCCCGACTTGCTGATCCTGGATGAACCCTTCGACGGGCTCGACGTGAATTCCCGCGCCCAATTGGCCGCGCTGCTGAACGATCTCTCCGGGCACGGCTATACCCTGGTACTGGTGCTCAACCGTTTTGACGAGGTGCCGGACTTTATCCGGCAGGTGGGAGTGCTGGCAGATTGCACTCTGGCAAGCCAGGGCACGCGCCAACAGGTGATGGCGGACGCGCTGGTGGCCCAATTGGCGCACAGCGAGAATCTGGATGGCCTGGCGCTGCCGGAAACCGAGGATCCGGCCCAGAAAACCACCTTGCCGACGGATCAACCGTTAATCGTGCTGCATGACGGGGTAGTCAGTTACAACGATCGCCCCATCCTTAATCATCTCGACTGGCAGGTTAACTCCGGTGAGCACTGGCAGATCGTCGGTCCTAACGGTGCCGGTAAATCCACCCTGCTCAGCCTGATCACCGGCGATCATCCACAAGGTTATAGCAACGATCTTACCCTGTTCGGCCGCCGCCGCGGCAGCGGAGAAACCATCTGGGATATCAAACGCCACATCGGCTACGTCAGCAGCAGCCTGCATCTGGACTACCGCGTCAGCTCAAGCGTACGCAACGTGATCCTGTCCGGATTTTTCGACTCCATCGGCATCTATCAGGCCGTGTCTGACCGGCAGCGGCAATTGGCCGACCAATGGCTGGCGCTGTTGGGGTTGGGCGGTTCCCGCGGCGATACGCCGTTTCACAGTTTGTCCTGGGGTCAGCAGCGGCTGGCGTTGATCGCCCGTGCGCTGGTCAAGCATCCGGCGTTGCTGATCCTCGACGAACCGCTGCAGGGCCTGGATCCGCTCAATCGCCAACTGGTGCGCCGCTTTGTCGACGTGCTGATCGGCCAGGGATCCACCCAGTTGCTGTTTGTTTCCCACCATGCGGAAGACGCGCCACAATGCATTACCCACCGCCTGAGCTTTTTGCCCGACGGTGACGGTTACCGCTATCAACACGATCAATTGGCCTGATATCCCGGATGATCCTGTGGAGGGGGGCCTGACACGCCCCCGACGACATATCCGGCAACACTTCCTCCGCAACACATCGCAGTAGGCCTTTTATCATAAAGGGATGAAGGATTCATTTTTGGAGAGGCTATGTCCGCAGCACTGATTATTATCGATCTGATTGAGGATCTGATTGGCCCCAAGGGGCGCGCGAATCATTGCCGTGAACAGGTAGTGGCGCATAACCTGATTGCCAACACCAATGCTGCCGCGGCCTACGCGCGCGTGCGCAAAATCCCGGTGATTTGGGTCCGCGTGGGTTTTGCCGACGATTATCACGATATCCCCCCCCACTCGCCACTGTTCAATCAACTTAAGCAAATAGGCGCCCTGCGTTTGAGCAGCCCCGGTTGCCAATGGGACAAGGCTTTACAAGTGTTGCCGGTGGATTTTCAATTCGAAAAGAATGCCGTTTCCGCCTTTGCCGGTAACAATTTGTTAGCCTGGTTGCAGCAGCATCGTTGCCATCACCTGTTGCTGGGGGGCGTCAGCACCCCACTGGCAATTGAAAGCACCGCGCGACAGGCGCACGATGCAGGTTTTCAGGTCACCGTATTGCAGGATTTGTGCGCGGCGCCAAGCGAGGAGATACACCAGCAAAGCCTGGATATTTTGCAAAACCTGGCCGAAATCACCCGTTCGCAAGCCTGGATGAAAGGGTAAATCAGACAGCTGCCGAATAAACTCACTTCAGATCACTGTCCGGACCTTTGCCGTAACCTCTCTATGTTACTATTCGTCATAGCGCTCAACTTCGCCATACTCACACGCCGCACAGGCACTGAGCGCTGTGTGCATATTTTAAAGGGATAGAGTTATGTGGGGCGTACTTTCGATTTCGTTATTCTTTTTGCCATTTAACCGGCTGATTGCCTGGTTGTTTCTGGCCGCATCGGCGGGCATGGGGATGTACCATGGGGTACTGACCCCGCTCAGCCTGGGCTGTGTGTTGGTCATTGCTGCGCTGGCCGGCCTGCGACACCATTACCGCGCCCAACGTAATCTGGCAGTGCTGCTTGAAGTGCTGGTGGTTGCAAGCTGCGTGGCGCTATTCCTGCATCTGGTGCCGGGGTTCCATAACCAGTTGATGATCGACGGTGAAAAACCCGGCCCGCTCAGCGCACCTTTCACCATGTATTACAATTTCGACAAAGCGCTGGTGCCATTCTTGTTGTTTGCCTGCGTGCCGACATTGTTTGCCGCCGAAACCGGTAAAAGCGTCGGTAAAACCGGTTGGATCGCGCTGATAGTGGCAGTGCCTGCCTTACTGCTGGTGGCGGTGGCGCTCGGCGGCTTGAAGATTGAACTGCATGCACCGGGCTGGATCCTGGCGTTTGTGATGGCCAACCTGTTCTTTGTCTGTATGGCAGAAGAAGCGCTGTTCCGCGGTTATTTGCAACAGCGCCTTAGCCAGTGGCTGGGTGCCTGGCCAGCCTTGATTATCGCCGCGCTGGTGTTTGGCGCCGCGCACCTGGCCGGCGGCATGCTGATGGTGGTATTTGCCACGCTTGCCGGTTTGATTTACGGCCTCGCGTGGATGTGGAGCGGCCGCCTGTGGGTGCCGATCCTGTTCCATTTCGGGCTTAATCTCACACATCTGCTGTTATTCACTTACCCACTGTATCAGCATCCCTGATGTTCTCAGCCGGCAGGGATCCCCCTGCCGGCGATATGGATGAAAACGCTATCATCCTGTTTCTCACCCTACCCGCTCAGCCCTGTAACCCTTGTTGCATTTCCTGTATCCCTTCTTGCGGCGTCCGAGTGTAAACGATTCCATTTTTCGCTCTGGATCACCTTTTTACTCTGTCGGGCATGCTATCTTTTTGCGCATCGTTATCCATTTTAATCTGTAAAGGGTGCGCCTGGTACTGATGAAAGCGATTACACTCAGCCGCGCCGGCCAAGAAAAAGGAACCGCAATGACGGATTTTAATCCCATCGATCATCCCCATCGCCGCTATAACCCACTGACCGGTCAATGGGTATTAGTGTCGCCGCACCGCGCCAAGCGCCCATGGCAGGGTCAACAGGAATCCGCGCAGCAGGAAACGCTGCCGCAACACGATCCGGACTGCTTCCTCTGCCCAGGCAATACCCGCGTTACCGGCGATAAAAACCCGGATTATCAGGACACCTATGTGTTCACCAATGACTTCGCCGCGCTGATGACGGATACGCCGCAGGCACCGGAAAGCCAGGATCCGCTCATGCGCTGCCAGAGCGCGCGCGGTACCAGCCGGGTCATCTGTTTCTCCCCCGATCACAGTAAAACCCTGCCGGAACTGACGCTTGCGGCACTGGAGCGGGTGGTTGCCACCTGGCAGGAGCAAACGGCCGATCTCGGGCGCAGCTATCCGTGGGTACAGGTATTTGAAAACAAAGGGGCGGCGATGGGATGCTCCAACCCGCACCCGCATGGGCAAGTGTGGGCCAACAGCTTTCTGCCGAACGAAGTCGAACATGAAGATCGCCTGCAGCGAGAATATTTCCAACAGCACCATTCCCCCCTGCTGGTGGACTACGTACAGCGTGAACTCGCTGACGGCAGCCGGACGGTAGTAGAAACCGAGCACTGGCTGGCCGTAGTGCCTTACTGGGCCGCCTGGCCGTTTGAAACGCTGCTGCTGCCGAAGGCCGCCGTGCAG
This sequence comes from Serratia sp. root2, assembly GCF_031931805.1. Classification (NCBI taxonomy): domain Bacteria; kingdom Pseudomonadati; phylum Pseudomonadota; class Gammaproteobacteria; order Enterobacterales; family Yersiniaceae; genus Serratia; species Serratia sp. root2. Next base: position 2,482,719 of record NZ_JAUJXB010000001.1, read on the forward strand.
CGTATTACCGATCTGAGCGCCGCGCAGAGCAGTGACCTGGCCGTCGCGCTGAAAAAACTGACCAGCCGCTACGACAATCTGTTCCAGTGTTCTTTTCCTTATTCCATGGGGTGGCACGGTGCGCCATTCAACGATGCGGATAACCGCCACTGGCAGTTGCATGCGCATTTCTATCCCCCGCTGCTGCGCTCCGCCACGGTGCGTAAATTTATGGTGGGTTACGAGATGCTGGCGGAAACCCAGCGAGATCTGACTGCAGAACAGGCCGCGGAACGTCTGCGCGCCGTTAACGACATTCATTACCGTGAAGCCGGAGCCAAATGATGAGTTTGAAAAATATTACCCACACCATTTTTACCGAACGCTTTGGCTACGCGCCCGCACTGACCATTCAAGCGCCTGGACGAGTGAATTTGATCGGTGAACATACCGACTATAACGACGGTTTCGTGTTGCCGTGCGCCATTGATTACCAAACGGTGATCGCCGGTGCCAGACGTGACGATCGCCAGATCCGAGTGATCGCGGCCGATTACGACGGCCAGCTGGATCAATTCTCGCTCGACGAGCCGATCGTCAGCCACCCGGAGCAGCTTTGGTCCGATTACGTACGCGGCGTGATCAAACACCTGCAACTGCGCAACGCCAATTTTGGCGGCGCGGATCTGGTGATCACCGGCAACGTGCCGCAAGGTGCCGGCCTCAGCTCTTCCGCCTCACTGGAAGTGGCCGTTGGCCAGGTAATGCAGGCATTGTATGAACTGCCGCTGGATGGCGTAGCACTGGCTTTGAACGGCCAGGAGGCGGAAAACCAGTTTGTCGGCTGCAATTGCGGGATCATGGATCAGCTGATTTCAGCGCTCGGAGAACAGGACCATGCATTACTGATCGATTGTCGTTCACTGGAGACCCGCTCGGTGTCGGTCCCGGAAAATATTGCCGTGGTGATCATCAACTCCAACGTGAAGCGCGGACTGGTGGACAGCGAATACAACACCCGTCGCGAACAATGCGAAGCCGCCGCGCGCTTCTTCGGCGTCAAGGCACTGCGCGATGTCAGCCCGGAGCTGTTCTTCCCGATCCAGCATGAATTGGATCCGATCGTCGCGAAGCGAGCGCGCCACGTGATCACTGAAAACGATCGTACTCTGGCCGCCGCAGATGCACTGGCGGCGGGCGATATGAAACTGATGGGCAGGCTAATGGCGGAATCCCACGCTTCCATGCGGGACGATTTTGCCATTACCGTACCGCCGATCGACCAATTGGTGGAGATCGTCAAAAACGTTATCGGCGATCGCGGCGGCGTACGCATGACCGGCGGCGGCTTTGGCGGCTGCATCGTGGCGCTGATGCCGCAAGAACTGGTGGAGCCGGTGCGCGAAACGGTAGCGCGCGAATATCCTTTGCAAACCAACGGACTGAAAGAAACCTTTTACGTTTGCAAGGCCTCAGCGGGGGCAGGAATATGCTGACAGACAGCCTGCAACTGGCCCCTGATGGCCAGCCTTACCAGCTAACCCGGTTGCAAAACGCCGGCGGGATGACGATCACGCTGATGGATTGGGGCGCCACCTGGCTTTCCGCCGTGCTGCCGCTGAAATCGGGCGAAACACGCGAACTGCTGTTGGGTTGCCGGACACCGGCGGACTATCAGCGACAGGCGGCCTATCTTGGCGCCACCGTCGGGCGCTATGCCAATCGCATCGCCTACGCCAGTCTGCTGGTCGGCAACAGACCGCATCCGCTGCTCGCCAATCAAGGGGAACACCAACTGCATGGCGGGCCGGAGGGCTTCAACGCCCGCCGCTGGCGGATTGTTCAGCAAGATGCGCAACAGGTGAGCTACGCGTTGCATTCACCCGACGGCGATCAGGGATTTCCCGGCAACCTCGAGGTTCAGGTCAATTACCGGCTCACTGCCGATAACCGGCTGGAAATCAGTTATCAGGCCCGGACCGATCGCGCCTGCCCGGTCAATTTGACCAACCACGCTTATTTCAACCTGGACGGCGCCGGCACCGACGCCCGCCGGCAACGGCTGCAACTGTTTGCCGATCGTTATCTGCCGGTCGACAGCGAGGGCATACCCAATGCCGAACTCACGCCGGTGGACGGCAGCGGCATGGATTTTCGCCAGCCGAAAACGCTGTTGCAGGATTTCCTGCGTGACCGCGATCAGCAACGGGTAAAAGGCTACGATCATGCCTATCTGCTGCACCGTACCTGCGGCGCGCTGGACTGCCCGGCGGCGCACCTGTGGTCGGCGGATGGTCAGGTGCAGATGAGCGTATTCACCAGCGCTCCGGCGCTGCAACTGTACAGCGGCAATTACCTGGACGGCACACCGGCACGTGATGGCGGCAGCTACGCCAGTTACGCCGGCATAGCGCTGGAAAGCGAGTTTTTGCCGGACAGCCCGCACCACCCGGAATGGCCGCAGCCGGACTGTTGGCTCAAGCCGGGGCAGCAATATCAAAGCGCCACCCATTATCAGTTTTATCCTATCTGACCCGCCATGCCCCTTGCCATGCGGCCAGGGGCCGTTTGTTATAAATGCTTACCTTTTTACACGCCGGCCCCACCGGCACCTGCCTTTCCTTATTCCAAAGCGCACACTAGAATCAGGCTACGGTGATAAGCACAACGCCTTGTGCTGCGTCACAATTTTCGGCCATCTCTGGCCGGTCAATAGCTGAAGGAACACCTATGCGTCTGATTACTGCACTCCCATTACTGGCGGGTTTACTGCTGAGCACCAACCTGATGGCTGCCGATACCGCAGCAAAAACGCCTTCGCCGGCGCAGGCTGCTCAGCAGAAGCGCATGACTGATTGTAATCAACAAGCCTCCACCAAAACGCTGAAAGGCGCGGACCGCACCACCTTCATGAGCACCTGCCTGAAGGCGGAAGGTTCCACTGCAGCGAAAACCCTGACGCCGCAACAGCAAAAAATGAAAACCTGCAACGCCGACGCCAAAGCTAAAAGCCTGAAAGGCGACGAGCGTAAAACCTTTATGAGCAGTTGCCTGAAAAAAGCAGCCTGATTCCCCGTCTCCCACGGCGCGGCCGGATCTCATTCCGCCGTGCCGGTTTCCCTCGTGACGCCCGCCTGATCGATTCAGCTTTTCCTCGGAACAGCACTTACTTTGCGGCAAGAAATTGGCTATGGTTAGACACTATCGATTGCCGAGCCACCGGCCACGGCAATATAATGATTTTCGTTATCATTGAAATGTCAGATTATTAAGGAGTTAAGCTATGGCTGTAACTAAGCTGGTTCTGGTGCGTCACGGCGAAAGCCAGTGGAACAACGAAAACCGCTTTACCGGTTGGTATGATGTTGATTTGTCCGACAAAGGTCGCACCGAAGCGAAAGCAGCAGGCAAACTGTTGAAAGATGAAGGTTTCTCTTTTGACTTTGCTTATACCTCCGTACTGAAGCGCGCGATCCATACCCTGTGGAACATCCTGGACGAACTGGATCAGGCTTGGCTGCCGACTGAAAAATCCTGGAAGCTGAACGAGCGCCACTACGGTGCGCTGCAGGGTCTGAACAAGGCTGAAACCGCTGAAAAATACGGTGACGAGCAGGTTAAGCAGTGGCGTCGCGGCTTCGCCGTTACCCCACCAGAGCTGACCAAAGATGATGAGCGTTACCCAGGCCACGACCCGCGTTACTCGGCGCTGACCGAAAAAGAGCTGCCGCTGACCGAAAGCCTGGCGCTGACCATCGATCGCGTGATCCCTTACTGGGACGAAGAAATTCTGCCACGCATCAAAAGCGGTGAGCGCGTTATCGTTGCCGCTCACGGCAACTCGCTGCGTGCGCTGGTGAAATACCTGGATAACCTGAGCGAAGATGAGATCCTCGAACTGAACATCCCAACCGGCGTGCCGTTGGTGTATGAATTCGACGAAAACTTCAAGCCAATCAAACGTTACTATCTGGGCAATGCCGACGAGATCGCTGCTAAAGCGGCCGCCGTGGCAAACCAGGGTAAAGCGAAGTAATTTTCGCCCGTTGATCTAAAAAGCCCCCGGTTTTGGCCGGGGGCTTTTTTTATTAAGAAACTACCCATTCTATCCCCTATGGCTTTCAAGTTGCAGCTAGGCGACCAACTCGCTCATCCCCAGGCGCTTACATGAGTAAGTAACTGGGGTGAGCGGAGTGCAGGTAACAACGCTGCGGCTTGAAAGACGACGGGGATATCAGGCGCGACGCGCCTTAACCGCCGCCGCCAACTCGCGCAGCACGGTTTCCGTGTCTTCCCAGCCGATGCAAGCGTCTGTCACGCTCTTGCCATAGACCAGCGGCTCGCCGCTTTCCAGATTCTGGTTGCCTTCCACCAGATGGCTTTCGATCATCACGCCGATAATCGCTTTTTCACCGCCGGCTACCTGTTTGCACACGTCCGCATTCACTTCCAGCTGCTTTTTGAACTGCTTGCTGCTGTTGGCGTGGCTGAAGTCGATCATCACCTGCGCCGGCAGACCCGCCTTGACCAGGCCGTCTTTGACTTCCTTGACGTGCGCCGCGCTGTAGTTCGGCTCTTTGCCGCCGCGCAGGATAATGTGGCAATCGCCGTTACCGCTGGTGTTAACGATCGCCGAGTGGCCCCACTTGGTCACCGACAGGAAACAGTGCGGCGCGCTGGCAGCGTTGATGGCGTCAATCGCCACTTTGATGGTGCCGTCGGTGCCGTTCTTGAAGCCAACCGGGCAAGACAGGCCGGAAGACAGCTCGCGGTGTACCTGGGATTCCGTGGTACGTGCGCCGATCGCGCCCCAGCTCATCAGATCAGCCAGGTACTGCGGGGTGATCATGTCGAGGAATTCCCCCGCAGCCGGCAAGCCGCTATCGTTGATATCCAACAGCAACTTACGGGCCAGGCGCAAACCGTCGTTGATCTGGAAGCTGTTATCCATCTGCGGATCGTTGATCAGCCCTTTCCAGCCCACGGTGGTACGCGGTTTTTCAAAGTAAACGCGCATCACCACTTCCAGCTCGCCACTCAGTTCCTGACGCAGCGTCAGCAGGCGCTCGGCATACTCTTTTGCCGCTTTGGTGTCGTGGATCGAGCATGGGCCGATGACCACCAGCAGGCGATCGTCGTTACCGCGAAGGATCTTGTGAATTGCACTGCGCGCCAGGGACACCGTCTCAGCTGCACGTTCCGTGGCCGGAAACTTTTCTAACAGGGCCACCGGTGGCAGGAGTTCCTTAATTTCTTTAATGCGTAAATCATCATTTTGGTAATTCATAACTTTTCCATTCGGTATCGAGGGGCGGTATTTCACAAAACGTAGATCCCACCAATTTAGCCTGTGAGGGTAGCGCTGTAAATCACCTTAGCCGCCTCGCGGCTGAACGGCCAAATTATCAGTAGATTGTGCTGTTTCATCGGGAGAGCGCAGAGGCTCCTTTTTCGCTATGCTAGCGATCAGGATACCGCTACTTGGGCCAAACCATGCCTTCTCTATTATTAGTTGATGACCACCCGGTGGTTCATGTCGCACTGGAAGCGGCGCTAATGAAGTCTTCCCGCCCTTATAGCCTGCAGGCGGTACAGGACGACGTTCAGGCCTTGGCCCAATTGGCCTCAGCCGATTTTTCTCTGGTCATTCTGGATATCGGCCTGCCGCAGGTAGACGGCCTGCAACTGCTGAAAAAAATCCGCCGCCACTACCCGCAGCAACCGATTCTGATCTACACCGCACAGGAGGAAGAGATCTACGCACACATGGCCTGGGCGGCCGGCGCTAACGGGTTTGTGCATAAAGGCAGCCGGCTTGAACAGTTGGTGCAGGCAATCGAAACCGTGCTGGCCGGGGAGCCGAGTTTTCCTGCCGGCGCGATGGCGGAAGAAACGCAGTCGGCAGAGGGAACGCTACTGACGCCCAAAGAACTGCAAATCCTCGGCCTGCTCAGCAAGGGGCTGTCCAATCTGCAAATTGCCGAGATGCTGAGCATCAGCAACAAAACCGTCAGCACCCACAAGAAGAATATTCTGCGCAAAACCGGCGCCGGCAACCTGTTGGAACTGGTGGCGGTATTTAGAGAACTGGCACCATGATGCGTGGCGTTTTGCTGCTGTTGGCGATGGCGATGTTGTTCAACTTCGGCAACGTCGCGTACGCGGTGCAACCGGTGCCCTACCAGCTGATCAGCAGCCTGAATATTCCGGCGGATATGCTGATTGCCAGCGAGAGAAATCCCTGGCGTGACGCTACGCTGCGCGTGGGCATCATCAGCGAGAATACCAGCCCCTATAACATTATTGTGGATGACGATCTGTACGGGTTGAACGCCGACTACCTCGGTTATATTCAGCAGGTCACCGGCATCCGCTTTCAGATTTACGGTTTCGCCGATCTGGCGCAGCTCGAGCAAGCGCTGCACAGCGGCGCTATCGATCTGCTGTACGGCATTCCGCAAAATGAGGCGCTGGAGGATCTGAAAATCTCCCAGCCTTATTACGTCAGCAACCTGCGCGTGCTGCGCGACCGGAGCAATGACCGCCGGGTAATGCTCAACTCCGCCAATGCGCGGGTGGCGATCAGTACCCTGACCGATATGCAGGCCGGTAACGCACTGAAAACGGTGTCTTCCCACGTGCAACGCTATGACAACAACCTGCAGGCGGTGTATGCCTTGCTGAACGGCAGCAGCGATTACTTTATTGCCGACGAAGCCAGCGCCAGCTTTATTATTGACCAGTTGCAGCTCGGCCAGCTTTATCAGATCGAAAGCACGGTCAATCTCGGTAACCTGTCTTTCGTCTTCGCCGCCGCCAATCCGGCGCTGATCGACACCCTCAACGTCGCTATCGCCGATGCGCCCATGGAGTTGATGAACGCCATTCAAAGCCGCTGGAGCAAAAAGATCCCCAGCTATCTCGATACCGGCAACGCCGATCTGACGCAGATGGAAAAAGGCTGGGTAGAAAAGCACCGCACCGTTTATTACGCCGCCATAGAGAATAACTTCCCGTTCGCCTATCGCGGCTCCGACGGGCAGCCGCGCGGCTACGCGATCGACATACTCAAGATCATCGCGCAAAACACCGGGCTGCGTTTTGCTCCGTTATGGGCGCGCAATGCCGAACAGGCAGACCAGTTGGTGCTGTCCGGCCAGGCCAGTTTCCGCACCGCTTTGCCGCTGGCGCGCGGCGTTAAGGCACGTTACAGCACCAGTATGCCGATTCACCGTTCGCTGTGGGGGGTTTACGTGGGCCAGTACGCCAACGGGATTTCTACCTGGAACGATCTGGCCGGCAAGCGCATCGGCGTACTGCAGGGCGATCTGGCGCAGGGGCTGATACCACCGAACGAAGAGCCGGTGCGCTTTGCCGACAGCAAGGCCATGTATGACGCCCTGGCCAACGGCCAGTTGGATGCATTGGTGGATAACGTGATCTCGGCAAACTTTATCGCCCTGTCGCGTTATTCCGGAGCAATAAAACTGGCGTTCGCCGCCAATAACATCGCCTACCCGGTGGCGTTCGGCGTACGTCAGGATCAGCCGCTGCTACTGGCTATACTCGATAAAAACCTGATGCAGATCCCCTCGGAAACCCTGCAATCGCTGCGCGATGAGTGGATTGTCGACCGCAGCAACCTGATCGATGCGGTGAACGATAATCGCATGCAACCGCAAACGACCTGGCTGCTGGCGCTACTCGCAGCGGCGATCCTGCTGCTGCTGGTACTGACGTTGCGCCGGTTTATTTTGCAACGAAGGGAAAAGCGCGAGCGTGAAATGATCGAACAGGCGCGCCGCCACGCCGAAGCCGAGAACCGGATGAAAAGCAAGTTTTTGGCTACCGTCAGCCATGAGCTGCGCACGCCCATGCACGCCATCCTCGGCCTGCTGGAACTGGAGCTGAAACGCCAGCCGATGCCGGAGGGGCTGCCCGTCATTTACAGTTCAGCGTCATCCTTGCTCAATCTGCTCAATGATTTACAAGATTACGCCCGGCTGGAAACCGGAACCTTGACGCTGGTGCCAAAGACCCTGGCGCTGCACCCCTGGGTTACCCACATCAGCGCGCTGTATCGGCCGCTGATCGGCGAACGCCCGGTAACCTTGAGCGTTACCGCCAGTAACCTTTTGCCTGCCGCCGTCGTCATTGATGGTGAGCGTTTACTTCAGGTCGCTAACAATCTGATAAATAATGCCATTAAATTCACTCCTCGCGGCAGTATTCTGGTCAATATCGGCTGGCGCGAACAGGGTAAACAACAAGGCGAGTTGTTGCTGACGGTGACCGATAGTGGCTGTGGCATCGCCGCCGATGAGATAGGCAAACTGTTCCAACCCTTCTACCGCGCCCGCGGTGCACAGCGCGTATCGGTACAGGGTACCGGGCTGGGGTTGTCTATCTGTAAGGAAATTATCGAGCAAATGGGCGGCCAAATTGAGCTGCAATCACAGCCCGGCATAGGTACGCAGGTCAAGGTTTCAGTGCCGGTCACCCAGGCTGCCCCAGATGCCGCCCCCCCACACCAGAACGACCCACCGCTCAGCCTGCCACCTCCCACGCTGCGCGTGGCGCTGATTGACGATCACCCCACCAACCTGCTGCTGATGGAGCGGCAACTGCGCCACTTCGGCCTGCAACCCGCGCTGTTCGAGCACGGTTACGCGTTGCTGAAAGCGCACCGCAGGCAGCCATTCGACCTGTTGTTTATCGATTACAACATGCCGCGCCCGGACGGCCTGACATTGGCGCGACTGATACGACGCGATGAACAACGATATCAGCGGCCGGCCTGCCAGATTATTCTCTGTTCGGCAGACGTGCAGGAATTTACCCGCATTCCGCAAGGACAGGCGGCCATCGATCGCTTTTTGACCAAGCCGATTTCACTGGCCGCCATTGCTCAGGCGTTACCGCAGCAACCGCAGGCGCTGGAACGGCAGTTAGCCCTTACTGACCTAAAACGGGTGCTGGGCGATATGGCCGGCAATGATCAACTGATGGCGCAACGCTTGGCCACCACGCTGCTCTCCACGCTGCGACAAGACCGGCAACGGCTTGACAATGCGGCGAAGGGTGAAGACTGGCCGAGCCTTGGGCAGGCCGCACACCGCATCAAGGGCAGCCTGCTGATGTTGCAGCAACCTGAGGCCGCAAACCTGTGCCAATTGTTGGTGGAAAGCGGCCGTGATGGGATGTTGGCTCAGGCCGCCTATACTGAATTGAGTGCGTTAGTAGAACAGATACTGATAGAACTGGACGGTCTGATCAGCACTGACGCGCCGTATTTCGCTCTACATAAGGATAAATAATGACGGACTCTCCACAAACACACCTGCCAAAAAACAGTAATAGTAAACGCCTACTGACCGCTTTTTTAGTCACTGCGGTATTTATGATCGCCGAGGTGATCGGCGGGCTGATTTCCGGCTCGCTGGCGTTGCTGGCCGATGCCGGCCATATGCTCACCGACGCTGCGGCGCTGCTGGTGGCGCTGATGGCGGTACACTTTTCACAGCGTAAACCCAACGCACGCCATACCTTCGGCTATTTGCGCCTGACCACGCTGGCGGCGTTTCTCAATGCCGCCGCCTTGTTGGTGATCGTGGTATTCATCCTGTGGGAGGCGATACGGCGTTTCTTCGAGCCACAGCCGGTGATGGGTGCGCCGATGCTGATCATCGCCATAGCGGGACTTCTGGCTAACCTGTTCGCCTTCTGGCTACTGCACCGCGGTACGGAAGAGAAAAACATCAACGTGCGGGCCGCTGCGTTGCACGTATTGGGAGATTTGCTGGGCTCGGTGGGGGCCATCGTTGCCGCCATTGTGATCCTGAGCACCGGCTGGACGCCGATTGACCCGATATTGTCGGTGCTGGTGTCCTGTCTGGTGCTGCGCAGCGCCTGGCGGCTGCTGAAAGAAAGCTTTCACGAGTTGCTGGAAGGCACACCGCAGGAAGTGGATATCAATAAACTGCAAAAAGACCTGTGCCTGAATATTCCTGAGGTACGCAATATTCATCACGTTCACGTCTGGCAGATTGGCGAACAGAAACTGATGACGCTGCATGCGCAAGTGATACCGCCAAACGATCACGATGGCCTGCTGCGCCGCATTCAGGCTTATCTGCTGGAACACTACCGTATCGGCCATGTCACCATTCAAATGGAATATCAGCACTGCGATACACCGGACTGCGGGATTAACCGGGCACCCGAGCCAAGTGACCACTCACATTCCGGCTCACATTCGCATCTGGGCCATCACCACTAAAAGCAAGAGGGCGCCAGGTTGGCGCCCTCTGCCATGTGTTATGGCGAGGAAGATAATGGCTGCGAACGATTGCGACTGGCGCTTTTGATCCACAACCAGGAACCGTTCAGCGCAATCAGCGTCAGGATCACGTATTCCAGCGCCATGGCATACACACCCTGGTAGGCGAAAATCGCCACGCTGATTACGTCAATCACCACCCACAACAGCCAGTTTTCCACGTATTTGCGCGTCATCAAAATCATCGCCACAATCGACAACACCATCATCGCCGAGTCCCAGAACGGGAAAGCATCCGGTTGCAGCTGCGGCATCTGCACGCTGAGGCCCACTCCCTGCATTACCGTCACCGCAAGCTGCGTCAGCCAGGCAAAGACGCTGTCGATATTGAAGGTCATCAGGGCAATGCCGATAACGCATACCGCCGCCCAGGCCAGCGCTTTCGGTAACGGCAACCAGCGAATTTTCAGTTCGGCCTGATTGTCCTGGGTTTGGCGGCTCCAGGCATACCAGCCATAAATATTGGCGACAAAAAAGAACAACTGCAGCAACAGGCTGGCGTAAAGCTGGATCTGAAAGAAAATCACCGCAAACAGCGTGACGTTAATCAGGCCAAACAGATAGTTGATAATTTTCTCTTTGCTGGCATACCAGATGCACAGCAAGCCGAACAAGGTACCGATGGCTTCAATCCATGACAGATCGTAACCGCCCGCCCCCAGCGGGATGTGCACCAATATATTGCTGGTACTGAAAAAGCTCATCTGTTCTTCCTTATCAAAGGGTTAACTCAGGCATTTCCTTTAACCTGCATTTTCAGCTGCGCGGCAAAGTCCAGCATCCGGTTAAGCGGGATCAGCGCCTTTTCGCGCAGCGCAGCATCCACGTGTATTTCATGCAGGGCACCGCCCTGCTCCAACCCATCGGCAATCGCCTTAAGGCCGTTCATCGCCATCCACGGGCAGTGCGCGCAACTGCGGCAGGTGGCACCCTCACCGGCGGTTGGCGCCTCGAACAGTTCTTTGTCCGGGCAGGCCTGCTGCATCTTATAAAAAATGCCGCGATCGGTGGCAACGATCAGCTGCGGGTTGGGCAGCGTTTTGGCCGCCTGAATCAGCTGGCTGGTTGAACCGACCGCATCGGCCAAATCGACCACCGCCTGTGGGGACTCAGGATGCACCAGTATCGCCGCTTCCGGGTACAGGGCCTTCATGCGCATCAACGCCTGGGTTTTAAACTCGTCATGGACGATACAGGCCCCTTGCCAGCACAGTACGTCGGCACCCGTCTGCTTTTGCACATAGTTGCCCAGATGGCGGTCCGGTGCCCAGATGATTTTTTCGCCCAGGCTGTCTAGGTGCTCTATCAACTCTACGGCGATGCTGGATGTTACCACCCAATCCGCACGCGCCTTTACCGCGGCTGAGGTATTAGCGTAGACCACCACGGTGCGATCCGGGTGGCTGTCGCAAAATGCATGAAACTCTTCTTCCGGGCAACCGAGATCCAGCGAACATTCGGCGTTCAGCGTCGGCATCAACACCTGTTTTTCCGGGCTGAGGATCTTGGCGGTTTCCCCCATAAAGCGCACGCCGGCGACCAGCAAGGTCGAAGCCGGGTGATTGCTGCCAAATCGCGCCATCTCCAGCGAGTCCGCCACGCAGCCACCGGTCTCTTCCGCCAGTGCCTGAATTTCCGGATCGGTATAGTAGTGGGCCACCATCACCGCATTGCGCTGCTTGAGCAGGGTTTTAATCTTCTCGCGATAAAACGCCTTTTCCGCTACGTCCAGCGGCACCGGTTTGGGCGGGAACGGGTACACCGCCGCATTGACATCAAACATTTCACTCATCGCTGCAATCGTCTCTGTGCTAGGCTGGGTGTCTGCTGCCCGGGTCTCCCCTCTCGCAACCGCCACTCGTTTTATATACTAAACAAAATACCTAAAAACACGCCAAAAGTCCGCTGATATTTTCATTATTACGTTAATGACGTTTAATGGATTGAATTTTTGATGAAAGAAGAAAGTCTGCAGGAAGCAAAATGCATTTTTGAGGAGAGAGGGAACGGATCAAGGGTGCAGGATTGATTCAGCTTTTGAATGGCCGGGTACAATGCTCGAACCTGAACGCAGGATACTCATCTCTTTCAGAGAATCGCCCTTCGGGCCAACGCAAGTGTTGTTCAAAAGCGCTTGGCTTTTGTCTCATCCACAGGATTCGTGCGCTATGCAATGTTATGGTTTGGGGAAAGTACTGAGGTATCGGAAAGAATGGTGGGTCGTGCGGGATTGATTCGGCCTTTGGCCTCGCCCTTCGGGCCAGCGCAAGCGCTGTCCAAAATTGACGGAGCAATTTTGTCGAACCTGAACGCAGGTTACTCACCCACACGATTCGTGCGCTATGCAATGTTATGGTTTGGGGAAGTACTGAGGTATCGGAAAGAATGGTGGGTCGTGCGGGATTGATTCGGCCTTTGGCCTCGCCCTTCGGGCCAGCGCAAGCGCTGCCCAAAATTGACGGAGCAATTTTGTCGAACCTGAACGCAGGTTACTCACCCACACGATTCGTGCGCTATGCAATGTTATGGTTTGGGGAAAGTACTGAGGTATCGGAAAGAATGGTGGGTCGTGCGGGATTCGAACCTGCGACCAATTGATTAAAAGTCAACTGCTCTACCAACTGAGCTAACGACCCACTGATGTGGTTTACTGCTGAACCGCGTAAGCACGGGAGAAACTCGCTGCAATCATGGTGGTTCGTTCGGGATGATTCGGCGTTTAGCCTCACCCTTACGATTCCACATCGCAATCACGTCTAAAATGGTGGGTCGTGCGGGATTCGAACCTGCGACCAATTGATTAAAAGTCAACTGCTCTACCAACTGAGCTAACGACCCACTGACGTGGTTTACTGCTGAACCACGAATACAAAACCGTGGATTTGTATTGCGGAAAACAACTCTGGAACAGTGGGTCGTGCGGGATGATTCGGCATTTAGCCTCACCCTTACGATTCCACATCGTAATCACATCTAAAAATGGTGGGTCGTGCGGGATTCGAACCTGCGACCAATTGATTAAAAGTCAACTGCTCTACCAACTGAGCTAACGACCCACAGTAGTGGTGGGTGATGACGGGCTCGAACCGCCGACCCCCTCCGTGTAAAGGAGATGCTCTACCAACTGAGCTAATCACCCACTGATGTGGTTACTGCTACTACTTCAGAAATTGGCGGGTCATGCGGGATTATTCGGCTTGCGCCTCACCCTTCGGGCCATCACTTCGTGATGTTGTCTCGCTCTGCGAGACTCGAACCTTTACGGTTCTCACCCTTACGATTTCACTTCATTTCTGATTTTAGGAATTGGTGGGTCGTGCGGGATTCGAACCTGCGACCAATTGATTAAAAGTCAACTGCTCTACCAACTGAGCTAACGACCCAATTTCCTAGCTGCTTTAACATCTTGCAAGTTGTCTTGGCAACGGCGGCATATATTACTAATTTATCTTGGCAGCGCAACTTAAATTTTAAAACAAGTGGTTCAACTGCTTGTTCTTCACACGAATGAGCCCAGAAAGCGGTCAGATAGACTAATTTCTGGGCTCATTTTTTTGCTGACTAACCGGCAACGCGACTTTTTGCCTGTTTGGCCGCAGCACTGGTTGGGTATTGTTTAATCACCTGCTGGAACACGGCTTTGGCTTTATCGGCCTGCCCTTTTTCCTGCATGATGATACCCACCTTGTACATTGCGTCCGGCGCCTTAGGTGATTTTGCATAATTCTTCACCACGACGGCAAAATAGTAGGCCGCATCGTCTTTCTTGCCCTTGTTGTAGAACAGCTGCCCCAGCCAATAGTTGGCGTTGGGCTGGTAAGTAGACTTTGGGTACTGTTTTACGAAGGTCTGAAAAGCGGAGATCGCCTGATCATACTGTTTTTTTTCCAGCGCCAATGAAACAGCGGCGTTGTAGTCGCTGTTTTCATCACCCGTACTGGCCGGTGCTGCCGCTGAGGCGCCCGCAGACGCACTGTCAGCGCCGTCGGAGGAAGCAGCCGCTGCTGCTCCACCTGCGGCACCCGCAGCGGCTGCGGAGCTCTGAGCGCCGCCCTGGCTGATGCTATCCATCTGTTGATAGATCTGCTTTTGGCGTTCAACAACCTGATTCAGTTGATATTGGCTTTCCTGGATTTGCCCGCGGAGAGAGTCAATATCGCGCTGATTATCAGAGAGTTGCTGCTGGAGTTGGTTTAAAAGCTGGCCCTGAGCATTGGAGATACGCTCAAGTGAAGTGACACGGTCTTCGACCGAGCCGGAGCCGACATTACTGATTGGCGCTTGGGCAGTAGCGGCCCATGGGACCGCTACGCCAACCAGTAACGACAGACTCAACAAGTGACGTCTGAAGTTACTGTTCATGCGATTCTCTTAGTAAACCAGAACGGCACGACGGTTTTTAGCATAAGCCGCTTCGTCGTGGCCCAGTACTGCTGGTTTTTCTTTACCGTAAGAAACGATAGAGATCTGGTCAGCTGAAACGCCTTTGCCTTGCAGGTACATTTTAACTGCGTTAGCACGACGTTCGCCCAGAGCGATGTTGTATTCCGGCGTGCCGCGTTCGTCCGCGTGGCCTTCAACGGTCACTTTGTAAGACGGGTTGTTACGCAGGAATGCAGAGTGTGCGTCCAGCATCTCGGCGAACTCGGAGCTCACGTCATACTTGTCCAGGCCGAAGTAAACAATGTTGTTCTTCTGCAGTTCTTGCATCTGCAGACGAGCTTGTTCTTCAGAAGACAGGTTGCTGCTGCCGTTTTCTGTACCAGTGCCAGCGCCAGCGCCCAGACCAGATTGGTCGTTGTTTGCGCTTTTGTTAGAACTACAAGCCGCTACAGCCAGAACTGGCAGTGCCAGCAGAAGCCCTTTCAGCACTTTGTTCAGTTGCATTTCTTTGATCCTTTTATAGTTTGCCATACATATTTACACATGCATCACAGATACGGCGACCAGGCAGGGAATTTGACCTGTCCATCGGTTGCCGGAAGACGCGCTTTAAAACGCCCATCAGTCGATACCAGTTGCAGCACGGAGCCCATACCTTGCGTGGAGCTATAGATCACCATGGTGCCATTTGGCGCAATACTAGGCGTTTCGTCCAGGAACGTGCCGGTTAAAACTTGAACGGCTCCCGATCCAAGATCTTGTTTGGCGATATGCTGAGCGCCGCTATTGGAGCTCACCATCACCAGGAATTTACCATCAGAGCTGACTTCAGAATCCTGATTCTGAGAGCCTTCCCATGTCAGACGCTGTGACGCACCGCCACTGGCACTGACTTTATAAATCTGCGGTCGGCCGCCCTGATCGGAGGTATATGCCAGAGACTGGCCATCCGGGAACCAGGTCGGTTCGGTATTGTTGCTGCGCCCGTCGGTGATTTGCGTGATCTGTCCAGAGCCGAGATTCATCACATACAGGTTCAGGCTGCCGCTTTTAGACAGCGCAAAGGCCAGACGGCTGCCGTCCGGTGAGAACGCCGGTGCACCGTTGTGACGCGGGAACGAAGCGATCTGACGGATAGCGCCATTAGCCAGGGTCTGTACGACCAACGCAGAACGGCCGCTTTCAAAGGTCACGTACGCCAGTTTGCTGCCATCCGGCGACCAGGCCGGGGACATCAGCGGCTCCGGTGAACGGTGTACCACAAACTGGTTGTAACCGTCGTAATCCGCTACGCGCAGCTCGTACGGGAATTTCCCGCCGTTGGTCTGCACTACGTAGGCGATACGGGTACGGAAAGCGCCCTTGATACCGGTCAGCTTCTCGAACACTTCGTCACTGGCGGTATGAGCAGAATAACGCAACCATTGCTTGGTCACTTTATACTGGTTTTGCGCCAATACGGTGCCCGGTGAACCTGAAGTGTCCACCAGCTGATAGGAGATCAGGTAGCCGCCGTCTGCACCAGGTTGCACCTGGCCGACCACGACCGCGTCAATGCCCAATGCAGTCCAGGCCGCCGGCGTCACTTCAGACGCGGAGGTCGGTTGCTGCGGCATGCGCGCCACGTCAATAGGGTTGAATTTGCCGCTGTTGCGCAAATCTGCGCCGACAATCTTGCCAATGTCTTCCGGAGGCGTGCCTGGGCCAGCCCATTTAAACGGTACCACACCAATCGGACGAGCGGAGTCGACCCCTTGGGTGATTTCGATGCGAACTTCCGCATGAAGAACGGACGCCCACAGTATTAAAAAACCTAACGCTACTCGAAATGCCTGCTTCATCTCATCTCCCTTATCCAGGCGGGATGCCTGCGATAAATTAGCAGAATTTTAACAAACCAACGCAAACAAAACTACATAATCCCTGTTGGTTACCTTAGTACATCCCTGCGATATGACTTAGTCAATCAACCGTTATTATGGCTTGAATACAAGGGGAGCATTCTTAAACACCTCATACACAGCCTGGCTAGGTGGTTTCGGGATCTTCGCCTGCTTCGCTGCGGCTATCGCCGCCTGACACAGCGCCGGATCACCCCCTTCAGCTTTAACATCAATCAACAGGCCGTCCGGTGCCAGCTTAATACGCAGGTTACAGGTTTTACCGGCGAACGAGCTAGCATCATAAAACTTGCTCTCGATCGCGCCCTTAATCTGCCCCAAATAACCGTTAATATCAGCCCCACTGGCCCCCGCAGTCTTGGCATTGCCCTGACCGGCAGGTTTACCGTCGCCTTTCGACTTGGCGCCGCCGCCTTTCGGTGCATTCTTACCGTCCGCCAGATCGCCAAACAGACTATTCACGTCGGACGACTGCTCAGCCGCTGCGGCAGCCGCCTTCTTCTTGGCATCCGCTGCGGCTTTCTTGGCTGCGGCCTTCTCGGCAGCAGCGGCTTTTTTCTCTGCCTCTGCAGCCGCTTTCTTCTCGGCGTCAGCAGCCGCCTTTTTCTCGGCTTTCTCGGCTTCTGCTGCAGCTTTCTTCTCTGCTTCCGCTGCGGCTTTCTTCTCTGCGTCGGCAGCCGCTTTTTTCTCTGCGGCTTCAGTCGCTTTTTGCTCAGCGGCAGCTGCTTTCTTCGCTTCTTCCGCCTGTTTCTTGGCGGTAGCGGCGGCGGCAGCTTCTTTCTTGGCTTCAGCTTCCGCTTTCTTCTGCGCGTCCGCTTGTGCCTTGGCGACTTTATCCGCTTCGGCCTTGGCCTTGGCGGCGGCTGCTTCCGCTACTTTCTGTTGTTCCTTGGCTTTCGCCGCGGCGTTCTCGGCCACTTTTTGCTGTTCAGCTGCCTGCTTTTGTTGCTCTGCGGCCTGTTTCTGTTGCTCAGCCGCTTGCTTTTGCTGCTCTGCGGCCTGCTTTTGCTGTTCAGCCCGTTCTTTCGCGTCCTGCGCCGCTTTTTCCTGCGCAGTCAAACGCTCTTTCTCCAGCTCTTTCAGGCGCTGTTGTTCCGCCGCCTGCTTCTGCTGAAGTTCTTCGGCCTGTTGCTCCGCTTTTTTCTGGCGCTGCTTTTCAGCACGCTGCGCGTCGTTACTCTGCTGTTGCTGGCGGTTGTACTGCTCCACCACTGCCCCGGGATCGACCATCACTGCACCGACGACCGAACCCTCGCCACCACCGCCGGCGCTGTCCATGTTGACGTTTTCTTGCAGCGATCCCCAAATCAGCAGGGCAATCAATATGAAGTGCAGAACGACCGAAACAATAACGGCGCGGTTCAGCTTATCGTTTTGCTCAGTTGCCTTTACCAAAATAGATTCCCAAAAACTGGTGTTGCTTATACGGGGTTCCTGCGCCTGAGCACAGGAACCGGGTTGCCTCTAACCTTGTGGTCAGATTGGCTGGGTCATCAGCCCCACGGAAGCGACGCCCGCCTGATGGAGAATATTCAATGCCTTGATAATCTCATCGTAGGGTACTTCCTTCGCCCCGCCGATCAAAAAGACCGTCTTCGGGTTAGCCGCTAAACGCGACTTGGCTTCGGCTGCAACCTGCTCCGGCGGCAACAACTCCATGCGGTTGTGATCCACCACCAGGGTATATTGACCGACACCGGAAACCTCGAGGATCACCGGTGGGTTATCGTCACTGGACACCGCCTTGGAATCGGTGGCGTCCGGCAGATCAACCTCAACGCTCTGGGTGATGATCGGCGCAGTTGCCATAAAGATCAGCAACAGCACCAGCAACACGTCGAGCAACGGAACTATGTTAATTTCGGACTTCAGCTCGCGCCGATTACGTCCACGAACTCTCGCCATGCTACCTCCTACTTATTTGCTGTCGCTGGAGAAGGCCTGACGATGCAGAATAGCGGTGAACTCTTCCATAAAGTTGTCGTAATTCTGCTCAAGCTTGTTGACGCGCTGGTTGAGGCGGTTATAGGCCATAACGGCCGGGATAGCGGCGAACAGACCGATGGCGGTTGCGATCAGTGCTTCGGCGATACCCGGTGCTACCATTTGCAGCGTGGCCTGTTTCACCGCACCCAGTGCGATAAAGGCGTGCATAATCCCCCACACGGTGCCGAACAAACCGATATACGGACTGATCGACCCCACGGTGCCGAGGAAAGGAATGTGGTTTTCCAGCGTTTCCAGCTCGCGGTTCATCGAGATGCGCATGGCACGTGACGCGCCTTCGATCACCGATTCCGGCGCATGGTTGTTTGCGCGGTGCAAACGAGCGAATTCTTTGAAACCAGAATGGAAAATTTGCTCGGAGCCGGTCAGGCTATCGCGACGTGCCTGGCTTTCCTGATACAGACGGGAAAGTTCAATACCGGACCAGAATTTGTCTTCAAAGGCCTCGGCGTCACGCGTGGCCGCATTAAGGATGCGGGTGCGCTGAATGATGATCGCCCAGGAGGCTACTGAGAAGCATATCAAAATCAACATGATAAGCTTAACCAGCAGGCTTGCCTTCAAGAATAAATCTAGGATGTTCATCTCATTCACTGCTTAAACTCCGCGACAATAGACTTAGGAAGCGCTATCGGCTTCATTTGGTGTGGATCAATGCATGCAATCAACACATCGGCCTGACTCAAAAGAGTTCCGTCAGAATTGACAATACGTTGAGCAAACGTGAGAGAAGCCCCGCGCATTGAGGTGATTTCACTCTGCACTTCCAGCTGTTCGTCGAGACGAGCCGGAGCCAGATAATCCACCGTCATGCGCCGGACTACGAAAGCGATATGTTCACTGAGCAGCTGCTGTTGATGAAAGTTGTGGTGACGCAGCATCTCGGTGCGCGCTCTTTCAAAAAAGGCGACATAGCGGGCGTGATAGACCACACCACTGGCATCGGTATCCTCGTAGTAAACGCGAACCGGCCATCGAAACAACGTATTACTCACTCTACTTCCCAGCAATGCAATTTAACGGTGCTACTATACGCAAGACGGATCGGGTTGGGAATGGGTTACAAGAAGGGAACGAAAATAATTATGGGCCGGAATGGCCCATAACACGGGGATATAACGGAGATTATAAAGAAACGTAAAATAATCCTGCGGCCAGGATCACAATTGCCGGAAGTGGCGCAAAAAAAGCACGCCATAACGAACGTTGCGGTCGGAACCCGACGCCGTGAATCACACCGGTGCACACCGCCCAAATAAGCAGCAGGCCTTCCCAAATCTCCAGCGAGCTGGTCTTCGCCGCAAAGCGGGTCGGATCCCAGAAAATACAGCCCGCCAAAATCAACGCCAGCACCAATGAAAGGGCCCTAACCGGGCCCTTGTCAGTCACGGCGTACAGCTTGTCAGCCAATGACGAACTCATCACTTGCCGTCTTGCTGCGCTTTTGAATCTTCGTGGTGCTCAAGCGCCAGCGCCGTAATGATACCGAAGGCACAGGCAAGAAGCGTTCCGAGGATCCAGGCAAAATACCACATGGTTTAGCTCCTTATCCTTAATACAGCGAATGCTTGTTGTTCTCGATGAAATTCTTGTCGAGACGGCCAAACATTTTGTAGTACGACCAGCTGGTGTACGCCAGCACGATAGGCACGAAGATCGCCGCAACGACGGTCATCACTTCTAGCGTAAACAGGCTGGACGTCGCGTCCCACATGGTCAGGCTAACGTTAGGCACGGTGCTTGACGGCATCACGAACGGGAACATGGTTACCCCGGCAGTCAGGATCACACAGGCAATGGTTAGTGACGAAGACACGAAGGCCAGTGCGTCTTTCTGCAAGCGCGAGAACAGAGCGGTGAACAATGGCAGCACTACGCCCAACGCAGGCAGCGCCCACAGAGCCGGATACTTGTTGAAGTTAATCAACCAGGCACCCGCCTGATGCGCCACTTCTTTACGCATCGGATTAGACTCCGCCATAGTATTCAGCGCCGAGGTAATCACATACCCATCGATGCCTTTCACCAGCCATACGCCACCCAACAGGAAGAATACCGCCATCACCAGCGTGGAAATCTGCGCCGCAGCGCGTGCGCGCAGGTGGATCTCGCCGGAGGTACGCATCTGCAGATACGTTGCCCCTTGCGTCACCAGCATGGTCAGACTGACCACACCCGCCAACAAGCCAAACGGGTTCAGCAGCTGGAAGAAGTTGCCGGTGTAGAACAGACGCATGTATTCGTCCATGTGGAACGGCACGCCCTGCAACAGGTTGCCGAACGCTACGCCGAACACCACGGCCGGCACGAAGCTGCCGATGAAAATGCCCCAGTCCCACATGTTGCGCCAGCGGCTGTTTTCCAGCTTCGAACGGTAGTCAAAACCGACCGGGCGGAAGAACAAGGCCGACAGCACCAGGATCATCGCGACATAGAAACCGGAAAACGCCGCCGCGTAGACCATCGGCCAGGCGGCGAACAGCGCGCCACCTGCGGTGATCAACCACACCTGGTTACCGTCCCAGTGCGGAGCGATAGAGTTGATCATCACCCGGCGCTCAGTATCGGTTTTGCCGATAATGCGCAGCAGGATGCCGACGCCCATGTCGAAACCGTCGGTGACGGCGAAACCGATCAGCAGAACGCCAATCAGAGCCCACCAGATAAATCGCAGTACTTCATAGTCAAACATACGTGGACTCCTGTTTAGCGCGCTTCCTGCACGGCGGCAGTCGGTTGTTCAAAGTGGTAGCGGCCAGTTTTCAGGCTGCTTGGACCCAGACGCGCAAATTTGAACATCAGGTACATCTCAGCCACCAGGAACAGGGTGTACAAGCCGCAAATCAGCCCCATCGAGAACAGAATGTCGCCTGCAGTCAGTGAAGAGTTGGCGACAGCCGTCGGCAGTACCTCACCGATCGCCCAGGGTTGACGACCGTATTCAGCCACGAACCAGCCGGCTTCAATCGCGATCCAGGGCAGCGGCAAGCCATACAGCGCCGCGCGGTGCAGCCATTTTCTCTGACCGATGCGCCCGCGAATAACGCTCCAGAACGACAGACCGATGATAAGCAGCATCAGCACGCCACAGGCCACCATGATGCGGAAGGCGAAGTACAACGGAGCCACGCGTGGGATGGAGTCTTTGGTCGCTTGCTGGATTTGCGCTTCCGTCGCGTCGGTGACGTTCGGGGTATAACGCTTCAGCAACAGACCGTAGCCCAGATCCTGCTTGGCTTTATTGAACTCGGCGCGAACCGCCGGATCGGTATTGCCGCCACGCAGCTCTTCCAGCAGTTGGTAAGCTTTCATCCCGTTGCGGATACGCACCTCATGCTGCGCCATCAGATCTTTCAGGCCGGTGACCTGGGTATCCGTGGAGCGAGTCGCAATCAGCCCGAGCGCGTAAGGGATTTGAATCGCGTAGGAGTTTTCCATTTTATCCTGATTCGGGATACCGAACAGGGTAAAGGCGGCCGGAGCCGGTTGGGTTTCCCACTCGGCTTCGATAGCGGCCAGCTTGGTCTTCTGCACGTCGCCCATTTCGTAACCGGATTCATCACCCAGCACGATAACGGACAATACGGCAGCCATACCGAAACTGGCGGCGATGGCGAAGGAGCGCTTGGCGAAGGCGACATCGCGACCTTTCAACAGGTAGTAAGAGCTGATACCCAGAACGAACATCGCGCCACAGGTGTAGCCGGCAGCCACGGTATGCACAAACTTCAC
This sequence comes from Serratia sp. root2, assembly GCF_031931805.1. NCBI lineage: Bacteria > Pseudomonadati > Pseudomonadota > Gammaproteobacteria > Enterobacterales > Yersiniaceae > Serratia > Serratia sp. root2. The sequence goes on from NZ_JAUJXB010000001.1 coordinate 2,505,060, forward strand.
CTGCGCAACCGGGTTGAGTACCAGTTCGGAGAAGCTGAGCATCTCCATGCGCATGGTTTCGAAGTTGAAGTCGGATGCGATCGGGTTCTGCATCCAGCCGTTGGCAACCAGGATCCACAGTGCGGAGAAGTTCGAGCCCAGCGCCACAAGCCAGGTTACCGCCATGTGCTGCACTTTGCTCAGACGATCCCAGCCGAAGAAGAACAGGCCGACCAGCGTCGATTCCAGGAAGAACGCCATCAGACCTTCGATGGCCAGCGGGGCCCCGAAAATATCACCGACGTAGTGGGAGAAATATGACCAGTTGGTCCCGAACTGGAACTCCATGGTCAAACCGGTAGCCACACCCAGAGCAAAGTTAATTGCAAATAACTTGCCCCAGAATTTGGTCATATCTTTATAGATTTGTTTGCCAGACAGCACATATACCGTTTCCATAATTGCCAGCAAAAACGCCATGCCTAGCGTTAATGGGACAAATAAGAAATGGTACATCGCCGTTAAAGCAAACTGTAAGCGCGACAGTTCGACAATATCAAACATCTTGACTCCTTGCTCCTCGCAGGAAGACTCCGACATGCGGTTATCGGCATATACCCGTCATACTTGAAGCTGTATCTGTGTTGGCCGCGAACGCTCACCCGATTACTTACTTAAGTAAGCTCCCGGGGACTCACGCTCTTGCCGTCGTGATACAACATCAATTATTTAGGGTATGGCTTTTTTCAAAGCTGCCGGTAACGCCCCGCAGTGAATGCCCTTAAACACAACAAATTTGATCCAGCTTCTCCGCTTTCAACCGCACACTCACCGCAAGGCCGCGCGGGCCATCGCCAAGCACACCACTGAAAACCGACAACGGGTAACAAATGCAACAAGATCAACCATCCATAATCACAACATGGATGATACTCGCCCAATCCCACACAATAAATAGGTTTTTGCGTGATGCGGGTTAGACTTTTGGTTACAGGTCAAATCTTGGCCGAAAGAGGAACTTCGGGCTAATTTGATCTGAAACAATTTAAGCCTATCTCAGTATTATTTCCATATTCATCAGCACATTTCTCATAATTTTCTTAGGGTCATGTTGCGCAATGGTTTAATTGTTTTTTAATGATATTTTTGTGTTAAATAAATGTAATTCAAAAGCGGCCTCATTGTATTATTACGCGCTTATTATGCGACATAATTAACTTTTTATTTCCAATAATCGAACACAGTGATTTCAGTCACAAAAACAAAAAACTCTCTCCAATATTAGTCTATTTTTGGCGATTCGATCGTAAAGGTTGCATTTTTGTAGCAAAATAGAGTCTTGTATAAAAAATCTTTGGCCTACAATAACTTATGAAAAAAATTCTTTTTGCCTCTGTTCTTGGACTCTCAGGAAGCGCCATTGCTGCGGAAACGGTGAATATCACGCTGCTGGGCACCTCCGACCTGCACGGCACCTTCGTGCCCTGGGACTACGCCAGCGATACCGAAAATCTGGCAGGCAGCCTGAGCCAGATCGCCACTCAGATTAAAAAGCTGCGCGCCGAGCAGCCCAACCTGATCCTGGTTGACGCCGGCGACACCATTCAGGGCAACTTTGTCGAAACCTTCAAACATGAGGCCATCAGCCCAATGATGCTGGGCTTCAACGCGCTCAAGTACGATGTATGGGTGATGGGTAACCACGAATTTGATTTCGGTCTGCCGGTATTGGCAACGCCACTCAAACAGTTTGAAGGCACTGCGCTGGCGGGCAATATTTTCTGGGATAACGGTAAGCCGTTCCTGCCGGCGTACAAAATTATCGAACGCCAGGGCGTTAAAATCGGCATTATCGGCATGGATACGCCAATGACCGCCGAGTTTGCCAAAGGCACCGATCGCACCAAAGGGCTGAACTTTACCGATCCCGTGCAGGCGGTGAAGAACGTAATCAGCGAGATTGACAGCCAGGTCGACGCCATCGTTCTGGTGGCGCATATGGGTATCGATAACGAAAACCAGCGGCCAGGCACCGGCGTGGCCGACATTGCCAACGCTAACCCGCAGCTGGCAGCGATCGTCGCCGGGCATATGCATGTAAAAATCGACAAGGCAGTGGTCAACGGCGTCATTATTACCGAGCCGGATAAATATGGCCGCGCGCTGTCGCGCATCGATCTGCAGTTTGAACGGCGCGACGGCAAATTCGCCCTGATCAATAAAGACAGTTTTACCTACCCGATTAAGGGCATCACGCCCGACAGCGGCATGCTGGCCCTCTACCAACCGTATCACGATATCCTGCGCGCCAATGCCAACCGGGTGGTAGCGACGCTGACCGGCAGCGATCTGGTGCCTGCCGACGAGATCAAGGGCATTCCGCAGGTGCATATCCAGGATACCGGTATCAGCGCCCTGTTCCAGCAAGCAGCCCGTTATTACGCGCCGCAGGCGCAGGTGATCGCCCTGCAAATCGATAATGACTTCGCCAAACTCGATGTCGGTGAAATCAAGGCCAAGGATATCGCGTTCAACTATCAATACGCCGGCGGTGAAATCACCGTTTATCAGCTCAACGGCAAAGCGTTAAAACAGTATATGGAGTGGTCCGCCGGTTACTTTAACCAACTTAAGCCCGGTGACGTCACCTACAGCTTTAACCCGGCGCGTCGCGCCTCCAAATACTCCACCAACGACTTTTTCGACGGCGTCACCTACAGCATCGATCTGCGCCAACCCGCCGGGTCGCGCATTACCGATTTACGCCTGGCCGATGGCACCCCGGTTACCGACGATATGCCGATTCGCCTGGGCATGAACAGCTATCGCATGGGGCATCTGACGCAAAAAGGCGGTGCGCTGGAGGGGCAATCCTTCCCGGTGCTGTCCGACAGCAAGGCGCAATACGGCGAGGAGGAAGGCACCATCCGCAATCTCACCCTGCGTTATCTGACGGAAGTGAAAAAAGGACAATATCAAGGGCTGCCGCAGCAACGCTGGAAACTGGTGGGCATGGAAGGCTATGAACCCCAGCGGGCGATCGTCAAAAATCTGTTAAATCAAGGCATCATCCGCGTTCCCACCACCGATGACGGCCGTTACACCAACGTGGCATCAATCAACGTCAAAGACGCATTATTCAGTGACGCCGCAGACTATAACGCCGCCCTCTCCTCACTCGAAAAACAACAGGGAACCAGCAACGACGCAATGCAAAAACAACGTCTGCAGGATCGCATAACGCTGATCAAGGCACTCAACAGCTTCTGACCCCTTTCCATAAAAAAGGCCACCCAAAAGGGTGGCCACAATCATGTCGAGACAGTCTTGCCGTATCAGCGATTCAATACCGCTTTTACCGCTTCACCGATGTCAGCCAGGCTGCGTACGGTTTTAACCCCGGCAGCTTCCAGCGCTGCGAATTTTTCGTCCGCAGTGCCTTTACCGCCGGCGATGATGGCGCCTGCGTGGCCCATACGTTTGCCTTTCGGCGCGGTAACGCCGGCAATGTAGCCCACAACCGGCTTGGTGACGTGTTCTTTGATGTAAGCCGCCGCTTCTTCTTCCGCGCTACCGCCGATCTCGCCGATCATCACTATCGCTTCAGTTTGCGGATCTTCCTGGAACATTTTCAGGATATCGATGAAGTTGGAGCCCGGGATTGGGTCGCCGCCGATGCCCACACAGGTAGACTGGCCCAGACCGGTATCGGTAGTTTGCTTAACCGCTTCATAGGTCAGGGTACCGGAGCGGGAAACGATGCCCACTTTACCCGGCAGGTGGATGTGGCCTGGCATGATGCCGATTTTGCACTCGCCCGGAGTGATAACGCCTGGGCAGTTCGGGCCAATCATGCGCACGCCGGCTTCATCCAGCTTCACTTTCACGGTCAGCATATCCAGCGTCGGGATGCCTTCTGTGATGGTGATGATCAGTTTGATGCCTGCATCGATAGCTTCCAGAATGGAATCTTTGCAGAACGGTGCCGGAACGTAGATCACGGACGCGGTGGCGCCAGTGGCTTCTACCGCTTCGCGCACGGTATTGAACACCGGCAGACCCAGGTGTTGAGTGCCGCCTTTGCCTGGCGTAACGCCACCGACCATTTTGGTGCCGTAAGCGATAGCCTGCTCGGAGTGGAAGGTCCCCTGGCTACCGGTGAAGCCCTGGCAAATTACTTTGGTGTTCTTATCGATTAAAATGGACATTATTTACCCTCCACTGCCGCAACAACTTGCTGAGCCGCATCAGTCAGGCTGGTCGCAGCAATGATATTCAGACCGCTGTCCGCCAGTTTCTTGGCGCCCAGTTCGGCATTGTTCCCTTCCAGACGCACGACCACAGGGACGTTAACGCCCACTTCGGCGACTGCGCCAATGATGCCGTCGGCGATCAGATCGCAACGCACGATACCACCGAAAATGTTGACCAGAACCGCTTTCACCTTGTCGTCAGACAGGATGATTTTGAACGCTTCCGTTACGCGCTCTTTAGTGGCGCCGCCGCCTACGTCGAGGAAGTTAGCCGGTTCGCCGCCGTGCAGTTTAACGATGTCCATGGTGCCCATCGCCAGACCGGCGCCGTTAACCATGCAGCCGATGTTGCCGTCGAGAGCAACGTAGTTCAGCTCCCACTGTGCAGCGCGGGATTCACGCTCATCTTCCTGAGAAGGGTCACGCATTTCACGCAGTTCAGACTGGCGGAACAGTGCGTTGCCGTCAGCGCCCAGTTTGCCGTCCAGGCAGATCAGATCGCCCTGCTTGGTCACTACCAGCGGGTTGATCTCAACCATCGCCAGATCGCGCTCCAGGAACAAGGTCGCCAGGCCCATGAAGATTTTGGCGAACTGGCCGACTTGTTTGCCGGTCAGGCCCAGTTTGAAGGCCAGTTCACGGCCCTGGTAAGGCTGTGGACCTGCCAGTGGGTCGATGGTCATTTTGTGGATCAGTTCCGGGGTTTCTTCCGCAACTTTTTCAATCTCGACGCCACCTTCGGTGGATGCCATAAACACCACGCGACGGCTTGCACGGTCAACTACCGCGCCCAGGTACAGTTCTTTATCGATGTCGGTCGCCGCTTCTACCAGGATCTGGTGAACCGGTTGGCCCAGCGCGTCAGTCTGGTAAGTCACCAGACGCTTGCCCAGCCAGGCTTCAGCGAAAGCACGGATGTCTTCTTTGCTGTTAACCACTTTAACGCCGCCAGCTTTACCGCGACCGCCAGCATGAACCTGACATTTAACCACCCACGGGCCGGAGCCGATTTTGGATGCGGCTTCTTCTGCTTCACGCGGTGTGGTACAGGCGTAACCGGTCGGTGCCGGCATGCCATACCGAGCAAACAGCTGTTTTGCCTGATATTCGTGTAAATTCATGATGTTCTATCCATTCAGTTCTGAAGGTTTTAGCCGAGTCATTTTGGCGGAAAACCGCATGACTTCAGTCGGCCACATAGCACAGAGTGTGGGCGCGGCGTACCGCGCCCATCAGGGTTATACGTCCAGCAGCAGACGAGCCGGATCTTCCAGCATCTCTTTCACCGTCACCAGGTAACCAACGGACTCTTTGCCGTCGATCAGGCGGTGATCGTAAGAAAGCGCCAGATACATCATTGGCTGGATCACAACCTGGCCATTCACTGCCATTGGGCGATCTTTAATGGCGTGCATGCCCAGGATCGCGCTCTGCGGTGGGTTGATGATCGGGGTAGACATCAATGAACCGAATACGCCGCCGTTGGTAATGGTGAAGTTACCGCCGGTCAGTTCTTCCACGGTCAATTTGCCGTCACGGCCTTTGACCGCCAGCTCTTTGATTTTCTTCTCGATATCCGCCATGCTCATGCTGTCTACATCGCGCAGAACCGGGGTCACCAGGCCGCGTGGGGTAGATACCGCAATGCTGATATCGAAGTAGTTGTGGTACACCACGTCAGTGCCGTCAATGGAAGCGTTCACTTCCGGGAAGCGTTTCAGCGCTTCAACCACCGCTTTGATGTAGAAGGACATGAAGCCCAGACGTACACCGTGGCGTTTTTCGAAGGCTTCACCGTACTGCTTGCGCAGGTCCATGATCGGCTGCATGTTGATTTCGTTGAAGGTAGTCAGCATCGCAGTGCTGTTCTTCGCTTCCAACAGGCGCTCAGCCACGCGCTTGCGCAGACGGGTCATCGGTACGCGTTTTTCACTGCGGTTGCTCAGACCTGGCTGCGGTGCGGCTTCAACTGCTGCTGCGGCCGGCTTGTCGGCTTTCTTGCCGTTAGCCAGATGCGCTTCCACGTCTTCGCGAGTGATGCGGCCACCCACGCCGCTGCCTTTGATGGCTGCAGCGTCGAGATCGTGTTCAGCAATCAGGCGACGGATCGCCGGGCTGAGTGCATCGTTGCTCTCTTCTTCCAGGCTGGCGGTTGCGCGCTGTGCCGGAGTGGCTTCTTTAGCCTGGTTTTTCTCTTCGGTCGGTTTGCCAGAGCTATCGCCCGGGCGAATACGGCCGAGGATCTGGCGAGAAAGCACGGTTGCGCCCTCTTCTTCCACGATCGCATCAAGAATACCTGCTTCGCTGGCCGGCACTTCCAACACAACTTTGTCAGTTTCGATTTCAACCAGAACTTCGTCACGCTGGACGCTGTCGCCTGGTTTCTTGTGCCAGGTGGCTACGGTCGCATCGGCAACCGATTCAGGAAGGTCAGGAACCAGAATATCTACGCTACTCATTTAGCTTTCCCTTAATCTTTATTCAATATTCAGCGCGTCATTAACCAGAGCCTGTTGCTGCTTCTGGTGTACGGACATATAACCGACCGCCGGCGAGGCGGAGGCTGGACGTCCGGCGTAACGTAAAGAAGCCCCGAACGGCACGACTTCACGGAAATTGTGTTGGCTGCAGTACCAGGCACCCTGGTTCAGCGGCTCTTCCTGACACCAGACGAAATCATGCACGTGAGCATACTTCTCCAGCACGGCCTGAACGGCCTGGTGCGGGAACGGGTACAGCTGCTCGATACGTACGATGGCCACGTCTTTCTGGTCGTTCTTGCGGCGCTGTTCCAGCAGGTCGTAATACACCTTGCCGGAGCACATCACCACGCGTTTGACCGCTTTCGGATCCAGCTCGTCGATCTCGCCGATCGCCGGCAGGAAGGTGCCGTTAGCCAATTCTTCCAGGGAAGAAATCGCCAGCGGATGACGCAGCAGGGATTTCGGTGACATCACCACCAACGGACGGCGCATACCGCGCAGCGCCTGACGACGCAGCATATGGTAAACCTGTGCCGGGGTGGACGGGATGCACACCTGCATATTCTGTTCTGCACACAGCTGCAGGTAACGCTCCAGACGCGCGGAGGAGTGCTCCGGACCCTGGCCTTCGTAACCGTGCGGCAACAGCATCACCAGGCCGCACATACGGCCCCATTTCTGCTCGCCGGAGCTGATGAACTGATCGATCACCACCTGAGCGCCGTTGGCGAAGTCGCCGAACTGCGCTTCCCAGATGGTCAGGGTGCGCGGTTCCGCAGTAGCGTAGCCGTATTCGAACGCCAGCACCGCTTCTTCAGACAACACGGAGTCCCAGACTTTAAACTCGCCCTGCCCGCTGTGCACATTCGCCAGAGGAACGTAGACCGAACCGTTTTTCTGGTTATGCACCACCGCATGACGGTGGAAGAAGGTTCCGCGCCCGGCATCTTCACCGGAGATACGAATCGGAATGCCTTCATCGACCATAGTGGCGTAGGCCAGCGTTTCAGCCGCGCCCCAGTCGAACGCTTTGTTGCCTGCGGCCATCTCTGCACGGTCGCCGTAGATTTTCGCTACGCGCGACTGCATTTCGATCGCTTCCGGTACGGTGCTGATGCGACGCGCCAGTTCCTGCAAGCGCTTCATCTCAACCTTGCTTGGGTACTCTTCGTCCCACTCGTGGTTCAGGTACGGCGACCAGGTAAAGGAATGCAGATTCATTGGACGCCACTCTTCAACCACGCAATCGCCACGATCGAGCGCATCGCGATACAGGTTGACCATTTCCGTGGCATCTTCCAGGCTCGCGACTTTCTGTTCGGTAAGAACGTCAGCATAAAGCTTGCGCGGCGTCGGGTGTTTTTTGATCTTCTGATACATCACCGGCTGGGTTGCACTTGGCTCGTCGGCCTCGTTATGCCCATGACGACGGTAGCAGACCAGATCGATCATCACATCGCGTTTGAAGGTGTTACGGAAATCCAGCGCCAGGCGGGTAACGAACGCCACCGCTTCCGGATCGTCAGCATTAACGTGGAAGATCGGCGACTGCACCATTTTGGCGATATCGGTACAGTATTGGGTCGAGCGCGCATCCAGCGGGTTGGAGGTGGTGAAACCAACCTGGTTGTTGATGACGATACGCACCGTGCCGCCCACTTCGTAACCGCGTGCCTGCGACATGTTCAGGGTTTCCTGAACCACGCCCTGGCCGGTAATGGCGGCGTCACCGTGAATGGTGATTGGCAGCACCATGTTGCTGCGCGCTTCGTCCAGACGATCGCGGCGGGCGCGTACGGAGCCCATAACCACCGGGCTGACGATCTCCAGGTGCGACGGGTTGAACGCCAGCGCCAGGTGAACCATGCCGCCTTCGGTTTCGACGTCGGAGGAGAAGCCCTGGTGATATTTTACATCACCGGTACCGAGGTGTTCTTTATGCTTGCCGGCAAACTCGTCGAACAGGTCGGCGGGCTTTTTACCCAGCACGTTGATCAACACGTTCAGACGGCCGCGGTGAGCCATACCCAGCACCACTTCGCGCGTGCCGTTCTTGCCGGCGTGGCGAACCATCTCTTTCAGCATGGGCACCAACGCGTCGCCACCTTCCAGCGAGAAGCGTTTCGCTCCCGGGAATTTAGCGCCGAGATAGCGTTCCAGACCTTCCGCTGCGGTCAGCTCGTTCAGGAAACGGCGTTTCTCTTCGTTAGTAAAGCTGGCGCGCCCCGCTACCGATTCGATGCGCTGTTGGATCCAGCGTTTCTCTTCGGTATTGGTGATGTGCATGTATTCCGCACCGATCGAACCGCAGTAAGTCTGTTTCAACGCGGCATACAGATCGCCCAGCTTCATGGTTTCTTTGCCGATGGCAAATGAACCCACGTTGAAGGTTTCCTGGAAGTCGGCTTCGGTCAGATTGTGGTAAGCGGGATCGAGATCAGCAACGGTCTCTTGTTGCCACAGGCCGAGCGGATCGAGGTTGGCATGCTGATGTCCGCGGAAACGGAAGGCGTTGATCAGCTGCAGTACCTTGACCTGTTTGGCGTCGGTGTCTGGATCGTTGATGGTGGTGTTGTAACGCGCAGAGTCTTTCGCCAGGCGGCGGAAGTAGTCGCGCGTTTGAGAGTGAAGCTGATCGGGTTTAACACCCGCGGTTGGTAGCTGTTGAAAAATGGAACGCCAGCTATCTTCAACGGAGCCCGGATCGGTTAAGAAGTCTTCATAGAGCTGTTCTATGTAAGACTGGTTCGCGCCCGCCAGATAGGAGGAATCCAGCCAGGCCTTCATTGCGCCGTTCTGCATCATGATCCCTTAAGCTTTGAAGCTTTAGTTTTCGCCGTGGTTAACATAATTACCGTGATGGATACGGTTTGCCGTAGAAACGGTTCACTCGACGTACTTAATACCCGTCGCCTTTCAAGCCGCAGCGTTGTTGCCTGCGTTCGCTCCCCCCAGTTACTTACTGAAGTAAGCGCCTGGGGACTCACGAACTGGTCGCCTAGCTGCAACTCGAAAGTCATAGGGTATGCCATTATGGCCTGATACGTTTTGTTATGGACCTTGCGGCCCCTTACAAGGAACCTCTAAAAACCGGCGGGCGAACCAGGCTGCATAGCGCCGCAGCCGCGGGTCAGTTTTTAGAGGTTCCCTCCTTTGTGATGTGCGCCGGGACCTGCCCGGCGCAGCATCTCGTTCCGCTTATGCGCCGCGTTGCAGCAGCATAGACTTGATATGACCGATCGCACGCGTCGGGTTCAAGCCTTTAGGGCATACACTGACACAATTCATAATGCTATGGCAGCGGAAAACACTGAAAGCGTCGTCCAGATCGTCTAAACGTTCTTGCGTTTCCGTGTCACGGCTGTCGATCAGGAAGCGGTACGCTGCCAACAGGCCGGCCGGCCCCACGAACTTGTCAGGATTCCACCAGAACGATGGGCAAGACGTCGAGCAACAGGCACACAGGATACATTCATACAAACCATCCAGTTTAGCCCGTTGTTCCGGCGATTGCAGGTGTTCACGCGCCGGAGGATTCTTGCCGTCGTTCAGCAGGTAAGGCTTGATCTTTTCATACTGGGTATAGAACTGGCCCATATCCACCACCAGATCCCGTACCACCGGCAAACCCGGCAGCGGGCGGATCACAATCTTGTTGTTGCCTTTGCGCAACGCCGAGATGGGGGTAATGCACGCCAGACCGTTTTTCCCGTTCATGTTCAGACCATCGGAACCGCACACGCCTTCACGGCACGAACGGCGGAACGACAGGGTCGGATCTTTTTCTTTCAGCTGGATTAACGCATCCAGCAGCATCATGTCCCGGCCTTCTTCCGCTTCCAGGGTGTAATCCTGCATATGCGGAGCGTCATCAACATCCGGGTTATAGCGATATATTGAGAATTCGAGTTTCATCAATCGATCTCCGCGATCAGTAGGAACGCACTTTCGGTGGGAATGCCGGGCGCAGCTTCGGTTGCATGTTCACTTCACGACGCGTCATGCTTTCCGATTGCGGCTGATACAGCGAGTGGCACAGCCAGTTGGCGTCATCGCGCTCCGGGAAGTCGAAGCGGCTGTGCGCCCCACGGCTTTCGGTACGGAAGTTGGCCGACACGGCGGTGGAAAACGCGGTCTCCATCAGGTTATCCAACTCCAGGCATTCGATGCGCTGGGTGTTGAATTCGCTGGAGGTATCGTCCAGGCGTGCGTTCTTCAGACGTTCACGGATCTCTTTCAACTCTTCCAGCCCTTTCGCCATGGCATCACCTTCACGGAATACCGAGAAGTTGTGCTGCATACAGGCTTGCAGCGCCTTGCGAATTTCAACCGGATCTTCACCCGAACGGGTGTTGTTCCAGCGATTCAGACGCTCCAGCGACGCATCCACATCCGATTCGCTGGCGTCACGGCTTTCGCCCTGCTCCGCGAGTGACTCCTGCAAATGCATGCCGGCAGCACGCCCGAACACCACCAGATCAAGCAGCGAGTTGCCGCCCAGGCGGTTGGCGCCGTGTACCGATACGCAGGCGATTTCGCCCACGGCAAACAGACCCGGGATCACCACGTCTTCGCCTTTCTCGTTCACGGTCAGTGCCTGGCCGGTCACCTTGGTCGGAATACCGCCCATCATGTAGTGGCAGGTCGGAATAACCGGGATCGGTTCTTTCACCGGATCGACGTGCGCGAAGGTGCGCGACAGTTCCAGAATGCCCGGCAGGCGGGATTCCAGTACCTCTTTACCCAGGTGATCCAGCTTCAGCTTGACGTGCGGGCCCCACGGGCCGTCACAGCCGCGGCCTTCGCGGATTTCAATCATGATCGAACGGGCAACCACATCACGGCCCGCCAGGTCTTTGGCGTTCGGCGCATAGCGCTCCATGAAACGCTCGCCGTGTTTGTTCAGCAGATAACCGCCTTCACCACGGCAACCTTCCGTCACCAATACCCCGGCGCCGGCGATGCCGGTCGGGTGGAACTGCCACATTTCCATGTCCTGCACCGGCACGCCGGCGCGCAGCGCCATGCCGACACCGTCACCGGTGTTAATATGCGCGTTGGTGGTGGACTGGTAAATACGGCCTGCACCGCCGGTCGCCAGCACGGTGGCTTTGGCTTTGAAGTACACGACTTCACCGGTTTCGATGCAGATAGCCGTGGTGCCTACCACCGCGCCATCCTGGTTTTTCACCAGATCCAGCGCATACCACTCGGAGAAAATAGTGGTGTGGTTTTTCAGGTTCTGTTGATACAGGGTGTGCAATAGGGCGTGACCGGTACGGTCAGCCGCCGCCGCGGTGCGTGCCGCCTGCTCGCCGCCAAAGTTCAGTGACTGGCCGCCGAACGGGCGCTGATAGATGCGGCCTTCATCCGTACGGGAGAACGGCAACCCCATGTGCTCCAGCTCCAGAACCGCTTCCGGGCCGGTTTTACACATATATTCAATGGCGTCCTGGTCACCGATATAATCGGAACCTTTCACCGTGTCATACATATGCCATTCCCAGTTATCTTCGTGGTTATTGCCCAAGGCTACGGTAATGCCGCCCTGCGCAGACACGGTATGGGAACGGGTCGGGAATACTTTGGATAGCAGGGCACACGTGGAGCCCGCTTGAGAAATTTGCAATGCCGCGCGCATACCTGCACCGCCAGCACCGATAACTACAGCATCAAACTCTCTGACCGGCAGTTTCATTTACACACCCCACACTACGATTGTTCCGTACAGTAAATAGACCAGCAACACGACAACGATCGCCAGTTGCAACACCAGACGCACCGCCAGCGGTTTGACGTAATCCGTCAGCACCTGCCACAAACCGACCCAGGCGTGAACCAGAATCGACAGCAGCGTCAGCAGCGTGAACACTTTCGTAATAGAGGTGGCGAAGAAGCCGCGCCAGATTTCATAGGTGAGATCCGGAGCCGTGACGAAGAAGCCCAGGATATACAACACGTACAGGGTGATGACGATAGCGGAAGCACGCAGTAACAACCAATCGTGTACGCCATTGCGGCCTAATGCAGAAACATTGTTTACCATACGAGGACTCCAGCCAGAACTGACAGCACGACGGTCAGACCGATCGCCACTTGGGCAGAACGGGTACCGGCGGCTAAACTCTCTTCGATATAGCCAAAATCCATTAACAAGTGACGGATGCCACCGCAAATGTGATAGGCCAACGCCGTGAGGATGCCCCAGAATATGAATTTGACGATGAAGCTATTCATGATGGCGGCAGCCTGCATGAAACCCTCTTGGGAAGAGAGAGACAGGCCCAGCAGCCAGAGGAGGATACCCACGGCAACGAAGGTAATTACGCCAGAGACTCGGTGTAAAATGGACGCTATCGCAGTTACGGGAAACTGAATCGTTTGCAGATCCAGGTTGACAGGTCTTTGTTTTTTCACGTTTTTGCCCACACAGCTCTTATTATTTTCCTTCCTCCGGGCCTGGGTGGGGATCAGACAGCGTTAAGAGCCAAAACCCTTACACGTCACGCGCTCAAACATCAACATCCTCTGTGCTTAAACGGCGCGCATTTATAACGCTGGGTGCTCCTACTTCAGGGTAATCCGGAGACCTGGCGGCAGTATAGGAGGATCACATTCTGATTACAATTCCCATACAATCTGTTTGGTAACATTTCCCCCGAACAGTGATTTAGATCACGGATTTCACAATTAGCACAAAATTAATTATCTGATTTGACAAGAGATCAACATTTCCATTACATATAGGGGCACAAACGGTCCTATGATGCGCTATAGGTCAGCGGATACACTTCCCCCAGTGTTCAAGATATGCAACAGTGTATTTGGCAGAACCTATCCCAATAACCGTTTTTGCCGGTCATGTTTGCAACAAATCACCGCAGGTAAAAGCAAATAAGACAAATAAAACAACTTATTGGGATAGGTTCATAAAACCCCCGAACACGTCGTAGGTACGATTAACAGAATATAACGAATTCCGATGAATCGTTAACAACTGGTCACCCGCCTCGTTCGCCTGGTTAGCACTCTGTACCCTACCCGCGCAATTGCGCAGTCGCTCACAGAGTTAGCGTCCGCTCCATTTTTTGCGGGCAACCTGCGGAGAATTAAGGTATTTCAGTTGTTAGAGGTTTTTAAAATAAGGCGCTAAGGAGACAGTAAATGACTGATAAGAAAGCGACGCTAACCATTAACGATGGTGAAGCTCCGATCGAACTGGGCGTATTATCCCCGACACTGGGCCCCGATGTCCTCGATGTCCGCGCTCTGGGCTCCAAAGGTTATTTCACATTTGATCCCGGCTTTACTTCTACCGCTTCCTGCGAATCCAAAATCACCTTTATCGACGGTGACAAAGGCGTACTGCTGCACCGTGGCTTCCCGATCGAACAGCTGGCGAAAGAGTCTTCCTATCTGGAAGTGTGCTACATCCTGCTGTACGGCGAGACCCCGACCGCAGAAGAGTTCGAGACCTTCAAAACGACCGTGACCCGCCACACCATGATCCACGACCAGATCACCCATCTGTTCCGTGGCTTCCGTCGCGACTCGCACCCGATGGCGGTGCTGTGCGGCGTAACCGGTGCGCTGGCGGCGTTCTACCACGACGCGCTGGATGTGAACAACGAGCGTCACCGCGAGATCACCGCGTTCCGCCTGCTGTCCAAAATGCCTACCGTGGCGGCGATGTGTTACAAATATTCCCTGGGCCAGCCGTTCGTTTACCCACGTAACGATCTGTCCTATGCCGGCAACTTCCTGCACATGATGTTCGCTACCCCGTGTGAAGAATACGTGGTGAACCCGGTGCTGGAACGCGCAATGGATCGCATCCTGATCCTGCACGCCGACCACGAGCAAAACGCGTCCACGTCTACCGTACGTACCGCAGGCTCTTCAGGCGCTAACCCGTTTGCCTGTATCGCGGCCGGTATCGCCTCCCTGTGGGGGCCGGCGCACGGCGGTGCCAACGAAGCCGCGCTGAAGATGCTCGAAGAGATCAAAACCGTTGAACACATCCCAGAGTTCATCAAGCGCGCGAAAGACAAGAACGATTCTTTCCGTCTGATGGGCTTCGGCCACCGCGTGTACAAGAACTACGATCCGCGTGCCACCGTGATGCGCGAAACCTGTCACGAAGTGCTGAAAGAACTGAACAAGAAGGACGACAACCTGTTGGAAGTGGCGATGGAGCTGGAACACATTGCGCTGAACGACCCGTACTTCATCGAGAAGAAACTGTACCCGAACGTCGACTTCTACTCAGGTATCATCCTGAAAGCGATGGGTATCCCTTCTTCCATGTTCACCGTTATCTTTGCCATCGCCCGTACCATCGGCTGGATTGCGCACTGGAACGAAATGCATGACGAAGGCATCAAAATTGCCCGTCCGCGTCAGCTGTATACCGGCTATGCCGAGCGTGATTTCAAATCCCAGCTGAAAAACAAATAACGCCGCTTTACCCTACATAAAGCAGCATAACGCCGCCCGATTGGGCGGCGTTTTTTTTGCTATTTTTGGCAACCGGGGCACCAATAAAACGGCCGCGACGACAGTTGGGTTCTGACAATCATCGCGCCGCAGCGCACGCAAGGGTCACCGCTGCGATGGAACACCTTAAAGCGGAACAGCGCGCCGTGATGACGATTCTCATCCACCAACCCACGCGTCTGGTAAGACAAGCGCGGCACCGCCAACAGAGCCTCCGCCAGCCGCTGTAACACTTCCGGTGCCAAATCCTGCGGCCGGTGCTGCGGCGCCAGTTCCGCCTGCCAAAGAATTTCGGCACGCAGGTAATTGCCCAAACCGGCAAGAAACGCCTGATCGAGCAGCATCCCTCCCAATTGCCGGCGGCGAAACGCCGGCGACAACAGCCGTTGTTCCACCGTTGTCGCCGTCAGCGACATATCCAGCACATCGGGCCCAATACGTTGCAGAAACGGGTGCTGCTCAATCTCTTCGCGTGGCCCCAGAGTGATCTCCGAGGCGCTGTACAATAAAATCGCCCGCTCCGCCGTTTCCAGCCGTACGCGCAAATCGCGCTTGGTATCTGGCGTATCCCCCGCCCTGACCACTTTCCACACGCCATACAACTGGTTATGGCTGTACATCGTCAGCCCGTTGGAAAAATGGGTCAACAGCGCCTTGCCGCGTGGCTCGATAGCAATAATGCGTTCACCGATTAACCGATCGCGGTAATGTTTAAGCTGGGGAAACGCAAACTCGACCTCGGTCAGCGGCCGATCGATCACCGCCGTAGCCAGCGCATCCGCCGCCCGGCGAATTTCCGGTCCTTCCGGCATGTCGCAACTCCTTGATTAACCGGGCCGCCGCGGGGGCGCCCCGGTAAAAAACACCAGTTAATGCGTCGCGCCACCCACGACTTTCATATCGTGCTCCACCTGCAATGCGACAGAGATCGCCAGTTCCAGAGCAAACAGCACCGTCTGGGACGCCATGCTGGGCGCACCAGGATGCGCGGCGGCCTGTTCCGGCAGGTAAGGGATATGAATAAACCCGCCCTTGATCTCTTGCTGGCCACTTAACCGGTGCAACAGGCCATACATCACATGGTTGCAAACGTAAGTCCCGGCGGTTTGCGATACCGAAGCGGGAATGCCGGCTTCACGCATCGAGTTGACCATCGCTTTGATCGGCAAGGTACTGAAATAGGCCGTCGGCCCGGTTTCAAGGATAGGTTCGTCGATCGGTTGCCGGCCCTGATTATCAGGAATGCGCGCATCATCAACGTTGATCGCCACCCGTTCGAGGGTAATATCGGTACGCCCACCGGCCTGGCCGATGGCCAGTACCATCACTGGCTGCACTTCATCAATCGCTGCGTTCAACGCCTCAAGCGCCACGCCAAATACGCAAGGCAGCTGGCGCGCAATAATGCGCGCGCCGACAAACTCCCTATCGTTCAGTTGCTTTACCACTTCCCACGAAGGATTAACTCGTTCTCCGCCAAAGGGCTCAAAGCCCGTGATCAATACCTTTTGCATGAGTTCTCCTACAGGAACATCAGGAAATACAGCAGGAACACGTTAACCAACAGCAACAGCACCCCGGTCGGCACCTGTGCCTTGATCACCGCATTCTTGTCCGGCAATTCCAGTAACGCCGCCGGCACAATATTAAAGTTAGCAGCCATTGGCGTCATCAGCGTGCCGCAATAGCCGGAAAACATGCCGATTGCCGCCATGACCGCCGGATTACCGCCATGTTGCAGCACCAGGATCGGGATGCCGATACCGGCAGTGACGATTGGGAAGGCGGCGAAGGCGTTACCCATCACCATGGTCAGCAGCGCCATGCCGATGGCGTAAACCGCCACGGCGATAAAGCGGTTGTCGACCGCCAGGTATTCCTGGGTCAGATGGGAAATCGCGGTACCGACGCCGGCAGCAGTGAACAGCAGCCCCAGCGTGGCCAGAATCTGCGGCAAAATAAACGCCCAGCCGACCGAATCCAACAGACGACGCGCTTCCTGTATCGGCTGCGAAAGAGTTTCGCGAGTCATTCGCACCGCAATAATGCCGCCCAGCACCACACCCAGCGCCATCGAGAACAGCGTAATCAACGTGGCGTGATTGCCGCTGCCGAACACCGCCTGCTGCAGAGCCGGAATATTGTTGAACAGCAACACGCCGGCTACCGTCACCACAGGAATAGCCAGTGCAGGAATAAACAGCCGGTTCCCCAACCGTTTGGCACTTTCTTCACGCTGCTGCGGAGTACGTTGATGGTAACTGCCAAGCCGCATCCCGCCGAAGCCGGCGATCAATGCCATCACTATCACCACTACGCCGACGATGATATGCAGCATGCGTTTCTCATTGCTGCCCTCGCCCAACACCTCACCCAGCAGGCTGTAGGTCCAGTCGCCGACCAAAAAAACCAGGCCGTACAGCGCCCAAAACAGCCCGGTGGTGATGCGGCGCGGGTTGGCGCGATCGCGGAACGACATCACCGCCACGATCAACAGCACCGCGCCGGCCAACCAGTAGAGATATTGTTGTTGAAAATTCATTGGACATCTCCTTTGGCCCGCAACGCCGCCTGGTTAAGCTGCGCCAGCTCGGCGCTGAGCTGTTTGTCCATCCGGTAAAGCCGGAAGGCATGGATCAGGAAAGCGAAAATGGCGGTCGGAATGCCCCATAAAGCGATATGCAACGGCTCGGTCTGGATACCGCCTGACTCCAGCATAAAGTTATGCATGAAAATGATCGCACCAAAGGCCACGAAGATGTCCTCGCCAAAGAACAACCCGACGTTATCGGTGGCGGCGGACATGGCACGCAGGCGATGCCGCGTGCGTTCCGGCAGCTCGCCGTAGCGGTTTTCGGTTGCCCCTTCCGCCATCGGCGCCAACAGCGGACGCACCATTTGCGGGTGCCCCCCCAGACTGGTCAGCCCCATGGCGGCAGTGATTTCACGCACAAACAGATAGACGATCAGCAACCGCCCTGCGGTGGCGCTCTTGATCTTGGCGATCCACGCCTGCGCGCGTTCTTTCAACCCGTGACGCTCCAGCAGACCGATCACCGCCAGCGGCAACAGCAGGATCAGCGGCAGATTCCGGGTATTGAGGAAGCCTTCACCCAGTTTTTCCAGAATGACATCCAGCGGCATCAGAGCCGCCAACCCGGTGATGATGCCGGCGGCAATGACCACCAGCACCGGGTTAAAACGCAAAACAAATCCAACCACGATGGCGGCAATGCCAATCAATGGCCAGAGATTAATGGCCTGTTCCATAATCTTCCCTCAGTAGTTTCTAATCGTTTTTTTATGAATGATGTTGTGTGTACTGCTATCAGTCTGCGCTGACGTTAATGCCTTCTACGGCGAAACGTTCGCGCAGCGTACGCGCGAAGCTCAACGCATGTTCACCGTCGCCGTGCAGGCAGACGGTTTCGGCCTGCACCGCAGCCCAAGTGCCTTCCAGAGTGCGAACCCGATGATGTCGCACCATTTCCAACGTTTGCTCCAGCGCCTGTTCGTCGCTGGTGATCAACGCACCCGGCTGTCCGCGCGGCACCAGCGTACCGTCAGCCTGATAGCCGCGATCGGCGAACACTTCCTGCCGTGTCGCCAACCCCAATTTTTCACCGGCGCGGATAAGCTCGCTGCCCGCCAATCCCACCAGCCGCAGAGCGGGATCGACCGCCTTCACCGCCCGGGCAATGGCCTCAGCCAATGCCGGTTCAACCGCGGCCTGGTTGTACAACATGCCGTGTGGCTTCACATGCACCATCACCCCGCCTTCGGCGCGGGCCATCGCTGCCACCGCCCCCAGCTGATACACCATCTGCGCATACACCGTTTCCGGCGGCAGTTGCATGCGGGTGCGGCCAAAGTTCTCGCGATCGGGGAAGCTGGGGTGCGCGCCAATCGCCACGCCATATTGCAGTGCCCAACGGATCGACTGACGCAGGGTTTGCGCATCACCGGCATGAAAACCGCAGGCAATATTGGCCGAACTGACCAGTTGCAGCAGCGCCTCGTCGTTGGCGCAGCCTTCGCCGAGATCGGCATTCAGATCAATGAGCATCTAACCCCCAGGCAATTTGTTGGATAAAGTGATCCTGCTCTGCCTTGGCGCGTTGCGCTTCCGCCAGGGTGCAGGGAACAAAGTGGATGGCCTCGCCCAGACGGATCTGCGCCAAATGGTAGAGATCGGCCTCGATCACACAGGCAATGCGCGGGTAACCGCCGGTAGTTTGCGCGTCGGCCATCAGCACGATCGGCTGGCCGTTATGCGGCACCTGCACCACGCCCGGCAGCAGGCCGTGCGACAGCATTTCGCGGTCGGTGGTTCGGCCCAGCGCATTGCCGCCGTGCAGGCGATATCCCATACGGTTGCTCTGCGGGCTGAGCTGCCAGGCGGTACGCCAGAAGGCTTCCTGCGCCTCGGGGCTGAACTCGGCATATTCCGGTCCCGGCAAGGCGCGGATGCGATTATTGAACAGCAGTTGCTTTACGCCACGGCTGTTTTGCGGCAGGGAACCCGGTTTGCCCAACGGCAGGCTGTCGCCGTCTTTCAGGTTGCGCCCTTCCAGCCCGCCAAAGGCAGCTTTGATATCCGTGCTGCGCGAGCCGAGCATTTCGGGCACGGCGATACCCCCGGAGAACGCCAGATAGCTGCGCATACCGCGTTTAGGCATGTTCATGATCAGTTGCTGGCCCGCTTTAACCGGGTAACGCCAGCCGGTCCACAGCGGTTTTTCGTCCAGTTTTGCATCGCAACCGGCCCCGGTCAGAGCGATCCATCCCGCCTGGGTGAATTCGACGCTGAATTGACCCAAGGTGATTTCCAACCCGGCGGCATCCGCTGAATTACCCACCAGCAGGTTAGCAATTTTCAGCGCCGGCAGGTCGAGCGCACCGCCCTGGCTAACGCCCAGACGGCGGAAACCATGACGGCCCGCATCCTGTACCGTGGTGTAAATGCCCGCACGCAGGATCTTCAACATACGCCCTCCTTCTGCGGCACGAAGCGCACGTTATCGCCAGGGCGCAGCAGCGTCGGCGGCATGTCATGTGGATTGAATAACGACAGCGGCGTGCGGCCAATCAACTGCCAGCCCCCCGGCGTGATCAGCGGATAAATGCCGGTCTGGCTGCCGCCGATGCCGACGGAGCCTGCGGCCACCGCCAGGCGCGGTTCGGCACGGCGCGGCGTCGCCAATTTTTCCGGCATGCCGCCCATATAAGAAAAGCCCGGCTGGAAACCAAGGAAATAAACCACATAGGCCGCAGAAGAATGGCATTCCACCACCTGCTGCGGCGTCATGCCGGTATGGCGCGCTACCTCGTCCAGATCCGGCCCATATTCGCCACCGTAGATCACCGGAATATCCACCTCGCGCAATTCCGGCACCAGGCTTTCCTCGCTGTCCCAGCCCTGCTGCAACAGTGCCAGCATCGCTTCGGCGTCAGCCTGCGGCGTATTCAGCAACAGCGTAAGATTGTTCATTCCCGGCACCACTTCCAGCACATCGGGATGATGATTCAGTTTTTCGGCCAGCGCCCAAATCCGCTGCTGACTTGGCAGCGTCACCGGTGGCGACAGCTCAAGCACTACCGCTCTTTCACCCAACAGGTAATATCGCGCTTGTTGCACCCTTATTCTCCTTATAACCCCCGTCTTTCAAGCCGCAGCGTTCTGCCCAACTCACCAGGGAGCGGCATGCAACGCCCCTACAATATTTGGGTATCAACGAACGGGTCGCCTGGCCACAACTTGAAATGCATAGGTATATTATTATTTGTAATAACACAGTTATGCGCGACGCAGCTCCGGCTGTCAATAAAACGCAACCATTGGGAAAATAAGGAATTAGCGACGTAGCAGGATTCAGCCGACATGTGAGCCGGGCTGAATCCCAGAAAGAAATCAGGCGGGGTTCGGGATATCGATAAAGGTCACTTCAAAGCCATGTTGCTGCGCCAACCATTCGCCCAGCGCCTTCACGCCGCCACGCTCGGTGGCATGATGACCGGCAGCGAAGAAGTGAACGCCCATTTCCCGTGCGGTGTGAATGGTTTGTTCCGATACCTCGCCGCTGATAAAGGCGTCTACACCGAAACGCGCCGCGCTATCGATGAAACCCTGGCCGCCGCCGGTACACCAGGCCACGCGGCGAATGTGCGCCGGCGCGTTATCGCCACAGTGCAGCACTGCACGGCCCAGGCGGCTCTCAATGCGCTGCTGCAGTTCAACGCCGGTCAGCGGTTGTTCAAACTCGCCGTGCGGCACCAGCGGCTCCACTTCGCCAATCACGCGAATGCCAAGCAAACGCGCCAGTTGCGCATTGTTGCCCAGCACCGGGTGGGCATCCAGCGGCAGATGATAGCCGTACAGGTTGATGTCATTGGTCAACAACGTTTTCAGCCGATTGCGCTTCATGCCGCGCACCGCCGGCGCTTCGTTTTTCCAGAAATACCCGTGATGCACCAGGATAGCGTCCGCCTGCTGCTCCACCGCCGCATCCAGCAGCGCCTGACAGGCCGTCACACCGGTGACGATGCGCTTTACGTGCGACCGCCCTTCTACCTGCAGGCCATTCGGCGCATAGTCCTGAAACGCGGCGGTGTTCAGTTCGTTGTTGATCAGATTTTCCAGATCGAGGTTACGCATAGTCTTCTCTCTTCAATTCAAAATGTCTGCCGGTCGCCCTGTTCCATCAGGATAAACTTCACGCCCAGATCGTTGCCCTGATCCAACTGCTGTTTAATGGTAGCGCGCACGTTCTCGCCCTGCTTCAGGCTGGGTTTGATGTGGCTGATCACTACCGGAAAATCTTTCAGCGAACCTTCGCCGCCGCTGTACCGGGCCAGATTTTTCAGCTCTTTCAGCAGCCACGCCGGCGTCAGGTGGCCGTACAGGTTTTTATCTTCAACGCCATTGGGATAAGAGGTTTCAATAATCATCCCCTTCAATTTTTTCTGTTCAATCAACGGCCCCAGTGCGCGCCAGGCGGTATCCAGATTGCGCGACTGCTCGAGTGCATCCGGCCCGGTGTCGCCGAAATAGGCGAAAGATCCGCTGCGATCGGACACCAGCAGCATCGAGGAAGGATAACGATCGTGGCTAAGCGGATACATTACGCCGCTCAGGCCGGTGACGCCCAGGGTAAAGCGCTGCTGCGGCCGCACCGTTTGCAACCGATAAGTGCCCAGCCGCGACCCGTTACCGGCGTCGGTGAAGTTTGGCCAGGCCTTCCAGTTAAAGTAATGATTACGCAAGGTCAGGATGGTATCGGCCTGGGCATAAATATTTTTCTTGCCGTCCTCCGGCGAACCGATAATCAACCCGGCCACGTGGTCCAGATGGCCGTGACTGATAAAGTAACCGCCGATCAGTTGCCGGAACACATAGCCCTGCGGGGTGTATGGCGCAGCCAGTTCGGGAGTCACCTGCGGGAAACTGCCTTTTTCCAGCCCTTTGGCAATGCCCGGCAACAGTGAGCCGGCATCGAGCGCCAGATACTGCGGCTGGTTGTCGCTGCGGATCAGATAAGATGTCAGATTACCGTCGCTGACGCCGCCGTCAACGCCGAGCGCCACGACGTCAAAACCGGCCAGCGCCAGGGCTGAATAGCCGCTCAGGCACAGGGCCAGCACCTTGTTCATCATTCTTTCGCTCCTTGCTGTTGCCTTAATAGTCCCCCCGCCTGGCCGCTTCAAAGGCCGCCAGCGTCTCCAACCGGGCCTGCTTGTGATCGACAATCGGCAGCGGGTAATCCAGCGTGCGTTGCTGTTTTTCCGCCCAGCGATGGGGTTGATGGAGAGCATTGTCCGGTACATCCGCCAGCTCGGGCAACCATTTACGGATAAAAGTGCCTTGCGGATCAAAACGTTCGCCCTGGGTGGTCGGGTTAAAGATGCGGAAATACGGCGCGGCGTCGGTGCCGGTTGAGGCCGCCCACTGCCAACCGCCGTTATTCGCCGCCAGATCGCCGTCCAACAGTTGCGACATGAAATAGCGTTCGCCGGCGCGCCAGTCGATCAGCAGGTCTTTCACCAAAAAGCTGGCGCTGATCATGCGTAACCTGTTGTGCATCCAGCCGGTTTTATTCAACTGACGCATGGCGGCATCGACGATCGGATAGCCGGTCTCGCCTTGTTGCCAGGCCAGTAACAGTGCGTCGTTATCCCGCCAGCGTACCTTATCCGTCCACTCGATAAAGGGACGGCGCCTGCATAACGCAGGATAGGCCACCATCAGATGCCGGTAAAATTCGCGCCAGACCAATTCGTTCAGCCAGCCAAAGGCGCCGCTGTCGCTGTTTTCCAGCACCTGCGGGCATTCGGCGCGCAGGCGGTTAAAACACTGGCGCGGCGACAGTACGCCAATCGCCAGATACGGCGACAGGCTGCTGGTGCCGGCAATAGCGGGAAAATCACGTTGTTGCAGGTAATCTTGCACCTGTTCACGGCAGAAAGCGCGCAGCCGTTGCAACGCCGCCTCTTCCCCGGCCGGAAAATCTGCGCCTACCTCGAACGATGGGTAATCGAACGCCGCCGGCGCAGCTGACACCGGCAACGCGCCGCCTTCGCGAGATTGGGGCGCCGGCAGGGAACGTACGTCGGATTCGGTCAGCCGCTGAATAAAAGCCTTGCGGAACGGCGTGTAAATTTTGTACATCTCTCCGCCACCGGTTTGTACGCTGCCCGGCGGCAACAGCAGGCTGTCATCGAAGCTTTGGCAAATCACCTGTCCGGATAAACGCCGCTCTGCCTGTCGGTCACGCTTTAGTTCATTGATCTCGTACTGGCGGTTATAAAACAGCGCATCCACCCGCTCTTGCGCGCAGTACGCCACCAGCCAGTCAACAGCGGCGGAAAAATCATCGCACTGATGGCAGACCAGCGGAATACCGCGATCCGCCAGCGCCTGCCGAACCCGCAGCAGGTTGGCATGAATAAACGCCGCCTGACGCGGTGCCATCTCATGCTGTCGCCACTGCCCAGGAGTAGCGATAAACACCGCCAGCACGCGGGCGGCGGGATCGCAACAGGCGGCGTGCAGCGCTTTGTTATCGGTTATACGCAGATCGTTACGCAACCAGACCAGATGAGTGGTCATAAAATTCCTCGTCGGTTAGTGGCCGTAACGCAGGCGCAACGCTTCGGGATAGGGTTCGAAATAACGTTGTTCGGCCAGATAGCTATCCGGGTATTCGGCCATGTAATGTTTGAGCAGGGTGATCGGCGCCAACAGCGGCTGCATTCCCTGGCGATAGCGGTCAATCAGTTGCGCCAACTCCTGCCGCTGAGCCGAACTGAGCTGGCGGCGGAAATAACCCTGCACGTGCATCAGCACATTGGTGTGATTGCGGCGCGTAGCCTTGTGCGCCAGCAACCTCATCAGGCGGCTGCGGTATTCAATGGCGAATGCCTCCAGCGACGCCCACTTTTCGATACCGGCGACAAAACGGCCCAGTTCGCGGTATTCCGGCTGCGAATGCGCCAGCAGAGAAAGCTTATAACGGCTGTGGAAAGCGATCAGCCCGCCACGGGTCAACCCTTTACGCCACAGCATATTCAGTTCATACAATGCATAAACCCGCTCGACAAAGTTTTCCCGCAGGGTGGCATCGTTCAGCCGCCCGTCTTCTTCTACCGGTAGCCACGGCATCTGGCGCAGCAGTTCGGCAGTGAATAGCCCGACGCCGTTTTTGCGCGACTCTTTTCCGTTTTCGCTGTAAACCCGCACTCGCTCCATGCCGCAGCTCGGGGACTTGGCGCAGACGATATAGCCGCACAGATGCCCCAGCTCCGCGACGCGTTGCTCTGAGAACTGCTGCATTTTGTCGGTCACGTCGACGCTGTCGTCGTTGCTGAAGCGCATTGCCGGCGACGGATGTGGCTGTTTGCTCAACCGCAGTGCCGGGCGTGGGGTGGGCAAGCCGATCGCCATTTCCGGGCACACCGATTCAAAACGCACATAGGGCGCCAGTTGCTCCACCGCAAAGGCCAGGCGTTTATGGCCGCCATCAAAACGCACCGCGTCGCCCAACAGGCAAGCACTGATCCCGACCGGAATTTTGTCACTCATGATGTGCCCCCATAATCCTCGATGATGCTAAAAGTGTAGAGGAATTCAGCCCGGGAAACGACAGTTAGCTGGGCAATGACCGGGCTGCGCACATAAAAAAACCCCCGCCGCGAGGCGAGGGTTTCAGGGGACGCTGGCGGCGATCAGTAAAAATCGCAGGACGCCAGTTC
Source organism: Serratia sp. root2 (assembly GCF_031931805.1). Classification (NCBI taxonomy): domain Bacteria; kingdom Pseudomonadati; phylum Pseudomonadota; class Gammaproteobacteria; order Enterobacterales; family Yersiniaceae; genus Serratia; species Serratia sp. root2. Next base: position 2,530,519 of record NZ_JAUJXB010000001.1, read on the forward strand.
TGCCTGTTGCAACCAGACCGGCTTATCGCTGGTTTTAGACCAGACGCGGTGCAGATAGCTGTAAAAACGTGCCCGGTCGCTGCGGAACAACATAACCGGTAAAGCCAAAGTTCCTGCCAGGATCACTGCGCTGCGGCGCAGGAGAATCCGATGCAATGAATAAGCGTGATAAATAGACATGCGAACCTCCTCAAAAACGCCCGGCCGTTGATTTTCTTGAAACAGCGCTGGCGTAGACAATGTAAATGCGACAATTTGGTAACTGAACAAAATTTTAGCGCAACTGATGAAAGTTTACTACTCATCCGACCACTAAATCGTACAAAAAATCGCAAATAAATGCGCCATCCCGTAATTTTGTTACAACAAGGTTAATGGATAACTAACCATTGGTTATATTGTGGTTATTTACAGCCTGTTTACGCCCACCGCCTTCTCAGACAGGGCTGAACACAAGCTGAAACGCGCCACTCGCTCACAAAACCGCCGTTAAAAAGCCATTTTTTGCTGTAATTTCAGCCATTTTTATACTTTTTTTACACCGGCTCGCGCTATTTTTTCATCTTCTTTTTATTGCCCTCCCTACACTCGCAGTATCAAAAACTACACCTCTGGAGGTGTCCTGTGAGTATCAGCGTTATTGGTGGTGCGCTGTTGGTTCTGCTGCTATTGGGCTATCTGGTTTATGCCCTGTTCAACGCGGAGGATTTCTGATGGCGGCTTCAGCCTTTTTACTGATTGCCAGCTTCCTGCTGGTGCTTGTGCTGCTGGCCCGGCCTTTGGGCAGCTTTTTGGCACGCCTGATCGAAGGCGAACCGCTGCCCGCCCTGCGCCAGGTGGAAGCCACCGTCTGGCGCTGCTGTGGCAATGACACCGCCGAGATGAATTGGTGGCAATACGCGCTGGCGATCCTGTGGTTCAACCTGCTGGGTCTGGCACTGCTGTTCGCACTGCTGATGGGCCAGGGCTCGTTGCCGCTTAACCCGCAGGGTTTCCCTGGGCTGTCGTGGGATTTGGCGTTCAATACCGCCGTCAGCTTTGTCACCAATACCAACTGGCAGGCTTACAGCGGCGAAAGCGCCCTCAGTTACCTCAGCCAGATGGCCGGGCTGGCAGTGCAAAACTTCTTGTCCGCCGCCACCGGCATCGCAGTGGCCTTTGCGCTGATCCGTGCCTTCACCCGCCGCTCCAGCGCCACCATAGGTAACGCCTGGCTCGATATTTTCCGCGTGACGCTGTACGTATTGCTGCCGATTTCACTGCTGATCGCGCTGTTCTTCGTCAGCCAGGGCACGCTGCAAAATTTCCTGCCTTATCTGCACACCACTACGCTGGAAGGCGCGCAGCAGACGCTGCCGATGGGGCCGGTAGCCTCGCAGGAAGCGATCAAGATGCTCGGTACCAACGGCGGCGGCTTCTTTGGCGCCAACTCGGCGCATCCGTTCGAGAACCCGACCGTCCTGACCAACTTTGTCCAGATGCTGGCGATCTTCCTGATCCCTTGCGCACTGTGCTTCGCCTTCGGTCAGGTTGCCGGTGAGAACCGCCAGGGCCACGCGCTGATCTGGGCGATGGCGCTGATCTTCGTGGTGGCGGTGGTCGTGGTGATGTTCGCCGAACTGGCGGGTAACCCGCATCTGGGCGAACTGGGCAGCGCCAGTAACATCAATATGGAAGGCAAGGAATCACGCTTTGGCATTCTCGCCACCAGCCTGTTCTCTGTGGTGACTACCGCCGCCTCCTGCGGCGCGGTCAACGCGATGCACGACTCCTTCACCGCGTTGGGCGGCATGGTGCCGATGTGGCTGATGCAGATTGGCGAGGTGGTGTTCGGCGGCGTGGGTTCCGGTCTGTACGGCATGCTGCTGTTCGTGCTGCTGACGGTGTTTATCGCCGGGCTGATGATTGGCCGCACGCCAGAGTACCTGGGCAAAAAGATCGACGTCTATGACATGAAAATGACCGCGCTGGCGATCCTGGTCACGCCGACCCTGGTGTTGCTGGGCACGGCGCTGGCCATCGCCACCGACGCAGGCCGCGCCGGCATCCTTAACCCGGGCGCACACGGCTTCAGCGAAGTGCTGTATGCCCTGTCCTCTGCCGCCAACAACAACGGCAGCGCCTTTGCCGGCTTGAGCGTCAACACGCCGTTCTACAACCTGTTGCTGGCTTTTGCCATGTTCGTCGGCCGCTTCGGGGTGATCCTGCCGGTGCTGGCCATTGCCGGTTCGCTGTGCGCGAAAAAACGTCAGCCTGCAGGCAACGGCACCCTGCCGACCTACGGGCCGCTGTTTATCGGTCTGCTGATCGGCACAGTGTTGCTGGTAGGCGCATTAACCTTCGTACCGGCGTTGGCGCTGGGACCGGTAGCCGAGCACCTGCAGCTCTGGTTGGCAAACTAACAGACGTCATAGAGAGAGAATAAAAGATGACTCGCAAACAACGCGCACTGTTTGAACCGGCATTGGTCCGCACCGCGCTGATCGATGCGGTGAAAAAACTGGATCCGCGCACCCAATGGCGTAACCCGGTCATGTTCGTGGTGTATATCGGCAGTATTTTGACCACCGTCATCTGGCTGGCGATCCTGGCCGGCAAGACCGACGGCAGCGCTGCCTTTACCGGCAGCATCGCCCTGTGGCTGTGGTTCACCGTGCTGTTCGCCAACGTTGCCGAAGCGCTGGCCGAGGGGCGCAGCAAAGCGCAGGCAGAAAGCCTGAGGGGCACCAAGAAAACCAGTTGGGCGAAGAAACTGGCCGGGCCAGGTCGCGAGGGCGTTACCGAAAAAGTATCCGCCGAGAGCCTGCGCAAGGGGGACGTGGTGCTGGTGGAAGCCGGCGATACCATCCCTTGTGACGGTGAGGTGCTTGAAGGCGGCGCGTCAGTAGATGAAAGCGCCATTACCGGTGAGTCTGCGCCGGTGATCCGCGAATCCGGCGGCGACTTCTCGTCGGTGACCGGCGGCACCCGCGTGCTGTCCGACTGGCTGGTGGTACAGTGCAGCGTCAACCCGGGCGAAACCTTCCTCGATCGGATGATCGCCATGGTGGAAGGCGCCAAACGGCGTAAAACCCCGAACGAGGTGGCGTTGACCATTCTGCTGGTGGCGCTGACCATCGTGTTCGTGCTGGCGACCGCTACGCTGTTCCCGTTCTCGCAGTACAGCGTGGATGCCGCCAAAGGCGGCTCGGTGGTCAGCATCACCGTGTTGGTGGCGCTGTTGGTCTGCCTGATCCCAACGACTATCGGTGGCCTGCTGTCCGCCATCGGCGTGGCGGGGATGAGCCGGATGCTGGGCGCTAACGTGATCGCCACCAGCGGCCGTGCGGTGGAAGCTGCCGGCGACGTTGACGTGTTGCTGCTGGACAAAACCGGCACCATCACGCTGGGTAACCGTCAGGCCTCCGAGTTTTTGCCTGCACCTGGCGTGAAGGAGCAGGATCTGGCCGATGCGGCGCAGTTGTCTTCCCTGGCCGATGAAACGCCGGAAGGCCGCAGCATAGTAGTGCTGGCCAAGCAGCGCTTTAACCTGCGCGAACGCGACCTGCAGGCGCTGAACGCCACCTTCGTGCCCTTCTCCGCCCAGACGCGCATGAGCGGCGTCAACGTGCAGGACCGCATGATCCGTAAAGGGGCGGTGGATGCCATTCGCCGTCACGTGGAATCCAATCAGGGCCACTTCCCGCAGGCGGTGGACGATCTGGTGGCTAGCGTCGCGCGCACCGGCGGTACGCCGCTGGTGGTGGCCGAAGGGCCACGGGTGCTGGGCGTGGTGGCGCTGAAAGATATCGTCAAGGGCGGCATTAAAGAGCGCTTCGCCGAGCTGCGTAAAATGGGCATCAAAACGGTGATGATCACCGGCGATAACCCGTTGACCGCTGCGGCGATCGCCGCCGAGGCCGGGGTGGATGACTTCCTGTCGGAAGCCACGCCGGAAGCCAAACTGGCCTTAATCCGCCAGTACCAGGCAGAAGGCCGACTGGTGGCGATGACCGGCGACGGCACCAACGATGCGCCGGCACTGGCGCAGGCCGACGTGGCGGTGGCGATGAACTCGGGCACCCAGGCCGCCAAAGAGGCCGGCAACATGGTCGATCTGGACTCCAACCCGACCAAACTGATTGAAGTGGTGCATATCGGTAAACAGATGCTGATGACGCGCGGTTCTCTGACTACCTTCAGTATCGCCAACGACGTGGCGAAATATTTCGCCATTATCCCGGCGGCGTTCGCGGCAACCTATCCGCAGTTGAACGCGCTGAACGTCATGCACCTGCACTCCCCCGCTTCCGCCATTATGTCGGCGGTCATTTTCAACGCCCTGGTGATCGTATTCCTGATCCCGCTGGCGCTGAAAGGGGTGAGCTATAAACCCATGAGCGCTGCTGCGCTGCTGCGCCGCAACCTGTGGATGTATGGTGTGGGTGGTCTGCTGGTGCCCTTTGTCGGCATCAAGCTGATCGATCTGGTCCTGGTCGCCTTGCATATCGCCGGTTAAGAATTAAGAGGAAATGAACATGTCTTATTTACGACCTTCGCTGGTAATGCTGATTCTGCTGACGTTGATTACCGGCATTGTCTATCCGCTGCTGACCACCGGGCTGTCGCAGTTGCTGTTTTCCGGCGCGGCCAACGGCTCGCTGCTGTATCAGGGCGACAAGGTGATCGGGTCGGCGCTGATCGGCCAAAACTTTACCAAGCCGGAGTATTTCTGGGGTCGCCCTTCTGCCACCGGTGATTCAGCCTATAATGCCATGGCGTCCGCCGGCAGCAATCTGGCCGCCACCAACCCGGCGCTGGATAAGGCCATCGCCGAACGTGCAGCACAACTGCGGCAGGCCAATCCGGCGATGAAAGGCCCGATCCCGGTCGATCTGCTGACCGCCTCCGGCAGCGGGCTGGATCCGCAGATTTCCATCGCTGCGGCGCAATATCAACTGGCCAGAGTTGCCGCAGCGCGCCAACTGCCGCAGGAGCAAATCGCCAGGCTGATTGACGAAAACACCGATCAGGCAACCCCCAACTTTATGGGCGAATCGGTGGTTAACGTGCTGAAATTGAACCTGGCGCTCGACGCATTGCGATAATACGCCGCATTCAGCATAGTGAGAGGGTTCGGCGTGCCGAACCCATTTTTGCTTTGTTACGCAAGGAATTGTAATGGTCGAAGAAGAACAGCAGCGCCCCGATCCTGACAGCCTGCTGGCGGTAGCCAATGAAAAACCGCGCGGCCGGCTGAAGGTGTTCTTCGGCGCCTGCGCCGGGGTGGGCAAAACCTACGCCATGCTGCAAGAAGCGCAGCGCCTGCGCGGCCAGGGGCTGGACGTGCTGGTCGGCGTAGTAGAAACCCACGGACGCTGCGAAACCGCTGCGCTGTTGACCGGCCTGGACGTGCTGGCGAAAAAGCGTATCCAGTATCGCGGCCGGCTGGTGCAGGAGTTTGATCTCGATGCCGCGCTGGCGTGCCATCCGGCGTTGGTGCTGATGGACGAACTGGCGCACAGCAACGCCCAGGGTTCACGCCACCCGAAACGCTGGCAGGATGTGGAGGAGCTGCTGGACGCCGGTATCGACGTGCTCACTACCGTGAACGTGCAGCATCTGGAGAGCCTGAACGACGTGGTCGGCGGCGTAACCGGAGTGCGGGTGCGTGAGACCGTGCCCGACCACGTATTCGACGAAGCCACCGAAGTGGTGCTGGTCGATCTGCCGCCGGACGATCTCCGCCAGCGGCTAAATGAAGGCAAGGTGTATCTCCCCGGTCAGGCCGAACGCGCCATCGAGCACTTTTTCCGCAAGGGTAACCTGATCGCCCTGCGCGAGCTGGCGCTGCGCCGCACCGCCGATCGGGTCGATGACCAAATGCGCGCCTTTCGCGACACTCAGGGCCGAGAGAAAGTATGGCACACCCGCGACAGCATTTTACTGTGCGTCGGCCACAACAGCGGCAACGAAAAACTGGTGCGCATCGCCGCCCGACTGGCGGCGCGGCTGGGTTGCCACTGGCATGCGGTATATGTGGAAACGCCGAAGCTGCACCGGCTGCCGGAAAACCGACGCCGGGCAATACTGCGGGCGCTGCGGCTGGCGCAGGAGCTGGGTGCCGAAACCGCCACCCTGTCCGACCCTTCCGAAGAACGTGCGGTGCTGCGCTACGCCCGCGAGCATAACCTGGGCAAAATCATTATCGGCCGGCGTGGCGAGCAGCGCTGGAAACTGCGCGGCAGCTTCGCCGATCGTCTTGGCCGCTTGGGGCCGGATCTCGATTTGGTGATCGTCGCGCTGGAAAACGACAGCTTCCCGCAGCCCGGCAAAGAGCATGACAACCGCAACTTTACGGAGAAGTGGCGCATGCAATTGCGCGGCTGTGCCGTCGCCGTGGCGCTGTGCGCCCTGATCACCCTGCTCTCGCAATGGCTGCTGCCGGGTTTTGACCAGGCCAACCTGGTGATGGTGTATCTGCTCGGCGTGGCGATCGTCGCGCTGTTCTTCGGCCGCTGGCCGTCGGTGCTGGCGGCGGTGATCAACGTCGCCAGCTTTGACCTGTTCTTCGTTCAACCCGAATGGTCGTTTGCCGTCAGCGATATGCAATATCTGCTGACCTTCGGCGTCATGTTGATCGTCGGCATCACCATCGGTAACCTGACCGCGGGGGTGCGTTACCAGGCCCGGGTCGCACGCTATCGCGAACAGCGAGCCCGCCACTTGTATGAGATCTCACGCGGCCTGAGTCAGGCGCTGACCCCTGAAGATATCGCCAAGACCAGCCGCCATTTTCTCTCCAGCAGCTTCCAGGCCAAAACCGTGCTGCTGCTGCCCCAGGAGGATGGCAGGCTGCAACAGATGGTCGGCGAGACCGGCGGGCTGTTGTCGGTGGATGAGGCCATTGCCCGCTGGAGCTTTGACAAGGGTATGCCGGCCGGTGCCGGTACCGACACCCTGCCCGGCGTGCCTTATCAACTCCTGCCGTTAACCACGTCAAAGCAAACCTTCGGCCTGCTGGCTATCGAACCCAGTAACCTGCGCCAACTGATGGTGCCGGAACAACAGCGCTTGCTGCAAACCTTTACGGTGCTGATCGCCAGCGCGCTGGAGCGGTTGTACCTGGCGCGCAGCGCCCAGGAAGCCAAGCTGGACGCCGAGCGTGAACAACTGCGTAACTCTTTGTTGGCGGCACTGTCCCACGATTTACGCACCCCGTTGACGGTGCTGTTCGGTCAGGCGGAAATTCTGACGCTCGATCTGGCGGCCGAAGGCTCCAGCCATGCGCCGCAGGCCAGCCAGATCCGACAGCAAGTGCTGAGCACCACCCGGCTGGTGAATAACCTGCTGGATATGGCGCGTATTCAGTCCGGCGGCTTTAACCTGCGTAAAGAGTGGCAATCGCTGGAAGAGATCGTCGGCGCATCGCTGCACATGCTGGAACCGTTGCTGACCCAACACCAGATCAAGGTTGAGCTGCCGCCTGAGCTGGTGCTGGTCAATTGCGACGGCAGCCTGCTGGAACGCGTCTTCACTAACCTGTTGGAAAACGCCAATAAATACGCCGGCATCGATGCTATTATCGGCATTCGCGCCCATACTCTGCCGGAGTGGCTGGAAGTCGAAGTCTGGGACAATGGCCCCGGCATTCCCGAGGGGAAAAAACAGCTGATTTTCGATAAATTCTCTCGCGGCAATAAAGAGTCGGCAATCCCCGGCGTGGGGTTGGGGTTAGCGATTTGCCGTGCCATTATTGAAGTGCACGGCGGGCGCATCTGGGCGGAAAATGGCGCCAACGGCGGTGCCAGTTTCCGTTTTGTCCTGCCGCTGGAGAAACCGCCCGAAATTGACGGCGAATCCTTTGATCTGTAATCAAACCCTGGGAGCACTGTGAGCAGCACGCCAACCAATATTCTGATTGTCGAAGATGAGAAAGAGATCCGGCGTTTCGTGCGCATCGCATTGGAGAGCGAAGGTCTGCGGGTGTTTGAAAGCGAGACACTGCAACGCGGGCTGATTGAAGCCGGCACGCGTAAACCGGATCTGATTATTCTCGATTTAGGGTTGCCGGACGGCGACGGGCTGAACTATATCCGCGATCTGCGGCAGTGGAGCGCCATTCCGGTGATCGTCCTCTCGGCGCGCAATGCCGAAGAAGACAAGGTCGCCGCACTGGACGCCGGGGCAGACGACTATCTCAGCAAGCCGTTTGGCATCGGCGAGTTGCTGGCGCGGGTGCGGGTTGCCTTGCGCCGCCACTCCGGTAGCCAGCAGGAGAGCCCGCTGATCAGCTTTTCCGAAATCACCGTCGATCTGATCAACCGCCGCGTGCTGCGCAATGGCGAAGACTTGCACCTGACGCCGATCGAGTTTCGTCTGCTGGCCGAGTTGCTGGCCAACTCCGGCAAAGTGATCACCCAACGTCAGTTGCTGAGCCACGTCTGGGGGCCGAACTACGTCGAACACAGCCACTATCTGCGCATTTATATGGGACACCTGCGGCAGAAGCTGGAGGCCGACCCGGCGCGGCCGAAACACCTGCTGACCGAGACCGGCGTCGGGTATCGATTTATGCCTTGACGTTATGGGTGCCGCATGTGATTTAGCGAGCGCCACATGCGGCCTGAGCGGTTATTCCACCCCAATGAGAAACGCGCCTCTTTCCGGCCCGGCACCGACTACCAGCACGGCAATATCCTCACCGGAATGGAGTTTTTTCTCTTTCAAATCATCGTGAATAAGTTTTAGCGTACTCGGGATCACCAGGTTGCCATAACGCCGGGCGTGAGTACTGAATTTACCCTGCTCCACCTGGGTCTCATGACAGTATTGCTCAATATAGCTTTCGACCATATTAGGGCTGGCCTGATGGGTATAAATTCGCGCTACCTCATTGTAATAATTGCTATTATATTGAGCCAACCCCAGGTGATTCAATTTCATCCCTTTTGCATAGTAACGTTTGGTTTGATCGCCCGCCATCGCATAGCAAGCCAGTTCATCATTACGCTCCACACCGGGAGGATTCAATCCGCCGCCGCCGGGATAATGAATGAGCGGATCCTCAAACCCCGCTTCATCACCGAAGGACAGCGAGTCCCGGCTATAAAGACTGTAGCCTTGCGCATCGTCATGGTGTCTTAATACGATCGCCGCTATGCCGTCCGAAAATAGCGCCGGCGAAGCCCATAGCGAATCGCGCAACGGGTGCGCGCTGTTATAACGGTAAATGGGTGAAACCATGTACAGGCTCGAGATTTCATACGTCACTACCAGGATATTTTTCGCCTGCAAACGGGCGGCTAAAGACAGCGCTCGCCCCATACCGGCACAGCCGGCAGCCAATTGTAATGGCGGAATATGATCGGGGATCCCCAGCGCTCGCATCAGGCGAAAAGAGTCGTAATCCAGTTGAACCTCATACGGGGTGCTGCTGGCTACCATCACGACGTCAATATCGTTCGGGCCAAGCCCCGCTCCCTGCATCGCCTCTTTCGCTACACTGACGACATGAGTGAAATCGCGAAATAAATCCGGATCCCAGCTTTTGGACTCCACGGGGCCAATGATTTTTTGGATGTCCTTGCCGCTTAAGTATTGCCCCGGTTTTTTCCGGTGTGGAATTTTAAACGATTCAGCCCATTCATCCATTGATACCACCTGGCCAATCAACGTAGAGATGCCCGCCAGTTTATATTTGAAGGTCTGCCCTTGCTGCTCACCGTTCATATGCGCCTCACTTGATGTTTGTAGGATGAATTGCTGCGGAACTCTTTTGAGAAACCTGCTGGCGTCCAATGTGTTCCAGGATCCGATCGGCGCAGGTCAGCAACGGCGTACCAGGGCCAAAAATATCGGCCACACCGCAATCGAAGAGAAACGGGTAATCGGCAACAGGCAACACCCCGCCAACGAACACGGTGATGTCCTCTTTACCGGCCGCCGCCAGGGCCGCCATTAATGCCGGCACCAGCGTTTTATGCCCAGCCACCAGCGATGAGACGCCAATAGCATGGCAGTGGCTTGCGCCAGCCTGTTGCACCACTTCTTCCGGGGTCTGGAATAACGCGCCCAATACAACGTCAAAGCCCATGTCATGCAGACCGGCGGCCACCACCTTTGCCCCCCGATCGTGTCCGTCCTGCCCCATTTTTGCGATCAGCAATTTTGGCCTCTGGCCCAGTTGCCGGGTGAACGCGCCAATCTGCGCTTGCACTCTTTGCCATTGCGGGTCGTGCTTGAGCTCCTCGCCATAAACATGGGTGACAAACTGCGGCTTTGCCTGATAGCGCCCCCATACCTGCTCGAGCGCGGCGGTCACTTCACCGACCGTGGCCCGCAGACGCATTGCGTCGACTGCCGCAGCCAATAAATTGCCATCGCCCTCGGCACTGCGCGTCAATGCCGCCAATGCATGAGCCACCTGGGTGTCATTGCGTCGCTGGCGCAGCGACGCCAGCCGAGCTATTTGCTGAGCCCGCACTTTGCTGTTGTCAATAAAGCGAACCTCAAGCGGCCGCTCTCCAGGTAACTGATACTTATTGACGCCAACAATCACTTTTCTGCCGGAATCAATCTGCGCCTGGGTAATGGCCGAACAATGTTCAATTTGTTGTTTCACCCAGCCTTTTTCCAGAGCGGCCAGCATTCCACCCATGGCACTGATGTCGTTCATGATGTTTTGCGCCCCTTCCGCCATCGCCATCGTCAGCGTTTCCATCATGTAAGAGCCGGCCCAGGGATCGACCACGTCACAGATGGCGGTCTCCTCCTGCAAAATGAGTTGGGTATTGCGGGCGAGCCTGGCGGAGTTATCGGTTGGCAACCCCATGGCTTCATCGAATGCATTGGTGTGCAGAGACTGGGTCCCGCCGAAAACGGCGGCCATTGCTTCAATGGTGGTGCGTACCACATTGTTCAGCGGATCTTGCTCCGTCAGCGACCAGCCCGAAGTCTGGCAATGCGTACGCAGCAACAATGAGTTGGGCTTACTGGCGCCAAATGACTGCATGATTTGGCACCATAGCAGGCGGGCGGCACGCAGCTTGGCGATGTTGGCATAGAACTGCATGCCCATGCCGAAAAAGAAACTCAGCCGGCCGGCAAAATCATCGATTTTCAATCCGCGATCCAGAGCCGCCTGAACATAGGCTTTGCCATTAGCCAGCGTCAGCGCCAACTCCAGTACGTCAGGCGCGCCGGCCTCTTGCATGTGGTAACCCGAAATGGACAGTGCGTTGAATTTCGGCATGAACTCTGCGGTGTAAGCGAGAATATCGGTGACAATACGCATTGAAGGTACGGGAGGATAAATATAGGTATTACGAACCATGAACTCTTTCAAAATATCATTTTGCAGAGTTCCTTTAAGCTGTTCTGGCGCTACGCCGCTTTCTTCCGCGGCAACAATGTAGGCTGCCATAATCGGCAAAACGGCGCCGTTCATCGTCATCGATACCGAAACCTGATCGAGCGGGATACCGTCAAACAGGGCTTTCATATCCTCTGCGGAATCAATGGCGACGCCAGCCTTGCCGACATCGCCTTCTACACGAGGGTGGTCCGAGTCATACCCACGGTGCGTAGCCAGATCAAAAGCCACGGAAATCCCCTGCATTCCCCCCGCCAGCGCTTTACGGTAAAAAGCATTGGACTCTTGACTGGTAGAAAACCCGGCATATTGTCTTATGGTCCAGGGTTTTACCGTATACATCGTCGCATTAGGTCCACGAATATAAGGCGGCATTCCCGGCAAGGCATCCACGTAGGGAAATGGAGTGATATCTTCACGGCTATAAACCGCTTTTAGCGGAAAGTCATAATAATAACGGGGATTTTCCTCTGCCGGCACATTAGAATAAACTGCGTAATCAAAAGCATCGTTTTTTTTATTACTGCTAACGGATGTTTTTCTCATCACTCCCCCTTTCATGATAAAGCAGGCGCAGTACGGCTCGGCGTGAATTCATTTTCGAACCCACACCTAAAAGCAATCCTTTGAATATCAAGAAACTTTATCACCATCAATATAATGGCGGTAAGGGGAAATAAATAATGCCATTGTTAGCATTTAATTAATTAGGGTAATTATTATTTACTGTAGTTAATTACTGCAGAACAACTGATTTTATGGATTTTTTTAGTTTCAACAATCTTGAAATATCTATTAAATAGAATGGCAACCTATTACTTTGATAAAATGACCAGAGTTAATGATAGTTGCCATTGTGTTAAACGCAAACCCACTTCACGGGGCCTGTGCGACGCATCTATGAATGCGGCCCTTTCTTCAACCCCATCATGAATTCCTTGAACGCCTCGCGCAGAGGAGCGAAAACAGGATGCTTGCGGTTCTCGATCATCACTTCCGAGAACAGCTTCAAGCCGACGGCAAAGGCCGCACTTTTATCTTCGCCAAAATTCAGATCTTCACGCGCTTTGATTCGCTCGACGATGCCAAGAATATCGTCGTGATTTTCCACTTCAAAACTCAACGGCGCTTTATCGACCGGGTCGCCTTTGCGATCGTTAAGGGCTTCAACGGTGATACGGAAACGGTGGCCTGGCATCAGTCGTTCTCCTGCGCTGCTGGGCGAATGTTCATTTCGCTTTCGATAGTCGCCACTGCGGTGAGCAACGCCTGATTGATGCGTTCAACCTGCCGGGGAGAGAGATCGGCGCGCATCACGTTACCGCGCAGCAAACTGCGCAGGCGGTTCATGGCTTCGGAAATACCCTCCGCCAAATTGCCGTGATGGTGATGGCTGCGGCCGGCACCGGCTAAACGAGCAAGGATCAGCTCGACCGTGGCCTGGTGCTTTTGCAGTTCACTCTGGCCAAGCGCGGTGATTTGGTAGCTCTTGCGGCCGTTACCGGTGGTGATCGGTTCGAGGAAGTCTTGCTCTTCCAACAGCGTCAGAGTCGGATAAATAACGCCTGGACTTGGCACGTACAAGCCGGAGGAAGCCTCGTCGATCGCCTTGATCAGCTCATAGCCGTGACTCGGCTTGCGCGCCACCAGCGCCAGCAGCACCAACCGCAAATCGCCATGTTCAAACATGCGGTGACGCCCGCCACGGCCGCCGCGTCCATGTTCTTCGTCGCGCTCGCCGCCAAAGTGGTGGCGCCCGCCGCGCCGACGATGCTCGTGCCCTTCTTCGCCGTCATGGTGGCAACCGTGCAGGCGGTGTAAACCTAATCGATGGAACATAGGGTTTTACCTCTCAATGAATAGTCAGTCGACGAGGTGATTTAGATATATCTAATCCACTTCGATATATCTAATCTAGATCGATATATCTAAATGCGCAAACGGCCTTTGTAAATAGATATATCTAAATTACAGACATAAAAAAAGCGCTGTAAAAACAGCGCTTTTCATCAGGAAGAGGAGAGATTATTTGGCAGAAGCCAGCACTTCGCTGACGATCTCCACCGCTTCATGCTCGATTTTTTCGCGGTGTTCGGCGCCCAGGAAGCTTTCACAATAGATTTTGTAGGCTTCTTCGGTACCTGAAGGACGCGCAGCAAACCAGCCGTTGTCGGTCATCACTTTCAGGCCGCCGATAGAGGCTCCGTTACCCGGAGCCGCCGTCAGACGAGCAGTGATCGGGTCACCCGCCAACGTGTTGGCCTTGACCATTTCCGGCGACAGCTTGGCCAATGCGGCTTTCTGCGCATGGGTAGCCGGTGCCTGAATACGGTTATAGCTCGGTGCGCCGAAACGCTTGGCCAGATCTTCGTAATGATTCTGCGGGTTTTCACCCGTCACTGCGGTGATTTCCGCCGCCAGCAGGCACATGATGATGCCGTCTTTGTCGGTCGACCACGGAGTGCCATTGAAACGCAGGAACGAAGCCCCGGCGCTCTCTTCACCGCCAAAACCGAAGCTGCCGTCGAACAGACCGTCAACAAACCATTTGAAACCGACCGGCACTTCCACCAGCTTGCGGCCCAGATCGGCCACCACGCGGTCAATCATCGCGCTGGAAACCAGCGTTTTGCCCACGGCCACATCGGCGCCCCACTGCGGGCGATGCTGGAACAGGTAGTTAATGGCAACGGCCAGATAGTGGTTCGGGTTCATCAGGCCTTTAGGCGTCACGATACCGTGGCGATCGTAGTCCGGGTCATTGGCGAACGCCAGATCGAACTTGTCGCGCAGCGCCAGCAGGCCGGCCATCGCAGATTCTGACGAGCAGTCCATACGGATAATGCCGTCGTGGTCCAGGTGCATAAAGCGGAAGGTCTGATCGATGGAGTCGTTGACTAGCGTCAGATCCAGCTTGTAATGCTCGGCTATGCGCTGCCAGTAGGCAATACCTGAGCCGCCAAGCGGATCAACGCCCAGCTTCAGGCCGGCACGCTGAATGGCGGGCATATCAACCACGTCCACCAGCCCTTCCACATAAGGTTGCACCAAATCCTGCGCGTGCAGATGACCGCTGTTCCAGGCTTTGTCCAGCGACTGGCGCTGAACGCCTTTCAGCTGCTGCGCCAGCAGTTCGTTGGCGCGCTTTTCAATCACTGAGGTCAGGTTGGTGTCGGCCGGGCCGCCGTTGGTCGGGTTATACTTGATGCCGCCGTCTTCAGGCGGGTTGTGCGAAGGGGTAATGACGATGCCGTCGGCCAGCGCCCCGCCGTTGCGGTTGTGGCACAAAATGGCATGAGATATCGCAGGGGTTGGCGTAAAGCCGTTATTTTCCTGCACGATCACGTCTACGCCGTTGGCGGTCAGGACTTCCAGCACAGAAATAAAGGCCGGTTCCGACAGCGCGTGGGTGTCTTTACCGACGTAGCAAGGGCCGGTAACCCCTTGCTGGCGACGCACTTCTGCAATCGCCTGAGCGATAGCGAGGATATGGGCTTCATTGAAGCTGTGACGCAGGGCGCTGCCGCGATGCCCTGAAGTACCGAACTTCACCGCGTGTGCGGCGTTGCCCGCTTCCGGCTGCAGTACATAGTACTGCGACGTCAGCTGGGCCACGTTGATCAAATCGCTTTGCTGAGCCGGCTGCCCGGCACGTGGGTTGTTCGCCATCGACATATCTCCCTAATCCCTGTCCGGCAGCCGGGCAATATGTCGCTCACGGCCACCATGACGGGCTGTTCGCTAAATTAGATAGTGCCGCAAACTTTATCTGTCAGTTCCGCAGGGAACTGCATAGCCTGCATGATATGTTCAACCATGCTGCGTTTACGACCGGTGTTGGTATTGGTGATCACCCAGTAAGGCGTTCCCGGAACGTGCTTTGGCTTGGTATGCGTTCCGTTCGCCAGCAGGGTTTGCTGATCGCCGGCAAAATAGGTGCGGGTGCGGCCATGCAATGCATCGGTAGCTGCGGCAAAGCCCGCCGCATCGAGAGTATACAAGGTCGAAAGTACCAGCATAAAACGATTAACCGCTCTGCTCTGTTCGGCATATTCGTCCGACAGCAACAGCTCGCGCACCGCGCGTACACGATCGCGAGGACGCTGCGCGGCGACGGCTTTATCCTGCTCGGCGCTCTGAGCACTGGTGACAGGCGCGACGCGCAATGGCTGGCCTGCGGTAAACTTCAACATACGGCGCAAAATATCGGACGCGCTCTCACCAATATGTTGCGTGTGGCTGGCAATATAACGGTAAAGCTCTTCGTCGACTTCAATAGTTTTCATCTTTATCCAGTACTGTTTTTTTCTACTTAGAACCTGAAGCCAGATCCTGCATTCAAGCCATGGGATTATAAGGTTAAAAACGCAAGAGCGAACACAACTATGTGTCTGCGGGCGGAAAATGCAGACTAATACCTATAGTCGGCGCTGCCAAGCCCGAACCTCGAGAAATCCGCGTTATACCCTCCGGATTGCAAGTTGCCGCTAACAACGCTGCTGCTTGAAAGGCGACGGGCATATTCGTCGTGTGTTTTAATCATGATACCCTAATCTGAATCTCTCTCAGTATGAACTTCGCCATGAAATTACATTATCAACTGCTGGCCACCGAGTCCGCCGCCCTGCCGGTAGTGCTGATCCACGGGCTGTTCGGCAATCTGGACAATCTGGGCGTGCTGGCGCGCGATCTGAATCAACAGCACAGCGTGATTAAAGTCGATCTGCGCAACCACGGCCTTTCGCCGCGTTCTGCGGTAATGACCTATCCCGAGATGGCGCAGGACCTGCTGGCTCTGCTCGATGAGTTGCAGTTGGAGAAGGCGATTGTGATCGGCCACTCCATGGGCGGTAAAGCCGCGATGGCGCTGACGGCGATCGCCCCGGAACGGGTTGAAAAGTTGATCGTTATCGACGTGGCGCCGGTGGATTACCGCACTCGTCGCCACGACGAGATTTTCGCCGCCTTGACAGCGGTGAGCGCGGCCGGCATCACCCAACGCCAGCAGGCGGCGGAATTGATGCGCGACTACCTGCAGGAAGAAGGCGTGATCCAGTTTCTGCTGAAGTCCTTTCATCAGGGCGAGTGGCGCTTTAATCTGCCGGTGCTGATCGACCAATACGAAAACGTCACCGGCTGGCAGGACGTTCCCGCATGGCCGCACCCGACGCTGTTTATCCGCGGCGGCCTGTCACCCTATGTTCAGGACAGCTACCGTGAAGATATCGCGCGTCAGTTCCCGCAGGCGCGAGCGCACGTGGTTGCCGGCACAGGCCACTGGGTTCACGCGGAAAAACCGGAGGCGGTACTGCGCGCCATCCACCGTTTTCTCGACGAAGCCTGAACAAAAACCACCCGCTGGCGAAAAAACGCGCTAAAGATAACGGCTTAGCGCGTTTTCGGTTCAGTTAAACATTGTCGTTGCTCTATCTGCTGGGGTAATATGGCGCGCTATAATTTTACCGCCCTGCTCAGCGTGTTTAGTAACGTCAGGCTGGGGGTGAATTTGGGTTAGGGTTTATTGGCCCGAAGTGTGTTAACCGAACCGTCCGGAAGCGTATACGCTTTTTGATGCAAACTCCCTTGCAGTACCGCTACCTATGGCAAAAGAACAAACGGATCGCACGACGCTGGATCTGTTCGCAGATGAACGCCGTCCGGGGCGCCCGAAAACCAACCCGCTATCCCGAGATGAACAGCTTAGAATCAATAAGCGTAATCAGCTTCGACGCGATAAAGTCCGTGGCTTACGGCGTGTGGAACTGAAAATCAACGCGGATGCGGTGGACGCCCTGAACAAACTGGCGGAACAGCGTAATATCAGCCGCAGCGAGCTTATTGAGCAAATGCTGCTGGCACAACTGGCGGATGAACAGCCGGAACATTGATCTTTGCAGCCGCACATGCGGCACGGTGTTATGGATGACACCCAACACCGTTTTATTCCTCCCGGCATCGCATAAACGCGATAAAACCCCGGGGTAAATCTCTGGCATGATACGCACTTACCGGTAAGAGGCAGATTCTTGCCATGTCATCATTTTAATCGGTGTTATCGCGTTCAGCGCTAACATCGTGCAATGCAATTAATTGAATTTAAAGGTTATACGCGATATGGCTAATGTAGGCATTTTCTTTGGCAGCGACACTGGCAATACCGAAAACATTGCCAAGATGATCCAGAAAATTCTTCAGCAGCAGTTTGGTCCAGAGGTGTCGGAAATCCGCGACATCGCCAAAAGCAGCAAAGAGGACCTAGAAGCTTTCGACATCCTGCTGTTGGGTATTCCTACCTGGTACTACGGCGAAGCCCAGTGCGATTGGGATGATTTCTTCCCGACGCTGGAAGAAATCGATTTCAACGGCAAGCTGGTTGCGCTGTTCGGTTGCGGCGATCAGGAAGACTACGCGGAATATTTCTGTGATGCGATGGGCACCATCCGCGACATCATTGAGCCACGCGGCGCCGCGATTGTCGGTCACTGGCCGACCAAGGGTTACCACTTCGAAGCATCGAAAGGTTTGGCGGATGACAATTTCTTCATCGGCCTGGCGATTGACGAAGATCGTCAACCGGAATTGACCAACGATCGCGTCGCAGCCTGGGTGAAGCAGATCAGCGAAGAACTGAGCCTGGCCGATATCGTCGGCTAACCCGCAAAGGTTGAACAAAAGCCCTGCAAAGTGCATAGTGTTGCCAGCAGGGCCGTTCATCGGTAGCACGGATTTCTGCAATAGAAGCTACATGTTTGTAACTTCCCACATCGTCAAGGTAGACTGAGATATCGGTTTATCCCATCCATCAAGACGTTGCGTGTGTAACATGCAATTGTGCCATGATATCTTTGTTAACAACCGGCGGTTTCCATTTAGGGCAACCGGTTCTATAATGACACGCAATTAACTCTTTGTGCCGACCGATGCCACAGGCAAGAATGCCTCAACTTGATTAGCATAGTAACAGGACTGAATCCGCATGACTGACAACAACACCGCATTGAAGAAGGCCGGCCTAAAAGTCACGCTTCCGCGACTCAAAATCCTGGAAGTACTGCAAAATCCGGAATGCCATCACGTCAGTGCGGAAGATTTGTACAAAAAACTGATCGACATGGGCGAAGAAATTGGCCTGGCGACAGTTTACCGCGTACTGAACCAGTTTGATGATGCCGGCATTGTGACCCGTCACAACTTCGAAGGCGGCAAGTCCGTGTTCGAATTGACCCAACAGCATCACCACGATCACCTGATTTGCCTGGACTGCGGCAAAGTGATCGAATTCAGCGATGAGTCTATCGAAGTGCGTCAGCGTGATATCGCCAAGCAACACGGCATCAAGCTCACCAACCACAGCCTGTACCTGTATGGTCACTGTGAAATCGGTGATTGCCGTGAAGACGACACCTTGCACGACAAAAAATAATGCCCTAAACCGGCATTGAGAACCGCCTTAACGGCGGTTTTTTTATGCATCAAATAAGGGACAAAAAAATCCCCGGACAGGCCCGGGGAAAATCACATCTGAAAGACAACAATTGCAGCGGCACTTCTCCGCGGTACTTCTCTCACTACCCACTTACACTCACTTCACCGTCAACTCACCCGCCGACACGCGGATGGGTAAACTCGTCACAATACATATTCAAGAAACAGCAGCCGATCGAAGAAAATCGGCCAGGCATAGTCGAAAACGCCGCGAACGCGGAACCCTTTGTTCAGGTAGATTTGGCAGGCATCGCTGCTTTGCCATGCGCACAGCACGATATGTTTTGCCCGCCGCTGCTGTGCGCGCTGCTTAATAAGGGAAAACAACGGGTTAAAATAGCCCTGTCCGCGGAACCGGCTCTCGATGGCCAGGCTGCAGATAAAGTAATCGTCCTCCATGCTTTGTGTTCGCACAAAATCGTCGTAGGCCTCATCAAGCGGCTTTATTTCATCGCGATACAGATAACTCGCCTCAACGCCATACAATTCGTCAACGCTCGCCGCAGTGAAAAATCCGACAAACGCCCCGCACCGATCGTAAGCCAGGGTGATCAGGTCCAGATAGGGGTCGATATTTTGCGCCTGCTGCAGAGACACCAGATCCATCCCGGCCGGGTTGCCGACAGAACAATATTCCAGATAGCTGGTGGCAAAAATCAGCTTCGCCATGCGGGTCTTGTCCGCTTCGTCCGCCTGCCGCCCCGGCAGAAAATGCAGCCCCCTCTGCGCTAGCGGCAATCCCCTATCGACCGCTCCGACGGTTGGCCGCCAGTAATTGCCTTCGTCGATCTGCCGTCGGTTATCGGCTATCAGATACTCGCCGAAAAGCTGGTTCACTCGATCCAGCGCGCGATCATGGGACAGCACCGAATAGTAATGGTAGTGATCGATATCGGACCTTATCTGCGCCGGGTAGGCCATGCGCGGCACCTCATCGACGGTAAATATTTCCGCATGCCGCGCCAGTTCAGCCGGTTGCTCAAGCTGCCAATCCACCCGCTCCAGCCGACTAATGCATTGCCGATAGCTGTGCAGTTCGTCCTCCCCCAGCGGCAACGTCTCATTGGTGATCACATCTTCCAACAGGCGCATACCGCGGATACCGCAGGTCACCGCCTGCGGAACAGCGTCATAATGAACCCCGTGATCCTTGCAGAAACTATCGTGGCTGAGGAGAGTCCTGCCGATGTGGCGGCTCCACAACAGATAAAACTCATCGAACAACTTTCTTTCATAAACAGGGTTTTTATCCGGCACTTCACCGGTTTGCGCCGCATAGATCTGATCCAGACCCGCCAATATTTCGCACAACGACCTATCGCCGCTGCAACCAACGATCATCCCGGTTTCATCAAGAAACAAATTCAACCCGCTGACGTGACTGACTTCGCCATTAGGCAGGAGCTGAAGGTAATCCGGCACTTCCGGCTTCAGCAGAAAAAACGTCGCTGAACGGTGCGGAAGGGTGTCGATATCCATATACATTCCCCCCATTTCGATCAGGATCAAAAAGCGAAAGTAGTCAGAAAGCGTGGCGTAATAGCGCTTATCATGGAGTGCGTGGATAAAACCCAGGTTGCCGCCGACCCTTTTTTGCGCCAGCTCGCTCAGCGAATGCACCTGCAACCGGTGGTTGCCGGCATCGAACTCCCCCAAAAGCCCACCTTTCACTTCCGCCGCTGGGGTAAAATACGCCTCGTTTCTGAGTTGCCGCGCATCCCATACCCAGAGTATCCCGACCCATTCGTCGGCGGTTGCATGGTGAACAGCCTGCTGCGCATCTCCCCATTGGGAGATAACCTCTCTGGCATCGTCTGGAATGGCGCCGCCCAGCCAGATGCGGTGCAGCAATTTTTGCTGCGCGGCCAACTGGCGCGTAGGAACGCAGAATAATGAGGAGCACTGCGCGGCATCGAATAAACGCCCCTGATCAGCCAGCCACGCTCTCAGCTGGCTAACCCCTCGCTGGTACTGCCCCAGTAATGCCGGGGAAAGCTGGCGCTGATATTTCACGAACGCTAACTTCAGGTTATTAATCCAGGCCTCATAGTCGGCGCGAAACAGGTCGCGCTGCATCAATTCCAAACGCTCGTCGTTAAGTTTCACGTCACCCCCCCACCAGCGGTGCACAAGATCCGTATCCCTGTGGATTTTTGCTCTGCCAATGCCAGGCGTCGCGAACCATTTTTTCCAGGCTTCTTTTGGCTTGCCAACCTAATTTTTCCGCCGCCAGCGTCGGATCGGACCAACACTCGGCAATATCTCCCGCACGGCGCGGGTTAATTTGATAGGCGATTTTAAATCCGCAGGCGCGCTCAAATGCCTGGATAATCTCCAGTACCGAATAGCCTTTGCCGGTGCCCAGGTTATACACATTAAAACCCGGCCGCAGATTATCCAGCGCTTTCAAATGCCCTTCGGCCAGATCCATAACGTGAATGTAATCCCGCACCCCAGTGCCATCGCTGGTGGGATAGTCATTGCCATACACCGGCAACACCGCAAGTTTGCCAATAGCCACCTGTGCCAGGTAAGCCAGAAGATTATTGGGAATGCCTGCGGGATCTTCACCGATCAACCCCGACTCGTGCGCCCCGGCCGGGTTAAAGTAACGTAGCGCGGTGATCGCCATCTGCGGCGCGGTTCTGGCAAACTCCGCCAGGATTTGCTCCACAATCAGCTTGGAAGTGCCGTAAGGATTCGTCGTCTGCCCGACGCGGCAACTCTCCGTCAGCGGGGTATATTCCGCCGGCCCGTAAACGGTGGCTGAAGAGCTGAAAATAAATTGCCGCACACCGGCATGTCGCATTCTGTCCAGCACGATCAGCGAACCGGAAATGTTATTTTGATAATACTTCAGTGGCTCTTCAGTAGACTCTCGAACCGACTTTAACCCGGCAAGATGAATAACCGCATGAATATCATGCTGGCGAAAGAGATGATCCAGTAAATGATGCTCTTGAATATCCCCCTGATAAAAGATCACTTTTTTACCGGTCAGCCTCTCCACCCGAAAAAGCGATTCCGGTGAACTGTTGGACAAGTTGTCTAACACGACAACGCCCTCTCCCCTTTCCAGTAATGCCAATACGGTATGCGAACCGATATAACCGGCACCGCCCGTCACTAATATAGCCATCATGTATCCTTGTTTGTGTTTAAAAATAAACGACTCACTCAGAAACCACTAAACTTCCCGAACTTTACACCCCACGGGCAAAGCAATTAAAAGCAGTAACACGGCTAACAGATAAACGGAGGAATGCGGCCCGAACTCGGTCAGAACCCCTTGTAATATACCGGCCAGGATCACGCCGGTTGAAATACTGTTGGTAAACAACGTGGTGGCCATTCCGGCTCGATCCGGCATCAGATCCTGAAAATAGAGCATGCCGACGGTGGCGATAATGCCGATAAATATCGCGTTAAACGCCTGCAGAGCCAGCAACCCGCCAGCGGTGGTAAACCACAGCATGCCGGCATAAAACAGTATGCCGGCCACGATTGCGCCCGCCATCATCGGGCGCTTGCCCACTCGGTTCACATAACGACCGGCCAGAATCATGATCGGGATCTCGATCGCGGCGGCAACGCCCATGATCCAACCGGTCAGGCTCTGCGACAACCCCAACTCGGCGCTGATATACAGCGGCACATCGATCAGATACAGGGCGCTGCAGGTCCACATCAATACCGATGCGCAAAACAGCAGGCCAACGTCTTTATCGAAGGCCCCTTTTTGCCGCAACGGCGGATCAATAGCAACGTTGCCATCTTCGGTTCGCACCACGCAGGGCAATACCCGCCAGGCCAACAGCGTGACCAACAGGAATATCCCAGCGGCAAACATAAACATTGCCGTAAAGCCGTAATTCATCACCAGCATAAAGGCCAATGGCGGACCAAATACCCAGGCAAGCGAAAGCTGGGCGCGCATAATCGCGCTGAACATCGCCACGTTATGCGATGTTTTCTCCCCATACTCGCGCGCGAGCGCAAATAATTGCGGTATCGCCGTATTGGCGATGGCGGTTAACAGCACGCCCGCCGTAATTAACGTCAAATAATTGCGGTTAAACGCAAACAGCAGACAGTTGCCCGCAGCCAATAAATAACAGCTTATAATCAGATTGCGCCGATCACGCTGGCGATCGGATTTTTTTGCCAGCAAGAAACTGACCGCGATGCCCGTCCCGGCGTTAACCGCATAAAAAAAACCGACCCATAACGACGTGACCTGCACTTCAGTAGTAAGGAACAGGCTCAGCGTCGGTATTTGCAGTGCGCCGGCAATACCGGAGCAAAAAGCGACCACCATAAACGTCAGCCGTATCGAATTCATGATTGATTACCGCCGAACGTTACCGTTGAAAAAAATGGCCCGCCTGCAATCAGACGGGCCACGGTTAAGGCTTACACTTTCTCTGCACGGCTATAACGCTTGCCATCCGGGCTTACTGCCCGGATGTGTACGTCGCCGGTTACCGCAGGTTTGGCTTTGGCGTCATACCGCTGCCAATGTTTGCCGCCATCGACGGAATACTCAATGCCCAGGCCCGGCAGCGAGATATTGGCTTCCAGCTTGCCGCTCACCACACGAGCGCCCGGAACCGGCAAGCGATAGCTCACCCCGCCCTTGTCCAGTTTCGCCAATTCGCGCTGCCCCAGAATATTGGCAAAGCGCAGCCAGTCCTGATCCAGTTTCTTGCTGTCGACAAAGTGGGTTTCCCCGCCTTTATACTCACGCCCCGCCTGGTAATCCTGTTCCCAGCCGGCGCGGTGCCATGCGCGTTCAGCCACCGACAACGAGCGTGGGAAGATCATGTATTCCATTTGCGGATCGGTGCGTTGGGTTTCACTCCACATCTGCGCAGAGATGCCGTAAGCCCCCGGCCAGAGTTTGTCGCTCTTGGCGGTAAAATGGTTGCCGTCGCGGTCAACCGAGGTTTCGGCGTTCTGAGGCAGGTTATTCGGTGCGAAACTGAACATTTTCCGTTCGTCGCTGAAGCGTGTCCCCCAGTAGTAGCCGCGCTCGTCCGGGTTCACCTCATACGGGAAGTCCATGTAAACGTAATCCGGGTTGGAAAGGATAACTTCGTAGCCTTTGTTCGCCCAATCGTTCGCGCTATCAAAACCGCCCCAATACAGGGTATCCCAGAAGTTCACCCCAACGCGTTGCGTGGCGAATGCCTTGGCGTCTTTCGCATCTTTCAGACCATCCTGCCAAGCCTGCATTCTGTCAATGCCGTGCGCCTTCACCAGTTGGCTGACCTCCAGCCCGAAGTAGCTTGGCAAGTGCTCCATATCGGCCACTTTGCCTTCTTTAATCATCGCTTGGCACACCTGAGATTTCGCCCAAGGTTTGTCTTCCTTGCTCTGATCGATGATACCTTTTCCCGCCTCCGGCTTGGTCAAATTGGTATAGCCCGCACCCAGACGAATGTTTTTCGCTTCATCGCCGCCAAAGTGCCAGGTGCGCAGCGGTTGCCCGGCCTCTTTGTGCATCTGGGCAATTTCGCCGATCACCTTATCGACAAAGCGCCTGGATGAATCCAGACAGGGGTTCAGGTAGCTTTGACGGTTAAAGTACTGCACCGAAGTGGTGTTCGAGGTATCTGTCGGGTCCACCAGACGGAACTCGTCCGCCTCTTTCTCTTTCCCGGCGGCATGCAGCTTTTTGTAGCGCGCCTCCATCGATACCACCGCCGCACGGGCATGCGCCGGCATGTCGATTTCCGGGATCACCTCAATCTGGCGCGCCTGGGCATATTTGATAATGTCGATGTAATCCTGACGCGAGAAGAACCCGCCGTACACGTCAGGCCCCTGACCGTATTGCGGCAGCAGGCAGGTGGTTTCGCTCAGGTCGTGACAACGTTGCCCCCCGACTTCGGTCAACTCCGGCAGGCCCGGGATTTCAATGCGCCAGCCTTCGTCATCGCTCAGGTGGAAGTGAAATTTATTGAGTTTGTAAGCCGCCATCTGATCCAGCAGGCGCAGCACCGCATCTTTCTGGTGGAAATTGCGCGCCACGTCCAGGAAGATGCCGCGATACTGGAAGCGCGGTGCATCTTTCACGTCCAGCGTGGCGATGTTGGCGCTGCCGTCTGTCGGGACAAGCGACAAAATAGACTGCAGGCCATAGAACACCCCGGCCTGATCGAAGCCGATAACCCGCGCTTCCTTATTGCCAATCTTCAGCTCATAAGCGCCCGGCACCGCCAGCTCTCCTTTAAATTTACCCGGTTGGATATCGGTTTTTATTGGATAGCCGCCCGCATTCTTGGTCACCCCCAGCAGCGCAAAGCGTTCAGCTGCCGCGTCGGCAGCCGGCTTGCTCAACGCGCTCAGTTCAAGCGCCACGCCTTTGCTCAGATCCACATCCTGCGGGTGCACTTTCACTTCCAGCGGCGTCGGCACGATTTGACCTCGCAGCGACGCGGCCGGTAAGGTTTTCAGCTCGGCGTTTTTAGTGAAACGAGAGGCCGGGGTCATCAGGATATTGTTGTCATCCTTGGTGCGCTTCCACTGATCACCGGTAAAGGGCGCAACAAACCGGTTTAGATCTTCGGTATCGGTATTGAGCAGAATTTTTGGCTTGGCATCGCCGGAGGTCGCGTACCAGCGCGGTACGAAGTCGGTTTTAAACAGTTGCCAGTATTCCGCAATAATCGGAATTTCCACCGTTTTACCGGCAGGGAACCCGGTAAATTTATCGGTCGGCGCCAGTTTGTACAGATCCCCGGTCAAATGAGAGACGGTAAACTGGTCGTTATCCACTCTCATAGTCTGGCGGGCACTGTGAAAATAGATCGCCCAGTCTTGGCCGTTAATATCCTGATTATCGTTGGTCAGGCCGATCAGGACTTTATTGCAGGCTGCCCAATCGGCGCCCAACTTGCCGCAATCCAGGCCGCTGTCGGCCGCGCGGTTGTCCACCATCTTTAAATTCAATTTTAACTGGCTCAGTTGATCCACCAGCTGTTGATCGGCCATTACGTTCCCCACGCCGCCAAACAATCCAACGGTCGCCGTCAGGACGGCAAGCGCGTTCAATTTAAATTTGTTCATCGTTAACATCGTCCTTAATTAATTGTTATTTTCGCGGATCTCTTTCCAAATCTTGCCGCATTTGGCGTCGTAGGCCTGGCCGTTACCGCTGTGGGCTGCCTGAATGCAGCTTTGATAATCCATCACGCGCACCGATTCCTGCGCGGCAAACTGTTGGTGCTGCTTTTCTTGCCGCAGCACGTTCAGCACCGCCTGGCACGACTGCAGTTTTTCCGGCGAACCTTCCGCAGTGTTAATGCAGGCGCTGTACGCCTGTTTCAATTTGGTATCTTCCGGCGGTGCGGGAGGTTGCACACAGGCATTCAGCGCGACGACGGCGGCCAACGTCAGCATCATTTTTTTCATTGTCATGTCCCTTTTAAGCTTCCCCGGCGTCATCGCCGGGGAGGGCATCAGAAGATGGTGAATGGCGCGATAACCATGAATTTGACGTCTTTCTCATCCTGGAAGATGTTGCCGTAACCGCCGCTCCAGCTTGGGATGTTGGTGTGATTGTCATACTGGGTGTAATGCAGTTTCAGCAAGGTGCCTTTGGCGCGGCCTTCCTGCACGGTGTACATGGCGTCCAGGCTCCAGGCGCTCTCTTTCAGACGCTGGCCCTGATCGTAGATCGGGTTGGTGCTGGGTTTGGCATCCCAGGCATACACGTAAGAACCGCCCACCGCCATGCCCGGAATATTCCAGTTGCTCAGGTCGTACATCACGCCGGCATAAACGGCTTTCTCGCCGTTGGCGTTGAAGTCGGAGCGGTTATCCCACCACACGTCGAGGCGACCATTGGAAGAGGCGTAGGTTGGCGTCATACGCTGCAGGAAGAAGCCCTGATTGCCTTCGGCTTTCACCATGGTGCCTTCCAACCGCCAGTTGAACTGACCGGTGGTGTAGCCGAAGGTCAACGCCTGCAGCCAGGCCAGACCGTCGTAAATGCTGTTGGCATCGTTTTTGTCGCTGATGCGGTCTTCCGCACCGTAGAACTGGTAGCTGGTAGTTAACGGGTTACCCAACAGATCGAACTTATAAGACGCCTTGGTGAAGTACTGATTTACATAGCCCTGGGCCTGGCCGAACGCCGCTTCCAGCACCAGATCATTTTTGAAGTCGTACTTGGCGCCTAATGAGTGCAGGTAGGACACGCCGGTTTTTTTATCGTTTTGGCGGAAGTCGTCCATCTCGATATGCCAAGGCGCCTTGTACTTGTTGGTCCACATGTAGGAGAAGCTCAACGCGCCGGCATCGCCGTAGTCAAACTTGGCCCCGGCCTCGGCCCCCTGATAGGTGCCAGGCATAAAACTCCAGTGCGGCGCCAGCAGCGTCTGACCGCTTGGCTGGATATAACCGGCACGCGCCCAAAGCGGGCCATATTTGAACTTGCCGGCCGCTTTATACAGGCTGATGCCGCCTTTGTCGCCGGTATAATCTTCATCATAGGTACGGTTTTTCGAGGAGAACGCGATTTCGTTCGGGTGGCCACTGGCACTGGATTCGGCCAGTTCGATGGCGGTAAACGCGCCCACGTCCAGACCGAACATATCCCAGGCATAGCCCGAAGCGAAATCCAGGCTCAGGTTGGCCGTCGAGTGCGACAGGTTGGTGGTGTATTTATTGTAATCGTCACTGGTCGGATTGAGATCTTTACGGTCGCGCTCACGTTGCCAGTAATAAATACCGCCGGTCAGCGTGGAATCATCGACAAACCCTGCGGCTTTCGCCTCAGGAGCCATGGCAAACCCTGTTCCCAACAGCGCACCCGCGATAGCGAGCGCCAGCGTTTTACGCTGAGCACCGTGCGTACCCATAATGAAATTCCTCTTTGACTTAACTTTAAAAGTTGCAGCCGCCCGTGTTCACCACTGCCCTGCACGACTGCCAATAAAAAACCCAACCGGGTAAAAAAATATTGCGGCGGGGTGAAATCCCCACAGCACTTATTGCTACAGCTAGACTATTTTTCGCGACGCGAATTATCAAATGAAAAATGAGGGAGATTTGTCAAAGTATGACAAAGAGCACATATCGATGAGATTGCGTTACGTCGCTGTGCAAAGAGGAGTCTGAATAAAAAATTCAATAAAATCAGAATAAATATTGATACGAGGTCAACCAGAGACGATTAATGGTTTCAGCTTGACGAAAACCATCAGCCAGAAAGGAAAAAATGAGAGCGCTCTCCAAATGACATTAATTCGCATCACGAATATATAAGGTAGTGTTAACTGAATGAAACCTTATATCAAGAAATTGATGATGGAAGGGTGTGATGAAAATCTAAAATGAGGTTGATGAAAAAGGTATGAGCAAAGGGGAACCCGGTGAATGTCGTAAAAAAAGCGCAACCTGAGTTGCGCTTTTATCCGTCAGCGGTATATCACTCTCAGACGTCGATTTTAGCCCAGGTGTCACGCAGACCAACGGTGCGGTTAAACACCAGATGCTCAGCCGAAGAATAGCGGCTGTCGGCGCAGAAATAACCTTCACGTTCGAACTGGTAAGCTTTTTCCGGCTGTGCAGCAGCCAGGCTTGGCTCCACGAAGCCATGCTTGATAACCAGCGACTCCGGGTTGATGGTAGAGAGGAAATCCTCTGCCGCCGCCGGGTTCGGCACGTTGAACAGGCGATCGTACAGACGGATTTCCGCCGGCAGCGCATGCGCAGCGGAAACCCAGTGGATCACGCCCTTCACCTTGCGGCCATCGGCAGGATCCTTGCTCAGCGTATCCGCATCGTAGCTGCAGAAGATGGTGGTGATCTCGCCCTCGGCGTCCTTCTCGACGCGTTCGGCCTTGATCACATACGCATTGCGCAGACGCACTTCCTTGCCCAGTACCAGACGCTTGTATTGCTTGTTGGCTTCTTCGCGGAAGTCGGCACGGTCGATATAAACCTCGCGGCTGAACGGCACTTCGCGGCTGCCCATTTCCGGCTTGTTCGGGTGGTTAGGCATGGTGACCATTTCCACACCTTCCGCCCGGTTCTCGATGATCACTTTCACCGGATCCAGCACCGCCATCGCACGCGGTGCATTCTCGTTCAGATCTTCACGGATGCAAGCTTCGAGCGCCACCATTTCGACGTTGTTATCCTGCTTGGTCACGCCGATACGCTGGCAGAATTCGCGGATGGATGCAGCGGTATAGCCACGACGACGCAGACCGGAAACGGTCGGCATACGCGGGTCATCCCAGCCTTCAACGATCTTCTCGGTCACCAACAGGTTCAGCTTACGCTTCGACATGATGGCGTACTCAAGATTGAGACGCGAGAACTCATACTGACGCGGATGACAAGGAATGGTGATGTTGTCCAGCACCCAGTCATACAGACGGCGGTTGTCCTGGAACTCCAGCGTACACAGCGAATGGGTGATCCCTTCCAGCGCATCGGAAATGCAGTGGGTGAAATCGTACATCGGGTAAATGCACCACTTGTTGCCGGTCTGATGGTGTTCCGCGAATTTAATACGGTACAGCACAGGATCGCGCATCACGATGAACGGTGAAGCCATGTCAATTTTGGCTCGCAGGCAAGCGGTGCCTTCGGCAAACTCGCCATTGCGCATTTTCTCGAACAGCGCCAGGTTCTCTTCCACGCTGCGGCCGCGATACGGGCTGTCTTTGCCGGGTGCAGTCAGGCTGCCGCGATATTCGCGGATCTGCTCAGGCGACAGTTCGTCGACGTAGGCCAGACCTTTGTTGATCAGCTCAACCGCATAGTGGTGCAGCTGATCGAAGTAATCCGAGGAGTAACGGACATTGCCGCTCCACTCAAAGCCCAGCCACTCGACGTCGTGCTTGATTGACTCAACGAATTCGATGTCTTCTTTGACCGGGTTGGTATCATCGAAACGCAGGTTGCACTGGCCCTGGTAATCCTGGGCGATGCCAAAGTTCAGGCAGATGGATTTGGCATGGCCGATATGCAGATAGCCATTTGGCTCCGGCGGGAAACGGGTATGTACCGACGCGTGTTTCCCTGAAGCCAGATCTTCATCGACGATCTGACGGATAAAATTGGTTGGGCGGGCTTCAGCCTCACTCATTTGACTATTCCTCAATGCAAAGCGCTACACATAACCGCCTATGATCCAACAAGCCACGCCCGGAAACAACCGTTTGTTTCACGAAAAATGCGGGGCTCTGCACCGCAATAGACCACAGCACCACAACGGGGCAAATTGCGCCCATAAAAAAGCGGGAAAAGATCGCTCTCTTCCCGCCAAAGGTAGGGTGTGTTCCGTCATGACTCGTTAAACACCCTGGGTACTACTCAGGTAAAACAGTTTACTTCTGGATGTCGAACAGCTTGGTCTGGCCTGCGACCACGGAACCGGTCGCCAACGCAGCCAGGCCGGCGTAATCGTCAGAGTTGCTCACCACCACCGGGCTTATCATCGAGCGGGCATTGGCGTTCAGGAAGTCCAGATCCAACTCAAGAATCGGCTGGCCGGCTTTCACCTCAGCGCCCTCTTCGACCAGACGTTTGAACCCCTGGCCGTTCAGCGCCACGGTGTCGATGCCCATATGCACCACGATCTCCGCGCCCTTGTCGGTTTCCAGACAGAAAGCGTGGTTGGTATTGAAGATTTTCACGATGGTGCCGTCTGCCGGTGCCACCACGGTTTTGTCGGTCGGGCGGATCGCCAGGCCATCACCCACCGCTTTGCTGGCAAAGGCTTCATCAGGAACCTGATCCAACAACACCACTTCACCGGTTACCGGTGCCACCAGCGTCTCAAAAGCCACCTTCGTCGCATTAGGTACCGCCTGCGGCTTGGTTTCGGCTACAGGGGCTGCGGCAGGCGCTACGGTAGCGGCAACCGGGCCTGCGGCGACCACGTTGCGCATGGCGCTGGCAATCAGCTCCGCACGGGTGCCGACGATAACCTGTACGCTTTGTTTGTTCAGGCGGATCACGCCGGAAGCACCCAAACGTTTCGCCACCGCGTCGCTCACCAGCGCAGAGTCTTTCACGTTCAGACGCAGACGGGTGATACAGGCGTCGATGCCGGTCAGGTTGTCAGAACCGCCGATGGCGCCCACGTAACGGCGTGCCAGGGTAGTGGTTTCGTTTTCGTCTTTACCCGCGTCGGTCCCGACGTTGACGTCATAACCGTCGGTTTCGTCACCGGCAACCGCCAGTTCGCGCCCTGGGGTCATCAGGTTGAACTTGTTGATGGTGAAACGGAACACCACGTAGTAAATGGCGAAGAACACCAGGCCCTGCGGGATCAGCATGAACCAGTGGGTCGCCAATGGGTTGCGTGACGACAGCACCATATCCACCAGACCGGCACTGAAGCCGAAACCGGCAATCCAGTGCATGCTGGCGGCGATGTATACCGAAATACCGGTCAGTATCGCGTGGATCACATACAACACTGGGGCCACGAACATGAAGGAGAATTCCAGCGGTTCGGTGATCCCGGTAAAGAAGGCGGCAAAGGCGCCCGCCATCATGATACCCAAGACCTTGGCTTTGTTTTCCGGACGTGCGCAGTGATAGATAGCCAGCGCCGCACCCGGCAGACCGAACATCATGATAGGGAAGAAGCCCGCCTGATAACGACCGGTGATGCCGACAACCGCTTTACCGGCTTCGATAGACTGCTGGCCACCGAGGAAGTTAGGAATGTCGTTAATGCCGGCCACGTCGAACCAGAATACCGAGTTCAATGCGTGGTGCAGGCCGACCGGGATCAGCAAACGGTTGAAGAATGCGTAGATACCTGCGCCGACAGAACCCAATTTCTGGATCTGCTCACCGAAGCTCACCAGACCGCCGAAAACCATCGGCCAGATGTACATCAGAATGAAAGCCACCAGGATCATCAGGAAGGAGATCAGGATAGGCACCAGACGGCGGCCGCTGAAGAACGACAGCGCTTTCGGCAGCTCAACGCTGCTGAAACGGTTGTAGACTTCTGCAGAGATGATACCCACCAGAATACCGACGAACTGGTTCTCAATCTTGCCAAACGCGGCAGGGACCTGGTCGAGGGGGATCTTCTGAATCATCGACACGGCGGCCGGTGAACAGAGAGTGGTTAATACCAGGAAGCCGACAAAACCGGTCAAGGCAGCGGAGCCGTCCTTGTCTTTGGACATGCCATAAGCCACACCGACGGCGAACAGCACCGACATGTGTTCGATAATGGCAGAGCCGGATTTAATAAAGAAAGCAGCGAGAGCGTTGGAGGCGCCCCAACCCGTAGGGTCAATCCAGTACCCGACACCCATCAAGATCGCGGCGGCGGGCAGCGTGGCAACCGGCACCATCAAGGCGCGGCCCACTTTTTGCAAATAACTAAGAATGTTCACCTTTTCCCCCTATGTTGTCCGCGGACGGACCCTATTAGTAGTTTATTTAACTCTCTCACTACCTTTTAGAAATAACGCATGGCACGTATCACTCATGCGGAGTGTAAAAAAATTATTTCGTATCGCAAATTAAAAGCTCCTTTTTTGTGATTTATATCACCAAAAAGTAGTCTTAAGCTGCCACATTGCTAGCCATCACACAAAACTTATTTTATCATTCAAAAAATCATCGGGGCTGGCGCTTCACGTGAGAATCATAAAGTTGGATTACGCTTAGACTCTTATTCAGACCCGTAACAGTATAGCTTTAGTTTACTTACCCAAAGAGGTGTTAGATGAGACTTATCCCACTGAAAGATACTGCACAAGTCGGCAAATGGGCCGCCCGCCATATCGTCCAGCGCATCAACGCATTCAAGCCTACTGCGGAGCGCCCGTTTGTGCTTGGCCTGCCAACCGGCGGGACGCCACTCGAAGCCTACAAACATCTGATTGCGATGCACAAAGCAGGTGAAGTAAGCTTTAAGCATGTTGTGACTTTCAACATGGATGAATACGTTGGCCTGCCGCAGGAACACCCGGAAAGCTATCATACCTTCATGTACCGTAACTTCTTTGATCACGTTGATATTCCAAGTGAAAATATCAACTTGCTGAATGGCAATGCGCCGGACGTGGACGCCGAATGCCGTAAATACGAAGAAAAAATCAAGTCTTACGGTAAAATCCATCTGTTTATGGGCGGCGTTGGCGTTGACGGTCATATCGCGTTTAACGAGCCGGCTTCATCACTGGCGTCGCGTACCCGCATCAAAACGCTGACTGAAGATACCCGTATCGCCAACTCTCGCTTCTTCGGCGGGGATGTTAGCCTGGTGCCGAAATACGCGCTGACCGTGGGCGTGGGTACGCTGCTTGACGCAGAAGAAGTGATGATTCTGGTGACCGGCCATGCCAAGGCACAGGCTCTGGAAGCTGCAGTGGAAGGCAATATCAACCATATGTGGACCATCAGCTGCCTGCAGCTGCATGCCAAGGCGGTTGTGGTGTGCGACGAACCTTCCACCATGGAACTGAAAGTCAAAACCGTTAAATACTTCCGCGAATTAGAAGCGGAAAGCGTTAAGAGTCTTTAATTTTTGCAGGGGGCTACGATGTTCGCTTTAACCCAATGCCGGATTTTCACCGGCCACGACGTGCTTGACGACCATGCGGTAATCATCGCTGATGGACTGATTGAACGAGTCTGTCCGCTGGCTGAACTGCCGGCCGACATTGAAACGCGCGATCTGGGTGGCGCTATCCTGGCCCCCGGTTTGATCGACGTGCAGCTTAACGGCTGTGGCGGCGTACAATTTAACGATTCACTGGACGCCATTTCGGAAGAGACGCTGGAGATCATGCAGCGCGCCAACGAAAAATCCGGCTGCACCAGCTATCTGCCTACGCTGATCACCAGCAGCGACGAATTTATGAAGCACAGCATCGATGTGATGCGTGCTTATCTGAAAAAACACCCGAATCAGGCGCTTGGCCTGCATCTGGAAGGGCCGTACCTCAGCCCGCTGAAAAAAGGCACCCACAACCCGGCGTTTATCCGCAAACCGACCAGCGAGATGATCGACTATCTGTGCGCCAACGCCGATGTGATCACCAAAGTCACGCTGGCGCCGGAAATGGTAGAACCGCACTTTATCAAGCAGCTGACCGCAGCGGGCATTGTGGTTTCCGCCGGCCACTCTAACGCCACTTACGATCAGGCCCGCACCGGCTTTGCCGCCGGCATCACCTTTGCGACCCATCTGTATAATGCCATGCCGTATATCACCGGGCGCGAACCTGGCCTGATGGGGGCGATTTTCGATACGCCTGAAGTGTATACCGGCATCATTGCCGACGGCCATCACGTGGCCTGGGCGAGTATCCGTAACGCCAAACGCATGAAAGGTGATAAATTGGTGCTGGTTACCGATGCCACCGCTCCAGCGGGCGCAGAGATTGACCAATTTATTTTTGCCGGTAAAACAATATACTATCGCGACGGGCTGTGCGTGGATGAGAACGGCACCCTGAGCGGCTCGGCGCTGACCATGATCGACGCGGTGAAAAACAGCGTTGAGCACATCGGTATTGCGCTGGACGAAGCACTGCGCATGGCAACGTTGTATCCGGCACGCGCCATCGGCGTAGACCATCTGTTAGGCACAATCGAAGCCGGCAAGGTGGCGAACCTGACCGCATTTACCCGTGATTTTAATATCACCAAAACGCTCGTTAACGGTAACGAGGTTTAACTTAATGAACAGCGAGTAAAATTATTGATGAGTACTGGCGGACAGGCACAAATAGGGAACGTTGACTTAGTCAAACAACTCAACGGCGCAGCAGTGTATCGCCTGATCGACCAGCAGGGTCCGATCTCGCGCATTCAGATAGCCGAACTCAGCCAGCTAGCGCCCGCCAGTGTCACCAAGATTACTCGCCAGCTGTTGGAGCGCGGGCTGATCAAGGAAGTCGATCAGCAAGCCTCCACCGGCGGCCGTCGTGCCATTTCCATTGTCTCCGAAACCCGGCACTTCCACACCGTGGCGGTGCGTCTTGGGCGTCACGACGCCACCATCACCCTGTACGACATGAGCGGCAAATCGCTCGGTGAAGAACACTACCCGCTGCCGGAACGTACCCAAGAGACGCTGGAAAATGCGCTGTTCAACGCCATTGCGCAGTTTATCGAAAGCTACCAGCGCAAGCTGCGCGAACTGATCGCCATTGCGGTGATCCTGCCGGGCCTGGTTGATCCGGCACTGGGCGTGGTGCGCTATATGCCGCACATCAGCGTCAACCACTGGCCGTTGGTAGATAACCTGCAGCAACGTTTCAACGTCACCAGCTTTGTCGGGCACGATATCCGCAGCCTGGCGCTGGCGGAGCATTACTTTGGCGCCACCCGTGACTGCGAAGACTCTATTCTGGTGCGTCTGCACCGGGGTACCGGTGCCGGCATTATCGTCAATGGGCAGATTTTCCTCGGCAATAACGGCAACGTCGGCGAAATTGGCCACATTCAGATCGATCCCTTGGGTGAGCGCTGCCACTGCGGCAACTTCGGCTGTCTGGAAACCGTGGCCGCCAACGCCGCCATTGAACACCGCGTGCGCCAGTTGCTGACCCAGGGTTATCCAAGCAAGCTGACGCTCGACGATTGCAGCATCGCCGCCATCTGCAAAGCGGCCAACCGTGGCGATCTGCTGGCCAGCGAAGTGATCGAACACGTTGGCCGCTACCTCGGCAAAGCGGTGGCTATCGCCATTAACCTGTTTAATCCGCAAAAAGTGGTGATCGCCGGGGAAATTACCGAAGCCGAAAAAGTGCTGCTGCCGGCGATCCAAAGCTGCATCAATACTCAGGTGCTGAAGGACTTCCGCAAAAATCTGCCGGTGGTTACTTCCGAACTCAATCATCGCTCGGCGATAGGCGCTTTCGCCCTGGCCAAGCGGGCGATGCTCAACGGCGTGCTATTGCAGCGATTGCTGGAAAGTTGATCCGCCGCTTCAGGCAGGTGTGCATCTTCGCGTTTTTGCCTGCCGTAAATCATGAGAAACAGCAACGATGACAATCAAGAACGTTATATGTGATATCGACGGCGTGCTGCTGCATGACAACACGCCGGTCCCCGGCGCCGATCTTTTCCTGGCGCGCATTCAGGAACAGGGCATGCCGCTGGTGGTGCTGACCAACTACCCGTCACAAACCGCGCAGGACCTGGCGAACCGCTTCGCCGCCGCCGGATTGGAAGTGCCGGAGAGCGCGTTTTATACCTCTGCGATGGCCACCGCCGATTTTCTGCGCCGCCAGGAGGGTAAAAAAGCCTACGTGGTCGGTGAAGGCGCGTTGATTCACGAACTCTATAAGGCCGGTTTCACCATTACCGACATCAACCCGGACTTCGTGATTGTCGGCGAAACCCGCTCCTACAACTGGGATATGATGCATAAGGCCGCCTACTTCGTGAACAACGGTGCCCGCTTTATCGCCACCAACCCGGATAGCCATGGTCACGGCTTTACGCCTGCCTGCGGTGCGCTTTGCGCGCCTATCGAAAAGATCACCGGCCGCAAGCCGTTTTACGTCGGTAAGCCAAGCCCGTGGATCATTCGCGCCGCGCTGAACAAGATGCAAGCGCACTCGGAAGAAACGGTGATCGTCGGCGACAACCTGCGCACCGACATTCTGGCGGGCTTCCAGGCCGGTCTGGAAACCGTGCTGGTGCTGTCCGGCGTCTCGACGCTTAACGATGTCGAAACCATGCCGTTCCGCCCGAGCTATATTTTCCCTTCCGTGGCCGACATCACCATTTTTTAAGTCCTGCGGCGGCCTCAATGGCCGCCTCTCCCCTCCCCTCAATAATAAAACCTTCGCCAACGTGAATTTAATTTATTCATGAGCGCAAAAGGTTTCAGCCTGCCCTCGTTAAAAAACCGCACTATGTATTTACACCCCGCCAATCACTGAATTGTCGGCGAGTGAAAATACCCTTACTTAAAAATAACGAGGCCACCATGAGCACGAATAACATTATCAATGCACAAACCGCAGATGCCGCTGCCACGATGCCAGACCTGAGCGGAAAAAAAATTCTGATGGGCTTTTGGCATAACTGGCTGGCCGGTGCCAGCGATGGTTACAAACAAGGTAAATTCACCAACATGGATCTGACCGATATTCCACCTGAATATAATGTGGTGGCGGTCGCCTTTAT
Organism: Serratia sp. root2; assembly: GCF_031931805.1. NCBI lineage: Bacteria > Pseudomonadati > Pseudomonadota > Gammaproteobacteria > Enterobacterales > Yersiniaceae > Serratia > Serratia sp. root2. The sequence continues at coordinate 2,567,501 of NZ_JAUJXB010000001.1, forward strand.
GAAAGGTGAAGGCATCCCTACCTTCAAGCCTTATAATCTGTCCGACGCCGAGTTCCGCCGCCAGGTTGGCGTGCTTAACAGCCAGGGTCGGGCGGTGCTGATTTCACTCGGCGGCGCAGACGCGCACATCGAGTTGAAAACCGGCGATGAAGACAAATTGGCCAATGAGATTATCCGTCTGGTGGAAACTTACGGTTTCGATGGCCTGGATATCGATCTTGAACAGGCAGCAATTGGCGCAGCCAATAATAAAACCGTATTGCCGGCCGCATTGAAAAAAGTGAAAACACATTACGCCGCCGAAGGTAAAAACTTTATTGTCAGCATGGCGCCTGAATTCCCTTATTTACGCACCAATGGTACTTACCTGGATTATATTACTGCGCTCGAAGGCTACTACGACTTTATTGCACCGCAATATTACAATCAGGGTGGCGACGGGATCTGGGTTGATGAAGCCAATGGCGGTAAAGGCGCCTGGATCACCCAGGATAATGACGCGATGAAAGAAGACTTTCTCTATTATCTGACCGAGAGCCTGGTCACCGGTACCCGTGGTTATACCAAAATCCCGGCGACGAAATTCGTTATCGGCCTGCCAAGCAACAACGACGCCGCCGCCACCGGTTATGTAGTTAACAAGCAGGCAGTGTATAACGCCTTCGCACGGCTCGACACCAAAGGGCTGTCGATCAAAGGGCTGATGACCTGGTCGGTCAACTGGGACAATGGCAAAAGCAGCGCGGGCGTTGCCTATAATTGGGAATTCAAAACGCGCTATGCGCCGTTGATCCAGGGTGGAGTCACCCCACCTCAGCCGGGAAAGCCTGATGCGCCCACGGCGCTGAACGCCACCGCACTGACCTCAACGTCATTGACGCTAAACTGGACCGCAGCAGGCAGCACTTATCCGATCAGCCACTATGCGGTTTACCGCAACGGCAACGCCATCGGCCAGACCGGCGGCCTTTCGCTGCAGGACAGCGGCCTGCTCCCATCGACTCAATACAGCTATTTCGTTACCGCAACCGACAGCCAGGGCAATACCTCATTGCCCAGCAGTGCGCTGGCGGTGAAAACGGCTGACGGCGGCACGCCGCCCGATCCGGGCGTGACCGAGTGGCAAAGCAATCACGGCTACAAGGCAGGCGATGTGGTGACCTATAAAGGCAAAAAATACATCTGCCTTCAAACACACACCTCGAATACCGGCTGGACACCGGATGCAGCCTTCACCCTGTGGCAGCTGACCGCCTGATAGTCAGCAATGAGTCGCCGGTAAAATTGCCCGGCGACTCGCTCATTCACCAAAAAATTAAACATTCATTAATTAAAAGCGACAAAAACTGAATATCCGCTAAAAATCGACATACCCCAAACAACTATTTTTCTGCGTAACGCTAAAACGCTTGCATCCCCTGCCGGTTTTGACGCATTTTCATAAACACAACGCAGCAAAACCGCGTCATCACTGATGAACCGGCCGCGCCGCCCATAACAGCAAAACAACATCACAGTCTAAAAAAGTCGTTAGGAGAGTCGTTATATGTGTTCTATTTTCGGTGTGCTCGATCTGAAGTCCGATCCCGTTGAACTGCGTAAGAAAGCGCTGGAGTTGTCTCGTCTGATGCGCCATCGCGGCCCGGACTGGTCCGGCGTTTATGCCAGCGATAAAGCCATTCTGGTGCATGAGCGCCTGTCGATTGTCGACGTCAACAATGGTGCCCAACCGCTGTACAACGCCGCGCACACCCACGTTCTGGCCGTAAACGGTGAGATCTATAACCACCAGGCACTGCGCCAACAGCTGAGCGATCGTTACGAGTTCCAGACCGGTTCCGACTGTGAAGTGATCCTGGCGCTGTATCAGGAGAAAGGCGTCGACTTCCTTGACGATTTACAAGGCATGTTCGCCTTCGCCCTTTATGATTCAGAGAAAGACGCTTACCTGATTGGCCGCGATCACTTGGGTATTATCCCGCTGTACATGGGCCATGACGAATTCGGCAACCTGTATGTCGCCTCCGAAATGAAAGCGCTGGTGCCGGTCTGCCGCACCATCAAAGAATTCCCGGCGGGCAGCTATCTGTGGAGCCAGGACGGCGAGATCCGCGAATATTACCAGCGCGACTGGTTCGATTACGACAATGTTAAAGACAACGTGACCGACGCCAACGCACTGCGCAACGCATTGGAAGATTCCGTGAAAAGCCACCTGATGTCCGACGTGCCGTACGGCGTACTGCTGTCCGGCGGCCTGGATTCTTCAGTAATCTCCGCAATTACCAAAAAATACGCCGCACGCCGAGTGGAAGATCAAGAGCGCAGCGAAGCCTGGTGGCCACAGCTGCACTCCTTCGCCGTCGGCCTGGAAGGCTCACCGGATCTGCGCGCCGCGCAGGAAGTGGCCAACCATTTGGGCACCGTGCACCATGAAATTCACTTCACCGTGCAGGAAGGCCTGGATGCCATCCGCGACGTGATTTATCACATCGAAACCTACGACGTCACCACCATTCGCGCCTCCACGCCAATGTACCTGATGTCGCGTAAAATCAAGGCGATGGGTATTAAGATGGTGCTGTCCGGCGAGGGTGCGGACGAAGTGTTCGGCGGCTATCTGTATTTCCATAAGGCGCCGGATGCGCGTGAGTTTCACGACGAGACCGTGCGTAAGCTGTTGGCGCTGCATATGTTTGACTGCGCGCGCGCCAACAAGGCGATGTCCGCCTGGGGCGTGGAAGCTCGCGTCCCCTTCCTGGACAAGAAATTCCTCGACGTGGCGATGCGCATCAACCCGAAAGATAAAATGTGCGGCAACGGCAAAATGGAAAAACACATCCTGCGCGAGTGTTTTGAATCCTATCTGCCGGCCAGCGTGGCCTGGCGCCAGAAAGAGCAGTTCTCCGACGGCGTGGGCTATAGCTGGATCGACACGCTGAAAGAAGTCGCTGCGAAGCAAATCAGCGATCAACAGCTCGAAACCGCACGTTTTCGTTTCCCGTACAACACGCCGAGCTCCAAAGAAGGCTACCTGTATCGCGAAATCTTCGAAGAACTGTTCCCACTGCCAAGCGCGGCCGAGTGCGTACCAGGCGGCCCTTCAGTGGCTTGCTCTTCAGCGAAAGCCATCGAATGGGATGAATCCTTCAAAAAGATGGACGACCCTTCTGGCCGTGCCGTCGGTGTCCACCAATCCGCCTACAAGTAATCAGGCGGGTTTTATATCAAGGGCGGGCCTCATGGCCCGCTTTTTTGTTGATGTTTTCAACCAGTAATCACCTGAATTGATGCTTTTATCGCCATACTGTTCACAACCCAAACAAACAACACATCCAGCCGCTTTTTCGGGAAAAAACTTGTTGACGCAAAACGGCCATATACGCATAATGCGCCCCGCAACGCCGATGAAGGTTGCGCGAAAAAAGATGGCTACGTAGCTCAGCTGGTTAGAGCACATCACTCATAATGATGGGGTCACAGGTTCAAATCCCGTCGTAGCCACCATCTTTTTGCGGGAGTGGCGAAATTGGTAGACGCACTAGATTTAGGTTCTAGCGCCGCAAGGTGTGCGAGTTCAAGTCTCGCCTCCCGCACCATTTCTTTTCATCGTCGAGCAGGCAGCAGGTGGGGTATCGCCAAGCGGTAAGGCACCGGTTTTTGATACCGGCATTCCCTGGTTCGAATCCAGGTACCCCAGCCATCTTTTTTAGGATGGGGATGTTGCAAAAAAGGTTTACGTGTTGATGGGGTATCGCCAAGCGGTAAGGCACTGGTTTTTGATACCAGCATTCCCTGGTTCGAATCCAGGTACCCCAGCCATACCGACACTGTTGACTTTTAAGGTAAAATATCGAAAAATGGCTACGTAGCTCAGCTGGTTAGAGCACATCACTCATAATGATGGGGTCACAGGTTCAAATCCCGTCGTAGCCACCATATTTTACTGTTATACCATTGGGGTGTCGCCAAGCGGTAAGGCTCTGGTTTCTGATACCAGCATACCCAGGTTCGAATCCTGGCACCCCAGCCACATTTAGAAAAGCCCGCTTCGGCGGGCTTTTTGCTATTCTGCATTCGTTGAAGTCTCGTCAAAGCGGGCGCAGTCTGTTGCGCCCGTACCAAGAAAATCCCCCCCCGCCTACAATCCTAATGCGTATTTCAGCGCATGTTCTTTCAGCTTGCCCGCCCGCTGGGCCGCCATCAGCGCAATATTGCGCGCTACGTTCAGCGGCGCCAAATTATTGCTGAAAGCGGTATAAAACAAATCCATGCCACTTTGCATCAGCAGGTTATCGGTGCGACGACGGCGTTGATAGCGCATCAGCACCGCTTCACTGCTCCAGTCCTCGCCCTGCTCCCGCGCGTCACTCAGTACCGCCAGCAGCGCTTCCACATCGCGATAGCCCAGGTTCACTCCCTGCCCCGCCAACGGGTTGATGGTATGTGCTGCATCACCGAGCAACGCCAGCCCCGGCAGCACATAGCGCTGTGCGTGGCGGCGCGCCAGCGGAAAAGCCCCGGCGGCATGCACTTTTACCGCCCCCAGGCGAGCCGGAAACGCTTCGGCGATTTCCCGCTCAAGCTGTGCCGGCGGCATCGCTTGCAACTGACGGATACGCTGCGGGTTGTCGTACCATACCAGCGAAGCCCATTGATCATACAACGGCAGGAAAGCGCGCGGCCCGGAAGGGAAAAATTGCTGCCAGGTCACATCCTGCTGCGGCGCGCCGGTATCGACGGTGATCAACATGCAGGATTGGCGATACTGCCAACCGCTGGTGCCGATGGCCGCCAGATTACGCACCTGCGAATTAGCGCCGTCGGCGCCCACCACCAGCCGCGCCTGCAGCCTCTCAGAGGAGTCCAGCTCCAGTTGCCAGTAGTCATCCTCCCGTTGCAGCGAACGCAGCCTGGCGGGGCAACAGAGCGTCAAATTGTCGCACTGTTCCATTTGCTGCCACAGCGCCAATTGTAAAATCCGATTTTCCACCATAAAGCCCAGCTCAGGCAGCCCCAGCGAAGCCGCGTCAAACGCCACGCGTGAAGACGCCCACTCCCAGGTTTCCAACCGGCGGTACGGTGCCACACGCATGCCCGCCACCGCTTGCCAAACGCCAAGCTGCTTGAGCAGCCCCACCGAGGTGCAGCCAATTGCGGAAATACGCAGATCCGGCGGGCTTTGCACATCGAACGCCTGCGGGGCCTGATGTTCCAACAGCGCCACCGACCAACCGGCCTGCGCCAATCCCAACGCCGCCGCTGCGCCGACCATCCCGCCGCCTACCACTACGGCGTCATACCTTTTTTGAGATGTGTTCATTTTGGCCATGTTTTGTTAGTGAATTATCGCCATCCCAGCGGGCACGGCATTTGGCATCAGTGTACCGGATTTTTAATTGCGCATCAGGTCACATGCCGTTTTCCCCGCGCTGGTCACAACGGCGCCAAATGATTACAATACGCATTCTGCATGTCGCGTAACGCAACTTTCGCTCCGCACTGAGTAATGGCAAGTCAATGACGAAAAAACTACATATCAAAACCTGGGGCTGCCAGATGAATGAATACGATTCATCGAAAATGGCCGACCTGTTGAACAGCACGCATGGCTTCGAGTGGACCGAAAACGCCGAAGAAGCGGACGTGCTGCTGCTGAACACCTGCTCAATTCGTGAAAAGGCGCAGGAAAAAGTTTTCGCCATGCTCGGGCGCTGGAGATTGCTGAAAGAGAAAAACCCGGCGCTGATCATCGGCGTGGGCGGCTGCGTCGCCTCTCAGGAAGGCGAATTGATCCGCACTCGCGCGCCCTGCGTTGACGTAGTGTTCGGCCCGCAGACCCTGCACCGCCTGCCGGAAATGATCAACCACGTGCGCGGCACTCGCAGCCCAATCGTCGACATCAGCTTCCCGGAGATCGAGAAGTTCGACCGCCTGCCGGAACCGCGTGCCGAAGGCCCGACCGCCTTTGTTTCCATCATGGAAGGCTGCAACAAATACTGTACCTTCTGCGTGGTGCCTTATACCCGCGGCGAGGAAGTGAGCCGCCCAAGCGATGACGTGCTGTTCGAAATCGCCCAACTGGCGGCACAGGGCGTACGTGAAGTGAACCTGCTCGGCCAGAACGTCAACGCTTACCGTGGCGCCACCTACGATGGCGGTATCTGCTCGTTTGCCGAACTGCTGCGCCTGGTGGCGGCGATTGACGGCATCGACCGCATCCGTTTCACCACCAGCCATCCGATTGAATTCACCGACGACATCATCGCGGTGTATCAAGACACGCCAGAGCTGGTCAGCTTCCTGCATCTGCCGGTACAGAGCGGCTCAGACCGCATACTGACCATGATGAAACGCGCGCACACCGCGTTGGAATACAAAGCGATCATTCGCAAACTGCGCAAGGCGCGGCCAAACATACAGCTCAGCTCTGACTTTATCATCGGCTTCCCGGGGGAAACCCAGGCCGACTTCGAACAGACCATGAACCTGGTCGCCGAGATCAACTTCGACGCCAGCTTCAGTTTTATCTATTCGTCACGCCCAGGCACCCCGGCGGCCGATATGGTGGACGACGTCAGCGAAGACGAAAAGAAACAGCGTCTGTATATCCTGCAGGATCGCATCAACCAGCAGGTGTTGCAGTTCAGCCGCCGCATGCTCGGTACCGTGCAACGTATTCTGGTGGAGGGCACCTCGCGCAAAAGCCTGATGGAGCTGGCCGGTCGCACCGAATGCAACCGTATGGTGAACTTTGAAGGCACACCGGATATGATCGGCCAATTCGTTGATGTGGAAATCACCGAAGTAATGACCAACACACTGCGTGGTGCAGTGGTGCGTACCGAACAGCAGATGGATCTGCGCGTACATGAATCCCCGCAGTCGGTGATCGCCCGTACCCGCAAAGAAAATGCGCTGGGTGTCGGCACTTACCAGCCCTGACGCCGTTTCCGCATTGCCGTAAGCCGTGGCGCCCGTCGCCACGTTAACCTTTATCCTTAATTATTTCTCCGCCGGGCGCTTGCGTCCGGTGATGTTCTTTTTTCTATTTTAAGAGGCGACATAGCATGCAACTCCCACACTGCCCGAAGTGCAACTCCGAATACACCTATCAGGACAATGCGATGTTTATCTGCCCTGAGTGCGCCCACGAGTGGAGCGATAACGCGCCGGCAGAGGACAGCGATGCGCTGATCGTCAAAGACGCCAACGGCAATCTGCTGGCCGACGGCGATGCCGTGACCGTGGTGAAAGACCTCAAAGTGAAAGGCAGCTCTTCGATGCTGAAGATTGGCACCAAGGTGAAAAACATTCGCCTGGTGGAAGGCGACCACAACATTGACTGTAAAATCGATGGTTTTGGCCCGATGAAGCTGAAATCCGAGTTCGTGAAAAAGAACTGATCCCCGCGCAATTACGCGGCTGTTTTTGCCGCGTTTTTTCCTCACCCAGCCCTTGAATTACACCGCCGGCGCACAGATAGATCATGGGTAAACTTGCGCCAGTACGGCGCACCATGAATAATTCAAGATAGAAACTTCAGGGTTTGCCCTGAATGCGCGTACCGAAAATCAACCAGGCCCGATATGAGCCTTGAGGAATAGTTTGAACGTCGCAACACAAGAAATTCTGTTAGAGCCGGCAGACAATAAGCGATTGCTCAGCCTGTGCGGCCCGTTTGATGACAATATCAAACAACTCGAACGCCGGTTGGGGATTGAGATCAACCGCCGCGACAACCGTTTTAAACTGGTTGGCAAAAACCCGTGCGTGGTTGCCGCCGCCGATATCTTGCGCCACCTGTACGTGGACACCGCGCCCATTCGCGGCGTGATCCCGGATATCGACCCGGAACAGATCCATCTGGCGATCAAAGAGAGCCGGGTGCTTGAGCAGGTAGCCGACAGCGTGCCGGATTACGGCAAAGCGGTAACCATCAAGACCAAGCGCGGCATGGTGAAACCGCGCACGCCGAATCAGGCGCAGTACATCGCCAATATTCTCGATCACGACATCACCTTCGGCATTGGGCCGGCGGGGACCGGGAAGACCTATCTGGCCGTCGCCGCCGCGGTAGATGCCCTGGAGCGCCAGGAAATTCGCCGCATTCTGCTGACGCGCCCGGCGGTTGAAGCCGGTGAAAAATTGGGCTTCCTCCCGGGGGATCTAAGCCAAAAGGTCGATCCTTACCTGCGCCCGCTGTACGACGCCCTGTTCGAAATGCTGGGCTTTGAGCGCGTGGAGAAGCTGATCGAACGCAACGTGATTGAGGTTGCGCCGCTGGCCTATATGCGCGGCCGCACGCTGAACGATGCGTTTATCATTCTCGATGAAAGCCAGAACACCACCATCGAACAGATGAAGATGTTCCTGACGCGCATCGGCTTCAACTCGAAGGCGGTGATTACCGGCGACGTTACCCAGATTGACCTGCCGCGCAACCAGAAATCCGGCCTTCGCCATGCGATAGAAGTCCTGTCGGATGTCGAAGAACTGAGCTTCAACTTCTTCCATAGCGAAGACGTGGTGCGTCACCCGGTGGTAGCCCGCGTGGTTATCGCCTATGAAGCCTGGGAAGCCGCCGAACAAAAACGCAAAGACGCGATTGCCGAACAACGTAAGCACGAGGCCATCATCGCCTCTGGGCAGGAGACACTATGAGTCAGGTGATTTTGGATCTGCAGATTGCCTGTGCAGACAGCAATGGCCTGCCGGACGAAGCCACCTTCCAGCGCTGGCTGGAGGGCGTGCTGCCGCAGTTTCAGGAAGAGGCCGAGGTCACCGTTCGCCTTGTGGACGAAGCCGAGAGCAACGAGCTGAACCTGACCTACCGCGGGAAGGACAAGCCAACCAACGTGCTGTCCTTCCCGTTCGAAGCTCCGCCGGGCATCGAGTTGCCGCTGCTCGGCGATCTGATCATCTGCCGTCAGGTCGTTGAACAGGAAGCGGTTGAGCAAGACAAGGCGCTGGAAGCGCACTGGGCGCATATGGTTGTCCACGGCAGCCTTCATCTGCTAGGGTATGACCACATCGAAGACGATGAAGCCGAAGAAATGGAGTCTTTGGAAACCGAAATCATGCACGGCCTGGGCTATCCGGACCCGTACCTGGCGGAAAAAGACCCCATCTGACGTCAGCTGATTCCCCCGCAGCCCCTGTAAGGGGCTGTCGCTGACGCCCCTAACTCTTACATGAGTGATATTAACTAAAACGCCATGAGCGACGACCATTCACAAAGCAATGACAGCCCCAGTCCCAAGAAGGGGTTCTTTACTCTCATCCTTAACCAGCTGTTCCACGGCGAACCGAAAAACCGTGGCGATCTGGTAGAGCTGATCCGCGACTCCGAGCAAAACGATCTGATCGACCCCGATACCCGAGACATGCTGGAAGGCGTGATGGATATCGCCGAGCAGCGCGTGCGCGATATCATGATCCCGCGATCCCAAATGGTCACGCTCAAGCGTAACCAGACGCTGGAAGAGTGCCTGGACGTGATTATTGAATCCGCCCACTCGCGCTTCCCGGTGATCAGCGAAGATAAAGATCACATCGAAGGCATTCTGATGGCCAAGGATCTGCTGCCGTTTATGCGCGCAGAGTCTGAGCCGTTCAGCATCGACAAGGTGCTGCGCACCGCGGTGGTGGTGCCCGAAAGCAAGCGGGTTGATCGGATGCTGAAGGAGTTCCGCTCCCAGCGCTATCACATGGCGATTGTCATTGACGAATTCGGCGGCGTTTCCGGCCTGGTCACCATCGAAGACATTCTGGAACTGATTGTCGGCGAAATCGAAGACGAATATGACGACGAAGAAGATCTGGACATCCGCCAACTCAGCCGCCATATGTATACCGTGCGGGCGTTGGCGCCGATTGAAGACTTCAACGAAGCCTTCAATACGCACTTCAGCGACGACGAGGTCGACACCATCGGTGGCCTGGTGATGCAGGCCTTCGGGCATCTGCCCGCGCGCGGGGAAACCATTGAAATCGAAGGTTACCTATTTAAAGTTGCGATGGCCGACAGTCGACGTATCATCCAGGTTCATGTAAAAATTCCGGACGATTCTCCGCAACCGAAACTGGAAGACTAAATCCAACATGGCTAAAGCCTCTTTCCTTGAACGCCAGCGGGTTCGCGCCCTGCTGGCGCTGTTGTCTGGTGCCGGCGGCGCGCTGGCGTTTTCTCCTTACGATATATGGCCTGCGGCCATTGTTTCCCTGTTCGGCCTGCTGGCCGTTACCCTGAACCGCACCACCAAACAATCCGCCCTGCTCGGCTTCTGCTGGGGATTCGGTCTGTTTGGCGCCGGCGTCAACTGGGTTTACGTCAGCATTGCCGACTTCGGCGGCATGCCGTTTGCCGTCAATATTTTCCTGGTCGCGCTGCTGGCCGCCTACCTGGCTTTGTATACCGGGCTGTTCGCCGGTTTGCTGGCGCGCCTGTGGCCGACCACCAGTTGGTACCGCCTGGCGATTGCCGCACCGGTGCTGTGGCAAGTGACCGAGTTTCTGCGCGGTTGGGTGTTGACCGGCTTCCCCTGGTTGCAATTCGGCTACAGTCAGCTCAATGGCCCGCTGAAAGGCGTCGCGCCGCTGCTGGGGGTTGATGCCATCACCTTTATGCTGATGGCGATCGCCGGGTTGCTGGTGTATGCCATCAATCAACGCCGGGTTGCCTCTGCGGTCGTTGCCATCGCACTGCTGTTGTTACCCTGGCCGCTGCGTCAGTTGCACTGGTTTACCCCGCAACCGGAGAAAGCGGTGAATGTCGCCATGGTACAAGGCAACATTGCTCAATCGATGAAGTGGGATCCGAAAGCGCTGGTCAGCACGCTGCAAACCTATCTGGATGAAACCCGTCCTTATATGGGCAAGGCGCCGATCATCATCTGGCCGGAATCCGCCATCCCGGATTACGAAGCCAGCCAGAACGGCTTCCTGACCATGATGGACGACCTGATGCGCGCCAAAAACAGCAGCCTGATCACCGGTATTGTTGATGTACGCGCCACCCCGCAGGGCCAGCAAATCTATAACAGCGCCATTGTATTGGGTGAACAGACGCCGTACGTCTACCCGGCCAAAGACCGCTATAACAAGCATCATCTGGTGCCGTTCGGCGAATTTGTGCCGCTGGAAACGTTGTTGAGACCATTGGCGCCGTTCTTCGATCTGCCAATGTCATCCTTCAGCCGTGGCGATTACGTTCAACCGCAGTTGAGCGTGAAGGGGTATAACCTGACGGCGGCGATCTGTTATGAGATTGTCCTCGGCCAGCAGGTGCGCGATAACTTCCGCCCGGACACCAACTTCCTGCTGACCCTCTCCAATGACGCCTGGTTCGGCCATTCCATCGGTCCATGGCAACACTTCCAGATGGCGCGCATGCGTGCGCTGGAATTGGGCCGCCCGCTGTTACGCAGCACCAACAACGGCGTAACCGCCGCTGTTGACGCCAACGGTGAGGTGATAGCCGAGATCCCGCAGTTCACCCGCAGCGTGCTCGAGGTGAAAGTCACCCCGACTACCGGCATTACGCCATACGCCCGCTTTGGTGCCACGCCGTTGTGGATCATCACCCTGCTGCTTGGCGGCATGGCGTTGATGCTGGGTCTGCGTCGCAAGTAATCTTACCCGGTGCGCAGTTCACTGAACTGCGCACCGCGTCCTTCCCCCGTCAAATGCCCCATCAAATCAACGCTTCTGGCACACTCCTTGCTTTAATTACTCTGTGATTTAAAGCCGATTTACTTTTACTGACGTTTTGTCGCACTTACGCACAACTTGAGAGCATCACCGGCACCGGAAAGGTGCATCGGGGTTTTGTTGCATTAATTTGGTGCGCGTGGCGTCTCAAAAAATGAAACATTTTAGTTTCATTGCATTCACAATCGGCTATTTTCTAACGGTTATCTGTTCCAAGACTATCTTTATATCTTGAGTAAGAGATCCCTGTTTTACACCTGACGCTCTTTCGTCAGAACCACGACAACAGCAAAGGAGCTGGACCATGCAAATGCGTAAATTGGCGTTATCGTTACTGCTGATCGGTATGGCGGGTAACGTAGCCCATGCGGAAGAACTGACCGGTACGCTGAAGAAAATCAAAGACAACGGCGTGATCGTTGTCGGCCACCGCGAATCGTCAGTGCCGTTCTCCTACTACGACAACCAGCAGAAAGTTGTGGGCTACTCCCAGGACTACTCCAACCAAATCGTTGAAGCTGTTAAGAAAAAACTCAACATCCCCGATCTGCAAGTAAAAATGCTGCCGATCACCTCGCAGAACCGTATCCCGCTTCTGCAGAACGGCACCTTTGATTTTGAATGCGGTTCAACCACCAACAACATTGAACGTCAAAAACAGGCGGCCTTCTCCGACACCATCTTCGTGGTAGGTACCCGCCTGCTGGTGAAAAAAGGCTCTGACGTCAAAGACTTCAAAGACCTGGCCGGCAAACCGGTGGTAGTCACCTCCGGCACCACGTCAGAAGTGCTGCTGAACAAACTGAACGACAGCGGCAAGATGAACATGCGTATCATCAGCGCCAAAGACCACGGTGACTCGTTCCGCACCCTGGAAAGCGGCCGTGCCGTAGCCTTCATGATGGATGACGCGCTGCTGGCGGGCGAACGAGCCAAAGCGAAGAAGCCGGATCAATGGGAAATTCTCGGCACACCGCAGTCGAAAGAAGCTTACGGCTGTATGCTGCGTAAAGACGACGCCGAGTTCAAAAAACTGGTCGATGACACCATCGCTCAGGCCCAAACCTCCGGTGAAGCGGCAAAATGGTTTGATAAATGGTTCAACCAGCCCATTCCACCAAAGAACCTCAACATGAACTTCGCCCTGTCAGACGACATGAAGCAACTGTTCAAAGAACCGAACGATAAAGCACTGAACTAATAGAAAAAGAGCTGGGGCGGCCGCCAGGCCAAACCAGCCCTGTTGATGGCTGGGACAGACAGGAATGAGGGGGGCCGTTCCCCTCCCTCATTTTCCCCCTAACTCACAACCGATATCCGCGCGCATAAGCCAGCCTGACTGGCCGCGATTCGATCGGCGCTGAATGGTCATCAATCTTTAGGCGCTCTGCGCCCGCTTAACGGAGTTTGTTATGTCAATAGATTGGAACTGGGGTATCTTCCTGCAGCAGGCCCCGTTTGGGAATACCACCTACCTCGGCTGGATTTGGTCCGGCTTCCAGGTTACGGTAGCCCTCTCCGTCTGTGCTTGGATTATCGCTTTCTTTGTCGGTTCGCTGTTCGGTATTTTGCGTACCGTACCAAACCGTTTTCTTTCCGCTCTCGGTACCTGTTACGTCGAATTGTTCCGTAATGTGCCGCTGATTGTGCAATTCTTTACCTGGTATCTGGTGGTTCCGGAACTGCTGCCGGCCAATCTGGGTATGTGGTTCAAAACCGAACTCGATCCTAACGTGCAGTTCTTTATCTCCTCCATGCTTTGCCTTGGGCTGTTTACCGCTGCCCGCGTATGCGAACAGGTGCGCGCCGCTATTCAATCCCTGCCGCGTGGCCAACGCGCCGCCGGGCTCGCCATGGGCTTGACGCTGCCGCAAACCTATCGCTACGTGCTGTTGCCGAACGCCTACCGGGTGATTGTGCCGCCGATGACCTCGGAAATGCTCAACCTGGTCAAAAACTCCGCCATCGCTTCAACCATTGGTCTGGTGGATATGGCCGCTCAAGCCGGTAAACTGCTGGATTACTCCGCGCATGCCTATGAATCCTTTACCGCCATTACGCTGGCCTATATCGGCATCAACGCCGTGATCATGCTGTTTATGCGTCTGGTAGAGAAGAAAGTGCAGTTGCCTGGCAATATGGGGAGTAAATAATGTACGAATTTGACTGGGCATCCATTGTCCCAAGCTTCCCTTACCTGCTGCAAGGGTTGGCCATCACGCTGAAGATCACCGTGACCGCCATCGTTTTCGGCATCCTCTGGGGCACCATTTTGGCGGTCATGCGCCTGTCGCCAATCAAGCCTATCAGCTGGTTTGCCACGCTCTACGTCAACCTTTTCCGTTCCGTACCGCTGGTGATGGTGCTGCTGTGGTTCTACCTGGTGGTTCCAAGCTTATTACAACAAGTTCTGGGGCTGTCGCCGAAAACCGATATTCGCCTGATCTCGGCTATGGTAGCCTTTTCCCTGTTTGAAGCGGCCTATTACTCGGAAATTATCCGCGCCGGCATTATCAGTATTTCCCGCGGCCAGTCTTCCGCCGCGCTGGCGTTGGGTATGACCCACTGGCAGTCGATGAAGCTGGTGATCCTGCCGCAGGCGTTCCGCGCAATGGTTCCGCTGCTGCTGACTCAGGGCATCGTACTGTTCCAGGATACTTCGCTGGTCTACGTACTGAGCCTGGCCGACTTCTTCCGTACCGCCTCAACCATCGGTGAGCGCGACGGCACACAGGTTGAAATGATCCTGTTCGCCGGCTTTGTCTATTTTGTTATCAGTCTCGCCGCCTCGGCGCTGGTAAGCTATTTGAAGAAAAGGACTGTTTGATGATATCCCTGAAAAATGTTTCTAAGTGGTACGGTCACTTTCAGGTTCTGACCGATTGCACCACAGAAGTAAAAAAAGGCGAGGTGGTGGTGGTCTGCGGTCCTTCAGGCTCGGGCAAATCTACCCTGATCAAAACCGTCAACGGTCTGGAGCCGATTCAGCAAGGCGATATCCTGGTGAACGGCACGGCGGTCAACAACAAGAGCACCAACCTGGCGCAGCTGCGTTCCAAAGTGGGCATGGTATTCCAGCACTTTGAGCTGTTCCCGCACTTGTCGATCATCGACAATCTGACGCTGGCGCAGGTAAAAGTGCTCAAACGCGATAAAGCCGCCTCCCGCGAGAAAGGCCTGAAGTTGCTGGAACGCGTCGGCCTGACCGCCCACGCCAACAAGTTCCCCGGGCAGCTTTCCGGCGGCCAGCAGCAGCGTGTGGCCATCGCTCGTGCGCTATGCATGGATCCGATCGCCATGCTGTTCGATGAACCGACCTCAGCGCTTGATCCGGAAATGATCAACGAAGTGCTGGACGTCATGGTCGAGTTGGCGCAAGAAGGCATGACCATGATGGTGGTAACCCACGAAATGGGCTTTGCCCGTAAGGTGGCCCACCGGGTGATCTTCATGGACGAAGGCAAAATCGTCGAAGACCGCAACAAAGACGACTTCTTCAACAACCCGGAGTCCGAACGCGCCAAAGACTTCCTGGCCAAGATCCTGCATTGATTAATTGACACTATGCGCCCCACCCGGGGCCGCATTCTCACGCCCCCCTTCCCGGCACTAAAAGCGCTTGTTTCTCTCCGATTTTGATCCGATGCTCGCTGGATAACAACAAAGGAGATAAACATGCCCCGCCCTATCATTATCGATTGCGACCCCGGCCTGGACGACGCCATTGCCCTTGCCATGGCGCTGCGCTCGCCGGAACTGGACGTCAAGGCCATCACCACCTCTGCCGGCAACCAGACGCCGGAGAAAACCCTGCATAACGCGCTTGGCCTGCTGACGCTGATGAAACGCGAAGATATTCCCGTCGCTGCCGGTGCTGCAACGCCGCTGATGCGCGCGCTGGTGATTGCCGATCATGTCCACGGTAAAACCGGCATGGGCAATACTCATCTGCCAACGCCAAGGATAAAGCCGGCCGCGCAAACCGCCGTGGAACTGATAGCCGGGCTGCTGCGCACCAGTCCGCAGCCGATCACCCTGGTGGTTACCGGCCCGATGACCAATATCGCCCTGTTACTGGCCCAGCACGCCGAGCTGAAAGGCAACATCGAGCGCATTGTATTTATGGGCGGTGGCATGAATGCCGGCAACGCCACGCCGGTGGCGGAATTCAATATCTTCGTCGATCCCGAAGCCGCAGAAATAGTGCTGAAGTCCGGCGTACCGCTGACCATGGCCGGGTTGAACGTTACCCATCAGGCACTGGTGCTGCCGAAGGATATCGAACGTATCCGCCAGATTGACAACCCGGTGGCGCAGGCGGTCGCAGAGATGCTCGATTTCTATCTGCCGCTGTACCTCCGCCACCCGCGCGGGTTGTCGGGTGCCGCGATGCACGATCCCTGTACCATTGCCTGGCTGCTGGCACCGCAGCTGTTTACCGGCATCGAACGCTGGGTCGGCGTGGAAACCAAAGGGGAATATACCCTCGGCATGACGGTGGTGGATGACTTCCAGCAGAGCGGCAAACCGGCCAACGTTCAAGTGCTGACCGGTATTGATCGCGAAGGATTTATCGAGCTGCTGATTGAACGCGTGGCACGCTACTGATCCGTCGGGGCGCCCATTGCGCCCTGATACATTCAATTTTTTTGATTTAACTCAGCGAATTTTTACGCTATCACCGGCTGCAGCTTGCCTCTAAGATGCTTTACACACACAGCATCACTTATCCCTTAGAGTAAGCCCGGAGATAGCCTAATGAGTCGCATACTGGTCCTGAAATCAAGTATTCTGGGCGATTTTTCCCAGTCTGGAAAATTAGTCGATTTTTTTGTTGAACAGTGGCGCAAAGCGCATCCGGATGACACCTTTACCGTTCGTGATCTGGCCAACCCAACTCTGCCCGAACTGGATGGCGAAGTGATTGGCGGTTTTAACGCCGGTGATAACCCCTTGACGCCGCACCAAAAAGAGACGCTGGCGCTTTCCGATTAGCTGATTGCTGAATTGAAATCGCACGATACCATTATCATCGGTGCCCCGATGTACAACTTCAATATTCCCACTCAACTGAAGATCTACTTCGATCTGGTGGCCCGCGCCGGCCAAACCTTCCGTTACACCTCTGAAGGCGCGGAAGGCCTGGTTACGGGTAAAAAAGCGGTGGTGATCTCCAGCCGCGGCGGTATCCACGCCGATACGCCAACCGATCTGATCACCCCTTATCTGAAGTTGTTCCTCGGGTTTATCGGCATCACCGACGTAGAATTCGTGCTGGCGGAAGGTTTTGCCTATGGGCCGGATGCCGCTGAAAAAGCCGCGCAAGACAGCCGCGTCGCCGTGACGCAAAAGGTGCCGGTCAGGGTACAGTTAGCCCCAGTAACCCAGCCTGCGGCGCTACAGGCCCCGGCGAACGGCGGTTTTCTGAGTAATCTGATGAAAAAGCTTTTCGGCTGATCGCCTCCCCTCATTCTGACTTGCCGGGCAAAAAGAATGAGGGGGAAAACTCAAGGTTCGAAAGGCCGACGCTGGAACTGGTCATGGCCGCACTTAGGGCAGAGCGGCAGCACTTCCGGCGTGTAAAACGCCAAATGATGGTGGCACTGTTCGCACACCAGATTACCCAGCCCGACCACCTCACCGCTGTGGTAGACGCCGTGATGGCTGACGTCTTTAAACACTTCTCGCCATTCCAACTGGGTTTTATCCGTAATGTCCGCCAGTTCCTGCCACAGGCTCTCCTTGATGACCCGCATAAAGACGCTGTCGGTAAACTCACCCTTGCTTTCCTGGTAACTGCGGGCGAACTCTTCCAGGTCGCGCCGTACCGCCTGGATCACCTGCTCCACCTCACCACGCGTCAATTCGCCCGCTTCGTTCAGCCGTTTTTCGGCACCGGCGACCAATTCGTCAATATCACGCTCTCCATTTTTCAGGCGTTCGGTCAGAGATGCCACCAATTCGCGGTAATACTGAGCAACCTTGTTCATATTCTCTCCTCGATGAACTTACGTGACAGGGCTTATCTCCCAAAACTATCTCTTATCATTTTAGTCGTAAATTGCTGATGTCACTTGGCAAGGCACGGGATCCTCAAGATGTGAGTCATATCATGGCGGGGATTTTTTAAATACGCTGAGTCGGGCGCTTGGTGTTGTTGCCGGGAGGTCTTATCAGCTATGCTATGCGGATCTACGAATACTAAATCTTCATTGCGTTATCTCTGACTGAGGTAACGGTTTACACCTACAGGACCACCGGCCGCCATGCAAGAGCAATACCGTCCAGAAGACATAGAATCGAACGTACAGCTTCACTGGCAAGAGAAGCAAACTTTCAAGGTTACCGAAGACGCGAGCAAGGAAAAGTACTACTGCCTATCCATGCTGCCCTACCCATCAGGCCGTCTGCACATGGGACACGTTCGTAACTACACTATCGGCGACGTGATCTCGCGCTATCAGCGCATGCTGGGCAAAAACGTGCTGCAGCCCATCGGCTGGGATGCGTTCGGCCTGCCGGCGGAAGGCGCCGCGGTGAAGAACAACACCGCACCGGCCCCGTGGACCTACGACAACATCGAATACATGAAGAACCAGTTGAAGCTGCTGGGCTTCGGCTATGACTGGGATCGCGAGATCGCCACCTGCGATCCGGATTACTACCGTTGGGAACAGTGGTTCTTCACCAAGCTGTACGAAAAAGGCCTGGTCTACAAGAAAACCTCTGCGGTCAACTGGTGCCCGCACGATCTGACCGTACTGGCCAACGAACAGGTTATCGACGGCTGCTGCTGGCGCTGCGACACCAAGGTCGAGCGTAAAGAGATCCCGCAGTGGTTTATCAAAATCACCGACTACGCCGATCAGTTGCTGAACGATCTGGATACGCTGGAAAGCTGGCCAGAGCAGGTGAAAACCATGCAGCGCAACTGGATTGGCCGTTCTGAAGGGGTGGACATCACCTTTGACGTGGCGGGCAGCGACGAGAAGCTGACCGTTTACACCACCCGCCCGGATACCTTCATGGGCGCCACCTATGTGGCCGTCGCTGCGGGCCATCCGCTGGCGCAACAGGGTGCGGTGAATAACCCGGCGCTGGCTGAATTTATCGAAGAGTGCCGCAATACAAAAGTGGCCGAAGCCGACATGGCGACGATGGAGAAGAAAGGCATGCCGACCGGCCTGTTCGCCATTCATCCGCTGTCCGGCGAGAAAGTGCCGGTTTGGGTTGCCAACTTCGTCTTGATGGAATACGGCACCGGCGCGGTGATGGCGGTTCCGGCTCACGATCAGCGCGACTGGGAGTTCGCCACCAAATATGGCCTGCCGATCAAACCGGTCGTGCTGACGCTCGACGGCAGCCAGCCGGACGTACACGCTGAAGCGATGACCGAAAAAGGCACGCTGTTCAACTCCGGCGAGTTCGATGGCCTGGATCACGAAGCCGGTTTCAACGCCATTGCCGACAAACTGGTCGCCAAGGGCGTGGCCCAACGCAAGGTCAACTACCGTCTGCGCGACTGGGGTGTCTCTCGTCAACGTTACTGGGGTGCCCCGATCCCGATGGTGACGCTGGAAGACGGCACCGTGATGCCAACACCGGAAGACCAACTGCCGGTGATCCTGCCGGAAGATGTAGTGATGGACGGCATTACCAGCCCGATCAAAGCCGATCCCGAGTGGGCGAAAACCACCGTTAACGGCCAGCCGGCACTGCGTGAAACCGACACCTTTGACACCTTTATGGAGTCCTCCTGGTACTACGCGCGCTACACCTGCCCGCAGTACGACCAGGGCATGCTGGACCCGGCCGCCGCCAACTACTGGCTGCCGGTCGATCAGTATGTCGGCGGTATCGAACACGCCATCATGCACCTGATGTATTTCCGCTTCTTCCACAAGCTGTTGCGTGACGCAGGCCTGGTCGATTCCGACGAGCCGGCAAAACGCCTGCTGTGCCAGGGCATGGTGCTGGCGGACGCCTTCTACTACACCGGCAACAGCGGCGAGCGCGTCTGGGTTTCCCCGGTCGATGCCACCGTTGAACGCGACGACAAAGGCCGCATTGTTAAAGCCACCGATCCACAAGGCCGCGAACTGGTCTATGCTGGCATGAGCAAAATGTCGAAGTCGAAAAACAACGGCATCGATCCGCAGGTGATGGTCGAGAAATACGGCGCGGATACCGTGCGTCTGTTCATGATGTTCGCTTCACCGGCAGAAATGACGCTGGAATGGCAGGAATCCGGTGTGGAAGGGGCAAACCGCTTCCTGAAACGCGTTTGGAAACTGGCCTACGAACACCTTGAGAAAGGCGCAGTCCAGCCGCTGAACGTCGCGACGCTGAACGAAGATCAGAAAGCGCTGCGCCGTGATCTGCATAAGACCATCGCCAAAGTGACCGATGATATTGGCCGTCGTCAGACCTTCAACACCGCCATTGCGGCCGTGATGGAGCTGATGAACAAACTGGCCCGCGCTCCGCAGGAAAGCGAGCAGGATCGCGCTCTGCTGCAGGAAGCGTTGCTGTCCGTCGTTCGTATGCTGTATCCGTTTACCCCGCACGTTTGCTTCTCGCTGTGGCAGGCGTTGGGCGGCGAAGGCGATGTAGATACCGCAGCCTGGCCGCAGGCTGACGAACAAGCGATGGTCGAAGACTCCAAGCTGGTTGTCGTGCAGGTAAACGGCAAAGTTCGCGCTAAAATCACTGTGGCAGCAGATGCAACCGAAGAGCAGGTACGTGCGCGTGCCGCTGAGGAACATCTGGTCGCTAAATATCTGGACGGGGTTACGGTTCGTAAAGTGATCTATGTTCCGGGCAAATTGCTTAACCTGGTTGTGGGTTAACACAAGGAGGAGTTGTGCGACATCGTATTCTGACGCTGTTGCTGGGGTTGGCGGTGCTGGTCACCGCCGGCTGCGGTTTTCACCTGCGTGGCACCACGCAGGTCCCTTCGGAAATGAAAACGCTGATACTGGACAGTGGGGATCCTTATGGTCCGCTGACCCGTGCAGTGCGTGAGCAATTGCGTCTGAATGACGTGACAATCGTCAAGGATCCGAAACGTAAGGATATTCCTTCCCTGCGTATCATCGGTTCCAGCGAAAGCCAGGACACCGCCTCGATCTTCCAGGACGGCAAAACCGCTGAGTATCAGATGGTGCTGACCGTTCAGGCTCAGGTGCTGATCCCGGGTCATGATCTGTATCCGCTGAACGTGAAAGTCTTCCGTTCGTTCTTCGATAACCCGCTGACCGCGCTGGCAAAGGACTCCGAACAGGATATTATTCGCCAGGAAATGCGTGATCAGGCCGCCCAGCAACTGGTGCGCAAACTGCTCGCCGTACACGCGGCGGAAGAACAAGCTCAGCAAAAAGCTGCCGCCGCCGGTGAAAAAGCGGAAAGTCTGTCAGCGCAATGATCCGTATTTATCCTGAACAACTTGCCGCGCAGCTCCGAGAGGGGCTGCGCGCTTGTTATTTATTGAGTGGCAATGAACCGTTACTGCTGCAGGAAAGCCAGGATCTGATCCGGCAGGCCGCGCAACAGCAGCAGTTCACCGAGCACTACAGCATTGCTCTCGACGCCCATACCGACTGGGACGCCATTTTCAGCATCTGTCAGGCCATGAGCCTGTTCGCCAGCCGCCAGACGCTGCTGCTGATCTTCCCGGAAAACGGCCCGACCGCCCCCCTAGGTGAACAACTGATTAAGCTGGCGGCTCTGCTGCATGACGACATCTTGCTGATGCTGCGCGGCCCTCGCCTGACCAAAGCGCAGGAAAACAGCGCCTGGTTCAAGGCGCTTAGCCCGAATGGCGCTTACGTCAGTTGCCAGACGCCTGAACAGGCGCAGCTGCCGCGCTGGGTGGCGCAACGAGCCAAAAGCATGAAGCTCGAGTTGGACGATGCGGCCAACCAGCTGCTGTGTTACTGCTACGAAGGCAACCTGCTGGCGTTATCACAGGCACTGGAAAGACTGTCTCTGTTGCATCCGGACGGCAAACTCACGCTGCCGCGCGTTGCACTGGCGGTCAATGACGCCGCTCACTTTACGCCATTTCACTGGCTGGACGCCCTGCTGGCGGGCAAAAGCAAGCGCGCCTGGCATATCCTGCAGCAAATGCAGCAGGAAGATGTCGAACCGGTGATCCTGTTGCGCACCCTGCAACGCGAGCTGTTGCAACTGCTGAACCTGCAACGACGCATGGCCTCGGTGCCGCTGCGCACGCTGTTCGATCAATACAAGGTCTGGCAAAACCGTCGTAACCTGGTGACTCAGGCGCTGCAGCGGCTGTCCGGCGCTCAATTGCAGCAAGCGGTTCATCTGCTGGCGCAAATTGAAATCACCCTTAAACAGGATTACGGTCAGTCGGTGTGGCCGGAACTGGAAACCCTGTCGATGCTGCTGTGCGGCAAACCCCTGGCCACGAGTTTTTCAGATGCCCACTAATCCGCAAAGCGCGACAATCCTGCATGCCCTGTTCGGCGGCACCTTTGATCCTATCCATTACGGCCATTTGCGGCCGGTGGAAGCGCTGGCCGCAGAAGTCGGCCTGAACCAGGTCACGCTGCTGCCAAATCACGTCCCCCCCCACCGCCCGCAGCCTGAGGCCAATGCCCAACAACGGCTGAAGATGGTGGAGCTGGCGATCGCCAATAACCCGCTGTTCGCCGTTGACGATCGTGAACTGCACCGCACGGCGCCTTCCTATACCATTGAGACGTTGGAAACCCTTCGTAAAGAACGAGGACCCACGTTGCCGTTGGCGTTTATTATTGGTCAGGATTCACTGTTGACGCTGCACAAATGGCACCGTTGGCAGGCGTTGCTGGATGTCTGCCATCTGTTGGTGCTGGCCCGCCCTGGCTACAATGACCAAATGGATACGCCGGAACTGCAACAATGGCTGGAGCGCCATCGGGTCACCGACGCCGCGCTGCTCAGCCAACGGCCGCAGGGGCATATTTATCTGGCCGATACGCCGTTGTTGGAAATTTCCGCCACGGAAATCCGCCACCGCCGCCATCAGGGCATCAGCTGTGACGATCTGTTGCCGCGCTCAGTACAGCGCTATATCGAGTTACAGGGTTTATATCGCTAGCCGAAGTCACGTGATATACTGCGCCGCTATTTTTCAGGTATTCGCTGAAAACCCCGGAAACCTTAGCTGGCCGGGCAATTACCAGCTGGCTTTCAGCGGCATCCTGCCGACATTATCATTGATTCAGGCCGCATGCGGGCATTTGCCTGCCGCAGTCGAACAAACAGAACACACCCGAGGGGGAACCTTTGCAAGGTAAAGCGCTCCAAGATTTCGTCATCGATAAAATTGATGACCTGAAAGGCCAAGACATTATCGCTCTGGATGTACAGGGCAAATCCAGCATCACCGATTGCATGATCATCTGCACCGGGACCTCTACCCGCCACGTGATGTCTATCGCCAACCACGTAGTGCAGGAAGCCCGCTCCGCAGGTATGGAACTGTACGGCATGAAAGGTCAGGAAGCCTCCGACTGGGTCGTCGTCGATTTGGGCGATGTGATCGTACATATCATGCAGGAAGAAAGCCGTCAGTTGTATGAGCTGGAAAAACTCTGGAGTTAAGCGGTGAAACTGCAACTGGTAGCGGTCGGCACTAAGATGCCAGACTGGGTGCAGACCGGTTTTATGGATTATCTGCATCGTTTTCCGAAAGACATGCCGTTTGAGCTGACCGAAATCCCGGCAGGCAAGCGCGGCAAGAATGCCGACATCAAACGCATTCTGGAAAAGGAAGGCGAGCAGATGCTGGCTGCGGTGGGCAAAGGCAACCGCATTGTCACGCTTGATATCCCCGGTACGCCGTGGGAAACGCCGCAGTTGGCGCAACAGCTCGAACGCTGGAAGCAGGATGGCCGCAACGTCAGCCTGCTGATTGGCGGCCCGGAAGGGCTGGCACCGGCCTGTAAAGCCGCTGCCGAACAAAGCTGGTCGCTCTCTCCATTGACATTACCGCATCCTTTAGTGCGCGTCCTGGTGGCTGAAAGCCTCTATCGCGCCTGGAGTATTACAACAAATCATCCTTACCACCGGGAATAACCGATGGTGACAGTGACAGAGTGAAATAAAGCAGCGGGATGAAAATAGAACGTAACCCTTTTCGCGACTATACGGCTGAATCTGCCCTGTTTGTACGCCGCGCCCTGGTGGCGTTTTTGGTCATTCTGGTGCTGAGCGGCACCCTGATCGCCAATCTGTATAATCTGCAAATTGTCCGCGTTGAGGATTACCGCACCCGCTCCAACGAAAACCGCATCAAGCTGGTGCCCATCGCCCCCAGCCGCGGCATTATCTACGATCGTAACGGCACCCCGCTGGCGCTCAACCGCACCATCTATCAGTTGGAACTGATGCCGGAAAAGATCGATGACCTGAAAGCGACGCTGCAGGCGCTGCGTTCGGTGGTCGATCTGACCGATGACGACATCGCCAACTTCGAGAAAGAGCGCAAGCGCTCACGCCGTTTCGTTTCCATCCCGGTGAAAACCGCGCTGAACGAAGTTCAGGTCGCCCGCTTTGCGGTCAATCAGTTCCGCTTCCCCGGCGTGGAAGTGAAAGGTTACCAGCGCCGCTATTATCCTTATGGCTCCGCCCTCACCCACGTTACCGGTTACGTCTCGAAGATCAACGATCGCGACGTCGAACGGCTGGACAAAGACGGCAAACTGGCTAACTACGCCGCCACCCACGATATCGGCAAGCTGGGTATCGAGCGCTATTACGAAGACACCCTGCACGGTAAAACCGGCTATGAAGAGGTCGAGGTCAACAACCGCGGCCGGGTAATCCGTCAGTTGCACGAACAGCCGCCTTCCGCCGGTCAGGACGTTTACCTGACGCTGGATCTCAACCTGCAACGCTATATCGAGCAATTGCTGGTGGGCAGCCGGGCGGCGGTGGTGGTGAGCGACCCGCGTACCGGCGGCATTCTGGCTATGGTCTCCAACCCCAGCTACGACCCGAACCTGTTCGTGGACGGCATCTCCAGCAAAGAGTATCAGGGGCTGCTGAACGATCCGAATAGGCCACTGATCAACCGCGCCACGCAAGGGGTTTACCCACCCGCGTCGACGGTAAAACCCTATATTTCCGTCTCGGCGCTCAGCGCCGGGGTGATCACCAAAAACACCATCGTGTTCGATCCCGGCTGGTGGCAGTTGCCCGGTTCGGAAAAACGTTTCCGCGACTGGAAAAAATGGGGCCATGGCCGCCTGAACGTCACCAAGGCGCTGGAAGAATCGGCGGATACCTTCTTCTATCAGGTGGCGTACGATATGGGCATCGATCGCTTGTCGACCTGGTTGACCAAATTCGGCTACGGCCAGTACACCGGCATCGATCTTTCCGAAGAACGTTCCGGCCTGATGCCGACTCGCGACTGGAAATTCAAACGCTATAAAAAACCCTGGTACCAGGGCGATACCATCCCGGTGGGCATCGGCCAGGGCTACTGGACCGCAACGCCGATCCAGATGTCCAAGGCGCTGAACACCCTGATTAACGACGGTAACGTCAAAACGCCGCATCTGCTGCAGAGCACCCGAGTCAACGGCGCGCTGGTGCCTTTCCGTCAGGAAGAGAGCACGCAGATCGGTGATATTCATTCCGGCTTCTGGGAAATTGCCAAAGACGGCATGTACGGTGTCGCCAACCGCCCTAACGGGACGGCGCGTAAGTATTTCTCAGATGCACCCTACAAAGCCGCGGCAAAATCGGGTACCGCACAGGTATTCGGCTACGAAACCTACAACGCCCACAAACTGGCAGAACACCTGCGTGACCATAAGCTGATGACCGCCTTTGCGCCGTACAATAATCCTACGGTGTCGGTCGCCATCATTTTGGAAAACGGCGGTGCCGGTCCGGCGGTCGGGACGATTACCCGTCAGATCCTCGACCACATCCTGCTGGGCGACAACAATACGCAATTACCAGCCGAGGCCCCACTGCCGCCTGGTGTAGAAGGTGATTAAGGTAGAACATGACTGAAAGCCAACAAAAAGGCTCGATCTGGACCAAAATCCATATCGATCCCACTTTCCTGTTATTCATTCTGGCCCTGCTGGTCTACAGCGCATTCGTGATGTGGAGCGCCAGCGGCCAGGATATCGGCATGATGGAACGCAAAATCGGCCAGATCGTCATGGGCCTGATCGTGATGGGCGTAATGGCTCAGATCCCGCCGCGGGTCTATGAAAGCTGGGCACCCTATCTGTACATCTTCTGCGTGATCCTGCTGATTATGGTCGACGCGTTCGGGCAGATCAGTAAAGGCGCTCAGCGCTGGCTGGATCTCGGTTTTGTGCGCTTCCAGCCGTCGGAAATCGCTAAAATCGCCGTCCCGCTGATGGTCGCGCGCTTTATGAACCGCGACGTCTGCCCGCCTTCACTGAAGAATACCGGCATTGCGCTGGTGCTGATTTTCCTGCCGACGCTGCTGGTTGCCGCGCAGCCGGACCTGGGCACGTCGATTTTGATCGCCGCCTCCGGCCTGTTCGTGCTATTCCTTTCCGGAATGAGCTGGAAGCTGATCGCCGTCGCCGCCGTAATGCTGGCGGCCTTTATTCCGGTGCTGTGGTTCTTCCTGATGCACGGCTATCAACGCGACCGCGTAATGATGCTGCTCGATCCGGAAAGCGATCCGCTCGGCGCCGGCTACCACATCATTCAGTCGAAAATCGCCATCGGTTCCGGCGGCCTGTCCGGCAAGGGCTGGCTGCATGGCACCCAGTCGCAGCTGGAGTTTTTGCCGGAGCGCCATACCGACTTCATCTTCGCGGTATTGGCCGAGGAGCTGGGGCTGATTGGGGTACTGGTGCTGCTGGCGCTGTACCTGCTGGTGATTATTCGCGGGCTGATGATCGCCGCCAAGGCGCAAACGACCTTCGGCCGCGTCATGGTCGGCGGCCTGATGCTGATTTTGTTCGTTTATGTGTTTGTTAACATTGGCATGGTCAGTGGCATTTTGCCGGTAGTTGGCGTACCTTTGCCTCTGGTCAGTTATGGGGGTTCGGCGCTGATCGTACTTATGGCTGGGTTCGGCATCATCATGTCGATCCACACGCATCGGAAAATGCTGTCTAAAAGTTTATAAGAGGTGAGTAATGCGTAAGGAATGGCTTTGGGTCGGCGTAGTGGCTGTGTTGCTTTCCGCCTGTACCTCCCCGACCACGGAACAGCAGGCACCGCCGCAGCAGCCGTATAATGGGCCGGTGGTGGAAATCGGCGGCGTTGAGCCTCAATATGAACCCTATAACCCTGGCACCCTGCAGGATTATAAGGTTAATGGCGACACTTACCGCATCGTGAAAGACCCGCAGAACTTCTCGCAGACCGGTCTGGCCAGCTCCTATGGCGAAGAAGCCCGGGGCAACACCACCGCGCTGGGCGAGCAGTTCGATCCTAACGGCCTCACCGCCGCGCACCCTACTCTGCCGATCCCAAGCTATGTGCGTGTCACTAACCTCGCCAACGGCCGCCAACTGGTGGTGCGCGTTAACGATCGCGGGCCTTACACCAACGGCCGCATTATCGATCTGTCAACAGCCGTTGCCAACCGCCTGAACCTGTCCAACAACACCAAGGTTAAAGTTGATTTCATCAACGTGGCGCCGGATGGCACTCTGAGCGGCCCCGGTACCATAGGTACGACCGTCGCCAAGCAAAGCTACGCCCTGCCGTCGCGCCCGGATCTCGGTTCGAGCAGCATGGGGACGCCCGTGCAACAGGAAGCCCCTGTCGCCAGCGGCGCCGCAGTGCGTCCAATCGATAACAGCAGCCTGAACGCCGATGACAACGCACCGGCCGCCGCTGCCGGCAACGCGCGCACCGGTTTCCTCGGCGCCCCAAGCCAGGTTCCGGCCGGAGTACTGGAAGGTTCAGAACCTGAACCGGCCGTCAGCGCCGCAGCCATTGCGGCCCCCGTTGCCGCCACCGCAGCCGTTGCTGCCGGAGCGTCTTCCACCGGGAGTTATGTCGTGCAGGTTGGCGCTCTCAGCAGTGCCGAACGCGCACAAACTTGGCAACAGAGCCTGAGCCAGCAATTTGGCGTGCCTGGCAAGGTTGCCGCCAGCGGCGGCGTTTACCGCGTGCAATTAGGCCCGTTCGGCGATCGCCAGCAGGCGACCCAGCTGCAACAGCGCCTGGCAGCAGAAGCTCAACAACAATCTTTTGTCACTGCCGCACCCTAAACAGAGATACCCGATCAATTTCAAGTTGCAGCCAACCGCGCTGCAACTTGGAAAGGTCAAAAACATGAAGCCCCGGCGAGCGATCGCGACTGATAAGCGTTTCTCTAGCTGAAACATTTTCTTTCAGCAAAATGTCCGTAAAGCGCTATGAGTCAGATGAATGGATAATGCCTGCCGGAATCTCATCTGTTATAGTGTGGCTCGTTTTTAACTTTACCCTCATGGATGTTGTCCTCTCGATCATGAAACAAGTAACTTCTTTTCGCTTAATCAAGAGCATAGCGCTCGGCTCCGTTATCGCGATGAGCGCAGTTTCCGTTGCGCAAGCCGATGACGTTAATATCAAGACCATGATCCCAGGGGTCCCGCAGATCGATGCGGAAGCCTATGTCCTGATTGACTACAACTCCGGTAAAGTTTTGGCGGAAATGAACGCCGACGCGCGCCGCGATCCAGCCAGTCTGACCAAAATGATGACCAGCTACGTCATCGGCCAGGCGCTGAAAGCAGGCAAAATCGGCCAGGAAGACATGGTTACCGTAGGGCAAGACGCCTGGGCAACCGGCAACCCGGTATTCAAAGGTTCCTCGCTGATGTTCCTGAAGCCAGGCGATCGTGTGCCGGTTTCCAAACTGACCCGCGGCATCAACCTGCAATCCGGTAACGACGCCTGTGTGGCGATGGCCGATTACGTAGCCGGCAGCCAGGACGCGTTCGTTAACCTGATGAACACTTACGTCAGCAAGCTGGGCCTGCAGAACACCCACTTCCAGACGGTACACGGCCTCGACGCACAGGGCCAGTACAGCTCGGCGCGCGATATGGCGCTGATCGGCCAGGCGCTGATCCGCGACGTGCCGGACGAATACGCGATTTATAAAGAAAAAGAGTTCACCTTCAATAACATCCGTCAGATGAACCGTAACGGTCTGCTGTGGGATACCAGCCTGAACGTGGACGGCATCAAAACCGGCCATACCGATTCGGCGGGTTACAACCTGGTGGCTTCCGCCACTGAAGGCCAGATGCGCCTGATTTCTGCGGTACTGGGCGGCCGGACTTACAAAGGCCGTGAAACCGAAAGCAAAAAACTGCTGACCTGGGGCTTCCGCTTCTTCGAAACCGTTGCACCGCTGAAAGTGGGCAAAGAGTTTGCGTCTGAACCTGTTTGGTTCGGCGATGCAGATCGCGTTGAGCTGGGCGTGGACAAAGACGTCTACCTGACCATCCCACGCGGCCGGATGAAAGATCTCAAAGCCAGCTACGTGCTGAACACTCCGGAGATTCATGCACCACTGGCGAAAAACCAGGTTGTCGGCAGCATCAACTTCCAGCTGGATGGCAAAACCATCGATCAGCGTCCTCTGGTGGTGATGAACGAAGTGAAAGAAGGCGGTTTCTTCAGCCGCATCGTGGATTATATCAAACTGATGTTCCACCACTGGTTCGGTTAACAGTTGAAACGGGCAAAATTGCCCCCATATACTGATTAACATTAACTCCCGCTCCGGCGGGAGTTATAATTTATAGATTCGCTATGTTGATAGCAGCACTCTGGAGCGCACATGAAAACTAAACTGAACGAACTGCTCGAATTCCCTTGCTCGTTTACCTACAAGGTAATGGGCCTGGCACAACCAGAGCTGGTAGACCAGGTGGTGGAAGTGGTACAGCGCCATGCGCCCGGGGATTACAACCCGGAAGTTAAACCGAGCAGCAAAGGCAATTACCACTCCGTTTCCATCACCATCAACGCCACCCATATCGACCAGGTGGAGACGTTATATGATGAATTGGGCAACATTGAAATTGTCCGCATGGTGCTGTAATTACAGCATAAAACCCTGCTTACCAACCCGGGCCAGAGGATCGTCTGCCCGGGTTGCGCATTTTTGGTCAGCTAAATGCTGGTCGCCGGCCAGAGCGCCCGGTATAATGGCATTACCACTTCTGTAACCTGACGATGACTCTTTTGCAACCAGACAAGATCATTTTGCGTCAGCTGGGGTTGCAGCCCTACGAGCCTGTATCCCAAGCCATGCACAACTTCACCGATCGCAGAACCGAAGCCACGCCCGATGAGCTGTGGTTGGTTCAGCATCAGCCCGTGTTTACTCAGGGCCAGGCCGGTAAAGCGGAGCACTTGTTAATGCCGGGTGATATTCCGGTGATCCAGAGCGATCGCGGCGGCCAGGTGACCTATCACGGTCCGGGGCAACAGGTGATGTACGTGATGGTCGATCTGAAACGCAACAAGGTTGGCGTTCGCCAACTGGTCACGGCTATCGAAGATACCGTTATTAATACCCTCGCCCACTTTCGTATCGAATCGCGCGCCCGCCCGGATGCGCCCGGTGTTTACGTGGGGGAACAAAAAATCTGTTCGTTGGGTTTGCGGATCCGCAAAGGCAGTTCATTCCACGGCCTGGCACTGAATGTGGCCATGGATCTCAGCCCCTTCCAACGTATCAACCCTTGCGGTTACGCCGGCATGCAAATGGCGCAGGTCAGCGCGCTGGCGCCCGGCGTAGGCATAGAAGACGTACACCCAATCCTGGTACAGGAATTTGTTCATTTACTCGGCTACCCCAAGGTCGAGCTTCGTAACTGGAACCTGCACGATTATGAGTAAACCAATTCAGATGGAACGCGGCGTTAAATACCGCGATGCAGACAAAATGGCGTTGATCCCGGTTAAAACGGTGGTCACCGAACGGCAGGAGCTGTTACGTAAACCCGAGTGGATGAAGATAAAACTGCCTGCCGACTCTACGCGCATTCAGGGCATTAAAGCCGCCATGCGTAAAAACGGTCTGCATTCGGTGTGCGAAGAAGCTTCCTGTCCGAACCTGTCTGAATGTTTTAACCACGGCACCGCCACCTTTATGATCCTGGGTGCCATCTGTACCCGCCGCTGCCCGTTCTGCGACGTGGCCCACGGCCGCCCGGTCGCCCCGGATGCCAACGAGCCGGAAAAACTGGCCCAGACCATCGCCGATATGGCGCTGCGCTACGTGGTGATCACCTCGGTTGACCGTGACGATCTGCGCGACGGCGGTGCTCAGCACTTTGCCGACTGTATCGCCGCGATCCGCGCCAAAAACCCGACCATCAAAATTGAAACGCTGGTGCCGGATTTCCGCGGTCGTATGGATCGCGCGCTGGAAATTCTGACCGAGACGCCGCCGGACGTGTTCAACCACAACCTGGAAAACGTGCCGCGCGTTTACCGGCAGGTTCGTCCGGGCGCCAACTACGAATGGTCGCTAAAACTGCTCGAGCGGTTTAAAGAAGCGCATCCGCACATCCCAACCAAATCCGGTCTGATGGTCGGGCTGGGGGAAACCAATGCGGAAATCGTTGAAGTCATGCGTGACCTGCGCCGCCACGGCGTCACCATGTTGACCCTGGGCCAGTACCTGCAGCCAAGCCGTCATCACCTGCCGGTACAGCGCTATGTCAGCCCGGCCGAATTTGATGAAATGAAAGAAGAAGCGATGGCGATGGGCTTTACCCATGCAGCCTGCGGCCCGTTTGTCCGTTCTTCCTACCATGCCGATTTGCAGGCAAAAGGGATGGAAGTGAAGTAAACGCCGTAATAATTTGTTACGCTTCCTCTGGCGGAAACGCCAAAAACGGATGTCCTTGCGGCATCCGTTTTTTATTGCTGCGCAGAAAAAGTAATTACTGGTCTTTCTTTTCGACGCTTTGCGGATTGGATTGGCTTTCTGCCGCATTGTTTGCCGGCGGTGGCGTAGTGTCATCGCCCACGGCCTTTTTAAAGCCCTTCAGCGCAGCGCCCAGATCGGCGCCCAGAGTACGCAGTTTGCTGGTACCGAACAGCAAGATGATCAACACCGCAATCACCAGAAGTTTGGTAATACTGATACCTTCCATACTCAC
Source organism: Serratia sp. root2 (assembly GCF_031931805.1). Classification (NCBI taxonomy): domain Bacteria; kingdom Pseudomonadati; phylum Pseudomonadota; class Gammaproteobacteria; order Enterobacterales; family Yersiniaceae; genus Serratia; species Serratia sp. root2. Next base: position 2,599,354 of record NZ_JAUJXB010000001.1, read on the forward strand.
CTTCTTATTCATATAGCGCTGCAGACGCAGCGAAAAAACAAACCTTGCCTGAGGTTATTTACCTACTTTCGCTAAACCAAGACAACAGCAACATGTAACAGAGTGAGATCACTGCGCCGATACCTCTTTTAAATGCATTGAGCATTAATCAGACTATTCTGAGTTGTCGCACTGCATGGTACGCTGTCGTTACACCTATCAGGGAGCCGCAGGATGTATGCACCATCAGTTATCGATACCAGACGATCCGGCCTCAGCTTCGCCAGACGTACCTATCTGCCACGCATCGTCGGCCTGGGGATCGGTTTTCTCTGTGTGTTCTCGGTGCTCTATTCGCAGCAGCCTGGCCCCTGGGTGTGGGGGCTGCTGATTTTTCACGGTTTTATTTGGCCGCATATCGCTTACCAATGGGCATGCCGCTCTGCCATGCCCTTCAAGGCGGAAACCCGCAATCTGCTGATCGACTCGTTTTTTGGCGGTCTGTGGGCAGCCATGATGGCTTTCAATGCCTTGCCGTCGGTGGTCATTCTGTCGATGATGGGCATGAACAACATTGCCGCAGCCGGTAAGTCACTGTTCTTTAAAGGGCTGGCTGCCCAGTTGGCCGGAGCCCTGATGGTCAGCGCCCTGTTGGGCTTTCCCTTCCAACCGCAGAGCACGCCGCTGCAGATCTATCTGTGCCTGCCGATGATTTATCTCTACCCGGCGCTGCTGGGGTTAGTCACGTACCGCACCGCCAAGCGGTTAGCGCAGAAAAAACAAGAGCTGCTGCGCATCAGCATGCGCGACGGCCTGACCGGGCTGTACAATCGCCGCCATTGGGAGCATTTACTGCATCACCAATTCGACAGTTGCCGCCGTTACCAACACACCGCGACCCTGATCCTGATAGACATCGATCGTTTTAAAACCATCAATGACACCTTTGGCCATGCGCTGGGCGACGAGGCGCTGGCGGTGCTGGCAGAAGAGCTGTTAATTGGCCTGCGCGCCGTGGATATCGTTGGGCGCTACGGCGGTGACGAATTTGGCGCCGTGCTGCCGAACACCAGTGCCGAGCAGGCCAGCATTGCGCTACTGCGTATCCAGAAACGTCTGAATGACATTATTTTTCGCGAAGCGCCGCAGTTGCGGCTGAACATCAGCGCCGGTATAGCCGATTACCACGGTGAAATGGGCGGCTACCTGGACTGGCTGAAAGCCGCCGACAATGCGCTGTATCGGGCAAAAAACAATGGCCGCAACCGTCTGGAGCTGGCGGTGCCCGGCAGCTGACGCCGACGTTAACAATTTCAACCGCCTCTCTACTACAAAACAGGCATGACCGGGTGTAAGATCCAGCCTGCACTGCAAAAAGCGGTGCCGAACAACGGAGATGACATTCCTCCATAACCGCCTTCACAGGCTGATGATGTCTACGTAACCTCTCAAAGGGGTGCGTAGCGTTGCGCCTGACCCTTTCTGAGCCTTGGTTTCCCCTTTTAGTGAAAGGTATTTCAACCATGTTGAGTTCTTTACTGGCAGTCTTTATTGGCGGTGGTGTCGGCAGCGTGTTGCGTTGGGCCGTAAGCATGAAGATGAACCCGCTTAACGCGCATATCCCTCTGGGCACACTGGCGGTGAATCTGGTGGGCGGTTTTGTCATCGGGCTGGCCATCGCGATATTTACCCGCATGACGCACCTGGACCCCACCTGGAAATTGCTGATTACCACGGGTTTCTGCGGCGGTTTGACGACCTTCTCCACCTTTTCGCTAGAGGTCGTGTATTTGCTGCAAGATGGCCGCTTCGCCTGGGCGCTGGCCAATATGTTGCTCAATCTGGCCGGCTCACTGGCAATGACCCTGCTGGCGTTTATGCTGGTCGTCTGGGTTAACGGGCAATAGCTAATTTGGTTCTCTTAATGTTTCCTTAATCTGCCGCACGCATAATCTCATCCAGGATCCCCAACTGGATGAGAACTCTAATGTTTAACCTGCCCAAAACCGCCGCTGAAGCGATCGCCACCCTGCTGTGCCTGCTGATTGTCGCCGCGTTTATCAAGGTTTATCTGTTCGCCTGACGCTTCGCCCCCCAGGATCCTGCTTTAGAGTTCCCCTTCTGCCGTTCTTGCATTACAATTGAGAATGAACGTTCGCACCCAAACCGCGAACCCCTCTCTTGGTAAAGGATCGGGAAATGATATCCACCAGCGATAGCAGGCAAGCCAAAGCTCAGGCCCGCCGCGATCAAATCGTCGATGCGGCGAAACTCTGTTTTCGTCAGCATGGTTTTCACGCCGCCAGCATGGCGGAAATCGCCCAGGGTTCGCAGCTCAGCGTCGGTCAAATCTACCGCTATTTTGCCAATAAAGACGCGATCATCGAAGAAATCGTCAATCGCATCATCGCCAGTAAAATGCGTCGCCTGGAGGATCTTGGCGGTCACATTAACCTGATTGCCGGCACTCTGGCGGCTCGCACCCTGTTCCAACAACCGGGTGAAAACGAAACTGACCATATGCTGATGCTGGAGGTCACCGCCGAAGCCACACGCAACCCGGTGGTGGCGAAAATGCTCAGCGATGCGGAAACGCGGCTGTTTCGTCATGTCTGCCAGAATCTGCAGCGGATGTATCCGCATTTCACCGCGCAGGAAATCGCCGCGCGAGTGGAATTTATCGCCGTATTGAGCGAAGGCACCGGTTATCGCATCCTTACCACGCAAAAAGCCGATGTCAGCTTGCTGAGCGGTTTATATCAACAAGCTATCTCTCACCTGTTCAGGAAACCCTGATTCCCTATGACCAGACAATTATCCAGACAACGTCTGGTGTACGCGGTGGTGCTTGGCCTGCTGGCCGCACTCGGGCCGCTGTGCACCGATCTCTACCTGCCCGCCCTGCCGGAAATGGCCGGCGAGTTGAATACGTCCACCGCCACGGCGCAGCTCAGCCTGACCGCCGGCCTGCTCGGGCTGGGCGTGGGCCAACTGATTTTTGGCCCCTTCAGCGACAAGCTCGGCCGCATGAGGCCGCTGCTGCTGTCGCTGGTACTGTTGTTGGCCGCCTCTGTGTGGTGCGCGCTGGCGCCGAATATCGACCAGTTGCTGATTGCCCGTCTGTTGCAGGGGCTGGCCGGTGCAGGCGGTGCGGTGATCTCCCGCGCCATCGCGCGCGATCTCTATGCCGGGCATGAACTGACGCGCTTCTTCGCTCTGCTGATGCTGGTTAACGGCCTCGCGCCGATTATTGCCCCGGTGCTGGGCGGCGCCATGCTGCAATTGATGGACTGGCGCGGGATCTTCGGTGTACTGGCGGCCATTGCCGTACTGCTGTTTACTCTTTCGAGCCTAAAGTTGCGCGAATCGCTGCCCGTGGAACGCCGCAGCCAGGGCGGCATTTTGGCGATGCTGATGTCGCTGGGCGGATTGCTGACCCAGCGTCAGTTTATGGGGCTGTGCCTGACGCAGGGGTTCGTCATGGCCGGGATGTTCGCCTACATAGGCGCATCTCCCTTCGTATTGCAGCAGATTTATGGCCTCAGCCCGCAGATGTTCAGCCTGTGCTTTGCGGTTAACGGCGTAGGTTTGATTATTTCTGCCCAACTTGCCAGCCGCCTGAGCGCGCGTTGGGGGGAAAGGAAAGTGCTGAAAGGCGGCTTGACATTGGCGGCCGTCGCCTCACTGCTGTTGCTGCTGGCAGGCAGCCTGCACGCGCCGCTGGCGCTGTTGCTGGTCCCGTTGTTCTTTTCGGTGGCGGTGATCGGCATTGTCGGCCCAACGGCGTCATCATTGGCGATGCAAAGCCAGGGCGACAAAGCGGGCAGTGCCTCGGCATTGATCGGTGTGTGCATGTTCGCGCTCGGCGCGTGCAGCGTGCCCATCACCGGGCTGGGTGGCACTTCCAGCATATCGATGGCGCTGACCATTGTCGGCTGTTATGCCATCGCCATCCTGCTGTTCACCCTGCTGGTGCGCAAACCACAGGCGTAAGCTACCGCCGAAAAGGCAATAAAAAACCCGCTCAAGGAGCGGGTTTTAAGAATTTTGGCTACTGTAGCTTAGATAGCGATAACGTTAGCAGCAGATGGCCCTTTGGCACCGTTCGTGATTTCAAATTCTACACGCTGGCCTTCAGCAAGAGTTTTGAAACCATTGCTAGCGATGGCAGAGAAGTGAACGAAAACGTCCTTGCTACCATCTTCCGGAGTAATGAAGCCGAAGCCTTTGGATTCATTAAACCACTTAACGCTACCTTTAATCTTAGACATCAAACTTACCTTTAACGTGAATGTAAGACACAAAATGTGTGTCCAATACAGTACAGCAATTAGACCGGATTTTGTCCACAACCTGGATCACAGAAAACCGATAAAAAGTGAAAAAATCGGTATCGCCCGCTGTAAATCTGTTGCACCACTCGCCGTTGCCGATCTTGACAGCTCAATCCTCTTTAATCCCCGGCGAACAACGGCCGAACGCCTGTCTCGGCCCTCAACAGCGCGCATTACCGGCATGATGCAGACATAATCGCTATGAAATATAACCAGATAGTCTTTTTGCTTCCGGCCGCCCTGCACTAGGGTTAGAGCTTATTAACCACTGTGAGCCAAGACTATGACCAGCCAACTGGCCGAGAAGATCGTCGCCTACCGCCGTGAACTGCATCAGAACCCTGAGCTGTCCAATCACGAATTTGCCACTACCGCGCGCCTCACCCGCTGGCTGGAAGAGGCCGGTATCCGTATTCTGCCGCTGGAATTGAAGACCGGCGTGGTCGCCGAAATCGGCAGCCGCAAGGGCCCGATCATTGCGCTGCGCGGCGATATTGACGCCCTGCCGATAGAAGAAATCTCCGGCGTTCCCTTCAGCTCGCAAAATAGCGGCGTAATGCACGCCTGCGGGCATGATTTTCATACCTCGGTGATGCTAGGCGCAGCGCATTTGCTGAAAGCGCGCGAGGCGACACTCCCCGGCACGGTGCGTATTTTCTTCCAACCGGCGGAGGAAACCTTCAACGGTGCCCAGCATCTGATCGACGCCGGCGCTCTGGATAACGTGGCTGCGGTATTCGGCCTGCACAATGCGCCGGAGCTGCCGACGGGCACCTTCGCCACCCGCGCCGGCGCGTTTTACGCCAATGTAGACCGCTTCCAGATCCTGATCACCGGTAAAGGCGCACACGCCGCCAAACCGGAGCAAGGCGTAGACACCATTGTTACCGCCAGCCAAATTGTCAACGCACTGCAAACCCTGCCCAGCCGCAGCTTTAGCTCGCTGGAGTCGCTGGTGGTAAGCGTGACGCGCATCGAGGGGGGCAACACCTGGAACGTATTGCCGCAGACCGTAGAACTGGAAGGAACGGTGCGCACCCACAACGAGAAAGTCCGTCTTCAGGTCCCGGACAAAATCCGCCAGGTCATTAACGGCGTGGCCGCATCGCTTGGCGCCCAAGCGGAACTGCGCTGGCAGCCTGGCCCCCCGGCAGTGATCAATGATGCCCGCTGGGCCGCCTTCAGCAAAACCGTCGCCGCCGAAGCCGGCTATCGGGTGGAGGAAGCGGACCTGCAGATGGGCGGCGAGGATTTCGCGCTTTATCTGCACCACGTGCCGGGCGCTTTTGTCAGTATCGGTTCAGCCAGTGAGTTCGGCTTGCACCATCCGCGCTTTAACCCGGATGAACAGGCGATCTTCCCGGCCTCGCAATATTTCGAGCTGCTCGCTGAACGCACGCTGCAACAATTAGCCACCGCGCCGGAAAAAATCACCAGCAAGGCGTAAAAATCACCTCATTATTATTTCGCGGCGCAGCCTGTTCTGCGCTGCGAATTATTATTTCCCTGTTATCCATACCCGCCACGATATTTGCTATTTTCAACATTTGAATATGCTGTTTTGTTGTTTTACATCCTGAGGGCGCTCATCAATAGTGGGGACTCGACAGATAGCGCCACAGCGGCACTTAACAGGGTGGAAGCAATGAGCAACAGTGCGAAAAACAAACGGCAATTGCGTCTTGGCGCCATTTTGCATGGCGCATCGGGAAATATGTCTGCCTGGCGGCATCCGGACGCCACCGCCGACGCCAGCATTAATCTCGATTTTAATATTGCCACGGCGAAAAAAGCCGAACAGGGTAAATTGGATTTCGTGTTTGTTGCCGACGGCTTATATATCAATGAGAAATCCATTCCGCACTTCCTTAATCGTTTTGAACCCCTGACCCTGCTTGCCGCCCTGTCCGCCGCCACCGACAAAATCGGGTTGGTGGGCACGCTGTCCACGTCATACAGCGATCCCTTTACCGTCGCTCGCCAGTTCGCCAGCCTGGATCACCTGAGCAAAGGCCGGGCGGGCTGGAACGTGGTGACGTCACCGCTGGAAGGGTCGGCAAAGAATTTCTCGCGCACCGAACACCCGGAGCACAGCCTGCGTTATCGCATCGCCAGTGAATATCTCGATGTCACCAAAGGGCTGTGGGACTCGTGGGAAAGTGACGCCTTTGTGCGGAACAAAAACAGCGGCGAATTTTTCAGCGCCGGCAAACTGCATACCCTGAACCACCAGGGGGAGTTCTTCTCGGTGCAGGGGCCGCTGAATATCGGCCGCACGCCCCAGGGCCGCCCGATCCTGTTCCAGGCCGGCGCGTCGGAAGACGGCAAGCAGTTGGCGGCAAAACACGCCGATGCCATTTTCACCCACCATGAAACCCAGCAGTTGGCACAGACGTTTTATCAGGACGTAAAAAACCAATTGGTGGAACAGGGCCGCGAACCGGACGATCTGCGAATTTTCCAGGGCGTCAGCGTGATCGTCGGCGACGACAATGAAGACGTGGAACGCCAATATTGGGAAACCGCACGCCTGGTCAGCATCGAAAACGCACTCAACTACCTTGGCCGCTATTTCGAGCATTATGACTTTTCCCGCCATCCGCTGGATGAGCCCTTCCCGGACATCGGCAATTTGGGGCAAAACAGCTTCCGCAGCACCACCGATGCCATCAAACGCAACGCCAGCGAGCGCAATCTGACGCTGCGCGAAGTGGCGCTGGAAGCTGCCTCGCCGCGCCCGGTGTTCGGCGGCACGCCGGAGGCGGTAGCGGACGGCCTGCAAAACTGGTTCGATACCCAGGCCGCCGACGGTTTCATCATCAGTGGCGGCACGCCGAACTCCTTCGGCCACTTTATTGACCGCGTAGTGCCTATCCTGCAGCAACGTGGCCTGTTCCGTAGCGATTACAGCGGCGATACGCTGCGCGACCACCTGGGCCTGAAGCAACCGCTGAACCAATTTACGCAATAAAAATACTTTTTTTCAGGGATATTCCGCTATGCGAAAAACCGTTACCGGCCCCGGCATCAATGTAAAAGCCATCAAAATCCGTCTCCACGTGGCGAAAAACCAGCAAATTCTGGGCGACTAGGAGCATACCTATGGCAAACGACGTCTTCATTCAAACGCTGCCGGACGACCCGCTGGTCGAGCCGGTGATTCAAGGACTGTTCGGCGAGTACCGTCAACGTTACGGCGATTATTTTGGTGACCAGGAACAAGAAACGCTGGATCTGTACGCCCCGCCACAGGGCGCATTTATCGTGCTGTTGCGCGCCGGAGAGCCGATCGCCATGGGCGCGTTCAAACGCTACGATCCGCACACTGCCGAACTGAAACGCATCTGGACGCGAACCGACCTGCGTCGCCAGGGGCTGGCGCAAAAGGTCTTGCAGCAACTGGAGGCGCTGGCACTGGAGCAAGGTTACCGCCAGCTCTACCTGACCACCGGTTTTCGCCAGCCGGAGGCGGTGGGCCTGTACCTGAGCAACGGCTATCAGCCGCAGTTCGATCCCACCGTCGACAGTGAAGTTTACAGCCGCCCGCCCTACGACGGTCGGTTGCCGTTTCGCAAGAGCCTGATAACAGCAGGCGCACTCTGTTGCGCGCCGGAAAGGAAGATTGCCTAGGGGCGCCTGCCCCCTCCCTTTATCTGTTTCAGGAGCAATACGATGTCCAAACAAGAAGTGTTGAAAGTGGTTCCCGCACGCTACCCGCTGCGGCTGGTGGGTGCGCTGTTTTCGGTGTTTATTCTGGCGGCGATCGTCCAGTCGGTGGCGGCCAACGAGCGTTGGGAATGGGGCGTGTTTGCCGAATGGTTCTTCGCGCCGGCGGTGCTTTCCGGCCTGGGGCAAACCCTGCTGCTGACGCTGCTCGGCACGCTGTTCAGCATTATTTTCGGTACCTTGCTGGCGCTGGCGCGGCTGTCGCGCTCTTATTTGCTGGCGTCGCTGGCCTGGGGCTACATCTGGCTGTTCCGTTCGCTGCCGCTGATTCTGGTGCTGATCATCTTGTATAATTTTTCTTACCTGTATGATTCCATCTCGCTGGGCATTCCCTTTACCTCGCTGGTGTTCGCCAGCTACCCGACCATCGATATCCTCAGCCAGTTTTCCGTCGCGGTGCTGGGGCTGACCCTGGTGCAATCGGCCTATACCGCAGAAATCATCCGCGGCGGCATTCTCGGGGTGGAATACGGCCAGCATGAGGCCGCCGCGGCGCTCGGCCTGCCGGGCTATCGCCGCACCTTCCGCATCATTCTGCCGCAGGCGCTGCGCTCAATCGTTCCCACCGGCTTCAACGAAATCATCAGCCTGGCCAAGGGCACCTCGATCGTTTACGTGCTGGCGCTACCGGAGCTGTTCTACACCATTCAGGTCATCTATAACCGCACGCAGCAGGTGATACCGCTGCTGATGGTCGCGACCGTCTGGTACCTGTTCATCACTACCGCACTGTCGGTGATCCAATACTACATTGAACGCTATTTCGCGCGGGGCGCAGTGCGCGAACTGCCGCCGACACCCTGGCAGAAACTGGCCGGCTGGATAAAACGTTAGGAGGATTTTATGTCCGAAGCTATTGATTACTATGCCCTGCGCGAAGCGCCGGTGCGCAACATCGTTCCGGTGCCGGCGCGTGGCCTGATTGAAATCAGCAACGTGAGCAAGTTTTTCGGCAAGCACAAGGCACTGGACGACGTCAGCCTGACGCTTGAACCGGGTACGGTCACGGTGATTCTCGGGCCGTCCGGCTCGGGCAAATCCACCCTGCTGCGCGCCATCAACCACCTGGAACGCGTCGATGAAGGCTTTATCCGCATCGACGGCGACTACGTCGGCTACCGGCGTAAAGGCGATAAACTGTATGAACTGAAAGAGAACGCCATTCTCAAGCAGCGCATCAACGTCGGCTACGTGTTTCAGAATTTCAATCTGTTCCCGCATCTCACCGTGCTGGAGAACATCATTGAAGCACCGGTGGTGCATGGGATCTACTCACGTACTCAGGCTAAAGAGGTGGCTTATCAGTTGCTGGATACCGTCGGCCTGCGCCACAAGGCCGACGCCTATCCGCGCCACCTGTCCGGCGGCCAGCAGCAGCGTATCGCCATTGCGCGTGCGTTGGCGTTGAATCCGAAGGTCATTTTGTTCGATGAACCCACTTCGGCACTCGATCCGGAGCTGGTCGGCGAAGTGCTGGACGTGATCAAGGGGCTGGCGGATCTGGGCGTAACGCTGGTGGTGGTCACCCATGAAATTGGCTTTGCGCGTGAAGCGGCGGATCGGATCGTGTTTATGGTCGACGGACAGATCGTCGAGCAGGGTAGCGCCCGGCAGGTGCTGAACCATCCGCAGCACCATCGCACCATTAACTTCCTCAACAAAGTACTGTGACTCACGGGGCGCAACCGCGCCCCGTCCGTTAGTCTTATCCCTCCGCGAAGCGGCGTTTCTCGGCAGCGAAATCCAGCGGCTTGATGCCGCGCTGATTGCGATCCTGCTCGGTCAGCAGCGCCGGCGGAATAAACCAGGTCACTTCAAACAACAACCCATCAGGATCGTGACCGTAGATGCTCTTGTGCACACCGTGATCCTCCTCCAGCCCGAGAATACCGCGCTGCGCCAGCTGATCGCGAATGCGTTCGAGTTCATCCAGGCTATCGACTTCCCACGCCAGATGGTACAACCCGGCCGGTGGCTCGTTTTCCGCCGGCGGTTCACCGTTGGCACGGAACACTCCGGCCCGCTGTTGCCCGAGATTTTTGCTGAACAGCGCCAGATCGTGATCGTTATCCGAGTCGGCCGCCTGGGTAAACACCGCTTTGTCGGGGCTGCCCGAAGGTTTTAGCTTAAACCCCAGCACCTGATGATAAAAATTCGCGCTTTGCTGCACATCGCTGACATACAGCACCGCGTGGTTAAGCCGTTTAATTCCCATCGATTTTCCCTTTCCGCTTTGAATACAGTCAGCTTGAAAATAGCATGTGGCCGGAAACCCGCTAAATGCCGTTATCGCATTATCAAAACCGGAGTGCGTAACCTGTCACTGCAAGGCATTCCGCGCTATCATATCCCTGTCGCCTTTCAAGCCGCAGCGTTGTTGCCTGCACTCGCGCCCCCCGGTTACTTGCTTAAGTAAGCGCCTGGCGTGAGCGAGCCGTCGTCTAGCTGCAACTTGAAATTCACAGGGGATAAATATTGTATTGAACGAATTAACGAGAATGATGATGAACGGCAAAATAACGACTTTTTTTGAAGACAAAGGCTTCGGCTTTATTACCGATGAGAACGGGGAAAATCGTTATTTTCACGTGATTAAAGTGCAAAACCCGGAGCTGATTAAGAAAAACGCGGCGGTGACCTTCGAACCGACCAACAACACCAAAGGCCCTTCGGCGTATGCGGTCAAGGTGCAGGCGGCGAGCAAATACATCATCATCGCCAACGAAAGAATCAAGATCACCAGCATCAAGTCCTTCAATACCTTCACCAAAGAAGTGCCGGTGAAAGCGGACGTCGACAAAGAAAACACCGTACTCTCGGTGGGCCTGCTGATGAACCGTATCCGTCCGCAGTCCGAAGAAGCGCCGCAAACCATGCAGACGTTGCGCATGCTGACCATCACCACTTTCCAGAACGCGACCCATACCTTCTCCGAACAGGAGATCGACATGGATGAAACGCTGAAAGTGCTGAAAAGCCTCTAATCACCGCCTAACGCCTCTACCCCATGAATTTCGAGTCGCAGCCAACAACGCTGCGGCTTGAAAGGCGGCGGGTATAAAACAATCGAAGCAATTTGATATCACCTGTGCTAGCGTGGGTTTTCACCTGACACAGGCCGTGCTATATGACCGATTCCAGCAGCGTTAAAGGCTTTATCAACCGCTCCACCAATATTGCCTGCCCCAAATGCGCCTACGTCACCAGCCAAAAATGCGCGACGCTACGGCAAAACGTTATGCTGATCTGCCCAAACTGCGGTACCCGATTTGAACCCAGGCAGAACTGAAGCCCTTATCTGAACATAATGTGCCCGACGCTGTTGCCACTCACCACGTTAAACGACTCTACGCGATTGCGCCCCTGAGATTTGGCGCGATAAAGCGCAATGTCCGCCATATTCATCAGCTGTTCCAGCGACTTCACTTCATTCATTGCCAGGCTGGCGACGCCTACGCTGATGGTGATTTTCAGCGGCGTTTTGCCGCCGGGATACAGATCGGTTTTTTGCACCAGTTGCCGCAAATGCTCCGCCAAAGCCACCCCCTGCGCCGCCAGCGCACGCGGTAGCATAATCGCAAACTCTTCCCCGCCGAGACGGCCAAACAGCTGATCGTGCCGCAGTTCACGCCTGACGATGTGGGCGAAGGAAGCCAATACCTGATCGCCCACTACGTGGCCGTGAGTGTCGTTAATCAACTTGAAATGGTCGATATCGATCAACAGCAGCGACACCGCCTCCTTCGATTTATATTTGTGCTCCAGCAGTTCGCCGGCCTTTTGCGTCAGCGCACTGCGCGCCAGCACCCCGGTCAGGAAATCGTGATTGGCGCTGTGTTCCAGCCGGCGCATCAGCTTGCGGTTGACGGCTATCGAACTGGCGAGGATCAACGGCCCCATCACCAGCATGGCGATCCCCAAGCGGGCGGACATCAGGGTATCGAGGAATGCGTTGTGGTTGTTCGGCGTTTCATACAGCATCAGGTTGGCGGAGATACTGCTGATTTCGGTCATGCCGGTCAACAGCGTCAGCAAGGTCACGGTGAACAACTGGTAGCGGACCGCACACCACAGCAACGCCGGGATCGGGAAGGCAATCGCCCCCGGGCCGCCGATGTACACGCTGAATATCAAGGAAAACAACAGCGCCAACAGCGGCATGCCGGCCCGCAGCGGCCAGTTGATCGGCATGCGCAGCAGTTGCTTCAGCCGCGGCGCCGCCAGGAACACCGGCAACAGCAGCAGGTTAGTGGAGAATTGTTCACTGAACCATGCCAGCCAGGCCGTGATCACGGTATTATTGTACAGGCTGTCACTGCGCAGTATCGACAGGGTCGATGCCACCGCCGCGCCAATCAGACTGGCGGTAAACATATAGAGTATCGCCTGTGGCTTGCCCATTCTGCGCTGCGACTGCGGTAACAGCAGCATCACGCAGTAACCGGTGGCGATCAGCGACATATTGCAGGCATTCAACCACATCGCCAAAGGCAGCGCTTCGCCGGTCGTCAAATCGGCGGCAATCATGCCAAGGTAAGTGGTTAGCCAGCCCAGCGGCGTGGCATAGGCGGGTTTGCGCAAGAGCAGGCCGAGTAAAATCGCATTCACCGGCCAAAACAGGGAAAGGGATCCAATCGGACGAGTAAATATACCCAGCAAGGAAAGCAAAAACGCCAGCAGAAAAAGAGTGATCAGCTGGAGAGTAACAGGCAGGCCATGTTTGGCATTTATTCTGGCGTTCATCACCTTACCCATACATTCATAATAACCAGAGCAATTGTCTGCATATTCCCTCGCCCGGCATGATAAGGAGGACAAAAAACCCGTTCTCAACCAGTAAATACAGATGTATCAAAAACAAAGAGACATTCATTTTTATTTAACAGAATGTTCTTAACACCACGGCCATCAGCACAACTCCGTGTGAAACGCATTCACACCGATCCGCAGAATAATGTTCAACGATATCTATCAGCATAGCCTAAGCCGCTGCGGATCCGCACAAACCTAAAAACCACAATAATAAAATGGATATTTTCATTTACCCTATTGTGCCGCAGATTATTTTCCAGCAAGTCACACGGAAGCGCAATTAGAACCGGAAACATAAAAAAAGCCCGCAGAGCGGGCTCGCTTGAAGAGCAGCAAATTGACAGTTACGACACAGCCATTGCATGCCTGTGCTGCTGTTCATGATATCGACGGAAGCTTAAGCGGACCTTAGCAACAAAAAACCCGGTCTAGGAACCGGGAATATTTGTCCGAAATGCAGTGTTAGCCCAAGCAGGCTAATAACACTTCGCAGTTTACACGCCAAATGTGCAGAAAAAATGAACGGCGCGTTCCTCCCATCGGCGTGATGGGGAGCAGGATCACGCCAGTTTGGCGGCAATGCTCGCGACGCGCTGACCATACAATTTGGCGGTTTCCAAATCCCCCGACAGCATTTCATCTACGCCGGCATCGGCAGGCGTCTGTACCAGCAGGCCAACAGAGCCGCCCAGATTGTTCACATCGGTACGCTGCGCCGCTTTGCTGTTGGCCGGCGGCAGCCCCAGGCTGACCCACAAACCGCCATGCTGTGAAGCCAGCGTTTGCAGGGCGATCAGAGTAACCTGCTTGTCGCCGTTCAGGCTGGCGCTGTTGGTGAAACCACCGAACACCTTGTCCTGCCATTTGCGCGTGAACCAGGCTTTCGAACTGGCGTCGGCAAATTTCTTGAACTGCCACGACGGGCCGCCCATGTAGGTTGGCGAACCAAAGATGATGGCATCGGCCTCATCCAGTTTTTGCCAGGCTTCTTCGCTGATATTGCCGTCTTGATCGATAGCGATCAGCTCAGCGTCTGCGCCTTCGGCCACAACGCGCGCCAAACGCTCGGTGTGGCCGTAGCCGGAATGAAAAATCACCACTGTCTTCGCCATAAGGAACTCCCAGGTAGTTGCATCGGGGTGCCGGCGGCACCCGTAAATACGCTGATCCAATCTACTCAAGCGGCCGCAAGGTGAATACCCAATTTATCTGACGGAGTTATTCAAAAAACCGGATGCTGTTTTACGCGCCGCTGCCTTGCGTGCCCTGCTGCCGGGCGAAATCGATAAACGCGCGCAGCGGGCGCGGCATTTGTCGGTTGGCGGGGTAGTAAAGGTAAAAACCGGGAAAAGGCGGCGTCCAGGCATCCAACAGCGGCACCAGCCGGCCGTCGGCCAGCGCGGCGGCTACCTGATGCTCAAACAGATAAGCGATGCCCACGCCGTCCAGCGCCGCCCGCACCAGGATCTCCGGTTCGTCGACGATCACCGGCCCTTCTACCGCGATATCCAACTTTTCCCCATCGCGCTCAAACTCCCAGCGGTAAAGATTGCCATTGGTCGGCCAGCGAAAATTCAGACAAAGGTGTTGACGCAGCTCGCGCGGCGCCTGCGGTTGGCCATGACGAGCCAGATACGCCGGGGAGGCGACTACCCGCATCCGAAGGTCTCCGCCAAGCTTGATCGCCACCATGTCCTTTTCCAGCTTTTCATGCAGACGCACGCCGGCATCGAAACCGCCGGCGACAATGTCCACCAGCCGATCTTCCACGTTGAGATCGAGGAGGATATCCGGGTACTGCCGATGAAACGGCGCAATCAACGGCGCCAAAAAATGCATGGCGGCGATCCGCGTAATATTGAGCCGCAAACGCCCGGTGGGTAGCTGGCGTTGGTTGACCGCCACGGCTACCGCCGCATCGATTTCGGCGATAGCCGGCAACAGCCGCGCCAACATCTGCGCCCCGGCGTCGGTGGGTGCCACGCTGCGGGTAGTGCGGTTCAGCAGCCGCAGCCCCAAACGGCTTTCCAGATTGCGCAGCGTCTGGCTAAGCGCGGAAGCGCTCATGCCCAGGTGCACGGCGGCGCGGGCGAAACTGCCGTGTTCAACAATGGCGGCAAAAGCGCGCAGCTCTGCAAATTCACTTCCTCTCATTATGCCTCCATTACTTAATAATTCATGAAGATTATAGCGTATTCCGTGAATAGCCCGCCGGGTCTATCTTGAAATCAACATCAACAGGAGAACGCCCATGAACACATCCTTATCGCTGGACAGTTATCGCCTGCTGGGCCGCTCCGGCCTGCGCGTCTCGCCGCTGGCGCTCGGCACCATGACCTTCGGTGCCGACTGGGGCTGGGGAGCGGAACAGGACGAGGCCCGCCGCCTGTTCGACACCTATGTCGACCACGGCGGCAACTTTATCGATACCGCCAACCGCTATACCGAAGGCAGCGCCGAACGCTTTGTCGGCGAATTCGCCGCCGGGCGCCGCGATCGCCTGGTGATCGCCACCAAATACACCTTGCCGATGCAGCCCGATAACCCGAATTCCGGCGGCAATCACCGCAAAAGCATGGTGCGATCGGTGGAGGATAGCCTGCGGCGCCTGAACACCGACTATATCGACCTGCTCTATTTGCACGCCTGGGACTACACCACCCCGGTGGAGGAAATCATGCGCGCGATGGACGATCTGGTGCGCGCCGGCAAGGTGCTGTACCTGGCGGTATCGGATCTCCCGGCCTGGCAGGCATCCAGAATGCAGATGCTGGCGGATTTGCGCGGCTGGTCGCCGTTGATCGGTCTGCAGATCGAATACAGCCTGCTGGAACGCACGGTGGAGCGCGAATTGATCCCGATGGCGCAAGAGTTGGGGTTGGGCGTGATCCCCTGGTCGCCGCTCGCGGGCGGTGTGCTGAGCGGCAAATACCGGCGGCAGGATCTGCATCCCGAAGGGGATGAAACAGGTACCCGACGCGAGGTCGTACGCACCAAAGGAACGCTGACCGCCCACAACCTCGACATTACCGATGCCGTGAGCGATATCGCCCGCGAAGCCGGTTACACGCCCGCCCAAGTGGCGCTGGCCTGGACGCTGCGCAACCCGGCGGTGACCGCCCCGATTATCGGCGCACGCACGCTGACGCAACTGGATGACAACCTCGGCGCGCTGGCGGTCAGGCTGGCGGAAGATCAGTGGCAACGGCTGGATGCGCTTAGCGCGATTGAATTGGGCTTCCCGCATGATTTTCTGACGCTATCGACCACTCGCAACATCATGTTCGGCGGCCTGAATATCGCCGGGCGCAGATAAAAAAAATCCCGCACGAGGCGGGATAAACTTAACAGGGATGGGGTAATACACTACAGGGACTAACACACAACATCATCGGGTAGAACTACCTTACCAATCCCTATGTATAGAATTGTCATTCCTGCGTAAGGTTGCTCCGGCAGATGTAACGCCGGATGGAAATGTGACATGTTGACCTTGGCCCGGCGCTCAGGGACGGGCGTAGCGCCTTATCCACTTCACACAACCGACTAATAAATAATCGATTCAGGGCTATTGAAAGCGCCGGGTGGTATACTGATAACCCCTACATCTACCCGGTGAAAGATATGTCTATCTTTGATGCCCTTAAGATGTTCAGCGCCACATCCGTAAAAGTGACTTGCCCAAAATGCGCTTACGTCTCAGAACAAAGCAGCAGCAAGATGCGCAAAAATATCACCATGATCTGCCCTAAATGCGGGCACTATTTCCGCCCTGGAGAAGAAAAGTAACCCCCTCCGTCAATGCGCCAACTGTGTGGTGTAGTTGGCGGCTATCCAACGGTAGCCTTTTCCCTCGGCCTTCACATGCCCCAGCCCGGGGAATGAAATATGGGCCGCGGCCACCCAGTCCCCTTCACGCGCAACCTGCGCCAGAATGCGCTCGCGCGTTTGTACCGCCTGTTGCTGGTTGACGTCGAAATGAATCGCCACCTCAGGGTCCGGCATCTGCACCGCCTTGGCGTGGATAATATCCCCCCACAGCACCAGCGTTTGCCCTTCGCTTTCTACCCGGTAGACCACGCTACCCGGCGTATGGCCCGGTGCCGGGAGCGCGCGGATACCCGCTATCACCGTTAGCGGCGCCGTGAAAGTTTTCAGTTTGCCGGCGGTGATAACCGGGTTCAGCGCCTCTGCCGACTCCTTAAAGGTGTGCTTTTGGCCGTCTTCAACCCGGCCGATATTGGCGGGGTTCAGCCAGAAATCCACATCTTTTTTATCGACATACACCTGCGCATTAGGGAACGCCGGTTTACCGTTCAGCGATACCCCGCCGGAGTGATCGCCATGCACGTGCGTCAACAGCACCGCGTCTATCGTTTCCGCCGGATAACCTGCCGCGCGCAGATTTGCCAACAGATGCCCGCCCGCCTTACCGAACAGCGGCCCGGCGCCGGTATCCACCAGCACCCGCTGTTTACCGGTATCGATCACGAAGGTGTTGATCGAGGTCTCCGCCTGCGGCGTCATCGACTCTTCCGCCATGCGCTGCTTCAGCACGTGCGACGAAACGCGGGTAAGCAGTGTATCAAGCGGGATGGTCACGGTGCCGTCGGACACCGCAGTAACGGTAAACTTGCCCAGCGGCATACGGTAATAGCCAGGTGCCTGAACCAAAGTATCCGCCGCAGCGACGGTGGTGAACAGTAAGCCGGCGAGTACCAGTGCACGAAATCGTTTCATAACATCCCCTTCAATAAGAAATTGCGTCGCCTTTAACGCTGACGGGGATTATGGTAGTGCCAGGTAACATCATTCAAATCGATTGGAATGATTATGAACATCAGAGAAAATGATTTTAGCCGTATCGACCTGAACCTGCTGACGGTATTGATGGTGCTGTTTCGCGAACGCAGCGTCTCGCGCGCGGCGCAAAAGCTGTACCTGGGGCAACCGGCGGTGAGCGGAGCATTGGCGCGCCTGCGCGATATGTTCGATGACCCGCTGTTTGTCCGCAGTTCGCAGGGCATGGAGCCGACCCCCAGGGCGCAAGCACTGGTACTGGCCCTGACGCCGCTGATGGAAAACATGCAACAGGTGCTGTTCCAGCCACCCGGTTTTGTCCCCGCCACTGCACACCACAGCTTTCGGCTGGGTATGGCCGATTGGGTCGAAATGTGGCTGATGCCGTCACTGATGGTGGCACTGAAACAACAGGCACCCGGCATCACTCTGAATGTTATCGCCACCGATCCGTTCCAGGACAGTGATGCGCTGGAGAAGGACCGCATAGACCTGGCGCTTTCCGTTGCGCCCGACGGCCCGCACTGGCTAAAACGTGAGGTGTTGACCCGCATGCGCTTTTGCACCCTGTGGCACCCGGCGCAATTGGCCCTTCCCACACCGCTGTCGCTGGCGGATTACACTGCCAACGACCATTTGCTGGTTTCTTACCGTGGCGCGAACGCCAGCGTGATTGACCAACAGCTTGCCGCTGAGGGGTTGCAACGCAAGGTACGCTACACCACCCCGCACTTTGCCGCGCTGCCGCCCATACTGCAAAACACCCCGGTATTCGCCACCGTGCCCGCAGGGCTTGCCGAAAGCTGGAGCAAGAATTACGGCCTGAAACGCAGCGAACTGCCGCTCGAGATCCCGCCCTTCGAGGTAGCAATGCTGTGGCACCACAAACGCAGTCAGGATCCGGCCTTATTGTGGTTGTTGGAGGTGGTGCGGGGATTGCCCGCCACGCTGATTCAACGGAGTAGGTAACGCAGGCGAGGGAGAAAAAGAAAGAAGAGCTGTGCTGCCCGACAGCCATTATCCAGGCTATCGGGCACTCCCGACAAGAATGGCGCCGGTTAAGGTTGAAGCGGAGCCAGATGCGCCAACACCAGATCTATGCCCTCCCCCGGGCGGCGCAGCGGGTTATGCCCCAGCCCCTGGGTTTTCACCAGACAGGCGGCAGGCCAGGCTTGGGACAGGCATTCGGCTTCCACGTCCAGCACGATATCGTCGGCGCTGTCATGGATGATTAACGCCGGTTGCTCGATCTGCCGCAGCCCCTCATAGGCGTTGAAACGCTGCCAAACAGCCTCCCCAATGCCAAAGTAACGCTCAATGTAGCCCCGTAAACGTTGCTGCTGGCGCGCCGGCAAATTGAGGATAGAAGCATACTTGGTCACCAGGCCGCTAAAATGCGTGGGCGCGCCGACAATCACCAAGGCTTTGGTACGCAGCCCGGCTTTCACCGCGTTGATCACCGACAGGCCGCCGAAGGAGTGGGCCACGATCGCGTCAAACCCGCCTTCTTGCCGCTCCAGTTGCTGAATGATTTCAATAAACTCGACAATGCTGCTTTGGTCACCTTCCGCATCCCCGTGTGCAGGCGCGTCAAAGCCGATAACCTGGAAGCCTCGCTCCAGCAATACCTGGATCAAACGCGAGAAATGCGATGCCCGCGACTCCCAACCGTGCGCCAACAGCACCTTTGGCCCCTGTTGCCCCCAGTGATAGACCACCGCCTGCTTATCGTTGCTCAGGGTGATGTACGTAACGCTGCTCGCCATCCCCATCGTCTGTTTATCGCTTTCACGCATCGGGACGCGGCGTGGGGTGAAAAAACGTTTGCCAAGGTAAGCGGCCGTTGGGCCAGGCACCACAAAATCCATCAACCTAATACCCATTTTAATGCAGGATACGGCCGGTGAACGCATATAAGCCGGCCCACGATACTGCCGGTAGGCTTGTTCGATAAGTTGGTCAAAGTGTTCACTCATTGTACTCTCCAGAATGGCGGGTAACGTTAGATTTGCGCGGGCGCATCTTGCGCCGCTTGACGTTTATCGAGCTGCCGAACAAGGGCCCTTTCAGCCTCCGTCGCGACATGCCGATCCCAATACGCCAGTTTTACGTCCATGCGTTTAAACCACAGCGGCGGCACCAACGCATACAGGATATGCGCCACGTAGCCATGATCGATCCCCACCGCATAGCTGTGCGCTTGCAGCTTCCAGTATTCCCGACGTGGATTCGTATGGTGATCCGAGTGGCGCGTCAGATTCAACAGGCCGGCAGAAGAAGCCTGATTGTTGCAATCCCAGCTGTGTCTTGGCTCAACGCGGGTGTTGGGAACCCGGATTAAACCGTAATGCTGGATATAGTTGACGGTTTCAAACAAGAACTTGGAGACCAGCATGGCCACCAGGCAAGCGAGTAATCCGCGCCCCGCCGCCGCCGCATAACAGGCGGCCAGGATCATCAAGCTCATGATGACGCCGCGAATCACCCTATTGCCCAACGTAATACTCCGCTTGCCCTGGCCTTTTAGCCGTTGCTGTTCCACCTGCCAAGACTCGCGGTACTGCGACAGTGAAGAGCGGATGAAGAAACGGTAAACATGCTCGCCACGGCGTGCCGTAGCCCCATCGGCATAGGTCGCCACATTGGGGTGATGCGAGTACACGTGGGAAATGGAAAACTGCGCGTCCGCAACCAATGCCAGTAACCAGCGCCCAACGGTCATCGCCAACAGGCTCTGGGTTTTGTGGATAAGCTCGTGAGCCACCACCGTATTGGTGCTCAGCGTATAACCGGTGGATACGGCGGCCAACAGCAATTCTGGCGTCCGCATACCGTGCAAGGCCGACACATCCCACCCTGTCGCCGCCGAGATCCCGGCCCCAAACCCCAACAAATCGCCCGGCGCCGCCTGCCAGATCAACGTAAACAATGCCAGCAAGGCGGCAGGCAGTTGCAGATAGGGGAGCAGCGCCAGCAAAGCGGTGAACCTATACTGGTGATCGGCAGTATCTACTTTGGTCAGGTTATCGAAGATCAAATAACTTAAGGATACGCACAGCATGGCGGCCAGTATCCACCCGCCACCGAGCACATTGGCCGCAGCAGTCATGGGCAAAAACACCAGTGGCACCAAGGCAAACCTTAGGTAACTCAACATACTAACTCCTTATTATTCGAGATTTTTTGCTCAGCGCTGGCGGGAGAAAAACAGTCTGTCTGGATATGTTGCGCCATCACCCCGGACGCAAGCAGCCCCCGTTGGCACGCCTGCGCCAACCCCGGGTTACCGCAGATCAACACCCGCCAGCCGTGAGCCCCCAGCCCGTACTTTTGGTGCGGGTAGAGACTGCGCCACTCCTCCAGCCAGGAGGTAAAGCGCCCGGCAAGCTCGTGCGCGTGCCCTTCGCTTTCTTGCGATAGCGCATGCAGGTAATGGAAGCCCTGATGTTGTTGCTGCAACCGCTGCAGCTCGGCAACGTCGAACTTGTCCTGCCGTTTGCGAATGGCATGCACCAGCATCACCGCCCGATAGGGATTACGCGCCAGGGCCGCGCGAACCAGCCCCAGCGTGGTCCCTAAACCTGAACCGCTGGCTATGGCCAGCAACGGCCCTTTCCCGTCATCCGCTTGCCCGAAATGCCCGCTGCCGGCAGAAAGCCACAGGGTGCGCCCGATGTTGTTCTGACCGCATAAAAAGGGAGAGAGGCGTCCCTGCTCTCTCAGCGTGACATCCACGACAATCTCCCGCGCGCTACTGAGCCAGCTCACCGAATAACTGCGGACATCCGTGTCCGGCTGGTGGCAAAGCTGGAAAAACTGGCCGGGCAGGAAGGGCATAGCCTGCTCGGGCGACAGGGTGATCCGCCATACCAAGGCTGACAAAGGGGTAGCCTGCTTTATCTGAGCAGGCACCCAATGCGTCACTACGGCAGCCGGCATCAGGGTTAAATCCGATTGGGGCAGGCACTGGCAAGCCAACACATGGCCGGCCGCAATTTCTTCGGCACTGAGCAAATAGCCGAGATCCACCAGCGAACGCACTTCACCGCTGACCACCCGGCACAGGCAGGATTTGCAAGATCCCACCTGGCAGTTATAAGGCAAGGCCACGCCGGCTTTCAGTGCGCTTTCCAGCACCGTTTCCCCCGCAGCCAAGGTGAACGTTTGCCCCTCCAGCATCCCCTGGAAGGTGCGACGGCGTGAGAACCATCTCTTCAGCATGTTATCGCTCTCCGCACATCAGCAATCCATCGTCGAATACGCTGCCCATCAGGATTTGTCCGTCGAACGGGGCCGCCACGCTGATCGCCGCCAGCGCCTGCCCGTGGCTCTGGTAAAAAATCTGTGAGCGCTCAACCGCGCCCTGCGGGCCTAACGCCAATCGCCAGACCAATGATGGCGAGCGCTCTTGCGCATCCTTTTGATAGGCGGATAATTTCAACAGTTTCGGATGCGCTGCCACCAACAGACCATCGCCCTCGGGCATGATATTGTCGACGCCGTGCAACCCGGTGAACCGCCCCAGCAAAACGGGTGACGCCTCACCCGGTCGCCATGCCCAACTGCTCACGGCGCCGCTGGTGGTTTCCGCCACATACAGTCGCTCCCGTTGCGGGTTGTAGTAAATGCCGTTGGCAAAGTGCAGCCCATCAAGCAGCGTATGCTCCCCCGCGTCGTCGACCAGCAAGACGCTGGCGAGAGGCAGGCGCAGATAGTCTTCCGCACGCCCAAGTCCCCCGGCATAGGCGTGGTCGCGCGTCAGCAGCCAACGGGATTGATCAATAACGCTGATGTCATTGATATTCTTGCCGACGCTGCGCGACAGCTCAGGCTGATAAACCAGCCGCATCACCGCCCGCTCAAAACGGAAGGTTTCGATGCGATCCCCCTGAGAGCCGTGGCTCACTGCATAAACCCACGTCTCTGCATCCTTTTGCCACACATCGATGCCATGCGGGTAAAACTCAGGCGGATAGTCGCCGGGCAAACGCAGGGGCGCTTGCCCCTGCTGGAGGTAATAGAGCGCGCCCGGCGCCTTATCGTGGCGATTCAGGCTGCTGGCCAGCGCGCCCCCCTCCTTCAGCGGCGCGATATCCTCCGCCCCGCTGATCCCCGAGATTTTTCGGCATTGCTGCAGGTTAATATCCTGAACGCGGTAGAACGCGCCTGCGTCAAACAGCAGATTGATTACATACGCCAGCACAGCGACAGCCAGTGCTATACCCATCAACTTTTTCATCATGCTTCCACGGCAACCGGTGAATAAAACTGCTGATTTATGGTGCTCACACCTTGCTCGGCCAGAACCGCGATCGCAGCCAGATACTGCTCCAGCAGCGCTGAAGCGGCTTTCTCGGTGAAATAGCGCGCTTGATAATCAAGTTCAATCGACAGCCCATCGGCCATTTCCACCACGTTCATCATCAAGGGGAATTCGACCGCGTTGACCGGCAACATTGACAGGCTGGCCTGCCATTGGCGCATTTCCGCCAACGGCGCGGGCGGCTCGACATTGAACGTGGCAAGCAGAGGCAGAGGCGCCTGCTCGCCATGGAAACAGCGGGACGGCAATGCCGGCGCGTCACGCTGCGCCAGTACCGCCTGATGCACCTTAACGACAAATTCAGGCCACGAAGCGCTCTCGGCACTGTTGAAGCACAACGGCAACAGGCTGACGCATTGGCCGACCAGCCCTTCGCTGTTCTCGAAGTCACGCCCGGCATCCGGCACGGCGACCGGCAACAGAGAGCCGCCAATGAACTTCTCGAGCGTCGAGACAAACAGCGCGTTCAACATCACAAAGCGGGTCGTGCGCAGTTCCGCGGCAACTTTACGCAGTTGGGCCGACAAGTTCGGGTAAGCCAGGATCTGTTTCAAACGCCGGCCTTGGTACGGCGCGACTTGCAAAACCACCGGCAGCGCATTGGCGGGATCAAAACGATGCGGTGGTATAGCGGCCAGCCGCAGAGCAACCTCTGCGTCATTGGCCTTCTTTTCAGCACGCATAAAGCGCTGATAGCTCGGCGCCGCCGACAGCTCAGGGCAAAACCCTGCCGCCAGCGCATCGTAGATATGCAGCAGTTCACGCAGCATCACCATGAATGACCAGCCATCCGCCACCGTATGGTGCGCCGTCAACGCCAGGGCCGTTTGGCCGGGCTGGCTCAGCAACAAGACGCGCGCCAGCGGCGCTGCCGTCAATGCGAAGGGTTTTGCGGCAAACTCGGCCAGCCTTGCGGCAACATCTGCCGACTCGTTGCGTTCTTCAATAAAATCGACGGTGATCCCGCCCGGAACCACCCGCAACTCCCCCGCGTCATTGAACTGCATACGCAAGGAATCATGACGTTCGCTCAGCAGCGCCCAGGCTTCGGCCAGAAGTGAGCCCTCGATTACACGCGCCGTTTCCACCACGCAGCCAATGTTGCCCGCGCACAGCCCGCTTTCGTCTTTGGCGGCCAGCAGCATAAAGCGCTGCTGGCTGTCGGCGGCCGGGTAAGGCGTATCGGGGTGCAAACCGGCATCACCGAAGAAACCGTCGACGCGCATGGCATTAACGCTCTCTTTTACCGCCGCGATAAAGTGCTCGATGTCTTGCGAAGAGTGTGCGGTGGACACGAAGCAGTTGCGGCCTTCCCAAATAAAGATGCCGCGCAGCATCAGGTGGTGGAACAGAATGTCGTAGTTACCGCTGAATTTGAAACGGAACAAACTGCCCGCCGAGACGATTTCGATCGGCGTGCCGGTCGTGGCAAACCAGGTATTGAGCGTCTGCGCGAGGTAATGCGTCTTTTGGTTGATGTCGTCATACAGCCCGGGGTGGCTCTTGATATAATCGAGCACCGCTTTGCTGGCCGCCATGGTCAGAGGATGTTTTGAGAAGGTCCCGGCAAAGAAAATCAGTTCGGATTGCGGCCAGGACTCATCGCCGTATTGCCAGAAACCGCCATCAATACTGTCCATAAAGCGCGCCGAACCCGCAATGGCGCCTATCGGCATGCCGCCGCCGACAATCTTGCCGTAGGTGGCAATATCGGCCTGGACACCGTAATACGCCTGAGCGCCGCCGGCAGCCAGGCGGAAACCGGTAATCACTTCATCGAACATCAAGGCGATATTGCGCTCGGCCGTCAGCTTACGCAGCGCATGCAAATAGTCGCGCGGCTGATGATCGGGATAGCGGCTTTGTATCGGCTCCACGATGACCGCAGCCAGTTGATCGGCATAGTGGGCGATCAAAGCCAGGCTCTCTTCGCTGCCGTAGTCGAGCACCAGCAGATCCTCGACCAGAGACGCCGTCGTCCCTGCGGCAATCGGCACTGCCCGCTCCGGCGTTTCGCCCCCCTGTTGGCGCCCCAGAATGCCATCGAAAACGCCGTGATAAGAGCCACTGAACAACGCCACTTTATTCTTGCCCGTTACGGCGCGCGCCAGGCGCACCGCGCTCATGACGGCTTCAGAACCGGAGTTACAGAAAGCCACGCGCTGCTGGCCCGTCAGTTCCGCTATCAATGTCGCAACCTCGCCGGCCAGAGCGCTCTGCGGCCCGATTTGCATGCCTTGCGCCAGCTGTGCGGCAACGGCCTGTTGCACACACTCCGGTGCATGCCCCAACAGGTTGGCGCCGAACCCCATGGTGAAATCAACGTACTCGTTACCGTCGGTATCCCAAATGCGGGAACCTTGCGAACGTACGCCCACCAGGGGATACAGCATTTCCTTGGTGGATAAACGAAAACCCGCCGATGCCCGGTTATCTGCCAGCACAGCGCGGTACTGCTGCGCATTGTGCTTGGAGCCGGCAGTTTTGCTGACAAACTGCTGCGTCAACTGTTGTATGTGTTTATCGCGCTCGGCCCCTAATGAGGTCTTCTTGGTTTCCTTTTTAAACCAGCTACTGTGGGCGCCGGCTTTGGCCGGTGCAGCGGTGCCCACCACGTTATTCGCCACGGCCGGTGCAGGAAGTGCCTCTACCGGCGCGCTTGCCGGTACCGAAGGCAACGCGGGTGCTGAAAGCGGTTGAGCATGGCCGCCGCCTAACAGGCGCAACTGTTGCGACATCACCTCCAATTGCCGCGCAATCACCCCTTGCAACGCGGCCGGGGCCGCTGCCGGCATGGCCCATTCGTGTTCGAGCACGGTGGGCTGCACGGGTGCCGCCGCGGCTTCGGCTTGCGGCACTACCGTCACAACCCGGCTTTCACTGGCGACCGGTTCAGGCTCCGCCACTTGCGCACGCTCCACAACGTAATGGATCACCGCCTCCAGCGTGTTCAACTCTTCAAACAGCGATCTCAGCGGGATCACCACGCCATAGCGATCCTTGATGGTATTGATCGCATCCAGCAAGACCAGCGAATCGGCCCCCATTTCCAGGAAGGGCAGATCATCATCCAGCGTCTCAGGCGGTGCTCCCAAATACCCGGCAATGATCGCTTTGATTTCGGCGCGTAATTGATGTTGTTTTGACATAGCGTCCTCATATGAAGATGGTGGCAGCGTTGGCTTTTCATCGGCCAACCAATAGGTTTTCCGACAGAATTGGATGGCCGGCAGCGTCAACGCCTCGCGGCTTGTTGCGCGATACAGCCTGGACCAGTCGATGTCATGCCCTTGCTGCCACAACGAACCCAGCAGCGTCAGCAGTGATTGGTATTCATGGCGATGATCAGCGGCCGCCAAAATCGGTTGGCTGCGATCGGTGGCGGCGACAAACTTGCCCAGCGAACTGTCGGCGCTCAGATCCACAAAGGTGTATTTCCCGTCCTCCCGCAGCGCCTGTATGCCTTGCAGGAAATGAACGGGCTGCCGGATTTGTTGGCTCCAGTAGTCGGCATCGGTATACCGACGCGGCAACGCGTCCAGATTGCTGTAGAAAGGGATATTCCCCTCAGCAAAATCAATATGCTGCGTCAACCAGAGGCGATACGCCGGCAAGATGGGATCCATCAGGTGAGAATGGAATGCGTTGGTGGTTTTGATCCGTCTGGCATGGCCGCCTTGCGCTGAAATCGCCTGCAGGCAGGCATCAATCGCCGGCGAACTGCCGGTGATGGTGGTCAGCGTCGGCGTATTGAACGCGGCAATATCAATATCGTCGGCCCAGGGGGCGATACAGCGGCGAACCTCGTTTTCGCCGCTGAACACCACCGCCATCGCGCCCTGCTGCTCCAGGTTGCTCATCAGGAGTGCGCGCTGATGAACCATCGCCAGCCCTTGATCCAGCGAAATCTGGCCTGCAATCACCGCAGCGCAATACTCGCCCAGACTATGGCCAATCACCGCCGCCGGGCGTAGCCCGAACTGCAACAAGCTGTCCGCCGTGGCATAGCTGCAGGCAAACAGAGCCAGTTGGCAGGTTTTGGCGCAATGCTGCCAACTGTCGTCCTGCGTATCCAGCACTTGCCGAATATCAATGTGATACCGTTCCTGAACCACCTCAGCCAAACTATCGAAACGCGTGCGGTAGTGCGGCAGATGCTGGTATAAGGCCGCCCCCATACCGATTTGCTGCGTTCCCTGCCCAGGGAAGAGCCAGACCTGCGGGCGCGGTTTCTCCACTTTATTCGCGGTGAGTTGCGCCAGGTTTTCCGCCAATTGCCTGCGGTTGGCGCCAAAAGCAAACCCACGATAGCGCGGGTGGTCATAACGGGTATTGACCAGGCGACACCAGGCCGGGACGTCAACGTCGTGTTGCATTTGCAAGGTGTGATAAATGCCGTCACGCTGCGCGCTGAACCCCTGTTCTTCGTGCGAGGCCACCAGCAGCAGCGCCAGCGGCTGGGCCGCCTCATCGCGCTTCGCGGCCTGCGGACAATCACGCAGTATCACGTGGCTGTTCGTCCCGCCGAAACCAAAGCTGCTGACGCCGGCATAACGTTGCCCCGCAGCAGATTCCCAGGCACAGGAGTGACTGCCCGCTACCGCCACCCGACGGCTAATGGCGGCGATATGCGGATTTTTTTGCTGGAAATTCAAATGGGGCACGCGCTGTTGGTTATGCAACATCAACGCGCTCTTCACCACCCCAAGCACGCCGGCGGCGGCTTCAAGATGGCCAATATTGGTCTTGACGGATCCCACCTGAACCGGTGCCGGTTGGCTACGCTCGGCAAACACCGCTTCCAGCGCCTGATACTCGATCAGGTCACCCAGCGCAGTGCCGGTGCCATGCGCCTCCACATAGTCGATGTGATTGCTGTCGATGCCGGCCTCGGCCAGCGCCCGTGCGATCACCGCCTGCTGCGATGGGCCGTTGGGCGCCGTGATGCCGTTGCTGCGGCCATCCTGATTGATGGCGCTGGCAACCAAGGTGGCATAAACCCGGTCGCCGTCGGCCAATGCCTGCGCCAGGGGTTTCAAAACAACGATGCCGCACCCCTCGCCACGCACATAGCCATCGGCGCGCGCGTCAAAGGTTTTGCACTGGCCGTCCGGCGCCAACATCTGCGCCTCGGTGAAGACCTTTTGCAAATGCGGCGTCAGCGCCAGATTCACGCCGCCGGCAATGGCCAGCGAACTGCGCCCCGATCGCAGGCTTTGCATGGCCCCGTCGATGGCCACCAGCGACGATGAGCAGGCAGTATCTATGGCGATACTGGGCCCTTTAAAATCATAAAGATAAGATATTCGATTGGCGGCAATGCTGTGCGCATTACCCAACCCGCTATAAGCGGAAACCCGGTCGCCCGAGACCAGGGCATAATCGCTGGCGCTGATGCCGATAAACACCGCGGTATCGCTTCCCCGCAGTGCCGAAGCCTGTAACCCCGCATCGGTCAGTGCCTGTTGCACGGTTTCCAGCAGCAGACGATGCTGCGGATCGATATACTCCGCCTCGCGCGGCGAAATACCGAAGTAACCGGCGTCAAAATCGCTCACGCGAGCAAAAAAGCTGCCCTTGCGGTTAAAACCGCTGAGTGCAGAGTCGGCCCAACGATGAGCCGGTATTTCACCCGTGGTACTTTGCCCCTGTTGCAACATCGACCATAGCGCCTGCACACCACTGTGGCCTGGCAGTTCAACCCCCATGCCAATCACGGCGATATCCTGGCCGGCCACTGCCGCCGCGGGTGCTTCCGGTCGCTCAGCGGGTTGCAACAGGCCCGCAGCCAGTTTATTGATCGTCGGATAATCGTAAATCAGCGCCGGCGACAGCTCACGCCCCAAATGTTGTTCCAACTCGCCGATCACGCCAACGGCCTGTAACGAGTTCAGACCAAAGGCGGCAAAGGCCTCATCCCACTGCTGCTCACCGACGGTGCCGTTGATCGCGGTGCCGATGATGCCGGCGATGAGCGACGCCAGGGCAGGTACGCTGTGTGGGGTAACATCGGCAGCCTGGGCAGACGGTAGCTGTACGGCCCTGCTACGCCATTGCACCGCCAGCGCATTTTGCCGGTACATCTCTCTGGCGCGGGTACGCTGCAATTTGCCGCTGGTAGTACGTGGAATGCCCCGGCGGCCGACCCACACCCATTCTCCCAGGGTAATGCCGTGCCGCTCGGCCACCACGGCATTCAAACGCCGGTTCAACGCAGCGGTATCCAGGGTCTCTTTGAGACGCTCCGGGATCTCCAGCAAAGCGACCGCTTGTTCCGTTTCGGCAATCTCGGTGGCGAAGACGCAAACGGTTGCGTCTGCCAGCAAAATATCTGCTCCCCTGATGGTTTCCTCGATGTCCGTCGGGTAATGGTTTTGCCCATTGACGATCAACAGCTCTTTCACACGCCCGGTGACGTACAGCGCCCCCGCTTGCAGGAAACCCAGATCGCCGCTGCGTAGCCAATGCACCGGATCAGATTGGATATGCGCCTGGAAGGTCGCTTCCGTCGCCGCCGGGTTATTCCAATAGCCGGCCGCAATGCTGGGCCCACGTAACCAGATCTCGCCGGTTTGCCCGGCCGCAAGCGGTTGCAGAGTGTCGGGATCGACAATGCGTACATCTGTGCCGGGCAACGCTTCGCCACAGTTGACGACATCCCCCGTCTTTTCTTCGGCGACCGCCATCCCCTGCCCTTTCTCCCTGCCGGTAACAATCAGCGTGGTTTCCGCCATGCCATAGCAGGGTAAAAACGCCTGCCCGCGGAAACCGGCCGGGGCAAAGTGTTCACTGAACTCGCGCAACGTGGCTGGGCGAATAGGCTCCGCACCGCAAAACGCCACATCCCAACGGGAGAGATCCAGCCCTTCGGCCTGCTGCGGGCTGATTTTACGGACGCAGAGATCGTAGGCGAAATTAGGGCCGCCCGAGGTCGTCGCACGGTACTCCGACACCTGCTTTAGCCAGTTAAGCGGGTTTTTCATCAGCATCATCGGCGACATCACCCGGCAAGGGAATGCCCCGAATACCGGCTGAAGCAGACCGCCGATAAGCCCCATATCATGGAAATGCGGCAGCCATATCATGCCGCGGCTTTCATGGTGGTGACCGAAATAGTGATGAATGGCCTGAGAATTGGCCCACAGGTTGCCATGAGTGACCATGACCCCCTTTGGCGCACCGGTTGAACCCGAGGTGTATTGTAAAAAAGCCAGATCGTCATCGCTAACCGGTGCAGGACTAAACTCCCCTGAAAAATGGTTATCGAGATGCTGTAGGCGATATCCCGCCGGCAATGCCACGGCGGGCAGTTGATCAAAGGTAAAAATTAACGGCGCTAGCGGTAAGCTGAGCGATATTAAGGTTTCAGCGCCTTTCCCTGTGGTGACGATAAATTCCGTTTGCGCATTGCGTAAAACCCCACTGAAACGTTCCCACGCACTTCCTGAGGCTTTGGCCGGCATAGGAACAGGAACGGCAATCATGCCGGCATAAAGACACCCGAAAAAAGCGCCAATAAAATCTTCGCCATCGGGATAAAGTAAAATAACCCTGTCGCCCCGATGACCGTATTGCTGAAGTGCGCTGGCCAGCGATGCGGCACGCTGATGCAATTGTCTGTAGCTTTGGCTATTTATTTCTTTGGCACTTCGAAAAAACTCAAATGCCGTCTTGTCGGTATGTCGAACAGCAAGCTCGGGCAATAGTTGGTTGAAGGAATTAAATCCCCTGTTAAACAACTGATGAGACGGCATAATGATTAGCTCTTTATTCTCAATATAAAATATGAAAAGTTAAATTATCCCGAAATTATTTTGCGGCACGGCCGGCAAGCAGATCGTTGCAGAAGTCATTCCATACCTTCAGCCACAGATCTACGCGTTGTACCATTTCCTCAAAACGATCTTCCGTTATCGCCTGGCAGAATAAAATCCAGGCATCTTCAGAGTGGCCGTCTTCAATCGACTCTCCGGTTTCCGTTTCTACGTGAATGCTGTGATAACCGCGGGAGACGTCGATGTCGGTCGCCACGTCCACGCTCTTCGCCCAAGGCGTCGCAAAATCATGGAACACCGTTTCCGCAACGGCCAGCAGCGCTACCAGCTGCGGGTAATCGCCGTAGGCATTTTCAAACGTCGCACGGCAAGCCACAGAGCTGGACATCGGCATCCAGGCTTTCACCTCGTCCTCGCTCATGCCCAGCTGTTCAATGGTATTGAAGAATTGCACATAGTGCGCCAACGCAGGCTGCCCGTTGTAGCTGCCGTCGCTGCCGGTCCCCGGGTGGAAGCCCAGTTCGTCCAGCAGGTTAATCTGCAGCAGGAAACGCGCGGCCATTTTTGCCCGGGCACCCAGGCGGCCTTCCAGCTGTTTGGCCGAGCTCAGCGCTTCGATCACCGCATCGGTAAAGACCTGGGCAAAAGCATGATAAAACTCCAGATGGAATACTTTCATCTGGTTGAGATTAAATTCACCGCTATTCATTTTTGACAAAATAGGGTTTGTCATCAAAGGATGCGATTCAACGCGATCAATTAATATCTTTGCGAACTTATGATTACGCTGATAGTTATTCTTTTCTACCGTTGCAGCAATAGCGTCTCTGCCGAGTTGGCGCGCACTCAGTAACTTTTCCATGATTAGCATCTCAATATAAAGATCAGGATTGATAGATTACAGGGCGGATACCCTGCCTACTGCCATAACAACTAATGCAAACATCCCACAACTAAAAGGAATAACCTGAATATATTTGAAAGGTAAGTAAAAACAGGCGGCAATCAGTAATACAGGGATACCCACGGAAAGAATGACCATGCATATCGCCGCATAATACTTGTAAACGTACGGAACCTGTAAGGTGTCAATGCTCATGCCATAAAGCATTGATATCAAGGGCAGCATGATAAAAGCGATATGCGCCAGTCTCAGCATCCTGCGGTTTAAATCGGTGTAATTTTCGTGCCCTTTAGGTGCCCGAAACGGCCCCTTAAAGGCATACATCCCCATTAAGCCTCCCATCATAATACCCACCACAATACCGCTCCAACCAAAGGCAATCAGCATCTCACCGAGATTAGCCACTTTATTTCTCCTGATTATTATCACCACATAGACAAGGTGCTTACGTAATCGCAAGCACCTTTATAAAAAACATTTATTTGAATAACGTTAACTCGATAAATTTATAAAGCAGTGTAATTAAAAGTCTGTAAATACTTTAACCTTGGAATAATGAATCGGCTGTTCAAATCCCGGCATTCTGATACCGTCCATGTCGATCTCAACCTCGGCCTCATCCATGCCATGCTGCCCAAAAAGATAGATAACCTTCAGTTCGCCGCGTGAGGCCGCCGTATCATAAGCCGCCACCTGTTGCTGTACCTGCCGCCTACGCTGCTGGTAGTCGGCAAAGGCCTGTTCGCCGTGCCGTTTGCGCAACCACTGCACCGTCAGTTGCGGCGAGTAGACCACGCCGGTGGCATTGTTTCCGCCAAACCCTTTCGAGTTGATAAAAGCGATCTGTGCCTGTTCAGCAGACAAAGGCCGATCCTGAGTCGGGATCAGTAAGCGTGCGTCATTCACCTCCGGCGATACCTGAGACAGGCTCTTGATTCCCGGCAAGATGCCGTACTTGAAGGTGCCCAAACAACTCATCAACTGATCGCCACTCGCCGGCCCTAATGAGTGCCCCAGATAGGATTTCACCGCCGTGACGGGCCATTCGTCAATGGAAAAGGCTTCGGCGACGCGGTCAAAGATCTCGGCTTCAGACACGCAGTTTTTTGGCGTGCTGGAACCGTGCGCCTGTATAAAAGAACCTTTTTGTACGCATTCCAACCCGGCCATCGTGACGGCAGAGGCGACAGCCTTCGCCATGGTGATGTAATTGCCCGGCCCCGGCGAGGCGATAGAGCGTTTATAACCGTCGGCGTTGATGAAAACATCGCTCACCGAACCGTGGATCTCCGCCCCCAGCTGCAACGCCAGCTCATCATCCATCAGCACAATATATTGGCTGGACTCGGCAATCACAAAACCGCAGCTGTTGCCGAACGGGCGGCTGCTGTTGCGCCAGTCTGCCGTTTCGGTTCCATCGATACGTTTGAGCTTGCTCTCCGTCGCCAGCGCCCCCATCGCATCAAAGCCCTCGATCACTTCCGAGGTGATCGGCGCCTCCGCGCTCCCTACGATGGCCACGCGGATCCTGCCCGCCTTGATATCTTCCGCTGCGGCATTCAGGTTGTAGAGAAAGGTGGCGCAAGCGCCCAAGGTAGCGCTGGTGTGCCCCACACTGCCCAATACATAGGCATTCAAAAAATCGGCGCACATGCTGTTCAGGCCCAGCGGGCACTGTTTGGCGCTGACGCGGTGGCCCTTCAGACGCGATTGCAGCATACCGCCAAACCCCTGGTCGTCGAGCTGCCCCAGAATATTGCCGGAATACACCCCCAACTGGTCTGGCGCAATCGCCGCCCGGACTTCGTTCCACGGGATCCCCAGGGCATTAATGGCATCGGAAGCCGCGACGATAGCCATCTGCAACGCACGGGGATGAAACTGCGAGCTGTAATGGTCACCCGGCCTGAATCCCTGCGGCAACTGGCCGGCGGCTTGCGCTTCCGTACGCAAGGTAACGTCAATTTTGCAATCCATCTCGCCCCGAACGGTAATGCGCACCAGATCGTCCGTGAGCGGTTCAGCCCGCCATCCTTGCGGCAAAGGCTGGGGCACCTGCCGGCTGGGTATATTAAAACTCAAAGGTTCGGCACCCGCCGCCATATTCAATTTGGCATGGCTGGCCACGGCATCGACGTCAAAATACTCTTTGGCGATCTTTCTGATCAATGTGCCTTGCAACACGGCTTCTTTTATTTCAGCCGCGGCCTGTGCGACTGAGCGTATATTCCCTTCCGCGTTACGGTAGCCGCCATCCTGATATTTAAGCAATCCCATCAGCACGGCTAATGATAATAGCGTCTCTTGCTGCTGGTCCTCCGGCAAAGCGTCCATGACCATGCGACGAAACGCGTGGTGCGAAGAGCTCCGACCTGCGGGCCCGTAGCCACCGAATGCGGTTATGACAGGTAACTTGACCATAGCGTATCCTAGCCTTTCTGCGGCATCGTTATGCCTTCACTTACTTTAGATAATTTACAGATATCAGTTTACAAAGCGTGGACAAAAGCTATTATGAAAATCCGGCCAAAATGCAGACTTTTTTGGCCAAGACAGGTGTAGCAGTAATAATCCAATAATAAATCAGGTATTGATTGGAAAATGATAAATACAAAGATAGGATTTGTATTGTGTGAGCACATGCTGAGTTCCGGCCTCAGCCTGCCAATAGAAATGTGGAAAGCAGCAACGAGCAGTTATTTCGCAGAACAAAGAAACAATCAGAAAAATCAAGATAAATACGCACTTACCTTATGTAAACCCGAAAACATCCTCAGTATTAGCACGATCAGTATTAATAAAAATCCTATACCGACACACAGCGGTTTTAGCCTGATTGCCGATGACGTACTGGAAGACGATGCCGATTACGATATCATCTATCTGCCCGCCATCTGGCGCAATCCGCGCCCTATCGTAAGACAAAACACGGCCATCACCCGGTGGCTGACAATACAGGCGGCAAAAGGCACAAGGATAGCCGCCGTCGGGACCGGTTGCTGCTTCCTGGCGGAAGCCCGGTTACTGGATGACCAACCGGCCACCACCCACTGGCACTATTTCGAACAGTTCGCACATGATTATCCCGAGGTCAATTTAAAAACAAAATACTTCATCACCCAGTCCGAGAATATTTTCTGTGCAGCCAGCGTTAAGGCCCTTTCCGACCTCACCATTCATTTTATTGAGACCACCTACGGTAAAAAAGTGGCAAACCATACGCAACGGACTTTCTTCCACGAGATCCGCAGCCACTTTGAACGCCTGTGTTACCGAGAAGAAAATAAGCCTCATCCTGACGAGGATATTATCCAGATCCAAACCTGGATAAAGGAAAATTGCACGACAGACTTACCGATGCAGAAACTCGCCGATATGGTAGGCATGAGTTTGCGCAACTTTAACCGCCGCTTCAAAAATGCGACCGATATTTCGCCCTTGCAATATCTATTAAAAGTTCGGATTGAGTCCGCAATCAATATGTTACAAACGACCAATTTGAGTATTCAAGAAATTGCCGTTCTGGTGGGGTATCAGGATATTGCGCACTTTAATCGCCAGTTCAAACGCATCTCCAGCGTTTCGCCCGGCGATTATCGCAAAACCGTTCGCGCCAAGATGTTCCGTACTGAACAATCCATCTCCGAGACTGAATCAGGGCTTTAACCTGACGGGGCCCCGCAAGGGGCCCCAATCGCCTCTCAT
Organism: Serratia sp. root2; assembly: GCF_031931805.1. Lineage (NCBI taxonomy): Bacteria > Pseudomonadati > Pseudomonadota > Gammaproteobacteria > Enterobacterales > Yersiniaceae > Serratia > Serratia sp. root2. The sequence goes on from NZ_JAUJXB010000001.1 coordinate 2,634,712, forward strand.
GCTCAATCAGTCAGCTTTTGCCGGGCGTTCGCTCAATGGCAAGCGCCACAGGTCGTAACGCTCTTCACCCCGTTTAACGGTTCCCGCAAAGTGGTCATTCAAACTGCTCGAGGTAAAGATAAGATCCCCTCCTGGCTGGATAGCAGGCGTGTCTGGCCAGCGTACGCCCTCGTCAGCGGCGAGCAGCGACATCGCCCCGCTCTTGGGATCAAACTTCACGATGCCATTGCGGGTGACGTCGGTAATGTAAAGGTTGCCGACGGCGTCGGTCACGATGCCATCGGTATTACCGCCTACGGAGCCAAGATCCTGGATTTTTGCGGCAATCTGTTCATCTGTGGCTACAGTGTTGCGCAAAATCTCGGTCGGCACCGCATGAGCGTGCGTGCCTGTCGTTACTGTCCAATACAGCGTGCGGCCGTCCGGCGACAAGGCGATGCCGTTAATGCCAATCAGTAACGGGTTACCCGGCCAAACGTCTGCGCCATGCGCAATGACCTTCACGCCCGCCTCAACCTGCAGGCTCGCGTGCCGGTCGAGTACCCGGCGGGCATTGCCGGTGGCGAAATCCACCACGATCAACCCGACCTTATTGTTCGGTGCGCTGCGCGAACCGCTGTCGGAGATATAGGCGACGCGACGGCGCTCATCGACGACAATATCATTCAGGAAACTGCCCTTGCGGTCGGCCACGCCATCCAGGCCGATGCGCTTGATCGTTCGGCCGGACGTCAGATCCAGCACCAGTACCTTCTGCGAGCCGGCCGGAGCCTCGGCTTCGCCGGCGACGAAGCCCATGTCCAGTGCCCACAACCAGCCGTTCTCGCGATCGACATAAAAGCCCAGCACATTACGCAGGTTTTGTTCCGGCGCGGCATTCACGGCGTTGCCTTCGCGGGACGGGAATGCCACCAAGTGCGCAGGCCCGGACGTGGTGCGGGTGTCCAGAATGCTCAATGTGGCAGGTGCAGCGGCGGACACCAGGCGCGGCGTACTCACGAACGCGGTGCCTTGCTTATCGAAATGAATACCGGCGATAGGCGCGTTGACCGAGCCGGAAAAAGCAGCCGGATCTTTGCCACCTTTGGGTGATTCCCAACTCACGCCGGTATAGCTGCGCCAGCGTTCGAGGGGTGGTGAATCCGCCGCTATCGCCGCGTTTTCGAAAGACAGCAGAGCCACTATGGCCATGGCGGAAAGACGAAAGAAATGTTTGGGCATAAACGTGCTCCGTTGAATGTAAGGAAAAGCGGTGAATGGGGGTTCAGGCGTTTTTGGCGAGGCTGTAGCAAATTCCCCCCTTTGATAAGGAACAGGAAAATTGTATTCATAACTCTCAGGGTGATAAATTGGCTTAATGGACAAAGATTTGTTCTTTAGAGGATAAGATGAGCCGTAAATTTGACTACCTTGGGGATGTAGAAGCTTTCATTGCGGTGATCGAGAAAGGTTCTTTCACTGCGGGAGCCGTGGCGCTTTCTACCACGGCTTCCGTACTGAGCCGGGCCGTTTCCCGCCTTGAAACGCGCCTGGGGCGACAATTGCTGCATCGAACCACCCGCCACCTGGGCCTGACCGAAGCCGGGCGGCTCTACCTGGAGCAGGCGCGATCGGCATTTCAGCAGCTTGACGACGCCGGGCGCGAGATCCAGGGGCTGGAAGGCGAACTGACCGGCCGTGTGCGGATAAGCGTGCCCACTACTTATGGGCACTACCGTCTACCACCGCTGCTGGCGCGCTTTGCCCAGCAGTACCCGCAAGTCCGGGTGGAGTTGAATATCACCAATCGCAATGTCGATTTGGTCGCGGAGGGTTTTGATCTCGCCATCCGCCTTGGCGACTTGCCCGACAGCGGCCTGGTCGCGCGAAAGCTCGAGGATGCGGCGTTGCTTTTGGTCGCCTCACCCAGCTACCTCAATCGCGCCGGTACACCCAAGACATTGGAAGAATTGGAGCGGCATATGTGCCTGCCGTTCGTCATGCCGCGCACCGGCCGGCTCGCGCCATGGGTGTTTCGCGACGGTGAGCGTGATGTTGACTGGCTGCCCAGCTCATCCATCGAAATTTCAGATGACGTATTGGGCGTGGTGTCCCTGGCCGAACAGGGTATCGGCATTTGCCAGAGCTATGAATTTATCGTTCATGATCGAATGGAAAACGGCCGGTTGGTAGAAATACTGCCGCATTTGCGCGGCCGTTCACGGCCTTTTTCGGTGGTATACGCACCGCATCGCCGCCAATCGCCGGCAACACGAGCGATGATCGAACTGCTGTGTTTATAGGGGAGTTGGGGGTAGTTAGGGGGGAACGGTCTATAAGATCGAGGATGTTCCACCAGTTTATCGATAGTCTCCTGCATGCCCGATTTAAGCATGGTGATGCTCTGATGTTCGGTAAATCGGGCTTTGCGCATGGCGATCTGCTCAGGAGACATAGTCAGGAATGTCGGAAGAGATCTAAAAGTGAATGGTTCGTTTTGACGGGATGCTTACAGCGGAACTGCGGCCATTGAATAGCACCGGCCTTTCAGGTGAACCGATGATCTCCCCGTCTCGTATGATGTATGCCCCACACTGCCAGCCCGTAGCCTACGACACGCGCCAGATTTCACGGGGGCCACCACAGTCATCTCACCACCTCCGTCCCCGCCGTTCTGCATAACGGCCAGTTGGAGATTTTTGTTTATGTAGTGTCTATTAGTGATTTTAAGGCAATAAAAAAGGCCGCTTAAGCGACCTTATGTTGATATAGAAACGTTATATCTTGATATTGTTTTCATAGAGGAAATCTACAACAACAGCAAACCTGTCAGAGTAATCTTCCGCCAATTTTTCAAGCCTGCTTGGATTAACTTTACCTGCGTGAAAATCAACAATATGCTGATGGACCTCTTCCTGATCCATCGTTTGATTGTCATTAATTGAAATTGTTTCTTTTACTGCCTTGTAGAATCGCTCATCATCTTTTGGATGCCCGGTATCCCAAGTTGAGACTTTCAACCATTTATTAAGTGGTGATAAATCAGCCATAGTATTCTCCTTGTTAAGAGTGTTGAGAATACCACATTGGTGTCGAGTATTTATTGGCCAGAAAATACTAGATCAACCACGCAATCGCGTCGGAACTAGCATTCCTAGTGGCTGACTTCCACCCAGCTCTGTCAGTGCATAAACCATAGCATCAAGCCTGTCAGGAGACTTTTTGGCTGTTGCTGGGACATATTCCATTTATTGGTTTTCCAAAACATAGAGGTTTCCCTTTATGTGCTACTCGGCCCTGCTCGTACAATGCAGATATTGGCTCGGCTCGAGCGTATTTCCCTTTGCTTGCATGAACTCTGATGATGCGGCCTTTGAACCCCGCATTTTTCAGTGCGTCCTCTGCCATATCGCTGCCCTGGTTGGTTTCGATGACGACCGCATCAGCCTCATGTTCGTCATAAGCGAACATCATCTTTTTAGCCCAGCCAGCCGGAGAGTATTTCCCTCTGTAATCAGCATCGACTGAGTACCGTTTTTTGTCTCTGGTTCCATAAACACTGGCAACTACAATCCCAGATTCATCACTCTCGTCGCTGTTCGTCGCCTGTGGGTCAATAGCAACCACACTGCGCGCTTTATCGAAACGGATCTGCAGGTCAAGAGCTGCAATGAAAAGCTCAATGAGGCAACTGCTCAGACTAAGAAAGCATGTGTGAAACGACAGTTACATAGAAAAACATCCCACCTCACAACATTGCCAAATGGTTGTATAACTATATGTGGTATGTTCCCAAAAAAACAAAGCAATAACGAGTACTGGAGTAAGGTTAATGAATGATAAAAAGCCCCGCGACCCTCGGGATAGAGAAGTCCCTCAACAGCCCAAAAATCCGGAACCTAATCCTAATAATGGAGATGTTGAGAAACGGCACACAGATAGCGTACGCCCCGTCCGTCCGAGTCAAAAATAACTATCGGAGCCAGTCATGGAACGTTGGGAGATTGAACACTCTATCTTTCTATCTCATTACAAAGAAAAAATGTTCGGAACACTAATGGGCAGGCTAGATAAAACCATTAGTTTCACTCTTCTGTTGTCTGGCTCCGCTGTTTTTGCTGATCTCGGCAATAACAAATTTTTTGGTATTTTAGTTGCTTGCCTATCAGCATTGTCTTTTATCGGTGAGTTTGGGAAAAAATCCGCAAGCGCAATAAAACATTCCAAAGAATATCATGATCTTATGATCAAGAGAGACAATTACGAAGATGTCAAAAGTTTAGAAAAGGTTTTTATTGACCTAAATAAAAATGACTCCATTGTATGGAATAGCCTTTCAGTAGCAGCGAGGAATCGAACTTACCTTGCGTTGTATGGAGTAGATAAAGCACCAACAAAAGAAAAATACTCGGTATTTGAGGCTCTCGTCTCATGGCTGGCTGGTGATAAGCCTTAGCACATCGCCAATACAGATAGGATCAGCGTGCGATTACATAACAACAACTGTCTAATTTTAGAAAGTTATTGCCATCTATGAGGTGCTATTTTCTTCCACTGATATGTCGGTTAGTTCATCCTCTGCCGATGCCGCTCCTTCGTTGCCAATGTCATAGCAATCCTTGTGCGTATCTCCAGCATATCCTTCCTATCCAGGTTGACGCCGTTCTCTTTGGCCAAATGGACAATGGTCTGTTCTATAGTTTTATGGTCTAGCATGGTGTGCCACCTTTTGCTTTCTTAGCTTCTAACCAGAGATAGAAGCCCTCTAGCTGCCTCGCCTTACCCTCGACAGTCTTTGCGCCAGTAGAGAAGCTTGCATCGTCTATTAGCGTATATAGAGCGCATCTTGCAGGGTGTACCTGCTCGCGTTTTTGCACCACACGTCTGCTCTGCCAGTTCTGCGGGAAATTGGCACTCTGGTGGCGGTGGGTACCGAAGGTAGACAGTAGCCCCTGCGGCGTATAGTTCAGGTTTTCCACTGTACGGGTGAATCCGCCAGATTCATGGCCAACCTGTGCAATAAACATTGCCTGTGCCGCCGGCTTGGTGATGCCGAACTCTGCGAACGTGACGATCAGGTGTGGATACCAGCGCGCAGCTAATCCGGCGCTGATACCAGCCGCCCGTTGAAATTCTTTTTGTGTCATGGTTTATGCCTGCGGTTTTGAATCGTTACCACCGAGGCGGCTACCGATGAAGTTCAGGAAGAAAACGCGAAACTGTTCAACACCCACAAAACCAACACCACCGCCGATAGCGATTTTGGTAAATCGAAATATTCAAGGGCGGATACTATTGCTAGCGTTAGTGCCCCACAGAGCAGCCCTTCTAACAATGTCTTTTTCCAACCGCCTCCGGTGTAAGCAGCACGAAGCACCACTGTGACGATGGCAAGCAGAACTGCGCCAATTGGCGTTTCCCCTTTCCACCACGCCTGTAATAGCTCCCCGATATTGGGGAAGTTATGTGGGTTAAATGGCATCTTCATGACTTCACCTCCCGGTATCGGGCTGTGCTATGGGTGAGTAGGGATCAGCCACCAGCCGTAAACGATTCGGCGGTAAGGGGTGTGCCAGGTGTGTGTCGGATGTTGGCTGGGGCTGAAAACGAGAAAACCCCGCCGGAGCGAAGTTTTTGATTGGGTACGCTACGTGACTGCGTAACCACTATTATCACGTTACAACATATTTTGCGTACACGTTAGAAAATTCATATACTTCAACCAACAAAAATTACGCAGCAAAAAAAATTAGCCAGAAAATAATAACAGGATTGTATTATGAGTTTTCTAACTGATGCTGAAATTGATTCGTTAGCTATTAATAAAATGATTTTTCATGTTGTGGGTAAGAATCTTGAGGTCCCAATTCTTCTGAGTGAAATCGCTCCCCCACAACACGTAGACTTTTTCCTTGAAAGGATTAAAGCGTCTCTAAATGGGAATCTATTCGCCTTTTCACCACTTTCTAATACCGAGAGGATTCTTAGAATCATCAAAAATGAAGCTGATGAAAATGATGCTGTTTTTTCCGAGCAGTCAAAACTATTAGCAAGTGACTTCCAATCACGTCACTCTGGAAATACTAGCATGGGTGTTTTCTTCTTATTTGAATTAAACACACTGCAAAATGAAAAACTATATGCACTTATAAAATATGATAATGAAGATGTTGTAAGATATGTTTTAGACGATAATGCTGATGAATTTCAAGTACCTAAACTTGAAAGATTTCATGAAAGCTTCGTAAGAAAGGCAGAAGCAATGCAAAAAATTGCTCTAGTTCGCCTAAGCAATGAAGATATTGGAGGCCAAGTTATAGTACGCGACAGGAGCAAACGAACTAACATATCAGTTTATTTCGAGGGCTTCTTGCAAGTTAAACGCTTAAACTCAGATCAAGATTTGTGTGAAAAATTAATAAAAGTGCTGAAAAAAGTATTTAAAGACCACAGAGCCATTCTCCCTGAAACAATTCAGAAAAGTGGCGTAAATAAAATATATGAAGTATTGAACAGAGCAGAGCAAGATTTCAATCCTGATGATCCATCCCCTCTATTAATAAGTATATTCGGCCCGCATGACGAATCATCTCCAATTAGGAAAACCTTTATACGAGAGACTAAAAACCTAGGCATTTCTGGTGAATCATTTAAGATAAATCCGGACTACATAGAAAAGCCAAAACGAAGAAAAATAGAAACTGCGGAAAACGTAGTTATAGTATATGATGAAGAAAACAGACCAGACATAAAGACAAGAGAAGATGGTCGAAAAGAAATAACAGTAATAACGGCGGGGATTGTAACTGATGATATCGATACTAGCAAAAATCAACGAAGCAATTAAAGTTTCTCGTATTGATAAAGAGTTAGTCATCAACGAGGATTTCAAAGATGGCACCGGAAAGTTATTTTTATCTGGTGTCTTATCTCAGGACGCATTGGATAAATGGTCTGAAGTCTGCGACTTAAAAGAAAACTGGTTGAAAGTCGTGTTCATTGATAATTCTCGAGACGAAATACATCCGAGCGAAAGTTCCCCAGGTGAAAAGCATTCTATCACAGTTTCTTTTGTTACCTTTGAGGAGAATCGTCATATTTTTACCGAAGAAGGCTGGAATATATTTCTATACAATGACAAGTTATTATCAAAAGTCAAGAATATATACTTAGCCTTCACGTCCCATAGTTTTGAAACGTTTGCTTATACTGTTTCCCCATGGGAAAAAGAGCCAACTAATCAAGAGCAATACCCAGAAATGCATTATACCCCATCACTTACCAAAGGAATAATAAAATATTACTCTCCGGAGTTTACACCTCCAGAGAAAGCATCTTCTTGGATACTGAAAGCACAAGTAGAAATAGATAACAAGGCTCTTTCAATTTGGAAAGATCTTTCCTGTAAAGAGTTGCTAAAGAGCTTAACTAATGAGCTCTATGTATCTGACGTAAAAATGATTGGATTATCAGGAAAACCACCTCGAAAAATGGCGTTCGGTGATGTGGCTAATTGCGTTACATCATTCGCTATGATTCAAAATGTAGCGAAATGGGTTTACCTTGAAGGAGAAGAGGTAGAACTAAAACATACATTCTTCACTAACGAACTTGCCAGAGAATGGCCTGATGAAACAACCTTTTGTAATGGTATATCTGTCAAGCTGACTCCAGCATTTGAATCTGCAAGATTGCTGTATAAAGCACATATTAGGTCAAGTAGTAAAGATACTATCAAGGCACTTGGGGATTTGCGTAAGAACTTAGCAGACGATACCCAAAAAATTGTTCAGCAGTCACGAGATCTAACATCCTCTATGTGGAAGGATGTCGCATTAACAATGAGTGCTATCATTATTAAATATACACTCGACGCAGCAAAGTCCCCAGCAACCCCTAAAGTTTATGCTTTTGTATTTTTTGCCATCGCTATTTATATCGTAGTATCACACTTCATCAACATTTTCATAAATCGTAAGTTTTTAAAGTTACTGGAAAATAACAGAACTGTATGGAGGAAAAAACTTTACAATTTTCTCGATGATAGTGACTATAATGAACTAGCCTCAAAACCGATTAATGATTCTTATCATGACTATAAGGCAATTGAGAAAGTTTCAATATTAATAACTTCTCTATCTGCCGTAAGCTTAATAACTATTGGATTATCAAATTTCATATCATTTGAGAATTTTTTGTTTTTTTTGAAAACTCAGTATGATATTGCAAACTTAAAAATAATTGAAAACATGGCGAGAATTTATACTCGCCACTAAGCTCTAACTTTTAAAAATTAAGCTTTATATCTAACATTGCCAGACAACCACCAATAAACCCTTCAGCTGTTTGCATTTCCTTCCTAATGGTTCCATCCGAGCACTTACGCTTTCTAGCAATCTTGCACAGTGACATACCGTAAACATGATGTGCAATCACTAGGTCATACTCTTCAGGTTTATACTTCTTCAGCCGGCTAACACACCCGTCGATCGCCAACCCATCATCATCGCAGCAGGATAGCTTTCCGCTCGATGTTGGTGGCAGTAGTCCTTTGAACCCTGCAGCTATTGGTGAGTAATCGATCCCACTATCTTCACGCGCCCAAACGCCCCACCGTTCCAAAATTTCGTACATATCTCTCATGCTTTAATCTCCAGGCGTCTGGCCCGCATGCCAGCTCGCCTATGCCACTATTATCGATTCACAATGTGGGATGCTGGCTTACCCTCGGATGGCACGAGACGAAATTAACAGTGTGACATGTCACGATTGAATTAATACCCGTATGCGGCGGGTTGTGTGGAGGAATTATGGCAACGAGATACATTGGGTTAAAAGAGATGTGCCAACTTACGGGGAAAAGCCACCCTACACTTTGGCGGATGTGGGCGAAACAAAAAGACTTCCCAGCGCCACAGCGAAGTAAAAGCGGATCATTCTTGGGATGGCCTGAAGCAGTGTATGAGGATTGGGTACATCGACAAGATGCTAACAACACCCGTTAGAACACCTTCGCCTTTTACGACACCCGCAGAAATGCGGGTAACTCACTGATTTTACTGGTACGCCCTACAGGGCTCGAACCTGTGACCTACGGCTTAGAAGGCCGTTGCTCTATCCAACTGAGCTAAGGGCGCATTGGGATGCGGCAACCGGGGGTTGCGGGTTGGGATTATACGGTCAGAGGTCACTGAGTCAATGCCTTTTCATGACGTTACGGCGGCTGCCGTGCTTTATGGCGATTTTTCACCCATCCCCCGTGCCGCCCTTTGGGCCAACGCGTTCATTTATCTTGGGTGAGATCCGGCAGCAGGCTGCTGCTGCGCTGGGCCAGGCCGCGATCGACGGTGGTGGGAAGGCGTTCGGATTGCTCCTGCCCTGCCGGGCGTTGCAGGCAAACGCGGGCCGAACGCACCACCGCGTTGATATTCCCCCAGTCGGCGTGCTGCGCCGTCAGCAGGTTGCAGGCCGCCGTCAGTTGTTGGCTGAGTGCGGCACTGATCGGTGCAGCATTTAACGAGGCGTGGCCCAATGGCACCCACGCCAGCAGCATAGAACCTATACCCATGAGTTTTCTCATGCTCGCAGCCTCCGGTACAGCGCGTTCAGCCGCGCTCTCCATGAAGGCTGCGCCTTGTGTACGGCGAGCTGGTGCAACGCAATCAGCTGCGCCACATCCGCCGGGTGCAAAGAAGAGTCGAACACCGTTTCACCCACGTGTTTCGGTTGGCTGTCAATCGGGTGATGCAATGTGTGCAACCGGGCAATGACCATCATGATTTTTACTCCCGTACCGCAGTATGAATAATGCCAGCTTACGCAGCAGCCGATAAAAAAGGCGTAGAGGATCATTCCGTTGGCATAAAAAAAACGTAAATCCCCACCGGCAAACGCCGCCGATCGCGATTCAGCGCCTGACAGCGCGCTCAGCTTCTGACAAAATAGCGCCATCCCCCGCTTTTCTTAATTGATGGATTTCCTCACTGATGGCAGCAAAGATTATTGATGGTAAAACGATTGCGCAGCAGGTTAGAAACGAAGTGGCTGAGCAAGTTAAACAACGTCTGGCGGCCGGCAAACGCGCCCCGGGCCTGGCGGTCGTACTGGTTGGCGAGAACCCGGCGTCACAGATTTACGTCGCCAGCAAGCGCCGCGCCTGTGATGAAGTGGGCTTCCTTTCCCGCTCTTACGATCTACCTGCCACCACCAGTGAGGCCGAACTGCTGGCGCTGATCGACAAATTGAACGCCGACGGCGAAATCGACGGCATTCTGGTGCAGCTACCGTTGCCGGCCGGCATCGATAACGTCAAAGTGCTGGAACGCATCCATCCGGATAAAGACGTCGACGGTTTCCACCCGTATAACGTCGGTCGCCTGTGCCAGCGCGCGCCGAAGCTGCGCCCCTGTACCCCGCGCGGCATCGTCACCCTGCTCGAGCGTTATAACATCGACACCTACGGCCTGAATGCCGTGGTGGTTGGCGCATCCAACATCGTTGGCCGCCCGATGAGCATGGAGCTGCTGCTGGCCGGTTGCACCACCACCGTGACCCACCGTTTCACCAAGAATCTGCGCCATCACATTGAAAACGCCGATCTGCTGGTGGTGGCGGTCGGTAAACCGGGCTTTATTCCGGGCGACTGGATCAAACCGGGCGCGATCGTGGTCGATGTCGGCATTAACCGTCTGGAAAGTGGTAAAGTGGTCGGTGACGTGGATTTCGATGCCGCCAGTGAGCGTGCAGCCTACATTACCCCGGTTCCGGGTGGCGTTGGCCCGATGACCGTTGCTACACTGATCCAAAATACCTTGCAGGCCTGCGAGGAATATCACGACGTTCAACCTAAATAAGTAAGGCAGTATGGAAACTTTTAATCTGGATAGTCACCCGCACGTCGAACTGTGCGACCTGCTCAAGTTCCAGGGCTGGTGTGAAAGCGGCGGTGCCGCCAAAGAAGTCATCGCCGAAGGGTTGGTGAAAGTGAACGGCAAAGTCGAAACGCGCAAACGCTGCAAAATCGTCGCCGATCAGGTGGTGGAGTTTAACGGCGGCAAGGTTGTGGTTAAGCCGTAAGCCCCGCTCCATAGAAAAAGGCGCTGATCATCAGCGCCTTTTTTGTTTGCGGCCTGTGCCTGTTACTTACGGCGCCAGGTGGTCCCCTGCGGGCCGTCTTCCAGCACGATATTCATCTCGTTCAACCGATCGCGAGCGGCATCCGCCAGCGCCCAGTCTTTGGCTTTGCGCGCGTCGTTACGCTGTTTGATTAACGCCTCGATCTCCGCCACTTCACCGTCGTCAGCCTGTGCGCCGCTTTGCAGGAACTGTTCCGGCTCCTGTTGCAGCAGGCCCAGCACCTTAGCCAGTTTGCGCAGTTCCGCCGCCAGCCCGTTGGCTGCCGCCATGTCTTCGCCTTTCAGGCGGTTAACGTCACGCGCCAGATCGAACAGCGCCGAGTAGGCTTCCGGGGTGTTGAAATCGTCGTCCATCGCTTCGCGGAAGCGGACTTCGAAGGCTTCGCCGCCGGCCGGTTGCGCATTGGCGTCGGTGCCGCGCAGTGCGGTGTACAAACGCTCCAGCGCAGTGCGCGCCTGCTTGAGGTTTTCTTCGCTGTAGTTCAGCTGGCTGCGATAGTGGCCGGACATCAGGAAGTAACGCACCGTCTCGGCATCGTAATGGCCGAGCACGTCACGGATAGTGAAGAAGTTATCCAGCGATTTCGACATCTTCTCGCGGTCGATCATCACCATGCCGGAGTGCATCCAGTAGTTGACGTACGGGCCGTCGTGGGCGCAGCTGGACTGGGCAATCTCGTTCTCGTGATGCGGGAACATCAGATCCGAACCGCCGCCGTGGATGTCGAAATGGGTACCGAGCTGCTTGCAGTTCATGGCGGAACATTCAATGTGCCAGCCTGGGCGGCCCGCGCCCCACGGCGATTGCCAGCTCGGTTCGCCCGGTTTGGACATTTTCCACAGCACGAAGTCCATAGGGTTGCGCTTCACGTCGTCAATCTCGACGCGCGCGCCTGCCTGCAATTGATCCAGATCCTGACGTGACAGCAGGCCGTATTGCGGATCGCTATCAATCGAGAACATCACGTCGCCATTGCTGGCCACATAGGCGTGATCGCGATCGATCAGGCGTTGGGTGATCTCGATGATCTCGGCGATATGCTGGGTGGCGCGCGGCTCTTGATCCGGGCGTTCGATCAGCAGCGAATCGAAATCCGCGTGCATCTCAGCCAGCATGCGCGCGGTCAGTTGATCGCAGCTTTCGCCGTTTTCTGTCGCGCGGCGAATAATTTTGTCGTCAACGTCGGTCACATTGCGCACATAGTTCAGCGAATAGCCGAGATAACGCAGGTAACGCGCCACCACGTCGAAAGCGACAAAGGTACGCCCGTGGCCGATATGACACAGGTCATAGATGGTTACCCCGCACACGTACATGCCCACTTTACCGGCATGAATAGGTTTGAATTCCTCTTTTTGACGACTCAGGGTATTAAAAATCTTTAGCATCGGGACATTCCGTGGTGTGCGTGATAACAAAAATGATAATTAGGCTGTTCATCCAGCAACGTATTGAAACCCGAAGCCTGATCTAATGCAAGGTTAAGCCCGCGCTTTGCTGCTCGAGATTGCGCAAATCGGTGATATACCCCTCATCTTGCAAGCCGCAGCGTTGTTGCCTGCACGCCCTCACCCCATTTACCACAGAGCCTGCGCGGTTTAGCCGCTGCTGACTCATTAAAAGAGATATGTTATAAGGTCGGTCTGAATGTTCACTCGCTCTACGTGACGTCTCACTTCATCTTGTTAGGACTAAAACTATGGTTACTTTCCACACTAATCACGGCGACATCGTTATCAACACCTTTGCTGACAAAGCGCCGGTTACCGTTGAAAACTTCCTGAACTACTGCCGTGCAGGTTTCTACGACAACACTATCTTCCACCGTGTTATCAATGGTTTCATGATTCAGGGCGGCGGTTTTGAGCCAGGCATGAACCAGAAAGACACCAAAGCGACCATCAAGAACGAAGCCAACAACGGTCTGAAAAACACCGTGGGCACCCTGGCGATGGCGCGTACCAACGATCCGCACTCCGCTACCGCTCAGTTCTTCATCAACGTGGCTGACAACGACTTCCTGAACTTCCGCGCCGAGAACGCGCAAGGCTGGGGTTACTGCGTATTTGCCGAAGTGGTTGAAGGCATGGACGTGGTCAACAAGATTAAAGCCGTGAAAACTGGCCGCAGCGGCATGCACCAGGACGTTCCGGTAGAAGACGTGATCGTCACCAGCGTTACCGTCGGCGAGTAATCGCGGCTGCATGAACACGCTGTTCATCGCGGATCTGCACTTATGCGCACAGGAACCGGCAATTACTGCCGGTTTTCTGCGTTTTTTGCGGCACGATGCGATCCACGCCGAAGCGCTGTACATTCTTGGCGATCTGTTCGAAGCCTGGATCGGCGATGACGATCCCGAGCCGCTGCACGCGGAGATTGCCGCCGAGCTGAAGACGCTGCAACAAGCCGGTGTGCCCTGCTACTTTATCCACGGTAACCGCGATTTCCTGCTCGGCAAGCGCTTTGCCCGCGCCAGCGGCATGCAGCTGCTGCCGGAAGAGAAAGTGCTGGAGCTGTACGGCCGCAAAATCCTGATCCTGCACGGCGACACGCTGTGTACCGACGATCAGGCCTACCAGCAGTTCCGCCGCAAGGTACATAATCCGTTAATCCAGAAGCTGTTTTTGGCCATGCCCCTGCGCTGGCGCCTGAAGATTGCCGCCAGGATGCGCGCTCGCAGCCGGCAGAGCAATCAGGGCAAATCGCAAGCCATTATGGACGTCAACCCGCAGGCGGTTGAGCAGGCGATGCTGAGCCATAATGTGCACTGGATGATCCACGGCCACACCCACCGCCCGGCGGTGCATGAGCTGGAACTGAGCAACGGCAAGGCCCACCGCGTGGTGCTGGGCGCCTGGCACACTGAAGGTTCGATGATCAAAGTCAGCGCCGACGCCGTCGAACTGATCCAATTCCCCTTCTAACCCCCTGACTTGCCACGCGAGTAATAAAATTCGCGTTTTCGACAGTGAAAACCGGCGACGCAACCGTTTTCCTCGCCGTGCGCTCATGGTATGATCTGCGCCCTCATTCGGCCTCCCGCCGCAGGCAACCGGCCGTCGTTTGTACACTTACAGGAGCCTTACACCCATGGGAGCCAACGCCGCTTCAGCCACCAATGCTGGAGTTAAAATCGCAATTGTGATGGGATCGAAAAGTGACTGGGCCACCATGCAGTTCGCGGCCGAAATCCTGACCCAACTCGATGTCCCGTTCCATGTCGAAGTCGTTTCCGCTCATCGCACGCCAGACAAACTGTTCAGTTTCGCCGAACAGGCCACCGCCAATGGCTTTGACGTGATCATTGCCGGTGCGGGCGGTGCTGCGCACCTGCCGGGCATGCTGGCGGCGAAAACGCTGGTTCCGGTGCTGGGTGTTCCGGTACAAAGCGCCGCGCTGAGCGGTGTAGACAGCCTGTATTCTATCGTGCAAATGCCGCGCGGCATTCCTGTCGGCACCCTGGCGATCGGCAAAGCCGGTGCGGCCAACGCCGCGCTGCTGGCGGCGCAAATTCTGGCGCTGCACGACACCGCGCTGGCGCAACGTCTGGCCGACTGGCGTCAGGCGCAGACCGAAGACGTGCTGAACAACCCGGATCCGCGGGAGGAAGCATGAAGCCGGTTTGCGTACTGGGCAACGGCCAACTGGGGCGCATGCTGCGCCAGGCCGGTGAACCGCTGGGCATCGCCGTTTACCCGGTCGGCCTCGACGCCGAGCCGGAAGCGGTACCCTATCAAAACAGCGTAATCACCGCCGAAATCGAACGCTGGCCGGAAACCGCGCTGACGCGTGAACTGGCGACCCACAACAGCTTCGTCAATCGCGATATTTTCCCCCGTCTGGCGGACCGCCTGACGCAAAAACAGCTGCTCGATCAGCTCGGCCTGGCCACTGCGCCGTGGCAGTTGCTGGCCGATGCCGCCGAGTGGCCGCAGGTGTTCGCCACCCTCGGCGAACTGGCGATCGTCAAACGTCGCGTTGGGGGTTACGACGGCCGCGGTCAATGGCGCTTGCGTCCGGGCCAGGAAGCCGAGCTGCCGGCGGATGCTTACGGCGAGTGCATCGTCGAACAGGGGATTAACTTCTCCGGCGAGGTTTCGCTGGTAGGCGCACGCGGGCACGACGGCAAGTCGGTGTTCTATCCGCTGACCCATAACCTGCATGAAGAAGGCATTCTGCGCACCAGCGTGGCGCTGCCGCAGCCTGATCCCGCTCTGCAACGGCAGGCTGAGCAGATGCTGGCGGCGATCCTCGACGAGCTGAACTACGTCGGCGTGATGGCGATGGAGTGCTTTATCGTTGGCGACAGCCTGCTGATTAACGAACTGGCGCCACGGGTGCACAACAGCGGTCACTGGACGCAGAACGGCGCCTCCATCAGCCAGTTCGAACTGCACCTGCGCGCCATTCTCGCCCTGCCGTTGCCAAAACCGGTGGTAAGCACGCCGTCGGTGATGGTCAACCTGATCGGCACCGCCGTGAATCAACAGTGGCTGGCGCTGCCGTTGGTGCATTTGCACTGGTATGAGAAAGAGGTGCGCGAAGGCCGCAAGGTCGGCCACCTCAACCTGAACGATCCGAGCGCCGCCATGCTGCAACAGGCGTTGCAGGCACTGGCACCGCTGCTGCCGGCCGAATACCAGAGCGGCCTGGCCTGGGCACGGCAAAAGCTGGCTTAAGGTTTTGCTCCGCACAAAAATCAAAGGGTTCAGCAAGCTGAACCCTTTTTTATTGCCGATGAAAAACTATCGGGTGTAGCCCTGCGGGTTTTTGCTTTGCCAGTTCCAGGTATCGCGCATCATCGCATCGAGCCCGCGCTGCACTTCCCAGCCCAGTTCCTGTTTAGCCAAACTGACATCAGCCCAGAAAGCGGGCAAATCCCCGGCACGGCGCGGTAAAATCTGATAAGGCACGGCAACGCCGGCGGCTTTTTCAAACGCATGCACCATCTCCAGCACCGAATGCCCAACCCCGGAACCCAGGTTATAAGCTTTAAAACCGGCGATCTGCTTTAGGTGATCCATCGCCGCCAGGTGGCCCTGCGCCAGATCCATCACGTGAATATAATCGCGCACGCCGGTTCCGTCTTTGGTGGAATAATCACCGCCGAATACGCTCAGGTGATCCCGCTTACCGACGGCCACCTGAGCAATATAAGGCAACAGATTATTCGGGATACCGCTGGGATCTTCCCCCATCAAGCCAGACTCATGGGCACCCACCGGGTTGAAGTAGCGCAGAGAGACAATGGAAAAATCCGGTTCCGCCTTGGCGAAATCCTGCAGGATCTGCTCCACCATCCACTTGGAGGTGCCGTAAGGGCTGGTCGTGCCGCCTATCGGCATGTCCTCCCGGTAAGGCACCGGCGTCTCTTCGCCGTACACCGTCGCCGATGAACTGAAGATAAACTGATGAACCCCGGCGGCGCGCATGGCTTCCAGCAATACCAGCGTGCCCGCTACGTTGTTCTGGTAGTACTCCAGCGGCTTGCGGGTGGACTCCCCCACCGCTTTCAGACCGGCGAAATGGATCACCGCAGCGATCTGGTGCTCGCCGAATATCCGGCTCAGGCACACCGCGTCCCGCACATCCCCTTGGTAGAACGCCGCCGCTTTGCCGGTCAGTTGCTCTGCACGGCGCAAGGATTCTTCGGAAGCGTTGACCAAATTATCCAACACCACCACCTTTTCACCACGCTCCAGTAGCGCCAGTACCGTATGTGAACCTATGTATCCGGCACCGCCTGTCACTAAAATCGCCATCATCCTCCCCCTTCATCAGCTTCGGGCGCCAACGCCCGATGCATAAGCCTGTTTCATGCGCTCAGCCGGCCGACTAGCGCGTACCGATGTTGCGTAATGGCTCGCCGGCCATCAGATTGCGTTCGATATGTTCCAGAGAGATATTTTTGGTTTCCGGGATCAACGCCAGCGTAATAAAGATAAACGCCACGTTGAGCGCCGCATAAACCCAAAAGGTATAGGCGCTGCCCAGCGAGTTGAGCATGGTCAGGAAGGTCGCGCCGACGATCATGTTGGCGATCCAGTTGGTGGCGGTGGAACAGGTGATGCCAAAATCACGGCCTTTCAGCGGCTGGATTTCCGAACACAGCACCCAAATCAACGGACCGGCGCTCATGGCGAAACCGACAATAAACATCAATAACATGATAACGGCGAAATATTGCGTCGCCGGCGTACTCATGCCGATGCTCATCATTGTTCCCAGAGCGCCCATGCCCACCGCCATGACGATAAAACCGAGGATCAGAGTCGGTTTGCGGCCCCAGCGATCCACCAGCCCAATGGCGATAAAGGTCGCCAGCACGTTAACCAGCCCGACGATCACCGTTCCCCACATCTGCTGTTCGGTACTGGCAAAGCCCGCCAGGCCAAAAATCTTCGGCGCGTAATACATGGTGACGTTCATGCCGGTAAACTGCTGCATCACCTGCAACAAGATGCCGAGGAAAACGGCGCGGCGGAAATTTTTATTATCCTTGAACAGCGCCCAGCCGCTTTGCTTCAGCTTGAGGCTTTCACGGATTTCGTTCAGTTCATGCTGCGCCTGGGCGCTGCTGTCGCGCAGTTTCTCCAGCACCTGACGCGCCTGTTCATGGCGATTGCGCGAGGCCAGCCAGCGCGGGCTGTCCGGCAGGAAGAACACGCCAATCAGCAGCAAGCCGGCCGGAAGGGTGATAACTCCCAGCATCCAGCGCCAGGCACCGGTGTAACTGAACGCGGTATCAGACAGGTAGGCGGCCAGAATCCCGATGGTGATCATCAATTGATACATCGAAATCATGCTGCCGCGAATTTTCTCCGGCGCGATTTCAGACAGGTAAATCGGCGCGGTATAGGAAGCGATGCCCACCGCCAGCCCCAGCAGAATGCGCGAGAGTATCAATATGTCCACATTGGGTGCCGCTGCGGAACACAACGACCCCACCACGAACAGGATAGCGCCGATCATCAGGCTGTATTTGCGCCCGATGCGGAAATTCATCCAACCGCTGCCCACGGCGCCGACCGCCGCGCCGAACATCATCGAGCTGACTACCCACTCCTGTTGGGAGCTGGTGATGTGAAAAGAGTCGGCAATAAACGGCAAAGCGCCCGCGATCACGCCGATATCCAGACCAAACAGCAGCCCGGCTAACGCAGCCAGAAAACAGACGAAAAAAGTCATACCGGCATTCGTCTGGCTTTTATCAGCCGACGCAATTTTGGCGGTAGCACTCATACAGCCTCCAATAGATAACGTTGAATCAGTTAGCCGTCATGATAGGAGGCAATCCGCAGAAGGTAAGTGAGTGAGATCACATTAGTGGAAACGGTTACATTATTTTAATTTCCAAAAACTCACGTATCGACAAGAGAAACTAAACATATAACATTGATTATATTTAAAAATAACTTAAAAACACTTGCTGACACTATCAAGATAAAAAACGTCACTTATCAAACGTCGATATTAACTCTGAAGGAGAGTCATTTATTTGTAAGCGATTTCACTTGAGTCAACTCCCCAACGACGGAGAAATGTGGAGGAGGAAAAGCCGCTTTCAGGCAGGTGATCTGGAAAGGAAATGTGTGTATTTTCAATGGCAAAGGTATCGGCCCGGCTCCCGATAACAGGGGCCGGGCCGACTATACTGCGGCTTAACCGTCGTAGCTGCGGAACAATGCCTGGCCACGCAGCAACCGCACGCCCAGCCAGCCGCCACATAACGACAACAGCAGCGCACTGAGCAACGGCAACGCCCACCACAGCACCGGCGTTGGTGCCCACGGGAAGTCGAATACCTGGCTTTGCAACAGCCACAATGCCGCTTCCGCCCCCACCGCAGCGGCTACCCCTGCCACCAGCCCCAGCAGCGCAAACTCGCACCACAGCGTGCTGCGCAACAGGCGCTTGCCGGCACCCAGGGTACGGTACACCACCAGTTCCTGGCGCCGTTGCCGCATGCCCACCTGCACCTGCGCCATCAGCAACAAGCCACCGCAAAGCACCACCAGCACCACCATCACCTCCAGCGCGCGGCTGACCTGTTGCAACACCCCGCCGACCTGTTTCAGGATTGACCCGATGTCCAGCAGGCTGAGCGTCGGGAATTGCCGGTTGAGCTGGGTCAGCATCTGGCCGTCCCCGTCATAGCGGAAGCTGGTAAGCCAGGTCTGCGGTTGGCCGTCCAGCGCACCCGGCGGGAAGATGAAGTAAAAGTTCGGCTTCAGGCTTTCCCAATCCACCTGCCGCAGGCTGGTGACCTTGGCGCTGAACGACTGGGTGTCGCCGCTGAAGGTCAGCGTGTCGCCCAATTTAATCTTGAGCCGCCCGGCAATGCCTTGATCCATCGACACCTCGCCGGCCTTCGGTGGCCAACTGCCCGCCAGCAATGGATTGTGCGCCGGCAGATCCGCCAGCCAGGTCAGGTTCAACTCACGGTTAACGGCCTCACCGCCCGGATCGTCCTCATGCACCCGCTCGGTCGCCACCTGCTGATTAATCTCGGTCAGGCGCACGCGCACAATCGGGTAATAGGTTTCCGGCTTGACCTGGTGCTGCTGCAGGAAGGTTTTCACCTGCGGTACCTGCGCTTCGGTCAGGTTCAGCAGGAAATAGTTCGGGCTGTCCGGCGGTAGCTGCTGTTGCCAGCGCTCAAGCAGATCGCCACGCAGCACCAGCAACAACGCCAGCAGCATAAACGACAGCGAAAACGCCGCCAGTTGGCTGACCGTTACCCAGGGTTGATGCAGCAGGCGATTGACCGCCAACCGCAGCGCCAGGTTCTTCAGCGTAATGCGGCGCAGCAGCAACAAGCTGCCCCAGCCGATAGCGCCCAACAGCAGCGCCAGCACCAGAATACCGGCGAGGATCGACCACAGCAGCGTGCTGGCCCCCATTAATGCGGTCAGCAGCGCCACCACAATCACCGCCGTCACCGGCAGGAAATAGCGCAGCGGCCAGACGTTAGCCACCACGTCACGGCGCAACACCCGCAGCGGTTGGGTCGCCAGCAATTGCCGGTACGGCCGCAACCCCACCAGCAGAGAAATCATCAGCAACGCGCCGATCGCCCACAACCATGGCCAGGCCCCTGCGACAGGCAATTCCACCGGCAACACCGGTGCCAGCAGCCTGATCAGCACCGCTTCAAACCCCAGACCGATAATGCCGCCGCACGCTGCCGCCAGCAAAATGACCGCCAGCCACTGGCCGACAATCAGCTTGCGCAAGGCGCTGCGGCCGGCACCCAGCGTTTTCAGCACCGCGATCAGATCGTAACGGCTGCGGCAATAGTGGCTCATCGCCACCGCCACGGCGGCAATCGACAGCAGCAGAGTCAGCAGCGCCGACAACAACAGGAACTGTTGCGATCGCTGCAGCGATTTGCCCAGCGCGCTGCCGGACTCCTGCAATCCAAACCAACGCTGGTCGGGCTGAAGTTGCGGTGTCAGCCGCGCTTCGTAACGCTGAATGTTCTCCGGGGCGCCGGCGAACATATAGCGGTAGCTCAGGCGGCTGCCCGGCTGCACCGCCCCGGTTTTATCCACATCCGCCAGGTTGATCATGATGCGCGGCGCAGTCTGGAACGGATTGAAGCCGGAGTCCGGCTCCTGAATAATTTCACCGGCAATGCGCAGGCGGGTGTCGCCCACGTCCAGCGAGTCCCCCACTTTCACATTCAGCAACGCCAGCAAACGCGGCGCCACCAGTACCGACCCCGGAGCAAGCTTGACGTTGGCCGGGCGCGTTTCCAGCTTGCCGTACAGCGGATAGGCCAAATCGGTGGCTTTCACATCCGCCAATTGCGGCCTGTCGCCGGCGTAAGTCATGGTGGTGAACGACAGCTGGCGGCTCACTTTCAGCCCTTCCTGCCGCGCATCCAGTAGCCAGCCTTCCGGCACCGGACGCGCGCTGCGCAGCACCCGGTCACCGGCGATAAAATCACGGCTCTGCTGGCTCAGCCCCTTGTCCATGCGATCGCTGATACTCCCCAGCGCCAGCACGCAGGCCATCGACAGCGTCAGCGCCAGCCAGACGATCAGCAGTGACGGCGATCGCCACTCCCGCCAAAACCAGCGCCAGATCATGCTTCCTCCCACAGCTTGCCTTCACGCAGGCGCAACCGCCGCTGGCAGCGCGCCGCCAGGGTTTCGTCATGAGTGACCAGGATCAGGGTGGTGGAAAAATCGCGGTTGAGGGAGAACAGCAAATCGGCGATGCGTTCGCCGGTCTGGCGATCGAGGTTGCCGGTAGGCTCATCGGCAAACAGCACCCGCGGCCGGCCGCTGAACGCACGCGCCAACGCGACCCGCTGCTGCTCGCCGCCGGAAAGTTGCGCCGGCAGGTGATCGAGCCTTTTGCCCAGCCCCAACTGCTCCAGCAACTGAACCGCCTGCTCGCGGCTCTGCCTGTCGCTCTCACCGCGCAGTAGCGCCGGCAATTGCACGTTCTCCAGCGCGTTGAGCGTCGGCACCAGCATGAATGACTGAAATACGAAGCCGACGTTTTTGGCGCGCAGGGCCGCGCGCCCTTCTTCGTCCAGAGCGGTCAGCGATTCCCCCAATAAATGCACGTCCCCTTCACTGCCGTCGTCCAACCCGGCGAGGATCCCCAACAGCGTCGATTTGCCCGAGCCGGATTCGCCAATCAGGGCAATTGTCTGTGCGGGTTTGACAACCAGCTCGACTCCGGTAAGGATGGAGAGCTGATGCTCACCCTGACCAACGTGTTTACTAAGATGATGAACTTCAAGAACGTTTTCCGCTGGCATCTTCCCTTCCTTTTGCTGTTGGGATTATTCAGTTTACGCGCTGCCGCCGCCGATACCTTATTGATTTTAGGCGACAGTTTAAGCGCCGGTTACCGCTTGCCGGTGGCGCAGGCCTGGCCGACGCTGCTGGCCGACCAATGGCAGAAAAAACCGGGCGATCCGCAGTTGGTGAACGCCAGCATCAGCGGCGACACCGCCGCACAAGGGCTGGCGCGCCTGCCCGCACTGCTGAAACAACACCAACCGCGCTGGGTGCTGATCGAACTGGGCGCCAACGACGGCCTGCGCGGTTTCCCGGCGCAGGACGTGCAACGCGATCTCAGCCAGATCATTACTCTGGTGCAGCAGGCCGGCGCGCAGCCGCTGCTGATGCAAATCCACATTCCGCCCAACTATGGCCGCCGCTATACCGAGGCTTTCAGCGCGATTTACCCGCAGCTTGCCAGACAGTTCAACATTCCGCTGCTGCCGTTCTACATGGAACAGGTGGTGATCAAAGCGGAATGGATGCAGGATGACGGATTGCACCCCAATAAGGACGCCCAACCGTTTATCGCCACCTGGATGGCGGAACGCCTGGAACCTCTAGTAAAACATGAGTCTAACTAAATAGGGTTGTACACTAGGTAAAGTTATGCAAAAAGCGGTATTGATAACCGGCTGTTCCAGCGGGATAGGACTGATTGCAGCGCAGGATCTGCGTAATCGCGGCTACCGGGTGCTGGCCGCCTGCCGCAAGCCGCAGGACGTGGAAAATATGCGTCAACTGGGGCTGGAAGGCATTGAGCTGGATCTGGACGACAGCGACAGCGTCGAACGCGCGGCAGCGCAGGTGATAGCGCTGACCGGCGGCCGGCTGTATGGCCTGTTCAACAACGGCGGCTTCGGCGTTTACGGCCCGCTGAGCAGCATTTCCCGTCAACAGCTGGAGCGGCAATTCTCCACTAACCTGTTTGGCACCCATCAGTTGACCCAGTTGCTGTTGCCGGCGATGCTGCCGCACGGCGAAGGGCGTATTATACAAACCAGTTCGGTGATGGGGCTGGTCTCCAGCGCCGGACGCGGCGCCTATGCCGCCAGCAAGTTTGCGCTGGAAGCCTGGTCCGACGCGTTGCGCATGGAGCTGCACGGCACCGGCATTCAGGTAAGTCTGATTGAACCCGGCCCGATTTCGACCCACTTTACCCAAAACGTGAACCAGGCGCAGAGCGATAATCCAGTGCATAACCCCGGTATCGCCAAACGTTTTACACTGCCGCCGGAGGCCATTTTGCCGAAGCTGCGCCACGCGCTGGAAAACCCGCGCGCCAGGCTGCGTTATCCGGTGACCTTGTTGGCGCACGCGCTGAGCGTATTGCGCCGCGTTCTACCCGGCCGCTGCCTGGACTGGCTGCTACGCAGCAACGGTTAATTTGGGTATCGGGGTTGAAGAATGCCGCCCCGCCCCCATCTAAAAGCCAATGGCTCCGCAAGATCAGAGAGAAAATTACATGCTAGCTCAAGCTGTTGTTGATATTAACGAAACAAACCTGCACCAAACGCTGGAACAATCGATGTCCCTGCCGGTGCTGTTCTACTTCTGGTCAGAGCGCAGCCAACACTGTCTGCAGCTCACTCCGGTACTGGATAAGTTGGCGGCGGAATATGCCGGTCAGTTCGTGTTGGCCAAAGTGGATTGCGACGTAGAACAAGCGATCGCCGCCCAGTTCGGGCTGCGCTCCCTCCCTACGGTTTACCTGTTCAAAGACGGCCAACCGGTCGACGGCTTCCAGGGCCCGCAGCCGGAAGAAGTCATCCGCGAATTCCTGCAGCGCTTCCTGCCGAAGGCTGAAGATCTGAAACTGGCACAGGCAACCGAACTGCTGGCTGAAGGGAACGCGGCTGAAGCGCTACCGCTGTTGAAAGACGCCTGGCAAGCCAGCCAGCAACGCAGTGATATCGGCCTGACACTGGCAGAAACCCAGATCGCGCTGAACCGCAGCGAAGACGCCGAGGCGGTGCTGGCGACCATCCCATTGCAGGACCGCGATACCCGTTATCAGGGCCTGGTGGCGCAGATTGAATTGCTGAAGCAGGCCGCCGACACGCCGGAAATCCAGCTATTGCAACAACAGGTGCAACAACAGCCGGAGAATGTCGATTTGGCCGTGCAGCTGGCGCTGCAACTGCATCAGGTGGGGCGCAACGAAGAAGCGCTGGAACTGCTGTTGGGGCACTTGAAGAAAGATCTGGCCGCCGCCAACGGCAGCGCGCGCAAGACGCTGATGGATATTCTGGCCGCACTGGGCACCGGCGACGCGCTGGCCGCCAAGTATCGGCGTCAGCTGTACTCTCTGCTCTACTAAATACCCGTCATACTTGAAGCTGCATCTGTGTTGGCTGCGTTTAGTTACGTGGCCCGTCCATGGGCCACGCCCCTTCGGGGCCGCTGCAAGCAGCGTTCAAATCTGCTCCCGGCAGGTTTGTCACCCCAGTCACTTACTTGAGTAAGCTCCTGGGGACTCACAAACTTGCCGCGTTACTCGGCAAAGCCTCGCCCCGTAGGGGCCAGCGCAAGCGCTGTTCAACAAAACCGTTGGTTCTGTTGTGATGCAACTCCAATTATTTAGGGTATACCCTTCGTTATTTGGGGCAAATCCCCTATGGATTTCCCGTCACATCTAGGCGGCAAACGCGAGAATCCCTGGGAGCTTAGATAACTAAGTGACCAGGGTTCGAACGTGCAGCCAACGCCGAGGCAGCTTGAAATATGACGAGGATATTAGCGGTAAACCCGCACCCCACCCTCGACGCCTTTCGGGCTGAACAACACTTGCCACAGCTGAATATCGCGCGAACGGAACGCGCCGGCGCAGGCATTCAGGTAATAAGTGAACATCCGCTCGAAGCGCTCAGAGTAATTTTCTGACAGCGCCGGCCACGCCCGTTTGAAATTCTCGTACCAGGCCATCAGCGTGCGATCGTAATCGGCACCGATATTGTGCCAATCCTCCATCACAAAACGCTTTTCGCTGGCTTCGGCGATGTGGCGTACCGAGGGCAGACAGCCGTTGGGGAAGATATATTTATCAATCCAGGCATCGACGTGGAGATTGGTTTGGTTGGCGCCAATGGTATGCAACAGGAACAGGCCATCGGGCTTCAGATTGCGCTCGGCGACGCTGAAATAGGTGTCGTAGTTTTTCGGCCCGACGTGTTCAAACATGCCGACGGAAACAATGCGGTCAAACTGGCGGTTCAAATCGCGGTAATCCTGCAGCAGGATCTCCACGTCCAACCCCTGGCAGCGCTCCTGAGCCAGCTTTTGCTGCTCGGCCGAAATGGTCACGCCGTACACCGATACGCCGTAATTTTCCGCCGCATACTGCGCCAGCCCGCCCCAGCCGCAGCCGATGTCCAGCAGTGACATGCCCGGTTTCAGTTGCAGCTTCTCGCAGATCATTTTCAGCTTGGCCAGTTGCGCCTGCTCCAGCGTTTGTGCGTCCTTCCAATAACCGCAGGAATATTGCATATAGGGATCGAGCATCGCACGGAACAGATCGTTGCCGATGTCGTAATGCTCTTTCCCCACCTGCCAGGCGCGTTTGCGCGATTGCCGGTTAAACAGCCGCGCATAGGCGATCCGCGTGATGTCCGACAGGCTTTTGGGCAGGCGTTCATCAACGCCGAAATGCAGGATGCGGGTAAATAGCGCGTCCAGCCTTTCGCAATCCCACCAGCCGTCCATATAGCTTTCGCCAAACCCGAGCGAGCCTTCCTGCAGAATGCGTTTAAATAAGCCCGGATTATGCACCTGAAGATCAAATGCATTATTCCCGTTGATGGTAATGCCGGCCGCAGCCAGCATTTCTTCCACGATGAGATACCAGCGATCTTTTTTCTGGGCGAGTTCATCGACACTGATTGAGTCCATAACGATCCTTGGCGCAAGATGTCACTTCAAAAAGCATAGTCGCAAATAGAAATGACAAAAGTTTGAAAATAAGCGCAGCGACCGATCCCACTCTAGCCAAGACAGACAACGTCATGAAATGAATTAAAATTATTGGAAACATGCCAATTTGGCATAATTAACGCGGCCATACCGCCGCGATTTACGTCAAAAGGCCCTTTCGAGGCGATCAGCGCGTGATCGAGGTGCCCGCCCGGCCCGCCAATAAAGCCTCAATATCCTGCAAGCCGCCGATATGCGCGGTGTGGCCGCTGTGGTCCACAAAGCGGCTTACCGCCGTGATTTTAGGCCCCATAGCGCCATCAGCCACCGCCATAGGTGCCAGTTCACGCGTGGTGGCGCTGCGAATGGCTTTTTGCTGTGGCGTGCCCCAATGCCGATAAACCGCATCGGCGTCGGTGAGAATAACCAGATGATCGGCCGCCAACTCTTCAGCCAGCAGCGCCGCCGCCAGATCCTTGTCGATCACCGCTTCACTCCCCTCCAGCCCTTGTTCACCCGCCACCATCGGAATACCGCCGCCACCGTTGCAAATCACAATGTGATCCATAGCCAGCAGAGCCTTAATCGCGTCGATATCAATAATTTTTTTCGGTTCCGGCGAAGGCACTACCCGCCGTATATATTTGCCATCCGCCTTCATCGTCCAGCGATACTTCACCTCCAATTCCTTTCGCTGTTCCGGTGAATAAATCGGCCCAATAAATTTACTCGGCGTCAGGTAATCAGGATCCTGAGCATCAACCAGTACGCGCGTCATCAGGGTTGTGACCGGCTGAGACGGGTGGCTGGCATTCAGTTGCTGAGCCAGCATGTAACCAATCATGCCCTGACTTTCGGCCACCAGAATATCCAGCGGATAAGGCGGCACATCGCGGTAAGCCAGGTTTTGCAACGCCAGCAGCCCCACCTGCGGACCATTGCCATGCACAATGGCGATACGGTATTTTTTTGCCAGTTTGCCGATAGCGCCGGCGATTAAGGCAATGCTTTTATACTGGTTTTCAGCAGAAAGCGTGGCTCCACGCTGTAATAAGGCGTTTCCGCCCAAGGCAATGACCAATGTTTTCATGTTTGTCCCCGTAATTAAGTCATAGATCCCCTGCCGAATAACGATTCGGCATAGCCTCTAAATTCCTGCAGCAAGGTGGCGGTTAATAAAGTGCGTTAATCGCGATGACGCCTAGCCACACGCCTAACAGCGTGTCGGCACCCGAGAAATGACCCAGGCGCAATACCTCATCAATCGCGGAGGACAGCCTTTCCGGCATCGATAATCCCTGCGCCAGTCCGTGTAACGGCGTAGAGAAAATGCCTTGCTCGGCATAGTGCAGATAATGTGCGCTGACCCGCGAGGTCAGTTCACCGAGCGCCGCCGTGCGTTTGAAAAATGGCTGCAGTGCAGCGACCTCAACGCGGTTATCGAGATACGCGATCAACAGCATGCCCAACAGAGTGTCATCATTGCTTGGCGTCAGCCCTGGCCCCTTCCCCAGAACGCTGCGCCAGTCGACCTCATCACCCTGTAACCAGCGGGAAAAACATCGGGATAATGTGGTCAGCTCCGGGTTCAGCGGCCGCGCGACTATATGGCCCAACGGGCCGAACAAGCCGCAAGGGGCGGTCACCGGCAGCAAGACTCCGGTCAAGGGTTGCATGGGAACCTCAGCGCGCTCGCTCAGGGCCAGGTTCCTTCGCTTCCCCTGCAAGCCGATGGTTATGGTACCCAGCGTCAGCCCCTCGAGGGAAAACCTGCCGCATCCGGCAACCGGCAACCGCTGGAGTACACGGTCAAAATCGCCGCTTCCGATCTGCCACCCCATGGGGCTGAGGCCATGGCCCGCACGGTGCAGGGTCAACAGATGGTCTTTTTCCGTCAGGAAATTGATCGCATTGTTGAACCTGCCTGCACAACGCAATTGACCATAATCCCGCGTCACATGCCGGCTGACGGCTAGCGTACCGATATTCATATTCCCCCCGCGGCTCGTTAAGCCGTGATGCCCAACTTTGCGGCCAGCGCTTCGATTGCCTGTTCAAAACACGCTAACGGAGCACGCACGGTGCCGGCGCCGATCTGCCCGACGCCCGCCTCACGGTGAGCAATTCCGGTATTGATCAACGGAGTGATGCCGGTTTCCACCACTCGCCGGGCGTCCAGCCCCAGGCAGGCCCCCTGGAAATCCCAGGTGGGGATTTGCAGCATCATGTTGCGCTCAAGGTAAATCTCCGCCATTTCGTCAGAAATATCCGTGGCGGCGCTCATTCCCCCGGAGGCACCGACGAAGCGCGTCACGCCCGGTGCCGCCACCATCGCCGCACCGCCAATGCCAAAGGTTTCGGTAATGGCGCTGTCACCGATATCCGGGTTGGCGTCGGCCTGGCTAAAGCCGGAGAAGAACAGCCCTTCCGGCGTATTCACCGGCGCGGTAAACCAACGATCGCCCATCCCGCTGATTTTGACGCCGAAGTTCTTACCGTTGCGGGTCATCACCGTCACTATGCTGCCCTGTTCAATCTCTGCGCCGGCATCCATCGCGGCTTTGCAATAGGCCATCGCCAGATTGAGGAAGAACTGGTCGGTGATGCTCAGGAACTGCATCACCTGCGCCAGCTCGGCGCGATCGCGCTGCAACAGGCTGATTTCCGGTGCCAACCGCCGCATCAGCAGCGCCGAGGCCGCGATGTTGCGCTGGTGGAACTCGTCCCCCATGGTGATCGCCTGCGCCATAAGCGCGGTCAGATCAATGCCTTCGTCTACCGTCGCCAGCACCTCTTTCAGTACCGGCGCCAACGAGTCGCGCATCCAGCGCAAGCGCTTCTGCACGTCCGCACCATAGGCGCCAAAACGCATCACTTTGCCGATGCCTTCGTTCATGTTGCAGTAAGCGTAATTGCCGTGAACGGT
Source organism: Serratia sp. root2 (assembly GCF_031931805.1). Taxonomy (NCBI): domain Bacteria; kingdom Pseudomonadati; phylum Pseudomonadota; class Gammaproteobacteria; order Enterobacterales; family Yersiniaceae; genus Serratia; species Serratia sp. root2. Next base: position 2,663,467 of record NZ_JAUJXB010000001.1, read on the forward strand.
ATTCTTGACCACCACCATCGGCATATTGGCCGAGGTGATGCCGCCCATAGGGCCAACCGCGCTGACGTTATGACAAGGAATAAACTCAATTTCCCCCTGGCTCAGCAAAGCCAGCGCCTGCTGTTCATCCTGCGCCCAATCCTCAAATAAACAGGCACCAATGCAGGCACCGCGTACCGGACCGCTCATTTCCTGCCAGGTGACCGGCGGGCCGGCGTGCAACAGTTTGCGGCCCTGGGCCAACTGCGGGATCAGATGCTTCGCCAGATCCACATCCTGCCAATGGGGACGCGCTTCACGGATACGGGCGATAACGGCGGCGTTTGCTTGTTCAATAGTTGCGTACATATCCCTTCCTTACTTTAATTTTTTCAAGATGTTGGCCAGACGGTGATTCCCACCGGCAACCGGCGCCCACTGGTAATGCACCACGGGGATTTCACTGGTTTGCAAATCGCTGGCGAAGCTGCGCAGCCCGGCGTTAATCACGGAAACACCGGATAACAGTGCCGGACGGACGCGTTCGACCGGCGGCAATACGGGGCTAATCAACTGGTGCGCCAACACCGCCGCCGCGGGCAACGAAGGCATCACCGCTATCCCGGCATCTTGCAGCGTAGTGATTTGCCGCGATCGCTGTTGCGGATCCCGTTCGGTTCCGGTCACGGTGGCGATGACGGCCAGCGGGTGGGTATGGCCGCGTTTTTCACGCACTTTCGCGACCTCAGCCGCCAATAACGTCGCCGGGTCTTCCTGCGCCCCAAAACCAATCACCACATCCAGCAGCAGTACGCCCACCTCTGGCTGCTGCGCCAGACGGGCGATTTCGTGATTGCGGGCTGCGGGATCGATCATCGGGTGCGGGCGGCCCTGAGTGTAAAAATCATCTCCCATGTCAATAATCCGATGACCGTCGGCGGCCAGCATTGAACCGCGCGTATGCTCGCTGTCTATCGGCAGCCGCAGTTTCTCCGCCAACAGCATCGCGCACTCTGCGGCCAGCGTACCGCCGGCATACAGACCGGCGATTTTTCCGCCGGGGACAGCAGGCTGTTGCGCGCCCTGTTGCTGCACGTTGCCCAACATCGCCGCCAGCCGCGCCGCTTCATCCAGCGAGTCGGCAAAATAGAGGTTGCCGTCCTGTCGCACTTCGGCTTTGGTGCCAAGAAACAGCGCCACTACCGGCTTGCCCAGGGCCTTCATCTCTTCGATTACTTTCTTCCGCACCGCCGGCGCAGGCGGTTTGGAGACAAAGGCCAGCACCAGGCTTTGCGGATCCGCCGCCAGCATTCGCAGCGCACTGATGGCGCTGATCCCCCCGATCTCTGCGGTCAAATCCCGGCCGCCCAGGCCAATGGCATGCGAGATCCCCTGCCCCGCCAGGGTAATTTGCGAGATAAGCTCCTGAATGCCGGTGCCGGACGCCCCGATAATGCCGATCGCACCGCCGGGAGCGACATTGGCAAAGGCCAGCGGCGCACCGGCAATACAGGCCGTACCGCAATCAGGCCCCATGACAATCAGCCCTTTTTCGCTCGCCTTGGTTTTTAACGCGACTTCATGCTCGATGCTGACGTTGTCGGAAAACATCATCACGTTACAGCCATCGTCCAACGCCCGATCGGCCAATTCCGCCGCATACTCACCGGCAATGGAGATCAGCACCAGATTGGCATCGGGCAATTTCTGACGGGCAGTGCGCCAACTGCGCGCCTTGAGCAGCTTTTTGCCGCCCTGGCCACCCAGGGCGATCGCCTTGAGCGCGGTATCCAGTGCAGCGCCAATCTCTTCAGCAATAGCGTCATCGGCAGAGTCCGTTTTGATCGCCACGCAAATATCATTCGGCGTGGCGTCGCTGAACTCGGGATGCCAGAAACCGGTCACTTCCAATAAAGATTTATTGGCCGGCGTGCCCATCATTACGGATATTTCGTCAACCCTGGGAGAGTCACTGAGTTTCCGGGAGATCAACATCAGGCTAACCGAATCCTGAAAGCTCCCTTTTTTAATAAAAGCATGAATCATGATGATATCCTTAAAACGGCATTTGATATTCGTTTAAAAGTTATCTATCAAGCTACAAATTTAAAAACAGGTCAAAGGTGAGTGTTATCACACTTCACCCATTATTAGAAAAAATGATTCAATACCCCACAAATTAATTAACCCAGGCAAACAACCTCGGTTATCAAAAATATTCTAACAATCAATTATTAATTCAATAAATTTTTAAACCAATCGAATAAAACGCACCTGGATCACATTATTCCCAGCCGGTGTTTATACATTACAACACAGAGGCGAATTAAATAAACCGTAGTGAAAAAAGGACTGTATATGAAGGTCTCTAAACAACAATTACACCAGCTTATTCAACAAAAAATTCATGCTGCGGGTCTGAGCCAGGAGCACGCGAGCATCGTCGCCGACGTGCTGGTTCACGCGGACGCACGCGGCATTCATTCCCACGGCGCAGTCAGGGTTGAGTATTATTCGGAACGCATCAGCAAAGGGGGCACCAATAACCACCCGCATTTCAGCTTTGAGAAAACCGGGCCCTGCAGCGCTATCTTCGATGGCGATAACGGTGCCGGGCACGTCGCAGCCAAATTGAGCATGGAACATGCCATCACCATGGCGAAAGAAAACGGCGTGGCGGTGGTAGGCGTGCGGCGCATCGGCCACAGCGGCGCGCTGTCCTATTTTGTCCAACAGGCGTCGCGGGCCGGCATGATTGGCATCTCGCTGTGCCAGTCCGATCCGATGGTAGTCCCCTACGGCGGAGCGGAGGTCTACTACGGCACCAACCCCATCGCCTTCTCCGCACCGGCTGAGAGAGAAGAGATCGTCACTTTCGATATGGCCACCACCGTGCAAGCCTGGGGCAAGGTGCTGGACGCCCGTTCACGCAATGCTTCTATTCCCGACACCTGGGCGGTGGATGCCGAAGGCAAACACACCACCGATCCCTTTGCCGTCAGCGGGCTGCTGCCGATTGCCGGGCCGAAAGGCTACGGCCTGATGATGATGGTCGACGTGTTATCAGGCATATTGCTCGGATTGCCCTTTGGCAAACATGTCAGCTCGATGTATCACGACCTCAGCGCCGGCAGAGAACTGGGGCAATTGCATATCGTGCTTAATCCGGGATATTTCACCAATGAGCGCGCCTTCCGTAAAAACATCAGTCAGGTAATGAAAGAGTTAAACGAAATTAAACCGGCACCAGGGATTAACAAAGTGTTCTACCCAGGGCAAAACAGTCACGCCCGGGAAATAGAAAGTGAAAAGAATGGCATCGAAATTGTTGATGAAATTTATCAATACTTAATTTCCGATGATATATACCAACGTTCCTACGACCATAAAGATCCATTTGCCAGTTAAAGCCTTCGTATAAACGTTAGCCTTTACCTGACGGCGTCAATTTATTTATAGGCGCCGTCAATAAAAGTCATCTTCATAACCTATCTCAATGGAAAAATGCAGGTAATCGAAAGCGAGTTAATTCCGTTACCCCATTGCCACTGAGAAATTGAAAGCGGGCAGGTAAAAATGAAAGACTTCCAACAAGAAATTAATGATATTTCCGGCTGGTTATCAAAAATAGGCGCAGACCCCAGCGGCGGCATGACGCGCCTGCTCTACACCAAAGAGTGGGTTGAGGCTCAGAAGGCGTTGAAAAACACCTTTGACGCCGCAGGACTAAAGACCTGCCACGACGCCGTCGGCAATCTGTTTGGCCGCCTTGAAGGCAGCAAATACCCCGACCAGGTCATTCTCTGCGGCTCGCATATCGATACGGTGGTGAACGGCGGCAACCTTGATGGGCAATTCGGTATTGAAGCCGCCTATCTGGCCATCAAACATCTGAAAGAAACCTATGGCGCGCCGCTGCGCAGCCTGGAGGTGATTGCGCTGGCGGAAGAAGAAGGCAGCCGCTTCCCTTATGTGTTCTGGGGAAGCAAGAATATCGTCGGCCTGGCCCGCCGGGAGGACGTGCAACGCATCAGCGATGCCAAAGGCATCGGTTTTGTTGAAGCCATGCACCAGGCCGGTTTCGATTTCCGGCCGGCTCACCAGCCGCTGCGCACAGATCTCGCGGCCTTTGTCGAGATCCATATCGAGCAAGGCAAGGTGCTGGAAACCGAAGGTAAAACCATCGGCGTAGTGACCAGCATCGTCGGTCAGCGGCGTTACGACATCCGGCTGCAGGGCGAATCCAACCATGCGGGCACCACCCCGATGAGCTACCGCAAAGATACCGTCCACGCCTTCAGCCGCATTTGCTGCGAATCCATCGCCAAGGCACACGCCGAAGGCGACCCGCTGGTGCTGACCTTCGGCAAGGTTGAACCCAAACCGAATACCGTCAATGTGGTGCCGGGCTTTACCCACTTCACCCTCGATTGCCGCCATACCGATCAGGCCACCCTGCTGCGTTTCACTCAGGAAATCGAGGGCGATATTCGGCGTATCTGCGCGGAAATGGGCATTGAGGTCGAGATCGACCTGTGGATGGACGAAGCTCCCATTCCCATGGACAAACAACTGGTCAAATGCGTCAGCCAATTGTGCGAAACCCAGAAGTTGAATTTCCGCATGATGCACAGCGGCGCCGGGCACGATTCGCAGATTTTCGCCCCGCACGTGCCGACGGTGATGATGTTTGTGCCCAGCATTGCCGGCATCAGCCATAACCCGGCCGAAAAAACCGACGTCGCCGACCTGAACGAAGGCGTGAAGATTCTGGCTCAAACGCTGTACCAGTTGGCCTACACCGAACGGGGGGCCAACGTATGAGCACCGCAACGGCCAACCAGGCTTTCGATCCGCGCTACTGGAAAAAAATCGTCGTCGTGCTCTGTCTGGGTTGGGCGGTCATCTGGATTTATCGCACCATTCTGACCCCCATTTTTCCCGAGATCCAACAGACCATCGGCGCGCATTCCAACGCGGAAATGGGATTGATCGCCAGCTTCTACTTCTTTGCCTATACCGGGATGCAAATCCCGGCGGGCATCCTGGTGGACAAGTTCGGCAAGAAAGTGGTGCTGATCCCAGGCTTTTGCCTGTTCATCATCGCCACCCTGCTGGTTGGCAATGCCACCAGTCTGACCATGGTGTATGCCGGCAGCCTGCTGGCGGGGATGGGTTGCGGCTCCTATTACGGCTCGGCGTATTCCCTGTCGTCAGAACATATCCCCCTGGAACGCCGTGGATTGGCTACTGCGGTGATTAATAGCGGTTCGGCGCTGGGCATGGCGATTGGCCTGATCGCCTCCAGCCTGCTGGTAAAAAGTATCGGTATGAACTGGCAGATCATGCTGTTCATCATCACCGGGCTGCTGGCGGTAATGACCCTGGTGTTCGCCATGGTCATCAAAAGTTCGTCGTATCAGGCGCCGCCGCCGGTCGCCGGCCAAAGTACCGCACACAAGGTGGCCGAAGAAGAACAGCAGGCCAGCGGCCTGTTCAGCCTGCGCATGATCTCCGCCTATGTGATGTACTTCGCCACCTGTTACGGCTACTACATGATCGTCACCTGGCTGCCCTCTTTCCTGCAACAGGAACGGGGATTTGAAGGCGTGGCCATCGGCTTCTCCTCCGCTCTGGTGGCCTTCGCTTCGGTTCCGGGCGCTCTGTTCTTCAGCCGCATGTCCGATCGTTTCAGAAACAAGAAGGTGCAGTTAATCATCTTCCTCGAGCTCTGCGCGGCGGTGATGCTGGTGTGTACCGTGATATCGCCGGACTCCACCATGCTGCTGGTCAGCCTGATCCTTTACGGACTGCTGGGCAAGCTGGCGGTCGATCCGATCATGATCTCCTTCGTGGCAGACAATGCGCCGAAAAAAGGCTATGGCACCAGCTTTGGCGTATTCAATTTCTTCGGCATGTCCTCGTCGGTTATCGCCCCTTTTCTGACCGGCGTGATCTCCGACAACACGGGTTCCAAAGTGATGGGCTTTTACATTTCCGCCGCCATCCTGCTGGTCGGCACCGTCATTTTCTTCACCGTTAACGTCTTGATGAAACGAACCACTCAACCGCAGGCGGCAACACAGGCCTGACACCGCTTTATTACCGGGCGCAATTTCGGCGCTCTCTCAACGATCAGGAGAACGAACGTGGGTTACTTCAACAATCAAACCGGTTATCCAACCGATATTCTGGCATCACGCGCGATTATCAAACGCAGCAACTATGCACTGATCCCGCCGGACGGGTTGGTACGCAATATCATTCCCGGCTTTGAAAATTGCGACATCACCATTTTGTCGACGCCAAAGCTGGGGGCCACCTTCGTCGATTATCTGGTCACGCTACACGACTGCGGGCGCAACACCCGGGGGTTTGGCGGCGAAAACGTAGAAACTTTCGTTTATGTCATCGACGGCGCGATCACCGCCTCCGCGGACGCCACGGACTATCCACTGACCCGCGGCGGTTACCTTTACTGCCCGGCCGGCGTGACGCTGCGGCTGGAAAATACCAACGGCGGCCAACCCAGCCGACTGTTCATGTACAAACGCAACTATCAGCGCATCAAGGGTTATGAAGCGCACGTCGTCAGCAATAACGTCGACAATCTGGAGAAAATCCATTACGAGGGCATGAGCGAGGTCATACTGCAGGATCTGTTGCCCAAAGATCTCGGTTTTGACATGAACATGCATATCCTCTCTTTCAAACCCGGCGCCAGCCACGGTTATATCGAAACCCACGTGCAGGAGCACGGTGCTTACATCCTGAGCGGTGCCGGGGTGTATAACCTGGACAACGAATGGGTACCGGTGAAACAGGGCGATTACATCTTTATGGGTGCCTACGTGCCGCAGGCAGGTTATGCGGTCGGAAAAGAAGAGTTCAGCTACATTTACTCCAAAGATTGCAACCGCGACGTCGAACTGTAAGTTCCGGCTGTCGGAAGATGACAAGGCCACCTGCATCCGCAGCGTGGCCTTATTGTTTGTTACGCCAGCCGTTGTCCTATCTGCATCACGCGGGCGATGTTTCTGGCGCTCTGCTGCAGATTGATCTCCCCCTGGGACAGGGCGATATCCAGCGAGCTCAGGCGGGGCAAGATGCTGAATATCGCGTCAATTCCCTGCGAATGCAGCACCTCGGCCCCCTCCCCCAGCACGCCGGCCAGGGCAATGACCGGCAGGCGATGCCGCTGAGCCAGCCGGGCAATGCCAGACAGCGCCTTGCCGCCCAACGTCTGCCGATCGATACGTCCTTCACCGGTCACGATCACATCGGCACCGGCCAGGACGTTCTCCAGTTGCAGCGCCTCCATGATGATATCGATCCCCGGTTTCAGTTCCGCCCCAAGGAGCACCTGCGTGGCGATCCCCATCCCCCCCGCGGCGCCACCGCCGGCCACCTGCCGCACGTCGCTGCCGGTGAGCTGGCGGATTACGGCGGCATACTGTTCCAGCCCCTGCTCCAGCCGCACCACCATAGCCGGTGTCGCCCCTTTTTGCGGCCCAAAAACGGCCGCCGCGCCACGCGGCCCCACTAGCGGGTTATCAACGTCGCAGGCAACCTCAATTTTGCACTGGCGCAGGCGATCGTCGAGTGCAGAGAGATTGATCCTGCTTAGCATCGCAAGTTGCGCGCCGCCCAAGGACAGCGGCATGCCGTCCGACCGGTAGAAACGGCCGCCCAGCGCCTGCATCATCCCAACGCCGCCATCTACCGTCGCGCTGCCGCCGATGCCCAGAATGATATGCCGGATCCCCAGATCCAGCACATGGCGAATCAGTTCACCGGTACCGTAGCTGGTCGCTAACATCGGGTTCCTCTGTTCGGCAGGCACCAGCATCAGGCCACTGGCCGCCGCCATTTCGATCACCGCCGTTTTCCCCTCTCCGCTGACGCCGTAAAACGCCGCTACCCGATTCCCCAATGGCCCCGTCACCTCGGCCTCTACTTTATGCCCGCAAGTCGCCGCGATCAGGGCATCAACCGTGCCTTCTCCTCCGTCGGCAATCGGCAGGCAAATACATTCCGCGTCGGGATAAACCTCACGGAATCCCCGAGCGATCGCCAATGCCGCTAATTCAGCGCTGACGCTTTCCTTGAATGAATCTGGGACAATAACAACTTTCATAGCGTATCCTTAAGACATAAAAATAAAAGGCCATGCATTTTCATCTGAAATTATTTATAAATAATCAGATGAAAAATACATGGCTAAAAAAAACAAGTCATGGTTTCAATGATTCAAAACAGTTCACTGGCAGCGTTATTTATTCACCAGTTTGGCCGGGACGCTGTAAGTCAAAAGCGCCCCCAATATCATCATCGATGATAATACGCACATGGCCACTAAATTACTGTTGGTCAGTTGTTTGAAATAACCAATGATATAAGGCGAGATAAAGCCGCCGATATTGGCGATTGAGTTAATCAGGGCGATCCCCGCCGCCGCACAACTCCCGGTGAATATGGCATTCGGCAAGCTCCAGAACAGAGGCGAAGGCACCAGACTGGAAGCCACCGCCACGCACAGCGCCGCCATCACGACGTGCTTATTGTCCGGGAACAGGCCGATAAAGATCAGGGATACCGCAGCAATGCAGAAGGGAACAATAATATGCCAGCGCCGCTCGCGATGTTTGTCCGAACTGCGTGCAGCGACCAACATCGCTACTACCGCCAGTATGTAAGGCAGCATGGTCAACAACCCGATGTCCATCATCGATACCACGCCGGTGTCGCGAATAATGGTCGGCACCCAAAATGCCAACCCGCCCTGGCCCATCACGGTACAAAAGCAAATCAACCACATTTTGGTGAACGCAGACGATTTCAGCATGCTCTTCATCGTCCATTCCTGCTGCCCAGAGCTACCCTGATTTGGGCTGCGCGGAGCGCTTTGATCCATATCCGCTTTAATCAGCGCCTTTTCCTGCGGGGTAAGCCATTTAGCGCTCTGATAAGTATTATCCAGAAAATAGAAAATAACGATGGCAATCAACAACGCACGCGGGCCACTGATAAAGAACAGCCACTGCCAGCCAGACAGATTCATCATGCCGTTCATATTCTCGATAATCCAGCCACACAGCGGGCCGCCAATGATATTGCTGACCGGAATGCCACAAACAAACAGTGCGGTCATTTTGGCCCGTTGGCTGGAGGGGAACCAGAGCGTCAGATATAGGATCACACCAGGGTAGAACCCGGCCTCCGCCAGCCCCAACAGAAAGCGCGCCAGGTAAAACTGCCAGGGATTGGTGATAAAGATGCTCAGCATCGAGATCAGTCCCCACACGACCATCAACAAAGCGATGATTTTTCTGGCGCCATACTTGCTCAACAGAATATTGCTGGGTACCCCGGCAATTATATACCCGATGAAAAATACCCCGGCGCCAAGGCCATAAACGGCCTCAGCCATTGAGATATTGCCATTGAGAATATCAGGCATCATTTGAAACTTGGAAAATGATATCCCTACCCGATCAAGATACCCTACGATATAACTCACCAACAGTATTGGCATAATTCGCCAGGCAACCTTTCGGTATAGCGAATTTTTATCCGGTGTGGACAGGGTGTTTTTATCAATTACAGCATTATCGGTTGCCATATAAGAGTCTCCTTGGGTTGGCATCCTGCTATTTACTGTCTTTATTGTGTTGAATAATAGTTATTGGAAAAGACCCTCTTTATTTATCATAAAGAGGGATTTTTAAATATTGAACATCTCTGATGCTATAAATAATACGTCTGTTTTTTCTTCGAAGCCATAATAGGCTTAGCCGGCGACTTTGTGCTTGCCCATAATTTCCAGCGCCTGTACCAGCGCTGAGTGATCCAGATCGCCTGCGCCATTTGCGGCGCAAACATTGAACAGCTCCTGGCAGGTTGCCGTATTCGGCAGGCTCAGCGACAGGGCTTTCGCACCTTGCAGAGCGAGATTAAGGTCCTTTTGATGCAGTGAGATGCGAAAACCGGGAGAGAATGCCCGTTTAATCATGCGCTCACCGTGTACCTCCAGGATGCGCGAGGAGGCGAAACCGCCCATCAGCGCCTCGCGCACCCGCGCCGGATCGGCACCCGCTCGCGAAGCAAACACCAGCGCTTCCGATACCGCTTCAATGGTCAACGCCACGACGATCTGGTTAGCGACCTTGCAGGTTTGCCCATCGCCGTTGCCGCCGATCAGGGTAATATTCTTGCCCATTAGCGCCAGCAGAGGTTTAACCCGCTCAAACGTCGCCTCTTCACCGCCAACCATTATGGTCAGCGTCCCTTGTTTGGCGCCGACCTCACCGCCCGAAACCGGCGCATCCAGATAAGCCGCGCCGAGTTGATTGATGCGCTCTGCAAACCCTTTGGTTTCCAACGGTGAAATGGAGCTCATGTCCACCACCACCTTCCCGGCCAGCCGCCCTGCGGCGCAGCCGTGTTCACCGAACAACACGTCTTCAACCTGCGGCGTATCAGGCACCATAATGAAGATCACCTCGGCTTCGTCCACCACCTGTTGTGGATGGCGGCAGGCGATGGCGCCACGTTGCACCAGTGCGACGGGCACCTCGCGTCGGGTGTTGGCGTACAACTGATGGCCGCCCTCGATTAATTTTTCCGCCATCGGCGCACCCATGATGCCCAGACCAATAAATCCGACTTTCATTTCTGTCTCCTCAGGATTGGTACTTTGTCATCCATGACAGACCGCTTTCTGTCGTGGCGAGGGGTTTGTATTCACATCCGATCCAACCGCGGTAACCCATGCGATCCAGCGCGCTGAAAAGATAGGCGTAGTTGATTTCGCCGGTCCCCGGTTCATGACGCCCCGGGTTATCCGCGACCTGAATATGGCTGATGTTAGCCAGCAGCCGCTCCAGGGTTTGCGTCAGTTCGCCCTCGGCGCGCTGCATGTGGTAAATGTCGTACTGCAGATAGATATTTGGGTTGCCGATTTGCTCAATTAATTCGATGGCCTGCCGGGAGTCCTGCAAATAAAAGCCCGGCATATCGTATTTATTGATCGGCTCGATCAGCAGGCGAATATTTTCTTTCGCCAGCAATTGGGCGGCATAACTCAGGTTAGCCATGACCTTTTCGTCGGTCTTGTGTCGGCTGACAGTGGGATCGGGATTGCCAATCAGACAGTTGATCTGCCCACAGCCCAGCGCATGGGCATACTCAATCGCCAGGCCAACCCCGTCACGGAATTCGCCCTCACGCCCCGGCAGACAGGCAATGCCTCGCTCTCCGGCAGCCCAATCGCCGGCCGGCAGGTTATGCAACACCTGCGTCAGCTGGTGCGCGGCCAATTCATCGCGCAAGGCGGCGACCGGATAGTCATAAGGGAACATATATTCCACCGCACTGAAGCCCTGCTGCTTCGCACGACGAAAACGCTGCATAAAATCCACTTCATTAAATAGCATGGATAAGTTGGCTGAAAACTTTGGCATGATGATTCTCCTCAACGGTAGTCAAAGAAGTTGACCGAAGTTGGTGCATCTTCCGGCGTTTCCGCAATCGGCTCGAACTCGTTGACATTGTCCAGTTCGGTGCCCATGGAAATATTGGTGACGCGCTCCAGAATAATTTCCACCACGACAGGAACCCGGTGTTGCTGCATTAATTCCTGCGCCTGGCGGAATGCGGGTGCGATATCCTCCGGTTTGTGAACGCGCAGAGCTTTACATCCCAGACCTTCGACGACTTTGACATGATCCACGCCGTATTCGCCGAGCTCGGGATTGTTGATATTTTCAAACGACAGTTGGACGCAATAATCCATATCGAACCCACGCTGCGCCTGGCGGATCAACCCCAGGTAAGCGTTGTTCACCAGCACATGGATATACGGCAGCTTGAATTGCGCCCCAACGGCCAGCTCCTCGATCATGAACTGGAAATCGTAATCTCCCGACAGCCCGATGACCTTACGCTGCGGGTCGGCAGCGCAAACACCCAGCGCCGCCGGCAAGGTCCACCCCAACGGACCGGCCTGACCGGCGTTGATCCACTGGCGGGGCCCAAACACCTGCAGCATTTGCGCAGCGGCAATCTGCGACAATCCAATAGTGGTGACATAGCAGGCGTCGCGGCCAAAGGCGCGGTTCATCTCTTCATACACGCGCTGCGGCTTGATCGGCACGTTATCGAAATGGGTTTTGCGCAGCAGGGTTTGCTTGCGTTGCAGACAGGTGGCACACCAGGCCCCACGGTCAGGCAACTGGCCGCGTTCAAAACGGCTGCGCGCCGAATCCACCAGCATCTGCAAGGCGATTCTCGCGTCCGACACAATGCCCAGATCGGGGCAAATGACCCGACCAATTTGCGTCGGTTCAATGTCGATATGGATAACCTTGCGCCCGGCGGTGTACTTATCCACCGAGCCGGTATGGCGGTTGGCCCAGCGGTTGCCAATGCCCAGCACCAGATCGGAGTCCAGCAGGTTGGCGTTGCCGTAACGGTGCGAAGTCTGCAGCCCCGCCATGCCGGCCATCAGCGGATGGTCATCCGGGATCGCTCCCCACCCCATCAGCGTCGGGATCACCGGCACATTGCAGATCTCGGCCAATTGTTGCAGCAAATCCGCCGCGTCGGCGTTATGGATACCGCCGCCGGCGATAATCAGCGGTTTTTTCGCTGCGCACAGCAGGTCCAGCGCCTTGTCGATCTGCGCCTGAGTGGCGGCCGGCTTATAGGCGGGCAAAGAGGCGTAGGTATCGGGGTCAAATTCGATTTCCGCCATTTGCACGTCGAAAGGCAGGTCGATCAACACCGGCCCAGGACGGCCGGAACGCATCAGATGAAACGCCTGTTGCAACACGCGTGGCACCAGCGCTGGTTCCTGTACGGTAACGGCCATTTTGGTCACCGGCTTGGCTATTGACTCAATATCCACCGCCTGGAAGTCTTCCTTATGCAGCCGTGCCCGCGGTGCCTGCCCGGTGATGCACAGAATAGGAATGGAATCCGCCGAAGCGGAATACAGACCGGTGATCATGTCGGTACCCGCCGGGCCAGAGGTGCCAATGCACACGCCAATGTTGCCGGCGGCGGCGCGGGTATAACCTTCCGCCATATGCGAGGCCCCTTCCACATGCCTTGCCAGATAGTGCTTAATGCCGCCGTGCCTGCGCATTGCGTCATAAAACGGGTTGATTGCCGCGCCGGGCACGCCGAAGGCCGTGGTGATCCCTTCTTTTTCCAGCACGTGCATTGCTGCATCTACAGCTCGCATAATTGCCATGTCATTCTCTCCTTAAATTTGTTGGAAAAATTTTCCAACTATGAATTCGCGTCAAAAAAACCCGTTTGCTCATCAAACGGGGATTGCTGCTCTTCTGCTTATGCCTGGCCAGTCAACGCCAGCCAGACATAGGCGGTTTATGCTTTGCTGCGCGATTCGCCCAATGCCGCGCTGATATCCCTGGCCACTTCACCGACCAGCTCACCCAGTTCTTTAAACCGTTCCTTACCGACCCGCGAACTTGGCCCGGAAATGGAGATCGCCGCGATAACGTTGTTGTTGCGATCGAAAATCGCCGACGCCAGGCAGTTCAGACCCAGAGCGTGTTCTTCATCATCAATGGTGTAGCCCTGCTCCAGCGACTGATGCAAATCCTTGCGCAATAAATTTACGCTGGTCAGGGTCTTCGGCGTATAGGATTGCAGGCCTGAACGCACGATCAAATCCAGCATTTCCTCTTCCGCCAATGGGTATAACAGCGCCTTGCCTGCGCCGGACGCATGCAGCGGCAAACGGCTGCCTAACGGTGCGCACATGCGAACCATCGCCTGGCATTCGCATTGCCGAATCAGCACCGCATCAAAATTATTGCGAATTGCCAGATTGGCCGTTTCACCGGAAAGCAGCATCAGCCGCCGCATAAACGGCCCCGCTACCGACACCACGTCCCGATCGTTCATATAGGCAGAGCCCACGGTGAAAGATTGGATACCGATGTGCCACCAGCCCAACTGCGGATCCTGAAAGACGAACTCCGACTTTTCCAATACCTTCAGCAATCTGAAGGTGGTGGAGAGCGGCAGCTCCAGCTTTTCTGACAGCACGGAAACCGACGAGCTCCCCCCGGCATTTGCCAGATACTGGAGGATCTCCAGTCCGCGATCCAAAGCCTGCGCACCTTTGGTTGCGCCAGCCTCGGTAGAGGGTCGCCCTTTCCTGCGTAATTCGGTCATTCAAGCCTTCCTTCGTCTGTTACGGCACCAGCCATCTGCCCGCTATAATAAACGTCCTCCGCTGCAGGCGACCAGCGCTATCCCAAAACAATGCGATAGGGCTCGGGTAAACGGCTGACGATGCAGTTATCCGCCCCGGCGCGATCGATGGTGAAGAAATCGGTGATTTTTTCATAGGCGAACAACGGGTGGTGCCAGACGTTGCGATGGTAGTTAATCCCTTGCTTGCCATTGGTGATAAAGGCACGCAGCGTATCAAGGGGAACATCATCGCCGGGTTCGGCCACGATCACCACAAAGCGCTCCCCGTTCATCGGCACAAAGGCCTGCGACGAGAGCGGGTGTTTCTCCAGCAGTGAAAACGTCAGCGGTAGCTCACTGGGCTCCGCCCGGTTGATACTGGCCAATACCCGATGGCCATCAGACACCTCGATCTTGGCAAGGTCGTGATAACGTTCCGTTTTCCCATCATTGATATGGAAGAACCGCGATCCCTCTATTTGCAGTACATCACCATAAGGCGCAAAGGCTTCTGGCGTTAATTCAGCGATGACTAGATCCATATGATGCTCCAAGACTCATTACCCAGACGACGATAAAAACGGCGACACTATTCCCTTCAGGCTTTCACTCTAGTCAGAGCATGGTTAATTTGACAGAATTTTTTTGGAAAAATTTTCCACAACAAGATCACCCGCACACTTTGCGAGCAGAAAATAATTATATTATCTTAAAATCAATTAGTTAAAAAATTACCGGCAAATCATAACGCTGTCAGATACCCTGCGGAGTCGCCCACGGCCCAACCTCTTTCGGTGTTTTTGTGACCGCGATCGTGAGCTTCAGCTTTAGCGCTGCCTATCGCGCCGTAACATCAGTAGATTCTTTTCATTGCTAACGGAAAAGGCAGCGTCAGCCAAGGACCCTTCATGCTGGATCACGAAACCATTCGTTCGTTTATCAAAGTTGCTGAGTGTCAGAGCTTCTCGCGTGCGGCTGAGTTGCTGCACAAAACCACCGCCACCATCAGTTACCGCATCAAAACGCTGGAAGAGAGCATTGGCACACAGCTGTTTATCCGCACCACGCGGACCGTTAATCTGACGCCGGCTGGGGAATACCTGCTGGAGCGCTGCCGCCAGTGGCATAACTGGCTGGACGTGATGCCGGGTGAGCTGCGGCAAATCAATGACGGCGTCGAACATCAGGTCAATATCGTTATCAATAATCTGCTGTATAACGCCGCCGCAGTGGCCCGACTGCTGGCTTACCTGCACGGAAAATACCCTTTCACGCAGTTCCGAATCTCGCGGCAGGTCTATATGGGCGTCTGGGATGCGCTGTTGAATGAGGACTGCCATCTGGCGATAGGCGTGGCGGGCAATGAATCGCTTGAAAACAGCATCAAGGTGCTGCCGCTGGGCAAGATAGAGTGGGTTTTCGCCATTTCCCCAGACCATCCGCTTGCCAATGCTCCCTCCCCGCTGGGTGAGGCTCAGCTGCGCGCCTATCCCGCCATTAACGTCGAGGATACCGCTCGCCATCTGGCAAAACGTATCGCTTGGCTGCTGTCAGGCCAGCAGGAAATCAAGGTGCCGGATCTGCACACCAAGCTTGAATGCCACCTGCGCGGCCTGGGGATCGGTTTCCTGCCGCACAGGTTGTGTCAACCCTACCTCGATCGCGGCGAACTGGTGGCTAAAAACCTCAGATACCCGCGCCAGCAGTCGGCCTTGTCGTTAGCATGGTCGGACACGCGCTGCGGCGAAGCGGTCAAAACGATTATCGGGTTGTTCCAGACGCAGGACCCGCTGATCGAAGGCCTGGTTTGTGCGCTGGACTAGGGGGTTTTTAGTGGTATAAGTAGGCATTCCTCCGGGCGTGGCGTAATATCTGTTTACATATGTCTGACAGGAGGTTTGCCATGTTTACCCTTATCCCCATTGTGATTGTCGTCGCGCTGATCATCGTCTTCGCCGGCGTCAAAATTGTTCCGCAAGGGTTCCAATGGACGGTGGAACGCTTCGGCCGCTACACCAAAACGCTGATGCCCGGTTTGAATCTGGTCGTGCCCTTTATGGATCGCATCGGCAGAAAAATCAATATGATGGAACAGGTGCTGGATATTCCCTCTCAGGAAATCATCTCGCGCGATAATGCCAACGTGGCCATCGATGCGGTGTGCTTTATCCAGGTGGTCGATCCGGCGCGCGCCGCCTATGAGGTCAGCAACCTTGAGCGAGCGATCGTCAACCTGACCATGACCAACTTCCGTACCGTGCTCGGCTCAATGGAGCTGGACGAAATCCTGTCGCAGCGTGACAGCATCAATAGCCGCCTGCTGCATATCGTGGATGAAGCCACCAACCCGTGGGGCGTCAAGATCACCCGTATCGAGATCCGCGACGTGCGCCCGCCTGCCGAACTGATCGCCTCGATGAATGCCCAGATGAAGGCCGAACGTACCAAGCGTGCGGATATTCTTGAGGCCGAAGGCGTGCGCCAGGCAGCCATTCTGCGCGCCGAAGGGGATAAACAATCGCAGATCCTGAAAGCAGAGGGCGAACGCCAGTCGGCATTCCTGCAGGCCGAAGCGCGTGAACGTGCCGCAGAAGCGGAAGCGAGAGCCACTCAGTTGGTTTCCGACGCTATCGCCAGCGGCAATATCCAGGCGGTGAACTATTTTGTGGCGCAGAAATACACCGACGCGCTGCAGAAAATCGGCTCCGCCAACAACAGCAAAGTCATTATGATGCCGCTGGACGCCAGCAGCCTGCTCGGTTCAATCGGTGGCATTGCCGAGCTGTTGAAAGACACCAAAGGCAAGTAATCATGCTCGAACAAATTGCAGCAAACCCGCACTGGTTCTGGCTGTCACTCGGCGGGCTGCTGCTGGCGGCCGAGATGCTCGGTGCCAGCGGCTACCTGTTGTGGAGCGGCGTATCGGCGGTGGTGGTCGGCGCGATTGTCTGGCTGCTGCCGCAGTTGGCCTGGGAGTGGCAGGGGGTGATTTTTGCCGTACTGACCATTGTCGTGGCTTATCTGTGGTGGTACTGGCTGCGCCAGCGACCGGCGGCGGCATCCAGCGGATCGCAGGTGCTGAACCAGCGCAATCGCCAGTTGATCGGCACCCGCGCTACCTTGACCGAAGCCATGCATAACGGTATGGGCCGCATTAACATCGGTGACAGCAGTTGGCGTGCGCAGGCCAGTGAAGATCTGGCGATAGGGACCGAGGTGGAAGTGATTGCCGTCGAGGGCGTAACCCTGGTGATCCGTGCCGTTACGCGCTAGTGATTGTGGCAGCACCCGGCCAGGTTATTGATGATCGGGCATTCTGCCCCGTCATCGCCCGGGCATTCGTTCGCCAGCGCCAGCAAACGCTGGCGCATCTCGCCCAACTCACTGATGTGCTTTTCAATATCCGCCACTTTTTGCAGCGTGCGCGCTTTGACATCGGCGCTGTGGCGGGCCGGATCGTTGAACAGCGCCACCAGCTCGCGACACTCGTCCAGGTTAAAACCCACCAGCCGCGCCTGGCGCAGCAGCGTCAGCTCTTCGATATGCTTCGGGTTATAGCTGCGGTAACCGTTATCGGTACGGATCGGCGCGGTAACCAGCCCTTTCTCTTCATAAAAGCGGATCGCCTTGCTGGTTAAACCGGTTTTTTTCGCCACGTCGCTGATATTCATTTTCACTCCTTGACCTTCCCCTTGCTGGAAGGTTTAACCTTCATTCTTAGTGAAAATAGGCTAAGCGGTCAACCTTTAAACACCGCACTTGAGCGAGGAACCGAATCATGTCACAAACCACCGTGCTGGCGTTGCAGGGGCTAACCTGCATGAACTGCGCGCAACGGGTGAAAAAAGCCCTGGAAAGCCGCAACGATGTCGAACAGGCAGAGGTCAACGTCCATTACGCCAGGGTCACCGGCGATGCGCCAAGCCAGGCGCTGATCGACAGCGTGATCGCCGCCGGTTACCAGGCTGCCGTAGCGCAACGGCCGGATACCGAACTGCAGCTGAGCGGCCTGAGCTGCATGCACTGCGCCGCCAGCACCCGTAAAGCGCTGGAAGCGGTACCGGGCGTGATCGCGGCAGACGTCGGCATAGAGTCGGCCAAAGTCTATGGCGATGCCGCTCCCGAGGCGTTGATCGCCGCAGTAGAAGAAGCCGGTTATCACGCCAGCGTCAATGGAGCCGCCCTTCTCCCAAAAACTGAGCCGTTGACTGAATCAGCCCCTGAATTGCCGGAACCCCAGGCATCGGCCCCCTCTTCCCTTCCGGCAACCCACCTCAACGACGATGATGACAGCGTTCAACTGCTGCTCAGCGGCATGAGTTGCGCCAGCTGTGTCAGTAAAGTCCAAAGCGCGCTGCAAAGCGTGCCCGGCGTCGAACAGGCTCGGGTCAATCTGGCGGAACGCAGCGCGTTGATTACCGGTGGTGCCGATCCGCAGGCATTGGTGGCGGCGGTGGAAAAAGCCGGCTACGGCGCGGAAATGATCCAGGACGAAACCGAACGCCGCGAGCGCCAACAGCAGACCGCGCAGGACAACATGAAGCGCTTCCGCTGGCAGGCGGCGCTCGGCCTGGCGCTGGGCATTCCGCTGATGGCCTGGGGCCTGTTTGGCGGCAGCATGTCGCTGACACCGGAAACCCAACGCCCGTGGCTGCTGGTTGGCCTGATCACGCTGGCGGTGATGGTGTTCGCCGGCGGGCATTTTTACCGTAACGCCTGGCGCGCGCTGCTCAACGGCAGCGCCACCATGGATACGCTGGTCGCACTCGGCACCGGCGCCGCCTGGCTGTATTCGATCAGCGTCAACCTGTGGCCCGATTTCTTCCCGATGGAGGCGCGACACCTGTATTACGAGGCCAGCGCCATGATCATCGGCCTGATCAACCTTGGCCATGCGCTGGAGCAGCGGGCGCGCCAGCGTTCGTCGCAGGCGCTGGAGCGGCTGCTGGACCTGACGCCGCCGACGGCGCGGCTGGTGACCGACGACGGCGAGAAAACCATTGCACTTGCGCAGGTACAGCTCGGCATGACACTGCGCCTGACCACCGGCGATCGCATCCCGGTGGACGGCGAAATTGTGCAGGGCGAAGTGTGGCTGGACGAAGCGATGCTGACCGGCGAAGCGGTGCCACAGCAAAAAGGCATTGGCGACACTGTGCATGCCGGTACGGTGGTGGATGACGGCAGCGTGCTGTTTCGCGCCGGCGCTATCGGCAGTAAAACCACGCTGGCGCGTATCATCAAACTGGTGCGCCAGGCGCAGAGCAGCAAGCCGGAGATTGGCAAACTGGCGGACCGCATTTCTGCGGTGTTCGTGCCGGTGGTGGTGGCCATCGCCCTGTTCAGCGCGGCGATCTGGTATTTCTTCGGCCCGCAGCCGCAGTTGGTTTACACGCTGGTGATCGCCACGACGGTGTTGATCATCGCCTGCCCTTGCGCGCTGGGCCTGGCGACACCGATGTCCATCATTTCCGGCGTTGGCCGCGCGGCCGAGTTCGGCGTACTGGTGCGCGACGCCGATGCGTTGCAGCAGGCCAGCACCCTGGATACGCTGGTGTTCGATAAAACCGGCACCCTGACCGAAGGCCAGCCGCGAGTGGTGGAGATCTTCACCTTCAATCAGATCGGCGAGCAGCAGGCGCTGCGTTGGGCCGCCGCGCTGGAACAAGGTGCCAGCCACCCCTTGGCGCGTGCCATCGTTGAACACGCCGCCGGGCAACCGCTGCCGTCGGTTGAGCAGTTCCGCACCCTGCGCGGTGCCGGCGTCAGCGGTGAAGTGGACGGCGTGAAGCTGCTGCTGGGCAATGCCGCACTGTTGCAACAGCACCAGGTGGCAACCGCAGCGCTGGAGGCACAGATGCAGCAACAAGCGGAACGCGGCATTACGCCGGTGTTGCTGGCAGCCGACGGGCAGCCGGCTGCGCTGATCGCCATCCGCGATCCGCTGCGCAGCGACAGCGTTGAAGCATTGCAGCGTCTGCATCGTCAGGGCTATCAACTGGTGATGCTGACCGGCGACAATCCGGTGACCGCCAACGCCATTGCCAAAGAAGCCGGTATCGACAAGGTTATCGCCGGCGTGCTGCCGGACGGCAAGGCCGAGGCGATCAAACAGCTGCAGGCGCAGGGCCACCGTGTGGCAATGGTCGGCGATGGCATCAACGACGCCCCGGCACTGGCGCAAGCCGACGTGGGCATCGCGATGGGCAGCGGCAGCGATATCGCTATCGAAACCGCCGCCATCACCCTGATGCGCCACAGCCTGAATGGCGTTGCCGACGCGCTGGAACTGTCGAAGGCCACGCTGCGCAACATGAAGCAGAACCTGCTCGGGGCATTCATTTACAACACGCTCGGCATTCCCATCGCCGCCGGGGTGCTGTATCCATTGACCGGCACGCTGCTCAGCCCGGTAGTGGCGGGCGCAGCGATGGCGCTGTCTTCCATTACCGTAGTCAGTAACGCCAACCGGCTGCTGCGTTTTAAACCGAAACGCTGAATGCCACGGCGGGGCGTAAATCCTTGCGCCCCGCTTCCTTTGGGATAATTCCTTCACTCTTCAGGCTTTCTTGTGCGCCGGATAGCGTTTAGCATGGCATAAACGCGCTACCCGCCAGAGGCCAGGCCGTCGTCTGCACACTCGCGGGGAAAATAAGGAACCACGCTGTATGGGTAAGCTATTACGCCGCCTGGCCGCCTTTCTCGGCATTATTTCTCCGATGACCTACGCCTACCCGGCGCTGGATATCCGGCTGCCCGGCGATCGTCAATTCCATCTGGTGGGCAGCATTCATATGGGTACGGTGGATATGTCACCGCTGCCGGCCACGTTGGCTACCCGCCTGAAACAGGCTGATGCGCTGATTGTCGAAGCCGATATCACCGGCTCCGCTTCGCCATTTGACCACATCGACCCACAGCCCGAGCTGGTGGAGCGCCTTTCCGATAGCGAGTTTCAGCAGCTGTTGACCCTGTGCCAGGAACTGGGCACAGACGCCGAGGCGTTCTCTACCCTCCCCGGCTGGCAGGTGGCGCTGACGATGCAGGCGCGTCAGGCTCAACGACTGGGGCTGCGCGCCGAATACGGCGTGGACTACCAGCTTTTGCAGGCCGCCCGGCAACAACACAAAAAGGTGATTGAGCTTGAAGGCGCGGAACAGCAGATGGCGATGCTGGAACAATTGCCGGAAGGCGGCATGGCGCTGTTGCGCGATACGCTGGAGCACTGGCACACCAACGCACGGCTGCTGCAAACCATGGTGAGCTGGTGGCTTGATGCGAAGCCCAACGGCGCCCTGGAAACCCTGCCCGCCACCTTCAGCGCCGATCTGTACGATGTGCTGATGCATCGGCGCAACCGTGACTGGCGGCAGAAACTGGAGGCGTTGCCGGCCGGCAACTACGTGGTGGCGGTGGGCGCGCTGCATCTGTACGGCGAGGACAATCTACCGGCGATGCTTCAGGCGCAATAAAAAAGTGGCCAATATCGCTACTGGCCAGTCAAAGAGGAATTTCTTGTATTTTAGTTATACGCATAGCAACCGTGTTAACGGTTACAATAGACAGGGTAGCAACCCAGTGAACACCTTGGCAACCCGCTTTATGTAACAGCGGCTCAGGTTGCTGTCGCCGTTGTATTTTTGTAATTTTGTTGCTTCGCGTTGCAACGTCCCCGACAGGGGAAAATAGGAAAACAGTATGACGCCCGCAGTGATCCTGCTTGAGAAACAAAAAATCGCGTTTACCCTTCACCCCTACCATCACGACAGTGCAGAAACCCACTTCGGTGATGAAGCGGTACAGAAACTTGGGCTTGATGCCGATCGCGTCTATAAAACGCTGTTGGTGGCGCTGAACGGCGATGCCAAACAGCTGGCGGTGGCGGTAACGCCGGTCGCGACCCAGTTGGATCTGAAAAAGGTCGCCCGCGCCCTGGGCGCAAAGAAAGCGGAAATGGCCGATCCGCAACTGGCGCAGCGCGTGACGGGTTATCTGGTCGGCGGCATTAGCCCGCTGGGGCAGAAAAAGCGGCTGCCGACGGTGATCGACAGCCCGGCGCAGCAGTTCGCCACCATTTACGTCTCCGGCGGCAAACGCGGGCTGGACATCGAACTGGCCGCCGGCGATTTATGCCGCCTGCTGGCCGGCAGCTTCGCCGATATCGCCAAGCGCGATTAAGCTGACGGGGAGCCTACCGGCTCCCCGATTAACATTTACTGATAAACAATCTCGCCCTTCGGTTCATAAGCCGCCGCATCCAGCGGTGAGTGCTTCTCGATATACTGTTTCAGCACTTCGGCATCGATAAAGCCGGTATTGACGTAGCTTGGCAGGGTATCCAGCTTCGGATAACCGTCGCCGCCCAACGCATTGAAGTTCAGCGTCGCCATACGGTAGGTTTTGTCCGCCTGCAATGGTTCGCCCTTGATCTTCACGTTGCTGACGCCCTTGCCGTCCGCCGTCAGGCTGACGTTGGCAAACTGCGCGTAAGCGCCGGAATCCACTTTCATGTTGGCCACCACCGCCAGGTATTTTTCCACCTCGCTGCCTTTCATCTCGGCGTACACCAGCGTGTTGCCAAACGGCTGCACCTTGAGCACGTTTTTATAGGTAATGTCGCCGGATTCGATCGAATCACGCACCCCGCCGCCGCTCATCACCGCAAAATCGGCTTCGGCGCGCTCCATTTGCGCCGCCAGCAGCACGCGCGACAGGTTGGTCTGAACGAAGCGCACCTTGCTGCGATCGCCCTCCAGCTTGCCGTTCACGCTGCCGATTTTAACCTCAAGCTGTGCCTTACCCTTGTCCTGGAACGGCGTCAGCAGTTTCATCATGGAAGGATCTTCCTGAATTTGCTGGGTGTAATACACCCGCTCGCTGGTGCCGTCGGCTTTTTCTACCTTCTTCTTCAGGTTGACCGGGATCAGTTGATAATGCACCAGCTTCAGTTCGCCGTTGCGGAACTGGAAGTCGGCGCGGCCGACGTATTTGCCCCACTCGTGCGCCTGGACGATCCAGGTGCCGTTTTGACGATCCGGCGAGCACGGAGTACCCGGTACGTAATCCACCTGTTTGTGGTTTTCGCCGGCCATACAGACCGGATCCTGCGAATGGCCGCCGACGATCATATCCAGGTAACCTGCCGGCAGGCTGCGCGCCATCTCGACGTCGCCCGGCGCGTTGGAGCCGTGGTTGCCGTCATCGTAATGGCCCATGTGAGTGGCGGCGATGATGACGTCCGGTTTTTCATCCTTGCGCAGTTGCTCAACCACTTGTTTCGCCTCCTGCGCCGGCACGCGGAACTCGATATCGGTGAAATATTCCGGGTTGCCGATCTTGGAGGTGTCATCGGTAGTCAGGCCGATAACCGCAATCTTGATGCCCTGCTTGTCGAATAAGGCGTAAGGTTTGAACAGGCGCTGTTGAGTGCTTTTCTGATAGATATTGGCCGACAGCAGCGGGAAGGTCGCCCATTTCTCCTGCTGACGCAACACGCTGAGCGGATTGTCGAACTCATGGTTGCCGATCGCCATCGCATCGTAACCCACCAGGTTCATGCCGCGAAAATCCGGTTCGGCATCCTGCAGATCGGACTCCGGCACGCCGGTATTGATATCACCGCCGGACAGCAGCAGCAGGCTGCCCCCCTTGGCCGCCACTTCCTGACGAATGCCGTCCACCAGGGTTTTCTGCGCGCCCAAACCGTACTCACCGTGATCGTTCTGCCAGAAATGGCCGTGGTGATCGTTGGTATGCAGGATGGTGATGTCGTAGGTCTTATCCTTTTCCCAGGCGCTGGCGGCTCCCGACAGGAAAGTCAGGGACACGGCCAAGGCGCATGCGGTGGTTTTTAACGAAAAACGCATGGCGGCTCTCCATGATGAAAATGAACTGTTTTTTGAGGTGGCCGAAATTGTAGCGCGAAACAAAGGCGAGGGATTTCAAATTTTTGCGATGTGCGTCAAATTATGTCGGATATGGTAAAAATTGAACAACTTGCCTAAGATAATCTGCTCTGAACTCTAAAACTTACCAGGCTAATAATAAAATGACCGACCGTAGCGAAACCGCCATATCGCCGGCCAAGGGCGGCGCGGTTAAAGGCACCGCTTTCTCGATCCTCGGTGCCATCAGCGTATCCCACTTGCTGAACGACATGATTCAGTCGCTGATCCTGGCGATTTACCCGATCCTGCAGGCCGATTTCAACCTCAGCTTTGTGCAGATAGGCATGATTACCCTAACCTACCAATTAACCGCTTCATTGTTGCAACCGCTGATCGGCCACTTCACCGATAAACACCCGCAGCCTTATTCGCTGCCGATCGGCATGGGCTTTACCCTGTGCGGCCTGTTGTTGCTGTCGGTAGCCAATACCTTCCCGCTGGTGTTGCTGGCCGCGGCGCTGGTCGGTACCGGCTCTTCGGTTTTCCACCCGGAATCGTCCCGCGTGGCGCGCATGGCTTCCGGCGGCCGACATGGTCTGGCGCAGTCGTTGTTCCAGGTCGGCGGCAACTTTGGCAGTTCGCTCGGCCCCCTGTTGGCGGCATTGATTATCGCGCCTTACGGTAAAGGCAACGTCGCCTGGTTCTCACTGGCGGCACTGTTGGCTATTGTGGTGCTGTTGCAGGTCAGCAAGTGGTATCAGCAACAGCATCAGGCAACAAAAGGCTTGCCTAAAACTGCCGCTGCGCGACAACCGCTGCCAAAACGTACCGTCACCTACGCACTCGGCATCCTGCTGGTACTGATATTCTCAAAATATTTCTATTTGGCCAGCATCAGCAGTTATTACACCTTTTATCTGATACATAAGTTCGGCGTTTCGGTACAGAATGCTCAAATACACCTGTTTGCTTTCCTGTTCGCCGTAGCCGCCGGCACCATTATCGGCGGGCCACTGGGAGACAAGATAGGCCGGAAATACGTCATTTGGGGCTCTATACTCGGTGCTGCGCCTTTCACGCTTGTTTTACCCTATGCATCTTTATACTGGACCGGCATTTTGACGGTGATCATAGGTGTAATTCTCGCTTCGGCGTTTTCGGCCATTCTGGTCTACGCCCAGGAGCTGATCCCGGGAAAAGTTGGCATGGTTTCCGGTTTATTCTTCGGTTTTGCTTTTGGTATGGGGGGATTAGGTGCGGCAGTTCTTGGTTATGTCGCAGATTTGACCAGTATCGAATTGGTCTACCAAATCTGTGCTTTCTTACCCTTGATCGGCATTATCACCGCACTCCTGCCTAATATGGATCATAACTCGCAATAACCCTGCTACAGCCCGGTTGATAAATATCATTCAGCCGGGTTATCTCCCACATAAATCAATGTTATTTGACTTATTCATTGATAAATCCCCTCACTGACCCGCCCAAAGCGGAATCCTCTGCTTTTTCTAAAAAAAGCCAAATTTAGCCAAGCAAGGCACACACAAATGCAATAAACTAAATGTATCTTTTCGTAACTTCGTTGCGCTTTCCCTCTGCCGTCATGCATAGCTAGAAGGAGTCTGGATGCATAATTCAACACCGTTAATCACCACTATTGTCGGAGGGTTAGTACTCGCCTTCCTCCTCGGTATGCTGGCGAACCGCCTGCGCATCTCCCCACTGGTAGGTTACCTTGCAGCAGGCGTGCTCGCCGGCCCCTTTACCCCCGGATTTGTTGCCGACACTTCACTGGCTCCAGAACTGGCGGAAATTGGCGTGATTTTGTTGATGTTCGGTGTTGGCCTCCATTTCTCTCTTAAAGACCTCCTCGCAGTAAAACATATCGCCATTCCCGGTGCCGTGGCGCAGATTGCCGTCGCCACCTTGTTGGGTATGGGGCTGTCGAAGCTGCTCGGCTGGGATTTGATTTCCGGGTTGGTGTTCGGGCTGTGTCTGTCCACCGCCAGTACCGTGGTACTGCTGCGTGCGCTCGAAGAACGCCAGCTGATTGATAGCCAGCGAGGGCAAATCGCCATCGGCTGGCTGATCGTGGAAGACCTGGCGATGGTGCTGACGTTGGTGTTGCTGCCGGCCTTCGGCAACATGATGGGCAACGACAACGCCAGCAGCAGCCAGTTGCTGATTGATCTGGCGCTCACCATCGGCAAGGTCATCGCCTTCATCGCACTGATGATTGTGGTTGGTCGCCGCCTGGTGCCGTGGATCCTGGCGAAAACCGCCAGCACCGGTTCCCGCGAGCTGTTTACCCTGGCGGTGCTGGCGCTGGCGCTCGGCATTGCCTATGGCGCAGTGAAGCTGTTCGACGTTTCCTTTGCTCTGGGGGCATTCTTCGCCGGCATGGTGCTGAACGAGTCGGAGCTGAGCCACCGTGCAGCCCATGACACGCTGCCGCTGCGCGATGCTTTTGCGGTGCTGTTCTTTGTCTCGGTCGGCATGCTGTTTGATCCGATGATCCTGATCAACGAGCCGCTGGCGGTGCTGGCGACGCTGGCGATTATCGTGTTCGGCAAATCGGCGGCGGCATTCCTGCTGGTGAAAATGTTCGGCCATTCCAAGCGTACCGCGCTGACCATCTCCGCCAGCCTGGCGCAGATCGGCGAGTTCGCCTTCATTTTGGCCGGCCTTGGCATCTCGCTCGGCATGATGTCGGAACACGGCCGCAATCTGGTACTGGCCGGCGCCATTCTGTCGATCATGCTTAATCCGCTGCTGTTCACCCTGCTTGAACGTTATCTGGCCAAAACCGAAACCATGGAAGACCAAATCCTGGAAGAAGCGGTGGAAGAAGAGAAGCAGATCCCGTTCGATATGTGCAATCACGCCCTGCTGGTCGGTTATGGCCGCGTCGGCAGCCTGCTGGGTGCCAAACTGGCCGAGGCCGGTATTCCGCTGGTGGTGATCGAGAACTCTCGCCCTCGGGTCGAAGCGCTGCGTGAACAGGGCATCAAGACGGTGCTGGGCAACGCCGCCAATCCGGAGGTGATGGATCTGGCACGGCTAGACTGCGCGCGCTGGTTGCTGCTGACCATTCCAAATGGCTACGAAGCCGGGGAGATCGTCGCCTCTGCGCGCAACAAACGGCCAAATATAGAGATTATTGCCCGCGCGCATTACGATGACGAAGTGTCATATATCTCCGATCGCGGTGCCGATCAGGTCGTGATGGGCGAGCGTGAAATCGCCAACAGCATGTTGAATATCCTCAAGCTGGATACGCTGAGCGAAGAAGAGAAAATGGGCGCCTGCCCGATTTGACGTGAAAACCGTCGATCAAAAAAGGTCCGGCTTGCCGGACCTTTTGCTTTTTTATCGTTCCCAGTAAGACTCTTCCAGACTGTCTTCCCGTTCCGGCAGGCCACGCGTCAGGCGCGGTGAATGCTGGTTAAGCACCTGATAACTGACGCGGTTGGCGTATTTGCACACCTGCGCCAACGAGGAATATGTCAGGTAGCTGCGCACGTGCTTGCTGGAGTTCGGCACGTTATTACGGTGAAAACCGTTGGCGGCGATATCATGCAACAACGCCGACAGCGCGCCGTCGCCGGCACCGTTGGTGTTCATGATTTTCTCCGGCCCGCCCATGTACGGCGCGATATGCGAATAGATGCGGAACGGGTTCTCGCAGCTTTCACGACGCATGGCACGGCTGAACTCATAACGGTTGAATTCGGCGATATGGCCCGGCAGCAGCGGATGCTGGGTTTCCCGCTTGTTGGCCTCTTCAGTGTAGCCCGCCATATACAGGCCGTTTGGCCCGGCGGTACACAGCACCAGATCCACCCATTCCAGCGCCATGTCCGAGGCGGTGAGCGGATCGCTCAACCCGGTCAGCTCCAGCGCTTCGTCTTCGTTCATCGCCAGAATCGACACATGTTGCTTCAGGAAATCGCGCCACCACTGCGGATTATCGGCAATCACATACTTGGTACCCAACGTCAGCACCACCGGCACATCGTGTTTCTTGGCGAATTCGATCGCCTGCATGGTAGCAGCCGGCATCGGCTCCCCCTCCTTACAGCGCACCAGATACGACGTCAGTACCAGCGCCGAAGCGCCTGCGATCACCTCTTCCGGCACGCTCTCCGGACGCAGCTGATTCATCTGCCCTGGGCTGATGGCGAAAGTGCGTTCGCCGCTTTCGGTGATCAAGGTGAAGCAGCGGCCAATGGCGCCGTCAACCGCCTGCAGGTGGTTAAGATCGGTGCGGCTGGAGGTATTGCACAGATAACGATAAGCGTAGCTACCGATTTTGATGTTGCTGCACATCACGCCGAGCAGGACCGAACGGTCATCCGCCAGCACCGAATAGTTGTGCAGGGTATTGCCGATGGTACCGCCGGCGAACTGATGGTCGATCTGATTGTTTTCGCTTAGCTCCTGATACAGCGCTTCGGCGACGTCATCCTCAATCACCAGAGAATGCCCCAGGCTCAGGGCGTAGCGCTGGACAAACGCGTCATCCACTTTCGCTTCGATATCCACCAGCGTCTGGTCAATGCCGACGATATAAGAGGTGCTGACTTCATTTTCAGGCTGAACCTGCTGCAAGAGCGGATCGCGGGCGTTCACCGGAAAATAGTGTTTGGACTTACGTTTACCAGGAAATTTCATGTGATTGGCGGCAGTGGCTATTATCAGGCAGAAAATGTTAGCACATTTCTGCCTGATTGAGGGGGTTGTATGACAATCAGAAGCGCTGCGCCACCAGTTGCTGCATCATATCAATATGCGCCGGCTCGTCGTTCAGCGCGGAAATATACTCGAACTTCTCACCGCCGGCTTTGAGGAAGATCTCGCGGTTCTGCTCTTTGATTTCTTCCAGCGTTTCCAGGCAATCCGCCGAGAAGCCGGGGCAAATCAGCTGAATGTGCTTGATGCCCTGCGCCGGCAGGCTTTTCAGGGTTTCATCGGTATAAGGTGTCAGCCAGGGTTCGCGGCCAAAGCGCGACTGGTAGGTCATCATGACCCTGTCCGGTGCCAGCGGCAGCGTGGCGGCCAGGGCGCGCAACGTATCTTCACAGCGCTGCGGATAATCGTCGCCGAGGCGAGCATAGCGCTTGGGAATGCCATGGAAAGACAACACCAGACGATCCGGCTGGCCATGCTCGGCGAACGAACGCTCGACGCTCTGCCGCAGCGCGGCAATGTAGGCCGGGTGCTCGGCGTAGTCACGGATAAAACCTATCGACGGCAGGCGGCGGTAGCCTTTCAGTACGCGAGCCACGCCGTCCCACACCGCCGCACTGGTCGAACAGGAGTATTGCGGATACAGCGGCAACACCACCAGATTGGTTACGCCTTGCGCCAACAGCTTGTCTATCGCCTCCGCCAGGCTCGGCGAGCCGTAGCTCATCCCCAGTTCCACCGGGGTATTCGGCATGCGTGCGGCCAGCGCGCGCTGCTGGCGGCGGCTGTAGACCAACAGCGGCGAACCTTCGTCCATCCAGACCGACTGATACAGCTTGGCGACGCGCGGCGATCGGATCGGCAGGATCACGCCATTAAGGATTGGCCACCAGATCAGCGGTGAAGTATCGACTACGCGGTCGTCACTGAGGAACTCCTTCAGATAGCGTTTTACCGCCGACGAGCTCGGAGCGTCCGGCGTGCCCAGGTTCACCAGCAATACCCCGTGTTTCTCTTGCTTCATCTCAGCTCCCCTTGATGCCTTGCAGGCTAACCCCCCGTTCTGGATCAGGGCGTTAACGTCAATTAATGGCGTCTATTGTAGCGGAAAAGCGTTTCACCGGAACCGATATCAGCAACAGGTAAAGGATATGAACGTCAGGATTGCGCCAGCTTCCAGAGCGCCGCTACATTGCGGGCCGTGACCTCAAGATTATCGGCCGCGTCCGTCAGGGCTTCTTCCAGCGTGACGACACGGTCAAGCACCGAAAAAGCAGCGTCAATGCCATGCTGGTGCACCACCTGATAATCTTTCGACAGGCTGCCGGCGATGCCGATCACCGGTAAGCCATGGCGTTTGGCTACCCTTGCCACGCCAATCGGCGTTTTGCCGTGGATCGACTGGCTGTCCAGTCGCCCTTCTCCGGTGATCACCAGATCGGCGTCACGAAGCGCCTCTTCCAGCCGCAAAGTTTCAATCACGATCTCAATTCCCGGCCGTAAGCGAGCGTTGAGCATGCCGAGCAAGGCCGCCCCCATTCCGCCCGCTGCACCAGCGCCCGGTGCGTTGAGCACCTCACGGCCGGTGGCCTGCTGCAGCAAACTGCCGAAATGGTTTAGTGCCGCATCCAACTGCGTCACCATCTCCGACGTGGCTCCCTTCTGCGGGCCAAACACCGCCGAAGCCCCCTGAGGGCCACATAAAGGGTTATCCACGTCACAGGCAGCCGTCACGCTCACCTGCTGCAGGCGTGGGTCTACCGCTGAAAGATCAATTTGCGCTAACCGGGTCAGTGCCGCGCCACCTGGCGGCAACGGTTGCTGTTGGTCATCCAGCAACCTGGCACCCAGCGCCTGCATCATACCGGCACCACCGTCGTTGGTGGCGCTACCGCCGATGCCCAGAATAATCGCCTTCACGCCGCGTTCCAGGGCCGCCAGGATCAGTTCACCGGTACCGTAACTGGTAGTAATACGCGGATCACGCTGTCCCTTGGGCGCCAAATGCAGACCGGAAGCGGCCGCCATCTCGATAACGGCAGTTTCCCCCTCCCCCAGCAAGCCGTAAAAGGCAGATACTGGCTGGCCCAACGGGCCGGTGACCTCAACCCTGACAATTTCTCCGCCGGTGGCCGCCACCATCGAATCCACCGTACCTTCGCCGCCGTCCGCCATCGGCAATTTCACATACTGCACCTGCGGGTAAATCTGGCGGAATCCGCGCTCGATGGCCTCAGCCACCGCCATCGCGCTCAGGCTCTCTTTAAACGAGTCTGGGGCAATTACCACTTTTTTCAGCGTTTTCATCAGTATTCCTTATCCTGCCAAATTAAATACGCCAAACATCAACGCCGAGACGGCGGCAATGGTAAAGCCGATCAGGGTTTCATACGGCAGTAACTTCAGCCGTTGATGAATAACCATATTGACGCTGCCACTGGTGGCGTGGAAAAAACTGCCGTGTGGCAGGTGATCCAGCACCGTGGCACCGGCATGGATCATCGCTGCTCCTGCCAGCCCACTGACGCCCAGTTCCAGCAGGGTGCTGCTGAATACGCCGGATGCCACGGCGGTACCGGCGGTGGTGGAAGCGGTAGCCATCGACATCAATACCCCGGAGAGCGGGGCCAGCAGCCAGGCCGGCATACCGGTGTGGGTCAATCCGTTAATCAACGCGTCTTTCAGCGCCGAGTTGGCGATAATGCCCGCCAGCGTCCCCGTGCCGAGCAGCATAATGGCCACCGGCGCCATGCGGCTCAGGCCAGAAACCATAAACTGATTACACTGGCGAATACGTCCCATCAATAACGCTCCCACCAATCCGCCGGCCGGTAACGCAATCAGCGGATCGACGGCGATGCCGGCGATCGGCCGCAGCGACAACAGCACAATGGCAACCAACGGTGCGCTGATCGCCGCCGCAAAACCTGGGTGAGAACCCTCAGCATGCTGCGTCAATTCCTCTGCCAGCACCTTGTCACCCTTGTTGCTCAAGCGCCGGGCCAGCAGATAGGCCACCACCAGCCCACACAGGCCAGGCACGATGCCGGCCATCATCACCGAGGTCAGCGGTACGTGGAAGTTATCGGCGGCCGCAATGGTGTTCGGGTTGGGTGACATCACGTTACCGGCCTTGCCGCCACCGATCATTGCCAACAGGATGGCACCGCGCGAGATCCCGGCCTTCTGGGCAATGGAGAGAGCGATCGGCGCTACGGTGATCACCGCCACGTCGATAAATACCCCAACCGCCGTAAGGATCAGTGTAGCTATCGCCAGCGCCAGCAGCGCACGGGTTTCCCCGACCTTGCGGACAATGGTTTCAGCAATGGTGTGCGCCGCACCGGACTCAATCAGCACCCCGGCCAATACCCCCGCGGCCAGAATGCGCATCACGGCGTTGGTGATACCCTGAGCGCCGGTGATCATCAGCGTCACGGTCTGTACCAGATCGGCGCCGCCGCACAACCCACCGGCCAGCGCGCCTGCAATCATGCCGTAGGCTGGCGGAACCTTGCGTAAAATCAGAACGATAGCGACGACCAATGCCACCAGCGCCCCAAGTGTGGATACCGTTGTCATTATTGTTTTCCCCGTTGTTGGTGTGGGGAAAACATATCCTGAGCGTCGAACATTAGCGTGAGAGGAAGCCACAAAAACTCACCGCATGGCGCGCTGGAAAGTTGTGGTTTTACACAACTCAGTCGTACATCAGCATGCCAATATACAACTGCAAGGCATCAGTTAACTGATTGATTTTCAATCCGGTAATCACCTCAATGCGCTGCAGACGATAGCGCAGAGTATTGACGTGGATATGCAGCTCAGTGGCGGTCTGCGTCTGATCACAATTCCGCGAAAAATAGTGCCGCAGGGTACTGCGCAGTACGCCTTTTTCATCACTGGCCCCCAGGATCTGCCAGGGGCGTGAAAGCTCTTGCGCACGCCAGTCTTCCCCCAAATCGCACAGCAATGACGGCAGCGGATAATCTGGGTAGAACAGCGTCTTGTGGCGCAGCTTCAACCGCTGCGCCATCGCCTGCGTGGCGCGGGCGGTCAGGTTAGAACGATGCAACCCCGCCTCACCGCTAAAAAAGCCACCGATAATCAAACGCAGGTTGAAACGCGACTGGAGCTGGCTTTGCAACTGCTGTGCCTGCTTGCGCTCCTGCTTCAAGTTCCATTCCCCCTGCACCAGGCTGGCGGGCCGCAGCAGGACCATTTCGTTGAGGCCGGTAATGGCGAGCAGCGCTTCACGCTGGGTGTGTTCCAGTTCCGCCAGCAATTCACGCAACAAATTCGGCTGGGGATCCTGTAACTCCAGGATCCAGACGATACGTGGCAGTTGCAGATCCAGGCCCAGATAGGCAGCCATCGCCTCCAGCGAGGCCGATGCCGGCTGCGACTGCAGCAACTGATTCGCCAGTTCCTCGCGATAACGCTTTTCCCACTGGTTTTGGCTCAACAATGCCGCCTGCTCCACCATCAGCTCAGCCGCCATTTTTACCAGTTCGGCATAGGCACGCACCTGAGTGGGCTCGCCGGAAATGCCGATCACCCCCACCTGTTGACTACGAAAGCTAAATGGCAGGTTAATGCCTGGCCGTACACCTTTAAGATGCGCTGCGGTCACCGTATCGATTTCCACCACCCGGTTCTCGGTTAGCGCCAATACCGCACCCTCATGGCGCTGGAACAGGCGTGAGGGATTACCTGAGGCGATGATGACACCGTTGCTGTCCATAACGTTGACAGAATGGTTGATGATGCCCATGGCCCGCTGCACTATCTGGCGCGCGGTGGATTCTGCCAGCAAATTGGTGGATCTGAGCATCAGGAAAGTCTCCATAGGTTATTATGGAGGCAGTTATACGTTATTTATCGTGGGTGATTAAAGCGCACTGGCTCAACAAGCCACGGCGATCACAGTTCGGCTGGAAAGTGGCAAAAAAAACGCCAGACCGATAAGGCCTGGCGCTATGCACAGCAATAAAAATCGATCAGCCGAGGATGTTCGCCAGTTCAGCGCTCACTTCGGTCACTTTACGGGTGCCGTCGATTTTACGGTATTGGGTGTTGCCTGCTTCAGCTTCTTTGCTGTAGTAGGAAATCAGCGGTGCGGTCATCTGATGATATTCCACCAGACGCTTGCGCACGGTTTCTTCCTGATCGTCTTTACGGGTAGTCAGCTCTTCGCCGGTCACGTCGTCTTTACCTTCCACCTGCGGCGGATTGAATTTAACGTGATACACGCGACCAGACGGCGCATGTACGCGACGGCCCACGATGCGATCGACGATCAGTTCGTCCGGCACGGCGAATTCCAACACGTAATCCACGTTGATGCCGGCTTCTTTCATTGCGTCGGCCTGTGGAATAGTGCGCGGAAAACCGTCCAGCAGGAAGCCGTTACGGCAATCTTCCTGAGTGATGCGTTCTTTAACCAGTGCAATTACCAGCTCATCGGTCACCAGCTTGCCGGCGTCCATGATTTCCTTCGCCTGCTTGCCCAGTTCACTGCCGGCCTTCACGGCTGCGCGCAACATATCACCGGTGGAGATTTGCGGAATACCGTATTTCTCCATGATGAATTGAGCCTGAGTACCTTTACCAGCGCCCGGAGCGCCCAGCAGAATGATACGCATTGCGTAAATCCCCTTGCTATGTAGTTTTTATAAAATTGCGAAAACGCTCAACCATACCATTTCCGGGGGGGCTGGCTCAAGGTACGCAAGGAAATCGATTGCGGGACGACAGGGACAACAAGGCAGGTAAAACAGGAAAATCAGGGAGTAAAGCAAAGAATGCGCCCTTAACCCTGCGGTTAAGGGCGCATAAGCCGGGAATTATGCCGACAACAACTTATTCATGCGGCGGATAAACTGGTTTGGATCTTCCAGCGTGCCGCGTTCAGCCAGCAGCGCCTGATCCATTAGCAGATCGATCCATTCGGCGAATTGTTCGTTATCACCCACATCGGATGCGCGTTTGACCAACGCATGCTCCGGATTTAACTCGAAAATGTATTTCACTTCCGGCGCTTCCTGGCCCGCAGCGGCAAACAGTTTTGCCATCTGGGTACTCATTTCATCGGCGCCGGTGGTGACAATGGCCGGCGTATCGGTCAGGCGGTGCGTCAGACGCACGTCCTTCACGCGATCGCCCAACAGCGTTTTCACGCGGTCGATAAACGGCTCCAGCTGCTTCTCGGCGGCCTTCTGCTCTTCGGTTTCATCCGCCAGTTTGTCAAGCGCTTCGTCCGCCTTGCTGACCGACTGGAATGGCTTGCCGTCGAACTCGGTCAGGTAGCTCATCATCCATTCGTCGATGCGATCGGAAAGCAGCAGCACTTCGATGCCTTTCTTGCGGAACAGCTCCAGGTGCGGGCTGCTCTTGGCGGCGGCATAGCTGTCGGCAGTGATGTAATAAATTTTATCCTGCCCTTCCGCCATGCGCCCGACATACTCTTCCAGCGAGACGGTTTGCGCAGAGCTGTCGCTCTGGGTCGAAGCGAAACGCAACAGTTTGGCGATGGCCTCTTTGTTGCCGCCGTCTTCTGCCGGGCCTTCTTTCAGCACCAGGCCGAACTGCTGCCAGAACTTCTGGTAGCCTTCAGCATCGTCTTTAGCCAGTTTTTCCAGCATCTGCAATACGCGTTTGGTCAGCGCGCCGCGCAGGTTTTGCGTCACGCGGCTGTCTTGCAGGATTTCACGCGAGACGTTCAGCGGCAGGTCGTTGGAATCTATCAGGCCACGCACGAAGCGCAGGTAGTTCGGCATGAACTGCTCGGCGT
Organism: Serratia sp. root2; assembly: GCF_031931805.1. Classification (NCBI taxonomy): domain Bacteria; kingdom Pseudomonadati; phylum Pseudomonadota; class Gammaproteobacteria; order Enterobacterales; family Yersiniaceae; genus Serratia; species Serratia sp. root2. The sequence goes on from NZ_JAUJXB010000001.1 coordinate 2,699,044, forward strand.
CGTCCATGATAAACACGCGCTGCACGTACAGCTTCAGGCCGTGTTTATGATCGCGGTTCCACATGTCCCACGGTGCCTGCGCCGGGATATACAGCAAGCTGGTATATTCCTGCTTGCCTTCCACCCGGTTATGGCTCCAGCTCAGCGGATCGGTAAAGTCGTGAGCTATGTGCTTGTAGAACTCTTTGTACTCTTCGTCGGTGACGTCAGCCTTGCTGCGGGTCCACAGGGCTTGCGCCTTGTTGATCTTTTCCCAGGTGACGGTGCCGTCTTCTTCGTTTTTGCTTTCAATCTCAACCGGCAGCGCGATGTGATCGGAGTATTTGCCGATCACCGAACGTAGACGCCAGGCGTCGAGGTATTCATCTTCGCCTTCGCGCAGATGCAAGGTGATCTCGGTGCCGCGATCTTCTTTGGTGTCATCGGCAATGGTGTAATCGCCTTCACCGGCGGACTCCCAGAACACGCCCTGATCGGCCGCCGCGCCGGCGGCACGGGTACGCACGGTGACTTTATCCGCCACGATGAACGCCGAATAGAAACCGACGCCGAACTGGCCGATCAGTTGGCTGTCTTTGGCCTGGTCGGAACCGATAGACTCCAGGAATGATTTAGTGCCTGATTTAGCGATGGTGCCGAGGTTTTCGATCACTTCGTCGCGGCTCATGCCGATGCCGTTATCGGCAATGGTCAGCGTGCGCTGGTCTTTATCGAACGAAATGCGTACGCGCAGATCGCCGTCGCCTTCATACAACTCAGGCGCAGACAGCGCGCGGAAACGCAGTTTGTCGGCGGCGTCCGAGGCGTTGGAGATCAGCTCGCGCAGGAAGATTTCTTTATTGGAGTACAGCGAATGAATCATCAAATGAAGCAGTTGTTTTACTTCAGACTGGAAACCGCGGGTTTCTTGACCTTTCATACTCATTGATTACCTCAAAGACAGTTGCTACCAAAACCGGACAATGAGGAATAAGTGGGGACAAGCGCGTTGTTTTTCAAGCGACTGGCGGGATTTTTTTGCGGAAAAATAACGGGGCCACACCGGCCCCGTCGGGAAAAACATTAAAATTTGATGACGTTGCGACCGGCCAGCGAATGCGACAGCGTGGTGCCGTCGACCATCTCCAGCTCGCCGCCCACCGGCACGCCGTGGGCAATGCGACTGGCAACCACGCCATACTGGCCGCACATCTCGGCGATGTAGTTCGCGGTTGCGTCACCTTCCACCGTCGGATTCGTGGCCAGGATCACTTCAGCAATGTTTTCCTTCTCCAGCCGTTGCTCCAACCGATCCAGACCGATATCGCCAGGCCCAATGCCGTCCATCGGCGACAGATGGCCCATCAGCACAAAGTAGCGCCCGGCGAACTGGCCGGTCTGCTCGATGGCGTGAATATCAGCCGGGCTTTCCACCACGCAGATCTGGCCGTTTTGCAGACGGCGCGGATTGGCGCAAATGGTGCAGATATCCTGCTCGGTGAAAGTGCGGCAATCGGCACAGTGGCCAATTTCCGACATGGCGCGGGTCAGCGCCTGCGCCAAGCGCATTCCGCCGCTGCGATCGCGCTGCAGCAACTGAAACGCCATACGCTGAGCTGACTTCGGGCCAACGCCCGGCAGGCAACGCAACGCCTCCATTAATGTTTCAAGGAGCGGGCTGGTTTGCATCAGAACGGCATCTTAAAGCCAGGTGGCAATTGCATGCCGCTGGAAACAGACGCCATCTTTTCTTTCTGGGTTTCGTCGATGCGGCGCGCGGCGTCGTTAAACGCAGCGGCGATCAGGTCTTCCAGCATCTCTTTGTCGTCTTCCATCAGGCTTTGATCGATCTCCACACGACGGCAGTTGTGCGCGCCGTTGATGGTGACTTTCACCAGGCCGGCACCGGATTCGCCCGTCACTTCCAATTTGGCGACTTCTTCCTGCATCTGTTGCATCTTTTCTTGCATTTGCTGGGCTTGCTTCATCAGGTTGCCCAGACCGCCTTTACCAAACATAGTCGTCTCTCGTCGCTAGGGCCGCGCACTTTGCGCAGCGTTTAAAGGGGGCGGATACTCTCTTCGTCCAGATCCGCGTCGAAAAATCGGCGCAGCGTCTGGATATTGGTATCCGCAACGATGGACTGACGCGCCTGCGCCAGTTTTTCTTCATAAATGGCTTGCCGCCACTCCAGCGGAGTCCGCTCCGCCGGATTATCGTCTTCCACCACAGTCAACTCAACCGGGCTGCCATACAGCTCGCCGAGTGCGTCAGTCAACACCTTCTGCGCCGAAGGCGAGTTCAGATGGCGCTGCGAAGACCGCAGGCGGAGACAAATTTTGCCTGGTTCCAGCTGTTGTTTCACGGCGTTCAACGCCAGTTGCTGCACCAGTTTCGGGATTTTCAGCTTATCGATCTCTGCCGCCCAGGGGTCACGCTCAAGCGACTCGACCACCAGTTTGGCCGACAGCTCGGGCGTTTTCTCATGCTCCAGTGCGGTACGCAACGCTTTCGGCGTCGCCAGCGGTTCCGGCTCCGGTTCCGGCTCGGTCAGCGCCCGCCAACGGTAGGCTTCCGGCTTGGCCGGTTTTTCCTGCACCTGTTTTTCCGCCAGGCGCTGCTGGCTGCGCTCAGTCACTGAAGCCAAACGCTCCAGCGCTGAGTTTGCCGGCCGCGCTTTTCCAGGCGCCGCCGGCTCATTCTTTTTTGGTGTGGATGCTCCCTGCCGCAGCAGTTGGGTGCGCGCTTTTAATAGCTGCGCGGTGGCATCCGGCAAATTCGCGGGTTGAGTGTTTTGCAGCGCGGCCTGCCCTAATGGCGGCGGCGCGTCCTGAAACTGCGGCGGTTGAGCAGAGGGAGCCTGCGGCTGCGCTATCTGCGCAGGGGCAACTTGCACCGGTGCCACCGGCTCCGGGATCACCGCTTTCGGGTGAAACGCCAACGCACGCAGCAGGGTCATCTCAACCCCCATGCGGCGATCCGGCGCAAAAGCCAGCTCTTTGCGCCCCACCAGCAGCGTTTGGTAATAAAGCTGTACGTCAGTCGGCGGCAAGGTGCGCGCCAGCTCACGCAGCCGCTGTTCAATGGCGGCGTAATGATTGTCCAGTACCGACGGCAACAATTGCACCATCGCAATGCGGTGCAACAACGCCAGCGTCTCGACCAGCAAATTTTCCCAGTCTACGCCGCGAGAAGCCGCCTGCGCGACCTGCGCCATGACCTTTTCGCCGTCGGCGCTCACCAGCGCTTCCAGGATGGCCAGCGGCTGTTCGTCGTCCAGCGTGCCCAGCATTTGGCTTACGGTGGCGGTCGTCACCTGACCTTGCCCCATGGCAATCGCCTGGTCGGTCAGGCTGAGCGCGTCACGCATGCTGCCGTCGGCGGCGCGCGCCAACAGTTGCAATGCGCGCTGATCGCTGGTGATTTGCTCCGCCTGCAGCACCGTTTCCAGTTGATTGCGGATCTGATCGACATCCAGCGCTTTGAGATGGAATTGCAGGCAGCGTGACAGAATGGTCACCGGCAGCTTTTGCGGATCGGTGGTCGCCAGCAGGAACTTCACGTGCGAAGGCGGCTCTTCCAGCGTTTTCAACAGCGCATTGAAGCTGTGACGCGAGAGCATGTGCACTTCGTCAATCAGGTAAACTTTGAAACGGCCGCGGGCGGGCGCGTACTGGACGTTATCCAGCAGATCGCGGGTATCTTCCACCTTGGTTCTGGACGCGGCGTCGATCTCGATCAGATCGACAAAACGCCCTTGCTCAATCTCGCGGCAGTTATCGCATTGGCCGCACGGGGTGGCGGTGATGCCGGTTTCACAGTTCAGGCCTTTGGCCAGCAAGCGCGCAATGGTGGTTTTACCCACGCCGCGCGTGCCTGAAAACAGATAGGCGTGATGAATCCGCCCCAGCGAGAGGCCGTTAGCCAGCGCCGTCAGGACGTGTTCTTGTCCGACAACATCTGCAAACGTTTGAGGGCGCCACTTACGGGCAAGAACCTGATAGCTCATTAATACCGGAGAAGTCGAGGAATCTAGAGGGTCATGCTAACACAGCCCCGCGGCGATCCGCGAGGCCGTTGTGGCATTGGGACAATGCAGGATCAGTGACCTGCGAAGTTGACCAGGCTGTAGCATTCGATGCCCTGCTGATTTAAACGGGCTTCACCGCCCAGCTCCGGCAGATTGATGATGAAAGCGGCATCTTTGACTTCCCCGCCCAGGCGGCGGATCAGTTTCGCGGTGGCCTCGATGGTGCCCCCGGTCGCCAGCAGATCGTCAACCACCAGCACTTTATCGCCGGTAACGATGGCGTCGGTGTGGATTTCCAACTGATCGGTGCCGTATTCCAGCTCATAGCTCTCGCTGAGGGTCGCGCGCGGCAGCTTGCCCGGCTTGCGCACCGGCACAAAACCTACGCCCAACGCCAACGCCACCGGGGCGCCAAACAGAAAACCACGCGCTTCGGTGCCCACCACTTTGGTCACGCCCGCATCGCGATAGCGCTCAACCAGCAATTCAATGCTGGCCGCGTAAGCCAGCGGGTTTTCCAGCAGGCTGGTGACGTCACGGAACAGTATGCCCGGCTTTGGATAATCCGGAATGGTTTTGATACTGTCTTTAATAAACTGAAGCTGCTGCGCAGTAGCGGTCATAATTATTGCCTGATAAAACTACCTGATGACTTGCGCGCAAACCTCTTCTTCCAATCCATTATAAAGAGGGAATGGAAAGCGGGCCGCGCACGAAAACGCCCAAATCTATGCAAACTGACGGACAAATGCAACTATCCCTGCCATCTTTCAAGTTACAGCGCTGTTGGCGGATTACCCCAGAGCCGCCCCATGCAGGCGCGGCATGCGGCGCCCCCACAACGCACGAGCGGATCGCCTGGCTGTGACTTGAAAGCTATTGGGTATGATAAGACAGGATCAGCGCCGTTTTTGTTGCGACAGATCAACAACCGGCAGACGCAACATAAAGGTCAACAGGATGACCAGCATCAGCAGCAGCACTCCACGCACCCACCAGAGTTTAACCAGCCACAGCGAAACCGCAAACGTCAGCGTAATCACCGCTACCGCCTTCCATTTGGCCCCCGGCGGCAACGCACGGTGCTGTTGCCAATGACGCAGATAAGGACCGAACCAGGAGCGATACAGCAGCCAATGGTGAAAGCGCGGCGACGAGCGGGCAAAACACCAGGCGGCCAGCAGCAGAAACGGCGTGGTCGGCAGCAGCGGCAGCACCACGCCCAGCGTGGCCAGTACCACCGCCAACCAACCGAGGATAATCAATAACCAACGCGTCATGCGAGCCCTTGTCCGCTAATCTGTCTGGCGTTACTTTATCACCCTCATCCCCTGCGTCACCAGCCGCAACGGCCGGAATATGCGCGCCGCGCTTGTTTAACGGCGGGATCGCGGGCAAGCTGAGCCCTGTGAAATTTTAATGGAGCCAACGTGAGCACTCACCGTCTATTACAGGTGTTAGAACAGCAGATCGCGGCATTGGCCGCCGAGGTGACGCCGCGTGGCGACGCCCCCATCCCTCAGGCGCGCTTTGACACCGCGCTGTTTTCCAATCGCGGCACCCGGTTGCGTGATTATCTGGCAGAAGTGCAAAGGAACTTCGTCCAGTTGCAGACGGCGGCCAACGACAACCGCACCAGCCAGGTCGCCTTTCTGGCAGAGAAACTGGTGGCCCAAATCACCGCTCTGCAGCGCGAGCTGGCGACACAGGCGTTGCGCCGTAAAAATCAGCCGAAAGAAGTGGTGGCGGTCGATCTGTATCACAAGCTGGCCGAACATCAGGATTATGAACGCCGGTTAATGTCGATGATTCAGGATCGGGAAAGCCTGTTGGGAAAACAGACCACCTTTGCCGCACAGCAAAAACTGCAGCACGAGCTGGCGGCGCTGGAAGGCAGATTGGTACGTTGCCGTCAGGCGCTGGCACGCATTGAGCGCAGCATCGAGCGTAAAGAAAACGGTTTTTGAAGATTTATCACAATACTTTAATGATTATTCCCCGCCGCGCGCCTTGTTCACTATACTCAGCCGAAGCGACATCCTATTCATTCACCTACTAAACAAAAACGTTGGTTTTATGTCTCTAGATAATGCCTCACCAGAATTGCAGCTGGCGGTAGACCTGATTTACCTGCTGGAATGTAACGAGATCGATCCAGCCACCGCGCTGGCGGCGCTGGATATTGTCAAACGGGACTATCAGGAAAAGCTGCAACGCAACGGCATCACCACTCCCTACCTGCCCGCCGGGCAGTAAAAAGGGTTCAGCCTGCGCTGAACCCTCATTTTCATCCCATTATCCTGCCGACGGGCTGCCTTCATCCGGCGACAGCGTCCGTTTCACTTCCTGTACCTCGTTACCCTGCTGATTGTGCAAATACACTTCAAGTTGGTTAAAGGCGATATTAATGTCGTTCTCCCGGCACAGGCGCTCGATCGCGCGGTTCAGCTCATCGACGGTATAGCTGCGGTCACGCAATTCACGGACATAAAGGCGCAATTCGTGATCCAGCGTACTGGCGCCAAAGTTAAGGAAGAAAACCTGCGGTTCCGGATCGGTCATCACCCGCGGGTTATCATGCGCAGCCTGCAACAACACCGCTTTCACCTTGTCCAGATCGGAACCGTACGCCACCCCAACCTTGATCAACACCCGGGTAATGGTGTCTGACAGCGACCAGTTGATCAGCCGCTCGGTAACAAATGCCTTGTTCGGGATGATCACCTCTTTACGGTCGAAATCGGTAATGGTGGTGGCGCGAATGCGGATTTTGCTGACCGAGCCGGAAAAAGTGCCGATAGTAATGGTGTCGCCGATGCGGATCGGCCGCTCGAACAGGATGATCAGGCCGGAAACAAAGTTGGCGAAAATCTCCTGCAGGCCGAATCCCAGCCCGACGGTCAACCCGGCGGCCAACCATTGCAGCTTATCCCAGGACACACCCAGCGATCCGAGCGCGGTAACGGCGCCCACGGTGGTGATCAGGTAGGTCAGTATGGTGGTAATGGCGTAAGACGCCCCTTGCCGCAGTTGCAGCCGCGACAGCACCACCACCTCCAGCAGGCCTGGCAGGTTGCGCGTCATGACATAGGCGACGATCACCGCCGCGATGGCCACCATCATGTTGCCCAGCGTCACCGCTTGCGGCACGCTGCCGCCGGCAACGGTGGTGGTGTAATGCCACAGCGTGATGCTGTCCAGATACGAAATCACCGTCACCAGATCTGACCAAATACCGTAGAAGGCGCAGGCAAAGATGATGAACAGCGCCATGGTGGTCAGACGCAGCGATTGCTGGTTGATCTGATCCAGCGCCAAAGGCGCCTCCTCGACCGGCTCCCCACCTTCTGCCCCCTCCTTCGCCAGGCTCTGGCGACGCGCCAGCGCGCGGCGGTAAGCCAAGCGACGTGCCGCAACGCTCAGGCCGCGAATGGCGGTCAGATAAACGATGTTCCACAGGAAGAACAGATACAGGCTGTCGATCCAGCGGCCGGCCAGACGCAAGGTGGTGTAGAAATAACCGGCGAACATCAGGCCGAGCAGGATTAGCGGCGTGGCGGCAATGGCGGTGATGACCACCAGTTGTACCGCGTGCGAGCCTTTCTCACGCCAGCCGTCGCGGCACAGCGGAAACACCAACACGGCGAGCAGCGCCAGCGTCAACATCACCACCACCTGGCCGATAACATCCTCCACCAACCGCAGCGGCGCTTTCTCGCCCAGTACCGACCAGAAGATCAGCGGCAGCAGCGCCAGCCCCAGGCGCAGGGTCTGCCGGCGGTAGTGCGCGCACAGGCCGGGGGAAAAGTTGAAGTGGCGCTCGGTAAGGCCGCCCGGTGCCAGCGTACGGTAGGTAAAGCCGAAAATCAGCCAGAACAGCGCCAACTGTTGCGACAATGCCCACAGAAAATCGCTGAGGCCGATTTCCGCTCGGTAACACCAGAAACCGGCCCCCAGCAGCAGCGCCGAGCCGGGCAGCACTTTCAACAAGGTCAGAATAATGGCCTTCGGCGTGTGCAGTTGGCTGTCGCGTTTTAGCTGCCCGACATCATTAGCCAGCGTTTGCAGGTGCGTATCGATCAGCTTGTAGCGCCAGCGCAGCAGGGCTATCAGAATCAGCATCGGGATGAGGAACACCAGCGCATTCAACCCGCCCTGCAGTATTTTGCCGGTGTCCAGTTTGAAATCGAGTGCGCCAATCTGATCTTTGACCGCGCCCGGCAAGGCTTTCAACCACGCCAGATCGATAGGTTTGTTGCTGTTAACCCAGAATATTTGCTGGGTCAGCGTGTCTTGCAGCGAGCTGTAAACGCTGGTCAGTTGCTGCTGGTTAATCTGCAAGCTAATGGACTGCGCAAGCTGGTTGCTGAGCTGCTTATTCAACTGATCCAACAGCTCACGGCGCATATCGACGATTTCGTTCAGCGCATCGAGCACATCCGCACTGGCTTTTTCTTTGCTGTCGACAAGCAGCTTATTGATGTAGTCATCGCCCTTGAACAGATCGTCGCGCTGCTGGTTGATATCAAACTGCTCCAGACGTAAATCGGCGATTCGCGTGCCCATATCCGCCACCAGCGTGCCCTGCGGCAGGTTTTGCTGCTGTTGGTACAGAATGCGCGACAGCACCAGGCTGCCTTTGAGCACCTGGATCTGTTCCTTCAGATTACGCTCCGACTGCAGGCCGCGATCGAGCCAGTTCTTTACCCGGATATTCTGTTGAAACAGTATGTTGCTCTCTTCCGTGGCGGCAATCAGCCGCTGGCTGAGTTGGCGGTTGACGTCCAGCTCTTTACTGACCAGCTTATTCTGTTGGATGTCTGTGGCGTCTTCCGGATTCTGCGCCTCTTTGGCGGTTTTTTCAGACAGCGTCAGGCGTTTGCTGTTGACCACGTCTTGCAGCAACTGCACCGAGCGGTCCAGCGCGTCGATATGTCCGGTGGTGTAATCGCGCTGTTTCTGCAGCAGATCCTGCAGGGTGGTGTTGGCCTCCAGGCTCCTGCGTTGCAGATCAATCTGCGCATTGAGCAACACCTGCTCCGTTGCCAGCATCACCTGCTGGCTGTCGCGCAGCGAGTTTTGTCCCGGCGTCTGATCGTTAAGCTGGTTGCGGATCTCCTGCAGACGCTGCGACGCGGTATACATGCTGCTTTGCACTCGTTCCGGTTGGGTCTGCAGCGAAACCAGTTGGCTGTTATAGGTGGAGAGGTTTTCCTGCGCGGTTTGCAGTTCGTCCAGCGTCTGATAAAGACGGGTTTCCAGCTGGCGCAGGGAGAGCGGCAGCAGATCGGCTCTGGCGGCCGCGCTATCCACGGGAACCTTGAGCGCCTCCAGATCTTCAGTCACCTGGCGCAGTTTGCCCGGCGCCAACTGCAACTGCTGTTTAAGCTCAGCGCCATCCTGTTTGACGCGTTCAATGGCGTCCAGCAGTTCGAGCGTGCGGGTCAGATCCTGCTGGGCGAGCTTATTGACCGGCGTCAGCGTCTTCTGCTTGTTCAACGCATCAAGCTGATTTTGAATGTCACTGCGCGACGGCACATCGCCGTTCAACGCCGCATGGGCAACAGGCTGGCAGACCGCACAAACGGCGATCAATAAAAACAGAGTCAGGGCGCGGGAAATATCCACACAGAAGAACGAGGATAACGCCAGAAAAGGACGCTTAGCTAACCTGCGATGCATGATTTGACTTCGAATCAATAAAGAAGCCAAAAGATTATCACGATCGCAGATAGCCAACGAACAAGAAAACGTTGCTGGTGATGTACAGATGTAGCGGGATCAGAACGTCAGCACTTTCCCGGCGGCCAGCGTCCATTGCGCGAGCTCCACCAGCGTACCGATTTCCACCCCGTCTGCCAGCGGTAACCGGCTGACGCCGCGCGCATCTGCGCAGGTTTTGCACAGTTTTACCGGCACTTGCTGCGCGGTGAGGATCTCCAGCATCTGCTGCAGATGGTAGCCTTCGTGCGGTTGCTGCCCGGCAAGACCGGCTACTACTGCGTCTGACATCAAAAACAGTTTCAGATTGAGATCGGCCTGCTGCTCTTTCAGCGCAATGCCCAGACGCAAGGCGTTAAACAGTGACTCCTGGCCATAGGCCGCGCCACTGGCGATCAACACAACGGATGACATGGTGCATCTCCTGGTTAAGGATGACAGTCGGCACTGTGCGGCTCGGCCGCCTGCTCTGCCGGTTTCGCCCGCAAGGTCGGGCAGAATTGGGCCATTTCGAGGAATGAATCGACCAAGGCTGCCGCTTCGGCTTTCAGATCAAAACTTTCCGGCATAAACAGCCAGTTTTCCATCAGGCCGGTAATATAAGCGCGCAGGATGATCGCCGCCCGGCGGGTATTGAGATCGGCGGGAAGCTGACCGTGACGCATACTGTTGCGCAGCACCGACTCTATACGTTCGTAACCTTCCAAACTAAGCACTTTACGCGCTTCCTGCAGCGGCATCATTTCACCGACAAATTCGCACTTGTGGAATACGATCTCCATCAGCGCTCGCCGGCGGCTGTCATCGACCGTCGACGTCAGTATATAAATTAGTATTTCACGTAAAATACGCAGTGGATTCTCAGGGTACTTTGCCTGATACTCTAATTCGAGATCGCCTATTTTGGACTCTGACAATTCCCAAACTTCATTAAACAGGTCTACCTTATTCTTGAAGTGCCAATAAATAGCACCACGAGTAACACCGGCGGCGGTGGCAATATCTGTCAGTGACGTTGCAGAAACGCCACGTTCAGAAAATTCCTGCACCGCAGCATCAAGAATGTGCTGTCGAGTTTCTAGCGCCTGCTGTTTGGTTTTTCGTGCCATGGCGTTGTTTTTTCGGGGGAGTGTGATTTACATACATTCGCGTATGTATGTACCATAGCACGCACATATAATTAACGCAGCAATGGGTTTTAAAGCTTGTGATCCATTGATCATTTTGAAATCGGACACTTGAGGTTTTTCTATGAACAAAAACAGAGGGTTAACGCCTCTGGCGGCAGTTCTGATGCTTTCAGGCAGCTTAGTACTTACAGGATGTAACGATAAAGAAACCCAACAACAAGGCGCCCAACCACCGGCTCCCGAAGTGGGCGTAGTGACATTGAAGGCCGAGCCTCTCAACATTACTACCGATCTTCCTGGCCGTACTGCTGCGTATCGTATCGCCGAAGTTCGCCCTCAGGTCAGCGGCATCATCCTGAAGCGCAATTTTGTTGAAGGCAGTGACATCAAGGCAGGGTCTTCCCTGTATCAGATCGATCCCGCCACCTATCAAGCTACCTATGACAGCGCCAAAGGCGATCTGGCCAAATCTCAAGCCAGCGCTTCGATCGCGCGCGTAACGGTGAACCGCTACAAACCCTTGCTGGGTACCAACTACATCAGTAAGCAGGATTACGATACCGCAGTTTCCACGCTGCAGCAGGCGGAAGCCGCCGTGGTGGCCTCGAAAGCCGCAGTGGAAACCGCACGCATCAACCTGGCTTACACCAAAGTGACCTCACCGATCTCCGGCCGCATCGGCAAATCCGCCGTGACCGAAGGCGCACTGGTTACCAATGGCCAGACCACGGCGTTGTCTACCGTGCAACAGCTGGATCCGATGTACGTGGACGTCACCCAATCGAGCAACGATTTCCTGCGCCTGAAACAAGAACTGGCCAGCGGTGCGCTGAAACAGGAAAACGGTAAGGCCAAGGTGACCCTGCTGCTGGAAAACGGCGCGGAATACGCCCAGGCAGGCACGCTGGAGTTCTCTGACGTCACCGTTGATGAAACCACCGGTTCCATCACCATTCGCGCAGTGTTCCCGAACCCGAACGATACGCTGTTGCCGGGGATGTTCGTTCGCGCCCGTCTGGACGAAGGTGTACGCAGCGATGCATTGCTGGTGCCGCAACAGGGTGTGACGCGTAACCCACGCGGTGAAGCTACCGCTCTGGTGGTTGGCGCCGACGATAAAGTCGAGTTGCGTACAGTGAAAGCGGATCAGGCTATCGGCGACAAATGGCTGGTTACCGACGGTTTGAAAGCCGGCGATCGCGTGATTGTCACCGGCCTGATGAAAGTCCGCCCGGGCGCTCAGGTGAAAGTGCAGGAAGTTGACACTCAGGCGCAGAAACAGCCGCAGTCTGAAGCGCAGAAGTCATAAAAAGGAGCCGGTAAGACATGGCTAAGTTCTTTATAGATCGCCCGATTTTCGCCTGGGTAATCGCCATCATCGTCATGTTGGCGGGGGTGCTTGCAATAATGAAACTGCCGATCGCGCAGTATCCCACTATTGCACCACCGGCGGTGAGTATTTCCGCCAACTATCCAGGCGCGGATGCAAAAACGGTGCAGGATACCGTAACCCAGATTATCGAACAGAACATGAACGGTATCGATAATCTGATGTACATGTCCTCCACCAGTGACTCCTCTGGTAGCGTCACCATTACGCTGACGTTTAACTCCGGCACTGACCCTGACATCGCGCAGGTTCAGGTCCAGAACAAACTGTCGCTGGCTACGCCGCTGTTACCGCAAGAAGTGCAGCAGCAAGGCCTGAAAGTAGAAAAATCCAGCAGCAGCTTCCTGATGGTAGCCGGCTTCATTTCCGACGATCCAAGCATGACTCAGGACGACATCGCGGACTATGTAGCTTCAAACATCAAGGATCCTATCAGCCGTTCACAGGGCGTGGGTGAAGTGCAGCTGTTTGGTGCCCAGTACGCCATGCGCATCTGGCTGGATCCGGGCAAGCTGAACAATTTCCAACTGACCACAACGGATGTGACATCCGCCATCACCGAGCAGAACAACCAGATCGCCGCAGGGCAACTGGGTGGCATGCCACCGGTACCGGGCCAGCAGCTTAACGCCTCAATCATCGCGCAGACCCGTCTGACCTCCCCTGAAGAGTTCGGCAAAATTCTGCTCAAGGTGAATGCGGACGGCTCTCAGGTTCGCCTGAAAGATGTGGCTCGTATTGAGCGCGGCGGCGAAAGCTATGCCGTAACCGCACGTTACAACGGCAAACCGGCAGCAGGCCTGGGTATCAAACTGGCTACCGGCGCCAACGCCCTGAACACCGCCAAAGCGGTAAAAGACGCGTTAACCAAGATGCAGCCCTTCTTCCCTCAGGGGATGAAAGTGGTTTATCCGTATGACACCACCCCGTTCGTCAAGATTTCAATCAACGAAGTGGTGAAAACGCTGTTCGAAGCGATCGTGCTGGTATTCCTGGTTATGTATCTGTTCCTGCAGAACTTCCGCGCGACGCTGATCCCAACCATCGCAGTGCCGGTCGTCTTGCTGGGTACCTTTGCGATACTCGCTGCCTTTGGCTTCTCGATAAACACCCTGACGATGTTTGGCATGGTGCTGGCGATAGGCTTGTTGGTGGATGATGCCATCGTGGTGGTGGAAAACGTCGAGCGCGTAATGTCCGAAGAGGGGCTACCGCCGAAAGAAGCGACCAAGAAATCGATGGAGCAGATCCAGGGTGCGCTGGTCGGTATCGCTATGGTGCTGTCAGCGGTATTCGTACCTATGGCGTTCTTCGGCGGTTCAACCGGCGCAATCTACCGTCAGTTCTCCATCACCATCGTTTCCGCGATGGCGCTGTCGGTGTTGGTGGCGTTGATTCTGACGCCGGCGCTGTGCGCCACCCTGCTGAAACCGGTGCAGAAAGGCGACCACGGGGCTAAAACCGGCTTCTTCGGCTGGTTTAACCGCATGTTCGAAAAGAGCACCCACCACTATACCGACAGCGTAGCCAGCATCCTGCGCAGCACCGGTCGCTATCTGGTGATCTACCTGTTGATCGTCGTCGGCATGGGCCTGCTGTTCCTGCGCTTGCCGTCCTCGTTCCTGCCGGAAGAAGACCAGGGCATCCTGCTGACCATGGTGCAGTTGCCTGCGGGTGCCACCGAGGCTCGAACCTCGAAGGTGCTGGAAGAAGTCACCGACTACTTCATGACCAAAGAAAAAGACAACGTGGTTTCGGTGTTTACCGTTGCGGGCTTCGGCTTTAACGGTAACGGCCAGAACAACGGTCTGTCGTTCGTCAGCCTGAAAGACTGGTCCGAGCGTAGCGGCGAGCAGAATAAAGTGCCGGCGATTGCAGGCCGCGCCATGGGCGCGTTCTCGCAAATCAAAGACGGCCTGGTATTCCCGTTCAACCTGCCTGCGATTATCGAACTGGGTACCGCTACCGGTTTTGACTTCCAGCTGATTGATCAGGGTGGCCTGGGGCATGAAAAACTGACCGAAGCGCGTAACCAGCTGTTGGGCATGGCGGCCAAGCATCCGGACCTGCTGGTCGGCATGCGTCCTAACGGCCTGGAAGATACGCCGCAGTTCAAACTGATTATCGATCAGGAAAAAGCCAAGGCGCTGGGTGTTAGCATCACCACCATCAACAGCACGCTGACCACCGCGTTGGGTGGCTCGTACGTGAACGACTTCATCGACCGCGGTCGTGTGAAGAAGGTATACGTACAGGCTGAAGCACCGTTCCGTATGTTGCCTGAGGACATCAACAAGTGGTTTGTCCGCGGCACCAGTGGCCAGATGGTTCCGTTCTCCGCATTCTCTTCAGCGAAATGGGAGTACGGTTCACCGCGTCTGGAACGTTATAACGGCCTGCCTTCCATGGAAATTCTGGGTCAGGCAGCACCGGGCAAGAGTACCGGTGAAGCAATGAACATGATGGAAGAGCTGTCCTCCAAGCTGCCGAGCGGCATCGGTTACGACTGGACCGGCATGTCCTATCAGGAACGTCTGTCCGGTAACCAGGCCCCTGCCCTGTACGCCATCTCGATTCTGGTGGTGTTCTTGTGCCTGGCAGCGCTGTATGAAAGCTGGTCGATTCCGTTCTCGGTCATGCTGGTTCTGCCTCTGGGGGTTATCGGCGCGTTGCTGGCGGCCACCATGCGCGGCCTGAACAATGACGTTTACTTCCAGGTGGGGCTGTTGACCACCATAGGCCTGTCGGCGAAGAACGCCATCTTGATCGTCGAATTCGCCAAGGATCTGATGGATAAAGAAGGCAAAGGCCTGGTAGAAGCCACGCTGGAAGCGGTGCGCATGCGTCTGCGCCCGATTCTGATGACGTCACTGGCATTCATCCTCGGGGTACTGCCGCTGGTTATCAGCAGCGGTGCAGGCTCCGGCGCTCAGAACGCGGTAGGTACCGGCGTTATGGGCGGGATGATTACCGCTACCGTGCTGGCCATCTTCTTCGTTCCGGTCTTCTTCGTGGTGGTTCGTCGCCGCTTCAGCAAGAAGTCTGACGATGTGGAACACAGCCATCCGGTTGAGCATCACTGATAACCCAGTGAGCGCTTACCACTGAATACAAAGGCCGCTTATGCGGCCTTTTTCTTTAGCTTCATTCGCTTAATGTAAACCACTCTCATTAATTCACCTGTCGCCGCATTTTGTACTTGATCCGCCCCGCCGTGCGGCGCATAATTATTGTTATAGTATAACATTACATGAGAGTGCATCATGAAAGCAGGCATCCATCCAAACTACCGTACCGTGGTGTTCCACGATCTGAGCGCCAATACCTACTTTAAAGTGGGTTCGACCATTAACACCGATCGCACCATTGAACTCGATGGCGAAAACTGGCCGTACGTCACTATCGACGTCTCTTCCGCTTCGCATCCGTATTACACGGGCAAGCAGAAAGAGTTCTCCAAAGAAGGCAGCACGGCGCGCTTCCAGCAGCGTTTTGGCCGCTTTCTTGGCAGCAAGTAAAAGGGAATCAATATGCAGGTTTTAAGTTCATTGCGTTCGGCGAAGAATCGCCATCCGGATTGCAAAGTCGTACGCCGTAATGGCCGTATCTATGTGATTTGTAAAACCAACCCGCGATTCAAAGCGGTACAGGGACGTAAGAAAAAGCGTTAACGTTCGAAGCTTCATCTGTCGCAAAGCCCCGTTGCTGCTCAACGGGGCTTTTTTATGGAGAAAGAAAACTGAAACGCAACCAGTAGCCCCGCCTTACCGGCAGGGCCGCTGCGGTTTATTTCATGCTGCCTAACAGCGTATCGACGTTGTGCTGGAATGCCTGTACATAGCTCGCCGCCGGCCCTTGCGGTTTGGATAGCGCCTCCGGATACAGCTCACCGCCGGCTTTCGCTCCGGTGGCGGCGGCAATCTGTTTCACCAGCCTCGGGTCAGTCTGATTTTCAATAAAGTAGGCATTCACCTTCTCCTGTTTGATCTGTTTTATCAAACCGGCCACGTCGCTGGCGCTGGCTTCAGCCTCGGTAGAGAAACCGACCGGGGCAAGGAAGGTGACGCCATATTCTTGCCCAAAGTAACCAAAAGCATCATGGCTGGTCAGCACCTTGCGTTTTTGCTGCGGTACTGCGGCAAACTGGGTTTTGGCCCAGAGATCCAATTTCTTCAACTGCTGGATATATTCAGAACCGCGCTGGCGAAAATAATTGGCGTCTTGCGGATCGGCGGCAATCAACGCATTCATCACGTTGGTTGCATACTGCACCCCGTTCTTCATGCTGTTCCAGGCATGGGGATCGGTGACCTCCTTGCCGTCCTCGCTCATCTGGCGGGTGTCGATCCCCTGCGAAGCAGTAACCACCTGCCCTTTATACCCCGAGGCACCGACCAGGCGATCAATCCAGCCCTCCAGCCCCAGGCCGCTGACGAACACCACGTCGGCCTGCGACAGCACCTTGCTGTCTTTCGGCGAAGGCTCAAAGCTGTGCGGATCACCGTCCGGCCCCACTAACGTGGTGACCCTGACATGTTCTCCCCCTACCTGCTTCACAATATCGCCGAGGATCGAAAAGCTGGCGACGGCATCAACGGTTTTCGCCATCGCCAATGGGCTGGACAGCAGAGCAGCGACTGCCAGCGAAATAGGTAAACGTTTCATACTTTCTCCTTGAACTTGGCACTTATCAACGGCGCGCGAGAGAATAAATCCCCCCACGCGTCCCAAACAGAATCGAACCAAAAAAGATCACGCTGGCGCTGAGCACAATCGCCGGGCCGGCTGGCAAGGACGCGTAATAAGACCATTCGAGGCCAATCAGGCTCGAGAGCATGCCTATCCCCATCGCGACCGCCAACGTATGCGGCAGGTTACGCGCCCAAAAACGCGCGCTGGCGGCGGGCAGCATCATCAGTCCCACCGACATTAGCGTGCCGAGGATCTGGAACCCCGCCACCAGGTTTATCACCACCAGCGCCAGAAACAGCCCGTGTATCAGCGCCAGCCAGCGCGGTGCACTGACTCGCAAAAAGGTGGCGTCGAAAGACTCAATCACCAGAGCGCGATACAGCACCGCCAGTGCCAACAGCGAAAAACTGGCTATTGTGCCCACCATCAAAATGGCATTCGTATCTACCGCCAGAATCGAGCCGAACAGTACGTGCAGAAGATCGACACTGGAGCCACGCAGCGAAACCAGCGTCACCCCCAGAGCCAGTGAACCCAGGTAGAAACCGGCGAAACTGGCGTCCTCTTTCAGCGGCGTCCGGCGGCTGACCAGCCCCGATAGCATTGCCACCGCCAGCCCGGCGATAAATCCCCCGACGCCCATCGCCACCAGCGACATGCCTGAAATCAGGTAGCCTATCGCCGCCCCGGGCAGCACCGCATGGGACAACGCATCGCCAACCAGGCTCATGCGCCGCAGTAGCAGAAACACCCCCAGCGGCGCGGCGCTGAGCGACAGCGCAAAACAAGCCACCAGCGCACGACGCATAAAGCCGAATGAGGCAAAGGGATCGATGAGAGGATCAAGTAGCATCATGGCGCTACCGCCATGCGGCACAGCGGCGGGCTGGCGAGATTCAACGCGGGAATGTGCTTCAGCACCCGATCGGCGGTACCCCAGTGGCAACACTGCGGCGTCAGCAACAACGCTTGGGGGAAATGGTTCGCCACCGTCGACATATCGTGCAACACGGCAATCACCGTTCGCCCCTGTCGGTGCAGTTGAGCGATCACCTGCAGCAATAACTGGGTGGTGGCGCTGTCGATGCCGGTAAAGGGTTCATCCAATAAAATCAGCGGTGCCTGCTGGACCAGCAGGCGAGCAAACAACACACGTTGCAGTTGGCCACCTGAAAGTTCGCCTACCGGGCTTCTCGCCATCGGCGCCATGCCTACGGCATCCAGCGCCTCGACAATCTGCAACCCGGCGCGCTTGCCCAGCCCACCGAACATGCCGCACTGCGGCCAGCTTCCCATTGCCACCAGATCCCCCACTACGATCGGAAACTGACGATCCAGCTCAGCCTGCTGCGGCAGATACGCCATGCGCGGTAGCTTGTTGCCGCTGAAAAGCAGGCTGCCGCTCTGCAAGGGTAAAAGCCCGGCCAACGTTTTCAGTAACGTAGACTTTCCCGCGCCGTTAATTCCCACCACCGCCGTCAGAGAACCGGCAGCGAAATGTCCGCTAAGCGGGGGAAACAGCGGCGTGCCACCATAGCCAATCACGGCCTGTTGCAGCGTAATCATGGCAGCAATACCGCCCAGTAGATGCCCAGCCATAGCAGGGCCAACAGTCCT
The DNA here is from genome assembly GCF_031931805.1 of Serratia sp. root2. NCBI lineage: Bacteria > Pseudomonadati > Pseudomonadota > Gammaproteobacteria > Enterobacterales > Yersiniaceae > Serratia > Serratia sp. root2. Next base: position 2,717,603 of record NZ_JAUJXB010000001.1, read on the forward strand.
GCCGCAATACCGCAGCGTAATCCCGCCGATGCGGTGAACAGGGAATGCAGTGACGATACAGCGTCATTTTGATGTGGTGCAGATGTCAGTTTCATAGCCAGAGAGAAGGAATTTAATTGTTATAATATAACATCACAAATACATCCGCGACTCAAGCGCTCGCACGGTGATTTATGTAACGGAACTTAACAACGAAAGTTATGCTTGCACCGATAATTAGCAGATTAACGAATAACAGAGGTACTCCTTTTGGGATATACCGAATAACATCAGGGTTATTAAGCAGTAAACAACGTTGGAAAACCGTAAAAAATTCTACGGTTAACGAAAAGTTTACCGACGAGGTGGTGAAAAAGGAGTAAGATAAATAGATTGGATAGCTGCACGGCCAGGCATTAAATGCATGTAACTCTTCGTTGCGACACAATGACGGAAGCACTTTCCGTTAAAAAACTAAAGAAAATGATTAACGATAAAATTTCAGAGTTGGTGCCGGCATTGACCAGCGGCCTGAGTTTTTATTCGGAAAGCGCGCGTTACGCCGAGAGTTCATTAGAAATACTTGATATTCAAAATGTGAGCGGCAGCCAGTATTCAATGAGTTATCGCTATAAATGGACAATTTTCAACGCCTGTCTGGATATCAGCGCCGAGGAATACATCAGCGACAGCGTGGCCTTTAGCGTTGTTGAAACGGGATTAACCTTTGACGTCATTGATTACTCCCGCCCCTCTACCGCAGATGAATTGTAAGTTTACGTAATAACAGCAGGCCAAATGCGAAAAAATGATTTATATTCATTATACGGAAAGTTTATTTTTTCACCATTAAGCTACCTCCGTCCATGATGTAAATCAGCTTACTCACAGAGTGTTATCAACACCGAAATTAAGACTTACGGAGGGGATGATATGGATGAGTATTCGCCTAAAAGGCACGATATTGCTCAGCTCAAATTCTTGTGCGAAAATTTGTATGATGAAGGTATCGCAACGCTGGGCGACAGCCACCACGGCTGGGTGAACGATCCAACGTCTTCCGTCAACCTCCAGCTTAACGAGTTGATTGAACATATTGCTTCGTTTGTGATGAGTTATAAAATTAAATACATGGACGAAAGTGATTTATCGGAGTTAGTCGAAGAGTATCTCGACGATACCTACACACTGTTTAGCAGTTATGGTATTAACGATTCCGATTTGCGCCGCTGGCAAAAAACCAAAGCGCGATTATTCAGAATGTTCTCAGGAGAGGGCATCTGTACGACAATGAAAACTTAGGGGATAATTATCCCCAAACTACTCTACGGTTTATAAAACTAAAGGTTATCATGACTAAAATTGACTATCTGATGCGTTTACGTAAATGCACCACGATTGACACCCTGGAACGCGTTATTGAAAAAAATAAGTATGAGCTTTCGGACGACGAGCTAGAGCTGTTTTACTCCGCAGCAGACCACCGCCTTGCCGAGCTCACCATGAATAAGCTGTACGATAAAATCCCTGTCGCCGTTTGGAAATTCGTACGGTAATCCAGGTGATAAATGCGTTGAGCCGATACCTTTATCGGCTTCAATGTTTACAGCAAGCACGCATCTATCTTATTGACTTACAGTGATTTTCATTCACTGCCCCTATCCTGTAATAACAGTCGGTAGCCCCTTCAATTAACGCTGGGCGGGCCGGAAAGTAGCACCAGGATGCGGCTAAGCATCAGCAGCCGCTGATGATGTCACAGCCAGCTCAATTTCGTGGTGTAAAGCGACGGTAAAATAGCTACCGAAAATTTCGAGCATGCCCCTGCGCAAAGAGCCTCCCCCACTAAAGTAAATACCATTGATATCGTCGAAAGAAACTTACGCCGCACTCAATCGCCGTCGAGACTTACAATAAAATCGCTCCTCCCTCGCTGACAGCAACGCAAGTACTTTTACCGTTTCTACTGTTCATATCGCTGCGCCGATGATCCCGCAGTATCGATGCCGAACCTGACGGTCCTGAACATGTACAGTGACATCTCTGATATAGCTCCACTATAGCGCGGAGATATCCCCCCTGCGCAATGTTACCCGCATGTCTGCTGAGAGATGACCAAACATCAGACTCTTGCCGTTAATATAAATTATCCATAACTTTAACATTATAAAGAGCCTCTTAAATCAGTGAAATCAATCACACTATGTCAGAAGGACATTAGGTATGGATAACAGCAGCAATATTATTAACGTTAAAGATTACCTCGAAAATAAAAACGCCATCGGTGATGGTATAACTGATGACACAGCAGCGATAAGGAGAGCGATTAAAATAGCTGAAAGCAGTGGTAAAGCGGTTTATTTTCCAACGGGCATCTATCGATATTTTCCTCAAGCAGGTCCAATTGAACCAATCGATGATCCGGAAAACCCGCAACAATACAGTAAAGAAGGCCCAGCCTTACCCATTTCTGGACATGTCACATTACTGGGTGACGGTATGTTGAAGTCAGTGCTTTACTTTGAAGATGAATATGGCACCGGTAGTGCCGGAATTGGCGGTATTGATGTCTGCAATCTCACTATAAACGCGTTAGGTTTTAATGGTTCATGGGGAAAAAATGGCAACTGGAGCGGCGGCCGAGATAAAGCCAGGCATTTACTGGGAGTAACCATGCTGGATGGTGAGCTAAGAATAACCGATTGCCGATTCTCTAACTCCAAATATATGATGGCCAGCATCTGGCGAGGGAAAACGGCGATCGTGACCGGTTGCCAGTTTGATCGTAGCGTTGCGGATGGTATCAGGCTAATTAACTTCAAACGAGTCATTGTCGCCAATAATAACTTTGAATTTATTAATGATGATTGCATTGCCGTTCACGTTACCGATGATTTCAATCCTGCCGTTGCCGATCATTCTATCTGTATCAGCAACAACACGATCACGGACAGTCAGGGCATCTGTGCGCTTGGTGCTAAAAACACCGTGATAGAGGGCAATACCTTGGTCAGGCCTCATGCCCGGGCTATCGCTGTCGGCATGGATACGCCGGCGATCAGCGGTGCGGCACAGGAAGGTTCTCAGGTTCCAATGAACATAATTATAAAAGGGAATACAGTCAGTGACGTTTTCCGCGGGAAAGTGTTTTCACCTGACACTGGAAATATACAGCAGTACATTTATATTGGTGGTGTTAACCTTCATACAGGTTCAACAATAATTCCGGGCAAGCCGATCAATGGGGAAATCACACCTATTGAACCTTACCTCTACAAGTCAAATCTGGATGTCAATAGAAGTATCTATCCAGGCGCATTTTCAATAACCATTACTGATAATATCTTAAGCCGAACATTGCCAGCCAGCTCTACTTTAGACAATAATAATGGCGATGTTTTTTATGCCGACTATGGTTATAAAGACCGTTATGCCAGAAATGGACCCGTATCACCAAAAATACTTAATTCCGATCTAAATTGCACTGGGATAAACGTCATAGGTACACTGACCAACCTATTAATCAGTGGTAATCAATTAACTAATATGAGCACAAGCATAAGCGTCGCAGTTACCGGTTCATTGAGTTTAAACTCTGATTCATGGAACATTAAAATCTCAAACAATACTCTCCACGGTTTCTCTGAAAAAGGAGTTTATCTCAACTCAAAAATGGCAGTGGAGATACAAAACTGTATATTCAATGGAGATCCCTACTTCAAAAAGAGCAACAGATTGGCAAATGGCCGCTGGGCAGCAGGCACTGGTGCAGAACACACCTGTATCCACAATAATAATACCGGAAATTCTGTTGTCCATGTAGCGGGTAACCTGTTTAAAAATGCCGCTTCAATCAGTCAGGGGACCGCTTTTATTTGGGGGACAGATAATAAAATGATGTGCCTGCCCGCGTTTTCCGGTGGGGAGGCGATGAATCAGGGCATTATGAACTTCCCATCTGGCTGGTTTTCATCAGTGGGAGTGATTATTCCTACGGACTGCGATCCATCCTCAGGAAATTTTGACGCAATCAAAAGCGTGCCGAGTACCAGCGGGGTATCAATCCCATCATCTGGGATCTATTATCGCGGATTTTATCGCCGAAATCTGGTTCTTTCGCCTATCACCGCCAATGAGCAGAGCTACTACGTGCGCGGATGGCTGAGAGTGACAAATGGTGAAAACCATGTTTTAGGCACTGACTGGATTGAAGATCGGATCTCCATTCAGTAGAACGTGCGACTGACGGAAAGCGGCGCAATATCGCCAAATTAGGTCGTTGGCTTTTACAGGAGGCAGAAATTGGTGGAGGCCCTGCCAGCTACATCCCGGCACACACGTCACCTGCTGCGGCTGCTTCCTTCCGGATCTGACCGAGTTCACAAGTTAGTGTTGCGGGAGAACCAACAGGGCCCCCATTGACGGCTTCTAAGACTGCGAAGCGGTGGGCATTATCGGTGATGGCCAGCCAAATAGCAAGCCAACCGGGGCCAACCGCTGTTTTCTTACCCACCTCGGCTGTGGCACACTTTCATCCTTGGCTTTTTGCCGCAGCAGGAAAACATAAATGGAACCAGAAGACGCCACATTCAGCCAGCGCGTGTTCCACGTGGTAGCCGCCATTCCCTATGGCAAAGTCACGACCTATGGCGAGGTAGCGCGGCTGGCCGGTTCACCGCGAGCCGCACGTCAGGTCGGCGGCGTATTGAGGCGTCTGCCGGAAGGCAGCAGCCTGCCCTGGCACCGGGTGATTAACCGCCATGGCCAGATTTCGCAGCAGGGAGAAGACTTTCAACGTCAGCGCCAGGCACTGCTGGGTGAGGGGATCATCTTTGGGGCGCACAGTACGGTCGATCTACTGATTTACGGCTGGCGCTGGTAGCAACAAAACAGCCTTTGGCCGGAGCGCAAAGGCTGTTGATCTCTTACTGCTTAAGGATGGCCGGTTTACGGCATGGCTGTTGGCGTCGCCTGAACCGGAATGCCCTGCACCGGAACCAACTGCAGGTCGGCACGGGTGCCGTTGCGGTTCACGACTTCCTGGATAGTGTCGGTAATAAAGGTCATCCGACCGTTTACCGTAATGGCCGCGCTCAAAATGATACGCGCGTTGGGCTGAATATCAGCCGGGTTGTAAGGCAGTACAAAGTTAAACGGCGCCTGCTTGCCTTCAGTACGCACCGCGCGCTGGGCAATCACTTTCGACGGCGCATCCGCCAATGAAGCATCAGAGAGCGTAACCGTCAGTACGGCATCCGGTGGCAGCGCAATGCGCTGGCGAATGTTAACCGAACCAGTTACCGCCGGGCCCTGAATCTGCGTTTGCGCAATCGCTGGGTTTCCCGCTGCCGGCACAGGCACACTTGCGCTCTTTTGAGCACAACCCGCCAGTGTGATCGTCAATGCTGCTGCTCCACCTACGATTTGCCAGAGTTTCATGGATCGGTCTCCTTTTTTATTATCAATACCTTGGTGGCTTTCACCACCCCACTCATTAAACTTAGCACAAAATACTGAAAAATCCATTTAGCGCTGCCTATTAATCACTTAGCCTTTTAATAACGCTCAGTATTCAGGCAATTTTACCTGTGCTTTAACGCAACATATTGACGTCTTGCCGTGATATTCCGCACACTGCGCAAAATGATTATTACAAAGGTAGTAACTTTATGAGCCAGGCACTGCAAAACCTCCTCGATCTGCTGGATCTGGAGAAAATCGAAGAAGGGCTATTCCGCGGACAAAGTGAAGATCTGGGTCTGCGTCAGGTATTCGGCGGCCAAGTGGTCGGCCAGGCGCTGTATGCCGCCAAACAAACGGTGCCGCCAGAACGCAGTGTGCACTCGTTCCACAGCTACTTCTTGCGCCCAGGCGACAGCAGCAAGCCAATTATTTATGACGTAGAAATCCTGCGAGATGGCAATAGCTTCAGTGCCCGTCGCGTCAGCGCCATTCAGCACGGCAAACCGATCTTCTACATGACCGCCTCTTTCCAAAGCCCGGAAGCGGGGTTTGAACACCAGAACACCATGCCGGACGTGCCGCCGCCAGAAGGGTTGATGTCCGAATCCGACATTGCCCAGAAGCTGGCGCATATGTTGCCGGAGAAGGTGCGTGAAAAGTTTATCGGCCAGAAGCCGATTGAAATGCGCCCGGTCAAATTCCATAACCCGCTGAAAGGTACGGTGGAAGAACCGCATCGCTACGTGTGGTTCCGTGCCAACGGCACCATGCCGGACGATCAGCGTATCCACCAATATCTGCTGGGCTACGCATCAGATTTCAACTTCCTGCCGACGGCACTGCAACCGCACGGCGTCGGTTTCCTTGAGCCGGGCATGCAGGTGGCGACCATCGATCATTCAATGTGGTTCCACCGGCCGTTCCGCATGGATGACTGGTTGCTGTACGTAGTGGAAAGCTCCTCCGCCTCTGGCGCGCGCGGCTTTGTGCGCGGTCAGTTCTACACCCGGGACGGCGTGCTGGTCGCCACTACGGTGCAAGAAGGCGTAATTCGCCAGCGCGAAGCCTAAAGCAAAAAAGAGGGCGATGTCACCATCGCCCTCTTCGCATCATCATTATTTTTCGAGTTATTTAGCGCACTGCCCTTCTTCAAGGCTTATTGGTTATAGGCACTCTCGCCATGGCTGTTGACATCCAGACCTTCGCGTTCCTGCTCTTCCGGTACACGCAGACCGACGATGGCGCCTGCCACTTTAAAGGCGATGAAAGCAGCCACACCGGACCAGACCAGGGTAATCGCCACGCTCATCAGTTGGATCAACACCTGATGGCTCATGGTAACGCCTTCTGCGTACCCGGTACCGCCCAGTGAGGCAGAGGTGAACACGCCGGTCAGCAGACAGCCGACGATGCCGCACACGCCATGCACGCCGAACACGTCACAGGTATCATCCACATTCAGCCACTTCTTCAGCGTGACCACGCCCCACAGACCGGCAACGCCGCCCACCAGGCCGATAATCAATCCCCCGCCAATGCCCACGGTGCCCGCAGCCGGCGTGATAGCAACCAGCCCGGCGATACAACCGGAGCATGCGCCCAGCAGTGAAGGTTTGCCGCGCACAATCCACTCGGCAAAGGTCCAGGAAAGGATCGCGCCAGCGGTAGCAACCACGGTGTTCAGGAACGCCAATGCCGCAATGCCGTTAGCCGCGCTGGCAGAACCGGCGTTGAAGCCAAACCAGCCGACATACAGGATTGAAGCGCCGGTAAACACCATCGGCAGGTTGTGCGGCTTGAAGGCTTCTTTGCCGAAGCCGGCACGTTTACCCAACAGGTAGGCGCCAATCAGCCCGGCGCTTGCCGCGTTGATGTGCACTACGGTGCCGCCGGCAAAGTCCAGCGCGCCGTCGGCGGCCAGGAAACCGCCGCCCCATACCATATGTGCAATCGGCAGGTAGGAAATGGTGAACCAGATGGCTGCAAAAATCACTACCGCAGAGAAGCGGATACGCTCGGCAAAACCGCCCACCACCAGCGCAACGGTAATACAGGCAAAGGAAGCCTGGAATGCCACGTGGATCATCTGGCTAAAGGTGCCGGTGACGCTATCGATGCCAATGCCTTTCAGCATCGCCGTCTGGAATCCGCCGAAGAACGCATTGCCCTCGCTGAAAGCCAGGCTGTAGCCATAAAGCACCCACAGCACGCACACCATTGCGAAGGTAACGGTGACCTGAGTCAACATGGAGAGCACGTTCTTGGAACGCAACAAACCACCGTAAAACAGAGCTACGCCCGGCAAGGTCATGAACAGCACCAAAGCGGTGCAAATCATCATGAACGCGTTGTCAGCCTTGTCTGCGACCGCCGGAGCGGCCAGGGCCAAAGAAGGAACCATGGTTACCGTACTCAGGCCCAACATGGATAAAAGTTTTTTCATTATCAATCCATCCCCATTACTTTACTGAGCCTGTGATTACAGTGCTGCTTCGTCTGTTTCGCCGGTGCGAATGCGAATGACACGTTGCAATTCGGCAACGAAAATTTTGCCGTCACCGATTTTACCGGTGTAGGCCGCTTTACTAATGACATCAACCACTTCGTCCAACTGATCGTCGGCGATAGCAATGTCGATTTTGACTTTAGGTAAGAAGTTGACGCTGTATTCCGCTCCGCGATAGAGCTCAGCATGTCCCTTCTGGCGACCAAACCCTTTCACTTCGGTTACGGTCAGCCCCTGAATACCTACAGAGGATAGGGCTTCACGCACGTCCTCCAGCTTGAATGGTTTAATCACCACGGTAACCAGCTTCATATTGCCCCTCCACGAATTAAGCCCAAATTCCCCCTTGGTACGAGTCTTATAAAGCAAAGGCTATGCCACAAATGGATTTGTACGCGAATTCAGCAAATTAACCGATGGGGCGGCGATGCGATGTGCAGCACTAACCCGGCAACCGGCTCACACGCAGAGAACTGTTTAAATATTGCGCACTATTTTGGTGCGTGACGCGTCGAAAAAGTGCAGAGAAAGGGATTTGAAAAGGGTGGATGCCTGTTTGTGGTGCGTGGCAGGAATGATAAAGAAAGGGCCGGTTTTGATTACCGGCCCCCGGGATTATGCGGTTTGCGTTTCTTCGCGGGTGGCGGCTGCCAGCTCCTCGCCTACCAATTGCAGTTGATACATCTGGTAGTAACGCCCCTGCTGCGCCAGCAGTTGCTGATGATTGCCCTGTTCCACTGCCTGACCGCGGTGCAACACCAGAATCGAGTCGGCATCCACAATGGTCGACAAACGGTGAGCAATCACCACCAACGTGGTGTGTTCACGGATCAAACGCAGAGCGCGCTGGATTGCCTGCTCGGTTCCGGAGTCGATGTTGGCGGTCGCCTCGTCGAGGATCAGGATCTGCGGTGCCTGCACCAATACCCTGGCCATTGCCAACAGCTGTTTCTGGCCCACCGACAGGTTGTTGCCCTGCTCGCCCAGACGGGTATGGATGCCCTGCGGGAAGGCACGTACCAACTCTGCCAACTGCACCGTTTCCAGCGCCTGCCAGACCGTCTCTTCACTGATGTTACGCCCCAGAGTGACGTTGGCCAGCACCGATTCGGCAATCACCACCGGATCCTGCTGCACCATCGCCACGCCCTGGCGCAGCGTGCGGTGCGACAGGGTGGACAAGGGGCGCCCATCAAGACGCACTTCACCTTCGTTGACCGGGTAATAGCCCATCAGCAGGTTAGCCAGCGTGCTCTTGCCGCTGCCGGTATGGCCGACCAGCGCCACAAAACCGCGCGAAGGCACCGACAGCGAAATATGTTGCAGCACCTTTTTATCTTCACGGTAAGCGAAGCTCAGGTTGTCGATGTCGATACGACCACTTTCCAACGGGCGATCGTCTGTGCCGTAGCTCTGCTGACTGCGGTCCATCAGCTCGAAAATACGCTCACCGGCCACCACCGCCTGTTGCAGAATCGACTGCTGCGACGTCAGTTCTATCAATGGCTCATTCAGGCGCCCCAGGTAGTTGATAAAGGCATACAGCACGCCGACGCCTATCGCCCCTTCGCCGCTGAAACCGAACAGCATCAGCAGGCCGCAAAGCACCAGAGCCGAAAACAGGCTAAGCAGCGGCCGCAGCAGAAAACCGTCCAGGCGCAGCGTCTGCATACGTGCGGAATAGTGTGAGCGGCTGGCAGCGCTCATGCGCTCGCCAAAGCGGATCTGCTGACGGAACTGCTGGATCACCCCCATGCCGTTGATCACTTCATTAAAACCGTCGTTGATATCTGCCAAATAGCCGCGCATCCGGCGTACGACCGGCGTGCTGTAGTATTGATAAATGCCCATCACCACCAATACCGCAGGGAAGATGCAAATCGCCACCAGCGCCATGCGCCAGTCGAGGCTAAACATCGCCACCAGCATGGCGCCAATCAACGCGGCGCTTTTCAGCACGGTGGAAACCACCATCACATACAGATCTTTAATCACTTCGGTGTCATTGGTCACCCGGGAGATTAACTGCCCGACCGGTTGCGTATCGAAGGCGCTGAGCGGTTGGCGCAGTGCAGCATCCATCACGTCAGTACGCAGACGCTGAACCACCCCTACCGCAGCCTGATTGAACAGTAACGCCTGAAAATAGTGCAGCGCCGCCGCCAACAGCTCCAGCAGAATGTAGGCCGCCGCCAGCCCGCAGACGATCATTAACGGCAATTGGCCTTTGGCGACGTAATTATCGATAAAGTAACTGACCAGAATCGGCCCGGCGACTTCCGCCGCCGCCGCTACCCACAACATCAACACCGCCAGCCCCAGCGGTTTGCGGTAGGGCGACCCATAAGCCAGCAACCGTTTCAGCGTCGGCCACAGCTTTTGCATTTTATTCATCGGCTACTCTCTCCTCGCCGGCTTGCGGCGCTTCATCCAGCGCCGCCTCCAGTTGCTGATAGCGATACATATCGCGATACCAGCCGGGCTGATCCGCCAGTGCGGCATGCTGGCCGCGTTGCGCCACGCCGCCGTGCTGTATCACCAGGATCTCGCTGGCTTCGGTCAATGCCGAAAGTCGGTGCGCGCTGATAATCACCGTGCGGTTCTGCCCCCAACTGCGTAAATTGTGCAGGATCTGATGTTCAGTACGGCCATCCACCGCCGAGAGCGCGTCGTCGAGGATCAGGATCTCCGCATCCAGCAACAGGGCGCGCGCAATGGAAATACGCTGCTTCTGCCCGCCGGAGAGCATTACGCCACGCTCGCCCACTTCGGTTTCATAGCCCTGCGGCAGCCGCAAGATATCTTCGTGCACGCTGGCCAGACGAGCCGCGCGCTCAATCTGCTCCTGCGTCGCCCCCGGCTTGCCCAGCGCGATATTGTTGGCAACGCTGTCCGAAAACAGGAACGGCGTCTGGCTGACCACGGACAGCCTTGAGCGCCAATCGTCAAGCTTCACCTGGGTCAGCGGCATCCCCCGATAACTAATCTGGCCATCATCAATATCAAACTGACGCTGGATCAACGACAACAGCGTCGACTTCCCGGCACCGGTTGGCCCACACAGGCCGAGCATCTGCCCCGGCTCCAGTTTCAGCGCCACGTTGTGCAGCGCCGCGTGTGAATTTCCCGGGTAATGGAATGCCCGGATGTCGACCTCCAGGCTGCCACGCCCGGCCGGCAACATGTTCTCGCCGTCGGTCACCGCCGGCGCTTCCTCCAGCAGGCTGCGAATACGGCCATAGGCTGCGCTGCCGCGTTCCACGATGTTGAACATCCAGGCCAGCGCCAGCATCGGCCAAATCATCAGGCCGAGATACATCACAAAGCTGGTCAATTGGCCGAGCGTCAACGAGCCGTTTACCACCATCCAGCTGCCGCCGCCGATCGCCAGCAGATTGGAAGCACCGATGGCGATATAAATCGTCGGATCAAAACGGGCGTCTATCCGCGCCACATGCATGTTTTTGGCACCGGTTTGGGCGGCGACTTCCGCAAACTGGTTGGACTGGTGATCTTCAAGGCCGAATGCCTTGATCATGCGAATGCTGGTCATGCTTTCCTGAGCCTGATCGTTCAGACTGGAGAACGCCGCCTGCGCCGATTTAAAGCGCTGATGCAACTGATCGCCGTAGTACTTAATCACGATCGCCATGATCGGCATCGGGATCAGCGACAGCAGGGTCAGTTGCCAGCTGATTTGGGTGCTCATCACCACCAGCACCGCCAACCCCATCACCAGTGAATCCACCAGCGTCAGCACCCCTTCACCGGCGGCGAAAACCACCCGATCCACATCATTGGTGGCGCGTGCCATCAGATCACCGGTGCGGTGACGCAAATAAAAAGCCGGGTTCTGCCGGCTGAGCTGGCGATAGAAGTTCTCGCGCAGTTCAACGGCGAGTTGATAAGAAGCACCAAACAGCAGCACCCGCCACACGTAGCGCAGCAGGTAAACAATCACGGCAGTGCCGAGCATCAACCCCAGCCAGGCCATCAGCACGCCGGCAGACATCTGTTTTTCGGTGACGCCGTCGACAATGATGCCCACCAGCTTGGGCGGCAACAGTTGCAGTATGGCAATGACGATCAGCAGCACCACCGCCCCCAAGTAGCGGCGCCACTCGCGGCGGAAATACCAGCCGATTTGAGCAAATAATCTCACGCAGTTTTATTCCAGGATAATGTAGTCGATTTTACTCTCGCTCTGACTCAGCAGAGTAGAATACCACCGTTACTTTGCCAGTTTGGTGAACATTTCACTCAGGAACCGGCAGCGCGGTGGTGTATTTGATTTTTTCCATCGCGAAGCTGGAGGTGACGTCGATCAGCCCCGGCACGCCGTTCACCAGGCGCTTGTAAAAGCTGTCGTAACTCTTCATGTCCGCCACTTCCACCTGCATCAGGTAATCGTACTCTCCCGCCATGCGATAAAACGCCAGCACCTCTGGCATTTGTTGGGTCAGTTGCACGAACTTCTGATACCACTCGCTGCTGTGCTGCTGGGTTTTGATCAGCACAAACGCCGTCAGCCCCAGGCCCAGCTTTTCGTTATCCAGCAACGCGACACGCCCACGGATGTAGCCTTCATCTTCCAGCCGCTTCAGCCTTTTCCAGCAGGGCGTCGACGTCAGATTGACCGCGTCGGCCAGCGCCTGCAGCGACTGCGTGCAGTCCTGTTGCAACATGCACAGTAATTTACGGTCTGTTTTATCTAACATATCGCCAACCAGGAGAAAATTTTTCTCCCATTAGGCGATTAAACAGGAAAAATGGCAATCTTTTTTTCCCTGCGACAGGCTATGCTACGCGGTAAACAAGCCCCCTATTCTGAGGCCAGATGATGACAACTTCTTGGGTAAAATATGCGATCGGCGAAATAGAAGCGGATTTCCAACGCTCCGCCGACACGCACCTGATCCGCCTGAACCTGCCTGAATTTCCCGGTATCTGCCTGTACCTGAAAGACGAAAGCACTCACCCGACCGGCAGCCTGAAACACCGGTTGGCCCGCTCGCTGTTCCTGTACGGGTTATGCAACGGCTGGATCACCGAAAACACCACGATTATCGAGGCGTCTTCCGGCAGTACGGCGGTATCCGAAGCCTACTTTGCCCGACTGATTGGTCTGCCGTTTATTGCCGTGATGCCGTCCTGCACCGCACGCCGCAAGGTTGAGCAAATCGCCTTCTACGGCGGCCGCTGCCACTTTGTCGACCATGCTGCGCAAATTTACGCCGCCTCCGAACAGTTGGCGAAAGAGCTTAACGGCCACTATATGGATCAGTTCACCTACGCCGAGCGTGCAACCGACTGGCGCGGGAACAACAACATCGCCGACAGTATCTTCCGCCAGATGGCGCGCGAGCCCTTCCCGATTCCCAAACATATTGTGATGAGCGCCGGCACCGGCGGCACCTCAGCAACCCTGGGCCGCTATATTCGCTATCAAGGGCACGACACGCGCCTGACGGTGGTCGATCCGGAAAACTCGGTGTTCTACGATTGTTTCCACCAGCGTGACCGCACCATTATCGGCAGTTGCGGTAGCCGGATCGAAGGCATTGGCCGCCCGCGCGCCGAGCCTTCATTTATTCCGTCGGTGGTCGACGCTATGCTGCGCGTACCGGATGCGGCCAGCGTCGCCACCATCCACTGGCTGGAAAAGGTCCTGGGGCGCAAAGTAGGCGCATCCACCGGCACCAATGTGTGGGGCGCGCTGCAATTGGCGAAGCAAATGCGCGAAAGGGGTGAGCAGGGGTCGATCGTCACCTTGCTGTGCGACAGTGGCGAACGCTATCTGGATACCTATTACAACCCCGAGTGGGTAAGCAACAATATCGGTGACCTGACGCTCTGGCTGGCGCAACTGGAAGATTTGTAATCAGCGACAATCCCCAATGGATTTCAAGTTGCAGCCAGGCGGCAAAGGCGAGAATACCCAAGAGCTTACTCAAGTAAGTGACTGGGTTGAACGCATGCAGCCAACAACGCTACGGCTTGAAAGATGCAGGGGATAAAAAAAGCCGGGTAAGTCATACCCGGCCGGCTGTAAAAATAAAACCTCATAATTCGGGGGAATAGGTGAGGTAAGGTGAACGCAGCCAATGTTGCAAATAGTGAGCCACCGCCTGCTGTTCGCAGTGGCCGATAACCTGTAGCTGGGGCAACAGCGACTTCAACTGCGGCAAGGCGTTGCCCATCACCACGCCGTGCCCCACCGTCGCCAGCATCTCCTTATCGTTCATCGCATCGCCAAACGCCATGCAGTCCGCCATCGTTATACCCAGGTGGCGGCTCAGCGTATCTAACGCCGTACCCTTGTTGCAGCCTAGCGGCAGCACTTCCAGGCACTCGTAGGCGGAAAAACAGAGATCGGCCGTTCCGCCCAGATGCGCCTGGAGTTGCAGCTGCAACTCAAGTAACTCCTCATGCGGTGCGATAAAACACACTTTGCTGTTGCCGAATGCCGGCAACCTGCGCAGTTCCGCCAGCTGGAACCGAAAACCACTCAGGTGATGCGCCCGCAGCATCTCGTCCGGCACCGCGAATTCCGTCATCCAGCCTTCATCACGAAAAACATGCATGCTGGCCTCGGTGCGCCAGTGGGTATGCAGCACCTCTTCGGCAATATCGGCAGGCAAATCGGTAGCGTGCAATTGCCGCCCCTGATTATCATAAACCCGGGTGCCGTTACCGGTAATCAGATAGCCCTGCAGGCCAAGTTGCGCCATGATCGGCTGCGCATCAAGGTAGTGCCGCCCGGTGGCAAAGGTCACGATCATGTCCCGTTCAACCAATTGCTTCAGTACCGTCAGGGTTTCCGATCCGACCCGGTGATCCGGCGTCAGCAAAGTGCCATCCATATCAAAAGCCGCCAGACGATACATAAAGACCTCGTGAATGTGAACGCGATTACAATCATTGCAGTATGGAATGGTATTTGCGGAAGTAATAGTGAACAATTCCGCAAAACTGTTCCGGATTTCTATCATGCGCCTGACTCACCGCCTCAGCCAATATCAACGCCTGTATCAGCAACTCGGCAGTGCGCCGGTGGCGATCACCATCGGCGAGCTGGCGGCGCTGTTCTATTGCAGTGAACGCCATGCCCGCACGCTGGTGCAGCAGTTGCAGGATCAGGGCTGGCTAAGCTGGCATTCACAGGCCGGACGCGGCAAACGTGCCCGCCTTCATTGCCTGAAAACTCCTGATGAACTGCGTGCCGCTCTTTTGCAACGGCTGTTGCATAATGGCGATCATCGGGGCGCGCTGGAAATGGCGCAGTTGGACCCACAGCATCTGCAAGAATTACTCAGCCCGCACCTCGGTGGCCAATGGCAAGCGGGCAGCCCGACGCTACGTATCCCCTACTATCGTACGCTGGAAACCCTGGATCCGCTGACCCTCACCGGCCGCGCCGAGCAGCATCTGGTCGCCACTCTGCATGCCGGATTGACGCGCTTTATGACCGGCAATCCTGTGCCTCAACCGGATCTGGCTCATCACTGGCAAATCAGCGAGGACGGCCTGCGCTGGCAGTTTTTCCTGCGCAGCCAGTTACGTTGGCATAACGGCGAACCGCTGACCGGGCAGCAACTGTTGCAAACGCTGGGGAAATTGCTCCAGCATCCCCGCAGCCAGCCAAGCCTGGCCAGCGTTGCCGCCATCAGCCTGCCGCATGCGCTGTGCATCCAGTTTGATCTGCTGCGCCCGGACTACTGGCTGGCGCACCGGCTGGCAGAGCTGCCTTGCCTGCTGACCCACCCAGACTCTCCAGGCATTGGCGCCGGCCCCTTTAAGTTGACGTTAAACGAGCCTCATCTGGTGCGCCTGGAACAGCATTCGTTTTACCATTTGCAGCATCCTTATCTGGAAAGTATTGAGTATTGGATCACCCCGGAACTGCATGCCGGTAGCGCTTACACCAGTTGCCAACATCCGGTGCGTATTACCATCGGCCCGCAGGAAGAGCTGGCGCTGGCCCGGCCGGTACAACGCAGTATGAGCCTGGGCTGGTGCTATCTGGCGGTTAATCTGAAGCGTGGCGTGCTCAGTGAAGCGCAGGGGCAAAAACTGCTGATGCTAATCCAGCAATCCGGCCTGCTGGCCACCCTGCCGGTGCCCAACAGCGTCATCACTCCCAGCCATGAGATGCTGCCCGGCTGGTCAATCCCGCTGCATCAGACCACCGAGGATATTGCCCTGCCCGCCAGGCTGACGCTGCTGTACCGGCCGCCGGTAGAGCTGGAGACAGTCACGGTGGCGCTGCAACAGTTGCTGGCGCGCCATGGCTGTGAGCTGGAAGTGCGTTACTACGCGGGCAAACGCTGGCAAAGCGCAGAACAAATCGAGCAAGCCGATCTCCTGCTGGCGGATAACCTGATTGGCGAATCGCCAGAGGCCACGCTGGAAAGCTGGTTGCGGCAAGATACGCTGTGGCGTGGCATTTTGCCTGACTCACGCTGGCGAGATCAGCAACAAAGGTTGCAACGGATCCAGCAACTTCCCGCGCAGCAACCGCGTTTTGAGCAATTGAAAGCCTACTACCAGCAGTTGATGGCCGCGGCAATCATCACTCCCTTGTTTCACTATCAGTATCAAATCAGCGCGCCGCCGCGCATTCATGGCGTCACCCTGACCGCCTACGGCTGGTTTGATTTCTGCCAGGCCTGGCTGCCACCGCCGGTGGAAAACCAGCAGCCACCTTCTTAACGATGAGCATGCGCAACCGCTACGATATGCGGCCATTTCTGCTACCCTAGTTGCCGCACGCATTTTTATTCGGCCGCCCGAGCATGTATCGGGTCTGGCTTCAGCCATAAAATAAGGTGATTTTATGAAACGCGCGGTTGTCGTTTTCAGCGGTGGACAAGACTCCACGACCTGCTTGATTCAGGCATTGCAGCAGTACGATGAAGTGCATTGCATCACGTTCGATTACGGCCAGCGTCACCGCGCCGAAATCGAAGTCGCTCAGGCGCTGTCGGTGGCGCTTGGCGCCAAAGCGCATAAGGTACTGGACGTAGGCTTGCTCAACGAGCTGGCTATCAGCAGCCTGACCCGTGACAACATTCCGGTGCCTGTTTACGACAGCGAGCAGGAAGGCGGGCTGCCAAGCACTTTCGTACCGGGCCGTAATATTCTGTTCCTGACGCTGGCCGCAATCTATGCCTACCAGGTGGAAGCCGAAGCCGTGATCACCGGCGTTTGTGAAACGGACTTTTCCGGTTACCCGGATTGCCGCGACGAATTTGTCAAAGCGCTGAATCACGCCGTGGTACTCGGCATCGCCCGCGATATTCGCTTCGAAACGCCGCTGATGTGGCTGAACAAAGCAGAGACCTGGGCGCTGGCGGATTACTATCAGCAGTTGGAGCGGGTGCGCCAGGATACCCTGACCTGCTACAACGGTATCCAGGGCGATGGCTGCGGTGAATGCGCTGCCTGCCATTTGCGCGCCAACGGTCTGAAGCAATATCAAATCAACAAAGCCGAAGTGATGGCGAGCCTGAAACAGAAAACCGGCCTGGCCTGAGTGTACATACCCTACATAATTCGAGTGGCATCGTGGCGGCAAGCAAATGCATCCTGACGATGCTTACTCAAGTAAATGATTCGGGTAAGCATGCGCAGCCAACAAGGATGCCGCATGAAGTATGAGGTATGACGGCGGCAAAGATTGCCGCTCGACGCTTTACTGATTATCCGGTTGCGTGAGCACCTGCAGGTGTTCGCGCAGTTGCCCCTCAATCGGCAACGCCCGTTGGGTTTTCAGATCGACACAGACGAAGGTCAGTAGCGCATCCGCAACCAGCGTGCCCGTTGCATCCTGCGTCACCTTCTGGCTTAGCACACCGCTTTTGCCGTTAAGCTGCACCATCTGGCTGTCGATGCGCAGCTTGTCCCCCAGTACCGCCGGAGTGCGGTAATTGATATTGATGTTCACCACGATAAAGGCGATGTTGTTTTCCGTCATCCAACGGAAGCCTTCATGGTTCTCCAGCCAATCCCAGCGCGCCTCCTCCAGAAACTCCAGATAGCGGGCATTATTAACATGTTGGTAAACATCAAGATGATAACCACGAACTTTGATAAAGGTATGATGCATAGGGAACGGCCGCTCCAGCCTGGTGATTACAGAATAAAGCGGGGGCGGCATACTGCCCCCGCACCCGTTTGGTCAACATGCCAAACTGGTAAGACCTGTAAAATGTAGCAGAGGGAAAAGGCTGCCATGGCACTTTGCCACGCAGCCGTGAACAGCATCACATTTTGAGTCGTGCGCGATTCCTTTCAAACAGCGCAGACCCAATGCCCGGCACTTCCTGAAGCTGTTCTATCTGCGTAAACGGACCATTCTGCTCACGATAGCGCACAATGCTCTCCGCTTTCTTCAGCCCTACTCCCTTCAACACACTGGCCAGTTGCTCGGCATCGGCCTGATTGATGCTGACTGACGCTTCATCATCGACGACAACCTCACTTCCTTGCCCTGTATTCACCGCCGGCGCAGATAATACCGGCGGCGTAGCCCCCGCTTTTTCCACGGCGGCCATAGACGGCCCCGCCAGGCAAATCAGGGCAGCCGTCAACAGCGCTTTGAGACTGAAACCATAACCATTAACCGCTTTTATTTCTGTAAGTTGCATGCTGTATCCTCCTTGTGTTTAACAGCATGGCTACCTTGCCGCAGCGGGTGACGATCGGCAATTGGCGGATTTCAGATATGGAAAAGGCCGCGAAAGCGGCCTTTGGTTATTACATTGCGTTGCACAAAAATGCGGTGCTTACTGAGGCTGTTGCTGCTCAGCAGCCCCCATCTTGATCTTGGCTTCTTTACGCAGGCTGGCCAGCAGAGAGTCGAAGGATACGCCGGTCGCCCCCTCTTCCATCTTGCCGACGAAAGTTTTCATTTCTTCAGCCGGCAAGGTGCCTGGGTTAACGGCATCAAGCGCAATCAGCACCACGTTGTCCTGGCGATCTTGCGACATGCCGTAAACCGGTTTGCCTTCCTGCGGATGCGGCAGCGCAAACACGCTCTGCACCAGTTGGCTGTCTTCCGGCGCACGCGCCATCTTCTGCACGCTGCCAAAGCTCAGGCCGGCCGCTTTCATCGCTTCGTCGCCCTTGCCTTGTTTCAGCTCAACCAGCAGCTTCTCACCCTGCAGCTTCGCTTCCTGTTCAGCCTTATTGCGCTTAACCAGCTCGGCGACGCGATCTTTAACCTGGTCGAAAGGTTCAATACCTTCCGGCTTGTGGCCAGAGACGCGGATCACGAAGGCGCGATCGCCATCAACGGTGATCACATCGGAGTTGCTGCCTGGTGAACCCCCCTCGCCAATCAGTGAACCGTCGAAAATCGACTGGATGACCGGTTTAAAGTTCAGCGCTGCCGGAACGTTGTCGCGGGTGAACCATTCGGTTTGTGCCGCTTTCACGCCGGCGGCCTCTTCAGCTGACGCCAGAGACTCGTTGTCGCTGGTAGCGGCTTCGCTCACCTTCTGCTGCAGCGCGTAATAAGCGTCTACCGCTTTCTCTTGCTTAACCTGTTTGGCGATGGCGTCGCGCACTTCGCTCAACGGCTTCACTTTCTCCGGTGCGATGTCGTTCAGACGCACCACCAGATAACCTACGGAGGATTTCACTACGCCGGAAAGCTGGCCTTTTTCGGTCAGGTTAGCCTGCTTTAGCTCATCTGCGGTAGTTTCCGGCTCCAGCCAACCCAGCTCACCGCCGGTGCGGCGCGAGATGATGTCCGTGGATTTTTCTTTCGCCAGGGTGGCGAAATCGCCGCCTTTTTTCAGCTCATCCAACACCGCATTGGCTTCCGCCTCGGTTTTCAGCTGGATTACGCTGTAATTTTTGCGCTCAGGCTGGCCGTAGCTGCTTTTGTGCTGGTCGTAGTAGGCGCTGATATCCGCATCTGCCACCGTCACCTTGTCTTGCATCGAGGCGGCGTCCATCGGGATGTAGCTCACTTTGACCTGTTCCGGCGCAATAAAGCTGTTCTTGTTTTGGCTGTAATAGTCTTTCAGCTCGTCGTCGGTCACGGTCTGTTTAGCCTGCAGCGCTTTCAGATCCAGGGTCGCCAGACGGACATTGCGCTCCTGCAGCACCAGAGCAGCCATGCCCTGTGATTCGGATGGCAACACGAAGCCTGATTGGCCGAAGGCCTGGATCACCTGCTGGTTAACCAGCTGCTGGCGCATTGACTGCGCGAAGTTGTCGGCGGTGTATCCCATGCGGCTAATCAAATCGAGATATTTGGCGTTATCGAACTGGCCGTTAGTCTGGAAATAAGGCGCCTTGCGGATAGCTTCTTTCACCTGATCGTCGCTGACGCTCAGGCCTAATTTTTTGGCGTATTGGTCCAGCAGCATATTGTCGATCAACTGTGACAGTGCCTGATGGCGCATCTGCTGCATATAACCTTCGTTGCCCGCCAGTGCGGAGAACTGGTCACCCAACTGTTGCTGCATACGGCTGCGTTCGCTTTGGAAAGCCTGTTCCAGCTGAGCGCGCTCGATCACCTGGCCATTGACCTTCGCTGCATAATCACCGGCACTC
The DNA here is from genome assembly GCF_031931805.1 of Serratia sp. root2. NCBI lineage: Bacteria > Pseudomonadati > Pseudomonadota > Gammaproteobacteria > Enterobacterales > Yersiniaceae > Serratia > Serratia sp. root2. The sequence continues at coordinate 2,738,118 of NZ_JAUJXB010000001.1, forward strand.
CCCTGATAGCTGACCACCCCAGTCAAAAGAAATGACAAAATGATTAGGCCCAGGATGATTTTGAGCACGACGTGATTAGCTGCCGCGCGTAAATTGTCCATCATAGTGTGACAACACTCCGCTGTGATGTGGATTAAAAACACCCTTGTGCAGGCGCGTTCCCTGCGACAAAAATAAAAAAAGCGCATCATTCTGATGCGCCTTATATCTTACCTTACCAGCACCGTTGCGTCAGGTGATTGTTTATTACAAAACCCTGCGACGCTAATCGGTTAGACGCAAACAATCAATTTACTGCGTCTTTCAGCGCTTTCCCTGCACGGAAGGCCGGAACTTTGGCTGCCGCGATTTTGATCTCTTTACCTGTTTGCGGGTTACGGCCAGTACGGGCCGAACGCTCACGCACTGTAAAAGAACCGAAACCAACCAGGGCCACGTCATCCCCTTCCTTCAAGGATTCGGTAACAGAAGCAATTACTGCATCTAAAGCACGTCCAGCTGCCGCTTTGGAAATATCAGCACCTGCGGCAATTTTGTCGATCAGTTGTGACTTATTCACTCTATCATCCCCTCTAGAATTCAATCGTCGCACCGAAAAATCCCTACGGTGGCGACAGCGCAGCTGTTATATCAATCCCATCGAGCCTTGGCAAGCCACCGCAAGCGTGGCAAAACACGGGCCGACAGCTTTCTAACTTAGCGGTACAAAAAAAGACTGGCAAGTCCGAAATGACTTGCCAGCATAAGTTTTATCAATGGTTTTTGCTATTCGTCACTATTTTGCCGCTACCGGCAGTGCGCCGAAGGCCGGGTTTTGCAACGCAAGGTTCAAAACTTCATCAATTCGCTGCACCGGATGAATATCCAGATCTGCGATGACATTATCTGGGATCTCTTCCAGATCGCGCTTGTTCTCATAGGGGATCAGCACGGTTTTGATGCCGCCGCGATGCGCCGCCAACAGTTTTTCTTTCAGACCACCGATAGGTAACACCTGACCGCGCAGCGTGATCTCACCGGTCATCGCTACGTCGGCGCGAACCGGGTTGCCCGTCAGGCAGGAAACCAACGCTGTGCACATTGCAATACCGGCGCTTGGGCCATCTTTCGGCGTCGCGCCTTCCGGCACGTGCACATGGATGTCACGTTTCTCGTAAAAATCAGCGTTGATGCCCAGTTTATCCGCACGCGCGCGCACCACAGTCAGCGCCGCCTGAATCGATTCCTGCATCACTTCGCCCAGAGAACCGGTGTAGGTCAGCTTGCCTTTGCCCGGCACGCAGGCGGTTTCGATGGTCAGCAGGTCACCGCCCACTTCCGTCCACGCCAGACCGGTAACCTGGCCTACGCGGTTTTCGGTGTCCGCACGACCGTAGTCAACGCGCTGCACGCCCAAATAGTCTTTCAGGTTGTCGCCGTTGATCTCGATATGCTTGATCTTCTTGTCCATCAGCAGCGCTTTTACCGCTTTACGGCACAGTTTGGAGATTTCACGCTCCAGGCTACGTACCCCGGCTTCACGGGTGTAGTAGCGGATAATGCCGGTGATGGCGCTGTCGTCGACCGTCAGCTCACCTTTCTTCAGGGCGTTACGCTCAAGTTGCTTCGGCAACAGGTGCTGCTTGGCGATATTGAGTTTCTCGTCCTCGGTATAACCGGACAAACGAATCACTTCCATACGGTCCAACAGCGGCGCAGGAATGTTCATCGAGTTGGAGGTGGCGACGAACATCACGTCGGACAGATCGTAATCCACTTCCAGGTAATGATCGTTAAACGCCACGTTCTGTTCCGGATCCAGCACTTCAAGCAATGCAGAAGCCGGATCGCCGCGCATGTCGGAAGACATCTTGTCGATCTCGTCCAGCAGGAACAGCGGGTTTTTCACCCCAACCTTGGCCATTTTCTGGATCAGCTTGCCCGGCATCGAACCGATATAGGTACGACGGTGACCGCGAATTTCCGCTTCGTCACGCACGCCGCCCAGCGCCATACGCACATACTGGCGGCCGGTCGCTTTGGCGATCGACTGCCCAAGCGAGGTTTTACCCACGCCAGGAGGCCCTACCAGACACAGGATAGGCCCTTTGATTTTGCTTACGCGGCTCTGTACTGCGAGATACTCAAGAATGCGGTCTTTGACGCGTTCCAGGCCGTAGTGATCGATATCGAGCACTTCCTGCGCCTTGATCAGGTCCTTTTTCACCTTGCTGCGTGCATTCCAGGGTACCTGCAACATCCAATCGATGTAACCGCGCACCACCGTCGCTTCCGCAGACATCGGTGACATCATTTTCAACTTTTGCAGTTCCGCTTCGGTTTTTTCACGCGCGTCTTTCGGCATTTTCGCCGCTTCGATCTTGCGTTTCAGCGCTTCGTGTTCGTCCGGCGCGTCGTCCATCTCGCCCAATTCTTTCTGAATCGCTTTCATTTGCTCATTCAGATAGTACTCGCGCTGGCTTTTTTCCATCTGTTTCTTGACGCGGTTACGGATACGCTTCTCGACCTGCAACAGGTCGATTTCCGATTCCATCATCGCCATCAGGTATTCCAGACGCTCGGTGATGTCGAACATCTCGAGTACCGACTGCTTGTCGCTGAGTTTCAGCGGCATGTGCGCGGCGATGGTATCCGCCAGGCGTGCAGCATCGTCGATGCTGTTCAATGACGTCAGCACCTCCGGTGGAATTTTCTTGTTCAGTTTGATGTAACCTTCAAACTGATTGATTGCCGTGCGCACCAGGACTTCTTGTTCACGCTCGTCGATCGCCGGTGACTCAAGGTATTCCGCCTGGGCGGCAAAATGCTCTCCGCTATCTGAAAGCGTAGTAATACGTGCCCGCTGCAGGCCTTCCACCAGCACTTTTACCGTGCCATCTGGCAGTTTCAGCATCTGCAAGATAGACGCGACTGTGCCGACAGAGAACAAATCGTTAATGCCAGGTTCATCCGTTGAGGCCTCTTTCTGTGCCACCAGCATGATCTTTTTATCATGATCCATTGCTGCTTCGAGGCACCGAATTGATTTTTCCCGGCCAACAAATAACGGGATCACCATGTGCGGATAAACCACCACGTCGCGCAACGGCAACACGGGGATTTCAATGCGTTCGGAACGCTCAGGGTTCATAGAGCTCTCTCTTAGTTTAGTTTCCGCCAGGTTGAGGGGAATCTCATGAGACGCAAGCATCAAACGTTTCATAAAATCTGGTTAATGAGTATATGGGGATGAATCTCTGACATTCAACGGCCAGAACGCAGGAAAAAGAAATGGGGGATAAAATCCCCCATTTTGATATTAACTTTCTGGTTTGATTGGCTAATTATTCGCCTGAAGCCTGCGCTTCCGGTTTGCCGTAAATCAACAGAGGTTTGGACTGGCCCGCGATGACCGATTCGTCAATCACCACTTTGTCGACGCTGTCCATTGACGGCAGATCGTACATGGTGTCCAACAGCGCGCCTTCAACGATAGAACGCAGACCGCGTGCACCGGTTTTGCGCGCCATGGCCTTCTTGGCGATGGCGTTCAGCGCTTCATCACGGAACTCCAGCTCCACGCCTTCCAGGTTGAACAATGCCTGATACTGTTTGGTCAGGGCATTTTTCGGCTCTTTCAGGATCTGAATCAATGCATCTTCGCTCAGTTCGCTCAGCGTCGCGACCACAGGCAGACGACCGATGAACTCAGGGATCAGGCCAAACTTGATCAGATCTTCCGGCTCGGCCTGCAGCAGCAGTTCACCTTCGGTCGCTTTCTCGGACTCGCCCTTCACGGTCGCACCGAAGCCGATACCGGAACCGGTATTGACTCGCTGACCGATCACTTTATCCAGACCGGCAAAGGCGCCGCCACAGATAAACAGGATTTTCGAGGTATCGACCTGCAAGAATTCCTGCTGCGGATGCTTGCGGCCACCCTGCGGTGGAACGGCGGCAATGGTGCCTTCGATCAGTTTCAACAGCGCCTGCTGCACGCCCTCGCCCGACACGTCACGGGTAATCGACGGGTTGTCTGACTTACGGGAAATCTTATCGATTTCATCGATGTAGACGATGCCGCGCTGCGCTTTTTGCACGTCGTAGTCACACTTCTGCAACAGCTTCTGGATAATATTCTCTACGTCTTCCCCCACATACCCGGCTTCGGTCAACGTGGTGGCATCGGCCATGGTGAAAGGCACATCCAGGAAACGCGCCAGCGTTTCCGCCAACAAGGTTTTACCGCTACCGGTCGGGCCAATCAGCAGAATGTTGCTTTTCCCCAACTCGATGCCGTTGCTGCTATCGCCATTGCGCAGGCGCTTGTAGTGGTTGTATACCGCTACTGCCAGCACTTTCTTCGCCTGCTCCTGACCGATGACATAGTCATCCAGGTGGTGACGGATCTCATGTGGCGTCGGCAGCGCGCTACGCTCACGATGCGGGGAAACTTCTTTAATCTCTTCGCGAATAATGTCGTTACACAGGTCAACACATTCATCGCAGATATACACTGACGGACCGGCAATCAGCTTACGCACTTCATGCTGGCTTTTGCCGCAGAAAGAGCAATACAGCAGCTTTCCTGAACCGTCTTTGCGCTTATCTGTCATCAGTAAACCTCTTCTTTAGTCTTTGTCCCGCAGGAAAATCACGGCGGAAGTGCGCCCAAAACTCATACCGGGAACGCCGATAATGCTCACCAGAGCGAGCCGCGCCCACTCTGATTACTATAGTCTATCGGCTCGCACATATACCTCGCCAGCCGCGTGGTTCTAGCTGCGGTGCGTCAGAATTCCGTCAACCAGACCGTATTCTACCGCTTCTTCCGCGGTCATAAAGCGATCGCGCTCGGTATCGCGTTCGATCTGCTCCAGCGTCTGGCCGGTATGTTCCGCCATCAACTCGTTCATGCGCGCCTTCACCTTCAGGATTTCACGCGCATGGATTTCGATGTCCGTCGCCTGGCCCTGATAACCGCCCAGCGGCTGGTGAATCATCACGCGCGAGTTTGGCAGGCAGAAACGTTTACCCTTGGCACCCGCAGTCAGCAGGAAAGAGCCCATCGAGCACGCCTGGCCCATACAAATGGTGCTGACGTCCGGCTTGATGAACTTCATGGTGTCATAGATTGACATGCCTGCGGTGATCACGCCACCCGGAGAGTTGATGTAGAGGAAAATGTCTTTTTCCGGGCTTTCCGCTTCCAGGAACAGCATCTGCGCCACAATCAGGTTGGCCATGTGGTCTTCTACCTGGCCGGTCAGGAAAATAATGCGCTCTTTCAGCAGGCGGGAGTAGATGTCGTAAGAACGCTCCCCGCGTGAAGTCTGCTCTACCACCATAGGCACCAGGGCCATGTTAGGTGCAAATTGATCTCGTTCGCCACTGTATGACATTACCGTCTCCTAATAGAAATTGCCTTGGCGGCCAGGGTTACACCCTATTACACCGATTCTACTTGAGAACGGTCATGATGACTATGCTCAAGCATTCGACCGCGCCACACGTACCCGACGGTTATAATCATCCCGCGCACTCTGGCAAACAGCACATATATATACATTTTACAGATTGGGGCCACTGACGGAATTTCAAGCCCGGCGCAGTATTTTTACCGGCCCGGCTTGTGCGCCAAAACAGCAGTGACGACCATCATGCCAGACGGTCCCAAGCGCAACAGGGTAAATATAGTGCATATTGGCACGCTTAACCTGAGATTAATCAGCAACGTGGCAAAAAGAAAAGCCCGCAACCGAAGGTTACGGGCTTTTTATTACGCAAGGGGCCGGCATGCCTGCCCCGAAGGCGCAACGAGTTGCGCCTCTGCGTACAGACATTACGCCTGTTGAGTCTGGTTCATCAGCTCGCTGAAGGTAGTGGCTTTCTCAGTCACTTTCGCTTTCGCCAGCAGGGCTTCAACCGCTTGTTCTTCCAGAGCAACGTTGCGCATATTGTTCATCAGCTCTTTATTTTTGCTGTAGAACTCAACAACTTCACTTGGATCTTCGTAAGCGGAGGCCATTTCTTCGATCAGGGTCTTAACGCGATCTTCGTCAGCTTTCAGGTCGTGAGTGCTGATAACTTCACCCAGCAGCAGGCCAACAACAACGCGACGTTTCGCCTGCTCTTCGAACAGTTCACGTGGCAGTTCCAGCGCTTGCTTCTCGTTGCCGCCGAAACGTTGTGCAGCCTGACGGCGCAGAACGTCAACTTCGCCGTCGATCAGCGCAGCAGGAACGTCGATGTCGTTAGCGCTGACCAGGCCGTCGATTGCCTGAGTCTTGATACGGTTACGCACTGCGCCTTTCAGCTCGCGCTCCATGTTTTTACGCACTTCGGCACGCAGGCCTTCGATAGAACCATCAGCCACGCCGAAACGCTTGATGAATTCTTCAGTCAGCTCTGGCAGCTCACGCTCTTCCACTTTCTTCAGAACGATAGCGAATTTAGCCGCTTTGCCCTTCAGGTTTTCAGCGTGGTAATCGTCCGGGAAGTTAACGTCGATGACGAATTCTTCACCGGCTTTATGACCAACCAGACCTTCTTCGAAACCTGGGATCATGCGGCCCTGGCCCATGGCCAGTACGAAGTCAGAAGCTTTGCCGCCTTCGAACACTTCGCCGTCGATAGAACCGGTGAAGTCAACGGTCACGCGGTCTTCAGCCTGCGCTGCGCGATCGCTGTCTTTCCAGGTCGCCTGCTGCTTACGCAGAGTGTCCAGCATGGTGTCAACGTCAGCGTCGTTGACTTCAACCACCGGCTTCTCAACTTCGATGGCATCCAGGCCTTTCAGCTCAACTTCCGGATACACTTCGAATTCAACCGCGAAAGTGAAGTCTTCACCTTCTTTATACTCGCCCGGCACGTAGTTTGGTGCGCCAGCCGGGTTGATCTTTTCTTTGATGATCGCGTCAACAAAGCTGCGCTGCATCGCGTCGCCCAGCACGTCCTGACGAACGGAGGCGCCATAACGCTGCTCAACGATGTTCATCGGCACTTTGCCTTTACGGAAGCCATCGATACGAACGCTTTTTGCCGCGTTGATCAGCTCTTTTTTAACAGCCTGATTAATAGTATCAGCGGGTACAGTAATAGAGAGACGGCGCCCAAGGCCTTGAGTGGTTTCTACAGAAACTTGCATCTTGTTACCTCAAAAAAATCACAGTGCTCGGTCAACTCCGTTCCAAGAACCAGGACGGCTACATTACAGAACCGAATTCCCTGATGACTGAAGCGTCCCGAAACCATTCCGGAAAAATAAGACGCGACATTATAGCGGCGCAAGCGGAGCGAGTCGAGGAAAGCAAGGCGGCAGCGGCGCGCTAAAACTCACACTTTTGCCGATTTGATCGCCAAAAGACCGCCGAAGCCGACCTGGCCTTAGCTGCATTGCGCATCGGCTATGTCGTCGTCAAAAACAGAAACGGCCCGCAGGCCGTTCCAAAATTCGTCAGTAGTAATACCCTAAATCGTGGTTAAAGTTCCACTGATACCGCAAATTTAGCCGTCAGGCCAACGTGCCGGCCCCGCGACAGGGTGGAGAAGCAGGTACAGTATCCTGCAGCCCTTCCCACTCTTTCAGGGTATAAGTATGTAACGCCAGAGCGTGTACGCCATCGGCCAACTCATCCGACAACACGCCGTAAATCGAGCGATGACGCGTCAGGAAACGTTCTCCGACAAAGCGATCGCTGACCAACACCACCTTGAAATGGCTTTCTGAACCCGCCGGAACGTTATGACGATAGCTTTCATCAACGACTTCCAGATACGCGGGCTCAAATGCCGCCCTTAACTTTGCTTCTATTTGCTCGCGAATCATAGGATCTCCTTACTACACCGGCAGAGGACCGTGCCCATCTATTTCAATATTAGCCGGTTTCGCCCCTTTTAGACTATTCATCACGTAAATTTCTCTTCGCCACGCGCAAAAAATGGCCAACATCCGCTATCGCTTGAGCTTTATCTGATTGAGACGACCAAAAAAGCATGTTTTTATCAACGGCAGGTAAAAATTTGTCACTCCGGTGCGTTCTGCGCTTCCCCCGGCCGGCGGCGATGCTATGATGTCGACAATTCGTTGTTGGCTATCCCGCTCTGATTATTCGCTCTGATTATTACAGAAAGTTTACTCAAACCGGCCTCTCTATCATCAGCAGTTTGAGTCGGCTTAAAATCCATCGAGAATGAGACAGTAACTATGTTAAAAAAACTTTGCCTTCCCTTGTTGGCTGCTCTGATGCTGGCCGGCTGCGCTACCAGCAGCAACACCCTGAACGTAACGCCAAAGATCGTACTGCCGCAGCAGGATCCGACCCTGCAGGGCGTAACTATCAGCATTAACGGTGCCGATCAGCGCCAGGACCAGGCGCTGGCGAAAGTGAATCGCGACGGCCAGCTGGTTACGCTTACGCCATCACGCGACCTGCGCTTCCTGCTGCAAGAAGTGCTGGAGAAACAAATGGGCGCGCGCGGTTACATGATCGGCGCCGATGGCGCGGTTGATCTGCAAATCGTGGTGAACAACCTGTATGCGGACGTATCCGAAGGCAACCTGCGTTATAACATCACCACCAAGGCCGATATTTCGATCACCGCTCAGGCGAAGAACGGCAACAAGCAGGTGAAAAACTACCGCTCAACCTATAACGTGCAAGGCGCATTCACAGCGACCAACGAGAAAATCACCAACGCGGTTAACACCGTATTGGGCGACGTTATTGCCGATATGGCGCAAGACACCAGCGTCAACGACTTTATCAAGCAGAACGCGCGTTAATCCGCGAATACCTTGTGCCGTCTGAGCAATCGGGCGGCACAGACAGGGAACTCATGTCGAAACAGTATCTGAATATTTTCACCCAGCGTAACTCCGCCATTCTCCTGCTGCTGGGCTTTGCCTCGGGTTTGCCGCTGGCGCTGACCTCCGGCACGCTGCAAGCCTGGATGACCGTCGAAAACATCGATCTGAAAACCATCGGTATTTTTTCCTTGGTCGGTCAGGCTTACGTGTTCAAATTCCTGTGGTCTCCCTTTATGGACCGCTACACCCCGCCATTCCTGGGGCGACGTCGTGGCTGGTTACTGATCAGTCAGTTGCTGCTGGTCGTGTCGATTGTGGCCATGGGTTTTATGCAGCCGGCAGAGCATCTGTGGTGGCTGGCAGCGTTGGCGGTGCTGGTAGCCTTCTGTTCTGCCTCGCAGGATATTGTTTTTGATGCGTATAAAACCGACCTGCTGAGCGCCGAAGAACGCGGTGCAGGGGCGGCGATATCCGTTCTCGGCTACCGCCTGGCGATGCTGGTTTCCGGCGGATTGGCGCTGTGGCTGGCGGATCGTTACTTCGGTTGGCAATCAACCTATTGGCTGATGGCAGGGCTGATGCTGATTGGCATCGTCGCCACCCTGCTGGCGCCAGAACCGGACGATGGCATTCCGGCACCGCGCTCCATGGAACAGGCGGTAGTCGCCCCGCTGCGTGATTTCTTTGCGCGTAACAATGCCTGGCTGATTTTGCTGCTGATAGTCCTGTACAAAATGGGCGACGCCTTTGCCGGCAGCCTGAGCACCACATTCCTGATCCGCGGCGTAGGCTTCGACGCCGGAGAAGTCGGGCTGGTAAACAAGACTCTCGGTCTGTTCGCCACCATCGTCGGTGCGCTGTTTGGCGGCGTGCTGATGCAACGTCTGAGCCTGTTCCGCGCCCTGATGCTGTTCGGCATCCTCCAGGCGGTTTCCAATCTCGGTTACTGGATCCTGGCGGTCACCGACAAGAACATCATGACCATGGGCAGCGCCATTTTTCTGGAAAATCTGTGCGGCGGTATGGGCACTGCGGCTTTCGTCGCGTTGCTGATGACATTGTGCAACAAGTCGTTTTCCGCCACCCAGTTCGCCCTGCTGTCGGCGCTGTCCGCCGTCGGCCGCGTCTACGTTGGCCCGATTGCCGGTTGGTTCGTTGAAGCCCACGGCTGGCCGCTGTTCTATTTATTCTCGATAGCAGCCGCCCTGCCAGGCCTGCTGCTGCTGCGCGTGTGTCGTCAAACGCTGGAATATACTCAGCGCACGGACAATTTCATGCCGCGTACAGAGTTCCGTCAACTTTACCGCTGGGCGCTGCGTCTGCTGACCCTCGGCTGCTCACTGTTGGCGGTCTGGCTGATTTTGCTGATTACCAACGCGCTCGGCTGGAGTGCCTCGCCGAACCTGGCCGATCTCTTGCTGCAAACTGGCGCCGCACTGAGCCTGGTGGGCATCGCAATGGGCAGCCTGCTTGACTACCTTGCGCTGCGTCGCACCCGGCTGGCCTGATATCGCCGGCCGGTCATAGCACCGGTCGGCAAAAAAGCATCAACGTGATGAGTTTATTTTTCTAAAAAAAACATAATTGCGGTTAAAATTATTTTTTTATCCGAGCAAGACACTCGGAAATAAAATTACCGTCACTTTAAATACACAATTATTTTACATTATATAAACCTTTCCTTCGTATTTAAAATACGTCAGGTTAATCGGCCAAAATCAGCATACCGTTAGTTTTCCTTAACATAGAGTCTGCCCGGCACGATTCAGCGCGCCAACGCGTTGTTGCCATTGGTAAATTGTCACGCTAGGTTACATCTGTGACCCCCTTAACAGAAAGTGTCAACAAGGCGCTGACACTCCCTTAAGCATGTTTACAGTACTGCAACCTTCCCGTAAAATGCCCGCACACATGAAACGACAATAGAGCCTTTGTAATTGAGGTCGTTAGATGAGACTTAAGAAATACAATAAAAGTATTGGGATGTTGTCATTAATTGCCTCCACTGTAATGCTCAGTGGTTGCAATATGGTATTGATGAACCCCAAAGGAGCAATTGGTGTTGAGCAACGGACACTGATTATCACTGCAATCGCGCTGATGCTGATCGTGGTGATACCGGTTATCTTTATGGCGTTCGCCTTTGCCTGGAAGTACCGTGCTTCCAACAAAGACGCCAAATACAGTCCGAACTGGTCACATTCCAACAAGATCGAAGCGGTCGTCTGGACCATTCCTATCATTATCATCGCCATCCTTGGCACCATTACCTGGAAGACTACCCACGAACTTGATCCGTTCAAGCCGATTGTCACTGACAAGAAGCCGATGACGATCGAAGTGGTGTCGCTCGACTGGAAATGGCTGTTTATCTACCCGGAACAAGGCATCGCGACGGTTAATGAGCTGGCTTTCCCGAAAGATGTTCCAGTCGAATTCAAGATCACCTCTAACTCGGTAATGAACTCGTTCTTTATTCCTCAGTTAGGTGGGCAGATTTATGCGATGGCCGGGATGCAGACCAAACTGCACCTGATCGGCAATGAAGCGGGCAAATACGACGGTATTTCCAGTAGCTTCAGCGGTCGCGGGTTCTCCGGCATGAAATTCACCGCTATTGTCACCCCAACCGAAGGCGACTTCGATCAGTGGGTTGCCAAGGTGAAAGAATCGTCTAATAACCTTAACGCCACCAGCGACTTTAACAAACTGGCAGAGCCGAGTGAAAACAACCCGGTCGAGTACTTCTCCAGTGTCAAACCGAATTTGTTCAAAGAAACTATTGGCAAATTCATGGGCGACATGAACATGCACAAAGGCGCAACTGCGCATGAAGGCATGGACATGAGCCAGGGTATGGACATGAGTGAGCATGCTCACGCCGGAGCCGAGGAATAATCTGATGTTGGGAAAATTAACACTTGATGCGGTTCCGTACCACGAACCGATCATCATGATCACCGTTGCTGCGATTGTTATTGGGGGCCTGGCTCTGCTGGCTCTGATAACTTATTTCGGCAAATGGAAATGGCTGTGGAGCGATTGGCTGACTTCGGTCGATCATAAAAAAATTGGTATCATGTACATCATCGTGGCAATGGTTATGCTGCTGCGTGGTTTCGCCGATGCCATCATGATGCGTAGCCAGCAGGCGCTTGCGTCCGCCGGCGAGGCCGGATTCCTGCCACCGCACCACTACGACCAAATCTTTACCGCTCACGGCGTAATCATGATCTTCTTCATGGCGATGCCTTTCGTGGTAGGTCTGATGAACGTCGTGGTTCCGTTGCAAATCGGCGCGCGTGACGTTGCCTTCCCGTTCCTGAACTCCCTGAGCTTCTGGTTCTTCGTGGTGGGCGTAGTGCTGATCAACATCTCTCTGGGGGTTGGTGAGTTCGCGCAGACCGGCTGGCTGGCTTATCCGCCGCTGTCGGGCAAGGAATACAGTCCTGGCGTAGGGGTCGATTACTGGATCTGGAGTCTACAGATTTCCGGTCTGGGTACCCTGTTGACCGGTGTGAACTTCTTCGCCACCATCATGAAGATGCGTGCCCCTGGCATGCCTCTGATGAAGATGCCGGTGTTCACCTGGGCAGCGCTGTGTACTAACGTCCTGATCATCGTTTCTTTCCCAATTCTGACCGTCACCATCGCGTTGCTGACCCTGGATCGCTATCTGGGCACCCATTTCTTTACCAATGATATGGGCGGCAACATGATGATGTACATCAACCTGATTTGGGCCTGGGGTCACCCAGAGGTGTATATTCTGGTGCTGCCGGTGTTCGGTGTGTTCTCCGAGGTTACCGCGACCTTCTCCAGAAAACGCCTGTTCGGCTATACCTCACTGGTATGGGCAACCATCGCGATTACCGTTCTGTCGTTCATCGTATGGCTGCACCACTTCTTTACCATGGGGTCAGGCGCGAACGTTAACGCCTTCTTCGGTATCGCCACCATGATCATTTCCATCCCTACCGGGGTGAAAATCTTCAACTGGCTGTTCACCATGTACCAGGGCCGCATTCAGCTCAACTCGGCAATGCTGTGGACCATCGGCTTCATCATCACCTTCTCTGTGGGTGGGATGACCGGCGTGCTGCTGGCCGTTCCGGGCGCGAACTTCGTGCTGCACAACAGCCTGTTCCTGATCGCTCACTTCCATAACGTTATCATCGGCGGTGTAGTGTTCGGTTGCTTCGCCGGCCTGACTTACTGGTTCCCTAAATCCTTCGGCTTCACGCTGAACGAGAAATGGGGCATCCGTGCGTTCTGGTTCTGGATCATCGGTTTCTTCGTTGCCTTTATGCCGCTGTATGCTCTGGGCTTTATGGGTATGACTCGTCGTATCAGCCAGAACATCAACCCTGAGTTCCACCCACTGCTGCTGGTAGCGGCTAGCGGTGCAGCTCTGATTGCCTGCGGTATTCTGTGCCAACTGATTCAGATCTTCGTCAGCGTGCGTGACCGCGAGCAGAACCGCGATCTGACCGGTGACCCATGGGGCGCGCGTACGCTGGAGTGGTCTACTTCGTCTCCACCGCCGTTCTATAACTTTGCCGTAGTGCCGCAGATTCATGACCGTGATGAATTCTGGGACATGAAAGAAAAAGGCGAAGCTTATAAGAAACCGGCTAAGTACGAGCCGATTCATATGCCGAAAAATACCGGCGCCGGTGTGATTATTGCTGGCTTCAGCCTGGTATTTGGTTTCGCGATGATCTGGGACATCTGGTGGATGGCGATCGCTGCCTTCGTAGGTATGATCGTGACCTGGATTGCCAAGAGCTTCGATGAAGATGTTGATTACTATGTGCAGGTTGATGAAATCGAGCGCATTGAGAACCAACACTATGAACAAATCAGCAAAGCAGGCGTGAAACATGTCAACTGATACTCTGACTAACCATAACGCAGCCCATGCAGAGCATGGGCACCATGACGCAGGAGAGACCAAAGTCTTCGGATTCTGGATCTACCTGATGAGCGACTGTATTTTGTTTGCGAGCTTGTTCGCGACTTATGCGGTACTGGTGAACGGGACCGCTGGCGGTCCCTCTGGCAAAGACATCTTCGATCTGAAGTTTGTCCTGGTTGAAACCTTCCTGCTGTTGTTCAGCTCCATCACCTACGGTATGGCGATGATCGGCATGAACAAAGGCAAGGTTGGCAGCGTTAATACCTGGCTGTTCCTGACCTTCCTGTTCGGTCTGGGCTTCGTAGCGATGGAAATCTATGAATTCCATCATTTGATCGCCGAAGGCTTCGGTCCGGACCGCAGCGCGTTCCTGTCCGGCTTCTTCGCACTGGTTGCTACTCACGGTCTGCACGTGTCTACCGGTCTGGTTTGGATCATCATCATGATGATTCAGGTGAGCAAGCGCGGCCTGACTTCAACCAACAAAACCCGTCTGATGTGCCTGAGCCTGTTCTGGCACTTCCTGGACGTGGTCTGGATCTGCGTATTTACCGTTGTTTACCTGCTGGGGGTTATGTCATGAGCCATTCATCCCATGAAACTTCTCACGGCGGCGCAAGCCACGGTAGCGTTAAGTCATATCTGATCGGCTTTATCCTGTCGATCATCCTGACGGTGATTCCATTTGCGATGGTGATGAGCGGCACAGCCTCTCACTCAACCATCCTGGCGGTTGTAGTCGGCATGGCGGTCATTCAGGTAATTGTTCACCTGATTTACTTCCTGCACATGAATACCTCATCGGAAGAGCGCTGGAACCTGGTGGCATTGCTGTTCACCGCTATGATCATCGGTATCGTTGTTGTGGGTTCACTCTGGATTATGTACAACCTCAACATCAATATGATGGTCAGTTAAGAGTCGAGCTGCACGTGATGATTAAGCAATACCTGCAAGTAACTAAACCAGGAATTATTTTCGGCAATTTAATTTCTGTCGTAGGGGGATTCCTGCTCGCTTCCAAAGGAAGCATCGACTATCCCCTGTTTCTCGCCACCCTGGTGGGTGTCTCGTTGGTTGTCGCTTCGGGCTGTGTGTTTAACAACTACATTGACCGCGACATCGACAAGAAAATGGAGAGAACGAAGAACCGGGTGCTGGTGAAAGGCCTGATCGCGCCGAGTGTGACCCTGGTTTATGCTACCGTTCTGGGTATTGCGGGCTTTGTGTTGCTGTATATCGGCGCCAACCCGCTGGCCATGTGGCTGGCGGTGATGGGCTTCGTGGTTTATGTCGGCGTTTACAGCCTGTACATGAAACGCCACTCGGTATACGGCACGCTGATCGGCAGCCTGTCGGGCGCTGCGCCACCGGTTATCGGTTACTGCGCGGTGACCAACGAGTTTGATGCCGGTGCGTTGATCCTGCTGGCTATCTTTAGCCTGTGGCAGATGCCGCATTCCTATGCGATTGCCATCTTCCGCTTTAAAGATTACCAGGCGGCCAACATTCCGGTTCTGCCGGTGGTCAAAGGCATTTCCGTGGCGAAGAACCACATCACGGTCTACATTCTGGCGTTTATGATTGCTACGCTGATGCTGACCCTGAGCGGCTACGCCGGCTACAAATACCTGATCGTCGCTGCGGCGGTAAGCGTATGGTGGCTGGGTATGGCGTTGCGTGGTTACAAAACCGAAAATGACAGCATCTGGGCACGCAAGCTGTTTGTGTTCTCCATTGTTGCCATCACTTCGCTGAGCGTGATGATGTCTATCGACTTCAGCGCCACGGCATCGCCAGAGACGCTGATGACCTACGTCTGGTAAGCCAAATCGTCTGTAAATGGGCCGCTTAGCGGCCCATTTTATTTGTCTCGCCGAAAAGCCGCCGAACTGTAATATCTGTTAAACAACATTCGATTTACCCCCCCTGCCCTTCACACTAAAATGACGCAGCTTTTCAGAAGCTATCCCACCAGGCGTTATCGCCGATAACCTGCTGGAATGGCTTTTAATGAGGTTTTAATGAACGACAATGCAATGACCCCGCAGGAACGACGGGCGACCTGGGGATTAGGGACGGTATTTTCACTGCGCATGCTTGGCATGTTTATGGTGCTGCCGGTTCTGACCACCTACGGTATGGCGTTAAACGGCGCCAGCGAAACGCTGATCGGTATCGCCATCGGCATCTACGGCCTGGCTCAAGCGGTGTTTCAGATCCCCTTCGGCCTGATTTCCGACCGCATCGGCCGCAAGCCGCTGATCGTCGGCGGGCTATTGATCTTTGCACTGGGTAGCGTTATCGCCGCAGTCACCGACTCCATTTGGGGCGTTATCCTGGGCCGGGCATTGCAGGGCTCCGGTGCTATCGCAGCGGCGGTGATGGCATTGCTGTCGGACCTGACCCGCGAGCAGAACCGCACCAAAGCGATGGCGTTTATCGGCGTCAGTTTCGGCATCACCTTTGCCATTGCCATGGTCGTCGGCCCGATCGTCACCCATGCTTTCGGCCTGCATGCGCTATTTTGGATGATTGCCGCGCTGGCCTTGGCCGGTATCGTGATTACTCTCGCAGTCGTGCCTTCCGCCGACAGCCACGTACTGAACCGTGAATCGAGCATCGTGCGCGGCAGCTTCAGCAAGGTGCTGAGCAACTCCCGTCTGCTGAAACTGAATTTCGGCATCATGTGTTTGCATATCCTGCTGATGTCCAGCTTCGTAGCCCTGCCGCTGGCGATGGAAAAAGCCGGCCTGGCGGCAAGCCAGCATTGGATCGTCTATTTGGTCACCATGCTGGTCTCTTTCGCCGCCGTGGTGCCTTTTATCATTTATGCCGAAATGAAACGCCGCATGAAGCAGGTGTTTATGGGGTGTGTGGCGGTTCTGTTCTGCGCCGAAGTGCTGTTGTGGTTATCCGGCGCCCACCTGTGGGGCATCATTGCCGGCGTGCAGTTGTTCTTCATGGCCTTTAACGTGATGGAAGCGATTCTGCCTTCGTTGATCAGCAAAGAATCTCCGGCCGGCTACAAAGGTACCGCTATGGGGGTTTACTCCACCAGTCAGTTTATCGGTGTGGCGATTGGCGGCAGTTTGGGTGGCTTGTTGTACGGCCTGCAAGGCGCAGGGTTGGTCTTTATCGCCGGTGCGGTTATCGCCGCAGTGTGGTTCCTGGTCAGCAGCACCATGCAAGAACCCCCGTACGTCAGCAGCCTGCGCATTACGTTGTCGGAACTGGCGGTGAAGGACTCTGCGCTGGAAAGTCGTCTGAAGGCCCAGCCTGGCGTGGCGGAAGCGATTGTAGTGCCCGAAGAGCGCAGCGCCTACGTGAAGGTCGATACCAAACAGACCAACCGTGGCCAGCTGGAAGCGCTGGTAAATTCGCTGTAACAGAAAGGGCCAGCAAGCTGGCCCTCGGTAATATCTTCGCGGAAAAGTTAATCGCGGAAGTTCTTGAACTGGAACGGTTGCCCCAGATCGGCGCCGCGCACCAGCGCCATCACCCCTTGCAGATCGTCGCGTGACTTGCCGGTAACGCGGACCTCATCGCCCTGAATTTGTGCCTGCACCTTCAGCTTGCTGTCTTTGATCAGCTTGACGATTTTCTTCGCCTGCGAGCTTTCAATACCCTGCTTCAGCTTGGCTTCCACGCTGTAGGTTTTGCCGCTGTGGGTCATTTCGTCCGGGATCTCCAGCGCGCCGCCATCGATACTGCGCTTGCTCAGTTTCTCACGCAGAATATCGAGCAGTTGCTGCACCTGGAAATCAGATTCGCTGGCGACTTTGATGCTTTCATCTTTTTCGTTCAGCTCAAAACTGGCCGGTACGTTGCGGAAATCCCAGCGAGTGCCGAGATCGCGCGTGGCGTTCTCAACGGCGTTACGCACTTCCTGCATATCAATTTCGGAAACAATGTCGAAAGATGGCATACTTCTTCCTCCTGAATTAGAGCCTAATGCGATAGGCGATTTCGATGCCGAGCATGATAACCGCTTTAGCGCTCCAGGCAAAATCTGCTGAACCTACCGGCATATAACTCGCCGGATAGCAGAAAAGTCTATAATTATACGGCAGTAAGTGAGCGGTATTCCCGTTACCCCAAGGAGACTGGATGAAAATAACTATTCTTGGTTGCGGCGCGCTCGGACAACTGTGGCTTTCCAGGCTTTATCAGCAGGGCCACGATGTACAGGGATGGCTGCGGGTGCCGCAACCCTTCTGCGCAGTGAACGTGATTGAGCCTGAGGGCATCTCGTTCAACCGTAATTTGCCCACCAACGATCCCGAACATCTGGCCCAAAGCGAACTGTTGCTGGTCACGCTGAAAGCCTGGCAGGTTTCCGGCGCCGTCAGTGCGCTGCTGCCCAGGTTGAACCCGCGTTGCGCCATTCTACTGCTGCATAATGGCATGGGCACTCAGGATGAGCTGCCGCCGAACCATCAACCGATCCTGCAGGGCACCACAACCCACGCGGCACGACACGAAGGCAGCACTATTATCCATGTTGCCGGCGGCACCACGCATATCGGCCCGACATCGCCGGCGGCGATACACCTCAGCCATCTGGCGGAAGTGTTGCATCAGGCATTGCCCGATGTGGCTTGGCACAACAACATTGCTTCAGCAAACTGGCGCAAGCTGGCAGTCAACTGCGTGATTAACCCACTGACGGCGCTGTATAACTGCCGTAATGGCGAGCTCCAACGCTACCCGGAGCAAATCGAAGCCCTGTGCCGCGAAGTCTCCAGCGTGATGGAAATGGAAGGCTACCACACCTCATGCGAAGGGCTGCGGCAGTATGTGATGGAGGTGATTCAGAGCACGGCGGATAACATCTCTTCGATGCTGCAGGATGTCCGCACCCAGCGGCATACCGAGATCGACTACATTACCGGCTACCTGCTGCGCCGCGCGCGCAGCCACGGCATGATTCTGCCGGAGAACGCCCGGCTGTTTGAATTGATTAAGCGAAAGGAAAATGAATATGAGCGTATCGGCGCTGGTCTGCCTGGCACCTGGTAGCGAAGAAACCGAAGCCGTCACCACCATCGATCTTCTGGTGCGAGCGGGCGTCAACGTCACTACCGCCAGCGTGGCCGGTGACGGTGACCTGACTATCGTCTGTTCACGCGGCGTGAAGCTGCTGGCGGATGCGCCGCTGGTGTCGATTGTGGACGATCCCTTCGATGCCATCGTGCTGCCTGGCGGCCTGAAGGGCGCCGAGTGTTTCCGCGACAGCCCGCTATTGGTAGAGAAAGTGCGTCAGATGCATCTGCAGGGCAACATCGTCGCCGCCATCTGTGCGGCGCCGGCCCTGGTATTGCAACACCACGATCTGTTCCCCATCGGCAATATGACCGGTTTCCCCGGCTTGAAAGATCAGATCCCGGCAGACAAATGGATGGAGCGGCGCGTGGTATACGATGCGCGCGTCAACCTGCTCACCAGCCAGGGGCCGGGAACATCGATGGAGTTTGCACTGAAATTGATTGATTTGTTGCTGGGTAAAGCGAAAGCGGCGGAAATCGCGGCGCAACTGGTGCTGATACCGGGCATGTACGACTTCCGCGACTAATCCCTTCATCTTTCGAACTGTAGCGTTGTTGGCTGTCCTCACCGATCCCAGTCACTTACTCAAGTAAGCTCCTGGGAATGTGTTCGGTTGCCGCCTAGCTACAGCTCGAAATCTATTGGGATTCCCCGCACAGAAACGGGGATTTAAGGGCGATAGACTTTGACGTTGGTAAACCCCTGCTCCAGCAGGTACAGCGCCTGCAGACGGCTCATCACGCCACGATCGCAGTACAGCAGATAGGTTTTGCTCTGATCCAGGTCGCCAAACTGCGTACTGAGTTTGTAGAACGGCAGCGGTTTCACCTCAACCTGCTCCAGCTTCAGCGGCTTCTCTTCCTGCTCATCGTTAGAACGGATATCCAGGATCACTTCGTCAGCGCCAAAGGCCGCCACGGTTTCTACTTCAGCAACCTGTTCCTGCGCCTGTTCGGCGATGGTACGGATATCGACATTCTTCGCTTCACTCACCACGCGATCGAGAATGGAAAAATCGAAGTGACTTTCCTCTTCTTCAATTTTTGCTTTGATCGCTTTTACCGTCGGGCTTTTCGAGATAACACCACAGTATTCCGGCATGGTCTTGGCAAAGTCTTCGGTGCCAATCTCGCGCGCCACTTTGATAATGTGCTCTTTGTCGTGTGAAATCAGCGGACGCAGGATCAGAGTATCGGACGCATTGTCGATCAAACGCAGGTTAGTCAGCGTCTGGCTGGACACCTGGCCCAGCGCCTCGCCGGTCACCAATGCTTGTACGCCATAACGTTCTGCGACTTGCGAGGCGGCGCGCACCATCATGCGTTTGAGCACCACGCCCATCTGGCCATCGTCGACCTTTTCCAGGATTTCGCCGACCACGGGTTCGAAATCGATGGCGACAAAGCGCACCTTGTGCGAACTGGCGAAACGGTTCCACAGATAATACGCCACCTGCTTGACGCCAATTTCATGTGCCGCACCACCCAGATTGAAGAAGCAGTAATGTACGCGGCAACCGCGACGCATCAACATATAGCTGGAAACGCCAGAATCGAAACCGCCGGAAATCAGCGACAACACGTCTTCCTGAGTACCCACCGGGTAACCGCCGATGCCTTCGCGGCGCGCTTTTACCAGCATCAGCTTGTCGTCTTCGATTTCCAGATTGACCGTCACCTGCGGGTGCGACAGCTTAACGCGCGCACTTTCGATGTGCTGGTTCAAACCGCCGCCGACGTAACGTTCCACGTCCTGCGAGTTGAAGTCCTGCTTGCCGCGGCGCTTGACGCGCACGCAGAAGGTTTTCCCCTCAAGCTGCTCGCGGTAAGCTTCCAGCGTTTGCTCGAAAATGTGGTGAATATCAGTGTAGCCGCGGTCTTCCACTTCCAGAATATGGTGGATACCGGGAATGCGCGTCAGCGCGTCCGCTATCACCGGCCGCTGGTTTTCATCTTTGGCGCGAACTTCGATATGATCCCAATGACGGACAACCGCCAGCGTTTCATCATACTGCTTCAGGACGTTGCGGATATTGGTCGAGAGAATCTTGATGAAGCGCAAACGCACAGATTGACTCTTGATGGTGATTTCCGGGAACAATTTAATGATAAACTTCATGGCGGTCTTTATTGTCAGAATTACGAGGGAAAAGGATTTACAATGTATATGCGATTGATAAAACCAACGGCACTGCCGAATGTTTTATCAATCGCATTTGCGGCGCGGAGTATATCACTATCTGGTGAGGCTCGGTGCACAAAACCACACATGCGCGCCATGATTTGCTAATCAAGATCCGCTAGGATAGGCTCTGGCGCCACTGTTCACATGATGATGTAAAAAGAAAATTATGCCGAAAAAACCTGCACAATCAGACAGTACAGAGCAAAGCATCAGCTTTGAAAGTTCCCTCAGCGAACTGGAAAACATCGTGACGCGTCTGGAATCGGGTGAGTTACCGTTGGAAGATGCGCTGAATGAATTCGAACGCGGCGTGCAACTGGCGCGTCAGGGCCAACAAAAACTGCAACAGGCCGAGCAGCGCGTGCAAATTTTACTTAACGACAGCGCCGATGACGCCGCGCTGGCGCCTTTCACCCCGGATGCAGAGTAATCGTCATGTCTGAGATCGTCCAACAGACCGCTTTTTCTGAGCAGTTACAGGCTTTTCGCCAACGGGCCGACCGCACGCTGCTGGATTTTATCGCACCGCTGCCGTTCAACGACGGCAACATGGTGGCCGCAATGCGTCATGGCGCGCTGCTGGGCGGTAAACGTCTTCGCCCGTTCCTGGTGTATACCACCGGGCAAATGTTTGGCGTTTCACTGAATAATTTGGATGTACCGGCCGCTGCGGTAGAATGCATCCATGCCTATTCGTTGATCCATGACGATCTGCCGGCAATGGACGATGATGACCTGCGTCGCGGTCAGCCGACCTGCCATATCAAATTTGGTGAAGCCAGCGCGATCCTGGCGGGTGATGCGCTGCAGACACTGGCATTTTCCATTCTGGCCGATGCCGACATGCCCGACGTGGCGCTGCGCGATCGGCTGGCGATGGTGTCCGAACTGGCGACCGCCAGCGGCGTGGCCGGCATGTGCGGCGGCCAGTCGTTGGATCTCGAAGCTGAAGGGCGGCAAATCGATCTGCCTGCGCTGGAGCAAATCCACCGCCACAAAACCGGCGCGTTAATCCGCGCGGCGGTTCGCCTCGGGGCTCTGGCTGCCGGTGAGCCTGGCCGTGCAGCGCTGCCGCAGCTTGACCGTTACGCCGCAGCGATCGGCCTGGCGTTTCAGGTGCAGGATGACATTTTGGACGTTGTCGGCGAAACCGAGAAAATCGGTAAACGTCAGGGAGCGGACCAGCAACACGGAAAGAGCACCTATCCAGCTTTGCTCGGGCTTGACAGCGCGAAAGCAAAAGCGTGGGATCTCTATCAGGAAGCTTTAGCTGCATTAGACACTTTGGCAGCGCAATCTTATAACACAGCGCCATTGCGAGCGTTAGCCAGCTTCATTATTGAACGCGACAATTAACGTGTGACGTTAACTCCTCTGATATGAGTATCGAATGAGTCTTGATATAGCCAAATACCCGACCTTGGCGCTAGCGGAAAATCCTGATGAACTCCGTTTGCTGCCAAAAGAGAGCCTGCCGAAGCTGTGTGACGAACTGCGGCAATACCTGCTGGACAGCGTCAGCCGCTCCAGCGGCCACTTTGCGTCCGGGCTGGGTACCGTCGAACTGACGGTAGCATTGCACTATGTTTACAATACACCGTTCGATCATCTGGTATGGGACGTTGGTCACCAGGCCTACCCGCATAAAATTCTGACCGGCCGTCGCGACAAGATTTCCACCATCCGTCAAAAAAATGGCCTGCACCCTTTTCCCTGGCGCGCTGAGAGTGAATATGACGTGCTGTCGGTTGGCCACTCGTCTACCTCGATCAGTGCCGGCCTCGGCATGGCGGTCGCGGCGGAACGTGAAGGAAAAAATCGCCGCACGGTCTGCGTGATTGGCGATGGCGCGATCACCGCCGGCATGGCGTTTGAAGCCATGAACCACGCTGGGGACATCAACCCGGATATGCTGGTGGTATTGAACGATAACGAAATGTCGATCTCCGAAAACGTCGGTGCCCTGAACAATCATCTGGCGCAGCTGCTTTCCGGCAAGCTCTATTCCACCCTGCGCGAAGGCAGCAAAAAAGTGCTGTCCGGCCTGCCACCGATCAAAGAGCTGGTCAAACGCACCGAAGAACACCTGAAAGGCATGGTGGTACCGGGTACGTTGTTCGAAGAACTGGGCTTTAACTACATCGGCCCGGTTGATGGCCACGATGTCCAGGGGCTGGTCGCCACGCTGAAAAACATGCGTGACTTGAAAGGCCCGCAGTTGCTGCACATCATGACCAAAAAAGGCCGCGGTTACGCACCGGCGGAAAAAGATCCGATCAGCTTCCACGCAGTGCCGAAGTTCGATCCCGCCAGCGGCACGCTGCCGAAGAGCGCCGGCGGTCTGCCGAGCTATTCGAAAATCTTTGGCGACTGGCTGTGTGAAACCGCCGCCAAAGACAGCTCGTTGATGGCCATTACCCCGGCTATGCGCGAAGGCTCCGGTATGGTGCAATTCTCCCGCGACTATCCGCAGCAATATTTCGACGTGGCGATCGCCGAGCAACACGCGGTCACCTTTGCCGCCGGTCTGGCGATTGGCGGCTACAAGCCGGTGGTGGCGATTTACTCCACCTTCCTGCAGCGGGCTTACGATCAACTGATCCACGACGTGGCAATCCAAAAACTGCCGGTGATGTTTGCCATCGATCGCGGCGGCATCGTCGGTGCCGACGGCCAGACTCACCAGGGAGCGTTCGATCTGTCGTTCATGCGCTGTATCCCGACCATGGTGATCATGACGCCGAGTGACGAAAACGAGTGCCGCCAGATGCTGTACACCGGCTATCACTATAACGAAGGCCCAAGCGCCGTCCGTTATCCGCGGGGTAACGGCACCGGTGCGCCGCTGGAACCGCTTGGCGCGTTGCCGATCGGCAAAGGTGTGGTGCGCCGGGAAGGTGAAAAGGTCGCGATTCTGAACTTCGGCACCCTGCTGCCGGAAGCGGCTCAGGTGGCTGAAGCCCTCAATGCCACGCTGGTGGATATGCGTTTCGTGAAACCGCTGGACGAACAACTGGTGCTGGAACTGGCTGCCAGCCACGAGGTGCTGGTCACGCTGGAAGAGAATGCCATTATGGGCGGCGCCGGCAGTGGCGTGAACGAACTGCTGATGGCCAAACGCCGGGCAGTGCCGGTACTGAATATCGGCCTGCCGGACAGCTTTGTATCACAAGGCAGCCAGGAAGAGGTCCGCGTCGATCTGGGCCTGGATGCCGCCGGCATACGGCGACAGATCGACGCCTGGTTGGCACAATAATCCCCGCGCCTGATTGACCGACGCCTCCGCTTTGCGGGGGCGTTTTCGTCTCGGCCATTCCGATAATCCACTACAGTTATAGATCTGTGCTGACATCTGGAGGCAAGCATGAAGTATCTGAAACTGGGCAACACCGATCTGAACGTCTCGCGCATCTGCCTGGGTTGTATGACCTACGGTGAACCCGACCGCGGCAACCACGCCTGGACGTTGCCGGAAGAAAGCAGCCGCCCGCTACTGAAACAGGCACTGGACGCCGGCATCAATTTCTTTGACACCGCCAACAGCTACTCAGACGGCAGCAGCGAGGAGATCGTCGGCCGGGCACTGCGGGATTACGCGCGCCGTGATGAAGTGGTGATCGCCACCAAAGTCTATTTCCCCCTGAGTAATCTGGAACGCGGGCTGTCGCGCGCCAAAATCATGCAGTCTATCGACGACAGTCTGAAACGATTGGGCACCGACTATGTCGATCTGCTGCAAATCCACCGTTGGGATTATGAAACGCCCATTGAAGAAACGCTGGAAGCGCTGCATGACGTGGTCAGGGCCGGTAAAGCGCGCTATATAGGCGCGTCGTCGATGTATGCCTGGCAGTTCGCCAAAGCGTTGTACACCGCCGATCTGCATGGCTGGACGCGGTTTGTCAGCATGCAGGATCAGTACAACCTGATTCAACGTGAGGAAGAGCGCGAAATGCATCCGCTGTGCGCCGCCGAAGGCATCGCGGTGCTGCCGTGGAGCCCGCTGGCACGCGGTCGTCTGACTCGCCCCTGGGGTGAAACCACCGCACGGCTGGTGTCCGATCAGGTCGGCAAAAATCTGTATGACGAAACCGAAGGTATCGATGGCATTATCGCCGAACGCGTCGCCACCCTTGCACAAGAACACGGTGTATCGCGCGCGCAGGTTGCGCTGGCCTGGCTGTTGAGCAAACCGGTGGTCAGTGCTCCTATTATCGGCGCATCGCGCCACGAACACCTGGAAGACGCCGTGGCCGCCGTCGATCTGACGTTAACGCCGGAAGAGATTGCCGAGCTGGAAACGGCCTATGTGCCGCATCACGTGACGGGGTTTGAATAACGCGGAGGTTTCAAGGGCGCAGCAGTGTTGCACTGCGCCCCCGCAATCAAAACAGCCCAAGCGGCCAGTGGTGGCCAATCAGATAGATGATGCCGGCCGAAAGCACCCCGGCGACGATATCGTCGACCATGATGCCCATACCGCCATGCACGTTACGATCGAACCAGCGGATCGGCCAGGGTTTCCACATGTCGAGAACGCGGAAAATCACAAAGCCCAGAGCTACCCACTGCCAATCGTTGACCGGCAACGCCATCAGCGTGATCCACATGCCGACAAACTCGTCCCAGACGATGCTGCCGTGATCGTGTACCCGCATGTCTTTGGCCGTCTGATGGCACAAATAAACGCCGATACAGATGCTGAACATCACCAGCAGCGAATAGAGCTGCCACGGCAGTTGGATCAGCAACAACCAGAACGGAATAGCCGCCAGCGACCCCATGGTGCCCGGTATCACCGGTGACAGGCCACTGCCGAAACCGGTGGCCAGCAGGTGCCACGGATTGCTCATCCGCAGACGGCGTTTAGCTTCATCCATGTTACGCCTGCTCCGCGCTGAAATGATCGAAGCCCTTCCAGGACAGCTCCACCGCTTCATCGTTGCGGTAGAATTTAATGCCTTCGGAAAGCGGGCCAATCTGGCCAATACAGGTGTAATCCGCGCCCAGATGGCTCAGTGCCACTTCCAGCGCGCCACGGTTGATTTCCGGCACCGTAAAGCACAGTTCGTAATCTTCACCGCCGGTCAGCGCCCAGCGCAGCGCCTGTTCAGCATCCGCGTGGCTGCTCAATACCTGCGACAGCGGCAGCTCATCCAGATCGATGCGCGCCCCGCACTCGGAGGCTTTCAGCACGTGCTTCAGATCGGAGATCAACCCGTCGGAAATATCAATCGCCGAGCTGGCTAAATCACGCAGCGCCTGCCCCTGCAACACTCGCGGCTGCGGCCGCAGATGGCGGCCTATCAGGTAATCGCGTGCGTCGGCATCCGCTACCTGCAGGCGATTTTGCAAGATCGCAAGGCCGGCGGCGCTGTCGCCCAACGTACCGGTAGCGTAAATCCAATCGCCGATGCGCGCACCGCTGCGGGTCAACGCCCGGCCGGCCGGGATCAAGCCATGAATGGTTAACGTCATGCTCAACGGGCCGCGCGTGGTGTCGCCGCCGATCAACTGCATGCCATAATAATTAAGCTGTTCGAACAGGCTGTCGCTGAACGCCTTCAGCCAGGGCTCATTCACATCAGGCAAGGTTAACGCCAGTGAAAGCCAGGCCGGATCGGCGCCCATTGCCGCCAGATCGCTCAGGTTGACCGCCAGTGCTTTGTAGCCGAGATCGGCCGGATCGATATCCGGCAGGAAGTGAACGCCCGAAACCAGGGTGTCGGTACTGACGGCCAAAAGCTGTTTTTCTGCCACTGTCAGGAGTGCGCAGTCATCTCCAATGCCCAACTGTACGTCCCGGCGCAGACTCTTAAACCGGTCAAAATAGCGGGCAATGAGGTCAAATTCGCCGCATGCCATGGTTGATATTCCAATAGAAGAAATTAAGGCCGGAGATGCCGGCCTTAATTTTTTATTTTTTCTTGCGGATGCTTGGTGCTGCTTTATCCAGCACGCCATTCACAAACTTGTGGCTGTCTTCGGCGCCGAAGGTTTTCGCCAGTTCGATCGCTTCGTTGATAGCCACTTTGTAAGGCACATCCTCACGCATTTTCAGCTCAAACAGAGCAATACGCAGGACGGCTCTTTCTACCTGGCCCAGCTCTTCGAGCTGACGCGACAGGAAAGGTGCCATCAGGCCATCCAGCAGACCCGCATTCACCGCCACGCCGGACAGCAGCTCCCGAAAATAGGCGATGTCCACATCTTTGACATCTTGCTCCGTCAGGAACTGGTGTTCAACATCGGCAATGTCATTTTTAGACAACTGCCAAGAGTAAAGCGCTTGAACAGCGCACTCACGAGCGCGGCGACGAGCAGCAGGTTTCACGGAATTCCCCTTAACTAAATTCAGGCTTTAATAGCTTTGATAACATTAATCATTTCAAGTGCGGTCAGAGCAGCTTCAGCACCCTTGTTGCCCGCTTTGGTGCCGGCACGCTCGATAGCCTGTTCAATGCTTTCGGTGGTCAGCACGCCAAAGGCAACCGGGATTTCAGCGTTCAGCGAAACATTGCCGATGCCGGAACTGGCTTCGCCCGCTACATATTCGAAGTGCGCGGTGCCCCCACGGATAACGGTGCCCAACGCGATAATCGCATCGTATTTGCCGCTGTTGGCCAGCACGCGAGCAGTCAGCGGCAGCTCGTAAGCGCCCGGGACCCAGACAACGGTGATGTTGTCGTCAGCAACCTGACCAATGCGCTTCAGTGCGTCGATGGCACCTTGCAGCAGGCTGTCGTTGATGAAATTGTTAAAACGTGCAATTGCGATCGCCACACGGGCATTTGGAGTAGCAACAACACCTTCGATAACTTTCATGGGCTTTCCTTAAAAATGGGTTCAATACCCCGCAGGGGGGCGGATTCTATCACATTCTTTATCTACCTGCGCGGCGGTTTTGTAAAACGCCAATCAGACCGGCAAGCGGACGTTATATTCAGTATTTCGGCTTCAGCCGCAAGCGCAGATCGGGGCCGATCTGCCGCACTTCGCTGAAGACAAATTCCGGCGCATCAGCCAGGCGTTCAAGACCCGGCAACTGGCACAGGCCGCGCCCATTATCACCCATGAGTTTTGGCGCGATGTACAAAATGAGCTCATCAACCAGCCCTGCCTGCAACAACGCGCCGGAAAGTGCAGCGCCGGCTTCTACCCAGATAGAATTCACCTGGCGTTTCGCCAGTTGCATCATCATCACGACCAGATCGATCCCGCCGCCGTGCGCCGGAAATGTCAGTTGTTCAACATCCTGCGGCCAGCTCCGATCGTCCGATTGCAACCGAGCCAGCCAGGTCGCCCCCGGCTGCTGCACCACGCGGTGCTGCGGCGTTACGCGGTTCCGGCTGTCGAGGATAATGCGCAACGGCTGGCGCAGATGTTCACGCGGATAGAGGCTCTGCGTGGCGGCATCCAGCTCATCCCAACGCACCGTCAGTGACGGATCGTCGGCCAACACGGTGGCGCTGGTGCTCAGGATGGCGGCGCTTTGCGCTCGCAGACGCTGCACGTCCTGCCGCGCCTGCGGTGAGGTGATCCACTGGCTCTCGCCGGAAGCCATTGCCGTGCGACCATCGAGCGAGGCGCCCAGCTTCAGTTGCACATAAGGAAAACCGGTGCGCATGCGTTTGAGAAAACCCGGATTCACCGCTTCAGCTTCGGCCAGCATCAGGCCGTGACGCACGTCTATACCCGCCTGTTGCAGCTTGTACAGGCCACGACCGGCAACCTCTGGGTTGGGATCCTGCATCGCCGCAACCACGCGGGCAACGCCGGCGGCGACCAACGCATCAGCACAAGGCGGCGTGCGCCCGTGATGGCTGCATGGCTCCAGCGTGACATAAGCGGTGGCACCACGCGCCCGCTCGCCCGCCATGCGCAAAGCATGCACTTCCGCATGAGGTTCGCCGGCGCGCAGGTGATAACCCTCGCCGACGATTTCGCCGTCACGCACGATAACGCAGCCGACGTTCGGGTTGGGTGCGGTAGTAAAACGCCCCAGTCGCGCCAACTCAAAGGCGCGCGCCATATAAAACTCGTCGTTATACATGTAACCCCTTAGTCCTGCAGCCGGGCGATTTCTTCGCCGAATTCGCGAATATCTTCAAAGCTGCGGTAAACCGAGGCAAAACGAATATAGGCCACTTTATCCAGCTTTTTCAGCGCGTCCATCACCAGGTTGCCGACCAGCTTGGTAGGCACTTCGCGTTCACCGGTGGCGCGCAACTGGGATTTGATGTGGTTAATCGCATTTTCCACGTCGTCGGAGCTGACCGGGCGTTTTTCCAACGCTTTCAACATACCGCGACGCAGTTTGTCTTCGTTGAACGGCTCACGCACTTCGTCGCTTTTTATTACCCGTGGCATCACCAGCTCAGCCACTTCAAAAGTGGTGAAACGTTCATTACAAACCAAACACTGACGGCGACGGCGCACCTGAGAACCATCACCCACCAGGCGGGAATCAATGACTTTGGTATCAACGGCGGCGCAGAAAGGGCAATGCATAACACGTCCTGATAAACGTTTTCATAGTTAAGAACAGTTTAACCCGAAGTGCGGTCACAACAAAGGCCGTCGACCATTTGTTGCGAGCCGCGATACCGAATGGCGCTAAAACAGCGGCGCGCATGACTTTCCTCGCCGGGCGGGCTAAGCTGATAACAGGAGATATTGAATAGGAAATCGCCGCCATGCCAACCCCTTATCCGAAAGTTTTCCTGCTCAGCGCGCTTGTTCTGCTGGCGGGCTGCGCACAAACTCACGAGGTGCCGAAGCTCCGCCATCAGGTGGTTGAACTGAATCAGAAATTAAGCACCCTGACCAATCAGGCCACGGCGCTGGAACAGCAGAACCAGCTGAATCAGAACTCCACCAGCGGCGTCTACCTGCTGCCTGCGGCCAATAACGCCGCGCGCCTGCAAAGCAGCATCGGCGAACTGAGCGTGTCGCTCAGCCACGTAAAAACCGAAGCCAATGGCACCCAGGCATTGCTGCACGTTCGTACCGTCTCACAGGCTTCGCTGCCGGCATTTAAAGCGGTGGTGGAATGGGGGCAACTGGATGCCGCCACCGGCAAACCGCTAACCGCCGACTCGCTGTCACAACCGGTCGCCAGTGCAGACTCGCTGTTGCCGAAGCCTGAGCAGAACTTTGAACTGCGCTTTAGCGGCCTGACGCCCGAGCAACTGGGCTTTGTACGGCTGCACAGCATCGTTCCGACCGCCCAGCCGGCGGTGGTTCAGCAACACTGATCCGCGATCCCTCGCCGCAGGCAAAAAAAAGGAGCGCCAAACGGCACTCCTTTTTTATTTCACTGAAAACGCAGCGTATTAAGGCAGAATCGAAGGCTGATCTGCGCCCTCTTTTTCCACTTTCTGTTGCAGCATGTGCTCGCGTTTCATACCCAGTTTCAACGCCAGCGCGGACGCCACGTAGATAGAGGATACGGTACCGATAGACACGCCGATCAGCATCGCCAACGAGAAGCCCTGCAGCATGGCGCCACCGAAGATGTACAGCATCAGCACCACCATCAAGGTGGTACCGGAGGTCATCAATGTACGGCTCAGCGTTTGGGTCAACGACACGTTCATGATTTCGTAAGGCGTTCCGCGGCGGATCTTGCGGAAATTCTCACGAATACGGTCGGAAACCACGATACTGTCGTTCAGCGAGTAACCGATAACCGACATCAATGATGCGACAATGGTCAGGTCAATCTCGATATGGAACAGCGACAGCACGCCCATAGTGATGATCACGTCGTGCGCCAGCGCAATAACCGCCCCCAGCGCGAGGCGCCATTCGAAGCGGAAACCGACGTAGATCAGGATACAGATCAACGCCACCAGCAACGCCATGCCGCCGGTCTGCGCCAGTTCGCTGCCCACGCTCGGGCCGACGAACTCGATACGCTTCACGGTGGCGTTTTTATCCACCGCGTCGTTGATCACGCCGATCACTTTATTGCCCAGTTCCTGGCCTGCAGTGCCGGTCGCCGGTGGCATACGCACCATCACGTCACGGCTGCTGCCAAAGTTCTGAATAATCGGGTCCTGGAACCCGGCTTTTTCCAGCGTATCGCGCATCAGATCGAGGTTAGCCGGCTTTTCCAGGCTGATTTCAATTACCGTACCGCCGGTAAAATCCAGACCCCAGTTAAACCCGCGTACCGACATGGTGGCGATTGACGCGACCAACAGCAGCAATGAGATGCCGAAGGCCACGTAATCCCAGCGCATAAAGTCATAGACTTTACGGCCGTAGTTGAGTTGTTCAACAGTATAATCCTGTGCCACAACGCACTCCTCAGATAGACAGCTTGTTAATGCGTTTGCCGCCGTAAAGCAGGTTGACGATGGCACGGGTACCGACAATCGCGGTGAACATGGACGTCGCCACACCGATTGCGGTAGTAATCGCAAAGCCCTTGATCGAACCGGTGCCCACTGCGTACAGAATGATCGCGGTGATCAGGGTCGTGATATTGGCGTCGACGATACTGGAGAACGCGCCTTTATAGCCCTCATGGATCGCCTGCTGAACGGAACGCCCGTTCTTCAGCTCTTCCTTGATACGTTCGTTTATCAGTACGTTGGCGTCGACCGCCACCGCCAGCGTCAGCACGATACCGGCAATGCCCGGCATGGTCAGCGTCGCCCCCGGCAACAGGGACATCACGCCGACAATCAGCACCAGGTTGGCAACCAGCGCCGTCGTGGCGATCATGCCGAACTTACGGTACCAGACCACCATGAACACGATGGAAGCCACCAGGCCCCACAGACAGGCTTCCAGACCTTGGGTAATGTTCTGTTGCCCCAGAGTTGGACCGATGGTGCGTTCTTCCACGATCTGAATAGGCGCGATCAGCGCACCGGCACGCAGCAGCAACGAGAGCTGGCGCGCTTCGTTCGGATTGCCGATACCGGTGATACGGAAGCTGTTGCCCAAACGCGACTGAATGTTCGCCACGTTGATCACTTCTTCCTGTTTCACCAGAACCGCACGGCCGTTGGCGTCTTTCTTGCCGCTGTCCTTATACTCCACGAACAGGGTCGCCATCGGTTTGCCGATGTTGTCCTTGGTGAAGTTGGACATTGACGTGCCACCGGCGCTGTCGAGCGAGATATTTACCTGCGGCTGGTTGTATTCGTCGGTACTGGAGGTGGAGTCGGTGATGTGGTCACCGGTCAGAATCACACGCTTATACAGCACTACCGGCTGGCCTTCGCGCGTGTTTTTCACCTCGGAATCACCCGGTACACGGCCGTTGGCCGCGGCTGTCGCATCCGCGTTGGTGTTGACCAGACGGAATTCCAGCGTAGCGGTAGCGCCCAGAATCTCTTTGGCGCGTGCGGTGTCCTGAATACCCGGCAATTCAACCACGATACGGTCAGAGCCCTGGCGCTGCACCAGCGGTTCGGCAACGCCGAGCTGGTTAACGCGGTTACGCAGGATGGTGATGTTCTGCTGCACCGCATATTCGCGCGCTTCGCTCAGACGGGCATCCGTCAGGCTGGCTTTCAGGGTGTTGGTGCCATTGGCTGAAAGCACCAGATCGCGCTGACGCGGGGTAATGTAGCTGATGGCCTGATCGCGGGCGGCATCGTCACGGAAGCGAACTTCCACGCCGTTGTTGTCCAGCTTGCGGATAGACGCATAAGGAATCCCCTTTTCACGCAGCTCGCTGCGCAGGGTATCCATGGTTTGTTCCTGCAGCTTGCCCAGCGCGGTGTCCATGTCCACTTCCATCAGGAAGTGCACGCCACCTCGCAGGTCCAGGCCCAGTTTCATCGGTTCGGCGCCCAGCATGGCCAACCAGGCCGGGGTGGCCGGGGCCAGGTTCAGCGCGACGACGAACTTGTCGCCCAGTTCCGCCATCAAGGCTTCACGGGCACGCAACTGAACGTCAGGATCTTTAAAGCGAGCCAGGATGGCGCCATTTTCCAGCGCAATCGACTTGCTCGCGATATTGTCTTTTTCTAATACGGTACGGACTTGGTCCAGCGTAGTTTCACTGGCGGCGACACCGCGCGCGCCAGTGATTTGTACAGCCGGATCCTCACCATAGAGGTTGGGAAGCGCATAAAGCAGACCGACGATGATCACGACGATCAGCATCAGATACTTCCACAAAGGATAACGGTTTAGCACGGCAATTCCCTTCGGGAAAACAAAATTACAGGGCCTTCATGGTACCTTTCGGCAGAACGGCCGCCACGAAGTCACGCTTGATCATCACTTCCGTGGTGTCGTTCAGCGCAATGGCGATGATGCCGGTGTCAGCCACTTTGGTCACGCGGCCAATCAGGCCACCGGTGGTCAGCACTTCATCACCCTTGCCAATCGAGTCCATCAGCTTCTTGTGCTCTTTGGCGCGTTTTTGCTGCGGGCGCAGGATCATGAAATAGAAAATCAGACCAAACACGACCAGCATAATGATCAGAGAGTACGGGCTTCCCTGAGCCGGGGCCCCTGCGGATGCGACGGCGTCAGAAATGAAAAAGCTCATTGAAATTCCCTCATTAAGTTATCAATTATTAATTCAAGCGTTTAAAGGTGGAATCGGTTTGCCGATCCGACCGTAGAAATCCGTAACAAACAGCTCTAATTTACCCTGTTCAATAGCCTGGCGTAAACCCGCCATCAGGCGTTGGTAGTGGCGCAGGTTATGAATGGTATTCAATCGGGCACCCAGTATTTCGTTGCAACGATCGAGATGATGCAAGTAGGCACGGCTGTAATTGCGACACGTGTAGCAATCACAGTCTTTATCCAGCGGAGAAGTATCATCCTTGTGCTTGGCATTACGGATTTTTACCACACCGTCAGTCACGAACAAGTGGCCGTTGCGGGCATTACGCGTTGGCATCACGCAGTCGAACATATCGATACCGCGACGCACGCCTTCAACCAGATCTTCCGGCTTGCCTACGCCCATCAGGTAGCGTGGCTTATCTTCCGGAATTTGCGGGCAAACATGTTCGAGAATGCGATGCATATCCTCTTTTGGCTCGCCTACAGCCAAGCCGCCAACAGCGTAACCATCAAAGCCGATATCCACCAGCCCTTTTACTGAAACATCTCGTAAATCTTCGTAAACACCGCCCTGAATAATGCCGAATAAGGCGTTTTTATTCTTCAGTTCGTCAAAACGTTGACGGCTGCGCTGCGCCCAGCGCAGTGACATCTCCATCGAGCTCTTGGCGTAATCCCAGTCGGCCGGATACGGCGTACACTCGTCGAAGATCATGACGATGTCGGAACCCAGGTCATACTGGATTTCCATCGATTTTTCCGGGCTGAGGAACACTTTATCGCCGTTAATCGGATTACGGAAATAAACGCCTTCCTCTTTAATTTTGCGCATCGCCCCCAGGCTGAACACCTGGAAACCGCCGGAATCGGTCAGGATCGGGCCGTGCCACTGCATGAAATCATGCAGATCGCCATGCAGTTTCATGATTTCCTGCCCTGGGCGCAGCCACAGGTGGAAAGTGTTGCCCAGCAGGATCTGCGCGCCGGTCTCTTTCACTTCTTCCGGCGTCATGCCTTTTACCGTGCCGTAGGTACCGACAGGCATAAAGGCCGGGGTTTCCACCACGCCGCGTTCAAAAATAAGGCGGCCGCGGCGGGCGCGGCCATCAGTTGCTTGTAATTCGTACTTCACAAAACCTCCAGCATCAGAGAAACAGTCTGATGTCGTTAAAACAGGGCCGCGCCAAATGCGCAGCCCGGGGAATCAGGCGCCGACGGACTCGTGCTCCGCCTGCGGGTTACGGCTGATGAACATCGCATCGCCATAGCTGAAGAAACGGTACTGCTCGGCCACCGCCTGCTGATAAGCATGCATGGTGTTTTTATAACCGGCGAAGGCGGATACCAACATGATCAGCGTCGACTCCGGCAGATGGAAATTGGTCACCAATGCGTCGATCACCTGATAATGGTAACCCGGGAAAATAAAGATGCTGGTATCGCCGAAGAACGGCGCAATCAGCGCGTCCTTGCTGGCGTTGGCCGCGCTTTCCAGCGAGCGTACCGAGGTCGTTCCCACCGCCACTACGCGCTTGCCACGTGCTTTGCAGGCCAACACCGCGTCAACCACCTCTTGCGGAACTTCCGCGTATTCCGCATGCATCACGTGCTCTTCAATGGTTTCCACCCGCACCGGCTGGAAGGTGCCCGCGCCAACGTGCAGGGTGACAAAAGCCATCTCAATGCCCTTCGCGCGCAACGCAGCCAGCAGCGGCTCATCGAAGTGCAGCCCGGCGGTCGGTGCCGCAACGGCGCCCGGTTTCTCGCTGTAAACCGTCTGATAAAGCTCGCGGTCGGCGTCTTCATCCGGCCGATCGATATACGGCGGCAGCGGCATATGGCCAACGGCATTGAGGATAGTGAACACATCGCGTTCATCGTTGAAGCGCAATTCGAACAGCGTATCGTGGCGCGCCACCATGGTAGCGGCAACGCTTTCGTCATCACCCAGCAGCAGTTCAGCGCCCGGCTTTGGCGCTTTTGAAGCGCGTACGTGCGCCAACACCCGATGATCGTCCAGCACACGCTCGACCAGCACTTCAATCTTGCCGCCGCTGACCTTGCGGCCAAACATGCGCGCCGGGATCACCCGGGTATTGTTGAATACCAGCAGATCGCCGGCTTCCAGGTTATCCAGCAGATCGGTGAATACGCCGTGCGTCAGCGCCCCGCTCGGCCCGTCCAGCTGCAGCAAACGGCAACCGCTGCGCTCAGGCTGAGGATAATGGGCAATCAGGGACTCGGGAAGTTCAAAGGAAAAATCGGCGACGCGCATGGGTATTCACTTCTTCAATATAAGACTGGTTGGTAAAAAACAAGCGGCCTAGTCTAAAGCCGCGGGCGGTCAGCAGCAAGAAATAAGGAGGATTTGCACGACTTCGGATACAATGCCCGGATGAACTTCCTTGCACATCTCCATTTGGCTCAGTTGGCGGAAAGCTCGCTGCTGGGCAACCTGTTGGCCGACTTCGTGCGCGGCAACCCCGCAGGCGAGTACAATCCCGAGGTAGTGGCCGGCATAATGATGCACCGCCGCGTCGACGTACTGACCGACAGCCTGCCGCAGGTAAAGCTCTGTCGTGACTTCTTCAGCGACGAACACCGCCGCGTGGCGCCCATCACGCTCGACGTGGTGTGGGATCATTTCCTGGCGCGCCACTGGCAACAGTTGGAGCCGTCCCTCAGCCTGCACAATTTTACCCAAGAGGCCCGCAGCCAGATCGTTCCGCATTTGCCGCTGACGCCGCCGCGCTTTCAAAACTTGAACGGGTATTTATGGCAGGAACGTTGGCTGGAACGTTACGCCGAACTGCCGTTTATCGGCACCGTATTGGCCGGCATGGCCAGCCGTCGTCCCCGTCTGTCGGCTCTGGCCGGCTCTTTCGCCGACGTGGAGCGCCACTATCATCAGCTTGAAACACAGTTCTGGCACTTTTATCCGCAGATGATGCAGCAGGCAAAAGATAAAAAGCTTTAAGCACAAACCAAACCCGTTGAAAATGCGACGCTTTACAAGAAACCGGGTTTTAAGCCTTGCCCTTTTGCGGGAAAAGGTTATTTTAAAGCCTGCCAAATTTAATCACCGAATTTGATAGGTAAAAGCTATCTCATCGATTGGTCTTTTACCCTTTATTCACCGAGTCTTGGTCCCTATACTGGCCCTTGCTTTTACATCAACCCCTTAATACCTATTACAGGAGTAATTATGGTCCTGGTAACTCGTCAAGCCCCTGACTTCACTGCAGCTGCCGTACTGGGCAGCGGCGAAATCGTTGAAAACTTCAACTTTAAGAAGCACCTGAACGGCAAACCAGCCGTACTGTTCTTCTGGCCGATGGACTTCACCTTCGTATGTCCTTCTGAGCTGATCGCTTTCGATCACCGCTATGAAGAGTTCCAGAAGCGTGGCGTTGAAGTGGTTGGCGTTTCATTCGACTCAGAATTCGTTCACAACGCATGGCGTAAAACCCCTGTCGAAAATGGCGGCATCGGTGAAGTGAAATACGCTATGGTTGCCGACATCAAGCGTGAAATTCAGAAAGCTTACGGTATCGAGCACCCGGAAGCCGGCGTTGCACTGCGCGGTTCTTTCCTGATCGACAAAGACGGTGTGGTTCGCGCTCAGGTTGTTAACGACCTGCCAATCGGCCGTAACATCGACGAAATGATCCGTACCGTTGACGCGCTGCAATTCCACGAAGAGCACGGCGAAGTGTGCCCGGCTCAGTGGGAAAAAGGCAAAGCAGGTATGGGCGCATCTCCAGACGGCGTAGCTAAATACCTGTCCGAGAACGCTTCCAAGCTGTAATTTCAGCCTGCAAGTGAATCAACCGGCCCTCGCGGCCGGTTTTTTTTGCTCTTTTTTAGGGCAACCTGCCCATGATTCGGGCTTTATTTCCCTGTTTCCGCTCACATTTCCTGCCCTGAACACCGCGCAATACCTTACCTGTAGCTACTATAAATAACGCTGGCCCGCTCTTTGCAGGGCAAAACGGCAAGCCAATCACAATAAGAACACTGACAGGGTAGGAATAACTATGTTTTTACAGAAATGGAGCAAGCCACTGACCATGGCGGCGCTGCTGGTCAGCAGCAGCCTGTACGCCGCCTCCAACCCGGCGGTCGAAGCCAAAAATGGCATGGTGGTGACATCGCAACATCTCGCCTCGCAGGTGGGCGTCGATATCCTCAAGCTGGGCGGCAACGCCATCGATGCCGCAGTGGCGGTCGGCTATGCGCAGGCTGTGGTTAACCCCTGCTGCGGCAATATCGGCGGCGGCGGTTTTATGACGGTACACCTGGCCGAGGGTACCGACACCTTTATCAACTTCCGTGAAACCGCTCCGGCGGCGGCCAGCGCCAACATGTACCTGGACGCCGAAGGCAACGTGAAAAAAGGCGCCAGCCTGTATGGCTATCTGGCGGCGGGCGTGCCGGGTACCGTGCTGGGCATGGAAACCGCACGCCAAAAATACGGCAAGCTGAGCCGTGAGCAGGTGATGGGGCCGGCGATCAAACTGGCGCGCGAAGGTTTTGTTCTGACCCGTGCCGATACCGATATCCTCGATACCACCGTCGCCCGTTTCAAACAGGATCCGGAATCCGCCAAAATCTTCCTGCGCCCGGACGGCACCGCACTGCAACCGGGCGACCGTCTGGTGCAGAGCGATCTGGCCAACACCCTCGAAGCCATCGCCAAAGACGGCCCGGACGCCTTCTATCAGGGTAAAATCCCGCAGGCCGTGGAGGCCGCAGCCAAACAAGGCGGCGGGATCCTGACGGCCGCCGATTTCGCCAACTATAAAGTCACCGAAACGCCGCCCATTACCTGCAGCTACCGTGGCTATAAATTTGTTTCTGCACCGCCACCCAGCTCCGGCGGCGTCACGCTGTGCGAAATCCTCAACGTGGTCGAAGGTTATGATCTGAAAAGTATGGGCTTTAACTCGGCGGCGGCCATTCACACCCTGACCGAAGCGATGCGCCACGCCTATATGGACCGTAATACCTACCTTGGCGACCCGGAGTTCATCAAGAACCCGATCGATCGCTTGGTCAGCAAGAGCTACGCCGAAGAGATCCGCAAAAAAATTGTTGCAGACAAGGCCACGCCGTCGGAAAACGTGCAGCCGGGCATGGAGCCCCACGAAAAACCGGAAACCACCCACTATTCGATTGTCGATCATGACGGCAACGCCGTCTCCACCACCTATACCGTCAACGGCCGCTTTGGCGCGGTCGTGATAGCACCGGGTACAGGTTTCTTCCTCAACGATGAAATGGACGATTTCACCGTTAAAGTCGGGGAGAAAAACCTGTACGGACTGGTGCAGGGCACCGCCAACAGCATTGCCCCCGGTAAGCGCCCACTATCGTCGATGAGCCCGACGCTAGTGACCAAAGACAACAAAATATTTATGGTGCTCGGCTCGCCAGGCGGATCGCGCATCATTACCATCACCCTGCAAACCGCACTGAACGTGATCGACCACGGTATGGCGCCGCAGGAAGCGGTGGATGCACCGCGTATCCACCATCAGTGGCTTCCGGATGAGGTTTATTACGAACAACGCGGCGTTTCCGCCGATACGCTGAAACTCCTCAGCGGCATGGGTTACAAGATGGTTGAGCAAACGCCGTGGGGCGCGGCCGAATTGATTCTGGTGGGTTTGCCGGGTGCCGCGGGCGTCAGCCCGGCCAACTCAGGTAACGACTCGGCGGTTTCCGGCAGGGTACGCGAAGGTTATCTGTACGGTGCCAATGACGTGCGCCGCCCAGCGGGTTCAGCGGTAGGCTATTGATCTTATAGAAAGTGTGAATGCACACTAACTTTATCAGGGGCCGGTCCGCCGGCCCCGTCACCGCTTTACCCTATCCGACGCCACAAGGTGACCGACTCTTCGCTCAGTTGCAGCGTCATGCCGTTTTGCTCTTCTCTCAGCTCACCGTGCCCTTCCAGCCGCTGCCATTGGCCTGCGCTCAGCAGAGGGCTATACGGCAACGCCACCTCACCGCCGCCGCCACGCTGTAACGCCACCAACACCTGCTCCCGTTGGTAAATGCGCACGAACGCCAGCGTTTCACCGACGGCATGCAGCACCTGGCAACCACCGCGACGCAGCGCCTGGCTCTGTTTGCGCAGCGCCGCCATTCGCCGGCACAACGCCAGCAGGCTCTGATCCCACTGGCTCTCGTCCCACGGGAACGGCTTGCGACAGAAAGGATCGTTGGCACCATCCAGACCAATCTCGTCGCCATAATATAGGCAGGGAACGCCAATCCAGCTCATCAGCCACACCGCCGCCATCTGCATGCGCGCCTGATTGCCCTGCAACAGGGTCAGGAAGCGCGCAGTATCATGGCTGTCGAGCTGGTTAAACTGAATCAGTTGACTGCCGTGCGGCAGCCCGGCACGGTAGCCGTCCATCCACTGCGCACAGTCCGCAGCATCGATCTGCACCGGATGATGCGCCACGTCCAGCCCGGCAAGGAACCCCCGCACCGGCAGGGCAAAGCCCATATAGTTCATCGCCGCGTCCTCCACACCGGCATGCAACCAGCGGCGCGCATCGCCAAAGTGTTCGCCCAGCACGTAGGCTTGCGGGTTTTCCTGCTTAACCGCCTGATAAATGCCGGCCAGATGCCGCAGGTTACCGGTGGCGCCACCGTTTTCACCCAGCATATGCACCACGTCCAGCCGCCAACCGTCGATGCTGTACGGTGGGCGCAACCAATGGCGCACCACGCTACCGTCGCCGTGATAAATCGCCTCGGCCACCTGAGGTTCGGCGAAATTGAGCTTCGGCAGGCTGGCATTGCCTTTCCAGTCCAGCGCCCGGCCGTCAGGGTAGAAATTAAACCAACCACGGTATGGTGAATCCGGGTGATGACAGGCGCCGTTGTCGCCCTGCTGATGACGATCAAACCAGGGATGGGAATCACCGGTGTGGTTAAACACCCCGTCCAGCACCAGTTTCATCCCCACCTTGTGAGTACTCACTCGCAAACGCTGCAAGGCGGCGTTGCCACCAAAATAGGGATCGACCTGGTAATAGTCTTCGGTATCGTATTTATGCACGCTCGGCGCGGTGAAAATCGGGTTCAGGTACAGCGCCGTGACACCCAGTTTCTGCAGGTAAGGCAGCTTTTGACTGATGCCATCCAAATCGCCGCCATAGAAAGTGGAAGCGGCGTCCCGGTCTTCCAGCGGATGCTGCCAGTCGCGGCGCACCACGTCGCAACCGGCCGCATGATGGCGATAGCTGCCGTTCTGAATGCCGTGCGCGCCGCCGCTGCCGGCGAAACGATCGGGGAAAATTTGATAAAATATCTGATCCGCCACCCAGGTCGGGCTGCGGTCAGGTTCGTCGATCGCAAACTGCGCCAGTTGGCCCGGCGGGTTCAGTGCCCAGCCCTGCGGCCCGAACCATTGCTGACGATCGGCCCACACCAGCTTGAAGCAGTAGCGCCGCGTGGCCTCTCCTTCATTCAGCGTCAGGCTGGCCTGATAGCGCCACCGGCCCTCAACGCCCTGCGCTTTCATGATCAGCAACCATTCTTCGTTATCCGGCTCGGCGCGTAAAAACACCCTTTCAGGCAAATCATCACCCTGTAACCACAGCGTGATATCCAGGCGTTGCCCTTTCTTCACCACAAAAGGCGGGACCGGTTGATGCCAGGCGTTAAGCATACTGTTCTCCTGCTGTACAAAACGAAATCGACGACGTTATTCAATGCCACGAACAATGCCACGTTGAGTGCAAGTCCCCCTCCTCTTTGGCCGGTAAACTCGGGGAGGAGCCGGGGGGTGGAGATAGGCAGCCGGCGGCAACCCTATGTAAAAAAGGGTAAACAGCCGCACATTATGGCCCGTAGCCATTAGGCTAACGTCTTTTGAGTATATTGGATATTTTTTGCGCATTTTTTAAAGGAGCGATAATGCAACAACAGATAACACTGTGGCTGGAGAAGTTCGGGCTGGAATTCAGCGGGGTGATGTCTCTGCTGATGGTGTTGGGGCTGATCGTCCTGATTTCGGTGGTTATCCACCTGGTACTGCACCGCGTGGTGCTGGCGGCAATCCAGCGCCGTGGCCAGCAGTCGCAGCGCGTATGGCAACAAGCACTCACTCAGTACAAGCTGTTTCAGCGCATGGCGCTGTTACTGCAAGGGGTAATCATCAATCTGCAGGCAGTGCTGTGGTTGCGCGCCGGCGGCGAGACACAGGCATTCATCGTCACCGCCGCCCAGGTCTGGATCATGGCCTTTGCCCTGCTGTCGTTGTTTTCGCTGCTGGATACGTTACTGGCGGTGCTGCGCCAAAGCCCGCTGTCGAATCAACTGCCGCTACGCGGCATTTTTCAGGGACTGAAACTGGTAGCCGCCATTCTGATCGGCATCATGATCGTTTCATTGCTGATGGGCAAATCCCCCTTGCTGCTGCTCAGCGGCCTGGGTGCGATGACCGCGGTGCTGATGCTGGTGTTCAAGGACCCTATCCTCGGGCTGG
This sequence comes from Serratia sp. root2, assembly GCF_031931805.1. Taxonomy (NCBI): domain Bacteria; kingdom Pseudomonadati; phylum Pseudomonadota; class Gammaproteobacteria; order Enterobacterales; family Yersiniaceae; genus Serratia; species Serratia sp. root2. The sequence goes on from NZ_JAUJXB010000001.1 coordinate 2,780,112, forward strand.
TCGCCGGCATACAGCTTTCCGCCAACGATATGCTGAAAATCGGCGACTGGCTGGAGATGCCGAAATACGGCGCAGACGGCGCGGTCACCGACATCGGCCTGACCACGGTAAAAGTACGCAACTGGGATAACACCGTCACCACCATTCCCACCTATGCGCTGATCTCCGATTCCTTCAAGAATTGGCGCTCAATGTCGGAATCCGGCGGGCGGCGTATCAAGCGCAGCATCAATATCGACACCACCAGCGTGCATTTTCTGTCCCCGGAAGAACAACAGCGCCTGAATCGCAATCCGCTGTTGCAGCGTTATCTGAACGATAAAACGCAAGAACTGAGCCATTATAATCAGCAGAGTGCCGTGGATCTCAGCTCACCGCTCAACGGCCGCCGCCTGACCAACCTCGGCACGCTGCGCGCCTATTTGGTGGCCTACCTGCGCGCTCACCCCAATATTCATCAGAGCATGACGCTGATGGTGCGCCAAATGGCACCGACGCCGGAAGGGTTGCCGCTGGAAATTTACGCCTTCACCAACACCACGATATGGGCGGAATACGAGAGCATTCAGGCCGATATCTTTGATCATATTCTGGCGGTGATTAACGAGTTCGATCTGCGCGTGCATCAAACGCCCACCGGCAACGACATGCGTAGCATGCTGAGCCAAATGCGAGCGGCGACGGACGTTTCCTGACGCAGGTTGACGTAATTATGTCTGCTGGTAATTATTCCCTGCCGATTGCCAGCAGATGTCTCCAGACGCTTTTCTTCTGCGATCAAAACGGCATTAATGTGCCTTTCCTCCTGATGCACAGAAAGAAGAGACCCCTTTGCTGAAATCGTTAAAACACCGGTTGTTTACCCTGCTGGCCACCCTGATGTTTATCGGCTGCCTGCATAGCGCCTCGCTGGATGAAGACCGTATGAGTCGCACGCTGCAACCCTCGCTAAGCGCCCTCAGCAGCAGCATGCAGGATATCCGCGAAGTCTTGGCGCGCTGCGCCGGCGAGGGCAAAGAGGAACGACTGTGCGACAGCAGTTTGCGCGTTGAAGCACGCGCCTTGGGTGACGATGAACCCGAGGATAGATGATAGTCTGCACGGGTCAAAACAAACCGTTGCGTCATGCGCAACACCCGACGATGATGCGTATAACGCAACACCGATGGAGCCATCAGGATGATAAAAAGCTTCAGGCATAAAGGACTCAAGAAATTCTTTGAAACGGGTTCAACGGCTGGCATCGATGCCAAACAGGTGAAAAAATCAGCCTCCGTCTGAGCGTGTTGGATCTGGCTAAGGAAATCAATGATGTAGATCTCCCCGGGTTCTTTCTTCATTCGCTGACGGGCGATCGAACAGGACTTTGGTCAATCACCGTCACTGGCAACTGGCGAATTACGTTTGAATTGTCCGAGGGGGATATCTATATCGTCAATTATGAGGATTATCACTGATGAACCGCATGCATAACCCGCCACATCCCGGAGAACTGATCAAGGAAACGATGGAGACATTGCAGCTTAGCGCGCGCGGCCTGGCCAGAGCGCTTGATGTAGCGCCATCAACGGTTCAACGTCTGATTACCGGCAAGTCCGATATCTCACCGGAAATGGCTATACGTTTATCGATTGTTATCGGCAGTTCCGAACATGTCTGGATGGGAATGCAGAATGCCTACGATCTCTGGCACGCCAGACAATCCATTGACCTATCGAAACTGCGCAAACTGGATTTTGCCTGACAGATCAGAACAATGAGCTTAAAAAAACACCGGCGCTGGCCGGTGTTTTCATTTTCAATCCTGCTGTGGCGCCAGCACCGCCCGCTTCTTCTGGCGGTTGACCTTAAAGTAATAACCCGCCAGCAGTACCGCCACCCACACCAGACCGGCGTACAACGAAACGCGGGTGGTTGGGAAATAGCCAATCAGGCCAATGATAAACGCCAGGAAAATAATCGCGACCACGGAGGTGAACACGCCACCGCGCAGCGGAAACGCCAGCTTTTTCACCTGTTCTTTGCTCAGACTGCGGCGGAAGGCAATTTGCGAGCACAGGATCATGATCCACACCCACACGGTGGCAAAGGTAGCCAGCGAAGCAATCACCAGGAACACGTTTTCCGGCATGATGTAGTTGAGATACACCGCCAACAGCAGCGCCAGCATCATCACCAACACCGTGACCCACGGAATGCCGCGCTTCGACACCTTGCTGAACATCTTCGGCGCATGGCCCTGCTCGGCCATCCCGTGCAACATACGGCCCACGCCGAACACATCGCTGTTAATCGCCGACAGCGACGCGGTGATCACCACAAAGTTGAGGATACCGGCGGCCACGGTAATGCCCATGTGCTGGAAGGTCAGAACAAACGGGCTGCCGTTGGTGCCCACCTGGTTCCACGGATAAATCGACATGATGACAAACAGCGTACCGACGTAGAACACCAGGATACGCCACGGCACCGAATTGATGGCCTTGGGAATCGACGTTTTCGGGTCCTTGGCTTCACCGGCGGTAATACCGATGATTTCGATGCCGCCGTAGGCAAACATCACCAGTTGCAGCGACAGGATCATGCCGATAAAGCCGTTGCTGAAGAAACCGCCGTTGGACCACAGGTTATGAATGCCGGTCGGCTGCCCGCCGTTGCCAATCCCCCAAATGATGATGCCGATACCGGCCGCAATCATGATGATGATGGTAGCGACCTTGAAGAACGAGAACCAGAATTCCAGTTCACCGAACACCTTCACGCTCATCAGGTTGATTGCGCCTATCACCAGCACCACGCTCAGCACCCATATCCAGTGCGGCACCTCGGGGAACCAGACGCCCATATAAATGCCGAACGCAGTCACGTCGGCGATGGCGACGATCAGGATTTCAAAACAGTAAGTCCAGCCGGTGATATACCCGGCCATCGGACCAAGATAGTCCTGCGCGTAGCGGGAGAATGAGCTGGCCTGCGGGTTGTTGACCGACATCTCGCCCAAAGCACGCATGATGATAAAGGCGACGATACCGCCAATCAGGTATGCCAGCAAAACGCTCGGGCCGGCCATTTTAATGGCATCCGCCGAACCGTAGAACAGGCCGGTGCCGATGGCCGAGCCGAGAGCCATAAAGCGGATATGACGCGTGCTGAGACCGCGCTTCAGCTTATTGGCCACAGGGGCGGAGGGTGACTGTTGTTGCATGAAAATAACCCGTGTTTTTAAACGTAAAAAAGCCACGGACAAGTCCGTGGCCCTAGACCAAGCCGGGGGATTATTGGTGCGCGGTCACTTCAGAACGCGTACAAACCCGGTCATAAATCGCGACCAACACCAGCATCAGCAGAGAAGGCGACAGCCATGCCAACCCCTGCGCAGCCAATGGCAGGTGATTGGTCCACTCCGGCAACAGGTGCTGGAAGGTGGACGCTTTCACCGCGTCAAGGATACCAAACAACAGGCTGACCAGCATCACCGGTGCCACGATGCGCGTCGCGCTGTTCCACCAACGCAGGGTGAAGCTCAATACCACCAGCACGATACACGGCGGGTAAATCGCGGTCAGCACCGGGATAGAGATCTGGATCAGATGGCTCAGGCCCAGGTTGGAAACCACCATCGAGAACAGGCCCAGAATAAACACCAGCGTCTTATAAGAGAACGGCAGGTACTGAGCAAAGAACTCGGCGCAGGCACAGGTCAGGCCTACCGCAGTCACCATACAGGCGATGAAGATCAGTGCCGCCAGGAAGAAACTGCCCAATCCACCGAAGGTGTTTTGCACATAAGCGTGCAGGATCACCGCGCCGTTGGTCGCGTCCGGCACCAGCACGCCGCTGCCGGAACCCAGCTTGAACAGGCTCAGATAAACCAGCGTCAGGCCCACGCCGGCGATCAGGCCGGCCAAAATGGTGTAACGCGTCAGCAGGCCGGCATCTTTCACGCCGCGGGAACGCGCAGCGTTGACGATGACGATGCCGAACACCAGGGCGCCCAGCGTATCCATGGTCAGATAGCCGTTAACGAAGCCGGAAGAGAAAGGAACGTGCTGATAAATTTCGGTAGCCGGAATAGGCGTGCCCGCCGGCCAAACCAGCGCAGCGATGCCGAGTGCGCCGAGCGCAACGATTTTCAGCGGAGCCAACACGTGGCCCACGGTATCGAGCAGGCGGCCCGGATAGAGAGAAATGCCGATGACCAGCGCGAAATACACCAGGCTGTAGATAAACAGCGGCATGGCGCCGTCACCGGTCAGGGGGGCAATGCCCACTTCAAAGGACACGGTCGCGGTACGCGGGGTGGCGAACAGCGGACCCACCGCCAGATAGCAGACCGTCGCCAGCAGCAAACCGGCGCTGCGGCCAATCGGTGAGCTAAGGGCGTCGATACCGCCGCCGACGCGCGCCAGGGCGATCACGGTTATCACCGGCAAACCGACAGCGGTAATCAGGAAGCCGATTGCTGCGGTCCAGACGTGCTCACCGGACTGTAAGCCGACCATTGGCGGGAAAATAATGTTCCCGGCGCCGACAAATAAGGCAAAGGTCATAAAACCCAGTGCCAGAATATCTTTTGACGTTAAACGATGACTCATACGATGTCGTGTTGCCTGTTCAAATGAAAAAAAGTACCCGATATCGTGGTGACGTAATGCCCCCACCCGGTTGTCGGCTTGCCCTTTCATCGCGAGATCAATAAGAGCAGAAAACGCATAACGTCCGGCGTTTTGCCCTTATTCGAAATTAACCACTCATGATGATGGACAGAGTTTTATAAGTTATATACCCACAATAATCGGCGTTGCATAAAGGCGGCAAGAGAGCTCATCCCGATGAACTTACTGAGGTAAGTGATTCGGGTAAGTGAGTGCAGCCAACACAGAGGCAGCTTCAAGTATGACGGGTAAAATGGAGGTTTAGTCCGACAACGGGGGCTAAGTTAAACGTTTATAGCGTTGAAAGGCAAGTCGTGCGATAAAAACCAGAGCTATCGACCAGATAATCTTTTGTCACCAGTCGATCATATTGGCTATCAATAAATATACACTACATGATTTGTATCATTTTTGAGCGACGCATTCACAAACCGTGAAACATCTGGCTTGAGACCGCGCGAAAACGCCAATAAACGATCGGTTTTCGCGTGGTCTGAACGGGTTCTGCGCGCTTACCAAACCTCTCGGGCAATATTCACCACGCTTTGCAGTTTATTCCACTGCTGCTGTTCGCTCAGGCTATTGCCCTCTTCGGTCGAGGCAAACCCGCACTGGGTGCTGAGGCACAACTGCCGACGATCGACAAACTGCGCAGCCTCCTCGAGGCGCTGTTTCACCTGTTCCGGGTTCTCCAGTTCACCGTTTTTGGTGGTGATCAGGCCCAGCACCACCTGCTGTTTACCGGGTTTGATAAAGCGCAGCGGCTCGAAACCCCCGGAGCGCTCGTTGTCGTACTCCAGGAAGAAAGCGTCGATATTCACCTGGCCGAACAGGATTTCCGCCACCGGCTCGTAACCGCCTTCGGAGATCCAGGTAGAACGGAAATTACCGCGACACACGTGCAAGCCGATAGTCAGATCGTCCGGCTTGCCGGCGATCGCCGCGTTCAGCACATCGGCATAGATCTTCGCCAGACGATCCGGATCCTCACCACGCTCGCGGATCTGCCGCCGTTGATCGTCCGAGCACAGATAAGCCCAGACGGTGTCATCCAGTTGCAGATAGCGGCAGCCTGCGTCATAAAACGCCTTGATCGCATCACGGTAGGTCTGCGCCAGATCGTCAAAATAGGCGTTCAGATCCGGGTAAACCTGGCTGTCTATCGCCTTGCGCCCGCCGCGGAAGTGCAGCACGCTCGGGCTCGGAATGGTCATTTTCGGCACCGTATCGCCGGCCGTCGCCTTCAGAAAGCGAAAATCCGCCAGCATCGGGTGCTGGGGGTTAAAACCCAATTTGCCGACCACCTTGATGCTGCGCGCCCGGGTTTGCACGCCGTTGAACTGGATCCCCTGCTCCGCATCATAACCTTCCACGCCGTCCAGCCCTTCCAGGAAGTCGAAGTGCCACCACGCGCGGCGGAATTCGCCGTCCGTCACCACCGCCAAACCGAGATCTTTCTGTTTTGCCACCGCCAGACGAATCTGCTCGTCCTCAACCGCGCGCAGGCTGGCGGCATCGATTTCACCCTGCTGGAACTGCTGGCGAGCTGTTTTCAGCGCCGCAGGGCGCAACAGGCTGCCGACAACGTCAGCGTGAAAGGCATGGTTGCAATCGCACATATTTTTACTCCCGGTGACAGGCAAAGGATCGGGTCTCTTTGCTTCAATGATTGACAGTGTGAACTATTACGCCGGGTTATTATGGACATCCAGACGTCTAAATACTTATTGAGAAGCATCCTGTCACGCCGCTTGTCGGGCGGCAATGGAAGAATTTTCATTGGTATTGAGAGAAATTCATGTTGGGCGCCACGCGGCGCCCGTTGGAGGGTTATTTCAGGCCCAGCGCCAGACGGGTTTTGCGCAGTATATCGGGTGGCAGCGGCAGGTAACCGTCATGATTAACCAGCTTTTGCCCGGCATCGGACAGCACGCGATCGAGAAAAGCGGCGGTCAGCGGCTCCAGAGGTTGGTTAGGGGCCTTGTTGATGTAAATGTACAGATAGCGCGACAGCGGATAGCTGCCGTTGCGCACGTTGGTATCATTGGGGATAACATAGTCTTCACCCGACTCCGCCAGCGGCAGCAGACGCACGCCACTGGCGCGAAAACCGATGCTGGCGTAGCCAATGCTGTTCAACGAACCGGCAACCGCCTGCACTACCGAGGCCGAACCGGGCAGCTCATTGACCCGCGGCATAAAGTCGCCGCCGCACAGCGCGCGCAGTTTGAAGTAGCCGTAGGTGCCGGAGGCGGAGTTTCGCCCGAAACGCTGCAGATCACGCTGTTGCCAACTGCCGGTCAACCCCAACTCTCCCCAACGCATCAGCGGCCTGCTTTCGCCACAGCGCCGGGTGGCGGAGAAAATGCGATCGAGCTGTTGCAGGTTCAGGCCACGTAACGGGTTGTCCTGATGTACCAGCACCACCAGCGCATCTACCGCTACCGGCACGGCCAGCGGCGCATAGCCATAACGGTGTTCGAACGCCGACACTTCCGCCGCCTTCATCGGCCTGCTCATTGGCCCAAGCTGCGCCGCCCCCGCCGCCAACGCGGTGGGGGCGGTTGAAGAACCGGCGGCCTGGATCTGCAGATTGACGTTAGGGTAATGCTGACTGAAGTCCTGCGCCCACAGCGCCATAAGATTCGCCAGCGTATCTGAGCCGACGCTCGACAGGTTGCCGGACAACATGCCGTCCGGCTGCGCCAGCGCGCCGCGGCTCGCCAGCAGCGCCAGGCACAGCAACAGCCATCGGGTAATTCGGATCATGCCAGCCTCTCGCGCGTTAATTTTTCACCGCATTCTCTGACAAAGCTGCGGGAACAATCAACCGGTTAGGCAAGGTAAAAATGAAACGGGTACCGATCCCCTGTTCGCTGAGGATCTCCAGCCGCGCATCGTGGTGGCTTAGCGCATGCTTGACGATCGCCAGCCCCAGCCCGCTGCCGCCGGTCTGGCGTGAACGGGCTTTATCGACGCGGTAGAAACGCTCGGTCAGACGCGGAATATGTTCGGCGGCGATACCCGGCCCGTTGTCGCTGACCTGGAACTGCGCGCCGTTTGGCGTTTGTTGCCAGCTCACCTCAATATTAGTGCCCTTCGGCGTGTGATTGACGGCGTTATACACCAGATTCGACACCGCGCTGCGCAGTTGGTCATCGTTGCCGAACACCTTGAGCTGCTCGTTCACCCGGAAGGTAATCTCATGGTTGCCGCCGCTCAGCGACTGCGCCTCACGCTGCAACACCCGCAACATCAGCGGAATATCGACCCGTTCGTTCATCTCGACGTTAGGCGCCGCCTCAATGCGCGACAGCGTCAGCAGCTGTTTGACCAGCCCGTCCATGCGCCGGGTCTGCTCCTGCATGGTGCCCAGCGCCTTGCCGCGCAGCGAGCCGTCCAGCTCCTCGTCGCTCATCATCTCCAGGTAGCCCTGCAATACCGTCAGCGGGGTACGCAACTCATGGCTGACGTTGGCGAAGAAGTTGCGGCGCGCGCCTTCCAACTGGCGCATTTGGGTGACGTCGCGCGCCACCATCAACAGTTGCCCTTCCGAATAAGGCATCACGCGGAACTCGACGTAGTGTTCGTTATTGAGTTGCAGCGTCAGCGGCCGGGCGAACTCCTGCTGTTGCAGATAGTGGCTGAACTCCGGGTAACGCAGCAGGTTAAGGATGTGTTGACCGTTGTCTTCCGGCCAGCGGAACCCCAGCAGATGTTGAGCCAACCCGTTGCACCAGAAGATATTGCCTTCAACGGTGGTCATCACCACCGCATCGGGCAGCGATTCCGCCCCGCTGCGAAAGCGTTTGATCAACAGCGCCAGTTCACGACGACGACGACGGTTGCGCTGCTGCATCTGGTACAGGCCGTAAAACAGCGGCTCCCAGCTCCAGCGCCCAGGCGGCGGCGTCATGCTGCGATCGACCCACAGCCAGTGGGAAAGTTTGAGTTGGTTGTAGAAATTCCATACCAGCGCCGCCAGCACGGCGGCCAGCAGCAGCCAGGGCAAATAGCCGAAAATCAGCCCCAGCAACAAGGCAGGTAAACAGAAAAGAGCCAGCTCCAGGGCCAGCCTCTTCCACGACAGGCGTTCTAGCACAGCATATTCTCCGGCGCGACGCGATCAGTAACGCGTTGAGAATCGGTAGCCGGTGCCCCGAACGGTTTGAACCATTTTGTCATGACCAGTGGTCTCTAACGCCTTACGGAGTCGACGGATATGCACGTCAACGGTGCGGTCTTCCACATAAACGTTAGTGCCCCAGACGTGATTAAGCAACTGTTCGCGGCTATAAACACGTTCCGGATGGGTCATAAAGAAATGCAGCAGTTTGAACTCGGTCGGCCCCATATCCAGCGCCTGCTCATTAGCCATTACGCGGTGCGAGGAAGGGTCCAGGCTCAGCCCCTGCATTTCAATCACTTCTTCCACCGCCATCGGTGAAATACGGCGCATTACCGCCTTGATGCGCGCCACCAACTCCTTCGGCGAGAACGGCTTGGTAATGTAATCGTCCGCTCCCACTTCCAGGCCACGTACCCGGTCTTCTTCTTCACCGCGTGCGGTCAGCATCATCACCGGAATATCGCGGGTCAGCGCTTCGCGCTTCATGTGTTTGATAAACTGGATACCGGAACCGCCGGGTAACATCCAGTCGAGCAACACCAAATCAGGGAACGGCTCAGACAGGCGCGTCACGGCGCTGTCATAATCCTCGGCTTCCAACGGTTGGTAACCATTCTGTTCCAACACAAAGCACACCATCTCACGGATCGGCGCTTCGTCTTCCACCACCAGTATGCGTCTTGCCATCGTCAATCCTGCCAATGTGTTAGCGATCACAGTTGATTGCGGGCGCCATTATGCGTCAGTTTTGTGACACTTTTATGAAAAAACCAGCCTGTTATAGCCAGTAAGCATAGCGATTATTTCTAGCTTCAAAGAAAAATCATTCAGTTGTCATAATGATTGCGTCACGACAGGAGAGTCAGCCCCCTTTATAATCATCGCCATCAGTTTATCGCCCCGGGAGTGTCATGCGCCTGATCCACACCTCTGACTGGCACCTTGGCCAGTACTTTTTCACCAAAAGCCGCGCCGCCGAGCACCAGGCTTTTTTACGCTGGCTGATCGAGCAAATAGAACAGCAACGGGTGGATGCGCTGATCGTCGCGGGGGATCTGTTCGACACCGGCTCGCCGCCAAGCTACGCCCGTGAGCTGTATAACCGCTTTGTGGTCGAGCTGCAGCGCACCGGTTGCCAGTTGGTGGTGTTGGGCGGTAACCACGACTCCGTGGCAACCCTGAATGAATCGCGTGAATTGCTTTCTTGCCTGAATACAACGGTGATCGCCAGCGCCCAAAGCGACATCGGGCAGCAAATCCTGGTGCTTAACCAACGCGATGGTCAGCCGGGTGCAGTGCTGTGCGCCATCCCGTTCCTGCGCCCGCGCGATCTGACAACCAGTCGCGCCGGCGAATCGGGCGGGCAAAAACAGCAGGCGTTGCAAGAGGCGATCGCGGAACACTATCAGCAGCTTTACCGGGCAGCCTGCGCACGCCGCGATGAACTGGGGCTCACCTTGCCGATTGTCGCCACCGGCCACCTGACCACCGTGGGTGTTACCACCTCCGATTCGGTACGCGATATTTACATCGGCACGCTGGATGCCTTTCCGGCGCAGGCATTTCCACCGGCCGATTACATTGCGTTGGGGCATATTCATCGGGCGCAAAACGTCGCCAAATCCGAGCATATCCGCTACAGCGGTTCACCTATCCCGCTCAGTTTTGATGAGTTGGGCAAACCCAAAAGCGTGTTTATGGTGGATTTCGCCGAAGGCGCCCTGCAACAGGTCACCGCACTGGAGATCCCCCGCTTCCAGCCGATGCAACTGATCAAGGGCGATTTGGCGCAGATCGAACAACAATTGCGGCAGTTCGCCGATTATCAGGGGGAACTGCCGGTATGGCTGGACATCGAAGTGGCGACACAGGATTACCTCAGCGATATTCAGCGCCGTATCCAGCTGTTGGCGGATCAACTGCCGGTGGAGGTGGTATTGCTGCGCCGCAGTAAAGAGCAGCGCCGCCAGGCCCTTGAACAGCAGGACAAGGAAACGCTCAACGAACTGAGCGTCAATGAGGTCTTCGAGCGGCGGCTGGCGCAGGAGACGGAAATCACAGAGCCCCGTCAACAGCGGATGCGCCAAATGTTCCATCAGGTGGTCGAGGCCGTACGGCACAACGACGAGGAGCCGACCCAATGAAAATCCTGAGCCTGCGGCTGAAGAACCTCAATTCATTGCAGGGCGAGTGGAAGATCGATTTCACCGCAGAACCTTTTGCCAGCAATGGACTGTTCGCCATCACCGGGCCAACCGGCGCGGGCAAAACCACCCTGCTGGACGCCATCTGTCTGGCGCTGTACCACCAAACGCCGCGCCTCAACGTGACGCCGAGCCAAAACGAACTGATGACGCGCCACACCGCCGAATCGCTGGCGGAGGTCGAATTCGAAGTCAAGGGCGTTGGCTACCGCGCTTTCTGGAGCCAACGCCGCGCCAAAAACGCACCGGACGGTAACCTGCAAGCGCCAAAAGTGGAACTGGCACTGCTTGAAGACGGTAAAATCCTGGCGGATAAAGTCCGCGACAAGCTGGATCTGACCGCCGCGATCACCGGGCTGGATTTTGGCCGCTTCACCAAATCGATGATGCTGTCCCAGGGGCAGTTCGCCGCCTTCCTCAATGCCGATGCCAATGACCGGGCCGAACTGCTGGAAGAGCTGACCGGCACCGAGATCTACGGCCAGCTTTCCGAGCGGGTTTTCGAGCAGCACAAACAGGCCAAAGCCGATCTGGACGCCTTGCATCAACGCGCCAGCGGCATTGAGCTGCTGAATGACGAACAACGCCAGCAGTTGGAGAGCCAATTGATAGCGCTGAGTGCGCAGGAAACAGCCCTCAGCGGTCAGGCCAGGCAACAGCAACAGGCGCTGAACTGGCTGCAACAGTGGCGGCAAACGCAGCTCCAGCAGCAGGAATACCAACGCCAGTTGAGCGTCGTGCAACAGGAGCAGGCCGCGGCCGAACCGCAGTTGCAACAGTTGGCGCGCAGCGAACCGGCGGAGAAATTGCGACCGCTGCATAACGATCGTAATCGCTGCCGCAGCGACCAACAGGCGCTGCAACAGCAGATCGCCCAAATGGCGCAGCAGCAGGAGCATCAGCTTGCGCAGATGGCGCCATTGCAGCAGGCAGTGGAAAAAGCGCGCACCGAGCAACAGACGCAGGCCGAACGCCAGCAGATCCAGCAGCGGCTGATCGACGAGCAGATCGTTCCGCTCGACCACCAGATTGCTCAGTTGCAAAAAACGCAGGCGGAATTGCAGCAGGCGTGCGACAGCACCGCCCGGCAGTGCCATCAACAGAAAGCGGATCTGGAGCAACTCAACGTTCAACGCAGCCAACTGACCGCACAGGCCGGGCAACATCAGGAGAAGCTTAGCGGACTTAACGCAGCGCTGATGGCACAGCAACAACAGCAAAATGCGCTGGAAGCGCAGTCACCACTTGCGGCGTTGCGCCAGCGGCAGAGTGCGTTGGCCGAGTTGCGCCCGGTGCGTCAGCAGTTGTTCACCCTCTCCTCGCTGTTCCGCCAGACCAGCGAGCGGCTTGAACAACAGCGCAAAGAGTTTACCGCCCGTCAGGCACAGCTTGGCGAACATGAGCAACGTCTGGAAGAAACTCGGCGGCACTACAAGCAGCAAAAAGCGCATCAGTTGGACGTTGAAAAAGCCCTTGAGCTGGAAAAGCGCATCGTCAGTCTGGAAGCAGAGCGCGCGCTGCTGCAAAGCGGCGAGCCCTGCCCACTGTGCGGCTCCGCCAGCCATCCGGCCATTGAGCAATATCAGGCGGTAAAACCCTCCGAGACGGCATTGCGCCTGACGGAAATGCGCGTCAAAACCGAGGCGTTGTACACCTTGGGCACCGAACTGCGCACCCGTTGCGAAAGCCTGAAAGAACAACAACAGCGCCAACAGCAGCAGATAACCCAGGACGAACAACAACTTGCCGCCCAGCGCCAACAGTGGCAAACCCTCAGCGCACCGCTGGCATTTGATTTCGAGCTGCAAGATGCCGAGCGCCTGAGCCAGTGGCTGAACGCCTGCGACAGCGAAGAACGCCAGGGCCAGCAATGGCTGGCGCAGCATGAACAGGCAGCACAGGCGGTACAGCAGGCGAAAGATGCCCTGGCCGAACTGCAGGCACAGCAACAACAGGCGCAACAGCAACAAGCGATGCTGGACGAGCGCTTCATCCTGCTGGAAAAAAACCACGCCGACGCGCAGTTGCAACAGCAGCGTCTGCAGCAACAGTGGCAAGAGGGCGAGAAAACCCTGGGCGAGCAACGCGCGCAGCGGCTGGCGCTGTTTGGCGAACAACAGATTCCGCAGGTACGCGAACAACTGCGCGCCCAACAGGCCGCCTGCGAGCAGGCCAGCCATCAGGCGGCGGAACAATGGCAAAAAGCTCAGGAACAGCGCGACCGCCTCGCCGGGCAACTTGCCGGCTTGCAGCAACAGCAACAACGGCAGAGCGAACGGTTGCAACAGGCGGAACAAACCTGGCTGGAAGCATTGGCCGCCAGCGAATTCAACGACGAAGCCACTTTCAGCGCCGCACTGTTGGACGACGCACAGCGCCGGCAATTGCAGCAGCATAAAGAACAGCTGCACCAGCGGCAGGTGGAGGCCAGCGCCCTGCTGGCACAGGCTGCCCAGACGCTGGAGCAACAGCGGCAGCAGCGCCCGGAGGGGTTGGATGAAGCTCTGGCCGATGCGCAATCCCTGAGCCAGAACCTGGAGGCGCTTGCGCAGCAGTTGAAAACCTTGCAACTGCGCCAGGGCGAAGTGCGTAACCAATTGGAAAGCGACGCCGCACGCCGTCTCAATCAGCAATCGCTGTTTGAGCAAATCGGCCAGAGCCAGCAGCAGTACGATGACTGGAGCTACCTCAATCAGCTGATCGGCTCCAAAGAAGGCGATAAATTCCGCAAGTTCGCCCAGGGGCTGACGCTGGATCACCTGGTATACCTGGCCAATAATCAGTTGGGGCGGCTCCACGGGCGCTACCTGTTGCAACGCAAAACCAGCGACGCGCTGGAACTGCAGGTGGTGGATACCTGGCAGGCGGACGCGCTGCGTGATACCCGCACCCTGTCCGGCGGCGAAAGTTTCCTGGTCAGCCTGGCATTGGCGCTGGCGTTGTCTGATCTGGTCAGCCACAAAACCAGCATCGACTCGCTGTTCCTCGACGAAGGCTTCGGCACGCTGGATGCGGAAACCCTGGATACCGCGCTGGACGCGCTCGACAGCCTGAATGCTTCCGGTAAAACCATCGGCGTGATCAGCCATGTCGAAGCGATGAAAGAACGCATTCCGGTGCAGATTAAAGTGAAAAAGGTCAACGGACTGGGTATCAGCCGGCTGGAGCCGCAGTTTCGGCAGGAAAGTTAGGTTGGCAACGGGTGCCACTGACGCGGACCGATGCCAAACCATCGCCGCCCCTTCACGGTCAATACATCACCAGAAAAGCGCATTCTCGCCGCCTGGCCGCTCACTTTTGGTGCGCGGCCAGGCGGTGAACCTCTCGGTTTGATTAGCGGCCGTTAGCGGCTCACCCACGCCGGCGGACAGGCATCGTCATGGCATAAAACCTGCAACGTTGTGGCTGGATACCTTCTTTATCAGCGCTGGCGGTTTTTTCGATCGGGAGAGCGACATGACAATGCAACTTAAACCTACCCTGGGTACCCTGCATCTTTGGGGCATTGCCGTCGGGCTGGTGATTTCCGGGGAATATTTTGGCTGGAGCTACGGTTGGGGTGTGGCGGGGACGCTCGGTTTCCTGATCACCACCCTGATGGTGGCGACCATGTACGGCTGTTTTATCTTCAGCTTTACCGAGCTGACCACCGCAATCCCTCACGCAGGCGGGCCTTTCGCCTATAGCCGCCGGGCCTTTGGCGAAACCGGCGGCCTGATCGCCGGGCTGGCAACGCTGGTGGAATTTGTGTTCGCCCCCCCGGCGATTGCCATGGCGATTGGGGCTTACCTCAACGTGCAATACCCGGCGCTCAATCCCAAGTGGGCGGCAGTGGGCGCCTACGCCATTTTTATGACGCTCAATATCCTCGGCGTTAAGCTGGCGGCGCTGTTCGAACTTTGCGTCACCGTGCTGGCGGTCTTTGAGCTGCTGGTGTTTATGGGCGTAGTGGCGCCCGGCTTTAGCTTCAGCAATTTCGTGCTCAACGGCTGGGCGGGCAGCGATCATTTCGGCAGCGCGGCGCTGTCCGGTATCTTCGCCGCCATTCCGTTCGCCATCTGGTTTTTCCTGGCCATCGAGGGCGCGGCAATGGCGGCGGAAGAAGCCAAGGATCCGAAACGCACCATTCCGCGCGCCTACATCTCCGGCATTCTGACGCTGGTGGTATTGGCGCTGGGTGTGATGCTATTGGCCGGCGGCGCGGGCGACTGGAGCAAACTGTCGAACATCAACGATCCATTGCCGCAGGCGATGAAAATGGTGGTAGGCGAAAACTCCGGCTGGATGCACATGCTGGTGTGGATTGGCCTGTTTGGATTGGTGGCCAGCTTCCACGGCATTATTCTCGGCTATTCGCGCCAGTTCTTCGCGCTGGCGCGCGCCGGTTACCTGCCGACCTCGCTGGCCAAGCTGTCGCGCTTCCAGACGCCGCACCGGGCAATCCTGGCCGGCGGCGTGATCGGCATCGCCGCGATCTTCAGCGACAGCTTGATCAACCTGCAGGGCATGAGCCTCACCGCCGCCATGATCACCATGGCCGTCTTCGGCGCCATCGTGATGTACCTGATGAGCATGCTCAGTCTGTTCAAACTGCGCCGCATTGCGCCGGAACTGGAGCGTAGCTTCATGGCACCGGGCTATCCGCTGGTACCGGCCATCGCGCTGGTGTTGGCGCTGGTGTGCCTGATCGCCATGCTGTGGTTTAACCCGGTGATCGGCGGGGTGTTTATCGCCCTGATGGCCTGCGGTTATCTCTATTTCCTGCTGACCAAAACTCAGCGCCGCAACGCACCGCAGGACCTGATGCTGTCCGGCAGCGACTGAGAAGTGTGATCGCGGCGGCACTCCCCGGCGAAAAGCGTTGAGGCGCCGCCGACAAGGGTTATGATGCTGCTGATAACAGGATTGCTACTGTATACCTAAGAATTTCAAGCTGCAGCCTTGCCCAATGACTCAAGCTCATGCAGGCACAACATGCAGCCCCCGGCCAGTTCAGGGGAAGAGAAATATTCGAATGCAGGCAAAACCTGACGCAGGGGATCGCTCCCGTGCGTCAGGTTTTTTCGTTTTCAGCACGCTGAAACATCCGGGAATAACCATGAAAATCGCAAAAATACTTAATAATAACGCGGTGATTACCTTGGACGACCGTCAGGAAGAAACGGTGGTGATGGGGCGCGGCATCGGTTTTAAAAAGAAGGCCGGCGATCTGCTGGACGAAAGCCTGATCGAGAAGATCTTCACGCCGAATGGCGGTGAGATGGGCGAGCGCTACAAAGAGCTGCTGGCGGAGATCCCACTGGCCTGCGTGACCACCGCCGACAAAATCATCACCCTTGCCCGCCAGCGCCTGCCGGGCAAGTTGCACAACATCGTCTATATCACGCTGACCGACCATATCCACTTTGCGCTGCAGCGCCACGCTCAGGGGCTGGACATCAAGAACGTGCTGCTGTGGGAAATCAAAAAGCTCTATCCGGCCGAGTTTGCCGTCGGGCTGGAAGCGCTGGATCTTATCGCCCAGCGGCTGGGCACCGCCCTGCCGGAGGACGAAGCCGGTTTCATCGCCCTGCATCTGGTCAACGCCCAGTTGAATGACGAGATGCACAACACACTGCACATCACCCGCGTGATGCAGGAAATCCTTAACATCGTCAAATACCATTTCCGCTTTGATTACAACGAAGAAGCGCTGAGTTACCACCGCTTTGTCACTCACCTGAAATTCTTCGCCCAGCGCCTGCTGGGGAAAAACTACGTCGACAGCGACGATGATTCGCTCTACCAGGTCGTGAAAGAGAAATACCGCGAGTCATTCGCCTGTGCCGGCAAGATCAATCAGCACATCGAAAAACATTACCAACACCAGCTAACCAGCGAAGAGATGATGTTTTTGACCATCCATATCGAGCGGGTGCGCAGTGAGAGCGAGGTGAAATAGGATCAGCGCCGGGCGTCGAACACCCGAATGCCATACTGCGGGAAAACGCCGTCGGCGGTGATCAGCGTCAGACCTTCGGCCTGCGACTGGGCGATCAGCATGCGATCGAAAGGATCGCCGTGGTGTTGCGGTAACTGCCCCGCCTGCTGGCTATGAAAAGCGGCTATCGGCAACGACAGAAAATCCTCAGCCTCAATGATGTCAAAAATGTCCTCTGGCACCGGCAGCTTGCCCAACGCCTGCTTGATCGAGATTTCCCATACGCTCGCCGCGCTGACGTAAACCAGATTATTGGGATCGGCGATCAGATTGCGGGTCAGCGGCCCCAGGCTGGCATTGTCCACCAGCCACCACAGCAGCGCGTGGGTATCCAGCAGCAAGCGCCTCATTTTTCTCCCTCAAACAATGCGGTGATGTCCGCATCGCCGGCATTAATATCCTCCGGTACGGTAAATTTACCTTTGGCCGCGCCGGGTTTGCGCGCTTCACCTTTAATCGCCATCAACTGAACGTAAGGCTTCCCTGCTTTCGCTATGATCACGGTCTCTCCCTCTGCGGCTTTATCCGCCAACTGGCTCAGGTTCGATTTTGCTTCGTGCATATTGGCCTGAATAGGCATGAGCGTCCCCTTAGCTAAGTTAGCTAAAGCATAGAGGGGCGTCCAGTTTTTGTACAGCGGATTGATTAAAGCGCGAACAGGCTCGCGCTTTTTTGCAACAGTTACCTCTGCGGCCACAACCAGGCGGCGCCGCGCACACCGCTGGAATCGCCGTGGATCGCTTTGCGTATTGGCGTTTCGCACTCGCCGCCGAATACCCAGGATTTCACCAATTGCGGCACATGCCGATACAAGCGGTCTACATTGCTCATGCCGCCGCCCAGCACCACCACGTCCGGATCGAATATATTGATCACATGCGCCAGCGATTTCGCCAGCCGCAGTTCATAGCGGCTGATGGCCCGCTCCGCCAGGGCATCGCCTTGCGCCGCCAGCGTCATGATCTCATGGCCTTTTAGCGGGTTGCCGCTCAGGCGCGCATAGTCGGTTGCGAAACCGGTGCCGGAAATGAAGGTCTCGATGCAACCTTGTTTACCGCAGTAACAAGGCACCTCGGTGCGAAAACGCAGCTCGTCGTCATCCATCCAGGGTAAAGGGTTATGCCCCCATTCGCCGGAAATGCCGTTGCCGCCGGAGTGCGCCTGCCCGTTAATCGCCACGCCCGCGCCGCAGCCGGTGCCGATAATCACCGCAAACACGGTTTTCTGACCGGCTGCCGCGCCATCGGTGGCTTCCGACACCGCCAAACAGTTGGCGTCGTTGGCGATGCGCACTTCACGCGCCAGCATCGCCGACAGATCCTTATCCATGGGTTGGCCGTTTAGCCAGACCGAGTTGGCGTTTTTCACCAGCCCGGTATAGGGCGACAGCGTGCCCGGAATGCCGACGCCGACAGAGCCTTGCTGCCCGGTATTTTCTTCCGCCAGCTTCACCAGGCCGCTGATTGCATCCAGCGTTTGCTGATAGTCATGACGCGGCGTCGCGATACGATGGCGGAACAGCTCATGCCCATCGTTGGCCAGCGCGATCACTTCAATTTTGGTGCCACCCAGATCGATACCAATGCGCACGATTTTTTCTCCTCAATGCACAACAACATTGCTACAGACTACTGTAACCGGCATGCAGGATCATCCTCTTGCCGCCGAATGTGACGGCGACGGCAATTTCCGCATCAGACCTCATACCGGCTGCCGCTTATTAATTAGCCATCAGGTACACTGTTTTTAAACAGTTCCACATAATAAATCCGGAGAGCAGCGATGAAACCTGCCGTGCTGATCGTCGATGACGACCCCGCTATCTGTGACGTGCTCTGCGACGTGCTCAATGAACACGTATTTACCGTTCATGCCTGCCACCGGGGCAGCGAAGCACTGGCCTTACTCAACCAACAGCCGGACATTGCGCTGGTGCTGCTCGATCTGATCCTGCCGGATACCAACGGCCTGTTGGTGCTGCAGCAGATCCACCGCCTGCGCCCGGATTTGCCGGTGGTGATGCTGACCGGCCTCGGCTCCGAGTCCGACGTGGTGGTCGGCCTGGAAATGGGCGCCGACGATTACATCGCCAAACCCTTCAACCCACGCGTAGTCGTGGCCCGCGCCAAAGCGGTGCTGCGGCGTACCGGCGCACTGGCGCTGGAGCCGGTTGCCGCCGGCCAGAGCAAGCCTGAAGGCTGGCAATTCAACGGCTGGTGTCTGGACGCCACCCGCTGCACCTTGCACAATCCGCAACGGCAACCTGTCGATCTGACCCAGGGTGAATATGGCCTGTTGCTGGCGCTGGTACAGCACGCACGCAAAGTGCTGACCCGCGATCGCCTGCTGGAACTGACCCACAGCGAAACGCTGGAAGTGTTCGATCGTACCATCGACGTACTGATCATGCGGCTACGGCGCAAGATCGAGATCAATCCGCATCAACCCGAACTGATCCGTACCATTCGCGGGCTGGGTTATGTATTCGCCGCCGACGTCAGCCAGCCGGTGGCTGCCGCCTGATATACGCCTGCAGTTCCGGTAACGGCCGTGCGCCGTCGATAGCATTGGCGCACAGCAGATTGAAACGCGCGCAGGCGTGCGCCAGTTGCAAAGTCTCCGTCAAAGGCCAGTCTTCATGGCTGGCGTACAACACCCCGGCGCAAAACGCATCCCCGGCGCCGACGCTACCGACAATCTCGCCTTCGCTCAGGCGCCATGAGGGCTGCCAGCGTGCATCGCCGCCGTTTTCCAGACCATACGCCCCTTCAGGGCAGTGAATCACCACCCTTCGCCGCACGCCGGCCTGCAACAGCTGCTGCGCGGCCTGCGCCATCAAATGCTGCTGCAAAGCGCCGTCGGCGGCACGCAGCGCCAGCCCGGTAAACTCTCCGGCCTCCAGTTCGTTGATCACCAGGTAATCCAGCCAGCGCAGCGCCGGCAAGACCAGCGGCCGGTAGCGCGGGTCACCCTGTCGCGATACCAGATCCAGCGACGTCCGGTAACCGCGCTGCTGCAGCTGCGCCAGCAGCCGCGCGCTGCGGGTGCCGAACGCCTCATCCGGGCGATCCAGGCTGTCCAGCAGCAGCAGGTAACCGAGATGGAAAATTTTGTGTTCACTGTGCAACCTATCGAAAGCGTCCAGATCCAGCAGCCGGTTGGCGCCCGGCGCATGGAAGAAGGTTCGCTGCCCGCCCGGTTCGGTCATCACCTGCGACATGGAGGTCATCGCCCCTTCGCTGCGCTGCACCCAGCGGCCGTCAACCCGGTGCTGCGCCAGCATCTGCATGATGTAATCGCCGTCGGCGTCGCAGCCGATCAGCCCGATCGCCGCCAGCGG
Source organism: Serratia sp. root2 (assembly GCF_031931805.1). Lineage (NCBI taxonomy): Bacteria > Pseudomonadati > Pseudomonadota > Gammaproteobacteria > Enterobacterales > Yersiniaceae > Serratia > Serratia sp. root2. The sequence continues at coordinate 2,800,420 of NZ_JAUJXB010000001.1, forward strand.
CAGCCCGGTTTCCATCCGCGCCAGCGTCAGCAGTACGTTAAGCGGCGCGCCGCCGGTGGCGCGCTGGCTGCGTTCAATCTCCACCAACCAGCCCGGCTGCGGCCAGTGAGCGATGTGATGTACGTGATCCACCAGCATATTGCCGGCCGAAACAATGCCACGCCGGGTCATTACAACCGCCCGGCGCTGCCGAAAATATGCATCTGCTGCTGCACTACTTCGCTAATCGACTGCTCCACCGCCAGCAGCACCTCGGCGAACTCATCGTAAATTGCGTGGCGCTGCGTCATCCGCTGCTCAATCGCGCCCAGCGCCGCCTGAGACATGCCGGTGTAGAAATTGATCTTGTGAATGCCCAGGCCAATCGCCCGCTTGAAGTCGGCCTCGCTGATGCCGGAACCGCCATGCAATACCAGCGGAATGCCGGCCTGCTGCTGGATTGTCGCCAACCGGTCGAAATCGAGCTTCGGCTCACCCTTGTATTTGCCGTGCGCATTGCCAATCGCCACCGCCAGCGCATCGATGCCGGTCAACCCGACAAACTCGCGCGCCCGCTGCGGGTCGGTGAATTTATTGCTGTCGGCCTCGCCGTACAGCGCGCCGCCTTCGTCGCCGCCGACCGCACCCAGCTCAGCCTCGACCGAGACGCCGGCGGCGTGGCACATGCGTACCACTTCCTGCGTCTGTCGCACGTTCTCTTCATAGCTCAGGCCAGACCCGTCGAACATGACCGAACTGAACCCCAGACGCAGCGCCTGCACTACCGCCTCGAAATGCAAACCGTGATCCAGATTCAGCACCACCGGAATAGCGTGCTGCGCCGCTTCGCTTTTAATCGCCGCCACCAGCGACTCCAGCGAAACGTACTTAAAGTGCACTTCGGCAATATTGATAATAAACGGCGATCGCACCGCCTCAGCGGCCGCAAACAGCGCACGCAGAAAGTGGCTGTCGAGCACGTTGAACGCGCCAAGCGCATAACCGTGCTGACGAGCGTGCGCCAACCCCTGCGCCAGTGAAATCAGTGCCATAGCTGTTCTCCTTTAATCGATAAAGCGCGAGTATTCGTTGCACAGCAGCCACTGCGGCGGCTGGTCTTCCGTTATTTGACCAAAGCGGCTGAGCGGCGTCAGAAAGCGGTTGTCGTTGTCGTCATCGTTTACCGTCGAAACTTCACCCACCAGCACGTCGCCAAAGCCCTCTTCCCCCCAAAAGCTGTGATAAATACCCGGCGTCAGGCAGATGCTTTCTCCCGGAGCCAACCGCAGACGCGAGCCGGCGGCATGGGTCTGCCGGCAACCGTCCAGAGTAACGGTTACGGCTCCGTCGGCCAGCCGTTCATCGGCATCGGCGTTGTGCAGTTCAACGATCAGATTGCCGCCGCCGCGGTTGATGATGTCCTCGCGTTTGCGCCAGTGAAAATGCATTGGCGTCACCTGCGCTTCGCGGCAGTGCATGATCTTCTCCGCATAACATTTGACGTAGGGCTGGCCGCCGGGCGAACCGTTGCGCAGCGTGAATAACGTCAGGCCATGGTGCGCAAAGTCATCGCCGCCGAACGCGGTGACATCCCAACCGAGTTTCAGATCGAAGACCTCCTGCCACGACTCACGATCGCGCTGCCGCCAGGCCGACGGGCTAAAATGGGCGAACGGTGGCAGGTGGACGTCGAAACGGGCAAAAAAGTGCTGGGTTTGCTGCAGGATCCGGTTCACGGCGGAACGGTTCATGGCACCTCCGGGCGTGGTTATCAATAAGGGGCCAGACTGAGCCGGCCCCTGTCGGCAGAAGATTATTTCACCGTCCAGCCTTTGTAGCCGCCGATATTGTGTTTATCGATCATGGTCACCGGGATCAGCACCGGGCCGGTTGGTGCGGGTTTGCCCTGCAGAATGTCATAACCGATCTCGACCGCCTTGGCCGCCATCACCTGCGGATCCTGCGCCGGCGTCGCCACAAACAGCGAGTTGTCGCGTTTGAGCGCCTCTTCACCGTCCGGCGAGCCGTCTACGCCGACGATAAAGAACTCGCTGCGCTGCGCCTGCTTGGCCGCCAGATCGGCGCCGATCGCAGTCGGATCGTTAATCGCGAATACACCGTCGATCTTCGGATTGGCCGCCAGCAACGAAGTCATGATCTCCAGACCGCCTTCGCGGCTGCCCTTGGCGTTCTGGTTGTAGGACAGCAGCTTGATATCCGGGTGTTTCTTCAGTTCGGTCATACAGCCTTCCACCCGGTTTTGCACCGCAGAAACCGGCGGCCCGTTGATGATCACCACGTTGCCTTTCTCTTTCAGGCGATCGCTGATGTATTTACAGGCCATCGCACCCGCCTGGGTGTTATCCGAAGTGATGGTGGCGTCGGCACCTTCGGCCGCCACGTCTACCGCCACCACCACGATGCCGGCGTCCTTGGCGCGTTTGACCGCCGGGCCGATGCCTTTGGAATCGGCGGCGTTGAGGATGATCATATCGACCTTGGCGGCGATGAAGTTGTCGATCTGCGCCACCTGCTGGCCAAGATCGTAACCGCTCGACACCAGCGTCACATTCACCTTGTCACCGGCCAGCTCCCGCGCTTTCAGCTCGGCGCCCTTGGTGATCTGCACAAAGAACGGGTTGGCCAGATCGCCCACCGTCACCCCGATCGATTTCAATTCTTTCGCCTGGACTACAGAGGCGCTGCCGAGCGCGGCGGTAACCAACAAAGCGGTAATCAATGGCTTGAAACGCATAGTGTTTTCCTCATTATTATCCAGATGTTATGAAGCACTGCGATTAGTGTTGATAGTTTCGGGTACGGTATTTATCAATCAGCACCGCTATGATGATCACCGCCCCTTTGATCACCAATTGCCAGAAATAAGAAACCCCCATCAGCGTCATGCCGTTGTTCAGGGTCGCGATAATCAACGCCCCCACCAGCGTGCCGGTAATGGTGCCGATGCCGCCGACGAAGCTGGTCCCGCCGAGGATCACCGCGGCGATGGCATCCAGCTCATAGCCCATGCCCAGGTTGCCGTTGGCGCTGTAGAGCCGAGAGGCGCTCATCACCCCGCCCAGCCCGGACAGCAGGCCGCTCATGCCGTAGACGAACAGCAGCACCGCGCCCACCTTGATGCCTGTCAGACGTGCGGCCTGTATATTGCCGCCCACCGCGTAGATATGAACCCCGAGCGTGGTGCGGCGCAGGATGAACCAGCACAGCGCGATCACCGCAAAGGCGATAATCACCAGCCAGGGAATCGGCCCCAGATAAGAATTGCCGATCCATTCAAAACTGATATTCGAGTTGATGATGGTGGTGCCGTCCGCCAGCAGATAAGCCGCGCCGCGCAGTGCGGTATAGGTGCCAAGCGTCACGATAAACGGCGGCAAACCGGCGTAGGCCACTAGAAATCCATTGAACAGCCCCATACCCAGTCCGGCCAGCAGCGCCAGCGGGATCGACAACCCGGCCATGCCCGGCATCAGGGAAACCGCCATCGCCACCACCGCCGTGGTGCCCAGCATCGAACCGACCGAGAGATCGATGCCGCCGGTAAGAATGATAAAAGTCATGCCCGCGGCCAGCACGATGTTAATCGACGCCTGACGGGCGATATTCAGCAGGTTGGCATCGGTAAAAAAATTCGGCGCGACAAAGCCGAAAACCGCGACGATCAGGATCAGAATCGGCAGAATGCCGACGGTTTGCATCATATCGCCCATAAACGCCCGTTTCAGCGTGGGATTTTTTGCGCCAGGCGGCAGCGGGTTCGAAGTCATGGCAGGCTCCTTGAGCGTACGGATTGAATTATTCATGGTCGGCGATTTCCACGGCTGTTTCGACGCCGGTGGCCAGCGTCATGATGTTTTCCTGAGTAATGTCGCTGCCGCTCAGTTCGCCGGCGATACTGCCTTCGTGCATGACGTAAACCCGATCGCTCATCCCGACCACCTCAGGCAGTTCGCTGGAGATCATCAGGATCGCCACCCCCTGCTGCGCCATCTGGCTCATGATGCGGTAAATTTCGCTCTTGGCGCCGACGTCAACGCCGCGCGTCGGTTCATCGAGGATCAGAATGCGCGGGCCGATCGCCACCCAGCGTGAAATCAGCAACTTTTGCTGGTTGCCCCCGGACAGGCCACCGGCGCGCACCTGAGCATGCGGCACACGGATATTCAACAGGCCAATAGCGTCTCTGGAAATGCTCTGCGCCTTGCGGCGATTCAGCAGGCCATAGCGGCCATCGCGCTCCAGCGTTGCCATAACGATATTTTCATGGGCCGCCAGATCGAGAAACAGCCCCTGCTCCTTGCGGTTTTCGGTGAGAAAACCGATACCCAGAGCGATGGCGTCGCGCGGCGAATGGATATTGGCCGTTTTGCCGTCAATCTCCACCGTGCCGCCGCTCGCCTTGCGCACGCCGAAAATCAGCTGCGCCAGTTCAGAGCGCCCGGCGCCTACCAATCCGGAAAGGCCGACAATCTCGCCGGCGCGCACCTGCAAGCTGACCGGCTTCACTTTCTTGCCGTCAGTCAGCCCGTGCAGCGTCAGGCGCGGTTGGCCCACCGCAATCCCCTGTTCCTTATTGAACAGATCGCTCAGCGGACGGCCCACCATCATGCGCACCAGTTCGCCGGCAGACAGTTTGTCGCGCGTCAGGCTGCCAACGTACTGGCCGTCACGCAGCACGCTGACGCGATCCGACAGTTCATACACTTCCGCCATGCGGTGGCTGATGTAAATGATCGCCATGCCCTCATCGCGCAGGCGCTTGATCAGCTCAAACAGCCGATGCGTTTCACGCGAAGAGAGCGCCGCCGTAGGCTCGTCCATCACCAGGATGCGGCTGTTGCGATGCAACGCGCGGGCGATTTCCACCTGCTGCTGCTCGGCGATGGTTAATTTCATGACCCGATCGCCGGCACTGAACTGCGCGCCCAGCCTGTCGATCACCTTCTGCGCTTCCAGCAACATCTGCCGGCGTTTCACCAGGCCGCCGCGCTGGATCTCGCTGCCCAGAAAAATGTTCTCCGCCACCGTCAGATTGGGTGCCAGATTCATTTCCTGGTAAATCAGCGTGATACCTGCCGCCAGGGCGTCTTTTGGCCCTTTGATGGCGAACGGCTGCCCATCGATAAAAATTTCCCCGCTGCTGGCGATATACGCGCCGGCCAATATTTTCATTAACGTGCTTTTACCCGCGCCGTTTTCACCCATCAGCGCGTGGATCTCACCGCGATATACCGTCAGGTCGACGCCTTTCAGCGCATAAAACTGACCAAAACTCTTGGCGATGTTGTGCATTTCCAAAATCGGGGTCACGCTCATCGTCATACCTCAGGCTGCGGTTCGGATTACATGCAGTTAACCACGCATAAATAAATGCAAAATGTCAGCGCCCGTTCATGTTTGTCATATTGTTAATGGAACGGGGATTTATAATACGAACAGTCAGTTACGGGAGATACGATGCGCAGACTACCTTTCCTTGCCGGTGCGCGTGGGCGCCTGCTGATGTTCAACCTGCTGGTAGTGGCGGTGACGCTGATGGTCAGCGGCGTGGCGATCGTCGGCTTTATGCATGCGGGCAAGCTGCAGGAACAGGTGCAGGCGCAAACGCTGAAAGAGATGAACGGCAGCATGGCGCTGAGCCGCGATACGTCGAACGTCGCCACCGCCGCCATCCGGCTTTCGCAGGTGGTTGGCGCACTGGAGTACCAGAGCGAATCCGCCCGGTTGAAACAGACCCAGTTGGCTCTGCAGGCATCTCTCAACCGGTTGGCGGACGCCCCGCTGGCCCACAGCGAGCCGGCGCTGGTCAAGCGCATCATCAGCCGCAGCAACGCGCTGGAAACCAGCGTCACCCGCATGCTGGAACTCGGTCACGCGCGGCACCTGCAACGCAACATCCTGCTCAGCGGGCTTTACCAGACACAGAGTACGCTGCGGCATATCACCAGCCTGAGCCAACGCGACAATCTGGACCAGCCTTCGCAACCGCTGCTCGGCCAGATTGACCGGCTGTTGGCGATCGCCATTCAGACCCCGACGCCCAAGGCGGCCGCCCAGCAACTCGACAGCGTAATGATCTACTGGCCGCAGCACAGCTCGAATGCATTGGTGGATGAGAAAATGCGCCAGTTTCGCGCCAGCGAACAACGCCTGTTGCCCGAAACGCTGGAACTGGAGCAAAGCGACCTCGCCCTGGCCTATTATACCTACCATATCAAAGCGTTAGTCGAGATGCTCAACGGCGACATCAACCTGTACGTGCAAAAGGTGGCGAACGAGTCGGAGCTGCGCACCCATCAGACGCACCGAGAACTCAGCTCCATCAGCGTATTTATCGGCCTGTTCGCCCTGCTGGCGTTGGTGATCACCGGCTTCGCCGGGCTGTATATCTACCGCAACCTCGGTTCTAACCTGACGGCGATCGCCAACGCCATGACGCGGCTGGCGCGCGGTGAGCGTGACGTCAGCGTGCCGGCGCTGCAACGCCGCGATGAACTTGGCGAACTGGCGCGCGCTTTCAACGTGTTTGCCCGCAATACCGCCTCACTGGAACAAACCTCTCGCCTGTTGAAAGAAAAAAGCACCCAGCTGGAAACCACTTTCCTGGCGATGCGCGACGGTTTTGCACTGTTTGATAACGACGGGCAGCTGGTGGTGTGGAACCCGCAATACCCGCTGCTGCTGGGGCTGAACGAACACCAGTTGCACCGCGGCCAGCACTACCGCGAATTGCTGCAACACGTTACGCCGCCACGGGGCCAGCGCTGGGAAGCGGTACTGGCCAATCTGTCCAGTGAACTGCCGCAGCCGCAGGAGCTGCGTCTGGATGACGGTCGCACCGTCGAACTGCGTTTCAGCCCGGTGCCCAACCGCGGTGTGGTGAACGTGGTGTTGGAACGCACCGAGCGCAAGGCGCTGGAAGAGGCGTTGCTGCACAGCCAGAAAATGAAGGCGGTCGGTCAACTTACCGGCGGCCTGGCGCATGATTTTAACAACCTGCTGGCGGTGATTATCGGCAGCCTGGAACTGACAACCGGGCAAACGCAGGACGCGCAAACCGCACAACGCATCGCCCGCGCGCTGAAAGCCGCCGAACGCGGCGCGCAACTCACTCAGCGGCTGCTGGCGTTCTCACGCAAACAGGCGCTGCACCCTCAAGCCATCGCGCTGCGTGCACTGGTGGAAAACCTGCAGGAACTGCTGCGCCATTCGCTGCCCGCCACCCTGTCGTTGACCATAGAGGCACAACAGCCCGGCTGGCCCGCGTGGATCGATGCCAATCAGTTGGAAAATGCGTTGATCAACCTGGTGGTCAACGCGCGGGATGCGATGGAGGGCCGCAGCGGGGTGGTGAAGATCCGTATTTATAACCAGCGAGTGGTGCGCAGCAGCGGCAAAAAACAGGACATGGTGGCGCTGGAAGTGATAGACGCCGGTTGCGGAATGTCGGAAGAGGTCAAGGCGCAGGTGTTCGAACCCTTCTTCACCACCAAGGCGGTCGGCAGCGGCAGCGGGCTTGGCCTGTCAATGGTTTACGGTTTTGTCCGCCAGTCCGGCGGGCGGGTGCAGATTGAAACCGCACCGGGCAAGGGCACGCTGGTGCGTTTGCAGTTGCCCCGTGCGCCCATGCAGGCGGTAACGGAAACGCCGCTGCAGCCGCTCGACGACAGTGACGGCACCGATAATCTGGTGCTGGTACTGGAAGATGAGAACGATGTGCGCCACACGCTGTGCGAACACCTGCACCAGCTCGGCTACCTGACGCTGGACAGCGCAGACAGCCAGGAAGCGTTGGCGCTGCTGCGCCAGACGCCGGATATCGCGCTGCTGATAAGTGACCTGATGCTGCCGGGCGAACTGAACGGTGCGCAGGTGATTGAGCAGGCGCGGGAGATCAATCCCCACCTCTGCGCTCTGCTGATCAGCGGCCAGGACATGCGCCGCCACTCTCGGGGAGATCTGCCTGAGGTTGAGCTGCTGCGCAAACCTTTCAGCCAGCGGCAACTGGCGCTGGCGCTGCAACGGGCACGACGAAGAAACGCGGCCGGCGACGCAATTCAGAGGGAATGAGGCGATTTTTCGCCTCTGATTCGTTATCATGCCGCCCTGCTTTTGATGAACAAGCGTGCCGACTGCACGCCCAGCCAGGGACAACATTATGCTGTGGTTTAAGAATTTGATGGTTTACCGTTTGAGCCGCGAAGTTGCGCTAAACGCGGATGAAATGGAAAAACAGCTCAGCGCTTTTGCTTTTACCCCTTGCGGCAGCCAGGACATGGCGAAAACCGGCTGGGTCTCCCCAATGGGTTCCCACAGCGACGCATTGACGCACGCGGTTAACGGCCAGATCGTCATCTGTGCGCGCAAGGAAGAGAAAATCCTGCCTTCGCCGGTCATCAAGCAAGAGTTGCAGGCCAAGATTGAGCGGCTGGAAGGCGAACAACACCGCAAACTGAAAAAAACCGAGAAAGACGCACTGAAAGATGAGGTGCTGCACAGCCTGCTGCCGCGCGCCTTCAGCCGTTTCAATCAGACCTTTATGTGGATCGACACCGTCAATGACCTGATCATGGTTGACGCCGCCAGCGCCAAACGCGCGGAAGATACCCTGGCGCTGTTGCGTAAAAGCCTGGGTTCACTGCCGGTGGTGCCGCTGACCATGGAAAGCCCGATCGAGCTGACGCTGACCGAGTGGGTGCGCTCCGGCGAGCTGCCGGCCGGTTTTATCATTCAGGATGAAGCGGAGCTGAAGGCGATTCTGGAAGATGGCGGCGTGATCCGTTGCAAGAAGCAGAACCTGATCAGCGACGAAATTGCGGTGCATATCGAAGCCGGCAAGCTGGTGACCAAACTGGCGGTGGACTGGCAGGAACGTATCCAACTGGTACTGGCGGACGACGGCTCGTTGAAGCGCCTGAAGTTTGCCGATGCGCTGCGTGAGCAGAATGACGATATCGATCGTGACGACTTTGCCCAACGTTTTGACGCCGATTTTATCCTGATGACCAGCGAACTGGCGGCGTTAATCAAGAACACCATCGAAGCCCTGGGCGGCGAAGCGCAGCGTTAAACACACAAAGGCGCAAATCACTGCGCCTTGCTCTACATACGCCGCTTTTGCAAAACAAACAGCATACCCAAATCAATTGGAGTTGCAGCCAGGCGGCAAGTGCGGGACAAATCGGCCGGGAACAGATTTGAACGCTGCTTACAGCGGCCCCAAAAGGGATGAGGCCCACGGATGGGCCGAATATATGCACGCAGCCAACAACGCTGCAGCCTCAAGTAAGAAGGGTATGGATTACTAGCTTAAGTAACGGCACAGATAGGCGGTAGCGTCAGCCACCTGCAGGTTGAACTCACTGTGAGCCGGTACGAAGAACTTCTCACCCGGCATAAACACCTGCCAGTCCGGCGAGCCCGGCAGCAACACTTTCAACGCGCCGGTAATCACGGTCATCTCTTCCGGCTGGGCGGTGCTGAAGGTGTACTCACCCTCTTCCATCACACCGACGCTGGCAAGGCCGATGCTGCTACTATCGAAACCGATAGACTTCACTTTTCCGGCAAAATACTCGTTCACTTTCAGCATAGACTGGCACCCGCATAATCAACTTTATGAGAAATCCATATTGGGGGATTGCGGTTGATCTGTCACTGGTTTTTCACGCGAAATGCGATCGTGGCGCAGAGTAAAATTCTGCCCGGCGATCCGTCGTCAGCCTTCCGTTCTGAATCCGCAACAAAAATAGCGCCAGGCCACCGCCGGACAGTCAGCGTCATGGCATTTTATTAGTATTCGAATCAGATAATTAACTCAGCGGCCGGCAAGATCAATGCGCACGAAGTGCGCCTTCAGCAAAAGGCAAAAAAGAAACCGGCATCGCGCCGGCTTCCGTAGGGTACAGGTTAATCTTCCAGCGCCGGATCCTCGTAGCGATGCTTGGCGTCGAGCGCTTCCTGCTCGGTTGCGTGCTCACTGAGCAGCGTATTCGGCTCAATGTCGTCGGTGCGCACCTCAAAACGATGCATATGCAAGCTGGGGTCGCCCCGGTCAACTTCGACCACCCGAGCGGTTCTCGGATAGCCTGGTCGGTTATTTTCGCGCATGCTGTTCTCCCGTGTGAATCACACAGGGTTAAGTATAGCAGCCGAGTTTATGCCGACACGCGTGACCCCAGATCGCGATCGCCATGTTCGCCTTCCAACAGCTGCGTCAGCTCATCGCAGGCACAGATCTTGCCGTCGCGTACGGTGAAATGCGCCAGCACCTTGACCAGGCTGCGGCCACCGTCGCGCTTTTCCACCCGCACCTGATGGTGCGTCAGTACCGTCTCACCCTGTCCGGCGACGGCGATAATTTCCAGCGCCATACTGCGGGTGAGCTGCTTCAACAGGGCCATATGCTGCATAAATTGCGCATAATCGAGTACTTTGCCGTCCACCTGCTGGCGGTAATCTTCGCTGAACAGTTCAGCTATCAGCGCCGGCTGGTGTTGCGAGCCGGCTACCACCCGCTGCAAGGCGTCGAGCACCACGGCTATTGAGGGATTTTCGTTCATAGAGGATCTCCAAAAATGATATGACACGGGGATCCTAGCGGAAACAAGCAATGGCATAATAACCGTACCTGGACTTTTTATACCGGTAATCGGCCAATATGATGATCCTGCACAGCGAACGGCTTTTGCATGAGAAAAAACATCTCACTCCCTGGCATCACCATGCCGACGGGCAGATCTATCTGTTAACGCACGGCATGATGGCCCTGGAAACCGCAGGGAGGCAATGGGCAATGACCGCAGGCAGTGTCGGCTGGTTGCCGCCACACTGCGCACACCAGGCGTTGGCCTGCGGTAACGTGGCGGGCTGGATCCTGTATCTGGGGGAACAACGCGGTACGACGCTGCCAGAATCTCCCCGGCTGAGCACCGCCTCAGCGCTGATTCAGGCGCTGGTCGAGCGTATCGCGCAGTTTGCCGGGCAGCCGCTGAATGCATCGCAACAACGGATGTTGCAGGTATTGCTGGATGAAATGCACGTTCATGAAAGCCCCCCGCTGCAACTGCCGCTGCCGCAAGATACGCGGCTGTTGAAAATCGCCCGCGCACTGCTGAACGAACCTGCCGGAGAGCGCACTCAGCGTGAATGGGCCGACTGGGCCGGATTGAGCGTCCGCACCCTGAGCCGCCGTTTTATCGGCGAAACGGGCGTGACTTTTTCACGCTGGCGCCAGCAAGCCAGGGTGCTCCGCTCGCTGGAACCGCTGTCGCGGGGGGAGCCCGTCGGCCAGATTGCCGGTGACTGCGGTTATGACAATGTCAGTGCCTATATCGCCGCCTTCCGCGAACGTTTCGGCACCACGCCGGGAAGATATTTTACTCAGCGCCCTTTGGCAGCAGCGCCTGACGCGCCGCGTCGAGAAACTGTTCCGACAGCTCATCGCCGCGAGTAGCCCGCGCCAACGTCAACGCCCCCACCAGCATCGCCATCTGTACCAGAGCCTGCTGATGCCGCTGCTGTTCATCTTCCGATGGCGACAGCGATTCCAGCCGCGCCAGCATCGCTTTTGCGCCGCTCAGGTAGGCCTGGTGTACGGGTTTATCGGCCCCTTCCCGCGCCACGTCGCCGGCTAGCGCGGTGACCATGCAGCCTTCGGCGGGACAGTCCCGGTGTTTCACGTCCAGATAGTTGTCAACCAGGGTTTGCAAAGTGTGTTTGCCGGGCTGGCCGCTCAGCGTCTCCCAACGTTGGCCTGATTCCTCCGCCGCTCTGCGGCTGGCTACCGCCGCCAGCTCATCCTTGGAGGCAAAATGACCATAGAAACCGCCGTGGGTCAGCCCCACCGCCGCCATCAGGTCATTAACGCTGACGCCGTTCAGGCCACGTTCACGAAACAGTTGTGAAGACACCCGTTCAATCGCCTCGCGATTGCGTTCCATTTGTTGCTTTGATACCCGCGCCATGGTGTTTTCTCCTTATCAATCGGGCATCATCTTAGGCCATCCGCTGGCCACGCTCAATGATGATGCCCTTCATCAAAAGATTCAGGCGCGCGGAATGCGCAGCGCGGAAAAACTGTCGCTGTCACCGCCCTGCGCCCGCGCCAGCGTGTCGGCAATCTGCCGGTGAGGCGTGCCGGGATCGATAGCGCTTACCCGATCCAGTCGCGCCACTTGCTCTTCGCTCAGCGTCAGGCTGAGCGCCGCCAACGTATCGTCCAGCTGCGCTAACGTGCGCGGCCCCAAAATGGGGATCAGGCTGGTGCTGGAGTGCGCGGCCCGGTTACGCAGCCAGGCAATGGCGATATGGGACGGTTGGGCGCCGTGTTCCTGCGCTATTGCCAGCACTTCATCCAGCAGCGCGGTATCTTTCTCGCGATGCACCAGACGCCCCAGTTCGGTCAGCCGCCCGGCGTTGCTGTGCCGATATTTACCGGTCAACAGGCCACCGCCCAGCGGTGACCACAGCGTAGCGGCCATCCCCAATGCTTCGGCCATCGGCAACAGTTCGCGCTCTGCGGTGCGTTCCACCAGGCTGTATTCCACCTGAATGCCGGCGATGCGCGCCCAGCCGCGCAGCTCGGCCAGGGTATCCGCCCGGGCAATACGCCAGGCCGGGAAGTTGGACAGTCCGGCATACTGAATCTTGCCGGCGCGAGTCAGATCGTCAAACGCACGCACAATCTCCTCCAGCGGGGTCAGATTGTCGGAGAAATGCGCCCACAGCAGATCGATACGATCGGTTTTCAGGCGTTTCAGGCTGGCCTCCACCGAGGAAATCATGTTTTTACGGCTATTGCCGGTATGCGCAATACTGGCTTGCGGCGTCGCGCCCAGCGTGTATTTGGTGGCGACGACGAAGCGATCGCGTTCGGCAGCGATAAATTCCCCCACCATTTGCTCCGACTGGCCAAACTGATAGGCATCGGCCGTATCAATGAAATTGCCGCCGGCGTCGACGTAACGATCGAATACCTGCCTGGCCTCTTCTTTTTCCGAGCCGTAGCCCCAGCCGGTGCCAAAGGTGCCGGTGCCCAGAGCCAGTTCGGCAACGCGCAGGCCGGTGTTGCGGCCAAAGGTGGTGTATTTCATGCAGAGCCTCGCAATCAGCTTGAGTTAAACATTATAAATGATGGATGACATTCATTTATATATGTCACTCATCATTTATAAAAGCAAGCGTGATTTGTCGTAAGACCGGAAAAACCAGAGGAGAAAACAGAGTATTGGGCACAACCCACTGTGCCCAAAGGAGAAACTGCGGTGGGTTATTTTACCGTTTCGCGCTGCAGCGCCGAGAGGATTTGTTCGACCACCTGTTGTGGGCTGCCGGTGCCATCCATGACGAAGTGCGCGGCCTCCTGATACAACGCTTCACGCGCCGCCAGCACTTCAAGCATTTCTTCGGCAATCGGGCGGCCGGTGAGCGTTGGGCGCTGCGCGTCCTGCGGATACTCTTCCAACCGCTGCGCCAACACGCCCGCAGGCGAACGCAGATAAATCACGGTGCCGTGCTGGCGCATGAAGCGACGATTCTCTTCCGCCAGGATCACGCCACCGCCGGTGGCAACTACAGTTGACGGCTGAGTTACCCTTTGCAGGGCAATGCTTTCACGGTGGCGAAAACCCAGCCAGCCTTCATGTGCGACCATTTCCGCCACGCTCATTTGCGCGGTCTGCTGCATATACAGATCGGTATCGGTGAATTGATAGCCCAGTGCCTGCGCCAGCGCGCTGCCCACCGTGGTTTTACCGGCTCCGCGAGCGCCTACCATGAAAATGGTTTGTGTCATTACGGGTTGTCCCTTATACGGTGACTTGAGTGCATTTGTACGCCTGAAAATCGGCGCGCAGATCGTGCGATGGCGTGGTTGCTTGCATCATACCGCCATCAGCCTGTATTTCAATATTTACGACAGTGTAAATTCCATTGCACAGCGGCTGCCAACGCCCCATCCCTGCTCCACCTCCTCCGCCAGCCGTTGCCGCAGCGGCGGGGTGAGCCGATCGGCTGTGATCTGCCGGAATCCTAACCGCTGGTAGTAAGGCGCATTCCAGGGCACGTCGATAAAGGTCGTCAGCGTCAGGCGCTCCGCGCCCTGCAATTTGGCCTGTGCGGCAACCTCGGCGATCAAACGCCGGCCAATGCCCCGCCGTTGCCAGTTAGCGGCCACCGACAGCTCGGCGATGTGCCAATCCTGCTGTTGCGGCAATATGGCGATAAACCCGGCCGCCTCACCCGACGCACTTTCAGCCAACCATTCCCGCTGGTGCTGAATAAAATCAGCATGCTGTTGCCGGCTCATCACCGGGCCATCGGCAAGAAAACGCCACGCCGGTTGCTGCAGAAACAACTGTGCCGCCGAGCGCTCAATGGCGATCAACTGGGTGATATCCTGCGGTTGCGCTAAACGAACAGGCAGACTCATCGGGTTCTCCTTAACGGCCGGGGGCTGTATAACCCAACGTCGGTATCGATGCGCAGGCCGCCAGAGGTCCTGCGTACCGGTAGCCACGTTTGGCGTTATTCGTTATTCAACTGGCTCCAGTAGGTGCCTGAGAAAGGTAACGGCAAAAATTGCTGGTATAGCTGCTTAAAGGTCTGCTGCGGATTGATGTCTGCAAACAGATCCGGATAGAAGGCTTTGGCGAACATCTCGACCGCCACGACGTGATACGGGCTGAGATAGAAGTTATGCCAAATACTCCATGCCTGGTGATTCTTTATCGCTTTCAGGTTGGCGAGCATCGGCTGTTTTTGCATGATCATGCGGAAGCTTTCATCAGCCTCTTGCTGGGTAACCAGCGGCCCAAGGCGCAGATCGGAAAAACGCTTGCCCTCTGGCCCGGCCATGCCGGTGGCGATGTAGATGTCGGGATTGGCAGTCAGGATGGTTTCCGGATTCAGCTCGCCGTACACGCCCTTGATGCTGGCATTGGCGATATTGTCACCGCCGGCAAAGGCCAGCAGATCGCCAAGATTGCCGTGCGCCGCAGTGGTGCAGCAGGTTTCGCGCCGTCCGAGATGCAGGTGCAGCATCACCTTGGGTTTGGGCCCCTGGTAGCCGGCCAAGCGCTGCCGGATCACCGCCATATGCTGCTGATAGAAATCGATGAACTGCGCCGCGCGTTGCTGGCGGTTGAGTACCTCGCCCAGCAGACGGACGCTCGGCACGGTATTGTTCAGCAGATCAACCCGTAAATCGACGTAAATTACCGCAATACCGGCCTTGTTCAATGCCGTTAGCAGAAAATCACTGTCGCCCTCTTCGCGCGCGTAACGCGCCAGGATCACCAGATCCGGCTTCAGTTGAATCAAGTTTTCGACGTTAACCTGGCGGCAATTGCCCTTGCTGATGGAAGGGATCGCCTTGATCTGCGGGAATTTTTGCGTATAGAGCTGCCAACTTTGCGCATCGTAACGTGCCATGTCTTCCGGCCAGCCGACCACGCGCTGGGCAGGATTACCCGGCTCCAGCAGCGCCAGGGTATACAGCATGCGGCTTTCACCCAATACGATGCGCTGCGGGTTATCCGGCACCTTGACCTGTCGGCCTGTAATGTCGGTGACCATTTTCGCCTGAGCGCTAAAAACGCCGAGCAACAGGGAAAGCAGCAGTAAAACGAAAGGATTGCGCATGAGTGGGCCGGGGGCAGCTAAAAGATGGGTGCATGATAATTACTCTCATTAACAGTTTCAATTGATAACGCGCGCAGCGCAGGACAAATCCGCTGAATCACGGTGTTTCGGCGCCGATAAATGCAAAACCGCGGTAAATGTGGTTTTCTATAGTAAAAAACCGGCCGATAAACCGATAAAAATGGCGGGATGGGGAAAACCAGAGGAGTACAGATGAGCCAACGTATTGTTTCGCTAACCGAATGCCCGCAGTACAGCGATGTTTGCGCCGCATGGGCCTTTGGCCAGTGGGGCTCACAGCGCGGCGGGTCGCTGGAGCGCACACTCCAGCGTTTTACCCTGTGCGCCCAACCGAGCGAAGACTATGTCACCCTGTTAATACTCGATGGCGAACGCCCGCTGGGCATGGCCAGCCTGTGGCCGTGCGACGATCATCAACGAAGGGATCTTTCCCCCTGGCTGGCGGGGGTTTTTGTTCACCCTGACCACCGGCGTCAGGGCATTGCGCAGCGTCTGGAAGAGGCTATCGTGCAGTTGGCCCGCCAACGTAACCATCCCGTCTTGCACCTGATCACCGACAAATCAGAGGCTTTGTATGCAGGCTGGGGCTGGCAAACTATCGAACGCCGCCGGCAATATGATGGCGAAGTGGTGGTAATGAAGAAAAAACTGTAGCTAACGCGGCGTGCAGATATACACCAATGCCGGCGGGAAGTTACGCACCACTCGTACCCGCTTCCAATGAAAATAGCGAGACAACAGTTTTTCCGACAGGTGGCTGTACTGGAACAACACCAGAGTGCCGCCACGTGCTCGCAACCGCTGCTGGGCTTGCTGCAGAATACGTACGCTGATTTTAAGCGGGATGGACAGCAGCGGCAGGCAGGAGAACACCACATCATAGTCGCGGGCCATCTCTTCTGCGGAACGGTCCATAACGTGCAGACGGCGATCGTCAATCTTGCGCAACTGATGCACAAAATTAGGCTGGATCTCAAACGCCTCGAGCGAGGCATCGGCACGCATGCGTCCCAGTATGCGTTTGGTGAGCACGCCATCCGCGGCGCCCAGCTCGGCAATCGACAAGGCGCTTGTCCATTCGATCTGATTCAACATCGCCTGACACAGCCAGGGGGAAGAAGGCGCCAGGGTGCCAATGGTGCGCGGTGAAGCCATAAACTGCTGGAGATAGGAAAAATGGTTCTTCAGTTGCAACCGTGTCGCATTTAACATTGGGGCCTCCGTTGGGTTGAGTAGCCACCAATCTGCCCTCAATTTCTTAAGTATTCATTAACATGAATCCGAAAGCCATCGAAACAGTTGTAATAAAATGCGACCAGCGGGTGCCAAAAACATGAAACGGTTGCAGCAATAATCTTAGGGTAATCAAACGATAGCATTACCGGTCAGATTATCTTCCGCAACCGTTTATTTTATCGGCCACCTGGCGGTGGCCAAATAATTATCTTCAACCCGCTTTTTAACGATAAATTTCTGCATTACCGCGCCAGTTGCTGGAATCTCCCGGGGTGTCCAGGGCGATAATACGGTAATGGCTTGCGCCATCCGCCGCGGCTTTTTCTTTCAGCGCATGAACCGCGTCGCCCGGTGAACCGCTGATGCCGGAAACCGACACCACACCGATGCTCTGCAGGTTGCTTGCCTGCTCGCTGTCAATCTGTTTTACCGCTGACAGTGGCGCGGCGAAAGAAGAAAATGAAGCGGCTGCGATTAGGACTGCTGCGAGACCAGGTAATAGTTTCATGATTAACTCCAGATGTTTTTTGTTTATTTTCTCTATCAGTGGGGTTAATTATCCGCCTGGCTGTGCAAAGCGACGTCATTCAATGTAAAGAACATCAATCATTGTGAGGTAAATAAGGAGGAAATGCGTACACCGATGTCATGAAAGGATAATTCCAAGATTGCTGAGAAAACGTTACCGCTGTCCGGCTGCAATTAAAAGTCCATTGTTCACCGTAATATAAAAACCTTCATTTTTAAGAATTTTCTTCCCTCAGCTCCCCCCTGAACTACGCTGTTTTCTGAAGGTTATCACTTTAGAAGGACTCTCTATGTCGCAAACCTTACTGCGTGTGCGCGATGGTCGAGGCGCTTCGGTTTCGTTCTCGGAACTGTTATTCGATCTGATCTACGTTTTTGCCGTTACTCAACTTTCCCACTACCTGCTGCACCACCTGACGCTGACCGGCGCGCTGGAAACCCTGTTGCTGTGGTTTGCCGTCTGGCTGGCGTGGCAATACACCGCCTGGGTGACCAACTGGTTTAATCCGGATACCCGCCCCATTCGCATCCTGCTGTTCGCCATCATGCTGTTGGGGCTGTTCGCCTCCTCCGCGCTGCCGCAGGCGTTTGGCGAACGCGGGCTGATGTTCGCACTGTTCTACGTGGCGATTCAGGTTGGCCGTTCCTGGGTGGTCCTGAACCTGCTCGAGGCCGAGCACCCGTTGAAGCAAAACTTCCGCCGTATTCTGGGCTGGATGTGCATTTCGGCGGTATTTTGGATCCTGGGTGGACTGGCGGAAGGCAATAGCCGGCTGCTGCTGTGGGCGCTGGCGGTGCTGTGCGAATACGTTTCGCCGATGTTCGGTTTCCGCCTGCCGGTGCTGGGCCGATCCGACAGCAGCAGTGAATGGACCATAGAAGGCCATCATCTGGCGGAACGCTGCCAGCTGTTCGTGATCGTGGCGCTGGGGGAAACCATTCTGATTACCGGTTCTACCCTCAGCGAAATGGAAACCTGGACAGTGCCGGCGCTGATCGCATCTCTGGTGGCCTTTATCGGGAGTCTGGCGATGTGGTGGGTCTATTTCGATACCAGCAGCAAAGCCGGCAGTCACGCCATCAGCCAGGCGGAAAACCCCGGCCAGTTGGGTGCCAACTTCCACTATGTGCACGTGGTGCTGGTCGGGGCAATTATCGTCTGCGCCGTCGCCAACGAACTGGTGATCGCCCATCCCGACGGCCATATCGGCAACGTGACGGCAGCGGTGTTGCTTCTCGGTCCGGCCATTTACCTGCTCGCCAACGCCTTGTACAAACGGCTGGTGTATCGCCGCTTTCCGTTGTCGCATCTGGTGGGCCTGATCGCGCTGGCCGTGCTGACGCCGATAGCTTACCTGACCGATTTGCTGATGGTGAACGGCCTGACCACGCTGATTATGGTGGTAGTCGCGGTGTGGGAGAGCATCTCGCGGGGCAGAACGCCGCAGAAACAGAACGGCGCGTCCGTATAACAAAGGCGGACAGGGGGCGTTATTCCCCCTGTCACGGCCGTTACTTCAGCGATTGCGGCAGTTTCAGCACCCACAGTTCGCTCAGTGATTCCGGCTTATCCAGCGGCCGCAGTTCGATGCTCGTCGACACGGCTTTACCGTCAAGGGTCAAGCCTCCCTGCTTATCCAACTGGTAATCGCCGATTTTCTTGCCCTTGGGCTCAGCATTCACCAACCTGGCCTGCAGACCAAAATCGTTGTCGTTAATCACCGCAAGCGTGCGATCGTCGATCAACGTCAGACCTTCCACTTTTTCCTGCTGCCAACCCAACTTGCGCAGATCCACCACTTCGCGCTTTTGCGCCAACTTCACGCCGCGTTTGGCGAGATCCTTCGCATCATCAAACTCCAGCGCTTTGTCCTTGCCGTCGAAGGCCGTCAGATCGGTCGCCTGGCTGAGATCGACCAGGTAGATTTTGTTGATCATCTGCTTGTCTTTATCGCTGCCCTGCTCAATCAACAAGATATGCTGGTTGTCCACCGCCACGATGTCGCCGACTTTGGCGTCCTTGGCCTTGTTATAGCTGTCTATATCAATCGGGTAGCCGTACATCGCCGTTTTACCGCTGGCCGGATCAAAACTGACCAGGCGAGTGAATTGCGCCTTGTTCTTGCTCTTGCCATCGACGTCCAGCGTGCTTTGCACCGCCGCCAAAATGCGGCCATCCGGCAAGCGGGTGATGCCCTCGAAGCCTCGGTTAGGTTGACGCCACTTGATAATGTTCGGCAAGCCGCCGGCCACCGCCTGCTCCCCTTTCTGCGGCGCAGGGCCGTATTTGGCGAGGATCTTGCCTTTACTGTCGATATGGATCAGGAAGGGGCCGTATTCGTCGCACAACCAGTAACCGCCGTTACCGTCTGCCGCGATGCCTTCGGTATCCAGCCCGCGCCGATCGCTCGGCAACGTTTTAAGCGTATCGCTCAGCGCCACTTCGTTGGTGGAACCAATCAGCCCGCCCGGCAGCGGCAGCCCGCTGATCGGCCCCTGTTCGTCATGCAATGGGCGCTGATTGCCGGCCACGGCTTTCCCGCCGCCAACGCGGATATCCATCAATGAGGGAACAAACGTGGGGTTGGCGAAGATTTTTGCCTCCTGTTCACCGACCGCAGGCGCATCGGCGTTAGGACCGCGATCGGTGACGGTAGTCAGCAGCAGGTCATTGCCGTCACGGCCATTGAACACCAGGCCGGAGCCGATACCTACCGGCAATCCCTGCGGAAAATTCTTGGCGAAAGCACCCTGATAACTTACGTGCTCCCCGCCGGGAAAACTGACGACATAGCGCTCTACCTCAACGTCAGCGGCATAAGAGATGAGAGGAAACAACGAGGTGATTAACAGCGAAACCGGTTTTATTTTCATGGTTATGGCTCAGAGTCAAGGGAGTGAAGTTCGCAGCTTGCTAAGGTATTAACCTAGCATGACATTTTGATGACAGCCCCGCTAATGTCATGAATCCTAGTGCTAATTAAACATGGCAAATAGAAATTAACAATTAACCTCGGCGAATTGAATGGAAAAAGCAGATGGAAAATTAAATTTTATAAAGGTCTGCTTCAGCTAAAAACAGATCCAACATTTAAGCTTAGGGTAAATTCTTATAAGAAAGATAAAAAAATAAGCAAACGCGCGAAAAACAGAAAAAATATAGCTAAAGTCGCATAGACAAAACTAATTCACGGGGATTTAATACCCGCCGTTATTTAAGGCGCATTAAGAAAATCCTGATAGAAACCTGCATTAATTGAGAAAGGTGTTCTATAGTTTTTAGTGCTAACGATCGTTAGTATTTTCCGTAGGATGGAGTTTATGTCAAAGCGACTATTTGCTGAATTTTTTGGCACATTTTGGTTGGTGTTTGGTGGTTGTGGCAGTGCAGTATTAGCAGCGGCATTTCCACAACTGGGTATTGGTTTTGCCGGTGTGGCACTCGCTTTTGGTCTTACCGTAGTCACAATGGCCTATGCCGTTGGCCATATTTCTGGCGGGCATTTTAACCCGGCCGTTACCGTGGGATTATTTGCCGGCGGCCGTTTCCCGGCCAAAGACGTCATCCCCTATGTGATCGCTCAGGTCATCGGCGGTATCGCTGCAGCGGCCGTGCTGTATTTGGTTGCCAGCGGCAAAGCGGGCT
Source organism: Serratia sp. root2 (assembly GCF_031931805.1). Classification (NCBI taxonomy): domain Bacteria; kingdom Pseudomonadati; phylum Pseudomonadota; class Gammaproteobacteria; order Enterobacterales; family Yersiniaceae; genus Serratia; species Serratia sp. root2. The sequence continues at coordinate 2,821,493 of NZ_JAUJXB010000001.1, forward strand.
TTGATCCAACCGGCGGCGGCTTTGCCTCCAACGGCTACGGCGAACATTCACCGGGCGGCTATTCTCTGCAATCCGCCATTGTTATCGAACTGGTCCTGACCGCATTCTTCCTGATTGTTATTCACGGCGTGACAGATAAGCGTGCGCCGGCAGGGTTTGCCCCTTTGGCGATCGGTCTGACATTAACGCTGATTCACTTAATCAGCATTCCGGTAACCAATACCTCCGTTAACCCGGCGCGCAGTACCGGCGTGGCAATATTCCAGGGTACCTGGGCATTGCAACAGCTTTGGGTATTCTGGCTGGTGCCGTTAATCGGCGGTGTCGTCGGCGGCCTGATTTATCGCTGCCTGCTGGCAGACAAGAAGTAATTGATATCCTGTCAGGGCAGCCGTTATATCCGATGAATTTCAGATTGAAGTCTGAAAACCGAAGGGGATATCGGCTGCCCTGGCGTTATTTATCCTCTGACGACCTCGAACATCATAATGTCGCTGGTGAAAGAGCCGTCGGATTGAATGGCAAAGTGCTGAAGCACTTCTTCAGAAACCCCCTGCTGCAAAGCGCGAATGGCGGTAACGAAATGCTCCGGCGTACGCATGCGCGCCACCCAACTGCCGAACTCAAGATACAACCGATCCGAAGTCACTTCCCGCACCACCAGCCCAGCCTCAGTCAGCAGACTCAGCCATTCACCAGGCGAATAATTGCGCACATGTGAAGTGTCGCGCAGCACCTCAACAGTTTGCAGATAAATATCCAACAACGGGTGCCCCGGTGACACCACATCCATAAAGATCGCCACGCCGCCCGGTTTCAGTACGCGTTTGACTTCTCGCAGTGCCTGGCCCACGTCATGCCAGTGGTGTGCCGAATAACGGCTGATCACCAGGTCAAAGACGGCATCGTCAAACGGCAGCGATTCCGCCATGCCCTGCTGTACCTGAATATTGTTCAGCCCTTTATCCACGGCCGCCTGGCTAACCACCTCCAGCATCTGCGCGGACAAATCGTAGGCCACTACCTGAGCCACTTTCGCCGCCGCCGTAAAGCTGGCGTGCCCGGCCCCGCACCCCAGATCGAGCAGCCTGGCACCGGCATGGGATGCCAGCAATGTTGCCAGACGCTGCAAATCTTTACCCTGCGCATGCACCGCGCTGGTCAGGTAGGCGCTGGCCTGCTCGCCGAACTGACGATCGACCGCATTTTTATGGCTGTTGCTGATGCTCATGTTTGCTCCTGTTATTGTCAGACTTACGCCCGTGCCGGGTGGCTTTCTTCTCTCGTCATTGCCTCTAAGCGCCGCTGGCGATCACAAACAATTACGGGATACAACCCACTATAATCAGGCTGATATACGGGTACAATATAAGCAGTTATCCTAGTATGAGCAGGTACCCCCCTATGCAATCTGAAGCCTTATCCGGCCCCAAAGCCCTCGGCGCCTTTCTGCGGGCGCACCGCGAGCGCATCACGCCAGACATGCTGGGACTGCCCAGCGCCCCACGCCGCCGCACCAGCGGCCTGCGCCGTGAGGAACTGGCGCAAATCAGCGGTATCAGCGCCACCTGGTATACCTGGATAGAGCAGGGTCGCGAGGTGTCCATCTCTCCGCATACGCTGGCGCGCATCGCCAAGGCGTTACGCCTGGGGCATGCCGAACGTCACTACCTGTTTACCCTGGCGCGGGTGGCCGATCCTGAGCAGGAACAGCATCAGGACCTTGCCAACAGCGCTGTTTTGCAAAGCGTTTACCAGGTGGCGGCGCCCTGCTACCTGCTGGATCTCACCTGGAACATCGTAGCCTGGAACCCGCAAGCAGAAACCCTGTTCAGCGGCTGGCTGGGCCGGGCCAGGACACCCAATCTGCTGCACTTTATGTTCTTCCACCCGCTGGCAAAGACCCTGGTCAGCGACTGGGACGATCGTGCACGGCGCGTAGTGGCCGAGTTTCGCGCAGAAACCAGCCACCACCAGAATACCGAAACGATGCGCGCCTTCGTGCGCAACATGACGCACAACAGCGAAGCCTTTAATCACTGGTGGAAACAGCATGACGTGATGGCGCGCGAAGGCGGCGAACGGGCGTTTGCTCATCCGCTGCAAGGGGCGCTGCGCTATCGGCAACTGACGTTTCATCCGGCGGAAAACAGCACGCTGAAGCTGGTCATGCTGATCCCTTTGCCGTAACTGGTAACAAATTCATAAACAGGTTTACTCACCATTTATTTATTGGTTCACACAAACGCGCTAGGGTGATAGCTACCGATGATAATCATCATCCAGCTTTGTTATTTATCTCCTGAGGTAACCCTATGCAATCTGAAGAACAACGCCTTATCGATGGTTTGTTTGGCCGCTTGAAAGAAGCCGAGACCAAGACGGGCCAGAGGGATCTCCAGGCAGAACAGCTCATCAACCAGCATATCCGTGAACAACCTTCTGCACCTTATTACATGGCGCAGGCGATGATCATTCAGGAAGCGGCGCTGAAGCAACTGGACCAGCGGGTAAAAGATCTGGAGAACCAGATTGCCCAGCAGCAGCAAAATACCGCCAGCCAACAGAGCAGCGGCGGTTTCCTGGCCGGGTTGTTCGGCGGCGGCAATCGCAATACGCCAAGCCCGCGCGACCAGTACCAGGCGCAACAGCAGAATAATGCAGCCTGGAATAATCAGCCGCAGACGGGCTATGCCCCGCAGCAGCAGCCACAACAAGCGCCACAGCAGGCGGCTGCGCCCTCTCGGGCCGGCGGGTTCCTCGGCGGCGCATTGCAGACTGCGGCAGGTGTGGCCGGCGGCGTGGTGTTGGCCGACATGCTGACCGGCATGTTCCGCCATTCACAGCCGCAAGAGATTGTGAACATTATCGACGAAACCCCGGCACAGCCCGTAGATGACAGCGCAATGAAAGATTTTGACGCGTCCAACAACCTCGATACCTTTAACAACGGCGATAATCGCTTTCTGAATCAGGACAACGGCTTCCAGAATGCGGGTTATCAAACCGACGATAGCGCCGACTTCGCGGATGACGATTACAACGACGACGATTCATTTATCTGATCCCGCCCCCTCTCCCCCCGGAGAGGGGTTTTATGTTTCCTCCCCCGCGCAGCTGGTCTACAGTTAAACCTGCCCAATCACAGCAGGTTACGAGAATCCATGCCCAAGATGACCCCTACCGATCCCTATGTCAGCGCTCGCCTGTTGATGCGCCCGCCGGTGGCCGACGATCTGGCCAGGTTTTATGCCATTTTCGGCGACCCGGAAACCCAACGCTTTAACCCCGCCGGCCCCGTAGCCAGAGAAGAACAGGCACGGCAGGTGCTGGCTGAACGGATCGAGAAATGGCGGCAGCACGGCTATGGCTCCTGGGCGATTGCGCTGCGTGAGCGGCCGGAGTGGATCATCGGCTTCGGGGGGCTGTCGTGGCATCCGCTCGGCGCACAGCGCACGGTGAATCTGGGCTACCGCTTTGATACGCAGGTATGGGGAATGGGATTGGCCACGGAAATGGCATTGGCTGCGCTCGAATACGGTTTCGAACACCTGCGGCTGGATGAGATTTCCGCCACCGTGCGTGCAAACCATCTGGCCTCACGTCACGTGTTGGAAAAAGCGGGGTTGCGTTTGGTGGATACGTTAAACGATGTGCCTGACGCCGAGCCAAGCCTGATTTATACCCTGATGCGCAGCGACTATCAGGGCGGTTAAACGGAGGGATCGTCGTTGATTTCCGCCAGCACCCGGCGATAGGATTTCACTTTCTTGCGCTTCTTCAACCAGATGACGGTGGAAACCATAAAGATCACCCCGGACATCGTCAGCACGCCAACCGGATGGCCGTAAAATACCATCAGGGCAAAGTAAACGGCTGAAACGATCGCCACCCATTTCGCCGAATTCCCCACGGCGTTCTTTTCGTGGGTTAGACGGCGGAGATGCTCTTCTTCACTGATTCCCATACGCGCTCCTTTTTTTGGCTGAACGTTTCATTATATGGAGCCAGAGCGCTGATATTTCAATCAATTAAAGAGTAAAGAAGCGTAAAGCTCAGCGGGAACGGCGGGAGCCGGAATGCAGATAGCGCCCCGGCAGATCGGCGCCGGGCAAGGCGGAGCCGTTATTGCGGCCAAATAGCCGGTAGCGATTGCTTGCCACCGCATTGTAAACCCCATCGGCCAGCCGTTGCGGCAGAAAACGCGCCAACGCCAACAGGCGAAATGGCCAACCAAGCTGGCGCAACGCCTGAAAAAACGCCGCCGAACGCAGCCAATGGTGCCCCTGTTCAAGATAAACGATAGAGTCGACACGGTCAGTGGGCAACCCCAGCCAACTCAGGATCGCCTGCCCTTCCGCCGATTGCACCGTCGCCAACAGGATTTTGGCTGGTCGATCGGCGCGGATCAGAAATCTCACCAACCCGTGGCAAAGGTTGCATTCGCCATCGAATAACAACACCCGATCGCCAGGCCGTAGATAAGAAGAGAGATTAGGGGGGATCTTTGGCGAATTCATCCAGCCTCCAGAGGTCTTCACCCCAGACTAGCGCGCATTCCCCCCCAGAGCCAGCAGACTGATGCGGCGTTTAAGGGGCCGGCGGTGCTGGCGGCGTATCCGGCAATGCCACGACCGAGATGCGTACCTCATAATGCTTGGCGCTGCCGGCCGGGATCACCGAGGTCAGCTTATTGATGGTTTCGGTCGGGTTGTCGCTGGCAGAAGTGGCGCAGAACAACTCCCCACCGTGACAGAAGCCTAGCTTCGGCATATGCCCCTCTGGGAAAGGCGGCAAACGGAAGTCTTGCCCTGCCGGCGGCGCATTTTTGTCTGTCGGAGTCGGAGCGGAAAGCGCGCTGACGCTGAACAGCGCCGCGGCTGCCAGGAAAGGCAGCGCCAGTACTTTGCATGCATTTTTCATGATATTGACCTCATTTGCCGGGATTGGGTTTAACCTACCCCGCCCCCGGCAGATGAGAAAGCCGCTTTTCACGACCTTTTCACACCGATGATCTTTGCTTACATCCTGGCGCCAACGTGATCAAAGCTTAAGGATCTTGTAAAGACACATCGGTATTTGCATCCCGCTCGTCGTCTTATTTACCGCGAGTCAGCGTGCTGTAACTGGTCATCAGGTTACGGTAGTCCGGGATATGATTGGAGAACAGCGCGCCCAACCCTTCCACATCGTTACGCCAGTCGCGGTGCAACTCACAGGCCACGCCGAACCAGGTCATCAGCTGTGCGCCTTCGGCTTCCATGCGGCTCCAGGCCGACTGACGCGTCAGCTCATTGAAGGTACCGGAGGCGTCGGTGACCACAAACACCTCAAAACCTTCGCTGAGGGCAGACAGCGCCGGAAACGCCACGCATACCTCGGTGACCACGCCGGCGATGATCAGCTGTTTGCGGCCGGTGGCTTTCACCGCTTTCACGAAGTCGTCGTTATCCCAGGCATTAATCTGCCCCGGACGTGGAATAAAAGGCGCATCGGGAAATTGGGCCTTCAATTCCGGCACCAGCGGGCCGTTCGGGCCTTCTTCGAAGCTGGTGGTCAGGATGGTTGGCAGGTTGAAATACTTCGCTAAATCACCCAGCGCCAGTACGTTGTTTTTAAAACGATCGGGATCGATATCACGCACCAGTGAAAGCAGCCCTGCCTGATGATCCACCAGCAATACGACAGCCTGATCCTTGTCGAGGCGTTTGTAATTTGCAGTCATGGTTTACTCCTGTCGGGTTTTGATTGTTTGCGGGTATATGCGCCCCCGGCCACAAAGCCGGGAACACAGAAGTATCAGTGTAGTGTCTGACCCGGAGAACGTGTTCCGGGCCAGGAGGGATGGCTTAGCTCGTCTCGTACTTTGTAGCCATGGTACCGAACTTGCCGCCGTTGAAATCGCTGAAAGCCTGCTGGATTTCAGCGTCGCTGTTCATCACGAACGGGCCGTAGCCGACGATAGGCTCATCGATCGGTTCGCCGCTCAGCACCAGCAAGGCGACATCGTTATTGGCTTCGATAGTGATCGAATCGCCCGCACGGTCAAACCTGACCATTTGGGTTTCACGCACCACTTCCTCGCCGTTAACATGAATGGCGCCGTGCAACATCACCAACGCCAGCGTATGGCCTTCTTCCACCGTCAATGTGGTGGTATGGCCGGCGTTCAGCTTCATGTCCCACACGTTGAGCGGGCTGAAGGTGCGAGCCGGGCCGGCGTGGCCGCCAAAGTTACCGGCAATCACCCGAACCTGCCCTGCGCCGTCCGCCAGCGGAACCACCGGAATATCCGCATTCAGCAGCGTCTGATAACCCGGCTCGGCCATTTTGTCTTTGGCCGGCAGGTTGACCCACAGCTGTACCATTTCCATGGTGCCGCCGTTGCGTGAGAAATCCCGTGAATGGAACTCTTCATGCAAAATACCCGAGGCGGCGGTCATCCATTGCACGTCGCCGGGGCCAATCACCCCGCCGCTGCCGGTGGAATCGCGGTGCTCCACTTCGCCCTGATACACGATGGTCACCGTTTCAAACCCGCGATGCGGGTGCTGACCAACGCCACGGGTGCCGGAGGCAGAGCGGAATTTGGTTGGCGCGGCATGATCCAGCAGCAGGAACGGACTCATTTCCGCCCCCAGATCGTTATAGGAGAACAGCGAATTCACCAGAAAACCGTTGCCGACCCAATGGGCTTCAGGGCTATCGTAAATACCGAGGATCTTTTTCATCTTGAACTCCTGTTTCAGGTCTCGCGACCTTACGTTGATGCCAGAAGTTTAATTGAACGCCATTTGCTGCAGTAGTAGGCAAGATGTACACTCAGCGTTCTATAGGTAGAACGATAAGGACGGGCGATGTTCACCGATTTGAACGATCTGTTTTATTTCGCCAGCGTGGTCGATCATCAGGGATTTGCACCTGCCGGCCGGGCGCTGGGCATCCCGAAGTCCAAGCTCAGCCGCCGCGTGGCGCTGCTGGAAGAGCGCCTGGGCGTGCGCCTGATTCAGCGTTCAACGCGGCGTTTCTCCATCACCGAAGTCGGCCAGAACTACTACGTTCACTGCAAGGCGATGCTGGTGGAAGCCGACGCCGCGCAGCAGGCCATTGAGCAAACCCGCGCGGAACCCTGCGGCACGGTGCGCATGTCTTGCCCGGTGGCGCTCCTGCATACTCGCGTCGGCAGTATGGTGGCGGCCTTTATGGCCGATTACCCCAAAGTGACGGTCCATCTGGAAGCCACCAATCGCCGGGTGGACGTTGTGGGCGAAGGCCTGGATCTGGCGATCCGCGTGCGGCCGCCGCCGCTGGAAGACAGCGATCTGGTACTGAAGATCCTGGCTCAGCGCATCTGGTACATCGCCGCCAGCCCCGCGCTGGTGCGGACCCTTGGCCCGGTGCAGCGGCCTGAAGAATTGGATAAATACCCGACGCTCGATCTTGGGCCGGCGCGGGCACAGCACCAGTGGCAACTGACCGGGCCGGACGGTGAGAAAGTGGAATGGGAACACAGGCCGCGGCTGGTTACCGACGATATGCTGATGCTGCGTACCGCAGCAATTGCCGGCGTCGGCATTGTGCAGCTGCCGTCGATGATGATGCGCGACAACATGCTGCGCGGTGAGCTGGTGCCATTGCTACCCGACTGGCAACCGCAGGGCGGCGTAGTGCATGCGGTCTACCCATCACGCCGTGGGCTGCTGCCTGCGGTGCGGTTGCTGCTCGACTCTTTGGCCCAGCAGTTCGCGATCCTCGAAGAAGAGTGATCAAGCGGTAATTTCGATGGCGTTGCCGTCCGGATCGCGGATGATCGCCTCGTAAAAACCATCGCCGGTCCAGCGCGGCGGTGCCTGCAGGATCCCTTCCTGCCGGGCGCGCTGCGCCAGCAAATCGACCTGGCCCTCATCGCCAACCGACAGCGCAATATGCGCCCAGCCTACGCGCTCATTGGCCTGTTCCGCCGACAGCAGATCCGGCAGGCGCATAATTTCCAGTTGCGGGCCGCAAGCCAGGCTGACAAAACGGGAAACAAAACCCGGGCGGTTGCGGCTAACGTATTCTTCCCCGGCAACGCCGTTGAAATAACGCTGCCAGAACGCCACCTGAGCATCAATATCGCGGGTCCACAATGCAACATGGGCTATTTTCATCTCAGTCTCCGTTAGGCAAATCACTGTAGAGCACCTTGCCACCGCCGTGGGTCACCTGCTGCTCGAGCTGCGGATGCTCGCCGTTTGCGGTAACCAGATAATCGACTCGCCCGGCGGACAGGAAGGTGTAAGGGGCGTAGGTATTGAGTTTGTCGCGGGTACAGAGCACGGCTACGCTGCCGGAGCGCGTCAGCAGACGCAGCTTGAACTGGGCATCCTGGTAATTCAGCGCCGAAAAGCCGCTGGCCGGGTCGTAGGCGCAGATGCCAATAAAGGCCATATCAAAATGAAAACCGTCAATTTCCTGCGCGGCTTTGGCATCCACACAGCCCCCCACATCGGCATCCAGCTCACCGCCGATTAAAATCGTGCGGATCCCCGGCCGTTCCAGCATTTTACCAGCGATGGAAAGCGCATTAGTGACGACGGTCAGCCGCTGGTCGCGTGGTAGCAGGTCGGCCAGATACAGATGGGTACTCCCGGCATCAAGAAAAATGATCTGCCCTGGTTTCACCAGATCCCGCGCGACCAGCGCCAACGCCTGTTTCTCATCGCCGCTTAAATGCAGCCTTTCACTCACCGGCCCGGATGCCGGCGTGGGTGCCAATGCGCCGCCATAAATGCGCTTGCACAGGTTTTGCGCCGCCAACTGGCGCAGATCGCGCCGAATGGTAGCCTCGGTGGTATTCAGACGCTCCGCCATTTCAACCGCCAACACCCGCCCCTGGCGCCGCAGGGTGGCGAGGATCGCGTCATGACGTTCGTTGGGTAATAGTTTTGACATTTTACGGCTCGAAGATGAACAATCGATCACAAATGTACACAAACGAACAAAACCGTACAACATGCGAAGGAAAGAAAAATGCCGGGGAGGGATTTTCGTCGGCGAGATGTTGGCTATACTGAGGCAAGCATCGTTACCGCAGAACGTAACGGCTTGGGCGCTAAGGGAAAAAGATGCTGTCGAAAATCGCGAAGTGGTTATTTCAATTACCGGGCAGGCTGCTTGGACCCATCTTCAGGAATCGCCTGACGATTTTTATCTTCTTTATGCTGATTGCCGCTGGGGTATTCAGCGCCAAACGCTATCTGCGCGCGCATCCAAGCGATGATGAATTTGTGACGACCACTCCCACCGATTACAACCGGGCCATCCAGCGCGAAATGCCGCTGCGCGAAGCACGTGAACAGTGCGGCGGGCCGCTGCACGACAATGCAGGGCAAGCCTGGCCGTCATCGGCCGGTTATCTGCATCAACCGGAACGCCTGACAGGTGCCGGTTTGCATCGTCTGACGCTGGACAATCAAGGCAACGATTTTGCGGTGTTGGTCAGGCTGGAAACGCCCGCAGCACCGCAACAGTTGGCGGAGGTGTTCATTCCCGCCGCCGGCAACTTCGATGTCAAAATCGATTCGGCCGCGGAACACGTGATGAAAATAAAGAACATCAAGAGCGGCTGCAATTTCCGCTCCAGGGCCTTCGCCCTGGGCAAAGACAGCGATTGGCGTATGCCGCTGGAGATGCACGCGAACAGCGGCATCGAGTTCCAATCCATCAGCGATCGCGAATTCTGATATGGCGCCAGATAAATGCCCCGACGCCGTAAAGCTTACTTCTTCACCGGGTGATCGCGGCGAAACAGTTCCCAACTCTCGATTTCCTGGCCATTCGGCAAGGTGCAGGTGGAATACTGGCCGTCGGCGTTTTGCCTGGCGTTCAGCTTGCCGCCGAGCCCGGTGCAATAAACATCTGCCGGGTTTGCCATCCCAATAGGTTTCACCTGCGGCGGTGGCGGCGCTTCGGGAGATTTCACCGCACACCCCTGTAACAGCGTCACCCCCGCCAGCAGGGAGAACATCAGAATTTTTTTCATTTTTGCTCTTATAAACCCCTATGAATTTCAAGTTGCAACCAACAACGCTGCGGCTTGAAATCCGACGGGGAAGTAAAACGGCGGATGGCCGTAGCCCCCCGCCGTTCTGGCTATCAGGAAATAAAGGACGCGCCCTGCTTCAGCACCAGATCGCAGGCTTTTTGCTTCACTTTTTCGGTGATTTGCGAAACGCCCAGGTTGTTCAGATCCAGGCTCTTGCCTTCGCCGGTTTTCAACAGACCGCCCAACCCTTGCTGGTAATCCTGGCTCTTGGCGTTTTCCGTGCTGCTGATACCCAACTTGCTCAGCAATTTGTCTTTCACCGCTTCGGTGCCATTGGCCGACAACACATTGTTTTTCACGCAGTATTGCAGGATGCCTGCGGCGTTGGTCATGCTGCCGGAACTCAACGCCTTATCGCCGCCATTCAGCAGGCCGGTCAGCGAAGACAGCGAAGTGCCGCCGGTGCTGTCCCCTGACTTGCTGAGTTCACCGGCGGCGCTGCTGATGGAATCCATCAGCCCGGCAGCCTGTGCTGCCCCGCAGGTCATCGCCGTGGTCAAGGTCAGCGCCAACAGTAAACGGTGTTTGGTGTTCATTAGGGTAAAGCTCCTGTTTATTTCGCGATAGCGGCGCGCTAAGCGCATGCGCCGGGTTACCTCTTCCGACGCCACGGCCGCCGACAAGTTCCGTTTATCTGTCGCGGCAGCCATTTTTCAGAATTCAGGTCATTTTTGGCAGGAAGAATAGCGGGCGGCGGGCCAAACGGCCCGCCGGGGTCAGAACTGCCAGCGCAGCCAGGCGAAAAACACGTTGCCGTTGTTGTAAGTGCCGGGAATATAGGTCGCCTGGAAGGTCAGCTGTTTATAGCCTATCGACGCCAGCGGCAACGGCGCCGGGATAGGAATGTAGTTCCAGTTGTCCCGCGCGGTAATGCTGGCGGTAAACCCCAGCCCCAGTCGGAAATCCTTGTCATCCAGCGGCCGCCAGATTTTCTCGTAAGCGTAACCGCCGATGGGTTCCCACTTATTGAATGAATCTTTGAACACCATCAGGTAGAGGCCATGCCAGTCTCCGTCGCTATCATAGCGCGAGATGCCATAACCACCGCCCCAAGGGCGCTCATTGTACTTGTCGATGTGCTCGTCATCGTAAGTCCAGCGGTTATGCCAGGTGATGGCCGGTAGATAGATGTCTTTATTCGGCGAGTTATTCCAGGTTTCCGACACGTTATCGGTGAAACGCTGCCACAACCCCGGTTTTTCAGCCTGTACGGAATTGCTATTTCCTGCACCAACCTCTGCGTAAGAAGGTAGTGCAGGAAATACCAATGCCACCGAGCAAGCCAAAATTGTCCGTTTAAAAAACATCATAAAGCTCCTGTAAAATTAAGGCCGGGGATTCTTACCGATCACATTGGCAAGATCAAGCTGTATCTTATTTATCCAAGCTATTTTCCCTGCCCTGTTGTCACTTGGTTAAGTTTAGCTATCGGCAAGGAATATCACCCCGCAGGTCCTATTCCGCGCGCTCAGCCTACTGCTCGCCAAATACCCCGTCTGTCGGAAAACTCCGCAATAATGGAAGGCTCCACGGCATGGGACGATCTTCGTCTTCACGCAAAGTGTAGCGAAATCGTTACTCCCGCTTGAGAGGGAAATGTGATGGCCGCCCCGTTTGCAACTGCGGCTGAAAGCCCACTTTTCAGGCCGCGCCCATCAAACCGGGGCCCGTCAGAATGCTGCGCTTATGTAAATGCAATGTTACATATATGCAACATTGAAAATAACCGCTCATGCCCACCGGTGGGCAACCGGCAAGTTAATGAGAGTATCCAGCGGAGATACTTAAAAAGAGTTATTTATGGTGGAAGGTCATGCGGGAAAAGCAAAAAAGAAACGGCAATAAAAAATGGGGATTAACCCTGCCGGCAAAAGTACCTGACAACTGCAGAGCATCCCATCACCTGTGCTCCCGATCCATTTTTGCCGCTCAATCAGATTCAATGAAAAATGCCAGGCTCGATAACCTTATTTTTAATATTGATTAATGGCAACGTAAACCCCCGAATACAATCCCGCCGTTTCCCACACCACCGCATCAACTTGAACAAGCGGGGAGTTTAAATAATGGTTAAAACCAGCGATACAAACCCGTTTGCGCCAGAGCGGGTTATTTCATTAATCGCCACACAACATCGCCGGCAATGTATTTTGCTGATTTCTGCCTGATAAAAGAAAAGAGATAAAATCCGGAGAAACACATGAAAATCACTATTGGAGCTTTTATTCTGCAACAGCTCCGTACCCTGAACATTGATCGTATCTATGGCGTGCCCGGTGATTATAACCTGGCGCTGCTGGAATTGATTGAACAGGAGAGCGAACTTGCGTTCATCGGTAATTGTAACGAACTGAATGCCTCCTATGCCGCCGACGGCTATGCGCGCCTAAAAGGTGCCGGCGCGCTAATCACCACCTACGGCGTGGGCGATCTGGCCGCGTTGTCCGGTATTGCCGGTGCCTATGCCGAATCCGCACCGGTGATCTGCCTGTCCGGTACCCCGCCGCTGCATGCGATGAAAAACCATGAACTGCTGCACCACACGCTGGCGGACGGTAACTTTGATAACGTCATGAACTGTTTTAAACAGTTCACCGTCGCCCAAGCGTTAATCACACCGGAAAATGCGGCAGTGGAAATTCCGCGCGTTATTTCCCGTGCCTGGACGGAAAAGAAGCCGGTTTATTTGCAACTGCCTTCCGATATTTGCGATGTCGAAATTGAAATATCCCAAGCGGCCACCTCACCGCAATTACCGCAGAGCGATCCTTATAATGTCCAGTTAGCGGCGATGGCGCTGCTGGCGCGCATCAAACAGGCGAGAAAACCGATTATTCTGATCGACCAAATGGTGGATCGTTTTCAGCTACAGCAATTAGTGATCGACGTCGCACATAAATTTGCGATCCCACTCACCAATATGCCGACGGCAAAATGCATTATCCCGGAAACCACCGCAGGCTGGATGGGCGGCTACAGCGGTGACCTGTCACGCCCCGAATTGTACGATCACATGGCGCACGCCGACTGCGTGCTGACCTTCGGCGTGCGCCTGGTCGATTCCACCACCGGTTATTTCTCGCATCACATCCCTGCCGGTACGCAGATTGATATTCAGCCTTTCTCGCTGAAGCTGGGTAACACCTCCTACCCGGCGGTGGCGGCGGCAGACCTGCTGCAAGCGCTGCTGACGCTGGATAAAGGCATAACGGCCCAGCAGCTGACACCGCTCCCAGAACAAAAGCACAGGCTGGCGACGCCGGGCGACGCGGCTCTCGATCAGGCCTATTTCTGGCAACGGATGCAGCGCTTTATTCGGGCGGATGACGTGCTGGTGGTGGAGAACGGCACCTCAGGAGCGGCGATTGGCGGCATGCGCATGCCGGACGGCGTGAAAGTGGTTAATCAGCCGATCTGGGGATCGATTGGTTATACCCTGCCGGCGCTGCTCGGCACCATGATGGCCGCGCCAGATCGTCGGCACCTGCTGTTTATTGGCGATGGCTCCTTCCAGCTTACCGCCCAAGAGGTCTCCACCCTGCTGCGCTATGAGCAAAAACCCATCATCTTCCTGATTAATAACGACGGCTACACCATAGAGCGCTACATTCTCGGGGAAAATTCGTCTTATAACGACATTGGCCCCTGGGATTACGCCAAACTGCCGGCGGTGCTCAACACCCAGGCTACGCCGTTCAGCGTGGCGGTCGAAACCACTCAACAGCTGGAGCTGGCGCTGGAACAGGCTTCACGCCAGGATCGGCTGGCCTTTATCGAAGTCAAGGTGCCGATGATGGATACCCCACCGGTGATGAAAGAGTTCTGCAACCGCTGCAATAACTTCAACTTCGGCCTGACCAACCCGCGCCGCGCATAGCCGCGCCGTTACCCGCCGCCTCTCAGGAAGCGGCGGTTTTCCCCAGCGCCTGTACGATCCGCTGCTGTAGCCTTTGCAGCAGCGGATGATGCCGCTTGGCACCCAGGCGCAGCGCATTCACCACTTCGGGCAGCGGCATGCTGCGTTCAAACCCGCCATCAACCTGTACCCGGCGATCGAGACACTGCTGATTGAGCAGGCCAATCCCCATTCCCGCAGAAATGGCCACCAACATGCCGGCTATCGAGGGGCACTCTACGCAGACCCGGTAATCGATGCCCGCCGCGCTCAGGCGCTCCTCAGCCAGACTGCGGTAAAAGCAGTCCGGGCCATAGCTCACCAGCTTCACCCTCTCGCCCGGCTGATAATGCCACCCGGGTGGGACACACCAGTGAATGCGTTCGCTTTCCAGCGGCACATCCTCGGCGCTCAGGGCATCGCGGAACTGCTGATGCAGCACCAGATCGAGATCCCCCTTCATCAACGCGCTGCGCAATACCTGGCTTTGTTCAATCACCAACTGCACGTCAACCTGCGGATGCTGATGGGTAAATGCCGTCAGCAAGGCGGCGAGTTGGGCCAACGGCATCTGTTCCGTGGCGCCAAAACGTACCACGCCCTGCAACGACGAGGGTGAAAAGTGGGCCAGCGCCCGATCGTGAGCCTGCAGAATGTGCCGCCCGTGCATCAGCAACGCCTCGCCATCGCTGGTGGCGGTCAACACACCGCCCTGCCGATCGATCAGAATACGGCCCAGCTGTTCCTCCAACCGTTTGATTTTCCAGCTCACCGCCGACTGGCTGAGATTGAGCTGTTGCGCGGCGCGCGTCATGCTGCCGGTATCAATGACGCATTGCAGCGCCCGTAATGCATCGATGGATAAACGCGGGTTCATCTGCACACCATGACAAAAGTGGGATTTACTTACCATAACTTGTCATTGGCGTCATGAAAAGAGAGTGAGTAGGTTGGGTACATACAGTCAATCCAATGGAGAGATCATCATGAACAACTTCCCCACCCTGCTTGATCGGCACATTATCGTCGACGGTCATCGCATTGCCGCCGGCGTGCACGGTACAGGCGATCCGCTGGTGCTGGTACATGGTACGCCCGCCCACTCGATAATCTGGCGCAACCTGCTGCCCAGGCTGACGGCAGCGGGCTTTCAGGTCCACCTCTACGATTTACTGGGCTTCGGTGCGTCAGAGCGACCGCTGTCAGCAGACACGTCGATTGCCGCACAGGCGGCGTTGCTGATTGGGCTGCTGGACCACTGGCAACTGGATACCGCCCACGTCTTTGGTCACGATATTGGCGGTGCGCTGTCATTACGTGCGGCGTTTAGCCATGCGGAGCGCTTTCGCTCGCTGACCATCGCGGATATTTGCAGCTACGATTCCTGGCCTTCCCCCACCTGGCGCGGCATTCGCGATAACTATCGTCAGTACGCCGTGATGGATGAACGGCAGCACGCGCAAACCCAGGAGCGACAGTTGAAAATGGCGGTGTTCAACAAATCGCTGATGGAAGGTGAATTATTGCAGCGCTATCTGGCGCCGATCGTCGGCGTGGTCGGCCAACCGGCGTTCTACCAACTGCAAATAGCCCATTACAATGCCCGCTATACTGAGGATTTCGCACAGCGCCTGCCCGAACTGCGCTTGCCGGTGCAGATCCTGTGGGGCGAAAACGATGAATGGCAACCGGTCAGTTACGCCTACCGTTTGCAGGCCGACATTCCCGATGCCAGGCTGCAGGTGATCCCCCAAGCGGGGCATTTTCTCATGGAAGACGCGCCAGAGACAGTGGCACAGCGGCTGGTGGCATTTATACACTCACTTTAAACGGGGCAATCTGCCCAGGAGAAAACCTGATGCAACTGATTGGCATGCTGGACTCACCCTATGTGCGCCGGGTGGCTATTTGCCTGAAATTATTGGGCATCGAATTTGAACACCGCGCCGTGTCGGTATTTAGCGATTTTGAACGGTTCAAAACCCTCAATCCGGTGGTGAAAGCCCCGACGCTGGTGCTGGCCGACGATCAAATACTGATGGATTCTTCTCTAATTCTGGAGTACGCAGTCGGGCTGGCCCCCGCAGGCCAGGCCCTGCTGCCGGAGCACGGGCCTGCACGGTTGCGCGCTTTGCAACTGACCGGGCTGGCGCTGGCCGCCTGCGAAAAAACGGTGCAAATCGTTTATGAACGGCAGCAGCGCCCGCAGGAGAAACAGCATCAACCGTGGTTGGATCGCGTTCAGGGCCAATTGCTGGCGGCTTACGCCGAACTGGAGAAGTTTCTGGCGCAAACCGCCGCGGTACCGCAGCCAATGGGCAGCGCGGAAGTGAGCGTAGCGGTGGCCTGGAGCTTTACTCAACTGATGCTGCCCGAACGGATTACTGCGCAGGCGCACCCGGTGCTGGCGGCGTTTACCGCCCAAGCCGAGCAACATCCCGCCTTTATCAGCACCCCTCAGGTTTAACCCGCCGATGCGCGCGCCAGGCAACGCTGGCGCCGCTCATCCACCCGCTTGGCAAACCAGGCGGTGGTGAGTTTACGGGTGATTTTCGGGCTTTCCAGCTGGATGCCCGGCAGCATTTCACGCGGCAACGTCTTGCCGACCGTTTTTTCCGCCAGGGCATAGACCCGCTCATAAAGACGGGTATCGGCAAACTCGAGCAGATCCCCTTTCTCCAGCGCCCCGCGAATCGCCGAATCGCTCATATCCAACCTTTTGCCAAGCGTGCGCACAGCCAGTTCGGTGGAGCCGGGTTTATCGGTGCCGTAGTTAATCAAATCACCGTCCAGCGCCAACGGAATGCCGCTCGCCCGGCTGACCGCACTCTGGAACGCCGCATTGCGGCTGGCGTACCAGCCGGCATTGAAGTCGGCAAAACGATAGATCGGCTGGCTGTAGTCGGCCGGGTAACCCAACAGGTGCGCGATACCAAAGTACATACCGCCACGGCGACTGAACACTTCACGGCGGATCGAGCCGTCGATCGGGTACGGATAACCTTTGGCGTGCGCCTCGGCAAAGGCGATGCTCACCTGCATCGGCCCGGCGGTATGCACCGGGTTCAGGCTGCCGAACAGTTTTTGCCCCATCGGGACCGTATCGATCATGTCATCGAAGATGTCGCTCAGATCCTTCTCGGTGCGCACTTTATCCAGCCGCTCGCTGTAACTTTTGCCGTTCGGCGATTTGATCAGCAGCGCGGTATGCACCAGAAAGTTCGGGATATGCAACTGGTCGGCACGGCGGTCGATCTCTTTCCAGGCGATGTTGGGCAATCCCGCGACCGGCGGATTGGCCTGGAAGGTCGATTCTTGCTCGGTCACCGCCAGCACCGAACACAGATTTTCGGTGTTCGGTTCTATGCCCTGTGCGGCAAAGGCGGCGGTGATATCGGTGGCCCAGCCCTGGCGATCGGCAGCGTTGGCCGGTATCAGCCGCACCAGTTGCGCCTTGACGTCGGCGGGACGATGCTCCGGCGCTGTCGTGGTTTTCGTAGTACAACCGGCCAGCACCAGCAGCGCGGCCAGGCTCAGCGGCCCTAAGCTTGTGGGGGAGATAAAACGGCGAATTAACATCTTTTCCCTGATCGTTTGGCATAATCTGCACTGAAGTTAGCCCAGCCGGAGAACGCGATCCAGTTAAAAATAGGCGGTTCGGATCGTCTGGGCTAAGCTCTGACGGCGAAATAAACAACAAGGGATAATCCGATGATTGAACTCAGGGACATGAGCCCGCAAGAATTTGAGCGCTATCGCACCCACGGTATCGAAGAATACGCTAAGGATCTGGCGCGCGTACTGCTGTTGAACCGGGAGCAGGCGCTGGTTGAAGCTGCCGCCTCCTTCAATGACTCGTTGCCCAACGGGGCGACAACGTCGGGCCATCGGCTGGTTTGCGCTCGGTTGGCGGGCTCGACAGAAAATATCGCCCTCGTTTGGTACGCCATAGAACAACGAACTTACGGCAAGCAGCTGTTTATATATGATTTTGAAGTGGAAACCGCCTGGCGCGGCAAAGGTTACGGCGAGCAAATTCTGAACGCGGTGCTGGACGCCGGCCGGGCCGACGGTGCGGAATATGCCGAGCTGGCGGTCTTCAACGACAACCCGACTGCGGCGCGGCTGTACGCCCGGCTGGGCTTCAAGCCGGTCAACACCCGCATGCATCGCAGGCTGTAAACCGTGCCTTTCCTCCTCTCAGGCATTTTCAAAGGGCCAATAAACATGTATTTTATATGCAACATATAAAATCATTTTGTTCGCCCGCCACGCGCCGGCAACGCCAAGCCTCAGGAGAGACGCATGAACGATCTGCTTTGTTATAAAACGCTGCCGCAATGGAACAGCGCCACGCTGCCAGCCACCTTCCAGCAACAACACAACACCCAGGCCGGTACCTGGGCCAGGCTTACTCTGCTGAGCGGCACCCTGACCTTCGCGCTGATGACGCAAGAGGGCGAAACCACCGAAACCTGGCAGTTCAGCCCCGAGAGCCAACCGCCGTTTATCGAACCGCAGCAATGGCACCGCATCGTTTCATTCTCGGACGACATGATCTGCCAACTGGCTTTCTACTGTTCGCAGGAAGATTACTACGCTAAAAAATATGAGCTGACACGCACCCATTCGGAAGTGATCGAAGCCGCGCGGCAAATCGCCCCCGGCAAGACGCTGGATCTGGGCTGCGGCGGCGGGCGCAATTCACTTTATCTCAACCTGAAAGGCTTTGACGTCACCGCCTGGGACAAACACTTGCCGTCGATTGAGAAGCTCAACGGCATCATCGACGGCGAAGCCTTGTCGCACATCCGCGCCGGCGCGCAGGATCTCAACACCCACTCTGTCAGCGGCGAATACGACTTTATTCTTTCCACCGTGGTGTTCATGTTCCTTAACCGAGAGCGGATCCCCTCCCTGGTGCAAGAGATGCGCAATGGCACCCTCAACGGCGGCCATAACCTGATCGTCGCGGCGATGGATACCCCGGATTACCCTTGCAGCCTGCCTTTTCCGTTCACCTTTAAACCGGGTGAGCTTAAAGACTATTACCGGGGCTGGGAAATCCTCAAATACAACGAGGACGTTGGCCAACTGCACAAAACCGACGCCGCCGGCAACCGCATTTCCCTGCGTTTCGCCACGCTGCTGGCGCGTAAGCCTTAACCCGGAACAAAACATTGGCGTTCGTCACAGCGGATTTTGACTGACGCCATTTTCGGCAAACAACATGAAGTTTATTACGTTGCCAACCCAGCTCCACAGCGTTAGGATCGCGGCCGGCTACGGGCGTAGCCAGTTTTTTTGCCTGTCAGTTCCGCGCATGGAGAGGTTATTGTGTTAGAAAGTTTTGGCGTCCTGAATCTCTGGACCTATCTGGCCGGGGTGGTTTTCATCATCATCCTGCCGGGCCCGAATACGCTGTACGTACTGAAAACCGGGGTTTCACGTGGCGTACGCGCCGGCTATACCGCTGCGCTGGGCGTGTTTATCGGCGATGCGATCCTGATCTTCTGCGCCTATATCGGCGTGGCTTCGTTGATCCGTACCACACCGTTCCTGTTTACCCTGGTGCGTTTTCTCGGTGCGATTTACCTGCTGTTCCTGGGCGCAAAAATCCTCTACGCCACCTTTATCCAGAAAAACGCAGCGCAACAACAGCAGGTGGAAGGCAGCCACAGCATCCTGCGCAAATCGCTGACGCTGAGCCTGACCAACCCGAAGGCGATTTTGTTTTACGTGTCGTTCTTCGTGCAGTTTATCGATTTCAACTATGCCCACACCGGCCTGTCGTTCACTATCCTGGCCGTGATCCTCGAGTCGGTCAGCTTTATTTACATGACCACGCTGATCTTCTCCGGCGCGATGCTGGCGCACTTCTTTAACCATAAGAAAGGGCTGGCAAAACTGGGCAACGGCCTGATTGGCCTGCTGTTCCTCGGCTTCGCCACCCGCCTGGCGACGCTCAGTTCGTAATCTCTGTTTAGCAACGGCTGAGCGTCTCAGCCGTTCCCTCCTCGCAAACTGTCACGCAGCACAAACCGAATGTCAGGCAGACAAAAGGCGATCCCGGCCGCCTGTTGTAGGCTTTGAAGGTTAACGATAACGACCTTTTTTGTCTGACAGGAGGGCGTATGCCTGACAATACCCAAGCAGTGATGGACAGCGTTTCGCGTTTTCTCGATCGTCAACACGGGCTGTATATCGACGGCCAATGGTGTGAAGCCAGCGCCGATGGCCGGTTGGCGGTGTATAACCCCGCCGACGGGCAGCAAATCTCCTCCACCGCCGATGCCAACGCGCAGGACGTAGCCCGTGCGGTGCAATCGGCCCATAAAGCCTTCACAACCGGGGTCTGGGCACAGCGCTTGCCGGCCGAACGCGAGCGTATCTTGCTGCGCTATGCCGATCTGGTTGAACAACACGCCGAAGAGCTGGCCCAGTTGGAAACGCTGGAACAAGGCAAATCGATCAATATCGCACGCGCCTTTGAAGTGGGCTGTACGCTGAACTGGATGCGCTATACCGCCGGGCTGACCACCAAGATTGTCGGCCAGACCCTGGATGTGTCGATCCCGATGCCGCCGGGGGCAAAATATCAGGTCTATACCCGTAAAGAGCCGATTGGCGTGGTGGCCGGCATCGTGCCATGGAACTTCCCGCTGATGATCGGCATGTGGAAGGTGATGCCGGCGCTGGCGGCGGGCTGCTCGATCGTGATCAAGCCGTCTGAAACCACCCCGCTTACCCTGCTGCGCATGGCCGAACTGGCCACCGAGGCCGGCGTTCCGCCGGGCGTATTTAACGTGGTGACCGGCCGTGGCACCGGTTGCGGCAAGGCGCTGACCGAACACCCGCTGATCGCCAAAGTGAGCTTTACCGGCTCCACCCCGGTCGGTAAAAACATCGCACGCACCGCAGCGGATCGCCTGACGCGCGTCACGCTGGAGCTGGGCGGTAAAAACCCGGCCATCGTGCTGAAAGACGCGGATCCGCAGCAGGTGATCGAAGGCCTGATGATGGGCAGTTTCCTCAACCAGGGCCAGGTGTGCGCCGCCAGCTCGCGGATTTACATCGAAGCGCCGATTTACGACAGACTGGTGGCCGGGTTCGAGCAGGCGGTGAAATCGCTGTCGGTCGGGCCGGGCATGGACGCCACTGCACAGATAAATCCGCTGGTCTCACGCGATCACCGCAATAAAGTGGCGGCCTATCTGGACGATGCCAGAGCCAAGCACGCAGAGTTGATCAGCGGCGCAGCCGGGCCGGATCCGCAAGGATTCTACATCCCGCCGACGCTGGTGATTAACCCGGACGACAAGCTGAACCTGACGCGTGAAGAAGTGTTTGGCCCGGTGGTCAACCTGATCCGGGTAGCGGACGCCGAAGAGGCGCTGAGCAAAGCCAACGACACCGACTACGGCCTGACCGCCAGCCTGTGGACCACCAGCCTGCAACAGGCGATGGCTTTGACGCCGCGCATTCAGGCCGGTACGGTGTGGGTCAATACGCATACGTTGATAGACGCCAACATGCCGTTCGGCGGTTTCAAACAGTCCGGCAGCGGCCGCGACTTCGGCCCCGACTGGCTGGACGCCTATACCGAAACCAAATCGGTGTGCATTCGCTATTGAGAATCGGCTAAATCATCAGGGCGCCGCCTGCGGCGCTACTGATACTGTTTGCGGTACTCGCTCGGCGAGACGCCAAAGCGGGCTTTGAAGGCGGTTGAAAAGTGGCTGTGATCGGTAAAACCCCAGTCATAGCCGATCGTGGCCAGTTTTTGCCGCCCCGGAACGCGACGCAAGGCCTGCGCGCAAAGATCCAGACGGCGGTTCTTGATGTACTGGGCAACCACCAGTCCCTGGCGGGCGAACATCCGATACAGGCTGCGTACCGAAACGCCGAGCTCCCCGGCGATCCACTCTGGGCGCAACTGTTCCGACTGAATATGCGTATCAATAAATGCCAGCGAACGGGCGAAAAGCTGCGGCTGCGCTTCGGATGTCACGTCAGGGTCGACAAGTGCCGGGCGCAACAACGTAGCCACCGCGTTCAGGATCGCCTCGCTCTCTGCAGCGCTCGTCTGCGGGTCTTGCATGCAGCCCAAGACCAGTTGCCGGCTGAGTCGCACCACGCTGTTCCCCGCCCCGATCCTTCGCGCGCACGGCAAATCGGTCACGCCCAGAGGGTGTTCGATATAGCTGCGCGGCATCAGTAAGGAAATTTGGCGGGAATCGTTTTGAAAGGTAAAGCTGCTGGGCCGAGAGGCGTCTATTAACGTAATGTCACCGGCGGACAACACGGCCTGCCGGTCGCCCTGCTCCATCAATGCGCTACCGCGCAGTTGAAAGACGGTAAAAAAGTGCGAACCGTCGCTGCGGGCAATCTCTTGTGGCGTGCGATACAACCGGGTTTGGGCGGCATCGACCACGCTCAGACGCAGCGCGTGCGCGCGAAACTCCTGTATCGCGCCGCTAAACCCCGGCCCCAGCGTCTTGGCGCAGAACCGGCCGCAGGCGGAATTGATTTTCCCCAGCCACGCCTCAAATCCGGCGTCTCTGACCTGTGCGGAAATTGCCATGATTTTCCCCTTCAAACATCAGCGATAAAACCGCGAGCAGTACTGAACAGAAATTCAACATAACAACCCGATAACGCACAATCAACGCCGGGATGGCGATCTGGCGCAGAGATCACAAATTGCCCATTTCGCCACGCATGAATGAAAAACCCGGCCGTAGCCGGGTCGGTCAAAGCAACGTTACCGACGCGCCGTTATGGCTGCGTATCCAGCAAATACCGGACCACGGCCGCGTACTCCTGCGCATAGCCGTCGACGCTGGTACTCGCCATACCGGCGTTATCGATCTTGTATTTGCCGGAAACATAAAACGATGGCGTCGCACGCACGTCCAGCGCCTTCACCGCCTCATTTTGCTTGGCGATCAGGCCTTTCACCAACAGGCTGTGGCGCGCGTTTTCATAAGCGGCCGCATCCACGCCGGCGGCGCTGAATACCCGCTGGATATCCTCAACGCTGTTGATGGCGCGCTTCTTTTGCAGCTCGTCAAACAGCGGCCCTTCAATTTTATCCTCAATCCCCAGCACCATCGCCACCGACCAGGCCTCGGTCAGCTCGTTGCCCAGTTTCCCCATCAGGCCAACGTGATATTTGGTCAGTTTACTGCCGGCAGGCAACGCCTGGCTGACGGTGCTGCCGACGTGGTAGGTATCGGCAAACTGATAGCAGGGGCCGCAGTAAAAAGAGAAGAATTCCACCACCGCAGGGGCGGAGGCCACCGGCTTATCCAGGCGGGTATATTGTTCGCCTTCGCGATAATCCGCCGCAGTAGCGGCAGGAAGCAATAACATCAGTAGTACAGCGGCGATTAACCGATTCATTGTAGCCATCATAAACACTCCCGTTTCAGATTCGACTATTGTCCCTAACGGCGGTGTTTATAATAAAATTATCGGCCCAAGGCCAGTTTTATTATCTTCTGTTTATAGGGCGTTGACACACATCAAAATCAAAGCCTGAAAACCGGCGTTTCATTGGTATTCTCTACCTCAACCACTATCCTTGAAAAAGGAGAGTGGTACGCAAAGGTCCCGCAGCTGGAACCGGCGCAATAGAGGTAAAAATGACAATGATTAATAAAAACGTGGGCGAATATGACTTCACTGCGGAAAAGAAAGGAGGGATGATCACCGGAACCATCAGCGGCGAGTTTCCGGACAGCGACGCCAACCTTCCTCTTCTGCCCTTCTCCGGCACCTTTTCGGCGTCTTCTGTCGCGGGGGCGGTTGCGGACATTACGCGACAGTTTCCTGACATAGAACCCGCGATCGTCGATTTACTGCGAGAAGAGATGCTCAAGGCTGGGTTTTAGCCCGTATTATTTCAATCGGTCTAAACTCCCCGATTAGAATAATCTTACTTACGGAATCTTTTCGGTTTGCCTACTCTTTCCATATTGCTAACCCCCCTGTCGGAAGATAATACTAGCCACCTCGATTTAGTTATAAAGGTTATATTATGCGTCGTATTCTGATGTTCATCAGCGCGGTGACTATTAGCGCAATGCTGTCCGGTTGTTTATTCCCACCTCCTGGTGGCGGTGGCGGTGGTGGTGGCGGCCGCGGCCCAGGTGGCCCCGGTTATCACTTTAACGCACCACGCTAAATAACAGCCCCTTTAATAGGGGGCTTAATAAAATATATTTATCAGAACTCAGGATGTAATAATGAAAAAAATGATGCTTATCATTACCGCCGTGATGGCGTTAAATAGCGTACAGGTCTTCGCGGCACCACCGGTAAATGAACCTAATGAAAAACCGATGACTCACCAGAATAATAAAAAACCGCATGGCAATAAAATACAACCAAAGCCGCATTACAATAAAAAACCGATCAAGAAGACGCACAACCCAGCGCCGGAAAAACGCGCGTCAGAGGCTCGCTTCGACCGCAACAAGCATACCGGATATTAAATCTGCGTCAGCGGTGGCTGACGCAGCACGGTAAGGTTAGTTTTTGTGCAGTTGAATGCGCACTACGCTTTCCGGTTTGCCGGCCTTGGTGCTTGCGCCGTCATTTTTCACCGTCACGAACAGCACATTGTTGCGCGTATCCAGCGCCAGGCTGTTAGGGTGCGGTGGCAGTGCCACGGTTTGCAGGCGCTTGAGGCTGTTCGAATCAAACACCGTCAAGGTGCCTGCCCCCTGATCGACGCGGATCCCATTACGGTTGGCAACGTACACGCGTTGATTGCTGTCGTCCAACAACAGGCCGATCGGCACTTCATCCGTCAGTTCGCTGGCCAGCACCTTGCCGCTGTCCGCATCCAGAGCAAACACCCGGTGCCCGCTGCTGCGCTTGGCATAGTCGCGCTCCAGATGAGTGTTACGGTAGTCGTCACGATCGATCCCCTGATCCACCCCTAACAAACGGTTATTCTTGCCGTCATACACCAGATTCAGCAATTGATCCGCCTGGATCTCTTTTGTCGAGGTGATCGCCAGCGTATCGGCATTCAGGGTGATCAACTGCCCCTGCATGTTGGAGACAAATACCCGTCGCCCTTTCTCGTCGAGGGTGATGCCCACCGCGTTATAACCAAAACCGGGAATGATTTTTTCCAGCTTGTTATTGCGGGTGTCGACCACAAACAGCACGCTATCCACGCCAAACCCCAGCCCCGGCAGGAACAGGCGGCCGGTCTGCGCGTCATATTTCACCTCGCGGATCCGGTACTGGTAATCCTCGGTAATCTTGAAGCGCTTAAGCTCCTTGAGCAGGAACTCCAGCCGTTTGCCGCTGATGCCCGCCTGTTTGTAGGTCTGCTCGAGCTGGGTCTTTTCGGTCACCGGGATGCTGCTCAGCGCACGGTTGGTCTGAGTATCCACCACGCCGACCGAGCCGTTGAAACCCTGCGTCAGATACAGTCGTTTACCTGCGTCATCCAGCGCCACGCCAAACCCCTTAACCTGCAGCGGGATCTCCGCCTGCACCGCCAGCGTTGCCGGATCCAGGCGCAAGACGCGGGAACGCGCCTCCTCCTTCCAGTCCGGCGCGCTGACAAACAGCGACTGCTGGCTCGGGCTGTAGGCTATTTCCACCAGCGCAGACGACAGCGGTTGACGCTGGATATCCTCTGGTTTGATCTCGGCATCGCGGGCCTGTGCCGCACCGGCCACCACCAACGACGTTGCGATCAACAGCGACAGTAAGGCGCGGGGTGTTCCTATTGTTCCAGACATCCGTTTATCTCCTTGAAATAATAAAGCCAGTTAGGGTGAACAACGTCATTCCTGCGGTGCCGGCGACAGGGCCGACAGCGGGATATCCCCGCCGGTATGCTGCGCAAAATGTGAGAACACGTGCTGAATGGTGCCGGCGATCAGCCCCGCCTGTTGAGCGGTGTAGTGATCGGTGCGGTAGGTCATCATCACGCGCAGGGATTTCACGCCGTCTAGGTTTTCCTCCATCACCTCAAATTGCAGGCCAAGCAGCGATTCGGTTTTTTCCGGCTCCACCTGACGGTAAGCCACCGTACTGCCGTCTTGCAGAGTGAATTCCCCGTTCAGCTTGATGCGGCTGTGGATCTGAATGAACACTTCGAACATGTGATTCTTGCGATCGGCGTGCGCGCCAAACAGCCCCTCCTCCACCAGATCGATCGGGATATCGGTGTAGGGCATCGAGCCGTTGATGGTGTTTTTGACCTGGTCGATCAGCCCCGCCAGCGTCAGCGAGTCAGCGAAACGTACCCGGTGCACGACCACGGTGGTGAAGTAGCCAATGGTGTCGAAGAATTCGGCGTCGTTACGGCCGGAGGTAGAGGTGCCTACCAGCAGATCCGCCGGGCCGCCAAGCAGGCGCAGGGCAGAGGTAATACCGGCGTAGACCACGTTGAACAGCGAAGCGTTGTTCTTTCTGGCCTGAGCGTACAGCCCATCCGCCACCGCCGGATCGACATCGAACTCCAGCCACCCGCCATTGACGTCGGCCTCTGCCGGTACCGCAGGATGGTGTGAAGGCTCCTGCCGGAACAAAGGTTGGCCGACCGGTGCATCGCGCAGGTTATCGAGCCAGTAATCCAGGTGCTTTTGCCTGACGCCGCTCGCCTGTTGCTGCCGGGCGAAGGCATAAAACTGCGGCACCTCGGTTTTCCACATCGGCGACTGCCCCGCCACGCGATAGCGATAGGCAATGCCCAGTTCTTCCATCATCAGGTTCAGCGACCACTCATCCAGCACCACATGGTGGAACAGCAGCGAGAGCAACTGCCGGCCCGTTGCCGCGTCGCGCAGGAAGGTGGCGCGCAGCGGCAGCTCGGCGGCCAGGTTAAAGCGGTGTTCACCGGCTTTGGCCAGCATGTCGCTCGCGTCGCCGGGCGGGGTTTCATGGGAGAAACGAAACCAGGCATAGTCCGGCAGCTCAAGGGCCGGCACCACCTGCTGACGCACCTCGCCTTGCCACTCGATAAACAGCGAGCGCAATACGCTATGGCGTACCATCACGTCAATAAACGCCTGGCGCAATGCCTCTTCATCCACAGGATCGAGGAAGCCGATGGCAAACGGCAGGTTGAAGATTTCGTCGTGACCAAAGGCTTCGTAAACTTTCCACAAAGAGTGCTGTGCCAGTGACAGCGGCGCCTGTACCGTTTCGCCCTGATCCTGCGTGACTACCTCCGCCACCGGGGCCGCAGCCGCCTGCCGTTTCGCGTAAACCGACAGCCCGCGAGCGGTGGCATGGCTGAACAGATCGTTAATGTTAAGCTCGATGCGATGCAGGCTAAGCAGCCGACCGATAACGCGGGTCGCCACCAGCGAGTGCCCGCCGCGATCGAAGAAATCTTCATCGAGGGTCATCTCCGGCGCAGCCAGCGCGTCGCGGAATTCCGCCAAAATCAGCTGCGCGATCTCTTCATCTGCTCCGTCGTCTATCGCCGTACCGCTGTTGTCCGGCACCATAGGCCATTCACTGGCGGGAAGCGGCGCCGCCGTTATCCTCTGCCCGGCAAGGGAAGCGACAAACTGTTCCAGCAGGAAAGGCGCTGCATGCGGAGTTAATCTTGGGTCTGCGACCAGCTCCAGCAGCACAGAGTCGGGATCCGGCAGGCTGAGGGCCAGCACCAGTTCAAAGGGGGTATGCAGCGGCGGCAACAACAGGCGCACGGCGCTCACGCCATCCAGTTGCAAAGCCACCGACGGATCCGCCAGCCAGGTCACCAGCATTTGGGCCAGGGCGGGGTTCGGCTCTTCCGCCGTTTGTTGCGCCAACAGCCTGTTCAATGGCTCAGGGTCATGGTGTTGCAAAGTCAGGCGCTTCAAGCGGGCGGTACCCGTCCAGCACTCCAGACCGATAGCCTCTTGCGCATCGCCTTGAGGCACGCACAGTTGCAGCGGCTGCCCGCCGGCCTGAGCGGAGATAAAGCCGGCGAAGCGAACGGCGACCGCCGCCAGCAACTGTGCCGGGTTTTCTGCGGCTGGCAATATCCTGCGCGCAACACGGGCCGCGACGCGTACACCGGCCTGCGCCAGAATGCCATCCTGCTGCACGGCCGGACGATAATCCCGCAGCGCCGCCGCATGGCGCGGCCACGGCAGCACCAGGCCGGTACTTTCCGACAATCGCGCATTTAACCCCATCTGTGGCGGGGCGGCATAAATCGATGCCGGCTCCTGCCGGTTATAGAGTGCCGACAACCGGGTCAATAAGTGCCGGCATGACAACGTTTCAGCCAAAATATCGTGCGCAACCACGCCCAGCACGGCGTTTGCGCCCGTGAACAACAAAAAGCGCAACGGCGCTTCCCGCGCCAGCTCAAGCGGTGTGGCCTGCGCCTGCAACAAACGGCTGACTGCCTGTTCCTCGCTCGTCACCGGTTGAATGCTCACCGGGTTCAGCGGCGCATTGCCGCGCAGCTTGCGCAAACCCAGTTCATCATCGAAATCATAGCGGACGTCCAGCTCCGGCATCTGCCGCGTAAGGGCCTCCAGCGCACTGACCAACCTGCCGATATCCGGCTCACCGCCCAATCGCCACGCCATCGCCTGTTGGCTGCCGCCGTCTCCCCGCTGCTGGTGGGTGAACCACGCCAGCTCTTCCGCCTCACTCAAAGGCTGCGAGGCATCCGCCGCCCGCTCGCCCAGCGTCTTGAACGCCAGATCCAGACGCTGGGCCTCGTCGTCGCTCAGAATATTGTCAAAATAACCGCTCACTGCTCTATCTCCTTGTGTCCGGTCGCACCGGAACGTCGGGGAACGCTTGTCACGAAAAGGGGCGTTTGC
Source organism: Serratia sp. root2 (assembly GCF_031931805.1). NCBI lineage: Bacteria > Pseudomonadati > Pseudomonadota > Gammaproteobacteria > Enterobacterales > Yersiniaceae > Serratia > Serratia sp. root2. Next base: position 2,850,282 of record NZ_JAUJXB010000001.1, read on the forward strand.
ACGCCCCACAGGCAACTGACAAAGCCCGTTATCAGAATGTCAGTTCCAATGCGGCACCGATCATGCGCGGGCGCTGCTGGGTCGCGGTATAAACGTCGTTGCTGCTGACCATCACGCGGCGTTCCGAGTCAAACAGGTTCTGCGCATACAGGGTGGCGCGGCCATAGGCGAAGGTGTACGCCAGTTGGGTATTCGCCGACCAGTAAGAACCGATACGCCCGCGTGAGTCGTTGTCGTACTGCGAGTAGTAGGAGTCCGAGAACGCCACGTTGCCGCTCAGTTCCAGACCGGCCATCAGCTGGTACCTGGCACCCATGTTGGCGGTATACGCCGGCGCACGCGCCAGTTCGTGCCCATCTACGCCGCTGCCCGAGAACTTCTTGATCTTGGTCTTCAGCAGGCCGACGTTACCGAACAGCTCGAAGTCCCAACGCGGCTGCCAGGTCGCCCCCATTTCCGCACCGTAGGTTTCCACCTTGTCGGCATTGCGGATCACGCTGGAGTTCTCACTCAACGAGTAAGGCAGCTGCATGTCCTTGTAGTCGTTGTAGAAAATGTTGCTGGTCAGAATGACGTTGGCGTCTTTCAGGTGGTGGCGGGAATACAGCTCATAGTTCCAGACATATTCGGAACCGTAGGTGTAGCTGACCACCGGCGTGCCGATAGTGATGCCGGCGCCGCCGGCGTTATAGCCGCGCGCCACTTTGACGCCGTAGGTCTGCGTGTCCGTCGGTTTCCAGGCCAGATCCAGCTTCGGCAGGAATACATCGTAGGTTTCGTCGAAATCGATACGCACGGCATTGCTGCCACCGTTGCGCCGGCGATGTTCACGTTCGACACGGCTGGCGGCCGTGATATCCACCTGCGGCGTGATGGCGTAGGTCAGTTCGGCAAAGGCCGAGTTAGTGTCGGTTTTATCCTTGAAGCTGGAACCGCCGAAAATATTAACGAACTCATCCTGCTTGGCGTGGAAATACCGCAACCCCGCCAGCCCGCGCAGGCGGCTGTCAGGCCCGCCAAAGCGCGCCACCGGCTCCACATGCACCTCTTTACCGTCGATTTCTGCATACTGAATGTTGTAGGCCGTAGGACGGTTAATGTTGAAGTCGGTGTAAATAACGCGGTTTTCCAACGTCAGACTGTCGGATTGCTCCCAGGCCAGATCCCAGACACTGCTGTTGGTGTTGCTTTTAAATACGGCACGGCGTGGATCGTGGCGCGGGTTGGTCGGGTGAACCAGCGGGTTAAGGCTCTCGTTTTGCGGTGAGGTGCTGCCGAAATGGTTAAAGGTCAGCTTGGTGGTCAATTCACGCATCCCTGCCGGGTTGAACAACAGTTTGGCGCGAGCGGTGGTGGCTTCAACCTCACGAGGATCGCCTACCGGTTCATAGGCGGGAAGGTCGACATCGCTGCGGCGACGCTGACGATCGACGCTGACGCGGAACGCCAGTTGGTCCTCCACCAGCGGGCCGGAGGCCATGGCGGACAGCTGTGAAGAATGCTGGTTGCCGGCTCCGCCCTTGAAGGCGCTTTCCCAGTCGAAAGTCGGATCCTTGCTGGTCATCACGATGGCGCCGGCAATGGCGTTGCGCCCCTGAATATAGCTCTGCGGGCCGAGGAACACTTCAACGCGATCCAGATCCCACAGCGACTGCGGACCATATGCCTGCTCGTTATAGGTCAGAGAGCGGCCGTCCATTGACAGATTGAGGCGCGGGCGGGTGCCGCTGAGGAAAGCATTGGCGCCGACGTTCGGGCCGGAACCGTCTATACCGCGCACGGTCGGCAAATTGTTGCCGATACCCAAATCGACCACGTTGGGGGTCATACGCAGCAAATCAGTGACCTGCAACGCATTCGGCATGGCAGAAATACGTTCGCTGTCGAACACTTGCACGCTGGAGCCGGTATCGAAAATGGTGCGTTTAATTTTTTCGCCGGTGACCAGCAGGCTCTCCGAGTCCTGCCAATTGTCTTGACGTTTGCCTTCTGCGGCTTCCTGCACCTTATCGTCCGGCACTGCTGCGTTAACGTTCCCCACAGACACCGAGCAAAGCCCTAAAAAGAGTGAGGAAAATGCCCCGATGGCCTGTAAGCCTGCTTTTTCCCTGTTTCCTACGGTTTTATGCCTTTGAGCCGCTGAATGCTTGCTCATAGATGTATTCTCCTTTCATCCCAGATGCACAAAAATTTGATTGTTTTCACATAGGTAACGACGCTGATACTCACACTAACAATGGCGGTGCGGCCTTCCTGACCTTGCTATTGCCTATCCCTGCAGCAGACGGCCTCCCCCCAGACGCACAGCGGGCGGATGCAGTATTTTTGTCTGGAAACGTAAAGAAATGTTAATAATGATAATATTTTACATATTTTAATGCAAATCATTATCAATAAGACCAATAAAACAGACTCATAGAGAAACGGCAGGAAGACCCAAAAAATCGTTTTTTTCGTCATTTGAAATCGCAATAATTTCTTTAAAAATTAATACAAAACATAATTATATCAAAAATAGCCATTTACCTTACGGGGGCGATACTCATTCCGGCCCTCATGACGACTTCGTTTTACAACAACAAATAAAAATAGTAATAATTTTCATTCCCATTAACATTGACATATATTCTTCCCGTCTCTAAATACTGATGGAAACCCAATGAAAGCGTTGACCACGATGCAGGCCGCCTACTGGGTGGGCCGGCAATCCGAAGCGCCGCTGGGGGGCGTCTCCGCCCACCTGTATGCGGAATTTAACGGCTGCGACCTGGACGTCGAACGACTGAGACAGGCCGTGACCGCCCTTTATTTGCACCACCCGATGCTGCGCCTGCGCATCACGGCGGACGGTCAACAGACCATTGATGCCTGCGGTCCGCGCCATTGCCTGCATATCGACGATTTCCGCCACACTGGCGTCCCCGAGGCAGCCAATGCGCTGAGCGCCAAACGCCGGCAAAAAAGCAGCCAAAAATTGCCGCTGGAACAGGGCATTCCCTGTGATATCAGCCTCAGCCTGCTGCCTGACGGCCACTGCCGGCTGCATGTGGATTTGGACATGATCGCCGGTGATGCCATGGGATTTCGCGTGTTGATGGAGGATCTGGCGCGGTTTTATCACCACTGCCCGGCCGCCCCCGACAACGACGGCGTGACCTATTTTGACTATCTGGACCGGCACCATGCCGACACGGAACTGCAGCAGCGGCGAGCCCGCGCTCAGGCCTGGTGGCGCGAACGCCTGGCGCAACTGCCGCCCGCGCCCCACTTGCTGCGCGCACCGGAACGCTGCCAGAGCGATCGGCTGGCGCTTCAACTGAACGCCACAGAGGCTCAGGCGCTGGCCGATGCCGCCAAAGCGCACCGCGTCACGCTTTCCTCTCTGTTTCTGGCACTGTTTGCCCTTACCGTCGGCCATGGCTGGAACCTGAGACGCTTCCGGCTCAACGTGCCGCTGTTCCACCGGGATGCGGAAGGCGTAGAGGGCATCATTGGCGACTTCTCCAATTTGGTGCTGCTCGGCGTGGCGCTTAATCCGGCGGAAAACTTGCCTGCCTTCTGTCGCCGCCTGATGGATCAACTGGCGGAATTGCTAGCCCATGCCGACTACCCGGGTGTGAGCGTGATGCGTGACCTGTCGCGCCTGCACGGCAGCATGCAACCTTCGCCGGTGGTGTTCACCGCCGGTTTCGGCATCCGTGGTAAAACGCTGTTTTCCGACCAGGTCACCCGTACCTTCGGTCCGCTGGACTGGGTGATTTCCCAGGGCCCGCAGGTGGCGCTGGACGCCCAGGTGGCGCACGCCAACGGCGGTATTTTGATCAACTGGGATCTGCGGCTGGATGCCTTCCCGGACCGGTTGCCGCAACAGCTGTTTGCCACCTATAGCGCCCTGTTGCAGCAGGCGGCACGCCACCCCGACAGTTTCAGGCGGCCATTGGCGCAGTTGCTGTCACAGTGCTTACCGGAAACCCAGGCCCCGGTACGCCAGCTGTTGCACCGGCTGTTGGCGCGTATAGCGCCGGACGCCAGGCTGCGCGACGGTGACGACATCACCGCCCTGCCACTGCAGGAAGACGCGTTGCTCGCCCTGCTCGGGGTGCTCAATAAATACCTGCCGGTCGCCTTGACCCCGCAAGATCTGGCGGCCCACCCCACTCCGGCCACGCTGGCCGCGCTGATCTGCGAGCGTGACCCCAACGCCGCCGAAGGCGCGCAGATGCTGCTGAAGGTGCTGGCGCCTCAGGCCTGATATCGGCTTTGGGCGCGTAGCCTCACGCGCCCTGCGTTCTTTTTCATCGGTTAGCGACAATAGGGAAATACCATGGAGACACCATTAACCGCGCTGCAACAGGCTTACCTCCTCGGCCGCAGCGAACAATGGCCGCTCGGCGGCGTGGCGATGCACGATTTCCGCGAATACCGCGGCCAACGGCTGGATCTGGTACGGCTGGAAAACCGGCTGGCCGAGCTGGTGCAGCACTATCCCGCGCTGCGTACCTGCCTCGATCCCCAGCGTTTCACCCAGCGCGTACGGCCCGAAACCACGCTGAACCTGGATCGGTACGATCTGCGCTCGCTGGAGCATGATGCGGCGCAGCAACGGCTGGCCGCCCTGCGCGAACAGTATTCGCACCAGCGCCACGATCCCACGCAGCCGCTGTGGCGCATTGCCGCCATTCAGTTGCCGGAGATGCAGGACACTACCGGGCGCTACGACACCCTGATTTTCACCAGCTTCGACGCGCTGATCCTCGATGGTCAGGGGATTGCTACCCTGATCGCACGCTTGTTCGATGACGCTCCATTGCCGCCGATCGCACCACCCAACCCACCGGCTGCCGCATCGGCAGAACAGCGCCAGGCCGACGCCGCCTATTGGCAGACCAAACTTCAAGACGTCACTACGCCGTCGGCATTGCCGTGGCGCACCCCGCTGGCCAACATCAAAAGCTCTCGCTACCGGCGCGCCAGCCTGACCCTGCCGCGCGAAATGCTAAAAACCTTCTCACGCCTGGGATCTGCCCATTCGCTGCTGCGCAACAGCGCCCTTTCGGCGGTGATCCTCGATACGCTGGCGCAGTGGACCACCGACGGTGAGCTGTGCGTGGGCGTGCCGGTGGCGTTTCCTGCGGCGGGCGGTTCGCTCGGTAACGCCTCTACCTTTGTGGCCGTGCGTTATTCGCGCGAGGGCGGTACCTTTGTCAGCCGCGCGCAGGCATTGCAGAACGACATACTGGGCGCTCTCGACCACCTGGCGTTTTCCGGCGTCGATCTGGCGCGGCAGTTGCTGAACCGCAGCCAGGGCGCCCCGGCGCTGCCGGTCATTCTCACCAACTGCCTGAGCTGGGAGACGCTGCCGGCCGGCGAACCGGTACGCTACCACGACGGCCTGACCCAAACGCCGCAGGTCGCGATCGACATCCGTCTGACGCAGGACGCCGGCAAAAATCTGCAACTGTGCGTCGATTACGCCGAACAGGCGCTGGACGGCGAACAGGTGCAAGCAATGCTGGACGCCCTGCAACGCCGAGTGGAGCAAATGTGCCAGGACGGCGATCTGGAGATCGCCCCGGCGCGCTTTATCGATTATCGGCACTACCGCCATAACCACGGCGAAGCGGCATTCACCGCTTATCCCTATCTGGCGCAGCTGGCCGAACGGCTGTTCACCGATCCACAGCCGCGACCGGCGCTGATCTGCGATGAGCAGACCCTGTCTTATCCTGAATTGGGTCGCCAGGTCGGGGCCGTGATGGCCAATCTGCAACGGCGCAATCTGGGGCGCGGCAGCGTGCTGGCGCTGTATCTGGCGCGCAGCCCGGAACATGTGACTGTCTCCCTGGCCTGTGCTCTGCTGGGCATTATCTGGGTGCCGATCGACATCAACTCACCACCGGAACGCACCGCCTATCTGCTGAGCAACTGCCGGCCGGATCTGGTGGTGCATCAGGGCGAGCTGAATACCCCGCACGGGGTGACGCCGACAGAGTTGCTCGATCCGGCCGCGGGCACGCCTGAACTGCCGGGCAACCAGACGCTGACGGAACGCAGCGCAAGCACCGAGGCAAGCTATTATCTGTATACCTCCGGCACCACCGGCAAACCCAAATGCGTGGTGCTCAACAACCGCGCCACCGCCAACGTGGTTGGTCAGACTCTGCAACGCTGGGCGGTCACCGCCGATGATGTGTTTATCTCCGTGACGCCGCCGCACCACGATATGTCGATGTTTGACCTGTTCGGCTCGCTCAGCGCCGGTGCGACGCTGGTTCTGCCCGCGCCGCATCAGGAAAAAGACGCCATCAGTTGGAACCAGTTGGTGGAGCGTCACCGCGTCAGCCTGTGGTGCTCCGTGCCTGCGATCCTGGAAATGCTGCTCACCTGTAAAACGGCCGACAGCCTGCGTTCACTGCGGCTGGTGGCTCAGGGCGGCGATTACATCAAACCGGCGACGGTGCAGACGTTGCGTAGCCTGCGCCCGGACATCTGCCTGTTCTCACTCGGCGGCCCGACAGAAACCACCATCTGGAGCATCTGGCACCCGATCGCACCGCTGGACACCGGCACCGTGCCCTACGGCCAGCCATTGCCGGGCAACCAATACTTTATTTGCCATGACGACGGCACGCACTGCCCGGCCGGCGTGGTGGGCCGCATTCATACGGCGGGGGTGAATCTGGCGTTAGGCTATCTGGAAGACGGCGAAGTGAAGCAACATGACTTCGTCCCGTTGAATGGCCCCGACGGGCAACCGCTACGGGCCTTCCGCACCGGCGATCAGGGCTACTATCGCCCGGACGGCAATATCCTGTTCGCCAGCCGGGTGAACGGTTATGTGAAAATCCGCGGCGTGCGCGTTTCTCTGCCGGAGATCGAAGACGTGCTGCGCGGGCATGAGGAGATTCTGGACATTGTGGTCGTGGATTATCCGAGCGGGGAAAATGCCGAATCGACGCTGGGCGCGATGTACCTCACCCACAACGGCAAGCCGCTGTCGCTGGCGGATATTCGCGCCTTTTCGACCGGCTATCTGCCTTGTACTCATATCCCGACGCGCTTTATCCACGCCGAAGCGCTGCCGCTTTCCGGCAATGGCAAAACCGACCGTCACACTATCCGCAACGCGCTCGGGGCCGGGCGGGCAGCTCCCGGGTTGAATGCCTGTGCGGCACCTTTGCCGAGCGCGCCGCCGGCACAGAGCGGCAAAATTCTGACCATCTATCTGCAGGCCATCGGCACAGCGCCGCGTCCTGAGTGGGGGGAGGAAACCGCCTTTATTACCATGGGGCTAAAACTGCCGCACATCCGCCAGGTGGCTGCACAGCTTAATGACGCCTTTGGCACCCAACTGCCGCCAACGGTGCTGATCCCCTGCAAAAATGCACGGGAGGTCGCCGCGCTGCTGGCGCGCTAAGCGCCATTCCCCTCTGGGCAGGGTCATTACCCTGCCCGCTTTTTTCAGGCGGGCACCGCCACCAGATCACCGATCGCCATTTCCAACGCCTCTTCCCGTAAAGCGCACTGCAAAAAGCCCTGCAGGGCACTGCCGTAGTTGGCCGCCCCGGCGGTGGGGAACTGCTGCACAAAAACATCGATATCCAAATGCAGATCGCCGGCGTCAGTGCCGCCGCGGAAGATCAGATTAATCCCGTCGCCGGCACCGCCTGCCAGCACCCGGCGCGTACTGGTGCAGCCGCTGAAACCGGCCGGATCAAACGGCTGAACGTTGATAAACGGGGAAATAAACAAACGAGAGACGGGCGTCACGCCGCGATCGGCGGCAATCTTCCGCAGGCGATAACCGGCGTGGCTGCGCAGTTCACGCAGCGTCTGCGTCATGCCGGACAAGTAATGCTCCAGCGTCTCATCCGCACGCAGTGAAACCAGAAACGGCAGCGTATTGACCGCCAAAGCCGGCGTATTGGTCGCTTTGCTGCTGCGACGGTTCATCGCCGGCATCCACAGGGTGCGCGTATCCCCTTTTTCATGCGGTAAAGGCGGCAACGTAAAAAACAGCCAGGCGGCGGACAGAGCCAGTAGCAGATCGGGCCAGCCGATACCGCTGCGTTCGGACAGCAGACGCAGCCGCCGTGAAATATCTTCCGGCAGCGGGGTGCTGGTGCTCAGGCATTTCACCCCATATTCCCGGCCGCCTTTACGCACCGTCGGCAGCACCTGCGACGGCGGTAAATAACGCTGCCAGAACCGGCGATCCTTGTCGCAGCGTTCGGAAGCCCCGTAGGCCAACTCATGCTGCTGGAAGGCACTGAACGCGCCCAATGCCTGTCCCGCCGAGCCCTTGCCGAGAAAGTGCGCGTACAGCGTAGCGCAACGATGCTCGACCAGCGCCATGCCATAACCATCGATAATGATATGGTGAGCACGCAGGTACCAGATATAGCGCGTCGGCCCCAGAGCGAGCAGCCACACGGCCGCCATCGGTTGGCTGTGCAGATCCATCGGCTGCGCGGCATCGGCCTGCATCAACCGCATCGCGGCCTGATAAGGGTCTGGATGTTCCTGCAAATCAATACGCTTCAGGCAAGGAACCCGTTCGGGATCGTAGCGCTGCATTGGCCACCGATCGCCTCTGCGGGTGCCAAACCGCAGCGCAAACGCCTGCGTTTCTGCGACAGTGAGGGTTATCGCCCGACACAGCGCCGCCTCGTCCACCGCTCCGCGCAATTCGGTGACGTGAGCGACGGTGGAAAAGGGCTGCCCGGGGTGCAAGCTAAACTCCTCCCAGAAGTCTAACTGCGCCGGCGACAGCGGCAGCCATTCAGTAGCCAAAAGGGTTTCCGACATGTTACCTACCTTTGATATGCGACATGGAGACCAGGAAAATTGCGGCCGCAACGCGCTGAAAGTGTTTCAACATGGTTACAAATGAAAATGATAATAACACTTATTATCATTTTCATAAATATAGGACAACAGGTTAATGCGTGTCGGATAAGGGGACTGTCGAGGTAAAAAACGTTCGCCGGCGGCGGTGGAAATGTTGGCGATCAAGGCAGCGATCGGAAAGGAATCCGCCACAGCCAGTTCCCAGATCCGCAAAGCCTCATTATAGTTAAACCGGGGGGCTGCCTGAATGCCACAGCGGCGGCAGTGTCCTCCATCAACCTGAGGGAGCTATCACTTTCATGCTTTTAAAACAAACAACTGCAGGTCTGTTATTGGCGGGAACCAGCCTGTTGGCGGCGGGCAGCGCGCTGGCGGCTTCCGATACGCTGGTCTATTGCACGGTCGCCTCGCCGGAGTCTTTCAATCCGCAGCTCGCCAGCTCCGGGCCGACGTTTATCGCCACCTCGCAGGTGCTGTATAACCGCCTGCTGACGCTGCGCGAAAGCGATAAAACCCCTGCCCCCTCGCTGGCCACCGAGTGGACCATCAGCCCGGATGGCAAAACCTACACCTTTACGCTGCGCAAGGGCGTGAAATTCAACAGCAACAAATACTTCACGCCGACGCGCGACTTCAACGCCGAGGACGTGGTGTTCACCGTGATGCGCCAAAAAGACGCCAATCATCCGTACCACAAGGTGTCCGGCGGTAACTACGAGTACTTTACCGACACCGGGCTGGATAAGCTGATCACCCACGTCGAAGCGGTGGATAACGACCACGTGCGCTTTACGTTGAGCCAGCCCAACGCCGCGTTTTTGGCCGACTGGACGATGGATTTCGCCTCGATTCTTTCCGCAGAATACGCCGATGCCATGCTGAAGAAAGGCACGCCGGAGTACGTGGATAACTGGCCTATCGGCACCGGCCCGTTCGCGCTGCAGCAGTACAAGCAGGACTCGCTGATCCGTTACGTGGCCAACCCGCACTATTGGCAAGGCGAGGTAGCCAGCAAACACCTGATCTTCTCCATCACGCCGGATGCGCAGACCCGGGTGGCCAAGCTGAAAACCAATGAGTGCCAGATCATTCCCGCCCCGCTGCCGGAGCAGTTCGACGCCATCAAGAGCGACAAAAACCTGCAACTGCATAACATCAACGGCCTGAACGTCGGCTACCTGGCATTCAACACCCAGAAGAAACCTTTTGATAATGTGCTGGTTCGCCAGGCGCTGAGCTATGCGGTGGACAAGAAGGCGATTGTCGCGGCGGTGTTCAAAGACAGCGGTACAACGGCCAATTCGGTGCTGCCACCGGCGATGCTGGGATACAATCCGAAACTGCAAGACTATGCCTACGATCCGCAGAAGGCCCGTGATCTGCTGAAACAGGCCGGGCTGGAAAAAGGCTTTGAAACCGACATCTGGTCGATGCCGGTGGCGCGGCCATACAACCCTAATTCGCGGCGCATTGCCGAGATGATCCAGAGCGACTGGGCGAAAGTGGGCGTGAAGGCCAAAATCGTCACCTGGGAATGGGGCCAGTACCTGGCCGGGCTGCGCAAAGGGGAACAACAGAGCGCGCTGTATGGCTGGATGTCGGATAACGGCGACCCGGACAACTTCGCCACGTTGCTCGGCTGCGCCGGCGTACAAACCGGTGCCAACATAGCCCGCTGGTGCGACAAGGGTTATGATAAGTTGATCCAGCAGGCGATTCAGGTGAGCGCCCCGGCAGAACGCGCCAAGCTTTATCAGCAGGCGCAGGTGATTTTTGCCGAACAGGCCCCGCTGCTGCCGCTGGCTAACGGCAAGGTGTTCTACGCTACCCGCAGTAACGTCAGCGGCTATGTGGTTGACGTGAACGGCAGTGATTTCGCCAAGGCGAAAGTGAATTAAAACGAAGCGCCGGGATAAATTCAAACCCGGCGCTTTCTTCTCCTGTAACATTTCGTTACCCTCAACGCCTATCGGATCTCTCGTTAACAAGGCAAACCCCAGTGCAGAAAACATTTATGCCGATGCAGATCCGTCTGCACTGGCTGGTCGCTATCCTGTTGGTCATCACCTGCACCACGATTGAGCTGAGAGGCTTTGCCGAACCGGGCACGCCGCTGTGGTACCTGCTGGTGGTCACCCACTTCAGCTGTGGGGTGACGGTTTTCGTCTTGATGATCGTCCGCCTGATCCTGCGCTGGCGTCACGCCTCCCCCGCCATCAGCCCGATGCCGCCAAAATGGCAAACCGGCGCGGCACATCTGGTGCATACCCTGATTTACCTGCTGTTGCTGACGCTGCCGGTTCTGGGCGTTTATTCCCGCTATCTGGGCGGCAAGGAGTGGTTTTTATTCGGCCTGCCGATGCCGTTTGCCGAGATTGCCGACCGGCCGCAGGCGCGAACGATTATCGGCTGGCACAAGACGCTGGCCGCTTTCGGTTATTGGCTGATTGGCCTGCACGCCGCTGCGGCGCTGATCCATCATTATGCCTTTAAGGACAATACCTTGGTGAGAATGCTGCCGCTGTTTAAAAAGCGTTAACCCAGGGGCAACAAGATAATAATAAGCATGTATATATAAGCCAATGGAAATAATCCATTGGCTTATTAATTTCACTATAACTTCGATAAAATAAAAATTCCCTCCAGCGAGTTGTATCTATCCCGGATATTGACTAAGGTTATCCATACAGATCATATACCCTAAATTTAATAACGATAATCACACGCCAGTTTATTTAAAATTTATGTCTTCATCTTAAAAACGCCAGTTATTTTTCTGGGCGGCGATGTCATGCCATGTGTTTACACAAGGCGATGTAGCGCTGCCCATAATTTCATTAATTAAATTTCATCGACTACACATACGGGGAAGTCAATATGGCTTTCCCACTCATAAAAGTCTGGAGAAAAGTAATGAAAATAATGACTGGCGTTATTCTACCCACGGTTGCGGCCCTCGTTTTTTCCGGTATGGCGCAAGCGGCAGACAGTGCAAAACCCATGACCGGCAAAGCACAGGTGACGTTGGAACATGTGCACGCCGTGCAAGAAAATGGCAGCCCCGCGCCCCAGCACGATGCCGCCTGTATGAAACAACTCTCGACACCTGAATCCAGGTATGTCGGGATGACAGTGACCAGCGAATACACCATCGACACCGCTTCGTTAATGATGTCCGCAAAATCCATGCTGCCCTCCCCAAATACCCTGCAGCCGCTAGAACTTACGGTTGATTTGTCCCCGTTAGGCATTGCGGGTGTTTATGCGTTTGGCGCCTTCAAACCGAGTTCTTTGCCGCAGGATTATGTTTATTTCACTATCGACAAAGACTATAAGAACCCGGTCAGTACCTTTATGATCATCAATAAAGATGAGAAATATAACTGCGTAATTTCCAGCTCGAACAAGGCAATGAGCAAAGAACAGCGCAGCCACCTAGTTGTTAAGCAATAACCGCGACTATTCATTAGATAATAATGGGGGCTGCGGATAGTTAACTGCCCTGCCCCCATATTTGTATCTGCAGTTTTCATCCGCATTAAATAGTGCCGAATTCTGATGCAGAATGACCGCCCTACTCATCCTTATATACAGGCTCAGAGTATCTTGAAGGCCATATCTCTGTAGGGGGAAGATTCAAAGCTTCGGCTATCAGCTTGTTATCTGATGCGCTTACTACCCTATTTTGGGATAATGGCAGATATTCGATTTTGGGATATCACTCGCGGAAAACGCCATGACTTCAGTTTATTCAACCGAGTATCAATTAGTTATAAAAACACTTCGGGATGCTCGCATAGAAAAAGGCATAACTCAGACCAAACTGGCCGAGGCGCTGGGCCGCCCGCAGTCGTTTATCGCCAAGGTTGAGAACGGCGAGCGCAAGCTGGATGTGGTGGAGTTTGCTGTGATGGCACGGCTGCTTGGGGTGGATGCTGGGGCGGTTTTGGAAAAAATTGGTGGAAGAGTTGGGAAATTGGTGTAGGAGAACAGTTCAAATATTGGATGTTTCGTTTGTGTGGGATACTTACAGTAACGATCTCAAACACAGCAAAGAGGGCTGCTAGTGGATGATCTGCACGGATATGTCCAACAAACTGAGCTCGCGTCCCTCTGTCAATTCCCGCTTGTTTGAGTCTTGTAGAAGAGGTGTGGCGGAATGAATGGAAAGTTTTCTTGCTGCTCTTTTCATAACCTAGCTGCACTTTTCAGCCACGAGTGGTTAAACCATACCGAAGCCTTGTCGTCATATCCTTTTACTGCATGGTAAGGAAGTTCGGGGAACAAACGATCATGTGCAACCTTCCTGAATGCGTCACAATAGCAAATGAAACCAAGCTGAATTAACTTAGAATGCAACGGTATTTTCCGCCACGAATTAACAGTTTTTAGCGAGTTAAGCGCCGCTACGCCTTTTGGGTATTGGCATCTACCGGAAGCGAAAATCCCTTTTCCACACCCAGACGCAAAAAGGGCGCAGTTCAATGAACTGCGCCCTTAAATTTAAAACGCGAAAACTGACTCAGCTGCGCACCAAATCGTCGCCGTAGCCGATCCACTTATAGGTGGTCAGTGCGTCCAGCCCCATCGGGCCGCGTGCATGCAGCTTCTGGGTGCTGACCGCCACTTCTGCACCCAGGCCGAACTGGCCGCCGTCGGTGAAACGGGTGCTGGCGTTAACGTACACCGCCGAGGAATCCACCGCGCGCACGAAGTGCTCGGCGCTGCTCAGCGAACGGGTGAGGATCGCATCGGAGTGGTTGGTGCCGTGGGCGCGGATATGGTCGATGGCTTGATCGATATCGTCCACCACCAGCACGTTAAGATCCAACGACAGCCATTCGTCGTCGTAATCCCCTTCCGCCACGTCCACCACCGTCGCCGGGCCGTTTTGCAGCAGCGGCATGGCGTTCTGCGCCGCGTGCAGCGTCACGCCCGCCGCCGCCATCTTGGCGCTCAGCGCCGGCAGGAACTGTTCGGCAATGTTGCGGTTCACCAGCAGCGTCTCGAGCGAATTACAGGCGCTTGGGCGCTGGATTTTGGCGCTCTCGATGACCGTCAGCGCCTTGTCGAAATCAACGCTGTCGTCAACGTAAGTATGGCAAACACCAATGCCGCCGGTGATCACCGGAATGGTCGACTGTTCGCGGCACAGTTTGTGCAAACCGGCGCCGCCGCGTGGGATCAACATGTCTACGTAGCGATCCAGGCGCAACAGCTCATTCACCAGCGCGCGATCGGGACTGGCAATCGCCTGCACCGCCGCAGCCGGCAGGCCGCATTGTTCCAGCGCCTGCTGGATCACCTTCACCGTCGCCAGGTTGGTGTTGTGGGTTTCTTTACCGCCACGCAGGATCACCGCGTTGCCGGTCTTCAGGCACAGGCTGGCGACGTCGATGGTGACGTTCGGCCGTGCTTCATAAATCACACCGATCACGCCAAGCGGCACGCGGCGGCGTTCCAGCTTCAGCCCGCTGTCCAGCAGGCTGCCGTCCAAGACGTGGCCGACCGGATCGTTCAGGCGGCACACCTGGCGCACATCGTTGGCGATGGCCGCCAGCCGCGCCGGGGTCAACAGCAAACGATCGAGCAACGCTTCGGTCATCCCGGTTGTGCGCGCCTGCGCCATGTCTTGTTCGTTGGCCTGCAAAATCACTTCGCTGTTGGCTTCCAGCATGTCGGCCATCACCGACAACACCTGGTTTTTCTTCGCCGTGCTCAGCACCGCCAGTTGCCAGGAGGCCTGTTTGGCGGCCTTCCCCATTTGCTCTAGCATGCTCACTCCTTAGCTCACAATCATGTCGTCGCGGTGCACTGCCACCGGGCCGTATTCGTAACCGAGAATTTCGCTGATTTCCTGCGAGTGGTGGCCGGCAATCATGCGCATCGCGTCGCTGTTATAGCGGCTGACACCGTGCGCCAAATCGCGCCCCGCCAGGTTGCGGATGCGGATCACTTCGCCACGGGAGAAATCGCCCTTCACTTCGCGAACGCCCTTCGGCAGCAACGAACTGCCGCGTGCCATAATGGCCTCGACCGCGCCGTCGTCCACGGTGATTTCACCGGCCGGCGGAGCACCGAAGATCCAGCGTTTGCGGTTTTCCAGCGGGGTTTCCAGCGCGTGGAAACGGGTGCCTACCGGTTTGCCTTCAATCACGTCGCCCACCACGCCCGGCTTGCTGCCTGCAGCGATGATCACGTCGATACCGGCGCGGCAGGCCACGTCGGCCGCCTGCAATTTGGTGCCCATGCCGCCGGTGCCCAGCCCGGAAACGCTGTCGCCGGCGATGGCGCGCAGCGCGTCGTCAACGCCATGCACTTCACGGATCAGCTCCGCCTGCGGGTTGTTGCGCGGATCTGCGGTATACAGGCCTTGTTGATCGGTCAGCAGCAGCAGTTTGTCTGCCCCGGCCAGGATCGCCGCCAGTGCCGACAGGTTGTCGTTGTCGCCCACCTTGATTTCTGCGGTCGCAACCGCGTCATTCTCATTGATTACCGGCACGATACGGTTGTCCAGCAGCGCAGTCATGGTGTCACGCGCGTTGAGGAAGCGTTCGCGGTCTTCCAGATCGGCGCGCGTCAGCAACATCTGCCCGACGTGGATGCCGTAAATGGAGAACAGCTGCTCCCACAGTTGGATCAACCGGCTCTGGCCGACCGCCGCAAGCAGCTGCTTGGAGGCGATGGTGGCGGGGAGTTCGGGGTAGCCCAAATGTTCGCGCCCGGCGGCAATCGCGCCGGAGGTAACGATAACGATGCGGTGACCCGCTGCATGCTGTTGTGCGCACTGGCGTACCAGTTCGACAATATGGGCACGGTTAAGACGCAGCGATCCGCCGGTCAACACGCTGGTGCCCAATTTCACAACCAATGTCTGGCTGCCGTTCATAGTGTTTCTGCCGTGTAATATACCCGTCATCTTTCAAGCTGCAGCGTTGTTGGCTGCCCGCACTCACCCCAGCCACTTACCTCAGTAAGCTCTTGGGGATTCCTGCGCTTGCCGCCTAGCCGCAACTCGAAAGCTATAGGGTATGATGAGAATAAGAGTGCAAAGGACTTTGTAACAGGAGAGACGCGTTATGCCAACAGGCACAACGCGAAATCAGCACAATACTGTGGTCAAACGGGGTCAGGCGGAGAGTTTAATCAGTTTTTCTTTGAAATCATCGGCCGGTTCAAGCGCCAGCTCCATCGTCGCCAGCAACTCGCCCAAGCGGCGATGGAAATCACGCAGGGTGGTTTCCAGCTTGGTTTTTACTTCAGTATCTTTAATCTTTTCCGGCTTCCAGTTCCCGTCCTTATCAAACAGACCGAACTGATAGGCATAAGTGAAACGCGCCTCTTCAGCGTGCAGCTCGATCCACCATCCCCAAAACTCACGCTTCTCTGGGGCAGGTTTGACATTGACGCAAACGGCTAAACAATCAAAGAAAAAACGGTCGTTCTCGCACTGCCCTTCACGCAGGTACGGCCCCAAGCTGGCGAAACGTTTCATTAGTCGGCTTTTAGGGTGACCACTAGGTAACGTCATTCTTTAACCTCCTCAATGTAGACCACTCTTTTTAACAAATTGTTAAAATTTAGCAACAAATTAACGCATTTTATCTTTCATCCAGTGGGCCATTTGCAGCAAGGCCTTGTGGAAACTGCTATACACCGGCGCACGTGGAATAGCAATCAACTTGCCGTCCATCGAGGACGAAGCGATCAGTTGCGCCTCCTCTTTCGGGCTGAGCGGATCCTGATCCCAGTAGCCCGCCAGCATCGGCGTCGGGCAGCGGCGGCCCAGCAAACCCTGGGTTTTCAGCGAATAGCTGTTCAGTTCCACCCTCAACACGTTATCCGAGGCGTTGGCCATCCCCATCCGGCTGGCGAGCACGTCCATATACATGTCCGGCACGTGCCGCTGGCGGCCGGCGTCGCATAACAGGCTGTGGACCACCGGCCCCAGGCAGGCTACGCCACGCAGCCTCTGCGGCGCCAGGTAAGCCAGGCGCACCGCCACATTGGCACCGAAGCGGAAGCCAAATGCGGTCACGCGCTGATGGTCGATCCACGGCACCGAAGAGAGTTGGGCCAGCACTTGCTGATGCAGGAAGCTGGAATCCTGCGTCAACTTCCACTTATAAGAAGAACCGATGGAAGGCATATCGATGGTCAGCATGGCGATGCCGTGCGGTGCCAGGTACTCGCGGAACAGGCGGTGATAATCGGTCTGCAGGGTATCCAGGCTGCCGCACATCAACACCGTCGGGAACGGCGCCTCGCCTTTCTCCGGCAGGTGCAGGAAGCCGTTAATGCTGCTTCCCCCCTCAATGCGAAACTCCAGCACCTTGAGCTGATAAGGCAGCAGCAGCGCGGCCTCTTCGTAGGCGCGGGTGGCCAGCGTCTCGGCCTGCTCGGCCAGTTCGTCGCCTTTCAGGTGCGGGTAGCCGGCGATGCTGTAAAAGTTGACGGCGTTGAGCCAGTATTGGCCGCCGATCAGCGGATCTTGCTGTTCCAATGCCCGTTGCTGCCAGAGCATACCCTGATGCACCCACTCGTAGATCCAGTTGCCGTTGCGGTAACCGATCACAGTATCGAGCAGCTTTTCGTTGGTATGTTCCACATCGGCGACCGCTATGCGCGCCAGCACTTCGTTGATTTCGATCGGATCAACGCCGCGCCAGGCCCACAGCAGCGGGTTAAGCATGCGGTACCAGTTGCTGACGGTGTTGCCTTCCAGCGTGGAGTGCAAATCGGCACCGGTTTTGTTGCGCGCACGCAGCACCAACGTCGAGGTCTCAGGGTGTTTAAATGAGGGTTTGAACAGGATTTCAGAAAGGTTGGCTTGTGCCATGGTAACAACAGCCTCCGTAAATCTGGCCGTAGGCCGCAAACAGCCTACTTAACTGGAGGTAGTGTACCTAACTCTGGGGCGATAAACCAAAATAACGAAAACGCCCGGCATAACCGGGCGTTTTACTGGAGCGAACTGGGATTAGCGGCCGCCGATCGGTGGCACGAAGGTCACCGCCATGTCCCACGGCTGCTCAATCCAGGTGTCCTGCGGGATATCGACCACATAGTCGTCCACCAGCGGGCGCCCTGCCGGCTTGGCGAAAATAGTGACGAAATGCGCTTTCGGGTACATGTCGCGGATCGCTTTTGCGGTGCCGCCGGTATCCACCAGATCGTCAACCACGATAAAGCCTTCGCCGTCGCCTTCGGCGCGCTTGAGTACCTTCATTTCGCGTTGGTTGTCATGGTCATAGCTGGAAATGCAGACGGTATCCACGTGGCGGATGCCCAATTCGCGCGCCAGTAAGGCTGCCGGCACCAGGCCGCCGCGGCTTACGGCAATAATGCCCGTCCATTGGTCAGCAGGCAGCAGGCGGTGAGCCAGTTTGCGCGCTTGCATTTGCAGCATGTCCCAGGTAACAACGTATTTTTCGCTCATAGAATGGTGTCCCAGCCAGCAATGGTGTGGCTTACTCGTGATCAGGGGAAAAAAGGTTGCGCGAGATTATAGAGACTGGTTGAGCCGAATACCAGTTGTACTGTGGAAATCATAAGTATTTCGTCTGGTGATTGATCCTGCATAAATAAGCCACCGCACGGCAAATACGTGCGTTATCTCCCTTAAACAGTGCAATAGGGTACGCGCGCCCCCCTGAATAAAGTGATATTCTCTGGAGATCGTGCCAAAAACGCACCGATGCCAACCAACCCTAACCGAGCGGCATTCACGCCATGCTGAGAATGCTGTCACAGGAGACCTATAGTGTCTGAATTGTCTCAACTTTCGCCACAGCCGCTGTGGGATATTTTTGCCAAAATCTGCTCTATTCCGCATCCTTCTTATCATGAAGAAGCGCTGGCACAGCACATCCTCGAGTGGGCTAAAGAGAAAAACCTGCACGCCGAACGCGATCAGGTAGGCAATATCCTGCTGCGCAAGCCGGCCACCAAAGGTATGGAAAACCGCAAGCCGGTTGCCCTGCAGGCGCACCTGGACATGGTGCCGCAAAAAAATAATGACACCGTGCACGACTTCGCCAAGGATCCGATTCAGCCGTATATCGACGGCGAATGGATCAAGGCGCGCGGCACCACGCTGGGCGCCGACAACGGCATCGGCATGGCTTCTGCGTTGGCGGTGCTGGCTGACGACAGCGTCGAACACGGCCCACTGGAAGTGCTGCTGACCATGACCGAAGAAGCCGGCATGGACGGCGCATTCGGTCTACAGCCTAACTGGCTGCAGGCGGATATCCTGATCAACACCGACTCCGAAGAAGAAGGTGAGATCTACATGGGTTGCGCCGGTGGTATTGATTTCATCACTACTCTGCCGTTGCAGCGCGAAGCGGTACCGGCCGGCTATCAGACACTGAAGCTGACCCTCAAGGGCCTGAAAGGCGGCCACTCCGGCGCCGAGATCCACGTGGGCCTGGGCAATGCCAACAAGCTGCTGGCGCGCTTCCTGTTCGCCCATGCCGCAGATCTGAACCTGCGCGTACTGGATCTGAACGGCGGCACCCTGCGCAACGCCATCCCGCGTGAAGCCTCTGCGGTGGTTGCCGTGCCTGCGGCGAAAGCCGATGCGCTGAAAGCGCTGAGCCAGCAATACCTGGCGACCCTGCAGAACGAGCTGTCCGCCAAAGAGAAGAACATCACCGTGCTGCTGGAGCCGGTGACCAGCGCTTCTCTGGCGTTGACCGCCGACAGCCAGCAGCGTTTCCTGGCCCTGCTGAACGGCACGCCAAACGGCGTGATCCGCATGAGCGACGCGGTGAAAGGCGTGGTGGAAACCTCATTGAACGTTGGCGTGGTCACCACCAGCGAGAACGAAGCGGAAATCATCTGTCTGATCCGCTCGCTGATCGACAGCGGCAAAGATTACGTGGTCGAGATGCTGACCGCGCTGGGCCAGTTGGCCGGCGCCAAGGTGGCGCCGAAGGGCGGCTACCCGGGCTGGCAGCCGGACGCAGCCTCACCGGTGATGCAGCTGGTGCGCGAGATTTACCAGGATCTGTTCAACAAGACGCCGAACATCATGGTGATCCACGCCGGTCTGGAATGCGGCCTGTTCAAAAAGCCGTACCCGAACATGGATATGGTGTCGATTGGGCCAACCATCACCGGCCCGCACTCGCCGGATGAGCAGGTACATATCGAAAGCGTCGGCCTGTACTGGAAACTGCTGACCGCGCTGTTGAAAGCGATCCCCGAGCGCGCGTAACCGTATTGCGGGCTCAGTATGCTGAGCCCCTGCAGCAAGGGCGCAACAGGCTACTTATTGCGCCCTTGTTATTCCCACGGCAGCAGCAGTTGCCGCTCAAGCTGCGGATCCAGCAGCGTTACGTGCAAACCGACCAACCGCACGCCACGGCCTTCTCGCCGTTCACGCCATGCCTGGCGCGCCACGTTGAGCAAATCTTCTTTATTCAGCACCGGCCAGACGTGTTCCTGAGTGGTTTGCTGAAAATCCTGAAACTTCAGCTTCACGCCCTGCCGCGCAATATGCAGATCCGGTTTCACCTTGCGCAGCCGCATTTCCAGCTCGGGATAGAGCTTGTCGACGATCAGCGCCTCACAGTCTTCCCAATCATGAATATCTTCCGCCAGCGTGCGTTCCACCCCCACCGATTTACGCAGCCTTTCCGACGAGACTTCGCGCTGATCTATGCCCTGGCAGCGCTCCCACAGCACCCGGCCAAATTTGCCGAAGCGCTTGAGCAGCAGCGCCAGATCGTACTGCTGCACGTCGGCGCAGGTGATCAGCCCCACTTCTTCCAACCGTTTGGCGGTCACTTTGCCCACGCCGGGAATTTTACTCAGGGGCAGTTGCCGCAAAAAAGCCGGCACCTGCGCCGGCGTGATGACGTATTGTCCGTTCGGTTTGTTCAGCTCTGAGGCAATTTTGGCGAGGAACTTGATCGGCGCGATACCCGCAGAGGCGGTAAGACGGAGCTCTTCGGCAATCGCCTGGCGGATTTCCTGAGCGATCAGCGTCGCCGAGCCGTTGCACTGGGTGCAGTCGGTCACATCCAGATAGGCTTCGTCCAACGACAGCGGTTCAATCAGCGGGGTGTAGCGGGCAAAGATTTCGCGAATGTGCAGCGAGGCCTCCTTGTACGCCGCCATGCGGCCTGGCAACAACTTGAGGTGCGGGCACAGTTTAAAGGCCATCGCCGTCGACATTGCGCTGTGCACGCCATAGCGGCGTGCGGGGTAGTTGGCGGTGCTGATCACCCCGCGCCGGTCGGCACTGCCGCCAATCGCCAACGGGATATCGCGCAGGCTGGGATCGTCGCGCATTTCTACCGCCGCGAAGAAGCAGTCCATATCGACATGAATGATTTTACGCATCGCGCCTCCAATAACACTGTATAAGTATACAGCCAATAATCGAAAGCTCAAGACTCGGTGGGCATGGAGAAAGCGACGTTTCCGCCAGATATTTCCGCGTTGTTAAAAAAGCTTAATTTTTCAATAGTATGATTTCCGCTGACTCAGGCTCTCTCATCCTTATACCCTGTGGATTTCATGTGGCAGCGCCCAAGGCTGTCGCTTGCAAGACGGCGGGTATATCATACTAAGGTATCTCGCATGATCAGGTTTTCCCATTTGCTGTTGGCCTCCACGCTGTCGCTGGTTTCGTTGGCGGCGGGTGCCACTGTCGGCCATGCTCCCGCCATTATCGCCCACCGTGGCGGCACTGCAGACGCGCCGGAAAATACCCGTGTCGCCATTGAAACCGCACTGAAAAATGGCGCCGACGCCATTTGGATCACGCTGCAGCAATCCAAAGACGGCGCGATCGTGCTGTACCGCCCTTCCGATCTCAAAGCATTGACCAACGAGCAGGGGCCGGTCTCCGCCCATACTGCCGATCAACTGGCCAAAGTGGATGCCGGCTGGTCATTCTCAAAAGGTGAAACGCATCCGTTTCGCGGCAAAGGCATCGGGATCCCGCGCCTGGATGAGATCCTGGAGGCTTTCCCCCAGGTGACCTTCTATCTGGATATCAAATCGCCCGACGCCGATCCAACGCAATTTGGCAAAGCGCTGCTGGCGACGCTGGAGAAGGCCGACAGCCTGAACCGCACCCGGGTGTATTCTACCGATGCCAAATACCTGCAAGCGCTGCCACCGCAGGTCAAACACTTTGAAAGCCGCGACGAAACCCGCACCCTGCTGGCCAATATCACCATGGCGCACCTGTGCGAATTGAAAGCGGATAATCAGCAACCGCGCTGGTACGGACTGGAGCTGAAACGTGAAGTGGACGTGGTGGAGAAATACACTTTGGGCGAAGGGCGTTCGAAAGCGTTTCTGATCTGGGATAAAGAGTCGATCGACTGTTTCCGTTCGCAAGGCCCGGCGCACATCATTTTGTTTGGCGTCAATTCACCAGCGGAATACCAGCAGGCTCTGGCGCTGGGGGCCGACGGGGTGATGGTCAACTCACCGGCCGAAGCGAAAAACTTCCGCAAGGCCAAATGACAAAACCCGGCGCTAGCCGGGTTTTCAATTACAGAATGCGGTGTTTTTCCAACTGCCGCCGCCGCAGCGCCTCTTTGGCTTCGCGCTTCTTGCGTGCATCACAAGGCTCCGGGCAGTCGCAGACCTTTTCCATCCCCAACGAAGTGATGCCGCCGCAGCTGCCCTGCAGACTCTTGCGTTTGAACACATAGCCCAGCGACATGCCGCCGATAATCAGCAGAAACAGCACGAAGGTGGCGATAAATACCGTCAACATGGCGGCCTCATGAACTCTTTTTCAGGTAGGGTTTAAACGCCTCAGAGTAACGCTCTTCAAAGCCGGTGGCGGTTTTCACAATCATGAAAACCGGGATCCCCATCAGATTGGCCAACGCCATACCGCGTTCCGGCCCCAGCACGTTCAGCCCGGTCGACAGGCCGTCGGCGGCCATGCAGGTCGGACTCAGTACGGTGATCGAAACCAGATGATGATGGATCGGCCGGCCGGTAATCGGATCTATGGTGTGCGAGTAGCGCACGCCGTCTTGCTCAAAGTAGTTACGGTAATCCCCTGAGGTGGCGATTGACATCTCCCCCGGTTGGATCACCAACTGCGCTTTTTGCTCCACGCCGGCCGTCGGCCGCTCAATGGCGATACGCCAGGGTTTCTGCTCGCCGTTGTGGCCGCGGGTGCGCACCTCACCGCCGATATCCACCATGTAGTTTTTCACCTGCTGCGATTGCAGGTACTGGGCAATCACATCCACGCCATAGCCTTTGGCAATCGACGAGAGATCGACATACAGTTCCGGAATGTGTTTCACCAGCGCGTTGCCCTGTACCGACAGTTTGTCGATACCGGTCCAGGCGCGGCGCTGTTCCAGTGCGGCAGCGCTCGGCACCTTGTCCGGTCGCCCTTCCGGGCCGAAACCCCACAGATTGACCAGCGGCCCGACGGTGACGTCCAGCGCGCCGTCGGTCACGCGGTTGATGCGCAGCGCCTCCAGCACCACTTCGGTCGTCGCGGCCGATACCGGGAAGGGTTTGCCCACCTCGCGGCTGGCGTTGAAGCGGCTCAGCTCCGAACCCGGCCGGTAGGTGGACATTTGATCGTTCACCAACTCCAGGCGTTTGTCGATCTCCGCCTGTATTTTGGCCGCCGACGGCGTGTCGTCACCGGTGACATAACGGATCGAATAAGACGTCCCCATGGTTTTACCATCGAGATTCACCTGCTCCGGCCCGCAACCGGTCAATAACAGCATGGCGCCCAGCGCCACCGCCGTCATCCAGCCCTTCATTGCCCCAATGCGCATTTAGCCACCAAAGTCATCCA
Source organism: Serratia sp. root2 (assembly GCF_031931805.1). NCBI lineage: Bacteria > Pseudomonadati > Pseudomonadota > Gammaproteobacteria > Enterobacterales > Yersiniaceae > Serratia > Serratia sp. root2. The sequence goes on from NZ_JAUJXB010000001.1 coordinate 2,873,938, forward strand.
GCATGATATTTTCATCTTCGACCCCCAGATCTTTCAGCATCTTGATCACCGCAGCGTTCATCATCGGCGGGCCGCACATATAAAACTCGCAGTCTTCCGGCGCCGGGTGGTGCTTCAGGTAGTTCTCCAGCAGAACATTATGGATAAAGCCGGTGTAGCCGGTCCAGTTATCCTCGGGCTGGGGATCGGACAGCGCCACGTGCCAGGTGAAGTTTTCATTCTCCGCCTGCAACCGATTGAAATCATCTTCATAGAACATTTCACGCAGCGAACGCGCGCCGTACCAGAAGGTGATTTTGCGCGTCGAGTTCAGGCGATTGAGCTGATCGAAGATATGCGAGCGCATTGGCGCCATGCCGGCACCACCGCCGATAAAGATCATTTCGGCGTCGGTGTCTTTGGCGAAGAACTCGCCGAACGGCCCGGAGATGGTCACCTTGTCGCCGGCCTTCAGCGACCAGATATAGGAGGACATAATGCCAGGCGGCACGTCCGGCGCACGCGGCGGCGGCGTGGCGATACGCACGTTGAGCATGATGATGCCCTTTTCATCCGGGTAGTTCGCCATTGAGTAAGCGCGCACCGTGGTGTCATTCACCGCCGAGCGATAGCGGAACAGGTTGAACTTGTCCCAATCGCCGCGGTACTCCTCCGGCACGTCAAAATCGGCATAGCTGATGTCATGGAGCGGCGCCTCGATCTGGATAAACCCGCCGGCGCGGAACGGCACATCTTCGCCATCGGGGATTTTCAGCTTCAGCTCTTTGATAAAGGTGGCTTTGTTATCATTGGAGATAACCTCGCACTCCCACTTTTTCACGCCAAAGATCTCTTCCGGCAGCTCGATTTTCAGGTTCTGCTTCACGTTTACCTGGCAAGCCAGGCGGCAACCCTCTTTCGCTTCGCGTTTGTTGATGTGCGAAAGTTCGGTCGGCAGGATATCGCCGCCGCCCTCTTTAATCACCACGCGGCACTGCCCGCAGGAGCCGCCACCGCCGCAGGCCGAGGACACGAAGATCCCCTGGCTGGAGAGCATGTTCAACAGCTTGTCGCCCGCCGGGGCGTTAAAACTCTTGCCTTGATCGCCGTTAACTTCCACCGCAATGTCACCGGTGTTCACCAGCTTTGATTTGGCGAACAGGATCAGCAGTACCAGCACCATAACGATGCCGGTAAACATCGCGACGCCTAAAATAATTTCCATAGATTCTTCCCGCCTTTACAACTGAACACCGGAGAAGGACATAAAGCCCAACGCCATCAGCCCGGTGGTGATAAAGGTAATGCCCAGACCGCGCAGCCCTGCGGGGACGTTGGCATACTTGAGTTTTTCGCGGATCCCCGCCATCGCGACAATCGCCAGCATCCAGCCGGTACCGGAGCCGAAGCCATACACCACCGACTCTGCGAAGTTGTAGTCACGTTGCACCATGAAGGACACGCCGCCGAAAATGGCGCAGTTTACGGTGATCAACGGCAGGAAAATGCCGAGCGCGTTGTACAACGACGGGAAGAAGCGATCGAGGATCATCTCCAGAATCTGCACCAGCGCCGCGATCACGCCGATAAAGGTAATGAAGTTGAGGAAGCTCAGATCGACGCCTTCCATCAACGCGCCATCGCGCAGCACCAGGTTGTAGACCAGGTTGTTCGCCGGCACCGAGATGCCGAGCACGATGGTCACGGCGATGCCCAGACCAAAGGCGGTCGACACCTTCTTCGACACCGCCAGGAAGGTACACATCCCCAGGAAGAACGCCAACGCCATGTTCTCGACGAACACCGCGCGCACAAACAGGCTGATATAATGTTCCATCGGCCGTTACTCCTTTTCGATCTGTGCGGGCTTGAGGGTGCGCAGCACCCAAATCAGCAGGCCGATGATAAAGAACGCGCTCGGCGCCAGCAGGAACAGGCCGTTCGGCTGATACCAGCCGCCGTTCTGCACCGTATCCAGCACCGGAATGCCAAACAGCTTGCCCGAACCAATCAGCTCGCGCAGGAAACCGACCAGCACCAGGATCACCCCATAACCCAGCCCGTTGCCGATACCGTCCATAAAGCTTTCAATCGGCGGCGACTTCATGGCGTAGGCTTCAGCGCGCCCCATCACGATACAGTTGGTGATGATCAGGCCGACAAACACCGACAACTGCTTGGAAATCTCGAACGCATAAGCGCGCAGCAGTTGATCGACCACAATCACCAGCGAGGCGATAATCGCCATCTGCACGATGATGCGCACGCTGTTCGGAATATGGTGACGGATCAGGGAAATAAAGAAGCTGGAGAACGCCGTGACCAGGGTCACCGCGATGGTCATCACCACCGCCGTTTCCAGCTTGGTGGTCACCGCCAGCGCGGAACACACCCCGAGCACCTGCAAGGCTATCGGGTTGTTATCAAACAGCGGCCCGAGCAGGACCCGCTTAATCTCTTTGGAATCAGCCATTTTTCAGCGCTCCTTCACGGACTTTTTGCAGGAATGGGCCAAAACCTTGCTCGCCCAACCAGAAATCAAAAGTGTGCTGCACGCCGTTGGAGGTCAGCGTGGCACCGGACAAACCATCCACCCCGTGCTCATCCCCCTGACGCGCCCCGCCTTTCACCACGCGGATCGCCGGCTTGCCGTCGTTATCAAACAGCTTTTTGCCGATCCACTGCTGACGCCAACCGGCATTCTCAACTTCACCGCCCAGGCCCGGGGTTTCTCCCTGATCGTAATAGGTGATGCCTTTCACCGTGTTGCCGTCGCTCCCCAGCGCCACAAAGGCGTACATCATCGACCACAGACCGGTGCCGTAGACCGGCAGCACGATTTGGTTCACCGCCCCACCGTTATCGCGCACCAGATAGATCTCCGCCCGGTTGCTGCGGCGTTTGATACCGGCCGGATCTTCGTCCGCCGACAAGGCTACGCTTTTGGCATCGTCACGCAGCGCAGCGGCCAGATCGAACGCCGCGGCATTGCCCGCCACGAACTCGCCGCTGTTCAAATCCAGCAGGCGCGGTTCGATGCGCTGGGTGAACAGCGCCTTGACCTGCTCGCCTTCCATCTTCGGCTGCAACAGGCCGGCCACGTCGAGAATATTGCGCTGCTTGTCGAGCAGCTTTTGCTCTTGCTGTTTGGACTTCAGGCCGACGGCGGAACCCGCCACCACCACCGAACACACCAGACACAGCAGCAGCACCACCAGCAGCGTTTTACCGATAGTGTCGTTTTTAGATTCATTCGCCACGGGCTTTTCTCCGCTTGATGTTGGCCTGCACCACCAGATAATCGAACAGCGGCGCGAACAGGTTGGCGAACAGGATCGCCAGCATCATGCCTTCCGGGTAGGCCGGGTTGACCACCCGGATCAAGACGCACATCACGCCAATCAGGATGCCGTACCACCACTTTCCCTTATTGGTAAAGGCGGCGGAAACCGGGTCGGTGGCCATAAAAATCATGCCGAAGGCAAAGCCGCCCAACACCAGATGCCAGTACCACGGCATGGCGAACAGTGGGTTGGTGGCGGAGCCGATGCTGTTGAACAAGAAGGCGGTGGCCATCATGCCGAGCATCACGCCGGCGACAATGCGCCAGGAAGCTACGCGGCCAAACAGGATAATCGCACCGCCGATCAGGATCATCAGCGTGGAGACCTCACCCACCGAGCCGGGGATGTTGCCGAGGAAGGCGTCCATCCAACTGATCGACTGACCGGTGGCTACGTTGCTCAGGCTGTGCGCCCCGCCCACGCTCCACTGCGCCAGGGGCGTCGCACCGGAGAAGCCGTCGGCAGCGGTCCACACCAGGTCACCGGAGATCTGCGCCGGATAGGCGAAAAACAGGAAAGCGCGCCCCGCCAGCGCCGGGTTGAGGAAATTGCGCCCGGTGCCGCCGAAAATCTCTTTCGCCACCACCACGCCGAAGCTGATGCCGAGCGCCGCCTGCCACAGCGGCAGCGTTGGCGGCACAATCAGCGCAAACAAAATAGAGGTGACGAAGAAACCTTCGTTAATCTCATGCTTGCGGATGACCGCGAACAACACTTCCCAGAAACCGCCGACGATAAACACCACGGCATAGATCGGCACAAAGTAGCTGGCGCCCAGCACCATTTTGCTGATCCAGCCGGCATCCGCCGCCAGCGATGCCCCCAGCCATTGCGCCAATCGGTAATGCCAGTCGCCCGCCAGCACCTGCTGCAGTTGATCGCCGCTGTACAGATGGTGCAGCGCCGGAATGGCCTGCTGGCCGACGTTGTACATACCCCAGAACATCGCCGGGAACACCGCCAGCCACACCAGGATCATCATGCGTTTCAGATCGATGGCGTCGCGCACGTGCGAAGCGCCGCGCGTCACCAAACCGGGGGTGTAAAACACCGTGGTGGTCGCTTCGAACAGCGGATACCACTTTTCCAGCTTGCCGCCCGGCGTGAAGTGATGCTCTATCTTGTCAAAAAAGTTCTTCAGGCCCATCGGTTATCCTTCCTGCTCAATCTTGGTCAGCACGTCGCGCAGTACCGGCGCATATTCATACTTGCCCGGACAAACGAAAGTGCACAGCGCCAGATCTTCCTCGTCCAGTTCCAGACAACCCAGCGCCTGTGCGCTGTCGGTATCGCCCGCCAGCAGATCGCGCAGCAGCAGAGTCGGCAAAATGTCCAGCGGCATCACCCGTTCGTAGTTGCCGATCGGAACCATTGCGCGCTCGCCGCCGTGGGTGGTGGTCGAGAAGGCGAACAGTTTGTTTTTCAGGAAGTGGCCCAGCGTGGTGCGGGTAATGGAGAATTTGTCCGGTGAAGGCGCGATCCAACCGAACAGCTGCTTATCACGCCCTTCCTGCAGCACGCAAACCTGCGAGTGAAAACGGCCGAGATACGCATTCGGGCCGGCGACATGGGTGCCGCTCAGCACCGAACCGGAAATCACCCGGTTCTCACCGCTTTTAAGGCGGCCGGCGGTCAGTTGCTCAATGCTGGCGCCCAACCGGGTGCGCAGCAGCACCGGCTGCTCCACCTGCGGCCCGGCCAGCGCCACCACCCGACGGGTGTCGAGATGGCCGGTGGTGAACAGTGTGCCGATGGCGATGACGTCCTGATAGCCGATATGCCAGACGGTTTTTTTCAAACTGACCGGTTCGAGAAAGTGAATGTGGGTGCCCACCAGCCCGGCAGGATGCGGGCCGGCGAATTCGTTGTAGGTTACCTGCGCACCTGGCTGTTTGCCCAGATTCGCGCCTGCGGCGTGGCAAACGTGCAGCTTGCCGTCGGTCAGGCGTGCCAGCACCGCCAGCCCGGCGTTAAAGGCCTCCCGTTGCTCGGCTATGATCACCTGCGGATCGGCGGCCAACGGCTGGCTGTCCATGGCGGTCACGAAAATGGCGCGCGGAGTGGTGCCGGGACGCGGCGTTTTACTGAAGGGACGGGTGCGCAGCGCGGTCCACAGGCCGCTGGCGAGCAGCTCGCCTTCAACCTGCTCTCGCGGCAGCGCCGGCAATTCGGCTACCGGATAATGAGCGAACTCAAGTTGCTCATCTCCGCCGTTTTCTATCGCAATAACCACGGACTGCAACACGCGGCGCTCACCGCGGTTGATTGCCGCGATGCGACCGCTGGCGGGAGCCGTGAAGAAAACTCCGGGGTTCTTTTTATCTTCGAACAGCGCCTGGCCTTTCTTAACGGCATCGCCTTCCTGCACTAACATGGAAGGGCGCATGCCGACGTATTCTTCCCCAAGCAGGGCAACATGCTGAACTGGTGGGCCGTCCTGAATCGCCTGAACCGGAGCTCCGGCAATGGGCAGATCTAACCCTTTTCTGATTTTAATCATAGGATTTATACGATGTTGACTAGGTTTACACGTCTTACCGGCCCCAGAGGCTGGTGCTGACGGTGCCTGGATGATGAGACTGCATCAGCAGCCTCCGGGTTAAGCGCAACGGCATCACGCTCAACATGAATTCTTTCGCGCTGACAAAAAGGGGTTACGCACATTCCCTTGATTAACTCCCGCCTGCCTTGTTTTGCGCGACAAACCGTCTTGCACCACAAAAACGCTGTTAATACTTTGTTGCCACAGAGCTCATTTTATCGCCATGGATATAAGATCAAGGTCTGCTTCTGCATCGGCAACAACAGGTTAACCGGAGCCGGAATATTAACATTTTTCACCACTTTGTTCTGCTTTGAGCAGTGACCTGAGTCAAGCAAATGCAATTAAATACCTGCTGTTTTACACCACCGATCGTTAAAATCTGCCTGTCGATTCACTTTTATCGAAGTTTGTAGTTTTTTTATACACATCGCATATTGCTAAAAAAAAACACACTGGTAATCTGGCGGTGTTTTAAAGCAGTAAAACAATAATCAGTGGCATGTTGGCCGAGTACATTGAGCCAGCAGATAAATATAAGCAGGAATAATAATGAGCAAAATCGCGCTGTTGTTTGCGATGCTTTTTTCTATGCCGATGATCACGGCCTGCAGCGCCAGCGAACAGGTTCCCGAGGCACCGGTAGTTAAACAGCAATTGGTAGGTTCACCGGTCTATATTCAGATCTTCAAAGAAGAACGCACGCTGGAATTGTATGCCAAAATGGGTAACGAATTCCGTCTGGTGAACTCCTTTCGCATCTGTAATTTTTCCGGTGGACTCGGCCCGAAACGCCGTGAAGGTGACTTTAAAAGCCCGGAAGGTTTTTATAGCGTCGACTCACGCCATCTGAAACCCGACAGCAAATATTATCGCGCAATAAATATCGGTTTCCCGAACGATTACGACAAGTCGCAGGGTTATTCCGGCGCTTATCTGATGATCCACGGTGAATGTAAATCGATTGGTTGTTACGCGATGACCAACACCTATATGGATGAGATTTACCGTTACGTGGAGGCCGCATTCGCTTATGGCCAGAGCCGGATCGATATCAGCATCTATCCGTTCCGCATGACCGATCAGAACCTGAAGCGCCACCGCTCCTCCAGCGATATCGCCTTCTGGAACCAGCTGAAACCAGGCTATGACTACTTCGTCAAGAATCACCAGCCGCCGATGGTCAGCGTCGCCAATGGCCAGTACGTGCTGGGCCAGCCGGTAATGAGCAGCAGCCAGATGACGCAGTACGCGTCAACGGCTCCCGCTGCCAGCACCAACCCCTTCGCTCAAACCAAGCCGCTCACCGAAGTGAAATAATGCGAACTCGCCTGGCGCAATCTTGTGCCAGGTTTCATTCGCCGTCAGCGGCTGGGTAGCAATCACCGTGACCACATCGTTCGGTGTGGTCTGCTGCTGAAAATCAATTTCCACATCCTGATCGAGCAACGTGGCTTTGCCAAACGGCGCGCGGCGGGTGATCCAGTATAAATTGGTGGAGCAGTAGGCCATGACAAAACGCCCGTCCGACAGCAACATATTGAATACCCCTTTCTTGCGCAGTTGATCCGCCAGCAGTGCGATATAGCGGAATACCGGCTGCCAACGGCTCGGGGTACGCGGATATTTCAGGGAAAGTTGGTGCAGTAGCCAGCAGAAAGCATATTCGCTGTCAGTCTGGCCCACCGGGCGGAAGGTGCCGGTTTCCAACTGACGATAGCCTTTCAACTGACCATTGTGCGCATAGGTCCAGTTACGACCCCACAGCTCGCGGGTAAACGGGTGGGTATTTTCCAGCGCCACTTCGCCGCGATTGGCCTGGCGGATGTGCGATACCACCGCGCAGGATTTGATCGGGTATTCCTGCACCAGACGGGCGATCGGCGAATCGAAACTCGGTTGGGGATCCTTAAACGTACGACAGCCGTTCCCTTCATAGAAGGTAATGCCCCACCCATCTTTATGTGGCCCGGTACGGCCACCGCGCTGAACCAGCCCGGTAAAGCTAAAGCAGATATCGGTCGGTACGTTTGCGCTCATCCCGAGCAGTTCACACATCGCTTGCCACTCCTTACCCACACTGGCACTGTTCTATGCGGGCGCCGCATGCGGCGCCCTTGCAAAATGTCTAGGGGGCTGCATGCCCCCTGAAGCCATCAAGCCTTAACCATCTCTTTTTCAATCAGCTGAATCAAGATGTGAATCGCTTTGATATGGATCTCCTGAATGCGGTCGGCGTAACCGAAGTGCGGTACGCGGATTTCCACATCGGCGGAGCCGGCCATTTTACCGCCGTCTTTGCCGGTCAGAGTGATCACTTTCATCCCTTTGGCGCGCGCCGCTTCGATAGCTTTAATGATGTTGCCCGAATTGCCCGAAGTGGAAATGCCCAGCAACACGTCGCCTTCGCGGCCTACCGCTTCCACGTAACGTGAGAACACGTATTCGTAACCGAAATCGTTGCTGACGCAAGACAGGTGGCTGACATCGGAAATGGCAATCGCCGGGTAGCCCGGGCGGTTTTCGCGGTAGCGACCGGTCAGTTCTTCGGCAAAGTGCATGGCGTCACAGTGGGAGCCGCCGTTGCCACAGGAAATCACTTTCCCGCCAGCTTTAAAGGAATCGGCCAACAGCACTGCCGCGCGTTGAATGGCGTCGATATTGGCATCGTCATTGATAAATTTCGCCAGGGTATCGGCCGCTTCGTTCAGTTCACTGCGAATAAGGTCGTGGTACATGAGGAACCTCTTGTTATCGTCAATCTTCCGCTCCGCAGTGTACCGGATCGGGGAAAAACCGAGAAGCATTGTGAATCAAACAGCGCGCCGGTTGAGGTGCGTGTGAGGTTTTTGACTATTGATGCGCTCAGTTTGTGACTTAAGTTGTAATTAAACTGTAAATGCATTGATAAAAATATGGGGTTGTACTAAAACCTATTACATACATACAACAGGTCAGACCTCTTACTACTTCGGAGCTTCTTATGATGGTTCTTAGTATTGTTGTTTTACTCGCACTCATTGGTGTGGTGTTTTATCACCGAGTGAACCTCACCCTCAGTAGCCTTATTCTGCTGGCATATACCGCCGCCATGGGCGTTATCGGCCTGTGGAGCTTCTGGATGCTGCTGCCGCTGGCGATCGTCCTGCTGCCGCTGAATGTGACCTCCCTGCGCCGTTCGATGTTGTCCGCTCCGGCGCTGCGCGCGTTCCGCAAAGTCATGCCGCCGATGTCCACAACCGAGAAGGAAGCGATCGAAGCCGGTACCACCTGGTGGGAAGGCGATCTGTTCCGCGGCCAACCGGACTGGAACAAGCTGCATAACTACCCGAAACCACAGCTGACTGCCGAAGAACAAGCGTTTATCGACGGTCCGGTGGAAGAAGCCTGTCGCATGGCGAACGATTTCCAAATCACCCATGAACTGGCCGACTTGCCGCCGGAACTGTGGGCATACCTGAAAGAACACCGCTTCTTTGCGATGATCATCAAGAAAGAATACGGCGGCCTGGACTTCTCTCCTTATGCTCAGGCGCGCGTGCTGCAAAAACTGTCCGGCGTTTCCGGTATTCTGGCGATCACCGTTGGTGTACCGAACTCTCTCGGCCCAGGTGAACTGCTGCAGCACTACGGTACTGACGAACAGAAAAACCACTACCTGCCGGGCCTGGCGCGCGGCGACGAGATCCCTTGTTTCGCCCTGACCAGCCCGGAAGCGGGTTCAGACGCCGGCGCTATTCCGGATGTCGGCACCGTCTGCATGGGCGAGTGGCAAGGCGAACAGGTATTGGGCATGCGCCTGACCTGGAACAAACGCTATATCACGCTGGCGCCGGTCGCAACCGTGCTGGGCCTGGCGTTCAAACTGCATGACCCGAACCGCCTGCTGAGCGATAACGAATCACCGGGCATCACCTGTGCGCTGATCCCGACCACCACCCCTGGCGTTGAAATCGGCAACCGCCACTTCCCGCTGAACGTGCCGTTCCAGAATGGCCCAACTCGCGGCAGCGACGTGTTCGTTCCTATCGATTACATCATCGGCGGGCCAAAAATGGCCGGCCAGGGCTGGCGCATGCTGGTTGAGTGCCTGTCGGTAGGCCGCGGCATCACGCTGCCTTCCAACTCCACCGGCAGCGTGAAATCTATGGCGCTGGCCATTGGCGCTTACGCCCATATCCGCCGTCAGTTCAAGATCTCTATCGGCAAGATGGAAGGTATCGAAGAACCGTTGGCGCGTATCGCCGGTAACACCTATGTGATGGATGCGGCGGCAACGCTGATCACCAGCGGCCTGATGCTGGGCGAGAAGCCGGCGGTGCTGTCAGCTATCGTGAAATACCACTGTACCCACAGAGGCCAACAGGCAATCATTGATGCAATGGATATCGCCGGCGGCAAAGGCATTATGTTGGGCAAATCCAACTTCCTGGCCCGAGCCTACCAGGGCGCACCGATCGCCATCACGGTAGAAGGCGCCAATATCCTGACCCGCACCATGATGATCTTCGGCCAGGGCGCCATTCGCTGCCATCCCTACGTACTGGATGAAATGGCGGCGGCGCAGAGCAATGACCTGAACGCCTTCGACAAATCGCTGTTCGGCCATCTGGGCCACGTGGGCAGCAGCAAGGTACGCAGCTTCTGGCTGGGCCTGACCAATGGCCGCACCAGCAGCACGCCAACCAAAGATGCGACACGCCGTTACTACCAACAGTTGAACCGCCTGAGCGCGAACCTGGCACTGCTGTCGGACGTTTCCATGGGCGTGCTGGGCGGCAGCCTGAAACGCCGCGAGCGTATCTCTGCCCGCCTGGGGGATATCCTCAGCCAGATGTACCTGGCTTCCGCGACGCTGAAACGTTTTGAAGATGAAGGCCGTCAGAAAGAAGATTTGCCGCTGGTGCATTGGGGCGTGCAGGACAGTCTGCATCAGGCAGAACAGGCGTTGGACGATCTGCTGCGCAACTTCCCGAACCGCTTTATCGCCGGCGCGATGCGTTTCGTGATCTTCCCGTTCGGCCGCGTGCATACCGCACCTTCCGATCGTCTGGACCATCAGTTGGCCAAGATTATCCAGCAGCCGTCCGCAACCCGCAGCCGTTTGGGCCGCGGCCAGTACCTGACGCCAAGCGAGCATAACCCGGTTGGCCTGCTGGAAGCCGCGCTGGCTGACGTCATTGCCGCCGAGCCGATTCACCTGCGCCTGTGCAAGGAAAGCGGCAAAAACCTGCCGTTTACCCGTTTGGATCGCCTGGCGCAGCGTGCGCTGGAAGAGGGCAAGATCAGCGCCGATGAAGCGAAGATCCTGGTGAAAGCCGAAGAGAGCCGTCTGCGTTCCATCAACGTAGATGACTTCGAACCGGATGCGCTGGCGGCCAACAAGCCGGAAAAGCCGGTAGCGCCGTCTAAGCGTCAGCAACACACCGAAGCGGCATAACAGCGTTACACCTACCTACCCAGGGGCGATGATTATCGCCCCTTTTTCTTTTTGTGCCGCAGCAATATGCGCGGCGGCTCGCAGCCTTGCCAGAACGGCTAATTCAACGTCGGGAATAATCGGATAGACTGCGTAGCGGGTGCTCTGGATCTTTCTTTCCGGGGCATAAGCAACGGATAGAAAGAGAAAGGCCCCGAGTCGATATTATCAACCCGAGGCCACTCTGAATGTCTAAGCAACATCAGGTTAGCCTCTTACCCGCCGGAAGGCAAGGATAAGGAGGTCAGAAATGCAGCAAGAACGGGTCGTTCTGAGGCTGATGATTATCTGCATGACGCTGATTGCGTTCATGTGGATCACTCGCGGTTCGCTATGTGAACTGCGCATCAAACTGGGAGACACGGAGGTTGCGGCCATTTTGGCTTACGAATCCGAAGAGTAAGGCAACCCAACGGCGGGGTTCGCCCCGCCCGTTGGTTGTTAGACAGAGATCCATGAGCACCCTCTTCCTTCCCCAGCCCGCATTCAATCAAATATGCAAAATGCGCGGCGGCTCGCAGCCTTGCCAGAACGGCTAATTCAACGTCGGGAATAATCGGATAGACTGCGTAGCGGGTGCTCTGGATCTTTCTTTCCGGGGCATAAGCAACGGATAGAAAGAGAAAGGCCCCGAGTCGATATAATCAACCCGAGGCCACTCTGAATGTCTAGCAACATCAGGTTAGCCTCTTACCCGCCGGAAGGCAAGGATAAGGAGGTCAGAAATGCAGCAAGAACGGGTCGTTCTGAGGCTGATGATTATCTGCATGACGCTGATTGCGTTCATGTGGATCACTCGCGGTTCGCTATGTGAACTGCGCATCAAACTGGGAGACACGGAGGTTGCAGCCATTTTGGCTTACGAATCCGAAGGGTAAGGCAACCCAACGGCGGGGTTCGCCCCGCCCGTTGGTTGTTAGACAGAGATCCATGAGCACCCTCTTACTACCGGCAGCGCCCGAACAACGCCTAGCCGTTCTGGCGGATACGCGCCAACAGGGCGTCGATATGCTCAATCTGCGCCGCGTTGACGATCAGCGCACGGCCCAGGTTCAGGGCGCTGCGCTGGCATTCGGCGCGCATTTCGGCATCGCTGATGCTGTCCAGATCGGCGACGTGCGCCAGGCCGATAGTGCGGCGGATCAGCTCGCTGCCGCAGTAACCTATGGCATCAGTCCACACCTGCTGCAAGAACTGTTCGGCATAGCCCGGCACCGCCAGCGCTATCTCGCGGGTCTGTTGGTGGCACAGCGCCAGGAAGCGATCGGCAAAAATCAGCCAGAGTTCACGCACATCCTGCAAGCGCTGCTCCCGCCCGGCGGCGGCATCGCGCGGCCCCAACAGGCCCGGCAAACCGCAGTAATTCAGCAACAGGTTACCCAACGCGCTGCCGACGTCAAAACCAATCGGGCCATAGAAACCAAACTCGGCATCTATCGCCTTCAGCTTGCCTTCAGCAACAAAAATCGAGCCGCTGTGAATATCGCCGTGCAGCAACGCTTCCGCCTTGCTGAGGAAACGGTGCTTCAGCCCGGCCACCGCCAGCCTCAACGCGGTATCGTCACGCAGCGCTCGCACCTGCGGCAGCAACGCCTCGTCGAACTGGTTGCGTTCGTGATCGATATAGGGGTCGGTAAAGAACAGATCTTCGGTGATCTGGCACAGCTCAGGGTTGGTGAAGCGGCTGACCTCGGCCTTTTTTTCTTGCGCCGTCTGGTAAAAATCGGAGGTATGAAACAGGGTTTGCGCCAGATATTCCGCCAGTTGCCCGGCAGCCAACGGATAATAGTGGCCTTTGATCAGTTCGTTGCGCCAGATATGGTGATCGGAAAGATCCTCTTGCACCATCACCGCCAATTCAGGATCGTGATGCAGTACCTTCACCGTATGCCGTGGGCAAACGCCGCCGTGGATCAACAGGGTTTCCGCTTCAATGCGCGCCCGATCCAGGGTCAGCGGCCAGGATTCGCCCACGCAGCGTACGTACGGCAACGCCTGTTTGACGATCACCCGGCTTACGCCGTCGCGATCGCGGATTTTGAACACCAGGTTCAGGTTGCCGTCACCAATCTCGTCAGCGCTCACCAGCGCCTGCGGATCGGCCAACTGCCCGTATTGACGAGCATATTCAACGGCATCGGCAGCAGTAAAGGTACGATAAAGCGACATTCCCAACCCCTCTGATTTTTCTCACTGACGCAGCGATGTTATTTTTTTAGACGTAAAAGCATTTGGACGTCTATACATCCGTATGGCATGTTGGCAGAATACCTTTTCAGATGCAATAACAACGCAACAAGGATTTAACTGCCGATGCAATCGCTTAACACCACCAGTTTGACCCTGAGTGACAACCGACTTTGGATCCTCGACCAGCAGGCTTTGCCGCAGGAAAAACAGTGGCGCCAGTGCGACAGCGTGGAGGAGTTGGTCGATCACATCCTCACCTTGCGGGTACGGGGCGCGCCCCTGATCGGCCTGTCCGCCAGCCTGTTGCTGGCGCTGCTGGCGGAACGCGGTCTGTCGCGTGAAGAACTGGCGCAAGCCTTGGCCACCTTACGCGCCTCACGCCCGACGGCGGTTAATCTGATGAATAATCTGGACCGCATGAAGCAGGCTCTGGCGCAACCGCAGTGGGTGCCTGCAATGGTAGAAGAAGCGTTGCGACTGGTGGAAGAAGACCGTAAGTTGTGCGATCGGATCGCCGATCATGGCGCGGAGCTGGTGCAGCCCGGCAGCCGCCTGCTGACGCATTGCAATACCGGTGGCCTGGCGACCGCCGGTATTGGCACGGCTATCGGCGTGCTTTTGCGCGCCCATCAGCAAGGGAAAGTACAACAGGTGTGGGTCGATGAAACCCGTCCGTTGCTGCAGGGCGGTCGCCTTACCGCCTGGGAACTGGGTGAGCTCGGCATCCCCTACCGGTTGATTTGCGATTCGATGGCCGCCAGCCTGATGGCGCAGGGGCAGGTAGATGCCGTGTGGGTTGGCGCAGACCGCATCGCCGCCAACGGCGACGTCGCCAACAAGATTGGTACCTACAGCCTGGCGGTGCTGGCGCACTATCACCGTATTCCGTTCTACGTGGCCGCCCCGCACACCACCCACGATCCGCATTGCCCGAACGGCGCGGCCATCCCGATTGAGCAACGGGCCGCAACCGAAGTGACCGGCGTTTCCGGCAGTTTCGGATCATGCCAGTGGGCGCCTGCCGATGCCGCGGTTTATAACCCGGCGTTTGACGTAACGCCTGCGGCGCTGATTAGCGGTTGGGTGTTCGACAGCGGCGTGATTACGCCGCAGCAGGTCAACGACGGGATATTCCTGCGGGCGCTGGGGTAATCAATAATGGGGCGCGAAAGCCCCGTTAAATGTTAATCCAGGCGCGGATAGGCATCGGCGATCCTGTCGCCGGTGAAATGCGCAACCCAACCTTCCGGATTATCAAAAACGCGGATCGCGGTAAAGTTGGGTGCCGAGCCCATATCGAACCAGTGGCGGGTATCGGCCGGTACCGAGATCAGATCGTTCTTCTCGCACAGGATCTGGAAGATCTTGCCATCCAGATGCAGGCAGAACAGTCCCGCCCCAGCTACAAAGAAACGGACCTCATCTTCGCCGTGCGTATGTTCGGAAAGAAATTTGCTGCGCAAGGCTTCGCGCTGCTCATTGTCCGGACGCATGCTGATCACGTCCCAGCTTTGATACCCCTTCTCCGCCACCAGCCGATCAATCTCGTGCTGATAGGCGGCAATCACCGCCGCCGGCTCCGGATTTTCACCCAGTTCACGATCCGCCTGCCAGCGCTCGAAGCGCACGCCAATTTGCGCCAGTTGCCGTTGAATAGCCTCGGCATCCTGGCTCTGCCATAACGGTTGCTGCGGCTCTTTATCGCTGAAAATGGTCAATCCACTCATGAGGCAAACTCCCCTAAATCGATCTGATCAAAACGGTTAACCTGCGGGTGCCGGCTCTGCGCATCGGCGTCGTCGCGGATCAACTGGCAAGTACGCCAGCCTGCGGCGCGTGCGGCGTCCAACTCTTGATGAATGTCGGAAAGGAACAACAGTTCGTCGGGCGCAATACCAATTTCAGCGGCGATATTTCGGTACGAAGCGGTTTCACGCTTGGCGCCGACATGAGTATCGAAATAGCCGCTGAACAGCGGCTGCAAATCCCCCGCGTCACTGTAGCCGAACAGCAGCTTTTGCGCCTCTACCGAGCCGGAAGAGTAGACATACAGTTTCAGCCCTTGCTGCCGCCAGACGGCCAGTTGCCCGGCCACTTCCGGATACAGATGGCCGCGAAAATCGCCGTTCTGGTAGCCACTGCGCCAAATGATGCCCTGCAGCGCCTTCAGTGCGGTGGATTTGCGATCTTCATCCATAAAATGGTACAGCGCGGCAATCAGCTGCTCAATGTCCGCCTGCGGCTGGTCAATCTCCTGCCGCAGCGCGGCCAGCGGTGTGGCCACTTCGGCATCGGCAGCGTGCTGACGGAGAAACTCCGCCAGCCGTTCACGCGCATAGGGAAAAAGCACCTGGTGCACGAAGCGAATATCGCTGGTGGTGCCTTCAATATCGGTGACGATGGCGCGGATCATTTAGCCTCCAGTAAACGGCGTTGCAGTTCGCACTGGAACAGGAATTCCAGCCCTTCAAGATGACGACGGGCTTCCGCTACCTGGCGGCCCCAGCAATACAGACCGTGTCCACGAACCAGAAAACCGTACTGCAGTGGCGTCACTTCGGCATAAGCCGCCACGCGCGCCGCAAGCCGTGGAATATCCTGATCGTTATCGAAAACAGGAATAATCACGCTGTCCAGATGGCTGCTCTGGCCACCGAGCGATTTTTGCATTTCATAGCCCTGCAACACCAGCCCATCGCTGCGTTCAACGCGCGACAGTACGGTCGCATTCACCGAATGGGTGTGCAGCACCGCACCAATCTGCGGGTACAGCCGGTAAATCAGGGTATGCAGGCCGGTTTCCGCCGAAGGCGTGCGGCCGCTCGGCACATGATTGGTCGCCGTTTCCACCAGCAGGAAGTCCGCTTCGGTCAGGCTGCCCTTATCCTTGCCGGACTCGGTGACCAGGCAACGTCGCTCGTCGAGACGCAACGACATATTGCCGCCGGTCGCCGGGCACCAGCCCTTTTCGCCAATCCAGTGGCAAGCAGCCAATAGCGCTGTAAGTTGCGGATTTTCCGTCATTATCGTTTCCCGGTTTCTAAGGTTATCGGCATAGGGAGCTTAGGATGATTTGCTTATATAGTTAGATCTTTTCTTCATTTAGCCATCTAAGCGTCTTGATTGCCAAATACTAACATCGTGTTATATTGACGGCAACCTAAGCGCCAGGAGTATTAGCCTGCTATGAGCACATCAGCATTGATTCCCGACAGTAAATTGCCCGCTCTGGGCACCACCATTTTCACGCAGATGAGTGCGCTGGCGGCGCAGTATCAGGCGATCAACCTGTCGCAGGGCTTCCCCGATTTCGATGGCCCGGATTATCTGAAGGAGCGCCTGGCCTGGCACGTCAACCAGGGCGCCAACCAATATGCCCCCATGACCGGTGTTGCGCCATTGCGCGAAGCCATCGCCGAGAAAACCGCCGGGCTGTACGGTTGGCTGCCGGATGCCGCCAGCGAAGTCACTGTGACGGCAGGCGCCACAGAAGCGCTGTTCGCTGCCATCAGCGCGTTGGTCCGCCCCGGCGATGAAGTTGTCTGCTTCGATCCCAGTTACGACAGCTATGCGCCGGCGGTCACGCTGTCCGGCGGGACATTGAAGCGCATTGCGCTACAGCCGCCGACATTCAGCGTGGACTGGCAGCAGTTTGCCGAAGTGCTTTCGCCGCGCACCCGGCTGGTGATCCTCAATACGCCGCACAACCCGTCCGCCACCGCCTGGCAGGCGGAAGATATGCAACAACTGTGGCGCGCGATTAGCGATCACGAAATCTATGTGCTGAGCGACGAAGTGTATGAACATATTTGCTTCGCCAAGGGCGGCCATGCCAGCGTGCTGGCCCATCCGCAGCTGCGGCAACGAGCCATCGCGGTGTCCTCTTTCGGCAAAACCTTCCACATGACCGGTTGGAAAGTGGGTTACTGCGTGGCCCCCGCCGCACTGAGCGCTGAAGTACGTAAAGTGCATCAATACCTGACTTTCTCGGTCAATACCCCGGCACAGCTGGCGCTGGCGGATATGCTGCGCAGCGAACCGGAGCATTGGCAACAGTTGTCGGAGTTTTACCGCGCCAAGCGCGATCGCTTTGTGCAGGCATTGTCAAACAGCCGACTGGAAATTCTACCCTGTGAAGGTACATACTTCTTGCTGGCAGATTACAGCGCGGTCTCCGATTTGGACGACGTCGCTTTCTGTCATTGGTTAACCGAGCACGTGGGCGTGGCGGCAATTCCGCTGTCGGTCTTCTGTGCCGATCCTTTCCCTCATAAATTGATCCGGCTGTGCTTCGCTAAACAGGACGCCACGCTGGATGCGGCTGCGGAGCGGTTATGTCGACTTTAAAAATTACCCTGTTGCAGCAACCGCTGGTCTGGCGCGACGGTGAAGCCAACCTGCGCCATTTCGATGAACTGCTGGCACCGCTGACCGGCCGTGATCTGATCGTGCTGCCGGAAATGTTCACCACCGGCTTCGCCATGGACGCCGGAGAAAGCGCGCTGCCGGAGCAACAGGTAATCACCTGGCTGCACGGCTGGGCAAGCAAAAGCAACGCCCTGGTCGGTGGCAGCGTGGCGCTGAAAACTGCCGAGGGCGCGGTCAACCGTTTCCTGTTGGTCGAACCGAACGGCCGGGTGCATGCTTACGATAAGCGCCATCTGTTCCGCATGGCCGGCGAGCACCTGCATTACCGCGCCGGTAAAAAACGCGAGATTTTCGAATGGCGCGGCTGGCGCATTTTGCCGCAGATCTGTTACGACCTGCGCTTCCCGGTGTGGTCCCGCTATCAGCAGGATTACGATCTGGCGCTGTACGTCGCCAACTGGCCGGCGCCGCGCAGCAAACACTGGCAAACGCTGCTGGCCGCGCGCGCCATTGAGAATCAGGTCTACGTGGCCGGCTGCAACCGCGTCGGCGAAGACGGCAACGGGCTGAACTACAGCGGCGACAGCCTGATCCTCAGCCCGCAAGGTGAAACGCTGGCGCAGGCGGAACCAGGTGCCGCCGCACGGCTGGACGCCGAATTGTCGCTGGAAAACCTGCAGATCTACCGCAGCGCTTTCCCGGCCTGGCGCGATGCCGACAGCTTCCTTCGGCACGATTGATCCTACCGGGCGCAGCCCGCTGCGCCCGCATTTCTCAGGAAAGCTCCTCCCCCGCCCTATTTTTCTCCGCCGCCTCGATCGGGTTGAACAACAGATTCAGCAGCAACGCCACCAGACACGAAGCGCTGATGCCTGAATGCAACAAGGTGCGCACCCAATTCGGTAACTGATCGTAAAAAGTCGGCATCACAATCGGGATCATGCCAAAGGCAATCGCCGTCGCTACCACCACCAGATTCATGTTGTCCTTATACTCCACCTTCGCCAGAGTGCGAATGCCGCTGGCAGCCACCGAACCGAACAGCACCACGCCGGCGCCGCCCAATACCGGCGGCGGAATGCAGGCCACCAGCCGCCCGAGAACCGGCAACACGCCCAGCAGCACCAGAATGGCGCCCCCGGCACTGACCACAAAACGGCTTTTCACGCCGCTGATCGCCACCAGGCCGATATTTTGGGCAAACGAGCTTTGCGGGAATGAGTTAAATACCGGCGACAGCGCACTGGAGAGCATATCGGCGCGCAACCCCTTGGCGATACGACGCGAATTGACCGGCGAACCCACAATCTCCCCCACCGCCATCAGCCCGGCGGTGGTTTCCGTCAACAGCACCAGCACAATCAACAGCATGGAAAGGATCGCGCTCAGCTCGAAGGTGGGCCAGCCGTAGGCGAAAGGTTCGGGAAAGGCCAGCCACGGCCCGTTGCCCACGGCGGCAAAGCTCACTTTCCCCGCCAGCGCCGCCGCTACGCAGCCTACGGCCATCGCCAGCAGCACCGACAACCGCTTCAACGTCCGGGAACCGATCTTATTGAGCAACAAAATGACCGCCAGCGTGAAAGCGGCCAGGCCAATATTCCCGGTCGCCCCCCAATCCGCCGCACTGGCGTTGCCGCCCATCGCCCAGCGCACCGCCACCGGCATCAACGACAGGCCGATCACCGTCACCACGGTACCGGTCACCACCGGCGGGAAGAAGCGGATAATTTGCGCGAAAAACGGCGCGATCAACAGCCCTGCCAGCGAGGCGGCGATCACCGCACCGAATACCGCAGGCAACCCGCCGTCCCCGGTCACGATGGTAACCATGGTCGCCACCCCGGCGAAGGAAACGCCCTGCACCAGTGGCAGGCGTGAACCCAGACCAGGCAAGCCGAGGGTTTGCAGCAACGTCGCCAGCCCGCTGACAAACAGCGCCGCCGTCACCAACATGCCAATCTGCGGCGCGCCTAAACCCGCAGCCGAACCGATGATCAAGGGTGGCGCGATAATTCCCCCGTACATGGTCAAAATATGTTGCAGGCCGAAGGCAAAGGTTTTTCCCAGCGGCAGTTTTTCATCTTCCGGGCAGCACGAAGCCGCACCCTTATCCTGAGACAGAGCCATATTTCCCCCGTTTGCTGGGTGATTGAATCCGGGAGCACGGTACGCCACGCCCCAGGGTACGTCAGTGGATCAGATCAACTGCCGCGGTAGGTCGAATACGAATAGGGGCTGATTAACAGCGGTAAATGGTAATGCTGTGTCGCATCCCCGACGACAAAATCGATAATCGCCGTGGCGTACAGCGTGTCGCGCCGGCCGGCGGCAAAATAGCCGCCGAGATCGGCATACAAGCGGTAATGTCCGGCGGCCAGGCCATCCGGCGTCAGATTACGCGCGCGACCGTCGGCATCGGTATGGCTTTCGGCCTGCATCCGCCAGTGCCCGTCGTGCTCTCGTTCCAGCCACACCCGCACGTCAGCCGCAGGTTTGCCGAGTGAGGTGTCCAGAATATGGGTGCTGATATTACTCATCGCTCAGTAACTCCTTAAAACGCAGCATCACGATTTCACGCAGCTGTTCGGCGGTTTCCCGCTGTTCCTGCTCCGCATTGTTGCTCAACCGACGCTCCAGCTCACGCAATATGGCCTGACCGTCGCGACCGGCGGCGCGTATCAAGAACACCTGACCAAATTGCGCTTCATAACGCCGATTGCCTGCCAGCAGCGCCTCGGCCAGTGCTACATCCTGCGCGTCGACCGCCGCCTGCTCACGCCGGGAAAATTGCGCCTCGCGGCTTGGCCCGCCGGCACGCTCGCCGATGCGTGGGTGCTGCGCCAGCGCCCGATTGACGTCCTCCGCCTGCCAGCGCTGTGACGCCTGCCGGGCAAACGCCAGTGCGGCATCAATGCCGGCGAACGGCCGGGCAGCAATTACCGCACCGATCCAGGACGGAATATCCACGCAGGGGCACAGCAACCGCTCGGCCTCCGGCGGCGACAGCCGGTTAAACGCTTGCAAATCCATCAGGCTTCCTCCCAACTGGCCACCGTCTGACAGTAGGCCTGAATCGCCAACGCCACGTCGGCGTAAGTGACGGCCTCAGCCGGATGGTGGCTGATACCGCGATCGCAGCGTACAAACAGCATACCCACCGGCCAACAGGCCGCCACGGCTATCGCATCGTGCCCGGCGCCGCTCGGTAGCGCCATACTGCGGCCTTGTACCTGCACCACGCCGTCCTGCCAACGCCGTTGCAAATTTGCATCACAGGCTGTTGCATTTATGCGGTAAAACTCTTCGCTGGCAAAACTCAACCCCCGGCGTGCACAGATCGCCTCAGCCTGTTCCAGCAATTGCGCCAACAGCTCGGCCAGAGGGCCATCCTCCGGGCCGCGCACGTCGAGCGACAGTTTTACCTCGCCGGGGATGACGTTGACCGCTCCCGGCAGGCTTTCGATTCGGCCAACGGTGGCCACCAGATGCGGATCGCAAGCCGAGGTGATCGTCTCGACTGCCACCATCCATTCTGCCGCCGCCGCCAGCGCGTCCTTGCGTTGCCCCATCGGCACGGTGCCTGCATGACCCGCCTCGCCGGTAAAGGTGCAGTTGAGCCGGCGAGCGCCGTTGATTGCCGTCACAACCCCCAGCGCCAAATCGGCTGCTTCCAGGCAAGGCCCCTGCTCGATATGCAGCTCCAGATAGCCGCAGATATCACGTTGCGCACGCTTAGCCTCACCCACCGCCGCCGGATCCAGCCCAAACTCGCGCAGCGCCTGCGCCATGCTGATCCCCTCGGCGTCGGTCCGTACCAACCACTCGGCAGGCCACTGGCCGGTGATACCCCGGCTACCCAATAAGGCAACGCCAAAGCGGGTGCCCTCTTCATCGGCGAAGCCAATGACTTCCACCGCCACCGGCAAACGCCGCTGCTGCCGATGCAGGTGCGCCACCACTTCCAGTGCGGTCAGCACGCCGAGCATGCCGTCATAGCGGCCGGCATTGCGCACCGTATCCAGATGCGAACCGAGCAGCAACGCCGGGGCACCCGGCGTTTGGCCTTCGTAACGGCCGCAGATATTGCCGACGCTGTCCTGATGCACAGTCATGCCAAGGGTACGCATCCAGTCGCCCACCAGTTGGTTGGCGCGCCGATGTTCCGGCGACAGATAGACCCGCGTCAGCTGGCCCGGCGTGGCGCTGATCGCCGCCAACGCATCGCAGCGCGCCATCACTCTTTCAGCGGCCTGTGCCGCTTCCTCGGCGGTTAGCAGCGCCGTCATCAGCAGGCCCCGGCTTCGTAGGTATTCCAGGCCGCCTGCAACGCTTCGCCCTGTTGGCTGGCGAAGCCCAGCCGGTTCAGCACCGCCTCCAGCGCGGTCAGCGTCTGCAACACACAGTCTTTGCGGGCGTTATAACCCATGGTGCCGATACGCCATATCTTGCCCTGCAGCGGGCCGAACGAGGTGCCGATTTCGATGGCGAAATCATTCAGCATCATCTGACGCACCTGCTCGCCGTGAACCTGTTGCGGGATCACCACACCCAGCACGTTGTTCATGCGGTTATCGAGATCGCCGAACACCTCCAGCCCCATCCCCTGAATGCCGGCCAGCATCGCCGCGCCGTTCAGTTTGTGGCGGGCGATGGTATTTTCCAGCCCTTCTTCCAGGATCACCCGGGCGCACTCGCGTGCGGCGAACAGCATGCTGGTGGCTTCGGTATGGTGGTTCAGCCGCTCCGGGCCCCAGTAATCCATGATCATGCCGAGATCGAAATAGTTGGAGTAGATCATCTCGTCGTCGCCGTCGGCATGGTCAGCCGTGCGAATGCCCTGCTCCACACATTTACGGCGGCGGACGATCTCTTCAAACTGCGGGCTGAGGGTGACGGGCGAACTGCCGGACGGGCCGCCCAGGCATTTCTGCAGACCGGCGGATACCGCGTCCAGCCCCCAGGCGTCGGTTTCCAGCGGGTTGCCGGCGAAGGAGGCGGTGGCGTCGGTGTAGAACAGCACGCCGTGGCGGCGGCAGATGTCACCCAATGCTTCCAGCGGCTGCAACATGGTGGTGGACGTATCGCCCTGCACCGTCAACAGCAGGCGCGGGCGCACCTTCTTGATCGCGTCTTCAATCTGATCGGCGCTGAACACCTCGCCCCAGGGCACCTCGATGGTGTGTACCTCGGCACGGCAGCGGCGGGCAATCTCGCACAGCAGATGACCGAAACGGCCAAACACCGGCACCAGCACCTTGTCGCCGGGGCGAATCGAGGAGATCAGCATGGCTTCAATCCCGGATCGCGAGGTGCCGTCCACCAGCATGGTCCAGCGGTTTTCGGTGCGGAACAACGCGCGGTACAGTTCCATCACCTGGTTCATATAGCCGGTCATCGCCGGATCGTACTGCCCAATCAACTGGCTAGACATGGCGCGCAGCACGCGCGGATCGGCGTTGATCGGCCCCGGCCCCATCAACAGGCGAGCCGGTGGATTAATTTGATCGAACTGGGTGATATCTAACATGTTCATTCCTTACCAGCTTAATAAGTTATTATTCCCCTCGCCTCGGTCAGGCCTCTGTCAGCCCGCGAACCGAAGCGATAAACTGTTTTAATTCATTCGTTTGCGGATTAGCGAACAGCGTGCGGCTGTCGCCCTGCTCCCAAACCTTGCCCTGGTGCATAAACACCACCCGGTCGCCGACCTCGCGGGCAAAATTCATTTCATGGGTCACCAGAATCAGCGTCATGCCCTCTTTGGCCAGTTGCTCCAGCACCTTAAGCACCTCGCCCACCAGCTCAGGATCCAGCGCCGAGGTAATTTCGTCGCATAGCAGCACCTTCGGGTTCATCGCCAGCGCCCGGGCAATCGCCACGCGCTGCTGCTGGCCGCCGGAAAGGTTAGCCGGTGAATAGTGCATTCGCTCGCCCAGCCCGACCTTATTCAGCATCTCTTCCGCCAGTTCGCGGCATTCGGCGGGGCTTTTTTTCAGCACCCGACGCGGCGCCAGCATCACGTTCTCCAGCGCGGTCATGTGCGGGAACAAATTAAAGTTCTGAAATACCATGCCGATGGAGCGGCTGATTTCACGCGCCTGCGAATCGCGGTCGGTAATGGTCATCCCGCCCAATTTGATGCTGCCTTCCTGATACCCTTCCAGCCCGTTGATACAACGCAACAGCGTGCTCTTGCCGGAACCGCTGCGGCCGATAATCGAAATCACCTGGCCCATGTCGATATCCAGATCCACGCCCTTCAGCACATGGTTCTGGCCGTAATATTTCTGAACCTGATTAATTGTGATGAGCGGCATGGAATTTCTTCTCCAGATAATGGCTGTAACGCGACAGCGGATAACACATCAGGAAATAGCCCAGCGCGACCAGGCCAAACACTTTAAACGGCTGATAAGTGACGTTGTTCAGCATGGTGCCGGCCTTGGTCAGCTCGATAAAACCGATGATCGACGCCAGCGCGGTGCCCTTGATCACCTGCACCGAGAACCCGACGGTGGGCGCGATGGCGATACGCACCGCCTGCGGCACAATCACCCGCATCAGGGTCTGGCCAAAACCAAGCCCCAGGCAACGCGACGCTTCCCACTGCCCTTTCGGCAGGGCGGCGATACTGCCGGACCAGATATCCACCAGAAACGCGCTGGTAAACAGTGTCAGCGCCAGCGCGGCTGCGGTCCAGGGGCTGACGTCGATGCCGAACAGCGCCAGGCCGAAGAACGCCAGGAACAGCTGCATCAGCAGCGGCGTGCCCTGAAACAGTTCGGAATAGAAGCGGACAAAACGCATCGCCCACTTGCGCTTGCTCAGGCGCAGCAATAACAGCGGCAGCGTCACCAGAGTGCCGCCGAAGAACGCCGTCAGCGACAGCAGCAACGTCCAGCGCGCCGCCAGCAGCAGATTGCGTACAATGTCCCAGTCGGTAAAAGTCAGCATCAGCCCTGGCTCCCCAAAAAGCGCCGTCCGGCGGCCAGCAACAGCTGGCGCATCAATACCGATAACAGCAGATAAAACAGCGTCGTCACCAGATACACCTCAAAACTGAGGAAAGTGCGCGACTGGATCAGGTTGGCGGCGAAGGTCAACTCTTCGAAAGACACCTGCGACACCACCGATGACCCCAACATGACGATAATGCACTGGCTGACCAGCGCCGGATAAATCCGCTGCAACGACGGCGGCAGCACAATGCGCAGAAACGTCTGGCTGCGGCTGAACCCCAGCACTCGCCCGGCCTCCCACTGGCCTTTCGGTGTCACCTGAATGCCGGCGCGAATGATTTCGGTGCTGTAGGCGCCCAGATTGATCACCATCGCCAACAGCGCCGCCTGCCCGGCGGTCAGTTTCCAGCCCAGGCTCGGCAGACCGAACACAATGAAGAACAGCTGCACCACAAACGGCGTATTGCGCACTACCTCGACGTAAATGCCCCAAATATGGCTAAGCAGGTTAGCCTTGCCGCTGCGGATCGCCGCGCCGCAAATCCCCAACGCGACGCCCATCAGGGTAGCCAACGCCGTCAACTCGATGGTGGTCAGCAGACCGGCCAGCAGTTCGGGCATATAGGGCCACAGAGCGGGAAAATTCAGCTGATAGGTCATCAGGCGCTCCCGTTATGCACCAAGGTTGGCAGGCAGCGGCGCTTTCAGCCATTTTTCCGACAGACCGTTCAGGGTGTTGTCCTTCAACGCCTGTTCAATCAGCTCATCCACTTTCGCTTTCAACGCCGGTTCCCCCAGGCGCAGGCCAACGAAGCACGGCGAGTCTTTCAGCATAAACTTGGCGACCGGCGCCTTGGTCGGGTTCTGCCGAGCGATCGCGCTCACCACCAGATTGCCGGTGGCGATGTATTGCACCTGGCCGGACAGATAGGCCGACAGCGTGGTGTTGTTATCTTCATAGCGCTTGATCTGCGCGCCCTTCGGCGCGGTATCGCTCAGTACCATGTCTTCGACCGCACCGCGCGTCACGCCGACGGTTTTGCCGTCCAGCTGCGCGGCATCGCCCAGTGCCGCCTCTTTCGGCCCGAAGACCCCGAGGAAGAACGGCGCATAGGCGCGACTAAACGCAATGGTCTTCTCGCGCTCCGGGTTTTTGCCCAGGCTGGAGATCACCAGATCCACCTTGTTGGTTTGCAGATAAGGCACGCGGTTGGCGCTGGTGACCGGCACCAACTGCAACTTAAGTTTCATCTTGTCGGCCAGATAATGCGCCATGTCGATGTCATAACCCTGCGGCTGCAGATCGGTGCCCACCGAGCCAAACGGCGGGAAGTCCTGCGGTACCGCCACCCGCAGCACGCCGCGCTGCTGGATTTCCTGTAATTGATCCGCCATCGCCGAGGCGGCCTGCGCCATCAGCAAAACCGCACCCAATGTCGCTATCCCGATTTTCTTGAAGTTCATAGATTATCCCCGATGGTGAAGTGATGAAACAAAAGATTCTTTGATTATCACTTTGCAACTAATGTGCCAATCGGTCGTGCGGGGAACGTTCTGCTTTATTGCCCGTGAGTTAAGGCATCAGGAGGGGATTTCCGCTGCCGCGGCAGCGGCGGAGGAAAGGCATAAAGTGGGGAAAAAAGCGCACCATCAAAGTGCGAAAGCACCAAAATAGCGCTGAGATCAGCGCTGTTCCAGCTCGTCCAAATCGTTATACAGGTCGGCGATTTGATGAATGCGCTGCCGCCCTTGCGCCAGCGTCTCATGCAGCAAAGCGTTACTGAGCAGGTTAGCCAGGCTCATGGCGGCAGAGTAGCTGTCAAAAGCGGAAACGCTGTCGAGCGGCGCCGCCAGATGCCAGTTCGCCAGCGGGATCAGCGCCTGCGCCTGCGGTTCGCACACCAGCAGCGTCGGCACCTGCTGAACCTGCAATTGCGTCAACACTGCCCGCAACTGGCGCGGTCGACGGCGAAACGCCACCACTACCGCCACATCCTGCGTACTCAGATCGACCAGTTCTTCGGCCAGCGTCTGCCCAGGCTGTGGCATCAGCAATACATTTTCACGCACCTGCATCAGCTGCTGGCGCAAATGCATCGCCACCGGATAGCTGTTGCGAAACCCCATCAGCACCACCCGCCGCGCCTGGACCAGCGCGGCGATCACCGCGTTGAACTGGTTTGCATCAATATGGTTCACCCAGTGCGTGAGATTGGCCATTTCCTGCTTGTAGTGGCGGGCCAGCAGGGTGTTGCCCTGCACCGCATCGCGGTTATCGGTCAACGGCATGCCACTCTGGCGCAGGGTGCGCAGTTCGTCGCGCATTGTGCGGTAGCTTTGGTAGCCCAGCCGCTTGAACAAACGGCTGACGGTGGCCTTGGAAACGCCGCTCAGGCGTGCCAATTCGGCGCTGTTGTAGCTGATCAGATCATCGAAGTGATCGAAGATAAAATCGGCCACCCGCTGTTCCTGCGGCGTCAACTGCGGGTATTCACTGCGCAGGCGTTCATCAATCTGCTTCATCGCCACTCCGGCTGTAACGTTCGTTTCAGCGGAACATAGCACGGCCAATCCACCCGCTGGCAAGCAATTATTGTCCCAGAGGAAAATATGGAACGCCTCTTGCTTGTATTGAATCAGATGCTGACCTCAAAAAAGGGCCAAGAAATGATTAACAGCAACACCGCGCCATTGGGTATGGCGGTCACGCCGCATCACCTCGCCAGCGAAAGTGCGCTGGCGGTCCTGCGCGAAGGCGGCAACGCCATCGAGGCGATGGTCGCAGCGGCTGCCACTATCGCGGTGGTTTACCCGCACATGAACGGCCTGGGCGGCGACGGTTTCTGGCTGATTGTTCCGCCGCAGGGCGATCCGGTCGCGATTGACGCCAGCGGTGCCGCCGGTTCCCTGGCCACGCTGGATTTCTACGCCGGTGAAAGCCACATTCCGCACCGTGGGCCGAAAGCGGCGCTGACCGTAGCCGGCACCGTCGGCGGCTGGCAGGCCGCGCTGGATTACTCCGCCGAATTGGGCGGAACACAGTTACCACGACCACGCCTGTTGGCCGACGCCATTCGCTATGCGGCGGACGGCATTCCGGTCACCGCCTCGCAGGAAGCCGCCACCCGCAGCAAGTATCATGAACTGGCGGAGCTGGAACATTTTGCCCGCACTTACCTGCCGCACGGGGAGATCCCTCATGCCGGCCAACGTTTCTGCCAGCCGCAACTGGCGGATACCCTGATCGCGTTGGCCGAAGACGGGTTGGACAGCTTCTATCGCGGCCCGCTGGCGCACAGCATGGCGGCGGATATGGCCAGACTGGGCATGCCGCTCACCGCGCAGGATCTGGCGGATTACCGGCCGCGCCGCCGCACGCCGCTGCGGCTGGAGCATCAGAAAGGTGAAGTCTTCAACCTGACCCCGCCCACTCAGGGCCTGGTATCGCTGGCTATCCTCGGGCTGACCGATCGGCTGCCGCTCGCCGGCCAAAGCGAAGGCGCCGTAGTGCACGGTATTGTGGAGGCCACCAAGCTGGCTTTCGGCCTGCGCGATCAATTCATCACCGATCCCCGCCATATGACGCAGGATCCGCAGGCGCTGCTGGAAGCCGAGCATTTGAATGCGTTGGCCAAACGCATCGATCCCCACCAGGCCGCCGCCTGGGGGAAAGGCAAAGGCCCGGGCGACACCGTTTGGATGGGGGTGATGGACAGCAGCGGTCTGGCGGTGTCCTTTATTCAGAGCATTTATCACGAATTCGGCAGCGGCGTCGTTCTGCCGCACAGCGGCGTGCTGTGGCAAAACCGCGGCGCGTCATTCAGCCTGGATGCCGCCCACCTGCTGGCGCTGGCGCCAGGCAAACAGCCGTTCCACACCCTTAACCCGGCCGCCGCACGCCTGTATGACGGGCGTACCCTGGTCTATGGATCAATGGGCGGTGACGGCCAGCCGCAAACCCAGGCAGCGGTATTTGTCCGCCATGTAGTGCAAGGGCTGCCGCTGCAACAGGCCATCAGCGCACCGCGCTGGCTGCTCGGCCGCACCTGGGGCGAAAGCTCGGACTCTCTGAAGCTGGAGGGCCGTTTCAGCGCAGAAACCGTGGAATATCTGCGCCGGCGCGGCCATGAGGTGGAGTTGCTGCCCGATTTCAGCGAGGCGGTCGGCCATGCCGGCGCCATCGTTCGTCATACCAACGGCATGCTGGAAGGCGCTTTTGACCCGCGCAGCAACGGCAGCGCCGCCGGCTTTTAGTCACCATGTTAAACGGGGAATATCTATGAACAACCTGCCTGCCACCGACTGGGCGGCCTATATCAGCCAGATGGAGACGATATTGGCCCTGGAAATGGATGACGCGCGCCGTCAGGAACTGCTGACTCAGTTCAACCGCATCGCCGCGATGGCGGAACCGCTGATGGCCTTCCCGCTCGATCAACGCCTGGAGATTGCCGGGGTGTATCGCGCATGAATCCGTTAAGCGCACTATCGATCGCCGAAATCCGCGCCGCCCTTAAACAGGGGGCGATTTCCGCACGTGAGATAGCCCAGCAAACGCTGGAGAATATCGACACGCTCAACCCTTCACTGAACGCCTATACCCACATCACCCGCGAGCGGATGCTGAGTGAAGCCGATCATCTCGATCGCGCCCGTGCCAAGGGGCAAGCGTTGCCGAGCCTGGCGGCCATCCCCTACGCGGTGAAAAACCTGTTCGACGTCACCGGCGAAACCACCCTGGCCGGTGCCAGTCTGTTCAGCGACCGCGCGCCCGCCAAACAAGACGCCTGGGCAGTGGGCAAGCTGGCAGAGCAAGGCGCGCTGCTCTCCGGCATGCTGAACATGGATGCCTACGCCTACGGCTTTACCACCGAAAATAGCCACTACGGCGCAACCCGCAATCCGCACGACACCACGCGTATTGCCGGCGGATCGTCCGGCGGCTCGGCGGCCGCGGTCGCCGCCGGGCTGGTGACCTTCTCGCTCGGCAGCGACACCAACGGCTCGATCCGCGTGCCCTCGTCGCTGTGCGGCATTTACGGGCTGAAACCGACCTTCGGCCGCCTGTCGCGCAGCGGCAGCCAACCCTTTGTCGCCAGCCTGGATCATGTGGGGCCTTTCGCCCGCCGGGTGCGGGATCTGGCGGCAGTGTACGACGTGATGCAGGGCACCGATATCGAAGACCGCTTTCAGGCGGAAAAACCGATTACGCAAACCGAATCGCTGCTGCCACGCGGCCAGCAGGGATTGCGTTGCGCGGTGCTCGCAGGCTATTTCCAACAGTGGTGCAATGACGAGGCTAAAGCCGCCGTGCAACAGGTCGCGATGGCGCTGGAGGCCTGTGCCGAAGTTGAGCTGCCGCAGGTTGAACTGGCGCGTTCGGCGGCGTTTATTATCAGCGCCGCCGAGGGGGGCAACCACTATCTGCCGCAGTTGCGCAGCCAGCCGGAACGCTTTGAGCCGCTGTCGCGTGAGCGACTGTTGGCAGGCGCCATGCTGCCTGCGGCCTGGTATGTGCAGGCACAGCGCTTCCGCGCCCATTTCCAACAGCAAGTGCTGCCGCTGTTTGAACACTGGGATATTCTCATCGCCCCGGCAACGCCGTGCAGCGCCACCAGCCTTGGCCAGGAAACGATGCGCATCAACGGCGCCGATCTGCCGATCCGCGCCAGCATGGGCATGTTGACGCAGCCGATTTCGTTCCTCGGCCTGCCGGTGGTGACGGTGCCGCTGAAAACCGCCTCGGGGTTGCCCATCGGCCTGCAACTTATCGCCCCGCCGTGGCGTGAAGATCTGGCATTGCGTGCCGCCTATGCGCTCGAGCAACGCGGCGTGGCGAACTGTTCCTTACCGGCAAAACAGGATTAACGGATGAAAAGTGAATATATCGACCGGCCGGCGGTGCTGGCGGAGGTGAACGCCGCGTTTTATCGCTATGAACAGGCGCTGATCGGCAATGACATTGACGTGTTGGATGAGTTGTTCTGGCACGACGGGCGTACCGTTCGCTACGGCGCGACGGAAAACCTGTACGGCATCGATCAGATCCGCGATTTCCGCCGGCAACGGCCGTCGCAAGGGTTGGATCGCCTCCTGGAGAACACCGTCATTACCACCTACGGTGATGATATGGCGGTTGCCAGCACTGAGTTTCGCCGCCCGGGCAGCGAACGCGTCGGCCGCCAGATGCAAACCTGGGCCAAGCTGGCCTGCGGCTGGCGCATCGTGGCCGCGCATGTGAGTTTGATGGCGGAATAAGTCACTATGCGCAAAAATTGGACAGCCTGGTGCCATGAGCCGTATAGTAGTTAAAGGTATTACCTTTAACTCACTGAGGCTACTTATGGCTACTGCTACGTCGATAAAAATTGATGATGAGCTTAAGCAACGGGTGCAACACATTGCCGCTACCCACCAGCGCAGCGCACACTGGATAATGCGTGAAGCTATTCGTGAATATGTCGAGCGTGAAGAAAAACGCGAGGCTGTTCGCAACGATGCATTGCAGGCATGGGAAACCTATCAGGCCAATGGTAAACATTTGACTCAGGACGAGGCCGACGGCTGGCTCTCCGATCTGGAAAAAGGTGATGATACGGAGATACCCGGGTGCCACAACTGATATGGACACCAGCGGCGCTGCTGGATGTACAGCGGCTTTATCGATTTCTGGCTGAGAAGGATCTCAATTCGGCAAAGCGCGCTGTCGCCACTATTCGTAACAGCATCAAAATAATAGCGCACCAACCCAATATTGGCCGCCCCGCTAAAGATATGGCACCTGAATTCAGGGAGTGGCCTGTCGATTTCGGCAATAGCGGTTATCTTGTTCGGTATCGGTTTAACGGTGTAACCGCCGTTATTTTGGCTATTCGCCACCAAAGTGAAACCGGGTATTGATGCCGCGACTCAACACCAGTAAGCCATAAAGTTAACGGTGGAGCGGTCCAGATCTCGCTCGCCGATCAGGTAACGACGCAGCGCCTTCACCGCAGAAGACTCCGCCGCCACCCAGGCATAGAAACCCTCCGCGCCCTCTGCGCGCTCCCAGAGCAGTTCGCCGCCCAGGCTGTTTTCCGTCAACGACTGCGCTTGCACGCGCGCCGATTCAGGAATGGTCACCCGCTGACGCACCGACTCCACCAACAGCGTGCCGTGCATCTGCTGGTGCCCGACGTCACGCGGCAACCAATACACCTCGGCGAACGGGAAACGGTCCATATTCAGGCAATCGCTCGCCAGAGGCACCTCAAAGAACGCCTGCACCTGCGGAGGGTTGGCCTGCTGTGCCAGTTGTTCCAGAATGCCCATCGCCGCCGGCACCGCCGTTTCATCGGCAATCAACAACGCCTGCCGCAGATGCGCCGGCGGCGCCCACTCGTAACCACCGCTGTCGCCGTCAAAATCCGCATTGGGGGCTACCGCCTGCAGGGCATCCCCCGGCTTGGCATGCGTCGCCCAGGCGGAGGCCGGGCCATTCACGCCATGCAGCACAAACTCGACGTCCATCTGATTGTGTTCAGTGCGCAGTGCCCGCAGCGTGTAGGTTCGCATTATCGGGCGCTGCTCTTTCGGGATCGCCATATAGCGACGATACCAGTCGTCGCTGTTTTCCAGCCTTGGGATCTGGCCATCATCGGCCGGAAACAGCAGTTTGATGCGCTGATCCGGCGCCTCCAGTTTCATGCGGTGGACATCCGGGCCTTCGAAAACGCAGCGCAGCAAGGAAGGCGATACGTTTTCTTTTACTTTCAGTGTGATATCAAAAATTCGGTAACTTGATGCGCCGGACATATCTGTTACTCTCCCGCAGAATGTAGCTGGATACGCTGCCGGCACCATAGCCAGCCGCTGAGACCGCCCAGCAGGACGGCCATCATCAGAGCCGCTGCAATCAGCTGTGACTCGCCATAAAACCTTGCCACCACCGGCACCATCAACGCGCTCAGACCGTAACCCAGCGTATGGCTGGTGGCGATAGCCCCGGCGCCTTTGCCGGTGGATAATTTATCGTTCAGCATCAACTGATAGCCTGGCGTCGCCATTGCCGCCCCGAAGGAAGCCAGCGCGCAGCCGAGATAGAACAGCGCCAGCGGTTGGGTGCACATCAAACCGAATCCCGCCACCATCAATACCGCCGCAATCAACAGCAATTGCGGTGCGCTGAATCGCTGCGGACGCACTACCAGGAACTGCGCCAACAGCGTACAAGCCGCCGCTACGCTGAGCAACACGGCTACATGGTGACTGACGGTGGTGGCAGAGTGGTTGAACAAAGGGGTCAGATGCGGCGCCAGGCCGAGCTGCATCAGACTGACCGATGCCGCCAGCAACAGCGCGCAAAGCAGATAAGGCACCATAGTGAGACGCAGGCGATTTTGTTGCTGCGCCACCGGCGGTAACGGCGGATCGTTCTGCTGGCGGCACACCACCAGTAAAGCGATGAATGGCGCGATGGCCATCAGCCACAGCGGTGCCATCGGATGAAGAGACAATGCCAGCGCGGCGCACAGCGGGCCCAGCAACCGCCCGCAGCTCAGCCCGGAGCTGATGGTCGCCAGCGCCGACATGCGCTGTTCGTAGCCGGCGCGTTGCAATGCCCAGGTTTGGCTGGCGGGCACCATGCCGGATACCGTCAGCCCATAGATAACGCGCGCCACGATCAGGCCGCCCAACCCCACCATCGGTGAAAGCCAGCCGGCCGCCAGCCCCCAAACGGCCAACGCCAGTAAAGCAAAGCTGAACAAATAACCGGCAAGCGCCATCGTCACGACAAACTTGCAGCCGCGAATTTCAGACTGTCGCCCCCACCAGGGGGAGCCGACCAGAAACAGCATTGAGCCGAGCGTCAATAACCCGGCCCAAACGGAAAGCGACAAGTGGGTCATGCTGACCAACACCGGTAACGCCACCAGCAGGCCATTTTGCCCGATGCCCAACAGACCGGCACACAGCGCCAATGGCCAGTTTGAAGGAGACGTATTCCCAGCTGCGGGTGATTTAGCGGAAGGTGAAATACTCATCAAAAGTAAGGTTACCGTTAATGAAATTATATGGTTATGAAAAAATCATTGAAAAATTGTATCATAGGACGATTGATAACAATAAATATTATTGATATAAGAATCATTCTCAATTGATTCTTAGCGAAAATCGGATCATGACTCTCCAGTTTGAAACCGCGGCGACCGACGTGGCTGCCCAATGTTTTCTCAACGCACTGATGCGTGAAACCCGGGACTGGCAAATCGTTCCAGCCGCCAGCCACCAACAGTATCCGCAGCTCAATATTCCGCTTTCATCTACCCAGGCTATTCGTATTGCCTTACGCCATACCTCGCCCACGCAACATCATCAGTATCTTTTCCCAGCTCATCTGCATCGGCAGGACGATGGGGCTGGCGTGGCGCTGAGCATGGAGCAACTGGTCACCCTGCTGCTGGAGAAACCGGCGATAAAAGGTGAGCTGTCCGATGAAGTCGTGGCGCGTTTTCGCCAGCGCGTGCTGGAAAGTCATGATAATACCCGCCAGGCCATCGATGTCCGGCTGGACTGGCCTTCACTGCGCGACAAACCGCTGAACTTTGCCCAGGCGGAGCAGGGTCTGCTGGTCGGCCACGCCTTCCACCCGGCGCCGAAATCCCATGAACCCTTCAACGAGCAGCAAGCGCGTCGCTATCTGCCGGACTTTGCCGCCAGCTTCCCGCTGCGCTGGTTTGCCGTCGATAAGCGCTACCTGTGCGGCGACAGCCTGAACCTGACGCTGCAACAACGCCTGCAACGTTTTGCCGCCGAAAGCGCGCCGCAGCTGTTGGCGCACTTTACCGATGACGTCTGGCTGCTGCCGATGCATCCGTGGCAGGCCGATCATCTGCTGACGCAGACATGGTGCCAGGATCTGGCGGCGCAGGGATTGCTGAGCGACCTGGGCGAAGCCGGCGAGCGCTGGCTGCCAACCAGCTCCTCGCGCTCGCTGTACAGCGCCAGTAACCGCGACATGATCAAATTCTCCCTCAGCGTGCGCCTGACCAATTCGGTACGCACCCTGTCGGTTAAAGAAGTAAAACGCGGTATCCGCCTGGCCCGGCTGGCGCAAACGCCGCGCTGGCAAGAACTGCAGGCGCGTTATCCGACCTTCCGCGTGATGCAGGAAGACGGCTGGGCCGGCCTGCGCTCGGCGGACGGCGCCGTTCAGGAAGAAAGCCTGATGGCACTGCGCGATAACCTGTTGTTCGAGCAACCGCATAGCCAAACCAACGTGTTGGTGACGCTGACGCAGGCGGCACCGGATGGCGGTGACAGCCTGCTGGCCGCCGCAGTACGCCGTCTGGCCGCCCGCCTGAATCTGCCGCTGCAACAAGCCGCCCATGCCTGGTTGGACGCTTACTGCCAACAGGTGTTGCTGCCGCTGTTCAGCACGGAAGCCGATTACGGGCTGGTGCTGCTTGCCCACCAGCAAAACATTCTGGTGGAGATGCAGCAGGATCTGCCGATCGGCATGCTGTACCGCGACTGCCAAGGCAGTGGCTTTACCCGCGATGCCACGCCGTGGCTGGAAGAGATTGGCGAAGCCGACGCGGAAAACCGCTTCAGCGAACAGCAGTTGCTGCGCTATTTCCCTTACTACCTGCTGGTGAACTCCAGTCTGGCGGTAACCGCCGCGCTGGCTGCCGCCGGTTTCGACACGGAAGAAAGCCTGATGGCTCGGGTACGCGACGCGCTGAGCGGCCTGCGCGACACGGCCAAAAATACCCTGTGCCTGGACTACGTGCTCGACAGCAGCCACTGGAACTGCAAAGGCAACTTCTTCTGTTACCTGCACGACCACAACGAAAACACCATCGTCGATCCGGCGGTGATTTACTTTGATTTCGTCAATCCGCTGCGCCAGGGAGCCGCCCAATGATGCCGCACGCCAAACTGATGCATGCCGGCAGCGGCTTTCGCTGTGAACGGTTGGAAAAGGAGCTGCAACTCGGGCTGGGCCTGGACGGCAGCGCGGTGCTGCACTATCCCGGTTCACTGCCGCAAGGTTGGCTGGTGCAGGCGTTGGACCAGTTGCTGATAGCCGCACCGCAGTTGAGCGGTATCACGCTGCCCTATGCACAATGGCGCGAAGAGCCGCAGGCTCAGGCGCTGTTCGCACTGGCAAGCGGCGACTATCTGGCTCGCGAGACATTTTATCAGTTACCGCTGTGGCTGGGCGCAGAACGCAACCGCGTCTCCGCCCAGATGCAGTATGACGCCGAACGCAGCCTGTGGTACCCGCAACGCCCGATGCGGCCCACTGGCGAGGTCTATCGCCGTTATGATCCGCAGCTTAAGCAGACCCTGAGTTTCCGGCTGCCGGAAGTAGAACGCGATGCCGGGCAATTCACCCGTTGGATGAATTCGCCGCGCGTCGATGCCTTCTGGGAAATGAGCGGCCCGCTCGAGACACAGGCTGCCTACCTGCAACGCCAGCTGGATTCCAGTTACTGCTATCCATTGCTGGGGTGTTTCGACGATCGCCCGTTCGGTTATTTCGAAGTCTATTGGGCGCCTGAAGACCGCATTGGCCGCCACTACCGCTGGCAGCCGTTCGATCGCGGGCTGCACATGCTGGTCGGCGAAGAAGATCGCCGTGGCGCGCAATATATCCGCAGTTGGTTGCGCGGCCTGACTCATTACCTGTATCTGGATGAACCACGCACCACGCGGGTGGTTGCCGAGCCGCGCGCCGACAACCAGCGCCTGTTCCGCCACCTGCCGGCTGCCGGTTACCACACCGTGAAAGAGTTCGATTTTCCGCACAAGCGTTCGCGTCTGATCATGAATCAGCGCGATGAATTCTTCCGGGGGATTTGCTTATGATCACCGCTGATTACGCCAACTGGCAACGGGTTAACCGCCAGATGATCGCCAAGATCCTGGCCGAGCTGGAATACGAACGCACGCTATGCGCCGAACAACATGACGGCCAATGGCGCATCGCACTGGGCGACGCCAATTATACTTTCAGCGCCGAGCGCGGCATCTGGGGCTGGTTACACATCGACGCCGCAAGCCTGGCCTGCGATCGCCAGCCGTTGGCGGCCGACCAAACGCTGCGCCAGCTGGCGCAGGTGCTGAAGATGGACGACGCGCAGATCGCCGAACATCTGGAAGATCTGTACGCCACGCTGCGCGGTGATATGCAATTGCTGTCGGCCCGTCACGGCATGAGCGCGCAGGATCTGATTGCGCTCGACGCCGACGCGCTGCAATGCCTGCTGGCCGGTCATCCCAAGTTTATCTTCAACAAAGGCCGTCGCGGCTGGGGTCTGACCGCGCTGCAGCAATATGCGCCCGAATATCAAGGCCGCTTCCGGCTGCACTGGGTCGCGGCCAAACGGGGCAGCTTTGTCTGGTGTGCCGACGATAACTACCCGCTGGAAAACCTGCTCAACAGCGCCATGACAGGCGATGAACGCCAGCGCTTTGATCGCCGCTGGCGTGAACTGAAGCTGAACGATGACTGGATCCCGGTGCCGTTGCACCCGTGGCAGTGGCAGCAAAAGATCGCGTTGCACTTCCTGCCGCAACTAGCCGAAGGGGAACTGGTCGAGCTGGGCGAGTTTGGCGACAGCTATCTGGCGCAGCAATCATTGCGCACCCTGACCAACGTCAGCCGCCGTTCAGCGTTCGACATCAAACTGCCGCTGACCATTTACAACACCTCGTGTTACCGCGGCATTCCGGGCAAGTACATCAGCGCCGGGCCGGCCGCCTCCCGCTGGCTGCAACAGGTGTTTGCCGAAGACAGCACGCTGCGCGCCAGCGGTGCCGAGATCCTCGGCGAACCTGCCGCAGGCTATATGACGCACCAAACCTACGCGGCTCTGGCCAAAGCGCCCTATCGCTACCAGGAAATGCTGGGAGTGATTTGGCGCGAAAACCCTTCGTGCTATCTGCAGGACGGCGAGCAGGCCATTTTGATGGCGACGCTGATGGAAACAGATAACCACGGCCAGCCGCTGATCGGCGCCTACATCGCTCGCTCCGGCCTGAGCGCCGAGGCCTGGCTGCAACAGATGTTTAGCCGGGTGGTACTGCCGATGTACCACCTGATGTGCCGTTACGGCGTAGCCCTGATCGCCCACGGCCAAAATATCACGCTGGTAATGAAGGACCATGTGCCGCAACGGGTGCTGTTGAAAGACTTCCAGGGCGATATGCGCCTGGTGGATAAGGACTTCCCGGAAGCGGCCTCGCTGCCGAAGGTGGTGAAGGACGTTACCGTGCGCCTGTCCGCCGACTATCTGATCCATGATTTGCAAACCGGGCATTTCGTCACCGTGCTGCGTTTTATCTCGCCGCTGATGCAGGCCTGCGGGGTCAGTGAATCTCGTTTCTATCAACTGCTGGCGCAAGTGCTGGAGCGCTACATGGCGCAGCACCCGGACATGGCAGAACGCTTCGCCCTCTTTGATTTATTCAAACCACAAATTATTCGCGTGGTGCTCAACCCGGTGAAACTCACCTATTCGGAGCAGGATGGCGGCAGCCGCATGTTGCCAAACTATCTGCAAGATCTGGATAACCCTCTTTATTTGGTCACCAAGGAGTTTGCCCAATGAATCAGCCTCTGGATTTCATCGGCATCGGCATCGGCCCCTTCAACCTCAGCATCGCCGCGCTCGGCAGTGAAGTTGCCGGCTTTAACGGCAAATTCCTGGAGCGCAAACCGCACTTTTCCTGGCACCCCGGCATGATGGTGCCGGATTGCCATATGCAGACCAGCTTCCTGAAAGATTTGGTCAGCGCGGTGTCGCCCACCAATCCGTACAGCTTTCTTAACTATCTGGTGAAAAGGAAGAAATTCTACCGTTTCCTGACCACCGAGCTGCGTACGGTGTCGCGCGAAGAGTTCGCCGATTACCTCGACTGGGCCGCCAACGGGCTGAGTTCGCTCGAGTTTAGCCAGGATATTCAGAGCGTGGATTTTGACGACCGGCAGCGCCAGTTTGTCGTCACCACCCAGCGCGCCACCTACCGGGCGCGCCATGTCTGCCTGGGCATCGGCAAGCGCATCAAACTGCCGGACTGCGTTACCGAGCAAAACGACCGCTGCTTCCACGCCAGCGAGATGACCCTGCGCAACCCGGATTTGACCGGCAAACGCGTCACTGTCGTCGGCGGCGGCCAGAGCGGTGCCGATCTGTTCCTGAACATCTTCCGTGCCGAGTGGGGCCAACCGGCGCAGTTGAACTGGATCTCGCGCCGCAATAACTACAATGCGCTGGATGAAGCGGCGTTCGCCAACGAGTACTTCACACCGGACTACGTCGACAGCTTCTACGGCCTGAACGACAGCGCCAAGCAACGCATGCTGACCGAGCAGAAAATGACCTCCGACGGCATTACCAGCGACTCGCTGCTGGCCATCTACCGCGCGATGTATCACCAGTTTGAAGTGCTGCGCGAAAAACCCTGGGCGCACCTGCTGCCAAGCCGTTCTCTGGCCGCGATCCACGCTCAGGGTAACGGCTATCGGTTGGTGACCCATCACCACCTCGATCAGGGCAAAGAAACGTTCGATGCCGATGTGGTGATCTTCGCTACCGGTTATCAGCAGGATCGCCCGGCGTTCCTCGCTCCGCTGGCGGACCGCCTGCTGACCACGGCCGATGACCAATACCGCGTTGCCCCCGATTTCACCCTCGAGTGGCAAGGCCCGCAGGAAAACTGCCTGTTTGCCGTCAACGCCGGCATGCACAGCCACGGCATCGCCGAACCCCAGCTCAGCCTGATGGCCTGGCGGTCGGCACGTATTCTCAACCGGGCTTTAGGACGCGACCAGTTCGATTTAACGTCCACCCCGGCTGTGATCCAATGGCGCAGCCAGCAACCGGCCACCCCGGCCCACGCTGAACACGTCATGCTCAATTACACCGAGTTTTAACTACGCACCAACATGGGAACACTGGAAAAAATAACGATGAAACGCAGACACCTTTGGGTATTGAACCCTTGCATGCTGGCGATGCTTGCGCCGGCTGCCTGGGCAGAAGAACAAAAAAGCGAAGATCAAATGGTGGTATCCGCCAGCCGCTCGCATCGCAGCGTGGCGGAGATGGCGCAAACCACCTGGGTGATTGAAAGCCAGGAAATTGAGCAACAGGTTCAGGGCGGCAAGGAAATCAAAGATATCCTGGCGCAACTGATCCCAGGCATGGATGTCAGCAGCCAGGGCCGTACCAACTACGGCATGAACATGCGCGGCCGTTCGATGATGGTGATGATCGACGGCGTGCGTTTGAATTCTTCGCGCAGCGACAGCCGCCAGTTGGATTCCATCGATCCGTTCAACATCGAACACATTGAGGTGATTTCCGGCGCCACCTCGCTGTATGGCGGCGGCAGCACCGGTGGCCTGATCAATATCGTCACCAAGAAAGGGCAAAAAGAGAAACAGGTTGAGCTGCAGGTGGGCGGAAAAACCGGTTTCGGCGGCCATAACGATCACGACGAGAATGTGTCGGCGGCGGTCAGCGGCGGCAACGACAACGCTTCGGGCCGCCTGTCGGTCTCCTATCAGCGTTACGGCGGTTGGTACGACGGCAAGGGCAATGAGGTGTTGATTGATAACACCCAGACCGGGCTGCAATATTCCGATCGCATCGACGTGATGGGTACCGGCACCATTAACATTGACGATCACCAGCAGTTGCAGGTGACGACGCAGTATTTCAACAGTGAGTCAGACGGGAAGCACGGTCTGTATCTGGGGAAAGATTTCTCGGCCGTGACCGGTGCAGGCCAGGCCTCCAACGGCAGCAATCTGAACTCGGATCGCATCCCGGGCACCGAACGCCACCTGATTAACCTGCAGTATTCCAACACCGATTTCTGGGGCCAGGATTTGGTGGCTCAGGTCTATTATCGCGACGAGTCGTTGACCTTCTACCCATTCCCGACGCTGGCCGGCGGCAAGGTCACCAGCATCGGTGCTTCACAGCAAAAAACCGATTTTTACGGCGGCAAACTGACGCTGAACAGCAAACCGATTGACGCTCTGACGCTGACTTACGGCGTCGACGCCGAGCATGAAAGCTTCAACGCCAACCAGCAGTTCTTCAATCTGGCCAAGGCGCAGCAGTCCGGCGGTATGACGCTGGAAAATGCCTATAACGTCGGCCGCTATCCTGGCTATACCACCACCAACCTGGCGCCATTCCTGCAGGCCAGCTACGACATCGACCCGATGTTTACCCTCAGCGGCGGCGTACGTTATCAATACACCGAGAACAAGGTGGACGACTTTGTCGGCTATGCGCAGCAACAAGGGATCGCCAACGGTCTGGCGAACTCCGCCGATGCGGTGCCGGGCGGCAAAACCGACTACAACAACGTTTTGTTCAACGCCGGTTTACTGGCACACCTGACCGAACGTCAGCAGGCGTGGTTCAACTTCTCGCAAGGCTTTGAGATCCCGGATCTGGCGAAGTACTACGGTTCGGGCACCTATAAGCTGGTCGACGGGCATTATCAGTTGCAGAAAAGCGTCAACGTTAATGACTCCAAACTGGAAGGCATCAAGGTTAACTCTTACGAGTTGGGCTGGCGCTATACCGGCGATAACTTGCGTACTCAGGTCGCTGCCTACTACTCGCTGTCGGATAAGACCATCTCGATCAACAAAACCGACATGACCATCAACCTGGATTCGGATAAACGCCGGATTTACGGGGTGGAAGGTGCGGTGGATTACTTCTTCGATAACAGCGAATGGAGCACCGGCACCACCTTTAACGTGATCAAATCGGAAACCAAAACCGACGGCAAGTGGGAGAAGCTGACCGTCGACACCGCCAGCCCGTCGAAAGCCACCGCCTACGTCAATTGGGCGCCGGGCGACTGGAATCTTCGCATGCAGTCGCAGCAAACCTTCGACGTATCGGATGCCGACGGGAATAAAATCAACGGTTACAACACCCTCGATTTCCTCGGCAGCTACGCTTTGCCGGTGGGGAAAGTCAGTTTCAGCGTGGAAAACCTGCTGGACAAGA
This sequence comes from Serratia sp. root2, assembly GCF_031931805.1. Taxonomy (NCBI): domain Bacteria; kingdom Pseudomonadati; phylum Pseudomonadota; class Gammaproteobacteria; order Enterobacterales; family Yersiniaceae; genus Serratia; species Serratia sp. root2. The sequence continues at coordinate 2,915,829 of NZ_JAUJXB010000001.1, forward strand.
ATTACACCACCGTCTGGGGCCAGCGCGCGCCGATCCTTTACAGCCCAACCTACGGCTCACCAGAGCTGTACAGCTATAAAGGCCGTGGCCGTACCTTTGGTCTGAACTACTCCGTGCTGTTCTGATCCTGATGAGGGCGCCTCTACGGCGCCCACATCAATCGACCCGTGCCGGCACGGGTTATTTTTTGAAAGGGTGCTGCGCCACCCAATGTTCGGCGATATCCTGCCGTCGGCATACCCAGACCCGATCATGCTGCTCGACATGATCCAGGAACCGCTGCAATGCGCGGAACTTGCCCGGGCGCCCCAGTAAGCGGCAGTGCATACCTATCGACAGCATCTTCGGCGACGCTTCCCCTTCGGCATACAACACGTCAAAACTGTCTTTCAGGTAGGTATAGAACTGCTCGCCGGTGTTAAAGCCCTGCGGCGAAGCAAAGCGCATATCGTTGGCTTCAAGCGTGTAGGGCACGATCAGGTGCGGTTTTTTGTCACCATTGGCGCACTGCACTTCGGTCCAGAACGGCAGATCGTCGCCATAATAGTCGCTGTCGTACAGCAAACCGCCCTGCTCCACCACCAGCCTGCGGGTATTCGGGCTGTCGCGACCGGTGTACCAGCCGAGCGGTGCCTTGCCGAACAGATCGCTCAGTACCGAGATCGCCCGCTGCATATGCTGCCGTTCGGTCGCTTCATCCATATTCTGGTAGTGGATCCAGCGCCAGCCGTGGCTGACCACATCATAATTGGCGTTTTTGATCGCCTCGACCACCAACGGATTGCGCGCCAGCGCCATCGCTACGCCAAACACCGTCAACGGCAGGCCGCGACGTTGGAATTCATTATGGATACGCCAGAACCCGGCGCGTGACCCGTACTCGTACAGCGACTCCATCGACATATGCCGTTCGGGGTAGCTGGCCGCACCAATGATATCGGACAGGAACTGTTCGGAACCGGCGTCGCCATGCAGCACACTGTTTTCCGCGCCCTCTTCGTAGTTGAGTACAAACTGGACCGCGATACGCGCCTGCCCCGGCCAGCGGGCGTGCGGCGGCCGGCCACCATAGCCAATCAAATCACGGGGATACTCTTTATTGAAATCAGACTCTTTCATCGCCGTTTCCCTCTGCTGATTACCCGTTAAAACTGCCAAACATGCCGGACAAGGGCTTGACCAGCGGGAAATCCAGATCGCCGTGCTTGCTGGTGCTCAAGCCCAGCGCATGCAGCGACTCGATCATTTTCACCGCAGCGCTGACGCCGTCGATCACCGGGATCCCCAATTCCTGCGTCAGTTCGCGGGCCAAATCGGCCATGCCGCCACAGCCAAGCACTATCGCCCCGCTGCCGTCGTGCCGTTTTGCTTTAATGCATTGTTCGCGTACTTTTTGCTGAGCCAGGCCGCTGCCATCTTCCAGTGCCAGCACCGGCAGATCGATAGCGTGCAGCGCGGCGCAGTGGCGCTCAAACCCATATTGATGCAGTAAGTGACGCGCAATGGTCAGCGTGCGCGGCAGCGTGGTGACGATAGAAAAGCGCGTCGCCACCAGCGTCGCCATATGCATGGCCGCCTCGGCGATGCCAACCACCGGCCGGCTTGCCAGCTCACGCGCAGCCAGCAGGCCCGGATCGCCAAAACAGGCAATGATATGGCCGCTGACGCCGGCCTCGCGCCCGAGTTTGACCTGTTGCAGCACACCGATCGCGGCAATCGCTTCGTCGAAATGGCCTTCTATCGACGGCGCCCCCTCTTGCGGACAAACCGCCAGGATCTCGGTACCCGGCGCGGCCACGGCGCGGGCAGCATCGGCAATGGTCGCCGTCATTGCCCGGCTGGTGTTCGGGTTGATAACCTGGATGATGCAATCGGCTGTCATAAAGGCTCCTGCAAACCGCTCTTGGCAAAAATACGGGCGAAATCAGGGATTTCATCCGCAACGTCATTAAATCTCAGGTTCGCCACAATATCGTCAAAATGGCGGGCCATGTGCTCCGCCAGCGCCGTGCAGTCCTTGCGGCGTAACAGCGCCAACAGATCGCTGTGATCATGGCAACGGCAGCCCTGTTGCCAGGGGGCACCGTAAACGGCAATCACCAGTGATGAGCGCAACGTGAGCTGCGAAACCATTTCGGTCAGTACGTTATTGCCGGCGATCGCCTGTAATTGAACGTGAAACGCGGCAGACAGACGAATGGCCGCCGCGCCGTCCTGATCGCGGTGCGCCTGCTGTTCCTGCGCCACGATGCCTTCCATCGCCAGCAGATGTTCTTCGCGACAGACGGCGACCACCTGCGGCAAATTGGCGCACTCCAGCATTTTGCGCGTCTGGAAAACGTTCGCCGCCTCATCCTGCCCCGGCGTTGTCACCTGTGCACCACGCTTGGGCAGGTGGGTAACCAGCTGCACTGCAGCAAGGCGCTGCAGCACCCGCCGGATCCCGGTGCGGCTGACGCCAAAGGTCTCCGCCAACGCCTCTTCCGGCAATTTGCTGCCGGGCAGCAGCCGGTGTTCGACAATCGCCTTCACCAGCTCGTTGTAAATATGATCGTCTTTATCTTCAGTGAAATAAGTGGCTTGTTGCCCAAGCCACACGGCGTTGGCGCCGATCGTCGTGCCGATCATTTTGCTGCTCCCTGTACCGTTAGAGAATCAAATCGTATACAAGATTAAGATATTTTGTATACAAAAAAGAGCAATATGGCCTGAATCCTGCAAAAGCCTTCTCAGCAATCTTTGCCAAAAAACAGATAACCACATCCGGGTGACGTTATTGAGAGGAGCACGATTTATGCCAAACCCTAATGAAAATTACAGCCCAAAGCTGTGTAACGACGATCTGGCGCCGACGCGCGATCAGAACTGGAACTGGTACAACATCTTTTCCTTCTGGATGTCGGATGTACACAGCATGGGCGGCTATGTGGTAGCCGCCAGCTTCTTCGCTCTCGGTCTGTCGAGCTGGCAGGTACTGATTTGCCTGCTGGTGGGGATCTGTATCGTGCAGTTTTGCGCCAACCTGGTCGCCAAACCCAGCCAACTCGGCGGTGTGCCTTACGCCGTGCTGAGCCGCCAGGCGTTTGGCGTGTTCGGCGCCAACATTCCGGCGGTGATCCGCGGGATGATCGCCTTCGCCTGGTACGGTATACAAACCTATCTGGCTTCCAATGCGCTGATGCTGACGTTGCTGAAATTCTTCCCGTCGCTGGAGCCGATGATCCAGCCGCATTTCCTCGGGCTATCGCAACTTGGCTGGGTTTGTTACATCACCATGTGGCTATTGCAGGCGATGGTGTTCTGGCACGGCATGGCGGCGATCAAGCGCTTTATCGATATCGCCGGACCGGCGGTGTATGTGGTGATGTTCGCTTTAGCCGGCTGGATTGTATACCGCGTCGGTTTCTCCAACCTTTCCCTCACGCTGGCGAGCAAAACCCTGAGCGCCGGTGAGCAGGGCTGGCTGATGCTGACCGCCACTGCGCTGGTGGTGTCTTACTTTTCCGGTCCGTTGCTGAATTTCGGCGACTTTACCCGCTACGGCAAAAGCTTTGCCGAGGTGCAACGCGGCAACCGCTGGGGCCTGCCGTTCAACTATCTGCTGTTCTCTCTGGTCACCGTGGTGATCGTTTCCGGCACCCTGCCGCTGTTCGGTCAGTTGATCACCGATCCGATCGAAACCGTCACCCGCCTCGACAGCGATATCGCCGTGGCCCTTGGCCTGCTGACCATGATTGTCGCCACCATCGGCATCAATATCGTGGCCAACTTTGTGTCCCCGGCGTTTGATTTCTCCAACTGTTCGCCGCAGAAAATCAGCTTCCGCACCGGCGGGATGATCGCCGCCGTAGGTTCTTTCCTGCTGACGCCATGGAATCTGTTCCAGTCACCCGAGCTGATCCACTATACGCTGGACGTGCTGGCGGCCTTTATTGGCCCGTTGTTCGGCATTTTGCTGGTGGATTTTTACATCATCAAACGCGGCAAGCTGCACGTCGACGATTTGTACAACGCTACGCCAGGGGGGCGTTACTGGTATAAGAACGGTTTTAACCCGAACGCCATCTGGGCGCTGGTACCCTCGGTGATTATCGGGCTGGCGATCAGCTTTACGCCCAGCCTGCATGAGGTGGCTAACTTTAGCTGGTTTATCGGCGTGGCACTGGGTGGGGGATGCTATCGGATCATTGCCCGTCGCGAATGGGCAGCCAATCAGTCGGTAACCTTTGCCAAAACGCAGTTGAGCAAAGATTAAAAACAACGAAGCCCTGAGTTATTGCTAACTCAGGGCTTCTTAATGTTGGCGGAACGGACGGGGCTCGAACCCGCGACCCCCTGCGTGACAGGCAGGTATTCTAACCAACTGAACTACCGCTCCGCGCCGTTCAACTCTTGCGAGAGGAACGAGGCGCATATTACGGTTGAGTTTCTATTGCGTCAATGCCTTTTCTTACGAAATTAACCGTTTGCGCAGTTTTTCAGCTAAGGCGCTTAAAAGACGCGTTTTCATGCCGGGAACGCCGTTATTCCGCTTCCGCTCGCCACAGGCAACTGCCACCCTTTTTCGCCACCAAATCCAGCCGTGCCTCATGGGCCACCACTTCTGCATCACTGGCATAGACCACTTTCATCGCCGTCGCCGGACGGACGATGCGCTGTATATCCTGCGTCGAGTCGTTATGTTGCGTGTCGCCTTCCATCTGAAACGCCATCGACGTCTGGCCGCCGGTCATTGCCAGATAAACTTCCGCCAGGATCTCGGCATCGAGCAATGCGCCGTGCAGCGTACGCTTGCTGTTGTCTATCTCATAACGGCCGCACAGGGCGTCGAGGTTGTTGCGCTTGCCCGGAAACAGGCGGCGCGCCATTAACAGGCTGTCGGTGATGGTGCAGAAGGTGTCGGTCTTCGGGAGCCCCTTTTGCAACATGCGGAATTCGTGATCCATAAAGCCGATGTCGAACGACGCATTATGAATGACTAATTCACCGCCGCGGATGAATTCGATGAACTCATCGGCAATTTGGTCGAACGTGGGTTTATCCGCCAGAAACTCATCGCTGATACCGTGAACCCCGTAGGCCTCCGGATCTACCAGCCGGTCCGGTTTGACGTAAACGTGGTAGTGGCGACCGGTCAGGCGGCGGTTAATCACTTCCACTGCACCAATTTCAATGATGCGGTGGCCTTCGTAATGCACCCCGAGTTTGTTCATACCGGTGGTTTCGGTATCGAGGACAATCTGTCTGGTGGTTGTAGAGATCATATTGCAGTGCTCACAGCGCTCGTTTATGTCAGACTTGGCTTTTATAAAACTGATAGGAAGAGTCTACCAGAGATGCTCAAACAGGTAGAAATTTTCACCGACGGCTCCTGCCTTGGCAACCCGGGCCCCGGTGGCTATGGCGCAATACTGCGCTATAAACAAGTTGAGAAAACCTTCAGTGCGGGCTACCGCCTGACGACCAACAATCGCATGGAGCTGATGGCGGCGATTGTCGCACTCGAAGCCCTGACCACCCCCTGCGAAGTGACGCTGAGCACCGACAGCCAATATGTGCGTCAGGGCATCACCAGTTGGATCCATAACTGGAAAAAGCGTGGCTGGAAAACCGCCGATAAAAAACCGGTCAAAAATGTCGATCTTTGGCAGCGGTTGGACCTGGCTATTCAGACCCACACCATCAAGTGGGAGTGGGTCAAAGGCCACGCCGGCCACCCGGAGAACGAACGCTGCGACGTGCTGGCACGCGATGCGGCGGGCAACCCCACCCAGGATGACGTGGGTTACAAACCGGAAAGTTAAGGCAGCTTGCGGTAACTCTTGGTCGCGCCGACGGCGCGGCTGAGAGCCGGTTTTCTGGCCCCGACCTTCATCGGCGTTGGGGTCAGCGGCAAGGTGCGTTTACGCGCGACGATCACGCTCATGCACCCCAGCGCCGGCAAATGCGTACTTAAAAACGTCCCGCCTTTGCGCTGCCACGGCAGAACATGAAAACGCGCCTGATGCAGCACTTCATAATTCAACAGGCTGAGCCAGTCCAACAGACGCATTTGGGTAAACATGCGGCTGACATAAGGTTGACGATGGCGTAATCCGGGCACCAGCTTGCCCAATCCCAACAGGCTGAACGGGTTGAAGCTGCTGATCACCAGCCAGCCGTCATCAATCAACACGCGATCGACTTCGCGCAGCATACGGTGCGGATCGTCGGCATAAGACAGCGTATGCGCCAGCAGGCAGGCATCCACCGATTTGGCGGCGAAAGGCAATTGGTAGGCATCCGCCAGCACCTGCAGGTTTTCACCTTTCAGGCTCACATTCACCTGATGCGAAATGGCGCACTTGTCGGTCGCCAGGCTGGCGCTGAGGTTACCGAGTTTCAGCAGGTGAAAACCGAACAGCTTCGACCACCAGGGTTGCAACTGGCGCTCGAGCGCCTCACGATAGTATTCCCCCCACGGCATCTCTGCCCAAGACTGTGGGCCGGCGAGCTTTTCTAAAGTATGGGCTGGTTTCATGATTTATTATCTTCTTTCAAGCCGTTGCCAACATGAGGTCCAACATGAATCTTATCAGCATTCCCGCCTTCCAGGACAATTACATTTGGTTATTGGATAACCAACAAGGGCATTGCGTCCTGGTCGATCCCGGCGAAGCGCAGCCGGCGCTTGACGCGTTGGAGCGCCTGAATCTGACGCCTGATGCCATTCTGCTGACCCACCATCATCACGATCACGTTGGCGGCGTAGCGCAAATTGCGGCACGCTATCCTGGGTTGAAGGTCTATGGCCCGCAGGAAACGGCCGACAAAGGAACAAATCACATCGTTCATGACGGTGAAACGATCGAAATCAACGGCCGCCAATACGCCGTTATCGCGGTTCCCGGACATACGCTGGGCCATGTGGCATTCTATAGCGCACCTTATCTGTTCTGCGGAGACACGATTTTTTCTGCCGGCTGCGGCAGGCTGTTTGAAGGGTCGGCCGAGCAAATGTACAACGCATTTCAACAACTCGCGCAACTTCCCGATAACACCTTAATTTGCTGCGCGCATGAATATACTCTTTCAAATCTTAAGTTTGCGCGGGCTATTTTGCCGGAAGATCGAGAGATTGAAACATATCAACAACAAGTCGAAGCGTTAAGGGCAAAAGGTTACCCCAGCATCCCTACAAAACTACAAACAGAGCGTAAAATTAACCTATTTTTACGATGCCATGACACTGATTTACAAAAGAAATTAGGCTTTCATACGCCACCAGACCACCTTCATTCGGTTTTTTCCGAATTACGCCTGCGGAAAGATAACTTCTGAGCTTTTAGTTGTGTTATTTGACGAAGCAAAGTATGATTGCTCGTCTTTTAAGCAACTATATTGACACACACATGAAGGCTAAAGCGATATTTCTCGCCTCAGTCTTGCTAGTGGGGTGCCAGTCATCCAGGCAGGATGCACCGGCCCCAGAACAGCATGCACAGAGTTTGTCTTCGGCAGGTCAAGAAGGTGAAGCAGGAGAGTACACAGCGAATGGTCGAGCGAGCTCGGCGCGGTGGCTAGATAACAATAGTGGTGCCGCGCAACAGAACCTGTGGAACTTCATTAGCGACGAGCTGAAGATGGAGGTTCCGGAAAATTCCCGGATCCGTGATCAAAAAAGAAAGTACCTAAAAAGTAAGAGCTATCTCCACGATGTAACATTACGGGCAGAGCCGTACATGTACTGGATAGTCGGGCAGATTAAGAAACGTAATATGCCGATGGAACTGGTACTGCTACCCATAGTGGAGAGCGCTTTTGACCCACACGCCACGTCAAGTGCCAACGCCGCAGGGCTATGGCAAATCGTGCCGCAAACGGGTCGCAATTATGGTTTGAAAAACAACCAGTGGTATGACGGGCGACGCGATGTCGTGGCCTCGACGACTGCTGCGCTTGATATGATGCAGTACTTGAACCGCATGTTTAACGGCGACTGGTTATTGACCGTTGCCGCTTATAACAGTGGTGAAGGCCGGGTCATGCAAGCAGTTAAGGCAAATAAACGCCAGGGTAAGCCAACCAATTTCTGGGCATTGTCGCTTCCGCGTGAAACGTCAATCTATGTCCCGAAAATGCTGGCGCTGAGCGACATCATTAAAAACAGCAAGAAGTACGGCGTCAGTCTGCCCAAGACTGATAATACCCGTGCACTGGCTCGTATTGATGTCGGGCAGCAAATACAGTTAACTCAGGCGGCTGAGATGGCTGGGCTTTCGCTTACCAAGATGAAAGCTTATAACCCGGGCTACAAAAAAGGCGTTACGGCACCCAACGGGCCCCATTACATTATGGTTCCCAAAGGCAATGCCGATCAGCTGAAAGACTCGTTGGCCGATGGCCAAATCGCGGTAACTCAGCCAACTACACAGTTGGCGAAGAACAGCGGCTTGTCTGGTGGCAGCTCGTATAAAGTGCGCTCCGGCGACACGGTATCGGGCATTGCCAAGCGGTTGAATGTTAAAACCAGCGATTTGCAGAGTTGGAACAACTTACGTGCCAAGAGCGCTTTAAAAGTTGGGCAAACCCTGCAAGTGGCCAGCAACACTGACAGTAACGGCAGTATCACCTATCAGGTTCGTAAAGGTGATTCGCTTGCCAGTATTGCACGTCGTCATCGCGTCGATATTACCGACGTGATGCGTTGGAATTCAACGCTCGGCAAAGGCAGCAGCCTGCAACCCGGTTTGAAACTGACCTTGTTTGTAAGCAACAAAATGTCGCCGGATACCTAAATTTTCGGCACAAAAAAAGCACCCTCCGGGGTGCTTTTTTATTGTCTGAATCCTGTGCGCTCATTACCAATGCGGCTTGTCTGCCTCGGGATGAAACTCCACCAGCAGAGGATTATGATCCGACGCGCTGGTCACCAGTACAGAGGCCTCCGCGACCCCCATATTGCGATAGAACACAAAGTCCAATGGGCGTCCAAAGGCTTTACGGCGGTGATCATCGGTGAAATTCACCTCACGCAGCGCCATATCGCTGGCGAACTGATACAGCGCATTGATTCGTTTGCGGCTCCAGGCATTAAAATCCCCGGCCATGATCACCGGCCCATGGTGATTGGCAATTTGCTCACCGATCGGCCCCAGTTGCTTACTGTATACGTCCACGCCCAGGCTAAAATTCACCGCATGGATGTTTACTACCATCAGCAGTTGGCCGTTAAACAGCGGGTAGACGGTGATCAAAGCCGACTTGGCTAACCGCAGCAGCGGTTCGCGCTCACGCAACGGGCAGCAGTAAACCGGGTGCGCCGCCGCCAACGTCATCACGCCTGACGGATGTTGAGGCAGCGCAAATGCCGGCACCTGATCGGCCGCCAGGTAGTTGGCAGTGGCGAAGCTCACCAGTTCAGGCGTGGTTTGCGCTTCTTGCAGCAGCACCAGCTGTGCATCCTTGCCATAGTTTTTCAGCACCGAGAGCCAGTCTGCCCGTTGCTGTTTGAAGATATTCCACACCATGACTCGCAACGCGCCCGCCGTGGGCAATGCGGCCCCGGGCGGCAGCGGCTGATTAATGGCGCCAGGGAAAATTCGCTCAACTGGCTGGCCTGCAACATACCTCATTGCATAAGTTCGTTTCGGCACGCTATTCGCCTATTTCCCATGAGGATGAAACTGACGGTGACATTCCCGCCAACAATGAATCGATTATACGCCTGCCCTCACCTGACGGCATGGCTTTTACGGGGTATATCCTTTTCAGTTATAGGGGCGAGAAACAAGGAGTTCAATGTTCTGACAGTATATGTATGTAAAGGTTAGCGGCGATGAGTGATAAATGCGAAAAGGCCCGCAAAATGAAATGCGGGCCTGAAAAGCGGGAGTGCCTGGGTATCAGGCTGGCTGCTGCTGGTACTTCTTATCCAGACGCCCACTGAGGCCAACCAGCAACAGGGCCACCAGCACGATCAGTGCGCCAATCCACGGAGTTTGCGCCAAACCCAGGGTAGCTACGGTCTGGCCGCCAATCACCGACCCCAGCGCAATACCCACGTTAAATGCCGCAATATTCAGGCCGGAAGCCACATCCACCGCGTTCGGCGTGTACTGCTCGGCTTTTTGCACCACATACACCTGCAAACCAGGAACGTTACCAAAGGCAAACACCCCCATGACGATCACCGTTATCAACGCGGCAATGCTGTGGCCGGCAGTGAACTGGAATACCAGCAGCAGAGCGGCCAATGCGGCAAAGATAAAGCTCAGCGCACGCACGGCGCCATGACGATCCGCCAGTTTCCCTCCCCAGATGTTACCAATCGCCACCGCAATGCCATAGGCCAGCAGGATCCAGCTTACCGCCGGGGCGGAGAAACCCGCCAGTTCCTGCATCATTGGCGCCAGGAAGGTAAAAGTGGTGAATACGCCGCCGTAACCGAGGGCAGTGATGGCGTAAATAAGCAACAAGCGCGGATGGGTCAGCACTTTAAGCTGCTCGCCGATACTGGCGCTGGCCTGATTCTTGATATTGTTCGGTACCAGAATGATGCTGGCCACGGTGGCAATAGCGCCAATCAGTGATACCGCCAGGAAGGTTTCGCGCCAGCCGAAGTGCTGACCGATAAAGGTCCCCAACGGCACCCCGGTCACCAGCGCCACGGTCAGGCCGCCGAACATGATGGCGATCGCCGAGGCTGCCTTCTCTTTCGCCACCAGGCCGGTCGCGATAGTAGATCCGATTGAGAAGAATACACCGTGCGCCAGGCCGGTCAGCAGGCGGGCAACCACCAGCGACTCATAGCCTGGTGCCTGCCAGGCCAGCAGGTTGCCGAGAGTGAACAGCACCATGAGGCCGATCAGCAGCAGCTTGCGCGGCACGCGGCCGGTTAAGGCTGTCAGCACCGGTGCGCCGATCGCCACGCCGATAGCATAAATGGTTACCAGCAGCCCTGCAGAGGGCACTGTCACGCCAAGTTGCTCTGCGATGGTCGGGATCAAACCGACTATCACAAACTCCGTGGTGCCGATAGCAAAGGCACTGATGGTCAATGCAAGTAATGCGAGAGGCATGTTTATTTACTCCAAATAGCGTTCAGGTTGATGACGGCTATTATCTGCTCATGCTTAAATGATAAAAATGCTCAAAATTTCAAATTAATTTTGCCAATGGAGCAACAATGAAGGCCAATTCTGATGAGCTGATCACTTTTGTCACCGTGGTGGAAAGCGGCAGTTTCAGCCGGGCGGCCGAGCGGTTGGAACAGGCCAACTCGGTAGTCAGCCGCACGGTCAAGAAACTGGAATCCAAGCTGGGTGTGACACTGCTAAATCGCACTACGCGGCAAATCAGCCTGACGCAGGAAGGGGAAAACTATTTCCGTCAGGTGCAGAAGGTACTGAGCGATATGGCGGCGGCAGAAAATGCGCTGATGGAAAGCCGCCAGCGCCCGCAGGGGCTGCTGCGTATCGATGCCGCTACGCCGGTGGTGCTGCACGTATTGACGCCGCTGGTAGGGGAGTTCAGGGCTCGTTACCCGGAGATGTCGCTTTCCCTGGTGTCGTCAGAGAACTTTATCAACCTGATTGAACGTAAGGTAGATATCGCCATCCGCGTGGGTGAACTGAGCGACTCCAGCCTGAAGGCGCGTAAGCTGATGACCAGCTATCGGCGCGTGCTGGCCTCCCCCGCCTATCTGGCGCAGTACGGCACGCCGCAGACGGTAGAGGCACTGGAACAGCATTGCTGTATCGGTTTTAACGATCTGCCCAGCCTGAACCGCTGGCCGCTGGCCTGTGCCGACGGCCGTCAACTGGACATCACGCCAGGGTTGACCACCAACAGCGGCGAAACCCAGCGTCACCTGTGCCTGCACGGTAACGGCATTGCCTGCCTGTCGGATTTTATGATCGATGCAGATATCGAACGCGGCAATCTGGTGCCGATTCTGGTGAAAGAGACCCTGCCGGTAGCGATGCCGGTCAATGCGGTGTATTACAGCGACAGTGCGGTCAGCAATCGCCTGCGCAGCTTTATCGACTTTGTCAGCGAACGCCTGGCGCAATAAAAAAGGCGCCCCCTTGGGCGCCCTGATGCAAATGTTCCGGAACATTAATCCCAGTTCGGCGCCAGGCCTTCCGGGCTAACCAAACGGCCATTGCTTTCCAGCGTGGCGATCTCTGCCATCTCTTCTGCAGTCAGCGTCAATTGCTGCGCCAGCAGATTGCTCGCCAGATTTTCACGCCGGGTGGAAGAAGGGATCACCGCGTAACCCAGTTGCAGCGCCCAGGCCAGGATAACCTGCGCCGGGGTCGCGTTGCGCCGTGCCGCGATAGCCTTGATGGTTTCATCCTGCAGCGCTTTGCCATAGGCCAGCGTCATGTAGGAAGTGATGGCAATGCCGTGCTGCTGAGCAAACTCAACCACCTGACGGTTCTGCAGATACGGGGACAGCTCAATTTGGTTAGTCGCGATCTGCTCTGCGCCCACGGCATCGATCGCCTGCTGCATCAGGTCCAGGGTGAAGTTGGACACCCCGATTTGGCGCGTCAGCCCCAGTTTTTTGGCTTCCAGCAGCTCAGCCATAAACTCGGCCACCGGGACTTCGTCATTGGGTGACGGCCAGTGGATCAGCGTCAAATCAACGTAGGCCGTTTGCAGTTTGCTCAGGCTCTCTTGCAGGCTCGGGATCAACTTGCCCTTCGCCAGATTGGCGATCCAAATCTTGGTGGTGATGAACAACTCGTCACGCGGTATGCCGCTGGCGGCAATTGCCTGGCCCACCGCAGCTTCGTTTTCGTAGATCTGCGCAGTATCAATCACGCGATACCCCAATTCCAGCGCAGTGCTGACCGAGTCGATCACGACCTGATCCTGAAGACGGAACGTGCCTAAACCAAATGCAGGGATGCTCATAATTTTATTCTCTCATTAGGATGTTGATACGATATGGGAGGATTATGGCAACTGTTTTGTTGATCAAAAACGCCCTATTACGCATAAGACTTTTGATTAAACGGCAATAATAACCGGAGCGAACGCCCCGGTTTGAAGGAATTACGCCCAGCGGCGCAGGATCAACGAGGTGTTAATGCCACCGAACGCGAAGTTGTTCGATTGCACAAACTCGGTATCAATTTGCCGATATTCGCCCATGATGTAATCCAGATCGCCGCAGGCAGTGTCCGGCTCGCTGAGGTTGATGGTCGGCGCAAATCGGCCTTCACGCATCATCTCCAGCGTCATCCAGGCTTCCAGCGCACCGCAGGCACCCAACGTATGGCCAAAATAGCTTTTCAGCGAGGAAATGGGCGTGCGGTTGCCAAAAATCGCCGCCGTTGCCTGGCTTTCCGCAATATCGCCACGATCGGTCGCCGTACCGTGAGCGCTGATGTAGCCGATATCGCCGCTCGCCAGCCCGGAAGCCTTCAGCGCCTGCTGCATGCAAATCTGCATGGTTTCCTGCTGCGGCTGGGTAATATGCGCCGCATCGCAGTTGGTCGCAAAACTGATAATCTCGCCGTAAATCGTGGCGCCGCGCGCCTGCGCATGCTCCAGCGACTCAAGGATCAAGGTTCCCGCCCCTTCGCCAATCACCAGGCCGTCGCGCTGACGATCAAACGGGCGTGGCGACAGATCCGGGCGATCGTTTTGCTGGCTGGTGGCAAACAGCGTATCGAACACCGCCGCCTCCGAAGGACACAGTTCCTCGGCTCCGCCCGCCACCATCACCGTCTGATAACCGTGGCGGATGCTCTCGTAAGCGTAGCCAATCGCCTGGCTGCCTGAGGTACAGGCGCTGGAGGTCGGGATAACCCGCCCCCTCAGGCCGAAAAACAGGCCGGTATTCACCGCTGCGGTGTGCGGCATCATCTGCACATAGGTGGTGCCGGTGATATTGTTGGTGTGTTTTTCCGTCAGCATGGTAGCGAACTCGCTGACCGGTTTGGTGCTGCCGGTAGATGAGCCGTAGGCGATACCCGTCTCGCCGTTGGTCAACACCGCCTCACCCAGCAACCCGGCCTGCTCAAGCGCCAGTTCGGTCGCACGGGTAGCCAGCAGTGAAACACGCCCCATCGAACGGATGCGCTTGCGCGTATAATGCTCCGGCAGCACGAAATCATCGATCGGCGCGCCAAGGTGGGTGTTCAACCCCTGATATTCTTCCCATGGCGCCATATAGCGCACTGCATTCTTCCCCTGCTTCAGGCGGTCGGACACGTCCGCCCAGTTATTGCCGAAAGCGGTAACACCCGCCATGCCGGTCACAACCACTCGCTGTGTCATACCATTCCTCCGTTAATGGAAATGACTTGCCGCGTTACATAGCCGGCAATATCTGACATCAAATAGCTGGCCAACCCGGCCACCTCTTCCGCCGAGCCCATGCGTTTGAGCGGGATCGCGCGCATCGCTTCAATCAGCGCCGCCGGCTCCATGTCAATCATGCCGGTGTCAATCAGGCCCGGGGCGATGCAGTTAACGGTTATTTTGCGTTTCGCCAACTCGATCGCCAGTGCCTTGCAGGCACCGATGACGCCGGCCTTGGCCGCGCTGTAGTTGACCTGTCCACGGTTACCCATTACGCCGGAAACCGACGACAGCGCAATGATTCGCCCGCCTTTGCGCAGGCCAATCATAGGCATGACGCAGGGATGAAGCACATTGTAGAAGCTGTCGAGGTTGGTGTGGATCACCCCGTCCCAGTCCTCTTCGCTCAGTGCCGGGAAAGCGCCATCGCGGGTAATACCCGCATTGTTCACCACGCCATAATAGGCGCCGTGAACCTCAATATCCTGCTCAAGCTGCTCGCGGCACTGAGTGCGGTTGCTGATATCAAACTGAATCAAACGCCCTTGCCCGCCGGCGGCGACAATTTGTTGCAGCGTGTATTCTGCCCCGGTTTTATCGCGGTGGTAGTGAACGACGATCAAAAAGCCATCCGCAGCCAGGCGGCAGGCAATGGCCTGACCGATCCCTTTACTGGCGCCGGTGACTAAAACGGAACGCATCATGCGTTTCCCCCTAAGGTAATCAATTGGATTATTTCTTGTTGATCAGGCTGATAAGTGTTCAGCCTGCCCTGTGCGACCCGCACATTATCGATACTGATTTCACATTCGAAGCTGGCCAGTTTTTCGTCTTTCAGCAGTTGCTGCACACTAACCCGCAGTTCGCTGCCGGCAGGAAATACCGGCTGTTCGCAGTGGATGGCGCGCCCACCGAGCAGCATGCCAAGCCGCGGCTGTTGGGCTGCCTGCCTGCCATGCCAGCCGCTCCAGACGCCGATAGCCTGCGCCATCAGCTCAATGCCGTACCAGCCCGGCAACGCGCCCTGCGCGTCAAGAAATGGCGCCAATATACCGACAGGGCTGACCGTCACCGCGCACTGAGCGTGCTCCTCGCCCACCTCAAGCACCCGTTCCAGCAGCACCATCGGCGATGCATGGGGCAAATAGTATTCCGCAGTGTGATAACGGCTCATGGCACATCCCCCAACAGCAGGCAGGCATTATTGCCGCCGAACGCAAATGAATTGGACAGGATAGCGCGCTGACGCAACGGTTGCTGCCGGCAAACCAGACCGAGCGGTGCCAGCTCACCATCGCAGGGCGCAGCGCTGAAATCCTGCTGCGGCAATGGCAATGGCTGGGTCAATAACAACCAGCTCAGCGCCGCTTCTACTGCACCGGCAGCACCCAGCGTGTGGCCGGTGAGGTGCTTGGTGGAGCTGCACGGCGTCTGCGCGCCAAACAGGCGATTCACCACCTGAGCTTCTACCCGATCGTTAAGCCGCGTCGCGGTGCCGTGAAGATTGATATAACCGATCTGTTCGGCGCTCAAACCCGCCTGCCGCAGTGCCATCTCGATAGCCCGTTCTGCACCGGCACCTTCTGGATGCGGTGCCGACATATGCCAGGCATCGGAAGACTCCCCTACGCCCAGCAACGCTACGGGTGCCGGCTCACGCGTCAACAGCATCAGCGCAGCGGCCTCGCCAATATTGATGCCGCTACGCCCGACGGCGAACGGCGTGCAACGCTCCGCCGACAGCGATTCCAGGCTGTTGAAGCCGTTGATCGGCATTTGGCACAGGCTATCGGCACCGCCCACAATCGCCGCGTCCACCAGCCCGGCGTCAATCAGGCGTTTACCGCTGATGATGGCACGCGCACTGGAGGAACAGGCGGTAGACAGGGTATAGGCCGGGCCACGGGTAGCGAGAAAAGCGCTGAGGAACTGGCCTGGATCGCCCAGTTCCTGTTGTTGATAATCATAGCCCTGCGGCCACTGCCCCGCCTGATGCTGTTGCAACGCCAGCTCACCTTCACGAATGCCGGAAGTGCTGGTGCCCATAATCACCGCAACGCGATCGGCGCCGTAGCGGGCGATGGCCTCGCGCACCGGCACCTCGATTTGCGCCAATGCGGCCAACAGCAGACGGTTGTTGCGAGAGTTATGGCGTTTGAGTGGCTCAGGAACGGCAGGCAGCTCGCCCTGTACGTTACCGAACCAGGATGGCGCACCGCCGAGCAGCCACTGCGTCTGCCTCTGCATGCCAGGCGACACGCCGCGAGCCAAATTTTCCGCGATCTGCGGCAGACTGTCGCCCAGCGCGTTCACCATACCTACGGCAGAGAAATAGATCATTATTCGCTCCCCAGATTCTGAATGGTGATGCGGTAATGGAAAGCGGATTGGGTTATCGACAGCGGATTGCGTTGGCCATTGGCTTGCTGATAACGGATTTCACTGATCGTCGCGCCGCGATCGTCATACAGACGGCGCACCTCCGGCCGATCCTCCAACCGCCACCCTGCCGGCAGCAAGGGCTGCCAGTCGGCCGCTGGCCAATAGCTCAGCATGATATCGGCCAGCACCTGGCTGGCTGGCGGCAGTTCACCCACTTTGATCAACTGCTCGGTGTGGATCCCCTGACGATCGTAGGTCAGGTTGAACAAGCGGATGCCCAGCGGCGACATACCCACCAGTTGCAGGCGTCGGCCGTCGGCATTGAGCAGCACCAGCATCGAATGCCGTTGTCCCTTCACTTCGGCGGTCAACAACTGCTGTTGGCTAATCGGTTGCTCCAACGCAGGCGACGGCAATGTCACCCGAGTCCCGGGTTTCAACCACGCCTGCGGCAAGGTAGGATCCTGCGAGCCGGCACAGCCGGCCAGCAGGGTTGCCAGCATTAACAGCATCATTCGTAAGCCGCGCATCAGGCTTTTCCTCTTTTTCTTTTCGTTGCCAACGTCAGCGGTGCCAACAGAAATGCCACGGCGATACCGCTGCTTAATACAATGCCAAAACTGCTGATGGCCTGAGTATGGCTCAGCACGAGCATGCCAAAGGTCAACTGGGTGGTGAAGACCGCCATAAAGATGGCGAACATCGAGGTGGTTGGCGTGCCCCGGGGATTGGTGAAGAACAGCGTATAGTTAATGCCGATCCCCAAGACCAGTATCAGCGCCAACAACGAAAACAGATTCAGCGTATGCCCGCTTAGCGCCAGCACGGCAATGCCGCAGCCCAGCGACAGCAACGTCGGCACCATGCAGCGCAGGCCGTGCCCCAACCCAAAACGCCACAGGTAGATCAGCGCGATCGCCGCCACCGACAGCGCCAACAGATACGACAGATACAACCGGTACTGGCCAAACAGTTCGCTGAATTCTGTTTTCCGGTCGATCCAACCGGCGCCCGGCACCTGCCCAGCCAACGCCTGCATCGCCGCGCTGTTTTGCACGCCGTTGACCGGTATCAGCGCCGCACTGCGGCCATCAGGCAACGTCAGCCACAGTAGCCGCCAGCCCTCGCTGACCACGCTGCCCAGCCACTGTTGCGGCGTCACCCAGTCAGCGGTCAAGTCCGGCGCATTCAGCGTCAGCTCCGCTTGCTGCAACTGCGCCATCACCTGTGGCGCCAGGCGTTGCAACAGGGCGGCGTTTTCCTGCTGGCGCTGATGCGAAGGCAGCGGCAGCAGGCGATAATCCGCCAGCACGCCTTGCCGTTTGGCCTGTGCCAGCTTGGGTTGCAATAACTCCAGCCGCTGCAGCAATTGTTCGCCATTGGCACCGTACACCACCAACCATTTCTGATCGTTATGCTGGCCGGTCAAAGCGGCGATACGCTGTTCCTGCTGTTGCAGCTCCGTCGGCAACGCCTGCAGTTGACCGATGTCGTCATCCACTTTCAGTTGACTGAAGCCGGCAATAATCACCAGCAACGCCGCACCGGGCAGCCCATAGCGCAGCAAAGGCCGATGGCGCCAGGCGTGTAGCCAACGCAGAATCAGCGCCAGCCCCGGTGCCGAACGCACCGGCAGACGACGCGACAGCTGCGGATACCAGGAAATCACGGTAATGCAGGCGGCGCTCAGCCCGGCGGCGGCAAATACCGCCAACTGCTGCAAGCCCGGGAACGGCGCAATCAACAGCGCCAGATAGGCGACAACCGTGGTCAGCAGCGCCATCGACAGTGCCGGCAGCAGTTTTTGCAAACTGGCCAGCGGCGTCGATTGTTGCCCATGCACCATACGTTCGGTCAGGAAATAGAGTGCATAATCCGCCGAAATACCGACGATGCTGATGCTCAGCACCAGCGTCATCACATGAATTTCACCAAAAGCCAGCAGCGTGGCGACGGTGCCCGCCAAGGCGCCGATACCCACCGACAGCGCACACAGCAACAGCGGCAATGGTGAGCGGAACATCAACAACACCAGTAGGAAGACTCCCGCCACCGAGGCCAGACCAATAGTCGAAATATCCCGCTCGGCCTGCTGGCTGGCGTAGTTGCTGTAATAGAGCGTGCCGCGGTTCAACACCTCTGCGCCCGGCCAACGTTGTTGCAGTTGTTGCTGTAGCGCCGTCAGTTTATCTACCGTGCTTCGTGCGCTGCCTATGTCATAAGAGGAAGCGCTAAGCTCGGCGTGCAGCAGATACCAGTTGCGCCCCTGCGGGTCACGCGCCACCAGCCAGCCGTTGGACAGGCTCAGTGAACCGCCGCTACGCTGCTGCGCCAGTTGTGAGCCGCGCACCAACATCAGCGGATCGTTGGCCAGTTCCTTGCCGCTGACGCCGGCAAAGGCCGAGTAAAGCTGGCCGAGGATCCACTGGCTCTGCGCATCCGGTCCCCGCATCAGCCGTTGTCGGGTGGCATCGTCCAGCAACACGTTGCGATGCTGATAAAAAAACCGCCCCCACTGCTGCTGGCGTTGCGCGTCCATCGGGCCACCAACCTGCTGCAATTCCGGCATCTGCCGCAATTGCTGCCACCACCAGCTCACTGCGGCGCTGTCCGCACCTGGTGGTGGGCTCACCAGCCACATCAATTGGCGATCGAGCCGGTGGCTGAAGCCGTCGGTCAGTTCATCCGGCACGCCCACCAGTTGCTGCTTCGGCAATAACGCCAGCACACTGCTGTTGATCTGGCTGCGGGGCAGCAACCAGCACAGCGCCGCGAGCAATATCAGACAAATCGCCAACCAGCCAAAGGCCAGCCGCCGATGCTGCTCAGGACGCAAAGCGCTGTTGCTCATCAACGGTCAATGCCTGCGGTGTCGTACGTTGATTAAAGAAGCGGATGTGCGTGGCATCGCCTTGCATATCGTCGATATCAATGGTTTCCAGGAATTGCTCTCCGTTGAGCGTAATGCGTTTGAACAAACGATCGAGCGGCGTGGTTTTTGGCGTCAGTACCAGCCGCCATTTGTTGTGCCCGAGATCGCTGAACTGCAAGGCAAAGTTTTGCTCAAGCGCCTGGCTATCGGCATGGAACAACGCGGTCAGCAGGTGGTTAAACTGGAACATCTGCGGGTTGTTATCCGCAGTCACCACCTGCGGGGGCTGGCCTGCCAAGGTTTGCACCATGCGTTTATCATCCAGCAGCAAGGTCAGCGGGAAAGGTTTTTGCTGCGCCCACCACAGCCCTTTTTGCTGAGAAATCAGCAATTCACCGCTCGATTTCAGCGGTTTCTCCATGCCGCTGATACTGCGCTGTTGCTCGAACTCGGCACGCAATATCGGCTGTTGGCTGAAGCGCTGCTGCAACTCCGCCAGCGTGACCGCCTGGGCGCTCAGGCTGAACAGGGCAACGACCATCAATAACCAACCTTTCATTGCTTACTCCCGATGTTATCCAACAGTATTTGCGGCGAAACAAAGCACATCTCTTCGCTTTCAGCATCCACCGCCACCTGGATAGTGTGCCCACGGGTGGTGGTTTTGCCGCTTTGCGCATCGAGGATGCGGTAACCAATGCGCAGGCGGTTCTCATACTCCTCCAGTTCAGCGCAGACGATGATCCGTTGCTCAAACAGCACCGGCGCAATGTATTTCACCCGCGTATCCACGATCGGCCAAACATAACCCGAAGCCTGCATCTGGCGATAACCGTAATTGAACTGCTTCAGCAGGGCTTCGCGCGCGATCTCAAAATAGCGAAAGTAGTTACCGTGCCACACCACGCCCATGGCGTCGGTATCATGGAACGGGATAGTCATCTCAATCCGGGTGGAAAAACGCGGATCCTCTGTTAGCTTCATGTCTCAGGCTCCTGTTGCGCCGGCGGGTGTGTCGCCAACTGCCAGAAATCGAAAAAATTGAACCAGTCGAGCGGTGCCAGCAGGCAATAGTGCTCGAGGCGCGCGGCATAATTATCTACCGCCTGCTGCAATGCCTGTCGGCGCTGAGCGCGGGGTAATAACAGCGGATCGGCAAAAGGTTCGAAATAAACGTTCAGCCGCCCCTGTTGCTTGAGGCCGAACATCAGAAATACCGGGCAGCGCAGCGCGGCGGCCAAGACGAACGGCCCCTGAGGAAAAGGTGCCGGCTTGCCGAGGAAATGGCTCCATACCACGCGCGGCTGTTCGCCACGCTGATGCTTTCCGGCAGAGGTGCGATCGCCGACAATCGCCACCCATTCACCGGCGTTTAGCTTGTCTTGCAGGTGCATGGCCGTTTCCGGCCCCAGCGAAGTGACCTGAATCAGATTCAGATTGGCGCGCGGGTTCACCTCTTTCATCACCTTGTTGAAGCGCTCGGCATGTTCGGTAAACACCAAAGCATTGACCTTAACGCCAGAATCCAACTCACCCAGCGCACGACACGATTCAATATCCCCCAGGTGTGAAGCCAGGATCAGCGTGCCTTTGCCGGAAGCGATCTGCCGTTCGCAGCCGGCGCGATCCACCAACCGAATGTCATGCAATTCCCCACGCCAGCTTGCCAGCTTATCGAGCATCGCATCGCCGAAGCGCATAAAGTGACGGAAGCTGTTAAGCGGTGCGGGCAAGGTTTGTTGTCTGCCCTGTGCAAATTCCCGCAGGCGCTGCAGATAGTCGCGTGATGCCTTGCGCGGGGCGCGGCCGGTCAGCCAGAAATAGCCAATCACCGGGTACAGCAGCAGTTGAAATGCACGGCGGCCAAATAGCCGGTAAACCTGCAGCATTAGCCGGATGCCCCACAGGCCATGGCGTTCTTCGGTTGCCGACCAGTGCAATGAATTAACCGGCTTGCGGCGCAGCAGACGTGGAATACGCGGCAGCATGCCGAAAAACAGCCGGGTGTGCATCCAGGAAATACGCAAGTTGTCGCGCAACGCGTCAAAATGGGAAACGCCGTCGGCCGGATAGGTGACGCACGTCGGCAGAAAGCGGCTCGGCACGCCTTGCCAGTACAGCCTGACCATCACCTCGGTATCGAAATCCATGCGCTTGCCAAGCGGATGACTCGCCACCAGCGCCAACGTCGGTTCCACCGGGTAGACACGAAAACCGCACATGCTGTCTTTAAGCGACAACGACAGGGTTTCTATCCACACCCAAACATGAGTGACATAGCGGCCATACAGCCGTGACTTCGGCACTGAGCTGTCGTAAACCGGTTGACCGGAAATCAAACAATCGGGGTAAGCGCGCGCTTCGGCGATCATGTCCGGAATATCGCTCAGTTGATGCTGGCCGTCGGCATCCACCTGCAAAGCATGACTGTAGCCCTGGCTGTGCGCCAATTGCAGCCCGGCGATCACCGCCGCACCTTTGCCCTGATTTTGCTCCAGTCGCAGCAGTTGAACCCAAGGTAACCCGGCAGCCAACCGTTGCAATTCATCGGCGGTGCCGGCAGCGCTGCCATCATCCACCACCAGGCACGGCAGGCCATAACCGGCCAGCGAGGCCAGCACATCGGCCATCATCTGCCCATGATTGAAACAAGGGATAACAATGCAGGGGGAGAACGACATGGTCACTGGCATAACGAAATCTTACCGCTGCTGGCGGTCGCCTCGCCGAGGCGATAGCTGAACAACAACTTGTGGCGCGCCGGTTGCCATTCAAGCAGCAGCAATACGGTCTGCTCCGGTAACAAGGGTTGTTGAAACTTGACGACCTCGATGCCTTTGAACGCCGTCTTGATGCCCAGTAGCTGATGCGCATACTGCATCACCCAGTTTACTTGGGTCACACCGGGCAGGATCGGCTGCTCAGGAAAATGGCCGCGAAACCAAAACAGCCCGGCCGGCAGACGCAACAGCAGGCTGGCGTGGGTCGTATCGCTCACCTGCTGTTGCAGTACCTCAGGTTGCATCATAAAAACAGCTCCTGTAGTTCGGCATAGGCGCGTTTGCCTTGTGGATTAAGCGGGATGGCATCAATAATGCGCCAACTGCGCGGCAACGCCACCGGCTCCAACCAGCTACGCAGCGCCTGGCGGAGTTCTCGGGTGAATGCCCCTTCTGACATGCTTTGTCGGCGAGTTTCACCGTGCGGGGAAAGCACTATCGCCGCAGCCAGTAAGGTACGCCCTCTCTGCTGGAGTGGCAGCACGGCTGCATCGGCGATCTCCGGCAAGGCTTTCAGGCGTCGCTCAATTTCCGTCAGTGACAGACGTTTCTCTTCTACCTTGATAATCCGATCGGCACGGCCATTCAGCTGAAATAACCGGCCATTCGGCACGAGCTGAATAATATCGCTCAGCGCCGCTTCACCGCTATCAGGTATCAGCGGTGAAGCGGCGCTGACACTATTATCCGAATTAACCCTTAGCTCAATGGAAGCAAACAGCTGCCATAACGCAGCCTCCTCGGTTTGCTTACGCCATGCCAGCATGCCGGTTTCGGTGGTGCCGTAAATCTCCAGCGGTAACGCCTTCAGCATTTGCCGGGCAAGCTGCGCTTCGGCAAAGGCTAACGGACCACCGGCGGAAAACACCTGGACACAGTCTGAAAGCGCCAACCGGTTATCCAAACGTTTAAGCCACGCCGGACTGCTGACAAAAATCAAACGCCGTCCCTGATGTCTGGCAATCAGTTGCTCATGATATTCCGTCAGTTGCGCATCAAAAGGCAGGCCGAGCGCCAGAGGCAAAAACAGACGGAAGCTCAGGCCATACATATGCTGATGAGAGACCGATGCCGCCACGCTGCAGCCCTGAAAGACGTCGCCCCATTCGGCTGCCAACAACTCGCTCTCGCGATCCATGCAGGCGACAGATTTGATGACCGCCTGCGGCTGGCCGGTCGAACCGGAGGTATAAAGAATAAATCGGGGATCCCGAGGCCAGGTGGGCAGAGGGGTATCCACAATAGATCCCTCTGCCACGCTCAGAACCGGCGTACCGGGATCGAGGGGGAAATCAGTCAACAAAGCGTCGTAATCCGCCCGCTGCTCTTTGAGGATAGCTTCACGTTGGTGCCCGAAGATCACCGGCAACCTGGCGGCATAAAGCGATGCCAGCCAGGCAACGGCAAAACGATAACTATCATCAAAACACAGCGCCCAGCGTCGTTCTTCCCTGACGGCCAACCTTGCGGCCAGAGCGGCGACATCGCGACGGAATTGGCCAAGACGCATTGCCTGCGGGCCACGCCAGGCAATAAGCAGGGAATCGTCCCGCTCGGCACTAAGCCACTGGCGCATCGGCAAACTCAGGCGCGCCTGATCCTTTTCCTGACTATCCATTCAATACCCATTAATGCCCCCATCAGCAGATAACTGATGCCGCCGTTATACAGCGTCCAGAGCGCTATATCGCCTGACAGGCAGGTTGCCAGCGCTATTGCGCCATTAACAATAAAGAACACGCACCAGACCTGGGTCACCCGTCGGGTATAAGCCACGCCGGCAGCATCCAATTGCGGTTCGGTAATTCGAGCCAGCCGCTCAACCACCGTAGGGGGAGCAAACAGGGAGTAGGCAAACAGCAAGAGCAGTAAAACGTTGACCAACACCGGATAATACAGCAGCCAGTGAGTCTGCTTCAGCCCCCAGCTGGTGAGCGCAAGCAGGATGCCAACCCCGGCTAACGCCTTGCCCAGCCACATCTGTTGACGCAGTTTTCCGCGCAACATCAGCAGGCGCAAGGTAAAGACCGTCACCAGCAACGGCGCCAGGATTGTGATTCCCCAACGCGTCAGGCCAACCCAAACCGCCAGCGGGTATAACAGCAGTACCAGCCATGTCACGGCCTGAAGCAACCGCAACACCGGATTCAACCAACGGGAGGGCGTCACCTTAGCGCCGTGGTCTTAGCTGTCTGATTTCAGCAGTTCATCGATAGCGTCAACCACGTCCTGCACGGTGCGTACCGACTTGAACATTTCCGGCTTAATCTTCTTGCCGGTCGTTTTCTGCAGATGCACCACCAGATCTACCGCATCAATACTATCCAGTTCCAGCTCTTCGTAAAGGCGGGACTCCGGCTTGATATCATCAGCATCCAGTTCAAACAGCTTGACCAACAGCGCCTGAATTTGCAGGTAAATATCTTGTTTATCCATGAAAACCTCTTATTTGCTACGCAGTGCAGAAACAAACTTCGCCAGCGTTTCCACGGAATAAAAATGTTGGCGCATGTCTTCGCTTTCAGCTGACAGCACCACGCCATAACGGTTCTTCAATGCCAGACCCAATTCCAACGCATCAATCGAGTCCAGGCCCAGCCCATCACCAAAAAGCGGTGCTTCGGCGTCAATCTCCTCCGGCGTCATACCTTCAAGATTGAGCGTATCAATGATCAATTGCTTGATTTCGGTGCTCAATAAATTCATTCCACTATTTCTCATTATTTATAGAATCTGACTGTAACGCGTCAGTTAAATGCTGGGTTAATCTTCTTGCCGCAAGGGCCGGAGAAACGTCATCCACACGAATAAAGTTGCGGGTTTCGATCTTATCCTGAACGGTGATATGGAACTGAGGTTTTATCGGCGGAATGTTATACCATTTCCCCTGCTTCGTCAGCATGGGCGGGCGACAGTGAATTTGCACCACCCGAATATCGCACTGGCTGCGCAGTGCAATATTGGCCGCCCCGCGCTGCAATGCGAGCGCCTTGCCTGGCGTAGTGCGAGTCCCCTCAGGAAAAATAAGAATAGTACCGCCGCTAACCAAGCGTTGCCGGCATTGTTCCAGCAAACGATCCGACTCCGCATTGGCCAGGTAGCCCGCCGCCTTTATCACGCCACTGACAAACACATTATTCAGCAAGGCCTCTTTAACGATACAATCGCAGCGCGGCATGCGCGAAGCCAGCAGCACATAATCCAGCAGGCTGGGATGGTTGGCGATCACCAGACAACCGCGATCCTCTTTGAGGCGCTCGGCACCGTCGAAACGATAATCCAGTACGCCAAAAAACCGGGTAGTCGCCAGAAAAAAGCGAAAGCTGTTCCGGATCGAATTCTGCGTCAGCCGACTGCGGCGCACAGGATCGCGCACCGCCAGGCGCATCAGGTTAAACCAGATGCCGGATAGCAACAGTCCGCCGAGACCAAAAAGCGAAAAACATAAACCGGTGGCGATAACCCGCCAACAACGGTTCAACCATGAGGATGGCTTGGCGGTTTGTTCAGCAAGCATAACCCTGACCATCAGCGCACCCACATCCAGCCATGCTGCTGGCCCGGCACCGTGAATTCGTTATCAGGGCCAAGCCAGCCACGCAAAAACGACAGGCTCTGCGGTTCCTTACGAAGATCCGGCCCAGGCGCTACCGCACGGCAATTCAATGAACCAGCATTTTCAAGTAGCAGCGCGACGGCGTAGGGGAAGGGATTAGCCGGGATGAAGGGTTGGTAAACCTCCGGCACAATACCGTCAAAATCAACTAATAGCACCCGCTCGGCACTGCCGGTGGCCAACACTGCCTGGGCTTCAATCATTCCCTGTTGAAAGCTGTCTTCACCGGCCGCCAGTGAGGTGGTGGGTAAAGTATTATTCGCCACAATGGTCAACCACCCCGCTGCGGTGTTGTGCACCGACATGGCGAAATCTGTGGGTGACAATGGCTGTTCCTGATGCAGATGCCGCAGAATTTTTTGCGTACGCTCCAGCTCACCGTGACGGCTGGTAAAGATAGCCATATCCGCCTGATGGTCGCTTAACAAGATTAGACCGCTCTCTACGGCCAACCGCGTTCCAATACTCATCCGGCGTAGCGACATCATGGGGATATGAGAACAGTCGGGTAATGCCCCCTGATATTCAGCAGCCAGATGCTTATCTGTAGCCCACTGGCGCCATGCTTCACGCGTTCCACGATCGGGAGCCATTGCCCACCAACTGAGTATATTCATGCCGCCCGCCATTAGTGCTATTACAGGTCAGAAAAATTCCGTGCGTAAATTTATTATATTTGACCACAGAATGCATGCGCAAAATTCCTATTTTCGCTCGGAATATTCGATTAAATCATTAGGCTTAGTTACAGACATAACGTGGAGAGACTTGAGCTGTGTGAAAATTATCGCGATGAAAAGCATGAATATTTGTCGAGAAAGGTTCTTGGGAGTATCTTAATGAAGGAGGGGCCGTACATAACACCATGCGTATGGCTAATATATTTCTTATCTACTATCACTCAGGGAAAAGAGTATGAAACCGTTAAAACTCATTTTAACTGGCGTATTCGTCGCCGTTCTGGTTAGCGGCTGTGCAGGTACCGCTCCAGTGCAAAACATCAACCAAACTGTTGCTGGCAACCACAGCGAAGTTCAGGTACGTCAGGCTATTCTCTATGCCGGGCTTAACCGTGGCTGGATCATGAACCCGACCAGTGAAGGCATGATCGATGGCAAAATATTGCTGCGCGGTCACAGTGCCGACATCCACATTACTTACAATGCAAATAGTTACCAGATTAAGTATGTTGGCAGCAGCAATATGGATGCCAAAGAGGGTAAAATTCATTCAAACTATAATCGCTGGATAGCTAATTTGAATAAGGATATTCAGTTAGAATTAGCGCGTCAGAATATTAAATAATACTCGGCAAGTACATAACCCGGCAAAAATAATGATGCCGGGTATATTATTCTTTATATTGGCATTAAATTCAGACAATTATTTATAATATAGTCGTCTTTCACCGCAGTAAATCACACGGCGATATGCTCAGCCATAGCAAATTTTCAATATGAAAAAGCCCTGAGTCAGAAACTCAGGGCTTATCAATAAGTGGCGGAACGGACGGGGCTCGAACCCGCGACCCCCTGCGTGACAGGCAGGTATTCTAACCAACTGAACTACCGCTCCACCGATTCTTTTACGTTGCATCTTTCGATGCAGGCAAAACCGCGCTT